>CAVOSK010000001.1:0-666060 GCA_963698855.1 uncultured beta proteobacterium
CCTGATGCCGACAGCAGGTCCCGACGCTCCGGCGGCGGAAGCCGGCCAGGGTTCCGCAAGCCCTGCTGTCCGGCGAGTACCTGACCCGTACCTGGAATCATTACACCGGCGAGAATGGCCGCTTGTTCTGTGGCATCTGGGAAAGCACACCCGGCAAGGTGGTGATCGACTACACCGAGTGGAGTTCTGCCACCTGATCGAGGGCGGGCGATCGTGGCCAATGAAGAGAGGTGAGGAGTGGCCCTGGGCCGGGCGATGCCTGCATGATTCCCGCGGGCTTCCGCGGCACCTGGGAAACCGTCGAGACGGTGCGCAAGCACTACGTCATCCTGACGCCCGCCTGAATCAGGGTGGCGCCAGCAGGTCCGCAAGTCGCCGGGTGAGCTGTTCGGCTTGTAGTCGGGCAGCGTGTAGACCCAGCCGCCCAGCCGCGCGTTGAGCGCATCGGCTTCCTTTGCTGCTTCGCCGTCGCCCGAGGCCAGGAAGGTGATGCGGGTGCCGGCCTCAAGTCGCCAGGCGCTGGCTTCGACGACCAGACCATCCGTGGTGACGAAGCGCGCGACCACCGGTTTGCCGGGTGCGGCGCCGAGCGCGTCACGGGTCTGTACGTCTTCGAGTTGCAGGTCGGCCAGTGACGCCGCAGTGCCGTTGGCCACGCCCGGGTAGCTGAGTTCGCGTCCCGCCGGGACGCCAGCCACTTCGAAAGCCGCCGGTCCGTTGGGTGAATCGCTGTCGGCGGTTCCTGCTGGCGCCGACAGTCGCAGCGTTTCCTGCCCGGGATGATTGATCGTCGACAGACGCAATCCGTTCGGCCGGTATGTCGGTTATGAGGCGATCCAGCCATTCGCCCCCGGTCTTGCCGAGGTCAAACTGCCCGGTGATCAGCCAGCTCGTCGCCTCTCCGGTGCGTCGGGCGTAGCTGTAGTCGGAGCTGCCCGACGGGGCCTGGCCGATGATGACGCTCGCCAGCGCGTTCTCGCCGGTCAGGGTCAGCTGCACGCCGCCGGCGCCTTCATCCGCCAGGTCCTGCACGCCCAGCCGCTCGTAGAATTCCGGGCTTGAGGTTTTTTCCTCGACGATCCGGGCCTCGGCCAGGGCCAGCAGGTTCTTCCGGATTTTTCCCACGTCGGCGGGGTAGTTGTTGCGCTCGGCAATGGTCCAGAGGTCGGCGCCCCGCTCGAGCGTGGCAATCACCACGTTCCCGGGGCCCGTGATGACGACGCGCCTGACGTCGTTCAGCTGTCCCTTCAGGTCCGGCAGCAGCAGGACTTCGTCATCCCCGGCTGCGGCCGTCGCCCAGCAGGGCGATACCCGCGAGGATGGCCAGCGCAACCAGCGAACCGAGCAGGCCGATCAGGGCTCGCCGGTTCATCCCGGTGCTCCGGCCTGCCGTTTCCGGCGCCTGAACACCACGAGCAGGATGCTGAAGACGGAGATCACCAGTGGCACAAGCGCCACGTTGAGCGCCTTCAGGATTGTGCCGAGGCGCTCGATGTCCTGGTCGAGTTCGCGCTGGACCCTGCGCAGTTCCTTGCGCAACTCGAGCCGACGCTCCTGGAAGCGGTCGATTTCGGCCTCCTGCTGCGGGGAGAGGATGGCGGCGCCCTTCGTCGGTGCGGCTGGCCTGCAATTCTCCAAGACGGGCCTCGGTCTCGCTGAGTTCATCCTGCAGGCGCTGCTCGGCAGAACGGAAACGGCTCTCCGCCTCGCGCCGCAGCTCCTGCACGCGGGTGAACGGCCGCTGGAAGGTGGCTCGGCTGCGAATGCCGATCAGGTCGCCGCTACCCAGCAGGTTGTCGAGTGCGTTTACCGCGAGATCGGCGTTGTTGGCGAAGGCCGTGCTCAGGCGCTGGCCGAGGAAGTCCTGCGTCTGCACCCACAGCCGGTCCGAGAGGAGATCAGTATCCGCAACGAGCACGACATTCACCGGTTCTGCAGCGACAGCAATATGGTTTGCCGTGCCATCGGCCGGGAAGGCGCTCTGCAGCCTGCCGCTGATACGCGCCGCCAGTGTGTAGCGCTCGCCGGTGGGGACGAAGTCCGTGCGCAGCATTTCCGGATCGCGGGCCATGATCAGGCGGTCGGTCGGAATCAGGGCGGCCTGGTCGCTGGACCGGACGAGGGGAGCCACTTCTGCAATGGCATCGTCGTTACGCGTGATGTGCCCGGCAAACGCCAGGTTCAGCACGTTCAGCCCGTTCGTGATGACGTCGTCCTGGGACATGCCGTCCGGGTCCACGCCGATAATCCCGAGGTGCCGAACGGGCTGGCCAGTCCATGCCGCCCACGGTCAGCGCGTAGCGGTCGTCGCCGACGATCGTGCTGGTCGTCCACGCTGATACCCCAGGCGCTGAAAAGTTTCGTCGAGGCTGGAGGCGCGCCCGGGTTCACCCGACATGGGGTCGCCCGGATCCCCCTGGTCGACCTCGGCCATCGGGTCGACGAAAATGATCGCCCGGCCGCCCCGCAGGATGAACTGGTCGATGGCGTACAGCGTCTGGTCGGGCAGGTTCTTCGGGTGGACCAGCATCAGCACCTTGATCTCGTCATCGATCTTTTCAAGGCCCGGTTCGAGGACGCGCAGGTCAAAAAGCTGGCGCAGCTGATCGGCGACCACCCAGGCCTGGCGGATCTGCTGGGTCATCGGGATCAAAGCCGGCGGTCATCGGCAGGCTTGACAGCAGGCCGACCACGCGGTTTCTTCGGGTTGGCGAGCGAGTACACCAGCTTGGCCAGGTCGTATTCCAGGAACGATTCCTTGGCCGGATCCAGGAACGGGATGGTCTCGTTGTCACCCACGCTGTTGCTGGCGGCGATGCCGAAGTAGATCGGGTCGGCGTTGTTGCCAAGATTGATCGGGCGCAGGCCGAACCCCGTGGCCCGGTCTTCGTCTTCGGAAAAGGGCAGCGGGTCGATCATCTGCAGTTTCAGCTTGCCGTCGGAGCGGCTGGCGAACTCTTCCAGCATCTCCTGCACGCGACCGGCGTAGGTGCGCAGCTGGGGCACGTCGGTCGTGGCCTTGTCGGAGAAGAACAGGTAGACGTTCACGGGTTCCGGAATGTTGCCGAGGATCTTTTTCGTGCCTTCCGAGAGCGTGTACAGCCGGTTGCCCGTCAGGTCCACGCGCACACCGGGCAGCAGGCTGATCAGCGTGACGCCGACCAGGAAAATGACCGTGAGCGCCACGAGGCCGGTGCGTCCGAACGTGCTCTTGCTTGCTTGCGTCATCCTAGTCCGCCTTCTTCAGGTCCAGCACGATGGTCGTGGCCAGCAGCCAGACCGCCGATAACCAGCAGGAAATACAGCACATCACGCCAGTCCAGCACGCCCTTGCTGATGGCCGCGAAGTGCGTCAGGAACGACAGGCTGGCCACCGCATCCAGCAACGGCCCGGGCAGCCAGCCGGAGAAGAAGTCCAGCACCAGCGGGAACCCGGCCAGCATGAACAGGAAGCAGATCACCACGGTGATGATGAACGCGACCACCTGGTTGCGGTTGGCGGCCGAGATGCAGGAGCCGATGGCAAGGAAAGCCGCCGGCCATCAGCAGGCTGCCGAGGTAGGCGGCCACGATCACGCCGTTGTCCGGTTCGCCAAGGTAGTTCACGGTGAGCCAGAGCGGGAAGGTCAGCGCGAGCGCCAGCGGCGACGAACAGCCACGCGGCGAGGAACTTGCCGAGCACGGCCTGCCATCAGCGTGACCGGCAGCGTCATCAGCAGTTCCACGCTGCCGCTCTTGCGCTCCTCCGCCCACAGCCGCATGGCGATGGCCGGCACCAGGAACAGGTACAGCCAGGGGTGGAAGCTGAAGAACGGCGAGCAGGTCGGCCTGGCCGCGTTCGTAGAAGCCGCCGAGGTAGAAACGTGAACAGGCCGGCCAGGCTCAGGAAGATCACGATGAAGACATAGGCGAGCGGCGTGGCGAAGTAGCTGCGCAACTCCCGCTTCGCGATGCTGCGGATAACGGCCATTACGCAGCCTCCGTGGTGTCGGTGCGGAGGTGATGTCGCGAAACACCTCGTCGAGGCGCCCGGACTCCGCCTGCAGTTGTTCCACTGGCCAGCGCCGCTCGCTGGCCAGTGCGCCGATGGCGGTGAGCGGGCTGTGCCCGGCCGTGGAAAGGCGGTGACAGCGTAGCCGGGCTCGTCGACTTCCACCGCGCTGACGTCGCCAAGGCGCCGCAAGTCGCTGGCCACGGCGGCGAGGTCGGCCGAGCGGCTGAGGCGCAGCGTCACGGCATTGTGGTAGCGGGAACGGCGGAGCAGGTCGGCCGGCTTTTCGTCGGCCACGATGCGGCCGTTGGCGATGATGATGGCCCGGCTGCAGACCGCGTCGACTTCCTCGAGGATGTGGGTGGAGATGACGATGACCTTGCCGGGCGCCATCGTGCGGATCAGTTGCCGTACCTCGTGCTTCTGGTTGGGGTCGAGGCCGTCGGTGGGCTCGTCCAGGATCAGCACCGGCGGGTCGTGAAGAATGGCCTGGGCCAGGCCGACGCGGCGGCGGAAGCCCTTGGACAGCGTCTCGATCGGCTGTTGCAGCACGTCGCCCAGTTGCAGCCGCTCGACCACGTCGGCCAGGCGGCGCTGGTAATCAGCCGCCGACAGGCCGCGGACCTCGCCGATGAAGCGCAGGAAGTCGTGCGGGGTCATCTCGCCGTAGCTCGGCGCGCCTTCCGGCAGGTAGCCGAGCTTCTGCTTGGCGGCCACCGGCTGCTCCTCGATGGAATGGCCGCAGATCGAGGCGTGGCCCGCCGTGGGCGCCACGAAGCCGGCCAGCATGCGCATGGTGGTGGTCTTGCCGGCGCCGTTCGGCCCGAGAAAACCCAGCACCTCGCCGGGCTGTACGCTGAACGAAATGCCATCAACAGCCGTCCGGCTGCCGAAGGTCTTGGTGAGGCCTTCTGCTGCAATCATCGCTGGTTCTTTCACTGCATTCGGCGAGTGGCCGGTATTGTCCACGCATCGCGCGAACCTGCAAGCTGCATTAAGCAGTCGTAATGCGGTTCACCGGGCGGATGAGCAGCACGTTGGCGACCGCCACCACGGCCACCACGGTGACCACGGCGAAGGTCATGAAGTAGTCCCCGGTCGCCGTCCGCATCTGGCCGGCCAGCAGCGTGCCGAGCGCGCCGCCCATCGTGTCGACAAAGATCACGACGCCGAGGATCCGGCCGAGCGCCAGCTGGCCGAAGCTCTCCACGGCGACCAGCTGGATCAGCGTGAAGCTGCCGCCGAAGCCGAGGCCAAAGATCACGGCAAAGGCGGTCAGCTGCGTCGGGTTGCGCGCCGAGCTCAAGGCCCGGCGTCGCCGCTCGTGAACAGCAGCAGGCAGCCGGCCAGCAGGGTGAGGCTGGTCACCACCATGACCCCGCGCTTGGTGTAGCGGTCGCTGATGGCGCCGAACAGGAACTTGCCGGCCACGCTGCAGCGCGAGGATGGTCGAGTAAAGGGCGGTGGCCCGTTGTGGCGCGAGCCCGGCTTCCTGCTCGAAATAGATCGTGATCTGGCTGGTCATGGCCTGGATCGAAAACCACAGGCAGGCCGAGCCGAGTCGCCAGGCACCACAGCGTGCGCGAGCGCAGAGCAGTGGCGAAGGTCACGCCGTCCACGGTATCGGCCGCCGTGCCGTCGGCGGCGCCCGGCCTCTGTGGCGGCTCGCGCAGCACGACGAAAGCGGGCAGCACGGCGAACAGCCAGAAGGCGATGGCGAGCACGCCCATGCCCACCCGCCAGCCGTAAGCCGGGTCGTTGACCAGCGGCGAGATCGCCACGGGCAGCGTGGCACCGGCGAGGCTGGAGCCGGCCACCAGCACGCCAACGGCGGTGCCGCGCCGTTCGCGGAACCAGCGGGACAGCAGCACGACGTTGGGCATCAGCCCCGACGAGGATCAGGCCGACCGCGATGACGGCGTGCAGCAGGTAGAGGTCCTGCAGTGAGCGGGCGGCCGGGTAGGCGGCAAAGGTGAGGCCGAGGACCAGCAGTCCGGTGCGGATCACCCGCACGACGCCGAAGCGGTCGATCGCCGCGCCGACGAACGGCGCCAGCAGGCCGGAAATCGCAAAGGTGATCGCGGTGGTCCGGCTGACCTCGGCGGCGGTTGCGCCGAAGGTTTCCATGAAGCGTGGAAACAGGTTCTGCGGCACGAACAGCGACATGCCGTTGGTGAAGAAGTAGACGAGCACGCAAACGGCGGCGATGCCGATTGCCTGCCGGCTGCGCCTCGCGCTCCGTCACTGGCCGATCGTCATGCCGCGTGCTGCAGGGCTAGAGCAGTTCGCCGTCGGCGTTGATCAGCTGGATGGCGTCGAAGCCGAGGCCCTTGAGCCCCGGTTCGATGAGCTTGCGATCACCGACGACCACGATGACGAGATCCGCGGGGTGCAGGTGGTCCCGGGCCGCCTTGTTCACCTGCTCCGGCGTCAGGCCGCGGATCGTGGCGGCGTAGTTGTTCCAGTAGTCATCGGCCAGGCCGAACTCCACGAGCTCGCTGATCGAGCCGAGTATGGCGCCGCCGGTTTCCCACTGGCCCGGCAGCGACAGGGTGTTGCTGCGCTTCACCAGCGCCACTTCGTCCGCCGTGGCCGGGCGGTCGCCGGCGATGCCGGCGATCTCGTTGCGGATCTCCGCCAGCGATTCGGCGGTCTTGTCGGTCTGCACCGGCGCGTAGGCCAGCAGCGGCCGCTGGCCGCGGGCGTCGTAGGCAAAGGAGCGGGCACCGTAGGCCCAGTGCTTGTCCTCGCGCAGGTTCATGTTGAGGCGGGACGGTGAACTGGCCGCCCAGCACGTCGTTCATGGTCTCGATGGCGAGGTCGTCCGGATCAGCGCGCGGCGGGATCAGCTGGCCGGCAAAGATCACCGACTGGTCGGCGCCGGGCTTGTCGAGCAGGTAGAGCGTGCGGCTGGGCCGCGGCGCCACGTTGGCAATCTGCTTCGCCGGGATGTCGCCCGGCCGCCCACCTGCCCAGCAGTTTTTCGAGCTGCGGCTTGATGGTGGCCACGGTGACGGGACCAACGACGATCAGCGTGGCGTGGTTCGGGCGGAACCATTCGGTGTGAAAGCGGACCAGATCCTCGCGGGTCAGGGCGGCGAGCGTTGCCTCGGTGCCCGTGCCGGTCAGGGGCTGGGCGTAGGCATGCCCTTCGCCATACAGCAGTTTTGGCACCACCCGCAGCGCCATTGATATCGGGCTGGGTCTTTTCCTGGCTCAGTGCTGCCAGGTAGACCTTGCGCAGCCGGTCCAGTTCCTTCTGCGGGAAAGTCCGGGTTCAGCAGCACGTCGGCAAAGATCTCGAGCGACGGGGCCAGCTTGTCGGCCAGCGCCGACAGGCCGAGCGAGGAGGTGTCGAGGCTGGAGCCGGCGCCGAGTGAGGCGCCCAGCAGTGCCAGTTCTTCACTGATCTCAAGGGCGTTACGCGATTGTCGTGCCCTCATCGAGCATGGCCATGCTGAGGTTGGCGGTGCCGGGCCGGGCAGACTGATCGGCGGCGTAGCCCGCGTCGAGAACCAGGCGCAGGTCGACGACCGGAATTTCCGGGCGCTCCACCACGATGAGCTTGAGGCCATTGCTGAGCGTGTCGCGCTGAAAGGCCGGGAAGGTCACCGGCACTTCGCCGGCCGCTTCGGGCACCTTGCTGCGGTCCGCGCCGGTGGCCGCGGCCGCCAGCTGCGTTGACCGGCTCGACGGTCAGCACGAAGGGGGTGCGGCTGACCCACTTGTTGACCACTGCCTGCAGTTCCGCCGGGGTGGCAGCTTCCGCATCCCGATAGCCCTGTTTCCAGGCGTCCGGGGAGCCGCCATACACCGTGCTCTCGGCCAGGACCCCCGATTTGCCGGAGAAGCCGCCAACCTTCTCCAGGCCGCGGACGAAACCAGCACGCTGCTGGGTCTTCACCCGCTCGAGTTCCTTCGCCGTCGGACCGGACTTGCGAAAGCGTTCCAGCTCCTCGTTGACGACGGCTTCCAGTCGTTCCAGCGACACGCCCGGCTGGGCCGACACCTCCAGGTAGGTGATGCCGGCGATCTCGAGGGCGAGCGACTCGAACTCCACGTCGGAGGCCAGTCTGATCGCGGTACACCAGGCGCTCATACAGTCGTGAATTCTTGCCGCCCGCCAGAATCGCCGAGGCCAGCGCCAGGTGATGCGCATCGGTGGTGCCCCAGCGCGGTCCGGTCCAGGCGCAGGTGCAGGCGGGGTTGCGGACACGCGGTCCTGCATGGTTCTGGCGCCGTACGCTGGTCGTGGGACGGAATCCATTCCTCGAAGCGGCGCGAGCGGCGGTCCCGGCGGAATGTCGCCGAAGTACTTCTCTGCGTTGGCGAAGGCGTCCTCGGCCGTCACGTCGCCGGCGATCGACCACCACGGCGTTATTCGGGCCGTAGTAGGTCTCGAACCACTCGCGCACGTCGTCGAGGCTGGCGGCGTTCAGGTCTGCCATCGAGCCGATCGTTTCCCAGGAGTAGGGGTGCTCGGGCGGAAAGAGCTGCTGCAGGATTTCCTCGAAGACCTTGCCGTAGGGCTGGTTGTCGCGCTGCCGCTTTTCGTTCTGCACCACGCCGCGCTGTTCGTCCAGCTTGGCCTGCGTGATCGGCTTCCTTGAAATGGCCCATGCGGTCCGATTCCAGCCAGAGCGCGGTATCGAGCGCGTTCTTCGGCACCGTCTGGAAGTAGTTGGTGCGGTCGAAAAAGGTGGTGCCGTTGAGGTCGGTGGCACCGAGTTCCTGCAGCGTGTTGATGTATTCGCCCGGCAGGTTCTCCGAGCCCTGGAACATCAGGTGCTCGAAGAGGTGGGCGAAGCCGGTGCGGCCCGGTACTTCGTTCTTCGAGCCCACGTGATACCAGACGTTCACGGCCACGATCGGCGCCTTGTGGTCCTCGTGGACGACCACCGTCAGGCCGTTTTCCAGCTGTCGCAGGGTGTAGGGAATATCGATGGGGGTGGCGGCGCTTGCCGCCCCGTTGATGAGCAGGACGGCGAGACAATGACAGCGGCGAGCGGACAGGACGATTCAGAAGATGCATGGCAGGTTCCCGAGACTGGTCCCGGATTCTAGCTGGCCGCGCCGGCGATCGAACAATGGGGCTCGAAAATGCCAGAATGCGGCGATGACACGCAGAATCCTCTACCCCGCCCTGGAGCCGTTCGATACCGGATTCCTCCGCGTTTCCGGGCTGCACGAGATCTATTACGAGCAGTGCGGTAATCCCCGCGGCAAGCCGGCTGTCTTCCTGCACGGCGGCCCCGGTGGGGGCGGCGACGTAACCCCGCGCCGCTTTTTCGACCCGGAGCGCTACCGGATCGTCCTGCTCGATCAGCGCGGCTGCGGGCGCAGCCGCCCGCATGCCGAACTGCGCGAGAACACCACCTGGGATCTGATTGCTGATATCGAGGCACTGCGCGACAAGCTCGGGATCGACGCCTGGCTGGTCTTTGGCGGTTCGTGGGGCAGCACGCTGTCGCTGCTTTATGCGCAAGCGCACCCAGGGCGGGTTAGCGAACTCGTGCTCCGGGGCATCTTCCTGCTCCGGCCGAGCCGAGATCGCCTGGTTCTACCAGCAGGGCGCCAGCGACCTGTACCCCGATGCATGGGAGCCCTACTGGAGTTTCATTCCGGCGGCAGAGCGTGGCGACATGCTCAGTGCCTATCACCGGCGCCTTGCTGGACCGGATCCGGCGGTTGCCCTTGAAGCTGCCAGGCGCTGGTCGATCTGGGAGGGCAGCACGAGCCACCTGCTGGCCTCGTCGTCCACTGTCGAGCGCTTTGGTGCAGACCAGCTTTGCGCTGGCCTTCGCCCGTATCGAAGCGCATTACTTCGTCAATCAGGCGTTCATGGAGGTGCCGGACCAGATCCTGCGGGATGTGGCTCGCCTGCGAGACATTCCAGCCGTGATCGTGCAGGGCCGCTATGATGTGGTCTGCCCCATGCGCAGCGCGTGGGATCTGCACCGGGCCTGGCCCGAGGCAACGCTACGCATCGTGCCCGACGGCGGACACTCGGCCTTCGAGCCCGGCATCGTGCACGAGCTCATTACCGCGACCGACAATTTTTCCGGGACCTGACCGATGGCTGACCAGAGCCTTCTGATCACGAACGCGCTCATCTGCAACGAAGGCCGGGTAACGCCGGGCGACGTGCTGATTCGCCGTGGCCGTATCGACAAGGTGGCTCGCGAGATCCCGCCGGCCGTGTCGACCGGATCATCGATGCGCGGGGCAAGTACCTGCTGCCCGGGTTTATCGACGACCAGGTGCATTTTCGCGAGCCGGGGCTGACCCACAAGGGTGACATGGCGACCGAATCGGCAGCTGCCGTGGCCGGTGGTATCACCAGCTTCATGGATATGCCGAACACGATTCCGAACGCCACGACGCGCGCTGTGCTGATGGACAAGTACCGGCTGGCCCGCGGTCGGGCGAAAGCGAATTTCTCCTTCTACTTCGGCGCGGCCAATGACAACCTCGACGAGATCCGCGCCCTGCAGCCGGGCGACTGCTGTGGGGTGAAGGTCTTCATGGGCGCCTCGACGGGCAACATGCTGGTCGACGATCCGGCGACGCTCGAACGGATCTTCGCCGAATGCCCGACGCTGATCGCCACCCACTGCGAAGACACGCCGACGATCAAGGCCAACGAGGAGCGCTACCGCGAGCAGTACGGCGACGACGTGCCTTTCTCGGCTCACCCGCTGATCCGCTCGGAGGAGGCCTGCTGGAAGTCGACCGTACTGGCCACCACTCTGGCGAAGCGTCACGGCACGCGCCTGCACGTACTGCACCTCACGACGGCCAGGGAACTGGAACTCTTCGAGCCAGGTCCGCTGAACGGCAAGCGGATCACGGCGGAAGTCTGCGTGCACATGCTGCACTTCGATGACCGGGACTACGAGAAGAAGGGCGCGTTCATCAAGTGCAATCCGGCGATCAAGACCGCGGCGGACCGCAGGGCCCTGATCGAGGGCCTGATAGACGGCCGGCTGGCCGTGGTGGCTACCGACCACGCACCCCACTCTCTGGCGGAGAAGGGTGAGAAGTACTTCAAGGTGCCTTCGGGCCTGCCGCTGGTCCAGCACGCATTACTGATGCTGCTGGAGCATGTGCATGACGGCACGTTGCCGCTGGAACTGATCGTCGAGAAGACCAGCCACCGCGTGGCCGACCTGTTTGCGATCCGGGATCGTGGCTACATCCGCGAGGGCTACTTCGCCGACCTGGTGCTGATCGATCACCTGAAGCCGACCACGGTGCGTCGCGAGGACGTGCTGTCGAAGTGCGGCTGGTCGCCGTTCGAGGGCGATACATTTCGCTCCTCGATCATGACCACGATCGTGAATGGCGTGGTCGCCTACGAAAATGGCCGGGTCACGGAAGCCGTGGCCGGGCAACGGCTGGATTGTGGCGGAGGGTAGACAACGATGAAGTATCCGAAGCTGACGATTTTTCTGGGCCTGCTTCTGGCCCTCGTTGCCTGGGTGCTGGTTGCCGGCATCGAGGGCGACCGGCCGAAGGCGGAACTCGCTCCCATATGCCGGTTTGCCCGGTGTGGGCTCAGTGCTGGTCATTGGCGGCACGCGCGGCACCGGCCTTGAGATCGTTCGCCTGCTGCGCGCTCGGGGTGATGACGTGGTGGCGCTTGTTCGGCCAGAGTCGGACGCCAGCGGCCCGGAGGCGCTTGGTGCGCGCATTGCCCGTGGTGATGCGCTGAATCAGGCGGATCTGTTTGCGGCACTCAGCACGGGCTCGTACCGTGCCGTCGTGTCGACGCTGGGTGCCCGGAGCCTTGACGGCCCCCGGCCGGAATTCGACGGTACGCGCAACGCGGTGGATGCGGCCCGCATGGCTGACGTGCGGCGCTTTGTACTGATTACCGTCATTGGTGCCGGTGATTCGCGCGATGCAGCGCCGGCCATGTCACGCTACGTACTCCGCAATGTGACTCCCGAAAAGACCAAGGCCGAGGACTACCTGAAGACCAGTGGCCTCGACTACACGATCATTCGTCCCGGCGGACTGCTGAACAAGGAACCCCAGGGCAAGGCGTACCTCACGGAAGACACGCGTGCGATGAGCTGGATACGCCGCGCCGACCTGGCGGCACTGACGGTGCAGGCGCTGGATGATCCGCGCGCGATCGGCAAGACCTACCATGCCTTCGATCCGGACCGGACGAGGTTCTGGTCGATTCCGATGAATTGAGTTTTTGCGAACCATTCGCCAGCGTCTGCGCAATTCCATTAACTTTAGTTAATGTGTGCCGTTTCGCAATGCGAAGAGATGCCCGGCTCGGCTCGGCTCGGGCTGGCCGGCGGAAGGCATGGCGGTGAATGGCGATTTGACAGAATGCGCAAGCGTACCAAGGTGGCCAGATCATTTCAGTTGGACAGATTGATTCAGGCTGGGTACTGTCTGCCCAAGTCGTGTGGGGCGGTTTTAAAGAAGAACAAGCTCTACAGCACGCGATCCTGGGGAAAACACAATGACGATGGCTCGAATTTCTTCTGTGCGCCTGGCTATTGCCACCCTCGTTTGTGCCGCCAGCACACTGGCTTTCATACCCGCCGTTGCCAGCACGCTGGTGTTGAATTACAACTCCGAATTCAGCGGCGCCCAGGCACCGGCCGGTCCCCCGACGTGGCTGACCGCGGTATTTGATGATTTCGGCGGCACTGGCTCCGTGCGCCTGACCATGTCGACTTCCGGGCTGCTCAATTCCGAGAACGTCAAGGAGTGGTACTTCAACATAAATCCGGCACTCAATCCGGCTTCTCTCGTTTTCACCTATAACGCTGGCCTGTCCACGGCCGCTGCTGCCACCGGAATCACAAAGTCCACCGATTGCTGCAAGGCTGACGGTGACGGCAAATACGATTTCCAATTCAGCTTTACGCCGAGCACCGGATTCCCGGCGCTGAAGACAGTGGTTTACGACATCACGCTAGCCTCAATTACGGCGGCCTCGTTCAATTTCATGTCCACGGCAGCGGGTGGCAACGGCCCGTTCCTGTCCGCAGCCCACGTGCAGAACACGACTGGAGCGGGCTCCGGCGGGAGTGGCTGGGTTGCTGGCACCGTGGGGGTTATACCCGGTGCCGGCAGCGGTGTGGCTCTTCGGCTCCGGGCTGGCGGCACTGGGCTGGGCTGCGTCGGCGGAGCTGATATCGCAGCCGACGCTGACCGTACTGACTAACGTCTTCGCGAGCCGCCTTCGGGCGGCTCGCTCGTTTCTGGCCCGGCGCGGTTCGGCTCCGTGGATCAAAGGACGATCGCTAGAGCAGCCGGTCTTTGACCAGCCGCTCGATATCCGCCCGCTGCCACTCGTTGAATTCGCGTCGTTCGGGTACGCGCACGGCTTGCCGCCCTCGAGCAGCAGGTTCGCCGGGTGGAAGACCGTTTGCTGCGTAGCTCTGCCGCGTAGGCCTGCAAGGGCTGGCGCACCAGCACGTTGGTTAAGCCCGTCTTGTGCCGGCAGGCGCGCAGCGCCGCGAGATCGATCGTGGCGTAGGCCACCATCGACTCGCCGCCGGGTGAGGCTTCTGCAAGGATCTGGCCCTGGTAGTCGACGACCTTCGACATGCCGGTGGTCGACTCGGCCGGAATCGGGATATGCGTGAGAGCCGCCGAGTTGGCCGACACCACGTAGGCCAGGTTCTCGGCCGCCCGGGCCCGCCGGGCGATTTCCTTGGTGGATACCGAGGGGCTGCCGGCCTCGCTGGACGGGTGCACGAACACCTCGGCGCCCCGCATCGCGTGGCACCGGGCGATTTCGGGGTACTGGATCTCTTCCGAGGCGATGGCGGCCAGCCGGCCGATCGGCGTGTCGGCGACCGGAAACACCCCGTCGATACCGTAGATTTCCAGGTACCGGTCCCAGACGTCGTAGGGCGTGGGCGCAGACAGGGAAATCATCCGGCGGTAGCGCAGCACGGTTTCCCGGCTCGGGGCGATGATGAAGCAGGTCTGGAAATACAAGTTCCGGGAAGTGCGGATCGACTTCGTAGGCATTGCCCGCCAGATAGACGTCGGATTTGGCGGCGATATCCGCCAGGGCCCGGTACTCGGGCCCATCGATCGCCAGGGCGGCCTTGTCGCGCCAGACGGGGACAGATTCGCCCAGCGGGAAGCCGGTGAGGAAGTACTCCGGGAGCACCACCAGCTTCGTCTCGATGCCGCTGTACTGCCGGATAAAGCCCTTGCTGGCCGCCACCAACGCGCCAACCCGGGCCAGGTTTTCGCCCATGCGCTGCCGGGCCGCATCGCGATCGCGGCAGTCGTTGACGCAGGCCGTGGTGATCTGGAGGGCGAGGGCGCCGTAGCGATCCGGGGCCGGGGTCTCGGGAGTGGTTGTGTTCATCTCGCGGCATTGTTTCACTTAAGCACCGGGCTGCGTCAACTGACGATTTGCCGCGGGGAATGGCTATGTATAATCACCCGCAAAATTCAGGTCGGGCGTGCGCCCGTGATCTCGCCAGAAGCAGCATGCAGCCGACCAACATCAGGAATCCCGACTACTTCCACAAGGTGGTCGACTGCCAGTGGGCCTGTCCCGCGCACACCGATGTGCCCGGGCTACATCCGCCTGATCGCCCAGGGTGAGTTCACCGACGCCTACCTGGTCAATCGCGAGTCGAACGTGTTCCCGGGCATTCTCGGGCGCGTCTGCGACCGGCCCTGCGAGCCGGCCTGCCGCCGCGGGCGCGTGGAAGACAAGCCGGTCGCCATCTGCCGCCTGAAGCGCGTGGCGGCGGATCTCGCCGACGACTACTCCGACCGGTTGCCAAAGGCGCCGGCCACAAGGAACGGCAAGCGCATCGCCTGTGTCGGCGCCGGGCCGGCCTCGCTGACGGTGGCGAACGACCTGCTGCCGCTCGGCTACGAGGTCGTGATATTCGAGGGCCTGCAGGTGCCGGGCGGCCTGATGCGCTCGAATATCCCGTCGTTCCGCCTGCCAGCCGAAGTGCTCGACCGAGGAAATCGACGACATCGTCGACATGGGCGCGCAGCTGCAAGCTCGGCCACCGGATCGAGAGCATGAAGAAGCTGCTCGCCGAGGGCTTCGACGCCGTCTTCGTCGGCACCGGCGCGCCGAAGGGCAAGGAACTGAAGCTGCCCGGCCGCTACGACGATGCGGCGCGAGCATCCACATCGGCATCGACTGGCTGGAGTCCGTGGCCTTCGAGCACATCAAGTCGATCGGCGAGAAGGTGCTGATCATCGGCGTCGGCAACACCGCCATGGACTGCTGCCGCACCTCGCTGCGCCTGGGCGCCAACAGACGTCAAGGTGATGGCGCGCAAGCCGCGCCAGTTCTTCAAGGCCTCGGCCTGGGAGCTGGACGACGCCGAAGAAGAGAACGTCGAGATCGTGATCAACCGCTCGCCGAAGGCCTTCGTCACCGAGGGCGGCAAGCTCACGGGGCATGCTCTTCGACATCATGGAATACGACCTCGACGCCGAAGGCCGGATCACGGCCGAGCGCATCACGGGCGAGGAAGTTCCTGCCGGCCGACGATGTCGTGCTGGCCATTGGCCAGGAGAATGCCTTTCCCGTGGATCGAGCGCGACCTCGGCATCGAGTTCGACAAGTGGGACGTGCCGAAGGTCGACGAGAAGACCTTCGAGTCCACGCGGCCCGGCGTGTTCTTCGGCGGCGATTCGGCCTTCGGGCCCAAGAACATCATCTGGGCGGTCGAGCACGGACACCAGGCGGCAATATCGATCCACAAGCACTGCCAGGGCGAGTCCGTCGCGGACCGCCTGCCCGATCGCATGAACCTGCAGACCTCCAAGATGGGCATGCACGAGTGGGCCTACAGCAACAACTACGACAGCTCCGAGCGCCGGCTGATGCCCCATGTGGCCCTGAAGGAGCGCTTCCAGAAGCTGGATATCGAGGTCGAGCTGGGCTTTACGGCGGAACAGTTCGTAAAGGAGGTCGAGCGTTGCCTGAACTGCGACGTGCAGACGGTCTTTACCGACAAATTGTGCATCGAGTGCGACGCCTGCATCGACATCTGTCCGGTCGACTGCCTGACGATCACGCCCGTCGGTACGGAAGAGGAACTCCGTGGCCGGCTGACGGCGCCGGCGCCGAACGTCACCCAGGACCTGTTCGTCTCCGGGCCCCTGCCACAGACGAAGCGCGTCATGGTGAAGGACGAAGACCTGTGCGTGCATTGCGGCCTGTGCGCCGAGCGCTGCCCGACCGCGGCCTGGGACATGCAGAAGTTCACGCTACAGCGACCGATGGCCGTCAGACGAAGCCAACCGGCCCACACCCGACAAGCGCGAAGTACGGTACCTGAGACTGCCCGATGAGCATCACAAGCCAGCGCCCCAGGACAACGATTTCACGCTGAAGATCGCCAACGTCAATGGCACCGGGTCGGCCAGCGCCAACTCGATGCTGATGAAGTCGCTGTTCCGGATGGGCATTCCCGTCTGCGGCAAGAACTACTTCCCGTCCAATATCCAGGGCTTGCCCACCTGGTATGAAATCCGGGTGAGTGCCGACGGGCTACCTGGCCCGTTCGGGGCGGGTCGACGTCATGGTGGCGATGAATGCCGAGACCTACCGCAAGGACCATGCGGAGGTCGCGGCCGGTGGCTACCTGATCTACGACTCCACCTGGCCCCGCAGCCAGCTGTTCAACCGGACCGATATCCACATCCTGGGCGTGCCGCTGTCCCGGATCTGCAACGAGAACTTCGACAACGCCCGCTCCCGCATCCTGATGAAGAACATCATGTACGTGGGCGTGCTGGCGGCGCTGCTCGATCTGGACATGAGCGTCATCAAGCAGCTGCTGAACGAGCAGTTTGCCAGCGAAGGCACACCTGCTGGATGCCAACCAGAAGGCCATCGATCTCGGGTTTGCCTACGCGAAGGAGCACTTCTCCTGCCCCTTGCCGTTTCGGGCGCGAACGCTCGACAAGACCCGCGATCACATCATGATCGACGGCAACACCACGGCGGCGCTTGGCTGCCTGTACGCCGGTGCCACGGTGGGCGCCTGGTACCCCATCACGCCGTCCACCTCGCTGATGGATGCCTTCAAGACTTTCTGCGCGAAGTACCGCAAGGATCCGGAAACGGGCAAGGCCAACTACTGCATCATCCAGGCCGAGGACGAACTCGGCGCCATCGGCATGGTGCTGGGCGCCAGCTGGAATGGCGCGCGGTCATTCACGCCGACCAGCGGGCCGGGAATCTCGCTGATGAGCGAGTTCCTCGGTTATGGCTACTTCACGGAAATTCCCGCCGTCATCTTCGACGTGCAGCGCTGCGGCCCGTCCACCGGCATGCCGACGCGCACCCAGCAGGCCGATCTGATGGCCTGCGCCTACGCATCGCACGGCGACACGCGCCACGTGCTGCTGTTCCCGGCGAATCCGGAAGAGGCGTTCTACCACGCCGTGCAGGCCTTCGACCTGGCCGAGCGGCTGCAGACGCCGGTCATCGTGCTGACCGACCTCGATATCGGCATGAACGACTGGATGTGCCGCGACCTGCAGTGGGATGACAGCTACCAGCCGGATCGCGGCAAGGTGCTGACCGCCGAGCAGATCGCGGCCCTGCCCAAGTTCAACCGCTACATGGATATCGATGGCGATGCGCATCGCCGCCCGCACGCTGCCCGGCACGCACCCCAAGGGCGCCTATTTCACGCGCGGTTCGGGCCACAACATGCACGGCGCGTACACCGAGGATGCGGCCGAGTACCAGGCCGTGGTGGATCGCCTGCGCCGGAAGTTCGACACGGCGAAGCAGCTCGTACCGCCGGCCGAAATCCACGCCTCCGACAAGTACCGCACCGGCATCCTGACGATCGGCTCCTGCGACAACGCCGTCAAGGAGGCGCGGGCGCAGCTGGCCGAAGCCGGCGTGAACCTGAACTATCTGCGCGTGAAGGCCTTTCCGTTCGGCAAGGAAGTGCAGGATTACCTCGACAACCACGAGCGCATTTACGTCGTCGAGCAGAACCGGGATGCCCAGCTGCGCAGCCTGCTGATGCTGGAAACCCGCGTGGATCCGAACAAACTGGTATCGGTGCTGCACTACGACGGGCTGCCGATTCTGGCCAGGACGGTCGTGGACGGCATCAACCAGGATCTCGCCAGGGGGAAGGCCGCATGAGCTTCATCACCAAGCCGAAAGTGGCGCACCCCGGGCTCCCCCGCAACGAGCTCAAGCTGACCGTGCGCGACTACGAGGGGGCCATGTCCACGCTGTGCGCCGGCTGCGGCCACGACTCGATCACCGGCGCGATCATGCAGGCCGCCTTCGAGCTGTCGATCCCTCCCCACCGCATGGCCAAGCTCTCGGGTATCGGTTGTTCCTCGAAGACGCCGGCGTATTTCGCCAGCGCCTCGCACGGGTTCAACACGGTTCACGGCCGGATGCCCTCGGTTGCCACCGGCGCCAATGCCGCCAACCAGGACCTGCAGTACATCGGCATCTCCGGAGACGGCGACACCTTGTCGATCGGCCTGGGCCAGTTCCTGCATGCCGTTCGCCGCAACCTGAACATGCTCTATCTCATCGAGAACAACGGCGTGTACGGCCTTACCAAGGGCCAGTTCTCCGCGTCCGCTGATGTGGGCTCAAAGGCCAAGAAGGGCGACACAAACCAGCAGCCGCCGATCGACCCGGTGCTTACCCTGCTGGCGACCGGCGCCACCTTCATTGCGCGCAGCTTCTCCGGAGACCGCCAGCAGCTGGTCCCGCTGATCAAGGCGGGAATGAAGCACAGGGGTTTTGCCGTCATCGACGTGATTTCGCCCTGCGTCACCTTCAATGACCACGAGGGTTCCACCAAGAGCTACCAGTTCACGCGCAAGCACTCGATTGCCGCGATCTATGCCGATTTCGTGCCGCCCGCGAAGGAAATCCTTGCGGAGTACGACGCAGGCCAGGCCATGCCGGTGCAGATGCACGATGGCAGCCAGATTGTGTTGCGCAAGGCGGACGGCGCCTACGATCCGACTGACCGGATCGCCGCCTTCGAGTACGTTCGCAGGCACCAGCAGGCGGGTGAGATCGCCACCGGCCTGCTGTATATCGACGAGACCAAGCCGGATATGCACGAGCTGGCCAACACTCCGCCGGGGCCGCTCGCCAGCCTGCCGTTTTCGAAGGTGTGTCCCGGCAACAAGACCCTGGCGTCGATTCAAAGCCGGTTTCGGTAACGGCGTCTCCTGACCGGGGAGGGGTGATGAAGGTCCTGAATCCGTGGCTGGCGGTGCTGTGCGCGCCACTGGCCCTCTTCTGCGCCACTGGCGCAGCGGCCATGAGCGCTGATGACCATGAGACCCTGGCGCGCACTGCCGAAGCCCACGCCAATGACACTCCGGTGGCAACGCCGGCCGCGACCACTCCGCCTGTTGCCGCCGTTACCGGCAAGACTGTGGTCTACGGTCATGCAGGCGGCCAGCCGCTTTCCGGCTACCTCGTGCGTCCCGCGCAGGCCAAAGGGCCATTGCCCGGACTGATCGTGATTCATGAGTGGTGGGGCCTCAACGACAACGTTCGCGACGAGGCGGCCCGGCTGGCTGCAGAAGGCTACGTGGTCCTGGCGGTAGACCTTTACGGCGGCATACAGGCCACCGAGCCGCGCGAGGCAATGAAGCTGAGCCAGAAGCTGACGGCGAATCCCGCGCCGGCCGAGGACAACCTGCACGATGCCTACGCCTGGCTCGACAAGATCGAGGGTGCGCCGCGCATCGGCACCATTGGCTGGTGCCTGGGCGGTCGCTGGTCGCTGCGCACGGCGTTGATCCTTCCCGACAAGGTGGATGCGACGGTGATCTATTACGGCACCGTCAAGGCTGAACAGGCGGATCTCGCCCGCCTGCAGATGCCGATACTCGGCCTGTTCGGCTCAAAGGACCGGGTGGTTCCGCCAGCGACCGTGACAGCCTTTCAGGCCAGCATGCGGAGCCTGGGCAAGACGCTGGACATCCACATGTACGAGGGCGCCGATCACGCCTTCGCGAATCCGTCCGGTACGGCCTACGAAGCGCGGGCTGCCGAAGATGCCTGGCGCCTGACGACGGCGTTCCTCCGGGAGAATCTTGCCCGGTGATCCGCAGGTTCGGCGCGGTCAGTTACAAGCTGGCAAAGCGGATCGTTATCGCGGTCATCGGCGGCACACTTCTGCTCGGCGGCATCATCATGCTCGTCATGCCGGGCCCCGGCCTGCTAATCATCCTGCTGGGGCTCGCTATCCTGGCCATCGAGTTCGCCTGGGCGCGCCTCTGGCTGGCAAAGGTCAGGCACAGCGTCACCCCGGAAGGGCGCAGCGCCCTGCACGGGCGACTGCTGCGGATTCGTGAGCGCTGGTTCGGCCGTCGAGGCAAGGAGCTGAGTTGGCACAAAAAAAGGAGCCCGTAGGCCGGGAGGATCACATCGGCCAGGGGCTCCTTCGGGCAGGACTCTGATTGGGGGGAATCGAGATCCTGCCGCTTCACAAGGCTTTCCGGGGGATATCGGTCGCCGGGCGCCACTAAGAACGAGTCGGGGGCGTGGAACCCGGGCAAAGCGCTTGATGTATTTGGCATTGCAGGAGTCGTGCCAAGCCCTGCTGGACATAAATCAATGACTTAGCTATGAAAAGACATCACGATATTCCGTGACTAACGGAAATCCGTTGGCTAGTGTCACGGAAATCCGTGTACCTTCCCTGATGCCCGTGCCGGACCCCTACCGCGCCCTGTTTCGCCAGCTGCCCGTTCTCGCCGCACTTCTTGATCAGGACGGGCGCTTCATCGATGTGAGCGATGCCTGGGTGGCACGCACCGGCCACGGGCGCGAGGACCTCCGGGGCCGTCGGCCCGAGGACCTGGCAACCCCCGACAGCGCCCGGCGCATTCGCGAGGAACACCGGCCGCACTTCCGCCGCACAGGGCACCTCGATAACGCGCCCGTCGAGTTCCTGACGGCGGACGGCGCCACGCTTGAACTCCTGGTCACGAGCACGGTGGAGCACGACGAGACGAGTGGCGTCGCGGCATTCCCTGTCGGTGTTCACCGAGGTGTCGGACCGGGCCCGGCTGGAACGCCGCTATCGCGACCTGTACCAGTCGACCCCGGCGATGCTCCATACCATCGACCCGGAAGGCCGGCTCACCGAGGTGAGCAACCATTGGCTCGACAGGCTGGGTTATACCCGTGAGGAGGTTATCGGCCGGTCGATTCTCGAGTTCATGACCGATGCCTCACGTCAGCCCCTCGTCGGCCGCCTGCGGGAGATCATCAGCGAGGGCGATTTCCAGAACGTTCCGCGGCAGATGGTGACCCGGAGTGGCGAGGTTCGCGACGTACTCATGTCGTCGCGCACGGAACGGGATGCCCGGCACGAGGTCGTTCGCACGCTGGTGGCGAGCAAGGATGTTACCGACCGAAATCGGGCCGAAGCCAGACTGAAGGAAGCCTACGGCGAGATTGCCCGACTCAAGGAGGAACTGGAGCGGGAACGCGACTATCTCCGCGAGGAAGTCAGCGTGTCCATGAACCTGGGCCGGATCGTTGGCGGCAGCCCGGCGCTGCGCGCCATGCTGGCCCGGATCGAGGCGGTGGCCGACACGCCGGCCAATGTGCTGATCGTCGGCGAGACCGGCACCGGCAAGGAGCTGGTTGCCCACGCCATTCACACGCGCAGCAGCCGTGCGAGTGGCCCGCTGGTGAAGGTCAACTGCGCCTCGATCCCTGCCGAGCTCTTTGAAAGCGAGTTCTTCGGCCATGTGCGTGGCGCATTCACGGGCGCACACCGGGACCGGGTCGGCCGGTTCCAGCTCGCTGATGGCGGCACCATATTCCTGGACGAGGTCGGTGAAATACCGCTGGCCCTGCAGGGCAAGCTGTTGCGGGTCATTCAGGAGCGGGAATTCGAGCGTGTCGGGGATGACACGACCCGCGTGGTCGACGTCCGGGTGATCGCAGCGACCAACAAGGATCTCGAGAAGGCTGTGGAGGCCGGCGAGTTTCGCGAGGACCTGTACTACCGGCTCAGCGTGTTCCCGGTGCAGGTACCGCCGTTGCGCCGGCGCGCCGACGATGTCGTGCAGCTGGCAGTTCACTTTCTTGAGCAGGTGTGCCGGGATTTCGGCCGGTCGTGCCCGCAGCTTACGCAGGCGCAGGCTGAGGCCCTGCAGGCGTATGCCTGGCCCGGCAACATCCGTGAACTGAAGAACGTGATCGAACGGGCTGTGATTCTTTCCAGCGGCGAAACCCTGCGCCTCGATCTGTCGCTGCCCGAGGTGCAAGCAGGCGCTGGTGCTGCCAAGGGCGCCGTGCCGGGCGCCATCGTGGTCCGCCAGCGGCAGCAGCATCGTTCCTGACCGACAGCCAGATGCGGACCCGGCAACGGACCAACCTGGTGGCCGCACTGGAGGCCGCGGGCTGGCGGGTCAGCGGCAAGGGCGGGGCCGCGGAGCTCCTCGGCATCCGACCGTCCACGCTCACCGATCGCATGAAAACGCTGAAGATCCGGCGGCCAGGGCGGGCTGTAGCAGACGATGGTTTCCGCGGCTGATGGGATGGTTTACGCCCGTATAATTCCTGAATGGCCAACCTGATTACCCTGAGCCGCCTGCTGCTGCTCATCGTGGTTGTGGTGATTGCATACAGGCCGCCCGGCCTGCTCCAGCTGGTCAATGTTCCGCTGGTCATCCTGGTCTTCCTGACCGACGGGATCGATGGCTATGTGGCGCGCAAGCGCCAGGAGACGAGCCAGTTCGGCGCCATGTTCGATATTGCTGGTGACCGTATCGTCGAGCTCACCCTCTGGATCGTGCTGGCCCACCTGACGCTGGTTCCGGTGTGGGTGCCGCTGGTGTTTGTCGTGCGCGGCACGATTGTCGATGCGATTCGTGCCAGCCAGACCAGCAGCCGTCGGGAGAGTCCCTTTTGCGCTGATGGAAACTGCGCTCGGCAAGTGGCTGGTGGCAGGCCGCTTCATGCGCGCCCTGTACGCCGTGGTCAAGGCCACGGCCTTCTGCTGGCTGCTGCTGCTCCAGCCATTGCCTGTGCTGGCGCCGGAGACCTGGCGCGAGTTCGGCGCCATCGGCATCGCCATCGGACAGGGGCTGGTCTTCGTTGCCGTCGTTCTCTGCCTCGTTCGCGGCTTGCCGGTGATCGTCGAGTTCGTCTACAGCGAACGTCGCGCGATTCTCGGGAGTCTCGCGGGTCCGGGCGCAGCCCGGCCGCTGAGTGCGCGGCGTGGCACTCGCCATCTTCGATATCGACGGCACCCTGGTTACAGGGCCGAGCCTCGAGAAACGGATGTTTACCCTGCTGTTCCGCCAGGGCTGGCTCGGGCCGACGCAGTTGCTGGCCTTTGCACGTTTCGGCATCAGCCATGCGCCGGAGTTCGGCCGTCACACGATGAAGAAGAACAAGGCCTACCTCACGGGCCTGCGCTGCGCCGATGTCGATGCACTGGTGTCCGCCTGGGTCCGGCGGGCTGCAGCTGGGCTGGTGGTATCCGCCGGCACTGGCAGCGGCTGCGCCAGCATCAGGAGGCCGGCGATACGGTGGTGCTGCTGTCCGGCACACCGCAGTTTGTCGCCGATGCACTGGCGCGCGAGCTTGGCGTCACGCGGGCGACCGGCACTTGCTGCACGGCGGAGGCGGGCAGGTTTTGCGCGGATCCACCGCTGGTGCATCCCTTCGGCGCAGAAAAGAGGGTGCTGGCCGCGGCGTTGTGCGCCGAGTTTGGTGCGGCGGCCGCTGCAATGTTCGCCTACGGAGATTCGGTGCATGACCTGCCGCTGCTGCGCCTCGCGGGTCATCCGGTTGCTGTGCGACCGGATGCAGCTTTGCTGGCGGCTGCGACGGCAGCCGGCTGGGAAATTCTCGGCGGGCGCTGACGGTCGAGCCGAGTTCCGGCACAATCAACGGAGCCGGGGAGCGGGTCCCGCGGCATCACCCTGGAGTCTGTCCACGCATGTTCCGCAGGGAACTGATTTGCTGCTTTTTGGCCGGCGCCCTGCTGCTGGGTCACGGCCTGCCCGCGCTGGGCCAGGCACAGACCACGCTACCGGTGTCCGTAAATCGCATCCTGGTGCAGCACAAGCTTCCCGAGGATTCCTTCAGTGCCTTTGTGCAGCGGGTCGGTGACAAGGAGCCGTTGCTTACCTTCAACGCCCACGTGGCCCGCAATCCGGCTTCGGTCATCAAGCTGCTGACAACCTTCGCGGCGCTGGAAACCCTGGGGCCCACCTACCAGTGGCGCACCGAAGCCTATGCCGACGGCAGGATGGAGGGCGGAACACTCACCGGCGACCTGCTGCTCAAGGGCTATGGCGACCCCTATCTGGTCACCGAGCGTCTCTGGCTCCTGCAGCGTGAGTTGCGCAACCGGGGCCTCAAGGTCATCGATGGCAATCTGGTTATCGACAATTCCTGGTTTGCCCGGGAAGAACTCGACCCCGGGGCTTTCGACGGCCAGCCCTATCGGGCCTACAACGCATTGCCGGATGCGCTGCTGGTGAATTTCCAGGCGGTCAACTTCACGTTCCGCCCGGACAGCGCACGCGGCCGTGTTGAGATTCTCGCTGACCCGGTTCTCGCCAATGTCGAGGTTCGCAACAACATGCGGCTGTTCAGCGGCGGCTGCAGCTCCAGCAAGAGCGGCATCAGCATGGTCGTTGGCAGCGAGCCGTCCCGGCCACGGGTCACCTTTTCCGGCGCGCTTGCCAGTCGTTGCGCCGAGTACCAGTTGCTGCGCTCCGTACTCGACGGCCCCAGCTTTGCCTACGGCGCCTTCCGGGGGCTCTGGGAAGAACAGGGCGGCCGGCTGACAGGCGGCCTTCGCCAGGGCCAGGTGCCGAACGGCAAGTCGCCGCTGCTCACCTTCCAGTCGCCACCACTGGCGGAGGTGATCCGCCCGGTCAATAAATTCAGCAACAATGTCATGACCCGCCAGATCTTCCTGACGATGGGGGCGGAGAAGTTCGGGCCACCGGGAACCCTCGACAAGGGTCGGCAGGCCGTCCAGGCGGCACTGGCCAGGCGGGGCCTCAACTTTCCGGAGCTGCAGGCCGGGAATGGTGCCGGACTGGCCCGGGAGACACGGATCTCGGCCGCGAGCCTTGGCCGGCTGCTACTGGCCGCCCACGCCAGCCCGTTCCAGCCGGAATTCCAGGCATCGTTTTCCCTCGCCGGTCTCGACGGCACGACCCGGCGGCGATTCCTGAAGGATCCGGCCGCTGGCGACATGCACCTGAAGACCGGGAGCCTCAACGGCGTCACCGTCCATTGCCGGGTATGTCCACAGCGAATCCGGGGCAGACTATGTCGTCGTGGTGATCGTGAATCACGCCAAGGCCACCTGGGGCGGAGGGCAGGAAGCCCAGAACGCCCTCCTGCGCTGGGCCTATCAGCGCTAGAATTGCCATCGACGCCAAGCCACCAGAGAAGTCCTCATGAAGCTGATTACCGCGATTATCAAACCCTTCCGCCTGGACGACGTGCGCAATGCCCTCTCTGAGGTCGGCGTTAACGGCATGACCGTCACCGAAGTCAAAGGCTTCGGGCGGCAGCGGGGCCACACGGAACTGTACCGGGGCGCCGAGTACGTGGTGGACTTCCTGCCCAAGTCGAAGGTGGAGGTCGCCGTCAGTGATGACCTGGTGGAGCGGGTTATCGAAGCCATCACCGCAGCGGCCCGCACCGGCAAGGTCGGGGACGGCAAGATTTTCGTCACGGACCTGATACCAGTCGCTGCGGATACGCACCGGCGAAACAGGCGACAACGCGTTGTAGGAGCGCCTGTAGGAGCGCCTTCAGGCGCGACAATCCTGTTCGCGCCTGAAGGCGCTCCTACGGCCGGGCAGACAGGGGGGTTCCACGATGATCAATAGCGGTGACACCGCCTGGATGCTCGGCGCCACGGCGCTGGTGCTGTTCATGACGCTGCCCGGGCTTGCGCTCTTCTACGGCGGGCTCGTACGCAGCCGCAACGTGCTGTCGGTGCTGATGCAGTGCTTCGCCATCGCGGCGATGGCCTCCATCGTCTGGGTGCTGGTCGGCTACAGCCTCACGTTCAGCGACGGTGGGGCGGCGCAGCCGTGGATCGGCGGTCTCGGCAAGGCCATGCTCGCGGGAGTCACTCCGGATGCCGTGTCCGGCACCATCCCCGAGTCTGTCTTCGCCATGTTCCAGCTGACGTTTGCCATCATTACGCCCTCGCTGGTTGTCGGCGCGTTTGCCGAGCGCATGCGCTTTGCCGCCATGCTGCTGTTCTCAACCCTCTGGCTCCTGCTGGTCTACATCCCGGTGGCGCACTGGGTCTGGGGCGGCGGCTGGCTGGCCGAGATGAAGTTCCTCGATTTCGCCGGCGGCTCGGTCGTGCATATCAATGCGGGCGTTGCCGCACTGGTGGCGGCGCTCGTGCTCGGCAATCGCCGCGGCTTTCCCGGCGTGCCGATGCCACCGCACAACCTGCCCACCACCGTCGCCGGCGCGGGCATGCTCTGGGTCGGCTGGTTCGGGTTCAATGCCGGCAGCGCTCTCGCTGCCAACGGTTCGGCCGGCATGGCCATGCTGGTGACGCACACCGCCGCCGCCGCCGGCTGCGTGGCATGGATGGCGCAGGAGTGGTTGCGCTTTGGCAAGCCCAGCGTGCTCGGCGTCGTCACGGGGATGGTGGCCGGCCTTGGCACGATCACGCCCGCCTCGGGCTATGTGGGTCCCGGTGGTGCGCTGATCATCGGCCTGCTGGCCGGCACGGTGTGCTTCTGGGCCACGCAGTACATCAAGCGCCGGCTGGAGATCGACGATTCCCTGGACGTGTTTCCCGTCCACGGTGTTGGCGGAATCATGGGCACGCTGCTGACCGGCGTGTTTGGCGCGGCGGCCCTTGGCGGCATCGGGCACCCGGATGGCCGCACGATCGCGGCCCAGCTCGGCGTGCAACTGATTGGCACCGTGGCCACGCTGCTGTGGTCGGCCGGCATGACCTGGCTGCTGCTGAAGGTGACCGGGCTGGTGTGCGAACTGCGGGTGACGGCGGAAGAAGAAAACGAAGGCCTCGATCTCGTGCTGCACGAGGAGCGGGGCTACAACATCACCTCGTAGGCCGGCTGGTAGGAGCGGCTTCAGCCGCGACTCCCCACCCCGTAGGCGCGCCTTCAGGCACGACCGTGGATGTACATGCGCCGCGGGCGACGGCTGGTGCCTCGCCCGGCGCTCACCGTGTACTCACGGTAGCGGGCGGGGTCTCCAGCCGTCGTCCGCGGGATGAACCACCGTCCGGGGCCGGCTGAGGAGGAGGTTCCGCGAGCCCGAAGCCCGTCGCCGCGACTTCCACACCCGGAACCCCAGCAGCACGGCCAGGATCCCGCAGTAGACGAGCGGCTCCCGCACGTCCTTCTTCACCAGCCAGTAAAAATGCCAGCAGCCGAGGATCGCCACCACGTAGACCAGCTTGTGCAGGCGTCAGCCAGCGCGTGCCGAGTTGCCGGCGCCAGCCGGCAGTGGAGGTCACCGCGAGCGGAATCATCAGCACGAAGGCCGCGAAGCCGATCGTGATGAACGGGCGTTTCGCGATGTCCTCGATGATCACCGGCAGGTCGAGTGAGCGGTCCAGGAAGAAGTACGTGACGAAGTGCAGGGCCAGGTAGGCAAAGCTCCACAAGCCGAGCAGGCGGCGGAACTGCAACGGCCAGGGCTTGCCGGTGATCCAGCGCAGCGGCGTCATCGCCAGCGTCACCAGCAGCAGGCGCAGGCCCCATTCGCCGAGGATGTCGCGGATCGCCAGCCCGCGGATTCGGCCCGAGCCTAAGCCCGGCGACCTCGGCAAGTTGCAGAACGAGAATCACCATCGGCAGCACGCAGGCGACATGCGCCAGCGGGCGCCAGAACAGACGGACCTGGCGTTGCGTGAGCATGCGGGTGTGCGGCTCTTGAAGTCGGCCCGGATCAGAAGTTCCGGACGAGATCCAGGCCCGTGTACAGCGAGGCAACCTGGGTCGCGTAGCCGTTGAAGGGCAGGGTCTCCTGGCGGGCAGCAAACAGGCTGCCGAGGCCCGACGACACGCGTCGCTCCGTGGCCTGGCTCCAGCGCGGGTGGTCCACCTGCGGATTCACGTTGGCGTAGAAGCCGTACTCGTCCGGTGCGGACAGGTTCCAGGTGGTCGGCGGCTGCTTCTCGGTGAAGCTGATGCGGACGATCGACTTGATGCTCTTGAAGCCGTACTTCCAGGGCACCATCAGGCGCAGCGGCGCGCCGTTCTGGTTGGGCAGTTCGACGCCGTACACGCCCACCACGAGCAGCGTCAGCGGGTGCATGGCCTCGGCCATGGTCAGGCCTTCGACGTAGGGCCAGTCGAGGATCGGGTACTTCTGGCCCGGCATTTCCGAGGGCCGCACGATCGTCTCGAAGGCGACGTACTTCGCCTTCGACGTGGGCTTGTAGCGCTTCAGCACGTCGCCGAGCGGTATGCCGACCCACGGAATGACCATCGACCAGGCCTCGACGCAGCGGAAGCGATAGATGCGCTCCTCCAGCGCGTGGGGCTTGACGATGCTGTCGTAGTCGAAACTTCCGGTGACCTCGGCTTCGCCGTCGATGTCGACCTTCCAGGGCCTCGGCTGGAACTTGCCGGACTTCGCGGCCGGGTCGGCCTTGTCGGTGCCGAATTCGTAGAAATTGTTGTAGCTCGTGATCTCCTCGAAGCTGTTCGGCGCATCCTTGACGCTCAACGGGCTCTTGCGAATGCCTGCCAGCCGCTGGTACCTGGCCGGAATCGGCTCGTCCGCGGCCAGCGCCGGCGACAGCAGGGTGCTCGCGCCGAGAAATCCTGCGGACTGCAGCAACCTCCGGCGATTGAGGAAAACGCCCTCCGGGGTGATTTCCGACGGTCGTATGTCGGCCGGTTTCCTGATCAGCATGGCCACTCCTCTCGATTCGATGGGGATTGGACGGGCCGGGCGCCCGGTTCCTTACAGTCGCGGGCGGGACTAGTCGGGTTTGCCGCGGTACACGCCGTTCAGATCCCAGTCGTAGTCCAGAAAGCGGAGTTCAAAGCCGTCCCGCGCCAGCAGCTCGGCGGCCGCCGGGTCACTCACGTAGCGGGCCAGGTATTTCTGGATCGAGCCGGCGGCACGGACAAAGTCCGCGTCGTACCAGTCGAAGATGCTCGACAGGAAGGCAATCTTGCGCTTGACGTCGTAGCGGTTGCGCGCGCCATCGTTGGCGAAAGACCGCGCCGCAGCCTCGAGTTGCGCCTCGAGGTCCTCCGGCGTGTAGGCATGGCTGGCAAGGCGCGGGCAGGAGATCGACGCGCAGACAATGGCGAAATGCACGCGGGGCTCGGCCAGCGGCAGGATCTGGCCGTGCTCGAGGCCCTCGAGTGTGGTCTTCTCGCCCAGCAGGTCGTACTTGCGCCGCTTGAAGTAGATGTAGCGGCCGAACCTCGACGAGGGCGAGTAGCCATCGAGAATGCCGCGGATGGCGAGTGCGTTGTAGGCATTGATCAGGAACGCCAGCCGGGTATCCGGCGCTGCCAGGTCCGCGGGCGCCGCATTGGCCAGCCCTGTCACGAAGCGGTCGAATGCCGGGTCGGCGCGGATGCCGTCGTAGTCCACGAAGCCGCTCGCGCACGTTGCGCAGAAGTACGGCGTCGAGGTCATCGATATTGGGCAGGGCCGCCGTTGCCGGCGCGCTGAGCAGGCACAGCAGGATGAGCCGAAGGAGACATATGAGCCATGGGGTATTCTAAGCGCACTCTCTGGATTCGATCGCCAAAGAGTACCGGATGCACAATTGCGGCCTGACATCACGCTGGCTGGCGGTTCTGCTGCTGGCCAGCTGGCTGGCGGCCTGTCAGCCGGATGATGGCGCGCGCGTGGTCACCATCGGCGGTACCACGACACCGAATACGCCCGGGGAAGCCACCTGGCTGGGCTTCAAGAACCGGGTGGAGGCCGCTGCCGGCGGGCGCATTCGCTTCCGGCCGCTGATCTACGGCCAGCTCGGCTCCGAAGAGCAGTTGCTCTCCAGTTTGCGGCGAGGGCGAATCCAGTACGCCAACCTCTCGGCACAGTCCGTCGGCACGCTGGTTCCCGAGCTGTCGCTGCTGTACGCGCCGTCCCTGTTTGCGGACTACGCCGAGGCGGACTACGTCTACGACCGGTACCTGACCGACATCTACCGCGACCTGCTCGCTGCGAGAAGGACCTGCACCTCATTACGTGGTACGAAATCGGCTTTCACCACGTTTATGCCAGGGAGCCCATCATCGTGCCGGCCGACGCCAGGGGCCGCCGGTTCCGGGTTTCGACGTCGCTGAATGCCCGGTTGTTTGCCGAGGCGATCGGTGCCGACGTGATCCCGCTCGGATTCGGCGACATCGTGTCGTCGCTGCAGACGGGGCTGATCGCTGCGGGTGAAAATGCCGTGAGTCTCTATGCGCGCACCGGGATCGCCGGCGAGGCGCCGCACCTGACCCTTACCGGCCACAGCTTCGGCGTCTCGGTGATCGTCAGCCAGAAGCAGTGGTGGGATGCACTGCCGGAAGCTGATCGCCGCCTGCTGGCCGATTCATTTCCCGGGAATCGAGGAGACCCGCCGCGCAATTCGTCGCGAGACGGAGGACGACCTGGCAATCAGCGCAAAGCTGGGATTCGTGGTGCACGAGCTCACTCCGGAGCAGCGGGACGAGTGGCGGCGCGCGACGGCCCCGGTTACTGGCAAGCTGATTCGGGCGCTGGGTGGCCGGTCTGCGGAGATCTACCAGACGATCGAGCGGGCCAAGGCGGAGTATCGCGCGACCCGCCTGGCAGTCGTCACGCCGTCAGCACGATAGAAGACCGGCTTGTGCGGGTGTGCAGTGTGCGGGCTGCCGGTGTTCAGGAGCCGTCACCAGACGTGGGCTGTTCCAGGGGCTTGCTGGCTTCGTCGGCCGGCGGTGCGTCCTTCTTTTCGAGCTTTGCCGGGTGCGTACCGGAAGTCGTGCCGGAGCAGTGAGACCGGTCGTGGCCACCGGCGTTGCATCGACGTAACGCGGACGATACAGCGTCTTCGCCGCGGCCTCGGTCACCCGCTGTTCCAGCAGGTTGGCCGGATCTGCCTCGATGACAGTCGGGTTGACGACACGACCGGACTGATCCACGTCAAAGCGCACGACTACAAAGCCGGGCTCCAGGTCCTTTCTTGCCGGTGGCGGTGCATTACGCGACGGCACCGGGAAGACCGTCGGTGCAATCGGGTCCGATGATCCGGCTCGGCTCGGCGAAGTACTGGTCGCGCATGCGTTTCCAGGTCCGGGTCTCGCCGAGAGTGCCTGCCAGGCATCCTTGTAGTGGGTTGACGCCGTGTTCCGCTTGCCCCAGAGCAGGTAGAGGTCGCCGAGTTCGACGAGTACGCGCGCGCGTTGCGACGGGTCCGGTGGTTGCTTCTGCTCGACCGCGGCCAGGGCCTTTTGCAGCGTCATGCTGCTCATGGACATCAGCGATGCAGGGGAGTGGGTTGAGTCCGGATCCGCTGGCAGCAGGGCCTGCGGCCGGTAGGTGCCGGCGATCTCCAGCAGCAGGTCGATCTGCGCCGTGCGCGTTATCGCCATCCGTCTTTTCCAGCAGTCGTGCGGCATTCTGGTAGGCGAGCCGGGCCTGCTCCGCCTGGCCGGAGCGTTCGTACCAGCGGCCGAGCTTGGTCAGGGCGTCGACCACTTCCGGGCTGTTCGCGCCGAGCCGGCGTTGCTTCGCGTAGACCTGTGCGTCCTGATGCAGGTTGGCCTGCTCGATATCCTGCAGCCCCAGATAGCCCTCGGTCAGGCCGTCACGGATCGTTGTCTGCTCCGGGTTGTAGAAGCCCTCGTTGACGTGATTGATGTGCAGGGCCTTTTCGTAGGCTTCGGTGGCCAGCACATACTGCTCGCCGCGGATATAGGTTTCGCCGAGTCCCACGAGCGGGTTCACCAGGCGCATCGACAGAAAGCCCGCGTGCTTCTCCAGAATCGCGATTGCCGCCTGGTAGTTGGTTTCCGCCTCAGCGAAGATCACCGTTGCGGAGCTGGGCCGTGGCGAGATTCGTCAGGGGGCTGGCGAGTTCGATACTGCCCTCACCGTGCAGTTGCTGCGTCAGGGCCAGGACGTCCAGTCCGGCTGTCACGGCCTCGGCATTGCGGCCCTCGGCGATCAGCGCGCGGTAGCGGTCATCGGCAGCATTCCGCTGCACCGTGATCGCATCGTCCGCCCCGGCACCGCAGGCAACGAGGCCGGCAAGAAGCGCTGCGGCAAGCTGGACGGTCAGGTGCATGGCGGTGAAAGTACCCCAGCGGTGCCGGCAGCCACAACCGGCCCTTACTGGCAAGATGCCGGTGTCACCCGGACCGAGAATACTGAGGCAGATGTCATGTGGCCGCAAAAGAGACTCCCTGGACCTGCCAACGACCGACACCGCGCTTCCAGGCCGTACCGCGGCGATGCCGGTTCCTGATCGGCACTTCGTCAACGGTCACCCCCTGCAAGCACCGTTCCCGGCACACCTGCGCCAGGCGTTATTTGGCCTTGGTTGCTTCTGGGGCGCCGAGCGCAAGTTCTGGCAGCAGCCGGGCGTCTACTCGACGGCGGTCGGTTACGCAGCCGGCATGACGCCGAATCCGACCTACGAGGAGGTGTGTACCGGCCAGACCGGACACAATGAAGTCGTGCTGGTCGTCTACGACCCCGCCCTGGTGAGCTACCCGCAGTTGCTCACTGTGTTCTGGGAGTCCCACGATCCCACTCAGGGAATGCGCCAGGGCAATGACACGGGAACCCAGTACCGGTCGGGGATCTACTGGTTCGACGAGGACCAGCGTGACGCGGCCCTGCATTCAAAGCTGGCCTTCGAGGCCGCCCTGAAGTCAGCGGGCTACGGCGCGATAACCACCGAGATCCTGCCGGCGCCGGACTTCTACTACGCCGAGGACTATCACCAGCAGTACCTCGCCAAAAACCCTGCCGGCTATTGCGGGCTGGGTGGTACCGGCGTCACCTGCTGATTGTCATTCAGTGGTGCCGGTGACCGAACGTATGCACGGCATAACAGCACACCTATAATTCGGCCACACCTTCCTCCTGTTTCAGTCAGAGAAGCGAGTTTGTGAGCAGTCGCCGTGTACGCCTGTTCGGGTTGCTGGGCCTGATTGCCCTGGTTGCACTGGTCGTCTGGTACGGAACACGGGCGAAGCCGGTGGCGGTCACTGTCGCGGAAGTCAGGCGCGGGACGTGCTGGCCACCGTCGCCAATACCCGCGCCGGGACCGTCGATGCCTGCAACCGGGCGCGGCTTGCGCCGCCGATGGGTGGCCAGATCGCCAGGTTGCCGTTCAAGGAAGGCAATCGTGTGCAGAAGGGCGATGTTCTGCTGGAACTCTGGAACGACGACCAGCGCGCCCAGGTGTCCCAGGCGGAGCGCGAGGCCGTGGCGGCGCGAAGCCGCACGCGCGAGGCGTGTGTAATAGCGACCGTGGCGGCGAAGAATGCCGTTCGGATCCGTCAGCTGCGCACGCAGAATCTGGTCTCTGAAGGTGAGACCGAGCGGGCGGTGGGCGACGCAGATTCCCGGGCGGCAGCCTGCGACGCGGCCCGCGACCAGGAGAAGGTGAGTCAGGCGCGCATCGACGTGGCGCGTGCCCAGCTTGAGCGCACCATTCTGCGTGCACCGTTCACGGGCGTCATTGCAGAAATCAATGGGGAGGTGGGCGAGTTCGTCACCCCGTCTCCAGTGGGAATTCCGACGCCACCGACGGTGGATCTGGTCGATGGCAGTTGCCTGTACATATCAGCGCCGATCGATGAAGTGGACGCGCCCCGGGTACGCGCCGGCCAGCGTGCAGTCCATCTCGCTGGATGCCTTCCCCGACCAGCGGTTTCCCGGCGTTGTTCGCCGTGTGGCGCCCTACGTGCTCGACGCCGAGAAGCAGGCCCGCACTGTCGAGGTCGAGGCGGAAATAGACAACCCCGAGAAATACAACCTGCTGCCGGGCTACAGCGCCGACGTCGAAGTCATTCTGGAGAACCGGGAAAACGTGCTGCGCGTTCCGGCGCAGTCCGTTCTGGACGGCAAGCGTGTGCTGGTGCTGAACACCGCTACCGGTGTGCTGGAGTCGAGGCCCGTCGAGAAGGGTGTCTCCAACTGGGAGTACGTCGAGATCGTGTCCGGGCTCGATGCCGGCGAACTCGTGGTGACATCCGTCGATCGCGAGGGTGTGGCCGATGGCGTCGCCGCAGTCCGCGAGTGATCGTTCGCCGGTGTCGTCACCGCAGTCCCTGATCCGGCTGGAGCAGCTGACCCGGACGTTCGAGGTCGGCGACCAGCTGGTTCGGGCGCTGGACGGTGTTGACCTGACTGTTGGCGCGGGTGAATACATCTCCCTCATGGGCCCGTCCGGATCCGGCAAGTCCACGCTGCTGAACATGCTCGGGCTGCTCGATCGTCCGACATCCGGCGAGTACTGGCTCGGCGATGTCCAGACGTCCGCCATGCCGGACGACAAGCTCGCCGATACGCGACAGCGGGAAATCGGTTTCGTGTTCCAGTTCTTTCACCTGATCTCGCGGATGAGCGCCCTGGAAAATGTCGAGTTGCCGTTGATGCTGGCCGGTAGTCCCGGTAGCCGAGCGTCGCGACCGGGCGCGGACAGTGCTGGACCGCATGGGCCTCGGGCCCCGGATGGATCACCGCTCCAACCAGTTGTCCGGCGGCGAACGTCAGCGCGTGGCCATTGCCAGGGCTGTCGTGATGAAGCCACGCATTCTCCTGGCCGATGAACCCACCGGTAATCTGGACAGCGTTTCAGGTGGTGAGGTGGTGAAGATCGTGGAGACGCTGCACGAGCAGGGCCTGACGCTGATCGTGGTTACTCACGACCCGGCCATCGGCGGTCGGGCACATCGGCGCCTGTTCATGCGCGACGGAAAAATCGTGACGGACACCCGTGAATGAGATTCGCTGATCGAAACCGCGTGGCCCTGGGCGCCCTGTTCCGCTATCCGCTGCGCACCGCGATGATGCTGCTGGCGACGGCCATCGGTGTGGCGGCAGTCGTCGTGCTGACGTCACTCGGCGAAGGCGCCCGTCTTTACGTGACGGGTGAGTTCCGGTCGCTTGGCACGCATCTGCTCATAGTCCTTCCCGGCCGGACGGAAACCACGGGCGCGGGACCCGCCATGCTGGCCGGTGAGACGCCCCGGGACCTGACTCTGGGAGACGCGCGGGCGCTGGAGCGCAGTGCTGCGATCGAAATGCTGGCGCCAGTCATAGTTGGCAAGGCCACTGCATCCTCGGGCTCCCTGGAGCGCGATGTCAGCGTCATGGGGACGACCGCAGCCTTCCGCGAAATTCGCAACTGGAAGATGGCCAGCGGGGAATTCCTTCCGGCGGGAGACATGGAGCGTGAGGCAGCCGTGTGCGTGGTCGGCAGCATCATCGGCCGCGAGCTGTTCCGGGGTGAGCCGCCAGTGGGTCGCTGGCTGCGCGTCAATGACCGGCGTTGCCGTATCAGCGGCGTACTGGCCGAGCAGGGCACATCGGTCATGGTGGACGCAGATCAGCTGGTGTTGATGCCGGTGGCGCTCGCCCAGAGCCTGTTCAACTCGCCCGGGCTGTTTCGCATCATCATCCAGGCGCGCGGGCGGGACTCGATGCCGGCGGCCAAGCGCTTTCGTCCTCCAGACCCTGAAGGATCGGCATCGGGGCGACGAGGACGTGACCGTGATCACCCAGGATGCCGTCCTGCAGACGTTCGACGGCATCCTCGGCACGCTTACCCGTGCGCTGGGTGGCATTGCAGCCATCAGCCTGCTGGTTGCCGGTGTGTTGATCATGAATGTCATGCTGGTTGCGGTAAGTCAGCGCACGCAGGAGATCGGCCTACTGAAGGCCCTGGGCGCACGTCGCAGCCAGATCATCGGATTGTTCCTGGCTGAGGCTATTTACCTGGCAATTCTGGGTGCTCTCGTCGGTGTACTCGCCGGATATGGCATCTCGTTCCTGCTTGGCCAGGCGTACCCGGCATTCGACATTCCGTCCACCTTACTGGGCTGTGGCGGGAGCCGTCGTCCTGGCGGTGGGCTGCGGCATGTTGTTCGGCATCCTGCCGGCTCGCCGGGCGGCGAGCCTCGACCCGGTGGCAGCCCTTGCCCGTCGATGAGCGCCAGACCGTGAGATTCGCTGCATGAATATCCGCGAAGTGATCCGGTTCACGGCCAGTTCGGCAGTGTCACACCGCCTGCGCAGTGGACTTACGGCGCTTGGTATCGCGATCGGCGTGACCGCCGTCGTTCTGCTTACCTCGATCGGCGCCGGTTTGCGCGACTACATGCTGACCCAGTTCACCCAGTTCGGCACCAACATCATCGCCATCAGCCCCGGCAAGGATCAGACCTTCGGCATGCCCGCCGGCATACTGAATTCGGCACGGCCGCTGAGCCTCGATGATGCCCAGGCGCTGAAGCGGGTGCCGTATGTGCGGGCCACGCTGCCGATGGTCCAGGGCACGGCGTCGGTCGAAGGTGGTGGGCGCGAACGGCAGACTGTCGTCAGCGGCACCGGGGATGAGTTGCCGCAGGCGCTGTCCTTCCGGGTGGCGCTTGGCGAGTTCCTTCCGGCCGACAACCTGAGCGCACCACGGGCTTTCGCCGTGCTCGGAAGCAAGGTGCGCAGCGAACTGTTCGGAGTGCAGAACCCGCTGGGGGAGCGTATCCGTGTCGGCGGCCAGCGCTACACGGTCATTGGGGTGATGGAATCGAAGGGCACGATGTTCGGTTTCGACCTGGACGATGCCGTCTACATCCCGGTGGCCAAGGGCCTGGAACTCTTCAACCGCGAGGGTCTCTTCGAGATCGACGTGCTGTACGAGGAGGGTGCGCCGGTCGAGGAAGTCGTCAAGGCTGTCAGCCGGGTGCTGATTGCCCGGCACGGTGGCGAGGACTTCACGATCACCACCCAGCAGCAGATGCTTGAAGTGCTGGGGTCGGTTCTCAATGTGGTGACCTTCGCGGTCGGTGCTCTCGGCGGTATTTCGTTGCTGGTGGGAGGTGTCGGCATCTTCACGATCATGACCATTGCAGTCCGTGAGCGGACCGCCGAGATCGGCCTGCTGCAGGCGATCGGCGCGCGGCGCCGGCAGATTCGCGACGTGTTCCTCGGTGAGTCACTATTGCTCGCAGGCATTGGCGGGCTGTCGGGAATACTCCTTGGGCTGCTGTGTATCACCCTGCTGGCTGTTGCCGTGCCCTCATTGCCGGTCAGTCCTGCCTGGGGCTACATGGGTCTCGCGGTGATTGTCTCGCTGCTCATTGGCCTTGTCGCCGGGGTGCTGCCTGCGATACGGGCTGCCCAACTGGATCCGGTAGAGTCCCTGCGTGCCGATTGAGGGCAACACAGGCGCAGGACAAGCAGGCACTCACGCTTCCGACATGGCAGCCAGTCGCCGCCGTCCGGGATTTCGGGCCCGGACTCGAACTGTCTGTTGGTGGTGAGCCGGTCTGGTTTGCATCAAACGATGTTGATCTGCGCGCGAGTCCGGAGGCGGCGATTTGCCTGCTGGCTCCCTGGTGTGCGCTTGAAGGGCGGACACTGCAATTGCCAGAGTCCACCCTCGACCCGGTATTTCTGGACAACGTCCGGGCAGCCACGGCCCTGATGGGGTCGTGGTGGGGGCATGATCCGGTGCACTTCGTGCCGCCTGCTGCCGGCAAGGATCACATCGTTCCGGCTGGCAAGTCGCCGGAAACCACGGCGCTGTTTTTCAGTGGCGGCATCGATTCGTTCTATTCGCTGGTCCGCAATCCGGATATCGACGTGCTCGTCTTCATCGTTGGATTTGACGTCCGACTGCACAATCGGGACACCTGGGAGGCCATGCTGCGGTCTTATCGGGAGCTGGCTGTGGAGCGGGGGCTGCGCTTTATTGCCATCACAACCAATCTGCGCGATCACCCGATCCTCGGCCGGATGCGCTGGGCACGCTACCATGGCGCCGTACTGGCTGCTGCCGGCACATCTGCTGCGGGAGCAGGCCTCCCGCTGGATCATTTCGGCGTCGTATCAACTGAGTAATCTGATGCCCTGGGGCAGTCACCCGGAGCTTGACCATCACTGGAGTGGAGGGGGTGATCGAGTTCGTTCACTACGGCGCGGAAACCTGGCGCGCCGACAAGCTGGTCTCCATGACCAACGTACCCGTGGTCCATCGACGCCTGCGTGTGTGTTACGCCGACCCTCGTGCCGAGGGCAACTGTGGCCGCTGCGAAAAGTGCGTCCGTACCCGGCTGATCTACTGGCGGAACCTGCCCGGCGTGCAGTGTGCCGGCATGCCGGCCAATTTCACCCTGCAGGCCGCGCTCGACAGCATGCCCCGCCTGGAGATGCGGGTTCTGGTGCGAATCTACCGCCGTTTTCTCGATCAGCGCGCCGCCAGAGCGACCCGGTGACAAGTCGCGCTGCATTCGCTCATCATGCGAAGTGAACAGGGGAATGGGGCCTGATGCAGACGTCCTACGGCAAAGCATTTTCGTTGCGCGGTAACCGCTATGAGCGGTCCATGACCCGCAGCCCGGATGTACGGCACGAGGAGTTTGACGCCATGCGGGACCGCGTTGCGTCCGCAGCCTGGCGAGCATGTGCTGGATGCGCCCTCCGGCGGTGGCTATCTGCGGCCGTACCTCCCGATCGACACGCGCTACACTGCGGTCGATGAGGCACCGGACTTTCACGCAGCGTGTGACAGGCGAATCAGTTGCCGACGATGCCGCCATTCTGGCTCCCTGTCAGAATATTCCATTGCCGCCCGCAAGCTGCGACGCGATTTGCAGCCTGGCCGGCGTGCACCATCTGCACGACCGTGATCCTGTTTACGCGGAGTGGTTCCGCTTGCTGCGGCCGGGCGGTCGCGTGGTGCTTGCTGATGTGGCGGAAGGCACTCCGGTGGGTGGATTTCTCAACGGCTTTGTCGATCGCTACAACACCCAGGGGCACGACGGCCGCTTCATCAATGCGGCGGACGAGTCAGCGTTGCGTTCAGCAGGTTTTGGGCAGGTTGCCGGCGTTGACGTGAGTTACTACTGGCGGTTCCGGGATCTCGATCACGCGGAGTCGTTCTGCAAGGACCTTTTTGGTCTGGACCGTGTCGGGGCTGCCAGTGCCCTGCGCCAGACCCTGCAGCAGGATCTGGGGTTGCATTGCCAGGCACGGGGACGGGAATCGTGACGAAGTGGCGATTACCGTGGAGCTTGCGGTACCTGACGGGCTGTAAGCCCGCGGGATAGCGCCCACTCAGTCCCTGCGGATAGTCACCTCGACCCGCCCGATCGGTCCAAAAAACCAGGAGCCGATGCTGCTCACCACGCTGACCGCGATCGCACCCCAGAACGCCGGCCAGAACCCTGTGACGTGGAAACCGGACAGCATCCAGCCGGCCAGGGCCAGCATGCCGGCATTCAATACCAGCAGGAACAGGCCGAGCGTGATCAGTGTGATCGGCAGCGTCAGGATGATGGCCAGTGGCCGGACGACTGCATTGAGGATGCCGAGCACCACGGCCGCGACCAGCAGCCAGGCCCCGCTGTCGAAGCTGATGCCATCGATGAGGCCATCCGCGACCCACAGGCCGATTGCGGCGATGAGTGCCCGGATCAGAAATCGTTCCATGCGAGAAGCCTTGAAGTTCGTTGTCCGGAAGCCTACCGGGACAGACCCGCGAAGGCCACCTCGGGGACCGGCGTTTCGCCGGTCGCGGCAGACGACTGGCAGGCGCAATGTTGCGCGAAGTCCGGGTGCATTGTCGCTGAGTACCAGTTGCCCGCCGTGGTAGTGGGCGATGGCGCTCACCAGTGACAGGCCGAGGCCGCTCCCTGGAGTGCCGGTCACGCTGGCAGACCTGTAGAAGCGGTCCAGCACCCGGGCCGCGTTCTGCTTCGGGGACTCCGGGTCCCTGGTCAGTGACGGAAATGCTGATGGCATCGGGAGAACTGGCGACGCCTACCGTGACCTCTGACCCGGGCGGGCTGTACTTGATGGCATTGTCGAGAAGATTGCAGAGTGCCTGGAACAGCAGGTCGCGATCGCCTCGCAACTGGCCGTCGGCTTCGCCAAGCTGCACGGCAATCGCCGCCTCCAACATCAACCGGCAGTTGCCCGCCTTTCTGTCCACCGTGGGGCAGCCAAAAGCCGAGCTGATGGCGGCGCGCATCCGCGACATCAATCCGGCGTGCGAACTCAACGTGATCCGTGAATTCCTGATTCCCGAAACCGTGGCCGACATCGTGCCGGCCGATGTCGATTACGTCATCGACTGCATCGATTCGCTCAACTGCAAGGTCGCGCTGGTCGCCAGCAGCGTCGAGCGTGGCCTCCGGGTCGCCTCCAGCATGGGGGCCGGCAACAAGCTCGACCCGACCCGCATCAAGATCGCCGACATTGCCAAAACCAGCATGTGCCCGCTTGCCGCGGTGATGCGCAAGCGGCTGCGCAAACGCGGCATTGCCAAAGGCGTGCTGACGGTGTTTTCGGACGAGGCCGGGCGGGCGCCGTTGCCGCCGCAACCGGTCGAAGGCCGTGGCCGCGACCGTGCGGTGAACGGCACCATCAGCTACATGCCGCCGCTGTTCGGCCTGATGCTGGCGGGCGCGGTGGTGCAGCGGCTGATCGCGGACGCCTGAGCAAACGGGCCGAATCGGAACCCACTCGGGAGGTGGACCTGTGGTGTGGCGAGTCAGCCGGATGTGGCGGTCTACGGGCCGGATCCCCTATTGCTGCTCGGCAGCCTCGATCTGCTTGCGCTGCGCTTCCGCCGCGTCCAGCACCTGGCCTTCGACGGCGCGGGCTTTTTCCACCGCCTGAATCTGCGTCTCGAATGCCGGGTTGGGCGTGCGCTCGGTTTCGGGCTGCGGCGGCGGGGTCGGGTCGCAGGCGGTCAGGAACAGGGCGAGCGGTATCAGGCTGCGTTTCATCATTCGTTCTCCAGTAATCCGGTAGGCAGGCCGTCGATGCTGACCTGGTTCTTCTCGCGCCAGTAGTCCAGCAGGCCCACCGCGCCTTTTTTCCCGGCCCAGCGCGCCAGCGTGTCGCGCTCGCCGTTGAACGTATACATCGGCACCGCGTAGCCGCAGCTGGTTTGCACCGATTCGATTTCCAGCACGATGATCTGGCGCTCGCCCGGGAGGGCGGGGAAGTGCGCGCGCAATGCCCCCCATCCGGTGTCCTGCCGGCGCACGGCGCGACCGCGGCCGTACAGGCGCAGGATCAGCGGATCGGCATCGAAGCTGCACCACATCATCGTCATGCGGCCATCGTGTAGCAGATGGGCGGCGGTTTCGTTGCCGCTGCCGGTGAGGTCGAGATAGGCCACGCGTTGTGCGTCGATCACGCGCAGGCTGTCCATGCCCTTGGGCGACAGGTTGAGGCGGCTGTCGGCGGTGCCGCTGGCAGTAAAAAACAGCTTCTGTGCGGCGATGAAATCGCGGTGCCTGGTTTCAAGCGAAGGATAAAAGCGCGCCATCTGGATATCGCTATAAATCTACTGCACGGTCATGATCCGGGCACGTCCGGTGCTCGGAATCCTCATGTACTTCTATGTACATTCCGGTTCCTGCGCTCCGTGCGTACCCGGCTGATGCCCGCTCGCTACGATTTCTAGCGATATCCATCAGTTGATCTGCTTTTTGAGAAACTCGGTGAGAATGCGCAGGCGCGTGAGGCTGTCGTTCATTTCCAGCAGGTTTTGCTTGATGCTGAGCTTGAGTGGCAGCACTTCGGACAGGCGATAGCCGACCCACACGGCGTTGTCGAAGTCGTGCGGAGGCGGAAAATGTGCCTCACCGTATTCGCTGACGATGTGGCGCAGAATTTCGACGGCGAGTTCGAGATCGTCCGGTGCGGCGATAGCGGGTTCGACGCTGACAGGCTCCACTTCGCCGATGACGAGACCGCTTGGCTCGATATGGGTGCTGCGGATGACGAAGCGTTCCTGGGCCTGGGTGTCGATATGCAGGATCCCGGTCTGCGGCATGTCCCAGTCGGTAATGTGCACACGGGTGCCGACTGAATAAGGGATGGCCGGGAGGCCGGTTTCAGCGCCTTCTTGGATGGCACAGATGCCGAAAGGGGTGTTGGCGGCGATGGCTTGACTGACCATCTCCAGGTAGCGCTGTTCGAAGATCTTGCAGCGGCATCCGCCCGCCGGGAAACACCACGGTATTGAGCGGGAACAGCGGCAGCGCAGTGCTCACCGATCCTCGCCCCAGCGCACCATCAGCGTGTGCTGAATACCCAACTGGTCGAGGATGCGCGCGACGATGAAGTCGACGATGGCCTCGACGCTCTGCGGCCGGTGATAAAAGCCGGGGTTGGCGGGAAGAATGACCGCATTCATCTTCGACAGCTTCAGCATGTTTTCCAGGTGCAGCGTCGAAAACGGCGCTTCGCGCGGGACCAGGACGAGTTTTTTCTGCTCTTTGAGCATGACGTCGGCAGCGCGCTCGATCAGGTTGTCGGAGAGACCGTGGGCGATCGCGGCAAGCGTGCCCATCGAGCACGGGCAGACCACCATCGCGTCGGCCGGGTTGGAGCCGGACGCCACCGGTGCATTCCAGTCTTCGCGGCCGAAGACCCGCAACTGGCCAGCGCGCGCCTGCAGGCCGTCGGACAACTGCTTTTCGAGGTCGATGGGCCGCGCGGGCAGCGAAATGCCCAGTTCCTGCTTGGCGACAATGTGCGCGGCCTGGGAAACCAGCAGGTAGACGCGCAGGTCCGCGGCCAGCAGGCACTCGAGCAGACGCAGGCCGTAGGCCATGCCGGATGCGCCGGACAGCGCAAGGGTGACGGTACTCAGGGCAGGGTGCATGGCATGGATTGTCGCCTGTCCGATGCCGGGGCGGCAAGCAGACGCGCGACGATCACGCCGTTGATGGTGCCGAAAACCAGCGCGGCGGCGGCAAACACGGGGAGCAGTTTGATGACCGCCGCACCTGGCAACAACCATGCACCGGCCAGTGCGAGCTGGCCGCCGATATGCCCGAACGCTGCCAGCACCGACAGGCTGACCGGGCCGAAGTGGCGGCTGGGCAGGTGGCGCGCCAGCGCCAGCACCGACAGGCTGGCGAGCGCGCCGGCGACCGACAGCCAGAAGCCCGGCGCAAACAGGCTGCCCAGCAGCAGGCTGCCTGCCAGAACGCGCAGGCCCGACACCCAGGCGGCGGCGCGCCAGCCGTACTGCAGCAGCACCAGCAGCACGACGATGTTGGCCAGGCCCGGTTTCACCCCGGGCAGCGGGCTCGGCAACGCCGCCTCGGCGAGCGTGAGTCCGAGCGCCAGCGCTGCCAGCCGCGCGATGCGGCGGTCGTCTGGCGTGACCGGCAATTCAATAACCGAGCGTGTCATAGGCGGAAAGGCGGCCACGGATTTCAAGGCTGACCTGATTCGGCAGGCACAGCGCGGCCTGGCCGGATTGCGTGAGCCAGCCTTGCTTGACGCAAAGCTGGCGCGGCGACGGGTCGCGGGCGACGCGGGCACGGCCCGGCTCGATTTCGATCTGGGTGGCGCCCAGGGGACCACTGACGGAAAAAGTCCGGGCTTGGGTGAGCGACACGGTCTCGACCACCTGGCCGGCGGCGCGGATGACGGCGGTATCGCCGCGATTCCCGCCCCAGGAAAACACCGTCAGGGCGATGACGAGCCCGGTGCAAGCAAGCAGAACCGCGACATCGCCTGCACGCACCCGCATCAGGACAACTCGCGATGGCGCACCAGCACCTGCTCGCGTTCGCTGAAGGCGGCGGCCAGCGTCTCGGCGAAATACACGCTGCGATGCTGGCCGCCGGTGCAGCCGATGGCGACAGTCAGATAGGCGCGGTGGTCGTGGATGAAGCACGGCAGCCAGTTTTCGACAAAGCCGCGGATATCCGCCAGCAGCGCCATGGCATTGGGGCTGGCCTCGATGTAGTCCTTTACCGGCTGATCGCGTCCGGTGAGCGGCCGCAGGTCGGCGACGTAATACGGGTTGGGCAGGCAGCGCACGTCGAACACCAGGTCGGCGTCGAGCGGGATGCCATGCTTGAAGCCGAAGGATTCGAACAACAGGGTAATGCGTGAACGATCCTGTTCGATCAGGTCCTTGATCCACAGCCGCAGCGCCGAGGCGGACAGATCGCTGGTGTCGATGCGATGCGCCAGCGGCGCGATCTCGGCGAGCATCTCGCGCTCGAACTGGATGGCCTCCTGCAGCGAAACCGTGTCACTTGAAAGCGGATGCCGTCGCCGCGTTTCGGAAAAGCGCTGGACCAGCGTCAGGGTCTTGGCCTCGAGAAAAATCACCCGCAGGTCGGCACCCTGGTTGCGCAAGGTCTCAACAATCTGCGGAAACTGGGCAAAACTCGCACTGCTGCGCGCGTCGATGGCAATCGCAATTCGCGTGTGCCCCTCCCGGGCCAGGTAATCGACCAGGGGCTGCAGCATGGCCAGCGGCAGGTTGTCGACGCAGTAATAGCCGGCGTCTTCCAGCACCGCGACGGCAATGCTTTTTCCAGAACCCGACAGTCCGGAGACCAGAACGATCTGCACTCACTCCTCCCCTGAAATGGCTGCCTGCTGGCGCTTGATGAACTGCTCGACCGGATTGATGCCGCGGCTCTTGAGGATGTGATTGCGCACCGCGGCTTCGATCAGCACGGCCAGGTTGCGCCCGGCTGCGACCGGGATGCGCACCTTGGGAATGGCGACGCCGAGAATGGTTTCGGTCGAAGCCACCATGTCTAGGCGGTTGAGGCCGACTTCGCCGATTTCCTGGGGATGCATCAGTTCGACGATGAGCTTAAGGTTCTTGCGCGGCTTCACTGCGGTTTCACCGAACAGGAAACGAATGTTGAGAATGCCGAGGCCGCGCACTTCCAGAAAGTCGCGGAGCATGCCCGGACAGTTGCCTTCCAGCGTCTCGGGCGCGACGTGCTTCACTTCGACCACGTCGTCGGCAACCAATCGGTGGCCGCGCGTGATGAGTTCCAGCGCGAGTTCGCTTTTGCCCACCCCGGCATCGCCCTTGATGAAGACACCGGTGCCGAGCACTTCGAGCAGGACGCCGTGGAGCGAAGTCGACTCGGCCAGGCGTTGCGTCAGGTAATGCCCCAGATGCGACATCAGGATCGGACTCGACAGGGCCGAGGTGAACAGCGGCGTCTCGGAGCGTTCGGCGCTTTCGCGCAGTAACGCAGGAACGGCTTCGCCATTGGAAATGACAATGGCCGCCAGTTCGGTCGAGAACAGGTGGTCGATGGCATCCTGCAGGCCGGATTCGGACAATCCGCGCAGATAGTCCATTTCAGCGCATCCCAGCACCTGCACCCGGTTCGGATGCACGAAATTCAGGTGGCCGATGAGCGCCAGGGTCGGCTTCTGGATCGTTTCGGAGGACAGGGTGCGCTGGCCACCGTTGTGGCCGGCCATCCAGTGCAGATCAAGCTGTTCCGACATGTCACGGAACAGGGTCTCGACCGAAACGTGGATCAGGTCGTTCATGCGCTGGCCAGCGCGCCTAGCCAGTCCATGCGCCGAGCAGCGCGATTCAATTCGGACGGGGGTGGTCACGCGCAACATCTTCGTGCGCATGGCATCGTCGCCGAACAGTTGCGCCAGTTCGCCCAGTATCTGCAGATGCCGCTCGTTGGCATCCTTGGGAACCAGCAGGATGAAACACAGCGCTACCGGCAGGTTGTCAGGGGCATCGAATTCCAGCGGGGTTTTCAGCCGGTAGAACGCCCCTCAGGCCTCCTGCAGGCCCTTGATGCGGCCGTGCGGAATGGCGATCCCGCAACCGAGTGCGGTCGAGCCGAGGCGCTCACGTTCGAACAGGCTGGTAAAGATATCGGAGGATTTGAGGTCGTGCGTCTGGGCGAACAGATCGGCTGCGTGTTCGAACAGTTTCTTCTTGCTGGTGAAGCTCAGATCCAGCAAGGTCATGTCGGGGGTGATGAGGGGGGCGATTAGGTTCATGCCGGTTGGGTAGCCGGTTAAGGAAGTCCGGCGCCCTGAAATTATACGCCCGGAGCCAGCAAACTGCCTCCGGGCAATAAGTGCTATCAATCGGATGCCGGGCGTCAGGCAGCGACTCTCAGTCGGTTGATGCTTCAGACCGCCGTCGCCCTGATGGACATCCGAGGTTTTTTCCTTGTGCTTGACGATCTGGCGATCCAGCTTGTCGGCCAGAAGATCGATGGCGGCATACATGTTGCCGTCTTCGCTGTGGGCATGGAAATCGTGGCCTTTGACGTGCAGGGTGGCTTCCACCTTGTGTACCAGCTTTTCCACCTGCATGATGACTGTCACGTTGATGACGTGGTCGAAGTGACGTTTGACGCGGTCGAGTTTCTCGGAAACATAGTCGCGGATGGCTGGGGTCACTTCCAGATGATGACCGGAAATCGTCAAATTCATAGAGCCTCCTTAGTCTGCTGAATAAGAACTGAAAGCCTGTGAGTTGTCCCGGCTTCAGGAGCGACTGATTGCGCTCGATGTCATTGTGGGACGAAAGCGGGGTACATTCAAGCGTGGACAGCGTTTCGCGGAGGGCAGGGTAATAAAAGCCTTTGCGATCAAAGCGCACGACGCATGTTTGCCGGCGGGATTTGCAGCGATTCGCGATATTTGGCGACCGTGCGGCGGGCTACCACGATGCCCTGTTGCCCCAGTACTTCGGCCAGTTGCCCGTCAGACAGCGGTTTTTTTCCGTTTTCGGCCGCAATCAGTTGCTTGATCAGGGCCCGGATGGCGGTCGAGGAACAGGCGCCGCCATTGTCGGTGGCGACATGGCTGCCGAAGAAATACTTCAGTTCGTACAGCCCGCGCGGCGTCATCATGAATTTTTGCGTGGTGACGCGCGAGATGGTCGATTCGTGCAGTTCCACCGCGTCGGCGATTTCGCGCAGCACCAGCGGCCGCATCGCCACTTCGCCGTGCTCGAAGAAATGCTTCTGGCGGTCGACGATGGCCTGCGAAACGCGCAGGATGGTGTCGAAGCGCTGCTGCACGTTCTTGATCAGCCAGCGTGCCTCCTGCAACTGGCTCGACAACTGGCTGCCCCCGCTTTCGCGGTGACGCGACAGGATGTCGGCATAGACGCGATTGACACGCAGCTTGGGCATGGCGTCCGGGTTGAGGCTGGCGATCCACATGCCCTTGATCTTGCGCACATAGACATCCGGGATGACATAGTGCGTTTCGTCCGCGCCGAATGCCGAGCCCGGGCGCGGATTGAGCGAAAGGATCAGGGCGCGGGCAGCCCGCAGCGCGGGATCGTCGATGCCAAGCATTTTCTTCAGCTTGCCGACATCGCGTGCAGCCAGCAGGTCGAGATGGTGCGTGGTCAGCCGCATGGCGTCGTCGCGTGACGGTGTGCCGGGCGGCAGCGCGCGCAGTTGCAGGGTCAGGCATTCGGCCAGGTTGCGTGCGCCGACCCCGGTCGGATCCATGTTTTGCAGGTGCTTGAGTGCGGTGTCGACCTCTTCGGGTTCGAGTTCCTCGAGTTCGGCCTGCAGGCTGGCGGTGATGTCGGCCAGCGGCTGGCTGAGAAATCCCGCGTCGTCCAGATCGTCGATCAGCGCGGCAACCAGGGTGCGGTCGCGCAGAGGTGAGCGGGCTGACGATCAACTGGTTCAGCAGGTGCTCGCGCAAGCTTGCGCCGGCATATCGAGCCCTGTGCGTAGTCGTTGTCCTCGTCGTCGTTGCCACGCTGAGCTGTAGTCGTTCCAGTCGGCGTCATCGAGTGCGGTTGCAGGTTCGGATTCGGCGGTTTCGGGCTGCGGGGTTTCGGTGCTTTGCGCCTCGGCTTCGGCGGTATGAGCCGGGGCCTCAGCCGTTGCGTAAGCGGCTTCCTCCTCGTCCTCACGCTCCAGCAGGGGGTTGTCCTGCAAGCATCTGCTCCAGTTCCTGGTTCAGCTCCAGCGTCGACAACTGCAACAGCCGTATCGACTGTTGCAACTGGGGCGTCAGGGTGAGGTGCTGGCCAAGTTTGAGTTGGAGGCTGTGCTTCATGTGTCTTGACTACGGCAAAAAGCGTGCCGGCTTGAGTCAAGTTTAACGCGGTGGGTGTCGGATGGCAGTTTACAGGCGGAAATTTTCGCCCAGATAGACCTTGCGGGCGTTGTCGTCCTGGATGATGAGTTCAGTCGTGCCATCGATCAACACGCGGCCTTCGCTGATGATGTAGGCGCGGTGGCAGATGCCCAGGGTTTCGCGTACGTTGTGGTCGGTGATGAGCACGCCGATGTCGCGCTCGATCAGGAATTCAACCAGCTTCTGAATGTCGAGCACGGCAATGGGATCGACCCCGGCGAAAGGTTCGTCGAGCAGGATGAAGCGCGGGTTGATCGCCAGTGAACGGGCGATTTCCACACGGCGTCGTTCGCCTCCCGAGAGACTGACAGCGGCGGCGTCGCGCAGGTGGGCAATGTGCAGATCCTCGAGCAGGTTGTTGAGGTGTTCCTCGCGCTCTTCCTTGCCGTAGGACTTGAGTTCGAGAATGGCGCGGATATTTTCTTGTACCGTCAACTTGCGGAAGATGGATGGCTCTTGCGGCAGGTAGGACAGGCCCAACCGCGCGCGCTGGTGAATCGCCATGTGCGTCAGATCGTGCGTATCCATTTGCACACTGCCGCCGTCTGCGGCAACGAGCCCCACCACCATGTAGAAACAGGTGGTCTTGCCGGCGCCGTTGGGACCCAACAAGCCGACCACCTCGCCGCTGTTGACTTCGAATGACACGTCCTGAACGACGGTGCGCTTGCCATAGATCTTGCGCAGGTGCTGGGCGGAAATCTTGCTCATGGCTTGCCGGTTGGCTTGTTCGGTGCGGGGTTTCGGGCGGATGACAGCACGAACGCGCCCGCTCGGTGTTTTGGCATCCGGCTGTCCGACCACCTTGAAAAACTCTGTGTTGGCGTTGTATGAAATCTGTGTGCCACGCAGTTCATCGCTGCCATGCCGCAGGCGAGCGTTGCCGATGAGTTCGAGTTGGCGCGAGACGCCGTCGAACTCGACGCGGTTGGCGAACCCCTCGATGAATTCATCGCTGCCGTCCATTTTCTGGCGGAACGCCACCGGCCGGCCGGTGGCGTTGACCTTGTCGAGCCCGTTCGCGTTCTGCGTCACCTGTACCCAGTCGGCGCGCACCAGCATGGTGCCCTGGCTCAGTATCACGTTGCCCTGATAAATGCTGATTTTCTTGATGTCATCGAGCGTGACCGTGTCGGCTTCGAGATGGATGGGCTTGTCGCGGTCGGCCTTCTCGGCATGCGCGGGAAAGATCAGCAGGGTGGCGCACAACCCCGCGAACAATCCGGCTTTGAGAGCATTTTTCATAGTGCTAGCTTTTTCCGAAGGTGTAACGGGCTTGCACCCGCCCTGTCAGTTTGATGACGCGTTGCTTGGAATTGAATTCCATTGCGCTTGCGTGCACATTCAGGTTGTCATCCCTGATTTCCACCGGTCCGGGTGCACGCAGCAAGTCGCGTTTGGGGAAAACCAGTAATCGTTCGGTTTCAAGCGACAGTTCGGACCGACCCGCCCGCGCCGCGCGCAACACGTGTACATTGCCGCGCAGGTCCACCTCGTGGCCATCCGGGGATACGGTCGCCTGTTGTGCAACCACGCTGACTTGGCCGGTCTTGTCGTCAAACTGGACCAGGCGGGGAAATTCCAGCTCGGTGCGCTTGCTCTCGGAATAATGCTTGAGTTTGCGGGCGGTCAGGCGATAGTGCGGCCGGCCTGTGACGTCGGTACTGAGTGCGTCAAAGTTCTCCATGATGCCTTCCGGATCCTTCCTTTCCGTGCCGTTGCCGTTGTCCGAGAGCTGCACTGACCGCTCAAGCCAGATAGCTTATAGCTGCCAGCAGCAGCAATATGGCGAGCGGCAGCCACAACGACCCCCTTGCACTCATGACAGCCTCGATCTGGCGATGTGGCGAGTAACGTCTGCGTGAACGGTCATCTCAGATACGGCGCAAGCGCCGCGTCCAGCGTGCCCTGCGCCCGCATCAGGAATTCGCAGGCTTCACGCACCGCGCCGTGCCCGGCCTGCCGGGTGGTGATGAGGTGGCTGTGCGCCTTCACCAGTTCGGGCGCGGCAGGCACGGTAATCGCCAGGCCGGCGCGCCGCATCACCGGCAGGTCGACTACGTCGTCGCCCATGTAGGCGGTGGTGTCGCAGGCGATGCCGAGGTCGCGGCAGAGTGCTTCGTAGACGGCCAGCTTGTCGTGCGCGCCCTGGTGGATGATCTCGATGCCGAGATTTTTCGCACGATGTTCCACCACCCGCGAACTGCGGCCGGTGATGATGGCGAGTTCCACCCCGCTGCCCTTGAGCATTTTCAGGCCGTGGCCATCGAGCGAATTGAAGCCCTTGAATTCCTGCCCGTCGTCGGCCAGAAACAGGGTGCCATCGGTCATCACGCCATCGACATCGAACGCGATCAGACGGATTTTCTGCGCGCGGGCAATCAGGTCTGCCGTCATCACACCACTCCCGCCTTCAGCAGGTCGTGCATGTTGAGCGCGCCCACCAGGATGTTGTCGTCATCGACGACCAGCAGGCCATTGATTTTCAGCGTGTCCATTTTTTCCACCGCCGCCACGGCGAGTTCGTCCGCGCGGATCGTCTTGGGATTGTGGGTCATCAGGTCGGTCACCCGCGCCTGCTGCAGGTCGAGCGCGTGCTCCAGCGCGCGTCGCAGGTCGCCGTCGGTGAATACGCCCGCCACTTTGCCGGCGGCGTCGACCACGGCGGTCATGCCGAGTCCCTTGCGGGTCATTTCGAGCAGGGCGGCCTTGAGCGAGGCTTCGCGATCGATGCTCGGCAGTTCGTCGCCGCTGTGCATGACGTCGCGTACGTGGATCAGCAGGCGTCGGCCGAGGCTGCCGCCCGGATGGGTGCGGGCGAAGTCGTCGGCCGAGAAGCCGCGCGCATCGAGCAGGGCCACCGCCAGCGCGTCACCCAGCGCAAGCGCCGCCGTGGTGCTCGCGGTGGGCGCCAGGTTGAGCGGGCAGGCTTCCTTGTCGACCGCGGCGTTGAGATGCACGTCGGCCTCGCGCGCCATGGTCGACCCCGGGTTGCCGGTCATGGCGATGAGCTTGGCGCCGCGCCGCTTGATGAGCGGAACGATGCTGACGATCTCGTTGCTCTCGCCCGAGTTCGACAGCGCCAGCACCACGTCGTTGGGCGCGATCATGCCGAGGTCGCCGTGGCTCGCCTCGCCCGGGTGCATGAAAAATGCCGGGGTGCCGGTGGAGGCCAGGGTGGCGGCGATCTTGCCGCCGACGTGGCCGGACTTGCCCATGCCCGACACCACCACGCGCCCGCTGCAGGCGAGGATCAGGTGGACGGCGTCGGCGAAGCCGGCGTCGAGACGGGTCGACACGGCATGCAGCGCGGTCGGCCTCGATGTCGAGCACCTGGCGCGCGAGTGCTAGCAAATGTTCGGGGGAAGTGGGCTGGGGGTGCATGGTCGGCAAGTATACTAAAGCCTGCTCTCCATGCCGCGATTTACCTGATCTCTCGTGCCAGGGAGGTGCCGGCTTGTAGAGGGTCTCAAGCGCCGAAGGATCGCATGCCCTACATGAGGACTCCGGCTTTAATATGGGCGCACGCCCTTGAAAGATTATGCATAGCAGCCTCCAACTCGTCCTGATCCTGCTCGCGGTCGCCGTCCTGGTGGCGGCCGCCGCACGTGCTCTGCGGCTGCCGACCATGCTGGGCTATCTAGTGACCGGCGTCGCCATCGGCCCCTATGCGCTGGGCTGGATTCCGGATAGCGAAGAGGCACGCTACCTGGCCGAGTTCGGGGTGGTGTTCCTGATGTTCTCGATCGGTCTGGAATTCAGCCTGCCACGCCTGATGAGCATGCGCATGATCGTGTTCGGCTTCGGCGGCGCGCAGGTGCTGCTGACCATCGGCCTCACCACGCTGATCGCCTGGCTGCTCGATCTGCCGCTGCTGGCTGCCATCGCGCTCGGCGGCATCATGTCGATGTCATCCACCGCGATCGTGTCGAAGCTGATGGCCGAGCGGCTGGAAATCCAGACGCCGCACGGTCGCCAGATATTCGGCGCGCTGCTGTTCCAGGATCTGGCCGTGGTGCCGCTGCTGATCCTGATTCCTGCCTTCACCCGGGAGTCGGATGCCATGGCGGCCACTCTGGGACTGGCGATGCTCAAGGCGGTGGTGGTGCTGGGCTTTCTGCTGTTCGTCGGGCAGCGCATCATGCGTCCGTGGTTCCAGTGGGTGGCCGGCCGCAAGTCGCCCGAAATTTTCACCCTCAACCTGCTGCTGTTCACGCTGGGTCTGGCGTATCTGACCGAAAGCGCCGGGCTGTCGCTGGCGCTGGGCGCCTTCCTCGCCGGGATGCTGGTTTCCGAAACGGAATACCGCTATCAGGTGGAAGACGACATCAAGCCCTTCCGCGACGTATTGCTGGGGCTGTTTTTCGTCACCATCGGAATGCATCTCGATCCGATGCTGGTGCTGCGGAACTGGGCCGATGTGCTGCTGCTGGTGGCGGCCATCATCATCGGCAAGGGGCTGCTGGTGGCCGGACTGGCGATGGTTTTCGGCAGTGCCCGGCCCACGGCCGTGCGCACCGCGCTGGGGTTGGCGCAGGCGGGCGAATTCGGGTTCGTGCTGCTGGCACTGGCATCCGAACTGAAGTTGCTGGGGGCGGACACCATCCAGCCGGTACTGGCGGCCATGGTGTTGTCGATGCTGATCGCGCCGCTGCTGATCAACCGCATGAACACGCTGACACGATTGATCGCCGGCAGCGAATGGGCCGGGCGCGCCAAGGAAGTGCACGACATTGCGGTCAAGACCTTTGGCAAGACCAAGCATGTGATCCTGTGCGGCTATGGCCGCAGCGGACAGAATCTGGCTCGCCTGCTCGAAGCCGAGGGCATCACTTTCATCGCCCTCGACTCCGATCCCGAACGCATCCGCGCGGTCGCCGCCTCAGGTGTCAGCGTGGTGTACGGCGACGCCAGCCGCCGCGAAGTGCTGGTGGCCGCAGGCCTCTCACGTGCCCAGGCCGTGGTGGTGACTTATTCCGATGTGCATTCGAGCATGGCGATCCTGCGCCATGTGCGCGAATTGCGGCCGGAACTGCCGGTGGTGGTGCGTACCATCGACGAGACGCACATCGACGAGTTGAAGGCGGCGGGCGCGGCCGAGGTGGTGTCCGAGGTGATGGAAGGCTCGCTGATGCTGGCTTCGCATGCATTGATGCTGCTGGGGGTGCCGCTGTCCCAGGTACTGAAGCGGATCCGCGAGGTGCGCGAATCGCGCTACGCCATGATGCGCGGCTTTTTCCGCGGCTCCAGCGACGTCGACGACGAACTCGATCACCATGCCCAGCCGCGCCTGCATACCGTGCTGGTCACGCAAGGCGCGGCCGCGGTCGGGCAGCACCTGGAAAGCCTGGCACTGGACGAACTGCTGGTGGAAGTGGTGGCGATCCGGCGCCAGGGAATCAAGGGCGTGGATCCCCAGCCCGATACCGAAATCCATACCGGGGATGTGCTGCTGCTGCGTGGCGCAGCCGATGGGCTGGCGGCTGCGGAAATCAGGGTGCTGCAGGGGTAGCACCCTGCGCCAGGACCGGGACAAAAAAAGCCCGCTTGGCTAAAGCGGGCTTCTGGATGCTGGGTGATTAAACGCCCATGCAAACGGTATACGTCGTTGCGTCGTCAATGTCTGTCGTAGCCGTGGCAGTCGCCCCTTTTGCAAGCGGTGTTGTCGTGGGGGTGGCCATCATCGAACCCGAATCGGTCTGGCCATCGTCCATCTGGATGTCGAGCTGTTTGACGAATTTGCCGAGGATGCCGGTCGAACAGATGACATACGCGCCGCCGATTGCGTTGCCGTCAGTGCCGATGATGGGCGTATCCGCGGTGGCAGTGGTGCCGCTCTGAATGCCGATGATGCCGCCCGATGCATTCTTGGGGTTGTATTCGCCGGGAAGGGTGGCCGGTATCGTGGTGATTCCGGGTGCCAGGCCAGCAAGCCGCACGTGCTGCCAGAACAGGACCGACTCATCCGTGGCAGTCGTGCTGAACCAGTCGCCGTCGATCACGCCGTTGCCATTGCCAAGCCCAGGTGTGATGCTCGTTGTGCCAACGTGTTCGACGGCGCCGGTGTCGTCGCCGGGCAAGGTCCTGAACTTGTCCTGGTAGCCGTAGACGAACAGCGGAATATTGCGGAAATCGGTGCCGAGGTTTTTCACCCGGGCACTGTTGATCAGTTCCTGCCCCTTCAGAATACCGCCGAGCAGCAGACCGATGATGACCAGCACGATGGCGATCTCGATCAGGGTGAAACCTGATTGGCGTCGCGGAGAATTGGGGTAAGGCATGTTGGAATGCTCCGTTAAAAGTGTTACCAACCGCCAAGGTGCAATATATGTACCAAGCAAGCCGTTTGCTTATCTTATTGATAAAAATCAATAAAAATACGATCTGCTTACATGGTCGAGACCGGCGCTGACGATAATCCGACAGCCTCGCCGGGATCCCGTCAGGTTTTTTGGCGGCGGAAAGGGTGGAGCGGCTCCATTTCCCGGGTTGAATGCCGATAGCTGTGTCATGCTGAGCCACATGTATCTGATGGATTCCCGCCATGACTGATTCCGCCGAAGCGTCACCGCGCCTCAACTGGCTGGCGTCGCTGGCTACCCTGTTGTCGGGCGTGGCGCCCGGGCGCTGGCTGGCTCTGATGCTGCTGGCCTTGCATGCAGCCGTGGTGCTGGATGCCGAGGCGGCGGTGACGCGCGCGTTCCTGCTGGCGCACTACGGGCTGTTCCTGCTGTGGCAGCCGCTGGTGCGCAGCGAAGCGCGCATCGAGCCACGCCTCGCGTTGCCGGTGTTTGCCATGGCGGCGCTGCTGGTGCTGGTGGACAGTCCCTGGGTGATGGCGCTGTGGCTGGCGATCCTGGCAGGACTGGTGGGGGCGGCGGCAACCTCGCAGAACGAGCGGGGGCAGCGGCTGGCCTATCTGTTTGCGCTGGCCTACCTGCTTGGCTTGCTGCTGGCCTGGGTGTTGCCGCACAGCCTGGGCGACACTTCGCTGCCCGATCCCCTGCAAGCGGGGGTGCGCTACGTCCTGCCACTGTTGCCGCTGGTGATCCTGTTCCTGCCGCCGAGCCGTCAGCAGGGCGCTTCGTCGACGCTCGATTTCATCTACGGGCTGATGCTGTCGCTGCTCATCATGGTGATGGCCCTGGGCGTGTTTGCCGTGGTGGCCGTGTCCAGGGTGAGCTACGCCTGGGCGCTGGTGCAGACCCTGCTGGGCATGGCAGGGCTGTTGCTGGTGCTGTCCTGGCTGTGGAACCCGCGTGCCGGATTTTCCGGGCTGGGGCAACTCACTTCGCGCTACCTGCTGTCAGTGGGGCTGCCGTTCGAGGGGTGGGCACAACGGCTGGCGACGCTGGCCGAGCGCGAGCGCGACCCGGAATCCTTCGTGCGCGATGCGCTCGCCGACCTGCACGAGCTGACCTGGATACGCGGCGGCCGCTGGCAGGCGGCGCGTGGCGAAGGACAGTTCGGCGAACCCGCCGAGCATAGCCTGAGCCATGCCTTTCACGGCCTGTGCCTGACCTGGCACTCCAGCCGTTCGTTGACCCCTGCGCTGGCGCTGCACGTGCGGCTGCTGTCGCAACTGCTGGGGTACTTCTATGCGGCCAAGGTGCGCGAGCAGACCCTGCGCGAGCAGGCTTACAGCCAGGCGATTCACGATACCGGGGCGCGCCTGACCCATGACGTGAAGAATATCCTGCAGTCGATGAAAACGCTGCTTGCCGCCGCCGATACCTCGACGCCTGAAGACAGCGAGCGTTTGATGGCTCTGATGAAACGCCAGTTGCCGCAACTGGCGGCACGCCTGTCGCAAACCGTCGACAAACTCAAGCAGCCGGCCGAAATGGATGTCGCGCACATTCCTGCGCAGGTCTGGTGGACGGCGCTGCAGACCCGCTACGAGCACGACAATGTCCAATTCTTTGCCGACACGCTCGACGACACCTCGTTGCCGCAGGACCTGTTCGACAGCGTGGTCGACAACCTGCTGACCAACGCGCTGCGCAAGCGGCAGAGTGAACCGGCTATCTCGGTCGAAGTCCGCCTGGCCCTGCATCCCCTGGCATGCCTGAAGGTGACCGACAGCGGAACGGCTGCGCCCGAGCATGTGGCGCGCAACCTGTTCATGAGTCCGGTGGCGTCGGATTTCGGTCTCGGCGTGGGCTTGTATCAGGCCGCGCGGCAGGCTGCGCGCTCGGGTTACCGGCTGGAACTGCCCGATAACCAGTCGGGGCGGGTGACGTTCCGGCTGCAGGCTACGGACAGCCGCCGGCAGGACACACGCGGCTCCTGAGCAGGCTGTCGGAAATCCACATCACCAGATCGTCGAATTCACCGCTGGCATCGCCAGCCTTGGATCGGGGTAGCGGCTGACGAAAGTCGGTATCGGTGTCGGTGTTTTCCCGTTCATCCGCACTGCTCGGGTTGTTCAGGGTGTTGCCGTTGACATTGAGGGCACCCCACCCGTTCGGGCCCGTGGGAAACGACACCACGCGGGCAGATTGCATGCCGCATCGACCTGGACTGCCACTGGCACTGCTTGTGGCAACATGCGCATTCAAGATTCGATCGTGTGCTGTAATGTGCCTGGGGCTGCAAAGTGACCAGAGGTTCGGCAAATCCTTTGTCGAACTGTCGGCATATTCACGGTGGTTTCGACACTGTAGGTGCAGGCGATTGCCCCAGGCGTCCTTGCGATGCTGTGCCGAGTGTCGCGCCCAGGGCAAGCCAGCCATGCGCGTACTGGGCACATTGAGCGTCTGCATTTGACCTTCAGGTCCTGGCGATGGCCATCGGACCGTCTGGTGTCGAGGACACGGGCAAGATAGAGGCTTGGTCAGGCGGATTGCCGTACATGGCAGGGGTGTGGCATCATGGCGTATCCGATAATGGCGTCGCGCGCTTCTTCCAGCGTCTTGTTGGTTTCAGCAATCCGCCGTGCCTGAATCTGCGCTGCCAGGGGCATGGCCAGCCCGCCGATCAGGAAGGTGATGATGACCAGCACGATGGCCATCTCGATCAGGGTGAAACCGCGCTGGGTCGTCATGGTGTCGTTTCCCGGGTGACCGGCCCGTCCGGGCTGACAGGGGTCGGCCGCACCACCTGATAGGGTTCGTACACCTTGTCGCCGGCACGTATCTGGCCGGGCTTCAGGCCCGCTATGCCTGCCGGGCCGAGCTGCGACTTGCCGTCGACCCAGCGTGTGGTCGGGCCGTCCGAGCGCATCAACACGCCGTCATAACGCAGCGGCGGCGGCGAAGACGGCTTGGCCGGATTCGACGGCTGGGTGACGTTGTGGGTACGTGCGCTTTCGAGCTGGGCGCGCTGGGACGGTGTATAGAACAGGCGCCCCAATTCTGCTGGCGCGGCCAGGCCCGTCCCGCCGGCACACAGCAACAGCATGGCAAGTCCGCTCGCCGTGAAACGGCGCAAGGCACCGCGGGAGCCCGATGGTGCCGCATCGATATCGATAGGTTGCAGTGTGCGGGGGGGCGTCAGGATGGCGTGTGGCTTCATGAGGCCCCTCCTGTATTTTCCGCGACGGTAAACCAGAGCAGATCGCACTCGGCCTGCAGGCTTGGCTGGTTGACTGCCTCGAACGGCGCACGGCTCAGCCATGACATGCGGCAACCCTGAACGCGATATACCCCGGACGAGCGGGCCCGGAGGGCCGAAAGAAAGCGCATGAGATCGGTTTCCACCAACAGGGGCAGGGAGAGGACCATGGTGGTCTGTCCGAGCGGCAGTCCCTGGGCAAGCGCAGGCAGCGACCGGGTGCGCGGGATCAGGCGATAGCTCAGGCCATACAGCCCGGCGTCGCGGTTGGCCAGTTGTGCCGCCTCGATCCAGGCCAGGCGGTCTTCATCGCCGACAAAGCCACGCGCAGCCAGGGCCTGATACGCGTCGAGATGGGTGGCGATGAGCTGCTGTTGCTGACGGCTGCGGTCGAGCTGCTGTTGCGCAAGATTGAGCGCGTTGCGCTGCTGCTGCAGCCGCAGCGCAGCATCCTGTGCCAGCCCCCGACTCCACAGCACGCTTGCAGTCACCAGCAGCAGTGCTGTCAGCACCAGCAGCAGGGACAGTTTGAGGACGCTGAAAGGTGGACGGCTCATCATGGACCGACCTCGTGGTAGCGCAGGCTGAGGCTGAAACGCGCGGCGGAATCCTTGCGCGCGTCGGCGCCGAATGTCTTGCCGGTCAGGGTGCTGCTGGAGTCGGCGTTCACCGGGCTGCTTTGCAGGCTGACATCCTTCACATGGGGCGCAGCCTGCAGGGTACGCATGAAACGCTCGATGCGTTGCATGGCTGCGCGGTAGTTGCCATCGAAAGGGCTCAGGGTGGCATCGAGCTTGATCAGGATGTCGCCGGAAGGCATCAGCGATTCATCGGTCCATTCCAGATTTTCCAGCGCGACTTCGGGGGTCATCTCCAGTGCCTGGCCGACCGAAGCAAGGAGAGCGTCCGGGTCGGGGTGTCGAGCATCCAAATGCTGCGCCAGTGACACCGTTTGGGCCAGTTGCTCGGGTGCGGCAGCCTGGGCGGGGAAGGCGGCAGCAATGGTCTGATGGCGGGCCTGCTGTTGCTGGTGCTGCTGCGCCAGCAGGCGTGCCTGGTCGTCCAGACCCTGGGCCTGCAACCAGAAGGCGGCCGTGGTGCACAGCCCCAGAAACGCGATCAGGCCCGCGGCGGCATGCAGGCCGCGTCGCCAGCGATATTCGGTATGACGTTGCAGCAGTTCGGGGGGGGCCAGATTCAGCCGCAGCGCCTCGCCCGCAATGGCTGCCAGCGGGGCGACTTCCGGGGTGGCCGCCAGGAAATCATCCGGAATGCGCAGGGCTCGTGCGAGGCTGGGCAAGTCGATCATCCGTGCGCTGAACGCGGGATCGGCATTGAGTGGCGCCTGGGCATTGTCCAACTGGCCGCTGGGATCGAGCAGCAGCACGTGCAGGCGGGCTTCGCGCGGCAGGATGCGCTGACCGGCAAGATACAGCTGCGTCTTGGCGATTTCGTCGGCAGCATTGCTCGGCAACTGGGTCGGGGTGTCGCTGCCAATCAGGCGCGAAAAGCGCAACAAGCCGTTGTGGTAGTAGGACAAGCGCAGCCTGCTATTGAGCCGATAGGCCAGCAGCGTGTGCTGTTCCTGAAACCGCAGCTTGTCCAGCAGATGCTGACAGGCCATTGCCAGCGGGGTAATGCCGGACAAGGGTATTCGTTCGCGATGCAGCACGCTGAGCCACGGCGTCAGCCAGTCGGCATCGGTCAGGGCTGCCAGCAGATAGCGATCGTCGCGGCGGCCCGTTGTTTCGCGCACTTGACGCCACGCACCGGTGAAACGCGCATTGCGGAAGACTTGCTTGAGCTTGCGTGCCAGCAGTTCGTTGCGGGCGTGACCTTTCACGTGCGGCAAGCTTTCGCTTCGGTAGTCTTCATCCACCGTGTCCGCCACCAGCAATACGGGCAGATGCACATGGCTGACCACGACCTTGCGGAAAGCCGCCAGGCCTTGGGCATTGGCGGAGAACTCGCCGAGCCAGTGCATGTGTCCCGGGCGCCAGTCGAGTACACCGATTTGGCGTGGGGTGGCGAGGAGGATCAGGCGATGGTCGAGCATCACAAGGGCAGGTTCCCGATCAGGTCATAAACCGGCAGCAGCACCGATACCAGGATCCCGCCCAGCAGCAGGCCGAGGATCATGGTGAGCAGCGGTTCCAGAACCCTGAGGCCGTTCTCGATCGATTCGAGCACTTCGCGGTTGTAGAAAAACGTCACGTTGTCCAGCGCTTCGTCGAGCGCCCCGGTGGTCTCGCCCACGCGCAGCATGCGGATGACCAGCGGCGGGAACACGGCCATCGACTGAAAACTGTCAGACAGGCCGCGCCCGTCGGCGATCATCTGCGCGGCGCGGTGGATGCTGCCTGCTATCTCCCGGTTGCCGGCTACCTTCTCGCCGGCGCGCAGCGCGTCGAGTACCGTCACGCCGGAGCGGTACATCATCGCCAGCGTGTTGGTGAAGCGCGACAGCACGATCTTCTGAATGACCGGCCCGATGACGGGCAGCCTCAACTGGGTGCGGTCCCACCAGTCGCGTCCCGATTCGCTTTTCTGCACCCACAACGGCAGGCCGCCCCCCAGCGCCAATGCCAGCAGCAGGGCGATCAGCCAGTACGAGCGCAGCGCGCTGGATACGGCCATCAGAACCAGCGTAGGCAAGGGCAATTGCACCCCCATGGTTTCGACCAGGGCTAGCACCTGCGGCACCAGGTACACCAGCAGGAACAGGATGGCGGCGCCGACGACGACCAGCACCAGCGCGGGATACACCATGAGCCGCTTGGCCTTGGCTGCAACTTCTTCCTGCCACTTCAGCGACTCGGCCAGGCGTTCGAATACCGCGTCCAGCAGACCGGTCTGCTCGCCTGCCCGTATGCTGTGGACGAAAACCTCGCCGAAAACCGCCGGGTGCGCTGCCAGCGCCTGCGACAACACCTTGCCGCCTTCCAGGTCTTCCAGCAGCGCAGTCAGCACATCGCGAAAGCCACGTTTCTCCATGGTGTCGCGCAGATCGCGCAGGCCATCCAGCAGCGGGATGCCGGCGCGGGTGATGTAACGCATGTGGATGCAAAAGGTCACCAGGTCGCGTCGCGTCACCCGTTCGCGGCCACTGGGGGCGTATTGCCGCGACAGTTCCGACAGCGTGATGAGGTCGAGCCCCATGCGTTTCAGGCGCAGCTCGAGGTCGACGTCGTTGACGGCGGAGAGCGTGCCCTTGACCGAGCGGCCGGTCTGGTCGAAGGCGCGGTAGTCGAAGAAGGGCATGGTTAGGCTTTCCTCGCGATGGCTTCGCGTTTCGCCTTTGGGCGAGATACTTTCTTTTGCGTGGCCAAAAGAAAGTACCCAAAGAAAAGGCCACCCCTGGTGTGTCGGCCTGCGGCTCCCCTGCGATGCTCGCCACCCGAGGCGGGGCTGGAACTCGCCCTGGCGAGCCGCACACAACGCGGCTCACTGCGGAGCTCGGACACCCAGCCCCTTTTTTCCTCGGCCGGCTGCGCTTCTCGGCGACACACAAGGGGCTTCCGGGCGAGCGCCAGTGCTTGGCTGCTGGCCAGCATTACGCGTTGACGGTTCTGGGGGTTGTTCCCCTTCAGCGCTGCCGATTTGGCGCGTGTGGGCGGGACAAGAGCGGAACCGTGTCCGAGTTCCGCAGTACGGGGCGTTTTGTGCCCCGTGCCAGGGCGAGTTGGTGGAGCGCCCGACCGCGCGCGCCAAATCGGGAACCCGCAGGGCAGCGATGTGGGGTCGCTTTTTCTTTGGTTACTTTCTTTTGGCGAAGCAAAAGAAAGTAACTCGCCCATAGGCGAAACGCGAAGCCCATGCATCCCAAGCGGAAAATGGATAGTAGCGACCCCCATCTTCACACCCGCCCCGTCAAATCCACCACCCGCGCCACTTCCGCCAGCGAGGTGATGCCATCCTTCACGCGCTGGATGCCGTCCTCGGCCAGCGGATGGTAGCCGTGCTCGAATGCCGCGCGGCGGATTTCATGCAGCGGCGCGTGGTTGGCCACCAGTTCGTCCAGCGTCGGATCCATGCGCAGCAGTTCGATCAGCGCCAGCCGGCCCTTGTAGCCCTTGTGGCTGCAGGCCGGGCATCCGACGGCGCGATAGATCTGCGGCGGCTGCGCGGGGTCGGTGCCGAGCAGTGCGGCCTCGTGCTCGTCCGGCGCGTAGGCTTCCTTGCAGTGCGGGCACAGCTTGCGCACCAGCCGCTGCGCAATGACGCCGATGATGTTGCCGGACAGGATGCCGGGCTGGATGCCGATGTCCGTCAGGCGCGGGAACACGCCGAGGGCGGAGTTGGTGTGCAGGGTGGTGAACACCTGGTGGCCGGTCATGGCGGCACGGAAGGCCATTTCGGCGGTGTCCTTGTCGCGGATTTCGCCGACCAGGATGATGTCGGGATCCTGCCGCATGATCGAGCGGATGCCGTTGGCGAAATCGAGCTTCAGCGTTTCGTTGACCGAACTCTGGCGCATCAGGGTGACCGGGTACTCGACCGGGTCTTCCAGCGTCATGATGTTGACCGTCTCGTTGTTGAGGTGCGACAGCATCGAATACAGCGTGGTGGTCTTTCCCGAGCCCGTTGGCCCGGTGACCACGAGGATGCCTTCGGGGCGCGCCATCATCAGTTGCAGTTCGCGCAGCGCGTCGGGGGTGAAGCCCATGTATTCCAGCGGCATGATCGACTTTTCGCGGTCGAGGATGCGCAGCACCAGGTTTTCACCGTGGATGCCGGGCTGGCTCGATACGCGGAAGTCGATCGGGCGGCCGTTCAGGGTGAGCGACATGCGGCCGTCCTGCGGCGCGCGTGTTTCGGCGATGTTCATGCCGGACAGCACCTTGAGCCGCACCAGGATGCCCGGCCAGTAGGTCTTGTGCAGGCTGCGGACCTGTTCCAGCACGCCGTCGATGCGATAGCGGATGCGCAGGAAGGCGTGCTCGGGTTCGAAGTGGATGTCGCTCGACTCGCGCTTCACCGCATCGGTCAGCAGTGCGCCGACCAGCCGCACCACCGGCTGGGTGTATTCCTCGGTTTCGGGATTGAGGCTGGCGTAATCGACTTCGCCAGTTTCGATTTCGCGCAGGATGCCGTCGAGCGAGAGATCGAAACCGTAGAACTTGTCGATGCATTCGAGCAACTGGGCTTCGCCCGCCAGCAGGGTGTCGATCTCGAGCTGGCCGCCGAGCGACGCTTTCAGCTGGTCGAGCGCGACGACGTTGAACATGTCGGTGGTGGCCAGCGTCAGCACGTTGCGCGCAGCGTCATGGGCGATCGGCAACAGGTGGTGGCGGCGGGCGAATTCTTCGGGTACCAGCTGCAGTGCCTCGGGGTCGGCTACCACCTGGGAGAGGTCGATGCCCTGGCTGCCGAGTGCATTGGCGAGTTGATCGCGCAGCACCGCCTCGGTCATGAAGCCGAGCGCGACGAGTTGGCGGCCGATCGGCAGACCGGTCGCCTTTTGTTCCTTCAGGCCGATGCGTAGCTGGTCGAGCGTGATGAGTCCCTGTGCGGCCAGGGATTCACCCATGCGGAGTTTTTTGCGGCGCTCCATACTTGACGCCTATAGGGTTTGCTTGAGCTGCCTGATGCGGGCTTCGGCCTGGGCGCGGTCAAACCGGTGGACGCCACCGAGTGCAAGCGCTTTTTCGTAATAGGTGAGCGCAGCCGCGCGTTGCCCCAGCCTGTCCAGGCTGACGGCCAGGTTGAAAGCGTAATCGGCATTGCCGGGAGCGCCGCGAAATGCCTCGAAATAGGCCATCTGCGCTTCCGGCCAGCGTTGCTGCTCGGCATACAGGTTGGCCAGCGTCTGATACAGGTGCGGGCTGGGATCGCTGTCGATCAGGGTCTTCAGGCGGCTCTCGTTGGCCAGGCTGTCGGAACTGCCCGTCAGGTCGAGCAGGGCACCCTGGGCCGTTGCATTGCGGGGTTCACGTTCGAGGATTTCCCGGTAGTGCTGCGCGGCGTCCTGCTCGCGATTTTGTGCCGTGGCAATCGCAGCGAGACCGAGCAGGGCATCCGTGCTGCGGGTGATGGCGGCGGCCTGCGCATACAGGCGCTGCGCCTCGTCAAGCTGGCCAGCCTGATAGGCGGCATGCGCGTTGCCGAGGAGCGCCGCATGGGCGTCCGGGCGGAAAACCGGGATCGCGGGAGGGCGCTGGGCCTCAGGGCGCGCAACGGGTGTGGCAGGTGGGGGTGCCTGGCGCGCGGCGTTGCGCTCGCCGGTCTCGGCCGGAGCGGCCGCAAGGGCGCGCGGGCTCCGTGTCTGCGGGCGGGCGGCAGGGGCGGCGGGCTTTGCCACCGGCTGTGTGGCCGGCGCCGGCAGAATGGGGGCTGCGGTCAGCGCAGGCGAGGGCCTGGCGGGTGGCGCGACCGCATCGGGCGGTGGCGGGAGTGTTGTGGGCTGCAGGGCAAAGTAGAGATAGATGCCATAGCCCAGCGCGACGATGACGGCCAGCAGCGCGGCGGCCGGCACCAGGGTCAGACGGGGTAGAAGCAGGTTGCGGGGCGGTTGCTGCGCCGGCGAGAGCCCGCTGCTGCCGAACAGCAGGCTGGGCGGTTCTACCCAGTCGCGCGCAGCGTCGCTGGAGGCGGGCGACGCTGGCTCCAGTTCGAGGTCGTCCGGAACGGAACTCCCGACCGCAGTGACCGCAGCGGGTTTGCCTGCTGCGGCGGTTTCGGCCTGCTTGAGCGCCTTGAGCAACAGGCTCATGGGGCGGCAGCCGCGGCGGGCAGGAACCGCTCGAAGGGTTTCAGGGCAGGGCTGTTCATCGAGGCATCGGCGACGATGGTCGGCCGCAGAAAGATCACCAGCTCGCTTTGGGAGGCGATGCGCTCCTGTTGGCCGAAGATCCAGCCGGTATTCTCTGGGCGCGACAGGACGGGCAAGCCGTCGCGTGCATTGTTGCTGTCATCCTGGATGAGTCCGCCGAGGATGACGGTCTGGCCGCTGCGCACCTCCAGGAACGATTCCATTTCGCGCACCTGGATCACCGGGATGCCGCTCTTGATGTTCTGCTCGGCCAGTGCCGGATTGGGGTCGAGCACTTCGCCCACCTTGCGCGAGATGGTGGGGCGCACGGTCAGCGTGACGCTGCCGTTGTCCCCGACCTGCGGCGTGACCGACATCATCACGCCCACCGGGACGGTATAGGGCGTGGTGGTGTAGGTGGTGACGGATACTCCCTGGGTCTGGTTGGTGTCGCTTGAGACCGTGAAATACACAAGGTTGTCCACCACCTTGAGCAGGGCGGTCTGGTTGTTCAGCGCCATCAGCTTGGGGCTGGACAGCACCCGGGTGCTGCCAAACGATTCCAGCAGCTTGATGGCAGCCCTGAAATCATTGTTGGTGTTGTTGTAGGCAATCGTGTAATAGGGCGTGAGCGCGCCGGCCAGCTGGTCCTTGGGCAGCACGCTGCTGACGATCGACCAGCCGGTGCCCTGTGCCAGCTTGGTCCAGTCGATGCCGGCATGGAACTGGTCCTTGAGGCCAACTTCCACGATGGTCGCCTCGATCAGCACCTGCCGGCGCACCGACTTCCCGGTCTTGTCGAGATACTGCTGGACCAGTTCGTGCTGGCGCGTGGTGCCGGATACGGTGACGGTTCCGGCCACCGGATTGATGCTCACCTCGTATTTGCTTTCCTTGTGGAGGTTCTTGAAGGCCGTGGCAAAGAGCTTGTCCGCGCCCTGCCCGGCCTTGCTCACGGCGTCCGTCTGCGCGATCAGTTCGGCGCGCTGCGCTTTTTCGGCCTCCGCCCGCGCCTCGCGCTGCTGGATATTTTCGCTGGCCTGCCGGGTGCTGACCAGGATGGCGCGGATGTTCTCGGCCAGGACGTCCCAGAAATCATTGATGGTCGTGCTGCTGATCGTGGTGCTCGAATTGTTGCCCGCGTTGCCTTGTTGCCCGCTCCCGCCCGAAGCCGCCATGCCGGTGGCATTGCCGGTGGAGGAAATTTGCACGGATACCCCGGTCTCGGAGGTGGCATGGCGCGATACGTTGACGTAGTTCACCTGGTAGGTCTTGGTGTAGGGCGTATCAGGCTGGATGGAGATGCTGCGGCCATCCATGCTGTAGCGCAGGTCGGCCTGACGCGCGATGCGGTCGAGGATGACGGGCAGCGGTTCGTTGACGGCATTGAGCGATACCCGCCCGGAAATTCCCGGATAGATGTCGATGTTGTACTGGGTGTCGCGTGCGATGGAAAACAGCAACTCCCTGACCGGCACATCGTTCACCACTACCGTGTAGGTGGGGACAGGCGCCGCCAGTTTGGGGGGCGGCAGGTAGGGCGCAGCCTTCACCGGCGCGGGCGGCGCTTCGACGACCGGCTCCGCCTTGCGCTGGATATGGGCCGGCGAGGCGTCGAAACCCTTCGGCATCATGCAGCCACCCAGCAATACCAGGCCGGTTAGCAAAGCGAGGCGAAACTGCCCAATTTTCATATTCATCCTGATGGCAACACAAGCGTGCGCATTGTCCTGACCGTGCGTAAAAACGGCGACCCTGAAGTCTGTCCGGACAGGGCTCGCAGGGCAGCGCCGGCCTCGCCCCGGCCGGTGAACTCACCCGCCAGGATCATCCAGGCGGGTCGTCCCTGATCCAGTCCATGCAAAATCCGGAGCGGCTGCGGGTGGGGGGCCGCGTTAAATTCCCCCAGTAATACGGCTGCCTGCGCCGCTTCTTTAACCGAGGCAAGCTGGATCACACGGATGCCGGGGTCGGCGGTAGCCAGCCAGCGCCCGGTTTGCCGGGCCATATCGGTGACGTCGGCAACGGTGAAAGAGGCAGCGGGGCGGGGCGGGGCAGCCTGGACAGGCGCAGCCGGCGGTCGCGTCGAGGTCGAGGAGGACGGCGAAAGCGCCATCCAGGCGACGAATGCCAACAGACCGAGCGCAGCCGCGAGCCCGGTACCCAACCATGCCCAATGGGGTAAACGGTGGCGCATGGCGGACTCTTGCCGTTGGGGCTTGGTGTCGTCATCGCTCGCCGCGGCGTCCAGGTGGGCCGGAGTGAGCGTGTGGGTTTGCCCGGCATAGGCGGCCAGCAGGGTTTTGTCGGCCAGCACGTTGATGCGGCGCGACAGCCCCCCCGAGATTTGCGTCATGCGCCTGATGAGTTCGGGCGGAAACAGGTCGGGGCCGCGATACCCGGCCACCGTCAGCCGTGCACGCAGGTAGTCGGCAACTTCGGCTTCACTCAATGGTGACAGGTTCAGATTCAGGGTGGTGCGGTCTTTCAACTGGCGGATGCGCGGGTCGGCCAGATGCATATCGAGTTCGGGTTGGCCGAACAGCACGATTTGCAGGAGCTTGTCGGTGGCGGTTTCCAGATTGGTCAGCAGTCGCAGAAACTCCAGGTTGTCGAGCGTGATGCCCTTGCGCTTCCTCGACGAACACCACCACGCGCCGTCCCGCTTCATGTCGTGCCAGCAATGCGTCATTCAGCTGGGCCAGCCGCGCCTGCCGGCCGCTTGCGGGTGTTTCTTCGAGATCGGTCAGGATCGCCGCCAGCATGTCGTCCGGGTCCAGCGTGGGGTTGCCCAGGTAGACGCTGTCGATGCTGTCGGGCAGCTGCAGCGGCCAGCTTGCGGCACAGCATGGTCTTGCCGCTGCCGACTTCGCCCACCACCTTGATGATGCCTTCGCCCTGGCCGATGGCATAAAGCAGGGCTGAGAGCATTTCCCCGCGCTGGCCGCCGGCATACCAGTACTCAGTATTCGGGGTGATGCGGAAGGGGGCTTCGTTCAGACCAAAAAAGTCTAGGTACACAGGGGATGAGGGCGAATGGTCACGCCCTACTCGGTACTGTACGTCTGCATGCGGCTGTAAAGCGTGGTGCGGTTGATGCCGAGTAGCTTGGCAGCCTGCGACAGGTTGCCGTGGGTCATGTTGAGGGCAGCCTCGACGTAGGCTTTTTCCCACTGCCGCAGGGTGATGTCGAGATTGAAGTTGGCCAGTGTCTGCAACTGCTTGCGTGCCAGGTCGATCAGTGCCTTGCTGTCGTTGGCGAGGGGGATTTCCTGCGGATAGGCCTGGTCGGTATCGAGTTCGTCTTCGAGTTGCTCGGCGTTGACGGCCAGCCCCGGGTATTTGGTCGTCAGGCGGATGGCGATGTTGCGCAGTTCGCGCACGTTGCCGGGAAAGTGGTAGTCCTCCCACATCTGCTGCGCGCGGGCGTCGAGCGAAAACGACTGGCTCTTGGCCTCGCGGGCATAAAAATCACGAAAGTGATCGAGCAGGGTGAGCTTGTCCTGGCCCATTTCGCGCAGCGGCGGCACTGCGATGGAGAACACCGACAGGCGATGATAGAGGTCGGCGCGGAAGTGTCCGGCCTTGATCTCGGCGCGCAGGTCGCGGTTGGTGGCGGTGACCACGCGCGCGTTGGAGAAGCGCGGCTGGGTTTCGCCGACGCGCTGGTATTCGCCGTTTTCCAGCACGCGCAACAGCTTGGCCTGCAGTTCCAGCGGCAGTTCGCCGATCTCGTCGAGGAACAGGGTGCCGTTTTCGGCTTCCTCGAAGTAGCCGGCGCGCGCGGTGGTGGCACCGGTGAATGCGCCCTTGGCGTAGCCGAACAGGGTGGGCTCGACCAGGGTCGGCGAAATCGCCGCGCAGTTGAGCGCCAGGTAAGGCTTGGCTGCGCGCGGCGACAGCTGATGCAGGCTGGAGGCGACCCGCTCCTTGCCGCTGCCGGATTCGCCTTCGATCAGGACCGGGAACGGCGCGGCAGCATACTGCTTGATCTGCTCGCGCAGCTTGTCCATCGCCGGGCTGCTCGCCGACGATGCCGGAATCCTTGGCCGGCGCGGGCGATTTGTCGGCGCTGCGCTCGGCATCCTGAACCAGCAGCGCGTTGAACAGCAGGGACTTCAGCCGCTCGGGCTCGCACGGCTTGGCGACGAAATCGATGGCGCCGAGCGCACGTGCATGGCGTGCATTGGCTTCGTCGCTCTGGCCGGAGAGCACCAGGATCTTGATGCTCGGCGAGATGCCCAGCAGGTCGGCGATCAGGGCGAAGCCCTCATCGGGTTTGTGCGGCTGCGGCGGCAGCCCCAGATCCACCAGCGCCAGTTGCGGCGGTTCGTCCAGTTGCATCAGCAGGCTCTTCACCTGGGCACGCGATTCGGCGGCCGATATTTCGAAGTCCTTGCTCAGGACGTAGGTGAGCGTATCGGAAATCAGCGGATCGTCATCGACGATCAGCAAGCTAGGCTTATTGGATTGGACCACATACCCTCCAGGTCGAATGGCACCCCCAAGGGGCACAAACGCCGAAAGCGCGACTGCCTCTGCGGGCAGCAGGATTGTGTACACGCTTGTCGGATTTTCGGCGATTGTGCCAGAGACCCGGTGAAAGTAAAACCGGAACGGGCAGACCGGGCAGGGTTTCAGGCGCAGGCGGGGCGAAGCGCCTGCGGCAGGGGGCGGAAAAAGCGAGCCGTCAGCTCTTCACCGGCTCCGCGACGACGCGAATCCAGCCTTCGGAACGCTCAAGCGGGTTGCCCAGGGCAATGTGCTTGCGTTCGTTCGGGCCGTTGATCTGGAACACCTTGCCAGGCATGAAGTGGGCCGGGTCGATGATCACGCTGTCGGGACCGGTCTTTGCCTGCCAGCCACAGGCTCGGGTGCGGCAGGTTGGTGCCGTTGTTGTCGAGTCCATTCACGGTGTAGCCCGACGTGGTGGTGTCGTACAACATGACCAGGTCAGGGATTTCGGCCAGGGTTTCGATGCCGACCGAGCTGGTGTCGTCGTTGACGACGCGACAGACGGCGAATGACGCCCAGCTTCCATGCGCTGGAATCGTGCGACTTGACGCTGATCAGCGCGCCGACGCGCAACCAGTCCTTGTCGCGCGATTCGACGATGGCGCCATAGCCGCATTCGCTCTCGTCACTCATCACCCAACGTTCGTGCTCGTGGGCGTTGGAACTGGTATGGGCGTGCATTTGCGAGACGCGTTCCCGGGTGCGTTCGGTGATGAAGCCGTACACCTGCACATCGTCTTCCTCGCTGTAATTCAATCCGATGCCATAGGGCGACTCCGTGGTGGATGTGTTGGTTGCCCGCATCAGGTTCAGGATGGCGCTGAGTCCGTGCGTGACATCGGCCAGACGCTTGATCGATTCGCGCGGCGCACGACGCTGTTCGCGGCCGGCCAGGGACGACCAGTGACGCTGCAGGTGATCCAGCATCTCCAGGCTTTCGGCAGTGCGCGTGTTTTCCGTCAGTCCCAGTTGTGCCGGCGTGCTGCCTTCCCGCAGGGCGGCATGCAGTTCGTTCAGCTTGAGCAGCAGGTCGGCCGTGGCCCAGAAGCGCAATGGCTTGTTGGCGTCGGGTTTGCGCACGCGACGCGGCCCATGATCCGACGAAAGGTCGACGACAAAGTTGTGCACATTGGTGTCGACACCGGGAATCCAGCCGGAGCGGGTCATGCCAGTTATGCAGCCAGTTGTCGAGCAGATCCAGCTGTTTGGGATAGAGCGTGCCGGAATCGGCCAGGTTCAGCATCAGGATATGCAGATAGGCCGTTTCGCAACTGCATTCGGACTGTGTCGTCCGGATAGGCCCGCTGGGGTTGCCGATGGAATCCCTCGGATTCCGCGACACGATAGAGATTGTGCAGGCGCAGCCAGAGTTTCTCTCCTGCGGGCAGATAGCGGATCGCACGCCATTTCAGCAATTGTCCGAAGGTCTCGATGGCACGCAGGGTGATCAGCGGAATCTGGCTTTCATGCTGGCTTTTCCCGGGTGCCCGAGCAAAGTCCAGCACATACGCGTGATAGCCGCGCGCGACCTCCCAGTAGAGGCCGTATACGGAATGCCAGAGCTGGCTTTCCACCTGGCGCGACATGCGGGGGTTGCGCAGGTACTGGCGCACCAGCGTGTCCTGCAGGTCGCGTGATTTTTCGTCCAGCAGCATCAGCACTGCCAGACGATCTTTCGTGAATTGCGACGAGTTCTCATTGAAGCGCTTCAACTCGTCGAGAACAGCTTGCTGGCACTTGAAGGCGTCGCCGATCGGCAGGCTTGTCGACCCAGCGCAATGCCGTCTTCATGTTGGTGAGCGGATCGTCATCCCGCCTGCCGAAGGGCTTCAGGCGGGCGAGTTTTGATGCGAATTTGTCTGCCAGGGTGTTCATGTTTTCAAGTCGGTTCTGAGATGACATTCCTAGTAATTAAGCGTTTGATGCTAGTCCAGCAAACTCCATGCCAGAAAGCTACCCCAGTTTGTCCTGTACCCAGGCGGCTACCGATGCCAGGGCAGCCGGCAGGCGGTCCGGCTCGCTGCCACCGGCCATCGCGAGATCCGGCTTGCCCCCGCCTTTGCCACCGACCTGGGTGGCAACAAAGTTGACCAGTTCCCCCGCCCTGATTTTCCCCGTGACGTCGGGGGTCACGGCGGCGATCAGACTGACCTTGCCGTCTGCGACGGTACCGAGCACCAGCGCACACGACTTCAGCTTGTCGCGCAGCTTGTCGGCGGTTTCGCGCAGGCCCTTGGCGTCGATGCCATCGAGCTGGGTTGCCAGCACCTTGATGCCCTCGATGTCGGCGGCCTGGGTAATGAGGTCGTCGCCCTGGGTCGAGGCCAGCTTGCTCTTGACGCCCGCGAGGTCGCGTTCGAGGCGGCGCACCTGCTCGAGCAGCGCGTTGACGCGGTTGGGGATTTCGCTGCGCACCACCTTGAGCGTGCCGGCCACGCCGCCCAGCGTCGATTCCATGCCCTGCACGTAGGCCAGGGCATTGTCCCCGGTCACTGCCTCGACCCGGCGTATCCCCGCGGCGACGCCGCCTTCGGCGACGATGGTGAAGAAGCCGATGTCGCCGGTGCGCGCGACGTGGGTGCCGCCGCACAGTTCGCGCGAGTTGCCGATATCGAGCACGCGCACCTCGTCGCCATATTTCTCGCCGAACAGCATCATGGCGCCGGTTTTTTGCGCATCGTCAATGCCCATCACGCGCGCCCGGGTGGCGGTGTTGGCGAGGATCTCGGCGTTGACGCGCGTTTCCACCTCGCGGATCTGGGCGTTGGTCATCGGGTTCGGCTGCACGAAGTCGAAGCGGGTTTTCTCGGGATCGACGAGCGAGCCCTTCTGCTGCACATGCTCGCCGAGCACGTCGCGCAGGGCCTTGTGCATCAGGTGGGTGACCGAGTGGTTGCGCATGGTGCGGGCGCGCGCCACCTCGTCGACCCGGGCCAGCACGGCATCGCCGACCACCAGCGAGCCGGTCTTGACCACGCCGTGATGGCCGAACACCTGCGCCTGGATTTTCTGCGTGTCCTCGACCGCGAAGACGCCGTTCAGACCCTGCAGCACGCCGAGGTCGCCGGCCTGGCCGCCGGATTCGGCGTAGAACGGGGTGTGGTCGAGCACCGCCACGCCGAGTTCGCCTTCCTGCAGTTCATTGACCGGGGCCCCCTCCCTGTACAGCGCTAGGATGCTGGCGTCGTGGGTCAGCGTGTCGTAGCCGTGGAAGGTGGTCGCCGCGCCGGCGTATTCCAGCCCGGCGCCAAGCTTGAACTTGCCCGCCGCACGGGCCTGCTCCTTCTGGCGGGCCATGGCGACGTCGAAGGCCGCGGTGTCGACGCCGACCCCGGCTTCGCGGCAGATGTCGGCCGTGAGGTCGAGCGGAAAGCCGTAGGTGTCGTGCAGCTTGAACGCCAGTTCGCCGTCGAACACGCCGCCGGCGGGCAGGGCTTTCAGCGCGGCGTCGAGGATGCCCATGCCATGCTCGATGGTCTCGAAGAAGCGCGCCTCCTCCTGCATCAGGATGTCCATGACGCGGGCCTGCGACGCGACCAGTTCGGGATAGGCGTCGCCCATGACCGAGACGAGATCGGGCACGATGCGGTAGAAGAAGGCGGCGCGCGCACCGAGCTTGTAGCCGTGGCGGATGGCGCGTCGGACGATGCGGCGCAGCACGTAGCCGCGCCCCTCGTTGCCCGGGATGATGCCGTCGACGATCAGAAACGCGCAGGCGCGGATGTGGTCGGCGATGACCTTGAGCGAGTTGTTGGCGTGATCGCTGGTCTGCGTCTCGCGTGCGGCGGCGGCGATCAGCGCCTGGAACAGGTCGATCTCGTAGTTGGAGTGCACGTGCTGCATCACTGCCGAAATGCGCTCCAGCCCCATGCCGGTGTCGACGCTGGGCTTGGGCAGCGGATGCATGGTTCCGGAGTCATCGCGGTTGAACTGCATGAACACGTTGTTCCAGATCTCGATATAGCGGTCGCCGTCCTCGTCGGGTGAACCAGGTGGGCCGCCTGCAACCTCGGGACCGTGGTCGTAGAAGATTTCGGTGCAGGGTCCGCAAGGCCCGGTGTCGCCCATCGCCCAGAAGTTGTCGGACGCGTAGCGCGCACCCTTGTTGTCGCCGATGCGGACGATGCGCTCCTTCGGCACGCCGATGTCGTGATGCCAGATGTCGTAGGCTTCGTCGTCATCAAAGTAGACCGTCACCCACAGCTTCTCGGTCGGTAGTTTCAATACCACCGTCAGGTATTCCCAGGCGTACTTGATCGCGTCCTGCTTGAAATAATCGCCGAAGCTGAAGTTGCCCAGCATCTCGAAGAAGGTATGGTGGCGCGCCGTGTAACCGACGTTTTCCAGGTCGTTGTGCTTGCCGCCGGCACGCACGCAGCGTTGCGACGACACCGCGCGGGTGTAGGCGCGCTTGTCCTGTCCGGTGAACACATCCTTGAACTGCACCATCCCTGCGTTGGTGAACAGTAGTGTGGGATCGTTGCCGGGCACCAGGGGGCTGCTGGCTACTATGGTGTGCCCCTTGGAAGCAAAGAACTCGAGAAAACTCTGGCGAATGGCGCTGCTTTTCATGGTGTGGGAGGAGTGAAGTGCGTGAACGTCAAACAATAAAGCATTGTATCCGTTAAAGTTCCTGCCTTACAGGCAGCAGCAGGAGTAAAAATGGACGACGAATCGACGTCATCGCAGCCATCCGTGAATGGCTGGAAAAAGCCGTGATCGGACTTAATCTGTGTCCGTTTGCCAAGGCGGTCTACATGAAGAACCAGGTGCGCATCGTGGTGAGCCACGCCAGGCACCTGGATGGCTTGCTCGAAGACCTCGACCACGAGTTGGATTTTCTCGCTGCGGCTGACTCCGACGAAGTTGATACCACGCTGCTGATCCATCCCACGCTGCTGCCGGACTTTCTCGATTTCAACGACTTCCTGCAACTGGCCGACGCGGCCGTGGACGAGCATGAACTGGATGGCATTATCCAGATCGCCAGCTTCCACCCGAGGTTCCAGTTCGAGGGCACCGCGCCCGACGATATGGGCAACTTCACCAACCGTGCGCCGTTTCCCATCCTGCACCTACTCCGCGAGGCGAGCATCGAACGCGCAGTGGCCGCGTTTCCCGAAGCGGATACGATTTATAAACGCAATATCGAGACCTTGCAGGCGCTGGGGCATGCAGGCTGGCAGGCCTTGTGGCGCAAGCCGTGACGGTATGGATGCACACGCCACCACGGTCGGGTCGCGCGTTTAGCAGACCGCGCCGCCCGCGGCTTTCCAGCCTTCGATGCCGCCTTCGATGAAGCGGGCGTTCAAGCCCTTGGCCTGCAATGTATCGACCACGCTGTTGGAGACGCTGCCGCCTCGCGCGCAGTAAAGGACGATCTCACTATCCTTGGGCAGGCTATCGGCCCACTCGGCGAGCTGCTCCGGATTTTGCCATTGCGCGCCAGGAAGGTGTTCGGGCGCGGCATCCCGGTCGGCAACGCGACGCACGTCCAGAATCAGTTTGCCGGCCAGTTCGGATTTCAGCGTGTCGGGTTGGATGGTGCGTTCCATGGTGTCAGGCTCCCAGTTTGGTGAAGGCGGCCTCGACATAGGCGCCGGCCTTGGCGCCGAGGTCCATATGGTAGCTGTGTTCGTACATGTCGAGGGCGATCAGCGGCGTGGCGCCAGGCAGGTTGTGGGCATGGTCGGCGGCCCAGGCATTGACCAGGCGGCCGCGGCGTGGGCTCCAGGTCAGCAGGGTCCAGCTGGAGCCGCCACCCTGGGCCTTGCCCATGGCGATGAACTCGGTGCGCCAGGCGTCGAGCGAACCGAAATCGCGTTCGATGGCTGCCTTGAGCGTGCCGGCGGGGTCGCCGCTGCTACCGCCCAGCGAGTCGAAGTAGACCTCGTGCAGGATCATCGAGCCGCTGGCGATCATTTCTTCCCGCTTGAGGCCGTTGACTTCGAACACCGGGGCGCTGGCCCACTGCAGTTCAGCCAGCTTCTGCTCGATGGCGTTGAGGCGCTTCAGCGCGCCGCTGTAATTGTTTTCCCAGTGGCTGACAATGAGTTTTTCGGACAGGCCGTTGAGCGCGGCCGGGTTGCAGGACAGCGGTTACAGGTCGTAAGGCATGTCACTTTCCTTAAACGATGTAGGTGTAGACCAGACCGATCACTGCACAGGCGCCGATCACTTTCATGATGTCCATCTTGTATTTCCACAGGGCGATGAAGGCGGCCACGGAAATCAAGGCGTAGAACCACTCGAAGCCGCCGGAGAACGGCGCGGCCTCGGTGGCGCGCGGCCAGATCACATGCCAGCCGAAAAACAGCGCGAGGTTGAGCACCACGCCGACCACGGCGGCGGTGATGCCGGTGAGCGGGGCGGTGAACTTGAGGTCGCCGTGGGTGGCTTCCACCAGCGGCGCGCCGGCCAGGATGAACAGGAACGACGGCAGGAAGGTGAAGAAAGTCGCCACCGCCGCGCCGGCAAAGCCGGCCAGGAACAGGGTGTCGGGACCGAAGATTTCCTTGGTCCAGGCGCCGACGAATCCGACGAAGGCCACCACCATGATCAACGGTCCCGGGGTGGTTTCACCCAGCGCCAGGCCGTCGATCATCTGCGTGCCGGTCAGCCACTGGTAATGCTCCACACCGCCCTGGTAGACATAAGGCAGCACCGCATAGGCGCCGCCGAAGGTGACCAGCGCGGCCTTGGTAAAGAATTCGCCCATGTCGCTCAACGTGCCGGCGGGCAGCATCAGCATCGCCGCACCCCACAGCGCGACGAACAATCCGGTCAGGATCACCAGCCGGCCGGGCCGGAACTTGGTGTGGGCGGGGGGCGGGGTGTCGTCGTCGATCAGGGCCGGGCCGATACGACTTGTTGCTGGCGCCGTGACCGCCGCCGACCTTGAACTTGTCCGGCCACACCTTGCCGCCGATGAAGCCCAGCACGCCCGCGCCCAGCACGATGTAGGGGAACGGGATTTTCAGCGCGAAGATGGCGATGAAGGACACGGCAGCCAGCGCCCACAGCAGATTATTCTTCAGCGCGCGCGAACCGATGCGCCAGGCGGCGAATACCACGATGGCCACCACCGCCGGCTTGATGCCGTTGAACACGCCCTGCACGAAGGTGACGTCGCCGAAGGCGAGGTAGACATAGGTGAGCGCGGCCAGGATGAACAGCGACGGCAGCACGAACAGCGTGCCGGCGACGATGCCGCCCCAGCTGCGATGCAGCATCCAGCCGATGTAGATGGCGAGTTGCTGCGCCTCGGGGCCGGGCAGCACCATGCAGTAGTTGAGCGCATGCAGGAAACGCCGCTCGGAAATCCAGCGGCGCTTCTCCACCAGTTCCTGGTGCATGATGGAAATCTGCCCGGCCGGGCCGCCGAAGCTGATGAAGCCGAGCATCAGCCAGTATTTGAAGGCCTCCCAGAAACTGGGATGGGCGGGACGTTCGGTTGGGGGGGGCAAGATGGCTTCCTCAAACTAGGGGTTGGAAAACACAGCGTATAAATCGTCCAGCATCTGGCCGCCCTGCTTGAGCAGGGCGTCGTCATCCTTGGTGCGTGTCTTCAGGCCTTTCAGCAGCGCTTCGAAGCCCGCCGCCTCCGGCGCATCGCCACCCACATCCAGGGCGTGGACCATCGTGCCGATGCGTTGCAGGGCGGCGTCGCTTTCCAGGCCAAAGCTTGCGAGCAGGGTTTCGAAGGTGACGCGATGGCCGACGTGGGTGAAGCGCGCGCCATCGAAATCGAAGCCCAGCGCATTCGCCGGGCAATCCTCGGGGCGCTTGAGCCAGACAAAGCGTGCCCGGCGGTCGATGAAGCGGCGGATCAGCCAGGCCGAGGCCAGTCTATCCACCCACAAATCCTGCCGGGTGGCCCAGGTCTGTTTCTGGAACTCGGCGGGGGCAAGACGCTCGGGCTGGCCATTCTTGGCATGCGGCTCGTTGGGCGAGAGGCGTGCTTGCAGCGCGGCTTCCGCAGCCAGCAGCCGCGCTTCGGCCTCGAGTTTTCCGCTGCCGGGAAAATAATCCTGTTCGACCAGGGTGTCGTAACGCCGCCGCAGGGCTTTCAGGGTTTTGCCGGCGCAAGCCTGCTCCGCCAGCGGGTCGAAGTGCGCCAGATCTGCCAGCAACTCGGTGTATTCCGCAGTGCGGTCAAACATGCCCCGGAAAGCGGCCGATTGCGATTCGTTGGCATCCACCTTGAGCAGCCACGCTGTCCCGCCCTCGGCGTGGGTTTCGTTCGACAGGGCTTCAAGCGCCTGTCGCGTCGTGTCGGTTTCCGGCAACAGCCAGGCTCCGTCACGCAGAGCAGCGCACCCCAGGCCTTTCAGGCTCCGCCAGATCCGCATGCGTGCGGTGGCGTTCTGCGTGGGCAGGGTCAGAACGATCAATAACCATGTAGTAATAGCAACATTCATGTAACGATTAATACATGTAATTATGTGCTGGGTCAATGGCGTTTTGACGTCGAGGAACGCACCGAATGAGCGTTTCCTGGCGCCTGGTTGAGCCGAGCCTATCGAGGCGCGCCCACTTGCTGCCGGCTCGAATTAAAATGGTCTCGTTTGTTAGGCCCTAACAACCATTGCTGCAGCAAACCCGGCCTACTAAGGTTGATTCCTTTCAACGACAGGACTTCCCATGTCGAATCAGACCCGAATCCTTGAGCTGCGCCAGGCATTGTCAGGCGTCATTGTCGGCCAGACTGCGCTGCTCGACCGGCTGGTGATCGGCCTGCTGGCCGATGGCCATGTACTGGTGGAGGGGCTGCCGGGCCTGGCCAAGACGACGGCGGTTAAAACGCTGGCGGCGGCCATCCACGGCAGCTTTCGCCGCGTCCAATTCACGCCGGATCTGCTGCCGGGCGACCTGACCGGCACCGACGTCTACCACGAAGGACAGTTCGAATTCATCGAGGGGCCGCTGTTCCACGAAATCATCCTGGCCGACGAAATCAACCGCGCACCGGCCAAGGTTCAGGCCGCGCTGCTGGAAGCGATGCAGGAACACCAGATCACGGTGGGCGGGGTGACGCGTCCGTTGCCGCCGCTGTTCATGGTGATGGCGACGCAGAATCCGCTGGAGCAGGCGGGCACCTATCCGTTGCCGGAAGCGCAGCTCGATCGCTTTCTGCTGCACGTTGCACTGGATTATCCGAGCGACGCAGAGGAACTGGATATCCTGCGTCGCGACCGTGCCCACGCCACGGCGGGCCATCCCCCGGTTGTCGCAGTGGTCGATGCGGCAACGGTGCTGGCAGCGCGCGAAGAGGTGCAGCGGGTGCATGTGTCGGATGCGGTCGAGGCCTATATCGTCGCGCTGGTGCGCGCCACGCGCGCGCCCGGCAACTGGCGTGCGGACTGGGTGCAGGCGGTGGAGGTGGGCGCCAGCCCGCGTGCCTCGCTGGCGCTGCTGCACGCGTCGGCCGCCCGGGCGTATCTGCAGGGCCGGGATTACGTCACGCCGGACGACGTGCGCGATCTGGCGCCCGATTGCCTGCGCCATCGCATTACCTTGAGTCTCGAATCGCGTCTGCAAAAACTCGACCGCGATGATTTCATCACCGGTCTGCTCGACGCTGTGCCGGCGCCGTAATGTCCGTGCAGTCCCCTCTCGACCGGCTGAAGCACTGGCTGCGCGACCGTGCCCGGGCGACCCAGCCGGAGACACGGCTGCATGCGTCGCTGATCACGGCGGACGATCTCGCCGGGCTGGCGGCACAGGCCAGCCTGCTGACGCAACTGCCGGTGCGCGAGGTGCACGATCACCATGCCGGTGACTGGGCGTCGCGCTGGCTGGGGCGCGGGCTGGATTTCGAGGAATCGCGCCCCTACAGCCCGGGCGACGACGTCCGCGACATGGACTGGCGCACCACCGCACGCACCGGCCGCGCGCATCTCAAAATTTATCGCGAGGAACGTCAGCCGCTGCTGCATCTGGTGATCGATCGCGGCGCAACCATGCGCTTTGGTACGCGCCGCCGGCTCAAGGTCGCTCAGGGCGCGCGAGTGGTGGCGCTGCTGGCATTCGCCGCCGTCAACCGCAACGGCGTGACGGGTGCCACGCTGTGGGACAGCGAGGACGACACGCTGCCCGCGCGGCACGGCCGTCAGGCGGCGCTGGCGCTGATCGAGCGGGCAGCTGCGCCGTGCCCGCCGCTCGCCGGTCCGGCGCCAGGCGATAGCCTGCATCATGCCGACCGGCTCGCCGCGCTGGAAGCCAGTCTGCCGCGCGGCGCGCGGCTGGTGCTGATCAGCGATTTCGCCTGGCTCACGGCAGCGCACGAGCCGTTGCTGGCGCGTCTGGCCGCACGCTGCGACGTCTGGGCGATCCAGATCGTCGATGCGGTCGAACGTGCGCTGCCGGATCTGGGCCGGGTGCGGTTTCACGATATGACAAGCGGGCAGCGGGTGTGGCTGGATACGGCGAAGGCCGCCGTACGTGCGGCCAGCCAGTCGGCGCTGCTGCGTCGCCTCGACAACCAGGCGGCGGCGCTGGCACGCGCTGGCGTGCGCCACTTGCGGCTGGACAGCGAGGCCGACGACCTGCTCGCGCGCCTGGTCCATGGCTGATCCGCGCAACGAACTCGCCGACATCGTCGTGCCGGTCGCGCCTGCCGTGCCGGGTGCGACCGATGTCGCCTGGATGCCGTGGGTAGTGGGCGGCCTGATCGCATTGATCGCCATTGCGCTGCTGGCCGGCGTCTGGTTCCGGGGCCGGCCGCTGCGTGCCTTGCGCAAACTGGCCGCAGACGTCGCCGGCAAGCACGATAGCGCGCCGGCGCTGGCGGCCCGGCTCGATGCCTGGACACGTGCGCGCTTCCGGCTGGCGCGGGTGGACGCGACGCAGCCGCCGGCTGGCGTCGATCCGGCCAGGTGGGCCGCGTGGGCTGGGACGCTTGCGCGCCTGCGCTTCGCCTCGCCCGAGGGCGCAAGTTACGACGAGCTGGCGGACCTGTGCCGCCGGGTGGGTGACTGGACACGCCGTGCTTGAACTGGTGCAACCCGGCTGGTTATGGCTCTGGCTGCTGGTGGCAGGCTGGACGCTGCTCGCCTGGCGACGCGCCCAGGGCGAGGGCGCGGGCAGCGTGCTCAATCATCCGGCGTTGCCTATGGAAGTGGCCAGCCGCCTGCCGCAGGGCCAGCGGGGTCCGGTCGTGCTGCGCAGCCTGGCACTGGGTCTGCTGGTGCTGGCGCTGGCGCAGCCGCGCGAGGCGGGCGACTGGATCACCCCGCCGCCCGAGGGACGCGACATGGTGCTGCTGGTCGATACCTCGCGCACCATGAGCATTCGCGACTTTCATCAGGACGGCCGCGACGTCGAGCGCCTGACGGTGCTGAAGGATATGCTGGCGCGCTTCATCGGCGAACGGGTTGGCGACCGTTTCGGGGTCATCGTGTTCGGCAGCGAGGTGGCCACGCTGACGCCGCCGACCTTCGACCGTGCCCACGCCGTCGCCCAGATCCAGCGCCTGCAGGTCGGCATGGCGGGGCCGGATACCGCGCTCGGCGATGCGCTGGGCATGGCGCTGAAGCAGGTGCGCACACGCCGCCTGCGACCGGCCATCATTCTGGTGAGCGATGGCGCGGACAACAATGCCGGAACGCTGACGCCGGCCGAAGCCCTGGCGGTCGCGCATGAGGCCGGGGTGGCGATCCACACCCTGCAGTTTGGCGGCGATCCATATGCGGCAGGACGCACGGCACGGATCGACCCCGACCCGCAGCCCGACCTGCAGGAACTGGCGAGGCTGACCGGCGGGCGGCATTTCGCGATCGGCAGCGCCGACGATGCGGCGCGCGTGATCCGTGCGGTCGACCAGCTTGAACCGACGCTCCCGAACCCTGCGCAGCACCGGCAGGTGCGCGAATGGTACTGGGTGCTGCTCGCGCTGGCGGCGGTCATGCTGTCCGGCGCGCGCTGGCTTTCGTCGAGGCAGGCAATATGATCGAGGCGCTGCCGGGCCTGCATTGGCGCGAACTGTGGTGGTTGTGGCTGGCTGTGGTGCCGCTGCTGTTCGGCTGGTGGCGAAGGCGGCGGCGCGTGCGCTTGTTGCGTTATGCCGATGCCGATCTGCTGCCGTGGGCGGCGAGTATTCCCGCCCGCGGCCTGCAGGACGGACGCCTGCGTGGGCTGGGGCACGCTCTGGCCTGGGTGCTACTGGCGTTGGCCGCCGCCGGGCCGCGCCTGCCGCTCGAAATGCACGGCAGCCAGATCACGCCACGGCACCTGCTGACGGTGATGGTGGTGCTGGATGTGTCCGCTTCGATGCGCGCCACCGACATCGCCCCGCAAGGGGACTCCGATTTTCTACGGGCTGAAGCCCGTGAAAAATCGTATGCCCCGGATCGACTCACGCGCGCCCGGCTAGAACTGCTGGACTGGTTGCCGCGCCTGCAGGGCGAACGCGCAGGGCTGATCGTCTATGCCGGTGAAGCGGGCCTGTTGCTGCCGCCGACCGACGACCCGACGCTGCTGCAACGTGCCATCGATCAGGCGAATCCGCGCCTGATCGATCCACAGGGCAGCAACCTCGGGGCTGCGCTCGACCTGGCACACAGGCAACTGGAGGCCGCGCCCGGCAAGGCCAAGGCCGTGCTGCTGGTGACCGATGCCGAAGCCGGTAGCGTGGATGCAGCCGCGCAGACCGCTGTGGATGCACTGGCCAAGGCAGGCTGGCCGCTGTTCGTGCTGGGCGTGGGCAGCGAGGCGGGCGCGCCGGTGCCGCTGCCTGAAGGCGGCACCGCCGAACAGGAGGGCGTACAGGTGCTGAGCCGCATGACTGAAGCGCCCTATCGTCAGTGGGCGCAAACTACCGGTGGGCACTTTGCCGCCGTCAGCGATGGCGATGCCGACTGGACGGCCCTGCATGAGCGGGGTATCGCAGCCATGCCCGGTGACCCGGTGACAGCGGGTGACGCCCCGGCATGGGAGGAATTGTATGCGTGGTGCCTGGCACCCGCACTGGCACTTTTCATGGCCGTTTATCTGCCGCGTCGGGTGACGGCGGTTCTCGCGCTGGCGCTGCTTGGCCTGACCATTCTGCCGCCGCCCGTTTGGGCCGACGAGGCACAGGCCTGGCAGGCCTGGCGGCAGAAGCAGTACGCCAGCGCGCAGACCCTGTACGCGCAGGCGGGCGGCTACAGCGGCCAGATGGGTGCAGGGGCGGCAGCCTGGCGGCTGGCGGACTATGCGGCGGCAACGCGCGCCTTCGCCGCGGCCCTGCTGCTGGCCGCCAACGACCGCCAGCAGGCCGATGCGCTCTACAACCTGGGCAATGCGCAGTATGGTCAGGGGCGCTACCGGGTAGCCGTCGAGGCCTATGAAGCGGTATTGCGGCTGCGTCCGGCGGATGCAAAGGCGCGCACCAATCTGGGATGGGCAACGCAGCGACTGAGCCGTCAGCGTACCGGGACGCCGATGCAAAGCGATTTGCGCGGGCGCCGGGGGATGCTGGCCGAAGGCCAGATAGCGCTTGACGGTGAACCGGGATGGCGGCGGGAAGATACCGAATCCGAAGCCCTTGGGGTGCAGATCGACCGCCTGCCCGAGACGCCGACGGGATGCACGTGCGCGAAGATGCATCGACCTCGACGCTTCGGGTCGAGGTCGATGCGCGTCTTGGCATCGTCGGGACTGAACAAGCTCGAACGGCTGGAAGACCGCCCAGACAGCATGCTGAAAAACCTGCTGAAGCAGGATGCCCGTCACGACGACACGGAGCGGCAGCCATGGTGAGCAAGCTGTTGCTGCTGACCCTGCTGGTGTCCGATGCGGTCAGCGCCGCATCGTTGACCGCCCACGCCGACCGGACTGCGGTGGCGCTGGGAGAGCCGGTCAGCCTGACGATCAGCGCAAGCGGCCTCAGCCTCGATGCGCTGGATCTCACGCCGCTTGACGCGAATTTCGACGTGTTTGCGCGCACCCTGAGCCGTGGCGCGGACAGCGAGATCCTGGTGCTGACGCTGTATCCACGCGTTACCGGCGTCGTGCAACTCCCGGCGCTGCATCTGGAAGCCAGGCATACCGCTGCATTGCCGCTGGAGGTCGATGACGGCAGCGAGTCGGTGCCACGCGTAATGGCGAACTGGTCGCTGGACCCTGCGGCGCCACAGGTGAATCAGCCGGCACGCCTCTCCCTGGAAATTTGTGACGACGGCAGCCTGCAATGGCAGCGTCCCCGTTTGCCGACGCAAGGCGGTCGCGTGCTGCGCGTCCTGGGCGAAGAGGAGGGGACAGGGGAACGCGATGGCGAGCCCTGCACCCTGCATCGCTTTGACTGGGCACTTCTGGGCACCCAGAGCGGGGCAGCCTTGCTGGGCGTCCCCATGCTCGACGCCAGCCGTTTCGGACAGCGCCTGCGTTTCCCGGGGCCGCAACTGGCCTACCAGGTGGCGCCTTTGCCCGCCTGGCTACCGGCCCATGTGCCGCCGGTTGCGCCGCAGGTCGAGATGGCTGCGCTGCCGACGCGCTGGCCGTTGAACCGGCCACTGGCCTGGCGGTTCGGGGTGACAGGCGGCTTTAGTGCAGACGGGCTGAGAGCGCTGCTCAATTTGCAGTTGCGCGAAACACCCGAGTTGGGTGTGTATCCGCCCTTGATCGAAGCCGGCGTGCCGGACGACCCTGCCTCGCCGCTGACGCGCTACGCCGTCACGCTGTTCCTGCAGCCGCGTGCAACGGGTCCGCTGACCCTGCCGGTGCTGCGCCTGCCCTGGTACGACGCGACGCGCGGCCAACTCGCCAGTGCCGTGGTGGGTGGCAGGACACTGACGATCTTCGATCCGCGCTGGGAGTTGGCGAGGCGGGTGGCGGCGGGCCTCGCAGCGACGCTGCTGCTGGCGGGGCTGACATGGCAAATCCGGTGCATGGTGCGCTGGCGGCTGGCGCGGCGGCGCGGCCTGCGCGCCATTCGCCTCGCGGACGATGTTCCGGGCCTGGCCTGTGCGGTGCGGCAGTTTTCATTGACGGGGCAGCCCATCGCGACCAGCCTTGGCGCGTGGCGGCGGCGCCTGCAGCAGGAAACAGGAGGCTGCGATGTGGCTGAAGCTGTTAGGCAATTGGAGCAGCAACTGTTCGGGCGAGGCGGGCTGCCTCTGGACGCGTTGCAGCAGGCCTTCGTGAAATCGCTGGCGCGGGTGCGTCCGCAGCCTGCACGTACCAAACTCGGCAAGTTCTGAGCCCATACCTGACATAGACGTAAAAAAGGGGCTTGCGCCCCTTTTTTACGTACGTTGCCGAATCAATCAGGCTTTCATGACACCGTGATAGTCCTCGATGCCAGGGTTGGCTTTCTTGACGCCGATGATCGTGGGCTCGTTGAGCTTGATGCCCTTGATGACCTTCTTGTCGCGCAGGTAGGTGGAAACAATCTCCCAGATCGGCGCGCCTTCCGCGTTTTCACCGACCGGTGCCCAGCCGGCGACCTTGTAGGTCTTTTTGGCGTCGACCGGCTTGCCGTTGATCCGCATGTCGTTGATGCGCTTGCCGATGGTCTGGCCCGGGGTGACGGAATACTCGATGCCGCCGACGCGCACCATGTCGCCGCCCTGCTGGTAGTAGGGATCCTGGTTGAACAGGTTGTCGCAGACGTCTTCCATGATGGTCTTGATGGTTTCGCCGGTCATGTTGGTCAGCGAGGTCTGCGGATAGGTGATCGCGGTCTGGTCCATCAGGCGTTCCATGGTGATGGCGTCGCCCGGCAGCAGCGTGGTGCCCCAGCGGAATCCGGGCGAGAACGACGCATCGGCACCCTTGACTTCCATCAGCGCGTCGCAGATCAGTTGATCCCAGGTGCCGTTGAAGTTGCCGCGGCGATACAGGAAGTCGTCGGAGACGGCGAGCTTCTCGTTGAGCTTGTCCTCGTAGGGCGCGCGGACCTTCTTGATCAGCGCGGTCATCGCCGGGTCGGCCGGCAGCAGGTTGGAGAACACCGGCAGCAGGCGGTACTTGTAGCTGGCGACCTTGTTGCCCTTGACCTCGAAATCCATCACGCCGAGGAACTTGCCGTTGGAGCCGGCGTTGGTGACGAGGGTGATGCCCTTGGCGTTCTTGACCTGTACCGGCTGCGGCACGCCGTCATGGGTGTGGCCGCCGAAGATGGCGTCGATGCCGGTGACGCGGCTGGCCATCTTGAGGTCGACGTCCATGCCGTTGTGCGAGAGCACGACCACGACCTTGGCGCCCTTGGCGCGCGCATCGTCCACCCACTTCTGCATGTTGTCGTCGCGGATGCCGAAGCTCCAGTCCGGCACCATCCAGCGCGGGTTGGCAATCGGGGTGTAGGGGAAGGCCTGGCCGATGACGGCGACCTTCACGCCGTTCATTTCCTTCATCACGTAGGGCTTGAACACTTGGTCGCCGAAGTCGTTGGTGACGATGTTCTGCGCGACGAAGTCCACGCCGGCCTTCTTGAAGTCCTTGTTGACGATTTCCATCACGCGGTCGGCGCCGTAGGTCGCCTCCCAGTGCGGGGTCATGATGTTCACGCCGAGCGCGATGCAGGCATCGACCATGTCCTGGGCGTCGGTCCACAACGCAGTGGCCGAGCCTTGCCAGGTATCGCCGCCGTCGAGCAGCAGGGCACCGGGACGCTGCGCGCGCATCTTGTCGACCAGGGTTTTCAGGTGGGCGAAGCCGCCGACCTTGCCGTAGACCTTGGCGGCTTCGACGAAATCGAGGTAGGAGAACGCGTGGGCTTCGGCCGAGCCGGGCTTGATGCCGTATTGCTTCAGCAGGTACTCGCCGACGATATGCGGGGTCTTGCCGTAGGCGTCGCCGATGCCGAGGTTGACGTTGGGCTCGCGAAACCAGACGGGCATCAGCTGCGCATGACAATCGGTCATGTGCAGGAAGGAAACATTGCCATGACGCGGGACGTCATAGAAATTGGCAGGGGCCGTGCCGGCCAGGGCCGACTTGCTGTCCAATGTCATGCCGGATGCAGCGGCAACAGCCAGCAATTGCAGAAACTCACGACGGTTCATGTGCATGGTGATCTCCTCGGGTGATGTTGTTTGAATCGGTGCCGTATTTTTATTTTTCAGGGCGCTTCAAGTAAATAGTAGCTCCGGCTCAATCATGCCGGTTGGCACGGACTATGAATGCAAAGAAGCCCGGTGATCCGGGCTTCTTCTCGCTGCAGGTTGCTTACTTGCGGAACACCGATGCCTTCATCGGCAGACCGTTGGAAATCGAAGAATGGAAATATTCCAGATTATTCAATTTCGTCGAACCCTGTGGTGCCGAAATCGCACGCACCGACTTGAAGCAGCCTTCATAGCGACGCTGAATGGTAAACAGGTTATCGCCGCCGCGGAACACCGGCCAGTGTACGGCTTGACCGATTGCGGGCGAGATGAGCTCCGAGCGCAGGCGGTTGCCGGCGTTCTGCACGTGGCAGCTGGAGCAGGCGAAGTTCAGTTGCCCGGCGCGGCTGAAGAAAGTCTTCTTGCCGTCCTCATAGGCTGCCATGGCCTTGGGGCCTTCGACCTTGATGTTCATCAGCATGCCGTCGGACAGGGTGCGCATGTAGGCGGTGAGCAGGCCCATGGTCTTCATGTCGTTGACCTTGTAAGCTTCCTCGCCATTCGCGGTACGGCAGGCATTGAGGGCGTCGTGCAACGTGACGACCTTGCCGGAGGCATCGTCGAACATGGGATAGTTACCGGCGATTTCCTTGCCGCCATTGGGCATGCAGCTGGCGTAGGTCTTGCCGTTCTTGAACGGCGTTTCCCACATCTTGCGGCCCTTGTCGATATCGGACTCGTAAGGCGGAAATTCCATGATCGCATCGTATTGGGACTTGCTGTCCTCATCGAATGCCAGCGCGCCGTAGACGTAGTCGTCGATCTTGATGTTGGGATACTTCTCGGTGTAGTACTTGATGAGTTCCTGCCTGTCCGCCTCGGGTGTGGCGTGTGCCGTGGCCACGCCCAAGGCAATGCCCAAGCCCGCCATCCCTGTCAGCAGATTCGTAATGATTTTTTGTTTCATGCCGTCCTCCAGAAACCTTATGAATAAAACGGGAGCGGGGCCTGCCGCCCCGCTCGTGTACTGCCCGGCTTAGCCGACGGTGGCTTCGGCGGTGTTCTTGTCGCCGGTGTTGTCGGTCCAGTTGACAACGACCTTGTCACCGGCCTTGGCGCCCTTGACCTTGAACCCCAGGTAGGGGTTCTTGGAGATGCCACCGCTCATGCCGCCATTGAGCACATTGGCGCCATTGATGCTGGCGGTCACGGTAGTAATGTAGTGGGCGGGCACCAGTTGGCCGGTCTTGGCGTCTTTACGCTGACCGGTTTCCATCGGGTGGTTCATCAGCACTTTGACATCGGCAACATCGCCAGCCATCGTGGCACGGATACGCATGGGTTCAGCCATTTGGCTTTCCTTTCCTAAATATTGATCAATTTGACAAATTCACTTGGCAAAGGGAGAGCGATTAACCGCCGCAACCGCCAATCGTAACCTTGACTTCCTTGGCGGCCGTGTAGTTCTTGCCACCGGCAGTGACCACCGCACGGATCAGTGCGGTCGAGCCCATCTTGATGCGGGTGGAAATGTAGCCTTCGGTGCCGCCCAGCATATCGAACTGACAAACCAGCGGGGTCACGTTCTTTTCGGCGATGATGGCAATCGAGGTGGTACCAGCGATGGCGCTGGTCACTTCCACCGGCACGACGGCGCCGTTTTCGGCGATGTCCGGTGCCTTGACCGTGATGTCCTTGGAGTCGGACGGGGAACCGCCTCCCATGGCGCTCATGGCGTCGCCCACGTTCTTGGCTTCGAACGCGCTGCGCGGTGCAACGGCCATGGCCAGGTTGGGTTTCAGCAGGCCGGCGGCCACGGCCACGGCCACGGTGCCCGCACCAGCGGCGCCTTTCAGTACGTTTCTACGAAGTGCATTCATTGGCAAGTCTCCTTAGGTATTGAAAAAACTACAACAACTGAAAATTACAGACCGTGAATAAAGTCGGTCACTTTGTCGATTTCCTGCTCAGTCATGACCTGGTGCTTGCCGAACGGCGGCATGGTCGATGCAGGACTGAAAGCGGTTGCGTCCCAGATCTGGGCACGCAGCTTGGCTTTGTCAGGATAGCGGGCGCTCATGGCAATCAGGGGCGGGCCATACGTGCCGGTGGCTTCGGCGTCGGGCATGGTCGGCATGCCGTGGCAGGCAAGGCAGTTCCCCTTGCTGCGGTCGTAGGCGAGTTGTTTGCCGGTCGGTTCCTTGGCAGCATCCGCAGCGAGCGCACTGCCCGTCAGCGTGATGGCGCCGAGTGCGCAGGCTGTTATTAGCTGGTGCAACTTTCGCATAGTCATCCTCCTGTTTTTGACATCTTGATGAAAGCGCTCCCCGCACTGTCAAGCATCGCAGCGAACGCTATCCACTAATGGATGAGACGAAGCATAGTGGAATTAGTTTTTTCGATGCAAGGCCAGGCACGAATATTTACGTCCAAATCACAGGGTAAATTCCTACCAGCCGCACAAATACTGGGTTTGCATCAAGCAGGCTAATCCTTGCGCTGCGCTTTTTCAATCGCCTGCCACTCGCGTCGCCGCGCTTCGGCCGCTGACATTTCGTGAAAACTGCCGTCGCCAGCCTTGATGCCGAGGGTGATCTGCTCGATGGCGGCAATCAGATTGCCGCTCAATGCAGCTGCCTCGGCCTGGGCGCTGTGACTGAGCAGGCGCTGACCGAGTTGGGCATGCGTCTCGGCTGCAAGTCGCCACAGGCGACGGTCGAGGGGATACAGGGTCAGTTGCTTGTCGACTACGCTCAGGGCTTCGGTGTTGAGGCCGGCGGCAAGCAGTGCGCTGATATAGCCATAACGCAAGGGCCGGTAGCCCGGAAATGCGTTGCTGCCAGCCTGGTAGCGCTGCAGGGCGAGGGTTTGGTTGCCTCCAGCCAATGCAGTGTAGGCACCCAGTTGCTGGATCATCGGATTGCCGCTGTTGGGGCCGGACAGCAGTTTCTGCACCTCGGCCTCGGCCTCCTTGAACTGTCGGGCGCGCAGCAACGCGGTGGTCAAAGCATAGCGCGCAGCGGTCTCGTTGCTGTAGCGCTTGTCCTTCAAGGTGTTGCGCGCTGCTACCACCGCGTCGGCAGGGCTGTTTTCCTGAGCCCGCAGGCGAGCACGCACCAGTTGGAAGTCTAGGCTGTCCTGAACCTGATGATACGGTGCCGATTCGCTGCGCGATTCCATGTCGGCAATACGGTCGCTGGTAAGCGGGTGGGTTCGCAGATAGGCGGGTGCGTTGCTGTCATAAAAGCGGCTGGCACGCTGAAGGCGATTGAAGAAACCGCTCATTCCGCGCGGATCGTAATCGGCGCGCGTCAACATTTCATATCCTAAACGATCGGCCTCGCGCTCGAAATCACGGCTGTAATTAAGCTGGTTCTGCATCGAGAAGGCTTGGGTGGAGGCAATGGCTGCGCCCGCAAGGCTGGGATTCGAGCGCGACGCCAGCAATGCCAGCGCCAGCGCGGCCATGGAAGGCCAATAGGCCTGTTGATGAGCGGCGACCTGGCGTGCGATGTGATCCTGTGTGACATGGGAGATTTCGTGCGCGATCACGCTCGCGAGTTCGGATTCGTTTTGCGCGGCGAGCAGCAGACCGGTGTGGACGCCGATGTTGCCGCCGGGCATGGCAAATGCGTTGATGGTGGGGTCGTCAACCACGAAAAAAATGAATTCTCGCTGGTTGCGGGAGCTGACCGAGACCAGTTTGTAGCCCAGTTGGTTGAGATAGCTTTCTATTTCCGGATCGTCCAGATAGCGCGGATCGACATAGACGTCACGCATGATGGCGCGCCCCAGTGCCTCTTCCTGCTGATCGGAAAAATACTGGCGCGACACTTCGCCGAGGTCGGGCAGGTCGGCGGCTGCAACCGGCTGGATGGCCAGGGTGAGTGCAAGCAGGGTGCGCAACATCAGCGGCAGATTAAGGATGGGGGAGATTGGTAGCAATTCGATTACGATGCGGAAATTATCGGCAAGGTTCCTGAGCATGAGCGAATTCACCCATTTTGACGAAAACGGCCGTGCGATCATGGTCGACGTGGCGGGCAAGGAAGATACCCGGCGTATCGCCGTGGCAAGCGGTCGCATCACTATGTTACCCGATACGCTGGTGCGGATTCTGGAGGGTCAGGCGGCCAAGGGCGATGTACTGGGTGTCGCGCGGATCGCAGCCATCCAGGCAACCAAGCGCACCGCAGAACTGATCCCGCTATGCCACCCGATCGCGCTGACCCGGGTCGGCGTCGAGTTCAGCGCCAATCAAACCGAATCTTCCATCATCTGCACGGTGACCGCCGAGACCGTCGGCAAGACCGGGGTGGAAATGGAAGCGCTGACCGGGGTCGGAGTTGCATTGCTGACCATCTACGACATGTGCAAGGCGGTCGATCGCGGCATGCAGATGGGCGAGATCCGGTTGCTCGAGAAGCAGGGCGGGCGTTCCGGCCATTGGCGCCGGGTATCCTGAGGCGGCATCTGGTCAAAAAGCATCTTGCATGTTGATAGCGCTGCGGCAATATGGACGGGTATTTGGCCAGGAGGCATTCGATGCTGTTTTTCAGATTTCTGCTGTTGGGCCTGTGGGCGTGCGCGTTCGGCGTACGGGCCGGCTTGCCGGACTATCAGACATTCCCGGCCCAGGGCGATCAATTGCTGCTGTGGGTGACCTCCGAGCGGGGGCGCGCCGAGCCCGAAGTGCAGGCTGCCGAGAAACTGGCCAGGCAGGGCGTGGAAGTCTGGTCGCTCGATCTCGTCAACGCCTATTTCCTGCCGCAACTGTCCAGCAGCATGGATCAGGTGCCTCAACAGGATCTGATGGATTGGCTGCGAGCCGCGGAGGCCAGCGGCAAGCGAGTGACGGTTTATGCTGTGGCGCGTGCCGCAGCCCCGGTGCTGCGCGCGGCAGCCCAACTCGAGCCGGCGCAGCGCGACCGGTTGTGCCTGCTGCTGATGTATCCGAACCTGTATACGGTAGCGGAGCCTCTGGCCGAACCGGACTATCTGAATCTGGGATCCCTGTCCGGTTTGCACGTGAAGGTGCTGCAGCCGCGCCGTTCGGCGGCCACCCCGTGGTTGCCCGGTTTGATGGACCATATGGCGCAATTCGGCGCAAGCGTCGCCTACGAAATCCTGGAGAACCTGCGCGAAGGCTACTGGGCGCGCGAGACCCCGACCGAATTCGAAGTGGCCGAGAGCCAGCGCATGGATGCAATGTTTATCAAGGAACTGAATAGCGGGGGATGCAAATGAAACGATTGCTTGCGGCGTTGGCAATGGGCCTGTTCTTCAATGCCAGCGGTTATGCCGCCGGGTTCGAGGCGCGCGCGAGCACCCCGGCACCTGCTTTGGAGGCGCAGGATTTGAACGGGGCGCCGAAAACCCTGGCCGACTATCGGGGCAAGGTAGTGCTGCTCAACTTCTGGGCGTCGTGGTGTCCGCCTTGTTTGCGCGAAATGCCGTCGATGGAACGCCTGCGTCTGAAGATGGCAGGCCGCCCACTCGAAATCGTCGCGCTGGACAGCGCCGAAACGGCGGCGGAGGTGAATGCCTATCTGTCGAAAATGAAGCTGGGCTTTCCGATCCTGCTCGATCCGGATGGCAGCAATACGCGCCGCTGGAAGGTCTTCGCGCTGCCCACTTCGTTCCTGCTCGACGCCGATGGGCGGGTGCGGTATGTGTACACCGGCCCGACCGAATGGGACGAAGGCGAGGCGTTGCAGGTGATCGAGACGATGCTGGCCGAATTTCCAGCGCAGGCGAAATAGGCAAGGGGCATCCTTGCGTTTTACCCCTTAATAAAACAAGGCATTACATCGGCTAGTCTGTTTGGACTAGCGGTCATTTTGCTTGCCATCCCCGGCGCTTGAAGTGCAAAATAACGGTATATTCGAAATTATTGATATATACCGTCCCCGCAGGTTTCGGCGCAAATGCGCTGACCCTGTTTCCAGCAGTTACCGTGAGTATTTCCGGGTAGATAAGGACGCGACTGCGGAGTCGTAGGGGATGTTTTTGAGCCTAGAGACCGCATGAACGCCAAGATCAAACTTGAAAATCACGACGCGCAGGTAATCAAGTACACCACGTGCTACATGTGTGCCTGCCGCTGCGGCATCAAGGTGACGCTGGAGGACGACAAGGTCCGCTTCATCCAGGGCAACCGCAACCATCCGACCAACCAGGGCGTATTGTGCGCCAAGGGCTCGGCCGGGATCATGAAGCAGTATTCCACCGCCAAGCTGACGCAACCCTTGATGCGCAAGCCTGGCACCGAGCGCGGCGAGGGCATCTACGAGCCGGTGTCCTGGGAGCAGGCGCTCGACGTGCTGACCGACCGCCTGGAAGAAATCCGCGCGACCGACCCATCGAAACTGGCCTACTTTACCGGCCGTGACCAGATGCAGGCGCTGACGGGATTGTGGGCGCAGCAGTTCGGCACCCCGAACTGGGCCGCACACGGTGGCTTCTGTTCGGTCAACATGGCGGCGGCGGGGCTGTATTCCATCGGCTTCTCGTTCTGGGAATTCGGCGCGCCGGACTGGGACTACGCCAAGTATTTCCTGATGTGGGGGGTGGCGGAAGACCACTCGTCGAACCCGATCAAAATCGGCCTGGAAAAACTCAAGCGCAAGGGCGGCAAGTTCGTCACCGTCAACCCGGTGCGCACCGGCTACTCGGCGATCGCCGACGAGTGGCTGCCGATCAAACCGGGCATGGACGGCTTGCTCGCCATGTCGATGGTGCATGTTCTGCTGAAGAACGAGCAGTTCGACTACGAATTCCTGGTGCGCTACACCAATGCTTCCTGGCTGGTAGTGCAGGCATCGGGGAAGCAGGGAAACGGCCTGTTTTTGCGCGACGAAAACAACCATCCTCTGATCTGGGATATCGAGAAGGAAGCATTCAGGAACGGTATCGACGGCGACATCGCCCCGGCGCTGTTCGGCGAATTCGTGGCGCCCGATGGCCGCCGCGTCAAAACCGTGATGTCGCTGATGGTCGAACGTTATCTCGACGACCGCTACGCGCCGGAAAACGTCGCGCTGGAATGCGGCCTGCCGGCCGAAACTATCGAGCGCATTGCGCTGGAAATGGCGCACGTTGCGTTCAAGGAAACGGTCGAACTGCCCATCGCGTGGACCGACGTGTGGGGCCGCAAGCATGACAAGGTCGTGGGCCGCCCGGTGGCGATGTATGCGATGCGTGGCATCGCGGCGCATTCCAACGGCTTCCATTCCTGCCGCGCGATCCACATGATCCAGATGCTGCTGGGGGCGCTCGATGCTCCAGGAAACTTCCGCGCACGTGCGCCGTATCCGAAGCCGATCCCGCCGCACCAATTGCCGGAAAACAACATCGACGTCATCAATGCACCGAACACGCCGCTGTCGCGTCCGCCGCTCGGCTTCCCGACGCGTCCGGAAGACCTGGTGATCGACGAATTCGGCAACCCGCTGCGCATCGACAAGGCGTATTCGTGGGAAGTGCCGATCGCCTCGCACGGCCTCATGCACATGGTCATCACCAACGCGACCAACCACGATCCGTATGCGCTCGACACGCTGATCCTGTTCATGTCCAACATGGCGTGGAACTCGACCATGAACACGGCGAACATCCAGGACATGCTGCGCGCCAAGGACCCGGATAACTTCGGCGAGTACAAGATTCCGTTCCTGGTGGTGATCGACGCTTTCCATTCGGAGATGACCAATTTTGCCGACCTGATCCTGCCGGACACCACCTATCTCGAGCGGCACGACACCATTTCGTTGCTTGACCGCCCGATTTCAGAACCGGATGCCGCAGCCGACGCGATTCGCTACCCGCTCGTTGCCCCGAACCGCGATGTGCGGCCGTGGCAGGAAGTCATGGTCGAGCTTGCAGGACGTCTGAAATTCCCGGCGTTCACCCGGCCCGACGGCAGTCGCAAGTTCAGCGGCTATCAGGATTTCATCGTCAACTTCGAGCGTTCGCCGGGTATCGGCTTTCTCGCCGGATGGCGTGGCAAGGATGGCAGCAAATCGCTGAAAGGCGAGCCCAATCCCAATCAGTGGGAAAGGTACATCGAGAACCAGAGCTTCTTCGCGCACCACTGGCCTGACAATCAGAAATACATGCGCTACGCCAACAAGGATTATCTCGATGTGGCGGCGGATGTGGGCTTCATCGGCAAGGCCGAGCCCATCATCATGCAGTTCTATTCTGAGCCGCTACAGAAATTCCGTCTCGCCGGGCAGGGCCTGTACGACGGCCCGCAGCCCAAGAATCAGGTCGACCGTGAACGCCTGGTCAAGTACTTCGACCCGCTGCCGATGTGGTACGAGCCGCTCGAGCAGCAGCGCGTCGACAAGGACGAATATCCTTTCTTCGCGCTGACCCAGCGTCCCATGTTCATGTATCACTCGTGGGACTCGCAGAACGTGTGGCTGCGCCAGCTGATGGCGCAGAACTACATGTACATGAACGCCCGCAAGGCGGCCGAAATGGGGATCAAGGACTTCGACTGGATCTGGGTCGCGTCGCACAACGGCAAGATCCGCTGCCAGGTCAAGACCATGGAAGGCACGCAGGATGACACCATCTGGACCTGGAACGCCATCGGCAAGCAGAAGGGCGCCTGGGGCCTGAAGGACGACGCCTCCGAGGCGACCCGTGGCTTCCTGCTCAACCATCTAATTTCGGAACTGCTCCCCGAGAAGCTCGGTGAGCGCCGCCTCACCAACTCCGACCCGGTGACGGGCCAGGCAGCGTGGTTCGATCTGCGCGTGAAAATATGGAAAGCGGCGCCGGGCGAAACCGGATCGTGGCCGCAATTCGACGCACTGAAAAAACTGCCGGGCGACGCGTACGAGCGCCCGGACGTGCTGCGTTACGACGCTCGCAGCCACGAGAAAAACTGAGCGGCACCCGGAAAAATAGAGCGAGCAAAGCTATGAGACTTGGACTGGTCATCGACCTCGACGTATGCGTGGGCTGTCATGCCTGCGCCATCGCCTGCAAGGAATGGAACGCCTCCGGCACCATCGGACCGCTGTCCGACTACCAGCCCTACGGCGCCGAGCCTTCTGGCGTATGGTTCAACCGGATCCGCCATTACGAAATGGACGAGTATCCAAACAACAAGACGGTCAACTTCCCGATGTCGTGCATGCACTGCGAGGACGCCGACTGCGTTACCGTGTGCCCGACCGGTGCCTCGTACAAGCGGGCCGAGGACGGCATCGTGCTGATCGACCAGGACAAGTGCATGGGCTGCAACTACTGCTCGTGGGCCTGCCCATACGGCGCGCGCGAACTCGACCGTTCCAGCGGCACCATGAAGAAATGCACCCTGTGCGTGGACCGCATCTACGATCAGGACCTGCCGGTCGAGGAGCGTCAGCCCTCGTGTGTGCTGACTTGCCCGGCGCACGCCCGCATGTTTGGCGATTTCGACGATCCCGATTCGGCGGTGTCGCGCACCGTACGCGAGCGTGGCGGCTACCCCTTGATGCCCGAGCTCAACTACAACCCGACCAACCAGTACCTGCCGTCGCGACGCAAGCCGGTGATCCCGATCGACGCCAAGCCCAAGGGCGGCCTCAAGGAAAGCATCAAGCAGTTTGCCAACCGGCTGGTACGCCGCTGATCCGCGCGGCCTTCAATTCGCATTAGGAATTCAACATGCACCCAGCATTTTGGTTTCGACATAACCAAAAGATTAGTCTTCGCCGAAATGCTGGATGCTGAATTAATTAAGGAATCAATATGCATCCAGCATTTTCAGTCATTTTTTTCACCGTGGCGTCGGGTGCCGGCTTCGGCCTGTTCTCGCTGCTGTTCCTGGCCGACGTTTTCAAGCTCGGCGGGGGGTTCAACCAGGATCAGCTCGTCGTCGGCGGCCTCATGGCGATGGGGCTGGTGGTATTCGGCCTGCTGTCGTCCACCTTCCATCTGGCCAACCCGAAAAACGCCTGGCGCGCCTTCAGCCGCTTCCGTACTTCCTGGCTGTCGCGTGAAGGCGTGTTCGCCGTCGTGTTCATGCCACTGGCCCTGATCTACCTCGGCAGCATCATGCTCGACGCGCCGCAATGGCTGCGCGTCGTCAGCGGTTTCCTGACCGCCGTGCTCGCCTGGATCACGGTGTTCTCCACCGGCATGATCTACGCCTGCCTGAAAACGATCCGGCAGTGGAACACGCCGCTGGTCCCCGCCAACTATCTGGCGCTGGGCTACGCCAGCGGCAGCCTGTTGCTGCTGCTGGGCGCGGTCGTGGCGGACCTGGATACCACACCTTATCTTGCGATGTCGGCGCTGATCGTCTCGATCGCGGCCGTTTTGAAGGCCATCTACTATTTCTGGATTCGCAGCCCCGGCCTTACCCCCACCATCAACACGGCAACCGGATTAACCCGCGCCAAGGTCAAACTGCTGGATACCGGCCACACCCATGGTACCTTCCTGACTCAGGAATTCGGCTTCCAGATCGCACGCCAGAAAGCCGGCTTGCTCAAGGTCGTCGTGTTCGTTCTGGGCTTTGCGTTGCCCGGCCTGATGCTGGTGTGGGTGTTCAACCAGCAGGGCGGGCCGCTGGCTGCGATCGTCGCGGCCCTTGCCGGCCTTGCAGGCGCCGCGGTCGAACGCTGGCTGTTTTTTGCCGAAGCCCGCCACGTCGTCAACCTGTATCACGGCGCCCAGCGCTGCTGAGCCGTTCCCCTATGGCGGTGAGGGGCATGCTTGGCCTAGGCCGCGCTTTGGGGTATATTAGCAGGCTCTAATTTCCTTATTCCAGGAGTGTGGCGCCTATGTTTGGTTTGTCAGGTTTCAAGGAAGTCGATCCAGCCTATGTCGAGGAACTCGCTGCCAAGGGGGCGCACCTGATCGATGTGCGTACCGAAGCCGAGGTGGCGCAGGGCGTAATCGATGGCGCCATCCATATCCCGCTGCACTTGCTGCCCCTGCGCGCATCCGACATCCCGCAGGACAAACCCGTGGTGATCTACTGCCGTTCCGGTGCGCGTTCGGCCCAGGCGTGCGCGTTCATGGCTTCCAAGGGCTTTGGCAACATGCACAACCTGGCCGGCGGCATCATGGCCTGGGCGCGCTCGGGCAATACTCTCTGCCGGCCGCGTTAAACAGCGCGGCCGGCGGTCATTTCAAGGTCCCCGTGGATTTTCCCGTTTCAGCATCAATTTTGATTGCAATAGGGGAACTTCTGGTTTAAGGTACCGCAGCGTTTTTTAGTACATGCCGATTTAATGTAAGGAGAACTCCATGAATTTTGATAAAGAACTTGATGCACGTGGTCTGAATTGTCCTCTGCCCATCCTGCGCGCCAAAAAGGCCCTGGGTGAAGTTGCCAGCGGCCAGGTACTGAAAATCCTGTCCACCGACCCGGGTTCGGTCAAGGACTTTGCCGCCTTCGCCAAGCAGACCGGCAACGAACTGCTGTCCACCGCCGAGGCGGGTGGTGAGTTCACCTTCTTCATGAAGAAGAAGTAAACCAGAAACCTAATCCAGCGCCGTCTGTTCCAACGAACACACGGCGCTGTTTTTTTCCAACAGGAACAGGAGAGACAGACAATGGATACTAAAAAAATGGCCATTATTGCCACCAAGGGCACCCTGGACTGGGCTTATCCCCCGTTCATTCTGGCCTCGACGGCGGCCGCGCTGGGTTATGAAACCCAGATTTTCTTTACCTTCTATGGTCTGCAACTCGTCCGCAAGGACCTGTCAGTCCTGAAAGTCAGCCCGCTGGGCAATCCCGGCATGCCGATGAAAATGCCCTTTGGCCCCAAGTGGTTCAAGAGCATCAACTGGAACATGCCCAACGCCATCCAGTCGTTGATCCCCGGCTACGAGAACGTGGCGACTGCCCTGATGAAGCAGACCATTGCCAACAACGGCGTGGCCACCATCCCGGACCTGCGCGAACTGTGCCAGGAAGCCGAGGTCAAGTTCATTGCTTGCCAGATGACGGTTGAGTTGTTCGGCTTCGAGCATTCCGACTTCATCGATGGCCTCGAATACGGCGGCGCCGCCACCTTCTTCGAATTCGCTGGCGAAACGGATATCTGTCTGTTTATCTAATGCAGTGACGTAAGAAGGCATTCAGAAGCAGGGGTGCAGTTCAATGGAAAGAGCCGAATCTGATTCGGCTCTTTTTTATTGTGTGTCTTTTGTACCACATCTGCTCACGAATACCTGGGCAATTCGGCTGGACAACTTGTCACGCTGGGAGCGCTCACGTAGCCTTCGGGGCAGGCTATTAAACAAGCTTATCAGTAACGACTATTCCATCGGGAGAAGACAATGAAATTCACGCGCGTATTCGCATTCATGGCACTGGCTGGTCTGGCTGGCAGCGCCTATGCCACCAACGGATATTTTGCACATGGCAACGGCCTGAAGGCCAAGGGCCGGGCCGGCGCAGCAACCGCCACCCATGATGACGCCTTTGCCGGCGCCAACAACCCTGCTGCGGCGGCGTTTTCAGGTGACCGCATCGACCTGGGCATCGACTGGTTCAGCCCGATTCGCGAGATGAGCCGCTCGGATAGTACCGGCAACCCGGGATTCGGGCTCCCTCCCATGAATGGTTCGTCCGACAGCGATTCAAACAACTTCTTCATCCCTGAGTTTGGTTACAACAAGATGGTCAAACCCAATCTGGCATTGGGCGTGGCGGTGTACGGCAACGGCGGCATGAATACCGATTACCCGTCCACCACGACCAATTGCGGCCCGGGAACCAACTTGTTGTGCGGACAGGGCAATCTGGGTGTGGATCTGATGCAGTTGATCATCGCGCCGACCGCGGCCTACAAGATCAATGAAAAGAACTCCATCGGCATCACGCCCTTGATCGGCTATCAGCGCTTCAAGGCTGAAGGTCTGAATGCATTTGCATCGATCTCCTCCGATCGCGCAAACGTGACCAATAACGGCTACGATGACGCTTGGGGCTGGGGATTCCGGTTTGGTTACATGGGTCAGATCACCCCGACCGTGACCATCGGCGCCGCCTATGCCACCAAGATGGATTTCCAGGAGTTCAGCAAGTACTCCGGTCTGTTCGCCGAGCAGGGTGACTTCGATATTCCTGAAAACTACAACTTGGGCGTGGCCTGGCAGGCAACGCCCCAAATCAAGCTGGCGCTGGATTACCAGCGCATCAACTACAGCAGTGTCAATTCTGTAGGTAATCCAAGCACCAATTTCATGTCCTGCAACCCCTTCAACATGCCTAATGCCATAGGCCCTGGATGTCTTGGGGAATCAGGGGGAGCCGGCTTCGGCTGGTCGGATATCAATGTCTGGAAACTGGGCGCTGAATACAAGTACAATGAACAATGGCTTCTGCGTGCCGGCTGGAACCACGGCGACAATCCCATTTCTTCGCGTGATGTCGAGTTCAATACGATCGCACCGGCGGTCATTACCGACCATCTCACGCTGGGCTTCACCTATACCGTAGAGTCCGGCAACGAAGTGACCGTTGCCTACATGCATGCGTTTGAGAATGACGTGTCAGGTCCCTCCTATTTCTTTGGTGGAACCGACAATATCAAAATGCACCAGGATTCACTGGGTGTCCAGTACAGCTGGAAGATGTAATTTTCAGCGCTCAAGCTGAACCAATCGAGCCGGGGTCTTGTGTCCCCGGCTTTTTTATGTCGATAGGAATTGATTATGTTGCAACGCATTTTGTTGGCATGCCTGCTGGGCGTGTCCACCCTTTCAGCCTGGGCGATTTCTCCCTATATCCCGGGTGACCGGGTGCAGGCGGGCAAGCTTTCCGCAGTGTCGGCGGAGATAGAGAAGAAACTCACGACAGCGGGTTTCCAGGTACTGGGACTTTACACCCCCAAATATTTTCCGACGCACGGGGTGGTTGTGGCCACGGATGCCGGGATGCTGGACAAGATTCGCTCATTCGGGGGGGCGGCCATCGTGGCCGCGCCGATACGGGTGGGCTTTACGACCGATGGCGTGGTGACCTATGCAAATCCGGATTACTGGAACCGCGCGTTCCTCGGGCAACACTTCGCACAGGCGGCACCGGCGGTCAGTTCGGTGCAGTCGCGGCTGGCGAAGGCGCTGGGGGCCGGCCCGGGTTTCGGAGGAAACGAGTCTGCTGCCGACCTGCCGGAATACCGCTACATCCTCGGCATGGAGCGTATCGATGACGAGAAGAACCTGCTGGCCACCCATGCCAGTTTCGACGCTGCAGTGAGAACGGTGCAGGAGAACCTTGGCAAGGGGATTTCCAACACAAGCCAAGCATATGAACTGGTGTTGCCGGAAAGCAAACTGGCCGTATTCGGCGTCGCGATGAACAAAAAGGAAAACGGCGATGCCGTGATCATCGGCAAAATCGGTGTGCAGGACCGGGTCGCCGGCTTGCCCTACGAGATTTTTGTGGTAGACGGCAAGGTCTATGCGTTATATGGGCGCTATCGTCTGGCGCTTGCATTCCCGGATCTGAGCATGGGCAGTTTCATGCGCATCGTGTACGTGCCGGATGACATTCGCAAGACACTGAAGGCAGTGGCGGGCGGCAAGTAGGCAGCAAGCCGACGGCGACAAAAAAGCGCGGGTTTGCCGCGCTTTTTTATTGGAGTCTGCGGGCCGTCAGCCGAGCCGTGCGTGCTGCGCTTCCAGTTTGGCCAGCATGGCCGTGAAGTCGGCCACACGGGCCTGCTCCTGCTGCACGACCGTGGCGGGGGCCTTGTCGACGAAACTGGGGTTGGCCAGCTTGCCCCGTGCCTTGGCGATCTCGCCCTGGACGCGGGCGATTTCCTTGGCCAGCCGGGCACGTTCCTCGTCCTTGTCAATTTCCACCACCAACATCAACCGCATGTCGCCGACCAGGGCGACTGGGGCGTCGGCATCGGCAAGCGCGGGAACGGCGCTGACTTCACTCAATTTCCCGAGCGCGCTGATGTAGGGTGCCAGCGCCCCGATCACCGCGGCATCGCCCTCGATCACCAACGGCACACGCTGCGCTGGCGACAGGCTCATCTCGCCGCGCAGGGTGCGGCAGGCGTTGACCAGTTCCTTCAGCATCTGGATGCGTGCGACGCTGTCGGGGTGGTTTTGGGATGGATCCGGCTGCGGGTAGGCCGCCAGCATGATGCTGTCGCCCGACACCCCGGCAAGCGGCGCCACCTTCTGCCACAGTTCCTCGGTGATGAACGGAATGATGGGGTGGGCAAGACGCAGCGTGGCTTCGAGCACCGTGGCGAGGGTCCGGCGGGTGGCGCGCTGCTGCTCGGGCGTGCCGTTGTTCAATTGCACCTTGGCGAGTTCCAGGTACCAGTCGCAGTATTCGTCCCACACGAACTCATAGACAGCACGCGCGGCCTGGTCGAAGCGATACGCGGCGAACGCCTCGTGCACTTCGGTAACGGCCTGCTGCAGGCGGTTGGCAATCCAGCGATCGGCATCCGAAAAGTCCATCGACTGGCCGGCGTCCAGCCCGCAGTCGTGGCCTTCCAGGTTCATCAGCGCAAAGCGGGTGGCGTTCCACAGCTTGTTGCAGAAATTGCGATAGCCTTCTGCGCGCTGCAGGTCGAACTTGATGTCGCGGCCGTGCGTGGCAAGGCTGGCGAAGGTAAACCTCAATGCATCCGTTCCGTAGGGTGCGATGCCATCCGGGAATTCCTTGCGGGTGCGCTTCTCGATGCCGGCGGCCTGCTTCGGGTTCATCAGGCCCTGGGTACGCTTGGCGACCAGGTCATCCACCGCGATGCCGTCGATGAGGTCGATCGGGTCGAGCACGTTGCCCTTCGACTTGCTCATTTTCTGGCCTTCGGAGTCGCGCACCAGGCCGGTGACATAGACCTCGCGGAACGGCACCTTGCCGGTGAAGTGCAGCGACATCATCACCATGCGTGCGACCCAGAAGAAGATGATGTCGAAGCCGGTGACCAGCACCGAGGTCGGTAGGTAGCGTTGGAGTTCGGGCGTTTGCTCGGGCCAGCCGAGGGTGGAAAACGGCCACAGCGCGCTCGAAAACCAGGTGTCGAGCACGTCATTGTCCTGCGTCAGCTCGCGCCCGCCCGCCTGCTTGCGGGCCTCCTCCTCGGAGTAGGCGACGTAGAAATTACCGTCGGCGTCGTACCACGCCGGGATGCGATGGCCCCACCACAATTGGCGCGAGACGCACCAGTCCTGTATGTTCTCCAGCCACTGGCGGTAGGTGGTGGTCCAGTTCTCCGGCACGAACTTCAATTCGCCCGAATCGACCGCGGCGAGGCCTTGCCTGGCCAGGCCTTCCATGCTCATGAACCACTGGTCGGTGAGCATCGGCTCGATCGCCGCGTGGGTGCGGTCGCCGCGCGGGATCATCAGCTTGTGCGGCTTGGCCGACACCAGCAGGCCTTGCGCCTGCAGCGCGTCGAGCAGCTTCTGCCGCGCCTCGTAACGATCCAGACCCTGGTATTCGGTCGGGCACAGCTCATTCATTCTGGCGTCGAGCGTCAACACGCTGATCGCCACCAGCTTGTGGCGCTGCCCCACCTGCCAGTCGTTGAAGTCGTGCGCCGGGGTGATCTTGACCACGCCGGTGCCGAACTCGCGGTCGACATATTCGTCGGCGATGACGGGAATGCTGCGCTCGGCGATCGGCAGGCGCACGCTCTTGCCGATCAGGTGGCGGTAGCGTTCGTCCTCCGGGTGCACGGCGACGGCGGTGTCGCCGAGCAGGGTTTCCGGGCGGGTGGTGGCGACGGTCAGGTGGCCGGTGCCATCCTCCAGCGGGTAATGGATTTCCCAGATGAAGCCGTCTTCCTCGGTGCTGACGACCTCGAGGTCGGACACCGCGGTCTGCAGCACCGGATCCCAGTTCACCAGCCGTTTGCCGCGATAGATCAGTCCTTCACGGTAGAGCCGCACGAACACCTCGGTGACGGCTTTCGACAGGCCATCGTCCATGGTGAAGCGCTCGCGGCTCCAGTCGGGGCTGGTGCCGAGACGGCGCATCTGGCGGGTGATGGTCGAGCCGGAATGGTCCTTCCAGTCCCACACCTTTTCGAGGAATTTATCGCGGCCGAGGTCGTGGCGGGAGACGCCCTGCGCGTCGAGCTGGCGTTCCACCACGATCTGGGTGGCGATGCCGGCGTGGTCGGTGCCCGGCTGCCACAGCGTGTTGTCGCCCGCCATGCGGTGATAGCGGGTGAGGGCGTCCATCAGCGTGTGTTGGAAGGCATGTCCCATGTGCAAGGTGCCGGTGACGTTGGGCGGCGGCAGCATGATGCAGTAGGCGGCAGCGTCGGGCGTGTCCCCGCAAGGAGACTCCGATCCACTACGGGCTCTTGTGCCCTTCAGGGTAGAAGCCCGTGTGGAGTCGTATGCGCCGGCCTTGAAGTGGCCGGCGCTTTCCCACTGGGCGTACCAGCGCTTCTCGATATCGGCCGGTTCGAAGGATTTGGCGAGTTCCATGGCGTGCGGGCAAAGCGGGGATTATCCCAAAAAAAACCTGGGACAAGTCCCAAAAACCCGGGGCAAGTCCCAATAAACCCCCTGGGCACGTCCAGAAAATCAGGGATGTGTCACAAAATGCAGTCGAAAATCGGCCTCAGGCCGAGGGATCGCGCGGCTGCTTGAGTTTTTCGGCGACGGCGTCGCGCACGATCTCGCGCACGTTGACGTCTAGTTGGCTGAGCAGGCTGGACACGGTCTGGTCGAGATTCTTGCGCAATTCGGCGGCGACCTGCTTTTCCATCACTTCGGACAAGCGCGGCGCCAGTTCGCTCATCAGCTGTTCGGCAAGGGTGTCGCTGACGACAGGGGTGGGGGCGGCCGTCTCGGGGACTGCCAACTCGGCAGCCGGGGGCGGGGCGGCGGCAGGCGCGGCCGCAGGGACAGCGGGCGCAGGCATTGCAGCCGCAGGCACGGGCAGGTCGGGAGGCGTGCCGCGTTCGATCACCTGGGTCAGCACCGGCAGCCAGGCATCGGGCGGGGCGCTGCGTTCAGCCAAGCCTGCCTGGGGGGCGGGCGCTTCGGGGACGCCTTCGGTCCCGCCACGATGCTTTTTCAGCAGCGCATCCATCTTGCTCAACAACGGGCTGTCGCTCATCGTGTCCTCCTATCCGGCGGGTTGACGCAGGTCGTGCGTCATCAGGGCGTAGCCGCGGGCCTGATAAAAACGGTAGCGTTCGCGGCCTTGCTCGCGTCCAAGGTCGTCCGGGCCAACGATCTCGACCAGACGTTCGAAGCGAGCGAAGGCAGGCGGCTGCTCACAGTGCAGGTTGATCATGACGTCGGCGCTGCCCAGGGCATCGGGGTTGGCGCCGATCAGTACCGGTGTTTCATCAGCCTGCGCGTCGCTGTCGCGGCAGTGCGGCACGAAGCCCAGCGCTGGCGTAGTCCATAACAGACGGTCGATGGCGTCGGCCGTCGCCGCTTCCGGCGCGTAGATCATCACCTGCATGCCCTGGCCATACGCCTTGGCGGCAACGCGGCGGGCGACGTCGAGCGGGTTGTCGGCAAAGGTATAGAACAGGATCTCGGTCATTCAGCGCCTCCAGCCGGTTCGGGTCTCAACGCGAGGCATGATTGCTGCCGAATCAGCCTCTCACAGCGCGGTTCAGCAGGAAATGCACCAGCAGCGAGACCGGGCGCCCGGTCGAGCCTTTTTTCTCGCGTCCCCCGATCCATGCGGTGCCGGCGATGTCGAGGTGCGCCCAGTGGTATTTCTTGGCGAAGCGCCACAGGAAACAGGCGGCGGTGATCGAGCCGGCCGGGCGTCCGCCGATGTTGGCCATGTCGGCGAGGCTGCTTTTCAGCTGATCCTGATAGTCGTCCCACAGCGGCATCCGCCATACCCGATCCCAGGCATGATCGGCGGCGTGTTCGATTTCGCGCGCCAGCGGGTCGTGGTTGCTGTAGAGCGCGCTGGGGTGGGCACCGAGCGCAATCACGCAGGCGCCGGTCAGGGTGGCGAGGTCGATCACCACATCGGGTTCGAAGCGCTCGGCGTAGGTCAGCGCGTCGCATAGGATCAAGCGGCCTTCGGCATCGGTGTTGAGGATTTCGATGGTCTGGCCGGACATCGAGGTGACGATGTCGCCCGGCTTGTTGGCGCTGGCGTCGGGCATGTTCTCGCACGCCGGGATGAGGCCGATCACGTTGAGCGGCAGCCCCAGTTCGCCGATGGCGCGGAAGGCGCCGATGACCGCACCGCCGCCGCTCATGTCGTAGTTCATCTCGTCCATTTCGGCGGGCGGCTTGAGGGAAATGCCGCCGGCATCGAAGGTGACCGCCTTGCCGACCAGTACCACGGGTTTGGCTCCTTTCGCACCGCCTTCGTGCTTCAGCACGATGAAGCGCGACGGCTTGTCGCTGCCCTTGCCGACCGAGAGGAAGGATCCCATGCCGAGTTTTTCGCAGGCAGCGTGATCGAGGACCTCGCAACCGAAACCATGCGCCTTCGCCACCTTCTTCGCCTCGCCGGCCAGGTAATCCGGGGTGCAGATGTTGGACGGCGTGTTGCCGAGGTCCTTGGCGAGATGGATGCCGCGGGCGATGGCCAGGCCTCGCGCAAGGCCGGTCTCGCCGTATTTCAACTCGCCGCGTCGCGACACCGCAAAAATCATGCGCTTGAGCGGGCGGCGCGCCTCGCTCGGCTTGCTCTTCATGTGGTCGAAGCGATACAGCGCATCGTGGGCGACGATCACCGCCTGCTCGATATTCCAGGTGACATCGCGTTTTCTGACAGGAATCTCGCTGAGGGTGAGGACGGCTTCCATCGAACCGGTGTCACGCAGCGTCTTGACCGCACAGGCGATGGCATCACGGTAGGCTTTTTCGTGGAAGTCGCGCTCTTTGCCGAGACCGACCAGCAGGACGCGATCCGCCAGGATGTTGGGCACCTTGTGCAGCAACAGCGTGCTGCCGGCCTTACCCTCCATGTCGCCGCCGCGCAGGATCTCGGAAAGATAGCCGTCGCTCGCTCGATCGATGTCGATAGCAGGGCCGGACAGCTTGCGGCTTTCAAAAACGCCGACGGTTACGCAGGCAGAGCGCTGCTTTTCGGGCGCACCGCTTTTTATGCTAAATTCGAGTTCGATTTCCTTGTTTTCCATGTCTGTGCTCAGAAAAATACAATTTGCCGATAAGTCAATGATCGGTGCTGCCGATGGAGCGATTATTGGCGCGGGTGTGACGGAATGTCAAAAGTCCGTTCGCCGACCAGACGATCACAACATTTCCTCATGCTTTATCGGCGCGCACTGACACGCGAAATGGCGCTCACTACGGGCGCCATGCTGACGGTGCTGATCGCGATCGCCTTGGTCGTGCTGTTCATTCGACTGCTGGGAGATGTGGCTCGTGGCGAACTTCCCAACGAGGCGGTATTCACCTTCCTCGGCTTTTCCCTGCTGTTTTTCCTGCCGGTATTGATGACGATCGCGCTGTTTGCCGGCGTGTTGCTGCCCTTGTCCCGCATGTGGCGGGATAGCGAGATGGTGATCTGGTTCAACACCGGCCTGTCGCTGACGCAATGGATACGGCCGGTGCTGACATTTGCCATCCCGTTTGCGTTGGTCATCCTGTTATTGACGGTGACGCTCAATCCCTGGGCGCAAACCAAGAAGTACGAGTTTCGGCAGGATTTGCGCAGCCGCAGCGAGAGTTCCATGATTGCGCCAGGATTGTTCATCGAATCCCATGCCGGTCAGCGCGTCTACTATGTGGAATCGATCAACCCGCTGACCGGCATCGTGCGAAATGTGTTCATGCAATCCCGCATCGACGGCCAACTGGGTCTGGTGGTTGCACAGGAAGGCAATTACACCGAGCTTCCCGACGGCTCGCGCTACCTCGTGTTCAAGGAAGGCCGGCGCTATGAGGGCATTCCCGGCCAGCTCGATTACCGCATCGTTCACTTCGAGCGCTACTGGATGCGGCTCGACCCCATTGCCGTCCGCGGCAAGGAGACCGGGATCCGCCAGGCGCCTCTTTTCGAGTTGATCGATGACACCTCGAAGCCGGCGCGCGCCGAATTGTTGTGGCGGCTGGGGGTGCCGTTCATGGCGGTCGTGCTCGCTGTCATGGCCATCCCGCTCAGTTTCGTCAATACGCGGGCGCGCCGCTCCTATGGTTTGCTGGTCGCGCTGTTGCTGTATTTCGTCTACAACAACCTGCTGTCGTTTTCACAGGCGTGGGTTGCGCAGGGCAAACTCAATCCCTGGGCCGGAATGCTGTCCTCGCACCTGATCATGCTGCTTGCCGTGTACGTTCTGTTTTATCTGCGCACACGGCTGCACGTTCCACGCTGGAAACGCGCATGAGGCTGCTTGCCCGCTATTTGTCGGGTCAGGTGCTGGCGGCGTCGGGATTCGTGCTGCTGGCACTGCTGGTGCTGTTCGCTTTTTTCGACATCATCCAGGAACTCGGTGGTATATGGCGCAACAACTATGGCCTGGCACAGGCGGCTATCGTGGTGGTGCTGAACATACCTGGTCACCTGTATGAAATTCTGCCGGTTGCGGCGCTGATCGGTACGTTGTTCGCACTGTCCCGCCTGGTGGTCAACTCCGAATATGCCGTGATGCGGGTGTCGGGACTGTCCACTTGGCGTGTGGCAGGGTATCTCAGTGCGATCGGTGTCCTGATATCGTTGCTGGTGCTGCTTCTGGGGGAATATATCGCGCCGTGGTCCGAACAGGCCGCGCAACGTTACAAGTTGTCGGTCACCCATTCGGTGGTGGCGCAACAGTTTCGCTCCGGCCTGTGGGTCAAGGATGGCACCACCTTCATCAACGTGCGTGAGGTGATGCCTGACAGCACCCTGCGCGGCATCGAAATATATGGTTTCAATGCCGATGGCCGCCTGGACTGGATTCGTGCCGCCGAGTCGGCCGATTGGCGCCGTGACAAGGCTTGGGATCTGCATCAGGTGGTGGAAACGCATTTCAGTGCAGACGGCATCCGTTCCACCCACAGCGATCGCCAGGACTGGCGGTCTGTACTCACCCCCGACATCCTGAGCGTGCTGCTGGTCGCACCTGAAAAAATGTCGGCGCGAACCCTCTGGCGCTATGTGTCGCACCTCAAGGAAAACCGGCAGAAAGCAACGCGCTACGAACTCGCCATGTGGTCGAAGTTCATCAGTCCGTTCGTCATCCCGATCATGATGCTGATCGCCATGCCTTTTGCGATCCAGGGGCCGCGCGCCGCAGGCACCAGCAGCAAGATTTTCTTCGGCATTATGGCCGGACTCGGCTTTCATTTGCTGAGCAGGCTGTTCGGCCATCTGGGGCTGCTGAACGATTGGCCGGTTGTGGTGGTGTCGTTCCTGCCCTTGCTGATTTTCCTCGCTATCGCGCTGGCAGGCATCCGATGGATGGAACGACGCTAGACCCGCTGCCTTCTCGACTGACCGCCTGCCTGGATGCCCGCTTGCCGGCGGAAAAGGTGGCCTGCGTGCATGACTTATGGACAGACTGGCATGCCGGACGCGTGGATCCCGGAGCCGCTGTGGCGCGTGCGCCCATCGACCAGCCCGGGTGCCCGGAGAGGCCGCCGCTGGTCGCGCCGCAAAAGGTGCCGCGGCGACGCGCCGACACGGTGGCCGGCCGTGCGGCGCTTGTTCATGCGCTGGCCCACATCGAGTTCAATGCCATCAATCTGGCGCTCGATGCCGCGCACCGGTTTGCCGGCATGCCTGTCAGGTATTACGCCGACTGGCTGCAGGTGGCGAATGAAGAAGCCCTGCATTTCGATTTGCTGAACGCGCACCTGGCAACGCTCGGCCATGTTTATGGAGATTTCCCGGCGCATAAGGGGCTGTGGGACATGGCGCTGAAAACGGCACACGATCCGCTGGTGCGCATGGCCCTGGTGCCGCGGGTGCTGGAAGCGCGCGGACTCGATGCCACGCCGCTTATCGTCGACAAGCTGAAGGCCGCCAATGATCTGCGCATGGTCGAGATTCTTTCCATTATCGAGCGCGACGAAATCGGCCATGTCGCCATCGGCAGCCGCTGGTTTGGCTGGCTGTGTACGGCGCGCGGTCTCGAACCCGAGTCGACGTTTCGCCAGCTACTGGACGAGTACGACGCCCCGCCGCTGAAGCCGCCGTTCAATCTGGCAGCGCGGCGCGCGGCCGGGTTCAGTGAGCCCGAGCTGGCCTGGCTGGACACGCTGCAGAATTCATAAACCCAGCGTCGTCGCTGACACACTGGCCTGCGAACGCTGCCACATCGCCTCGAAGCTCTGCTGCAGGGGAATGACGTCGTGCGGGGCATCCAGGTGCAGCGTGCCGTGCTCGGTTGCCTTGTCTGCCCGCAGCATCACGCCATGGCGATCAGCCAGCACAAATGCCTGATCGGGGCGCGGGGAGGCGGGGTCGGCCTGACGAATCTCGATGACATGGCCAAAATCACGCACCAGTTGCAGCAGGCGCGGGTGGTCACGGGCGACATGGCGTATATCGTCGAGCAGCAGTTCGATGCGGCGCCCGCCTCCCGCCACGCACAGCGCTCGCAGGCTGGCGTGCCGCGGCGCGTGATCGATGTCGAAGCGGCCGAGATCATGGTCATACAGCCTCAACTGGCGCTGTGTGTGGGCAAGCAGCGTATCGAAGGCCGCGTGAAATTCAGTAGGGGTTTCAAAGACAGTCATGGGATGTCGACCTCCAGCCATCCGGATTGATACCAGCTATACAGGCGCCCGCGCAAACCGTCGGGCAACGGCGGCGCGAGGCGGCGCTGGTCGGCCAATTGCTGCAGGGCCGCGGTTTCGTCCGCTGCCGGCGTGAAGGCCTCGCCGTTGATGAAAAAGCGCCCGCCGGCAAACAGCAGGCGTGATTTGGGATCGAGCGCCACGCCAAACTTGTCCGCCTGTTTGCTGAAGGCAGCACGACCGAGTGGGGTATCGGGCGCATCAAAAAATACGTTTGGCTTGGGGTCGGACAGATAGCGTCCGGCAAATTCGGCGATGTCGCGCCGGTTCCACTTGATGTGGGCGATCATGGCTTCGATCTGGCTCAGCATCGCCCGGCCGATCTCGCCGGGATGGGTTTGCAGGCGCAGGTCGGGGTCGGCATAGCGTCCATCCAGCGCAAGCGTGTCCTGCAGGTGCATCAGAAAGCCATGCGCCAGCTCCTCGGTCGTGGGGGCGCGAAAACCGATCGAATAGGTCATGCAGGCGTCCTCGGCCACGCCGTAATGCGCGACATGCGGCGGCAGATAGAGCATGTCGCCGGGCCCGAGCAACCACTCGTCCTCGGCCTCGAAGCGGCGCAGGATTTTCAAAGGCGCGTCGTCCAGCAGCGCCAGATCGGTTTGTGTGCTGATCTGCCAGCGGCGATGCCCCTGTCCCTGCAGCAGGAAAACGTCGTAGGAATCGAAATGCGGTCCCACGCTGCCCCCCGGCACGGCGTAGCTGACCATCAAATCGTCGAGCCGGGCATGCGGGATGAAGTTGAAGCGCGCCAGCAGGTCATCCGCTGCGGGCAGCACGTGATTGAGCGATTGCACCAGCAGCGTCCACCCGGTCTTCGGCAGGCGTCTGAAATCGCTTTTCCTGAGCGGGCCGTGGTCGAGTTGCCAATGGGTACCACTGCCCTGGATCAGGCGCGATTCGACATCATCGCGACCTGCCAACTGCATCATTTCGGCCGCCGACAGCAGGCCGGTGAAGCCGGGCACGGCATTGCGGATCAGCAGCGGGCGCTTGTGCCAGACATCACGCAGGAAACGGGTGGGGCTCAAGCCGCCGAGTAGGGTATTCATCATAAAAATAATTATAGCGATGCGGCCGGAGTTGCCCTGTTAGAATGTGCCCAAAAAACGACACGTTGCGGAGCGATAAATGCTGAAAGCTGGGGATCGCGCACCGGATTTTTCCAATCCGGATGCGGACATGAATTTCGTCGAGTTGTCGCAGTTCCGGGGCAAGATCCTCGTGCTGTATATCTATGTGCGGGATGACACGCCAGGATGCACCATCGAGGCGATCGAGTTTTCCGAACTGGAAAACCAGTTCGCGAAACTGGGTGCTGCGGTAGTCGGGGTGTCACGCGACGACTGCATCAAGCATGGCGAGTTTCGCGACAAGCACGGCATCAGCGTGCCGCTCCTGGCCGACAAGGAGCAGACCACGTGCCAAGCCTATCACGTGCTGCAGGACAAGGAGGTGGACGGCGTCATGCGCAAGAGCGTCGTGCGCTCCACTTTCATCATCGACAAAAAGGGCATCATCCGTCACGCACTGTACGGCGTTTCCAGCCGTGGACATGCGGAGGAAGTGCTTCAACTGGTAAAGGAACTCAATTGAATATCGGCAAGGACACCGTCGTCACCATTACCTATATCGTCCATGACCTGGACGGCAAGCTGCTGGAAGAAAGCGACGAACCGGTCAGCTATCTGCATGGCGGGTACGACAACATATTCCCGCTGGTCGAGCAGGCGCTGGAAGGCAAGATCGTGGGCGACACCATCGACCTCAAACTGCAGCCTGCGGATGCTTTCGGCGAGTTCGACGAAGAACTGGTGCGGCTGGAACCGCGCGAGTCCTTTCCGCCCGAGATTGAAATCGGCATGCAGTTCGTCGGCTCACCGGTCGACGGCAGCGAGGAAATGCTCTACACCGTGACCGACATCTCCGAAGAAAAGGTGGTGGTGGACGGCAACCACCCCTATGCCGGACAGGCGGTGCATTTTCAATGCGCGGTCGCCGAAGTGCGGGCGGCAACAGCGGACGAGGTGTCGCATCGCCACGCCCATGGTGCCCATGGCCATCACCATCACTGATCGTCCACGCCGATCCGGGCGGCAGATTGTATCGGGCTGCTAGAATCCCCAGTTAACCTGTTTCCGTGACTGTTTGATGAAAACCACCTTCCTCGACTTCGAGCAGCCGATCGCAGAGCTTGAAGCCAAGATCGAAGAACTGCGCTTTGTGCAGGACGACTCCGCGCTGGACATTTCGGAGGAAATCCGCCGCCTGCAGAAAAAGAGCCAGTCGCTGACCAAGGATATCTACGCCAAGCTCAACGCCTGGCAGGTCTCCCAGGTAGCGCGTCATCCGCAGCGACCGTACACGCTCGATTATGTGCAGGGACTGTTCACCGATTTTGCAGAGTTGCATGGCGATCGCGCTTATGCCGACGATGCCGCGATCGTCGGTGGCATGGCGCGCTTCAACGGTGAACCGGTGATGGTGATCGGCCATCAGAAGGGTCGCGATACCAAGGAAAAAATCTACCGCAATTTCGGCATGCCGCGTCCCGAGGGTTACCGCAAGGCGCTACGACTGATGCGCCTTGCTGAAAAATTCAGGATGCCGATTTTCACCTTTATCGATACGCCCGGCGCCTACCCGGGCATCGGTGCCGAGGAACGCGGCCAGTCGGAAGCCATCGCCCGCAATTTGTATGTGATGGCCGAACTGAAAACACCAGTCGTATGCAGCATCGTGGGCGAGGGCGGTTCGGGGGGCGCGCTGGCTATTGGTGTCGGTGACCGCACCCTGATCCTGCAGTACTCGACCTATTCGGTGATTTCGCCCGAGGGATGTGCCTCTATCCTGTGGAAGAGCGCAGACAAGGCTTCGGTCGCTGCGGAAACGCTGGCCATCACGGCCGACCGTTTGAAGGCCAACGGGCTGGTCGACCGCATTGTCGAAGAGCCGCTTGGAGGGGCGCAGCGTGACTGGGACACCATGTTCCTGTCGATGCGGCGCGCGTTGGCCGACACGCTCGCCGAGTTACGCAAGCAATCGACGGACGCCTTGCTGGCCGCGCGCTACCAGCGCTTGCGGGCGTATGGCAGCTTCAAGGAAACGCCTGTCAAGTAAGCAGGTAGTCGGCGCCGTGGCGGACAGTCTGTCGCGCCACGTTCTTCCGCATGCTCGCCTGGTACTTGCCTTGTCGGGAGGAATCGACTCGGTCGTCCTGTTGCACGCCCTGTGCTTGCTGCGCGAACAGTATCCCTTTGAACTGTACGCGGTTCACGTACACCACGGATTGTCATCGCAGGCAGACGACTGGGCAGGATTCTGTGCTCGGTTGTGTGAAACGCATGCGGTCGAACTGGGTATTCATCGCGTACAGATTGCGGACGCCGACCCTGCCGGCATCGAAGCGGCGGCGCGCCGGGAGCGTCAGCAGGTTTTTTCCGGGCTGGACGCGGATTTCATTCTGACAGCGCACCAGCAGGACGATCAGGCGGAAACGCTGTTGCTGCAACTGCTGCGCGGCGCCGGTCCGAAGGGACTGGCGGCCATGGCCGAACTCCAGCGCCCGCCATGCTGGCGTGCCTTGCATTTGCGTCCGCTGCTGGACGTGTCGCGTGCAGCCATTCAGGGCCATGCTTTGATGCACGCGCTTGCCTGGGTCGAGGACGCCAGCAACCAGGATGTCCGTTTCCGGCGCAATGCGCTGCGCCAGCAGGTGATGCCACTATTGCAATCGCACTTTCCCAGCGCCACCACCACCCTCGCACGTGCCGCATCGCTGCAGGCTGAAGCGGCTGGATTGCTCGATGATCTGGCGCGCCTCGATGCGGCCGTAGCCATTTCTGGGGATCGGCTCGATTGTGCCGCGCTGGATGCGTTGTCGCTTCCACGTGCGCGAAATCTTTTGCGCCACTTCATCGCGTCGCAAGGGCAGTCCATGCCCAGCGCACGGCGCCTGAACGAGGCGCTGCGGCAGGTCGCCGAAGCGCGGCAAGATGCGGCTGTTTGTGTCACCCTGGCGGCTGTCGATCTGGTTCGCTTTCGTGGTGGTATCTACCTGGTATCCCGTGAGGTGGCCTGGTTGGAGCCGGTGCGCTGGCATGGTGAAACGCGGCTGGTGGTGCCGGGTTCAGGTGTGACCGTGCAGTTCGATGCGCTTGTTGGTGCGGGACTCAAGCGGACTGTGCTGGAATCCGCGACCGTTACGCTTGGCGTGCGGCAGGGGGGGGAACGCCTGCGCCTGCATGCGGGCGGGCCGCACCGAAGTCTGAAGAACCTGATGCAGGAACGCGCCATCCCGCCCTGGCAGCGTGAACGCCTCCCCTTGTTGTGGTGTGACGGGCGACTTGTGTGGGCAGCGGGGATCGGGCTGGATATCGACGCGCAGGCCGCCCCGGGAGATGCGGGTTTACTGCCACGTGTCGTGGCGTGAAGTCCGATGGACATTCCCGGGCAGGAAAACCAGGCCTGCAGGGGCTCAGGCTGGCTCTAACCGAACCCGTCGGCTCTGCCTGGCAATCATCGAAGCAAGACAGACCCGGCTGCGCCATGTTATTCTATAAGGCTGATTTTCATCATGAATTTAATCGTTTTCTCAATAATCTGGAGCATCAACATGGCTGTTCAGCGCACTTTTTCCATCATCAAACCCGATGCCGTCGCCAAGAACGTGATTGGCAAGATTGTCAGCCGCTTCGAGAGCAATGGCCTCAAGGTGGTCGCCTCCAGGATGAAGCACCTGTCGCGTCAGGAGGCCGAGGGCTTCTATGCGGTGCACAAGGACCGCCCGTTCTTCAAGGATCTGGTCGAGTTCATGATTTCAGGCCCGGTGGTGGTGCAGGTGCTGGAAGGCGAAGATGCGATTGCCAAGAACCGTGCCTTGATGGGCGCGACTGACCCGAAGAAGGCTGAGGCCGGCACCATCCGCGCCGATTTCGCCGAGAGCATCGACGCCAACGCGGTGCATGGTTCCGACGCACCGGAAACCGCTGCCGTCGAGATTGCCTTTTTCTTCCCGGCCAGCGAAGTCTACGCAGGTCGCTGAGCCTGGCTGCCGCATGCCGCAAAATCTGCTTGATTTCGATCTCGATGGACTGACCGCCTGGTTTACTGAACTGGGCGAGAAGCCATTTCGCGCCCGCCAGGTGTTCCACTGGATGCATCAGGCCGGTGTGGCGGATTTTGCGCAGATGACCGACATCGCCAAAAGCCTGCGCGAGAAGTTGCAACAGCAGGCAGTCATGCAGGCGCCAGCGATCAACTACGCGCATACCTCGGCGGACGGCACGCGCAAATGGCTGTTCGATGTCGGCCCCGGCGGCGGAGCCGCCCCCGCTGACAACAGCAGCAGTTCCAGCTCCGATCAAGCCTGGCGAAACGGCATTGAAACCGTATTCATCCCGGAAGAAGATCGCGGCACCCTGTGCGTGTCTTCGCAGGTGGGCTGTGCGCTGGAATGTACCTTCTGCTCGACCGGGCGGCAGGGCTTCAATCGCAACCTCAGCGTGGCCGAGATCATTGGCCAGTTGTGGGTGGCGCATCACGGCCTGAAAGCCGAGCCCAATCGCACGACCGGCGAAATCTCCGAACGTCCCGTGACCAACGTGGTGATGATGGGCATGGGCGAACCGCTGGCGAACTTCGAGAATGTGGTGACCGCGCTCGGCATCATGCTCGACGATCATGCCTACGGATTGTCGCGGCGACGTGTGACGGTGTCGACCTCGGGCCTGGTGCCGGCGATGGATCGGCTGGCCGAACGCTGTCCGGTCGCGCTGGCGGTGAGCCTGCATGCGCCCAACGATGCCTTGCGCGACCAGATCGTGCCGATCAACCGGAAATACCCGCTTGCCGAACTGATGGCGGCCTGTCGCCGTTACCTGGTGTACGCACCGCGCGACTTCATCACCTTCGAATACGTGATGCTGGCAGGGGTGAATGACCAGCCGGAACACGCGCTCCAGTTGATCGAACTGACGCGCGACGTGCCGTGCAAATTCAATCTCATCCCGTTCAATCCGTTCCCGGATTCCGGTTATGAAAAGCCGCGCGCAGAGACACTGCGGGTTTTTCGCCAGATTCTGCAGGACGCGGACCATGTCGTTACCACGCGCAAAACGCGAGGCGACGACATCGATGCGGCCTGCGGCCAGTTGGCAGGCAAGGTCGCCGACAAGAGCGGACGTGTAATGAAAAGACTGCACAAGGAGGCTGCGTGAAGAAATGGATCGTGTTGGGAGCGGCCTTGCTCGCTGGTTGCGCGGGCCAACCCGCCGGTCAGGACAACAAGGCTGCCAAGGTTCAGGCCGATAGTGACAGCCTCCAGCGTGCGCGTGCCTTCACGAATCTCGCCGGAGCCTATTACACCCGTGCGCAGTACAAGATCGCACTCGACGAGCTGCGCAAGGCAATCACTGCCGATAGCCGCTACGGTCCGGCCTACAACGTCTATGGTCTGATCTACATGGACCTGGAGGAAGACAAGCTGGCAGAGGAAAACTTCCGTCGCGCCATCGAACTGGATCGCAACGATTCGGAAGCGCATAACAATTATGGCTGGTTCCTCTGTACCCGCGGCCGCTACCAGGAAGGGCTCGAGCAGTTCAGCGCCGCCCTCCACAACCCCCTCTATACGAGACCCGAACAGGCCATGACCAATGCTGGCCTGTGCGCCGAGAAAAGCGGTGACCTGATGCTGGCCGAGGCCAATCTGGTGAAGTCGCTCAAGCTGCAACCCGACAACCCCAACACGATATTGAAGCTGGCTGCGCTGAATTTCCGCCAGGACCGGTTGCCGGATGCGCTACGCCTGCTGGAACGGTATTCCGAACTGGCACCACCGACAGCGGAAAGCCTGTGGCTGGGCGTGAGGCTGGAGCGCAAGCTGGGCAACCGCTCGCAGGAAGCAGCCTACGGGCTGCAGCTGCGCAAGAATTTCCCCGATTCGAATGAATCACGAATGCTGATGGCAGGACAGTACGAATGACCGAAAGTGCGCCCGACTCGGTTGGCCAGGTGCTGCGTGAAGCCCGCGAAGCGCAGGGCATCACGCTGGAGGAGGTTGCCGTGCGCCTGCGCCTGATGCACCGTCAGGTCGAGGCGATGGAGGCGGACGACTTCGCGAGCCTGGGTCAGCCGGTATTTGCCCGGGGATTCGTCAGAAACTACGCACGCTTGCTTGGACTTGACCACGAGGCGTTGCTGGTGCGCATGGAAGGTGCACCTGAAGAGAAGCCTGTGGTCAGCCCTGCCGACTCGCCCCCGCAACATGCCTGGCTGACGTCGCCCTGGTTGATCTTGCTGTTGCTGGGGGTGCTGCTGGTTCTGGCGATACCGGTGGCCTTGTATTTGTGGCTCAACAGCGGCACGGACGACAGCCCGGGCAGCCCTGCGCCGGCTGTGCAATCGTCCCCCATGCCAGCCACGACACCGCAGGCTGCGCCCGCCATCCCTGCTGAACCGGCCCTCCATGCAACACCTGCAGCAGTTCTTCCTGTTGAGGCTGAGCCCGCCGAACCGAAAACGGCTCCGCTCAACAGCCTGTTGCACCTGGAGTTCGGCGAAGAGTCCTGGACCGAAATCAAGGATGCGAGCGGACAGATGCTGCTGCGTCAACTCAACCCCGCTGGCAGCAGCGTGGATGTCCGTGGCCAACCGCCGTTCGAAGTGGTGATCGGCAATGCAGAGCAGGCGCGCATGAGCTACAACGGACGCCCCATTGACCTGAACCCCTTCATCGACGTGACGGTTGCCCGCTTCACGCTCGAAGAATAATCCCCGCTGGAAGCGTGATGACTCAGATTCTCCGTCGTTCCACCCGACAGGTGCGGATCGGCCATGTGCTGGTCGGTGGCGATGCCCCCGTCGTGGTGCAGTCGATGACCAATACCGATACCGCCGATATCACCGCCACCGTGCAGCAGGTGCAGGCACTGGCCGAGGCCGGTTCGGAAATCGTGCGGATCACCGTCAACACGCTGGAAGCTGCCGCTGCGGTACCGCGTATCCGTGAGCGACTTGATGTGTTGGGTTGCCGGGTGCCGCTGACCGGCGATTTCCATTTCAACGGCCACAAATTGCTGACTCAGGTGCCCGAATGTGCCGAGGCCCTGGCCAAGCTGCGCATCAACCCGGGCAATCTCGGGCGCGGCAACAAGCGCGACGAACAGTTTGCTACCCTGATCGAAGTGGCCTGCCGCCACAACAAACCGGTGCGAATCGGGGTCAACTGGGGCAGCCTCGATCCGGCGTTGGCGGCGCGCATGATGGACGAAAACGGTCGTCTGGCGCAGCCGGAGGATCCCGAAGTCGTGATGCGTCGTGCGATGGTCGCGTCCGCGCTTGAATCCGCCAAAAAAGCCGAAGATCTGGGCTTGGGCGGCAACCAGATCATCTTGTCGTGCAAGATGAGCCGGGTGCAAGACCTGATCGCGGTATATCGCGATCTCTCCTCCCAGTGCGACTACCCCTTGCATCTGGGACTGACCGAGGCTGGCATGGGCAGCAAGGGTATTGTCTCCTCGACCGCTGCGCTGGCCGTGCTGCTGCAGGAAGGCATTGGCGATACGATCCGGATTTCGCTCACGCCCGAACCCGGGGGCGACCGCACCCAGGAAGTCCGGGTCGGCCAGGAAATCCTTCAGGCGCTTGGTTTGCGTGCCTTCACCCCGCAGGTCACCGCCTGCCCGGGTTGCGGCCGCACCACCTCGACCGTGTTCCAGGAGCTGGCGCAGGATATCGAATCCTATCTGCGCAACCAGATGCCGCTCTGGCGTGGCCAGTATCCCGGCGTCGAGTCGATGCAAGTGGCGGTAATGGGCTGCGTGGTCAACGGCCCGGGTGAATCCAAGCATGCCAATATCGGCATCTCGCTGCCCGGTACGGGCGAAGTGCCGGTGGCGCCGGTGTATGTCGATGGCGAAAAAACCGTGACGCTGAAGGGCGACCGGATCGCCGCGGATTTCCAGACTATCGTCGAAGATTATGTACGCAGCCATTACAGCGCTGCGTGACCCGTATCCCTGTAGATTAAATTATGAGCAACCTGATCCAATCCGTGCGCGGCATGAACGACTGCCTGCCCGATGTCGCAGAGACGTGGCAGGCGTTCGAGGGCATCGTGCGCGACTGGCTGCGGCGCTATGGCTACCGCGAAATGCGCACGCCGATTCTCGAGCAGACCGGCCTGTTCAAGCGCGCCATTGGCGAAGTGACCGACATCGTCGAAAAGGAGATGTACACCTTTGTCGACGAGCTGAACGGTGAGTCATTGACCTTGCGCCCTGAAGGCACGGCGTCTTCGGTCCGCGCGGTGATCCAGCACAACCTGCTGTATGACGGTGGCAAGCGCCTGTGGTATACCGGCCCGATGTTTCGTCACGAGCGCCCGCAGAAAGGCCGCTATCGGCAGTTTCATCAGGTGGGGGTCGAGGCGCTCGGCTTCGCCGGTCCCGATGTTGACGCCGAGCTGATCGTGATGTGCGCCGACCTGTGGCGCGCGCTTGGCATCGCACCGACTTTGCAACTGAATACGCTGGGCGATATCGAATCGCGGCAGCGGCACCGCGCCAAACTGATCGCCTATTTCGAGGCGCATCAGGATGCGCTCGACGAGGATTCGAAGCGGCGATTGCACAGCAACCCGCTGCGTATCCTCGACAGCAAGAACCCTGCGATGCAGGCACTGAATGACGCGGCGCCCGGATTGCTGGACGAGCTCGACGACGCGGCGCTGGTGCATTTTGAGGCATTGAAGGCCCTGCTGGACACGAATGGCATCGCTTTCGAGTTCAATCCACGCCTGGTGCGCGGGCTCGACTACTACAATCGCACCGTGTTCGAGTGGGTGACCGATCAGCTCGGCGCGCAGGGCACAGTGTGCGCGGGCGGAAGGTACGATGGCCTGATCGAGCAGTTGGGTGGCAAGCCGGCTCCTGCTGCCGGCTTTGCCATGGGCATCGAGCGGCTGCTTGCGCTGATGGAAGTGGCGGGCACTCCGCTTGCGCCACCGGTGCCGGACGCGTATATCGTCCATGCGGGCGAGGCTGCAGAGGGTTTTGCCTGGCAGGTGGCGGGCGCGCTTCGCAGCGCCGGACTCGACACGGTGATGCACTGCGGCGGCGGCAGCTTCAAGTCACAGATGAAAAAGGCCGATGCCAGCCGGGCGCGCTGCGCGGTGATCATCGGCGATGACGAGGCTGTCGCGCAGCAGGTGACGATCAAGCCGCTGCGTGGCACGGCAGAACAGACTCGCGTCGACCTGGCGCGGGCAATCAATTTTTTGAAGAACGCATCAACATAAAAGGTAAGGCGCAATGGCAACCTATGATCTTGACGAGCAGGAACGGCTGGACGAACTGAAAGCCTGGTGGAAACGCTGGGGCAATATGGTGATGATCGGTCTGGCCGTGGCCATCTCCGCGGTAGCTGGCTGGCGCTACTGGCAGAATCACACGTTGACGCAAAGCCTGGAAGCGGCGACGGTATACGAAAAACTGACCCAGTCGCTGGCGGCCAACGATGCCAAGGGTGCGCGCGAAGCCGGCGCGATGCTGATCGACCAATACAAGAGTACGGCGTACGCGACGCGCGCGGCGCTGCTGCTGGCCAAACACAATGTCGAAAGCAAGGATCTGAAAAGCGCGCAGACTCAGCTGGAGTGGGCAGTGGCCAACAGCAAGGAGCCTGCCGTCAAGGATCTTGCGCGCCTGCGGCTGGCCGGGGTGCAACTCGATCAACAGCAATACGACGCTGCGCTGAAAACCCTGGCCAGTTCGCACAGCGATGCGTTTGCCTTCCGCTTCCACGACCTGAAGGGCGACGTGCTGCTGGCGCAGGGCAAGCCGGCAGATGCGCGTGTCGCGTATCAGGCAGCATTCAGTGACATGCAGGAGGACAACCCCTACCGCACGCTCGTCGAGCTGAAACTCGACGCGATGGGAGGAGCGGTCAAGTGAGGTTGCGCATGCTTGTCATCGGCGTGTCGCTGGCCCTGTCGGGATGCAGCACGGTCGATTCGATGACCAGCACGGTGGGAGGCTGGTTCGGCTCCGGTTCAGCCAAGGCAAAACCTGCCGAACTGGTTGAATTCAAGCCTGCGGCCAAGCTTGCAGAAGCCTGGAAAGTCGATACCGGTGACGTCGGCAGCTATCTGTTCAGCCCTCGAGTTGAAGGCGGCGACGTCGTGGCAGCAGGCGGCAGTTGGGTGGCACGCATAGCTGCGTCGACCGGCAGCCCGGTCTGGCGCGTCGATACCGGAGTAAGGCTGTCAGCCGGTGCGGGTGTCGGGCAGGGGCTGGCGCTGGTGGGCGGTCGCGAAGGCGAATTGCTGGCGCTGGACATGATGAATGGCCAGTTGCGCTGGAAAGCGGCGTTGTCAAGCGAAGTGACCGGTCAGCCTCTGGCGCTGGCCGATACGGTGATCGCCCGCACGGGCGATGGCCGCGTGCATGGCCTCTCGCTTGCAGACGGCAGCCGCAAGTGGCTGTATACCCGCAACCTGCCCTCGCTGAGCCTGCGCGGATCGGGCGGCATGCTGGCGCGCGACGGCGTGCTGTATGCCGGCTTCCCCGGCGGAAAGCTGATCGCGTTGAATCCCGCAAATGGTGCGCAACTCTGGGAGGCCACGGTGGCATTGCCGCGCGGGGCAACCGAACTGGAGCGGGTGGCCGACATCATGGGCGATCCGGTGGCGGATGCGCGGCAGGTGTGCGCAGTGGCTTACCAGGGGCGCGTTGCCTGCTTTGACCTGCGCAGCGGTTCGTTGCTATGGTCGCGCGACACCTCGAGCAATAGCGGGCTGGCGATGGACGAAGCCAATCTTTACGTCACCGACGACAAGGATGCCGTCACCGCCTACGATAAAAACAGTGGGCGCGCCGGCTGGCGACAGGACAAGCTGGCGCATCGCCTGGTCACCGCGCCGCTGGCGCTGGGGGCCTGGGTGGTGGTGGGCGACGGTGAAGGCTATGTGCATGTGCTGTCAGCCGATGATGGTAGCTTTGTCGCGCGTGCCCAGGTCGACAGCAGTGTGCGCACGGCGCCGGTCGACATCGGGCCTGGCTTCGTGGTGGAAACGGCCAAAGGCAGCGTGGTCGCCTTCAGGCTGAATTAGTGTAAACACGCCCTAACGACCCTCTCAAGTAAACAACGCGCCGGCTTGCCCGGCGTGCATCAAGGATAAGCATGCTTCCCACTCTGGTTCTTGTCGGTCGTCCCAACGTCGGCAAGTCCACCCTGTTCAACCGACTTACCGGCACGCGCGATGCCCTGGTGCATGACCTGCCGGGGATGACGCGCGACCGTCATTACGGACGTGGACGCATCGGCGGCAAGCCCTATCTGGTGGTCGACACAGGCGGCCTGGAGCCGGTCGCCAAGGACGGTATCCTGGCCGAGATGGCGCGCCAGACGCTGCAGGCCATTGACGAGGCGGACGCCATCATTTTCATGGTCGATGGCAGGGCGGGCCTCGCCCCGCAAGACAAGGTCATCGCCGACCGCCTGCGACGCGCGCATTGCCCGGTGTTTCTCGCGGTCAACAAGGCCGAAGGCATGAACCGTTCGGTGGTGGCCGCCGAATTCCACGAACTGGCGCTGGGCGAACCGCTGGCGATATCCGGCGCGCATGGCGACGGCATCGCCGATCTGGTAGCCGAGGCGCTGGCGCCGTTTGCCGAGGAGGAAGAACAAGCCGACGATTTCGGCGTGCCCAAGATCGCGCTGGTAGGCCGCCCCAACGTCGGCAAGTCGACCCTGGTCAACGCGCTGGTGGGCGAGGAGCGCGTGATCGCGTTCGACCAGCCCGGCACCACACGTGATTCGATCTATGTCGAGTTCGAGCGCGACGGCAAGCCCTACGTCCTGATCGACACCGCCGGCGTGCGCCGCCGCGGCAAGGTGTTCGAAACGGTGGAAAAATTTTCCGTCATCAAGACGCTGCAGGCGATCGAGGATGCCAACGTGGTGGTGCTGGTGCTCGACGCGCGCGAGAATATTTCCGAGCAGGACGCGCATCTGGCAGGATTCGTGCTGGAAACCGGACGCGCACTGGTGGTCGCGATCAATAAGTGGGATGGCCTGTCCGCCGACCAGCGCGACGACATCAAGCGCGACATCGGCCGCAAGCTGGCCTTCCTCGATTTTGCGCGCTTCAACTACATTTCGGCGCTGAAGGCCAAGGGACTCGACGCGCTGCTGAAGGACGTGGAAGCGGCACACGCCGCAGCCTTCATCAAGATGACCACACCCAAGCTGACGCGGGTGCTCGAAATGGCGGTGGAGCAGCATGCGCCCCCCAAGTCAGGTCTGTTCCGGCCGAAGCCGCGCTACGCCCACCAGGGCGGCAAGAACCCACCGGTGATCGTGCTGCACGGCAATGCGCTGGAAGGCCTGCGCGACGACTACAAGCGCTATCTGGAAAGCAGCTTTCGCAAGGCATTCAAGCTGCAGGGCACGCCGCTGCGGATTCAGGTGAAGGAAGACAGCGGCAAGAACCCGTACGAAGGCAAGAAGCGGGCGCCGCTGACCGAAAGCGAGGCGACCCGGATGCGGCGCAAGAAGCGGGTGCGGCGCAAGGTATACGGCTCAACCTGAGCCGGTTGTGCGCGGTTCCACCCGCAAGGAGTAGGCCGTGGTTGTCCCCGCAAGGGGGAGGCCATGTCTGTAAGCTGCTAAAGCAGAACGTCCATGCACTAAAGGCGATAAATCGCCAACAACCACGCTTAATCCAGCCAGCGCACCAGATAGAACAGCTTGAAGCCTTCCGACGAGCGCGAGGGACCGCTTGCGATGGCGGCATGGCGGCTCTTGTCGGGGTCGGCGTGCGCCAGCGCCTCGGCCTCGCTGGGGTAGACCTCGACCACGCCCTCCGGAAAGCGCTTGCGGGTCTTGCCCGACGGCGAATAGATCACCACCGCCGAGGTGCCGACGACCTTGGATTCGACATCGGTGAACAGGCTGGTGACTTGCGGCATGGTCGGCTCAATCAGGCATTGCTATGCGCAATGCCTCAGTGCGTTTTCTTCGGAATACTGCTGATCTTGACGGCGTGACTGCTGGGCGTCTCGTCGGCGTAGCGGGGACGCTCCTCCAGGGTGCGGCCGGTGAGATTGGCCAGTTCGGCTTCGCGGCTGGAGATCACCATCAGGCAGTCCTTGATGCCGAGCACGGTGGCTTCGGTCAGGGGGCTGGGATTGCCGTCGCGCGGCGCGGTGTCGCGCACGATGGAGGTGAGGGTCTTGCGCATCATGCGCATCAGACGCTGTTCGTCATGCAGGGCTTTATCGTTGTCCATGGGGAGAAGCTCCAGAGTGTCGGTCGATTATTTCTATTGTCGGTTCCGGATATGGCTTCGTCAAACCAAGGCCGCGGCGCCAACAGGGATAAAAAGCATGACAGGGCGCATAAGAATTATGAACCTACGGCGCAATGCGGCTGAATTAAGCTAGCGGCTTAGGAGAAACCGCATGCCAGACCCGAGCACCCCCGATAGCAGTGAAGTTCGCGAAATTCGCATCAACCCGATCGTGCCGAGCGAGTCGGTGCTGGTGGCCACCGCGCGTAGCATGCGCCCGAAAAAGGCCGAGGAACTGGCGCCGCGCGACACCCGCAAGCATGTCGAAACCTGCCCGTTCTGCCGCGGCAACGAGCACAAGACGCCGCCCGTGATCCTGTCCTGGCCGCAGGAAGGCGACTGGCAGATCCGCATGGTCGAGAATCTCTACCCGGTGCTGGGCGACGATCGCGCGCAGGCCGGCTTCACTTTCGGCCTGCAGCAGACCATCGACGGCTACGGCCGCCACGAGGTCATCATCGATCATCACGAGCACGGCATCGCCGTTCACGAAATGGCCGAAAGCCACCTGGCGGCGCTGTTCGGCGTGTATCAGGCGCGGATGAAGCAGCTGTTCGCATCGGACGCACGACTCAAGTACGTGCTGGTGTTCAAGAATTTCGGTCCCGCCGCCGGCGCATCGATTCCCCATACCCACAGCCAGATCATCGCGATGCCGGTGGTGCCGGAAAACGTCGACGCCGAAGTGAACAACAGTGCGGCGCATTACGCCAAGCACCACCACTGCATCTTCTGCGCGCTGATCGACGAGGCGCTGACCTTCGAGGCGACGCTCTACGATCGCAGTTCGGGCGCGGTGCGGCGCAAGATCAATGTCGGCCAGTACGTGGTCGAGCGCGGCGAGAAGTTCATCGCCATCAAGCCGTTCGCCAGCCGCTACGAGTGGGAAGTGCATATCCTGCCGCTGGCGCACCAGGCCGACTTTCTGGACGTGCGACCCGAGGACATGGACGATCTGGCACGGGTGATGAAGCGCACCATGGCAAGGCTGGACGCCGTCATCGGCGGCGCGCAGTACAACTTCTTCCTGCACTCCGTGCCACACGACGCCAGGCGTGACGCGCACGCGCCGAGCTATCACTGGCATCTGGAAATCTGTCCGCGCACTTCCATTCCCACCGGCTTCGAACTCGGCTCGGGCCTGTTCGTCAACACGATCAATCCGGAACAGGCGGCCGAGCGACTGCGTGCGGTAGAGTTGTAAGCAATGGCTTGACGTTACAATGGCGGCCTGCCAGCACGTTCAACCGGCCCCATGCAGCCAGCCAACGAATCCGATCCGCACGTTTCGACCGCCCAGGCGGGTGACACCCATGTCGCCCGCCTGAACGCGCTGTGGAAGCTGTCCGTGCAGCGCGGGCTTTCGGACGCCGAACGTATCCGTGCCATGCTCGACATGGCTGCGGAGATGCTCGACATGGATCTGGTGGTGCTGGGGGAATTCGGCGAGCGCTACACTGCGCGCTATGTCAGCGACCGGTTGGGCGTGTTCCCGGAAGGGACGGTGTTGATGGTGGAGTCGGTGTTGTGCCATCCGGTTCAACTTGACCGCACCGCAAGCCATGTCGCCGATTTGCGCGAGCACCCGCAGTATGCCGACCATGCGCTGGTCAAGAAGCTGGGCTTGCGGACCTACTCCGGCCTGCCGGTGTCGGTCGGCGACGATGAGCGCTGGGTATTGGCATTTCTGCGCCAGCGTTATGCATCGTCGCCCCAGGCCGTCGATATTGCCTACATGGATCTGATTGCCGACTGGCTCGGCAATACATTGCATCAGTCTGCGCAGAAATCCCTGTTGCAGCGCCTCGCCCTGACCGACCCGCTGACCGACCTGCCCAATCGGCGCGCGGCCGAAGAGCGTCTGCAAAAGGAAAAGGCACGCATCGCGCGTGGCGGCCAGGGATTTTCGCTGGTGCTGGCCGATCTTGATCATTTCAAGCTGGTGAACGACCGCTACGGCCATGCCGTAGGCGACGAGATCCTCAAGGCCGTGGCGCGCCGTTTCGAATCCGGGTTGCGCGAAGGCGATTGGGTGGCGCGCTGGGGCGGGGAAGAGTTTTTGTTCGTGCTGCACGACAGTTCCGAGGAAGCGGCCACCCGCATCATGGAACGCCTGGCCGACCAGTTCCGGACGTCTCCTGTCGAGACCAGCATCGGCGACATTTCACTGAGCTTCTCCGCCGGGGTGGCGGCCTTCGGTTCACGCGAAACCGAAACCCTGCCGATGCTGGAAAAGATCGATCAGGCCCTGTATCGGGCCAAGTCGGAGGGACGCGACCAGGTCAGGATGGCGGCGCATACCCCTCTGCCATGGAACAGCTCACTGCTGCGCAAGGCACTGAAGGAGAACCGGATCCGGCAGGCCTCGCAGGCCATCGTCGACCTGCAGAGCGGGCAGGTCGTTGCCGATGAGGCGCTGGCGCGCATCGAGACCGCGGAGGGTGAAATTGTCGAGGCCAAGGAGTTTGTCGACATGGCGGAGGGCCTGGGCCTGATGGCCGAAGTCGACCGCCAGGTGATCCGCAACGTGATGCAGCGCTGTGCGACGCGCATGGAACAGGGTGGTTCCCCCGATTTCGCGCATTTCGTGAACGTTTCGCCCCAGTTTCTGGCACGCCGCGACCTGGTCGAGGAAATGCTCGAGAATGCCATGAGTTTTTGCCAAAGCTGCGGTGTGACACTGGGGCCTGTCAAGCCGGTGGTGCTGGAGCTGACGGAGCGGCAACGCATCGTCAGCCTGGACCAGTTGCGCGCCGATCTGAAGCCTTTTATCGACTACGGTTTCCGCCTGGCGCTGGACGACTTCGGCAGCGGCTATTCGTCTTATCTTTATCTGGCGCACCTGCCGGTCAGCTTCCTGAAAATCGAAGGCTGGCTGGTTTCACACATGCGTCAGGATCGCAAGGTGGCGGGCATCGTCGAGAGCCTGGCCAGTTTCGCGCGCAAGCAAGGTGTCCTGACGGTGGCCGAGCATGTCGAGGATGCGGAAACTGCCCGCATCCTGGCCGACATGGGGGTGAACTACGGTCAGGGCTGGCATTTTGGGAAACCGCAGTTGGTGTCATCGACTTGATTCGCTTTGAGGATTCAGTGCCGGAATTCACATGTGAGGCGCGCATGAGTGCCCGGAGGATGAAGCGTGTTTGAGCGCCACGCGGGTGGCGAACGCGTCATCCTGGTGGCGCTCGATTTCGGGACGCCGGACTTTGCCGAAAGCGTGGCCGAGCTCCGCCTGCTGGCCAAAGGCGCCGGGCTCGACATCCTGGGCGAGGTCCAGGGCAAGCGCGCCCGGCCGGACGCCGCGCTGTTCGTGGGCAGCGGCAAGGCCGACGAGATCGCCGCTTTGGTTGCAGCCACCGATACCGATGTCGTCATTTTCAATCACGAACTGTCGCCGGCACAGGAGCGCAATCTGGAGCGCCGCCTGCACTGCCGAGTGATCGACCGCACCAGCCTGATTCTGGATATTTTCGCGCGGCGTGCGCAGAGTGCCGAGGGCAAGCTGCAGGTCGAACTGGCGCAACTGCAGCATCTGTCGACCCGGCTGGTGCGCGGCTGGACCCACCTCGAGCGCCAGCGCGGCGGAGTCGGCATGCGCGGCCCGGGCGAGAAACAGCTGGAGACCGACCGACGCCTGCTTGGGGTGCGGGTCAAGGCGCTGCGCGAGCGGCTCGCCAAACTCGGCAAGCAGCGCCGCACCCAGCGGCGTTCGCGTTCCCGCCAGCATGTCCTGTCGGTGGCGCTGGTGGGCTACACCAATGCGGGGAAATCCACCCTGTTCAACGCGCTGACGCGTTCCGGCGCCTACGCTGCCGACCAGCTGTTCGCCACGCTGGACACCACCACTCGCAAGATCTACCTGCCGCGCCTGGCTGAAGCGTCCGGCGCTGGGCCGGCAGCCGGCGAGGTGGTGCTGTCCGACACCGTCGGCTTCATTACCCGCCTGCCGCATGACCTGGTGGCGGCCTTCCGTGCCACGCTCGAGGCCACGGCCGAGGCCGATCTGCTGCTGCATGTGATCGATTCGGCCAGTTCCGGGCGCGAGCGCCAGATCGAGGCGGTCGACAAGGTGCTGTCCGAAATCGGCGCAGATGCCGTGCCGCAGCTCCGTGTCTATAACAAGCTTGATTTGACGGGCGTTGCACCGGGAGTGGGACGCGACGAATATGGTAAACTCCACAGCGTGTATGTTTCTGCGCAAACCGGCGCCGGGATTGATCTTTTACGCGATGCACTGTCTGAAATCCTGCTCGCCAGCCGCGAGCGGGATGCGACCGGTTCTCCTGACGAAACCTCCCCCCAACCTATTTCTGAATAACAAAACGCTATGGCCTGGAACGACCCGCAATGGGGCAATAAAGACAACCGAAAGAACAGCGGGCCACCCGACCTGGACGAAATCTGGAAGCGCCTCAACGAACGCCTCAGCAGCCTGTTCGGCGGCAAAGGCGGAGGTGGCAACGGGGGCGAGGGTGGCGCTTCTCCGGGCGGTTTGCCGGGCGGCGGCAGCCTGCTGGGTTTGCTGGTCATCCTGCTGGCGCTGGTCTGGGTGGCGAGCGGGTTCTACATTGTCGATACCGGCCAGCGCGGCTTGGTGCTGCGCTTCGGACAATATTTCGAGACCACCGAGCCGGGCCCGCGCTGGCATCTGCCGTGGCCGATCGAGTCGCGTGAAATCGTCAACGTCGACCAGGTACGCACAGTGGAAATCGGCTACCGCACCTCGGTCAAGAACAAGGCGCTGAAAGAATCGCTGATGCTGACGGACGACGAAAACATCATCGACCTGCAATTCGCCGTGCAGTACATCCTGAAAGACCCCAAGGCATATCTGTTCGTCAACCGGTCGCCCGACGAATCGGTGCTGCAGGTGGCAGAAACCGCCATGCGCGAGATCGTCGGCCGAAACAAGATGGATTTCGTGCTGTATGAAGGTCGTGCCGAAATCGCAGCGCGCGCCAAGGTGCTGATGCAGGAGATTCTCGATCGCTACAACACCGGCATCAGCATCAGCCAGGTGACGCTGCAGAACATCCAGCCGCCCGAGCAGGTGCAGGCGGCGTTCGACGACGCGGTCAAGGCGGGGCAGGATCGCGAGCGTTCGAAAAATGAAGCCGAGGCCTACTTCAACGATGTGGTGCCGCGTGCCCGGGGCCTGGCTTCGCGCCTGAAGGCGGAATCCGAGGGATACAAGCAGGCGGTGATCGCCAACGCCGAGGGTGAAGCGAGCCGCTTCGTCCAGATTGCCACCGAATATCAGAAGGCGCCGCAGGTCACACGCCAGCGGATGTATCTCGACACCATGCAGACAGTCATGAACAACACCAGCAAAGTACTGGTGGACCAGAAAGCCGGCAACAGCCTGCTCTATTTGCCACTTGATAAATTGCAGCAGATCGTCAGCCAGCCCTACAGCGGCACGTCGGAATTGCCGACGCAGGCGCCGACTGCAATGACACCCGGAACGGTGGATACACGTTCGCGCGATGCCTTCCGCAACCGTGATCGGGAGGAGCGGCCATGAACAGGAATTTCGGAACCTTGCTGATCGTCCTGCTGGTCGCCCTGGTGGTGCTGAGCGCCAGCATGTTCACCGTCGACCAGCGGCAGAACGCCCTGGTGTTCCAGCTCGGGGAGGTGGTATCGGTCAAGACCAAGCCGGGCCTCTATTTCAAGCTGCCGATGGTGCAGAACATTCGTTATTTCGATACGCGCATCCAGACCCTCGATTCGGTCGACCCGGAGCGTTTCATCACCTCGGAAAAAAAGAACGTGCTGGTGGATTCGTTCATCAAGTGGCGCGTGATCGATGCGCTGCAGTTCTACGTTTCGGTGGGCGGCGACGAGAACCGTGCGCAGATTCGCCTGAGCCAGGCGGTCAACGACGGCCTGCGTGCCGAATTCGGCAAGCGCACCATCAACGACGTGGTCTCGGGACAGCGTGACGAGGTCATGAACCTCATTCGCACCAAGGCCGACCAGGATGCACGCAAGATCGGCGTCCAGGTGGTGGATGTGCGAATCAAGCGCGTCGACCTGCCTGAAACCGTTTCCGAAAACGTCTATCGTCGGATGGAGGCCGAACGCAAGCAGGTGGCCAACCAGCTGCGGTCGACCGGCGCGGCCGAGGCCGAAAAAATCAAGGCCGACGCCGACAAGCAGAAGGAAGTGATCATTGCCGAGGCCTACCGTGATGCCCAGCGCGTCAAGGGTGAGGGCGATGCCAAGGCCTCTGCGATCTATGCGGCAGCCTACGGCAGGAATCCCGAGTTCTATGCGTTTTACCGGTCGATGCAGGCCTATCGCGAAAGCTTCAAGAGCAAGAGCGACGTGATGGTGCTCGACCCCAGCGCCGACTTCTTCAAATACATGAAGAACCCGCGAGCCGCTGGCGGTAAGTGACCGGATTGAACTGGCTTGCTGCAATCGGCCTGTTGCTGGTGATCGAAGGTGTGTTGCCGTTTGCTGCGCCCGCCATCTGGCGTGACGGCTTTCGCCGGATACTGGAACTCAGCGACGGCCAGTTGCGTTTCATCGGCGCTGCCTCGATGTTGGGCGGCGTTTTTTTGTTGATGATGTTGAATTGAAGTGCTGAATCGAGATGACCGCCTGGTTGCTCCCTGAAAATGTAGAAGACGTCCTGCCGCCGCAAGCCTGGCGCATGGAAGACTTGCGCCGCGCGCTGCTCGACCTGTTCCGCAGCCGTGGCTATGAGCTGGTGATTCCGCCGCTGATGGAATACGTCGAGTCGTTGCTCACCGGCGTCGGGGCGGACCTCGACCTCAAGACCTTCAAGCTGGTCGACCAGTTGTCCGGCCGGCTGATGGGCGTGCGGGCCGACATCACGCCACAGGTGGCGCGCATCGATGCGCATTTGCTGGCTGCCAATGCGGTGAACCGCCTGTGCTACGCCGGCAGCGTGCTGCACGCCCAGTCGGACGGCTTTCACCGCTCGCGCGAGCCGATCCAGATCGGTGCCGAGCTGTATGGGGAGGCTGGCGCCGAGGCGGATCTCGAAATCCTCACCCTGATGCTGCAGGGCCTGAATGCGTGTGGGGTGAACACCGTCCAGCTCGACATCGGCCATGTCGGGGTCTACCGTGCGCTGGCGCGTGAAGCGGGCTTGAGTGGCGAAATCGAACATCAGTTGTTCGGTGCGCTGCAGGCCAAGGACAGCAGCGCCGTGGCGGTGCTGACCGGTGGCCTGTCCGCGGCCCTGCGCGACGCGTTTGCTGCATTGCCGCAGCTGTACGGCGACCGCAGCGTGCTGCGCGAGGCACGGATGCGCCTGCCGCAACTGGCATCGGTGCAGGCCGCGCTCGATACCCTGGAGGTGATCGATCAGGGGCTTCCCTCCGTCGACGCCGCCTATGATCTGGCAGAGTTGCGAGGCTACGGTTATCACAACGGCGTCGTGTTTGCCGCCTACACCGGCGGGCGCAGCCATGCGATCGCGCAGGGCGGGCGCTACGACGAAGTAGGGCGGGTGTTCGGCCGGGCGCGCCCGGCCACCGGTTTCAGTCTGGATTTGCGCGAGCTGGCCCACGTCGGCTCGGATACACGATAAAAGGGAGCATTACCATGGCAGCAAAAAACGTCGTCGTCATCGGAACCCAGTGGGGGGATGAAGGCAAGGGCAAAATCGTCGACTGGCTGACCGACCGCGCGCAGGGCGTGGTGCGATTCCAGGGCGGCCACAACGCCGGCCACACGCTGGTGGTGGCGGGCAAGAAAACCGTGCTGCACCTGATCCCGTCCGGCATCCTGCGCGACAACGTCACCTGCTACATCGGCAACGGCGTGGTGCTGTCGCCAACTGCGCTGCTGGAAGAAATGGACATGCTGCTGGCCGCCGGGGTCGATGTCTCGAATCGTCTCAAGCTTAGCGAAGCCTGCCCGCTGATCATGCCGCACCACATTGCACTCGATCAGGCGCGCGAGATCGCCAAGGGCGCCGGCAAGATCGGCACCACCGGGCGTGGCATCGGACCCGCCTACGAGGACAAGGTGGCGCGCCGCGCGCTGCGCCTGCAGGACCTGTTCCACCGCGAGCGCTTCGCCGCCAAGCTGGGTGAAGTCCTCGACCACCACAACTTCATGCTGAAGAACTACTACAAGGCCGAGGTGGTGAGCTTCAACCAGACGCTCGACAGCATGATGGCGATGGCCGAACGGCTGAAGCCGATGGTGGCCGACGTGCCGCGCAGCCTCTACGAAGCCAACAAGGCCGGCGGCAACCTGCTGTTCGAAGGCGCGCAGGGCACCCTGCTCGATATCGATCACGGCACTTATCCGTTCGTGACTTCCAGCAACTGTACCGCCGGCGGCGCGGCGACGGGTGCCGGGGTTGGCCCGAATTCCCTGCATTACGTGCTGGGCATCACCAAGGCCTACACCACACGCGTGGGTTCCGGACCGTTCCCCACCGAACTGTTCGACGACGTGGGCCAGTACCTCGGTGAGCGCGGCCATGAATTCGGTTCCACCACGGGGCGTCAGCGCCGCTGCGGCTGGTTCGACGCCGCCGCGCTGAAGCGCTCGATCCAGATCAACGGCGTGTCCGGCCTGTGCGTGACCAAGCTCGACGTACTGGACGGGCTGGAAACCGTGCGCGTGTGCGTGGGCTACAAGATCGACGGCGAGATCTGCGATATCCTGCCGGTGGGCGCCGAGTCGATTACCGACGTCGAGCCGATCTACGAAGATCTGCCAGGCTGGAGCGACACCACCGTGGGCGTGCAGGAGTTCGACAAGCTGCCGCAGAAGGCGCAGACCTACCTGAAGCGGATGGAAGCGCTGTGCGAAGTGCCGGTGGACGTGGTGTCGACCGGCCCCGACCGGGTGGAGACGATCGTGCGTCGCCACCCCTACGAGGTGTAATGGCTAGAATCGGCAATACACAAGCAAAAAGCCGACACGAGGTCGGCTTTTTGCTTACTTCTGGTGCCCGGAAGAGGACTCGAACCTCCACACCTTGCGGCACACGGACCTGAACCGTGCGCGTCTACCAATTCCGCCATCCGGGCAATAAGGCGCGCATTCTAGAGAGCAGAGAATAGATTGTCAACGAAGATGCCTACAAAAAAATCCCGCAGTCGCGGCAGCAAACACCAGATTCCGGCGATCCGCCGGGCCGACCCCTTTTACGAGCGCGAGGTTGAGCGCTACGAGTCGCCGCTGCCCAGCCGTGAATACATCCTGCAGCTGCTGACCGAGGCGGGCTGCCCGGTCGATGCCGACGCGTTCGCCGAGCAGCTGCTGATCACCGAGGCCGAGCGCGACCTGTTCCAGCGCCGCCTCGGCGCGATGCAGCGCGACGGCCAGCTGATGCTCAACCGCAAGCGGCAGCTGTGCCTGCCGGACAAGCTGGACCTGATCCGGGGCCGCGTCGAAGGCCACCCCGACGGCTTCGGCTTCGTGGTGCCGGAAGAGGGCGGCGACGATCTCTACCTGTCACCCAAGGAAATGCACCGCGTGCTGCACGGCGACAAGGTGCTGGTGCGCGTGGCCGGCTTCGACCGGCGCGGCCGCCGCGAAGCCAAGATCGTCGAGGTGCTGGAGCACGTCAACCGGTTCATCGTCGGCCGCTACTACACCGAGGGCGGCGTCGGCTTCCTGATCTCCGAAAACCGCCGCATCAACCAGGATATCCTGGTGCCGCCAGGAAACGAGGGTGCAGCGCAGTCCGGCCAGGTGGTGACGGTGGAAATCATCACCCAGCCCGGCGCGCACAACGAGGCGGTGGGGCGGGTGTCCGAGATTCTGGGCAGCTTCACCGGCCCTGGCATGGAAATCGAGATCGCGCTGAGGAAGCACGACCTGCCCTACGTGTTCCCGCCCGAGGTCGAGGCGCAGGCAACCAGGCTGCCGAAGAAGGTGCTGAAGAAGGACATGGAAGGGCGCGAAGACATCCGCCATCTGCCGCTCGTCACCATCGACGGCGAGACCGCGCGCGACTTCGACGACGCCGTCTATTGCGAGCCGCTCGGCCGCAGCGGCTTCCGGCTGGTGGTCGCCATCGCCGACGTCAGCCACTACGTGAAACCCCGGGATGCGCTCGACGGCGAGGGCTTCAACCGCGGCAACTCGGTGTATTTCCCGCGCCGCGTCATCCCCATGCTGCCCGAAGCGCTGTCCAACGGCCTGTGTTCGCTCAACCCGGAAGTCGACCGGCTGGCGATGGTGTGCGACATGCAGATCAGCGCAGCCGGCGTGGTCAAGGAATACCGCTTCTACCCGGCGGTGATTTTTTCGCATGCGCGCCTCACCTACAACCAGGTGTGGGACTGGCTCTCCGGCGCCGCCAGGCCGGAAAATAAACAGGCTGCGCTGATGCCGCAGCTGCAGGCGCTCGACAAGCTGTTCCGCACCCTCTTGAAGGCGCGCGCCAAGCGCGGCGCCATCGATTTCGGCTCGACCGAGACGCAGATCATTTTCGATGACCAGGGCAAGATCAGGGAGATCGTTCCGGTGATCCGCAACGACGCCCACCGCATCATCGAGGAATGCATGCTGGCGGCCAACGTCTGCGCGTCGGACTACCTGCACGAGAACAAGCAGCCGGCGCTGTTCCGCGTCCACGAGGGGCCGACGACCGAGAAGCTCGCCGCCTTGCGCGGCTTCCTCGCCGAATTCGGTCTCGACCTCGGCGGCGGCGAGAAGCCGCACGCCAAGGACTACGCTGCGCTGCTGGAGAAGATCAAGGATCGGCCCGATCACGGCCTGCTGCAGACCGTGATGCTGCGTTCGCTCAGGCAGGCGGTCTACAGTCCCGACAACAAGGGCCACTTCGGCCTCGCGTACGAGGCCTACACCCACTTCACCTCGCCGATCCGCCGCTACCCCGACCTGCTGGTGCATCGCGGCATCAAGGCCGTGCTGAACGGCGAAAAGCTGCCCGCCAAGGGCCTGGCCGAGATCGGTACCCACTGCTCGATGACCGAGCGCCGCGCCGACGACGCCACCCGCGACGTCGACGCCTGGCTGAAGACCTACTTCATGCAGGACCGCATCGGCGATGAATACAACGGCACCGTCAGCGCGGTGACCAGCTTCGGCATGTTCGTCGCGATCGACGACATCTTCATCGAGGGCCTGGTCCACGTGTCGGAACTCGGCCAGGACTACTTCCACTACGACCAGGCCAAGCACATGATGCTCGGCGAACGGACCGGGAAAAGCTATCGCCTGGGCGACCGTGTGCGCATCAAGGTGATGCGCGCCGACATCGAGACCAGCAAGATCGATTTCAGCCTGGTCGAACAGGACACCTCTGCCCAGGACATGCAGCGTGCGTTCGCGCATTCGGCGTCGGAAAAGAAATCCGCCAAGCCTCGATCCGCCAAATCCAGATCGGGTAGCAAGCAGAAATGAGCGAGAAGTCCACCGACAAACATGCCGCAGAAAAACTCATCTACGGATTTCACCCCGTGCTGGCCCGCCTGCGCCAGGACCCCGCGGGCATATTCGAGATCTACCTCGACCTGACCCGGCGCGACGCGCGTGCGCGCGACCTGGTGCATCAGGCCAGGGACAACGGCGTCAAACTCGCGCAGGTCGAGGCCGACCGCCTGATCCGCCTGGTCGGCAAGACCGCCAAGCACCAGGGCGTCGTCGCCCGCGTCAAGCCGGTCGCGCTGACGCACTCGCTTGACGAGGTGCTGGAAAACATCGAGGGCCCGCCGTTGCTGGTCATCCTCGACGGCATCACCGATCCGCATAATCTGGGCGCCATCATGCGCTCGGCCGATGCCTTCGGCGTGCACGCCGTCATCGCGCCGAAAGACAATGCTGTCGGCATCAACGCCACGGTGGAAAAGGTCGCTTCGGGTGCCGCCGAAACCGTGCCCTACATCATGGTCACCAATCTTTCGCGCACCATCGAAGACCTCAAGGAACACAATATCTGGGTCATCGCCACCGACATGGACGGCGAGCAGCCTTTGTCACGCATCGACGCCAAAACCGGCATCGCCTGGGTGCTGGGCGCCGAGGGCACGGGCATCCGCCGCCTGGTCAAGCAAAACTGCGACCAGGTCGCGCGCATCCCCATCGGCGGCACGGTGGAAAGCCTCAACGTGTCGGTGTCGGCGGCGCTGTGTCTGTACGAGACGGCGCGGCAGCGGAGCGGGTAGGCGAGCCTTTCACATACGACAATATTGGCCAACCCATAAGGCCGCAATGAATACGTCCGTGCTTCTGTGGAGCCTGCTGTTCAGTTCGATCGGGCTGGGATACTTCGTCTATGGCAAGCGACAGAAGGTGGTCGTCCCGCTGTTCTGCGGACTGGGCCTGATGATCTACCCGTATTTCGTGTCCAGCACGATGCTGCTCGTTGCAATTGGCGTCGCACTGATGGCCTTGCCCTATTTCGTCAGGGTTTAGGTTGCGAGTAACCCGTTGCGGGCGCTACCCCAGTTCCTGCAAGCGCAACAAACGCGCAGCCTCTTCTTCCCGCGCGTCATCGATCTCCCGCATCACGCCTTCCAGATCGACCTCCGGCAGTGTGCATTCATACAGTCCGCTGAGTTCGACCTCGGGATTCAGGCCGCCGTGCTCATACAGTGCCCAGATTTCCTGCGCGTAGCGCGTCGTCAACAGCGCCGGTGCGTACTGTCCGAAAAATGTCCTCAGATTATTCACGTCGCGCGCCAGCATGGCCTGGGCGTGGTTGTTGCCGGCGGCGTCGACCGCTTGCGGCAGGTCGATGATCACCGGTCCGTCTGCGCCGACGAGGATGTTGAACTCGGACAGGTCGCCGTGGATGACGCCGCCGCACAGCATGCGCACCACTTCCCTGATCAGGGTGGCGTGATGGGCGAGCGCTTCGTCTTCGGTGAACGACACGTCGTTGAGCCGGGGCGCGGCGTTGCCGTCGGCGTCCGCCACCAGTTCCATCAGCAGGACGCCCTCGTGGAAGTTGTACGGCGTCGGCACGCGCACGCCGGCGGCAGCGAGCCGATACAGCGCGTCGACCTCGGCGCTTTGCCAGGCCGCTTCCTGCATCTCGCGGCCGTATTTGGTGCCCTTGGCCATGGCGCGGGCCTGGCGGCTGTTCTTGGTCTTGCGGTTTTCAGTGTAGTCGACGGCCTGGCGAAAGCTGCGCTTGTTCGCTTCCTTGTAGACCTTGGCGCAGCGGATCTCGTCGCCGCAGTGCACCACGAAGACCATGGCCTCCTTGCCGCTCATCAGCTGGCGCACGACGCCGTCGATGAGGCCGTCTTCGAGCAGGGGTTCGAGTCGCTTGGGGATTTTCATTGATTGGGCAGTCTGAACTGAAGTGCCGCATCAAACGGGGTACCCGCTAGCAGAGAATGCTGCGTCGCAGGCTGTAGTCTGCTGAAGCTGAGTTTCAACTTGCCCAATCCTCCAGGCGCAAGCCTTTGACATGTGCGAACTCACGCGTGTTGTGTGTCACCAGGGTGGCATCCAGCGAAAGCGCATGGGCGGCGATCATCATGTCCATGGGGCCAATGGGTTTCCCGCGTTTTTCCAGATTGGTTCGCAGCTCACCGTAAGAAACGGCTGCGCTCGCGTCATAGTCACTCACATCGAAATCCAGCATGAACTCATCCAGCAGTGCCTGATTGACTTTGCGCCAGCGGCTTTTCCGCACGCCGTATTGCAGTTCGGACAATACAACGCTGGAAATTAGGGGACGCTCGTTGCGCGGCAGCGCATCCAGCCTCGCGAGGATGCTGCGCTGATAGTCCGGTTGGTTGCCCGTGAGCAGGTAAATGCAGGTGTTGGTGTCCAGCAGCCAGGCCATGCCTACCAATCCCGCTGGTCGGGCTGCGTGGGTTGGTTGCGTTCAAGTTCACCCTTGAATTTTCCCAGGCAGGCGCGGACATGCCGCCAGCGGGTCGATGACTTGGGCAGCAGCACGATTGTTTCGCCTTCGCGGCGGATTTCGACTTCGTCTTCGGTCAGACGAAATTCCTTGGGCAGTCGCACAGCCTGACTGTTGCCTTGCTTGAAGACTTTAGCGGTTTTCATGCGGGCGCTCCGAAAAGTGTATACGTGAAAGTATACACATAATTGTGGGAAGCGTGCCGCTTATCCCCGCACCTTGCGGTACGCCTCGAGCAGGCGCTGGTGGATCGCGCTGCCTTCGAAGTTGCTGCCTAGCGTCGTCAGCCCGAAGAAGCGCGCGTCCTGGTTGAACAGCGCGAAGGCCTGTTCCAGCGTCTCGCGGCCGTACATCAGCGCGAGTGCGGGCTCGAAGGGGCTGGGGTCGCCGAGTTGGACGAGGTCGGCGATGCAGCGATAGACCTTGAGGCGCGCTTCGCTGCGCTGGCCGTATTGGGCGATCCAAGTGCAGCCTTCGAGGATGGCCTCGTCGTCGCCGAGCGCCAAGGCCAGCAGCAGCTTGATTTCGCCGACGCGAATGTCGGTCCACGCCGAATCGGCATCGGGCGCGAGGCCGATCAGTACCGTCACCAGGCGGTCGTCGGCGAGTTCGAGTTCGGTCATCAAATCGAGCAACTCGGCGCATTCGTCGTCGGTGAGCTCGGGCAGGCGCGAAAGCGCCGGGCGGATCAGGTTGCCGACGCTGTTGTTCTCGAACTCGAGTTCCTCGACCGGATAGATCTCGGACACGCCCGGCACCAGGATGCGGCAGGCGTAGACGCCGAGATGGGTGAAGTCGGCGATGTAGAGCTCATGGCCGGCATCGTGCAGCGCGTTCACCGACCACGCGTAGTCTTCTTCGGTGGTGGTGCCGAAGTTCCAGTCGACGAATTCGAAATCGGGGGTGTCGCGCAGGAACTGCCAGCTGATGACGCCGCTGGAATCGACGAAGTGGATTTCCAGGTTCTGCGGGTCGGCGATCTCGGTTTGGTCGAAACCCGGAGCAGGAAAGCCCGCCAGAGAATCGAGCGCGCGGCCCTGCAACAGTTCGGTCAGCGCGCGCTCCAGCGCGACCTCGAAGCGCGGATGCGCGCCGAAGCTGGCGAAGCAGCCCTGGTCGTCTGGATGCAATAGCGTGACGTTCATCACCGGGTACTGGCCGCCGAGCGAGGCGTCCTTCACCAGGATGCCGAAGCCGGCGCTGCGCAACGCGCGGATGCCGGCGGCAATATGCGGATAGCGATTGATGACGTCTTCCGGCACATCGGGCAAACAAATACCCTCCTCGATGATGCGGAACTTGATGTGGCGCTCGAAGATCTCGGCCAGTGCCTGGGTGCGCGCTTCCTTCAGCGTGTTGCCGGCCGACATGCCGTTGCTGACGTAGAGGTTGCCGATGAGGTTGACCGGGAAGTACACGGTCTTGCCGTCGCGCAGGCGCTGATAGGGGATGGCGCAGATGCCGCGTTCGATGTTGCCGGAATTGAGGTCGATCAGCTGGTCAGCGCGCGCGCCGTTGTCGGGGTTGTACAAGGCCTGCAGCTCGGGCGTGAGCAGGTCCTGCGGCCAGGCGTCGCTTTCCGGCGTGAACCAGCGCTCGTCGGGGTGGTGAACATACGCCCGGTTGGCGATCGATTCGCCCAGATAGAAATGGGTCCAGAAATAATTGGTCGACAGGCGCTCGAAATATTCGCCCAGCGCGCTTGCCCGCGCGGCCAGCTCCGAGGCGCCCTTGCCGTTGGTGAACAGGAGCGGGCAGTCGCGGTCGCGAATGTGCACCGACCACACGCCTTCCACCGGGTTGAGCCAGGAGCGTTCCTCGACGTGGAAGCCCAGTGTGTCGAGCTTGGACTGCAGGATGGCGATCGACGCTTCGAGCGAGGCGTCCTTGCCGGGGATGAAATGTTCTGGGGAGGACATGGGGTACGTGCGGGAAGGAAGACCCGACAGCATAAGCGATGCGTCAAGAGCGGCGTAAAATGAAGGCCGTTGATCCGTAAAACTTGCTGCCTTCATTCGCGGCCCCCTGCCCATGCTGATGACCCGTCTGCCTTCATTGTTGTTTTTGTCCTGCCTCGTCCTGTCCGGCCCGCTTGTGGCAGGTACGCAGACTTTCGGCCTGTCGGATGGCCCGGCTGCGCAGTCATCGCGTTCGCAGGCCGAGTGGGTACGACAGGCGCAGCTGCTGGAAAGAAAAAAGGACTGGACCGGCTTGCTGCAATGGGGGCAGGCCTGGGGTCAGACCGATGCCGGCAATCCGTTGGCCTGGTTTGTCCAGGGACGTGCCCTGAACCAGCTGGGGCGTCTCGATGAGGCAATAGCCGCGTATCAGCAGAACGTGCGGATCGCGCCCGACGATGTGTGGGCCCGCAACAACCTGGGCAACGTCTACCGCGACAGCGGGCGCCCACGCGAGGCGATGCTGGAATATCGCGCGGCGGTGGAAATCGACCCCGACTACATTCAGGCCTGGCACAACCTGGGGCTGACGTATTATCAGACCAAGGGAGAGGCCGGGGTGGTTCAGGCGCTGCTGAGACTGCAGGCCACCGATCCGGCGCTGGCCAACGTCTGGCGCAAACTGGCCATCGACTACTCGATCACGCGCGACAAGCGGGTGGCGCGCGATGCGGTGCGGGTGCTGCGCGGCTTGAGCGCGGCAGAACGCGATCGCATGTTCGGCATCCTGTTCGCCGAAAGCTGAGTCGGCGGGTCGGGCAATATTCCCCCGCCGGCCATCACCCCGAGGTTTGTTCGAATTCCGCCACCGCCTGCCGCAGCCGGCTGGCCTCCTGTTCCGGCCGCATCAGGCCGCGCCGCTGGCGGGCGTGGCGCTGCAGGTCCGCATAGAAGGCGGTATCGTCCTCGGCCCTCGACAGCAGCGCCGCCAGTCCCTTCTCGTCACCTGCCGCAAAATAGCCCGGGTAGTCTTCGCCCAACATGCCGATATTTCCGGGAATGTGCGAGGCCAGCACCGGCACGTCGGCTGCCAGCGCTTCGCAGATCACGTTGGCGCCGCCTTCCATCACTGAGCTGATGACCATCAGGCGCGCCCGCGAAAGACGCTTCAGCACCGTCCGGTGCGGCACATCGCCCGCCCAGGTCCAGCGCGGCAGCTTGCTCTGCGCCAGTTCGGCCGTCACGGCCATTTCCTCGCTCAGGGCGCTGCCCAGATGGGTCACCTGTATCTGCGAGTGCGCGGGCAGATGGGCCGTCGCCAGGGCTGCGCGGAAGGGATCCTTTTCCTCGCGCAGGTGGCCGATCACCAGCACCTCGAAGGCGTGCGGTCGCACCCTGGTGCGGGCAGCGTCGGGCGCGGACTGGTAGATCACCCGCGTCTTGGCGGCGAGATGCGGTGCCAGTTCGTCGACTCCGCGATCCTGCAGCACGATGAGACGATGCGCCCATTCCAGCGCCTGCTGGGCGTCGCTGTCCTGTTGGATATCGCGATAAAGGTCGGTGCCGGTCAGCGCCAGCAGCAGGGGGCGGCTCGGAAATCGCTCGGCGAAGGCGCGGATCGAGGCGTAGCTGCGCCGCGCGTGCAGCGCCAGCATCAGGTCGGCGGCGCGGCCATCCCATTCCACCTGCACCCGCACCGTATGTCCCGCCTCGCGCAGAAAGCGCGTCCAGCGGGCAGCGGTGTGCCAGTTGCCGTTGCGGTGTTCGCGTCCGTAGGGGGTGATGAGGGCGATGCGCATGGCAGGAGTTTAGCCCGCAACGACGAATCGCGGATAATTCACGGATGACCGAAACTGCCATCACCTCGCGCGACAACGCGATTTTCAAGCGCATGAAGAAGCTCGCCGAGTCGGCCCGCGCGCGGCGCGAGGCGCGGATGACACTGCTCGATGGCGAGCACCTGCTGGCGGCCTATCTCGACGCCGGCGGCCAGCCGCACACGCTGGTGCGCGCGGCTTCGTTCGCTGCCGAGCGCTTCGAACGGTGGGCGGCCCGTTGTCCACACGCCAAGTGCGTCACCCTGCCGGACCCTCTGTTCGCCGAGCTCGCCCCGGTCACCACCCCCACCGGCGTGCTGGCCGAAGCGGCCTGGCTCACGCCGCCGGCCATCGACGCCATCCCGCTCGTGATCGTGCTGGAGGACATCCAGGACCCCGGCAACCTTGGCGCCATGCTGCGGACCGGCGCGGCGGCGGGCGCCACCCTGGCGGTGTTGTCCAGGGGCTGTCACGATCCCTGGTCGCCCAAGGCGCTGCGCGGCGGACAGGGCGCGCAGTTCGTCCTGCCGATGCTGCATGGGGTCAATCTTGAGACCTGGCTGCAGGCCTTCGACGGCGACAGCATCGCGCTCACGCTGGCCGACGACAGCGATTTCTATGGCATCGATCTGGACGGTCCGCTCGCGCTGATCGCCGGCAACGAAGGCGCGGGCGTGTCGGCTGCGGTGTGCGATGCGGCCACGGCGCGCGCGCAGATTCCGATGGCGGGCCGGGTCGAGTCGCTGAACGCCGCTGCCGCACTCGCAGTGGCGGTTTTCGAGGCGGTGCGGCAGCGCCGGAGCCGAGGCCAGGCGCAGGCGCGCTGATCTCACCGGATGTTCAGGCCGGGCCGAACGCCTGCCGCCAGTCACGGCCCAGCAGCGTGATGATCCGTTCGGCCGGGACCGGCGGGCTGAAGAAATGCCCCTGCATGACCTGGCAGCCGAGTGTGCGCAGCGATTCGAGCTGCGCTTTCGTTTCCACCCCTTCGGCGACGGTACCGAGATCCAGCCCCCTGCTCAAGGCCAGAATCGAACTGATGAGCGCCTCGTTGACGGGCGCGGCGTGAATGTCCTTGACGAAGTAGCGGTCTATTTTCAGGATGTCGAGCGGGAAGCGCTTCAGGTGCGCCAGCGACGAATAACCGGTTCCGAAGTCGTCGACCGCCACGCTGATGCCCAGCGCTTTCAATGTGTGGATGCGTTTGACCGCATTGTTGATGTCCTCCATGAAAATGCCTTCGGTCAATTCGATTTCCAGCGCGTGCGGCGGCAGGCCGGAGCGGTCCAGCGCAGCGGTAATGCTCGGGACCAGGTCCTCGTGCCAGAACTCCTGGCTCGAGAGATTGATCGCCAGACGGAGGTCGTCAAACCCGGCGCCATGCCAGCCCGCGGTCTGCAGGCAGGCCGATTCCAGCAACTTGCGCCCGACGCTGACGATTGCACCGGTTTCTTCCAGCATTTCCAGGAACATGCCCGGAGCGAGCATGCCCTGGGTCGGGTGATTCCAGCGGATCAGGGCCTCGACGGCGGGGATGCGCCCGGTTTCCAGATTGATCTGCGGCTGGTAATGAAAAACGAATTCGTTTCGTTCCAGCGCGTAATGCAGATCGGTCTCCAGCGCCAGCCGCTCCTCGGCCATGGCATTCATCGCAGGGTCGTACAGCTGGAAACGGTTCTTGCCGTTGCCCTTGGCGTGGTACATCGCGGTGTCGGCGTGCTTCAGCAGGCTGCCGGCGTCCCTGCCGTCGTTCGGGTAGACGCTGACGCCGATGCTGCAACTGCAGAACAGCTCCCGCCCTGCGATCTGGCAGGGTGCCGCCACGGCAGCGAGCATTTTTTCCACCAACTGCAGGATGTGCCTGATCTCGACCATATCGCTGACCACGACGACGAATTCGTCGCCGCCCAGACGCGCCACGATGTCCTCGGCCCGTGCAGTCGCCCGCAGGCGCCGGGCCACTTCGCAGATCAGCTGGTCGCCGTTGGCATGGCCGAGCGTATCGTTGACGCGCTTGAAGCGGTCCATGTCGACGAACATCACGCCCACCAGCGTGTCGTGGCGTTCGGCACGTATGAGCGACTGCCCCAGGCGGTCCATGAACAGCATGCGGTTGGGCAGGCCGGTCAGGGAATCCTCGGTCGCGAGGCGTTCGCGCTCACGACCGACGCGGCCGGTGAAGTGCAGGACATAAGCCGCGACGAGCACCCCGATCAGCAGGGCGAACCCGGACAGCCCGAGCATCCAGCGATGCGCCACTTTCTGTTCCTGGTTCGCCTTGTGGCTGGCTGCCAGTGCGGATTTCTGGGTTTCGGCATCGAGTTGCGACAGCACGGCCATGACATCGTTCTGCGCCGGGATGGCCTGGTTGAGAACCAGATCCACCGCGTCCTGGCTGAAGTTTGCGCTGATCAGGTCGACGACCTGGTCCTGGATCGGCTGGGCAAGACGGGTCCGCTGCGCCTGCAGGGCGATCAGTTCCTGCTCCCTGGCGTTGAGGGGCAGCTTGCGAAGCGCATCTCGCGCCATGACAAACGTCGAACCGTTCTGGTTGAACTGCATCAGCAGATCGTCCCGATCGAATGGGTCATTGATCCTGGGGAGCATCAGCATGATCATCGTGCGCTCGCGAGCAGCGATCACCATGGATTTGGTGAGGTTCTGCTTGCGCATGTGGACATCGACGACCTGATCGAGATTGTCCGTGGTCGCGGCCAACTGCTTCAGCCCGATTGCGGTGACGAACAGGATAAGCAGCAGTTGCGTGACAAAGCCTGCCAGCAGGGCGAGCTTCCAGGCCGAGGGACGACCGATGCCCCTCATGGCGACTCGCCGAATCGGCTTGAACGCAGTAGATGGGGTGAACGCTCGGATTGGAGCATGCGTGTTGTGGGCATGGCTATGAATTGGAAAAGGCGTTTCAGGGCGCGAGCACCGGTCAAATGGTTGATGTACTTCAGTGGCAGCCCCGCAGGCCGGTCACGTGGGTCTCACATTCCTAACGGCATTTACCCTGAACAAATAGAGTGCAAGAAGGAAAATACCGAGCAGGTCGTCCCGGCATGGTGGCCGCAATTTCGGAAACCAAGCGCTGCGAGGCGTTGCGGCTGCAAATGGATCGCCCATCCAGCAGATGAGCGCTCAAGGCGGATTGCGCAGGCGCGCAGCGATTTCCTCCACCGACATGCGCGTGGTGTCGATGACGGGCAGGCCGTGATGCTCGAACAGGCGTTCGGCAGCCGCAAGTTCGACGCGGCATTGTTCCAGGGAGGCGTAGCGGCTGTTGGGGTAGCGCACCTGACGAATGGCGGCGAGACGCTCGGCGGACAGGGTGAGGGCGCGCAGCCGTGGCAGATGTGAGAGCAGGACGTCGGGCAGGGTGGAATGGCCGAGGTCGTCCGGGGTGAGCGGATAGTTGGCCGCGCGCAGGCCGTACTGCAGCGCGAGGTAGAGCGCGGTCGGTGTCTTGCCGACGCGCGAGACGCCGACCAGGATCAGGTCGGCCTGGTCCAGATGCTGCGGCTGCAGGCCGTCGTCCAGCGCCAGGCTGAAGTTCACCGCCTCCATGCGCGACTCGTAGTTGCTGGCCATGCTGTGGATGCGACCACTGCCGGGCGTGGCCGCCTGACCGAGCGCGGCTTCCACGGCGGGCGCGAGGAGATCGAAGATGTCGAATGGCGGCGCGCCGCTTGCGCGCAGTGCCGCACGCAGGGCAGGATCGGTCAGCGTGGAAAACACCAGTGCGCCGGGTGAAGCGGCGATCCGCGCCGCAACTGCCTGAGCCTTCTCCGCACTATCGACGAAAGGCAGCGCAATCAGGCTAAACTCGAAAGCAGGAAACTGCGACAGCACGCTCTTTGCCACCGCCTCGACGGTGACGCCGGTGTGATCGGATACGCAGAATACGATACGTGGATTCATGGAGAGAATGATGGCGGACCCGACTGACTATATCGTTTCCCTGGATGAACTGTCGATGGCGGACGTGCCGCGGGTAGGCGGCAAGAACGCCTCGCTCGGCGAGATGATCGGCAATCTGTCCGCTGCCGGCGTCAAGGTGCCGGGCGGATTCGCCACCACCTCGCAGGCATTCTGGGACTTCCTCGATCACAACGATCTGCGGGCACGCATCAATGCCAGGCTGGCTGCGCTGGACGTGGCCGATGTGACCGCGCTGGCGCAGGCGGGCAAGGAAATTCGTGGCTGGGTCGAATCCGCTGCCTTGCCGGCGGCGCTGGAAACCGGATTGCGCGATGCGTACCGCGCCCTCGGCGACAAGGTGTCGGTTGCGGTGCGCTCGTCCGCCACGGCCGAGGACCTGCCCGACGCCTCGTTCGCAGGACAGCAGGAGACCTATCTGCACGTGCAGGGCGAAGACGACGTGCTGCTGTACGTGAGGAAAGTGTTCGCCTCGCTCTACAACGATCGCGCGATTTCCTACCGCGTGCATCACGGCTTCGCGCATGCCGATGTCGCCTTGTCGGCGGGGGTGCAGCGCATGGTGCGTTCCGACATCGCGAGTTCGGGCGTCATGTTCACGCTCGACACCGAATCGGGTTTTCGCGACGCGGTGTTCATCACTTCTGCCTACGGACTCGGCGAGACCGTGGTGCAGGGCTCGGTGAACCCGGACGAGTTCTACATCCACAAGCCGATGCTGGCGTTGAACCATCCCGCGGTGGTGCGGCGCGAGATCGGCAGCAAGCTCACCCGCATGGTCTGGCGCGACGGCACCACCGTGATCGAGGACACCCCGGTGGAACTGCGCCGGCGTTATTCGCTGACCGACGCCGAAGTGCTGGAGCTGGCGCGCCAGGCGGTGACGATCGAGCAGCACTATGGCCGTCCGATGGACATCGAGTGGGCGAAGGACGGCGAGACCGGCGAACTGTTCATCGTGCAGGCGCGGCCGGAAACGGTGAAGGCGCGCGCCGGCGGCATCGGCGAGCGCTACGTGCTGGAGGGGACGGGCGAGGTGCGCATCAGCGGCCGCGCCATCGGCCAGAAGATCGGCGCCGGCGCGGTGCGGGTGATCGCCAGCCCGGCCGAAATGAACCGGGTGCAGGCGGGCGACGTGCTGGTGACCGACATGACCGACCCCGACTGGGAGCCGGTGATGAAACGGGCCGCGGCCATCGTCACCAATCGTGGCGGGCGCACCTGCCACGCGGCGATCGTGGCGCGCGAACTGGGCATCCCCGCGGTGGTCGGCACGGGCGAGGCCACCACGGTGCTCAAGGAAGGCGAGCCGGTCACGGTGTCGTGCGCCGAGGGCGACACCGGTAGGGTATATGCGGGCAAGCTGGCATTCACGGTGGAGGCGCTGGCGGAAGAAGTGCTGCCCGCACCGCCGGTCAAGCTGATGATGAACGTCGGCAACCCCGAGCGCGCGTTCGAGTTCGCGCAGATTCCGAATCACGGCGTCGGCCTCGCGCGGCTGGAATTCATCATCGCGCGCATGATCGGCATCCATCCGCTGGCGTTGCTGGAATATGCCAGCCAGAGCCCTGAGTTGCGCGCAGAAATCGATCTGCGCATCGCAGGCTATGCCGACCCGGTGTCCTTCTATGTCGACAAGCTGGCCGAAGGCATCGCCACCCTGGCGGCGGCGTTCTGGCCGCAGCCGGTGATCGTGCGGCTGTCGGATTTCAAGTCGAATGAATACGCCAATCTGCTCGGCGGCGTGCGTTACGAGCCGAAGGAAGAAAATCCCATGCTCGGGCTGCGCGGCGCGGCGCGCTATGTGTCGGCACTGTTCCGCCCGGCGTTCGAACTGGAGTGCCGCGCGCTGAAGCAGGTGCGCGACGACATGGGGCTGACCAATGTCGAGGTGATGATGCCCTTCGTGCGCACGGTGGAGGAATGTGCGGCGGTGGTCGAGCTGCTGAATGCCAATGGCCTCGAGCGCGGCGATAACGGCCTGCGCCTGATCATGATGTGCGAGATCCCATCCAACGTGCTGCTGGCCGATGATTTCCTGCAGTACGTCGATGGCTTCTCAATCGGCAGCAACGATTTGACGCAACTCACGCTGGGCATCGACCGCGACTCCGGGCTGGTCGCCGGCGGCTTCGACGAGCGCAACCCGGCGGTGAAGAAACTGCTGGCCGAGGCGATTGCCGCCTGCAACCGGCACGGCAAGTACATCGGCATCTGCGGCCAGGGGCCGAGCGATCACCCCGACCTGGCCGACTGGCTGGTGGCACAGGGAATCGGTTCGATCTCGCTCAATCCGGATACGGTGGTGGCGACCTGGCGAAGGCTGGTCCGGCCCTGATCGAAGGCGGCTGCCCCAGCGGTTCGGCCAGTCCTATCCCTGAAAAACTTTCAGCCGCTGCGCGTCGAGAATTCGAATGGTGCGGCCCTTCACTTCGATCAGGCCGGCCGTCACCAGATGACTCAGCGCGCGTGAAAACGTTTCCGGCGCCAGGTTGAGGCGGGAAGCCAGCGTCTGCTTGCTGGTGTCGAGCGTGACTTCGTACTGCACCGAGGTTTTCTCCGGCGTCTGGTGCGACAGGAAGCACACCACCCGCTGCACGCTGCTCATCAGGGTGCAGGTTTCCATGTCCGACATCAGTTCGTGCAGGCGCATCGAGATGCTGGCCAGCATCTTGCGCGCGAACACCGGATTGCGATCCACCAGTGCCAGCAAAGCATCCTTGCTGACGATCAGCAGCTCGCTGTTCTGGGTTGCCTGGGCCGACACCGGGACGGGCTTGTCGAGAAACACCACGGCCTCGCCGAAGGCGTTGCCCCCGTTCACCATCGCTATCACCTTCTCGGTACCCTGGGCAGAGGGCAGAAACAGCTTGGCCTGCCCCTTCACCATCATGTGTATGCCGCGCAGCATGTCGCCCTTCTGGAACAGCATCTCATGCGGGCCGACCTTGTATTCGCGTACGTCTGGCAGCAACAGGCGAAGTTCGCTTTCATCCAGGCCGCTGAACAGGGGCAGGCGATGGAGATTTTCCTGAATCGTGTCCGACGTATACGGTGTCATAGGCTCTTGGTTTCGGATTGAGGAAGGAGGTTATTTTTGGCTATTCCAAAAATAACCTTGATTTGAGTCAAGGTTTTAATTCTGAACTGCAAACAGAATCCGGGCAACTGTCCATTTTTGGAGAAGCGCATGAACCTGTCTGGAATCGCTGTCACCACCCACCCCGAATGGGTCGAGCAGGTGGCGAGCGCCTTGTCCGGGATCGAGGGAGTGGAAGTATTCCAGACCGACATCGCCAGCGGCAAGCTGGTGGTGGTGCAGGAAGCCGCCAGCGTCGGAGCCGAAGTTGAGGGCTTCAACCGCATCCGTGCATTGCCGCACGTCATCGCCGTCGATCTGGTGCAGCACTACTTCGAGCATGACATTGAAACGATCAACGCCATTCCGGAAGAGCTGGATGGCCTGGAGGGCATTCGCGTGCCCACTGAATTACAAGACTGAAGGAGACCACCATGCATCTATCCCGTCGCGAATTCATCAAGTCCGGCATTGCCGCAAGCACCGCCTCCCTGGTTGGGCTGCCGATTTCCAAGCTGGCCGAGGCCGCTGCTGCCGATCTGGAGAAAAGCTGGCAGTGGGACAAGTCGGTGTGCCGTTTCTGCGGCACCGGCTGTGGCATTCTGGTGGCGACCCAGGACGGCCGCATCGTCGCCACCAAGGGTGACCCCGCAGCGCCGGTCAACAAGGGACTGAACTGCATCAAGGGCTATTTCAACGGCAAGATCCAGTACGGCAAGGACCGCCTGACCCAGCCCCTGCTACGGATGAAGGACGGCAAATTCGACAAGAAGGGTCAGTTCGTGCCGGTGACCTGGGAGCAGGCCTTCGACGAGATGGAGCGCCAGTTCCGCAAGGCCTACGCTGAAAAAGGGCCGGCTGGCGTGGCGATGTTCGGCTCGGGCCAGTGGACCATCCACGAAGGCTATGCCATGAACAAGCTGTTCAAGGCCGGATTCCGTTCCAACAACATCGACCCCAACGCCCGCAACTGCATGGCGTCGGCGGTGACAGCGTTCTACAGCGTGTTCGGCGCCGACGAACCGGCTGGCAACTACGACGACATCGAGCTGACCGACACGATGATCCTGTGGGGCGCCAACATGGCCGAGATGCATCCCATCCTGTGGTCGCGCATCGCCGACCGGCGCCTGACCCACAAGAAATGCCGCATCGTCAATCTCACCACCTTCCGCAACATGTCGTCCGATCTGGCAGACCTTGAAATCATCTTCAAGCCCAACACCGATCTGGCGATCCAGAACTACATCGCCCGCGAGATCGTTGCGCGCAATGCGGTCAATCAGGATTTCGTCGACAAGCACTGCGTGTTCGCCACCGGCCCTTACGACATCGGCTACGGCATGCGCAACACCGACAAGTTTTCCTACGAGGCGGAAAAGGACGTCCAGGCCAAGGAACTCAAGGTCACGCTCGACAAGTACGAGGCCATCGGCCAGCGCCGGCAGGCCGGCGAGGTGGTGGAGCAGAAGAGCGCAGGGGATCCGTTCAAGCAATGGACGATCAGCTTCGACGAATTCAAGCGGGGCCTCGAGCCCTACACCCTGGATTTCGTCGCCGAGCTTTCCAAGGGCGATGCGGACGAATCGCTCGACAGCTTCAAGGCCAAGCTGAAGCAGTTGGCGGATCTGTACATCGACGCCAACCGCAAGGTGGTGTCGTTCTGGACCATGGGCTTCAACCAGCACCAGCGCGGCACCTGGGTCAACGAGCAGTGCTACATGAACCACCTGCTGCTGGGCAAGCAGTCGATGCCCGGCAACGGCGCCTTTTCGCTCACCGGCCAGCCCTCCGCCTGCGGCACCGCGCGCGAGGTGGGAACGTTCGCGCATCGCCTGCCTTCCGACCGCCTGGTACCGAATCCCAAGCATCGCCAGGAAACCGAGGCCATCTGGAACGTTCCGGCCAAGACCATCAACCCCAAGCCGGGCTCGTTCTACGCCAAGATCCTGCGCGACCTGGAGGACGGCTCGGTGAAGTGGGCCTGGGTGCAGGTCAACAATCCGTGGCAGACGCATCCCAATGCCAATCACTGGATCACGGCGGCGCGCGAGATGGACAATTTCATCGTGGTGTCCGAAGTCTATCCCAGCGTCACCGCCAAGGTCGGCGACCTGATCCTGCCCACCGCCATGATCTTCGAGAAATGGGGTGCCTTCGGCAACGCCGAGCGCCGGACCCAGCAGTGGCGGCAGCAGGTGCCGCCCCCCGGCCAGGCACGCGCCGACATCTGGCAGACGATGGAGTTCGCCAAGCGCTTCAAGCTGAAGGATGTCTGGGGCGAGCAGAAGGTGGCCGGCGTCAAGGGCGAGGGCTATCAGGACAACACCCTGCCGGATGTGCTGGCCGAAGCGCAGAAGATGGGCTATACGCCGGAGGACAATCTCTACAAGGTGCTGTTCGCCACCTCCGCGAACGTGAAAGTGAAATGGCCGGATCCGGTAGCCAAGGGCCACGACAATCACGTCGCCATGCTGCTGGGTGACGGCTGGTTTCCCGAGAAAGCCATGTGGCAGGAATACCAGGCTTTCGGCAAGAACTACGGCAAGGACCTGGCCGATTTCGACGTCTACCACGAGGACAAGGTGCGCGGCCTCAAGTGGCCGGTAGTCAATGGCAAGGAAACCGCCTGGCGCTTCAACGAGCAATACGATCCCTATGTCACCAAGGGCGCAGGTATCGAGTTTTACGGCAAGCTGCTGAAGGCGGTGCCGAGCGGCAATCTGGATGGCATCACCGACCCGGCGCCGAAAAGCCTGGCCGGCAAGGCGAAAATCTTCTTCCGCCCCTATGCCGCACCCGCGGAGCAGCCGGACGCGAACTACAACCTGTGGCTGTGCACTGGTCGCGTGCTGGAGCACTGGCACTCCGGCACCATGACGCGGCGCGTGCCTGAACTGCATCGCGCGGTGCCTGCCGCGGTGATGTGGGTGCACCCTGCCGATGCAGCCTCGCGCGGCCTCAAGCGCAACGACCTGGTATGGGTGGAGTCGCGCCGCGGCAAGGTCAAGGTGCGGGTGGAAACCGGCGGCCGCAACAAGATGGTCAAGGGCACGGTGTTCGTTCCCTTCTTCGACGAAGGCGTGCTGATCAACCGCGTCACGCTCGACACGGCCTGCCCGATTTCCAAGGAAAGCGACTTCAAGAAATGCGCTGTCAAGATATACAAGGCCTGAGCGGCGTGGATCGGGCATAGGGAACGGGCGGCATGCAGGCCAGGCGGCGCGAATTCCTGATCAAGGCAGCGCAGGGCGCGGCGGTGGCGGCGTGCGGTGGCCTGATCTGGGCGCAGTTGCTGCGCCGGGAAGCGGTGGCCTCGGTGCTGGCCTTGCGCCCGCCTGGCGCGCTGGCCGAACGTGACTTTGCCGCAACCTGCATCAAGTGCGGCCAGTGCGTCGATGCCTGTCCCTACGACACCCTGCGCCTGGCACGGGCCGAGGACGACGCGCCGATTGGCACGCCGTATTTCGTTCCGCGCGACATCCCCTGCTACATGTGCAGCGACATTCCCTGCCAGGTAGCTTGTCCGACCGGGGCGCTCGCGCCTGAGCTCAAGGACATCGCCAAGGCACACATGGGGCTTGCGGTGATCGACACGGAATCCTGCCTGTCCTGGCTGGGACTGCGCTGCGAGATCTGTTATCGCGTCTGCCCGGTGAAAGGGCAGGCCATCAGCATCCGCAATCATCCCAGGCAGACCAGCAAGCACGCCCTGTTCGTTCCCGTTGTCCATTCGCAGGCGTGCACCGGATGCGGCATGTGCGAGGATGCCTGCCCGACCGAAAAAGCGGCGATCCGGGTGATCAACCCGGCGCTGGTGCAGGGCAAGATCGGCAGCCACTACCGTCTGGGATGGCTGTCGGACACGCCGATCACTCAGGAATTCAAGCCGCCTGAGGCGCCGCCTATCGCCAATCCGGCCATCGCCGAACCACCGGCACCGAAAACCGCCCCCGGGATGGACGCGCTCAATCAGGGGATCGATCCATGAACGCGATGCCGGTGTCCTCCCGCCAGCCGGTGCGCCTGTATGTCCCGCCCACCACGCTAGGCGGGAAGCTGCGTGACGCGCGCTACCTGATCCTGCGCCGGGTGACGCAGATCGGCGTGCTGCTGCTGTTCTTCGGCACCCTGCACTGGAGCTGGCAACTGGCCGGCGCTCCGCTGTTGCGCGGCAACCTGTCCGCGTCCGAGCTGCTCGGGGTCGTGCCTTTGGCGGATCCGTTTGCCGTGCTGCAGCAACTCGTCAGCGGCCATGTCCTGCACACCACGGTGCTGTTGGGCGCTGCCATCCTGCTGGTTTTTTATGCCCTGGCAGGACGGGTGTTCTGCAGTTGGGTGTGTCCGATGAACATGGTGACGGATCTGGCCGGCTGGCTGCGCAGCAAGTTCGACCTCAACAACCTGTTCCGGCTGCACCGCAGCACCCGCTACTGGGTGATGGGCATGGCGCTCATCCTGTCCGCGCTGATGGGCGTGGCGGCGTTCGAGTGGGTGAGCCCGATTTCCATGCTGCACCGCGAAATCATTTTCGGTGTCGGGATGGGCCTGAGCGCGGCGCTCGGCATCTTCATCTTCGACCTGCTGATCCTGAAGCACGGCTGGTGCGGCCATCTGTGCCCGCTCGGCGCTTTCTACGGACTGCTCGGCAAGGCAGCCCTGCTGCGGGTGCGTTTCGACGACGCAACCTGCACGCGTTGCGGCGAGTGCGCCCGCGTGTGTCCCGAGCCGCAGGTGCTGAATCTCAAGAAGGCCGCTGCAAGCGGCATGGTCACCGCGGGCGCCTGCACCAACTGCGCCCGCTGCATCCCCATCTGTCCGGAAGACAGTCTGGATTTCGCCTGGCGCTGGAACGCACGCCCCAGTCATGGCGCCACCCAACCCCGAACTCAACCGTGAGGAACACACCATGAAAACGACCATGAAGGCAATGCTGGCGGCCGGAGCGCTGACCCTGAGCTATGGCGCGCTGCAGGCTGCTGAGATGACCCAGATGGACAGTCAGATGGGGCTTTCCAAAACCAGCGTGTACGAGGATCCGAGTCCGGATGTCTTCCAGTATCCGCAGACCGATCCTGGCGATGCCCGGTCCATTCCGCCTGCATTCAGCGGAGCGCCGCCGCAGATCCCCCACAACGTCGAGGATTTTCTGCCGATCGATGCACAGAAGAACAAATGCAATGGCTGCCATGACAAACCGGCCAGGATAGGCAAGAAGCCCGTAGCGGGCATCCCCACGCCCATGCCGGAAAGCCATTACCACAAGGCGGATAACGGCAAACTGGAATTCTCCGACACGCGCTACATCTGCGTGCAGTGCCACACCCCGCAGGCCGATGTGAAGGATCTGGTTGGCAATACCTTCGTCCCGAAGTGAGCACTTTCCGGGGCTTGGATCGCTGTGTCAGACGGTAGGCGTCGTGTCTTGCAGGCGCAGCCATGATTCCTTAATGACGTCAGCCACGCCTGCAAGTCCTGAAAGTCAGTTTTGTACATGGGCGGTGCAAGCCGCCCATTGCAATGCGGGTGGCAGTTAACGCGATCCGGCTGCAAAAAAATCCAGACTGCCTATAGTTACAAGCGATCCGCCTGGTTATGGTGTTCAGGACGGTTAGAAAAATCACAATATTCTGGGAGATTCCATGCGTAATTTGTCATGCCTTTTCGCTTCATTGGCCCTGTTCGTGAGCCTGCCCGTATTGGCGCAGCAAGCCGTGGCCCCTGCGGCGGACGCCCCGGTTGCGGCGCCTCCGGCGACTGAAGCTGTCGCGGCTGCACCCGTCGCCACACCTCCGGTCATGGCGCCGGTCGCAGCCGTTCCGATCGCAACGCCCCAGGTCGTGACCAACCCCTATCTGCAATACACCCCGGCCCCTGTGGGGTTGCCGATGCTGCTTCCGTTTGGCCTGCCCATGCAGGTTCAGCCACAGGTGTCGCGCACGCCCTACACCATGCGGCCGAATGTGCCGCAAGCCACCAAGCGGCAGATGATGCAGATGATGATGCCGATGATGACCAGCATGATGCGCATGTCGATGCCGGATGCCATGAACTGGTTCGCCTACAAGGTCAAGGCCAAGCCTGGGCTCAAGTTCGACGAAGTGGTCGAGTCGATGATGCTGCGGGCCAACCAACTCAATTTCAAATATGTCGGCAGCAACCTGATGTACAAGGATTTCCAGGCCGTGCTGGGCGATATGGAGGCCCCGCGCATCGAAGTGCACAGTTTCTGCGACATCGCCGTCGGCCGCGATCTGCTCAGGATCGCTCCGGAGTTCATCGTGTTCCTGCCCTGCCGCATCGCCGTGATGGAAGACGCCGACAAGAACATCTGGGTCGTGATGGTGGACTGGAGCCTCGACTGGGTGGCGGGTTACGAGAACCAGCTGGGCATCACGCCGGAACTGGCGCGCGGCGCCGTCGACATCCGCGGCAAAATGGAAAACATCATGCAGGCCGCCGCCAACGGAGATATCTGAACCGGTTCAATGGTACCGGGGGGGATGATTGATCCATAACATTTACAAAATCATGGTTTCTTGACTTGCATCAAGGAAACCTATGCGCCAGTCGCGTAACTTGCGGCACATAGAAATATCACCTAACCAACAACAATCTTAGAGGGGAACACCATGCGCTACCGTGTCGTATTTGGGATGGTTCTGGCGGGCTTGCTGGGTTCGGCGCACGCCGAGGACAAGACCGAGGCACTCGCCAACACCTGCAACAACTGCCATGGTGTCAATGGCGTCTCGGTCGGGCACAGCATGCCGTCCATCGGCGGCCTGCCCGAGTCCTATCTCAAGAACATCCTGATGGAATGGAAAGCCGGAACGCGCTATTCCGCCACCATGGGCCGCCTGGTCAAGGGGTATTCGGACGAGCAGATCGCAGCATTGGCGGCCTACTTCTCCAAGAAGCCGTGGACGCCCGCCGCACAACATACCGATCCCAAGCTGGTAGCCCTCGGCAAGAAAGTGACCGCGCGTTGCGCCGGATGCCATGGCGAAACCGGCGCTGCCGACGATGGCGATACGCCGAACCTCAACGGCCAATGGGCCGAATACCTGGAACTGGAAGCGCTGAAGTATCGCGATGACGCGGTGGCGATGCCGAACAAGCAGATGCGCAAGGCCGCCCAGAAATTGAGCGAGGAAGACGTCAAAGCCGTCGCCGAGTTTTACGCCAGCCAGAAGAAATAAGGAGATCAGTGTGAGCCAATTTACCCGTCGTGATTTTATCAAGGCCCTGGCTGCTGCGTATCCTGCCGCAGTGCTGACCATTCCCAATGCACATGCCGCCTCCAAGGCGCGCGTGGTGGTGGTGGGGGGAGGCTATGGCGGCGCAACAGCAGCCCGCTATCTGAAGATGATGTCGCCGACCCTCGATGTGACGCTGGTCGAGAAGAACAAGATTTACACGTCCTGCCCCCTGTCCAACGAAGTGATCTCGGGCTACGGCAACATCAAGGACCTGGAAATCGGCTATGACGGCCTGAAGAAGCGCGGCATCAACGTCGTGTTCGACGAGGTGACCAAGATCGACCCGGCCAAGAAGACCGTCGCCCTGAAGGGCGGCAAGGCGCTCGCTTACGATGCCCTAGTGGTGTCGCCCGGCATCAGTTTCAACTACGGCGGCGTCGAAGGCTACACCAAGGAACTGGCTGATACCGTACTGCCGCATGCCTACAAGGCGGGTCCGCAAACCCTGGTGCTGCAGAAGCAGTTGATGGACATGCCCGATGGCGGCACCTTCATCATCACCGTGCCCAAGGGGCCGTTCCGCTGTCCGCCCGGCCCCTACGAGCGCGCATCGCAGGTGGCGTCCTATCTGAAGAGCAAGGGCAAGACAAAATCCAAGGTGGTGATCCTCGACGCCAACGATTCCTTCTCCAAGAAGGGCTTGTTCGAACAGGCCTGGAAGATGCATTACCCCGACACGATCAAATGGGTGTCCGGCGCCAACGACGGCAACGTGATCAAGATCGACGCCAAGAGCAAGACTGCCTACACCAACTTTGGCGAACACAAGGCCGATGTGCTGAACGTGATTCCGCCGCACCATGCGGGCGCCATTGCGGGCGCTACCGGGCTCACCAACGACAAGGGCTGGTGCTCGGTCGACATGCTGACCATGGAGTCGGTGGTGCACAAGGATATCTGGGTGGTAGGAGACTCCTGCGTACACGGCGAACTGCCGGTCTACGCCGCGCCGAAGTCGGCGCACATGGCCTCCACCCAGGCCAAGGTGGCCGCCGGGGCGATCATCGCCAAGCTGAACGGCCAGCCCGCACCCGAGCCGTTCTTCGTCAACACCTGTTACAGCATTGCCGCCCCCGACTGGGGTTTCTCGGTGGTGCACATCTATCGGGTGGAGGGCGGCAAACTGATGTACGTCAAGGACGCCGGCGGTATTTCACCGATCGAAACGCCGGCCCTGGCAACCCAGCGCAAGTTGGAAGCGAAATATGCCGAGGGTTGGCTGAGAAACATCATGGCGGACGCGTTCGCCTGAATCTGAAATAGAGTGGCCCGATGAAAACCTTGAGGGAGGAGAACACCATGAACACTGCAAATATTTTCCAACGCTGGCTCGCAGGGATATTTCTGACCCTGTTTGCGTTCGGCGTCCAGGCCGCTGCGGCACCCGCCGCGCCTGCGGCCAAGCCTGTCGACGTCCAGAAATGCTATTCCTGTCACGACAACATCGAGGAATTCCATGCCAAGGGCAAGCATTCCAAGGTCAACTGCGCAAGCTGTCACTCGGGCATGGACGAGCACCTGGCCAGCAAGGACAAGAAGGCGGTCAAGCCGGTCACCAACATGGATCACCGTGCCTGCGCGGTTTGTCACCAGGACCAGTACAAGTCCTTCGTGGCGATGAACTATGAGTCGCCTGCACGCCAGGAAAAGGCCACGTTCAAGAGCCGCTCGCCGCTGTTCGACAAGCTGATGGAGGGCTACGGCTTTACCAAGGAACATGGCGAGCCGCGTTCCCACCCCTTCATGCTGGTTGATCAGTGGGTGGTTGACCGTGGCTTCGGTGGTCGCTTCCAGTTCAAGGACTGGACCTACAATACCAAGGCCGAAGACGCCGCCAACAGCGCCTGGGATGTGATTACCGACAGGGAGCCAGAAACCTCCGACCAGAAGAAATTCATTCGTCAGTCGGTGACGGCAGTGAACCCGGTCTGCATGAACTGCAAAACGCAGGACCACATCCTGAACTGGGCCTACATGGGTGACAAGAACCCCGCCGCCAAGTGGGACCGTACCTCCAAGCCTGTGGAATTTGCGCGTGGTGTGAAGCATCCGCTCAACTGCTTCATGTGTCACGATCCGCACTCGTCTGGCCCGCGCGTTGTGCGTGATGCGCTGATCCAGGCAGTCGTCGACCGCGACCTCGGCACCTATCCGATGGACGCCGAGAAGAGCAAGAAGACGACCATGACCAAGGTCACCTTTGATCGTGACGGCAAGCCGTTCCGTGCCATTGGTGTACTGAACAAGGCCGATTCCAACCTGATGTGTGCCCAGTGCCACGTCGAGTACAACTGCGGCGCAGGCTTCGATTGTGCCGACAAGGAAAAGCCGTATTACATCAAGATGGATGACCCGCGCACCAACCTGTTCACGTGGACCAATGTCTTCGGCTACAAGAAGGTCATGGTCGACGGCTACAAGTTCAAGGACTTCAAGCATGCCAGTACCGGTGCCTTGCTGCCCAAGATCCAGCACCCGGAAATGGAGACCTATTGGGGTTCCAAGCATGAGCGCGCAGGCGTCCAGTGCAAGGACTGCCACATGGGCAAGGCGAAGAACGCGAAGGGCAAGACCTACACTTCGCACCAGCAGAAATCGCCCAAGTTCATGCTCAAGGACACCTGCCTGAAGTGCCATACGGATTGGGAAGAGAAGGACGCCAAGTACAACATGGAGGCCGTCCAGAACTACATCCGCGGCAAGATGACCAAGGCCGAGTACTGGATTGCAGCCCTGATCGACGAGATCATGAGGGCGAAAGAGGCTGGCGTATCCAAGGAAGTGATGGACAAGGCCTACGACTTCCAGTATGACGCTACGCTGTATTGGGAATGGTGGACCGCCGAGAACTCCGATGGCTTCCATAATCCCGAGAATGCGCGCGAATCGCTGACACGCTCGGTCGATGCGTCCCAGGAAGGCATCGCCATGCTGAAGAAAGCCATGGGCGAAATGAAAGTGAGCGCAGCATCAACGGAGAAAAAATAGGTCAAAGATCAATTTGACTGAAACCTAGTTTCCTCCAGCATCAGGGGAATCGGTGAGAGCCGTATTCCCCTGTTTTTTTGTCTGGCTTCCGGACAGTATCCGGACAGTCAACATGTAGATAATTGGCTATGCATGTGTGGAAAGGCGTGTCAAATGTACGGGTTTCGGATACTCTTCCCGCTGATGTTTCATGATTGCATTTGGTGACACCCAGTATGTTGTCTGCCCATGATCTGGCCTGCGAACGCGGCGATCGACTGTTATTCAGGAATCTAGGTTTTGAACTCCACGCTGGCGAGGCCCTGATGGTTCGCGGTGGCAATGGCCATGGCAAGACAAGCCTGCTGCGCATCCTCTGTGGCCTGTCCACGCCTGCTGCGGGCGAGGTACGCTGGCGCAGTCTGACCATCAGCCAGGCGCACGAACAGTATGGCCGTGAGATGGCCTATATCGGCCATGCCAACGGCATCAAGGACGATCTCACCCCGATCGAAAACCTGCGCCTTGCAGCAGCATTGGGCGGTCGCGAGCTGGATGGGGCGCAAGCGACGCGGGCGTTGGGGCAGCTCGGTTTGTCGCGTTGCCTGGATATTCCGGCGCGCGTGCTGTCTTTCGGGCAGCGTCGGCGGGTTGCGCTGGCCGGCCTGATGACGGCAGGTGCCGTGCTGTGGATCCTCGACGAGCCGCTGACCGGCCTCGATGTGCATGGCGTTGCCATGGTGGAGCAGCTGATCCGGGATCACGTGGTGGCGGGTGGGATGGCGATCATGACCACCCATCAGTCGCTGGCGCTGGATGGGGTGACGCCCAGAACCCTGTCGGTCGGAGGCTAGGCATGGTGCATGAAGCTTCAGTTTTGCTGCAATCACAGCCGGCCAGCTGCAAGGTGGACGGGCACGCGCATGGGGTTCGATGCTGAAATTCCTCTTCACCGTGATTCGCCGCGATATATTGCTGGCAGCACGCCGTCGCGGCGACTGGCTGACCGCGCAGTTCTTCTTCGTCATGGTGGTCAGCATGTTTCCGCTGGGCGTGGGTCCCGAGCCCAGCATGTTGCGCACTATCGGCCCCGGCGTCGTGTGGGTGGCAGCGCTGCTCGCCTCGCTGCTGTCGCTGGGCCGCCTGTTCGCCGACGATTATCGTGACGGCAGCCTGGAACAAATGCTGCTCTCCCCCTATCCCAATACACTGCTGGCCTTGGGAAAGGCGATTGCGCACTGGCTCATCAACGGCATTCCACTGCTGCTGATTGCGCCGGTGCTGGGGATACAGTTCAACCTGCCGCCCGAGGCCCTGTGGATTCTGGTGCTGTCGCTGGCGATCGGAACGCCCATCCTGTCCTTGCTGGGCAGCATCGGGGCGGCCCTGACGCTGGGCTTGCGCGGCGGCGGCGTGCTGGTCACCCTGTTGATCCTGCCGCTGTATGTGCCGGCCCTGATTTTTGGTGCGGGCGCAGTGGAAGGTGTAATCTCCGGCACCGGTGCGGAAGCGCATCTTTCGCTGCTCGGGGCATTTCTGATGATGTCGCTGCTACTGGCCCCCTGGGTGAGCGCGATGGCTTTAAAAGTTTCTGTGGAGTAAGCATTTGAATCTGTACTACTACGCGTCGCCGGCGACCTTCTATCCCCTGGCCGGCAGGCTGATTCCCTGGTTCGCTGCCCTGGCTCTCGTCCTGACGGCAGTCGGGCTCTACATCAGCTTCTTCGTCGCGCCCACCGATTTCCAGCAGGGCGAGGGCTACCGCATCATTTTCATCCATGTCCCGGCAGCCTGGATGTCGATGTTCATCTACGTCGTCATGGCCTTCTGGTCGGCCATCGGGCTGGCCTGGAATACCCGCCTCTCATTCGTGATGGCGCGGTCGCTGGCACCCACCGGCGCCATGTTCACGTTTGTTGCCCTGTGGACCGGCGCCTTCTGGGGCAAGCCGATGTGGGGGGCATGGTGGGTGTGGGATGCACGGCTGACATCGGAACTGATCCTGTTCTTTCTTTACGTGGGCGTCATGGCGCTGCAGGCGGCGATCGACGATCCCCGCCGCTCCGACCGCGCCGGCGCACTGCTGAATCTGGTCGGCGTGATCAACGTGCCGATCATCTACTTCTCGGTCAAGTGGTGGAACACCCTGCACCAGGGGTCTTCGGTCAGCCTCACCCGCGCGCCGTCGATGGCGCAGATCATGCTGTGGGGCATGCTGATCATGGCGCTCGCCGCCTGGATGTATACCATTGCGGTGGCATTGGTGCGCGCACGTTCGCTGGTCCTCGAGCGGGAACGGCAGACCGACTGGGCCCGCGCCCTGCTGGAGGAAAAACCATGAACTGGGAAAGCTGGGAAGCCTTCTGGGCGATGGGCGGCTACGGCCTCTATGTCTGGGGCTCGTTCGGGATGACGCTGCTTTGCATCGTGGGGGAAGTGTGGCTGCTGCGCCGCCATCGCCTGCAGACCTGGCAGCGGCTCAAGCGTTTGAAAACCTGGGATTCGCAATAATCCCCACTCCGGAAACGATATGGCCATGAAATCGCGTCACAAGAAACTTGCCCTCATCACGCTGGTCGTCGCAATCATCGGGGTTGCGGTGGCGCTGGTGCTCAACGCCTTCAACAGCAATCTGGTGTTCTTTTTCTCGCCCACCCAGATCGCCAATGGGGAAGCGCCGACCAGTCGCGCTTTCCGTATCGGTGGCCTGGTCGAGGAGGGCAGCATCAAGCGGCAGGCGGATGGCCTGACGGTAAACTTCGTGGTCACCGACACCGCGAAATCGATCCCGGTGACCTATACCGGCATCCTGCCCGACCTGTTCAAGGAAGGAAAAGGCGTGGTCGCGGAAGGCAAACTGGGCAGCGATGGCCTGTTCAGCGCCACCCAGGTGCTGGCCAAGCACGACGAGAACTACATGCCGCCGGAGGCCGCGCACGCGCTGGAACAGGCGGCAAAAGCCCAGCAGACAGTGGTGGAATGATTTTCACAGACCAAGGCGCCGAACCCGCTTCAGACCGGCGTCATCCCAGGCAGTAACAAGGAGTTAAGCATGATCCCCGAACTTGGCCATTTCGCTCTGATTATTGCGCTGTTGTTGGCGCTCACCCAGGCTATCTTGCCGCTCTATGGCGCGCAACGCGGCAATCTCACCCTGATGGCGGTGGCAAGGCCTGCCGCACAGGGGCAATTCATGTTTGTCGCCCTCGCATTCGGCTGCCTCGCCTGGTCCTTCCTCAACAACGATTTCTCGGTGCTGAACGTGGCGAAGAACTCGTTCTCGCAACTGCCCGAGGTCTATCGCTTCACCGCCACCTGGGGCTCGCACGAGGGCTCCATGCTGCTGTGGGTGCTGATTCTCGCGTTCTGGAGCACCGCGGTGTCGGTCTTCTCGCGGCACCTGCCGGAAGACATGGCCGCGCGCGTGATCGGTGTCATGGGCCTGATTTCGGGAGGTTTCCTGGCCTTTCTGCTGACCACGTCCAACCCGTTTGTGCGCCTGCTGCCGGCCGCGATGGATGGCAATGACATGAACCCGCTGCTGCAGGACTGGGGCATGATCATCCATCCGCCGATGCTGTACATGGGCTATGTCGGCTTCGCGGTGGCTTTCGCGTTTGCCATTGCCGCGCTGCTGTCCGGCAAGATGGACGTCGCCTGGGCGCGCTGGTCGCGGCCCTGGACCACGGTGGCGTGGGCCTTCCTCACGCTCGGCATCATGCTCGGCAGCTGGTGGGCCTATCGAGAACTCGGCTGGGGCGGCTGGTGGTTCTGGGACCCGACCGAAAACGCCTCGTTCATGCCATGGATCGCAGGCACTGCGCTGATCCACTCGCTGGCCGTGACCGAAAAGCGCGGCGCGTTCAAGGCCTGGACCGTGCTGCTGGCGCTGATCGCGTTCTCGCTGTCGCTGCTCGGCACCTTCCTGGTGCGTTCCGGCGTGCTGTCCTCGGTGCATGCCTTCGCCACCGATCCGGCGCGCGGCGCCTTCATCCTCGGCTTCCTCGCCGTGGTGATCGGCGGCTCGCTGGTGCTCTACGCCTGGCGCGCGCCGAAGATGGTCACCGGCAGCGGCTTCACCTGGTTTTCGCGCGAGTCGCTGTTGCTCGCCAACAATGTGATCCTGATTGCCGCGCTGGGGTCGGTGTTGCTCGGCACCCTCTATCCGCTGTTCATGGACGCCATGGGCTTCGGCAAGATTTCCGTCGGTCCGCCTTACTTCAATGCAGTGTTCGTGCCGCTGATGGCGCCGGCGCTGTTCCTGATGGCAGTCGGTCCGCTCGCGCGCTGGAAGGAAGCCAGTCTGCCGGACATGGTCACGCGGCTGAAGTGGGCGCTGGTCGTGGCGCTGGCGGTGGGCCTGCTGGTGCCGCTGGGGCTGGGCGGCTTCAAGCCCTGGGCGGCCCTTGGATTCTTCCTTGCGGCCTGGATCGCACTGGCGGTGCTGGTCGGCTTTGTCGACCGTCTCAAGCATGGCCAGGGCAGCCTGATGCATAAACTGTCGACGCTGCCGCGCGGTTTCTGGGGCATGCAGTTGGCCCACTTCGGCATGGCGGTCGGCATCGCCGGCATTGCCGTGGTGGCCAACTACCAGACCGAGCGCGACGTGCGCATGGACGTCAACAGCTACGCCGAACTGGCGGGCTATTCCTTCACCTTCCGTGGCACCACCGAACACGATGGCCCCAATTACCGCGCCGCCCGCGGCACGCTGGAGGTCAGCCGGGACGGCAAGCAGATCGCCACGCTGCATCCTGAAAAACGCGTTTACAACGCCTCCGGCATGGCGATGACCGAGGCTTCCGTGCATCCGAACGTCTTCCGCGACATCTACGTCGCCATGGGCGAGCAGCTGGATGACCGCGGCGCCTGGACGGTGCGGCTGTTCTACAAGCCGTTCATCAACTGGCTCTGGTTCGGCGCGCTGTTCATGGTGGTGGGCGGGTTCCTGGCCGCTTCGGACAAGCGCTACCGCATCGCGCTCAGACATAGCGAAATGCCGAAGCACATTGCGGCGCAGGGGGCCTGAGCCATGAAGCGCTGGCTGCCACTCATCCTCTTCTTCGTGCTCGTCGGCTTCTTCGCCAAGGGCCTGTTCCTCAATCCGCGCGAGGTCCCGTCGCCCTTCATCGGACGCCAGGCGCCGGGTTTCACCCTGCCGCTGGTGGGGGACGCGAACGCAAGCTTCAGCCCGACCGAAATGAAAGGAAAAGTCTGGATGATGAATGTCTGGGCGCCCTGGTGCGTGTCGTGCCGCCAGGAACACGGTTTCCTGATGCAGCTGGCTCAGGCCCAGGTGGTCCCCATCGTCGGGCTGAACTGGAAAGACAAGGATCGCGAGGCGGAAGCGCTGCTGGCGCGTACCGGCAGCCCCTATGTTGCGGTACCCGAAGATCTCGACGGTCGCGTCGGCATCGACTACGGTGTCACCGGCACCCCGGAAACCTACATCATCGACAGGGAAGGCATCGTGCAGCTGAAGCACGTCGGCCCAATCGATCCCGAGACGTGGAAAAACAAGTTTGAACCGAAACTGAAGGAGCTGGGCGCATGAAGCCACGTCGCATCAAACACGGCCTGCTGGGCATTCTGCTGGCGTGTACCCTGCCGGCGCTGGCGAGTGAACCCGTCAGCGAACCGCTCGACACACTCACGGAGGCGCGCCCCAATGCGGACGACCCCGTCATCGAGCAGCGTCTGGTCAACCTGGCCGAGGATCTACGCTGTCTGGTCTGCCAGAATGAGTCGCTCGCCGGCTCGCATGCCGAACTTGCAGAAGATCTGCGGCGGGAAATCCGTGGCCAGATGAAAGCAGGCAAGAACGACAAGGAGGTGATCGAATACCTCACCACGCGCTATGGCGACTTCGTCCTGTATCGCCCGCCGTTCAAGCCTGTGACCTATCTGCTATGGCTCGGCCCGCTGCTGTTTCTGGGCATCGGCGGTGCTGCCTGGACCATGACACTGCGTCGCCGCCGCGCGCTTCAAGCCACGCCTGTCGATGAGAAAAAACTCGCCGCAGCCGCCCAACTTTTGAAAGAAGATCAATGAATCCGTTCTGGACTGTCAGCCTGTTCTGGGGGACCGCCGTGGTGTGCGTCCTGATTGCCCTGGCTTTTGTACTCCCCGCCCTGCTGCGCACGCGGGCCCGTACCACGCAGGCAGCCCGGCGCGACGTCAATATCGCCGTCTATCGGGATCAGTTGAAGGAAATGGACGCCGATCGCGCCAACGGCCTGCTTTCGGAAGCGCAATACCAGGCGGCCAAGCTGGAACTGGAGGCCCGTCTGGCCGACGACGCCCTGGCGGCGGACGACAGCCCGGAACCGGCGCGTGTCGGCAGTCGTCGACTCGGATTCGCGCTGGGCACGCTGTTGCCTGCCGCGGCATTCGGCCTGTATTTCTGGCTCGGCAATCCGGCATCCCTGATCGCCGTTGCCGATGCGAATTCCAGTGCCGCGCAACCCGGCGCGGACGGGGAAGCGGCTGGGCATGACTTCATGAAGATGATCGAGAAGGTCGAGGAGAAGACTCGGACCAATCCCGACGATGGCGAGGCATGGTCCATGCTGGCCAAGTCCTATTCAGTGGTCGAGCGCTGGCCCGAAGCGCTCCAGGCGTATGAAAAGGCAGCCAAGTTGCTGCCCAAGGATGCGTCGGTATGGTCGGGCTACGCGGAAGCCGTCGCCATTACCAATAACCGGGAGTTGGCGGGCAAGCCGATGGAACTGGTGCAAAAAGCGCTCGAAATCAATCCTGATGACATGAAGGGTCTGGAACTGTCGGGCATCTACGCCTATCAGGAGAAGAACTTCGCCCAGGCCAGCTTTTTCTTCAAGAAGCTGTATAAATTGATGCCGCCGGAGTCGCCCTATGCCCAGGACATCCTGGCTGCGCAGAAGGAAGCAGACCGGTTGGTCCAGACAGGGCTGACCGGCCTCGATAATCTGTCCAATCCGCCGCCTGCAGAGGAAAAGGCGGCAGCAGCGGCACCCGGGGCCACCATCAAGGGCAGCATCGACATCGCCCCGGCGCTCAAATCCAAGGTCGCTGCGACGGATGTGCTGTTCCTGTTCGCCCGCGCCGGCCAGGGCGGCCCGCCGGTGGCGGCCATCCGCGCCAGCGCCGGCAAGTTCCCGCTGGAGTTCGAACTGAACGACAGCATGGCGATGAATCCCGGCAATACCCTCTCGCGACACCAGCAGGTCGTCCTGGTGGCCCGGGTGTCCAAATCGGGCAACCCGATGGCCCAGGCCGGAGACCTGGAGGGCACGGTCGCTGATGTGAAGGTGGGCGCTACCGGCGTCAAGATCGTGATCGATCAGGCCAAGCCCTGAGAAGGTGGCAGTCGGTAAAAATCCGCTTGCACATTTGAGCGGCAGGGTGGGATGCAGTAGAATCCGCCATCACCCGCCCCCGCTCATAACATGACGAAGTATGTGTTTGTCACCGGCGGGGTGGTTTCTTCCCTCGGGAAAGGGATCGCCTCCGCTTCTCTCGCTGCGCTGCTTGAATCGCGCGGTATCCGTGTCACCCTCCTCAAGCTCGACCCGTACATCAACGTCGATCCAGGCACCATGAGCCCGTTCCAGCACGGCGAGGTGTTCGTCACCGACGACGGTGCGGAAACCGACCTCGACCTGGGGCACTACGAGCGCTTTTCCAGCGCCCGCATGAGCAAGCGCAACAACTTCACCACCGGGCAGATCTACAAGTCGGTGATCGACAAGGAGCGTCGCGGCGACTACCTCGGCGGCACCGTGCAGGTCATTCCGCACATCACCGACGAAATCAAGCGCTCCATCCGCGCGGGCGCAGAAGGTGCCGATGTCGCGCTGGTGGAAATCGGCGGCACCGTGGGCGACATCGAATCGCTGCCATTTCTGGAAGCCATCCGCCAGATGGGCTTCGAGGACGGCAAGGAAAACACCTGCTTCATTCACCTGACGCTATTGCCCTACATCGCGACGGCCGGCGAACTGAAAACCAAGCCGACCCAGCACTCGGTCAAGGAGTTGCGCGAGATCGGCATCCAACCCGACATCCTGCTGTGCCGCGCCGACCGCGAGATTCCGCTGGACGAGCGGCGCAAGATTGCGCTGTTCACCAACGTACGTCCCGAAGCCGTGATCGAGATGCTGGATGCCAGTTCGATCTACAAGATTCCTGCCATGCTGCATGAGCAGATGCTGGACGAGATCGTCTGCCACAAGCTCAACATCCTGGCGCGTGCCGCTGATTTGTCGGTGTGGAAGAGCCTGGTGCATGCGCTGGAACATCCGCAGCACGAAGTCAGCATCGCCTTCGTCGGCAAATATGTCGATCTCACCGAATCCTACAAATCGCTGACCGAAGCGATGATCCATGCCGGCATGCATACCGAGAGCCGGGTCAGGATTCATTACATCGATTCCGAGCAGATCGAAAAGAGCGGGATCGATTGCCTGAAGGACGCCGATGCGATATTGGTGCCAGGCGGATTCGGCAAGCGCGGGGTCGAGGGCAAGATCGCTGCCATCCGCTTCGCCCGCGAGAACAAGGTTCCGTACCTGGGCATCTGTCTCGGCATGCAACTCGCCGTGGTCGAATTCGCGCGTGACGTCGCCGGCATGACCGATGCCCATTCCACCGAATTCGAAACCGCCACCACGCACCCGGTGATCGGCCTGATCACCGAATGGCTGGACCGCGGCGGTCAGATCGAAAAGCGCAGCCAGCAGTCCGACCTCGGCGGCACCATGCGCCTTGGCGGCCAGCCCTGCGAACTCAGGGACGCCACGCTGGCGCGCGAGATTTATGGCGCGGCCAACATTACCGAACGTCACCGCCACCGCTACGAAGTCAACAATACCCTGTTGAGCGAACTCGAAGCGAATGGCCTGGTGGTGGCCGGGCGCGCACCGGGAACGAACCTGTGCGAAATGGTCGAACTGCCAACCTCGGTGCATCCCTGGTTCGTCGGCTGCCAGTTCCATCCCGAGTTCACCAGCAATCCACGCAATGGTCATCCTCTGTTCATTGCCTTCGTGAATGCGGCGCTGGCGCATCAGAAGGAGGCTCGCTCATGAAGCTGTGTGATTTTGAGGTAGGGACCGACCAGCCGCTGTTCCTGATTTCCGGGCCCTGCGTGATCGAATCCGAGCAACTGGCAATGGATACGGCAGGCCAGTTGAAGGAAATGTGCACGGCACTCGGCATCCCCTTCATCTACAAGTCGTCGTTCGACAAGGCCAACCGTTCGTCGACGAAGTCCTTCCGCGGACTGGGGATCGAAGAAGGGCTGCGCATCCTGTCGGAAGTGAAAGCCAGGATCGGCGTGCCGGTGCTGACCGACGTGCACGAAGATACGCCGCTCGACGAAGTCGCTGCTGTGGTCGACGTGCTGCAGACGCCCGCCTTCCTGTGCCGCCAGACCAACTTCATCCAGAACGTCGCGCGCACCGGGCGTCCGGTCAACATCAAGAAGGGCCAGTTCCTTGCACCGTGGGACATGCAGAACGTGGTGGACAAGGCGCGTGAGGTCGGCAACGATCAAATCATGGTGTGCGAGCGTGGCGTGAGTTTCGGCTACAACACGCTGGTGTCCGACATGCGCGGGCTGGCGATCATGCGCAGCACCGGCTGCCCGGTGGTCTTCGACGCCACCCACTCGGTACAGCAGCCGGGCGGGCAGGGCGCAACCAGCGGTGGCCAGCGTGAATTCGTGCCGGTGCTGGCGCGTGCAGCGGTGGCTGCCGGCGTGGCGGGCGTGTTTGCGGAGACCCATCCGAACCCGGATGTCGCACTGTCCGATGGCCCCAACGCGTGGCCGCTCGGCATGATGAAGGCATTGCTGGAAACGCTGAAGGAAATCGACGCGCTGGTGAAACAGCGCGGGTTTATTGAACACAAGTTGATGAAAAACTGATCCGCGAAAGGGGTGTTGGCACGCGAAGTTTTTCTTCGTGAGCTTCGCACCCTTGGCGGATAAACCAAAATTAAGGAAAAGTAATTGAGCGCCATTATCGATGTCATCGCCCGTGAAATTCTAGACTCTCGCGGCAATCCTACTGTCGAAGCAGACGTGCTGCTGGAATCCGGCGTGCTGGGCCGCGCCGCCGTGCCATCCGGCGCATCCACCGGCAGCCGCGAGGCCATCGAGCTGCGTGACGGCGACAAGTCGCGTTATCTCGGCAAGGGGGTGCTGAAAGCCGTCGAGCACGTCAACACCGAGATCTGCGAAGCCATCATCGGGCTCGATGTGGAGGATCAGGCCTTCATCGACCGCACCATGATCGAACTCGACGGCACCGAGAACAAGTCGCGCCTCGGCGCCAACGCGCTGCTGGCGGTGTCGATGGCGTGTGCCCGTGCCGCCGCCGAACAGGCCGGGCTGCCGCTGTACCGTTATCTCGGCGGCGCTGCGCCGATGGCCCTGCCGGTGCCGATGATGAACATCATCAACGGCGGCGCGCATGCCAACAACAACATCGACATGCAGGAATTCATGGTGATCCCCGTCGGCGCGCCGAGCTTCCGCGAAGCGTTGCGCTACGGTGCCGAGGTGTTCCACGCCTTGAAGAAGCTGCTCGACGATGCCGGCATGGCAACGACAGTCGGCGACGAGGGTGGCTTCGCCCCCAACCTGGAATCCCACGAAGCGGCGCTGAAGCTCATCGTGCAGGCGATCGAGAAAGCCGGCCTGCAGCCCGGCATCGACGTCGCCATCGGCGTCGATTGCGCCGCGTCCGAGTTCTACAAGGACGGGGTGTATCACCTCGAATCCGAGAATCTGAAGCTGAACTCTGCCCAGCTGACCGATTACCTCGCAGCCTGGTGCGACAAGTACCCGATCATCAGCATCGAGGACGCCATGGCCGAAGGCGACTGGGACGGCTGGAAAATCCTGACCGACAAGCTCGGCAAGCGCGTGCAGCTGGTGGGCGACGATCTGTTCGTCACCAACTCGAAGATCCTGAAAGAAGGCATCGAGAAGGAAATCGCCAACTCGATCCTGATCAAGGTCAACCAGATCGGCACGCTGTCGGAAACCTTCCAGGCGATCGAGATGGCCAAGCAGGCCGGCTACACCTCGGTGATCTCCCACCGTTCGGGCGAAACCGAGGACACTACGATCGCCGATCTGGCGGTGGCCACCAATGCCGGCCAGATCAAGACCGGCTCGCTGTCGCGTTCCGATCGTATGGCAAAATACAACCAGTTGCTGCGCATCGAAGAAGAACTTGGCGACACGGCGAGCTACCCGGGACGCGATGCTTTCCGCCAGCACGGCTAATTTCAGTTTTGCCGGGTTCGGCGCACGCATACGCGGACAGGCAATGACCTGGACGTTGTCTGCCGCGATCGTGCTGCTGCAATATCCGCTGTGGCTGGGTGAGGGGGGATGGTTGAAAGTGCGCGAGCATGCGCACAAAGTCGATTCGCAGCAGTCGCTGAATCAGCGGCTGCAAACGCGCAACGCAGGCTTGCTGGCCGAACTCGGCGACCTCAAACAGGGGCGCGATGCCATCGAGGAGCGTGCGCGCAATGAACTGGGCATGATCGCACCGGACGAATGGTTCGTCCGAGTCGTGCCAGCCCACACCGTTCAGTCGGGAAGATAAATGAGTGATTTGCAAATCTGGCTGCTGGTGATCGGTGCAGCCATCGTGGTAGCGGTGGTGGTGTTCAACTGGATACAGGAGCGCCGGTTCCGCAAGCAGGCGGAATCGGCATTCCAGGCTCCGGAAGGAGATGCGCTGAAGCAGGCCGGCGCAATGCCGCGCGTCATGCACAATCGGTTCGAGCCGGCATTGCGGGAACCCGTTTTCGATGCTGACAGGGTGAGTCAGGTTGACGAAGCCAACGAACCCAGATGGCACATCGACGCAGAGCAGTCACAGCCTGAAGAGGTGCCAGACCTGGAACCTGCAGCGCCTGCCCCGATACCCGCAGCAGCCGCTACGCCCTTCTCAGCACCGAGCCCTGCACCGACTGCTGTTCCGGATTCCACACACGCCACACCCAATCCTTTCGTGCAGCCGCGCCCGACGAGTTCGGCAGCCGCTGCGAGCCAGGTCGCACCCTACGACGAGTTGATCGAATACCGCGTCCGCATCGGCAGCGAGGGGGTCCTGGCAAACGTGTTTGCCGATGCCTTCAGTCATGCGCGGACGCTGGGCAAGGCGGTACGCTGGATGGGGCTGCCGGTCGATGCCACGGAGTGGGAAGAGGTGCAGCCCTGGCGTGACGTGCATTATCAGCGTGTGGTCGTCACCATGCAGTTGGCCGACCGCAACGGTGCGGTTCATGAGGATCAGCTCTCCGCCCTATGCAGCACGCTGCAGGCAACGGCCCAGGCCCATGGCTTGCAGGTGGCTTGTGACGACGAGGTCGATGCACTGGAGCGTGCGCAGGCCATCGATCGATTCTGCGTCGACGTCGATGTTCTGATCGGCCTGAACGTAGTGGCTCGCGGTGAAGGGACGGTGAACCTGACGCGCATCGTTCAAGACGCCGAAGACAGCGGCATGGTGCTGGGTGCGGACGGTGTGTTCCAGTTGATCGATAGCCGGGGTGAGCCGCTCTACGCCCTGTGCAATCACGACGCCGAGCCATTTAGCGCCATGGTGGTCGAGGGGCAGACCTCGCAGGGCGTCACCCTGCAGTTCGACGTGCCGCGCGTGCCGGACGGGCTCAAGGTGTTCGACAGCATGGTGGCATTCGGCCGCAAGCTCGCCAGCGAGGTCGGCGGCATCCTGGTGGACGACAACCTGCGCCCGCTGACCGATACCGGCATTGAAAAAATCCGCACCCAGCTCGCGCACATCTACGAACGCATGGAAGCGCGCGGCGTGCCATCCGGATCCCGGCGGGCGCTTCGTCTGTTCTCCTGATGCCGTCATCCGATGTGCTGGCCCGCGTGACCGCGCTGCGCCAGGAAATCGAGCGCCATAACCACGCCTACTACGTACTCGATCAGCCGCTCGTCCCGGATGCGGAATACGACCGCCTGTTCCGCGAACTGCAGAAGCTCGAAGTTGAACATTCCGAACTCGCAACACCCGATTCGCCGACCCAGCGCGTGGGCGGCAAGCCGCTCGATGCCTTCGCATCGGTGCGCCATGCCGTGCCGATGCTGTCGATCCGCACCGAAACCGACACCGAAGCGAGTGGCGCCCAGGCCTTCGACACACGGGTGCGCAAGGAACTGGGACTGGCCGATGCCGATCCGCCAGTCGAGTATTCTGCCGAACTGAAGTTCGACGGGCTTGCCATCAACCTGCGCTATGAGCGTGGCGTGCTGGTGCAGGCTGCCACCCGGGGCGACGGTGAGTCCGGCGAGGACGTGACCCAGAATATCCGCACCATTCACGCCATACCGCTGCGATTGTCATGCAAACTCCCGCCCGACGTGCTGGAAGTGCGCGGCGAAGTGTTCATGCGGCGCGACGACTTTGACCAATACAACGAACGCCAGCGCGAAGCGGGCAGGCCCACCCTGGTCAATCCGCGCAACGGCGCGGCGGGGAGCATCCGGCAGCTTGATCCGGCGATTGCCGCGCAGCGGCCGCTCGCGTTCTTTGCCTACGGTCTGGGTGAGGTCCGGAGCTGGCAGGATGCGCCGGCCACCCACAGCGCCACCCTCGATGCGCTGGCAGCGATGGGCGTGCCGGTGTGCAACGAGCGCGTCACTGGGCTGGGCGCGGCGGTGCTGGTCGCCTTCCACGACGACGTCGCCGCGCGCCGTGACCGCTTGCCGTTCGACATCGACGGCGTGGTCTACAAGGTCAACCGCTTCGACCTGCAGCGCGAGCTGGGCTTTGTCACGCGCGAGCCGCGCTGGGCGGTGGCGCACAAGTACCCGGCGCAGGAACAACTCACTACTGTGCTCGGCATCGAGGTGCAGGTGGGCCGCACGGGCGCGCTGACTCCGGTGGCGCGGCTGGCGCCGGTGTTCGTCGGCGGGGTGACGGTGACCAACGCTACCCTGCACAATCAGGATGAAATCGACCGCAAGGATGTTCGGGTGGGCGACACCGTGATCGTGCGGCGCGCCGGTGATGTCATCCCCGAAGTCGTCGCGGCGCTCGTCGACCGGCGCCCCGATCCGGCCCCGCCACGCTTCAATATTCTGCAAAGCTATCCAGTCTGCCCCGAGTGTGGCTCTCACGTCGTGCGGCTGGAAGGCGAGGCGGTGGCGCGCTGCACCGGCGGCCTCTATTGTCCGGCGCAGCGCAAGCAGGCGCTGCTTCATTTCGCCGGACGCCGCGCGATGGACATCGAAGGGCTGGGCGACAAGCTGGTCGATCAACTGGTCGAGCGCGGTCTGGTTCATACACCTGCCGATCTGTATGGCCTGAGCCTCGAGACGCTGGCCGGACTGGAGCGCATGGCCGAAAAGTCCGCGGCCAATCTGTTGGCGGCGATCGAGGCCAGCAAGGCCACCACGCTGGCCCGGTTTGTCTTTGCGCTGGGCATCCGCAATGTCGGTGAGGCCACTGCCAGGGATCTGGCGCAGCATTTCGGCGCGCTCGATAAACTCATCGCCGCGAACGAAGCCGACCTGCTTGCGGTACGCGATGTCGGGCCCATCGTGGCGCAGTCCATCACCCAGTTCTTTGCCGAGCCGCATAACCTGGAAGTGGTCGGCAAGCTGCGTCAGGCCGGTGTGCACTGGCCCGAGTCTGCCGGCTTGCAACAATCGGCTGGTATCCTTGCAGGCAGGACGCTGGTGCTGACCGGCACGCTGCCGACGCTGACGCGCGATGCCGCGAAGGCGCGGATCGAGGCTGCAGGCGGCAAGGTGGCCGGATCGGTGTCGAAAAAAACCGACTACGTGGTGGCCGGCGCGGAAGCCGGTAGCAAGCTGGCGAAGGCGCAGGAACTCGGCGTCACCATCCTTGACGAGGCCGGCTTGCTGGCCTTGCTGTCCACGACCACGGAACAAACCCACCCGATTTGATAATCGAGTCAGGGAAACTTAAGGGAAGCATTATGCAAAAAGTCAAAAAAGCCGTATTTCCGGTGGCCGGCCTGGGTACCCGCTTTCTGCCCGCCACCAAGGCCAGCCCCAAGGAAATGCTCCCCATCGTCGACAAGCCGCTGATCCAGTATGCCGTCGAGGAGGCGATGGACGCCGGCATCACCGACATCATCTTCATCAGCAGCCGCACCAAGCGCACGGTCGAAGACCATTTCGACAAGGCTTACGAACTGGAAACCGAACTGGCCGCGCGCGGCAAACATCGCGACCTGGAACTGGTGCAGTCGATCCGCCCGGCCGGGGTGAATTTCATCTATATCCGCCAGGCCGAAGCGCTCGGGCTCGGCCACGCCGTGCTGTGCGCGCAACCGGTGGTCGGCAACGAACCCTTCGCCGTCATTCTCGCCGACGACCTGATCGACGGCAGCCCGGCGGCGATGAAGCAGATGGTCGACCAATACGACTTTTACCAGTGTTCGGTGCTCGGCGTGCAGCAGGTAGCACCCGAGGAAACGGCATCCTACGGCATCGTCGACGCCACCCCGCTGGATGAACGGATGTCGCGGGTGAACGCGATCGTCGAAAAGCCCAAGCCCGAAGATGCGCCGTCCACCCTCGGCGTGGTCGGCCGCTACATCCTGACCCCGCGCATCTTCCACCACATCGAGCACCTGAAGCCTGGTGCGGGCGGCGAACTGCAGCTCACCGACGCCATTGCTTCATTGCTGCTGGAGCAGCAGGTGCTGGCATATGCTTTCGACGGCACCCGCTACGATTGCGGCAGCAAGCTCGGCTACCTGCAGGCCTCGGTGGAATATGCGTTGAAGCACGCCGAGATCAGCGATGACTTCGCCGCCTATCTCAAATCGCGCATCTGTTGAGCAGCGGGTGGATTCGCCCGGATCGCAGGACTAAAGCCCCGAGTCGCTCAAGCCGGGGTGATCGTCCGGACGGCGGCCCAGCGGCCAGAAGAACTTGCGATCCGATTCCTTGATCGGCAGGTCGTTGATGCTCGCGAAGCGGCGCATCATGAATCCCTGTTCATTGAATTCCCAGTTCTCGTTGCCGTACGAGCGGTACCACTGGCCGGAATCGTCGTGGCACTCGTAGGCGAAGCGCACCGCGATGCGGTTGCCGGTGAAGGCCCACAATTCCTTGATCAGCCGGTAGTCCAGCTCGCGAGTCCACTTGCGTTCGAGAAACAAGCGAACCGCCTCGCGTCCGACCGGAAACTCGGCGCGATTTCGCCAGCGGGTGTCTTCGGTGTACACCAGGACGACGCGTTCGGGATCGCGCGTATTCCAGGCGTCCTCGGCCATGCGGACCTTCATGGCGGCGGTCTCCTCGGTAAAGGGCGGTAGCGGCGGTTTGCTTTCCATCTCGTCTCCTTGGTAAATGTAGACAGGTCTGTCTACAATGATCCAAGCCTAGGTCATGTAGACGGACTTGTCTACACTATGTGCATGAACATCCCTATCGATTCGGGCGGCGCGGCGCCCAGCGCGCGTGAGCGTATCCTGCATTCGGCGCACGAACTCTTCTACCGGGACGGCGTGCGCGCGAGCGGCATAGACCGTGTCATCGCCGAATCCGGCGTGGCCAAGGTCACTTTCTATCGACACTTTCCGAGCAAGAATGAGCTGATTCGCGCTTATCTGGCAACCCGGCACGAGCACTGGATGGGCTGGTTCACCGAAGCGCTGGCCCGCCATGGCGGCGGCCCCGCCGCGATCGTGCCCGTCGTGGAGGAATGGTTTCGCGACGAAAGTTTCCGCGGCTGTGCCTTTATCAACAGTGTAGGGGAGTTGGGCGGCGTGCTGCCGGATGTCCTGAAAATTGCGCACAGTCATAAACAGGACATGATCATGGCAATTGCCGCCGTACTGCCGAAATCGCGGCAGCGTGTGAAGATCGCTCAGGCCATGGCGCTGGCGATCGACGGTGCGATCGTGCGTGCGCAATTCGATTCGTCTCCGGGCGACGCGCTGTCCGCACTGGACAGGATTGTCAAATCCCTGTTGAAGGCATAGCGGGGACGTGAATATCGCTGCCGTGCAGCCACACGGCAGCTTCGAGCGCATCGCCTGCAGCCTTTCCTTGTCCCAGCAGGGCAGCCAGCATGCCGGTGAGGCGGTCGCCGGAACCCGCCTGGGCGAGCCAGGGTCCGCCGCTGGTGTTGATGGCGTAGCGACCGTCGGGATGCATGATCACGGTGCCGGCGCCCTTGAGCGCGACGTGCGCGCGGTATAGCGTGCCCAGCCTGCGCGCGCATTCGATGCGGTCTGCCTGAACCGCCGCGCTGCTTATGCCTAGCAGGCGCGCGGCTTCGCCGGGATGTGGGGTGAGCAGGGTGGGCTGGCTGCGGCGAGCGGCCAGGCTGGCAAGACCAGGATCGCCAGCCAGCAGGTTCAGCGCGTCGGCGTCCAGTACCAGCGGGCAGGGGGCAGCCAGGGCGACTTCTAGCAGGGCGTGCGCGCGTGGGCTCTGCCCCAGCCCGGGACCGATCGCCAGCACGCTCAGCGGTGACGCCAGCAGATTTTCCGCTACGGCAAACATCAGGCGCGGTTCGCCGAAATCGACCACGACGCGTTCGTCCAGCATGCCCAGGGTGACGCTGCCGGCTCCCTGCTGCAGCGCAGCGCGTCCGGCGATCAGGCCGGCGCCGACCATCCCGCTCGCCCCGCCGATGATGCCGACATGCCCATACATTCCCTTGTGGCTGTTGTGGGTGCGTGCAGGCAGGCGATGGCGGCTTTCCAGTTGCGTCAGTGCGATGCCTGCGGTCGCGGCCGACCCGGCCGCATCGACGCCGAGTGTGTCGAGCAGGATCGCCCCGGCGCAATCCGGTCCATCGGCCGTCAGGAGGCCGGGCTTGAGGCCGAGATACGTCAGCGTGTGGTCGGCGCGCAGGGCACAGCCGCGTATCCGTCCGCTGTCGCTGTCGAGGCCGCTCGGCACGTCGAGCGCCAGTTTGGGGCAGTTCAATTCATTGATCCGCGCGATCCAGCGCGCCTCCTCACCCGCCACGTCGCGGGTCAGTCCCACCCCGAACAGGCCGTCGATGACTAGGCTGAAGCGCTGCGCCAACGGAATGTCCGCCAGAATGGCGCCGCCGCTTTCGCGCCAGGCTTCCCAGGCACGGGCGGCATCGGGCGGCAAGCGGGCAGCATCGGCGCGGCTCACGACGGTGACACGGCATCCCTGTTGCGTCAGGCGGCGCGCCGCGATCAGCGCATCGCCACCGTTATTGCCGGGGCCGGCCAGGATCAGGACGGGTTCGCCGGATTCGTCGGCCAGCGTGCCGGCCAGGTCGGCTGCCGCTGCGCCCGCGCGCTCCATCAGGCGGGCATCCGGATGGGACGCCTGCCACTGCCGCTCGACGGCGCGGACGTCGGCGGCCGTCAACAGCGGTGGAGAAACGAGAGCAGGCAGCGGGGTCGGCATGGGGGAGTCAAATGGCAGGTTGCGGCTGTATCTTAAACCCGGCTGCGGCCACCCTGCGCTTTTTCCGGCGCGGCGCGGCTCCCGGGAATCCCGTCGTCGCACATCGACCCGTCGTCATCTAAAAGCCCGCTGCAAGGGCGTCGACCTGGCTTGCATGACCGGGTAGACGACCTACACTGCAGAGCATTCCGATGCTTTCAGGAGTCTTCCATGGCGAACGAGCATCTCACCCCCGCAGGCGGCGTGGTGGCGCAGTGTTCCGACGAGGAGTCCTGCGCGATCATGAGTTGTGCGGTGTGCTTGAAGGAAATTCCTGCCGATTCGATCAAGCTGGCGGATGCGCAGGACTACGTGCAGCATTTTTGCGGCCTCGACTGTCTGGAAATGTGGCAGAAACAGGCTGCGTTGTGCAGCAGGAAGCCCGGCTAGAGCTTTCCTGATCGGCTAAAATAGCGCCTTTGCCTCGTTCGCAAAGCCGCACATGTCTTCCATCGCATCGCTCCCCGGCAGTGTCGCACTGTCCCCTTTCCGTATCGACAAGATTCGCCAGGATGCAGCCCGGCTCGGGATAACGCTGGGCGAGGTCGCGGCACGCTACTGGCATTTCCTGGAACTGGATGCCGACCTGGATGCGGCGGCCGCGCAGCAAGTGGAAAAAACGCTGGATTACGGTACCCCCACCGATGCCCCGGCGGCGGCAGACGTGCAGCTTGTGGTGACGCCGCGTCCGGGCACGATCTCGCCCTGGTCGTCCAAGGCGACGGACATCCTCAGGAACAGCGGCCTCACCCAGTTGCGGCGGATCGAGCGCGGCATCGCCTATCGGCTGAGCGACGCGCAGGGTGCCGCCTTGTCTGCCGAGGTGCTGACCGCAGTGCTGCCGCTGCTGCACGACCGCATGACGGAAGCCGTGATGCCGACGCTGGAGATGGCGCAGGCGCTGTTCCGGCATGTGCCGCCGCGCGAACTGACCACGGTCGATGTGATGGCGGGCGGCCATGCCGCGCTCGAATCGGCCAACCAGGAACTGGGTCTGGCCTTGTCCGACGACGAACTCGACTACCTGGTCGAGCACTTCACCCGCATGGGACGCAACCCGACCGACGTCGAGCTGATGATGTTCGCGCAGGCCAATTCCGAGCACTGCCGCCACAAGATATTCAATGCGTCGTGGGTGATCGACGGCGCGGCGCAGTCGAAGTCGCTGTTCGGCATGATCCGTGATACCCATGCCGCCCACCCCGGCGGCACGGTGGTGGCGTACTCGGACAACTCCTCGGTCATCGAAGGCGCGCAGATCGACCGTTTCTATCCGCGCGGCGACGGCAGCTACGCCTACAGCAGCGAGCTCACGCACGTGCTGATGAAGGTGGAAACGCACAACCATCCGACCGCGATCTCGCCTTTCCCGGGCGCGGCGACCGGCAGCGGCGGCGAAATTCGCGACGAGGGCGCGACCGGCACCGGTTCCAAACCCAAGGCCGGGCTGTGCGGATTTTCGGTGTCGAACCTGAACATCCCCGGCTACGTCCAGCCGTGGGAAGCCGGCGCCTACGGCAAGCCGGAACGCATCGTCACCCCGCTCGCGATCATGCTCGAAGGCCCGATCGGCGCGGCGGCGTTCAACAACGAATTCGGCCGCCCCAACCTGGCGGGCTACTTCCGCACCTTCGAGGAAACCGTGGGCGGCCAGCGCCGCGGCTACCACAAGCCGATCATGCTGGCAGGCGGCGTCGGCAGCATCCGCGACGATCACGTGCACAAGAAGATGCTGCCGGTCGGCACCCTGCTGATCCAGCTGGGCGGTCCCGGCATGCTGATCGGGCTCGGCGGCGGCGCCGCGTCCTCGATGGACACTGGCGCCAATGCGGCCAATCTCGATTTCGACTCGGTGCAGCGCGGCAACCCGGAAATGGAGCGCCGCGCGCAGGAGGTCATCGACCGCTGCTGGCAGCTTGGCGACAAGAATCCGATCCTGTCGATCCACGACGTCGGCGCCGGCGGCCTGTCGAACGCGCTGCCCGAACTGGTGCACGGCGGCGGCCGCGGCGGCCGCTTCGAGCTGCGTGCCGCGCCGTCGGAAGAGTCCGGCATGTCGCCGCGCGAGATCTGGTGCAACGAGGCGCAGGAACGCTACGTGCTGGCGATTCCGCCGGACCGTCTCAGCGAATTCCAGGTGATGTGTGAGCGCGAGCGCTGCCCCTTCGCCGTGCTGGGCGAGGCCACCGAGGAGAACCATCTGCGGGTGAGCGACAGCCATTTCGGCAACGCGCCGGTGGACGTCGATCTCGAGGTCATCCTCGGCAAGCCGCCGCGGATGACGCGCGACGTGGCGCATCGGGACGCGACCCCCGGTCCGCTGGTGCTCGACGGCATCGAGTTGCGGGATGCGGCATATCGAGTGCTGGCGATGCCGGGCGTGGCGTCGAAGATGTTCCTGATTTCCATCGGCGACCGCTCGGTGGGCGGCATGACCGCGCGCGACCAGTGTGTCGGCCCCTGGCAGGTGCCGGTGGCCGATTGTGCGATCACGCTGGCGGGCTACCAGACCCCCCAGGGTGAGGTGTTCTCGATCGGCGAGAAAGCCCCGCTGGCGCTGATCGATGCGCCGGCCTCGGGGCGCATGGCGATCGTCGAGGCGATCACCAATCTGGCCGCCGCGCGCGTGGATGGCCTCACGCAAATCAAGCTGTCGGCCAACTGGATGGCACCGGCCGGGCATCCGGGCGAGGATGCCGCACTGTTCGATACCGTCGCGGCCGTGTCGCAATACTGCCAGGCGCTGGGGGTCAGCATCCCGGTCGGCAAGGATTCGATGAGCATGAAGACCGTCTGGGAAGCCGATGGCGAGAAGAAGGCGGTGACCTCGCCGGTCTCGCTGGTGATCTCGGCGTTTGCCACCACGCCGGATGCGACTGCGCATCTCACCCCGCAGCTACGCACCGACTGCGGCGACACCGATCTCGTCCTGATCGACCTGGGGCACGGCAGGAATCGACTCGGCGGATCGGGTTTTGCCCAGGCGTACAAGCAGATCGGCGACTGTTGCCCGGATGCGCCGGCTGCCGCCGCGCTCACCGCATTCTTCGATACGGTGCAGGCGCTCGGCACAGCAGGCAAGCTGCTGGCCTACCATGACCGCTCGGACGGTGGCCTGTTCGCCGCGCTGTGCGAAATGGCGTTTACCGGACATTGCGGCATGGATATCGACGTCGACGAATTGTGCCTCGACCAGATTCGCCACGATGTCGAGGAAGAGGGGGTGCCGGCCCCCCAGGATCTGGGCGAAGCCGGACACACCCCGCGAATCTTCAATGTGTTGTTCAACGAGGAAGCCGGTGCAGTGATGCAGGTCCGCCGTGCCGATACCCAGGCAGTGATGCAGGCTTTCATCGAAGCCGGTCTGCGCGGTGCGTTCTACATCATCGGGCACCCCAATGACATCGATCGCATGCGGGTGCTGCGCGAAAACAGGCTGATCCTGGACGAAGCGCGCATCGACCTGCAAGGCACCTGGGCGCGCACCAGCTTCGAAATGGCGAAGCTGCGCGACAATCCGGCGTGCGCCGAACAGGAGTTCGCGACCCATGCCGATGCGGACGATCCGGGGCTGCACTATGCGCTGGGCTTCGATGCCCAGGAGGACATTGCCGCGCCGTTCATCGCGTCGGGCAAGCGGCCGCGCGTCGCGGTGCTGCGCGAGCAGGGCGTCAACGGCCAGGTCGAGATGGCGGCCGCGTTCGATGCAGCCGGCTTTGCCGCGGTCGACGTGCACATGAGCGACGTCCTTTCGGGACGGGTCGAACTGGGTGATTTTAACGGTCTGGCTGCCTGCGGCGGCTTCAGTTACGGCGACGTGCTCGGTGCGGGCGGAGGCTGGGCCAAGTCGATCCTGTTCAATCCGCGCGCGCGCGACCAGTTCGCGGCGTTCTTCGAACGGTCCGATACCTTCGCGCTCGGCGTATGCAACGGCTGCCAGATGATGAGCCAGTTGCACGACCTGATCCCGGGCGCCGCGGCCTGGCCGCGCTTCGAGCGCAACCTGTCGGAGCAGTTCGAGGCACGCTTTGCGCTGGTCGAGGTGCTCGATTCGCCGTCCTTATTCTTTGCCGGCATGGCGGGTTCGATGATGCCGATCGTGGTGTCGCACGGCGAAGGCCGGGTCGTTTTCCGCGATCCCGGCCACGCGGCCCAGGCTTTGCCGACGCTGCGCTACGTCGACCACCGCGGTGCGCCGACCACGACCTACCCGATGAACCCCAACGGTTCGGCGGACGGGCTCACCGGCTTCACCACGCCCGACGGACGCTTCAGCATCCTGATGCCGCACCCGGAGCGTGTGTTCCGCGCTGCGCAGCTGTCGTGGAAACCGCACGGCATGACCGGCGCCGGCCCGTGGCTGCGGATGTTCCGCAACGCACGGCGCGCGGTTGGGTGATGCGTTCCGACTATGAGAAAATAAGCCGCTTTGCTGCACTGAATCCGGCCCGGCCGGGTCTCGATACCACGCCATGAATGCACCCGAAAACCTTCTCACCGACGACCACCTGCGTGCCCAGGTCAAACTGCTGGGCACCCTGCTTGGCCAGGTGCTGCTGCAGTTTGCCGGCGAAGACGTGTTCGAGGCGGTCGAAACGCTGCGTCGCGGGTTTGCCGAATTGCACCAGCAGGAGGACCAGCAGCGCCGCACCGAATTGATGACCATGATCGACGCCATGCCGGCCGAAAAGGTCGAACTGGTGGTACGCGCGTTCTCCAGCTATTTCAAGCTGGTCAACGTGGCCGAGGAAAGCTATGCGCACCGCAACCGACGCCGCATGCTGTCGCACGGCATGACGCTGTGGGAAGGCTCGTTCGACCGCACGCTGGCCGGTCTCAAGGCAGAGAGCATCTCGGCGAACACCCTGCAGGGGATGCTCAACCGCCTGCACTATGCGCCCGTGTTCACCGCGCATCCCACCGAGGCGCGCCGCCGGGCGGTGATGGAGGTCATGCGCCGGGTGTTCCTGATCTGCGACCAGCTCTACAGCCCCAGCCTGGGCGTCAACGACCAGCGCGAACTGGAGTCGCAACTGGCTGCCGAGATTCAGGTGATGTGGCGCACCGACGAGCTGCGAAGCGCCAAGCTCGAAGTGCGCGACGAGGTGCGCAATGGGTTGTACTACGTGCGGGAAAGCCTGTTCGAGGCGGTGCCGAAAGCCTACTACTTCTTCGAGAAGGCCTTGCGCAAGCATTACGGGGTGAACGCCGACGGCGTCTGCCCGGTCAGTCTGCCGAGCTTCATTCGCTTCGGCTCCTGGATCGGAGGGGATCGCGACGGCAATCCCTTCGTCACCGCGGATGTCACCGAGTGGACGGTACACACGCAGATGCAGGCAGCGCTCGACCAATACCGCGCACGGGTGCTGGAACTGCGGCAGACGCTCACCCACAGCAGCGGCTGGTGCACACCTTCCCAACCCTTCATGGAGCGGCTGTCGGAATACGAAGCCGAGTACGGCGAGCAGGTGTTCCGCGGCACCGCGGTGCAGATCTACAGTCGCGAGCCCTATCGCCGCATGGCGGCATTGATGCTGGCGCGGCTGGATGCGAATCTGTCCTATGTCCGTCAGTGCCTGGCCGATGTGCCGAGTTTCTCCTCGCATCTGGCATACGAGAACGCCGCCGCCTTCCTCGACGACCTCTATCTGGTACGCGACTCGCTGATCAGCCACGGCGACCGCATCGTCGCGATGCAGGACCTGCAGGGGCTGATCCGGCTGGTCGAGAGTTTCGGCTTCCATTTGCTGCAACTCGACATCCGCCAGGAATCGACGGTCCACACGCGCACGGTCGTTGCGGTGCTGCAGCAGATCGATCCCGATTTCGACTATGCGGCAGCCTCCGAGGCCGAGCGGCTGCAGCGCCTGGCAGCCTGGATCGGCCATATCGATGCCATCGAGGTGCGGGATGGCGAAATGGACGACGAGGCACGCGAGGCGCTCGCAGTGTTCCGCCGCATGGCCAAGCTGCAGACCGAAGTCGGCGACGAGGTCTTCGGCACGTATGTGATTTCGATGACGCACAGTGCCTCCCACGTGATGGAAGTGCTGCTGCTGGCGCGCCTGGTCGGCTTGTGCGGCCACAACGGGCGCGACTGGTTCTGCCGCATCCAGGTCGCGCCGCTGTTCGAGACGGTGGAAGACCTGCAGCACAGCGATCCCATCCTCGACCAGCTGCTGACGAACAAGGTGTACCGTGCGCTGGTGGCGGCCAACGGCAACCGCCAGGAAGTCATGCTCGGCTATTCGGATTCCTGCAAGGACGGCGGCATCCTGGCGTCGAACTGGAATCTGTATCAGGCGCAGCTTTCGATCATCGCGCTGACCCAGCATTTCGGCGTCGAATGCCGGCTGTTCCACGGTCGCGGCGGCACCGTGGGGCGCGGCGGCGGGCCCACCCACGATGCGATCCTGTCGCAGCCGCCCGGCACGGTCAACGGTGAAATCCGCTTCACCGAGCAGGGCGAGATGCTGTATTACAAGTACAGCAATCCCGAGACGGCCAATTACGAAATCGGCATGGGCGTCACCGGCCTGCTCAAGGCCAGCGCCACTGCACTCGCGCAAAGCGAGGTGCGCTACCCGCAGGAATATCTCGACCGCATGAGCGACATCGCTGCAGCGGGCGAGAAGACCTACCGTGCGCTGATCGGCATGCCGGGCTTCATCGACTATTTCTACGAGAGCACGCCGGTCAGCGAAATCGGCCTGCTCAATATCGGCAGCCGGCCGTCGCATCGCAAGAAGGCCGATCGCTCGCTGGGATCGATTCGTGCCATTCCGTGGGTGTTCGGCTGGGCACAATCGCGCCACACCTTGCCCGCCTGGTACGGCATCGGCAGCGCGCTGCAGGATTTCATCGGCAGTCAGCCGGATGGTCTGGCACAGCTGCAGGCGATGTACCGCGAGTGGCCGTTCTTCCGCAGCCTGCTGTCAAACGTGCAGATGGCATTGACCAAGGCCGACATGGAAATCGCCGAGGAATATGCGCGCCTGTGCGACCACCCCAACACCATGACGGTCTATCGTGCGATCGCCGATGAATACGCGCTCACCGTGGCGGGCGTCAAACAGGTCGCGCAAATCGAGTCGCTGCTGGAAGACAACCAGTTGCTGGCCCTGTCGATCTCGCGCCGGCGCCCCTATATCGACCCGATCAACCATATCCAGGTCCGCATGCTGAAGCGATACCGCTCCGATGCGGTGTGGGACTCGGAGCAGGATACCTGGCTGACGCCCCTCAAGCGCTCGATCAACGCCATCGCTGCCGGGATGCGCAACACCGGGTGATCATGGAGAACGGCACGCCTCCCACATCCCCCAATCAGCCAAAACGACGCGGGCTGATTGTTTCGATCGGCCTGAACGTTGTTCAACTGGTGCTGATTTGCATCCTGGTGCTGTATGCCTTCATGCTGAACGTCGACCTCGGAGACGTGAAACGGCGGCTGTCAAAGGAAGTCGAAACCCGACAGCAGGCCGAGGGCTATCTGATCGAAACACGCAATCAGTTGACAGACAGTCTGCGCGAGATCGAGCAGCTCAAGGCGCAACTGGCCTACAAGGAAACCGATTATCAGGCGGCGGCGACCACCTTGCCCGCTTTGCCGGTCGTGATCAACTTTCGTTCATCCATTCTGGGAAAGGGGCTGGTCGCAGTGATCGAGAACACCAGCGATCGTTATCTGACCGTGGTGCTCAGCGTCCGCAATCCCTCTTTATCGACAGCCAAGCGTTTCAAACTCGAGCTCGATCCCAAATCCAGTTCTGATTTCGGCCATCTGGAAGGCTGGCAGTTTGCCGCGGGAGACGAACTGGGCTTGTATAACGACGGATTCGCCGCGCTGAAAATCACGGTGCCATGATCAGCCTGCCACACCCTTACTTTGCCTGAATTGCGAAGGGTGCCGTGGTCGGGGCGGTCTGGATTTCAGGTCCGACCTATGATAAAAGACAGCGATATCCATTAATTCATATAGGGCTGCAAGATGTCGACCTCGACTCTGGCACTGTTGCAGAAGTACAGCGTACCCGGTCCCCGTTACACGTCGTATCCGACCGCGCCGTATTTCCACACCGGCTTTGGCGAAGCCGAGTGGGCCGAGGCGCTGGCTGCGCCGGCGCCGGGCCGCGGGCTGTCGCTCTACACCCATATCCCGTTCTGTGATTCGCTCTGCTACTACTGCGGCTGCAACATGGTGGCGACCCGCGATTACAGCAAAACCCAGCCCTATCTGGCGATGCTCGACCGCGAAATGGCGCGCACCGCCCAATTGGTCGATGCAAGCCGTGTGGCCCACCAGCTGCATTGGGGTGGCGGAACGCCAACCTACCTCAACCCAGACGACATCCGTCGTCTGATGGCGATGATGCGCCAGTATTTCACGCTGGCGCCCGACGCCGAGATCAGCTGCGAGGTCGACCCGCGCGAACTGACGCGCGAACACCTGGAAGCCTTGCGCGAATCGGGATTCAACCGTGTGTCGTTCGGTGTGCAGGACATGGACCCGGACGTGCAGCAGGCGGTCAATCGCATCCAGTCGGAATTGCTGATCCAGCAGGTGATCGACTGGTCGCGCGAACTGGGGTTCTCCAGCATCAACCTCGACCTGATCGTCGGGTTGCCGAAGCAGACCATCGAAAGCTTCAGCCGTACGCTGGATCGTGTGGTGGCGTGGGCGCCCGACCGCCTGGCGGTGTTCGCCTATGCCCACGTGCCGTGGATGAAAAAACATCAGCAGCTCATCGTTGAGACAGACCTTCCGGATTCGGCAACCCGTCTGGGATTGCAGCAGGCAGTCAACGAGACACTGGGTGCGGCAGGCTACGTCAACATCGGCCTTGACCATTTCGCCCGACCGGAAGACGAACTGGTGCGCGCCCAGCGGAACAAAACGCTATGGCGCAACTTTCAGGGTTACACCACTTACAAAAATAGCGACATTCTGGCCTTCGGTGCGTCCAGCATCAGCCAGACGGCCGACGTTTACATGCAGAGCGAAAAGAACCTGAAACGCTATCAGGAGCGCATCGCCGCGACCGGTCTAGCCGTCGAGCGCGGCTTGAAGCTCAATCGCGACGACCAGATCCGGCGTGCTGCGATTACGCAAGTGATGTGCGACCTGGAACTCGATTTCGCCGCGTTTGGCAGCGAGTGGGGCATAGGATTTACCGACTATTTCGCCGACGCTCTCGTCGACCTGCGTCCGCTGGCTGACGACGGACTGGTCGAGCTGGAGACCGGCAAAATCAGCGTGACCCCGAGCGGCCGGCTGTTCCTGCGCAATATCGGGATGTGCTTCGACCGTTACCTCAAGCAGGCATCGACGGATAAGCCGCGTTATTCGAAGACGGCCTGACAGCCGGAAATGACAACGCGCCGCAGTGCGGCGCGTTGCAGTTTTGTGCTATCAGCCTGAGATCAGGTCCGGGTGACGCGGGCATCTTCTCCCTGTCCCTGAATCATGACCTTGTCGCCCACCTTCAGATCGGGATCGACCGGCTGGGTCACCTCGACGAGGACGCCACTGTCCAGTCGCACGGTGACGATGGAACCCGGCTGCGTATCATATTTTTTCTGGACCTGATGACCCGCCAAGCCTCCCCCGATGGCGCCCACCGCAATGGCCACGTCGCGTCCGGTTCCCCCGCCGATGAGGCTGCCGAGCAATCCACCGCCCACCGCGCCGACGATGGCACCTACCCCGGGGTGTTTTTCATCTGAAATCGTGGTCGGTTCGATCTTCTCGACAACGCCGTAGAGGATGGTCTGCATGCCCGTCTGGGTCGGTGCCGGTGCGCCATTCGAAGCGCAACCTGCGATGGTCAGGATGAGGAAGAGGGCGAACAGACTGTTGAGGGATCTGGAAATGCTCATGGGTTTCTCCTGGTGCTGATAAAAAATGAATTGCCTTGATGCGCTGACCAACCGACTCAGCAGTTGCTGCACCCATTTTCGTCATCCCGCTTCGGACACCCTTCCGGGCGTTTGCGGGGCGGCAGCGGGCAGAGGTTGATTTCATTCGCGCTACGCTGGAAATAGCAGGTCATGGTGCTGGAGGCGATGCCCAGAATCCAGAAAACAAAAAACCCGATGGTATAGGCTGCGATGCGGTGCTCGATCAGCGCTTCGCCGTTATACATGATTTCCAGAGGGTCGAAGAGTGTGGTGAAGATGATGTCGGCCACCCCGGCAACGAGGAAGGACGGCCACAGGATGTGGATCAGGCGCTGCATCATGGCGAACTCCTCGTCAGGGTGAAAATCATTCGTCCGGGTCGTTCATTTTGCGCTTGAACCACGCCGAGAAGAAGAACCCCATGCCGATGATGAACAGGATGGTGAACAGGCTCAACAGGCCTATCGGGCTGGTAAACAACATATTGAGTACGACGTCCATTTCAGTCTCCCTGTGGTTGAACGGTGGTTTCAGTGCCCGTCATGAAGGTGACGGGCTGGCTGAGCGGGGTGTGCAGCACGCCTGACAGCCGCCAGCTTGAAGCGGCGTCGGTCAACTCGAGTTGCCACTTGCCGGCATGCATGGCGGGCAGGGCCGCACGATAGCGACCACTTCCTGCGTGCTGCAGGCTGAGGACCTGGTCCATGCCCTGACGCGTGGGGTGTGCCAGGGTCAGGATCAGTCGGTCGGGGTTTGCCTTAAGGCTGCTGGCCAGTGATAACGCCAGCAACCCGTTTTCGGTGCTCAGGGTGGCCGTCATCCCGAGTGCGCGTGCGGCGTCTTCGCGTGCCAGTGTCTGGTTGACCGCCAGCCCCGCCTTGTAATAATCGCCGACCACCAGGCCATCGGCACTGCGATAGGCAATCCATACCGTCGTAAGACCCGCGATGACCGCGATAGCGGGCAGGCTGATGAGAAACCAGGGCCAGGGTTCGCGATACCAGGGTTTGCTTGTGGTTACGAAGGCATTCATGGTGGTCATTGATTGAAGAATTTGGTCGCGACTACTTCCCGGATATTGGGATCATCGGTGGCTTGGATCGTGAATGTCACTTTGATCGATCGGCCCTTGAGGTCGACCGGGTCGGCGATCAGGCTCACGGGAATATCGATGGTCTGCAACGGAGTGGCTGCAATGTCCTGTCCGGCCGTGACCACCTGCAGGCCGTTGATGCCCTGCGCCCCGATGGCATAGCGGTGTGGCGCGTCGTCCTTGTTGATGATTTGCAGGCGGTAGACGTTTTCGATCATGCCCTGGTCGGTTTCCTTCGACAGCGCGGCGCGGTCACGCACCACGTCGACGCGCAATGGCACGCGGGTGGCCAGACTGTAGACGAAGGCGCCGCTGATGACCAGCATCAAGGCGGAGTAGATCAGGGTGCGCGGGCGCAGGACGTGTTTCACAATGCCGCTGTCGGGGTATTCTCCCTTCACCACGTTCTCGGTGGTGTAGCGAATCAGGCCGCGTGGATAACCCATCTTGTCCATGATCTGGTCGCAACCGTCGATGCAGGCGGCGCAGCCGATGCACTCGTACTGCAGGCCGTTGCGGATGTCGATGCCGGTGGGGCAGACCTGCACGCAGACGCCGCAGTCGACGCAGGTGCCGAGGCCCCTGGCAACGTAATCCACTTTCTTGCCGCGTGGCCCACGCGGCTCGCCGCGCGAATCGTCGTAGGTGACGGTCAGCGTGTCGGAGTCGAACATGACGCTCTGGAACCGTGCGTAGGGACACATGTACTTGCAGACCTGTTCACGCATGAAGCCGGCATTGCCCCAGGTGGCAAAGCCGTAGAACAGGATCCAGAAGGTTTCCCACGGGCCGAGGCTAGCACTCAGCACGCCGGCGGCCAGTTCGTGGATCGGGGTGAAATAGCCGACGAAGGTGAAACCCGTCCACAGTGCCAGGGCGAACCACACAGCATGCTTGAGCCCGCGTTTCCTCAGCTTGACGACATTCCAGGGGGATTTGTCGAGTTTCTTGCGCGCGAGGTGGCCACCCTCCAGCCATTCCTCCACCCACATGAATATTTCCGTGTAAACCGTCTGCGGGCAGGCGTATCCGCACCACAATCGCCCGGCCACCGCAGTAAACAAAAACAGCGCCAGCGCCGCCAGCACCAGGATGCCGGTGAGATAAATGAAATCCTGCGGCCAGAACACCAGGCCGAAGATATAGAACTTACGTGCGGCCAGGTCGAACAGCACTGCCTGACGGTTTTCCCATTGCAGCCAGGGCAGACCGTAGTACACCGCCTGGGTGATCAGCACCAGCGCGATGCGCCAGTTGGCAAACACGCCATGTACGGCGCGCGGCTGGATTTTTTGCCGGATCTCGTAGAGTTGCTGCTCGACGGGGGCTTCTGCAGCAGGCTCCGCGGGCTTGGAGGATTTTTTATCGGTGGCCATGTTGTCTATCGCGAAGTTTCGCGAGCCATCGCCCGAAGAGAATGGTTCGCGAAACTGACCGGGCGGATGCCCGGTCAGAGTGGGGGGATTAAGGCTTGGGCGCCTCCGTGGCGGCTTCGGTTGCGGCCGCATCCGTTGCCGGTGTCTCGGCTACCGGTGCTGCAGGAGCCACTCCGCCACCAAGCCCGTATACATAGGCTGCCAGCAGATGCAGCTTGGCTTCCTTGTTGGACGTGGTGCCCATCGTTTGCGCCATGCCCGGCATCACACCGTTGCGTCCCTTGTTGATGGTCTCGATGATCGCACCTTCGGAACCGCCATAGAGCCATACCGAGTCGGTCAGGTTGGCGGCACCGAGCGCCTGCATGCCGGTACCGTCGGGCATGTGGCAGGCGGCACAGTTATCGGCGAATTTTGCCTGTCCGGCGGCTGCCAGCGCGGCGTCGTGCTGGCGACCCGACAGGGACAGCACGTAATTCGCCACTTCCTTCGTCCCGTCCGGACCGAGCGCTTCACCCATCGCCGGCATGACGCCTGAACGACCGTCCGTGATGGAGGCCACGATGGTGTCGGGATCGCCACCATAGAGCCAGTCGCCATCGGCCAGGTTGGGGAAGCCCTTGGCACCTGCGGCGTCAGAGCCGTGGCACTGCGAGCAATAGGTCAGGAACAGGTTCTTGCCGATAGCGCGTGCATCAGGATCGGCGGCCACGGTGACGATGTCCTGCTGCATGAAACCGGCATACACTGGCTGGAACTTGGCTTCGGCATCTTTCACCTCGGCCTCGTATTCCCCCAGGGAAGTCCAGCCCAGCACGCCGGCGTAGTTGCCGAGTCCGGGCCACAACACCAGGTAGACGACTGCGAACACCAGGGTGCCGTAGAACAGGCCCAGCCACCAGCGCGGCAAGGGGTTGTTCAGATCCTGCAGATCGCCATCCCAGGAATGTTCCATCAACTCGGCCTTCTCGCCGGGTTCGAGTTTGCGGGTGGTTTGCGACTTGAGAAACACCCAGGTGCCGATGATGCTCACCAGAGTGAGAACGCTGATATAAATGGGCCAGAAGCCGCTGGTGAAATCACTCATTGCTTGTCTCCTTGTTTGGCTGGCGTGTCGTCTTCGTTGAAGGGCAGCTTTCCGTCTTCTTCAAAACGTTGCTTGTTGCCCTTGCTGTAGGCCCACCAGACGATGCCGATGAACACTATGACGAAGACGGCCGTAACGATGCCGCTGATGGTTCCGCTGTCCATAGACCGGGTTCAGTTCTTCGGGGCGTGGGTGCCCAGCACCTGCAGGTAGGCGATGAGCGCGTCCATCTCGCTCAGGCCTTCCAGCGCGGCGGGCGCCTCGGCGATTTCCTGTTCGGTATAGCCGGTGCCGACCCAGTTCAGCGAACGCATCTTCTGCTGGATCGAGGTGTCACGCAGCGGGCGGTCGAGCCAGGGGTAGGCGGGCATGTTGGATTCCGGTACCACATCGCGCGGATTCATCATATGGGCCCAATGCCAGGCATCGGAATAACGTCCGCCGACGCGATGCAGGTCGGGACCGGTACGCTTGGAGCCCCACAGGAAGGGGCGATCGTAGATGAACTCGCCAGCCACCGAGTAGTGGCCGTAACGCTCTGTCTCGGCGCGGAACGGACGCACCATCTGCGAATGGCAGCCGACGCAGCCCTCGCGGATGTAGATGTCGCGACCCGTCAACTGCAACGGCGTGTACGGCGTCAGGCCCGCCACCGCGGTGGTGGTGGAGGTCTGGAAGAACAGCGGCACGATCTGCACCAGGCCGCCGATGCTGACGATGAGGATGGTCAGCACGATCAGCAGACCGAGGTTCTTTTCAATGCTTTCATGCGAAATCATGTTCGGTCTCCTTAGGCGTGGACAGCTTGCGGGATGGCGGCGTCATTCACCGCACGGCCTTGCCGCGTGGTTTGCCAGACGTTCCAGGCCATGATCAGCATGCCGCTGAAGAACATGGCGCCGCCCAGCAGGCGGATGCCGTAGAACGGGTACATGGTGTTGAGCACCTGGGCGAAGCTGTAGGTCAGCGTGCCGTCGGCGTTCGCCGCGCGCCACATCAGGCCTTGTGCCACCCCGGCGATCCACAATGCGGCGATGTACAGCACGACGCCGATGGTGGAGAGCCAGAAATGCCATTCGATCAGCTTGGTGCTGAACATCGACTCGCGGCCGAACAGGCGCGGAATCAGGTAGTACATCGAACCGATGGTGATCATCGCCACCCAGCCGAGCGCGCCGGAGTGCACGTGGCCGATGGTCCATTCGGTGTAGTGGCTCAATGCGTTGACCGTCTTGATCGACATCATCGGGCCTTCGAAGGTCGACATGCCGTAGAACGACAGCGCGGTCACCATGAACTTGAGGATAGGGTCGGTGCGCAGTTTGTGCCAGGCACCCGACAGCGTCATGATGCCGTTCATCATGCCGCCCCAGGAAGGCGCCAGCAGCATCAGCGAGAACACCATGCCGAGCGACTGCGCCCAGTCGGGCAGCGCGGTGTACTGCAGGTGGTGGGGGCCGGCCCACATGTAGATGAAGTTGAGCGACCAGAAGTGCACCACCGACAGGCGGTAGGAGTAGATCGGGCGGCCGGCCTGCTTCGGGATGAAGTAATACATCATGCCGAGGAAGGCGGTGGTGAGGAAGAAGCCCACCGCGTTGTGACCGTACCACCACTGGATCATCGCGTCCTGCACGCCGGCATAGGCCGAATAGGACTTGAAGAACGTCACCGGAAGTTCGGCGCTGTTCACCAGATGCAGGATCGCAATCACGATGATGTAGGCGCCGAAGAACCAGTTGGACACGTAGATGTGCTGGGTCTTGCGCTTGATGATGGTGCCGAAGAACACCAGTGCGTAGGACACCCACACCACCGTGATCAGGATGTCGATCGGCCATTCCAGCTCGGCGTATTCCTTGGAAGCTGGTGATAGCCGAGCGGCAGGGTGACGGCGGCCAGCACGATGACCAGCGTCCAGCCCCAGAAGGTGAAGGCGGCCAGTTTCTCGGCCCACAATCGGACCTGGCAGGTTCGTTGCACGATGTAATAGGACACCGCGAACATCGCCGAACCACCGAACGCGAAGATCACCGCGTTGGTGTGCAGCGGACGGAGACGTCCGTATGACAGCCATTCGAGGCCGAAAGTCAGGTCCGGCCAGATTAGTTGCGCCGCCAGGATCACCCCGACCAGCATCCCGACTATGCCCCATACCACCGTCATGATGGCGAACTGGCGGACGACCTTGTAGTTGTAGGTTGTCGCTTCCATACACGTCTCCCGTGATTGATAACTAAGTTAGTACATGCGAATACATTTATGTTTTCCGCATATGCGGATAAATATATCTATTTATAAAGCCCTGTGTCAAGTTGTCGCACCCCTTGGACATCGCGCAGTCCGAGGCGCCTGTTGTGTGCATGCGAAAATGGCACCCGCAGCATTTTATGCCAGATTCCAACGCATGCCTGCGGTATACTTAGATACGCACACGAGCATTGATATGCATCACCTTTCCAAACCGATCAGTACCCGCATCTGCATCATCCGCCACGGGGAAACCGACTGGAACGTCGAAAAACGCATTCAGGGACATACCGACATACCGCTCAATGAGGTCGGTCGGGCGCAGGCACTGGCAATGGCGTTCAATGCGGCGCACCACCGGTTTCACGCGATCTACAGCAGCGACCTTCTGCGTGCCGTGGAAACGGCACAGGTGCTGGCGCAGCGCGAGGATGAGGAAGTGAAGCCCATGCCGCAATTGCGCGAACGGCATTACGGTATGTTTCCAGGGCATCACCGCTGCAGAGGGCGCCAGGCGTTATCCGCAGGCGTATGCACACTACATGGCGCGCGATCTCGATTACGATTTCGAAACGGGCGAGTCGATGCTTCGGTTCGCCGAGCGCGTGGCAGACGGCATCGACTGGCTGGTCCGGCATCACAGCGGGCAGACGATTGCGGCAGTGAGCCACAGCGGCGTGCTCGATGTGATCTTTCGCCGCGCCACCGGACGCCCGCTGCACACGCCGCGCGATTTCGTCATCCCCAACTGCGCGCTCAACTGGTTCCATTTCGACGGCCAGGGCTGGCATCTGGAAGCCTGGGCCGATCGCCATCATTTGCACGACGTGCTGACGGAGGCGCCGGAATGAGCGTGGCGGCGGAGTGGGGGGTGATGCTGCGCCACGGCCACAGCGAATGGAACCTGAGCGACCGCTTTACCGGCTGGACCGATATTCCGCTGACCGCAGTCGGCCTTGCCGAGGCGGCCGCAGCGGGGCAACAGCTCAAACAGGCGGGCTTTGTCTTCGACGAGGTGCATGGTTCGGTGCTGCAGCGCACCCGCCAGACGGCCGAGGTGCTGCTGGCCGCAATGGGCACACCCGGGGTGCCGCTGTACCCGACCTGGCGCCTGAACGAGCGGCATTACGGCGCCCTGCAAGGCATGAGCAAACAGGAAATTTTTTCGGCCTGGGGCGAGGAAGCCTCGCGCCGCTGGTGGCGCGGATATCACGAGGCGCCCCCGCCGCTCGAATCCAACGACCCGCGTCACCCGCGTTTCGATCCGCTGTATGCGGACCTGGATCCTGCCGACCTGCCGGCCAGCGAAAGCCTGCGCGATTGCCAGCGGCGCACCCTGCCGTATTGGCAAGAGGTGCTGCTGCCACGCCTGCGTGCAGGGCGTCGACTGCTGGTGGTCAGCCACGGTAACACGCTGCGCGGGCTGGTCATGCATCTGGACGGTCTCTCGGCCGCGGCGATGGAGAAGGTGGAAATTCCGTCTGGCGTTCCACTGGTGTATCGGTTTGCGCCTGATATGAGCGTGCTGGGACGCGAGTGGCTGGAGATCCCAGCGCCCCGCAGGGTTGGAATGTAGGAAGCCCGCCTTTATGCCCTCTGGGTACTCGGGCCGAAGCCGTGGTGGTTGCGATGGTGCGAAAATCGGGGCGAGGGCGCCCCGCCTACACGCCCACCCCCAGATCCTGCGCCAGGCCGGCATGGGTGATTCTTCCGGCATGGACCTGCTGTCCCGATTTCAGCCCTTCGTCCGCGTCCAGCGCGCCCAGGCCCTGCGCCGCCAGTGCCTGGATGTAGGGCAGGGTGGCGTGGGTGAGCGCCTTGGTGGCGGTGCGCGCCACCGCGCCAGGCATGTTGGTGACGCAGTAGTGGACGACGCCCTCGGCGACGAAGAACGGGTCGCTGTGGGTGGTGGGCCGCGAGGTTTCGGCGATGCCGCCCTGGTCGATGGCCACATCCACCAGCACTGAACCCGGCGGCATCCGCTTCAGCGCGGCGAGGCTGATCAGGCGCGGGGCGTGGCGCCCGGGAATCTGGGCCGCGCCGATCACGATGTCGGCGTTTTCGAGACTTTCGGCAATGGTCTCGACCGAGGAAAAGCGCGTTTCCACCCGGGCACCGAACTGCGCTTCGGCGTGCGCGAGTTTTTCGGCCTGGCGGTCGATCAGGGTGACGCGTGCGCCCAGGCCGATAGCCGTGCGCGTCGCGCTCATGCCCACCACCCCGGCACCGATGACAAGCACCCGTGCAGGCGGCACACCGGGCATGCCGGTGATCAGCTTGCCGCTGCCGCCATGGGATTTGTGCAGTCCCAGCGCGCCCATTTGCGGCGCCAGCCGCCCGGCGATGTCGGACATCGGCTGCAGCAGCGGCAGGCCGCCGCCAGCCTTGTGCACGGTTTCGTAGGCAATCGCCGTCACGCCCCGGTCGACCAGCGCGCGCGCAAGTTCCGGCGCGGCGGCCAGGTGCAGGTAGCAGAACAGCACCTGGCCGCTGCGCAGGGCGGCCACTTCATCGGGCTGCGGCTCCTTGACCTTGATCACCAGTTCCGCCGCGTACGCCTCGGCAGCGGTGGCGACGATGCGGGCACCCACAGCCCGGTAGGCATCGTCGCCATATCCGACTGCTGCGCCGGCACCGGTTTCGACGTGGACGTCATGGCCGGCCTCGGACAGAACCCGTGCGCCTTCGGGTGTCAGCGCCACCCGGTACTCGTGGTTCTTGATTTCCCTGGGAATCCCGATCTGCATGCTCAACCCCGTCGACGTAAGGCAGTTTGCAGCATGAGCATACCCAAGCCCCTGCCGGCCCGGAAGGGCACGGGCCTGCCCGGGCCGCAGCGGCAGTGCGCGCTTCCGCTCGCCATGCTCATCCGGCCAGTTGCTGCACGCATTCGCGCACCAGTTCTGGACCGCGATAGATCAGGCCGGTATAGAGCTGCACCAGCGAGGCGCCGGCGGCGATTTTTTCCTGCGCGTCGGCCCCCGAAAGGATGCCGCCGACGCCGATGATCGGCACTTCGTTTTTCAGATGGCGTGCCAGCGCACTGACGACGCGGGTGGACGCCGCGCGCACCGGCGCACCGGAAAGGCCGCCGGCTTCGTCGGCATTCGGCAGGCCGGCGACGGCGTCGCGCGCGATCGTGGTGTTGGTGGCGATGACGGCATCGATGCGGTGCATCATCAAGAGCGCTGCGATCGCGGCGATCTGCGCGTCGTCGAGGTCGGGCGCGATCTTCAGCGCGACCGGCACGTACTTGCCGTGGCGCTGCGCGAGTTCGGACTGCCGCAACTTGATCGCAGACAGCAGGGCGTCGAGCGCCTCGTCCTTCTGCAGTTCGCGCAGGTTCTGCGTGTTGGGTGACGAGATGTTGACCGCCACGTAGCTGGCGTGCGCGTAGACCTTGTCGAGGCAGGCCAGGTAATCGTCCACCGCGTGTTCGTTCGGCGTGTCCTTGTTCTTGCCGATATTGATGCCGAGCACGCCCCGGAAGCGGCTCGCCTCGACATTCTTCACCAGATTGTCGACCCCCTGGTTGTTGAAGCCCATGCGGTTGATGATGGCTTCGGCGACAGGCAGGCGGAACAGGCGCGGCTGCGGGTTGCCGGGCTGCGGGCGCGGCGTCACCGTGCCGATTTCGATGAAGCCGAAGCCGAGGGCGGCCAGGGCACCGATGTGCGCGCCGTCCTTGTCCATCCCGGCTGCCAGGCCCACCGCGTTGGGGAAGTCGATCCCCATGACGTGCACCGCCTTGCCTGGCGCCTGCGGCAGCAGCTTCAGCAGGCCCAGCGCATGGGCGGCGTCGAGGCTGGCCAGGGTAAATCGGTGGGCGTCTTCGGGGTCGAGCGAGAAGAGGGCGGGGCGGAGCAGCGGATAGAACATGGTTCAGGGAGCCGGAGAGGCCGGGATGGAATGGCGCGTGGCGGTTTCGACCGAGCCCGCAGCCGGGTCGTCGAACACCGCTTTGTCGAGTGAGTCTTCGCTTTTGGCGACGATGCAGCTCACCGCGCAATCGCCGGTGACGTTGCACACGGTGCGGAACATGTCGAGCAGGCGGTCGACGCCGATGATGAGCGCGATGCCCTCGACCGGCAGGCCGACCTGACCCAGCACCATGGTGAGGGTCACCAGGCCGACGCCCGGCACCGCGGCGGTGCCGATCGAGGCAAGGGTGGCGGTCAGCACCACCATCAGGTAGTCGGTGAGCGACAGGTCGATGCCGTAGACGTTGGCGATGAACACCGTGGCGACGCCCTGCATCATGGCGGTGCCGTCCATGTTGATGGTGGCGCCCATCGGCACGGTGAACGCGGCGATGCTGTTCTTCACCCCCATCTTGTGTTCCACCGTTTGCAGCGTGACCGGGATAGTGGCGCCGGAACTGGCGGTGGAGAACGCGAACGCCGCCGGGTCGCGCATTTTCTTCAGGAAGGCGAGCGGGCTGAGCGAAGCCAGCAGGCGCAGCAGCAGCGGGTAGGTGCCGAATACCTGGATCGCCAGCGCGGCGGTCAGCGTCAGGAAATAGGCTCCCAGCGGCAGCAGCAGGTCCAGCCCCTGGGTGGCGAAGGTGCGGGTGATCAGCGCGAACACGCCATAGGGCGCGAGCCGCATGATCCATTCGACCATGTGCATGATGACCACGTCGAGGTCGGCGAAAAAGTTGAGCACGTGCTTGCCGCGTGCTCCCGACATCGTCACCGCCACGCCGAACAGCAGCGCGAACACGATGATCTGCAGCATGTTGCCTTCGGCCATCGCCGCCACCGGGTTGGTCGGCACCATGTCGATCAGCACCTGCGTGAGCGGCGGCGCCTCCTTGCCGCTGAAGCTGGCTTCGGTTGCGCCGGCGTCGAACCCGTGCCCCGGGCCGACGATGCCTGCCAGCGTCAGGGCGATCGTCACCGCGATCGCCGTGGTCGCCATGTACAGGCCCACTGCCTTGACGCCGATGCGCCCGAGCGCCTTCAGGTCCGACAGGGCAGTGACGCCGACCACCAGCGACGCGAACACCAGCGGCACCACCATCATCTTCAGCGCCGCCACGAACACCGTGCCGATCACATGCAGCAGACCGTCGACCAGCCCCAGCTGTACCCAGGGCGGCGTGCCCACCCGGTTCATGATGACGCCCAGGACCGTCCCTGCGAGCATCGCGATGACGATCTGGCGGGTGAGGCGGTGGGATTCAGCTGCGGCCATCAGGGTTCAAGGAAGGGGTCGACATGCAGCGAGTTTAACAGGATGGAATCGCCAGGTTGCCGCAAGGCGGGCAGGCGATGTTATCCTGAGCCTGCGCGCGATTTCGCGTGTCCGAAGCCGCAATGTCTTTCCTGTATTCCTGAAAACCGACCCAATCAAAATCCATGACTAATCTGCATTTCCTGCAACGCCTCGTATTGCTTTTCAGTTTCCTGATCGCGCCGGCCGCCTGGAGCGCCCCCATCATTCCGCCCCCTCCGGATCTGGGCGCCAAGTCCTGGGTGCTGATGGATGCCGCCAGCGGCAATGTGCTCGTCAATTACCAGGGCGACCTGCGCCTGCCGCCCGCCAGCCTGACCAAGCTGATGACCGCCTACATTGCCACGCTGGAAATCCAGCGGGGGCAATTGCATGAAAACGACATGGTCACCATCAGCGAGAAGGCCTGGCGCATGGGCGGCTCCAAGATGTTCATCAAAGTCGGCAACCAGGTGTCGGTCAACGACCTGTACCACGGCATCATCATCCAGTCGGGCAATGACGCCAGCGTGGCGCTGGCCGAGCACATCGCCGGTGACGAGGATGCCTTTGCCGCCCTCATGAACGGCCAGGCCAAGCAACTGGGAATGGCCAACAGCCACTTCATGAACGCCACCGGCTGGCCCGACGAAGCGCATTATTCGTCCGCGCTCGACATGGCGAAGCTGGCACGCGCGATCATCTATGCCGACCCGGCGCACTACGCGATCTACGCGCAGAAGGAATTTCTCTGGAACGGCATCAAGCAGCCCAACCGCAACCTGCTGCTGTGGCGTGACGACGGCGTCGACGGTCTGAAAACCGGACATACCGAGGAAGCCGGCTACTGCATGGTCGCCTCCGCCCAGCGCGATGGCGTGCGCTTGATCGCCGTGGTGTTCGGCACCGACGGCGAAGCTGCCCGCGCGACCGAAACCGCGAAGCTGCTGGGCTACGGCTTCCGCTTCTTCGAGAGCAAGGTGTTCCACAAGAAAGGCGAAGTGCTGACCGACGCACCGGTCTGGAAAGGCGCTGCGCGCACCGTCAAGGCCGGGCTGACGACCGATCTCGCAGTCAGCGTGGCCAAGGGCGAACTGGGCAAGCTGACTACGCAGCTTGTTCTGAACCCCGAAGTGATCGCGCCGGTAAAACAGGGTGACGTCATCGGCAAGATCGCGGTTCGCGACGGCGACACGGTGGTGCAGCAGGCCGACGTGGTTGCGCTCGACAGCGTCGAGGAAGGCGGTTTCTTCCGCCGCATCTGGGACAGCATCCGCCTGTTCTTCAAGGGATTGTTCGGCTGACGCCCCGGCGCAATTCCCTGCAACGCGACCCTCGGAAGAGCGGTCGCCTTTTTTTGGCCGGTAGTGCGCACCACAGCACGCTCAGACCAGTTGGCAATCGAGTATGATTTGTTGCGCCTGGAGGTGCTATCGAGCTCCCACAGTAGGAAGCTATGCGGATAGACTGTTCGGGGCCCCCTATCTCAAAACGCTCACGCAGTAGTGGAGGATGCCATGTCCAGATTTGAACGTATCGTGGTCGCACTGATCGCAACGATGCCCCTGCTTCTGGCCGGCGCATCTGCGCATGCCGTCCCGGGCTACCAGTGGGAGTTCGGCATGGAAATGGAAGGCCTGTCCTTCGCCATGCCCAAGCAGAAGACCTGCGTGCCCAAGACCAGCAAGGAGCCCCCCGTCAGCGCCGATAGCGAGGAGTGCCGGATCCTCAGCAAGAAACAGATCGGCAACCGCTTCATCTGGAAGGCGGAGTGCAAGGAAGGCCTGATGGAGGGCGACATCACCAGTACCGCCACCAGCTACCAGGGCACCCTGACCATGACGGACAAGTCGGGTGAGAGCACCCGCATGAAGATGAGCGGGAAACGTCTGGGCGAATGCGACTACCAGGACCGCAGCGGTGAAATCCTGGCGATGCAGAAGAAGGCGGAGGCCGACGCCAGGAAGAACATGGCGAAGTACTGCCAGGACTCGGTCGAGAAAATGAATCTTTCCGCACTCGATGGCTGTCCCAAGGAAAAGCCGGCCATTTGCAAGCGACTGGGCACCGTCGAAGGCTACGGGATGGTGGTTCCCAGTGCCGCCTCGCCGGAACTGATCGAGAAGGACCCGCAACTCTCCGCCGCCTTCAAATCCTGTGGCCTCGATATCCGCACCCTGCATCCCAGGCTGTGCCAAGAGGCGCTCGATGGCGAGCAAACCGGCTTCATTCTGGGCAACTGCCCGAAGGAAAGGGATGTCCTCGTCGCCAGACATTGCGAGGGCCGCAAGTCCAGCAGCGATATCGCCGAAAAATATCGTGGTTTCTGCCAGCGCGCCCACAATGCCTCCGGCTCGGATGCCTCCTCCGGCAGCGTGGCAGACAAGCCTCCCTCGGCTGCCGGCGGCATCGACGTGCCGGCTGACCTGCAGCAGGGCCTCAAGCAGTTGAAGGGGCTGTTCGGCTTCTGATCCCCCGCAAGGCCTGGGTCCATTGGCCACCCTTGCCATGACGCACCCCGAGCCGGGACAGCACGACGGGCGTCCCTGGCTGGTCCTGGCATTGGCCCTGGCGGCCTATGCCAACGCCTTCCAGGGCGCCTATCAGTTCGACGACTACCGCGTCATCGTCGACAACCCGGCGGTCGCATCCGTCGCCGCCTGGTGGCAGGACCTGCCGGGCATCCGGCCGCTGCTCAAGCTTTCCTACGCCGTGACCGGGCGCCTCGCGCCGGAGGCGCGGCTGGTTGCGCTGCACGCCACCAACGTGGCGCTGCATGCGATCAATGCGATCCTGCTGCTGACGGTCCTGCGCCAGCTCGGTGCAGGCCGGAGAGTGGCCGATGCCGCCTTCATCGCTGCGCTGCTGTTTGCTGCCCATCCCGTTCACAGCGAGGCGGTGACCTATCTTTCGGGCCGCTCCCTGTCGCTGATGGCGCTGTTCTATCTGCTCGCCATCCGGGCCCATCTCGCGGGTCGGACCAGTCTGTCTCTCGCCGCCTTCCTGGGCGCGATGCTGGTCCGCGAGACCGCTATCACGCTGCCGCTCGCCTTGCTCCTCGTCGACCGCCAGCGCGAACCGCAGGCCGACTGGCGCAGCCTGCTCCTGCGGGGGCGCTGGCACTGGCTGCTGGCCGGACTAGGCTTGCTCGCCCTGCTCGCGCTGCCTTATTTCCGCCATCTGCTGGAAGTGAGTTTCCAGGCCCGGCCGCTCATGGACAACCTGATCACCCAGGTCGGCGCAACCCTCTACCTGACGGGACAGTTGCTGCAGCCGACCGGACTCAACGCCGATCCCGTGCTGCCCGTGTTCAGCGGCTGGTCCTGGCGCTGGGCGATCCAGGTCATCCTGTTCGCAGGCGGCGTGCTCTGGGCCTTCTGGCGCTGGCTGCGCCCGGGCCCGGAATCCAGGCAGGGCACGAGCCTGTGGCTGGCCTTCGGCCTGATCTGGTACCTGCTGCATCTCGCGCCCACCAACAGCCTTGTGCCGCGCCTCGATGTCGCCAACGAGCGTCATCTCTATCTCGCGGCCGCCGGGCTCTATCTGGCCCTGGGGTATGCCCTGGCAGGGACGCGAAGAGGGCTCGCACTCGGGGCAGGCCTGGCCATGGCACTGGCGCTGGCCACCCACGCGCGCAACCAGGTCTACACGACCGAGGTGGCCTACTGGCAGGATGTCTTGCGGCACCAGCCTGCGAATGTGCGCGCACTGAACAATCTGGGGTATGCCTATGCCCGCGCTGATGTGCCGGAGGCTGCGCTGGCCTGCTATGACCGCGGCCTGTCCCTGGCGCCGGGCGATTTCAACCTGTATTTCAATCGCCGCGCGCTCTGCAGGACGCAGGCCAGCCGCCTGGCCGGGCTTTGCGGCGAAACCCCGTTCGAAGGTGAGCCTGCGCGCCCGTAATGCGCAGTCGTCTGACCGTGCGCAGCGTCGTCAGGATGCATCCTGGTTTCAAGCGTTCGGGACACGCCGTTGACGCGTTCCGTGTCCACGTCGGCCCCGATGAGCGGTCACTAGGGCCTGAAGCGTCGCACGGCCTGCCGGAGTTCACCCGCGGCGTTCGGCGGGCGGCCATAGCGCAGCCGGATGTAGCATTGCGTGATGCGGTCGATCTGCGCTGCCAGGTCGGGGCGCGCATGCGCGGCGCGCAGCGCGAAATCGGCCGGCCCTTCGTGCGGTAATCTTGCGATGCCACGCCGCGCCAGCCGCGCGCAGAAGATGCGGTAAGCGGCCTGGACCGGGTCGCTGCCGCGCCGCGGCACATGCCACAGCATCCATAGCGCGATGGCGCCCAGCAGCGCGGCGACGCCCGCTGCCAGCGTGACGATCATGCCTTGCCACGTGGCCAGCGAAGCGTGAAAGCGCGACAGAAAACCGCGTTGCCGTTCCTGTCCGTAGCCCAGCACCCATTGATTCCAGTTGTTGTTGACGAGGTCCCAGCTCATGCGCATGCGCTGCAGCCACGCGATGTCGAGTTGCGTCAGGGCGAGCGGCAGTTCGGCATCGGGCAGGGCGGCGGCGATGCCGGATTCGACGCGGTCGGGCGAGACGGCGGCCGTCGGGTCGATGCGCACCCAGCCTTGTCCCGCCAGCCAGACCTCGGCCCAGGCGTGGGCATCGGACTGGCGCACGATCAGGTAATCGCCGAGCGGATTCATTTCGCCGCCCTGATAGCCCGTCACCACCCGAGCCGGAACGCCGGCGGCGCGCATGAGGAACACGAAGGCACCGGCGTAATGCTCGCAGAAGCCGCGCCGCGTGCCGAACAGGAATTCGTCCACCGCCTGCTGTCCCAGCAGCGGCGGACTGAGGGTGTAGATGAAATCCTGGTTGCGGAACGAGCCCAGCGCCGCATCGACGATGGCGCGCGGGCTTTCGTGCGTGCCGCGCCAGCGCCGGGCGAGCTCCAGCGTTCGCGGATTGGCGTTCGCCGGCAGGCGCAGCGCGCGCTGCCGTTCGTTTTCAGCAAGCGCGACGCCGAAGCGATAGTCGGTATGCGAAGCGAGGCTGTAGCGCAGGCGGTGCTGCACCGGCGACTGGGCGAGAATCTGCATGTCCCCGCCGGCGCGGCTGCCGGGCGGCAGCGCCGCGGGCAGGTCGAGCGCGAACAGCCAGCGCTGGTTGTGCGGCTCCAGCGTGAGGGTGTAGCGCAGCGCCTCGCCCCGCGGCTCGACCTGCGCCGCGGCGCCGTCGAGCGGCGTGCGGGTCGACCAGCTGCGGCCGTCGTAATCCCACAGCACCGGGCCTCGCCAGTAGCGCGTGTTCGGGTGCGGCGGCGGGCCGTCGAACTGGACCCGGAATGCAGTCGCCTCGGAGCCGATCAGCTGGCTGATGGTGCCCGGCGACATGCTGTCCGACAGCCCCGTCGTGGCAGCGTGCGCATCCTTGGGCAAGCCCCACAGCGGGGGCACGCGTGGAAACAGCACGAACAGCACGAGCATCAGCGGCACCGCCTGCAGCAGCAGGCTGCCGGCCAGGCGCAGGCGGGGACGCACGCCCAGCCTGCCGTTGACGTCGTGGTAGCCGATCATGGTGGTCGTGGTGACCAGTACCACCACGAACAGGTAGAGCGCCATGGGGATCGACTGCGAATAGAGAAAACCGGTGATGACGAGGAAGTAGCTGAGGAAGATCAGCACCATGGTGTCGCGCGGCGATTTCATTTCCATCAGCTTCAGCGCAATCATGGCGACCAGCAGCGCGACCCCCGCATCGCGCCCGAGCAGGGTGTGGAAATTGCCGAGGATGGCGGCGGTGATCGCGGCGGTGAGTCCGAACAGGAACCATTTGTTCGGCTGCTTCGCCTTGCCGCGCGCGATGGCCAGCCGCCACCCCCCCAGCGCCAGGCACAAGGGCCCCACCCACAGCGGCATGTGCGCGAGGTGCGGCGCGATGGCGAGCGCGAGGGACGCCAGCAGCCAGACGAGATTGTTCATCGGCCGAAGCTTGCCAGGGCTTCCAGGCACTGGCGGCGGTGTTCCTCGCCCAGGCCGGGTGCCAGCTGGCGGTTCGGCAGGCGCATGCCGTAGCGCTGCGCGGCCGCATCGGCATCCAGCACCCAGCGCGTGAGGCGCGACAGCCGGGCTTCCGTTTCCATGCCGGCCAGCGCGTCCCAGTCCAGCCACACGTCCTGCTGCGCCTCGCCCGAGAACTGCTTGGCGAGCATGCCCTGTTCGCGCGCGACCGCTTTCCAGGCGACATGGCGCAGCGAGTCGCCGTGGTGCCAGGTGCGCAGGCCGATGAAATCTTCGTGCCCCGCGCCGTGGCTGACGCCGGGTCCGGTCTGGGCCTTGACCCACGGCAGTGGCAGCGCTTCCGGCGCGGGGCGCGGATAGACCAGGCAGTGCATGTCCAGATCGAGATGGGTCCAGGCGCGGAAAAGGCCGAGCGGGAAGGTGCAGAACAGCGTGAAGCTGGGGGCCTGCAGCAGGCCGCGCTGCCGGGCGGGCAGGGGGAACGTCAGGCAGGCGACCTGATGGGGCATCACGTCGGCGAAGCCGCCCGTGACGCCCCCCGCACGCAGGCCGATGGCATGGCGCGGGATGCTGCCCGAATTGTCGAGGCAAATTTCGAAGCGTGCGTCCTGGCCGGCGAATACCGCTGTGGCCTTGCCGGCGCTGATCGTAAGCTGCGCCAGATTGCGCCAGGTGTGAAGGATGGAGACCACCGCCAGGCTGCCGAGTAGAAAGGTCAGGACGAAGCCCATGCTGTTGCCGTAGTTGATCGATCCCAGCAGCATTGCCCCCAGCATCAGCGCGAAGACCAGCCCGGCGCGGGTGGGCAGCACGTAGATGCGGCGCTGGGTCAGGGTTACCGGCGTGGCGTCCGGCGCGGGCCGCAGCAGCTGCCTGAGAAACGACGTGGCACGCGACGGGCGGCGCGCCGATCCCGTCGCCAGACGCTGCGCAAAACCGGCCATGTCAGGGAATCGGCACCGCCGCGAGCAGATGGGCGATCAGCGCCGGCCCCGCCTCGCCGCTGAATTCGCCGCTGCCGTGCAGGCGATGCCCGGCCACCGCCGGCAATACCGCCTGCACGTCTTCCGGCAGCACGGCATCGCGCCCTTCGATCAGCGCCCAGGCCTGGGCGGCATGCAGCAGGGCCAGCGCCGCGCGCGGGGAGAGGCCGCTGACGTAGCGCGGGCTGTGGCGGGTGGTGGCGAGCAGCGCCTGGACATAGTCGAGCAGGGCCTCGGATGCGAACACCGCGCTGGCCGCCTGCTGCAGCGATTCGAGTTCCTGCGGCGGCAACGCGGGCTGCAGGCCGGCCATCAGCGCGCGCCTGTCCTTGCCCTGCAGCAAGGCACGTTCCGCCTGGGCGTCCGGGTAGCCGAGTTCGATGCGCATGAGGAAGCGGTCGAGCTGTGATTCGGGCAGCGGAAAGGTGCCGACCTGGAAGGCCGGGTTCTGCGTCGCGATGACGAAGAAGGGTTCGGGCAGGGCGCGGGTCTCGCCTTCCACCGTCACCTGGTGCTCCTCCATCGCCTCCAGCAGCGCGCTTTGCGCCTTGGGCGTCGCACGGTTGATCTCGTCGGCGAGAATCATCCGGGTGAACACCGGGCCGGGATGGAACTTGAAGCTGGCGCTGTCGCGGTCGTACACCGACACGCCGAGAATGTCCGCCGGCAGCAGGTCGCTGGTGAACTGGATGCGCTGGAAGTCGAGCCCGAGCGTTTTCGCCAGCACGTGCGCCAGCGTGGTCTTGCCCACCCCCGGCAGGTCCTCGATCAGCAGATGGCCGCGCGCCAGCAGGCAGGCGAGGGCAAGCCGTATCTGCCGGTCCTTGCCGAGGATGACCTGGGAAACCTGATCAATGGCTTGCTGGATGCGGGGTTGCGTCATGCGTGGTTCCATGTGGTCGGCGTTGAGGGGGAAGCAAAAGGGCTTGGCTCATAGGGTTAACGGCAGTCAGTGCCAAAGCGTTAGTCGCGCTTTCCGCACTGGCGTTCACGCTGCAAGATGGATTTTGGGCGGCGATCCCCCTGTGGGTGGCTGCTTTCGGTCTGTGCGATCTTCCGCTTTACTAATGCGGATTCAAGCTGTGTCCCCCGAGGGTCGTCTTGTCGACCGAAGCGGTCTTTTGCCAAGCACTGCAAATACGTTCGCTATGGGCTTCAGACCAGTCATCCACGAATCAGTAACACCGAGTGTCCGTTTCAGCTTCCTCGAATACGAACTCCCGATCCGTCGCGATCATACTGGCTGATCTCGTCAATCGTCTGCTTGTCGGCGAGACTGCAGCCGAGTGTGGTTTGAACTTCTGCTCCTGGTCGGGAGCAACTATTGGGCGACATTGCTGCATTGCAGTCGTTGGATGGCAAGCCTCTTTTTACAGAGGCTGCTTTGGGGAGCATTGGCGTAGCTATTACTACCGGTCATGAGGTCATGCAGAATTGCAACTGCACCAGTCCGTATCCGGGACCAATGCGGATGCTCAACAATCTCATGGCCAATTGACAGACATGGCAATCTGACTGGGCGGGGATTCAATCATCTGGCTCCTTGAGCTTGCGCCACAGGGTGGAAGGGTCGATGCCCAACTGCCGCGAAGCTTGGGCGCGGTTGCCACCACAGCGTTCTAGCACCTGACGTATCCAGAATGTTTCCACCTCTTCCAGCGTCGAGTCCCCCGGCCACGGGGCTGAAACGAGCCCCACAGGTGCCTGACGTATGTCTGCGGGCAGGTCAGAAAGCGCGAGCGCGTCGCCCGTAGCCAGTACCAGCCCGCGCTGGATTACGCCTTCGAGTTCGCGCACGTTGCCGGGCCAGTCATATTTCAGCAGGCGTTCGAGCGCCTCCGGCGCAATGCCGTGCACAGTAGGATTGAGCGCGCGGCCATGGCGCGCGAGGAAGTATTCCGCCAGGACGGGAATGTCTTCGCGGCGCGCGCGAAGTGGCGGCACCGGCACGGGAAACACCTGAATGCGGAAGTAGAGGTCCTGGCGGAAACGACCCGCGGCCACCTCGTCCTTGAGCGGCCGGTTGGCGGCAAGGATCAGTCGCACATCCACGTCGATGGGTTTGGTGCCGCCAAGCCGCATCATGCGCTGGTCCTGGATGAACTGGAGCAGGCGGGTCTGGGCCTCCAGGCTGGTGCTGTTGATCTCGTCGAGAAACAGTGTGCCGCCTTGTGCCAGTTCCAGCAGGCCGGATTTGCGCGCAGTAGCCCCGGAAAAGGCGCCCTTCTCGAAACCGAACAATTCCGATTCCAGCAGGCTAGGCGGCAACGCACCGCAGTTGAGGGTGAGAAAAGGCCCCGCGCGGCGTGCCGACATGGCATGAATGCGTGCGGCGAGTACACCCTTGCCGGCGCCGGTTTCGCCTTCCAGCAGAACCGGCAATTCGGTTGGCGCAACCTGGTTGATGAGTTGCAGACATTGCTTCATCGCCGGCGCCCGACTTTCCATAAGAGAGGGCGAGGCCTGCGCCGCAACCTGGGCGACAAGCTGATCGATGCGGCGACGCTGTGCGAGGCTATCGTAAAGCCGCTTGAGCGTAAGCCGCACGACGTCGAGTTCGAGAGGCTTGAACAGCACATCGGTCACGCCCAGATGAAAAGCTTCGACAGCGTTGTGGGCGGTGGCGAAGCCGGTGGCGAGAATCACCGGCATCGCTGTGTCGGCCTCACGCGCGGCGCCGATCAGCGCGAGCCCGTCGGCGCCCGGCAGACGCAGGTCGGTGAACAGTGCGTCAGGCGGATTGGTGCGCAATTCGGTCAGCGCGGCATTGCCGTCCTGCATGACTAAAGCCTCGAAGCCGGCTTCGCACGCCAGTTTTGCCAGCAGTTTGGCCTGGATGACGTCGTCCTCGGCGATAATCAGCGTGAAGATCATGAAGCGGATTCCTCGGCGAACGGCGGGAAACTGAGACGAAAACAGGTGCCGCTCTCGGATTCGATCCAGTTGAGTTCTGCGCCCATCTCGCGCGACAGGCGCTGGCTGATCGCCAGCCCCAGTCCGGTGCCCTGCCCCGCCGGTTTGGTGGTGACGAAGGGCTCGAACAGCCGCGCACGCACACTCTCGGGCAAGCCCGGGCCGTCGTCGGCGACGAGCAGCGCGGCATGCTCACCCTCTTCCAGTGTCAAACCGATAAAGTGCGCACCGGCCTGCACGGCATTGAAAACCAGATTGAACAGAATCTGCTCCACGCGCGAGGCATCGGCACTCACCCTCACCGGGCCGTTGGCAACGAAATCGATGTTCACGCTTTGCTTGCGCGCAAGTGGCGTGACCAGCCGCACGAAGGCGGCACAAATCGCTTCGAGATCGACGACCTGAAGGCTGGGCGACGGAGCGCGCGCGGCAGTGAGCATGTCGCGCACGATCTGGCCTGCCCGCCGCGCCTGGGCTTCGATGGTGGCCAGGGCATCACGCAGTTCGGGATCGGCGGCAGCGGGCAACGCGCTCTGCGCATAGCCCAGAATATTGGATAGCGGTGTATTGAGTTCGTGGGCCACCTCGCCAGCCAACTGGCCAATCGCGGCCAGACGTTGTTCCGAGCACAGGCGACGCAAGGCCTCGTTGCGGGTGTGGGCGGCTTCCTCGGCTTCGGCGATGTGCCGGCCTATGCGCTCACGCAGGCCGCCGATGGCAGCGGCCAGGTCTGCGACTTCGGCCGGTGCGTTGGCCGGCACCGGCATCATCGTGCGTTCCGGATCGGCCTGTTCGATCAGTGCCGCCACCGGCGCTACCAGGCGGCCCAGCAGCAAACGGCGCAAGGCCCAGAAGCTTAGGCCGGCGAATACCGCCAGCGCCAGCGCCATCAGGCCGGTCAACTGCCAGGCCGCGCGACGCGCAGGATTCGGATCGTATTGCGCGAGCACCTCGCCGATCTCCTCGCCCGCCGTGCGCATCGGCACGCGCAGCAATTCGATGCCCGGCAGACGTTCGCCCGTCTTGCCGAGTACCTGACCATCAGCGCGGCGGATTTCCGCGTAGGCAACCGCGCCCGAGAGATCCGCGAGATAGCGCTCCAGCGTGCCGTAGTCGCGCAGCAGCACGGCGTCGAGCGAAATGGTGGCGAGTTGCGTGGCCAGCGCGCGCGCCTTGTCGGCCTGCGCTTCCAGGATCAGTCGCTGCGTGGTATGCCAGATGGCGCCACCCAGGGCAAGAAACAGTACGAACCAGGCACCGCCCAGGATCATCGTCAGCCGGAAGGCGAGCGAATGCCGGTTCACCAAGCCTCCAGCGCGCGCAGCATGCGTCGCACCTCGATGAAGTGCGCGTCGTCAATCTCGACAAAGCCGTTGTCCGGCCCGAGCGAACGCATCGCTTCGCGACCGAAGGCGTCAGGGTGCAAAAGCGCCTGACGCACGCGCACGGCATCGCTCGCCGCCACCTTGGGTGAGGCGGCAATCACATGCGGCGGCAGCGGTGGCGATGTGGCGAGCACGCGCAGGCCTCGTGGCAAATAGGATTTCGCGATGTCGAGCCGCAGACCGCCGGCGTCGAAATCGCCGTGCAGCACGGCCAGCGCCACCCGTTCGTGGCGGTCAAGGTAAACGATCCCGGCGAGATCGGAACGCTTCACTCCGGCCTGCGCAAGGATCAGCTTGGGCGCCACCGAGCTCGACATCGAAATCTCGGCACCAAACGCGACGCGCTTGCCGACCAGGTCGGTGACATTCTCGATGGGGCTGTCTGCACGCACCACCAGCGCGCTCTGGTAGAACGCCTGGCCGCCTTCGGATTCGCCCGCCAGAATCTCCACACGGGCGCGTTCCCGCGCACGGACATAGGGCGTGGGGCCGATATAGGCGTAATCCGCACGACCGCTAGTGATCATCTCGATCTGCTCCTCGTAGGTGCGGGCAATCACCAGTTGTACGGGGTGGCCAAGCACGCCGCCGAGATACAGCGTCAGCGGACGGAACCGCGCATAGATGCGGCTGGGTGTGTCGTAGGGATGGATCACGAACACACCGGGCGGGCGGGCAGCCCAAACCGTCAGGGGTGCCAGCGCAAGCGCCGTGATCCATCGACGGCGATCGATATTCATTCCACTGCGCTTACCCGAAACAGGAACAAGGCGAAATTAAAGCGCGAATTCCTCATCATAAGGCGCATCTCCCAGCACCACCGGCAGCGTGAAGGCGCGGTCCCAGATGCCCCAGCCGCCATTCAGCACGCGCACATCCTTGTAGCCCAGGGATTTCATCTGCAGCCAGCCAAGACTCATGCGGAAGCCGTCGTGGCAATACACGTAAACGGTTTTGTCCTTCGGCACGGTCTTGTAGAACTCGGCCATTCTGTCGGGGCTGAACCACTTTTGCGTGGAACCGTCGGTCGCGTCAAGGCTGACGAGGTTGAGCGCCCCCGGAATGTGGCCGCCCTGCACCGAATGGCGGACGACCTCGCCGTTGTACATGCCCTTGGGTCGCGCATCGACCAGCACCACGTTGGGGTCGCGGCGCGCGAGCACATCGTCATAAACCTGTGTCCATTCGACGAACAGCTTGGGGTTGGCCGGTTTCAGAGTGACGTTGCCCGGCTTAGGCACAGGGCTCGGTGCCTGGGTCAGTTCGTTGAAGCCGGTCCATTCCTGGGCACCGCCGTCGAGTATCTTGACCCGACTCATGTCGAAACCGTACAGGTCGAGCAGGTAGTACACCCGCGCGGTGAGGGCGGAGCGTGAATCGTCGTACAGCACGATGGTGGAATCATTGTTGATGCCCCAGCGCCGTAGCGTCGCCTGAAAAGTCTCCTTGTCCGGAAACAGCATGATCGAACGCCCCGTGTTGTCGCCCAGGTCCTTGAAACGCTGCACCTGGACCGAGCCGGGGATATGCCCGATCGTGAAATAGCGGTGCGGGTGATAGCGCACTTCCAGGATGACCAGTTTGGGATTTTTCATCTCGGCGGCGAGCCAGTCGGCATCGACCATGAAGTCCGGCTTGTCGGCGGCGTGGAGCGGCTGAAAAGAAAGAATGAGGAATGAGGCGAACAAGGTCGCCCATATTCGTAGCATGCTGTGCATGGATAGTTTCCCTGTAGAGAAAATCAGTGAAATTGCGGCTGCCGGCATTCGCACTTTTAAGCGTCTTGCATTGTAATGAATTTAGGCAGGGGCCTTGAAAAAAAGCCGCCCCACAGGGCGGCAAACGAATACACCCGGCGCTGGAGGACGCCAGGTTGAGGAGGCTATTTCTGATTGACCGGCGATTCCGGCGAGAGCAGGTACGCAGTAATGTCGGCGATTTGCTCAGGCTTCAGCACCCCGTTGTGGCCCAGTCGCGGCATGTTGGAACACGCCACAAAAGCCTGGGCGTTATAGAGCTTCTCATAGGTATATTTGACCATGTCCTCTCCCGATCCGCGCAGAGCGCCATAGCCGGTGAGGCTTGGTCCCATGTTGCCCGCTGCGACTTCCTTGGGGCTGACAGCATGGCAGGCGTAGCAGTTGCCACCGTTACCACCTTTCTGCTTCTCGGGCTTGTCTGGCTCGATCTTGCCGATACGCATGCCAAATCCCGAATTAACCCATTTCTCACCGGCTTTCCAGTCGCCCATGAGATTGCCATTGTCCGGGTACTTGATATTTTTCTTCTCGCGCACAATCAGTTCAGCGGCCAGCTTCTGGGGAGGATTATTGCGATATTGGGAACAGAGCTTGAGGGTATCGTCCCGCTTCAGGACGCGATCAAGATTCTCTGGCGTATCGTCGGTAAAGCTTTGTACGACATAAGTTTCGGTGATTGCCTCGATTTTTGGGTCAAGCTTCTGATTGTCCGTGGCATAAGCGATGGGCGTGGCCACGCACAGGGCGAGGATGGCGATCTTGTTCATATCTGTGTCTCCCTGATTCAACGCTTCATGCCGGGCACGTCGATGACGCCGCCATCAGCCTGTTTGGTAAGGTATGCAATTAGCGCAACCGCTGCGGGCGAACCGTAGCCAATATCAGGTGAGCGCATCTGCCAGTTGCAGTCCCACATGCGGTGCTCCATGGTGCGCACTACACCATGCGAGACGCGATAGGTGGGCCATTTCGTCATGGTGCTTTGAATGTCGCTTTTATTGAGCACATTCACCAGAGCTTGCAAGCGAATGCGCTTGCCGTCTTCTGTGTGGCAAGTGGCACAGGAAAAGTCCATCGGACCGTAACGCCGCCAGAACAGCGTTTCACCCACGGCCAGGGACTCCTTTTCCTTGGCGTGCTTCATCGGGATCTTATATTTCATGCCATTGGACTGCGCCGCAACATAGGCTGTGAGCGCCTCGATGTCGGTGTTGTATTCGTTGAAGCGCTGGTCGGCAAAGGGCTTGGCCTTGATGTCAGCCTCGCTCATGCCTTGCAGCGATACCATGCAGGTCATCAGGCGTGATTCTGCATCCTGCACCCGGTCGGTATCCTTGAAGTAGCGCGGCAATTGCGCATAGGCGCCCGCCAACTTGCCTGGGCCCAGACCCAAGTCGCATTTTTCCAGACTGGCATTTTTCGGGCCACGCGGGGTCTTGAACAACAACTCGCCCTTGTCGATGACCAGATAGCCTGGATTGGCATCCTTGTCGGCAAGCATGGCACGATATTCCTCCACACTGGCTTCGCCTATCGCCAGCGGGGCGACAAGAGCAAGCGCCAGAGTGGCCGTGCCCGTCAGGGTCAATTTACGTTTCATTGAAGTCTCCTCTGTATGGTTCGATCGGTCGAATCCGTACAAGCAAATTGCACGATGCATGCCAAGAGGAGGGCATCTCTAAGTGCATGAAATGCAAACGTTATGTTTTGATGCTGATGGGTGCGAAAGCTTGCAGTTTGCAATACCCGCGCAAAACACAATGGGAGGCGGGACTATTCTTGCCGCTGGGTGATCAAGGCCAGCGTTCAATTTTCCTGCGGTCTGGAACACCGCCGGTTTGCACCGCTTTGCCGTTGGGCTAGCCTCCGCAAAGTAACGAGTAGCGAATACAAGTCCACAGTAAGCTTCAAGTCGCGGCGCTTCACGATCGGAGATAACCGGGATCAATGAAAGCAGGGCACGAAATGTGCCTCGCTATCTACTGTCAATGATCGCGGCTGCGTGGAATGGGCCAATCTGGCTTGATCCTTATGACCGCAATCCGCTGTGGAACGGATATTGACAGGCAGGTCGTCGGCCATTGCGGCCGGTGGCGTCGCCTCAGATGAATGGCCGGTGTTGCGCAGGTTGCCGACGTTTAGTGAGTACGCCGCCTGAATGGCTGCTTTCGTTAGCCGCGAAGGACGGCACCCGACTGCGGATTCAACCGATCGACGCAACAAACTGGTTAAAACGTTCAGCGGGTGTTTCATAGTTTAGAGTTTTTCTCGGGCGCGTATTCAATTGCCTCGCCACGGCATTGAGCTTGGCTTGTGAATAGACCGAGAGGTCCGTGCCTTTGGGGAAGTACTGTCTCAGCAAGCCGTTGGTGTTCTCATTCGAACCGCGTTGCCAAGGACTCCGAGGATCGCAGAAGTAGACTTGGATGTCGGTCGCCAAGGTGAAGCGGCTATGGTCGGCCATCTCGTGGCCTCGGTCCCAAGTCAGCGATTGGTACAGTTCACGCGGTAATTTGTGCGCGTGCTTGATCAGGGCGTTGATGACCGTTTCGGTATCATGGCCGGCGACTTTCACGAGCATCACATAGCGGGACTGGCGCTCGACGAGGGTGGCGATCTGACTGTTCTTGCTGCCGATCAGCAGGTCACCCTCCCAGTGCCCGGGAACGGCCCGATCTTCCACTGTGGCGGGGCGCTCGCTGATCGATACCGTATTCAGGATTCGGCCGTGATCCCCCGTCTTCTGCGTATGGTGGCGCGAACGACGCATGGCCCTAGTTCGTCGCAAATATTGCAGCAGCTCCTTCTTCAGGGCGCCACGGGCCTGGATGAAGAGGCTGCGATAGATGGTTTCGTGTGACACCTGGAAGTGCTCGTCACCTGGATAGTCGTGCTTTAGCCAGCCGGCAATCTGCTCCGGTGCCCATAACCGTTGCAGCTTGCCCGCCACGATGCGGGCCAACTCTGGGTTCGCTACCAGTTTACAGGTCTTGGGGCGATGGGCACGGTCCCAGGCAGCTTGGTCAGCGGTGCTCGCACGGTAACTTGCCAAACCCCCGTTCCGATTGATCTCACGGCTGATCGTCGAGGCTGCGCGTCTCAGTGATGCAGCAATCGAATGGAGTCAGCAGCAGGAACCTTGTCAACTCAAAGGCCAGCCGGGATTGCATGATCGTTCTTGTCATTTGTTTGTCTCCCTCAATATTCCCAATGCGTTAGGTGAGAAGCCTCGGCAGCAGCGGCGAGGTGGCGCACGAAGTGCGCTTGCGGGAGAGCCAGTATCGACAATGGCCGCGAAATTGCAGTGTTTTGTTATTGAACTATAAAAAGCATCAATCAAGCCCGGTCAACGCTGCCCACGCTAAGCCCATGAATGCTTGCAACAATATATTTTCTGGCCGGCACAGTTTGTGTGGAACCAAGGGGTTATGCGAAATTATGTAAATAATTCCGTCACTTATTTGCCCACGTCCGCGTGGACAAGCGGCCAGGCGGAACTGCTTCCTGTTTCCTAGGGAATTTTGAGTCTCATGTTTGAAGTCCGCTTAGGTCTAACTCCGGGCCGATAGGCGAGTTAGCCCGAATGACGGCTCCTGGCCGGAACCAGGCATCTCAACCCATGACATAGACTCCAAGGGCCGCAAATGCGGCCCTTGGAGTTGAATCGGTCATAGATTAGCTTCTTCGCCGGCCGCCGCAGCCGGCTCAACAGCCGTCGCACGAGTTAGCCGAACAGTTCGGTCTGTGTCGGGTGCGGGAAGATCGCCCTGGCGACCTGGGTCAGCGCCATCTCGCCGGTGGCTGAAATCACGCCGATGCCGATCAGAGTTTGTGTGGTCGGCGAAGTCGTGCGCGCCGATGATGCGGCCACGTCGGCCACAATGACCGGTCTTCAATAGCCTGAAGTACCTACAGGCTCGTGCAAAGGATGCATGCGTTTCCCACTAGAATCCGGCCATGACTTCCTATCCCGATCCTGCCTCCAAAATCGAGGCTGAAACACAGCGAAAAAAAACCGTGCTGCTGTATCGCAATGTGGGCATTGCTCAGCTGGTGAATGTGGTGAACGCTTCATTGCTGGCATTCGTGAACGTCACGATGCACGCTTCCGCCAGGGTGGCGTTTGTCTGGTGGTGCCTGGTCTGCGCGATCACGGCAGGACGCTACCTGCTGTCGCATCGTTTCCATGCAGCCAGCCCGAATGCTACGGCAGCGATGACATGGCGGCAGCGTTATCTTGTCGCCACAGCGATAGCGGCAGTCATTTGGGGTGCGGGCGCTGTCCTGTTCATGTGGAATGCGCCCGATGGCGCACGCCTGTTCACCGGGCTCGTGCTGGCCGGAATGGTGGCAGGCGCGGTGCCGATCCTGGCGCCGGTCCCGGCAGCCTTCCGGATATTCACCTTTTCGGTGCTTGCCCCGGTGTCCCTGGTCATCCTGCTGCAGGCGGATTCGGCCTTCGACTGGGTATTCGGCTCGATGACGCTGTTCTTCCTGGCCGCCGTGCTGACCAGTGCGCGCTACCTGCATGAGACACTCGATGTGGCCATCCGCCTGGGACTGGAGCAGAGTCGTCTGGTCGATAATCTCTCCCTCGCGCGCGATGCCGCCGAAGCGGCGCTCGCCGAGCGCAAGCAGGCCGAGTTGACCTTGCAGGCCAGCGAGGAACGCTATCGCCTCATCCTCCAGTACTCGCCCACGGGCATCCTGCACTACAGCAACGACCTCATCATCACCTATTGCAACGATCGCCTGGCGCAGATTCTCCACGCTCCGATGGAGCGGCTCATCGGCCTCGACATGAAGACCCTCAAGGACCAGCGCATTCTGCCCGCACTGCGGGCAGCCATCGAGGGCAAGGAAGGCGCCTACGAGGGGGAATACGTATCGACGCTGAGCGGCGCCCAGATCTGGGTTGCCATGTCCTGCTCGCCGCTCCATGGCAGCCAGGGTCATCAGGAAGGCGGGATTGCCATCGTCGCGGACGTCTCCGAGCAGAAGCGGTCCGAGGATGAGATCCGTCATCTGGCCTACTTCGACCCGCTGACCCATCTGCCCAACCGGCGTCTGTTGATGGACCGCCTGGGACATGCCCTGACCGCCAGCAATCGCAGCCGGGAATACGGTGCGCTGATGATCCTCGATCTGGATCATTTCAAGAGCATCAACGATACCCAGGGGCACGATGTCGGCGATCGCCTGCTGGTCGAGACCGCCCAGCGCCTCGCGGGCTGCCTGCGCCAGGAGGATACGGTCTCCCGTCTGGGCGGCGACGAATATGTGGTGATGCTGGAAAGGCTGGGGCTATCCGAACGTGGCGCGGCGACCCAGGCAGAAAGCATCGCCGAGAAGATACGCTTCGCCCTCAGCCTGCCTTCCGTGCTCGGCGGCAGCGAGGCCGAGTATTTCAGTACCACCAGCATCGGCCTGACGCTGTTCCGGGGCCAGGACGACTCGCCAGAAGTCCTGCTGAAACAGGCCGACATGGCTCTTTATCAGGCCAAGGGCGCGGGACGCAATGCGGTCCGGTTCTTCAGCCCCGCCATGCAATCCGCCATCGAGTCCCGAGCCACCCTGCAAGGCGCCTTGCGCCGTGGCCTCGATAAAGGCGAGTTTTGCCTGTATTACCAGCCACAGGTCGACCAGGCGGGTCGCCTGATCGGTGCGGAAGCACTGATCCGCTGGTTGCCCCCGGGACAGGGCGTGGTCTCGCCGGCCCAGTTCATCCCCCTGGCGGAAGAATCGGGCCTGATATTGCCCATCGGGCAATGGATCCTGGATGCTGCGTGCGCCCAGCTCAAGACATGGGAGCGCGATCCTCGCGCCCGTGACCTGCAACTGTCCGTCAACGTCAGTGCACGGCAATTCCACCAGCCGGATTTCGTCGAGCAGGTGCGGCAGAGCCTGCTTGCCAGCGGTGCCGACCCGACCCGGTTGAAGCTGGAACTGACCGAGAGCGTCGTGCTCGACAACGTCGAAACCGTCATCGGCCGGATGCAGGAGCTCGACCGGCTCGGCGTGGGCTTCTCGCTGGACGACTTCGGTACCGGCTATTCCTCGCTGTCGTACCTGAAGCGCCTGCCACTGGACCAGATCAAGATCGACCAGTCCTTCGTTCGTGACGTGCCCGGGGACCCGAACGATGCGGCCATCGTGCGCGCCATCCTGGCCATGAGCCGGTCGCTCGGATTGCAGGTCATCGCCGAAGGCGTGGAGACGGAGGCGCAGCGCGATTTCCTGTTCGAAAACGGCTGCAGCGCCTTTCAGGGCTATCTGTTCGGCCGGCCGCTGCCGATCGAGGAATGGGACGGCATCCTGCGCTAGATTCCAGGCGGGTGAAGTCTGACGCAGAGCAACATGGCGGGTTGCTCATGCCGTCGGACGGGCCTTTCGAGCGATCTGGAATAACGGCTCTGCAGCAAACTTCAAAAAGAGAAAGGGCCGCAAAGCGGCCCTTTCAGTGCGAGGGAGCGAAGGGCTACTTCTTCGCCGTCCGCCGCAGCCGGTTCAACAGGCGCCGCGCCAGTTCGCCGAACAGCTCGGTCTGCGTCGGGTGCGGGAAGATCGCCTTGGCGACCTGGGTCAGCGTCATCTCGCCCGCGACCATCATCACGCCGATGCCGATCAGGGTGTCGGTGTGGTCGGCGAGGTAGTGCACGCCGATGATGCGCCCCGTGGCCTTGTCGGCGACCAGCTTGATCATGCCTTCGGTTTCGCCGGTGATCATCGCCTTGGCGTCGATGCTCATCGGCATCTTGGCTTCCACCGCGTCGATGCCCTTGGCCTTGGCCTGCGCCACGGACAAGCCGACGAAGCCGGCCTGCGGACGCGAGAAGGTCACGCCGCAGTCCTTGTCCTGGTCGTATTCGCTGGCGTGCCCGAGCAGGTTGTCGGCAGCGACGCGGCCCTGCGTGGCGGCGGTGTGGGCGAGCATGTAGCCGCCGATGACGTCGCCCACCGCGTAGATGTGCGGCACGCTGGTCTGGCCGCGCGTGTTGACCCTGATCGCGGCGCCATCGAGTTCGACCCCGACCTTGTCGAGGTTGAGCCTGCCGGTGTCGGGACGCTTGCCGGTGGCCATCAGCACGACGTCGCAGTCGAACACGGATTCGACGCCCTCCTTGTTCGAGTAGCGCAGCTTCATCGCGCCGGGGGTGCCGCTCGCTTCGTGGATGCCGGCACCGGTGACGACAGTGATTTCCTTCTCCAGCGAGGCGATCAGCACCTTGCCGATTTCCTCCTCGATTTCGGCGAGGATGCGCTCGTTGCGCTCCAGCATCAGCACCTCGGTGCCGAAGTCGCGGAAGATCTGCGCCATCTCGACGCCAATGACGCCGCCGCCGACGATGCCGAGCTTCTTCGGCGGCGCGGCGAGGTTCCAGATGGTGTCGGAGGTGACGACGCCGCCACTCGCCAGGTTCTCGCGCGCACCGGGAATCGGCGGCACGAAGGCGGGCGCACCGGTGGCGATGACCGCGGCGCCGAACGTCACGGTGTAGGGCTCGCCCTCGACCGGGGTGATCTTCAGCGTGTGGGCGTCGACGAATTCGCCGTAGCCTTCGCGCACGTCGATCTTCATGCCCTTGTCGGCCTTCAGCGCCATCTCGCCGCGGCTCGTCTGCACCCAGCGGCGATGCTTCTCGACCTGTTCCCAGTTGAGCTTTGGCGTATTGGTGCCGTCGACGCCCATCTCGGCATCGTGGGCGCGGTTGCGGATGACATCGGCCGCGGCGCGCCAGGCCTTGGACGGGATGCAGCCGCGCCACAGGCATTCGCCGCCGGGGAAGGGCTCGTTGTTGACCATCATGACCTTGACGCCATGGTCGGCGAGGTCGCGCGCGCAGTCCTCGCCACCGGGGCCGCCGCCGACGACGACCACCGGGAAGTCCCAGTTGCCCTCGGGAATCGGCGCCACGGCAGGGGCCGTGTGCGTGGCTATAGGGGCCGCAACGGCTTCCGCCGCGCCGCCCGCGCCCAGCCAGGTCTCGGGCGCCTCGATGGTCTGCTTCAGCGTCGCCAGGTACAGCGCGACGTCGGCGCCATTCAGCACGCGGTGGTCGCCGGTGATGGTGAATGGCGTGCCTTGCGGGCCATTGGCCGCGATCGCCAGGATCGCGGCGATGCCGGGGGTGGGGATCGCGGTGAAGTGCGACACACCCAGCATGCCCATGTTGGAAATGGTGAAGGTGGGATTGGCGTACTCGGACGGCGCCAGCTTGCGCACCCTTGCCCGTTCGACCAGGCCGGTCCAGTCGGACTGCAGCGCTTCGATGGGTTTTCTCTCGATGCCATGCAGGATCGGCACCACCAGGCCGCCGTCGTTCGACATCACGGCGACGCCGAAATCGTGGTTGCCGCGCTCGACCAGCTTGTCGACCGGCTGGTAGGCCCAGTTCATGCGCGGGAATTTTTCCATCGCCACCGAGCAGGCCTTGGCGATCGCCACCGTGACCGAGACCTTCTTCGCCTTGGCGGCGGCGGTCAGCGTGGCGGTGTTGATGTTGACCGTGACGTGGAAGGTCGGCAGCGTGAGCGAGGCGGTCATCGCGTGGCTGACCGCCTTTTCCATCGAGGACATGGCACGGCCCTGTCCCGGCACGTCGACCTGCGGCAGCGAGTGGGCGACTTGCGCCATGCTCGGGCGGGCGCGCGCCACGTCGGCCGCGACGATCGCGCCGGACGGACCGCTGCCGGCGAGACCGGCGAGATTCACGCCCAGCTGTGCGGCGACCTTGCGTGCATAGGGACTGACGTCGCGGCCCGGCACCCGCGGTACCGGCGGCACGTTGCCGGTGGCGGAAATCTGTCCGGGCGCGGCCTTCGGGGTGGGGATGTGGGCAGGCCTGTCGGCCGCATGCGGGGCGACCTTGTGGGTGTCCCTGACCTTGTGGTCGGCGCTGATGGTGACGCCGGTGTCGTTGGCCTTGGACGCGTCGTTGACGATGAAGGCCATCGGGTGGCCGACCTCGACCACGCTGCCGACATCGGCGATGGGGCCGGAAAGGAAGCCGTCCTGGAACACCTCGACGTCCATGATGGCCTTGTCGGTTTCCACCGTGGCGACGATGTCGCCGCGCTTGATGGCGTCGCCGGGCTCTTTTTCCCAGGTGACGACCACGCCCTCGGTCATGGTGTCCGACAGCTGCGGCATCACGATCGGCGTGCCGGCGTGATGCGGGATCATTTCGGTCTGCGCCTGTTCTGCCACCACTTCGCCGGCAGCGATCGCGACGTCGCCCGCGGTGTCGGTGATGTAGCCGAGCGCCGCGCCGACGGCGATGGTGGCGCCGACCTCGGCCAGCGGCCCGGCCAGATAGCCGGCCTTGAACACCTCGACGTCCATGATGGCCTTGTCGGTCTCGACCGTGGCGACGATGTCGCCGCGCTCGACCTTGTCGCCCGGCTGCTTTTCCCAGGTGACGACCACGCCCTCGGTCATGGTGTCCGAGAGCTGCGGCATTGTTATCGCATAGTGTTGGGACATGCTTGGTTCCTAATTCTTTGTTTATCCGCGAAGGACGCGATGGAACGCGAAGTGTTGTTAGAGGTTTTCCTCGCGTCTCTTCGCGTCCTTTGCGGACAGAAAGGTTTTTACGCCTTCCCGAACAGCTTCAGTACGGCCTTCACCACATCCTCGTGATCGGGAATCGCCGCTTTTTCCAGCGTGTGGTTGTAGGGTTGCGGCACCAGCGCCGAGTGGACGCGCACCGGGGCGGCGTCCAGTTCGAAGAAGCATTCCTCGTTGATGATGGCGATGACTTCGGAGCCGACGCCGACCGGCGCTTCGTCCTCTTCGGCGATGACGACACGGTGGGTCTTGCTGACCGATTGCTTGATGCCTGCACGGTCCAGCGGCGACAACGAATAGAGGTCGACGACCTCGGCCGAGATGCCGTACTGCTTGTCGAGGATTTCGGCAGCCTTGAGGCACCAGTGCACCGAGATGTTGTAGCCGAACAGGGTGACGTCGGTGCCGACACGCGCGATGTCGGAGCCTTCCAGCGGGTGGAAGTATTCGCCGTCGGGCACTTCGCCCTTCATGTTGTACATGAGTTCGTGTTCGTTGATGAACACCGGATCGTCGCAGCGGATCGCCGATTTCAAGAGGCCGTAGGCCTGCCTGGGGTTGGACGGCGTCACCACGCGCAGGCCGGCGATGCCCATGAACACCTTTTCCATGCGCGCCGAATGCTGCGCGCCGAGCTGGTGCGCCGCGCCGCCGGCGGAGCGGAACACGCACGGCGCGGTCAGCTGGCCGCCCGACATGTAGCGCACCTTGGCGGCGGAGTTGAACATCTGGTCCATCGCCAGCCAGGCGAAGTTGACCGACATGATCTCGATGACGGGGCGCACGCCGAGGAAGGAGGCGCCGATGCCGAGGCCGGTGAAGCCGCCTTCGGAAATCGGCGTGTCCATCACGCGCAGCGGGCCGTATTTTTCGTACAGGCCCTTGGTCGCCTTGTAGGTGCCGCCGGCGACGCCGATGTCTTCGCCCATGCAGATGACCAGCGGGTCGCGTGCCATTTCTTCGTCGTGGGCACGCTGAATCGCTTCCCAGTACATGATGTTTGCCATGCTGTATTCCTTTAATTCGGTGTCGCTAACGCGGCACGGGCTTTAAGCGGCCTTGCCTGTGAGCCAGGGCATTTGGGTGTCGCGGTCGGCGAAAACGTATTTTTCGAGGTCTTCGACGCGCGGTTCGGGCGATTCCTCGCAGAACTTGATCACTTCGTTCTCGATGTAGGCGTCGGTTTCCTTTTCCAGGGCCTCGAACGCTTCCATGGTCAGGGCGCCTTCCTTGATCAGGCGGTCGCGCAGGATGAAGATGGGGTCGCGCTGCTTCCACAGTTCCTCTTCCTCGCGCGAGCGGTAGCCGCGCGAGTCGGACATCGAATGGCCGCGATAGCGGTAGGTCATCAGTTCGAGGAAGTAGGGGCCGTTGCCCGAACGCACGTGGTCGACAGCCTTGCGTGCGTGCTGGTAGACGATTTCGACGTCCTGGCCGTCGCATTCGTCGGCCGGGATGTTGTAGCCGGCGACGCGCTTGTGCTGGTGGATCACGGCGGTGGAACGCTCGATCGAGGTGCCGATGCCGTAGAGGTTGTTTTCGCACACGAACAGCACCGGCAGTTTCCATAGCGCGGCCATGTTCAGGGTTTCGTGGAACACGCCCTGGTTGTTGGCGGCGTCGCCGAGGAAGCAGATGGCGATCTCGTCGCCACCCTTCAGCTGGATCGCCTTGGCGATGCCGGCGGCGAGCGGGAACGGGCCGCCGACCAGCGCATAGCCGCCCATGAAGCGCTTGTCGGCGTCGAAAATGTGCATCGAACCGCCGCGACCCTTGGACGAACCGGTTTCCTTGCCGTACAGCTCGGCCATCACTTCCTTGGGGTCGGCGCCGCACTTGATCGCATGCACGTGGTCGCGGTAGCCGGTGATGACGTAATCGTGGCCGGGACGCGCCGCTTCCATCACGCCGTTGCAGCACGCTTCCTGGCCGGGGTAGAGGTGGAGGAAGCCGCCGATCTTGCGTTCGATGTAGGCCTGATAGCAGCGCTCTTCAAAACGGCGGTGCAACACCATTTCGCGCAGCACGCGTTTCTTGTCTTCAATCTTCATTCGGTTACCCTTGTTCGATGGGGCGGAAAATGCGCTGGAAAAAGTTGCTTGAATAAGCAAACGCCGAATTATCCGGTAAACCCCGCCAACCATCAAGAAAACGCCATCCCCAAGGAACCGTCATGCTGCCTAAACTGACTGAAAACAAACAGGAAATCACCATCAAATCGCTGGAAACGGCGGGTCATGCGCTGCTGCTGCTGCCGATGGCGAAAACCCTGCCCGATGTGCCGGGCGGCGCCGAACTCAGGGCAGTCATGAAGCGGCGCGATCTCAAGATCGATACCCTGGCCAAATCGCCGGTGGCGGTGCAATTGCCCGGCGGCACGCTCGCGGTCTATGCCATGCTCAAGGCCGACGCCAGCACCTTCGAGGCCCACGAAGCGGTGCGCAAGGCGCTGGCATTGCTGCTGGCCGAACATCCCAAGGCGCTGGTGCTGGCCGTGTTCGGCGACGACGCCTTCAAGGCACGCGCTGCGGAGGCGGCGGTCTACACTGCGCTGGTCAACGCCGTGCCGCTGCCGTCGCGCAAATCCAAGCGCGATGCCATCCTGAAAACCGTGGCGCTGCACGGCCACAATTCTGCCGACGGCTTCGCCCGCGTGCAGGCGCTGGCCGAAGGCAACCTGCTGACCCGCAGCCTCACGGTGCAGGGCCCGGACGAGCTCACCCCCGGCGTCTACCGCAAGCGCATCAAGGCACTGGCGAAGCAATACGGCTGGACCGTCGAGGAATACGCCTACGACAAGCTGAAGAAGATGGGCGCCGGCGCTTTCTGCGCGGTGGCGCAGGGCTCGCCGGCCAGGGACGCGGCGATCGTGCGGATCAGCTACAAGGGCAAGGGCGGCAAGGGCAAGCCGGTCGCCTTCGTCGGCAAGGGCATCTGCTTCGACACCGGCGGCCACAACCTCAAGCCGGCCAAATTCATGCAGGGCATGCACGAGGACATGAACGGCTCGGCGGTGGTGCTCGGCATCCTCGCCGCCGCCTCGAAGATGAAGCTGCCGATCGCGCTGGAAGGCTGGGTCGCGCTCGCCGAGAATCACATCAGCCCCGAGGCCTACCGGCAGAACGAAGTGGTGAAGGCGCTCAACGGCACCACCATCGAAATCGTCCACACCGACGCCGAAGGTCGCATGGTGCTGGCCGACACGCTGACGCTGGCGGCCAAGGCCAAGCCCGCGCTCATCGCAGATTTCGCCACGCTGACCGGCACCATGCACTACGCGCTCGGCAGCCGCATGTCCGGCGTGTTCGCCTCCTCCAGCGCGTTGGCGCACTCGGCTTCCCGCGCTGCGACCGTCAGCGGCGAGCGCATCGTCGTGTTTCCTTACCCCGAAGACTACGACAGCAACCTCGATTCGACGGTGGCCGACGTCAAGCAGTGCAGCATGGAAGGCGAGGCCGACCACATCCTCGCCACCCGTTTCCTTTCCCGCTTCGTCGGCGACACGCCGTGGCTGCACATGGACCTGTCGGGCCATAGCTGCAAGGGCGGGCTGGGCGCGGTGATGAGCGACGCCAACGGCTTCGGCGTGGCGTGGGCAATGGCGTTGCTGGAGGGGATGCAGGGCTGAGCACGCAAGTCGAAAACTGAATCCGATGGATCGACTAAAGTCTGCAGCGGTTGCGGTTGCCGTCTTGCTTGCCCTGTGCGTTGGTTCCAGCCGTGCCGAGATTCCCGAACGTTTCATCGACCCGGGCGACAGCATGCTCGACCTCAGCGAGCATCTTCTCGAACACAAGGGCATGCTGCCGGTGCCGATCATCATTACCGAGCCGGCGGTGGGTTACGGCGGCGGACTCGCCGGCTTGTTCTTCGACCAGCCGCTGGGCGAAGCGCTCAAAACCAGCCTCGGCGAAACGGGCAAGGCGATTCCGCCCAACATCACCGGCGTCGGCGGCTTCAAGACCGAGAACGGCAGCTGGGGCGCGCTGTTCGGCCACCACCACACCTGGCAGCGCGACCGCTACCGCTATTTGGGCGGCATCGGCAAGGCCGACCTGACGCTCGACTATTACGGCCTGCTCGGCAAGCCCCGCGCCTACCAGCTCGACGGTATCGGCCTGATGCAGCAGTTGCTCGCGCGTGCCGGCGACACCGACTGGTTCCTCGGCGCACGCTATGCCTGGCTGCAGGTCAAGCCGTCGTTCGGCGCCGGCTGGCCGCCCGGCCTGGAGGGAGAGCCCCTGAAAGAAATCCGTATCGGGCGCCTGAGTTTCATAGCCGACCACGATACCCGGGACAATATCTTTTCTCCCACCTCGGGCCACTTCGTCGAAGCCGAGTTTGCCGTCGCGCGGCCCGGACTCGGCGGCACCACGAGCTATGAACAGGTGAACCTGCGCGGTTTCGACTGGCTGCCGCTAGGCAAGCAGTTTGTGCTCGGCCTGCGCGGCGACCTGCAGGCCGCCAGCGGCGACGTGCCGTTCTTCGCCTTGCCTTTCGTGAAATTGCGGGGGGTGCCGGCGCTGCGTTACCAGGACGACAATGCTGCCGTGGCGGAGGTCGAACTGTGGTGGCTGACGACGCCGCGCTGGTCGCTGCTCGGGTTTACCGGCGCGGGACGCGCCTGGGGCGGCAGGAATGACTTCAGCGAGGCGGAAACGGTGACCACCGTGGGAACGGGCTTTCGCTACCTGATCGCGAGGAAGCTTGGTATCCATGCCGGCATCGACGTCGCTCGCGGCCCCGAGGACACGGTGTTCTACATCCAGGTCGGCAGTCCGTGGCGCTAGCATCGAGGGCGACTGGGGTCTCGGGCACCTAATGATATTCACCGGACTTGCCATCGATCCCCTCTACGTCGACGACGCCCTGCTGGTAGTCGAAAAGCCCAGCGGCCTGCTCGCAGTGCCGGGTCGCGGTGCCGACAAGCAGGACTGCCTCGCCGTGCGGGTGCAGGCCCGCTATCCCGATGCCCTGATCGTGCACCGGCTGGATATGGCCACCTCCGGGCTGATGGTGATGGCGCGCGGTGCGGTGATGCAGCGTGCACTGAGCCAGGCGTTCGCCGCGCGCACAGTGGCCAAGCGCTATATTGCGATCGTGGCGGGCCGGTTGGAGGCGCCTGCGGAAGCGTGGGGGGTGGTCGATCTGCCCATCGTCGCCGACTGGCCGAACCGGCCGCTGCGCATCGTCGACCATAAAACCGGCAAGCCCAGCGTCACCCGCTGGCGCGTGTTGGGACACGACGATGCCGGATCAAGCACCCGGGTCGAACTCGAACCGGTCACCGGCCGCTCGCACCAGTTGCGCCTGCACCTGCGCGAGCTGGGCCATCCGATCCTGGGCGATGCCCTGTACGCGCCGCCGGCTGTCCAGGCCATGGCGACGCGTCTGTTGCTGCATGCGTGTTCGTTGCGTTTCATGCATCCAGGTACGGGGGCAGCGCTTGTATTCGAATGTCCAGCGTCGTTTTGATCAGGATTACCGAACAATCAGATGGCTAACAGGTCGTGACCGCGCATGCAGGCAGGTCGCATTGCCAACACGATGACAGCCTTTATCCATCGATAACATTGATTCAAGAAGTTGCTCCTGATACCTCTTCGCTTGTGATGCCGGACATTGAACTTCGACAATTCAAGACAAATTTATCTATATTTAGAATTGAGGGTATTTGGGAATGGGGCACAATATTTCATGGTCGTATCCGAGATTGGTGTCGTTCGGCCTGATGTGCATAAGGCGATCTGCTACACCACCCCCTATCTTTTGCATGTGATCTGTACGTGATTTTCCCTTCTTACAGACGAGTCCATTTTTTCAACCAGGTAGAGATGATGATGAAAAAACTGTTGCTGACCTTGAGCTTGTCGCTGGCTGTCATGCCCGTGCATGCAGACGAACTATCTCCGACCACAAAGAAGGACGCGGTGGGTGACCTGCCACCTCCACGCACCTCCCCGAGCAAGCCAGTTGTTGCGCCCGTGGAAGCTGCCCCCGTCGAGGTGGCACCGCAGGCCACCCCGACAGTTGAGATGCCGCGCCCCACACCTGAGCCCGTTGTGGTCGCCCCGGTAGCACCAGCTGAGACAGCCCCCGCACCGCGTACCATGCCCGCAGAAGCAGCCCCGATAGCGCGTTCAGGGGATACCGGCTGGTTTGCTGGCGCAGGCATCGGTTATTCCGAGAATCGAGATTACGATTGCACCGGCTGTGGTGCAGCCATTGGCAGCCTGGATGATTCAGGATTCGCCTACAAGCTCTTTGGCGGCTACCGCCTGCATCGAAATTTTGCGCTTTCCGCAGGTTATATGGGTTTGGCTGACACCAAGGCAGCGGGTGTGGGTGGCGCCTGGAACGATAAACTGGAAGTGGACGGCTTCTATGTGACGGCACAAGGCATCTTGCCCGTCACTGACAAGGTCGACTTATTCGCTACTGCTGGATTCTTGCGCTGGGACCAGAAGGTAACGTTCGATGGCTCATCAGGAAGCTTCGATGGCACCGACCCCATGTATGGTCTGGGCGCGAGTTATTCATTTGACAATCCAGGCGCGAAATTGCAGTTTGAATGGAATCGCCTGACAGACGTGGGCACCAACGACCCCACCCTCGGGAATAAGGACGACTACGACCTGTTCACTGTCAATCTGGTCTACCAATTCTGAAAACAGGTATCGTCTGTTGGCGGATAACACCGCCCGGATTCTGTAGGGACGGATACTCCTGGTTGAAGTCGGCCTTTAACTGCGCCAAGTGAATCTCAGCGCTACAAACAAGGCAGATGAGTGAATATGCTGATGCATATGTGGACCGGCATCAGTGCCAGCTTGAGGGTTGGTGGAATACGTCCTATCGCATGGAGGAATAACGGAGACTATGCCTTCCATGTGTTCACTTTGAAGAGTAATAGCCTTAATCGCTGCACCCCTCGTCAGTTGGCTCTCCAGTCTTTTACATGTGCACTTGGTACGGTGGCCTTGAGTATCCACCTCCACATGGCTGACCGAATTTCACAATTTCGAAGGATGAATTTGGATCTAAAGTGACTATTCCGTGTTCAGCTGGAATTCAGGGGCTCATGATTCGAGCATGGGAGGCGTGCCATGATTAACCAGCCTGAGGAAATCCAGCAACAGCATCCATCATTCAAGCTGTTTCTGACCCGTTCTACAGGCTTGCGGCTCCCCTGACCGAGCAGGCATGAACCAAGAAATTACTGGCAACTTATCACTCGTGTTCCGTGCAGTAGCATTAGCCAAGGGCTGCTTAATCGCCTTTTTGCTTGCATGGGCATCTCTCGCCGCGTCGGCTCCGATCCCTGGCACTGCTGAAATGACCCGCTGGATCACGCAGATGAAAACGAACTCGCGTGGGCCTTTCGACGGAATCTTCTGGTTCTGCAACGACGGCACCATTCTGCCGCCCGAGCCCTACGCCTGTGCTCCCTATGGTGGGGGCATCCAGCATGGCCGACTCAGCGAGCACACCCGCACGCTGCGCGAAGCTGGGTTCCTCGTGGGCAATGTGCTGGCGGCCACCGATCCCGAGGCACTGGCCACCGAGCCCGTTCAATCAAAGCTCAAGGCAATCCTGCTGGAACGTTATCTGGTGGCAGAGGACAATGGCTGGATTCTGCGCCGGGCACGCTATTACCGCGGGGCCTTTCAGGTCGAGGACGAGATCGCCGCCGCGGAGGCCATTCTGGCTGCCCTGGCTGACCGCCAGGATATGGAGCGGGACTTTCTGCTGCTGCGGCAGGCGGCGCTGCTGTTGCCGCGGTTGCGTGACGGTGCAACGGTGACGCAGGCGCACGAGCTTTCATCGAGCCTCGCCACGCTGGATACCGGCTTCGTTCCCTTGCGCAACAAGATCCACGGCCAGCCGGACGCGGCTGATGCGAGCCGGGTGCGGGGCTATGTACGCAAGCAGGGTCGTGTTGAGCCCGAGTACGAGGCGCTTGCCCAGACGCTCGATGATTTGTTCGCCGTGCGCGATCTGGCGGGCCCGCTGCGCGCGTTTGCTCAACGCCTGGGGGGCCATCCCTTTGCCAGCCAGGTGTGGCGTTTTGACAAGGAGTTGGCAGGATCGCTGCCATTGGCGCAGCGCTTCGCCACCAGCGCGGCCTTGCTGGCGCGGCTGCGTGAAGTCCTGCCGGCGTTGCCGCCCGCGCTGCGTGTGCCAGCAGTCAAGCTCAGTCTGGATGTAGAAACCGATGTTTTTGCCACGGGTTTGAGCCTGCTCAAGAGTATGCCCCGGAGCAGTCTCGCCGGGCGTCTGGCCGTGCTGGGCAATGCTGCAGAGGCGCTGTTTGGCGTTGGCCTGCTCACCCCGCGGGAACACCAGTCGGTACAACAGGCGATCGGCCGGCTGACGGTGCAGAGCCTGCCTTTGGAAAACTACCGTACGGAGCTTGGCTATCTGGCACGAGTACCCACTTGGGCCGGGCGCGAGCTTGCCTTCCATTTTGACGAGACGGTTGCGGGGCTTGCCCGCATCGAACCGCTGGCCAATCAGTTTGTACCCGACCGGCTGCGAGCAAGTCCGCTCTTGGTATATTCGTCCCTGCTGGACGAACTGCTGCTGGAGGCCAACCATCTGGCCGGGATCGAGCACGAGATCTTCGGCCAGCCAGTGGGCGCGGGGGTGCGCGCGCTCAATCCGGGCCTGGCCCGTGGCATCCTGCGGCTGGCCGCGTCGAATCCCAAGGCAGACGGCATTTACCTGCTGCCCGAAACAACAGCGGATCTGCCACCGGTGGCCGGCCTCCTGACGCTGGAGGCCGGCAACATCCTGTCCCATGTGCAACTGCTCGCCAGCAACCTCGGCATCCCCAACGTGGTGGTGGATTCGAGTCTGGTGCCGCGCCTGCGGACGATGGCAGGGCGGCCGGTGGTGCTGGCGGTGAGCCCGGGCGGTCGGGTGCTGATCGCCGCGGACGGCCCGCGCTGGAATGCGGTTTTTGGCCAGCAGGAGAAGCCAGCGGCGCGCCTCCAGCCGGACCTTGCCAAGCTGGACCTCGAACGCCGTGAGCCGATCCCGCTCGGCGAATTGCGGGCGAGCGATTCCGGGCGCATTGCAGGGCCCAAGGCAGCCAACCTGGGCGAGCTGAAGCATCACTATCCGGCGGAAGTGGCCGACGGGCTGGTGATTCCCTTTGGCGCCTTCCGCACCTTTCTGGAACAGCCGATGGCCGGAACCGGCACGAGCGCCTATGCCTGGATGCGCAGCGAATACCGACGCATCGCCCGCTTGCCGACGCAGCAGCGGGAAGCTGAGGCCAAAAAGCTACGCGAACGGCTGCGGACCTGGATTACGCATCGGCCGATCCCGGTGCCGGATTTCGAGCGTCTTTGGATCGCGCGATGCAGGACCGTTTTGGCATGGACGGCAGCTATGCTGTGTTCGTGCGCAGCGACACCAACGTGGAAGACCTGCCGGGATTCAGCGGCGCCGGACTCAACCTTACCGTACCCAATGTGGTCGGCCTCGACCGGGTGGTGGAGGCAATCGCTCAAGTGTGGGCCTCGCCCTTTGCCGAACGTGCATTTGCCTGGCGGCAGATGCGCATGGACGCCCCCGAGCACGTCTATATTTCGGTTCTGCTGCAGCGTTCGGTGCCGGTCGACAAGTCCGGGGTGATGGTGACGCAGGACCTGGCAAGCGGCAGCACCGAGGCGTTTACCGTGGCGGTGAACGAAGGGGTGGGCGGGGCCGTATCAGGACAGGCGGCGGAGGAACTACTGATCGGTGCCGAAGCCGGACAGGTAAGACTGTTGGCCGAGGCCAGCGCTACTACGCGGCGCGTGCTGGGCGCGAGCGGTGGATTGGAAAAGCGGTCGGTTTCGGGCCAGCCGGTGCTGGCGCCGGCCGAAATCGAGCAGTTGCGGCAGCTCGGTCGGCAGTTGCCGGAGCGTTTCCCGCAGCGTGATGAGGCGGGGCAGGTCGTGCCGGCAGATGTGGAGTTTGGTTTCGTGGCGGGGCGACTCGCGCTGTTCCAGATTCGTCCCTATCTGCAGAGCCGCGCCGCGCGGCGCGACCGCTTTCTGCTCGAACTGGACGCGCCGCTGCGCGCCCAGTCGGGCCTTGTTATCCACCCGTGGGAGGAGGACTGATGCGACATTTTCTGCCGCTGTTATTGCTCATTCCCGGCCTGTCCCTGTCTTATCCGCTCGACGGCGAGCCCTACACCGGGATCGCCCGGCTCGAGGGCTACCGGCTGGCGCAGGAGGGCAAGGTTCGCGGCACCCGGCAGCCATCCGGCGGAACACTGCCGCTCGATCAGGTGGACCTGCGGCTGGTCGGGTCCAGCATCAGGCTGCCGCCGCCCGACCCGGATTTCAGCCAGCAGGTGGCTGACCTGATGGGCACCGATGACGTGTACTACTCGGTGGCTGTGCTTGACTTAACCGACCCGTCGAAGCCGGTCTACGCAGAACACAAGGCTGATGCCCGCTTCAATCCAGGCAGCGTTGGCAAGGTGGTGGTGGCCACGGCCGTGTTCCAACTGCTCGCCGATATTTATCCCAACGATATCGCCGCGCGCGAACGGGTGCTGCGGGAATCGCGGGTGGTGGCCGACGACTTCATCGTCTACGACAGCCACGTTGTGCCCTTCTGGGATGGCAAGCGACTGTCCTATCGTCCGCTGCGCAAGGGGGATTCGGCAAGCTTGTGGACCTATCTCGACTGGATGCTGTCGGCGAGTTCCAACGCCGCCGGTTCCATGGTCATGCGCGAAATGCTGTTGCTGGCGCATTTCGGTCGTGCCTATCCGGTGAGCGAGAGGCAGATTGACGACTTTTTCCGCACCACGTCGAAGTCGAAGTTGTCGGCTCTGTTGGAGAAGGTGATGCAGGGCGGGATCGAACGTAACGGCCTCGATCCGAATGAACTGCAGCAAGGCGGATTTTTTACCCGCGTCGGCAAGGCCAAGGTGCCCGGCAAGGCCAGCAGGGCCACGCCGCGCGAACTGACGCGCTGGCTGCTTGCGCTGGAGCAGGGGTGGATCGTGGATGTCTGGTCGAGCCGGGAAATCAAGCGCCTGCTGTATATCACCCAGTTGCGCATTCGCTATGCTTCTTCGCCCGCCCTCAACGATGCGGCGGTGTATTTCAAGTCAGGCTCTTTGTATCGCTGCCGGCAGGAGAAGGACTTTGTCTGCGGCAAATACCAGGGAAACGTGGAAAATCTGCTGAACTCGGCGGTCATTGTGGAACAGCCGGCGGGTGAGCGCCGGCTGCATTACATGGTAGTGGTCAGCTCGAATAAGCTGAGAGTGAACGCGTCGGTTGCCCATCAGACCCTGGGCACTCGCCTGCAGCGCTTACTTGAGCAGCGCCACGCGGCCGACGGGGGCGGTATCAAACACGGCTTCGTCCATCCCGACAATCAGGCGGCTCATCCACTCGCCGCCCTGCGGATCATCGGCCAGCGCCACGGCGATGTAGCGGCGGCCGTCACGCTCGACGATGGCGCTGTCGGCATGAAAGTTGCGCCAGCTGCCGGATTTGCGGTAGACCAGCGAATTGGGACGTTCGGTTTCTAGCCCTTTGACGAACTTGTGGTGAATGCCGGGATCGCCGAGGATGGATTTCATCTCGCTGGCCAGCTGGGGTGAAACCAGGCGGCCGGTTTCCAGCAGGTAGTAGAAGCGGGCGACCTGCAGGGCCGTGGCGCCGTGCGAGAGGTTGTGCATGGGGTCGCGCATGGTCTCGCCGCCCTTGCCGTAGGGCCTGCCAACCCACAGGCCGCCGTTGTGCTTGGGGTCGTAGAGGCGGACGCGGGGGGACTGCAGTTGACTGGCCAGGTAGCGCATGCCCACCCGATCCAGCATTTCGGTCGCGGCGCTGTTGGAGGAAATGCGGATCATGCGGGTGAGGGTGTCGCGGGTGGCCGCGTCGAGTTGCATGTCGCCGGCTTCGATGCGGGAGAAGGCGCCAAAGAGAATCGCGATCTTGGGCAGGCTGGCCGCATACACCATGTTGTCGGGATTAAGCGCCGCGAAGCGGGGGCGCTCGGGGTCGGTGATGTCGGCCAAGGCTACAGACAGGTGTCGCTTGCGCACCGCGCTTTCGAGGCCGAGGTCTTGCAGCTTGATTTCGAGCTGGGATTGCAGGCGCGCATCAACGGACTGGTCGAGCTCGGGATAGGATTGCCCTGCCTGGATGGATACCGAGGATAGGATCAGGGCAACGCTCAGGAATAGTTTTCCAAGGGACAAACCAAGCCTCCTAGGGTAGGGTTAAACGGTGGCGATAAGGTCGCCGTAGAACACCACCCCCCCATGAAGGCTCGAATACGCCAAGTAATCGAGAGGGCAAACGACTTGTATGTCAGACAATTTAGCAAAAAGTTCCCTGTTTCGAAAATTTATTAAGGCTGGGCTGCTACGCTCATTTGTGTTCGCGCTGGACTTTTTCCTCATCATCACCGCACTCTACCAGTTGAAGCCGGCCAGCCGCTCGTTGCTGATCGAGGCGCTGGGGGCCGATTCGCTTCCGTATGTCTGGATCGGCTCTGCGATCGCCCTGCTGATCACCATAGCCGTTTACCGCAAGATGCTGATCCGGTTTGGCCGGGTGCAGGTGGTCCTGGCGAGTTGCCTGCTTTTTGCGGGCGCGCTGGTTGCCTTCAGACTGCTTGCCTTCACCCATGCCGCCTGGGTTGCGGTTGCCTTCTATATCTTTGTCGACATCTTCGGTGTTGTGCTGGCGGAGCAGTTCTGGAGCCTGGCAGACGGCACTTACCGCTCGGAAGAAGGCCGGCATTGGTATGGCTTCGTCGGCACCGGCGGGCTGGTCGGCGGGATAGCCGGCGGCCTGCTGGCGGCGTTTCTGATCCACTACACGACGCTGCAGACCCCCGACCTCATGCTGGTGGCAGCAGTTCTGGTCTGCCTCGTTCTCGGCCTCACCTGGGCGATGGATCGCTGGGGCTTGCTGAAACGAGCCGGCGAAATCGAGTCGCACCCGGCTGTGGCGATGAATGCGGGCGGCTGGCGCCTCATTGCCGGCAGCCGCTATCTGGTGCTCATCGCCGCCGCACTGCTGCTGGCTCAGGCCATTTCCCCTCTGGTGGAATACCAGTTTCTGCACATTATCGAAGCGACCTACCCGGAGCGGGAGGCCCGCACGGCGGCGCTTTCGCTGTTCTTCAGCATCATGGGTGGGGTGTCCGTCGCGGTGAACCTGGTGCTCACGCCGCTCATCCTGAACTACATGGGGGTGCTGTCCGGGCTGCTGGTGCAACCTCTGGCGCTAGCTGTCTCAGCCGGGGGATTCATGCTCCATCCGACACTGATCCCTGCCGCCATCATGAAAATCAGCGACCGCGGGCTGTCCTATTCGATCAATCGCGCTGCCAAGGAACTGCTGTACATCCCGGTCGAGCCGATGGTGATGTATCAGGCCAAGGCCTGGATCGACATGTTCGGCTATCGCCTGTTCAAGGCCTTCGGTTCGTTGATCATTATTGGCCTCAGCCAATTGTTCCTGACAGGTGGTGGCGTGGGGGTTCTCGGATGGGTCGTTCTAGCGGGCTGCGTCATCTGGGTCTGGGTACTGGTGACCCTGAACCGCGAATACCAGGCCCTCGTCCACCCTGCAGAAATTAAGTCCGTGCCGAAGTGAATGACCTGTCCGGAATGTCAGGGGCAATCCAAGGTCTCCACCGCGGAAGGTTCACGCAAGATTGCCGACATCGTCGGGATCATCGGCTTCCAGATTATTGTTTTGCCTTGAATACAGTAGTGGAAGCAGCGTGAGCCCTTGATCTGGGTCATGATCTAGGACTCGGTCGGCAAGCTGGATGCGGGCGGCAAGTTGGAGGATGAAGCTGGCAAGACCGTGGAATGCGTGACTCGGCAGAACGCAGCATTCATCGGGAGGGGCTTTGTGATGTCGCTTCAGGGCACCTTCAGCACAGCGGCCTTGGGCACCACCAGCCTCACGTAATCGAGGGCTTCGTAGTTGCGGATTTGGGTCGGCCCGGCAGGGGCCACATCGATGTAGGCAGGGAAATCCTCGACCGCCATTCCGCGCCAGCCGGCATAGGTCCCGCAGACATGCACCGGAATGCCATCGCGGCTGAGGGTTTCGGCGATTTGATGCACCGCTGGGTTGCTGGGGCGGGTGTCGGTCTGCAGGGCAAACATTTCCTGCCCGTGCGTCACCAGCGCCATCGGCAGGGCCGGGAAGCGCGCCTTCAGCCGCTGCGAAGCCTGCTTCACCCAGGGCAGCGCCACTTCCAGCGCACGCGGGTCGCGGTCGACGATTTCGAATACCACGCCCGGTGGCGCCACCGGGCGTGCCAGCAATGCGTCCAGCGTGGCCGGCGCTGCAGCGGCCACGCCGCTCAGGGCAAGTAGCCCGATCCCGCAGAGCAGCATCTGCTTGTGCATTGCGTTCATCCTGTTCGAATCCCTATCCGCCGACGGCATATTGTTGGCCGCCATGATATTCGGGAACTGCCGTTCCGTCAGCGATCCTCGCCGTCCAGGCTAGCGCGCCGACAGGTAGCGGGGGAAGGCATGCTTGTCGAGCAGGATTTCGATGAGGTTGATGGCACCGGTGAGGTCGGCGTCGGCGAACAGGGCGTCGAGTTCGGCCTCGGTTTCGACGCGGATAGTGCCTGACCCCGAACGACTGCGCGAGCAGGCCGAAATCGGGGTTGGTGAAGTCGCAGTCGATGTAGCGTTCGCCGTAGAGCTGGAACTGGTTTTTGCGGATGAGGCAGAGGGTGCCGTTGTTGATCACCACCACGTTGAGCGGGATGCCGTAGTTCACCGCCGTCATCATTTCCATGCAGCACATCTGGAAGCCGCCGTCGCCGAGGATGGCGAAGGTGGGGCTGTCGGGCGCGAAGCAGCGTGCGCCGATGGCGGCGGGGATGGCGTGGCCGAGCGACGAAATGCCGGTGTTCGGGAAGTAGTGGTTGCGGTCGGAGACGTCGAAGTAGCTCTGCGCGAAGACGATGTTGTCGTCGAACACCAGCGCGTTGCGCGGGAAGTGCTCGGGCGAGGCGGGCGAAGAACAGGCGGATCAGGTCGGAAGCTTGCATCGTCCGCGCGACGCGGCTGGCGGTTCGGCTGAAGCGACGCCTCGCGCTGGCGGACGAGCAGGTCGCGAGCGATTTGGGCGGCATGCGCGTCCGCTTCCAGCGTGCCGAACACGTCTTCCACCGCGGCAACGGATGTCGTCGCAGATCGCGACGTCCGGCTGGAACACGCGGCCGAGTTGCGCGGCGTCGCGGTCGACCTGGGCGATTTTCTTGTTGGCCAGCAGTTTGGTGTCCCACAGATAACTGGTGCGCTCGTTGAAGCCTGCACCGAGGAAGATCAGCAGGTCGGCGTGCTCGGCGAGATAACGATAGGCGTCGCCGTTGGAGGTGACGCCGAGGCAGCCCAGCGACAGCGGCGTGCCCTCGGCGACCACGCCCTTGGCCTTGAGGCTGGTGGCGACCGGGATGTTGAAGCGTGCGGCGAACGCGGCGACGAGCGTCGCGCGCGCCGGCCTGGATGCAGCCGTGGCCGGCGATGATGACCGGCGCGCGCGCGCTGCGGATCACGCAGCGCTAGGACGCGTCGGCCAGTTCCGACGCATGGGACGTGCGTGTGCGCGGACTCGCCGTCGGGCGCGGGAAATGGATCTGGTCGAGCACGCTCTCATCGACCAGTTCCTTCTGCACGTTGTAGGGAATCGACAGCAGCACCGGGCCCGGGTCGCGCCCGAGCAGCGCCTGCGTCGCCTGGTTCAGCACCTGGCCGAGATAGTCGGTGCGCTCGATCAGCTTGTGATAGCGGGTGATGCTGGCGAACAGCGCGCCCTGGTCGATGGCGCCGCCTTCGCCCGAGCTTTCCTGCAGGCCGCCCTTGCCGAAGATGTAGGTGGAGGTTTCGCCGGTGATCGCCAGCACCGGCAGGCGCTCGGCGTAGGCGTTGGCGATGCCGGTGATGAGGTTGGTCGCGCCCGGTCCGGCGGTGGCGATGCAGGCCGACGGCCGGTGCGCTATCCGCGCGTAGCCGCCCGCCATGAAGGCCGCGCCCTGCTCGTGCTTGACCAGCACGCTTTTAACGCCGGAGTCGTGCAGGCGATCGTAGATCGGCAGCACGTGCGCGCCGGGCATGCCGAAGATGTGGTCGATCCCCAGGCGTTCCAGATACCGGACGATCAGTTCGCTGACGGAAATATTCATGCTTGTATGGGCTTCTGCAGCCTCGCTCCGCCGGTGCGCGCGGCGCATCCGGAAGTCAGGGATTTGAGCACAAGACGCCGCGCGGGGAAACCTTGCTTGATGCGCGGGATCGCGTGCGCAGCCTGAAAAACGCCTTGGGCCGCGCAGGCGAATTCGGGTGTATTTGCGGCATCGCAACACGCTGCGCACCTGCCCGCCTGTAGCAGCGGACATGCGGCTCGGAGGCTCAGCGTGAGCCAGGTGCTGCTCGATTTCAGTGAAGGTGTGTGGCCACCTCGGTGGTTCGACGAATGACGCCCAAGCTGCTTGCTGAGCTGCGACAGCGACAGCAGGCCGCGCACCATCTGCTGGCCGTTCACGTTTTCGATCACCAGCGCGTGCTGGCGGCCGCGTGCCTTGAGCGTTTCCAGCACGTGGCCAACGCGGGCATGGGCGATGTCGTCGAAATCGACCGCTTCCAGACGGTCCACCGGCGTCATGATGTCGGCCACCAGCACTTCGTCGCGGCGGATGCCGCGGCTTTGCACCACCTGCATCGGCTTTTCGCCGTGAATGTCGGTGCTGGTGATCAGGCCGGCCACGCGGTCCTCGCTGTCCATCACGAACAGCAGGCGCACCTTGCGGCGGACCATGCGTTCCTCCGCCTGCTTGATGGTGTCGCCGGGGGTGGCGATGAAGGCGGTCAGGCGGCGGAAATCGGTCATCACGTCGAGCGCCGGGTTGTCCAGGTTCACGCGATCCGGCAACACACAGGCGGGACGCAGCAGGCCGGCAGGTCTGGTCGAGATTGCGGGAGGGCAAATGGGTATAGGGCTCAGCGGGTCTCCTTGTCATGGTTCGAAACGCCACCACATCCTCGCGTGCGGGTGAGGCGAAAGCCGATCATCGTCTGTTCCTGGCGCGCGCGTCTGTCCATTCAAGATTTTTTCGCCGACCATAAACATGTACTTGCATTGTCCTGCGGCACCGATGGCAAGGCCTCGCAAGCATCGCGGGTGATCGTCAGCCGGTCTGCAGCAGCAGCTTCTGGAAGGCGGCTTCGAACGACTTGACGCCTTCGACCTGCAGGCGTGTGGCCGACCGCTTCCATGTCGATGCCAAGCTGCGCCAGTTCGGCCAGCTGCGCGGTCCGCCTCGGCGACGCCGTCCTCCAGCTGCAGCGACGGCTTGCCGTGGTCGCGCAGCGCGGCGAGCGTCTTGTCGGGCAGGGTGTTGATGGTTTCCCTGGCCGATCAGCGGGTTCGACGTACAGCAGGTCGTGGTAGTCCGGGTTCTTGACGCCGGTGCTCGCCCACAGCAGGTACTGTGGCCGTGCGCCCTGTTGCGCCAGCGCGGCGAAGGCGTCGCCGTGGAACAGTCTTCCAGATAGCGTTGATAGGCGAGTCTTGGCCATCGCCACCGCCGCCTTGCCGCGCAGCGACAGCGCTTCCTGGGTGCCGATGGCGGTCAGCTGCGTGTCGACCAGGGTGTCGACGCGCGACAGGAACAGGCTCGCCACCGCCTTGCTGCGGCGCACGTCGGCGCCGGCCCGGCGCGCGCGGTGAGGCCGCGAAGGTAGGCGTCGAACACCGCTTCGGTCTGCGCCACCGAAAACAGCAGGGTCACGTTGACGTTGATGCCGAGCGTCGTCAGCGCTTCGAATGCGCGACGCCTTCGGGCGTGCCCGGCACCTTGACCAGCAGGTTGCGGCGATCGACGGCAGCCGACAGACGCTGCGCTTCTTCCACCGTGCGCGCGGCGTCGTAGGCCCAGCGCGGCGCGACTTCCAGGCTGACGTAGCCGTCGTTGCCGCCGCTGGCTTCGATACGTCGGCAGCAGCAGGTCGCAGGCGGCCTGGATATCGGGAATGACCAGCGCTTCGTAGCGCCGCTCGGCATCCGGCTCGCCGGCTTTCAGGCGCGCCAGGTCGTCGGCGTAGTAGGGGCTGGTGGCGAGCGCGTTCTGGAAAATCGACGGGTTCGAGGTCACGCCCGACACGCCGTCCTCGGCGATGAGTCGTGGCCAGCGTGCCGTCGCGGATCAGGCTGCGCGACAGGTTGTCGAGCCAGAGGCTTTGGCCGAGGGTGGTGATGTGCTGGGCGGTCGTTGATGTTCATGGGCGGTACCTCTTTCGCGTTCGGCGGGTGAGGCATTGTTCAGGAGCATGGATGCCTGCTCCTGATGGAATGCCTGGTTGCAATACGGTCGTTCAAGCATAGAACACCCGCATGGCAGCAAGTTCAGCCGGCCGCGGCGGACCGTGGCCGAGGCCGCGCCTGTGCTAGACTTCGGCGCATTCTTTCGGCCCTGTCGTTCCAATTTCTTTGCAGGTTATTCCCATGTCAGGCAGCACACTCGGCAAACTGTTCTGTGTCACCGTGTTCGGCGAATCGCACGGCCCCGCCATCGGCTGCGTGGTCGACGGCTGCCCGCCCGGCATGGCGCTGGCCGAGGCCGACATCCAGCATCGACCTCGACCGTCGCAAGCCCGGCACCTCGCGCCATGTCACCCAGCGCCGCGAATCCGACACGGTGGAAATCCTCTCCGGCGTGTACGAAGGCAAGACCACCGGCACCCCGATCGCGCTGCTGATCCGCAACGAGGACCAGCGCAGCAAGGACTACGGCAACATCGCCGAGACCTTCCGCCCCGGCCACGCCGACTACACCTACACGCAGAAATACGGCTTCCGCGATCCGCGCGGCGGCGGGCGCTCGTCGGCGCGGCTGACCGCGCCCATCGTCGGCGCCGGTGCCATCGCCAAAAAATGGCTGAGCGAACACTACGGCATCGTCGTTCGCGGCTACATGAGCGCGCTCGGCCCGATCGACATTCCTTTCGAGTCGTGGGACGAAATCGACAACAACGCCTTCTTCTCGCCCAGCGCCGCCATCGTGCCCGAGCTCGAGGCCTACATGGACGCATTGCGCAAATCGGGCGATTCGGTCGGCGCGCGGATCAGCGTCGTGGCCGACAACGTGCCGCCCGGCTGGGGCGAGCCGCTGTACGACAAGCTCGACGCCGACCTCGCCCATGCGCTGATGGGTCTGAACGCCGTCAAGGGCGTGGAAATCGGCGACGGCATGGACGTCGCGCGACAGAAGGGCACCGAGCACCGCGACGAAATCACCCCCGAGGGCTTTCTCTCCAACCATGCCGGCGGCATCCTCGGCGGCATCTCCAGCGGCCAGGCCGTCGTCGCCCACATCGCGATCAAGCCCACCTCGTCGATGCGCCTGCCCGGCCGCTCCATCGACCTGCACGGCCAGCCGATCGAAGTCGTCACCCACGGCCGCCACGATCCCTGCGTCGGCATCCGCGCCACCCCGATCGCCGAGGCGCTGATGGCCATCGTGCTGATGGACCATGCGCTGCGCCATCGCGCGCAGTGCGGCGACGTGGTGAGCGGGGCGCCGGTGGTGCCGGGCAGGGCGGCTTAACTCGCCTAACACATAACCTGCAGGCCAGCCGGCAAAGGGGGGCGCGCGCCGAAAGTTGACGAATCGGTGGCGTGCGCTCAGGCTTCCATCCACCGTGTGCTTAACGGAATGATTCCATGCGACTTCCCATCAGCCTGAAAATCTTCAGCATCACCACCGCCCTGCTGGCGCTGATGGTGGTCGTCACCTGGCTGTCGGTGCTCAATTTCCGCCAGCTCAACAATCAGGTGCGGGCGCTTGTCCGACTATTACCTGCCGCTGCAGCAGCAGGTGGCCAGCGTGGAAATCCTCATCCGCCAGCAGATCGTGCACATGGAGCGGGTGCTGGCCGGCATGGAAGTGGCGCATCCCGACCCAGAGTTCCTCGCCAAGGAATCGAACGGCTTCGACATGCGCGGCATCAACGCCGACCAGATCGTCGATTCCTCGCTGCGCATGCTGGGCGAAGCCGAAGCGGAAAAGGGCATCGAACTCGACCGTGTGACGCTCGCCGTGCTGGGCAAGCAGCTGCCGGCCATCCAGACTGCGCGCCAGCACTTCCACATGACCTTCCGCCTGTTCCAGATCGAGGCGGAGGAAGGCACACCGCGCTCGGAGAAGATCGTGCGCGACGCCCTGCTGCGCGAGAAGGACACCGTCGACATCGAAATCGGCAAGACCATCGACATCCTCAACAAGCTGACCCAGGACACCGCCACCCAGGCCAAGGCGGAGGAGGCGCGCGCCACCACGCTCAACTGGATCATCACCGCGATCGCCACCGTGCTCGGACTGATCTTCGCCGCCTTCGTCACGCGCTCGCTGGTCGATCCGGTCAAGCGGCTGCTGGGCGGCACGCGGCGGTGGAGGCAGGCGATCTGGACGGTGGAAATCCTGGTCAAGACCCACGACGAACTGGCCACGCTGGCGCATTCCTTCAACCACATGGTGGTGCGGACTGCGCGAGAAGGAGCGCATCCGCGAGACCTTCGGCCAGTACGTCGACCCGCGCATCGTGCGCAACCTGCTGGAAAACCGCATTCCGTCCGATGGCGGCGAACGCCAGGTGATGTCGGTGTTCTTCTCCGACCTTGCAGGCTTTCACCCGGATGTGCGAGGGCCTGACGCCGGACGCTGCGGTGCGCTTCCTCAACCGCTATTTTTCGCTGATGTCCGAGGTGGTCCGCAGCCAGCAGGGCATCGTCGACAAGTACATCGGCGATTCGGTCATGGCCTTCTGGGGGCCGCCCTTCACCGACCCCGCCGACCATGCCCGGTTGTGCTGCATCGCCGCACTGGAACAGATGGCGCGCATGGAAGCCTTCCGCGCCGGCCTGCCCGAACTGTTCGGCGTCCGCCACGGCCTGCCCGAGGTCAACGTCCGCATGGGCATCGCCAGCGGCGATGTCACCGTCGGCAATATCGGCTCCGAAACCTCGCGCGGCTACACCGTCATCGGCGACACCGTGAACCTCGCCTCGCGGCTGGAACAGGCCAACAAGTTCTACGGCACGCGCATCCTGGTCAGCGAGGGGACGCGCAAGCTGGCGGGCGACACGCTGGCCTTCCGCGAAATCGACAGCCTGCGCGTTTCCGGCAAGCAGGAGCCGGTCCGGGTGTTCGAGTTGATGGATTACGCCGATGCATTGAGCGAGGCGGGCCGCCAGCTGGTGCAGGCCTATGAGACAGCACTGGCGCGCTACCGCAGCCAGGATTGGGATGCTGCCGAGGCGGCGTTCCGCGAGTGCCTCGCGGTTGTGCCGGGGGATCGCCCCAGTCAGGTCATGCTGGATCGCTTGCGGCGTTCCGGCAGACGCCGCCGGAGCCGGGCTGGGATGGGGTCTGGGTGGCGCCGGGGAAATAGGAATGAACTGCATCGCCGTTTCTAGTTGGCGATGGCCTCGTCCCCATGACAGGTGCAACCTGGTTCGGTACTGGAGGTGTTGTCGCAGCAGACGATCTTGCCGGCACGGCAGCCGCAGATGCCCTTATGGCCTTTGCAGCAGTCCAGCTGGACGACCTGGGAAAGCGTCAAGCCCCCGAGATTGGCCGGACAGGCTGGCAGGGCAGCTGGGTTTTGCTGTACTACGGCAGGCGGATTGCTAGGCACAGTCGAATCTGCGGCTGCCGGCAGCAGGAAAAGCGACTGGGCGAACGCCAGCAGGGCAAACAGGACAATCGGCAAACGGATGTTCATGGCGTGCTCCTTGGGACAACGCTACTGCATTCACTATATCTGATCGTGGCTGGTCGGGATGCGTTCCCCCCTTTACGTTTCTTTAAACAGTAGTCCAAGCAGCAGCGCTGCGAACCAGCAGGATCGCCGCCAGCAGGGTGAAGGCGCTGCCGTAGCCGGCCATGCCGACCATCCAGCCGGTGAGCACCGGGCCGATCGACTGGCCGACGTCCATCACCGTGCGCAGCACGCCCATCGAGCGAGCCGTAGCGGCCGTCGCGGGTGAGGTCGGCGACCAGCGCGGCGGTGGAGGAGGTGACGGTGGCGAAGCCGATGCCGAACACCAGGCTCAGCACCGACAGGCCGATGAAGCTGGGCGCGATAGGGCAGCAGCACGACACTGGCCGCGCCGATCAGCAGGCCGGGAATGATGACCTGCTTGCGGCCCACCCGGTCGGATACGCGGCCCATCAGCGGCTTGGCGAAGACGATGCTGACCAGTTGCACGCCGAGGATGACGCCGATCTGCCACGCCGGGATGCCGAGCGAGGCGGCGAACAGGGCGAGGAAGGCTTCGATGGCGCCGAATACCAGGTACTGCGCCGCCTCGATTCCGCTTACCAGCATGATGCCGCGGTCGCGCAGCACGGTGGTCGAGGCTGGTCCAGAAGGGCGGGCGTTCCCGCTTCACTGTGGGCGCAGGGTTCGTCGTCACCCAGCAGCAAGCCGGCGCCCAGCGCCAGCACGCCGCTGATGGCACAGGCGATGTACACCGCGTTGAAACTCGCCAGCGAAATCAGGAAGCCGCCGAGAAACGGCGCGATCGAACGTCCGACGATGGTGACCGAGGAATAGGTGGACAGCCGCGCCGCGCGGTCGGCGCGTGTAGCGTTCGGCAATCGCCGCGCTCGCCACGGTGCCGAATATCGCGGTGGCGAAGCCGTGATAAAAGCGCACCGCCATCAGCTGCCAGGCGTTGCTGATCAGCAGATACAGAAACGGCGCGCTGGCGAACACGATCAGCGACGCCAGCAGCACGCGCCGCTTGCCCAGGTGGTCGGACAGTGCGCCGGCGGGATAGCTGATGAGCACGCCGGGGATCGTCGAGGCCATGACGATCCAGCCGATTTCGGCCGGGCTGGCGTTGAGCGCGTGCGCGAACAGCGGCAGCACCGGGGTTTTCGACAGCGTGGAGCTGAAGATGGCGAGGCCGCCGATGAGGGCGATGAGGAAGAAAAATGAAGGTTTCGTGGGTTTCATCGGTGGCAGGCCGGGGTGTCGGTCCGTTTTCTGGAATGGTAGGTGAAATCGTGCAGCGTGCGCCGAACGAGGTGATTTCGCGAATTGCCCAGCCTCCCAGGTCGCCAGCCAGCCCATGAACCCGACAGCCCGTTCCCATCTGGTCTTGTTCGGCGCCTTCGATCGCCACAATTTCGGCGACCTGCTGTTTCCGCATCTGCTGACTGCCATGCTGCCCGGGCATGCATTCGAGTATTGCGGATTGGCGGCGCGCGACCTGCGGGCCCTGGGCGGACACCGGGTCAGCGCGCTTGCACGGCGGGGGAATGCACGCCCCGCGCACCTGATTCACGCCGGCGGCGAATTGCTGACCTGCAGCGCGTGGCAGGCCGCGGTCATGCTGTGCGATCCGGCCGCGGCTGCGGCAGCCATCGCGCGCTACGACAACGATCCTGCCACGGCGGCCCGTTGGGCTGCACAGCAATTGGGGACCACGCGAACCATGCCCTATGTGACGGGACGCGATGCACCCGCCGCTTCCAGGCGACTGATCTTCAATGCCGCCGGCGGGGTGGAATGGGCGGGTTTGTCCGATTTCCAGCGTGATGAGGTGATGTCTGCACTCCGGCAAGCGGACTGGGTCAGCGTGCGGGATCACGTCACGCAGGCCGCATTGCACGCAGAAGGCCTGGATGTCCCGCTGTGTCCCGACCCGGCGGTAATGGTTGCGGAATGCTGCGGCGAGACGATCCGCAAGCATCAGCAGCACGACGCGGTGCAGGCGATGCTGGACGTCTTCCCGCAAGGCTATCTGGCCTGCCAGTTCAGCGCCGACTTCGGCGACGATGCCACGCTGGACGCACTGGCCCGGGGGTTGTCCAGCGTGGCTGCCGGGACCGGCCTCGGGCTGGTGCTGTTTCGTGCTGGCGCGGCGCCCTGGCACGATGATCCTGCGCTGTACGAAAGGCTGCTGAGCCGGCTGCCGCCCGGCAAGGCGCGCCTGTTTGGCTCTTTGCACCTGTGGGACATCTGCGCCCTCATCGCCGCCAGCCGCGGCGTGGTCGGCAGCAGCCTGCATGGGCGGATCGTCGCGCTGGCCCATGGCCTGCCGCGGGTCAGCCTGCTGCCTCCGCAGCAGGACGGGCGTCCCGACAAGCGATCGGCCTTCGCCGAGACCTGGGAGCCGTACGCGGTACCGCGCTGCGTGGCGGCCAGCCAGATCGAGGCCGCAGTCATGCGGGCGCTCGATCTGCCGGACGGCATGCTGCTGGAGAATGCGGCCGACCTGCGTGCGCAATATCGGCAAAGTCAGGCGCAGTGGACGCGCCTGCTGGATACCTGAATCAGGCCGGGGCCGCGGTCTTGCGTAATAATCCGGACATTCCACAGCGTTAGAGTCCGAATCCATCCATGCCGACTGTCACCCTGTCTCCCACCGAACTGCGCCTGACCATCGACCCTGCATCGCTGGGGTTCGCGGACACCTCCGAACTGCTGCAGGAACCGCTGCCGTGGATCGGCCAGGCACGGGCCGAAGCGGCCGCACGCTTCGGCCTCGGGATGGACCAGCCCGACTACAACCTGTTCGTGCTCGGCGAGGTCGGCAGCGGGCGCTCGTCCCTGCTGAAGCAGGCGATGACGGCGGCAGCGGCGGAGCGCAGGGTGCCGCCCGATCTCTGCTATCTGCACAATTTCGATGCACCGGAACGACCGCTGGCGCTGCGCCTGCCGGCGGGCGAGGGACGCCTGCTGCGCCAGCTGCTGGCGCAGGCCGTGAAGACGCTGCAGGCCGACATTCCGCAACGGCTGGAGGGGCAGGAATACAAGGCCGAGAGCGAGCGCATCGAAAAAGCCTACAAGGACGAAGATGCCAAGGCCTATGCCGAGCTGTCGGCATTTGCCGAGGCGCGCAGTTTTGCGCTGCACCGCGAGGAGGGGCGCATGGTGTTCACCCTGACCGGCAAGAAGGGCCAGGCGCTGACCGAGGACGAAGTGCTGGCGCTGCCGAAGGCGCGCCGGCTCGCGGTCGAGCAGGCCGACCAGGAACTGCGCGCCGAGATCACACGCTATTTCGAGAAGACCCAGCCGCTGGAACGCGCGATGGACGACGCGCTGGCGGTGTTGCGGCGCCAGGTGGTGAAGCCGCTGCTGGAGCATGAATTGCAGGCCATACGCAGCGGATTGAAGAAGCAGATCAAGGATGCGTCCAAGCTCAACGCCTGTCTCGATGCGATCGCACAGGACGTGCTCGACAATCTGGAGCTGTTGCATGGCGGCGAGGACGACGAAACCCGGCAGGAGGCGCTGCAGGCCATGCTGGCGCGCTACCGGGTCAATCTGGTGGTCGACAACGGCGGGCTCAGCGGCGCGCCGGTGATCGTCGAGGACAATCCGCTGTTCCGCGCGCTGTTCGGCAGCATCGAATACCAGTCCGAGAACGACGTGCTGGTGACCGACTTCTCGCGCATCCGTGCCGGCAGCCTGCTGCAGGCGCACGGCGGCTTTCTGATGCTGCACCTGCGCGATGTGCTGGCCGACCCGCTGGTGTGGGAGAAGCTGCGGCGCTTCCTGCGCAGCGGCCGGCTGCAGATCGAGGAGCCGGGCGTGTCGTTCACGCCGATCGCGACGGTGTCGCTGGAGCCGGAGGCGGTCGATGTCGAGGTCAAGATCGTGCTGATCGGCTCGCGCGAGCAGTATTACGAACTGCAGGAAGCCGCGCCGGAATTCGCCCGCCATTTCCGCGCCAAGGTGGATTTCGCCGACAGCTTTCCGGCCAGTGCGGCGTACGCGTCGCGCCTCGTCGGTTTTCGTCGCCCATGCCTGCCGCCAGTACGGCCTGCCGCATTTTTCGGCAGCAGCGGTGGCGCGCCTGCTCGAGGAATCGCATCGCGAGGCCGACGACCAGTCGCGCGAGAGCGCGATTTTCGCCCGCACCGAGGCGCTGGTGATGGAAAGCGCCGCGGTCTGCCGCGCCCGCGGGCCGGGACTGGTCACGGTGGCCGATGTCGAGGCCGCGCTGCAGGCGCACTATCGGGCGGCACGACTACCCGGAACAGCGCCTGCGCGAGTCGATTGCCGAGGGCGACGTGCTGATCGACCTGCAGGGCGACACGGGTGGGCCAGCTCAACGGCCTCACCCAGATCGACCTCGGCGACCATCGTTTCGGCCTGCCGGTGCGGCTTTCCGCGCGCACCTACGCCGGCGAGGAGGGCCTGCTCAACATCGAGCGCGAGGTCGAACTGTCCGGGCCCGCTCCACGACAAGGGCGTGTTCATCCTGCAGAACTATCTGGCAGCGCTTGTTCGCGCATCTCGCGCCGCTCTGCGCTCAATGCCTCGATCGTCTTCGAGCAGCAATACCACGGCGTCGAGGGCGATTCCGCATCCTGCGCCGAGTTGTATGCGCTGCTGTCGTCGCTGTCGGGTTTGCCGCTCAGGCAGGGCATCGCCGTCACCGGTGCGGTCAACCAGCATGGCGAGGTGCTGCCGGTGGGCGGCATCAACGAAAAGATCGAGGGCTGTTTCCGCGTGTGCGACGCGGCCGGGCTGGATGGCAGCCAGGGGGTGCTGATTCCTGCGCGCAACCGGCGCCACCTGATGCTGGAACCGCGTGTCGTGCGACGCGGTCGCCGGTGGGCTTTTCCACGTCCATGTCGCGTCGCATGTCAGCGAAGGGATCGAATTGCTGAGCGGCATCCCGGCCGGCGTGCCCGACGCGGCGGGGCATTACCCCCGCGACAGCGTGCTGGGGCATGCGCAGCACAACCTGCTGGCGTTCCGGCGCGCCTGCAGCGCAGTGGACCACTTCACCAGTCGCCGGCCCGCTCGTCCGGGGCATCCTCTTGCGCGGCGATGACTGGAAGTGATGGTGCTGCTGCCTATTCCAGTTCGATGATGCGATGCGCCTGCCCGGGCGGCAATTGCATGTTCTGGAAGTAACGCAGCATCCACGGCGCCTTGAATCCGGAACGTGTCCCTTCCACGATGCAACCTGGCTTGAGCGCCACGCCGTAGAGCGCGGCATTGGCTTCCTCGTCAATATGGATGGCATAGGTGTCGCTGGACTGGCCGAGCATGCCGCCACGGTCGAAGAAATGTACCGTGATGCCGAGTGGATCTGCCGGATGATCGACGTGTTCCACTGCGGCACCGGTGGCGTGGGAGATGACGTGGTGGTGTCCGGAGAGAAAATCCTTGATGCCGCTGACCGTCCTGAAAATGAAGATGACGTTGCTGGATTGCACGCCGAACTGAGGGCCCGTGCTCTGACCCTGTATGGTGAGCAGGATGGGCGTGCTCCATCCCCCGTCTTCCATGCGATAGGACAGGATGCCCTTGCCGTGGAGCTTGGCGACCATGACACCCTGCCGTTGCACATTGGGAAAGATTGCAAAGCCGAGTGCATCGCGGCGTTTTTCCAGAAAATAGCGTTTCTCGTCATCCGGCAGGGCGTACACCTGCTCGAGCACCTGCTTGGCGAGTTCGCGCGCTTGCTGCGGGACATCGTCTGGAGGCTCGGCGCAGACCTGTTCGCCGAGGCCGCTCGACTGCGGCGCTTCACGCGGCAGGGAGTCCGTCAGTGCCGGGCCTGCGTCTGCGTATGCAGATATGCCGGCGACCGCCAGCATCAGTGCCGATAGCCAGCGCCCTTTCGATAAGAACCGCCGTCTCCGGACTTCAAACGCGTTGCTTCGTGTCATGTCGTCTTGTCACGTGGCTGATCATTGCTTGTCGTCGATTTTCTGGAATTCTTGAGCCGAGGCCACCGATAAACGCTTGTATTCGATTCAATTCCCGTGACGACGTCACGTCAGGGGTGAACTATAGTGAGATTCATTTTCCACGTATTGAGGAGTCGATCATGAACGCATTGCATCGCATGGAACGCTTTCTCGACCAGCACCTGATTCCCTTCGACCTCGTGGCGCATCCGCACAGCCAGACCAGCGCCGAAACGGCGCGCGCGGCAGCGGTGCCCCCAGACCGGCTGGCCAAGGGCGTGCTGCTCAACGGTGATGGCTGCCAGATGGTGGCGATGATCCCCGCCGACCAGGAAGTCCACCTCGGCAGGCTGGGACTGGATCATGGCGTGGAGTTCAGCCTCGCGGACGAGGCCAGCGTGAGCCACCTGTTCAGCGAATGCGAACCCGGCGTGGTACCGGGGCTGCCCAATGCCTGGGGGGTGGAAATGGTGTGGGACGACGCGCTGATGACGCAGCCGGACATCTATCTCGAGGCGGGTGACCACGAGCGCCTGCTGCATATCGAGACCCGCTATCTGCAGCGAAGTGTTCGGCGACGCCCTGCACTGCCGCTTCAGTCATCCCCGCATGCAGCACGCCGCCTGAGGCTGCACCTGCCGCTTCAGTGCTTGGCCTGGGTGGAGAGACGGAGTGCCGATTCGGTAAACGGCATGAGTCGTCGCATGCGTTCCACACTGGTTGCGTGTGCGGCCGCGATCCCGCCGCCCGGACCGAGGTCCCGCCTGAAATAGGCCAATGCGCCGATCTCGATGCTGTGGCCGCAGGCCTGTGCCGCGCGCAGCGCGCCCAGGCAGTCGGCCTTGGCTTCCTGCTGCTGCCAAAGGTGCGACACCCTGAGCGCCAGCCCAAAATCGCCGTCGACCAGCTGCATGGCCTGCCCTGTTGCGTCCAGTGCGCCGGCTTGCCGGAGTCTACGGAGAGGGCGATGGCGTCCTCGTCGAAATGGCGCTGCGCGATGTGAACGATTTCGTGACCGACCAGAAACGCCAGTTGGCTGGGTTTCAGCTGCAGCGCGGCGGGCGACAGCACCACCACGTCGGGTGCAAGCGAATAGGACTAGCTACCGGAAGTGTCGGGCGCGATCCAGAACTGTACTTCCGGCACGCCTGCCAGCGCGGCCATGCGGCGCCAGGCGGGTTTGGGAACAAGCGCTTCGCAGCCCGGACAGGGTGCGCCCTCCCAGACATATTGACGGAAACTGGGTGCATCCGGAAACCAGTTTGCAGGAGCGGGCTGCGCGGCGTGTGTGGAACTCGTACCGGCCAGCGGGATCAGACACAGCCCTGCCTGATGCCAATGTCCTGCCGCCAATGTCCTGCCGGTGCAAACATCCATTCCCCCTTCCGGATTGGCGCTCCTGTGAATATAGTCGGTCATTGTTCGAAGTTTCTTGATTCTCCTGCAGCAACAGATACATGAGTGGAATGCATACGACACCTGAACCGCCGCATAATCCGCATCGCCGGCTCGGACGCGGCATGGCACTGGTCGCCAGCCTGCTGGTGCTGGGCATGTTTTACCTGTACTTCGAGAACAGCCTGCAGGCGCGCAACAATCCCAACCGCGACCTGCAGGTTGCCCCTGGAACCGAACTGGTGCTGAAGCGCAGCGGCGACGGGCACTATGTCTTTCCCGGCACGATCAATGGCCGGCCGGTGAGCTTCCTGCTCGACACCGGTGCCACGCTGGTGTCGGTGCCGGCGCATCTGGCCGCCGAGTTGGGCCTCCGGGCGGGCGCTTATCAGCAGTCGGTCACTGCCAACGGCACCGTCACCACCCGTGCCACGCGCCTGGATTCGCTGGCGTTCGGGCCGTTCGATCTGGCAGGCGTGCCCGCCAGCATCAACCCCGGCATGGCGGACAATCAGGTCTTGATGGGGATGAGCGTGCTGAAACATCTGGAATTTACCCAGCGCGGCAACACCCTGGTCCTGCGTGCGTTGGGAAAATAAATTCAGAAAGCGCTTTGACATCTTGGCCTTATGTGATATCAATGCGCCATCTGTTGGATTCAAGCTTTAAATTGCGGTACCTCTGGTAAGCGTTTTCCTTGAAATTCGATTGATAGGGCATGTTGCCCAATTTTTTTAGATAGATAGGAAACAAAAGATGGAAACGGGTACTGTTAAGTGGTTCAACGATGCAAAAGGTTTTGGTTTCATCACCCCGGATAACGGCGGCGAGGATCTGTTTGCACATTTCTCCGCAATCAATTCCAGCGGCTTCAAGTCCCTGCAGGAAAACCAGAAAGTCAGCTTCGAAGTGACGACTGGCCCCAAGGGCAAGCAGGCTTCGAACATCCAGATCGTGTCGTAATCATTCCGATCTGATGTGAAAAACCCCGGTTCGCCGGGGTTTTTTTATGCGCGTTCTTCGGGTGGGGCCGCGCTACAATCCACCGCCCAATTCAAGCGTGAATTCCCATGGCGCTCAAAGCCACCATTTACAAAGCCGACCTGCAGATTGCCGACATGGATCGGCACGTTTACGGCGACCATGCGCTAACCATTGCACGCCACCCCTCCGAAACCGACGAACGCATGATGGTGCGGGTGCTGGCTTATGCGGTGTACTTTCAGGAAGGCATTGCCTTCACCAAGGGCCTGTTCGATGTCGACGAGCCGGAAGTGTGGGCCAGGAGTCTGGCTGGCGAGATCACGCTGTGGATCGACCTTGGCCAGCCGGACGACGCGCGCATTCGCCGCGCCTGCAGCCGCGCCGAGGAGGTCGTGGTGATGTGCTACGGCAGCGGGTGTGAAGTGTGGTGGAAGCAGATCGCCAGCAAGCTCACGCGGTTCAGCAATCTCACCGTGCTGCAGGTGCCCGCCGAAACCAGCCAGGCGCTGGCCCGGCTGGCCGAGCGCAGCATGCGCCTGCAAAGCATGGTGCAGGACGGCGACATCTGGATCAACAGCGACGCGCAAAGCGTACCGGTGAAGCTGACCGTGCTGCAGCGCACTGCCTGACATCACTGCGCGGGCGGGCAGTTTCTGATGCACACCGTTTCCGTCAGGCGCTGCCCGCCGCAACCGACGAAACAGGCATCGAACGCAGGCACGCAACCGCAGTCGGCCTGACAGATCTCTTTTTCCAGTTGCGCGCGCACTTCCGTGCGCGTCGGCATCCTGGGCACCGGATAGGGGGGCGGATAGTACATTCCGGGCCACGGCCCCATCCAAGGTCTACCCCACATGCCCCAGCCGTAGGGGTAACTGTTCATCCAGGCGAAGCTCAGCTGCACTTCGTAGGTCTGCAGGGCGGCGGCGTACTGGCCGAGGTCGTTTTCAAACTGCGACAGCGCTTCGGAGTAGCGGGCTTCCACCTGCGGCTCGATGCTTTCGGCGCAGGACCGGAAGCGGCTCTGGCAATCCGATTGGCAGGCGAGCTTTCTCGTTTCGCAAGCCTGCACGCAGGCCCGTCCTGCCGCATCGCCGGGCGGAATCAGGCTGACGTTCGTCTGATACTGCGGCGCGGCGCAGCCCGTGAGTACCGCGAACCAGGCCCATATGGCATAAGAGGAAATCGAACCCGACCGATGCATCGCACAATCCAAAAAAACCCATGCCCAATAAAAGCATAGGCGTTTTTCAGGCGGAGGGTGCGTCGAGAAAGCGTCCTTCGAGTTCCTGCAGATTGAGTGCCTGCAGGATCTGCTGCAGGCGGCTGCGCGCATCCCCGCGCGGCGCGTTTTTCCGGGTGGCGATGATGAGCTCGTTCTTCAGCGAATGTTCCCAGCCGACCAGCTCGGTGACGGTGACCTGATAGCCGTGCGATTCGAGCTGCAGGCAGCGCAGCACGTTGGTGAGCTGGCTGCCGAATTCGCGGGTGTGGATGGGGTGGCGCCAGATTTCCGACAGTGCGGTTTTGCCGAACGATGCGTTCTTGTGTTTGCGCAGCACCGTCGCAACCTCGGCCTGGCAGCACGGCACCAGCACGATGTGGCGTGCCGCTTTGGCGAGCGCGAAGCGGATGGCGTCGTCGGTCGCCGTGTTGCAGGCGTGCAGGGCGGTAACGATGTCAATGCGCGGCGGCAGGGCATCGGTGGTGATCGAGTCGGCTACGGTCGCATTCAGGAAGCTCATGCGGGAAAATCCCAGCCGGGCCGCCAGCTCGCGCGACTTTTCCACCAGCGCGTCGCGCGTCTCGATGCCGTAGATATGCGCGCCGGGGCGCTCTTTCAGAAACAGGTCGTAGAGGATGAAGCCCAGATACGACTTGCCGGCGCCGTGGTCGGCCAGCGTCAGCGTGTCCTGCGTGTTTAGTACGTCATCCAGCAGCGGCTCGATGAAGTTGCACAGGTGGTAGACCTGCTTCAGCTTGCGGCGGCTGTCCTGGTTGAGCTTGCCGTCGCGCGTCAGGATATGCAGTTCCTTCAGCAGTTCAATCGACTGACCGGGGCGCAGCACCTCATCCAGCGGGTTGGCATAGGCCGTCCTGGAGGCGGCGGCAGTGGGTACGGTGCGCTTCATGGTGAATCCGGCCTGGCCGCCGAATCGAGCAGGCGTACTTCGCGCTGCGGGAAGGGGATCCGGATGCTGCGTTCACGGAAGGTTTCCAGCACCGCCTGGGTGATCTCGCTCGAAGTATCGTAATAATCGTCGACTGTTGTCCACGGGCGGATGGCGATGTTCACGCTGGAATTGGACAGTGCCAGTACGCGGATCATCGGCTCCGGTTCGCGCAGGATTTTCGGATGCGCTGCCAGCAGATCCTGGATCGCAGCCAATGCCTGTTTGATGTCGGTGTCGTAAGCCACGCCGACGATCACGTCGAGCTGCCGCAAGCTGCCGAAGTTGTGCAGGATTTCGCCGACGATCTTGCGGTTGGGGATGACAATGCGCGAGTGGTCGGGATGGCTCAACACGGTATTGAACAGCCGGATTTCCTCGACCGTGCCTTCTTCTTCAGCAATGGAAATGTACTCGCCCACCTGGAACGGCCGGGTGAAGATGATCGTCAGCCCTGCAGCCAGATTGCCCAGTACGCCCTGCATCGCCAGCGCGATGCCCGCGCCCGCCACCCCCAGTCCGGCCAGCAGTGGCAGCAGTTCCACCCCCAGGTTCTGCAGCGCCATGATGAGGAACAGCCCCAGCACCAGGATGCGCACAATGCGGACCAGCAACTGGCGCAGGGCTGCGTCGATCCCGATTTTCACCAGCATCGAGTCCGCCAGTCGGCCCACCCAGCGGCCGACATAGAAGCCCGCCACCATGACCAGCAATGCGGCCAGGACCTTGGGGCCGAACTGAATGGCAAGGTCGATCGCGGTTTGCTGAGCATGTTCCAGCGTTTGCAATTGTTCGTCCATGGTCTGGTAAAGGCAGGCAGAAGACCGAAGGGTATCAAAAACCATCGGCGGGGAGCGCCGCTCCGTATAATGCCGTCTTGCCGAAAGGGTCAATCTGTGTCTGTCGTCAATATTTCCTGCTACAAGTTTGTCTCCCTTGCCGAGCGCGAGGCGCTGAAGGCGGATCTCACCGCGCGCTGCCTGGCGCTCGATCTCAAGGGCACCATCTTGCTCGCCCCCGAGGGTATCAACGTGTTCCTGGCTGGCTCGCGCGACGCGATCGACGCCATCGTCGCCCATCTGCGGGCCGATCCTCGATTCGCCGATCTTGTGCCCAAGGAGAGTCTCTCGGTCGAGCCGCCGTTCCATAGAATGCGGGTACGGCTCAAAAAAGAAATCATCACCATGAAAATGCCGGTTATCCGGCCCGAGGAAGGCCGCGCGCCCTCGGTGTCTGCGGCCACGCTTGAGCATTGGTTGGACCGCGGTGTCGATGATGAAGGCCGACCCGTGGTGATGCTCGATACCCGCAACGACTACGAAGTCGCGGCCGGCACCTTCGACAACGCAGTCGATTACAACATCGGCATCTTCAGCGAGTTTCCCCCACAACTCGCCGCACATCGCGATGATTACGCCGGGAAAACTGTCGTATCGTTCTGTACCGGAGGAATCCGCTGCGAAAAGGCTGCCATTCACATGAAGGCAATCGGCATCGAGCGCGTCTACCAGTTGGAGGGCGGCATCCTCAAGTATTTCGAGGAGGTCGGCGGCGCGCATTACCACGGTGACTGCTTCGTATTCGATGAGCGTGAGGCACTGAGCGCTGACTTGCAGCCAGCCTCGGGGAGGGTGCATCGGTGAAGGGCCGCGATCGGTGCAGGCCCAACGGATGCCCCCTTGAATGGGCTCTGACTTGTCGCGTTTGGATCTGGTAAACCGCTGCACCATCACGGAAAAGTGTTTAACCGATCAAACGTCCAGAGCCGCTATCGCACTCCATCCGGCACTAGGGTGGCGGGTCGCAGCAATCGTGCGAAGTTCAATCAGCAATTTCTGGGTCTGCATTTCCGGCCCCGCTACCGGCCCGCCAATGCTACTCGATGCTCAGACGCTCCAGTCGATAGCGCAAGCTGCGGAAGGTGACACCGAGCACGCGGGCGGCAGCTGTCTTGTTGTGCCGCGTCTGCTCCAGCGCTTCGAGAATGGCGGCGCGTTCGGTCTGGTCGAGGTAGTCCTGTAACGGATATTTGGTGTCCGGTGAGGCCATGGTGGTGGGCAGGGCCGGGGCAAGATTGAGGTCGGCCGCGGAGATATGCTGGTTTTCGCAAAGCGCCAGTGCGCGCTCCAGTATGTTTTCCAGTTCACGCACGTTCCCGGGGAAAGCGTAGGCGCTCAGTTCCTTCTCGGCGCCGCGGTCGAGCTTGACCTGACTGCCTCCCATCTTGTCGAGCAGTAAACGCGCCATGACGATAATGTCCTCGGAGCGTTCGCGCAGGCTGGGCATGACCAGGTCGATGACGTTGAGGCGGTAATACAGGTCCTGCCGAAAGCGTCCGGATTCCACCAGCGCAGCAAGGTTCTGATGGGTGGCGCTGACGATACGGACGTCGATCGGTTCTTCCTGGGTAGCGCCGACCTTGCGCACCTTTTTCTCCTGCAGTACCCGCAGCAGCTTGACCTGCATCGACAGCGGCAGGTCGGCCACTTCGTCGAGAAACAGCGTGCCGCCGTCGGCAGCCTGAAAAAAGCCGCTGCGATCGGCGTCAGCGCCGGTGAACGCGCCTTTGCGATAACCGAAAAACTCGCTCTCCATCAGCGTCTCCGGGATCGCCCCGCAGTTGACGGCAACGAAAGCCCTGTCGGCACGGTTGCCCAGGCGATGAATCAGGCGTGCAGCGAGTTCCTTGCCACTGCCGGATTCGCCGCTGATGTGGACCGGCGCCTGGGTCCGCGCCAGTTTGGCGATGCGCGTGCGGATGTCCTCCATGGCTGCGGACTGGCCGATCAGATCACGCGCAGCCCCATCGGTTTGCGTGGCTTCCGGCATTTTCAGTGCTGATTTGATCAGCGCGCGCAATTGGTCGAGCGCCACCGGCTTGGCCAGATAATCGAATGCACCCGCTTTCAACGCTGCCACCGCGTTGCCGGCGTTGCCGAAGGCGGTAATGACCGCTACCGGCACCGGCTTCGACAGGGCACTGGCGCTGGCAATCACTTCCAGCCCTTCGCCATCGGTCAGCCGCATGTCAGTCAGGCAGAGGTCGTAATGCATTTGCGCCAGACGATGCTTTGCCTCTGCCACGCTGAGGGCACGATCGGTTTCCAGCCCCATCCTGGCCAGCGTCAACTCCATCAGGTCGAGCAGGTCGGGTTCGTCATCCACCAAAAGAATGCGAGGGGAAGCAGTCATGTCTAATCCATTCCGCGAAAACTGAGGCGAAAGCGCGCACCGGCCTCTCCTGGCACGTATGCCAGCGCGGCGTGGTTGGCCTCGGCCAGTTCACGTGCGAGGAACAGTCCCAGCCCGGTGCCTTGCGCGTCGGTGGTGAAAAAGGGTTCGAACAGCTTGCCCTGGTGCTCGGGCGTCAGGCCTGGTCCATCGTCCTGGATGTCTATCTGAACCGTGTTGTCCCGTATCGCCGCAGCGAAGCGAATACTGCCAGCCTGCTTGCGGCAGTATCGCCAGGCGTTGCGCAGCAGGTTCCACATGATCTGTCTCAGGTGGTCAGGGTCGAATTTGAAATGGACGGCATCAGCCATGCTGACTATGACGGCGTCAGCCGGGATTTCTTCAGTCTGCCGCAGTTCATCGATCAGGGCGGCAAGCTTCACGTGATCGAAGCTCACCGGATTGAGGCGGTCGCGCCGATTGAGCGTCAGGACTTCTTCCACCAGGCGGTCGAGCCGCCGGGTATTGTTGTCGATGATCTCGGTCAGTTTCGCTTGCGCGGGGTCGTTCGCATCCTCGCGCAACAGTTGTGCGGCGTGGCTGATTGCGGAAAGCGGGTTGCGGATTTCGTGCGCGATGTTGGCAGTGAGCCGCCCCAGCGCCGCCAGTTTCAGACGTTGCGCCGCCAGTTCGGCCTGGCTCTGGTCTTCCAGTACCAGGATCCGGCTATCGTCCGGCGTGGCGAGTGATATGCAGCGCACCCGCAGTTGCGCAGCCGGCGTGCTCAGAATGGACGCCGTGCCGGGCTGCAATTGCGCTGCCAGGCGTGCCAGCCCGGGGGAGCAGGCTTCCAGCCGGGTGATGCCGGGCTTCAGCGGGGTCGTGGTACCGAGCAAGGTCAGCGCGCGCGGGCTGGCATGTCGCACGACGCCGTCGCCGCGTACCGCCAGCAGGCCGTCGGGCGAGTTCTCGATCGCCAGCGCGTTGATGCGGTTCAGCAGCGCCAGTTCATCGGCCTGTCGCTGCGCCAGTCTTTCGGACCGCAGGGCCCGGTGGGTCAGCGTGTGCGCCAGCCAGCCGATGGCGAAGTAGCCCGCACAGAGCAGTCCGACCTGGAAAAAACTGTCTATTCCCGCGCCATCGCCGAGTATGCTGAATCCGTGCTGCAGCAGCAATGCAATCGACGCCATCGCGGCATACAGCAGGGTCAGCCGGCCGCTGCCTACCAGGCCGCCCGATGCAATGGAAATCACCAGCAGCAACCCCATGCTGTCGGCGAGCCGCTGACTGGTGGTCATCAGCAAAATGACGAATAGAATGTCGGCGAAGATATGCGCGGAGAGCTGGACCTGGAAGCCGGGCCAGCGCGCGCGAATGCCCAGCACGAACAAGGCCGCGATCACCAGATAGGCAAAGGCGAAGTTCAGGTAGCGCTCGCTTGCGTCTGCACGGAACAGATCGGATCCGCCGAACAGCATGCCGGTAAAAACCAGCGCCACTGCCAGCGTCAGGCGATAAAGATTGAAGTAATCGAGACTGCGCCAGTGCGACGCAAAGTAGCCTTGCGTTTCGCTTCGGGGCGAGGTGGCCACCGAGGCGTTCATTTTTTGCCGAGTTGTTTGTGCTCGGGCGTACAGTAAAACACCCCGCCGGAATAGATGGCCTCACTTCGCGGGAGATTCACCCTGCAGTGCGCGCACTTCACCATGTCCTCGACCGTTTGGCTGTTTGAAGGCGTGCTCGGATGGTTGAGAGATCGCTGGTAGGCGCGGAATATCGCCCACACAACGAAGCCGACCCCAATCAGCAGCAGAATCTTGATCACGCTAACCCCCAATAAATGGCGTCCAGCATAGCATGCCGCCGGATGTGCCGGGATCGACATGATCCCTTAAACGAAGATGCCAGGATTGCTTGTGGGCAGCCTGGGCGCAAGGATTGTGAGCGGTTTTCAGGGAGACACCAAGCCGGGAGCGTTGCAGGCGATGACAAAAAGGATCCTGCGCATGTTCTGGCCTTGCTGTCGTGTCGCGGGCTTGGTGTAACATTGAAACCGACAGATTTCCAATAAATACCGGAGGGTACGAATGATGATGCGTCAGGGTTTTGCCAGTAAATTGTGTTTGCCAGTACTGATTGCCCTGCTGGCGGCGGGTTGTAGCGACAAGAAGGACGGCGCGTCGACAGATGGAACGCCTGCTGCCCAGGTGGCTGCCAAGGTCAACGGCACCGAGTTGACGGTCGGCCAGGTCGACTTCACGCTTCAACGCAATCCCGGTCTCGACAAGGAGCCATCCAAGGAAGCGTCGCTGCAGGTCGTGCGTTACCTGGTCGATCAGGAATTGTTGGCGCAAAAAGCGCTTGGCGACAAACTGGACAGTGACCCCAAGGTCGTACAGGCGCTGGATGCGGCGCGGCGCCAGATTCTCGCCGAGGCTTTCATCACCCGCAAGCTCGGTACCGTCGTCGAGCCGAGTGACGCCGAGGTGACAGCCTATTACGATAGCCATCCCGAACTGTTTGCCAATCGCAAGATCTACCGTTTGCAGGAAATTTCGATCAAGGCCCCGCAGGAGAAACACGAGGCGATTCGCGCCAAGTTGACAGCTTCCAAGACGCTGAATGATTTTGCGGAATGGCTGAAGGCGGAGAACCTGCCTATCAAGGCGGCGGAGGGTGTGAAATCGGCCGAGCAGTTGCCGAAGGCGATGCTGCCTAAACTGGCTGCAATGCCCGACGGCCAGGCAATTGTGGTGAATGCGCCGGATGGTTTGCTGGTGATTGTGCTGGCGGACTCACAGGTGCAGCCGGCCACGATGGAGCAGGCCAAGCCCGCAATTGCCCGCGTGCTGCAGGGTGAAGCCCGCCAAAAGGCCGTCAAGGCTGAACTGGATGCGCTGAAGGCAGCAGCCAAAATCGAGTACTTTGGTGAATTTGCCGAAGCGGGCAAGGTAGCGGATGCACCGGCAACCACGCCTGCCGCGGCCCCGGCGGCAGATACCGCACCGGCCCAAGCAGCAGATGCCGCAGCGGCCGGCGAAAAGGATGCTGCATCGAAGTGAGCTGACGGCGGCGTGAATACCTGTTCGCGTCGAGCCAGTTGCAAATCATCGCTGCGCAATAGAACGGGGTGGGCTGGCTGATGGCAGTTCCCGCCCTTATTCATTCTCGCTGGATCGGCAGGAATGGATGCGCTAAGCATGAATCTTCTCGGGAAACCGGTGTTCTCAGCCGGGAGATTATTCTGTTGCTTCGGCACCCGTGCTTGTTCGTGAGGGCCCACATGTCATCGACAGTTTGAAGCGGACGTGGACTGCCCATCACGCTGCCGCCCCGGCGCTAATGAGCGTTAACCTCGCCTCCCGATTAATTACAATTGCTGTCTGTCCGCGGCCACCCATTCTGGAACAAACCTCATGACCAAAAAAGCCCTTATCACCGGCGTCACGGGCCAGGACGGTGCCTACCTTGCCGAATTCCTGCTGGGCAAGGGCTACGAAGTCCACGGCATCAAGCGCCGTACCTCGCTATTCAATACCGACCGCATCGATCATCTCTACCAGGATCCTCATGAGAGCGGTCGCCGCTTCATCCTGCACCACGGCGACCTCACCGACAGTTCCAGCCTGATTCGCATCATTCAGCAGGTGCAGCCCGACGAAATCTACAACCTCGCCGCGCAGAGCCACGTCGCGGTGAGTTTCGAGGAGCCCGAATACACCGCCAACTCCGACGCGCTGGGTGCCCTGCGCATCCTGGAGGCCATCCGCATCCTTGGCATGGAAAAACAGGCTCGTTTCTACCAGGCGAGCACCAGCGAACTGTTCGGCCTGGTTCAGGAAACCCCGCAAAAGGAAACCACGCCGTTCTACCCGCGCAGCCCCTACGCGTGCGCCAAGCTCTACGCCTACTGGATCACCGTCAACTATCGGGAAGCCTACGGCATGTATGCCTGCAACGGCATCCTGTTCAACCATGAAAGCCCGGTACGCGGCGAAACCTTCGTCACCCGCAAGATCACACGCGCCCTGGCACGCATCAAGCTCGGCCTGCAGGATTGCCTGTTCCTCGGCAACATGGACGCCAAACGCGACTGGGGCCACGCCAAGGACTACGTCGAAATGCAGTGGCTGATGTTGCAGCAGGAGCAGGCCGAAGATTTCGTCATCGCCACTGGTGTGCAGTACTCGGTCAGGGATTTCGTCAACGCTGCCGCGGCGGAACTCGGCATGGACATCCGTTGGGAAGGGCTGGGCGTCGACGAAAAAGGCTACGATGTTCATGGTCGTTGCATCGTTGCCGTCGATCCGCGCTACTTCCGTCCCACCGAGGTCGAAACCCTGCTGGGCGATCCCGGCAAGGCCAAGGAAAAGCTCGGCTGGACGCCGAAGATTACTTTCGACGAACTCGTCGCCGAGATGGTGCGCGAGGACCTCAAGGCCGCCGAGCGCGACGAACTGGTCAAAAAGCATGGCTACAAGGCCATGGACTATCACGAGTAGCCTCATGGAATCGGACGCCAAGATCTACGTCGCCGGCCATCGAGGCCTGGTGGGTTCTGCGCTCCTACGCAACCTTCGCGACAAGGGGTATCGCAACTTCGTCACCCGAACACATGCCGAGCTCGACCTCACTTGCCAGGCAGCGGTCGCAGCGTTCATCGAAGCAGAACAACCCGACTACGTATTCCTCGCCGCAGCCCGGGTTGGCGGCATTCATGCCAACAATGTCTATCCGGCGGAGTTCATCCGCGACAATCTCGCCATCCAGACCAATATCATCCATGCTGCCTGGAAAAGCGGCGTCAAGCGGCTGATGTTCCTCGGGTCCAGTTGCATCTATCCCAAGCTGGCTCCGCAGCCGATGAAGGAAGAATATTTGCTGACTGGACCGCTGGAGCCGACCAACCGGCCCTACGCACTGGCCAAGATTGCCGGGATCGAAATGTGCTGGAGCTACAATCGGCAATACGGCACTAAATTCATCGCCGTCATGCCGACCAACCTGTATGGTCCCGGTGACAATTACCATCCGGAAAATTCCCACGTCATCCCAGCGCTGATTCGCAAGTTTCACGAAGCCAAACAAAACAACACCCCCACGGTGTCGGTTTGGGGCACCGGCACGCCGCGGCGGGAGTTTCTTTACAGCGATGACATGGCGGACGCCTGCGTGTTTCTGATGAACCTGCCGGATGCGCAATACGACACCTTGCTGGGAAGCGACGAACAGGGAACCGGCGTGTTCATGCCACCGCTGGTGAATATCGGGGTGGGGGTCGACCTGACGATTCGGGAACTGGCTGAATCAGTCAAGCGTGCTGTGGGCTATGTTGGTGAGATCGTCTTCGATACCGACAAACCCGACGGCACGCCGAGAAAATTGATGGATGTGGGCAGGCTCAGCAGCCTGGGATGGGTCGCGCAGACCGGGATGGCTTCAGGATTGGACGAGGCATACAGGGATTTCCTTGCGCGTCATGGCAGCTGATATTCAATAAGCATTGTTTATGAAAGCGAAACGTTGAAAAACCGGATTATCCATGCCATCAGGAAGTTGAGCGAGGGGGACGCGTGATTCTGGTTACCGGCGGCGCCGGCTTCATCGGCGCAAATTTCATTCTGGACTGGCTGCGTGTGAGCGACGAGCCGGTGATCAACCTGGACAAGCTGACCTATGCGGGCAATCTGGAGAATCTGGCCAGCCTGAAGGACGATCCACGCCATATCTTCGTGCAGGGCGACATCGGCGACCGCGCGCTGGTCGGCAGACTTGCTTGGGTGAGCATCGTCCGCGCGCGATCGTCAACTTCGCCGCCGAATCGCATGTTGACCGCTCGATTCACGGCCCGGAAGACTTCATCCAGACCAATGTGGTCGGCACTTTCCATCTGCTGGAAGAAACGCGCGGCCATTGGAGCAGCCTGCCGGAAGCCGGCAAGGCTGCGTTCCGTTTTCTGCACGTGTCCACCGACGAGGTCTACGGCTCGCTGGGGCCGGACGATGCGCCGTTCACCGAGACTACGCCGTTTGCGCCCAACAGCCCGTATTCGGCCAGCAAGGCGTCGTCCGACCATCTGGTGCGCGCCTATCATCACACTTACGGCCTGCCGGTGCTGACGACCAATTGCTCGAACAATTACGGCCCCTATCCAGTTTCCGGAAAAGCTCATCCCGCTGGTGATCCTCAACGCCACCCGGGCAAGCCGCTGCCGATCTATGGCGACGGCATGAACGTGCGCGACTGGCTGTATGTCACTGACCACTGCTCGGCAATCCGCACCGTGCTGGCACAAGGCAGGCTGGGCGAAACCTACAACGTCGGCGGCTGGAACGAGATGCCGAATATCGAAATTGTGAAAACGCTGTGCGCGCTGCTCGACGAAATGCGCCCCGACCCGGCCGGTCCCTATGCACGCCTGCTGACCTATGTGAACGATCGCCCCGGCCACGACCGTCGCTATGCGATCGACGCCAGCAAGATCCATCGCGAACTGGGCTGGAAACCGGCTGAAACATTCGAAACCGGCATCCGCAAGACCGTGCGCTGGTATCTCGACAACATGACCTGGGTGGAGCATGTCGCCAGCGGGGAATACCGCAAGTGGCTCGATACCCAGTACAGCGGAAGGGGCGCATCATGAGCCGCAAGGGAATCGTTCTCGCCGGCGGTTCAGGCACCCGCCTGTATCCGGCGACGCTTGTCGTGTCCAAGCAACTGCTGCCGATCTACGACAAGCCGATGATTTATTACCCGCTCACCACGCTGATGCTGGCTGGTATTCAGGACATCCTGATTATCTCGACGCCGCAGGATACGCCGCGCTTCGAGCAGCTTCTTGGCGACGGCAGCCAGTGGGGCCTCAATTTGCAGTATGCCGTGCAGCCCAGTCCGGAGGGGCTGGCACAGGCGTTCGTCATCGGAGCGGAATTTGTCGGCAACGACACCAGTGCGCTGGTACTTGGTGACAACATCTTCTATGGACACGAGATGGCTGAGGACCTGCGCGCCGCCAGCATCAAGGCAACCGGCGCCACGGTGTTTGCCTACCGGGTACAGGATCCGGAACGTTATGGCGTGGTGGAATTCGACTCTGCCGGCAAGGCCGTCAGCCTGGAGGAAAAGCCTGCTTATCCCAAGTCTCACTACGCGGTGACGGGCCTGTATTTTTACGACAACCGCGTGGTGGAATTCGCCCGCAGCCTGAAGCCGTCGCCGCGAGGTGAACTGGAGATCACCGACGTCAACCGCCGTTACCTCGAAGCGGGGGAGCTTGATGTGTCGATCATGGGACGCGGCCACGCCTGGCTCGACACCGGCACGCACGAGTCGATGCTGGAAGCTGCGCTGTTCATCGAGACGATCGAGAAACGCCAGGGCCTGAAAATTGCCTGCCCGGAGGAAATTGCCTATCGCCAGGGTTATATCGATGCAGAGCAGGTGGAGAAACTGGCCGCGCCGATGAGGAAGAATGGCTATGGGCAGTATCTGCTGAGCATCCTCAACGAGCAGGTGTTTTGATGAAGGTGATCGAAACCAGGCTTCCGGGCGTTCTGCTGCTGGAACCCAGAACCTTCGGCGATGCGCGCGGCTTCTTCCTCGAAAGCTGGAATCGCCGGACCTTTGCCGATTTGGGACTCGTCCCGGATTTTGTGCAGGACAACCATTCACGTTCGGCCAAAGGGGTGCTGCGCGGCCTGCATTATCAGCTTAACGACCCGCAGGGGAAACTGGTGCGGGTGGTGAGCGGTGCGGTATTCGATGTGGCCGTGGATTTACGTCGATCCTCGCCGCACTTCGGGCAGTGGGCGGGCTACGAGCTGTCTGCCGATAACCGGCGCATGATGTGGGTTCCACCCGGATTTGGACATGGCTTCATGGTGCTGACGGACAGTGCGGATTTCCTTTACAAGACCACCGCCTACTACGCGCCGCAGTGGGATCGCGGCATCCGCTGGGACGATCCGCAGATCGCTGTGCAATGGCCGCTGGAGGGGAGGATGCCCACGCTTTCCGACAAGGATCAGGCCCTGCCGTTTTTCAAGGACGCAGAAGTCTACCCATGAGCAGGCAACGCATTTTGCTCACAGGTGCAAGCGGCCAGGTCGGCTGGGAACTGCGGCGTACCCTGGCCTGCCTGGGCGAGGTGGTCGCACTGGATTCCAGCGCGATGAACCTGGTCGATGCCGATGCGGTACGCAAGAAAGTCGGTGAAATCGCACCGCACATCATCGTGAATCCGGCCGCTTACACCGCAGTGGACAAGGCCGAGAGCGAACCCGAACTGGCGCACGCGGTGAACGCCGCCGCCCCCGGGATTCTTGCCGAAGCCGCCAGCAGGAGTGGCGCACTGCTGGTGCATTACTCGACCGACTACGTGTTCGATGGCCGCGGCACCACGCCGTGGAGAGAGGACGACACCTGCGGTCCGCTCAACGTGTACGGCGCAACCAAGCTGGCAGGCGAGCGCGCCATCCAGGCCACAGGCTGTCGCCATCTGATTTTCCGCACCTCCTGGGTGTACGGTGCCCGCGGCAGCAATTTTCTGCTGACCATGCGCCGCCTGCTGCGTGAACGGCCCGAACTGAAGATTGTTGCCGACCAGATCGGCGCGCCGACCTGGTGCCGCGATCTGGCCGAGGCGACGGCGCAGGTGCTGAGCCAGATCGTCTCGCCGGCCAGCGGCTCCGACCATGGGGGACCCTGGGGCGTATATCACATGACCAATGCCGGTGAGATTTCATGGCACGGCTTCGCCGAGGCCATCCAGGACCTCGACGAATTCGACGAAACCTGTGCGCCGGCCCATCTGCTTCCCATCCCCGGCAGCGACTACCCGACCCCGGCAAAACGGCCACTCAATTCACGCCTGAGCAACGACAAGCTGGCGCAGACATTCGGCCTGCGGCTGCAGGATTGGCGTGCGGCCTTGGCGCTCTGTCTGGAGACAGCCAATTAATTGATAACGAAGACCAGGAGATGAATTGAAGGTTTTATTGACCGGCGGTGCCGGGTATATCGGTTCGCACACCGCGGTGGAATGCCTGGCGGCAGGCCACGAGGTGGTGGTGTTCGACAACCTGTCTAACAGCAGCCCCAGATCGCTGGAGCGGGTGGCGCAGATTGCGGGCAAACCGGTGACCTTCGTGCAGGGTGACATCCGTGACCGTGCGGCGCTTGGGAAACTGTTCGCAGATCACCCGATTGACGCAGTGGTGCATTTCGCCGGTCTGAAAGCGGTCGGCGAATCGGTGGAAAAGCCGCTCCTGTATTACGACAACAATATCGCGGGCAGCATTGCGCTGGTCGAGGAAATGGCTGCGGCCGGGGTAAAGGCCGTGGTGTTCTCGTCGTCCGCCACGGTGTACGGCGATCCCGCCACGGTGCCGATCACCGAGGATTTCCCGCTGTCCGCCACCAATCCCTATGGCCGTTCCAAGCTTTTCATCGAGGAGATGCTGCGCGACGTGGCGCGCGCGGATGCCGACTGGAACATTGCCCTGCTGCGCTATTTCAATCCGGTGGGGGCACACGAATCAGGGCTGATCGGCGAGGACCCGCGCGGCATTCCCAACAACCTGATGCCGTATGTGGCGCAGGTGGCAGTGGGACGGCAGCCGCAACTCAGCATATTTGGCGGCGACTATCCAACACCGGATGGCACCGGCGTGCGCGACTACATCCATGTGGTCGATCTGGCGCGCGGGCACGTGGCGGCGTTGAACAAGCTGTTGCAATTGGGTGGGGTACAGACCTGGAACCTGGGAACCGGGCGTGGCGTGAGCGTGCTGGACATGGTGCGCACGTTCGAGGCGGCCAGCGGCATACCGATACCGTACCGGATCGCGGCGCGCCGCCCGGGCGATGTGGCGCAATGCTGGGCGGATCCTTCACGCGCAGCCCGGGAACTGGGCTGGCGTGCGGAATACGACTTGATGCGCATGTGTGCCGATGCCTGGCGCTGGCAGCAGGCGCATCCCGAGGGGTATGGCTGAGGTTCGGCGGACCGCAGGCGTTCAGCCAATAATTAGCTCGCGGCTTCCCAGTGATGCAGCTTCAGTTGCAGCGAGTGCTGGCCATTGAATTCGTTGGGCATCAGCGCGTAGACGGCGCGGATGCGTTCCGGCAACGGGTCGGAATGAAAGAAGTGCATGGCCTCGAACACGTCTCCGTTGCGTGCCAGCTTAAGCTTCAGATGCTTTTCGCCGACGACGCGCTGCGCCGTGACATCGAAGACTCCGCTGAATAAAGGTGCCGGAAAGCCTTGCCCCCATACGGCATGGTCGAGTTGTTCGGCAAGGGCGTAGCTGTGGTCGGCGGCATCGAGTTCGCCGTCGGTTTCGATGACGCCCTCGAGCGCTGCCGGATCGATCAGTTCCGAAACGACCGCCTCGAACGCCAGCCCGAATGCCTCATGGCGACCCGCGGGGATGCTGAGCCCGGCCGCCATGGCGTGACCGCCGAACCGGGTGATCAGGCCGGGATGGCGCTTGTCGACGAGGTCGAGTGCGTCGCGCAGGTGCAGGCCAGGAATGGAGCGCCCAGAGCCTTTGAGTTCGCCGACGTTATGCCCCGCAGGGGCGGTATCCAGCTGGGCGTTGCTGGCGAAGACGATGGTGGGACGGTGGTACTTGTCCTTGAGGCGCGAGGCCAGGATGCCGATGACGCCGATATGCCAGCCGGGCTGGAATGCCGTGAGCGTGTGGCTGTCGTCGGGATTGAAAGAGACGAGGATGGCGAGCGCCTCTTCCAGCATGCCGGCCTCGACCTCGCGCCGGGCGCGGTTGAGCGTGTCGAGTTGCTGCGCCAATTGTTGTGCAGTCACCGGGTCGTCGGCCAGCAGGCATTCGATGCCGAGCGCCATGTCGTCGATGCGTCCGGCGGCATTCAGGCGCGGTCCGAGCATGAAGCCGAGGTCGAATACGGTGGCGCGGGCCGGGTCGCGTCCAGCCGCACGGAACAGCGCATTGATCCCTGCGCTGGCTTTGCCGGCGCGCATCCGCGCCAGCCCTTGGGCGACCAGCGTGCGGTTGTTGGCGTCGAGCTTGACCACGTCGGCGACGGTGCCGAGCGCGACCAGATCGAGCAGCGTGCGCAGGTCGGGTTCGGCCTGATCAGCATACGTCCCGCGCTGGCGCAGTTCGGCGCGTAATGCCAGCAGCACGTAAAACATCACGCCCACGCCTGCCAGGTTTTTCGACGCAAATGTGCAGCCCGGCTGGTTGGGATTGACGATGCAGGCGGCATCCGGCAGCGTGTCGCCCGGCAGATGATGGTCGGTGACCAGCACCGGGATGTCGAGTGCATTCGCCGCCGCCACGCCCGCCACCGCGGCAATGCCGTTGTCCACCGTGACGAGCAGATCAGGGAGGCGTTCGGCGGCGAGCCTGACGATATCGGGGGTGAGGCCGTAGCCGTGCTCGAGCCGGTTGGGAACCAGATAGTCAACCTGTGCGCCGAGCATGCGCAGGCCGCGTACCCCGACGGCGCAGGCCGTGGCGCCGTCGGCATCGTAGTCGGCAACGATGAGCAGGCGCTTGTTGTCGCGGATGGCGTCGGCCAGCAGGTGGGCGGCGCCTTCGATATGTAGCAGATCGGTGGGTGGCAGCAGTTGCGGCAGTCGATGTGCGATCTGATCGGGATGGGTGATGCCGCGCGCGGCATACAGCCGCGCCCAGGCGGGCGCGAGTCCGGCCTGTTCGAGTGCGGCACGGGCGGCGGCCGGGCAGGATCGGGTGGTGATTGTGGTCATGGCACGATTGTAGGGGCAGAAGAATCCGGAAGCCTGAATCAGGGATTCAGAATCTGTTGAATTGCCGATTCTTCCCGCCAGTTTCAGGGAGTACCATTTCGGCATGAGCCACTTACTTCCGCTTTCCCGTGTCGCCAAGCTGGTCAACCAGCCACGCCATGCACTGCAGGAAATGATCCGCACCGGCACACTGGCGACGTTCGACGGCATGATCGAGCTCGACGAATTGCTGCGCGCGTTCCCCGAGGTGAAGTGGGACGACGACGCAGAGTTTCGCCGGGTCACCGAAATCAAGGACAAGGCGTTCGCCAAGCGGGTGCGCGAGCGTGCCTTGCCCGACAAGGACGTGCTGGTGGCGCGCCTGAACGAACTGGGCGACGAATACGCCGCGGCCAAGGCCTTGTTGCTGCATTACGGCAATGTGATGGCCTGGCTGGACGAAAAAATCGACGAATTCGAGGAAGATGCGAGTGCCGAAACGCATCACGCGCTGCACAGCGTGCGAGCATTTCTGCTGCGCAACCTGGCCGAGATGCCGCCTGAGGCGGCGCTGGCCCAGGCGGTGATAGCCCAGGAAAGGATACTCAGAATCATGTCAGCCCACGTCACCATCCAGCCCAGCGGCCATGAATTCTTCGTGGAAGGCAACGACACCCTGCTGGAAGCCGCACTGCGCAACGGCGTCTCGCTCAACTACGGTTGCAGCAACGGCAATTGCGGCGACTGCAGGGCGCGCGTGGTGTCGGGCGAGGTCAGGAAAGTCCACGCCCACGACTACGTGCTGAAGCAGGCCGAAAAGGATGCCGGGGTGGTGCTGCTGTGCTCCTACGCGCCGGTCAACGACGTGGTGATCGAGGCCAATGTGGCGGGCGCGCGCGACATTCCCGTGCAGCAGCTAGCCGCCAAGGTGAAGTCGGTCGAGGTGTTCAATCCGCAGATGGCAGCGTTGCACATTCTGGCGCCGCGCAGCCAGCGCCTGCGATTCCTCGGCGGACAGAACATCCAGGTCGGATTCGGCGGGGTGAGCGGGCGCTATGCGATTGCCAGTTGTCCATGCGAGGACCGCCACATCGAGGTGCATATTCCTCGCCGTTCCGGTGATGCTTTCGCCGATGCCCTGTTCGCCAAATTGTCGGCAAACGATTCGGTCGATGTGGAAGGGCCGTACGGCGAGTTCGTGCTGGACGAGGATTCGCCCCGTCCGGTGATCTTTCTTGCGTTCGGTGCCGGCTTTGCGCCGATCAAGAGCCTGATCCAGCACGCCATGTCGCTGGAACTGGCCGAATCGATGGACCTGCACTGGCTGGCCGACGCAGCCGGCCATTATCAGGACAATCTGTGCCGCGCCTGGGCCGATGCGCTGGACAATTTCAACTACGTGCCGCATGCACCGACGGACGACCTCGAAGCCTTGCTGGAAAAGCATCGTGGTGGATTACCCGGATCTGCTTCGCTTCGACGTGTATGCGGCCGGCACCGCAGCACAGCTTGAACAGGCGCGCGCGCATTTCGTGCGTGCAGGCCTGCCCGGCGAGCGCTGGTTTGCAGGGGCGCTGGACGCCTGAATGCTGCGGGTTTTGATTTATCTGTGGGCGTTGCCGGTGACATTGCCGGGCTTGCTGGTCGCGATCATTGCACGAGGCAGCGGAGGCACGCTGCAACAGGTCGATGGCGTACTGGAATCCGCAGGTGGCTGGCCGGCCTGGTTATTGCGCCGGGGCTTTCCCTTCAGTGGTGCCGTGGCGGCGATCACGCTGGGGCATGTGGTGGTGGGCGTGTCTGCAGACGCGCTCAACGCAACCCGCGCGCATGAGCGTGCGCATGTGAGGCAGTTCGAGCGCTGGGGGATGCTGTTACTGGGTGCTGTATCCGCTGGCCGGCCTGATTGCCTGGGCTTGCGTGGCGGTCATCCGTATCGCGATAACCCATTTGAGCGTGAGGCAAGAGACGCTGAATCCGCTGAGCCGAGGGCCTGAGCGGCCAGGATGTTTCGGGATTCAATCTATCAGACGGTGGGATTCTTCGCCGGGGTCGCCGGTATCGGGATCGATCCAGTCTGAAATACCCAGTTCATCCTCGGCTTCTTCCACCGTTTCGCCGGGCTCGTAGTCGCTGTCGGCGTTGTATTCCATGTCCTGTACGGCTTCCAACAGGCTGGCAAAGGGGCCGTATTCTTCGCCGGTGTCGGCGTCGATCCAGTAGCAGCCGTCAGGCCGCTCGATGATGCGGGTGTGGTCGTAGTCGGGTGGGGTTTCGGGTATGGCATGTTTCATGGTGCGTCCTCCGTGTCTGCTCACTATAGGTAGCGAAGGCGGGCAGGGCAAGCGCTCAGGTCGGGCGCATCGGCCAGTGTGCAGTCCGAGCAGCGAAGCCAGCATCAGCAGCAGATGCACCCAGCTCCACAGACGGAAGTGGCGCACCAGTGCCGTGACCTCGCGGTTGGCTATCAGAAACGGGCTGGCCGTGTGCGGGTCTGCGCATCAGGTGAATGCCGTCCTTGAGGCGGATGTCGAGATGGGCACGGTCGATTTCATCGGATGCGGCCTGACGCGCGCGCTCCCATTCGTCGAGGCTGATTTCGCCGTCGCGGTCGGCATCGAAGCGCGCCAGCAGGGTGGTTTTGTCCTGTTTCCATTCGGCCAGCAGCGTGGACAGGTCGGATTTCTTGTCGAGCACGGCGTTGGGGCCGCCCAGCGTGACGTGTTCGCCGATGACGTAGATCGTTTCGCCTTCGATCAGGGTCCATTCGGTCTTGCGGTAGTTGTCCGCATTGGAGACCTGCTTGTGCGAGGTCATGATTTCCGCGTCGTCGGGGTCGACCAGCAGATGACCGCTGCCGTCGCTGATGCCGAAGGTGTCGTGCGACACGCCGGATTCGACGTATTCCCAGCGGTCGCCCTTGCGGCGCTCGATGCGGTAGCGGTACCACAGGCAGGGCAAGCCGTTGATCGGACTGACCAGCTGCGCTCCCGGCGGTTGCTGGCCCCGGCCGATAATTTCGATATAGCCTTGCGGTGCCGAGACGATGCGTGAGGTGGGCGTGTCGGCCACGGTGCGGTAGCGCTTGAGGTTGGCGTACCAGGCCCAGAAACTGGTCAGTCCGACCAGCGCAAAGCTGATCTGCCAGCCCAGACGCGACTGCAGCTGGAAGCCAAGCAGCAGGATCAGCAGGTTGCCGCCGCCCAGCGCTAGGTTGGCGTAATCGTGCCGCCATTCGGCCGCCCAGCGCGTACGGGGCATCAGCTAGTGAAAAGCTGCTTCAGGTCGACGTCTTTCTTCTCTTCTGCGGCAAAGCGCAGCAGCGGGAACTGTCGGAAGCCGAACAGCCGCGCCACGATTGTGTCCGGGAATTGCTCAACGCGCACGTTGTTGACGTTGACCGAGTCGTTGTAGAACTCGCGGCGGTCAGCAATGGCGTTTTCCAGGCCGGTGATGCGCGCCTGCAGATGCTGGAAGGTTTCGTTGGTCTTCAGTTCGGGATACGCCTCGGCGACCGCGAACAGATTGCCCAGCCCGAGTCGCAGCGCGCCTTCGGCCTGTCCCAGCGCAGGAATGTCGTGCGATGCGCGCGCACTGGCCACCTGGCTGCGCGCCTGCATCACTTTTTCCAGCGTCTCCTGCTCGAACTGCATGTATTGCTTGCAGGTCTCCACCAGTTTGGGCAGTTCGTCGTGGCGCTGCTTGAGCAGAATGTCGATGTTCGACCAGGCCTTGCCAACGTTGTGCTTCAGCGTCACCAGTTGGTTGAAGATGAACACGCCGAAAATGGCGAGCACTGCGAGCACGATAAAAAAAATCAGAAGGCCGGGCATGGTCGTGTTCCAGGGTAATTGATGATGTCGCAGAAATAGCGGATGAAGATCCGTTCAACTTGAGTGCGGCAAGGTCAAAGTCGCGCGGCGAGAATGGCCGCAATTTCACTGTCGTCAAGCTTGATCGGATTGGTTTTCATGCTGCTGCCGCGGCTGTTGGCCACAATGCGCGGGATGTCGGTTAGCGTCACCCCATAATGCGAAAGTGTCGGTAAGCTGAGTTCACGCGTCCAGGTGTCCAGCATGTCGACCAGCGCGGCGTGGGCTGCATCTCGGCCAAGTTGCCCCTGTTTGCTCAGCAGGCGGCCGACCTGCGCGTATTTTTCCAGGGCCGGGTGACGAGGCTCGCGTGCGCTGCAGTGCTTCGATATTGATGCGGGTGGCGGTGGCGACCAGCGTGCCGCACGCGACACCATGCGGAATCGGAAAGAATGCGCCCAAAGGAGCGGCCAGCCCGTGCACCGAGCCGAGCCCAACCTGTGCCAGCGTGATGCCCGACACCAGTGCCGCATACGCCATGCGTTCACGTGCCGCCGCATCGCCGGCGTCAGCATGCAAGGCCAGCAGGCCGTCACGCGCGGCCTTCATGCCGCCCCAGGCCAGCGAATCGGTCATTGGCGCTGCCCGGCTGGAAACGTAGGATTCCAGCAGTTGTGTGAAGGCATCCATGCCATTGGCCGCGATGACGGATGGCGGACAGGTCGCCAACAGGTCCGGGTCGACCAGCGCGTATTCCGCTACCAGTTTCTCGTCGCGAAACGACTTCTTGAAGCCATCCGGCCCTTGCACGCTCAGCACCGCATTCTTGGTTGCTTCCGAACCGGTGCCCGCCGTAGTCGGCACGGCAATGAACGGGGTGGCCGGGCCGGCGTAGGGCAGTTCGGGCCCCACGCCTTCCAGATGATCCATCACCGAATTGCCTGGCTTGAGCAGGCCGGCGATCGCCTTGGCGGCATCCAGCGCACTGCCGCCGCCGATGCCTATCACCACATCGATCGATTCCGCGCGCAAGGCGCGCACGGCTTCATCTACCATCTGCGGCGAGGGTTCGCCCGGGATGGATAGATGCAACCATGAAATGCCCTGCGCATTCAGGCCGTCTGTCACGGTCGCCCAGAACGGCGAGTTCTGTAATGAACCTGCACCGGTGACAAGCAATATTCGCTGGCCGTAACCGTGAGCAATGGCCGGCAACTTGGCAAGCGTGCCCGACCCAAACTCGATACGTGGCAAGCGCGAGAGAGAGAAATCAATGATATGCACGGCGGTTTCCATGTTCAGAGCCACTTCTAATGGTAGCGATTTTGTTGGCGGGGTATCTGCATGCGGCTGCATATTAATGAGGCAACATTGCCGGCCTTGACAGGATCCCACCTGCTTCGGGTGCCACGCCGTTGAAATATCATGAGCAGATTTTTGGCGCCACTCCATTGAAAACAATGCGGATATTGGCTTCTGCACGATGAAGTGCCCTACCGAAGGATGTAGAAGTGTTGACGCAATTGGGGGTGCCTTGCTATAGTTCCGCTTCTCGATTGACGCAGTTTTATTGCGACAGGCGCGGGGTGGAGCAGTCTGGCAGCTCGTCGGGCTCATAACCCGAAGGTCGTAGGTTCAAATCCTGCCCCCGCAACCATTTCGAAATAAGTGTTGACGTTTTATGTGAACTACGTAGAATGCGCACCTCTCGAAACGGCAACGTAGCGAAAGCGAAGTCAGTAAGAGATTGATCTTTAACAATTTACAGCCGATAGGTGTGGGTGTTGTTGCGGTAGTTGGTCTGACTTAGGTTGGGTTGACAACTAGCATAAATGCTCACACTTGAAATTGAAGTTAATTCATTTTGAGTTGAGCGAAGAAGTATTGAAGTAATAGCAGGTGATTGAACTGAAGAGTTTGATCCTGGCTCAGATTGAACGCTGGCGGAATGCTTTACACATGCAAGTCGAACGGCAGCACGGGAGCTTGCTCCTGGTGGCGAGTGGCGAACGGGTGAGTAATGCGTCGGAACGTACCGAGTAATGGGGGATAACGCAGCGAAAGCTGTGCTAATACCGCATACGCCCTGAGGGGGAAAGTGGGGGATCGCAAGACCTCACGTTATTCGAGCGGCCGACGTCTGATTAGCTAGTTGGTGGGGTAATGGCTCACCAAGGCGACGATCAGTAGCGGGTCTGAGAGGATGATCCGCCACACTGGAACTGAGACACGGTCCAGACTCCTACGGGAGGCAGCAGTGGGGAATTTTGGACAATGGGGGCAACCCTGATCCAGCCATTCCGCGTGAGTGAAGAAGGCCTTCGGGTTGTAAAGCTCTTTCAGCTGGAACGAAACGGTACATCCTAATACGGTGTGCTAATGACGGTACCAGCAGAAGAAGCACCGGCTAACTACGTGCCAGCAGCCGCGGTAATACGTAGGGTGCGAGCGTTAATCGGAATTACTGGGCGTAAAGCGTGCGCAGGCGGATTGTTAAGCAAGATGTGAAATCCCCGGGCTTAACCTGGGAATGGCATTTTGAACTGGCAGTCTAGAGTGTGTCAGAGGGGGGTGGAATTCCACGTGTAGCAGTGAAATGCGTAGATATGTGGAGGAACACCAATGGCGAAGGCAGCCCCCTGGGATAACACTGACGCTCATGTACGAAAGCGTGGGTAGCAAACAGGATTAGATACCCTGGTAGTCCACGCCCTAAACGATGTCAACTGGTTGTTGGGGGAGTGAAATCCCTTAGTAACGAAGCTAACGCGTGAAGTTGACCGCCTGGGGAGTACGGTCGCAAGATTAAAACTCAAAGGAATTGACGGGGACCCGCACAAGCGGTGGATGATGTGGATTAATTCGATGCAACGCGAAAAACCTTACCTACCCTTGACATGTCCAGAATCCTGCAGAGATGCGGGAGTGCCCGAAAGGGAATTGGAACACAGGTGCTGCATGGCTGTCGTCAGCTCGTGTCGTGAGATGTTGGGTTAAGTCCCGCAACGAGCGCAACCCTTATCATTAGTTGCTACGCAAGGGCACTCTAATGAGACTGCCGGTGACAAACCGGAGGAAGGTGGGGATGACGTCAAGTCCTCATGGCCCTTATGGGTAGGGCTTCACACGTCATACAATGGTCGGTACAGAGGGTTGCCAAGCCGCGAGGTGGAGCCAATCCCAGAAAGCCGATCGTAGTCCGGATTGTTCTCTGCAACTCGAGAGCATGAAGTCGGAATCGCTAGTAATCGCGGATCAGCATGTCGCGGTGAATACGTTCCCGGGTCTTGTACACACCGCCCGTCACACCATGGGAGTGGAATCTGCCAGAAGTAGGTAGCCTAACCGCAAGGAGGGCGCTTACCACGGTGGGTTTCATGACTGGGGTGAAGTCGTAACAAGGTAGCCGTAGGGGAACCTGCGGCTGGATCACCTCCTTTCTAGAGAAAGCCGCTTCAACACTCACACCTATCGGTTGTTTTAAAGCCGGGCTTGTAGCTCAGTTGGTTAGAGCACACGCTTGATAAGCGTGGGGTCGGAAGTTCAAGTCTTCCCAGGCCCACCAGACAATGTGGTGGCTGGGCGGTTTGCCTGATTGGGCTCTGGGTTTCGAGAGTCGAGCAGTGCAAGGCGCGAGACGCCGCCGTGTGCTGGTGCACACAAGGTGTCGAGTAACGCGGCAATGCGAAGGCTATCGAAAGACAGAGGGGGATTAGCTCAGCTGGGAGAGCACCTGCTTTGCAAGCAGGGGGTCGTCGGTTCGATCCCGTCATCCTCCACCAGACAACTATGGGCTAGGAATTAGGATCTAGGGTCGGGGATTGATGTAGTACCTATCAGCGTGAATCGTAAGCAGTGAAGCTTGGTTGGCTTTAGCTCTTACGCTTTATGCGTAACGGCTGATCTTTAAAAATTTGGAAGAAGGTGGGATGTTTGTGATGAACATCCCGAAATGGGTTGAAATTGTATCAACCATGCAGTCAGGCGCCGAGCCTGGGTGTATGGAAAGCAAACACACCTGTAATGCGAGATTCGATGTGCGCAAGCATGTCGAGTCCTCAAAATTATAGGGTCAAGCGACTAAGTGCATGTGGTGGATGCCTTGGCGACTACAGGCGATGAAAGACGCGTAAGCCTGCGATAAGCTTCGGGGAGCTGGCAATAGAGCTTTGATCCGGAGATTTCTGAATGGGGGAACCCACCCGCAAGGGTACTCCTGCCTGAATACATAGGGTAGGTAGAGCGAACCGAGTGAACTGAAACATCTAAGTAGCTCGAGGAAAAGAAATCAACCGAGATTCCCATAGTAGTGGCGAGCGAATTGGGAAGAGCCTTCATGATTTAGCATTCTTGTTAGTGGAACAGTCTGGAAAGTCTGGCCATAGTGGGTGATAGCCCCGTACGCGAAAACAAGAGTGTGGAACTAGGCATGAGACAAGTAGGGCGGGACACGTGAAATCCTGTCTGAACATGGGGGGACCATCCTCCAAGGCTAAATACTCGTAGTCGACCGATAGTGAACCAGTACCGTGAGGGAAAGGCGAAAAGAACCCCGGGAGGGGAGTGAAATAGATCCTGAAACCGCATGCATACAAACAGTGGGAGCCTCGCCAGGGGTGACTGCGTACCTTTTGTATAATGGGTCAGCGACTTACGTTCCGTTGCGAGCTTAACCGAATAGGGGAGGCGAAGCGAAAGCGAGTCTTAATAGGGCGCATAGTAGCGGGGCGTAGACCCGAAACCGGATGATCTATCCATGGCCAGGATGAAGGTGCGGTAACACGCACTGGAGGTCCGAACCCACTAATGTTGAAAAATTAGGGGATGAGCTGTGGATAGGGGTGAAAGGCTAAACAAATCCGGAGATAGCTGGTTCTCCTCGAAAGCTATTTAGGTAGCGCCTCATGTATCACTCACGGGGGTAGAGCACTGTAATGTTAGTGGGGGTCATTGCGACTTACTGCGGCATAGCAAACTCCGAATACCGTGAAGTGCGAGCATGGGAGACAGACATCGGGTGCTAACGTCCGGTGTCAAGAGGGAAACAACCCAGACCGACAGCTAAGGTCCCAAATGACGTGCTAAGTGGAAAACGATGTGGGAAGGCATAGACAGCTAGGAAGTTGGCTTAGAAGCAGCCATCCTTTAAAGAAAGCGTAATAGCTCACTAGTCGAGTCGTCCTGCGCGGAAGATGTAACGGGGCTAAGCACGTAACCGAAGCTTCGGATATGTAATTTATTACATATGGTAGAGGAGCGTTCTGTAAGTCTGCGAAGGTGTCTGGTAATGGATGCTGGAGATATCAGAAGTGCGAATGCTGACATGAGTAGCGATAAAGGGAGTGAAAAGCTCCCTCGCCGAAAACCCAAGGTTTCCTGCGCAACGTTCATCGGCGCAGGGTGAGTCGGCCCCTAAGGTGAGGCAGAGATGCGTAGCTGATGGGAAACGGGTCAAAATTCCCGTACTTTTGTTTACTGCGATGTGGGGACGGAGAAGGTTAGGTGAGCCGGGTGTTGGATGTCCCGGTTTAAGTGTGTAGGCAGATCCCTTAGGCAAATCCGGGGGGTTAATGTTGAGGCATGATGACGGTGCTCTCATTGAGAGCCGAAGTCACTGATACCAAGCTTCCAAGAAAAGCCACTAAGCTTCAGGTAAACGAAAACCGTACCGCAAACCGACACAGGTGGGTAGGATGAGAATTCTAAGGCGCTTGAGAGAACTCGGGTGAAGGAACTCGGCAAATTAGCTCCGTAACTTCGGGAGAAGGAGCGCCCCGGTAGAGTGTAGAGACTTGCTCTTGAAGCTCGATGGGGTTGCAGTGAAATGGTGGCTGCGACTGTTTAATAAAAACACAGCACTCTGCAAACACGAAAGTGGACGTATAGGGTGTGACGCCTGCCCGGTGCCGGAAGGTTAATTGATGGGGTGCAAGCTCTTGATCGAAGCCCCGGTAAACGGCGGCCGTAACTATAACGGTCCTAAGGTAGCGAAATTCCTTGTCGGGTAAGTTCCGACCCGCACGAATGGCGTAACGATGGCCACACTGTCTCCACCCGAGACTCAGCGAAGTTGAAATGTTTGTGAAGATGCAATCTCCCCGCGGCTAGACGGAAAGACCCCATGAACCTTTACTGTAGCTTTGCATTGGACTGTGACAAGACTTGTGTAGGATAGCTGGGAGCCTGTGAAGCGAGGACGCTAGTTCTTGTGGAGGCAACGTTGAAATACCAGCCTGGTGTTGTTGCGGTTCTAACCTAGGTCCATTATCTGGATCGGGGACCGTGCATGGTGGGCAGTTTGACTGGGGCGGTCTCCTCCCAAATTGTAACGGAGGAGTACGAAGGTCTTCTAGGTACGGTCGGACATCGTACTGATAGTGCAATGGCATAAGAAGGCTTGACTGCGAGACTGACACGTCGAGCAGGTGCGAAAGCAGGTCATAGTGATCCGGTGGTTCTGTATGGAAGGGCCATCGCTCAACGGATAAAAGGTACTCTGGGGATAACAGGCTGATTCCTCCCAAGAGTTCATATCGACGGGGGAGTTTGGCACCTCGATGTCGGCTCATCACATCCTGGGGCTGTAGCCGGTCCCAAGGGTATGGCTGTTCGCCATTTAAAGTGGTACGTGAGCTGGGTTTAAAACGTCGTGAGACAGTTTGGTCCCTATCTGCCGTGGGCGTTGGATATTTGACGGGGGCTGCTCCTAGTACGAGAGGACCGGAGTGGACGTGCCTCTGGTGTACCGGTTATGACGCCAGTCGTATCGCCGGGTAGCTAAGCACGGAAGAGATAAACGCTGAAAGCATCTAAGCGTGAAACTTGCCTGAAGATAAGATATCCCTTGCACCTTGAGTGCACTAAAGGGTCGTTGAAGACCACAACGTTGATAGGCTGGGTGTGGAAGCGCAGTAATGCGTTAAGCTAACCAGTACTAATTGCCCGTGAGGCTTGATCCTATAATTTTGAGAAGCATGCAGTGTGTGTTTGTGTGCGATACAACCTCAACCCATTAAACCTTCTTCCAGACACGCCGGTGAAAACCTGCGTGACTAAACAGTCGGCTGACGGTCGCAAGACCGGCAGCACCCCAGACAATTCGAATGCTGGGATGAGTCAAAAGCTCATTCCTCACCCCTTTGTCTGACGACCATAGCAGAGTGGAACCACCCCTTCCCATCCCGAACAGGACGGTGAAACGCTCCCGCGCCAATGATAGTAGGCATTCGCCTGTGAAAGTAGGTCATCGTCAGACTCCTTATTCGTGCCAGCAGGCACACCAAAACCCCCTCCCAAAAAGAGGGGGTTTTTTATTGCAGCACCGCAATCCAGAACGCCCGTCATTGGTCTTAATCAGCTGTGGCCATTATGGTCGCAATTATATTATTTCTAAGAAAAACAATCACATTGTTCATTTCTACAACTTTAGTTGTATAGATCGGATCCCGTGTCGGAGGTAAATTTTGCGTGTGGACATTTGTCCACGGAATATTTAACTCACATATGGGAGGAAGTATGAAAAAGCTAATGATCAGTTTGATGATGGCCGCCGGAATGTTTGCATTTCCCGCTTTTGCTGTGGTGAATATCAATACGGCAACACAGTCTGAGCTTGAGGCCGTCAAGGGATTGGGACCCTCAAAAGCCAAGGCAATCATTACCTACCGCGAAGAGAATGGCGCCTTCAAAACGCTGGATGAGTTGGATAACGTAAAAGGGTTTGGAAAAGCCAGCGTTGACAAGTTGAAAGATGAACTGTCTGTTGGTCCCGAAAAAGTGAAGCGTTAGAAGCCTGATTGCTTCGACATTAGTACTTACGAACGGTACATCTCGTGTCTTTTCACGGGATGTACCGTATCGGTGCTGCCCCCATATTTCAGGCCGTAAGGTTGAGTGCCGCCGGACTCCAGTCACTAGAATCAATGAACTGTTCCTGCAACCGTTATAATTCCGGGTTTGCAGGCCCTCTTCATCCGCATGTCTACCCTCGCTACCATTTTGATCGCAACTGCCGCGGGTAGTTTGCTGAGCCTGTTGCTGGCGGGGATCCTTGCATTTTCGGCGCGTCCGAACTGGGTGCCGGTATTGGTGAGTTACGCGATCGGTGCACTGTTGGGTGCTGCACTCCTGGAGGTGCTGCCCGAGGCGGTGGAGATGGGTGGCGATATCAAGACTGTTGCCAAGGCTTTGCTGGGCGGTATTTTGATGTTTTTTCTGCTCGAAAAGCTGGTGCTCTGGCGTCATTGTCACGACGAAATCTGCGAAGCGCACGGTAGCCATGGCGATAGCCATCACGATCACGGACGCTCAGGCATGATGATCACCGTAGGCGATACTTTCCACAATTTTGTCGACGGCATCATTATTGCCGGAGCATTTCTCGTTGATTACCGATTGGGCGTGGTCACGGCACTGGCGATCATTGCGCACGAAATTCCCCAGGAAATTGGTGATTTCTTGATCTTGCTACATTCAGGATATATCACGTACCCAGGCGTTGCTGCTCAACTTCCTGACCGGTGTCGCGACATTGATTGGCGCATTGGTCGGGTATTACGCACTGTCCATTCTGGAAGGCTGGACGCCAGTTCTATTGGGTCTGGCAGGGGCAAGCATGTTGTACGTGGCCTTGTCGGATCTGATACCGGGGCTGCACAAGCGCGCAGAAATTCGCGCAACCTTGCAGCAACTAGTGTTGATCGGACTGGGAATTGGTAGTGTCGCGCTGGTCGGCTATCTCATCGGCAACGGCCATTGAGCGGCGACGCGGTCTGCCGAATACATATATGAATAACGCAAGTGGCAGCACGCCTAAAAGGATCAAGATGGCCAGTGCTTTGCCGATACTGCTGGCAGTAATCGCCATCATCAGGATTACGTAGGCCCAGCCAATCGCAATGATGTACATCAACCCAACTCCATATTGCAAGCCATGGTAACCAAAGCAGCAGCTCTCCCGCACGCCCAAAGTTGGATTTGTTTCACTTGGTTGTCCAAAGGCGACGGTCGATTCCGAGCGTATCCTGACTCAACTTGCGTGCGGAGGGATACGGCATCGTCGGATCCTATGACGATGCAGACGTGGTGGTCGTCAACACCTGCGGATTCATCGATGCGGCGGTTCAGGAATCGCTTGAAGCCATTGGCGAGGCGCTGGCAGAGAACGGCAAGGTCATCGTCACCGGCTGTCTCGGGGCCAAAGGTGATGTGGTGCGCGAGACCCATCCCAAGGTGCTGGCTGTGAGCGGCCCGCATGCTCTGGAGGAGGTGATGCAGGCTGTGCACACTGCTTTGCCGAAACCGCACGACCCCTTCGAGGATTTGATTCCGCCTGGCGGCATCAAACTGACGCCCCGACATTATGCCTATCTGAAAATTTCCGAAGGCTGTAATCACCGTTGCACCTTCTGCATCATTCCGTCGATGCGCGGTGATCTGGTGAGCCGTCCGATTGGTGAAGTGATGCGGGAGGCAGAATCACTGGTCGGCGCGGGCGTTCAGGAACTGCTGGTGGTGTCGCAGGACACCAGCGCCTACGGGGTGGATGTCAAATACCGCCCCGGTTTCTGGAACGGCCGTCCGCTGAAAACCCGCATGACCGAACTGGCGAGTGCACTGGGGAGTCTGGGGGCATGGGTGCGATTGCATTATGTCTATCCGTATCCCAGCGTGGACGACGTGATTCCGTTGATGGCTGATGGCACGATCCTGCCGTATCTGGATATCCCTTTCCAGCATGCCAGCCCGCGCATACTGAAATTGATGAAGCGTCCCGGGGCCGTGGAAAAAACGCTCGACCGCATCCAGTCCTGGCGGGCTGCGGTACCCGACCTCACCCTGCGCTCGACTTTCATCGTCGGCTTTCCCGGCGAGACCGACGCCGAGTTCGAGGAGTTGCTGGATTTCCTCAAGACTGGCCCAACTCGACCGTGTCGGCTGCTTCAAATATTCGCCGGTTGAAGGTGCGGCAGCCAACGACCTGCCCGATGCCGTGCCCGAAGACCTGAAGGACGAGCGGCTGGAGCGCTTCATGGAAGTGCAGGCGGAAATTTCTGCGACCAGGCTCGAGGGCAAGATCGGACGGACCATCGAAGTGATCGTCGACGAAGAGGATGAGGTGGGGATGCTCGCGCGCAGCCATGCCGACGCCCCGGAAATCGATGGCGTGGTCTATCTCGAAGGGGTATTCGACCTGGCGCCTGGGACGCGCCTCAAGGTGCGCGTCGAGGATGCCGACGAACACGATCTGTGGGCAATTCCAATCTGAACATGTCACATGGCGGTGCAAACGCAGGTGCCCTGCACAGTTCGAGTGCGCCCGTAAAATATTGCACCAGAAGAATGTCTAGTGATATCAACGACTTCTTTGTGGTCACGTTTTGGCATGAACCGTGCTTATGACTTCATGAAGGCTTCACATTCCTATGTCAGGATCCCAGTTCTTGAAAAGGAGAAACGAAATCATGAAACCAGGAAGTCCTGCGACAGCTTTATTGTTCCTGATCAGCTCGTTGCCTATGGCAAACGCGCTGGCGGCCATGCCCGATGAGGCAGCGTGCCGCGGCACCTATCCGGTCCTGCTGATGACCGAACAGGAATGTCATACGTATATCCGCCAGGTCAAAGCCCTCGAGCTATCAGGCCAAAGGAGGGCATTGGCAATCTTGCAAAAGCAGCACGCGGAGCAACTGAGCGCACGCGCCGCGGTGTGTCCCTGCATCGAATCCAAGCCCCCATCCGTTGCCCCGCAACAAGTCGTGATGCTCGATCCGGATTGCTAGCGCGGATGACAGGCTGGTCGGCAGTTGCCCACAAATTAACAGCAGGTGTGGAAACTTTGACAGCGAACATTCGGGTCCCGGCCTTGCGATATTGATTTGTTTGGAGATTTCTCCCCGCACTTGTGGGAATGGAATTTGCTGATGATTGTTGCCCGGGCATCCTCAGGGCCCGACTTCAGAAGGAGACAAGCATGAAGGCCACCCGGAAAATCATTGCAACAGCTTTATTTGGCAGCTCGGCCTTGTTTGCGGGCGGCAATGTGCATGCCGCAACCGATCTCGATATCTGCCAGGCCGGATACAAGGTGATGCTGATGACCCCCGGGGAATGTCGTGGCTACCTGAAGGAGCTCAGGGCGGCCCAGGCCAAGGCGGATCATCTTGCCGCCCTGGATTTGCAGGAATGGCATACCGCATTGCTTATCGAACGTTCGCAGGCCTGCCCCTGCCGGACAGAGCCTGCGACGATGCAGCGTCTTCGCGTGAACGGTTTGAGCGCGCATGTCGCCCGCTCAGGCACGTATTGAAGTAAGGCTTCGCGGTCGTTTCCAGATTTTCCAGGCATCCACGCGCTGCAATCGCAGCGCGATGCCGTTTACCGGATCCACCAGATGCAGTCCTGCCGGGCAGATCGAGCGCAGGGACCCGAGCAGCGGCATGAACCAGTTCTTTTCCAGACCCCGGGCGGCGTCGCGCCAGCCAAAGGCGTCGCCGGCTTCCCCGGCCAGCGTCAAGTCATCCAGCAGGGTCACGTCTTCTGCTTCAAGCATCGATTTCTCAAGCAGCGTGGGTGGCGGCTGCACGGAAGCCCCGCAGAACGTGCCCAACGCACGTGCCGCGCTATCTCGGGCATAAATCGGCTTGCGGACGGTGGGTTCGGCGGGTCGGGTGCCGCCACCCCATAGCCACAGTGAATTCACCGGCAAATTGCCGTGTGCCTCGCGCGCCTGATTGACCGGATGTGTGAACAACAGCATTTGCAGTTCGTTCAGCAGGGTGCGAAAGCGCGAGGCGTCGTCGCCTTGTGGCAGGAGCGGCTCGACCATGCGTCCAGTTGCAACCGACAGCGGGGTGGTGGTCAGGCGAGGCGGCTGGGGAAACGGCACATACCAGCGCTGCGGGTGCAGCGACAGCGGAGCGAAAGCCTCACCGAAATGCTGGCTGATTGTGGTGGTCAACGCTGCCGCCTCCTGCGGCGACAGATTCAGCGTGTGGCTGTCAGCCAGCACGATGCTGTCGCGCATTACCCGCAGGTGCACCGGGTCGGCGCGCAGCCAGTACAACTGCCCGGCAGGCTTGCCATCCATCTCGAGGGCGACCGGGGCGAGGGGCCAATCCTGCTGGCGCGGAATGCCCCATGGCCTCGCACAAGGCGGCTTCTACGCCCTCTTGCGGACATGTCTGGATCGCGCCACGCGCCAGCAGCGTTTCCAACGCAGGAAGGTGCAAGCCCTGGGTTGCCGTTTCCAGCAGGCGTGAAGGTGGAAAAAGGTGCGGGACGAGGAACAACATGCGTCGAGTGTAGCAAGTGGATTCGCTAGAATGGCGGTATGCGACAGGCTTTCCATGAAATCACTGTTTCCACCCGCGGCAAGGGATTGTACGACTTCACTTCCGAGGTTCGCGACAAGGTGATGGCAAGCGGGATCGGGGAGGGGTTGCTCACGCTTTACATCCGCCATACCTCGGCGAGCCTGCTGATCCAGGAAAATTACGATCCTACGGTGCAGAGCGATCTGGAACGCTTCCTGTCGAGACTGGTGCCGGAAGGCGACCCGATCTACGAACACACGCTCGAAGGCGCGGATGACATGCCGGCTCACGTACGCGCCGCGCTGACGCAAACGCATCTGGCGATTCCGGTTGCAGAGGGAAGCCCTTTGCTGGGTACCTGGCAAGGGATATATGTATTCGAGCACCGGCGTGCAGCGCAGACGCGCCGCGTGGTGCTGCACCTGCTGGGCGAGTAGGGCAGCTGTGGCATACTCGCGCAATTCTTTCAGCGAGTCCTGTTTTGCTTCCCTTCGAGCTACAGATCGGCCTGCGCTACACCCACGCCAAGCGCAGCAACCATTTCATTTCCTTCATTTCCATCGTCTCCATGGCCGGCATCGCGCTGGGCGTGATGGCGCTGATCGTGGTGCTCTCGGTGATGAACGGCTTTCAGGAGGAGCTGCGCGCGCGCATTCTCGGTGTGGCAGCGCATCTCGAAATCAGCGGCCCGGCGGACCGCCTGGCCGACTGGCGCGGCGTGCTGGCGCAGGCGAAGCAGAACACTGAAGTGGTGTCCGGCGCGCCCTATGTGAACGCGCAGGGCATGCTGGCCAATGGCGACATGGTGCGCGGCGCGATCATTCGCGGCGTGCTGCCGGAACTGGAAAGCCAGGTGGCCGATTTTTCCCAGCACATGAAGGCGGGCAGCAGCTGGCCGACCTCAAGGCGGGTGAATTCGGCATCATCCTCGGCGCGGAACTAGCGCGCGTGCTGAACGTGTATCCGGGCGACAAGCTGGTGCTGCTGACGCCACAGGGCAACATCACGCCGGCCGGCGTGATGCCGCGCGTCAAGCAGTTCACCGTGACCGGCATCTTCGAGGCCGGCATGTTCGAATACGATTCCGGCCTTGCGCTCATCCATCTGCAGGACGCGCAGAAGCTGCTGCGGTTGGGCGATGACGTGTCGGGCGTGCGGCTGAAGCTCGACGAGCTGTTCCGTGCACCGTTCGTCACGCGTGCGCTGTCGCAGAGCCTCGACGGCAACTACTACCTGACGGACTGGACACAGAGCCACGCCAATTTCTTCCGCGCCGTGGCGATCGAGAAACGCATGATGTTCCTGATCCTGCTGCTGATCGTCGCCGTCGCCGCGTTCAACATCGTATCCACCCTGGTGATGGCGGTGACCGACAAGCAGTCCGATATCGCCATCCTGCGCACGCTGGGCGACCAAGCCGCTATCGATCATGACCATCTTCATCGTACAGGGTGCGTTCATCGGCGTGTTCGGTACCTTGCTCGGGGTGTCGAGCGGGGTGTTGCTCGCGCTCAATCTGGAAACCGTGGTGCCCATCATCGAGCGCATGGCCGGCATGGATCTGTTCCCGGCAGACGTCTATTACATCAACGAGTTGCCTTCCAAACTGGTGTGGGGCGATGTCGGCGTCATCGCCGGTATCTCCCTGCTCATCAGCCTGGCCGCGACGCTCTATCCCAGCTGGCGCGCATCGCGCATCAATCCAGCGGAGGCGCTGCGCTATGAGTGAGACCGTGCTGCGTTGTGCCGGACTGGCCAAGACCTTTCGCCAGGGCAAGAACGATGTGTCGGTGCTGCAAGGCGTCGACCTGGAAGTTCGTGCAGGCGAATCGCTCGCCATTGTCGGGGCATCAGGCTCGGGCAAAAGCACGCTGCTGCATCTGCTGGGCGGGCTCGATGCACCGACGTCGCGGCCAGGTCGAATTGATGGGGCGCGATCCTTTCACCGTTTCGGAGGCGGCGCGCTGCGAACTGCGCAATACGGCACTCGGTTTCGTCTATCAGTTTCATCATCTGCTGCCCGAGTTTTCGGCGCTGGAAAACGCGGCCATGCCGCTGACCATCCGCCGCATCGAGCGCAGCCAGGCGATGGCGCGTGCGGCCGAAGTATTGGAGGAAGTGGGGCTGGGCCATCGTCTGACGCATCGTCCTGGCGAGCTTTCCGGCGGCGAGCGACAGCGTGTCGCCATTGCGCGTGCGCTGGTCACGCGACCGGCGTGCATCCTGGCCGACGAGCCAACCGGCAATCTCGACCGCCACACTGCCAACGCGGTGTTCGACCTGATGCGCGACCTCAACCGCAAGCAGGACACCAGCCTGATCGTCGTCACCCACGATATTGAGCTTGCCGCACGCATGGAGCGGCAACTGCGGCTGGTCGACGGGATGTTGCAACCGCTCTGACTACCCGGCGCGATGCAGATCGTTCTCATCGCGTTCTGCCTCGGAATATGGCTGTTGCAGCAGCAGCCCACTTTGCCGCCTGCGAGTTGGGCAGGATTGCTGCCGCTGCTGTCTGGAGTGTTGCTGCTGCCGCGCTTTTCAACTATCGCTTTCGAGGCCATGCGCCGGCTCGGCGTCGCGCTGCTGTGCGCTGCGCTGGGCTTTGCCTGGGGCGCATGGCGGGCTGATTTGCGGTTGGCGGATCGCCTGCCCGACTCCTGGCAGGGCGTGGACATCAGCGTCGTCGGCGTCGTCAGCGATTTGCCGCAGACCAATGCGCGCGGCGAGCGCTTCGTGCTCGATATCGAGCAGGTCGTCACGCCCAATGCGCCCAGGCTGCGACGGATTCAACTCACACGTTACTGGCCGCGCGGGTTTGTCTTCGACCGAAGCACCTCCAACACGACCGTGCATGCCGGCGAGCGTTGGCAGCTCACCGTTCGGCTCAAGCAGCCCTTCGGCACCCACAACCCCCATGGTTTCGATCTCGAAGCCTGGATGCTGGAACGCGGCATCGCAGCATCAGGTTATGTGCGCGAGCAACCGTTGCCGCAGCGCCTGGCGGCACGCGCGGCCACCCCCGTTGCCTGGATTGCCGCTGTGCGCGCCGCCATTCGGGAACAGATTATTGCAACGCTCGGCGATGCGCCCTATGCAGGCGTCATCGCCGCACTGGTGATCGGTGACCAGCGCAGCATTCCGCATAATCAATGGCGCGCCTTTACCCGCACCGGTGTGAACCATCTCTTGAGCATCTCAGGGCTGCACGTCACCATGATTGCCGCGCTGGCAGGGTGGGCCGTGGCATTCGGCTGGCGGCGCTGGCCGCGCGCGGCAGAACGATTGCCAGCAAAACAGGCAGGCTTGCTGGCTGCCGTGCTGGCTGCGTTTGCCTATGCCGTGCTGGCCGGGTTTCAGGTGCCGGCACAGCGCACCCTGTTCATGCTCGGGGTGCTGGCACTGGCATTCTGGGGACGACGCCAGCCGCGCCCATTTTCGGCGCTGACGTGGGCATTGTTCATCGTATTGCTGATCGATCCATGGGCCGTGCTGTCGGCCGGATTCTGGCTGTCGTTCGGTGCCATGGCTGCCATCCTGTGGGTGACATTCGGGCGGGTGACGCCACCCGAAAAGCTGCGCGGCTGGGTGACCGTGCAAGGAGCGGTGACGCTGGCTCTGGCACCTGCCTTGCTGCTGTTGTTCCAGCAGGTTTCACTGATCTCACCCTTCGCCAATGCGGTTGCCATTCCAGTGGTCAGCTGGCTGGTCACGCCACTGGCTCTACTGGGCGTTATTGCGCCGCCCCTGTGGCATGCGGCAGCATGGATGATGGCGTGGTTGGGGCAGGGGCTGGCGTGGGCCAGTGATTTGCAGTGGGCGGTCGTCGCACGGCCTGCACCCGAATGGGGCGCAATATTGCTGGCGGTCATGGGAACGATATGGCTGTTGCTGCCGCGCGGGTTTCCGTTGCGGGCATTGGGTGGGCTGTTGTGGCTGCCACTGGTGTTTCCGCTGCGCCCAGGTGTCGCACCGAACACCTTTCAGGCCGACGTGATCGATGTCGGGCAAGGTACCGCCATCCTGATTCGTACCGAGAACCGGGCACTGCTTTACGATACCGGACCGGCATTTACCGATAGCGATGCCGGTGAGCGCATCGTCGTGCCGTATCTGCGCGCAAGCGGGGTGGGTGAACTGTCCGGGGTGATTGTTTCGCATGACGACAACGACCACAGTGGCGGCCTGCTTTCGGTGCTGCGCGACATGCCGGCCGGTTGGTTGCTGCATGGTCTGCCTGCCACGAGCTCACTGCTGGAAACGGCGCCGTTGCCACGCCATTGTCAGCGTGGCCAGCATTGGCAGTGGGACGGCGTTACTTTCGAGATTCTCAATCCACCGGCGTCAGCCTATGCGGAGACCAACCGTCGAGACAATGACTACAGTTGTGTGCTGAAGGTCAGCCGGGGCAAGCACAGCCTGTTGATCACGGGGGATGCCGAGCGTCGCGGCGAACTCGAACTGATGGAGTCCGGCGCGGATATATCGGCGACAGTACTGGTGGTCGGCCATCATGGCAGCCGTACTTCGTCACTCGATGAATTCGTCGACCAGGCACGTCCCCGCTACGGGGTGTTTTCCGTGGGCTTTCGCAACCGCTATGGCCATCCACATCCGCAGGTGGTCGCACGCTTGCGTGACCGGGATACCCGGATTCTGCGCAGCGATAGCGGCGGTCTCATCAAGCTGACATTTGGCGAAGCCGGGGTGGTGGCCTCAGAATATCGAGCGTCTGACCGCCATTACTGGCATGCCGCTTATCCCTATGAATGAAACCGTTCGCCCCCGCTGCTTTGATGCCACCGATCTGGATTCGGCCCGGCAGGCGCTCGCCCGCGTCATGCCGGTGGCTGAGAACGATCTGCCCTGGCGAGCGCTGGATTTTGCGCATGAACAGCTGGGCGGCAGCGCTGCTTTTTCCCACAGTGTCGGCGCCGCGCTGATCGTCGCCGAACTGAAGGTGGGTGCGGACGCAGTTGCGGCGGCCTTGCTGCATGACTGTCTGGGCGATGCCTCAGATTTCGACGCCACTTTCGGTACTGCAGCACGCCTGGCGCGCGGGGTGGCGGCGATGTCGCGCATCGAGGTGCTGGCGACCAGCGTTACCGACAAGCACGTCGATCCACATGCACATCTCGAGGCCTTGCGCCAGATGGTGCTGGCAATGGTTGAGGACATCCGCGTGGTGCTGGTCAAACTGGCCGAACGCACCCATGCGTTGCGCTGTACTGCCAGTCAAGATGCCACCGCGCGCGAGGCGCTGGGACAGCAGGCACGCGAGTTGTTCGCGCCACTGGCGAACCGGCTCGGCGTGTGGCAGATCAAATGGGAGATGGAAGACTGGGCGTTTCGCTATCTGGAGCCCGACACCTACAAGACCATCGCCGCCCAACTGGACGAAAAACGCGCCGACCGCGAGGCTTATATCAAGGGCATCATCGAAAGGCTGCAAGCCGAAATCGCCCTGCATGGTATCGAGGCAGAAGTCAGCGGCCGCCCCAAGCATATTGCCAGCATCGTCAACAAGATGCGGCGCAAGCATCTGAGTTTCGAGCAGTTGTACGACATTCGCGCGGTGCGTGTGCTGGTTCGGCACGAAATCGACTGTTACACCGTTCTGGGCCTGGTGCATAACCTGTGGCAACCGATTCCGGGCGAGTTCGACGACTACATTTCACAACCCAAGAGCAATGACTACCGCTCGCTGCATACGGCCGTCATCGGGCCGGAGAACCGCGCGCTCGAAGTGCAGATCCGCACTTTCGACATGCACCACAACGCCGAATTGGGTGTTGCCGCGCACTGGCGCTACAAGGAAGGCGGCCGGCAGGATGCGCAGTACGAGGAAAAAATTGCCTGGCTGCGGCGCATTCTGGAATGGAAGGATGACGTCGCCGACAGCAGCGAATTCACCGAGCAGTTCAAGACCGAACTGTTTCACGATCAGGTCTACGTGCTGACGCCGCAGGGAAGGGTGGTGGCACTCGACCGTGGCGCCACGCCGGTGGATTTTGCCTATGCGGTGCACACCGATCTGGGACATCGTTGCCGCGGCGCCAAGGTCGACGGCGCGATGGTGACCCTGAATACTGCGCTGGAGAATGGTCAGCGGGTCGAGATCGTCGTTGCCAAGGAAGGCGAGCCTAGCCGCGACTGGCTCAATCCGGCACTCGGTTATCTGGCCACCCACCGTGCACGTTCCAAGGTGCGCACATGGTTTCGCCAGCGCGACGTCGGCGAGCAGGTGAGCCTTGGCCGCAGCTTGCTGGAAAAGGAACTCAAACGTCTGGGGGTGGTGGCAGCCAATCAGGAAAAACTCGCGCAGCGGCTCAAGTTCGCCAAGGTGGACGAGTTTCTCGCTGCGCTCGGCCGCGGCGACGTCGGCCAGCGGGATCTGGTCAATGCCCTACAGGAGCCGGGCAAGCCCGCTCCCGCACTCGTCCCGAATGCAAAGCCCCGTGTGCGCTGCCCGGTCCGGCAACCCGGTCAGCATACCGGGGCTGGGTGATGTGCCGCTGACGCTGGCGCGATGTTGCAAGCCGCAGCCACCCGAAGACATCATGGCCTACACAACGGTCGGGCGCGGTTTGACCGTGCATCGTGCCGACTGTGCCGCGCTCAAGCGTGCCAATCCCGCACGCATGTTGCCAGCCGAATGGGTGCTCGACGCCGGCGCCGCATTCGAGGTGGAAATCCAGCTGAAGGCATTTGACCGTCAGGGCCTGTTGCGGGACATTTCCGATGTTATCGCCAAGGACAAGCTTGACGTGCTGCGAGTGAACACCGAGAGCCGGGACGAGTACGCCTACATGCAACTCACTGTGCGCATCAGGGAACTGCAGCAACTGTCCCGGATGCTGGCACGTTTGCAGCACGTGCAGAATGTAATTGAAGTGACCCGAAGTTAGGCTGCCGTTGCTGTTTTTTCTCCAATATTATTGAATCGATTTGCTCGTCATGAGAGCCCAAGCCGCCATCCTCGAACCCGTTCCCGCTCATGCCCGCCACCTGTTTTTTGATCTGAAGTCGTCTGCGTGTCCAGGGGATACGCAGCGTAGGCTTGCTGCAGCATGTGATGGTCGATCGGTAGTGCTCGGTCTCGGCGTAGAGGTTTCCCAAGCCCACTGTGTGCCTGTTTCAGGCTTGCGCACATTCCCGGATTTGCCCGATGCAAAGCCGGCGATTCCGTCGACGATCGATCCGGATTTCATCCTGGCACAGGCAATCGACAGCTTTCTTCATCGGGATAGCCGCGATCTGACCGGCTACGAGGATGGAACAGAAAATCCCAAGGATGCAGATGCCATCGAAGCTGCGGTGTCACATGGCAAGGGAACAGGCATCGACGGATCGAGTTTTGCCGTGGTACAGCAATTGGTTGCACGATTTTCCGAAGTTTGACGCGATGTCCCGCTCTGAGCAGAACGACTGCATCGGTCGCGATCGTGACGGCAATGAAGAACTCGAGGATGCGCCCGAATCGGCACATGTCAAACGCACCGCACCGGAGGATTTCGAGCCCGAAGCCTTCGCGGTGCGCAGATCGATGCCCTGGGTGGCAGGCGCCGAAGCCGGACGGGTGTTTCTTGCCTTCGGCAAGTCGTTCGATGCGTACGAGGCACAACTGCGGCGCATGACCGGGCATGATGACGGCATCAGCGATGCCCTGTTTCGCTTTACCTGGCCGCTCACGGGTGGATGTTACTGGTGTCCACCAATGTCGGACAATGAGGTCGATCTCACCGCACTGGGGTAGTTATGGGACAGCAAATCGAAGACCCATCTGCAGTCGAGACGATCCTGGAGGATGCTTCGCAACGCTTGCCCTGGTGGCGCAACTGGAAGGTGATGCTGCCACTGTGGATCGGGATGGGCGGGCTGGTGTGGCTGGGCCTGCATTTCAACGTCGACCGTAGCGTGATCGCGGGCAGCGTGGTGGCGGTGGGGCTGGTTTCCAACGCCTTTGCCTGGCTGCTCGGTCTGATAACGCTGGTGCCGATCGTTGGCCCGCTTATCGTCAAGGTGCTGTCGATCGGTTTTATCTGGCTGCTCAATGCGATCGGTTATCTGGTGGCCTACATCGCCATCCGGCGCGGCTATTCCAAAGACGTCCTGACCTATCGCGGCCTGACCGTCGCAGTCATCATCGGCATCGTTGTCGGCTTCGTGCTCGGCAAGCTGTTCTAGGCGGCGGCCATGATGACCTGCGCCAGCCGTTGCAGGCCAGGGCTGGATAAGTCCTCAATGCTGTAGGTTTGATCGACAGGGGTGGCAGCATAGTTCTTCGACAACGACCTCAGATAAGCCGGGTCGTAATGCTGCTCGAGCAGGGCGGCAACCAGCTGATCCCATGCCCGCTGGTTGGCCAGTGCCTGCCACGCAGCGATGGTGTCGTTGCCGCGTAGCGGGGCGAGATATCCAAGCTGGCGGTTGATCGTTTCCGGATCACGCAAAAAGTGAACGTAGTCTTCGGTCAGCAACTGGACCCGTGCTGCCAGCGGTACTTCCAGACGCACGCATGGACTGGACCGCATGGCCTCGATCAGTGCGTCGGGCACGCGCAGCGCACCGATTTTCTTGCTTTCCGATTCGACGAACACGGGCCGCGTCGGGTCGAAGCGATCGAGTGCAAACCAGATGGCGCTTTCGAAGCTTTTCTGGGTTGGCTGGGCCTGATCCGGCAGGGCCCCCAGCAGTGAGCCCCGATGGGCGGCCAGTTCTTCGAGGTCGAGCACCTGGGCCCCCTCACTAGACAACATCTGCAGCAGGCGGCTTTTGCCGCTGCCGGTAGGCCCGCAAACGACGTGATAGGCAAGGCGTGCCGGCAGGCTGGAAAGCGCGGCAACGACGTGCCGTCGATAGGCTTTGTAGCCGCCGTCGAGTTGTATTGCGCCGAAGCCGATTTTCTGCAGGATGTGCGTCATCGCCCCGCTGCGACTGCCCCCGCGCCAGCAATACACCAGCGGGCGATAGGATTTTGGCTTGCCAGAGAAATGGTCTTCAAGCTGCTGGGCGATATTGCGCGACACCAGTGCAGCCCCGACTTTCTTCGCATCGAACGACGACACCTGCTTGTATAGGGTGCCGACGCGTTCACGTTCGGCATCGTTCAACACCGGCAGGTTGATGGCCCCGGGGAAATGGTCTTCTGCAAATTCGCCAGGGGAACGGACGTCGATGACCTCGTCAAAATCATGAAGTTCTTCTACGGTAGCAGCACGCAAGTGGATTCAACTTTCTGGAGAAATGCGAAGCAGTCAATCAAACAGGGGGGCGTTTAAATTATTGGCGGCAAGGTGTTGAAAGCACTCCCGCAGCGTGGCGCGATATTCTGGCACAGTTTGCGCGGAGACCTGTTGATGGCCAGCGCTGCCCTGCCTTCGTTCTGGGAGGCTGTTCGGTGCAGGCAAGGCGTCCTGGCCTGAAGTTAGAGAGATAGCCTGTTAGCGGATGACTGGATGTTGGAAAGAGTGGTCAAGCTTCCCACCCGGCAGCTCCAAATTGACGCAGCGAACGGGCAAATGCCAACCCGCAAAGCGCCGGGAATCCTTGTCGGTGAACCTAGACGACTTTCAGAGTTGCGGATTTACGATCTTCAGCACGCCGGCCTGAAGTTTTTCTGCGGTCTAACTTGATTTCGGGAGGTAATGCAGCGTCACGTGGGGCAATTCGGCGGTCACCCAGACGGCGCTCGAGTGGAATGAACTCAACTTGATAAACAGGGAGTGCCGCCATGGGATATATCCTTGCCTGTCGAGATAATGACAATTTTAGTCAAAATCTCGACAAATTTACAATGCTTAACACTGACCGTTAAGCGGACTAATTCATCCATTAGTCAGTTCTACGCCACATTTCAGGTTTGAGCGACCCGAACCAGACGCTGCTTTTCCCGCACCCACTCGCGATCTTTTTCGGCTGCGCGCTTGTCATGCTGTTTTTTGCCTTTTGCCAGGCCGATTTCAAGCTTGATGCGACCTTTCAGGTAATGCATGTCGAGCGGCACCAGCGTGAAACCCGCACGTTCGGTCTTGCCGATAAGCTTGTTGATTTCCGCGGCGTGCAGCAGCAGTTTGCGTGAGCGGGTGGGGTCCGGATGGATGTGGGTGGATGCAGTGGGTAGCGGGCTGATGTGGCAGCCGATCAGGTAAACCGCCCCGTTCTTGACGACGACATAGGCTTCCTTCAGTTGCACGCGGCCGGCGCGAATGGCCTTTACTTCCCAGCCTTCGAGCACGAGACCGGCCTCGAATTTTTCCTCGATGAAATAATCGTGAAAGGCTTTTTTGTTGTCGGCGATGCTCATGGCAGACGGGCTTGCGTACAATTCTTGATTTTACAAGGCTTTAGGTACTGATGGCGCGTGTGGAAAAAAGTGTGCTGGTGGCGCATACCCCCGAACGCATGTTTGAACTGGTGGACCGGGTCGAGGATTACCCCATATTTCCTGCCCTGGTGCGGGGGGACGGAGTTGAATTGCACGCGATGACGTTCCGCACGGTGGCCACGATACATATTGCCTACATGGGGATCCGTCAGAGCTTCACCACCGAAAATACCAAGACGCATCCACGCGAGATGCGAATCAAGTTGAAGGAAGGCCCGTTTTCAGAACTGGAAGGCGACTGGCTGTTTCTGCCGCTGGGCGATGATGCCTGCAAGATTGAATTCCGTCTGCAGTATGTGTTCTCCAGCCGGGTGCTGGAAACGATCCTGGCACCGGTGTTCAGTCATATCACCAATACCTTTGTCGATGCCTTCGTGCGTCGCGCCGACGAGGTGTATCCCGCATGAGTGCAACGTCGATCGCGGCAATATCAATGTGGAAGTGGTCTATGCCTTGCCCGAACAGCAACCCCTGCTGCAGGTTCAGCTTGCCGACGGCGCGACGGTGGAAGACGCGATTCGCGCATCGGGCGTGCTGGAAGCTTTCCCAGAAATCGATCTCTCCCGGAACAAGGTTGGTATTTTCAGCAAACTGGTCAAACTGGACGAGAAGGTGCGAGACAAGGATCGTGTGGAAATCTATCGTCCGCTGATCGCCGATCCCAAGGAAGTGCGCCGCAAGCGTGCGGAAGAAGGGAAAGTCACCAAGAAAGGCGGGGGCGACGCTCCGATGGAAAAAGCCGCAGACTCGCTGAAGCCTGAAGCCGTGTAGCAGCCGCGGGCAGACTGCGGATCGAATTATTTGCAGAAGTCGGAAATGGCTTTCTGGCTGCTGGCCAGTGCATCGGCCCGCGCTGCATCATCCATGTAGGAGCGTTGACCGGCGGTATTGGTGGTGTAAACACGCGACGTGTTTTGCAAGGTGTTGAGGTTGTTGCGTGCCTTGTCGCAGTTTTCACGCTGAATGCGTGCCTGTTCGGCTTCCTTTTCTGCCTTGACGCGCGCCTGCTTCGGCTTCCTTGCGGCGCTTCTGGTAGGCCTGATCCTTTTCGTTGAGTGATTGCGTGGCCTGTGTGGTGGTTTCGGCCTGTCCTGACTGTGGGTGCTTGACGGTCTGGGCATTCACCGTCGGCGGCTGGTCCGTGTAATGCACCTTGCCCTGACCGTCCGTCCACTTGTACAGCTCGGCATGAGCGAGACCCGTGAAGGCCAGCGCACCCAAAAACAAAAGCCTTCCGGCGAGATGTCCGGAAGGCTTGATTGCTGGAGCGGGACAAATCAATCACCGACTTTGATCATCGGGTAGTTCATCTGGGCCAGGGACCCTTCTGGACATGGTCTCTGGCCAATTTGACCTGTTTCATCACGGTGTCGCTGTCGCCTTTTGCGGCGGCTGCTTCAGCATCCTTCAGTGCGTCGTCGGCGGTCGTCCACAGGCTGCGTTTTTGGCCTTGGCATCCTTGACTTCAGCCTGCGCCGCAGTCAGGGCGGCCTGCGCTTCGGCGCTGATGCGCGGTTTTGCACTGGCTGGCAGGCTTGCTATCCGCCGGTGTCTGGTTGGTTTGCAGTATCGGCGCAGCCAGACAGGCCCAGCAGGGCAACGGAAGTCAGTGCAAGTAAAACTTTGGACATTGTTTTATCTCCTCGAGTTGTATGGCGTTCAGGGGTCGGGCTGTCGAACCTCGTCGCCCTAGCAGATTGAATGCTGCGCAAAGTTAGCCGCATCACGCGTGGGAGTCAACCGATCAGGCATGCAATTAACTTGGTAGATTACGACCAAACTTCTGCTTGGGCGACTGCCTGTTTGTGCGGGAATAGGGCAGGCGCGTATAATTCCGCTTTGCTATAAGGAAAGCCCATGCGTGTTCTGCAAAAAGCGCTGACGTTCGACGACGTTCTGCTCGTTCCCGCCCATTCCGCCATCCTTCCCCGCGAGGTCAGCCTGTCCACGCAGTTGACCCGCACCATCTCCCTGAATCTTCCCCTGTTGTCGGCCGCCATGGATACGGTGACCGAGGCGCGCCTGGCGATTGCGCTGGCGCAGGAAGGCGGCATCGGCATCATTCACAAGAACATGAACACCGAGATGCAGGCGGCGCAGGTGGCGGCGGTCAAGCGCTTCGAGTCCGGCGTGGTCAAGGATCCCATTACCGTCGCGCCGCAGATGACGGTGCGCCAGGTGCTCGAAATCACCCGCAGCAAGCGCATTTCCGGCCTGCCGGTGATCGACGGCGGCAAGGTGGTCGGCATCGTCACCAACCGCGATCTGCGCTTCGAAACCAGCCTCGATCAGCCGGTGGCCAACATCATGACGCCGAAGGATCGGCTGGTGACGGTGCAGGAAGGCGCCAACCTCGACGAGGCGATGGCGCTGCTGCACAAATACCGGCTGGAGCGCGTGCTGGTGGTGAACGATGCGTTCGAATTGCGCGGGCTGATTACCGTCAAGGATATCCAGAAATCCAGCGAGCACCCGCTGGCGTGCAAGGATGCGATGGGCCGCCTGCGCGTCGGCGCAGCCGTCGGCACCGGCGAAGGCACCGAGGAACGGGTTGCCGCGCTGGTGGCAGCCGGCGTCGACATCATCACCGTGGATACGGCGCACGGCCATTCCAAGGGCGTGCTCGACCGGGTGCGCTGGGTCAAGCAGAATTTCCCCGACGTGCAGGTGATCGGCGGCAATATCGCCACCGCAGCTGCCGCCGCGGCGCTGGTCGAGCATGGCGCCGATGCGGTCAAGGTCGGCATCGGCCCGGGTTCCATCTGCACCACGCGCATGGTCGCGGGCGTCGGCGTGCCGCAGATCACCGCCGTGGCCAACGTGGCCGCAGCGCTGGCGGGCAGCGGCGTCGGCGTGATTGCCGACGGCGGCATCCGCTATTCCGGCGATATCGCCAAGGCGATCGCGGCCGGTGCCAGTTGCGTGATGCTCGGTGGCCTGCTTGGCCGGTACCGAAGAAGCGCCGGGCGAAGTCGAACTGTTCCAGGGGCGCTCGTACAAGTCCTATCGCGGCATGGGTTCGCTCGGTGCGATGCAGCAGGGTTCCAGCGATCGCTACTTCCAGGACAACGAGAAGAGCGCCGAGAAACTCGTGCCCGAAGGCATCGAAGGCCGCGTGCCCTACAAGGGCAGCGCGCTCGGCGTGATCCACCAGTTGATGGGCGGCCTGCGCTCCAGCATGGGCTATCTCGGCGTGGCCAACATCACCGACATGCATGCCAAGGCCGAATTCGTCGAAATCACGTCGGCCGGCGTGCGCGAATCGCACGTGCACGACGTGCAGATCACCAAGGAAGCACCGAATTATCGCCTCGAATGACGGCCGGGTAATCGGGCTCGAACCGAAAGGAAGTCACGCCGCGCGTGGCTTTCTTTTTTCCGGCCCCGGCTCGCCACTTCCCCTGTCCAGTCGACCTGTTCCCTCAAAACATGCACCAGAAAATCCTCATCCTCGATTTCGGTTCCCAGTACACCCAGCTGATTGCGCGCCGCGTGCGCGAAGCGGGCGTGTACTGCGAACTGCATCCCAACGACGTGACCGAGCAGTTCGTCCGCGACTTCGCACCGGCCGGCATCATCCTCTCCGGCGGGCCGAATTCGGTGTACGAGGACGAAACGCCGCGCGCACCGCAGGTCGTGTTCGAACTGGGCGTGCCGGTGCTGGGGATTTGCTACGGCATGCAGACCATGGCGGCGCAGCTGGGCGGCAAGGTGGAAAATGCCAGCCAAGCGCGAATTCGGCTATGCCGAAATCCGCGCGCACGGCCACACGGCGCTGCTGCGCGACATCCAGGACCGCGTCAACGACGAAGGCCACGGCCTGCTCGACGTCTGGATGAGCCACGGCGACAAGGTCACCGAGCTGCCGCCCGGCTTCAAGCTGATGGCCTCCAACGCCGCCACGCCGATCGCCGCGATGGCCGACGAGGACGCGCAGGTTCTACGGCGTGCAGTTCCATCCCGAAGTCACCCACACGCTGCAGGGCAAGACCATCCTCAACCGCTTCGTGCGCGACCTGTGCGGCTGCGCGGGCGACTGGAACATGCCCGATTACGTCGACGAGGCCATCGGCCGCGTGCGCTCGGAAGTCGGCAGCGACGAAGTGATTCTGGGTCTGTCCGGCGGCGTCGATTCCTCGGTGGTCGCCGCGCTGCTGCACCGCGCCATCGGCGCCGCAGCTCACCTGCGTGTTCGTCGACAACGGCCTGCTGCGGCTGAACGAGGCCGAGCAGGTGATGCAGACCTTCGCCGACAACCTCGGCGTCAAGGTCATCCATGTCGATGCGCGCGACCGCTTCATGGATGCGCTGGCCGGCGTGTCCGATCCCGAGCAGAAGCGCAAGATCATCGGCCGCGAATTCGTCCACGTGTTCCAGGAAGAAGCCGAGAAACTGCCGAACGCCAAGTGGCTGGCGCAGGGCACGATCTATCCCGACGTGATCGAATCGGCCAGCGCCAAGACCAAGAAGGCGCACACCATCAAGAGCCACCACAACGTCGGCGGCCTGCCCGACACGCTGCACCTGAAGCTGCTGGAGCCGCTGCGCGAACTGTTCAAGGACGAAGTGCGCGAACTGGGCGTCGCGCTGGGCCTGCCGCACGACATGGTCTACCGCCATCCCTTCCCCGGCCCCGGTCTGGGCGTGCGCATCCTCGGCGAAGTGAAGCGCGAATACGCCGACCTGCTGCGCCTGGCCGACGCCATCTTCATCGAGGAACTGCGCACCTCCGGCTGGTACGAGAAAACCAGCCAGGCCTTCGCCGTGTTCCTGCCGGTCAAGTCGGTCGGCGTGATGGGCGATGGCCGCACCTACGATTACGTCGTTGCGCTGCGCGCCGTCGTCACCAGCGATTTCATGACCGCCCACTGGGCCGAACTGCCGTACACCCTGCTGGGCAAGGTCTCCAACCGCATCATCAACGAAGTGCGCGGCATCAACCGCGTCGTCTACGACATCAGCGGCAAGCCGCCGGCGACGATTGAGTGGGAGTAACGTTTTGAGCCGTTGGGCGAGGGGCCACCAGCACACCAGCTGGTCGCTGGACGCCTACCTCATGGGCAACAAGGTGACCGGGCCGGCTGAAGCCTACGAATACTCGATGGGCAAGACGATCAAGCATCCCGCCGGGTATGACGTGAAGATCAAGACGCCACTGGATTTCCAGGGGGTGACGGATCATTCGGAATATACGCGCGTCATGAACCTGGTGTACGACCCGAGTTCGCCCGTCTACAAGTTGCCTGTAGCCGCCACGTTGAGACCGTCGAAAGACAACACAGCTATCCAGATTTTCCAACGACTGGCTGCGAGCCTTGCCGATAACAAGCCGATCGAGGCCTTGCTCGACCCGAAAATCGTCGAAACTGTCTGGCAGAACAATACCGAGATCGCTGAAAAGTACAATAAACCCGGTGAATTCACGACGTTCTGTGCGTATGAGTGGACCTCGATGCCGCAGAACCAGAACATGCATCGAAACGTGTTCTTCAAGAGCTGCAAAGGTCTTCCCGCGCAGCCATTCAGCGCGCTCGACTCGGATCATCCCGAAGACCTGTGGAACTGGATGGATCAGCAACGCAAGAAGGGCACCGTACTGCTGGCGATATCGCACAACGCCAACCTGTCCAATGGACTCATGTTTCCGATCGAACTTGATAGCAAGGGCAAGCCGATTGATGCGGCCTGGGCGCAGGAGCGCATGAAGAACGAGCCATTGACCGAAATCAAGCAGGTCAAGGGCACGTCCGAAACCACTCCGGCGCTGTCGCCAAACGACGAATTCGCCGGTTTCGAGCTGATGAATTACCTGATCGGCATCGACAACAGTTTTTCGAAGCCTAACGGAAGCTACATTCGCCAGGCCTTTCAGAACGGCTTGGCCATGCAGGCTGCCAGTGGCTACAACCCCTACAAGATGGGCGTTGTGGGTGCCGGCGACTCGCACAACACCGCGACCAACTATTCCCAATCCGACTACTTCGGTGATCACGCCATGATCGACCCCACGCCCGAGGTTCGGCTATCCGGCAAAGTGGCATCCGGCATGACCGTTCTGGAAACCGGCACATCCGGGCTGGGCGGCGTCTGGGCAGAAGAAAACACGCGCGAATCCATCTACGCCGCGATGCAGCGCCGGGAAGTGTTCGGCACCAGCGGCGTACGGCTCAAAATTCGCATGTTCGGCGGCTGGGGATACGACAAGGGCATGCTGTCGAAGTCAGACTGGGTGAAGCGCGCTTATGCGGGAGGCGTCCCCATGGGGGGTGACCTGAGCCGGGCGAACGGCAAGTCGCCGTCATTCATCGTCTGGGCGTTGAAGGATCCGGTCGACGGCAACCTCGATCGCATCCAGATCGTCAAAGGCTGGACCAAGGACGGTCAGATCTTCGAGAAGATCTTTGACGTCGTCTGGTCCGGCAATCGCAAACTCGACAGGGTCACCGGCAAGCTTCCGCCCGTCGGCAATACGGTTAATATCAGGGATGCCTCCTACACCAACGACATTGGCGCGGTGGAGCTGAAGACCGTATGGACCGACCCGGAATTCGATGCGAATCAGCATGCCTTTTACTACGCGCGCGCATTGCAGATACCGACCCCGCGCTGGAGCACCTTTGATGCGAAAAAGCTTGGTGTGATTCCTCCCGGCAGTGTAGCGGCCACGATCCAGGAGCGCGCGTGGAGCACGCCGATCTGGTACACCCCGACCAAGGCTGAGGCAGCCAAGGTCAAACGTGGATTGACGGTTGCCGATCTGCTCAAGGGCGGAGCGAAGCCGCTCGGTGACGACGATCTCAAGTCGCTAGTCGTTGGAAAGAACCTGGCCGTTCGCAACACGGTGACCGGAAAAACAACGAGTGTGTTGTTCGGTGAAAACGGCAAACGGATCGATTCCGAAATCGACAACGACACGCACAGCGTTACCAGTTCGTCAGCCAGTTACGAAATCAAGGACGGCCATATTGTGACGACTGTCGAACACACACCCTTCGAGTTGACGGTCTATCACTTTGGCAACAAGTACGTAGCAGCCCGCAGTAATGAGTTTGGTCACGCAAACTACGAGTTGAAGGTAGCGCCAAATAAATGAATCTACCCCAGAGTAATGGCCGGGGTTGAAACAGACCAAGCTTCAACGATGACAGGGCATTCGAAGCGAATGTGGCGCAGGCTGCTTGGCGAACCTCTCGTTCATTTCTTTGCCGTTGGAGCGCTGGTGTTTGGCGCGTACTGGGCTTTCATCGAGGAGCCGGTGGCCGGCAACGAACAATCGATCGTGATCAGCGCAAACGAAATACGCCAGATTGCGATTGGCTGGGTCGCGCAGGGGCGACCGCTGCCCACTCAGGAACAAATGCAAAGCCTGATCGATCAAAGGGTCGCGGAGGAAGTCCTGTTTCGCGAAGGGCTGGCGCTTGGCCTTGATCGCAACGACGAGATCATCAAACGTAGAGTGGCACAGAAGATGGATTTCCTGGCCGCCGACATTGCAGCCATGCAGGTGCCGGACAGAGCGGAATTGACCGAGTGGTATTCCGCACACTCGGATGAATTTGCAATTCCTCCGCGCATCAGCTTCAGACACCTCTATTTTTCTCCGGACAAGCGCGGCATCGCCGCACGCAGCGATGCCGCGGCGGTGTTTAAAGCCATTGCCGGAAAAGCGGCCGATTCACCAGAAATTGATGCACTGGCCGACCCTTTCATGTTGCGAAGCTATTACAGCAACAGTACGCCCGATCTGATCCTGAAGGAGTTTGGTCCGGGCTTCTCCTCGGGGTTATTCACGCTTGAACCCGGTGGCTGGCGTGGCCCAGTGCAGTCTGGTTTCGGCTGGCATCTGGTATGGATAGATACGTTGGAGCCCGGTCGCATACCCAGCTTCGATGAGGTCCAGGCGGATGTGAAGTCGGCATGGTCCGATGCCCGGTACGCCGAGATCAAGCGCATGGCCCTTGAAGAGATGCGTGCCCGCTACACGGTAGTTGTGCCTTCCCTTGAAACTATCGACATGAGCAATCTTCTCGGCACTGAGCCAGGCACCCGTCTATTCGCCGGAAATTATTCCGCAATGAGTTGCACCTTTCGATCCTGCCTTGCAGGTACGAGGTTGTTGCTTGTCCTGTTGATTTCGATTCTGGTTGTGCCCACCAGTGTTTCGGCGCATGAGGTCAGGCCCGCCTACCTGCAGATCGACCAGATCGGGGATGCACGCTACAGCGTGCTCTGGCGTACCCCGCTCCTGTCAGGATTACGATTGCCCGTCATTCTGCGGTTTTCCGACGGCATCCAGATAGTAACTGGCCCCGCCGAGCAGGTATTGCCCGACTCCGTGGTCGAGCGAAGCATCATCGAAGCGCCCGATGGCCTGGTTGGTCAGCGAATAAACTTCGTCGGACTTCAGGCATCCATCACCGATGTGATGGTTCGTGTGAAGCTGGAGGACGGAACGGTCACGACCACGATGGTACGCCCCTCTCAAGCGTGGGTTGAAGTTCAGCCCCGACAAGGCTTCTTTCAGGTTGTCACGTTGTTTGTGGTCGAGGGAATTGAACACATCCTGTTCGGTTTCGACCACCTTCTGTTCGTACTGGCGCTGATGCTGATTGTGCGCAGCACGCGTACCCTGATTCTCACCATAACCGCCTTCACCGTTGCCCACTCGATTACGCTCACCTTCGCGACGTTGGGCTGGGTATCGCTGCCCATCGGGGCCGGTTGAAATCATGATTGCTTTCAGCATCGTCCTGGTTTCCGCCGAGATCATCGCGATGGAACGGGGACAAACCAGCCTGACCATTTCGGCGCCGTGGGTCGTGGCCTTTGCATTTGGTTTGCTGCACGGATTCGGATTTGCGAGCGCGCTGAAGAATCTGGGTTTGCCGCAGGGCGACATTCCGTTGGCGCTATTTAGCTTCAACCTGGGTGTCGAGATCGGCCAGTTGATGTTCGTGGCACTCATACTTGCGGCGGCGGCGCTGCTGCGAAAATTTCTCGAGGTACCGCGAAGGGCCGTCCTGACCTCGGCCTACAGCATAGGAATCATCGCGGCGTATTGGACACTTGAGCGTCTTTACTCGACATTTGCGTAACAAACACCCAACCTGATGCTGGTATCGGTCTTAAGCGCCTAGCCCGGACATTTCATGAGGCGTAGCGGATGACGGTGCATCAAACTTTGTGGAGCAGATTTATCTGAGCATGGTTTTTTTCATGGTATTGTCATTTGCGACCCTCTCAAAACCCGTGCTGTTACTGGTTTTTCAAGGTTCATTGATAATCGAGTGAGAGTAAGCCCTTTGAGGCGTTGGGCGAGGGGACCCGCGTAGCGGGGATCGACCCGACGAAAAGGGCTGCCCGCGACACGCGGGCTGTAGCATTTCAAAGCATTCACAGAGCGGGCTCCCTTGGCCCTCGCGTCACATGAAGACCATCGCAGTAATCGGCGGCGGCCCCGCCGGCCTGATGGCGGCCGAAGTGCTGTCGCAGGGCGGCATTCAGGTCGATCTCTACGACGCCATGCCTTCGGTCGGCCGCAAATTCCTGCTGGCCGGCGTGGGCGGCATGAACATCACCCATTCCGAGCCGTTGACGCCTTTCTGTCGCGCTACGGCGCGCAGTGCAGCAGCAGTCAAGCCGCTGCTCGACGCCTTCACCCCCGCTGTCCTGCGTGAGTGGATCCACGGGCTGGGGATCGAGACCTTCGTCGGCTCGTCCGGTCGTGTGTTTCCCAAGGAGCATGAAGGCTGCGCCGCTGCTGCGTGCGTGGCTGCATCGTCTGCGCGAAGCCGGCGTGCGAGTTTCATGCGCGCCATCGCTGGCTGGGCTGGACGGATGACGGCCACCTGCGCTTTGCCGCGCCCGGTGGTGAACAGCTTGTCAATGCGGACGCGGTGGTGCTGGCGCTCGGCGGCGGCAGTTGGGCGAAGCTGGGATCGGATGGTGCGTGGGTGCCGCTTGCTGGCGCGAGCGTGGTGTCGATGTCGCGCCCTTGCTGCCGTCGAATTGCGGCTTCGATGTGGCAGGCGGCTGGAGCGAGCACCTGCGCAGCCGCTTCGCCGGGCAGCCGCTGAAAACCGTGGCGCTGCGATTCACCGATGCGGCCGGACAACGTGCATGAGCGCAAAGGCGAGCTGATGCTGTCCGACAGCGGCATCGAGGGCAGCCTGGTGTATGCGCTGTCGGCGCCGCTGCGCGACACGATCGCGGCGCAGGGCTCGGTCACGCTTGAACTCGATCTGGCGCCGGACAAGTCACTGGAACGGGTCATCGCCGAAGTCGCCCACCCGCGCGGTTCGCGTTCGCTGTCCAGCCATCTGCAAAGCCGTGCCGGAATCAAGGGCGTGAAAATGGCGCTGCTGCGCGAAGTTGTTGTCGGCAGGAGCAATTGAACGATCCGATCGACACTCGCCCACGCGATAAAATCGCTGCCGTTCACGCTCGTCGCGCCGCGACCGCTCGACGAGGCGATCAGCAGCGCCGGCGGCGTGCGCTTCGACGCGCTCGACGACACACCTGATGCTGCGCGACGTTGCCCGGCGTGTTCTGCGCCGGCGAGATGCTCGACTGGGAAGCGCCCACCGGCGGCTATCTGCTGACGGCCTGTTTTGCCAGCGGACGCGTGGCGGGGCAGGGCGCGTTGAATTATCTGAATACTGAACAACATGCTGCGACTGACTGAACTCAAACTTCCGCTCGACCACCCGCCTGAGGCCCTGCGCGCGGCGATCCTGCAAGCGCCTGGAACTGGCGGACGACGAACTCGTCGAGCTTCAGCATTTTCAAGCGCAGCTACGATGCGCGCAAGAAACACGCGATGCTGCTGATCTATGCGGTCGATGTCGAGGTGAGAAACGAGGCGGCGCTGCTGAAGAAATTCCGCAACGACCGCCACCTCGCGCCGACGCCGGACATGGCCTATCGCTTCGTCGGCCACGCACCGGAGAACCTGACCGAGCGCCCGATCGTCGTCGGCTTCGGCCCCTGCGGCATCTTCGCCGCGCTGGTGCTGGCGCAGATGGGCTTCAAGCCGATCGTGCTGGAGCGCGGCAAGGCGGTGCGCGAACGCACCCAGGACACCTGGGGGCTGTGGCGCAAGCACGTGCTCAATCCGGAATCCAACGTGCAGTTCGGCGAGGGTGGCGCGGGCACGTTTTCCGACGGCAAGCTCTACAGCCAGATCAAGGACCCGAAGCATCTCGGGCGCAAGGTGCTGACCGAGTTCGTGAAGGCCGGCGCACCGGAAGAAATTCTGTACGTGTCGAAACCGCATATCGGCACCTTCCGCCTGGTCGGCATGGTCGAGACCATGCGCCACGAGATCGAGGCACTGGGCGGCGAAATCCGCTTCGAGCAGCGCGTCACCGACGTGCTGATCGAGGACGGGTCATATCCGCGGCGTGACGCTGGCCAGCGGCGAGACGCTTGCGCAGCGATCACGTCATCCTCGCGCTCGGCCACAGCGCGCGCGACACCTTCGAGATGCTGCACGCGCGCGGCGTGTATATGGAAGCCAAGCCGTTCTCCATCGGCTTTCGCATCGAGCATCCGCAGTCGCTGATCGACCGCGCACGGCTGGGGCCGAATGCCGGCAATCCGCTGCTGGGCGCGGCGGACTACAAGCTGGTGCATCACGCCAAGAATGGCCGCTCGGTCTACAGCTTCTGCATGTGCCCCGGCGGCACCGTGGTGGCGGCGACCTCCGAGCCGAACTGCGTGGTCACCAACGGCATGAGCCAGTATTCGCGCAACGAGCGCAACGCCAACGCCGGCATCGTGGTGGGCATCACGCCCGCGGATTATCCCGGCGGCGATCCGCTGGCCGGCATCGAATTGCAGCGGAAACTGGAAGCGCACGCGTTCGAGCTGGGCGGCGGCAATTACGACGCGCCGGCGCAACTGGTCGGCGACTTTCATCGACGGGCAGGCCTTCCACCCAGCTCGGCAGCGTCGAGCCCTCGTACAAGCCCGGCGTGCACCTGACCGATCTCGCCATCCGCCCTGCCGGATTACGCCATCGAGGCGATCCGCGAGGCGCTGCCGGCGTTCGACCAGCAGATCAAGGGCTTTGCCATGAAGGACGCGGTGCTGACCGGCGTCGAGACGCGCACCTCGTCGCCGCTGCGCATCACGCGCGGCGACGATTGCCAGAGCCTCAATGTCAAGGGCCTGTACCCGGCTGGCGAGGGCGCGGGCTATGCGGGCGGCATTCTGTCGGCCGGGGTGGATGGCATCAGGGTGGCGGAAGCGGTGGCGCTGAGTCTGCTGGGTCAGGCCGCACCGGCCCACGCCCCCGATTCGTAAGACAGGAATTCCTGCGGATATCCGGATGAGTCGCCCGAACGTGGAGGCTCCGGATACAGCGATATTTCGCTAACTGCCGCCAACCGAGAATGAAAGTGCCGCATCAGCCGCTACGGCAGGACCTGATTGCAAGGTCATGATCTGCGACAGTAGCGAGAAGGTGGTCTTGCTCTGCAGGTCCTCATCCCGGATGTAGAACCAGTTTCCCCGATAGGGTACCGATACGGCAGCGTTTTCAGGTCGAGACGGTGCCGACTCGATACGCAGCACGCCATCAAACATGTCGCCCCAGTCGAAGTACTCGCCCGTTGCGGTTCGGGTACGTGTCACCCGGCCTGCTTCTTCGTCAGCTTGGGGAGGACGCACGCTTTGGGAGAGGTAATACAACACGGCCGTCATGGCGCGGGTCGTGATGGCAATGCTTTTGTTGTCAGGCGCATTGAAGCCGATCAATACGCGATAGCGGGTGAGCGCGGGATTTAGGTTCAGCAGTTCGCGAAAGCGGATGACGTCTGCATCGTTGGTGGCCTGCTCATCGATGCGCAACTCGTATTCTTTGCTCTCCTCGGGGCTGCGACCAAAGCCGATCAGCCCGCGGACCTGGAGTGAACGCAATATTTGCACGGCCTCGCGAAACTCTCGGAACTCCGGCTCGTATTCTGGCGTTGGGCCGGATGCCGAGGGTGCGTTCTTGAGGCCATTCATGGTTTGAACCGTCTGCAGCAGGACGCGTTCGCTCGACCAGCCGGATCGGGTGAGCATCAGTATGGTCTCCAACCCGATCGGGGTCAGCATCTGGCGGACGAACTTGTCGCCTACCAGCGGCGTGTAAAAGATCGAAGGCTTTTCATTGTAGGCGGCGGCGAACGGACCGATGTTGACGGTGGGATTAACTTCAGGCGGGAAGTTTGCACTGGCGGCAACCCCGCGGTTGAACTCGATCAACGAAATGACACGCTCGACATTCATGAAATAGATGCGATCGCGGTATTTCAGGCGGACCAGATTCAGCAGCAACTCCTGATCATTGGTCTGTTGAATGGCCATGTTGTAGTCAAGGCGATTGCCCTCGATGCTGCTCGGTCCGAGATGGGTGCAGCCACCTATGGCAAACAACGACAAAAACAGAATCGGTGTTCTTTTCATGCAAGGGGTCCTTCGGGTTCAATCAATATCGAGCGCGCTGTCGAAACAGCAATGGAGAACGCCAGCCTCGTAACCCCGAGGCTGGCGTAACGTGGCGAGATAACCGTTAGTCTTGTTTGTCCTGGCGCAGCTTGGCCAGCCAGTGTTCCATCTGCTTGCCGGCAGCTTCCCGGCCACCCAGACCAAAGGACAGGGCGACGGCAACGGCTACCGCACCGAACACCAGAGCGAAGGCCATGTTGACGATGTCGTCGGCGACGCCCATTGCAGACAGGCCCATGGCGAGCACCAGGCCTAGAATGGCGTAGCGTGCGATACCGGCCATGCCGACCGCCTCGCTGCCGCTTGCGCGGAGGATGGCCCGATGTGCCAGATTGGCCAGCCAGAACCCCACCAGCAGGATGACCACACCGAGCAGGATGTTGCTACCAAACTGGATGAACATGCTGACCAGGGTCTCGGCCTGGGTGAAATCCAGACGATGCGCCGCTTCAACCGTGGCGAACAGCATGGCGAAAAAGACCATCAGCCGCGTGATCAGATCGGATGCTTTGAAACTATCCGAAAATACATGCTCAAGCCCCATCTTGGCAGGCAGATTGTTGAGGCCGATGTTGGTCAGCAGGCCTCCGAGCAGCCCAGCCGCGAAGCGCGCCACATACCAGGTGACAAACAGGATCAGAACTGCGGCAAAAATATTGGGCAATGCCAGCATCATCATGCCCAGCATGTCGGTGGCCGGACCGGAAATCGCGGTGATCTGGAGCGCATCCAGTGCCGCGATCAGGGCAGGGACAAAGACCAGAATGAACACCAAAATGCCAACCAGCTTCGAAAGCTCGAGGCGATCCTTCAGCCCTGCCGTCTCGCCCAGGTTGTCGGCGCCCACCGCGGCCAGTAGATTGGAGACCAGTCCGCGCAGGATCTTGGCGACCAGCCAGCCGGCCAGCAGAATCACGCCCGAGGCGAATATGTTGGGTAGCATTGCGAGGGTTTCGTCGACCATGTTGCGCACCGGGTCCAGCATGCCTTCGAGTTGGAACACGCCTAGCACCGCCGGCAGGAACATCAGGATGACCAGCCAGAAAAGCACGTTGCCGACGTTTTCGCCCAGAGGCGACATGCCGGCATGCTCGACGAGCTTTTCATCCCATTGCGTGGCTTTCAGCGCGCGGTTGGCAATCACCTTGACCATGCTGGCAGCCAGCCAGGCCACCAGTAGCAGCAACCCACCCGCCAGCAAATGCGGCAGATAGGTCATGATCTGGGCCATCATTTCCGCGAATGGTCCTGAAAGCTGATCCAGATCGAGAGTGTTGAACACCCCCAACAGGGTCGCCAGCAGCACCAGCCAGAATACGCCCAGCGAGACTCCGCCTTCTATGTCCATGGGCTTGCCGACAGAATTGCTGACATGGCTGTTCACCCGGGCGAGGGATAACACCTTGCGCACGGCTGTGCGGGCCAGCAAGGCCAGCAGGTAACCGACCACCAGTACGCCGATCGCGCCAAGAATGCCGGGCAAATGGGCTCCCAGGGCATTTTGTATTGCAGTGGAGAACACGCTCAAATCCATGTTGATGCTCCTTCTCGATTGTGGGGGGCAGCTTTTGGCCAAGCTCCGGATCCGGACTTTGCGTATTCCGATAGCTTGAAGCTGAATCATTAGTATGCCCTGATGCTATCATGGCAAATAGTATCCAACAAAAGTAAAATTGCTGGATGGTTCCGCCCGCCTGGCCATCGCGCAATCGGTGACTCAAGGCACACCTTGACCCAGATGCAGGCGCTGTCTGGCGTTGGGGAATTCGCATGCATGTGCCGCGTCATCATATGCAACAACACAATGAAATATGGAGGAACGGCTGATGACCACCCCGCTTGCCCGGGATACTCTGAAGCAATTTCGAGTCATCATCGGCGCGGTACGCCAGCATTTTCGTGCCTTGGAGCAAACTTGCGGCATTTCGGGTGCACAGGTCTGGATACTGTCGGCGATCGCCGAGCAACCGGGCATCACCGTGTCGTGCTTGAGTTCAACGCTGTCGGTGCATGTCTCCACGGTCAGCAACATGCTGGACAAACTGGCGCGGGTAGGTCTGGTGCAGCGCAGGCGCAGCAAGAATGACCGGCGCATGGTCAACCTGCATCTGACGGCAAAGGGGCAGGCCGTGCTGGAACGTGCGCCCCAGCCGCTTGTCGGCCTGGTGCCGCATGCGCTGGATAATCTGCCAGCGAGCGTGCTGGAGCGTTTGCACGAGGATCTGGCTCTGCTCATCCAGAAGATGCAGAATGCGGATTCGGCTGCCGCCGGCATGCCCTTGTCCACCCTGGTCCGCTAGAACGGGCCCTAATAGAGCAAGATGAGATGAACGACACAGAAGCCTCCTCGTCCGCAGAACCGTCTGGCTTGAACCGTTCGCGCAAGATCATGCTGGGTGTCGCGATCGCTCTGGTCGCGGTCGCCGCAGGAATGTACGTCTGGAAGGTGGCTGCCGTGAGTGCCGTGGAAGGCCAACTGGCTCAGCTTCAGGCACGACAGGCCGAGGACCGCACTGACCTGATCGAGCAGGCACGCCAACTTGATATGCGCCATGCCGAGGCATCGCTGCGTCGCTTCAGCGTGCCCTTTGCCTGGTCGGTCCGCCGGGATCTCATGGCCGCGAATCTGGACCAGATCGACCAGTATTTCACCGAACTCGTGCAGATGGAGGAGTTTCGGTCGGCGGTACTCGCCAGTCCTGACGGCAAGGTAATCGTTGCGAGCGATCGCAAGAAACTGACTGCGGATTTTTCCAGCCTGTATCCAGACCTGCCCGTGCAAGCCCGGGAAATCCAGATCTTGCGCGATACGGGTGGCATCCTGCGAGCCAGCATTCCCATTCTTGGACTGAATCAGCAACTGGGCATGGTCGTTCTGGAATTCGCGCCGCCCGCCTTCACGCTGAATTGAGGATCCGGCCGCGTTGAATTTACGGTGAGCCGTCGCACCGCAACTCTGCCGGGTCATTCCGCGCAGTGCTACCCGTACGACTTGCCCTCACCTATGAGGAAAAACGATGAAGCTGTGGCATCGCTTGCTGATTGTCCTCATCGTCATGCTGGCGTTCAGCTTCGTGGCGGGCCGCCTGTGGTTCCATCTGCTGGATTTTGCGATGCCGGCCTATCTCGCCGGTGTGATAGGAGGCTTCGCGGCCCTGCCTGTCTGGGAGTTGCTGAAACGAATCCGGTGACTCCGGGGTAGTTTCTGCCACGGGCAGTGGGGGGCGGCGATACGACTTGACCTTGTTTCAATATTTCAATAATATTCGAAACATGGAAACAAATGACGCCGTATCCGCCTTGTCCGCACTGGCCCAGGATTCCCGCCTGGCGATCTTCCGCGTGCTGGTCCAGGCCGGTCCTGCCGGACTCGCGGCCGGCAAGATCAGCGAGCTGACCGGTATCCCGCCGTCCTCGCTGTCCTTCCACCTTAAGGAACTGTCGCACGCGGGCATGGTGGATTCGCAGCAGGCGGGCCGCTTCGTCATCTACACCGCAAATTTCACCACCATGAACGCGCTGCTCGGTTTTCTGACCGAAAACTGCTGCGGCGGCAATCCCTGTTCGCCGGTCTGCACCCCGGCGTGCGAACCTGAAAAATCCAGCGCCACGAAAAGGAGTCCACATGAAACGCCTGCACGTACACGTTGCGGTCGACGATCTCGCCGCCAGCGTCCGCTTCTATTCGACCATGTTTGCCAGTGAACCCACCGTACTGAAAACCGATTATGCGAAATGGATGCTCGACGACCCTCGCGTGAACTTCGCGATCTCCGCGCGCGGCGCGACGCCCGGCCTGAACCATCTGGGCGTGCAGGTCGAGAACGCCGACGAACTGGCCGAAATGAGCGGCCGCCTGGAAAAGCTGGAAGCCGAGGTGGTGGAGGAAATGGGTACCGCCTGCTGCTACGCCAAGTCGGACAAGTACTGGGCGACCGATCCCACCGGCATCGCCTGGGAAACCTATCACACGCTGGACAGCGTTCCGGTGTTCGGCGGACAGGCGGCGAGCGGCTGCTGCGTGCCCGAACCGGCGGTGGCCAAAATCTCCGGCTGCATCCCGGTCAAGGCCAAACCGGCCGCCGGCGGCTGTTGCTGATTTCTGTCAATTCCAAGCAAGGATTTCCCGTGGCTGAAAAAAAATACACCGTGCTGGTGCTGTGCACCGGCAATTCCTGCCGTTCGCAGATGGCCGAAGTGCTGCTGAATCATGATCTGGCCGGCCAGGTGCGCGCGCTGTCGGCCGGCACCCGGCCGCAGCCCAAGGTGGCCGACGGCGCGATTGCGGCGCTGCAGCAGGCGGGCCTGCCGACCGACGGCCTGCATCCGAAGGACATCGACGCGGTGATGAACGAGGACATCGATCTGGTGGTGACGGTGTGCGACAACGCGAAGGAAGCCTGTCCCGATCTTCCCGAAGCCGATCCCGGCCATCCACCTGCCGTTCCACGATCCGCACGGCGAGCCGCTGGAGAGCTTCATTACGGTGCGCGACGACATCCGCACCCGTCTGGTTGCCGCGGTACGCGAGAAGTTCGGCCTGCAGGCCGCTGCCTGAAACGGAGACCCTGTCATGGCTGAACCGCATCTTCAACGTGCTGTTTCCTGTGTACCGGCAATTCGGCACGCTCGATTCTGGCCGAGTCGCTGTTGAACGACATGGGCAAAGGACGCTTCCGTGCGTTCAGCGCGGGAAGCCATCCGGCCGGCCAGGTCAATCCGTTTGCGCTCGAGTTGCTGGAGAAGAACCATTTTCGCGACCGCCGATCTGCGCAGCAAGTCATGGGACGAGTTTGCGCAGCCCGATGCACCGCAACTCGATTTCGTCATCACGGTGTGCGACAACGCGGCGGGCGAAGTCTGTCCGGTGTGGCCGGGGCAACCGATGACCGCACACTGGGGCATCCCCGACCCGGCCGCGGTAGAGGGCAGCGATGACGCCAAGCGCCGCGCCTTTGTCGATGCGATGAACCAGATGCAGCGCCGCATTTCCATGTTCGTCAGCTTGCCGTTCGCAGACGCTGGATGGCATGAAGCTGCAACAGGCCGTGCGCGAATCGGCAGCGGCATGCCGCGGAACGGCGTGGCAATGAGCGCACAGTGCGAGGCCACCGCCAAGCGCGCCGCGGGCGCGCCGATGAGCGTGTTCGAGCGCTGGCTCACGCTGTGGGTGGCGCTGTGCATCGTCGCCGGCGTGCTGCTGGGGCAGCTGCTGCCAGCGCCGTTCCAGGCGCTGGGGCGCATGGAAGTGGCGCAGGTGAACATTCCGGTCGGCCTGCTGATCTGGGTGATGATCATCCCGATGCTGATGAAGATCGACTTCGGCGCGCTGCATCAGGTGAAGGCGCACTGGAAGGGCATCGGCGTCACGCTGTTCGTCAACTGGGCGGTGAAGCCGTTCTCGATGGCGCTGCTGGCGTGGCTGTTCATCCGCCACTGGTTCGCGCCGTATCTGCCGGCGGAACAGCTCGACAGCTACGTCGCCGGCCTGATCCTGCTGGCCGCCGCGCCGTGCACCGCGATGGTGTTCGTGTGGAGCCGGCTGACCGGCGGCGACCCGTATTTCACGCTGTCGCAGGTGGCGCTGAACGACACCATCATGATCTTCGCCTTCGCGCCCATCGTCGGCCTGCTGCTCGGCCTGTCGGCGATCGTGGTGCCGTGGGACACGCTGTTCACCTCGGTGGTGCTGTACATCGTCATCCCGGTGATCCTGGCGCAGCTGTGGCGCAAGCTGCTGCTCAAGCGCGGGCAGGCGGCGTTCGATGCGGCGATGGCGCAACTCGGCCATGCCTCCATCCTGGCGCTGCTCGCCACGCTGGTGCTGCTGTTCGCCTTCCAGGGCGAGGCGATCATCGCGCAGCCGCTGATCATTGCGCTGCTGGCCGTGCCGATCCTGATCCAGGTGTTCTTCAATTCGGGACTGGCCTACTGGCTCAACCGCAAGGTAGGCGAGAAGCACAGCGTGGCCTGCCCGTCGGCGCTGATCGGCGCGTCCAACTTCTTCGAACTGGCGGTGGCGGCGGCGATCGCGCTGTTCGGCTTCCAGTCGGGCGCGGCGCTGGCCACGGTGGTCGGCGTGCTGATCGAGGTGCCGGTGATGCTGCTGGTGGTGAAGATCGTCAACCGCAGCAAGGGCTGGTATGAAAGCGGGCCGCGCGGCAACTTGATCAATAAGGAAAGAACATGTTGAAATGCACCGCTATTGATTCTGCATTGCTGTCGCGCGGGCCTGCTGGCCGTTGTCTGCACGCGCCGCTTACCAGCCCCAGGGCCGAGAAGGTCGTCGACAACGTCTACGCCCTGATCGGCCCGCTGGGCCAGCGCAGCGCCGACAACGACGGCCTCAACGCCAATTTCGGCTTCGTCGTCACGCCCACGGGCGTGATCCTGATCGACTCCGGCGCCAGCCGGCTGGGCGCCGAGAAAATCGCCGCCGCCATCGGCAAGGTGACGAAGCAGCCGGTGCGCTGGGTCGTCAACACCGGCAGCCAGGATCACCGCTGGCTGGGCAACGACTACTTTGCCAGCAAGGGTGCCGAGGTCATCGCGCTGCGCGCGCACCGCCGCCACCCAGGCCGAATACGCGTCGCAGCAGATGGAGGCCTGAAAGCGCTTTCTCGGCAAGCGCCTGCAGGGTACGCAGCCGCTGCCTGCGCCTACAAACGCTTGCAGGCGATTCGGTCATGCTGGAACGGGGCGGCGAGACGCTCGAACTGACTTACACCGATGCCCATTTTCCGGGCGACGTCCGGGTCTGGCTGCCGAACACGGCGTACGTGTTCAGCGGCGACCTGGTCTACGTCGACCGTCTGCTCGGCGTGATGCCGTGGTCGAGCGTGAAGAACGGCCAGCAGGCCTTCCGCGCGCTGGCCGCATTGAAGCCGACGCGTCATCGTCCCCGGCCACGGCCGGGTGTGCGACCTGGCGCAGGCACAGCGCGAAACCGGCGACTACTACGATTTTCTCGCCGGCAAGGTTGGCGCCGCCGCGCGTGAGATGGAACCGATGGATGCGACGCTCGACCGCTACGCCGACCTGCCCGAGTTCAGGCATCTGGAGAACTACGAAGACCTGCACCGGGCCAACATGAACCGCGCGTTCACCGAGTTCGAGTCGCAGTAATGTTCGACGCATTTGCCAGCCTGCTGGCGTATCGATCTCGCTGGACTTGCGCCCGAGTCACCGTTGGGCGCGGCGCTGCATTTCTTCGTCATGGACGTGGCGAAGATCCTGGTGCTGCTGACCTCTGGTGATCTACGTCATGGGCCTGCTGCGCGCGCTGCTCAACCCCGAGAAAGTGCGGCGATTATCGGCCACCGCGGCAATCGGCAAAGCCGCTTCATGGCGGTCGGGCTGGGCGCGGTGACGCCATTCTGCTCGTGTTCGTCGATTCCGCTCTTCATCGGCTTTGTCGAGGCCGGCATCCCGCTTGGCGTGACGCTGTCGTTCCTGATTGCCAGCCCGATGGTCAACGAGGTGGCCGTGGTGGTGCTGGCGTCAGTCATCGGCTGGAAGTTCACGTGCTGTACGTGGCGACCGGCCTGACGGTGGCGTTGATCGGCGGCTTCGTGCTGGAAGCGCTTCAAGCCGGAGCGCTGGGTCGAGGACTACGTATGGAAAATCCGCATGGGCGAGGCGGCGCATGATGGAAGAGGACACTTCGCTGCGCGCCCGCCATGACTATGCGGTGAGCCAGGTGAAGGAGATCGTCGGCCGCATCTGGAAATTCATCCTCATCGGCGTCGGCGTCGGCGCCTTCATCCACGGCTACGTGCCGGCCGATTTCGTGGCGAAAATCGCCGGCGACGGCAGCGTGCTGTCGGTGATCGTCGCGGTGCTGGTCGGCGTGCCGATGTATTCCGACGCGGTCGGCATCATCCCGGTCGCCGAGGTGCTGCTCGGCAAGGGCGTGCCCGTCGGCACGGTGCTGGCGTTCATGATGGCGGTGACGGCGCTGTCGCTGCCGGAAATGATCATCCTGAAAAAAGTCGTGAAAGTGCCGCTGCTGGCACTGTTTGCGGCTTATCTCGCCATTGCCTTCGTGATCGTGGGTTGGGCGTTCAATTTCTTGAGAGATGCTTTATGAGCAGGACTTGAACCCATCCATCGCCGCCCTGTTCGTGATGCGGCGGCACGGAAAACGGACGAAACGCGCGATGAGGCCTATGCGGCCCGCTGAAAGCGCTTCGCCAGGAAGGCCGTAATCGGGCCGGGTGGCGCTGCTTGCTTACCCATGCCTTTCGAAAATCGCTTGTTGAACCAGGAGTGCACATGAAAAACATCAAGGTATTGGGAAGTGGCTGCGCCAATTGCAACACCACATTGAAGCTGATCGAGGAGGTCGCGCGGGCACGGGGCGTCGACGTGAATCTCGAGAAGGTCGAGGACATGGCGGCCATCCTGGGATTCGGCGTGATGTCCACGCCCGGCGTGGTCATCGACGGCAGGGTGGTTCACGCCGGCGGCGTGCCCGACCGCAAGAAGGTGGAAAGCTGGTTGTGACGACCCGGCCCCGACGCATTGCGGAGACTTTTTCTCCTGCGTATCGACCTGCAGGGCTCAAGCAAGCTGAAAAATATCCGTTTTCAAGCGGGTAATACAGCGTGTGCCCAGCTTCCGCGACTGTTTTGTTAGAAGCGGTTTGGGCGGATGACATGCTGACTGCAAATTTCCCGGATTTGGTCTTGGATCTTTGCGATATGTCCTTGCATCCTGATGCAAGGACATGTCTAAGTAGCGGCTGTTTCTAACCCGAAGAAAATGGCATATCACGCATTTCCAACCAGCGCACCAGGCAGCAATGAACACCGGCGTTATGCGCGGCAGGCAACATTGCAAGCCGTGCGTATCCGCTTTGCCGAAGGCGGCGTCATTGCGGCCGAAATCCGCGATTTCTGCCAGACCGGGCTTTACGTGGCTTTTCTGGGAGAAGACGCATCTGATGTTGTCATCTTGGTGGACGCTACCGTAGAGGTTGAGTTCGGCAGTGGCACTGTTGCAGGCAGGCGCAAGCTCAGCGGCCGGATCAAGCATGTATCTCCCAGCGGGATGGGGGTCTTCGTTGCCGCCATGCCGGATTGGACCTTGCAGGCCTTGCGCAAATCGACTGCCCAAAATGCCAGGTCCGCATCCGACCAGTCGCCATCCGGACTCGGGTCGCAACAGACCCAGGCATTGCAGCAGGAGTGCACCAACCTGTTCCGCAGCTTTCTCGATGTGGTGATGCAGGAATTTTTCAAGCGGGCTGAGGAACGGCTGGGCCAGGCGAGCCAGGAGACGCTGAGCTTCCTGGAACGTTCTCGCTATGTTTATGGCGCGCAGGAACTGGTTCAGCGCCGCAGCCGGATCGAGGAGGACTTTTTCAACGCCATTCGCGACCGCATCCAGGATGTCGGGCCGGTAAAGGATTCATCAGGCGATGCGGCGTCGCTGGACAATCTAAGCCTGGTCGACGAAGCGGAATTCGAGGACTGGCTGAACCTGTCGTCCGTCATCAAGCAGATCGAGGCGGACATCGTCCTGCCGCTCGACGCGTTCCAACAGCGTTACAGCCGGCTGGTCGGCAAGCCGATCGATCGGAAAAACAATCCCTTTGGCCCGGAAGTGATCGGCCGTACCTTCCAGGTCGCCATCCAGGTACTGGATTTTTCCAATCCGATGCGGTCGGTGCTCTACAAGACGCTGGGCCAGGCAGTATCGAACCATGCGCCTGAGCTTTACCGGCAGCTCAACGAGGCACTGGCTTCGCTGCAGCCGGTCGAGCCAGACGAGCCAGTCAAGCCGGCGGTCGGCAAGGGACGGTCGCAGTCGGTGCCGGCAACCCCGGACTCGGCCGAAGCCGAGCCTGGAGAAAGTGGCGGCTCCCAATCGGATCTGACCCAGCTCGCCGATACGCTGAATCAGCACTACAAGGCGGATCAGGCCGGGATCATGCAAATCCCGGGGAGTGTCGATTACAGCCTGGACCGTATCCTTGCCAGTCTAAGCACATCGCGGCAGCACCCTCTCGGTGGCGTATCGATGCAACCTGCGACGCGTCCTCGTAGTCCAGATGGTTACATCCCCGAGCAGGTCGCTGTGCGACCGGAAGTTCTGCAGGTGGTGAATCGCCTGCAGCAGGCAACCCGCCAACTTGTCGAACATCCTGTTATGGCTCAGCGGGCCCCGTCCCCCCAGGCCGGAGCAAAGGCTGCGCCGGCGGATGTCAGCCTGCCCGATCTGCTGCAAGCACTGGACGGGCTGCCGCTGACAGGCCGGGCTGTCCCTGGACATCCGTCGTTGCCGCCGATCAGCAAACTGATCGATGAGCACATGGCGTCGATGGGAGGCAATGCGAGGCAACTCGGGGCGAACCACCGGCAGATTCTGGATGCCACGACGGGTCTGTTCGCGCGGGCGCGGTCGGACTTCGTGCCCAGTTCGGATCTCGAGTCGCTGGTGAAGCGGCTGGAGCGTCCATTGCTCAAACTGGCGCTGCAGGACACGAATTTCCCCAACTCACCTGAGCATCCCGCCCGGCAGGTGCTCAACCTCATCGAGCAATTTGCAGTGGCAGCCGATGACAAGGGCAGATTTTTCGACGCCAAGCTGCAGCGTTTCCTCTATCTGCTGGTGGACCGGGTCTGTAGCCGGGCAGACGAGGACCCGGGCATTTTCGAACTGGTTCGCGACAATCTGGAAAAGGTGCTGCTGCCCATTCTGCAAATCCGCAGAGGACGGGTAGCGCGATTGCAGGAAGCCAGCGAGGGCAAGGAGCGCATCCGTTCGGCCCGTGTCCGGGTCAACATGGCACTTGAACAGCGCCTGGCTGGGCGCGAGGTTCCTGCCATGCTGCTGCGCTTGCTGGATGCAGGTTGGCGCCAGTATCTCGTCCTGCTGGAGTTGCGCGAGGGAGCGCAGGGCGAAGCATGGAATGCCGGGTTGTCGGTGCTGGAGCGGCTGTCGACTCGGCTTGATCCCACACAGGCGGACACGCCCCGCCCCGACATAGAGCCCCATCAATTGATCGGCGAGATCGAGCGGGCACTGGTAACGGTCAACGTCGACGCCAACCTGCTGTCAGCATTCCTGGACGAACTGGGAGACAGGCTGGCTGCTGGCCCTGCGTCTCCCTCTCAAGACCCTGCCATGATTCTTGTCCCGCCAGGCAAACTGGCCAAGCAAAAGGACGAGGGAGTGGAAGTCGCCACTACTCCACCGACAACTGGTGGATCGCCTGCGCGTGGGGGAATGGTGGAATTTCAGCATGGACGGCAGCGTGGTTCCGATGCAACTCATCTGGATCAGCCAGCCACCTTCCAGTTGCACATTTGCCAACCGCTCCGCCACCGACAAGCAGGAACTCACGCTGGCCGAACTCTCGAAGAAAATCCGCAGCGACCTTGCCACGCCGGGCAAGGATCTGGATCTGCCGCTGATCGAACGTTCCGAATACGCCCTGTTCGACGAAACCTATCAGAGCCTGATCCATCAGGTCATGCACGATCCGCTGACGGGCCTGCTCAACCGCAAGGGATTCATGCAGCGCCTGAATCAACTGACGCTGCCGGATCAGAAAATCAGGACGCACGCGCTCGCCATCATCGAGTTCGACCAGTTCCGCATGATCTACAACACCTGCGGGGTCGAAGCGGTGGAGATGCTCGCAAAAAGCCTGGCCAACGAAGTGCAGGCGATCATCGGACCGGATGCTGCCCTGGCCGCGTTCCGCGACGATACTTTGGCGCTGCTGCTGCCCGATTGCAGTCGCGAAAACGGATGCAAGATCGTCGACAGCCTGCTCAGCCAGGCCAAGGACTTCCACTTCCAGCATGAACAGCACAGCTACAGCATTGGCCTGAATATCGGCATCACCGAGTTCGCGCCAGCCCAGACGGGCACCGCCGAGGCGATCCGGCACGCCGATTCCGCCTGCATTACGGCCAAGTCGCAGGGTCGCAACCGGATGCAGGTTTACGAACAGTCCAGCCCCCAGTTGCAGACCCAGGAGTCCCTCATGGACTTGGCTGGGCGCATCGATTCCTTCCTCAAAGGCAGCGGGCTGCATCTGCGCTGCCAGCAGGTGATGCCCATCGGGGCCGGTTCCACGCTGCTGCCGTATTACGAAATCCTGCTGGGCATCGAAGGCGAGGACGGAGTGGCCATCCAGCCGATGCAATTCATCCCGGCTGTCGAGAACCTGCAGCGCGCCCACGAAGTGGACATCTGGGTGATGCAGAAGGTGTTTGAGTGGATCACGGACAACCCGTCGTATTTCGCGTCCGTTGGCGGATTTGCCATCAACCTCTCGGCCACTTCCCTCAGCAACCCCGAGGTGATGGCGTATTTGCAGCGGGTGCTGCCGAGCAGTGGTTTTCCCACCAGCAAGATCACGTTCGAGATCACGGAGACTGCCGCCATCCAGGGTTATGGTGCGGCGCAGGATTTCATCCGGGAAATTCGCCGCTTTGGCTGCAAGTTCTCGCTCGACGATTTCGGCAGCGGCTTCACATCCTACGCGCACCTGAAGAACCTGCTGACCGATGCCCTCAAGATCGACGGCAGCTTCGTCAAGGACATGCTGCGTAGCCCGGGCGACTATGCAATGGTCAAGTCGATGAACGACATCGGCCACTCACTGGGGCTGCTCACCGTGGCCGAATATGTGGAATCCCCCATGATTCTGGAGGCCCTGCGGGAAATAGGCGTCGACTACGCGCAGGGTTACGCCATCCACAAGCCTTATCGCATCGACAGGCTGCTCTCTGACAAGGTTCACTAGCGCGACAGCAAAAGAAAACGCCGCTTGATAGCGGCGTTTTGGATGTTGGTGCCGCTGGCCGGAATCGAACTGGCGACCTTCGCATTACGAATGCGCTGCTCTACCAACTGAGCTACAGCGGCGAAAAACAGCGCGCATTATAGCGGAAAGGTCCGCTCGTGTGGCGGCCTACAACACCGTTTTCAGGCGTGAAACCACCTTGTTCCGGCCAATCAGTTCCAGGGTGGCGTCGATCGCCGGCGTCTGCGGCTCGCCGGTTACCAGCACACGCACCGGCATCGCCAGCCTGGGCATCTTGAGACCATGCGCCGCGAGCGTTTCCTTGAATGCGCTGCTGATGGCGCTGCGTTCCCAGGTCACGGCTTCCAGACGACCAACCAGGTCGGCCAGCGCGGGCAATACCTCGGCCGTGACGTGCTGTGTCAGCAGTTCGGGCGTGGGGTGCAGGGTGCGGTAGAACAGCGTGGCGGCATCGGCCAGTTCTTCAATAGTGGAGGCGCGCTCCTTCACCAGCGCGCACACTGCCGCCAGATCGGGGCCGTCGTCCGGGTTGGCGCCGTTGCGAATCAGGAAGGGGCGGGCGAGGCCGGCCAGCCGCGCGTCGTCGGCCGCCTTGATGTCTTGCTGGTTGATCCAGCGCAGCTTCTCGGTGTTGAACTGCGCGGCCGAAGGCGTGATGTGGTCGAGGTCGAACCACTGCACGAACTGCTCGCGGCTGAAGAGTTCGGCATCGCCGTGCGACCAGCCGAGCCGCGCCAGGTAGTTGATGACCGCCTCCGGCAGGTAGCCTTCGTCGAAATACTGCATCACAGACACCGCACCGTGGCGCTTCGACAGCTTGGTGCCGTCGTCGCCGAGGATCATCGACAGGTGCGCATACTGCGGCACGGTCGCGCCCAGTGCCTTGAGGATGTTGATCTGGCGCGGCGTGTTGTTGACGTGATCGTCGCCGCGGATCACATGGCTGATCTGCATGTCCCAGTCGTCGACCACCACGCAGAAATTGTAGGTCGGCGTGCCGTCGCCGCGCGCGATGATGAGGTCGTCCAACTCGGCATTGGAAAACTCGATGGTGCCCTTGACCAGATCCTTCCACGACACCGTACCGACGGTGGGGTTCTTGAAACGGACCACCGGCTGCACGCCGGACGGCGGCACCGGCAGCGTCTTGCCGGGCTCGGGGCGCCAGCGGCCGTCGTAGCGCGGCTTCTCGCCGCGGGCGCGCTGTCCCTCGCGCATGGTGTCCAACTCCTCCGGGCTGCAATAGCAGAGATAGGCCTGGCCGTTGGCCAGCATCTGCTCGATCACTTCCTTGTAGCGATAGATGCGCTTGGTCTGGTAGAACGGGCCTTCGTCGTGGTTCAGGTCCAGCCAGGCCATGCCGTCGAGAATCGCCTGCACCGCTTCCGGTGTCGAGCGCGCGATGTCGGTGTCCTCGATGCGCAGGATGAACTGGCCGCCGTGATGACGCGCGAACGCCCACGAAAACAGCGCGGTGCGAGCACCGCCGATATGAAGAAAGCCGGTGGGGGAGGGGGCGAAACGGGTGCGGATCATGGCAGGGCGAAACGGAAAAGGCGCCATTTTACCGGATAGACCGCCCCGAAATTGACCGCGGGCGCCGGGATGTGGTTTAATTCGCGCCGCTTCGGGCAGTTAGCTCAGCGGTAGAGCACTGCCTTCACACGGCAGGGGTCACAAGTTCGAACCTTGTACTGCCCACCAACCCGAACACAGAGAATCCAGGACTTGCGGTGACGCAAGTCCTTTTTTGTTTGCGCGCGCTTGAGTGCCCTGGCAACGCGGACAGCGCCGCATCACAACCCGTTTTCCTTCGGGGCGGTGGGACGCACGCGCACCAGGTAGTTTCGCGCCAGCCCCTTGTAGAGCGGCCGCGGGCAGATCATGCGGGAAACGGCGGTGGCCAGCAGCGTGGCCAGCATCAGCGGCACCACCATGTCATGGTTGTCGGTCATTTCCATGACGATGACGAAGGCTGTGATCGGGGCCTGGACCACGCCGGCGAAATAGGCCGCCATGCCGATCACGACGAGCGAACTGGCGTCTGCCTGGGTCAGCCAACCGGCCACTACCTGGCCGATGCCAGCGCCTGCAGACAGGCTGGGCGCGAACAGGCCGCCGGGGATCCCGCTGATGAAGGACACGAAGGTGGCCAGCATCTTCCACAAGCCGTAGCTGGCCGCCACTTCGTCCGAGCCTTCGAGCAGGCTTTTGGCTTCCTCGTATCCGCTGCCGTAGATGGTGTTTCCCGAAGCCAGGCCGATCAGGGCCAGCAGCAGGCCGCAGGCGGCGGCGAAACGCACCGGGTGGGCGCGCATGAACGCTCCGGTCCGCCCCGGCAGGCCATGCTCCGAAAAGGCCAGCAGCAGCCGGCTGAATCCGCCCCCCAGCACGCCGCCCACCAGACCGCACAGGAAGACGCCCTGCCAACCGGAAGCGCCGTCGAGTGCTGCATTGGTGGCGCCGAAATAGGTGTAATCCCCCTGCACATAGATTGCCGCCAGACCGGCGATGATGACTGCAGTGAGCAGAATGCCGCTCGAACGTTCTTCGAAGGAGCGCGCCATTTCCTCGATGGCGAACACGATCCCCGCGAGCGGCGTATTGAAGGCGGCCGCCACCCCCGCACCGCCACCTGCAATGATCAGGCCGCGCTCCATCAGGTGCCGCGGAAAGCGCACCAGCCAGCGCAGGTTGTAGAGCAGGGCTGCGCCAATCTGGACGGTCGGCCCCTCGCGGCCCACGCTGGCGCCACCGGCCAGGCCGACACAGGTCAGCAGCATCTTGCCCAGCGCAAGGCGCAGGGACAGCACCCTGTCACGCTCCTTTCCATCAGGCATGCGGATGGCCGCAATGGTCTGGGGAATGCCGCTTCCCTCCGCGCCCTTGAAATAGCGTTGGGTCAGGGCGGCAACGCCGGCCAGGGTCAGCGGTGTGACCAGCAAGGGCAGCCAGGGAGAAATCGCGAGCAGTTTCTTGAACAGGACATGGGCATGGTCACTGCCCATGGCAAAGGCCGTGGCAACCAGGCCCACCACGACTGCGCCACCCCAGAACAGGAGGTGACGCAGCCACAGCCGGGCAGAGAAGAGGCTGACGCGATGCCGTTTCTGCAGGTAGGGGAAACCAGGTCGGGGCCATTCCATGATGGCATGATAGTAACCCTCGTACGGCGGGCTGTCGCGTCTGCCCCGCTCTCAGGATGCGAGGATTCAGCCTATCGGGCGGAAAAGTGACGCGCCAGCCAGTAATCCAGACTCAGCTTGCCGGGACCGCTCAGGAGCAGCGGTAAAAACATCACCAGATACATCAAAGGCAGTTTGTAACCGTTGTCGCAGACGTTGTAGCCGTTGCCAGCGTGAACGCTGGCCCAGGCTACGATGGTGAGAATGATGAGCGAGACGCTGAAGAAGCGGGTGCCCAGGCCGATTACCAGCGCGATGGCGCCGAGCAGTTCCGACCATGTGGCGAGAAACCAGGACAGGTCGACCGGCATCAGGTTGAATGGAAAGGGGAAAGCATCCTGGTAGTCGGCGAACCAGTTTTCGCCGCTGTATTTCATGGTTCCGGCTTCCCAGTATTCCCAGGCCAGCAACAATCGCAGGCCCAGCACGCCGATATAGCTGCCGGCCTGGTTGAGCAGGTTGGCAAGCCCTGCATAAAGCTGAATGATCGGGTTCATGGCGAATTCCTTTAAAAGCGAATGAAGGAGAAGCGGGGCGTTTGCCGAGGACCGATGTCATCTATTTTTTGGAGCCGCACTTGCCCTCGCCGCATTTCCCCTCCTTGGCTTTGACATCCTTGGTCGCCGTGCCTTTTGCGTCCTGGGTCTTGGTTTCTTTCTTGGCGCCGCATTTGCCTTCACCGCATTTTCCGTCCTGCGTCTTTTCAGCGGCAGCCACCTTATACCCTTGCGAAAGTGTATTCAGGGCAAACGGGCTGCCTGCGGCATGGGCAATGCCGGCAGCGCCGATGACTGCAGTCAATGCGATGGCGAGTGTGGATGTACTGGGTTTCACGATGGGTCTCCTGAAGTGTCAGACGGATGCACGACCGGCTGATCGATAAAAAGCAGGGATGCGCTGATGAAGACGCCCCTGCACAACGATGGCCATACTGCATGGGGTTCGTCCTGCAGTTCGTCGGCGAGACCGTGCTTTCCTTACAGGCAATCGGGCAACTTTGCGGATCTGAAATAAATGACGAATGTGTGTAAGGTGTCGCGCTAGGTTGCGACAAACACGATTCACCACCCAAAAGGAGAGCCCCATGTTCAGATTTGCCATGACCGTGCTGTCGGTTGTTTTCCTGGCTACGTCCGCTTATGCGATGGACGGCATGATCGAAGTGCCTAGTGCGCATACGCCCCATGCATCCGTGGACAGGCTGGAAGCCCTCGCCAAGGAACGCGGAATGAAAGTGTTCGTGCGCATCGACCACTCGGCGGGTGCACGCAGCATCGGTCAGACATTGCGTCCCACCGAACTGATCATTTTCGGCAACCCCAAAGGCGGCACCCCCCTGATGCTGTGCGCGCAGACTTACGGTATCGATCTGCCGTTGCGGGTGCTGGCGTGGGAGGACGCGAAGGGCGTCAGCTGGCTGGGATACAAGGACCTGGCGACACTTGGGCACCCGCACCCCGATGCAACCTGTGACGAGGCGCTCAAGCGCCTGACCACTGCGCTCGACACATTGGTGCGCGAAGCAGCCAAACCCTGACGTTTCACCGGGTGGGCAGCCTCGATGTCGGGGAGGTCCGCTTGACATATTGAACCAAGAGGTCCATAAATACCGCATGTCTCCTGCACCCGGACGCCCGCTCGAGTTCGATCCAGATGCCGCGCTCGATGCAGCAATGCAGTTGTTCTGGCGCAAGGGGTATGAAAGCACCTCGATGCAGGATTTGCTCGAAGCCATGCAATTGTCGAAAAGCAGCCTGTATCAGGCATTTGGAGGCAAGCAGGCGCTGTTCGAGCGCTGCATGTCGCGCTACGGCGATTCCATGATCGGCGCGTTGCGCGACGCGCTGGAGGCTGCCCCTTCCGGCATGGATTTCATCCGGCATTTTCTGGAAAGCGTGCTGGACGAGGCGCGCGGCACGTGCGAGGCACGGGGCTGCCTGGTGCTGAACACCGCCAACGAATTCGCCCGTCGTGATCCGCGGATCAGCGCGGCAGTGGCGGAAGGGCTGGGGCGATTTCATGGCGTATTGCTGGCAGCGGTGCAGCGTGCACAGCGCGAGGGTGACATCCCGCCCGGCCGCGACGCCGTCGTGCTGGCCAATTATCTGGTGAGCAGCATGAGTGGCCTCAAAACCCTCAGCAAGGCCGGGGCGGACGAGGATAGTCTGCGCGGCATTATCCATCTGGTGCTGAAGACCCTCGACTGAGGCCTGATTTATTTCGATCTATTGTGGAACGAACAGTCCATTAAATGACGGTGTCGTTTTGCAAGCTGAACAGTATTGAAGTCCTTGAAGCATCGCGCATTTTCCGGCTGTGCGCGCCATTCGATAGCCGGACCTGAAAGGAGAAAACCATGAACTTCGACAAAGAACTGGACGCGCGCGGCCTCAACTGCCCGTTGCCCATTTTGCGCACCAAGAAATCCCTGAGCGAACTCGCCAGCGGCCAGGTGCTTAAGGTGAGTTCCACCGATCCCGGATCGGTGAAGGACATGCAGGCGTTCGCCAAGCAGACCGGCAACGAGTTGCTGTCTTCCGCCGAGGAGGGAGGCGAGTTCGTCTTTTTCATGCGAAAGCATTGAGTCGTCATCCCACAAGCATAGGAGAGACATCATGGAAACCAAGAAAATGGCGATCATCGCCACCAAAGGCACGCTGGACTGGGCCTATCCACCGTATATCCTGGCGTCCACTGCGGCTGCATTGGGGTATGAGGTGCAGATCTTCTTCACCTTCTATGGCCTGCAGCTCTTGAGAAAGGATTTGTCCGGACTCAAGGTCAGCCCGCTGGGCAATCCCGGCATGCCGATGAAGATGCCGTTCGGGCCGAAGTGGTTCAAGGACATCAGCTGGAACATTCCGAATGCCGTGCAGGCGCTGGTACCTGGGTATGAGAACGTCGCCACTTCGCTGATGAAACAGACGATCGCCAACAATGGCGTGGCGACGATTCCCGACTTGCGCGAACTGTGTCTGGAAGCTGACGTGAAAATGATTGCCTGCCAGATGACGGTGGAACTGTTCGGCTTTGACCACGGCGACTTCATCGACAACATCGAGTACGGCGGCGCCGCGACGTTTTTCGAGTTTGCCGGAGAAACCGACATTTGCCTGTTCATCTGACGGGTTTCTGCCGGACGCGGGACGGGGGCTAAAAACCCACCGTGCCCGGACGTGTCGGATCGATGCCTGCGCAAACCGGCGCGGGCAATATTTCTCCTGCCGAACGTGCCGCGGCAGAAATGCATTGCTGCGCCATGCCGTAGCCGGTATAGTGCGCCCACCCGCACCCAGCCAATCGGTGCGCGGCTCTTCTTACCCCGATCTCACGATCCCCGTTCGTCTGCCTCGATTGGTGTTGCCACTAGCGCAACAGGCCGTCGCAGGAAAAACCACATGACTACTGAAACATCCCTTGCCGGCCCGGCATTTGTCGAGCTCGGCCTGGCCGAACCCATTTTGCGTGCCATCGCCGATGCCGGCTACACCACGCCGACCCCGATTCAGGCGCAAGCCATTCCGCAGGTGCTGGCAGGCGGCGATCTGCTCGCCGCCGCGCAGACCGGCACCGGCAAGACCGCCGGCTTCACGCTGCCGATCCTGCATCACCTGTCGACACGCGCAGCACAGGCTCCCAGGCCGGGCCGCCCGCGCTGCCTGATCCTGGTGCCGACCCGCGAACTCGCGGCGCAGGTCGAGGAATCGGTCAAGACCTACGGTAAACACCTGTCGCTCACCTCGATGGTGATGTTCGGCGGCGTCAACATCAACCCGCAGTTCAAGGCGCTGAAATCCCGGGTCGACATCCTGGTCGCGACCCCGGGCCGCCTGCTCGACCACCTGGGGCAGAAGACGGTGGACCTGTCCGGCGTCGAGATACTGGTGCTCGACGAAGCCGACCGCATGCTCGACATGGGCTTCATCCGCGACATCAAGAAGGTGCTCGCCGTGGTGCCGAAGCAGCGCCAGACCCTGCTGTTCTCGGCGACCTTCTCCGACGAGATCCGCACCCTGGCCAACAGCCTGCTGAACAACCCGAAGAGCGTCGAAGTGGCGCGCCGCAATACCGCGGTGGAGATCATCGAGCAGTCGATGCACCGCGTGCCGCAGGCGCACAAGCGCGATCTGCTGGCGCACCTGATCAAGCACCACGACTGGCAGCAGGTGCTGGTGTTCACCCGCACCAAGCACGGCGCCAACAAGCTGGCCGAAAAGCTGGTCAAGGACGGCATCGGCGCCGCCGCAATCCACGGCAACAAGAGCCAGTCGGCGCGCACCAAGGCGCTGGCCAGCTTCAAGGACGGCAGCGTGCGCGTGCTGGTGGCGACCGACATCGCCGCGCGCGGCATCGACATCGATCAGTTGCCGCAGGTGGTGAACTTCGAATTGCCCAACGTGGCGGAGGACTATGTCCACCGCATCGGCCGCACCGGCCGCGCCGGCAGCACCGGCTCGGCGCTTTCGCTGGTGGACGACGAGGAAATGAGCTATCTGCGCGACATCGAGAAGCTGATCAAGCGCTCGATCGTGCGGGTCGAAATCGAACCCGGCTTCGTGCCGCCGGCCAGGGCCGACCTGATGTCCGAAGAGCGTGGACCGCGTCCGCCGCAAGGCCGTGGCGGCCAGCGTCAGGGCGCCGGACAGCGCCCGGGCCAATCTCCCCGACAGGGGCAGCCTGGCAATCGCAACGCTCCCGGTCGTGCGCCGCAGGGCAAGCCCGCTGGCGGCGCCAGGCCGGCTGCAAAACCCGCACCTGAGCGTGCCGGGGCCAGCCACCCCGCGCAGCCGCGCAAGCCGCGCCCGCAGGCGGCGCTGTTCTCGGCCAAGCCGGGTTCGCGCGGGCACTGATCCGTCAAGCTCGACCCGGATCTCTTGCCCGGGTCAGGCGCGCCGCCAGCCAGGTGGCGCTGAGTGCCACGCATAACAGGGCGAATGCAACGCCGATCCGGTTCAGCCAATCCGGAGCCAGTACCAGCAGGGCGCCCAGTTCCAGCATCATCAGCCCCGACATCAGTTTGAGGAGGCGTCCCTCGCGTTCGCTCAGTCTTCGTGCGCCCACAGTGAAGGCGAACACGCCCACGATGATGGCGAGCGGAATGACGTAGACCAGGTTGTAGAGCGCCAGATACAGGTAGTGCGAAGCGGGGCTGAGGTCCTGCAGCGTCAGCAATCGCGTGTAGACCATGGGAAATCCGGCGGTGCACAGCAATTCGTAGAAATTGGCGGCCACCGCGAGCAGCAGCGTGGCGCCGAGCATGGCGGGCACATTGCCTGCCGCGAGGATGGCGCGTGCGCGCCGATACAGTTCGGGCTTGCGGCCGTCAGGAATGGACAACGAAATGCCATGTCCGAAGCGGAAGAAATCCTTGATGTTGATCAGCCCCACCGCCAGTGCCATGACGCCTGCTGCTAGCGTCACCCAGGCAAGATTGCCCAGCAACTGGAACAGGTTGAGCCACGCCGCCATGAAGGCGAAGTACATCAGGCCCGAACACAGCACGAAAACACCGCCGATCGCCAACATGCGAGCGCGGTTGTTCTGATGAACCATCAGCGACAGCAGGAACAGCAATACGAAGAACGCGCAGGGATTGAAGGCGTCGAGGCCCGCGATCAGCACGGTCAGCAGCGGCAGCGATAAGCTGTTCATTTCAATTTCACCCAGCAGAGGCAGGCTGAGCGCTCGTGCCGGCAGTGCGGCGGCCGTGTCGAATTCGATGCCGCTGTGGGCCGTGACACGGCAGGTATCCAGCGCGGCCAGCAGATCCAGCCCGGTGCTGGCGTCATTGTCCCAGCCGGTCCACATTCGGCCACAGAACAGAAGTGCCGGTACCGCCTGTGCCGATTGATCCAATTGGCGGGCCAGCGCGAGATAGTGGCGGACGTGCTCGGGATGACGGGTGAGTTCCAGCGAATGCAGCTTCACCCAAGGCCGGCTGGTGGGGATAGCCTCGACGAAGGGACGCGCTTCCAGGCAATGCGGACAGCCAAGCGACCAGAAGAAATACAGTTGCACTTCCGGGCGGCCATCCTCACCCGGCGTCACCCAGGTGGCATCGGCCTGGGCGCGCGGCGCCAGCAAGCTCAGCATCAGCGCGGTGCAGCCAATCGCCCAGGCGAGCAGGGTGGTTAGCGAGGCACCCACCCATGGGGGCCTGGCAGGACAGGATGGCAATCGGTTTGTGTTCATTGCGACAGGGATCGGATTGGATGGAAGTACGGTTTCAGTATGGCCGAGACTACAATTTTGCGTATGGATACCCTCGCCAGCTACGATCAGCTCCCCTATGACAGCCTGCCGCTGCCAGAAACCCAGCCGGACTTCCTGGCGGCGGTCGCGCAGCTGCACGGCTTCGACGCGCCCGCCCCGCGTCGTGCACGCATCCTCGAGCTCGGCTGCGCGCAGGGCGGCAATTTGATACCGCTGGCCTGGCGCTGGCCCGAGTCTGAATGCGTGGGGGTCGAGTTGTCACGCGTGCAGGCGGAGGCGGGTGCGGCGTTCATCGCCGAGTTGGGCATCCGCAACGTACGTATTCTTCATGGTGACCTGGCCGCACTGCCGGAAGACCTCGGCCAGTTCGACTACATCATCGCCCACGGCGTGTATTCCTGGGTGCCGCCGGCGGTGCAGCAGGTCCTGCTCGACGTCTGCCGCAGCCATCTGAGCGCGCAGGGCGTGGCCTACATCAGCTTCAACGTCGTGGCAGGCTGGGCCCGGCTGCAGCCCTTGCGAGCCGCTCTGCTCGAACGCACCCCGGCCGATCTCCCCGCGCCGGAGCGCCATGTCCATGCGTTGCGCGTGCTGGGCCAACTGGAAGCCGAATGGAGCGATCCGGTCTTGCTGAAGGAAATCGCCTATCTCAAGTCGGCAGCGCCGTCCTACCTGTTTCACGAATACCTCGCCGAATTCAACTTGCCGATGGCGTTCGGCGAGTTTGCCGGGCAACTGGACGCGCATGGTTTGCGTTATGTCGGAGAGGCCGGTCCGCGCCATGCAGTGGTCGAGCTCGAAGACGCCTGGGGCCTGATTCCGGAAAGCATGGCCGGACGCTGGCAGGATGCCGAGGCCGCGCTCGACGAGGCGCATGCCACCCGCTTTAGACGGGCGATCATCGCACGCGACGACGCCCCCTGCGCCCAGCCGCCGCAAGTGGAGGCGTTAAGCGGACTGGCGTTCTATGCGGATCTGCACAGTGACGACGAAATTGACCTGGAGGAAGCGAACGAACAGAGCTTCAGCAATCCCGCTGGCAATCGCTTCCCCGCTGTGCAACCCGCGATCAAGGCTGCATTGATGGGCCTGTCGACCCACTATCCCCACGCGCTGACCTATCCGGAACTGCTGGCCGCAACCCGGCAGTTCCTGACCGAATACGAAGTGGCGGGTGACATCGACGAAGCCGCATTTCGCGATGCACTGTTCCAGCTGGTCATGGCGCACGGTGTCATGCCGACCGTGGCCGCTGACGTTCATGCGGGAGAGCCGGGTGAGCATCCCTCTGCGCATGCCCTGGCGCGACTGCAGGCGAACTCGTCCGGCTGGGTAGTGAGCGGCACGCGGCATGTGATGCTGGAACTGGATGCGCCTGCGCGCCTGCTGCTGGGCTTGCTCGACGGCAGCCGCACGATCGACGAGCTCGCGGACATCATGCAGGCCGCGCTGGCCCGGGCTGGACTGGCGCTGTCACGGGAAACCCTTCGCGACCTGGCGCACCAGCAGTTATGGCTGTTTGCACGCCAGGGCTTGCTGATGAAATGAGCTGGCGGGAGGTTTCCGGTACGGTGATTTTCGGTCTGGATCCCGAATGGCGTACGAGGTCCCGGTTCCGCCGAAATCAGGCCGCACCCATCGCGCGCCAGGGTGAGGATGTGCGCCTGTCTCGCGACCCGGGCTGTCAATGGGCATCGTGCTGCCGCCCGCTGTCGGTGGACAGCGCATCGACGCAGGCGCGTGGCAACGTGATGCCCATTGCGGCATCCTCGATGCCCTCGATGCCGATCAATGGCTGGGACGACTGTACGTTGCCGAAAATCATGGCGAACGAGACATCTGCGGCATCACGCCCTGTGCCGAGCCGTATCAGCCCCATCGGCAAGGCCATCCCGGAGGGATCGAACAGGTACCAGCGTCCGCCGAGGTAAGCCTCGACGACGGCGTGAAAATCGGTGGGTCCAAAGGCCGGGTCCGATCCATAGTCGATGCACGTGACGAAGCGGGCAGGAATATTGATCGCCCGGCAAAGAGCGATCATCAAGTGGGCGAAGTCGCGGCAAACTCCGACCTTTTCGATCAGGGTGTCGACAGCGGAAGTCGTGGCGTTGGAACTGCCGGACACGAACTTCGTGCGTTGATGCACCCAGTCCGCAATCGCCCGTACCCGCCAGTATCCCGGCTGAATCGCACCGAATTCCGAGCTGGACAGCTGTTGCAGACGATCCGACTGGCAGTAGCGGCTCGGGTAGAGGTAGGCCAGCGCATCGGGGGGCAGATTCGCAATGGCCACCTCGCCAACGCTGTCGGGCGCAGCAATATGGTGGGTAATGTCGACGATCGCGTCATAGCGCACGGTGAGGCTGCCGGGATTGGCACGAAGGCGTGCGTAGCGGTTGCCGCTGGCGGGGTCGGTGAAAAGCGAGACGGCAACAGGCTGGCTGACCTGGAGGTTTTCCATGACCAGCGACTGGCACGGCGTTTGCGCAGCATGGATGTTGAAAATGAAGTCGCTCGGGAAGCCGATGATTTCGTATTTCAGTTCAATGAACAACTTCAGCCGCACCATCTCGCACCTCGCATTCCAGCATTCAATGTTTTCGAGCGCGCAGGCAGTTGGCGCTCGGGCCGGTCCTGATTTCTGCAGAACCGGGTATTCGTTGCAGGAGAAGGATGCGCTCTTCGAACGGGATAGCAAATCGGATGGTGCCGCTTCCGGATCGTCAATGGGCATTGTCCAGGCCGAACATGATCGACTTCATCCCAGATCCCGCAGCGACTGCATCGGCGGCACGCGCGTGATGTGTCGCGTGGTCAGCCAGCCGCTGGTTCCCACCAGCAATGCGCCGGCGAGCGGCAGCACGAGCCATAGCCAGGGGTGTGGGCGAACCGGCAGTTCGAACAGGCGATCACCGATCAGCGCCATGGCGATTTCGGCGCAGGCGCTGGCAAGCAGGCCGGCCAGCGCTCCCAGCGCGAGAAATTCGCTCCACAGGCCTTTGGCCAGATAGGCGCGCTGGGCGCCCAGCGTGCGCAACAGGACCGCTTCCTGCTGCCGTGCATCGAGACTGGCCAGCAGCGTGGCGATGACGACGGCCATTCCGGCTGCGAGCAGGAAGCCCAGCAGCAGCTGGATCGCGCCGATGATCTGGTCGAACACCGCCTCGATATTGGCGATGAGCTTGTCGAGCGCCAGCACGGTCACGCCGGGGAAGGCCTTGACGAAACCCGGCAGCACGCCGGTGGCTCCGGGCGGCACGTAGACGCTGGCGATCGAACTGGCGGGCAGGGCATCGAGCTGGCCGGGGGCGAAGATGACGAAGAAATTGGGCTGCATCGAGTCCCATTTGACGCTGCGGATGCTGGTGATGCGTGCGGCGAGCGTCTGGTCGCCGACCTGGAAACCGAGCTGGTCGCCAAGCGCAAGATGGAGTCGCTCGGCCATGCCGGATTCGACCGAAATCTCAGGAGCTTGTTGCCTGCCATGCCAATGCCCCGCCAGGACGGTATTGTTGGCGGGCAGCTCGGCGGTCCAGGTCAGGTTGAGCTCGCGCCGCAGGGTGTTGCTGTCGCGTGCCTCCTCGGGCAGGGTGGAGGTGATCGGCGTGCCGTTTTTGGTGGCAAGGCGGCCGCGCACCATCGGGTAGAGTGCAGAGGCCTTGAGGTGGTGCTGCGACAGATATGCGGCCACCGCATCCTGCTGATACGGTGCGATGTTGACCAGAAAGAAGTTGGGCGCCTGCGGCGGCAACTGCTGGCGCCAGCCGGCGATGAGGTCGCTGCGCACCAGCGCCAGCAAGGCCACCAGGAACAGCGCCAGGGTGAAGGCGCCAAGCTGCAGGGTGCTGTCGAAGCGGTGGCGCAGCAGTTGCGCGAGGCCGAAGCGCAGCGGGCCGTTCGCCATGCGCTGGACGCCACGGCTGGCGAACAGGGCCAGTCGGGCCAGCAGGGCGAGCACGACAATGAGCCCGGCGAGCGCACCGACGAAGACGCCGACCAGTTTGGCATCGCCCGCATACCAGGCGATCAGCAGCAGCAGCGCGGCGCCGCTCGCCGCCGCGCTGACCCAGGCGCCAACCGGCAAAGGCGGCAGGTCGCGCCGCAGGACGCGCAGCGGCGGTACGTGGATCAGCCGCATCAGGGCGGGCAGGCTCGCCCCTGCCAGCGCCAGCAGGCCGCTGAGCATGGCTATCCCCACCGGCGCCAGACCAAGCGAAGGCAAACGGGTGGCGGCCTCGGGCAGGACCAGCACCGCCAGCGCCTGCTGCATCAGGGCGCCGATGGCAACGCCGAGCAGGCTGCCCAGCAGGCCCAGCGTCAGCAACTGGACGGCATAGAGCGTGCGCAGTTGCGCGGTGGTGGCGCCGAAGCAGCGCAGCAGCGCCGCCTGGTCGTAATGGCGCAAGGCATGGCGATGCGCGGCGATGGCGATGGCAGCCACCGACAGCAGCAGGCTGATCAGCGCAGTGAGCTGGATATAGTGATCGGCGTTGGCGAAGGCGCCGCGCAGGGTTTCGACGCCCTCGCGCGAGCCGATCAGGCGCTGGGTGCTGTCGAGTGCGGGTTTCAGCGCAGCCCTGAAAGCCTTGAGCTGATCGGGATCGCCTGCGATCTGGTAGAGATAGGTGACGCGGCTGCCGGGCTGCAGCACGCGGGTTTTCTCGATCTCATCGGCGCGCAGGAAGACGCGCGGGGCGAGGCCGAATACACCGCCGAGTTGCCCCGGCTCTTCGGCCACCACGCCGGCGATGGTGAAGCTCGCTTCGCCGATCTGCACCCGGTCGCCGACACTGGCCGACAACAGCGGCAGCAGATCGGGAGCGACGTAAATGGCCCCGGGAGGCGGCATGGCCGGGTGCGGGGTGCTCGGCTCGAAGGGGCGTGGCGCGATGCGCACGCTGCCGCGCAGCGGATAGGCGGCATCGACGGCACGCAAGGTGGCGAGCTGGAAGGCCTCGTCTTTGGACAGCATGCTGGAGAATTCGAGCGCACTGCTGGTGACCAGTGGACGGCCAGGATTCCCTTGCGGGAGTCCAGGCCAGCTTGTGATGGGCCGCGGGCTCGTGACCAGCAGGTCGGCGCCGAGAAAGCTGGCGCCCTGTTCGTTCATGGCACGCTTCAGGCGGTCGCCGAGGAAGCCGGTGGTGGCGACGCTGCCGACGCCGATGATCAGTGCCAGCAGCAGCACGCGCCATTCGCCGCTGGTGCGTTCGCGCCGCAACAGCCATAACCCGAGCCTGAGAAATGTCATGCGAGGGCCATTTCGCTCGCGTGGCCTGCGACCAGATGCAGCCGGCGCTGGCAGCGCGAAGCCAGCGCGTCGTCATGGGTGACCAGGATGAGCGTGGTATGGGCGGAGGCGTTGAGCTCGAACAGCAGGTCGATGATGCGCGCGCCGGTGTCGGCGTCGAGATTGCCGGTCGGCTCGTCTGCAAACAGGATCTGCGGATCGGTGGCGAACGCGCGGGCGATGGCGATGCGCTGCTGTTCGCCGCCGGAGAGCTGGCGCGGTGTGTGGCGCCCGCGCGCGGCGAGGCCGACGCGATCGAGCCAGTGGGCCGCCCGTTCGCGTGCGTCGGCACGGCCCGCGAGTTCCAGCGGCAGCAGGATGTTTTCCAGCGCGGTGAGGGCGGGCAACAGCTGGAACGACTGGAACACGAAGCCGACGCGACCGGCACGCAGGCGGGCACGGGCATCTTCGTCGAGATCGTTGAGGCGCTGGCCAAGCAAATGGATGTCGCCTGCGGAAGGCTGGTCGAGCCCTGCCAGCAGGCCGAGCAGAGTGGATTTGCCAGAGCCGGACGCGCCGGTGATGGCAAGCGTCTCGCCGGCTTTGACGTCGAGCGCGACATCGCTGAGGATGGCGAGGGCGCCGTCGGCAGTGGACACGTGCTGCGACAGGGCATGTGCCGTGACGACGCTGGGCGATTGCAGCGGGCGGCTTGATCCAGCAGGGAACTGGGCGCTGTCGGGTGGCGTCATTGGATTGGGGCTGATTAGAGGTGAATGAATGAATTATCGCGCGTGGATGCTGTTGTTGCTGTGGCTGCCGGGCTGGGCAGCGGCCGCTTCATGTTCCCTGTTGATTGTCGGCGACAGCCTGAGTTCCGGACATGGCCTGGCAAATGGCACCAGCTGGGTGGACCGGCTCGGCGCGCGCCTGCAAAAATCGGCGCCGGGCTGGCAGGTGGTCAATGCCAGCGTGAGCGGCGATACCACGCAGAATGGCCTGCAGCGCCTCAAGCCTGCGCTGGATCGGCATCATCCGCAAGGCGTGCTGATCGAACTCGGCGGCAACGATGCCCTGCGCGGCATCCCGCCACCCGTGATCCGGCAGAATTTGGTCGCGATGATCCGGCAGGCCAGGGCGGCCGGCGCCTGGGTGGCCCTGCTGGAGGCGCCGGTGCTGCCCAACTATGGCAAGCCGTACGCCGAAGCGGTTTCGAAGCTGTATGTCGAGGTGGCGCGCGAGGAGAAGGTTGTCCGGGTGCCGTGTTTCGTCTGCGGCGTCGGGATCAGCTCCGGCATGATGCAGGCCGACGGCATCCACCCCAACGAAAAGGCCCAGAGCGCGATGCTCGATGCCGTCTGGCCGCACATCAAATCCCGGTTGCGATGTCCGGCAAATGAATCATGACAAAGGACATCTGTCCCTGTGGTTCCGGGCGACCCTATGAAGCCTGCTGTGGGCCGTTGCATGCCGGCAAGGCCGCCCCGGATGCGGAAGCCCTGATGCGGTCGCGATACTCGGCCTATGTGCTGGGGCTGGAAGCGTATCTGCTGGCAAGCTGGCATCCCGATACCCGCCCCGAGACGGTTGAACTGGATGCCCCGCCGCGTCCGCAATGGCTGGGATTGGCGGTCAAGGCGTTCATGCCGCAGGATGAACGGCATGCCACCGTGGAATTCGTCGCACGCTACAAGATCAATGGCCGCGCGTTCAAGCTGCACGAGACCAGCCGTTTCGAGCAGATTGACGGGCTCTGGCTGTATGTCGACGGAAAGCTGAACGAATGAGGGAGAACGCCATGCGCGCGAGAAAACTCGGCCATGCGGTATTGAAGGTGCGCAGCCTCGAGGTGTCGGTGCCGTTCTACCGAGACGTGATCGGCCTCACAGAAGTGGCGCGCTACGGCAGCCAGATGGCGTTCTTTTCGTGCGGCGACAATCACCACGACCTTGCGCTGCTGGAAGTCGGCATGCAAGCGGCGTCAGCCGTATCCAGCCAGGTCGGACTGTATCACCTGGCGTTCAAGGTGGGCGATTCGCTGGACGATTTGCGCGCATTCCGCGATCAACTTGCGGAACTCGGTGTGGAAATTGTCGGCCAGGCCGACCACCACGTCAGTCAGGCGCTGTATTGCCACGATCCAGACGGCATCATGATCGAACTCTATGTCGATGCCGATCCGGCCATCTGGCGCGACGATCCCGCCGCGGTGGCGCATGTCGGCGCGCTCACGCTGTAAGGCGCCTATCGCGCACTCAGCATCAGCCACACCAGGCGGCGTGCCATTTCCCGCTTGCGTTCGGAGTAGCTGGCGTCGCCTGTTTCGGCGTTTTCGCCGGGGGCTGCCTTGATCTGGGCTGTCAGAGCGCTTCGCTGTTGCGCGGCCGATGCCATGCCGACCCGGTCGAAGCCCGGCGTGGGCTTCACCGTTTCGGCATGCGCCACACCCAGATTGAACACCAGCGCCATCATTATCATCATCCCGATTTTCATCATGTACTCCTTGCTATGAAGCTCTGCGCACCGTGCGTCAGAACATGGTGCAAGCTTAGGCAGCAAGGGGCGGCAGGATAAGCAACCGGGTCGAAACCGGGACGGCCAACCAGGTTGGGGTGAGGCCTGCAATCTGATCCGCTTGCTCGGTATTTGTCTGGTTCGGGATGGAAGCACTATATCGCGTGACAGTTGTTGAAGCCAATTCGCGCCCGCAAAGGCTCGCAGAATGTTCAAGATTTATCACCGGGGCGTTTCACATGCATGAACCTCATGACTACAATTGCAACGGGATAGTCGTGATGCAAAAGAGTGCGTCCACGCAGATCCCGCACGCATTCGATCAATTCCCACAACCAGAAGGACTTATGACAATGACCATAATGAAACAGATTGTCCGGACATGCAGAGGCGGTGCGGCGGTCGTGGCACTGCTGATAACCGCCGCGCTGCCGCTGCCGGCGCTGTCGCAGCCGGCCGGGATATCACCGAAGGCCGAGGAGTTGCTGAAGGCGTCGACCGATTTTCTCGCCAGCCAGCAGCAGTTCAGCCTGGACACGAGCAGCAGCATCGAGGTAGTGATCGCCTCGGGGCAGAAGCTCCAGTTCGACCACACTGCCAGTTTGTCGGTTCAGCGGCCCAACAAGCTGCGGGCCGAGCGCACCGGTGATCTGGTCGACCAGGTTTTCTATTACGACGGCACGTCGCTCACCCTGCACAACCCCAGCGGCAACTACTACGCGACCCTTCCTGCGCCGGGCAGCCTCGAGGAGATGCTGGACTTCGCGCGCGAGAAACTGGACATCGTCGCACCCGCCAGCGATCTTCTCTACAAGGATGCCTACGCAATCCTGACGCAGGACGTGACGTCCGGCTTCGTGGTTGGCAAGGGCGTGGTGGATGGTGTGCGCTGCGACCATCTCGCTTTCCGGGCGCCGCATGTCGACTGGCAGATATGGATTGAGGAGGGCGCGCATCCCCTGCCGCGCAAACTGGTGATCACGACGCGTGATAAGGCCAGTGCGCCACAGTTCAGCGTCTTCATGTCCAACTGGAACCTCGCACCCAAGCTCACCGATGAAATGTTCAGCTTCCAGCCGCCCAGGTGCCCGAACAAGGTGGAATTCCTGCGTATGGATACGGACAAGGCCAAATGAGCTTTAGGGCGCTAATATTGAAAACCGCCGGGGAGCGAATGAATGCCCGGCTCTTCAGATAGCCGTTTTATCCAGGTGATGCGGCAGCCCTGAACGGCGCTGCCCGATACGATGAATCAATGAGGTGGAACATGAACAGCAATTACAGCAAGTGGATCAACGTACTGGTAATCGGAGCGACAGCCGCCACGCTTTCCGGCGTGCTGCATGCCCGTGACCCGGGATTCAACCAGCCCGGTGCGATAGGGGGCGTGCCCGGCGGGGGCGCACCCGGGGTCGGTGCCTGGGATCCCGGCATCAACCAGCCCGGCGCGATGGGCAATGTCGGCGTGGCGGGACCCGGCGTCGGCGCGCCTGGTGTCGGTGTATGGGACCCGGGCATCAACCAGCCTGGCGCCGCCGGCAACGTCGGCGTGCCGGGGGTTGGCGTTGGCGCCCCCGGGGCCGGTGCGTGGGATCCCGGCATCAACCAGCCCGGCGCCATCGGCAATACTGGCCCGGCCCGCCGCTCGATTCGCCGCTAAGCTTTCGCAACCGCCACGCCGCTATCGCGTTTAGAGGGCGGGTGTGAGCGGTTTTGCTGGCGACGCAAACTGATCGTGATCCGCTGTTGCGGCTGAAGGTATGCCGGGTCGAGAGATTACGACTCGGCGCATCGCTTGCCTACCGCCCAGGCGATTCAAGACCATGGGCTGTGCTTGGGTCCTGACACAGTAAGATCCTTGAGATGGCCGCACTCAAAGGAACAAAGGGCATCCGCTCGGATTGGTTCGGGCGTCTGCTATCTGGCAAGACGTGCTTCCGGTCCCGAACCAAAGCGGAACCTGGCGGGTATAAAAAGCGGACGCTCAGCGCGATCCATCAGCGGGCCGCGTTTGCGGCTCCATTGCATGGACTTGTTGGCTGACCGGCTTATTGCACCAGTTCGATCTCGCTCGGCCGCCAGGTCTTGTTGATCCATGGTTCCAGCGGGCCGTACATGCGCAGGATGGTGAACCAGCTCTTGCCTGGCACCGTTTGCAGCCAATTGCCTTCCTTGCCTGTCGGCGCCTTCGGCGCGAAGTAGACATCGTAGGAGCCGTCAGCATTTTTCTTCATACCTTCAGTCTGGCTACCGACGGTCGGGAATTTCTGACTGGTTTGCAGTTGCGAGCGCGTCTGCGTGTCATACATCGTGACAGCCCAGAAGTCACTGACTGGCACATCCTTGGGCAAATGCAGCTTGTAGGTTTTCGAGCCGTCGAATGCCTGTTGGTTGGCATCGAGAAACGCCAGCGCATAATCCGAGCCCTTGCCCGGGTACGTGGTGGCCATGGCAGGGGTCACGCCACCTGCGTTGAAATAGTAGAGCACCCGCGCGTCGAGACCCATCGTCCCATCCGCTTCAAAACTGGTATTTTTGTTGGCGAAGGCCGTGGACCAAACGCTGTTAGGATCATCTGGATAGATCTTCACGCCAGCGAAACGGGGATGATAGGTGATGGCACGGGCCGTTGCGGCGCCGAGCGTTGCGGCCTCGGCCAGCAGCTTCTTCATTCGCTCATCGGGGGCGAAGGGCTTGCCCTTGACGATGCCGATGGCGGCTATCGCACCGCGCACTTCGGGGCTGATGGCGTCGATGGGTTCTTCCTGGATGACCTCGTTGAGGTTTTCGAAATAGCTGAAATCGCTGGGGAAGATGGTGTTGAATGCCTTGCCGGACATGTCGACGAATTCGGTCGGCGCCGGTTTTGCAGCGTTCTTCAGCGGATAGACCCTCAGTTTCGAGGTGATGTTCTCGACAGCAGGCTTCAGGCCGTCCTTGATCGAGCCGCGCAGGAACAGGAAGTTTCTGTTCGTCGACGGTTTCAGCAGGAAATACCCTTGGGGGATCGTCCCCGTGTAGCCGGGAGGCAGCACGAGGTACTTGCCGCCCTTGCCCTTGTCCGGCCCGGTGACGCCCATATTACCGACGAAGCGCTGCCAGCCGTCGTCAAGAAAACCGAGCATGCCGGGTGGGACGTCAATGACCGTCGGGCCGTCATGGGCGAGATCGGTGTAGGTATAGGCATAGAGGGTCGAGGTATTGGCGGTGACCACCAGGGTCTGCGAATCCAGCAACTGTTCGAAGAGGGCGATCTTGTTCGCCCCCTTGGCGCCGGCATTGGCCAGAGCTGTACGCACGCTGTACATCGACACGGCACCGACATTGTCGAGAAACACCTGCGTTGCGCGCATGCGGTCGAGGTTGTCGTAGATCTTGTCGACAGTGGCCTTGGCCGGCACGCCATCGAAGAATTCCAGCGTCCCCAGGGTCGTCTCGATATTGTCAGGTATCGAAATGGATTTCAGCGTTTCCTGCGACACCTCAGCTCTCGCGACCCCAAGGCAGGGCAGGGTCAACACTGCAGCGCTTAGCAGGACTGTCAATGGGCTGAATCGTTGTCTCACGAGGCTTTCCTTCAAAAAAGTTATGGATGTGATCATTTGCAACATGTGTCCAATGACCTTGGAAAAGATGTATCAAGCTAGCAGCTATTCACCAGACTCACCAGCCCGTAGATTGATGTTGCTGAACATACATCAGCACTGTTATGAATTGATACAGTCTGGGTTCACCGAGGTTTCCTGTCCACATAATTAGGTGATCGTGCAGTCGGGTGTCTGCAATGGAGAATATGCTCAGTCGTCCGGAATTGGCCGAATGTGTGAGTTCGCAACGATGCCCGTTAGCTGCCGTTCGCGTTAGAAACTGCGATAATCCCGGCGCGTCATGACTCGCCTGTCCGGTTCCCCGGGGGGTCTTCAATGTCCATGCCGGTTCATGAGATGCGATAAGGCTACAGGACGCCTGCTTGCTTCTCATGCGCATGTTCTCGTCCCCTGGAATCCAGATGTTTTGCTTTGCTTGAATAAAACCATTTTCACTACCCGACAACGGGTTTCGTTTCCGGATGATCGCTGGAAATTCCTCCTGAAACGCAAATGAATGCTCCACAAACCCTTTTGGCGGCCACCGATGATGATGCTCAATGGCCGACGTCGGGAGCGGGTGTCGCGCTGAGATTGCTTGAGACCGGTGTCCCGCCGCGAGACGGGGTGATGGTGGCGTCGCCCGTTCCGCCGAACGGCCCGCTCGTGTCCTGCCTGATGGTCAGCCGTGGCAGATTGTCGCCCGCACGCCATGCCATCGAATGTTTTCGCAACCAGACCTATCCATTGCGCGAACTGGTCGTCCTCGATGACAACCCGGCTTCAGAACTGGCCGGGTATCTGGCCGATCTGGATGATCCGAAGATCCGCCACATCCGGATACCTGATATCAAGACGCGCCTTGGCAGCCTGCGCAACCGTGCGCGGGCGGAAGCGCGAGGGGAACTGGTTTGCCAGTGGGACGACGACGATCTGTATGACGCACGCCGGCTTGCGTGGCAGGTCGAGGCGCTGCTGACGAGCCGGGCGCAGGCCTGTTTTCTGCATCGCTGGACGCTTTGGTGGCCGCAAGAGCGCCGTATTGCCGTATCCGGCCATCGCGTCTGGGAGGGCAGCATGCTGGCATGGCGCGCGGCTGTACCCGACTATCCGGATCAGCGGCGCGGCGAGGACAGCGTGGTCGCCGATCGTGTCCTGGCATCGGGCTGCGCGGTCCTGATGGATGCGCCGGAACTGTATTGCTACACCATCCATGGCGGCAACACCTTTCACCGCCAGCATTTTCTTGGCATCTACAATGCCGCCAGTGAATTTTCCGGGCGGCAGTCCTATGACGTCACCCTGCAACGGCTGGATCGCCGTCTGCCCATCATGGACTATGCGTCCGCACTGAAAGGGAAGGACGGTCCTGATTACCGGCGTTCGCAACCGGCAGCCATGCCGGATCGATTCATCGACCCGGCAATGCCGCGCCAGGGCCGCACACCATCCTGCAGCAATCCGCTGGTATCGATCATCGTGCGCAGCATGGGACGCGATTGTCTGATCGACGCCCTGACTTCGCTGGCCGCCCAGTCGTATTCCAGAATCGAGGTGGTGGTGGTGGATGCCACTGGCGGGCGACATCCTCCGCTGCCGCCGACAATCGCGGCCGACAGCCGGTTTCGGCTGGTGAGCGCCGGACGGCTATTGAAACGCCCGGCTGCGGCAAATTTCGGCCTCGGTGCGGCCACCGGCGAGTATCTGGGTTTTCTGGACGACGACGATCTGTTCGATCCAGGCCATGTATCGCTGCTGGTGCGCCGCATCCTCGAACCGGATCATCCGGATATGGTGTATTCCGGCCTGTGGCTGGTTGACCGCTATCATCGCCTCACCCAGCGGCAATGCCATCCGTTCAATGTGCTGGTCTTCCTGTTCCGCAATCTGATCCCGGCCATCTCGGTGCTGTTTCACCGTCGGGTCGTCGAATTGGGCTGCCGGTTCGACGACAACCTGGAAATCTTCGAGGACTGGGATTTCTGGCTTCAGCTCATGCCGCATGTGCGCATCGAACGCATCGAAGCGCCTACGCAACTTTACTTCGTCGAGGCGGGAACATCGGGCACCAGCATCGGCCTGAATGCCGACCCGGCGCGTGGCGGCCATTACGCGGCGCGCGTGCGCCAGCGCTGGGAGCCAATCGGAAAGGGTTTGTGGCGAGAGTACGTCGAAGTGACGCACGAGCTGCTTGCGCGCTTCCACGATGGCGAACGGGCCACCCTGAGACCGGCAATGCGAGCGCTGCTGCAGCGCTATCCGGAGGAGCCCAATCTCGAATTCCATCTCGGCCGCAGCTACCTCGCCGAAGGCCATGTGTACACCGCGCGCCGGCTCATCGAGTCGGCGGTCTCGCACAACCGCACCGGCTTCGAATTCCTCATTTCGCTGGTCAGACTATGGGAGTCACTAGGCTCGCCGGAGGATGCGCTCGCGTGCCTGGAAGAAGCCCGTCCCGTGCTGTCGACGCAGTTGCAGACGGTCGACGCGGAAATCGTCCGGCTGCGCCGCCTGATCGCCAGCCGTCAATCCCTGCGGATGTTGGCAGGCGGGCGCACGGGGCGAAACGAGATCTGCCCATGCGGCAGCGGTACGCGCCACAAGCACTGTTGCGGACGCACGGTAGCCAAGCCGGCAACGGCGGCCCTCGAGCAGCCTTTGCAGACAGCATGCGACCGGTTGCAGGCGGCAGGCATCGAGCACTACCGCCGTGGCGAGCTGTCGGCTGCGGCCGAGTGCTTTGCCTCGGTCCAGGCGCAGCTGCCGGGGCAGCCGATGGTTCTTCATGGCCTGGCGTTGCTGGCTTGCGATCAAGGCAGGCTCGACGAGGCCGCGCACCTTGCGGGGCTTGCATTGGCAGCGGCGCCCGATCCGGTGATTGCGGAATTTCATCGCCAATTGCAATACCGCCGGCGCCGCATCGCCGAGGCCCGGCAACTGCGAACGGTCCTGCACGCTTCAGGGCGCCTGCTGTCGGCGGAGGACGTGCGCCTGGCCCTGGCATCCGCGCAATCCATCATGGTGCTGCGTTGCAGTCCGCACTTGCCGCTGAGCGAGACGGATTTCAGCGGCTGGCAAGGCGCGTTGCATTTTCTGCCGGGCGATGCGGAGTCGCTGCCGGATGCCGCGCATCCGGCGTGCCTGGCGCGAGGCGGTACACTGGTCATGGACGGCGTGCCCGAACTGCTGCCGCCTCTGTTTGACACGCAACTGCCCGCGCTGGTGCTGGTGCGTGTCACGCGTGACTGTCCGTCCATGCTGCTCGAAATCGCTCGGGCATCGCCCGGCAGCATCGGCCTGATCTACCCTGATGACACAACCGCGCAGCAGGTCGGCCTGCCCGGTATGGTGCTGCGCCCGACCCTGCCGCCCGCAGCATTCAGCATCGCGCGTCGTACGCCCGGCACCGCGTTCCGCATCGGACTGCGTGGCAGCTGCGAGCTTGACGGCCTGCATCCCCTCGATGCGGTGCTGATCCGTCGCCTGCTGGACAGCGGATCAGAGGTCAGTGTCCACGGCGGCACGCCGCTGGTGCGTCACTTCCCGCCTTCGGCGCTGCCGCCAGGACTGCGCCTGCTGGGATTCGATGCCTCGGCTGAGGCATTCCTCTCCGATATCGACTGCCTGGTGTTGCGCCGTTCGCCGCTGGCAGAAAACGAGGCGGCGCTTGGCTTCGTTGCTGAGGCGCTTGCGGCGGGATGCCCGCTCATCTGTACCGACACTTTGCCGGGCGCCGAATTGATCCAGGACGGCGTCAACGGCTATTGCGTCGACGCCGATGACGAGGATGCGATTTGCGACCGCATCGCGCGGCTGCGTCAGGATGCTGCACTCGCACGATCCATCGGCGAGCAGGCCCGCGAGACCGCGCACCAATATCTTGCCTGTCAGCCAGATGGTCGCTGGACGCGCATGCTCAGCGGCGGGGTGGATTGATGCGTGGGATCAAGCTGGTTTCCTGGTCGGGCACCTCTGGCTATGCGCTGGCGGCGCTGGATTATCTGCGCGGTCTGGTGGCGCAGCAGGTGCCGGTTTGCTGGGTGCCGCTGCGTAACGGACCAAGTGGCTTCGAACCCTGGAGCATGGAGCTGGGCCTGGATGCGCTCGACTTCTTCCCGGCGTTGTCGGATGACCCGATGCACGCCGACCTGCCGCAACTTATCGAACGCTGCTGCAAACCGTGCGACTACGACAGGGTGCTGGTCCACCTGCCACCGGAATACTGGACGCTCCATTTCGAACCGGGGCGCCGCAATATCGGTTACACCGCATGGGAGACGGACCGGCTGCCGCCGCACTGGCCCTCGCTGCTCAACCTGGCCGAGCGCGTACTTGTGCCCAGCAGCATCAACCGTGAGGTGTGCGAACGCGGGGGCGTCATCGCGCCGGTGCATGCAGTGCCGCATATGCTGCGCGAGGTGCCGCTGCCTGTGTCGGACGAGCAGCGACGCCAGATACGTGCCGGGCTGGGCATCGACGCCCGCACCACGGTGTTTTATTCGATCAATACCTGGGAGCCGCGCAAAGGCACCTACGATCTCCTGAACGCCTATTCGCGGGCTTTCACCGACACTGACGATGTGCTGTTGCTGCTCAAGCCCCCGCCGCAAGGAATGGGTGCGCCGCCGTCCTACGCTGTCGAGCCGGTATCGACGCTGCTCGAAAAATGGCGCAAGGGTGCGATGCGCGGACGCGATACCGGCCTGCCGTCGATCCGGGTGATCGATCACCACCTGTCCGGCGCACAGATCGAGGATCTTCATCGCGCCGGCGATGTCTTCGTGTCGCTGACGCGGGGCGAAGGCTGGGGCATGGGCGGCTGCGAGGCGCTGGCGCGAGGCCGTCCGGTGCTGATGACCGGCTGGGGCGGGCATCTCGACTACCTGGGCAGCGACTGGCCGTGGCGGGTGAACTACCGGTTGACGCCAGTGATGCCATGGCCGGGGCAGAGCAGCTTTCTCGCTTCGCAGCAGTGGGCGCAACCCGATCTTGGGCATGCGGTCGAGCTGATGCGCGGACTTCACCGTGATCTGCCGTCGGCGATGGCGCATTCCGTGCAAGCAGCCGAAGAGATGCGCGGACGGCTATCCATGCAGCGGGTAACCGAACAGTTGCTGGCGTGTCTCGATGAGTGAAATTCCGCGCATCTTTCATTTCGTATTCGGACTGCGGCCGCAGGACGAACCATTCCACCTGATGCACTACTTGTGCCTGGAGTCCTGCCGGCAAGTCAACCAGCCCATGCAGATTCATTTCCACTATCTCAACGAGCCATGGGGAGACTGGTGGGAGCAGATCCGCCCGTATCTGGTGCTGCATCGAGTCGATCCGGAGCCCTTCGTGCGCGATACCCTCCGCTACGCCAATACGCCGGAGGGCCGCATCATCCGGCAACGCAAGCTCGACTATGCGCACGAATCGGATTTCATCCGCATGAAGGCCTTGCAGCGTCACGGCGGTGTATATGCCGACATCGACACGCTATTCCTGCAGCCGATGCCGGACGCGTTCTACCGCGAGCAGTTCGTCATCGGCGCCGAGCAGGACGAGACCGAGGAACGCGAGCCGATGAAGCGTTCCCTGTGCAACGCGCTGATGCTGGCGCGCCCGGAATCGATCTATCTTTCACGCTGGCTGGAGAACATGTATCGGGTGTTCGACGGCACCTGGAGCCGACATTCCTGCCAGGAAGCCACGCATCTGCGACAACAGATGCCGGATGCGGTGTGCGTATTGCCCAAGCGCTGCTTCCATCGCCACGGCGCCGACCCGGTCGGCATCCACACGTTGTTCGAGGGGCTCGACGAGGATTTCTCGGGCATGTATTCGATGCATCTGTGGGCGCATCTATGGTGGGACGAATGGCGCACCGATTTCACCAGGGTGCATGGCGGCATGATAGGCGAGGACTATGTGCGGTATGCCGAGACCACCTACGCGGTCGCGGCGCGGCGCTTCCTGGACTGACATGCGATTGCCCTTGAATAGCCCAGCTCATGCCGGTTTGACGGCAGCCGGGTACATGCTCACGAAGGCAGGAAAACACGGGAAAACTCCTTTGGAAACTCAAATGACACTCTCTCGAAAGACTTGCAGCAATCCAGGTAGTGGAACGAAAGCGGAAATTGTTGCGGCTGTTCGGCCGACCCTTTTTGCAGCGGTGCCATTTTGAGCCTGAAATTCAGTGCCAGCATCGGCCCGGTCGATCTGTTCGAGCGGGAGTTTTCCTGTGAAATCACCACGCTCCCCGGGAACGTCATGCTGCTTGGCTGGTCGGCAGAAAGAAAGGCATGGTTCTGCGCTCCGCAGACCCTGGTTCAGAATCGGGTTTTCAGTGAACGGATTCCGGCAATCCTGAGTTTCCTGACGCACCAGGTCATACCCAGATTGCCGAGCCAGTCCTTTTGGACGTTCCTCTGCTTTGATGACGCCTGGAGGGAGCGGAACACGTTTTCCGCGAATTTTCACTGGGTGCAGCCATGCGACCTGACTCTGGAAAAAGAGTGGCGGGGTGCGCCGGGAGAAATCCCCCTGCTGAGTCCGGATCGTCGCTGGATCGCTTGTTTTGGTGCACATGTCGGTGATCCGAGCGCACTGTTGCTGCCCGAGGCGCACTATCTGTCGAGAAATTATTATCGGGATCTGTTCGCTCAGGTACACAGGCATCGTGTTTCATGGGAAGAGAAGCTTGCGCAGGCTGTTTTTTGTGGGGGGAACCATGGCGAATGCACGAACTTTTTTCCGCCCGTTCCCGCAGAACGCGCGCACCCGCGCCAGTATCTGGAACAGCTTGCAGCAAGCCTGGATCTGCCGATCCATGTGTATCTGAACCAGGGCATCCCTCAAGAGCAGCAGGTCCGATACAAATACATACTCGATATCGACGGCTATGCGCGCACGTGGGACGCATGGGCGTGGAAAATGCAGAGCGGATCAACCGTGCTTTCGGTCAATTCGCCCTGGGAGTCCTTCTTCACCCGTTTCTTCGAGGCGTGGGTTCACTATGTTCCGATAGCCAACGACTTTTCAGACCTGTCCGACAAGCTTGAATGGTGCGTGAAGAATGATGCGGATTGCAGAAACATTGCGCAGCAGGCACAGCGTCGGGCACAGGAAGTCTATTCGCCTGATCATGTGGCGCGCCTGCTTGCGCAGCAATTGCAGGATAGGGGGGCTGTCGCCGGAAAACAGTGAAGTGTCATCTGGTTGTCGGTTCTTGGGGCTGAAGCAAGGATGGGGTTGCTGCAACGGGAGCGTCTGCATTGGTCCCGCCAGCGTTCCATCAAAGAAAAAGCACCCGGGCCGCAAGGCGCCAGGTGCTTGAATGGAATGGGGTGGATGATGGGGCTCGAACCCACGACAACAGGAATCACAATCCTGGACTCTACCAACTGAGCTACATCCACCACTGTGTCGCCAGCTAGGCTGACAACGAAAAAACTGGCCTGCCCGACAGGAATCGAACCTGTAACCCCCAGCTTAGAAGGCTGGTGCTCTATCCAGTTGAGCTACGGGCAGAGACTCACTTCTCGGGCAAATGGGGTGGTCGGGGTGAGAGGATTCGAACCTCCGACATCCTGCTCCCAAAGCAGGCGCGCTACCGGGCTGCGCTACACCCCGAAATCCTATCGGCGCCCATCAACCATGGAAATGAATGGCGGGCGCATTTCGGAGACGCGAGACTATACCTTGGCGATACGGCCGGGTCAATTTTAGCTTGAGTCGGATGGGGCATTTCCGGGAAAATCACTGTTTTGCTTCAGGGTAATCTTGATGAGCGCACGAATTCTCGACGGCAAGGCGATGGCCGACACCATCCTCGCAGTGATCCACGACAAGGTGGCCGAGCGCGAGGTGCAGGGCAAACGCCGTCCCGGCCTCGCGGTCATCCTGGTGGGCGACGATGCGGCTTCGGCGGTGTATGTGCGCAACAAGAAGCGGGCGTGCGAGCGTGCCGGTGTCACCAGCGTATCGCACGACCTGCCCAGCGCGACCACGCAGGAGCAGGTGCTGGCGCTGATCGATACCCTGAACGCCGATCCGACCATCGATGGCATCCTGGTCCAGTTGCCGCTGCCGGCGCATATCGACGCTGAAACCGTGATCGAGACTATCCGTCCCGACAAGGATGTCGACGGATTCCATCCCTACAACATCGGTCGGCTGGCGGTGAAAATGCCGACGCTCCGACCATCCACCCCGCGCGGCATCATGACGCTGCTGCGCGCCACCGGGGAGGAACTGCGCGGCAAGAATGCGGTGATGGTCGGCGCATCGAACATCGTCGGCCGGCCAATGAGCCTGGAATTGCTGCTGGCCGGCTGCACCATCACTGTCTGCCACAGCGCCACGCGCGATCTGGAAAGCTTCGTGCGTTCCGCCGAGGTGCTGGTGGTAGGGGTGGGGCGGCCGCGCATGATCCCGGGCGACTGGATACGCGAAGGCGCGATCGTGATCGACGTCGGCATCAACCGCCTGCCAGACGGCAAGCTGGTCGGCGATGTCGATTTCGATGCTGCGGTGGAACGCGCTGGCTGGATCACCCCTGTGCCGGGCGGCGTGGGGCCGATGACCGTGGCGACCCTGCTGGAAAATACGCTCGAAGCGGCGCTGATGCACAACCCCTGAAAATGGGGTGAACAGTGAACAGTGAGCGGTAAGCGGTGAGCGGTGAGCGGGTATCAGTTCTGGTGCAGTGCTTTTAGGTAGGCCACATCGACGAACGGCTGGTCCAGGTCGGCACCGGCTAAGCGCTGGTTCGGCGCACCGGGGTCGCCGAGGTCGGACAGCACGACGGCCGCGCCGGTGAAATCGTGATCTCGCGTGTAGTCGTTGACGGTCACCAGCGTTTTCAGCCCCGCGCCCAGACTCGCGCGCAGGCCATTCTCCGAATCCTCGAAGGCCAGGCAATCGGCGGCGGCAAGCTCCATTTCCTGCAGCGCGTAATGATAGATGTCGGGTGCGGGTTTCTTGGCTGGAACGATGTCGCCTGCCGCGATGATCTCGAACCAGTCCGGAGTGCCGGTGCCCAGGCTGTGCTCAAGCAAGACCGTGACGTTTTCCGGCGTGGTGGTGGTGGCAATTGCCAGCCGCAGACCCGCTGCGCGTGCCTCGTTCAGCAGACGCTTGACCCCGGGGCGCATCGGGATGCCGCCGCGAGCGGCGAGCGCTGCGTAATGCCGGGTCTTGGCCTTGTGCAGGTCGGCCACCAGTTCGTCGAAGTTGTCCGGCTTTCTATAGTCCGGCCGATAGTGGTCGATATAGTGTTTCATCCGTTCCTTGCCGCCGGTAACGGAGAGCAGCTTGCCGTACAAGGCAACGTCCCAATGCCAGTCGAGGCCGGCATCCTTGAAGGCTTGATTGAATGCGGGACGGTGTCCGTCACGCTCGGTATCGGCAAGCGTGCCGTCGACATCGAAAAGCAGTGCGTGGAGTGTCATGTGGGTTGCGGCGGTTAAATGATTCTGATATTAAGTCGGGTTGGGTTTTGCCCGGGATAAACCGAATTTTTCAAAGAGAACGAGATGGCTGAAACTTTGATGCGCTTCGAGCCCTACAAGGCCAAAAAGGGCGAAGAATACATGAATGCAAAGCAACTCGAGCATTTTCGCAAAATGCTCGGGGCGTGGAAAGCCGAGCTGTCGCAGGACATCGATATCACCCTGCATTCCATGCAGGACGAGCAGACGGTGTTTGCCGACCCCAACGACCGTGCCACCCAGGAATCGGACATGGCACTGGAATTGCGTAATCGGGACAGGGAACGCAAGCTGATCAGGAAAATCAACGAAACCATCGCCAAGATCGACAGCGGCGATTACGGCTACTGTGAGTCATGCGGCGTCGAAATCGGACTCGAACGCATGCAGGCACGCCCGACGGCAACGCTCTGCATCGACTGCAAGACGCTCGAGGAAATCCGCGAGCGTCAGGTTGCCAAGTAATCATCCTTTGAGAACATCATGACCGACACCAGCGAATTTGACCGCCAATACAACGGGCTTCTGTACAGCGTGATGCGCTGGGACCAGTTGACGGCCTTCTGGCAGAAGGTGGACGCGGGCGCCGGTTGGTATCTTTATGCGGTGGGACACGAATTGCCACAGACGACATCGCCTGCTGACAAGGTTCAGCAGTTCATGCGCGAACTGGATGAACTGCTGCGGCGCGATCATCACGAGGATTACTGTGCAATCGTTTATGCGGACGATCTGGATGCGCCCAACTTCATCAAGATTTACGACCCCAACCATCTTGGCAGTTCCTGCGGCTCCAGTTCGATGAAGACCTCGGTACTGCCGGGATGGTTGATGAGCAAAACTCCGCCGCGCGAACTCGAAATGCATGGCTTTGTCACCGGCCAGCGCAAACGCTGGTGGCAAACCTTCTTAAGCAGTTCAGCATAAAAAAACCGCGCCCTGGAGCGCGGTTTTCATTTGGGCAAGCTGAATCAGCCTGCGTTTTCTGGTGATTCGCTGTCGGCAGTTGCAGGAGCGGGGGCTTCCAGCAGCGCTTTCATTGACAGACGCAGGCGGCCTTTCTCGTCGGCCTCCAGAATCTTCACTTTCACGACCTGGCCTTCCTTCAGGTAGTCGCCGATGGTGTTGACGCGCTCGTGGGCGATCTGCGAGATGTGCAGCAGGCCGTCGCGGCCGGGCAGCACATTGACGATCGCGCCGAAGTCCAGCAACTTGATGACCGGGCCTTCGTAGACCTTGCCGACTTCGACTTCGGCGGTGATTTCCTCGATGCGGCGCTTGGCGAGTTCACCGGCTTCCATGCTGGTGCAGGCGATCTTGACGCTGCCGTCTTCCTGGATGTCGATCTGGGTGCCGGTTTCCTCGGTCAGTGCGCGGATGACGGCGCCGCCCTTGCCGATGACGTCACGGATTTTTTCCGGGTTGATCTTCATCGCGATGATGCGCGGTGCGTAAGCCGACATTTCATGCGTCTCGGAGACCGAAGACTTCATGATGCCGAGGATGTGCATGCGGCCTTCCTGCGCCTGCGAGAGGGCAGCCTGCATGATTTCCTGGGTGATGCCCTTGATCTTGATGTCCATCTGCAGCGCGGTCACGCCCTTTTCGGTGCCGGCCACCTTGAAGTCCATGTCGCCGAGGTGATCTTCGTCGCCGAGGATGTCGGTCAGCACGGCAAACTTGCCGCCTTCCTTGATCAGGCCCATGGCGATGCCGGCGACGTGCGCCTTCAGCGGCGCACCGGCGTCCATCAGCGACAGGCAGCCGCCACATACCGAGGCCATCGACGAGGAGCCGTTGGATTCGGTGATTTCGGAGACCACGCGCATGGTGTAGCCGAATTCTTCCTTGCTCGGCAGCACCGCCATCAGCGCGCGCTTGGCGAGGCGGCCGTGGCCGATTTCGCGGCGCTTGGGCGAACCGACGCGGCCGGTTTCGCCGGTGGCGTAGGGCGGCATGTTGTAGTGCAGCATGAAGCGGTCGTGATACGAACCTTCGAGCGCATCGATGGTTTGCTCGTCGCGGCCGGTGCCCAGCGTGGTGACGACCAGCGCCTGGGTTTCGCCGCGGGTGAACAGGGCGGAACCGTGGGTGCGCGGCAGCACGCCGGTGCGGATGGTGATCGGGCGCACGGTGCGGGTGTCGCGGCCGTCGATGCGCGGCTGGCCGGACAGGATGCGGTTGCGCACCACGCCGGCTTCCAGGTTGTGGAAGGCGTCCTTGACGGCATTGGCAGCGACGGTGTCCATGTCGGCGCTGATCAGCTCGGCAAAGGCCTTGCTGCGCACTTCATCGACAGCCGCCATGCGTGCCTGCTTCTGCTTGATGTTGTAGGCCTGCTGCAGGCCGTCTTCGGCCAGTGCCTTCAGGCGGCCGAGTCATGGCGGTGTCTTCGGCGGCAGGTGCCCAGTCCCAGGCATCGGCGCCGGCTTCGTCGGTCAGTTCGTTGATCGCGTTGATCGCAGCCTGGAACTGCTGCTGGCCGAACATGACGGCGCCCAGCATGATGTCTTCTGGCAGTTCCATGGCTTCGGACTCGACCATCAGCACGGCGGTTTCGGTGCCGGCGACGACCAGGTCGAGTGCGGAGTCCTTGAGTTCGGAGTTGGTCGGGTTGAGTACGTATTCACCGTTGATGAAGCCGACGCGCGCGGCGCCCACCGGGCCGTCGAACGGCAGGCCGGACAGCGACAGGGCGGCGGAGGCGCCGATCAGCGCGGGAATGTCGGCGCTGACTTCGGGGTTGGACGACATCACGGTGGCGATGATCTGCACTTCGTTGAAGAAGCCATCGGGAAACAGCGGGCGGATCGGGCGGTCGATCAGGCGGCACACCAGGATCTCGCCTTCGGAGGGGCGGCTCTCGCGCTTGAGGAAGCCGCCGGGGATGCGGCCGGCTGCGTAGGTTTTTTCCTGGTAGTCGACGGTCAGCGGGAAGAAGTCCTGGCCGGGCTTGACTTCGTTCTTGGCGACGACGGTGACCAGCACCACGGTGTCATCCATGTTGACGATGACGGCGCCGGACGACTGGCGGGCGATTTCGCCGGTTTCCAGGGTGACCTGATGACGGCCGAAAGTGAAAGTTTTCTTGATAGCGCTCACACGAGTTCCTTTCAAAGCAAAAACGCCCCGCGAGGGCGGGGCGTGGGAAATTCAGGGGGCAACAAGGCCCATCCACTGTACCGATGCGGCAGGGTTCCGGATCATCACAGTGGCCTTGTCGGACTTACTTGCGCAGACCGAGACGTTCGATCAGGGTCTTGTAACCTTCGAGGTTGGTGCGCTTGAGGTAATCCAGCAGCTTGCGGCGACGGCTCACCATTTTCAGCAGGCCGCGACGCGAGTGGTGGTCCTTCATGTTGGCCTTGAAGTGGCCGGTCAGGTCGTTGATGCGGGCCGTCAGCAGGGCAACCTGCACTTCGGGGGAGCCGGTGTCGGCGGCGGCGCGTTGGTAATTCTGGACGATTTCAGCTTTTTGAGCGACGGTAACAGCCATGGTGTACTCCTTCTAAATCGCGTGGCCTGCGGCTGTGCGGGACACGTTCGGGGGAAACCGCGCATTTTACGCGGAAAGGGCGGGTTGACTCAAGCCTGTTGTGTGGCCATCAGGCGGCGCGCCACGAGTTGGCCATCCTCGGCCTGGGCCAGGCCGAGAAAGCGGTCGGCGGTCGTATACAGGCGCATCAGCCCTGAATGGGCATGGGTGGTCAACACGTTGCGGCCCTGGCAGAGGGCCGTGGTTTCGGCTGCGTCGAGTTGCAGGGCGGGCAGGTGCGCCACCAGGCAATCCGGGGGCTGCAGCCAGGCGGGACGTTGGCTGGCTTCGAGCGCGTCCAGAGCGGCCAGCGAGTGGGCCTGATCCAGGCTGAATCCGCCTGCAGCGATGCGCGTCAATGCAGTGAGGTGCGCACCGCACCCCAGCGCTGCGCCGATGTCCTGCGCCAGGGTGCGGATATAGGTGCCGGCTGTGCATTGCACGTCCAGCACCACGCGCGGCGGGTCGCATTCAATCATTTCCAGCGCGCGGATCGTGACCTTGCGGGGCGGGCGTTCGATTTCAATCCCGGCACGCGCGTAGGCGTAGAGCGGGCGGCCCTGATGCTTGAGCGCCGAATGCATGGGTGGGATTTGTTCGATTTCGCCTGCGAAGCGGGGCAGCACGGCAGTGATGTCGGCGCAGTCGACATTGACCTCACGGGTGCTGAGGACTTCCCCTTCCGGATCGCCGGTGGTAGTGGTGACGCCGAGTTGCATCACGGCACGGTAGCGCTTGTCGGCGTCGAGCAGATAGGCCGAGAATTTGGTGGCTTCGCCGAGGCAAAGCGGCAGCAGGCCGTCGGCGAAGGGGTCGAGGGTGCCGGTATGGCCCGCCTTTTTGGCATTGAGCAGCCACTTGGCTTTTTGCAGGGCTGCGTTGGAGCTGATGCCGGCCGGCTTGTTCAGCAGCAGCACGCCATCAACTTGCTGGCGCGCGGGTTTCACTCGTCTTTCGGGTGCTTGGCGTCTTCGGCAACGGCTGCCTCGATCAGCTGGCTGAGGGCCATGCCATGCTCGACCGAGTGGTCGTAGACGAAGGTCAGCTTGGGCACCACGCGCAGCTGCATGCGATGCGACAGCTGCGAGCGCAGAAAGCCGCTGGCGCGCTGCAGGCCCTGCAGGCAGGCGTCATGCTCGGGCTGGCCGCCCAGCGTGGTGAAGAAGACCTTGGCGAACTCCATGTCGCGGTTGACCTCCACCTCGGTGATGGTCAGCATGCCGACGCGCGGATCCTTCACTTCCTGCCGGATCAGTTCCGGCAGTTCACGCTGGATCTGGTCGGCGACGCGGCGCGCGCGCGGAAAGTCCTTCGGCATTACAACGAACGCGCGACTTCCACGACCTCGAACACTTCCAGCTGGTCGCCTTCCTGGATGTCGTTGTAGTTCTTGAGGGAGAGACCGCACTCGAAGTTGGCCTTGACTTCCTTGACGTCATCCTTGAAACGCTTGAGCGAATCGAGTTCGCCCTGGTGCACCACCACGTTGTTGCGGATCAGGCGAACCCCTGCGTTGCGCTTGACCACGCCGTCCAGCACGTAGCAGCCGGCAATGGTGCCAACCTTGGAAATCACGAACACCTGGCGGATTTCCACGGTGCCGATGACGGTTTCCTTCTTCTCGGGTGCCAGCATGCCGGACAGCGCGGACTTAATCTCATCCACCGCTTCGTAGATGATGTTGTAGTAGCGCAGGTCGACGCCGTTGGCCTCGGCCAGCTTGCGGGCCGAGGCGTCTGCCCGTACGTTGAACCCGATCAGCACCGCCTTGGAGGCCAGCGCCAGGTTGACGTCGGACTCGGTGATGGCACCGACGCCGCTGTGGATGATGTTGACCTTCACTTCGTCCGTGGACAGCTTGCCCAGCGCATGCGCCAGACCTTCGTAGGAGCCCTGGGTATCCGACTTGAGGATGATGGGAAGGTGCTGCACTTCGCCCTGGCCCATTTGATCGAACATCGATTCCAGCTTGGCGGCCTGTTTTTTCGCCAGTTGCACATCGCGGAACTTGCCCTGGCGGAACAGCGCGATTTCACGCGCCTTGCGTTCATCCGGCAGCACCATCATGTCTTCGCCCGCCTGTGGCACGTCGGACAGGCCCTGGATTTCGACCGGGATCGAGGGACCGGCTTCGTCGACGATCTTGCCGGCCTCGTCAAGCATGGCACGCACGCGGCCGAAGGCCTGGCCGGCCAGCACCATGTCGCCACGCCGCAGGGTGCCGGATTGCACCAGCAAGGTGGTGACCGGGCCCTTGCCCTTGTCCAGTCGCGCTTCGATGACGATGCCCTTGGCGGGGCCGTCGACAGCAGCCTGCAGTTCCAGCACTTCGGCTTGCAGCAGGATGGCGTCGAGCAGGCCATCAATATTGGTGTTGGCCTTGGCCGACACTTCGACGAACTGGGTATCGCCGCCCCATTCTTCCGGGGTGACGCCCTGCGCAACCAGCTCCTGGCGGATACGCTCGGGGTTGGCTTCGGGCTTGTCGACCTTGTTCACTGCCACCACCAGCGGCACCTGGGCAGCCTTGGCGTGGTGGATCGCTTCGATGGTCTGCGGCATGACGCCGTCGTCGGCCGCCACCACCAGCACCACGATGTCGGTCGCCTTGGCGCCGCGTGCACGCATGGCGGTAAACGCTTCGTGGCCCGGGGTATCGAGGAAGGTGATGACGCCCTTTTCGGTTTCGACGTGATAGGCGCCGATATGCTGGGTGATGCCGCCGGCTTCGCCACTGGCCACACGGGTGCGGCGGATGGTGTCGAGCAGCGAGGTCTTGCCGTGGTCGACGTGACCCATGACAGTGACGACGGGCGGACGTGCCAGCACTTCGTGCTTGGTCGTCTCGCCGGTGTCGACGAGGAAGGCTTCCGGCGTGTCGAGCGCGGCCGGCTTGCCGATATGGCCCATCTCCTCGACCACGATGATCGCGGTTTCCTGGTCGAGCACCTGGTTGATGGTCACCATGCTACCCAGCTTCATCAGTGCCTTGATGACTTCGGCCGCTTTCACCGACATCTTGTGTGCAAGTTCGGCGACGGTGATGGTTTCGGGCACCAGCACCTCGCGCACGACCGGTTCGGTCGGTGCGACGAAGGTGGTTTCCTCGTGGCCGGATTTCGATTTTCCTTTGCGGCCACGCCAGCCTGATTCAGGTGCGGCACCACCGCGGGTCTTGAGCCCCCCCCTGCGGCGCGCGGCATCGTCCTTCCAGGTCCCACCGGCTTTCTTGTCCGGGCCTTTGGCGCCCTTGGCACCAGCCGGCTTGTCCGGTTTGTGCAGCGTTTTTTCTGTCGGCGCAGCGGGTGCCGCCGGGGCAGCCGCTTTTTGGGCTGCTTCCACTTTGGCGACTTCGCGCGCGGCCTCGGCCTGTTTGCGCAAGGCTTCTCGCTCGGCGCGGGCCTTGGCGTCGGCAGCCTGACGTTCCTGAAGCGCCTGGCCGCGGCGTGCTTCCTCTTCGCGCGCCTTAAGCTCGGCCTCGTCCAGAATCGAAGCTTTCTTGATGCGAGTGGTCTTTCTCGCTACCGGAGCAGGTTCCGCAGCGGGCTCTGCTGCAGCCTCGGCGGCAGGCGCGGGCACAACCTCGGTGGCTGCAGCGGGTTCAACTGCAGCAGGCTCGGCAGCGACCGGCTTGGCTTTGGCCTTGGCCGGTTTGACCGGTTTGGCTTCCACCGGCTCGGTTACCGGTGCCTCGGGTGCCGGTGCCTCGGGTCTGGCCTCGACCGCAGTTTCGGAAGGGGCCTCGACCGGTGGTGCAGGGATGATTTCAGGCGCTGCCTCGACAGCAGGCTGGGCTTCAGTTCCCTGTGCTGCTGCATCACGCTTGACATAGGTGCGCGACTTGCGCACTTCCACCTGAATGGTGCGCGATTTACCGGTGCTGTCGGTCTTGCGGATCTCCCCCGTCTGTTTGCGGGTGATGGTGATCTTGGTTTTTCCGGTTTCGGTTCCGCCGCCATGCATCTTGCGCAGATAGTCGAGCAAGTGCGCCTTGTCCGCTTCGGTGACAGGGTCGACGATGTCGTTTTTACTGACGCCTGCCGCCTTCAACTGCTCAAGCAGCAGTAGGGGCGGAAGTTTCAGTTCTTGTGCGAATTGTTCTACGTTCATGCAGTCCTCGTGGCGTATCAGCCTTGGGCGAACCAGGGCGCGCGTGCGGCCATGATCAATTGTTTGGCGCGTTCGGCATCCATGACTGCCATTTCAGTCAGTTCATCGACGTCAAGTTCGGCCAGATCTTCGGTGGTGTGGACGCCTTTGCTTGCCAGGGTCCGCGCCGTTTCCGCATCCATGCCTTCGAGCGACAGCAGGTCTCCGGCGGAAGCTTCGACCTGCTCCTCGCCGACGATGGCTGCAGTCAGCAGCGCATTGCGGGCGCGGTTGCGCAACTCGTTGACCAGGTCTTCGTCGAAGGCCTCGATCTCGAGCATTTCGTTCAGCGGCACGTAAGCAACTTCTTCCAGCGTCGAGAAGCCTTCATCGACCAGAATCTGGGCGACTTCCTCGTCGACATCGAGTTTTTCGATGAACAGGGCGAGGGTTTTGCCGCTTTCGGTCGACTGTTTCTCTTCGGCCGCTTCGCGCGACATGATGTTGAGCGTCCAGCCGGTCAGTTCGGAAGCAAGGCGCACGTTCTGGCCGCCGCGGCCGATCGCCATCGCCAGCTGTTCCTCGTCTACCACCACGTCCATGCTGTGCTTGTCTTCATCCACCAGAATGGAACTGACCTCGGCAGGCGCCAGCGCGTTGATGACGTACTGCGCGGGGTCGGCCGACCAGTGGATGATGTCGACCCGCTCACCGGCCAATTCGTTGGTCACCGAGGTGACGCGCGAGCCGCGCAGGCCGATGCAGGTGCCGATCGGATCGATGCGCGGGTCGTGCGAAACCACGGCGATCTTTGCGCGCAGACCGGGGTCACGGGCGGCGGCCTTGATCTCGAGAAGTTCTTCCTCGATCTCCGGCACTTCCAGTTCGAACAGCTTCATGATGAATTCGGGGGCGGTGCGCGACAGCACCACTTGCGGCCCGCGGGCGCCGCGGTCGATGCGCAGCAGGTAGGCACGTACACGGTCGCCGACGCGCAGGTTCTCGCGCGGGATCATCTGGTCGCGATGCAGGAAGCCTTCGACGCGGCCCGACTCGATGATGGCGTTGCCGCGGTCGATGCGCTTCACCACGCCATTGACGAGATGTTCCTTGCGATCGAGGAAGTCGCTGATGATCTGCTCGCGCTCGGCATCGCGAATTTTCTGCAGGATGACCTGCTTGGCAGCCTGTGCGCCGATGCGACCGAATTCGACGTTTTCCAGAGGTTCCTCGATGTAGTCGCCGATTTCGATATCGGGAATCTTGTCCTGGGCGTCGATCAGCAGAATCTGGTAACCCTCGGATTCCAGTTCGGCTTCGGTGACGACCTGCCAGCGGCGGAAGGATTCGTAATCACCGGTCTCGCGGTCGATCGACACGCGCACATCCGACTCTTCCTTGAAGCGTTTCTTGGTGGCGGAGGCAAGCGCCTGCTCGAGCGCCTCGAACACCACTTCCTGGTCAACATTCTTTTCGCGTGCCAGCGCATCGGCCAGCATCAATATTTCACGGCTCATAATTCTCTCCAGTGCTTGCCTAAACCACGGGTTTCAGACGGGCAAGCTCCACGTTTCTCAAATCAACCGACAATTCCGTGCCATCGACGATCAGCTTCACCGCATCGCCTTCCAGGCCCACCAACTGGCCGCTGAGGCGCCGCCGGTTTTCCATCGGCACCCGCAGTTTCAGCGTTACCGGCTCGCCGGCGAAGCGGGCGTAGTCCTGCGGCTTGACCAGCGGCCGGTCGAGGCCGGGTGAGGATACTTCCAGCCGTTCATAGTCGATGTTCTCGACAGTGAACCAATGGGTCAGGTGATTGCTCACCTTGACGCAGTCGTCAATCGTGATGCCGCCCGGCTTGTCTATGAACAGCCGGATCAGCCCGCGCCCGGCACGCTCCAGCATCACCAGCTCGTATCCGAGTCCGGCCAGCACGGGTTCCAGGCGGGTGGGCAAATCCATCATCGCTATCCATTGCCGCGCGAAGGGCACAGCACAAATAAAAAATGGGCGAACCGCCCACTGTATCAATAATAAAGCGCCGGAATTATAACACCCCGGCCGATAGACAAGAAAGGAAAGATGGTGCCCGGAACCGGAATCGAACCGGTACGCCATCGCTGGCGAGGGATTTTAAGTCCCTTGTGTCTACCAATTTCACCATCCGGGCGAAGCGGACAGCCGGTCTAGAGTCTGGAGGCGCGTGCCGGAGTCGAACCGACCTACACGGATTTGCAATCCGGTGCATAACCGCTTTGCTAACGCGCCCAAGTCGATTACCGCCATGGAAGTACGGTAAGCCACCTAAACGAAAAGGGGAAAACGTCCGGACTATGCCTTCTGTTTTCCCCGGAATGCTGGAGCGGGAAAGGAGGTTCGAACTCCCGACCTCAACCTTGGCAAGGTTGCGCTCTACCAGCTGAGCTATTCCCGCATTGAAGGCTGCGCATTATGGTGATTTCATGTTTTTCTGTCAACATTTTCATGAAGAAATTTCATCAAGAACTTTGCAGCGCGCGCGCAGCCATCAGGAGGTAATACACCATTGAAATCAGGGTGAGCAGCGCTGCCACCCAGATCAATAAGGTGCCGATGGCAGCAATCGGAAGATTCGCGACAGGAGCGAAATACAGCAGCAGGACGATGGCAATCATCTGGGCTGCGGTTTTCAGCTTGCCGACGAATGAAACCGCCACGCTGGCTGACTTGCCAGATTGGGCCATCCATTCGCGCAAGGCAGAAATGGTGATCTCGCGGCCGATGATGATGAGGCCTATCAGCGGCGCCACGCGGTCGAGGTCAATCAGCACGATCAGTGCGGCGGCGACCATCAGCTTGTCCGCCACCGGGTCGAGAAAGGCGCCGAAGGACGAGGTCTGGCCAAGCGCGCGCGCCAGGTAGCCGTCCAGCCAGTCGGTCAGGGCGGCCACGCCGAAAAAGGCAGCTGCCAGAGTATTGGCTTCGTGCGACGTCACCCAGCCGTCGGGGAGATAGAACACACCTGCCATCAGGGGAATCAAAAGGATGCGCAGCCAGGTGAGCAGATTGGGAAGATTGAGGGGCATCAGTGGAGGGCGTTGTAAATGGTTTCCGCCAATTCTCGGCTGATACCGTTCACTGTGGCAAGCGCGTCGACGCCCGCGTCGCGTACGCCCTGCAGTCCGCCGAAGTGTTCCAGCAGCTGTTTGCGCCGTTTGGGACCGATTCCCGAGATGTCTTCGAGCGTCGACTGCAGGCGTGCCTTGCCGCGCTTGGCGCGGTGGCCGGTGATCGCAAAGCGGTGCGCCTCGTCCCGCACTTGCTGGATCAAATGGAAGCCGGGGTGGTCCTTGCCCAGTTTCAATTCTCGACCGTCGGCGAAGATCAGCGTTTCCAGGCCGGGCTTGCGCGCCTCGCCCTTTGCGACGCCCAACAGCAATACCTCACCCAAGCCAAGCTCCGTCATTGCCTCGACCGCGCTCGAAATTTGCCCCTTGCCGCCGTCGATCAGCAGCAGGTCGGGCAGCACGCCGTTTTCCTCGACGCTCCTGTGGAAGCGTTTGACCAGCGCGGCATGCATCGCGGCGTAGTCGTCGCCCGGTGTGATGCCGCCGATGTTGTAGCGCCGGTAGTCGGATTTCTTCAGGTCATCGCCCTCATACACCACGCAGGAGGCCACCGTCGCTTCACCCATGGTGTGCGAAATGTCGAAGCATTCGATGCGGTTGAGTTGGGGCAAGTCCAGTGCATCGCGCAACGCGGACAACCGCAGCGACTGATTGGTGCGGTCGGCACTGCGCCGTTCGGCCGACAGGCGGGCGTTGGCCTGTGCCATGCCGATCCAGACGCGTCGCTCGCCGGTGACGCGATGCAGAAGGCTGATTTTTTTGCCGGACTGTTCGGAGAGCAGCGTCTCCAGCGCAGCGGCCTCGATAGCTTCGCTGATCAGGATGCGCGCCGGGATCGGGTGGTCGAGGTAGTGCTGGGCGATGAAGGCTTCCAGTGCTTCGGTAAGGGCCGCTCCATCGCCGTGCTGTGGAAAGAAGCTGCGGTCGCCGAGGTGGCGGCCGCCACGGATCATGGTCAGGTTGACGGCAATCACGCCTGCAGCTTCGGCCACGGCCACCACGTCGGCATCGGCGTCGCTTCCGGTAGTGTCGACGAACTGTTTCTCGCGCACAGTCGCCAGCATGCGCAAGCGGTCACGCAGGCTGGCGGCAGTCTCGAAATCGAGCGCAGCAGCAGCAGCGTTCATCTGTTCGGTGATGGCTTCGGTCAGCGTGGTCGCCTCTCCGTGCAGCAACTGTGCCGCCGCTTCGACATCGCGCGCATAGGTTTCCGCAGTAATGAGATTGACGCACGGCGCGCTGCAGCGCTTGATCTGGTGCAGCAGACAGGGTCGCGATCGGTTGGAGAATACCGTGTCTTCGCAGGTGCGCAACTGGAACACTTTCTGCAGCAGCTGGATGCTTTCGCGAACGGCATAGGAATTGGGGTAGGGGCCAAACGCCATATCCTTCTTCCTGGGTGTGCCGCGAAAATAGGCCAGACGCGGGAAGCGGTGACCGGTCAGCAGCAGATAGGGATAGGACTTGTCGTCGCGGAACAGAATATTGAAGCGCGGCTTCAGGCCCTTGATGAGATTGTTCTCCAGCAGCAGCGCCTCGGCCTCGGTGCGCGTCACCGTGGTGTCGACATGGTCGACGCTTTTCAGCATCAGCCGGATGCGCGGGCTCTGGTCGGTTTTCTGGAAATAGCTGGAGACGCGCTTTTTCAGGTCCTTGGCCTTGCCGACATAGAGGATCGCCCCTTCCGCATCCACCATGCGGTAGACGCCGGGCAGGGTGGGCAGCGAGGCGAGGAATGCCTTGTCGACGCTCAAGGCTCAGTCATCTTCGTCGAGCAGCTTGCCGGCAATCGCCCAGTTCTCGTCAGGCAGTTCCTCGAATGCGATGTAGGTGTACGACGCCGGTTTGCCGGCATGGCGCTCCAGCGTGGCGGTGATTTCCGCGGCGACTTTCTGCTTCTGTTCGCGGCTGAGGCTGCCGGCAAGCTTGATGGTGACGACGGGCATGATCAGTCCTTGGCTTGGATTTTCTCGAATACCACCGCGAACATCTCGGGGGTGAGGCGGCGCGTCTGGGTATTGTAGCGGGAGCAGTGGTAGCTGCTGACCAGTCGCCGGCCGTCGGGCAGGCGGTGGTCGCTGGCATGCGAAAACGGATAGTCCCTGAGCTTCAGGTTCAGCGCGCGCAGCACCGCCTGGTGCGCGATCCGGCCGAGCGCGAGGATGCTGGCGTGGTCGGGCAGGTCGGCCAGTTCGGCGGCGAGAAAGCGGTTGCATTCGCGGATCTCGGCCGGTTCCGGCTTGTTGGCGGGCGGCAGGCATTTCACCGCGTTGGTGATGCGGCAGTCGATGAGTTGCAGGCCATCGTCGACCGATACCGATTCGGGTGCGCTGGCGTAACCGAACTGGTGCAGCGTTTGATACAGCAGCACGCCGGCGTAGTCGCCGGTGAATGGACGGCCGCTGCGGTTGGCGCCATGCATGCCTGGCGCGAGGCCGACGATCAGCAGGCCTGGACGGGCAGCACCAAAAGCCGGCACCGGGCGGGCGTGGTAATCGGGGTGGCGGGCGCGCACCTCGTCGAGAAAATGCGCCAGGCGCGGGCAGGCGCGGCAGTCGGGGTCAAAACTCATCAAGATTCTCTGCATCGGCACCCCGGAATCGGGGCGCTCATTGTAGGGGGTGTGCGCGACGATGGTTTTGCGCCGCGCAGCGGCGTGGCATTCAGCGCCGTCTGACCCAGACGTGGCGTGCCACGCTGCACTCCAGGGCAAGCTCGACTTCGTCGATCATCACGATGGTCATCGGTCGCTGCTGCAGCACGACGAGCGGACGGTTGGGGGCGAGGCCATAGGCCACCAGCTGTTCGCGCTGGGTCGCACTGACGGCCTCGTCGATATCCTCCACGCGTGCCTGCACGCCGGGCAGCAGGAAGCTCAGCGGGACACGTGCGATGTGGTCGGCCGGGCTCATGCGCCTGCTCCCCATACCGCACGCAGCAGATGGTTGAGAATCCCGCCGATCAGGAACGCAAACGGAACGATGAGCGCCAGCATGGCAGCGGTGATTTTCAGGCCCTGCTCCTTGATGATCATCATCACGCTGGCGATGCAGGGCACGAACAGCGTGATGGTGACCATGCCGACTACCGCCTGGATCGGCGACAGCTGATGGCTCAGCGCGAACAGGCCGGTGGCGCCGAAGTCGCGCCGCAGGAAGCCCATCACGAAGGCCGCGCTGGCCTCTTTGGGCAGCCCCAGCCAGCCCGACACCAGCGGTTCGCCGGCGCGGATGATGGCGGGCAGCGCGCCGAACTGGTTCAGCAGGAACATGATGAGGGTGCCCAGCAGGAACAGCGGAATGACTTCGATCAGATACCATTTCAGCCGCCCCACGGTTTTCTTGGCGACGTTGCCCATCAGCGGCAGCCGGATCGGCGGCATTTCGGTGACCAGCGGAATGCGCCGGCCGGGGATCAGCTTGGCGGCGAGAAAGCCCGCCAGCATCAGCACGCCGACCATCGACACCATCCAGATCAGCAGCGCCGAGAACGAGATGCCGCCCAACATCCCCAGCACCACGCCCAGCTGCGCCGAGCAGGGGATCGCCAGTGCCATCAGGAAGATGGTGATGAGGCGCTCGCGCGGGCTGTGCAGGATGCGCGTGGTGAGCGTGGCCATGGTGACGCAGCCAAGGCCCAGCACCATCGGCAGCACCGCACGGCCGTTGAGGCCGATCAGCGTGAACAGGCGATTGGCCAGCACCGACAGCCGCGCAAAGTAGCCGGAATCTTCCAGCAGGCCGAAAGCGATGAAGAAGGTGGTGACGATGGGAAAGATCAACGCCAGCGCATAGGTCATGCCCATGGTCCACAGGCCATACTGGCCAACCAGCAGGTCGGACAGCCAGGGTACGCCGATGTGCCGCTGGACGAACTGCGTGACCACCGGGTTCAGCACGTTGCCGAACAGGTCGTTCTCCATCAGTCCGACCAGGGTACCGGCACCAAAAACCCCGACAAATTCGTACACGGCGAACAGCACGCCGAGCAGAATCGGCCATGCCCACACGCGGTGAATGATCCATTGCCCGACACGGTGCGCCAGCAGCGGGCTGGCCTGTGCGGTGCGCTGGGTGACGCGGGTGGCCAGGGTGCCGGCCGCCTCGCCGCGCTCGTGTGCCAGTGCTGCGGGGCTGACGCCCTCGGCATGGGCGGCATCCCTTAACGCGGCAAGTTCGGCGTAGGCGTCGCCTGCCGCTTCCTTGAGCCAGGCTTCGACTTCGCTGTCCTGCCCCAGATAGAGAATGGCCAGCCCGCGCGCGGCCAGCCGCGGGTGCGGTGCCTGCGCGGCGATGCGCGCCGTCAATTCTGCGAGCGCCTCCTCCGCGCTGCCGTCGTAATGCAGCAGCGGCTGCAGCGCGCGTGCATCGGCCAGACTGCGCGTCAGTTGCGCCACGCCCTCGCCGCCGGTGGCCACGGTGGGAACGACCGGTATCCCGAGCGCCTCGGCGAGCGCCTGGGCGTTCACCGTCATCCCGCGCGCACTGGCCTCGTCGTGCATGTTGAGCGCCAGCACCGCGGGAATGCCGAGTTCGGCCAGCAGTGCGGTCAGGGTCAGGGTGCGGCGCAAGTTCTTGGCATCGCCCACCTGTACCACCGCCCGCAGGGGTTCGTGGAGCAGTGCGCGCATGGTTGCCCGCTCGTCGTCGCTGCGGGCCGGCAGGGTCAGCACGCCGGGCGTGTCGACGAGGTCGACCGAGCCGTCGAAGCGTGCCGCTGCGCGGGCTACCTCGACCGTGGTGCCGGGGTAGTTGGAGACGTTGACGTAGGCGCCGGTCAGCCGGTGAAACAGTACGGATTTGCCGACGTTGGGGTTGCCGACGAGGGCGATGGCGGTGGCGCTTTGCATGGGATCAATTCTAACGGTGCACGGACTTTACGGTAATAATAACCATTCTCATCTTTTGGTCAAGCAGCTTGGTGAATCCTGATGTCGATAATCGGGGTGAGATTGGTAAAAAGGAGACAGAGGTCCGAAGTCAGCGCCGACCACTACGTCGGCAGGATCGAACGGGCCACGACCACGTTCGCGCGAGCCCGGTTTGGCAGCCGCATAAAAAAACGCCCGGCTCAGCGGGCGCCCGAATGCAGTGGGGGAGGCCGCGTCAGGATTCGATACCGCCCATGGCGGATTGCAGGTAGTTCTGCTCGCCGAGTTTCTTTACCAGTTCGAGCTGGGTTTCCAGGTAGTCGACATGCTCTTCGGTGTCCGCCTGAATGCCCGTCAGGATTTCGCGCGAGACATAGTCCTTCACCGATTCACAGTAGGCGATGGCCTCGACGTACAGGGCGCGCCCAACGAGTTCGAGCTTGAGGTCGCAGGCCAGGCATTCCGGCACGTTCTCGCCGATCATCAGCTTGTTGAGATCCTGCAGGTTGGGCAGGCCTTCGAGAAACAGGATGCGCTCGATCAGCTTGTCGGCGTGGTGCATTTCCTCGATGGATTCTTCGTACTCGTGCTTGCCGAGTGCGATCAGCCCCCAGTTTTTGTACATGCGGGCATGCAGGAAATACTGGTTGATCGCGGTGAGTTCGACAGTGAGTGCCTTGTTGAGGAACTGTATGACTTTTTTGTCGCCTTTGATGATTGTCTCCAAGGGTTGTGGGACTCGCGGAAGTGCCGGTGGCTGGAGTAACGATGGCTGGCAGGCGTAGCGGGGGTACCGGACATACTAGGAAAATAAGTGCAGAAAGCAAACGGGCCGTCTTGCCATGCGCTTGCACTGAGTTGCGGACACTTCAACGGAGCATCTTTCAAGAAGCTGGCAGGGTCAGAATGCGGTCTTGGCGCGCAGGCCCAGCACCACGATGTCGTCGGCAGAACTGTCGCCGCCCGGCTGGCCGACCCATTGCACGCTGGGCGTGAGCTGGAAGTTGTCGTTTATCTGCCAGGCATAGAAAAGTTCGGCCTGATTCTCCGCGCCACTGGGCGTGAAGCCGAAGTCCAGTTCGCCATCGCCATCGGCATCCAGCATGGGAGCAGCGGCCTTGAAAGCACTGCTTGGGTTCAACCAGCCAAATACCAGACCGACACGGTCGGTCGGCCGGCCCCAGCCGGTATCGCCGAGTTGTCCACCGAGGGTGAACGCCCAGTCGAACTTGACCTGGCCGTCGAGCGAGTAGCCGTAGCGCGAGAACAGGGTGACATGCCTAGACACCTGCTGGTCGATGGAAAAGCCGAGGCCGGTATGACTTTCGGTGGCGGCGTCGAACTCGTTGGCGTAGGCCAGGGCCTGGCCGTTATACCAGCCGTAGAAGCGATACGTGCCGGGCAAACCCAGGAGGACCTTGCCGGTGTAATCGGCCTCGCCCATGACGAAGGGATTCGAGAAACTGTCGTCGAACGCCGCGCCCGAGCCGAACACGCCCAGCGAGAACTTCCACTTATTGACGCTGTTGACGTCGTTGATATATGCGACGTTCAGGCCAGGCGCGAATCCGAAATCGTCCGCCGTGACGTCGCCGCCGGAATCCAGCAGTGGGTTGTGCACGAAGACGTTGTTGAGGAAGAACTCGGTTTCGTCGTCGGCGATGTCATTGCCGTCGTAAAAACCGAAGATATCCATCTTGCCGATCGTCATCTCGACGCGCCCGAGCCGGCCAGCCTTGTCCTGCTGAGCGGGATGCCAAGACGATACCAGGCCTCCGCGAGGATGAACGAGGATTCATCACCGTTGGAGAGTTCAAAAGTCGTCGAATTGACCGTGCCGGTGAGCGTGGGGTAGAGGCTGTCGAGGCTGTTGCCCTGGCCTGCGCGAAGGTGGGCGAAGAACGTGCTGTCGCCGAAGCCGACCAGTTTGCCGAGCGCGTCCCCCGGAATTGCAAATTCGATGTCGGCGAGATAATTCAGCGCACTGTCATTCTTTGCCCGTGACGGTGCCGCTGACTGCGTCCAGCGCCACCATGGTCATCGAGGCGCCGAACTCGAGACCGGACTCGCTCGGTTTCTTCAGTTGGAGCACCTGGTTTTCAAGATCCTCTACGCGGCCAGCCATCTCCGTGGTCTGGTTTTCGACCGCCGGCTTGTGGGCGTTCTGTTCGAGGGCCGCTTCCAGTTTCTTATTGGACGCTTCAAGCTGATCGACGCGTCGCAGCAGCTTTTCGTAGGCCTGCATGAGCATCTGCTGATCGACAGCAGACTCCGCGGCTTCGGCCGGTGCGGCAGCGAGTCCGGCCAGCATCAGCGCGACCCTCAGGTTCCGGTTGTATTGCATGGTTTCTCCCTTTTCATGTGTAGACAGTCGGTGTGGCTGGCTACCGGAGAAACGCATTCCGCTGGCTGGCTGGATTGTGAAGTTCTGAATCAAGGCTGAATGACCCATCCAGGTTGTTCCGACAGCCCCTCGAGGCATTCGCCCAAGCCCTTGCACTCGTTGCACAGGGCTGCGCCGAGCGATTCATCTTGCGCCAGGCAGCTGAACAGCAGGCACGCGACTGCGCACGAACGTCGCGATCCGGTTTCCATGGCATTGCGGAGATGGTGGATGGCGCCGGCCATCAGCTCGGCAGGGTTTCCCATGCCGGATTCGGGGCGTAACGATGGATTCATGACAACTCCTTGCAAGTCAGTAAGTGTGCTGGCTTGCCCGGAGAGGGGCTGGCTGGCTTTGGGGCCTGGGGTTCAGCGCGGTGGCTACGAACCGGGGGATGACGTTATTATTTATTCGTAGGTATCACGCGTCTTGTTGGCACGGGGCGTTGGCACACACTTCGCGCGCCTCTTTCAGCACCGCGTGCGCACAGTCCGCGCACTTGCCGCATTGCGCGCTCACCCCGAGTTGCGCGCGCAGGTCGCGCATGCGGCAGGCGCCCTGCGCGACGGCTGCATGAATGTCCCGGTCGGTGACTTGCCGGCAAACGCATACGTACATGTCTATGTCCTCACTTGGTCAGGATGAGCTTGTCATTGCGGGTGATCCGCAGGTGATAGAGGTCGCCTTTATGCAGGATGCAAACAGCCTGCGCGCCCTTGAACAGAGATTCGGCCGGAATGGCGCCCGACGCCGCCTTCACGGACACGTCCGTGGCATGGGCTGGCGTGGGATCCGGTTGCGGCATGTCGGCTGCTGCGGGGTGGGTCGTCTGCGGCATTGCGGAAATTCCTGTGGGCGACTTATGCTAATGACAACAATTCGCATTATCAAGTCAAGCGGAGACGCAAATAATTTTCCGGACGCGCAGTTTCAGCGGGCGGCAGGCGGGTAGGTACCGCGAACCAGCGGGGCCGCGGGGAGCACCTCGGGCTGCAAGGTGACGTGATGGATGCCGTGCGCGCTTGCCAGGGTCTGGCGTGCGGCGGCAAGAATGACTGGCCAGCGGTCGAGATCCGACATCTCGAGATGTGCCGACAGCGCGAGGGTGCCGGAGGAAAGGGTCCATACGTGCAGGTCGTGCACGCGCAGCACCCCGGGGATGCGGGCAAGGTCGCGGCCTACGGCGTCGAGCCGGACAGTCAGCGGCACCCCTTCCATCAGCACGTGCACCACTTCGCGCAGGAGCCGCAACGCGGACACGCCGATGAGCGCGGCGACGAACAGCGACATCAGCGGGTCGATCGGCGTCCAGCCGCTGGCAAGGATGATGATGCCGGAGACGATCGCGGCGACCGAGCCGAGCGCATCGCCCAGCACGTGCAGCAGGGCGGCACGGCTGTTCAGCGTCTGCTCGCCGCGATGCAGGATCCAGGCGACGCCCAGGTTGACGACGAGCCCGACCACGGCGACCAGCACCACGGTGCTGCCGGCGATGTCGCGCGGCGAGCCGAAGCGCTCGATGGCTTCATGAACGATAAAGCCGATCAGTACTAGCATCAGGACGCTGTTGACGAGCGCCGCCAGCACTTCGGCGCGCAACAGGCCATAGGAATGCAGCAGCGATGGCGGCCGGCGCGCCAGCCAGGCGGCGCTCGCCGCCAGTCCCAGCGCGGAAGCATCGGTGACCATGTGGGCGGCGTCGGACAGCAGCGCGAGCGAACCCGACCACCAGCCGGCCAGCGCCTCGACGCCTGCGAAGCACAGCGTCAGCAGCAGGGCGACGATCAGCGAGTTGGAGGTAGTTGCTTGCTCGCCATGATGATGGTGATGCTTGTGGGCGTGGGGGGCATGATCGTGACTATGAGCGGCCACAGTAGTCGGTCGGATCGATTTGCAGATTGAGGTCGGCGGAGTCCATGCCCAGCCCGGCGATATGGTGCAGCGCATTGGCGTAGCGTGCCGATTCGCGCAACTGCGTCATCGTGGGCGGGTGCGGATGGCCGTGCATGCGCGCCAGGCGGGCGCGGGCGGGCGCGGGCCAGTCCACTTTCAGGTTCGCCAGCACTTCGTCGGCCAGGTCGGGCCGGTTGCACACCAGCGCCATGTCGCAGCCTGCATCGAGGGCAGCGGCAACGCGTCCCACCACGCCACCTGCCACGCTGGCAGCTTCCATGCAGAGATCGTCGCTGAAAATCGTGCCATCGAATTGCAGTTGGCGGCGCAGCAGCTTTTGCAGCCATATTCTTGAGAACCCGGCCGGTTGCGCGTCGACCTGAGGATAAATGACGTGGGCCGGCATGATCGCTGCAAGGCCCGCCTCGACCATCAGGCGGAACGGCACCAGGTCGGCGATGGCGATATCGGCCAGCGTGCGCTCGTCCACCGGGATCGCGACATGCGAATCCGCCACCACGAAGCCATGACCGGGAAAATGCTTGCCGCAGGCCGCCATGCCGGCGTCCTTCATGCCCAGCATCACGGCCTGGCCGAGTTCGAACACGGCGTGCGGGTCGGCGTGAAAGGCGCGGTCGCCGATGACCGACGAGGCGCCGTAGTCGAGGTCGAGCACCGGCGCGAAACTGAAGTCGACGCCGTGGGCGCGCAGTTCGCTCGCCAGCACGTAGCCGGTTTCGCGCGCCAGATGTTTTGCCTGCTGCGGGTGCACGTTCCAGATTTCACCGAAGCTGCGCATCGGCGGCAGGCGGGTGAAGCCTTCGCGGAAGCGCTGCACCCGGCCGCCCTCGTGGTCGACGCCGATCAGCAGGGGCGCCGACTTGAGTGCATGGATCTCGGTGGTCAACGCGGCCAGCTGGGCCGGATCACGATAATTGCGGCTGAACAGGATCACCCCGCCGACCAGCGGATGGCTGAGACGATGCCTGTCGTCGTCGGTGAGTTCGGTGCCAGCCACGTCGAGCATCAGGGGGCCAAGCGTCACGATGGATTCTCCGCAGGAGATGTGGGGGAGGGGGTTTGCTCCAGCACGACGAACGCCAGCACGAACTGGCCCTCGTCCGACAGTGACACATGATGCGCCGTGATGCTGCGAGCCGCCAGCCAGGCAGCGAGTTCGGGCGCGCACGCGATCAGCGGCTTGCCGTGCGCGTCGCGCAGCACGGCGATATTGCGCAGGCTCACCGGCGCGCGCAGTCCGGTCCCGGCCGCCTTGGCGAAGGCCTCCTTGGCGGCGAAACACTTGGCCAGGAACTGCGCCGGGTCGGCACTCGCGTAGTAGCCGGCATGCTCGGCCGGCGCGAGGATGCGGTCGGCATAGTGTTCGCCGAAGCGCGCCAGTCCGTTGCGGACGCGTTCCGCGTCCAGCAGGTCGGTGCCGATGCCGTGGATCACGGGGCCACCTTCACCGGCAACCCCGCCGCACGAATCTTCGCCGCAAAATCGTCCAGCCACGTGGCCGGCAGCGGCGACAGACGGTGCGCCTGCGGCTGCATGGAGGGCCGCGCCAGGCCGTACAGCAATACGCCCTGCACAGGAATTCGCTGCTGCCGGATGCGTGACACCGCAGCCAGATAGGCGGTCTGCTCAGCCTCCGACGGCGGTGCGCCATCGAGCGCGAACATGCAGGTCTGCAGCCAGGTCGGACACAGGTGCGCGGCGATGCCCAGACGCTCGAACTGCTTGTCCGGGCTGATGCGGGTCTGGTTGATGGTGCGCATCCCGCTCGCCGTCGCGCTGTCGAACTTGAACCACACCTCGCCGTTCAATGTCGCCATCGTTGCGAGTCCGGCCTGCACGCGCGGCCGGTCGATCAGGCTGCCATTGGTGATCAGTACCAGCTTGATCTTTCCAGCCAGACCGAAATCCGCCAGCACCCGGCCGATCAGGTCGACGACCTGTGGAAAGACTCTTGCGCTGGTCGGCTCGCCGTTGCCCGACAGCGCGATGTCGTTGAGCCGTCGCGCAGCTTCGGGCACACGCGTCTGCATGAAGTCGCCGTGCAGGATGTAGCCGAGCATCGCACGCAGTTCCGCTTCGAGTTGCGCCAGATCGATATCCGGTGCGGTGCCGCGCGTCAGTCCCGGCACCTGGCAATACACGCATGCCCAGTTGCAGGCGGCGTTGGGATTGAGGTTGACGCCGACCGACACGCCGCCCGCGCGCCGTGACACGACTGGATAGACATAGGTCATCTCAGCGTTGTCGCGGTTGTGGTTGCGGGGAGTGAGGGGCAAAGCTTGAGCCATTTGTTGATTTTCTCATCAAGTCTGGCTGGTACGGCAAATAACGTCCGCATGGACGTTCTGATTAAACGGGTATTGGGAAAATAATCATGCTCCGGGGCTTGCCCGTTTCGCCTGAATCGAAGGGGTGGCGGAAGCGGTGAGATTCGAACTCACGGATGGCTTGCACCATCGCCGGTTTTCAAGACCGGTGCCTTAAACCGCTCGGCCACGCTTCCAGGGCTTGCTGAGATGTGGTTGCCGGATTTCGCTTTGCCACCACATGCGCTGTGCGGTCAGGGTCGGAACATTCAAGCGCTGCGTCACACATCCACGGCGCGAATTGTAGCGGGTTCATCCAGTTTTGTGCGGGACGATCGACTCTGCATCAATCATTCGACCTGCATTGTCATCACGTCAACAGAAAGTGTCGGATTTTCATGGGTCTGTCATCTCCGGTCTGCAGGACGACACCCCACAGTCCAGTAAACGCGAGATATCCGGCCGGGACCGAATATCGATTGACGCTGGCACAAATGGTGCTGGTAATGGGCTACCTGAATCTGGATGACACAGACATGAGCGAATTATTCGAAATGTTGAATACGTTGACCCGACGCAGAAAAATCGAAGCGGGTTCTCCGTTTGCAAGCTTGAAGGCCACTGAAAAGTGGTTGAAGAGCTTGCCTGCGGATTCGGATTACGACGCACATCATGCGCTGGTCGAAGGGTTGGAGCGCTTCAACGCGGAAAATGAAGCGGCGACGCTCAATCGCATGAAGGCGCTGCTGAAACTGGAAGCGGTCGGCCTGCCTTTGCAACTGCGCATGGTTCAGCAATATGTTCGTAACCAGGCGACCTTCCGGCTGGCTCGCCAGGCATTGTGGCGTGAATCCTGGGTGTTCTGGTCGCTGCTGGCTGAGGCCTGGCTGGTGATGCTGAAGCAGGCATATCGAGGTCAGGCCAGCGCTGATCTGAGGCCCTTCGCAGCTGAAATCGCCACCCGGGCACTACGCTATGCCGGCCTGGTCATGCGCTGGGACTATCATCAGGCGCGCAATCCGGCATCCTCCGCCTGGCGCCGCATGCACAAGATCTACCGGTTGGCCGAGCGTGACAGCTTTGCAACGCAGGATGTCCTGATCAACAACCGCTCCACCCATTGTGCACGCGAGTATGCGCAGGTGGTCATGATGGGACTGATTCATCCGCTGGGTTATCGCGCTCAGGAAATCGAATCCATCGCACAGATCATCGAGGGCTATGTTCCCTTGCCTCTCCCCGCACTGGTTCCCCAGCGTGAGGTGCATACCCATGTGGTGGATCTTTCCATGCCTGAGGGCGCCTGCATACTGAGTGGGGATTATGTACAAGGCCGGCGCCTGCGTTACTTTGCCTTGCGTCCCCTGATCGATTACCTGAAATCACTCGATCAGAATTCGGCCGCAGAGGCGGAAAATGGACTTACCCGGCAGATGGCAAGCCTGATCGAGCGCGGTGGCATCAGCCGCAACCGTCCGCGCACAAATCGTTTCGGGCGGGTATGGGTGGCAGCGGGAATCGACAGCATTCTGGCGGCGCTGGCCAAGCCAGACGCTGACAAGGGACGTCCGGTTCTGGAGCCGTGGATGCTGCGTGATGAAAGTACGGAGGGCATGGGATTTGCACTGCCCGAAGCGCAGGCGCTGCCGCATGGCAGCCTGGTGGCCGTGAGTTGGGACCCGGCGGAAAATGTCTGGCAATTGCTGGCCATACGCTGGGTCCGGGAAGAGGATGGCCAGCATCTGGTCGGCACGCAACGCCTGTCGCGCCATCCCAAGCGGGTGGAAATCCAGTTTGAAGCGGAAATGCCGGATGCCACGCAGGAAAAGACCTGGGCGGTGTTCCTGCCGATGACCCATACCGAAAAGGCCAGCAGCAACCTTCTGGTTCCGCGGACGCATTACAAACTGGGTGCCACGATGCTGCTGCGCGATGGCGATGTCCTGTACCGCCTGCGACTCGGAGAAGTGCAGGAAAGTCACGAAGGCTGGCTGCGCGTGGCCATGGACGTGATCGGGCGGGAGCAGTTCGCCGTCGCTGCCTGATCCGGCAACCGGGCTGGGGCTTCAGCGCGCCCGAATATCCCCGAAATGGAATCCGAACGACCCGCTGCGGCGGTCGCTGAAATATTGCTGCAGCGTTGCATGCACGGTACGGAATGCGATTTCATTCCAGGGAATTTCGGCTTCAGAAAACAAGTGGGCTTCCAGCGATTCGATACCGGGCTGAAAATCCAGATCGAGCAGGCGCGCCCGGAACATCAAATACACTTGATTGATGTGCGGCAGGTTGTACAGGGTGTAAAGATCACCCATTTCGATTCGTGCGCCGGCTTCTTCCCAGGTTTCGCGTGCTGCCCCCTCGAGCGTGGTTTCGCCGTTTTCCATGAATCCGGCAGGCAGCGTCCATAACCCGTATTTCGGTTCGATCGCACGCCGGCACAGCAGCACCTTGTCTTCCCATTCCGGGATGCAGCCGACGACCATTTTTGGATTCTGGTAATGAATGACCCCGCAGTCGGGGCAGACATGACGCGGCAGATGGTCGCCAGCCGGTACGCGCAGCACCACGGCGCTGCCACATTCACTGCAAAAATTCATCCTGCATTCACCTCGTTGCGCTTGGCGCACGGTAACAAAATCCCCCCACCCCGATCAAGGGTGAAGCTGGAGCGCGGTTGTTGGCGCTTGAGTGGCTTTACAACCACTGCCTATCCTTTACGGGTGGAAGCCGGACGCGCGAGCGATTATCATTCAGGGCCACTCATCGTTGTAATGATTGTCCATGCGTCCCTCCCACATCGAAACCATCCTCGACCGCGAATTCGATAGCGCGGCCGACGGCCACCATACGCCAGTCATGCTGTGGGGCCCGCCGGGGGTGGGCAAGTCGCAGATCGTCGCCAAGATCGCCCAGCAGCATGGCGTGCAGTTGATCGACATCCGCCTGTCGCAGATGGAACCGACCGACCTGCGCGGCATTCCGTTCCGCAGCGGCCAGCTGGTCGAGTGGTCCATTCCCTCGGTGCTGCCGGACGCCGGGCGCCACGGCCCGTCAGGCATCCTGTTCCTCGACGAGATCACCTCGGCGCCGCCGACGGTATCGGCTGCGGCCTACCAGCTCATCCTCGACCGCCGCCTGGGCGAGTACACCGTGCCCGATGGCTGGGTGATCTTTGCCGCCGGCAACCGCCAGGGCGACCGTGGCGTGACCTATGCGATGCCCGCCCCGCTGGCCAACCGCTTCACCCATTACGAGGTCGAGGTGAATCTCGACGACTGGGTGGACTGGGCGCACAGTGAAAAGATCGACCCGCGCGTGATCGCCTTCCTGCGCTTCCGTCCCGACCTGTTGTTCAGCTTCGATCCGGCACACACGCCGATTGCTTTCCCCAGCCCGCGCTCATGGGAATACGCCCACCGCGCGCTGCAGAAATTCGACCAGACTGACCTGCTGGCCGATTCGCTGATGGCCTGCGTCGGCCAGTCGGCCGGGCTGGAGCTCAAAACCTTCGTCGACAACATGGCGCAGATGCCGGACCTCGACGCCATTATCGCGGGTGCCGACGCCGAGGTGCCGGAAGGCATCGACCTGCAATACGGCGTCGCTGCGGCACTGGTGCGGAAAGCCCTGCAGGCGGCCGACAGCGGCAATGCGGCCGCGGTGTACGGCAACATCCTCAAATACGCGCAGCGTTTTCCGCAGCGCGAAATGGGCGTCATGCTGGTGTCCGACCTGCATCGCGCGGTGGGGCGGCCGCTGTTCGCCGTGCCGGCGTTCGCCGAGTGGGCCAACAGCATCACCGATCTGGTTCTGTACGAGCACTGATTCTTCATGGCCGACCAGCCCGACGCCGCCCTCGAACCGATCCTGACCAAGCTAGCCGCCGCGCGCACCCGGCTCATCATGGAGCGGCCGTTTCTCGGCGCACTGGTGATGCACCTGCCGCTGAAGGTTGGCGGCGACTGGTGCACCACCACCGGCACCGATGCGCAGGCGTTCTATTTCAATCCCAGGTTTGTCGACAACCTCAATCTCGCACAGACGCAGTTCGTGCTGGCGCACGAGGCGATGCACTGCGCGATGGGCCATCCCCACCGCCGCAATCACCGGGTCAAGCGGCGCTGGGACGTGGCCTGCGACCACGCGGTCAATCTCATCCTGATCGAGGAGGGCCTGAAGCCGCCGCTGCACGGCATTCTTGCCGACCAGAACTTCATGACACTGTCGGCGGAAGAAATCTACCCGCTGATTCCGGAGGACACGCCGGAAGAGTCCTTCGACCAGCACCTGTTCGACAACGACAACGAATCGGGCGCCAGCCCCGACGAGAACGAGCGCCAGGACGACCCCGACGCCGGCGAGTCGGGTGGCCAGGGCAAGGAAGGCCAGAGCGAGGCCGAGCAGCAGCAGGGCAGCGGCAGCCAGGCGTCGCAGAAGCCCAGCGAGTTGTCACCGAGCGAGCGCGCGGAACTCTCCGAGCAATGGAAGAACCGTCTGGCCGCCGCCGCCCAGGCCGCACGCCAGGCCGGCAAGCTGTCGCAGTCGATGATGCGCTGGGTCGATGGCCTGCTGGCCCCCAGCCTGCCATGGCGCGCCTTGCTGGCGCGCTTCTTTGCGGTCAATCAGCGCGACGACTATTCGTGGCGCCGGCCATCGAGGCGGGAAGGCGATGCGCTGCTGCCGCGTCTGTCGAGCGAGGGCATTGACGTGGTGGCGGCGATCGACACCAGCGGCTCGATCAGCGATGAGGAATTGCGCGAATTCGTCACCGAACTCGATGCGCTCAAGGGACAGGTGCGGGCGAAGGTGACGCTGCTGGCCTGCGACAACCACGTCGCCGAGAATGCGCCGTGGGAATACGAGCCGTGGGACACCATGCAGCTGCCCAGGGATATCGAGGGCGGTGGCGGTACCGATTTCCGTCCGGTGTTCGACTGGGTCGAGCAGGAGAACCGCAGCCCCAACATGCTGGTGTACTTCACCGACGCCGAGGGCGAATTTCCCAGGCTGCCGCCGAATTACCCGGTAGTCTGGCTGGTCAAGGGCAAGGGCGCGGTGCCGTGGGGCGAGCGGGTGCAACTCAATTGAACCCGACCGAACCGTTGCAGCAGACGGAAATCCAGCCCAACCGGGTGCGCGGTTTCCTGTTCGAGCAACTCGACATACGTGGGGCGTGGGTACAGCTTGGACCGGCATGGCGCGAGATGACGGCGGGCCGCAATTACACCGGGCCCGTTCTCGAACTGCTGGGCCAACTGGCGGTAGTGACCACGCTGATCGCGGCCAACCTCAAGCAGGCCGGGCGGTTGACCTTTCAACTACGCGGTGATGGTGCGGTATCGCTGCTGGTGATGGATTGCGATGAGCAGCTGCGCTTGCGCGGAATGGCGCGCGCAAGCGCCGACCCGGCGGCGGGCAATGTGCCGGCCCTGCTGGGCGAGGGGGCGTTGACGCTCTCCCTCGACACGGCCGAGATGCGCCAGCCCTACCAGAGCCACGTGCCGCTGCAGGGTGAGACTCTGGCAGCCGTATTCGAGCATTACCTCGCCCAATCGGAGCAGTCGCCGACCCGCCTGTGGCTGGCAGCCAATGACGAAACTGCAGCGGGCCTGTTTCTGCAGGCCTTGCCGGGCGCCGCGATGCGTGACGCCGATGGCTGGAACCGGGTGCAGATATTGGCCGACACCGTGCATGCAGACGAATTGCTCGGCCTCGGCTCAATCAAGCTGATCGAACGCCTGTTTCCAGAGGAGGACGTGCGTGTTTATGACCCGCGCCCGGTCACGTATTATTGTCCTTACGATCCCGCCAAGATTTATTCCATGCTGCGCAGCGTCGGCCAGGCAGAATGTGAGGGGATCGTTGCCGAACAGGGTGTAATCCGGGTGCATGACGATATCTGCAATCATGAGTATGTGCTGGACGCGGCGGCCGTGGCTGCGCTTTTTACTCCTTAGGCCACACAGGCGAATGAAAGGATGAATCATGCGAACAGGATGGATGGTGTTTGGGGTACTAGCCCTGTCGGCCACGGCTCAGGCAGGTGATGGACGGGCCGATGAGGGCCGCTATGAAGCCTTTCCTCTGGCAGGCGTATTGGGCAGCAAAGGAGGCGGGCGGGCATTCATCCTGGATACGCGCGAAGGCCATGTCTGGATCTGGAGTGAAAATGAACTCATCACCGCACCCGATGGTAGCCGCCGCTATGGCGCCGGTTTTATCTATCAGGGCAAATTGCCCTCGACGGCACGGCCGGGTGAGTTCATTGAAACTCCCCAGAAAATAGGGAATTGAAAATGGTTTGTTGCAATTATGAGACATCCAATCAGGGCTAGATCAATTTTTTAGTAGATAGTGGTTTTCTTTTGCCGATTTGTTAGAATTCCGCGCGTCGGCTGGATCTACACGTCCCGGACCGATCTCTGGTGTGGGTTTTTATATTCGTAAGTAAAGGGAAATCAAATGAAATATTCCGTCCTCCTGGCTGCTCTGCTGGCTGTTTCCATGACCGCCTGCGGCAAGAAAGAAGAAGCCGCTGCTCCTGTCGAGCCGCCGGCTGAAGTCGCTGCTCCGATGGAAGCTGCGCCTGCTGCTGACGCTGCAATGCCTGCTGACGCTGCTGCGCCTGCTGCTGACGCTGCAATGCCTGCTGACGCTGCTGCACCTGCTGCTGACGCTGCTGCGCCTGCCAAGTAATTCCGGCTCGAGCAACGAAAAAACCGGCCTTCGGGCCGGTTTTTTTATGCCTGGAGATAACAATCGAGCCGTGTCATCGCTTCGATCAGACGCGGCAGCGGCTGAGTGTAGGCAAACCGCATGTGGCGGCTTGCGTGATGCGATCCAAAGTCGATTCCAGGCGTCGCCGCAATCCCGGCCAGTTCGAGCAACTGGCTGGCGAAGGCCTGGCTGTCCGAGGTGAAACGGCCGCAATCGGCATACAGGTAGAACGCACCCTGCGGCGTGACCGGAATGACGAAACCGCGCTCGCGCAAGGCGGGCAGCAGAAAATCGCGGCGGATGCGGAGCTCGGTCTTGCGTGCTTCGAGTTCATTCAGGGTAGCGGGCAGAGAAGGCGGCCAGCGCCGCATGCTGGGCCGGGGTGGAGGCCGCCAGAAACAGGTTCTGCGCCAGCCGTTCCAGCGCGGGCATGGCCCAGGCGGGCGCGGTCAGCCAGCCCAGCCGCCAGCCTGTCATCAGAAAATATTTCGAGAAACTGTTGACGACGAATACGTCGTCCCAGCGCGCGGCGCTGTGCTCGGTGCCGTCGTAGGTCAGCGCCAGATAGATCTCGTCGACGATCAGGGCTACGCCGCGGGCCCGGCACCAGTCGTGGATGCGCGCGAGTTCGTCCGCCGCAATGGCGGTTCCGGTCGGGTTGGACGGGCTGGCGATCAGCACGGCGCGGGTGGCGGGCGTGGCGTGGCGCTGGATCAGGTCCAGGGTGAGTTGGAAGCCGCTTGAGGCATCGACCGGTATGCGTGACTGCCCGGGCATCGCAGAACCGGGCGAAATGGCGGTTGCAAGGGATAGCCGGGATCGGCCATCAGCACCTCGTCACCGGGCCCGGCCAGCAGGCCCAGTGCCAGCAGCAGGGCGCCTGATGCGCCCGGCGTGACGACGATGCACGCGGGGTCGACCGTGGCCTGCCAGCGCGTGGCATAAAATCCGGCGATGGCTTCGCGCAGGGCGGGCAGGCCGAGTGCGTCGGTGTAATGCGTGTGCCCGGCGCGCAGCGCGGCAATCCCGGCGTCGACGATGGGGGCGGGGGTGGCGAAGTCGGGCTCGCCGATTTCGAGATGGATGATGTCGCGGCCTGCGGCTTCCAGTGCCTGCGCGCGCGCCAGGATGGCCATGACGTGGAAGGGCGCGATCGCATCGACGCGCGTCGCGGAGACGGGCTTAGGCATGCTCATGAGACTCCAGCCGCACCAGCGGGTGCTGGCGATAGAACTGCTGCAACTGCCGGTAAATGGCCGGGTACTCGCTATCGAGCAGGCGCGGCATCTCGAAGAACACCTCGGTCAGTACCGCGAAAAACTCGGCTGGGTCGGACGTGGCGTAAGGGTCGATCGCCGTGTCTTCACCGGCATCGACGCGGCTGCACAAATCCTCATAGGCCTGCGCTGAAATCGCGTGCCCAGGCCGCCGCATCCATGCCGCGATGCAGTGGCGGAAATCCGTTGGCGTCGCCGTTCAGCATGTCGAGCTTGTGCGCAAACTCGTGCAGCACCACGTTGACGCCAGTCGGCCTGGCCGCTCTCGACGACATCGGCGATCGACAGCACGAGCGGGCCGCCGTGCCAGGATTCGCCCGCCAGGATGTCGCGTGAGTGATGCACGACGCCAGCCTCATCCATTTCCTCGCGATGACGCAGGAATTCGTCGGGATAGAGAATGATTTCGCTCCAGCCGCGATAGCTGTCTTCAGCCGAGGTTGAGCGTCAGCAGGCAGGCCTGCAGGGCGATGGCAAGCTGGGTGGCGTCGTCGACGTCCGCGCCGCCCGCTGCGGAAAAGGTCTTGTCGTGGATGAACAGGCTGGCGGCTTCGCGCAGGCGGTTCCGTTCGGACGCGTCGAGGCCGTGCAGGATCGGCAGGCGGGCGAGGGCCGCATCGAACTCGCCGGCGCGGAATGGCATGCCGTTCGAGAATGCGGGCGCGTCACCAGCGGCCGAACCAGCTCATGCCGCGGTCACTCGTCGGCGTCGAGCAGACGCGTGCCGGTCGCGTCCGGATGGTCGAGCTCGACCCGCTCGATCTGCTGGAAGCGGCGGCTGATCTTGTCGCTGGAAATGCGCACCTCGCTGACGTCCTTGTTGGCCTGCTCGATGTGGCTGGCGAGTTTTTTCATGCGCTCGTCGAAACGGGCGAAGTCCTTTGCCAGCTTGCCGAGTTCGTCCTTGATGACGTGTGCCATGCGCCGGGTTTCCGAATCGCGGATCACCGCCCGCGCGGTATTCAGCACCGCCATCAGCGTGGTCGGCGAGGTGAGCCACACGCGCTTTTTCTGCGCGTGCTCGACCAGGTCGGGATGGTAGGCGTGGATTTCGGCAAACACCGCTTCGGCCGGCAGGAACATCACCGCGCCGTCCGAGGTTTCGCCTGCGACGATGTATTTGGCGGCGATGTCGTCGACGTGCTTTTTGACGTCGGCCTTGAACTGCCGCCGCGCTGCATCGCGCTCGGCTGGCGGCAGGCTGTCGTCGAACATGCGGCTGTAGTTTTCCAGCGGAAACTTGGAATCGACGCATACCGTGCCGGTCGGCTCGGGCAGGATCAGCACGCAGTCGGCGCGCGCGCCGCTTTTCAGGGTGTGCTGGAAGGCGTAGGCATCGGGCGGCAGGCTGTTCCGCACCAGCGCCTCCAGTTGGACTTCGCCGAATGCGCCGCGCGAGCGCTTGTCGCCGAGGATCTCCTGCAGCGACACGACGTTGGATGCCAGGCCCTCGATCTTCTTCTGCGCCTCGTCGATCACCGCCAGCCGCGTCATCACCGAGGTGAAAGTTTCGTTGGTTTTCTTGAAGCCTTCGTCGAGCCGCTCGGCCACCTTGCCGGAGATTTCGTTGAGCCGGCCGTCGACGGTCTGCGACAACTGCTGCACGCGCTCGTTGAAGTGTGCGGTCATGCCTTTCAGCGTGTCCTGCAGCAGGCTTTGCTCGGCACGCCCCTGCTCGATCAGCTTTTCCAGCATCGCGGTCTGGAACTGGCCGAACTGGCCGGTGACGGTTTCGCGCGTTTCCGCCAGCCGTTCGGTCTGCGCCACCTGCAGGGCCGACAGCTGGACTTGCATGCGATCGGATTGCTGCGACAGTCCCGCGTGCAGATCGGTCAGCACTGCGCGATGACGGGCTTCCATGTCCTGGGTCAGCAGGGCGGGGAGCGTGGACAGGCTACGCAGATGGAGACGCGTATGCCAGAGGAGTGCCAGGACCAGAAACAGCAGCAGAGCAAGGCCGGCAAGGAGGGCGACTTCGACAGGATTCATGGCCGGATTATACGGCGGCGGACCGCCGGGCCAGGGCGTGCGGACTGTTTACGGAGTCTGAATATCGATATGCTTGCGTGGATAAAAGGTGACGACGTGACTTGGATGTTTTCATCGATTTTTCTCGTGGTGTCGGCGTTCCTGGCACAGCGCGTCTGGCGCCGCTACGGGCTGCAGAGCCGGCTGGACACCTTGCGCGCACATCCATTTCCGCAATCGGTGCGGATGAAGTTCCGCGATGCCCGGCACAATCTGGATTCGGTGCAGGCGCACCGGGTGTTCGAGGGGCTGCGCGATTATTTCGTCATCTGCGCCCAGGCGCGCGGCCGTTTCCAACACCAGGCGCCGGCAGGGGCCATGAGAACGCAGACGCTGGCGACCGAGGGATTCAGAGCGCCTGGCGGCTTGCCTGTGCTCTCGAACGGATCAATTCCAAACAGCCGGACCGTTTGCCGAGGCTGTTATCGCTGGATGGCGCGTTGAACATACCGAATGGCGTTCGCTATGCCCTCGTTGTTCGCCGGGATCAGGAAACAATTGCGCCAGTCATAGCGGCTGCGGTTCAGGCAGCGGTGGCAGCAGCGGGTCGAGTTATGCCGATGGCGAGGGCGCGAGTTGTGGCGGAGGAGGATGCGGCGGCGGGGGAATTGAAAACGCCCCGTTTGGGGCGGGGCGTTTGAAGGGGTCGGACTGGCGCGGGTGAGACTTACGCGGCTGCGCGCGATGCTTTTTTCCGCTCGTGCTCCTGCAGGTGACGCTTGCGGATGCGGATCGACTTCGGCGTGATTTCCACCAGTTCGTCGTCGTCGATGAATTCCACCGCGGATTCCAGCGTCAGCTTGATCGGCGTGGTCAGGCGCACCGCTTCGTCGGTGCCGGAGGAGCGGACGTTGGTGAGCTGCTTGCCCTTGATCGGGTTGACCACCAGATCGTTGTCGCGGCTGTGGATGCCGATGATCATGCCTTCGTACAGCTTGTCGCCGGGAGAGACGAACATGCGGCCGCGGTCTTCCAGCTTCCACAGCGCATAGGCCACGGCTTCGCCGTTGTCCTGGCTGACCAGCACGCCGTTGTGGCGACCGGGCAGGTCGGCCTTCACCGGACCGTAGTCGTCGAACACGTGGCTCATCAGGCCGGTGCCGCGCGTCATGGTCATGAAGTCGGACTGGAAGCCGATCAGGCCGCGTGCGGGAATGTGGTATTCCAGACGGGTGCGGCCCTGGCCGTCGGATTCCATGTTGGTGAGCTCGCCGCGGCGGCGACCGATTTCTTCCATCACCGCACCCTGGGTGTCGTCTTCCAGGTCGATGGTGAGGTTTTCATACGGCTCGCATTTTTCGCCGTTGATTTCCTTGTACACCACGCGCGGTTTGCCGACGGCCATTTCGAAGCCTTCGCGACGCATGTTTTCCAGCAGGATGGTGAGGTGCAGTTCGCCGCGACCGGAGACGCGGAACACATCGGCGTCACCGGTCTCGTCGACGCGCAAGGCGACGTTGACCAGCAGTTCCTTCTTCAGGCGCTCGCGGATCTGACGGCTGGTCACGAACTTGCCTTCGGTGCCGGCCAGGGGTGACGCATTGACCATGAAGTCCATGTTCAGCGTGGGTTCGTCCACCGGCAGCACGGGCAGGCCGACCGGGTTTTCGCGGTCGCAGATGGTGACGCCGATGCCGATGTCGTCCAGACCCGAAATGATGATGATGTCGCCGGCTTCGGCTTCGTCCACCGGCACGCGGTCCAGGCCCTGGAAACCGAGCACCTGGTTGATGCGGCCGCTGGCGACCTGGTCTTCGTGGTTCATCACCACCACCGGCATGCCGGGCTTGATGCGGCCGTTCAGTACGCGACCAACGCCGAGACGACCGGTGTAGGTCGAGTAGTCGAGCGCGGCGATTTGCAGTTGCAGCGGTGCGTCGGGCGAGCCGGGCGGGGTGGGGACGTGTGCGATCACGGTGTCGAACAGCGTCGTCATGTTGTCGGCCGAACCGCCTTCCGAGGGCGCGTCCTTCAGATCAAGACAGGCCCAGCCATTGAGGCCCGAAGCGTAGATGATGGGGAAGTCGAGCTGCTCATCGGTGGCGTGGAGTTTGTCGAACAGATCGAAGGTTTGATCGACGACCCAGTTCGGACGTGCGCCGGGACGATCCACCTTGTTGATGACGACAATCGGCTTCAGGCCCAGTGCCAGCGCTTTTTTGGTGACGAAACGCGTCTGCGGCATCGGGCCTTCGACCGCATCAACCAGCAGCACCACGCCATCGACCATGCCGAGCACGCGCTCGACTTCGCCGCCGAAGTCGGCGTGACCGGGGGTGTCGACGATGTTGATGTGGTACTCACCGTAGGTAATGGCGGTGTTCTTCGCCAGAATGGTGATGCCGCGTTCCTTCTCCAGGTCGTTGGAGTCCATGACCCGCTCGTCAACCGCCTGGTTGTCGCGGAAGGTGCCGGATTGCTTGAGCAGCTGGTCGACCAGCGTGGTCTTGCCATGGTCGACGTGCGCGATGATGGCGATGTTGCGGAGCTTGCGGGACATGATGGGAGCCGGATTGCGGGAAACCCAGCATTATAACAGGGTTATCTTTATAGACTATCGTTTGATTATTGTGCAAGCGGGTGGGCGGCTCAGGCGGGCGTCGATGCGGTCGATGACTCTTCTGGTAACGCGGACTGCCCACTGGGCCGAAACGACGGTCGAATTCGGCTTGCGGCATGAATTCCGGAAGATCGCGAAAATCCGGCAGCAGGTCGGTATCCTTGCGGGCAGCGGCCAGCAGTTCGCGCACCCTCTGCCGCGGCGTCGCCGGTGGCACGTTCGCCAAGTTGTACACCGGCACGGTCGGCGGCCAGGTCGGTGAAGCTGAATCCAGAGCCCAGGCTGGCATCCTCTTCTTCCTTGAACAGGCCTATGGCATTGGCCAGCCGGCTGCCTGCGTTGACCGACAGTGCAGCCGAAATCGTGAAATGCTCGGCAAAGTCGCGTCGGCCGTGCAGAGATAGCAGGACGCGCGGTGCACGGCGGATCGACTGGCTGTCGCCTTCCAGCAACCTGGGCAGGCTGATTCCCGCAAGATAGGCAGCCAGCGCAGTGAGCGCCGCACGGTTCTCTGTACGCACGTCGCCGCCAGAGGGGGGGCTGTATGCGAAGAGCGGTGCGGCGACCCGGGCCAGCGGCACGGTACTGCCGTGCGGGTAAGATTTCAGCAGGTCGTCCAGTTGCCCGGCATAGGCCAGCATGCGTGCTCGGTCTTCGGGTGCGATCAGCAGCGCAACGCTTTTACGTTCGATCCGGGTCAGCAAATCGGGGTGCCAGCGGTAATCCAGCGTCGCGCCGCTTTCGTCGAAATTGACCTGGGAGAACGCGTCGGCCAGCGTGGCGTAGGTCTTGTCGCGGCGGAGCCAGAGATGGGTCTGACGAGCCATCCAGTCGGCCAGTACACCAGGCAGGGGCAGGCTGCCCAGTTGCAGACTCTGAATCCGGATGCCGCCAGGTACTTCCGCCACCTCGGCCGTGATGTTGAGATAACGCCCATACGGGTTCTTCGGCACGGCAATCGTGGCGGTGAGCGTGGCCAAACCGGGCGTGAGTTCGGCTGCGATGCCGTTGACGCGTCGCAGTCCGACCGCGTAGTTGAGCAGACGGTTGAGCTCGGACTCGTCGAGCTGAATGCTGTACACCACATTCGGTGTCTGGCTGCGCGGGTCATGTTTTCGGAACAGCGACTTGATCCAGGCAAGATCGGTGCGGCTGAAACAGGGCAGGTGACTCGATGGTCGGCACGTCGTCCAGCATCAACCAGGGCAGCACGATGAGCCCGGTCAGCAACGAGAACAGCACACTCCAGCCAATTAACCGCTTCATGTCATTGCGGCTGGTTGCGCATGAAGTCGGCGGTCTTGAAGAATGCCGCAGTCAGTTCCTGGCGCAGTCCTGCATCCAACCCAAGGTCCTGCATCGCACGCGACATGCAGCCCATCCATTGGTCGCGCTCCGATTCCCCGATGGCAAAGGGCATATGGCGGCGCCGCAGGAATGGATGGCCGAAACGGTCGGTGTACTCCGGCGGGCCGCCGGTCCAGCCTGAGAGGAACCAGAAGAGCTTGTTGCGTGACTCGGCCAGATCTGCCGGATGCAGCTTGCGGATGCCGTAGTAATCCGGGTCTTCGTCCATCAGGTCATAGAAGTGGTCGACCAAGCGTCGAATCACTTCGCTGCCGCCCAGGCGTTCGTAATGGGATTGCATGGATCAGGCTTTCACTGGCTTGACTGTCGCCGCCGCTGCCTTGGCACGCTGGCGGGCGTTGTCGGTCGTGCCAGCCGTGGCAAGTGCCACTCCCATGCGGCGGCGGACGTAGGCTTGAGGCTTGCCGAACAGCCTGATGTCGATACCGGGCGTGCGCATCGCCTCATCGACGCCCTCGAAGGCGATCCCGCTCGCATCGATGCCGCCATAGATCACTGCGGAGGCGCCGGGTTCACGCATAGAAACGTCGACCGGCAGGCCGAGGATCGCTCGCGCGTGCAATTCGAATTCATTCTGGCGCTGTGTCGCCAGGGTGACCATGCCAGTGTCATGCGGGCGCGGGCTGACTTCCGAAAACCAGACGTCCTTGCCCTTGATGAACAGCTCGACGCCGAAAAGTCCGCGTCCGCCGAGATTGTCGGTAACTGCGGCGGCGATCTCCTGCGCGCGTGCCAGCGCAGAGTTCGTCATTGCCTGGGGTTGCCACGACTCGACGTAATCGCCTTTCACCTGCACGTGGCCGATCGGTGCGCAGAAATGCGTCTCCACCCTGCCCGAGATGCCAAGCGCACGCACGGTCAGCAGCGTGATTTCGTAATCGAAATCGATCGCTCCCTCGACAATGACGCGCCCCTTGTCCACCCGGCCGCCCTGAGCCGCATCGTCCCAGGCCGCCTGCAGCTGGCCGGCATTGTCTACCCGCGACTGGCCCTTGCCGGACGACGACATCACCGGCTTGACAATCACCGGATAGCCCAGTTTTTCGGCGGCGGCGGTCATCTCGGCCAGGCTGTCGGCAAATACGTAAGGTGAAGTCGGCAGCCCCAGGGTTTCCGCGGCAAGCCGACGGATGCCCTCGCGGTTCATGGTGAGATTGGCGGCACGCGCGGTGGGAATGACCTCTGCCAGCCCCGCGGCTTCTATTTCCACAAGGGTTTCCGTGGCAATCGCCTCGATTTCCGGCACTACCAGATGGGGGTTTTCGCTTTGGATCAGGGCGCGCAGCGCAGCGCCATCGTTCATGTCGATCACGTGTGCATGATGCGCCACATGATGGCCGGGCGCATTCGCGTAGCGATCCACCGCGATGACCTCGACGCCCAGCCGCTGCAGGGCGATGATGACCTCCTTGCCGAGTTCGCCCGCACCCAGCAGCATGACGCGGGTGGCGGAAGGGGAAAGGGGAGTACCTAGGCGCATGGCGAAATAATCTATACAGGGAAAGGCCGGCATTTTACCTTGGCTGTTCCGCTGTCAAATCATCACTCACGCTCCCAGTCGGTGCCAATCGAAGTGCGGACCCGGATCGGTCTTGCGGCCGGGTGCGATATCGGAGTGGCCGGTAATGGCCTCGATCGGATAAACCTGCCTGAGGGAGCGAATGAGCGGAATCAGGGTGTCGTACTGTGCTTCGGTAAAAGGCAGGTCATCCGTGCCCTCGAGTTCGATGCCGATGGAAAAATCATTGCAGCGTTCAAGTCCTTGCCAACTGGATGTGCCGGCATGCCAGGCGCGCAGGCCACAGGGAACGAACTGGATCGGCTCGCCATCGCGCCGGATGAAAAAATGGGCCGACACCTTCAGGTCGCGTATTTCCTGAAAATAAGGATGGGCGTTCCAGTCGAGCCGGTTGGTGAAGAGCTCGATCACTGAATCGCCGTCGAACACACCCGGCGGCAGCGAGATGTTGTGTATCACGATGAGGCGGATGCTGGTCCCTTCGGGTCGCGGGTCGCAGTTGGGCGAGGGCAGGTGCCGGATGTGTTTGAACCAACCCTGGCTGTCCAGAATGTCCGATGCTCCTGCGGGTTGGTTGGTGCGATGAAACATGGGCTACAAAACCGGGCTGAGGGTGGCGGGTTGGGCGGGTGCGAGCGCACACATGCTGACCTGGGGAGGCTTAATGAAGGGGGGTGCGGTCATCATTTTCATGCTGGGTTCTCCTCACTGGACCGAAGACTCGGACAGGTCATGGGGTCGCCAATTTCAGGCGGTTTTAAAGTGTGCCATGCAGCGTCGGCAGTCATATCAGGCATCCAGCGTCGGCCCACCGTGGGGCATCGTACCTTATCGAGACTTGCCCACGCTGAACGTGAAAGAGGCCCGACGAATGACTGGGGGGCGTCATTCAGGAGGGTGCGCAGCAATGGCCGGGTTCCCGGGTCCGTCGCGGCCCGGACATCCGGGTTAAACTCCTCGTTTTATCGATCCATTTTCAACGGTCGCACATGAACCTGCCTGAAGCGCAAGATTTTCTGGACAATGCCGAGTGCATTGCTTCATCCGAACAGGTGCAGTTCGTGCTCGACCGACTGGCGGGGGAGATTTCCCGTGAACTGGCGAACGATTTCCCACTCGTCTTGCCGGTGATGGGCGGCGCCGTGGTCTTTGCCGGCCAACTATTGCCGCGGCTCGCTTTTCCGCTGGAATTCGATTATCTGCATGTGACGCGCTATCGCGGCAAGACCAGCGGCGGGGAAATCGAGTGGCGGGTCCTGCCTGGCTTGAATGTGGTCGGGCGCAGCGTGCTGGTGCTGGACGATATCCTGGACGAGGGCGAGACGCTGGCGGCGGTTCGCGAAAAGCTGCTGGAACTCGGTGCCACGCGCGTGCTGTCTGCGGTATTGACGGACAAGGATAATGGCCTGGCGAAACCCATCCGGGCGGATTTTATCGGGCTCAGCGTGCCCAATCGCTACGTGTTCGGATGTGGAATGGATGTTTACGGCCTGTGGCGCAATCTGCCCGCAATCTACGCTTTGAAGGAACACTGACATGCTTGGCATCATCGGCGGCACTGGCCTCGCCCAACTCGCCAATCTGGAAATCACCCATCGCAAGGTAGCGCGGACGCCTTATGGCGAACCTTCCGGCGCGCTCACTTTCGGCCATATCTGCGATCAGGAGGTGGTTTTTCTGGCGCGTCACGGCTACGGCCATACCATTCCCCCGCACGAGGTGAACTACCGTGCCAATTTGTGGGCACTGAAAGATCACGCCGTCGACCGCGTGGTGTCGGTGGCTACGGTTGGCGGCATCCATCCCGAAATGATTCCCGGCACGCTGATCATTCCGGACCAGATCATCGACTATACGCATGGCCGTGCCGCGACATATTTTGTCGGAAACGACAAGCCGGTTACCCATGTCGATTTCACCTTTCCCTATAACAATTCGATGCGGGCTGCATTGCTGCAGGCCGCAGTCAGCGCCGGCATCAGCCTGCGCGACGGCGGCGTATATGGTGCAGTGCAGGGGCCGCGCCTGGAAACGGCCGCCGAGATCAATCGCATGGAGCGCGACGGCGTCGACATGGTAGGCATGACTGGCATGCCGGAAGCCTATCTGGCCCGCGAACTCGGCATCTGCTATGCGACCGTAGGCGCGGTGGTGAACTACGCCGCCGGACGCGGGCTGTCGTCAGACGGCATCCAGATGGAGGAGATCCAGTCCGTGCTGGGCGAGGTCATGCTGCAGGTGCGGCACCTGCTCGAACAACTGGTCACCCACGACGCTGCCGGACTGTGCGAATTCTGACTGCGGGATGAGATCGGCCGCATGAAGCTTGTCCGTGCCCTGCAGTCGCAAGGATTCGGCTCGCGCAAGGGCTGCGTGGCGCTCGTGCGGGCGGGGGCAGTCGAGGTCAACGGCGTGCCTTGCGACAACCCTGAAGCCGAGGTCGATCCGTCGGGCCTGGTACTGACGGTCGCCGGCGTTGCCTGGGTATATCGCGAAAAGGCCTATGTGCTGATGCACAAGCCGGTCGGCTACGAGTGCTCGCATCATCCGAGCCACCATTCCAGCGTGTTCGACCTGTTGCCGCAACCGTTGAAGCAGCGTGGGGTGCAATGCGTGGGTCGGCTCGACCAGGACACCACCGGATTGCTGCTGTTTTCCGACGACGGCCAGTTCATCCACCGCATGATCTCGCCCAAGAAAGGGGTGGCGAAGGTGTATCGCGCCAGCTGCGCCGAGCCGGTGGGCAGCGCCACACTGGAAGCCCTGCGCAGCGGCGTGCAGCTCAACGACGAACCGGCGCCGGTCGCCGCGCTGGCCTGCGCGGCCCTCGACAGCCACACGCTGCGCCTGAGCCTGGGCGAGGGCAAATATCACCAGGTCAGGCGCATGATTGCCGCTGCCGGCAACCACGTCACACGCCTGCACCGCGAGGCCATCGGCAACTATGCCTTGCCCGCGACCCTGGCACCCGGTCAATGGTGCTGGCTGGAGCAACATGACCTGAAGCAACTGGAGCAGCCATGGCGATCCGCGACGTCCTGAAAATGGGCGACCCCCGCCTGCTGGCGCCCGCACATCCGGTCGAGGATTTTGCGTCGCTCGAACTGGCTCGCCTGATTGTCGACATGCACGACACCATGCGCGCCCTCAACGGGGCCGGACTCGCGGCGCCGCAAATCGGGGTCGGCCTGCAGGTGGTGATGTTCGAGGTCGATGCCAACCCGCGTTACCCGGACGTCGACAGGGTGCCGCTGACCGTCCTGATCAATCCGGTGCTGACCCCCTTGTCCGGTGGCATGGAGGAGGGCTGGGAAGGCTGCCTGTCGGTTCCCGGGATGCGCGGACTGGTGCCACGGCACGCTGCCCTGCGTTATCAGGGCTACGACGCAAAGGGTCAGCCGATCGATCGCAGCGTCAGTGGGTTCCACGCCCGCGTGGTGCAGCACGAGGTCGATCATCTGAACGGTGTCCTCTACCCCATGCGCATCCGGGATCTGCGAAATTTCGGGTTCACCGACACCCTGTTTCCAGGACAGAAGCTGCAGGACGACTGACGGCTTGTCGACGTCTCCTGGCACGCATTTAGCATGCCTAAAGATGTCCCTGTCCTCGCCGCTAACTTGAAGCGTAGCCGTGGGCGATGTGTCCCGGAGCAAGCCGCAAGGACAATAATGAGCCCGGAACAGCAAATCCAGCAGGCACAGCGCCGCATTGACCACGCCGACGTCAGGATGGCAGAGGCGACACGACTCGACGACATTGCCGCCCAACTGATGGCGGTGCAGCGATACTGGGGTGCACCCAGTCGCCAGATCCATCTGACCGCCGCGCTGGCCGACAGTCGTACGGTGTGGCATGGCATTCAGGATGCCCTGGCCGAAGGCAGCCTGGAACTGCCGCTGGAAGTCCAGCACAACCTTCTGATTCTGTCCGTGTATGCCGACAGCAAGATCTGCGCGTGCGAGGTCAGCCCCAGCAGCGAAATGCTGAGCGGCCTGATTGCGCTGACGCGCACCCTGGCCGGCAGTCTCAAGGAATGGCGGGTGGCGGCATGAGCAGCGGCAAGATCGCACTGCAGTTCGAGACGCGGGATCTGGCCCTGCGCCTGTCCGATCCGGCCGGAGCCGGCACATCGGTTCGCCCGGGCCGCAGCCGCAGCCGCAGCAAAACCGAACTTGACGAAAAAGTCAGAAAGCCGGTCGACAGCGTCCCCAAGAAAACGCCGCCCACCCGCAAGGCGCCGTCACGCGGGCGCTATGTCGACGAGTACGCGCATCCGGCACCTTAGAACCTGTCCGGGCGGGCCGGCCTGATGCAGGGGCTGGCGCGAACGAAATAACCGCTTGCGAAGCCTCGCGGCCTGTCTTCAGGTCGCGGCTGCACCTCGATCCGGAGCTTGAAGCCGGGTGTTTCCCCAGGCGTCCCCCCACATCGTAAAACGCCGGCAGCAAGCGTAAGCAGGCACACTCCGACTTCGCCATGCCGCCCCGTTTCGTGCGCGAGCCGTTTCCGCGCACCCTTGTCCTCACGTCACTCCGAACGGCACCCACCCAGCCCGGGCGCCCTGCCTGCTGCCGGCGAAGGATGCTGTCGGGAGAAAACAATGGGCCCGGTCTGGGCGGAAAAACCCGGACTGAAAGTCATTACATACCATTGTTCCGGTCTGCTGCTGATTTACATTGAACTGCAGGCTTTCATGCACGTTCCCCCGGTTTTTTTGATGGCTTCAGGCGATTGAGGCAATGCCAGCCTTCGGCCATTGCATGTGAATCAAGGGGCGGATACCTGCGTGCGTCAGCCGTCACGGGGGAGGGACAACAATGAAATTCGTGCATTACAGGGGCGTGGCCACGCTGATCGCGCTGGCGTCGGGGGTTTCCATCGTGCATGCAGCCGACCTGGCCAAGGGCAAGGCAGCGGCAGAAATGTGCGCCGGTTGTCATGGCGCCGGCGGAGTGGCCGTGGCGCCCAATTATCCCAATCTTGCCGGGCAAAAACAGGCGTATCTGATCAAGGCCATCGGAGACTATCGGACCGGCGTGCGCATCGATCCGGTGATGGGCGCAATGGTGGCTGCGCTGTCTGAAGAAGACGTCGAGCATGTTGCGGCTTATTTTTCGGGCATACCTGCGAAGTAGGGACAGCACGATCATGGGCGCGCAACCGCCGGCTCAGAAGCGTCCGGAAGACGGGCTTGAAAAATAGAAAGTACGGGGGAGCCATGTTGGGACAATCGGGATCAAGGGTCATCGCTGCGTTGCTGGTCGTCGTGACCGGCATGTTTTTCTGGATGGAGCCGAGCCTCGGGACGGAGTCCTCAGGCCAGGCGAAGCTGCTTCCCATGAAGGCATCGAGTTTGCTGCCTACTCCCGACCGGCCCAACGCGCCCTCGCTCGCCCGGCTGGACCCTGAACGACCGGTCAAGCCGGACAACTGGGAGGACCCGGCCATTTGCGGCGGCTGCCACACCGTCCAGTACCAGGGCTGGAAGGGTTCCATGCATTCGAACTCGTTCAAGGACCCGCTGTTTCAGGCCGAGTGGGCGCTGGCCGAGAAGGAACTGGGTGGCGACATCGGCAACCTGTGCGCGGGCTGCCACAGCCCGGTCGGCATGCTGACGAAAACCATCAAGTTCGACCCGACCCTGGGCAAGCATGGCGGCTTCACCGCGCCCGCCATCGCGGAGAACGGCGTGTTCTGCGATACCTGCCATACGATCTCCGGGTCCACGTTCGAGAAGTCCGCGGTCATGGAGCACGGCAACGGCTCCTACAAGTCCACGCCCGGTCCAGTCAAGCGCGGGCCGCTCAAGAACGCCAAGTCGCCGTACCACGAGACGGAGTATTCGGAGCACCACACCCAGGCCGCCTTCTGCGGCAACTGTCACAACATTTTCAACCCGCTCAACCAGTTTCCGCTCGAGCGCACCTACGACGAGTGGAAATACTCGGTCTATGCGCAGAACGGCGTGCAATGCCAGGACTGCCACATGGTGCCGGTGGAAACCGCCATGCGGGTGGCGGACACCCTGACGCCGGCCGCCCAGCTCAAGGCGCATGGCCTCGGCGGCAAGGCGGGCATCGGCGCAGAGGGCGAACGCGACATCGTGCATGGCCACGGCTTCGTCGGCGGCAATGCCGTCATCACTGCGGTGATGGGCGACCCTGACTCGCGCCGCCATGCGGGCATTGCGGTCAAGCGGCTGCGCAGCGTGGCTGACGTCGACATGGCGCTCGACAGGGTCGCGGGACAGGCGGGTCTGCTGCGCGCCTCGGTCAAGGTGACGAACCGCCGCGCCGGCCATGATTTGCCGACCAGCCTCACCTTTGTGCGCGAACTGTGGCTGGACGTGACCGTCACCGACCAGAACGACCGCGTCCTGTTTCGTTCCGGCGCACTCGACAGTCATGACGAAGTCGATCCCGGCGCGACCATGTTCAAGAATTATGCGGTGGACAAGCAGGGCAACCCGGCCCAATACATCTGGACCGTCGAGCGCTTCGAGCGCCGCAACACGATCCCGCCCAAGGGCCACCATACCAGCGACTACTATTTCAACATTCCGAAGGACGCAAGCTTGCTGAAAGTGCGCGCGAAGCTCAACTATCGTTCGGCATCGCAGCACTTCGTCGACCACCTGCTGGGCGAAGGCAAGGTCAAGGTGCCGGTCATCACCATGAACGACATCGAGACCGTGTACAGTGCCACCGGTTCGAAGGGGCTCGCCGTGGTGTCGCTGACCGACCACAACAGGCTCAGCGATGCCGACAAGGAGGCTGCCCGGCTGCTCGAGGTGTACAACGCGCCCGAAATGGCGGTCCAGAAAACCGGGCAGCTGGTGCAGGCCTGTGCTGCCTGCCACGGCCAGAACGGCATCGGCCGCGACCCGCTGATCCCGAATCTGGCAGGCCAGAACGAGGTCTATCTGCTGAGCGCACTGCGGGCGTACAAGAGCGGTACGCGCAAGGATGCCCGGATGAACGCCATGCTGAAGGAAGTGGCGGACGACCAGCTGGCTGAGCTTGCCCGGCACTACGCGGTCATGGGCGGTTCAAACAAGCCCGACTGAAGCGGCCCGGCGTGCCATCTCCGTCAACGGGGTGCGATTGCGGCACCCCGATCCCGGGTCATTGAATCATTTCAGCACTGCACGTACATCCGCCATCAGCGGCTCGATGCCTGCCGGGGTTTGCAGGGAGGCGCCCCGGATCAGAAACGTATCCTCGACGCGCTCTCCCAGGGTATCGATCTTGGCCGCGTAGACGCTCACGTCATGGCGCATCAGCACATCGGCGATATCGAACAGCAGGCCACCGCGATCGGGGCAGGTGATCGACAGCATATGGCCGTAGCCCGGTGCGTCGGCCTGCAGCCGCACGCTCGTTGGATAGGGATGGTGACGCTGGTGGCGCGACAGGCGGCCGCGCGGCGTAGGCTGCAGGGGGCGTGAGGGGTCGAGGTCACGCGTCAGTTCGTGTTCCACGAAACTCAGGAAGTCCCGGTAATGGATGCCGCGATTGGCCAGGTCCATCACCTGAAAACTGTCCAGCGCGTAGCCATGCCGGGTGGTATGGGTCTTGGCTTCGAGAATGGTGTACTGGATGCGCGCGAAAAAGCCGCAGATGCGCGCGAACAGATCGGGACGATCGGGCGTGTAGACCAGCACCTGGATGCCTTCGCCGGCGGGCGAGAGGCGCGCCCGCACGATGGCGCCGGGACTCTCGGTCTGGCGCCACAGCATGCGTGCCTGCCAGGCCATGTCGCGGGCGTCGAAGCGGATGAAATAACGCTCGTCGAGATGCTGCCACAGCGCGTCGGCAGCGCTGCCAGGCAGGCCATAGAGGGCGAGGTTGATGCGCGCTTCCGACTGCTTGGTGGCAATGTCGGCCACCGCCTCGTCGTCGCCCAGAAGTTGCGCCCGTGCCGCATGGTAGAGGTCTTCCAGCAGCTTGCCCTTCCAGGCGTTCCAGACGCTGGGACTGGTGCCGCGGATGTCGGCCACGGTCAGCAGATACAGTGCGGTCAGGCGGCGCGTGCTGCCGATCCTGGCGGCAAAGGCGGCAATCACCTCGGGGTCGCTGATGTCCTCCTTTTGCGAGGTGCGCGACATCACCAGGTGCATGCCGACCAGCCAGGCGACCAACTCGCTGTCGGTCTTGTCGAGACCGTGCTGACGGCAGAACCGTTCTGCGTCTTTCGCCCCCAGTTCGGAATGATCGCCGCCGCGACCTTTGGCAATGTCGTGAAACAGCGCGGCCAGATACAGCAGCTCGGGTTTGTCGAAGCCGGCGATCAGCCGGCTGGCGAGCGGGAATTCGTGCGCCAGCGCCGGCACCGTGAAGCGCCGGATATTGCGCAGTACGGTGAGGATGTGCTCGTCCACGGTGTAGACGTGGAACAGGTCGTGCTGCATTTGCCCGATGATGCGGCCGAATGCCGGGATGTAGCGTCCGAGCAGGCCGTAGCGATGCATCGCACGCAGCGCCCGGGTGATTCCGAGCGGCTGGCGCAGCAATTCCATGAACAGGGCGCGATGCACCGGGTTGGCGCGGAATGCGGCATCGATGCGGGTGCGGCCGCGCCACAATTCGCGCAAGGTGGCAGGTTCGAAGCCGGCCAGTGACGGATGCTGGGCGTAGACGATGAAGGCGCGCAGCAGGGCATCGGGCTTGTGCTCGAACAGAGCGGGATCACGGGCCTCGAGCAGATTGGCGCGCACCTGGAAATCCGCATCGACCGGCTGCGGCGGGGCGATCACCGGGAACAACCAAACCCGCAGCGACTGCACGAGAATGCCGTTGGCGCGCTGGACCAGCTTGGCGGCCCGGTAATAGCCCTGCATCAGGCGCTCGCCCGCCCGCTTGTGCGCGGTGGGCGCAAGCCCCAGGCGCGCTGCGAGTTCGGTCTGGTAATCGAAGGCGAGCCGGTCCTCGCGCCGTCCGGCCAGCAAATGCAGGTGGATGCGCAGCGCCGACAGGGCGCGCTCTTCGCGCGCGACGCGGCGCGCCTCGTTCGGCGTCAGCAGCCCGGCGCGGGCGAGGCCGTTCCAGCCGCCCGTGATGCCGCAGGCCTGCGCCAGCCAGTGGATCGTGTGCAGGTCGCGCAGGCCGCCCGGACTGTCCTTCAGGTTGGGTTCGAGCTTGTAGGCGCTGTCGTCGAAACGGGCGTGGCGTGCCTTCTGTTCGGCCAGCTTGCCGTCAAAAAAATGCTGGGGGTCGAAGCGTGCCTGAAAGCGGCGGCCGAATGCGTCGAACAAGCCGGAGGCCCCCCACACGAAGCGCGCTTCCAGCAGGTTGGTTTCCACGGTGATGTCGGCGTCGGCCTCGCTGAGGCAGGCCTCGACGGTGCGCACACTGTTGCCGATTTCCAGTCCGATGTCCCAGCAGGCCTGCACCCAGTTTTCCAGCGTGGCCTGCTGCCCGGCGGTGGGTTCCGCCGGCAGCAGCAGCAATACGTCCACGTCCGAACCGGGGAAGAGTTCGCCGCGCCCGTAGCCGCCCACGGCGGCCAGGCAGAAGTCGGGCGGCAGGCCCAGCCGGGTGCTCAGCTCGAACAACACGCCGTCCACCAGGGCGGCGTGGCGGGTCAGGTAGCGGGCGGCGGCGGGTTTTTCAAGATAGGCAGCCGCCAACGCGGCCCGGCCGGATTTCAGGCGCTCGCGCAGGTCGGCTAGGGGCGGTGCGCTCACGCGGATTGGCGGATGCGGTCCGGGATGGCCGGACTGCCTGCCGACACGGTCAGCACTTCGTAACCGCTGTCGGTGACCAGCACGGTATGTTCCCACTGTGCCGACAGGCTGCGATCCTTGGTGACGATGGTCCAGCCGTCCGGCATCTGGCGGATGTCGCGCCGGCCGGCGTTGATCATCGGCTCGATGGTGAAGGTCATGCCGGCTTCCAGCACCAGCCCGGTGCCGGGCTTGCCGTAGTGCAGCACCTGCGGGTCCTCGTGGAAATTGAGGCCGATGCCGTGGCCGCAGAATTCGCGCACCACGCTGTAGCCGTGGTGCTCGGCAAAACGCTGGATCGCGTGGCCGACATCGCCGAGCCGCGCGCCCGGCCGGACCTGGTCAATGCCGACCCACATTGCTTCATAGGTCACCTGGATCAGTCGCTTGGCCTGAATCGACGCTTCGCCCACCACGAACATGCGGCTGGTGTCGCCGTGCCAGCCGTCCTTGATCACCGTGATGTCGAGATTCACGATGTCGCCGTTCTTCAGCACTTTGTCGCCGGGGACGCCGTGACACACCTGGTTGTTGACCGAGGTGCAGATCGACTTCGGATAGGGCGCATGGCCGGAGGGCGCATAGTTCAGCGGCGCCGGTATGGTGCCCTGAACGTTCACCATGTAGTCGTGGCACAGCCGGTCGAGTTCGCCTGTGGTGACGCCGGGCTGGACGAAGGGCGTGATGTAATCGAGCACTTCCGAGCCCAGCCGGCCGGCAACGCGCATGCCTTCGACTTCTGCGCCGGTTTTGATGGTGACAGTCATGGAACGGATAGCGTGATTAAAAGGGCATTCTATCGTGCCGATGCCCGCAGGAATAACCCTGATGGGCAGGAGGATGATTGGCGGTACGCTGTTGAGCCTTCAAAAAGACGACCCGAGATGTCATCTCCTTGGGTTGATTATCCAAGGCGGCAATCGCCCCCTGCCTGCTCTAAATACCTGCCGACTTTTTGAACTCAGCACAGGAGGCCTCAGGACAGATTTGGCAGCCGCCCGGTTTCAGACTTTCGCTCTGGGGCGTGAAGGCGCTGGTCCGACCAGAGGTTCCAGGCCAGCACTTGGGCTGGAGGCGTCAAGCGTCGCTTTATCTTGAAAATAAAGCCCGTTCGAATTAGAATTGCGGGCTGTCCGAAATGGTTCGGATAAATTCGCACACCTGCCATTAAAGGGTGGCGGCGCACGCAGACAAGCACGTGCGCGGCTACTGGCGGGTGGAGGCTCAACCCTTTAGGAGTAATTCATGTCTGTCACCATGCGTCAAATGCTGGAAGCCGGTGTCCACTTCGGTCACCAGACCCGCTTCTGGAACCCCAAGATGGCCCCGTTCATTTTCGGTCATCGCAACAAGATTCATATCGTCAACCTGGAAAAGTCGCTGCCGATGTTCCAGGAAGCGCAAAAATTCGTCCGCCAGCTGGCTTCCAACAAGGGCAACGTGCTGTTCGTCGGCACCAAGCGCGCTGCGCGTGACATCGTGCGCGAGGAAGCCCAGCGTGCCGGCATGCCTTATGTTGATCAGCGCTGGCTGGGTGGCATGCTGACCAACTTCAAGACGGTCAAGCAGTCGATCAAGCGCCTGAACGACCTGGAAGCATCGCTGGCAGAGCCGGGGCGTTTGTCGAAGAAGGAAATCCTCACCGTACAACGCGAAGTCGACAAGCTGAACCGCAGCCTGGGGGGCATCCGTGAAATGGGTGGTTTGCCTGATGCCCTGTTCATCATCGATGTCGGCTACCAGAAGGGTGCCGTGGTCGAAGCCAAGAAGCTGGGCATCCCGGTGATTGGCGTGGTCGACACCAACAACAGCACGGAAGGCGTGGATTACGTGATCCCCGGCAATGATGACTCGGCGCGAGCGATTCGCCTGTATGCGCGCGGCATGGCCGATGCGGCACTGGAAGGTCGTGCCCAGGTCATCAGCGATATCGTCGCTGGTGAAGAGTTCATCGAAGTGGAAGAAGAGGGCGACGTCGCCGCTGATTAACGCGACGTGCCGTCACATCGTCGGGACACCCTCCCGGCGGGCGACTTTGAGGAGGGGCGTCTGCCCCTCTTTCCGTATTGAAACTGGCTGGTCTGTAATTGAATTAAGGGAGTACGAAATGGCAGAAATCACTGCGAGCATGGTCAAGGAACTGCGCGAGAAAACCGACGCGCCGATGATGGACTGCAAAAAGGCATTGTCGGAAGCCGGTGGCGACATGCAAAAAGCGGAAGAAATCCTGCGCGTGCGCTTCGGCAACAAGGCTGCCAAGAGCGCCGGTCGCGTCGCTGCTGAAGGCGTGGTGACAATTGCCATCAGCGCCGATGGCAAGTCGGCCGCCATGGTGGAAGTCAACTGTGAAACCGACTTCGTGGCAAAGAATGACGATTTCCTGGCGCTGTCGAATGCGCTTGCTGCAATGGTGCTGGAGCAGAATCCTGCCGATGTCGCCGCACTGTCCGCACTGCCCTACAAGGGCACCACGGTGGAAGCATTCCGCACCGAGCTGGTCGGCAAAATCGGCGAGAACATGTCGGTGCGCCGCTTCGTCCGCATGGACGGGCAGGGCAAGTTCGCCAGCTACATTCACGGCGGCAAGATCGGCGTGCTGGTCGATGTGACGGGTGACGAAGCGCTCGCACGCGACATCGCCATGCATATCGCGGCTTCCAAGCCGAAGTCGCTGGATGCGTCCGGTGTCTCGCAAGACCTGATCGACACCGAGCGTCGCGTCGCGGTCGAGAAGGCCAAGGAAGCCGGCAAGCCGGAAGCCATGCTGGAAAAGATCGCCGAAGGCACGGTGCAGAAATTCCTCAAGGAAGTCACCTTGCTGTCGCAGCCCTTCGTCAAGGACGACAAGCAGACCGTCGAGCAGGTGCTGAAGTCGAAGGCTTCGCAGTGCCATGGTTTCATGATGTATGTGGTGGGCGAGGGCATCGAGAAGAAGGTCTCCGACTTCGCCGCTGAAGTGGCCGCTGCCTCGCAGGTCTGATCCGGAATGGCGGCTGCCCGACGCATCCTGCTCAAACTGTCCGGCGAGGCCCTGATGGGGCCGGACAGTTTCGGTTATCACGCTGAAACCCTGGCCGGTTTTGTCGGTCAGATCCGCGAAGTGGCAGCAGCAGGCGTACAGGTCGGCATCGTGGTCGGTGGCGGCAACCTGTTCCGCGGCGCCACCGGTGCGTTGTCTGGAATGAATCGCGCGACTGCCGATTCGATGGGCATGCTGGCCACAGTGATGAATGCACTGGCGCTGAAGGATGCGCTGCAGCAGGCGGGTGTCGACGCGCGGGTGCAGACGGCTGTCAGCATCGCCCATGTCGGCGACGATTTCGATCGCGATGCGGCGGTGCGTCATCTGGAGGCAGGGCGCGTAGTGATTTTCGGGGGGGGGACCGGCAACCCGTTCTTCACCACGGACACGGCAGCGGCCCTGCGTGCAGCCGAGATCGGCGCAGACCTGCTGCTGAAGGCGACCAAGGTTGATGGCGTATATACCGCGGACCCCAAGAAGGATGCGAGGGCCTCGCGTTACCAGACGCTGAGTTTCGACGAGGCGATCGCAAAGAATCTGGGGGTGCTCGACACCGCTGCCTTTGCCCTGTGCCGCGAACAGAAACTGACCCTGGTCGTGTTCAATGTCTTCAAGTCCGGCGCGTTGAAGCGGGTGGTCATGGGCGAAGACGAAGGCACGCGAGTGACCTTAAGTTGAGGAGTTGAAATGGCTGACACTAGCATCGCCGACATCAAGCAATCCGCCGAACAGAAGATGGGCAAGTCGCTGGAGGCGCTGAAGAACGATCTTGCCAAGGTGCGCACCGGGCGTGCACACACCGGCATACTCGATCATGTGATGGTCGATTACTACGGCAACCCTACGCCGGTGCCGCAGGTGGCCAGCGTCTCGCTGGTCGATTCGCGCACGCTGGGCGTCCAGCCGTACGAAAAGAACATGGTCGGCAAGATCGAGAAGGCGATTCGCGATGGCGATCTCGGCCTCAATCCGGCGAGCCACGGCGACATCATTCGTGTGCCCATGCCGGCGCTGACCGAGGAGCGACGCCGCGATCTGATCAAGGTCGTGCGCGGCGAAGCAGAGGGTGCACGTGTCGCGATGCGCAACATCAGACGCGATGCCAACGGCGCGTTGAAGGAGATGGTCAAGGCCAAGACGGCAACCGAGGACGATGAGCGCCGCACCCAGGACGAAGTGCAGAAGCTGACCGATAAATATATCGGCGAAATCGACAAGATGCTGGCCGATAAAGAGAAAGACCTGCTCGCAGTCTGAGCCTGTCTGGTGAGCCTATTCCGCGTGTCTACCCGCACGAAGCAAGCAATTCCTGAGACCCATGATGTGCCGCGGCACATCGCCATCATCATGGATGGCAATGGCCGTTGGGCGAAGCGTCGGTTGATGCCTCGCGTAGCCGGGCATCGCAAGGGTGTCGAGGCGCTGCGTGGCGTCATCCGCGCCTGCGGTGAGCGCGGCGTGACGCATCTCACCGTGTTTGCCTTCAGCTCGGAAAACTGGCGACGTCCGCAGGACGAAGTCACCCTGCTGATGGAACTGTTCCTGCGTGCGCTGGAGAACGAGGTCGCACGGTTGCACGAGAACGGTATCCGCTTTCGAGTCATCGGCGACCTGTCGGGCTTTTCCGAACGCATCCAGGCCCTGATCCGCGATGCCGAAGCGCTGACGCGCAACAACACCCGCCTCACCTTCACCGTGGCCGCCAATTACGGCGGACGCTGGGACATCGTGCAGGCGGTCAAGAAGCTGATGGCGGCAGGCGTGGCACCGGAAGCCGTCAGCGAAGCCGCCCTGGCGCAGCATTCCAGCATGGCCGACATGCCCGAGCCGGACCTGTTCATCCGCACCGGTGGCGAGCAGCGCATCAGCAATTTCCTGCTGTGGCAACTGGCCTATACCGAACTGTATTTCACGGATGCCCTGTGGCCTGATTTCGACGCTGACGCGCTGGATGCCGCCATCGTGTCCTACCGTAACCGTGAACGCCGCTTTGGCCGCACCAGCGAACAGGTGCGTGCAGCATCGTGACACTGGCCTGGGCAGGATTTTCATGACGCCCGTCTTCAGCCGGGTACTGACGGCCATCCTGCTGCTGGCGGTGTTCGTGCCAGCCGTGTTGTGGGCGCCCGCCTGGTTGTGGGCGATCCTGATGGCCGGCGTGGTCGGCATGGCCGCATACGAATGGGCGCGGCTGAGTCGTTTTCCGTCGCTGTCCGCGCGCATTTACGCCGTGCTGCTGATGCTTTGCGCGATGGTCTTGCCCTATGCGCTTGATGCGGACTGGCCGGCTTTCCAGAGGGTGCTGATCGCGCTTGCGGTGGCTTTCTGGCTGATCGTCGCGCCGCTGTGGCTGCTGCGGCAGTGGCACGCCCCCCAGACCTTTGTGCGCGCTGCGGTCGGCGTCGTGCTGCTGCTGCCGACCTGGGCGGCGCTGCTGTACCTGCACGCGCACGGTGCCGCCATGCTGATCGGGGTGATGGCAGTCGTCTGGATTGCCGATACCGCAGCCTATTTCAGCCGGGCGTCGCTTCGGACGCCGCAAGCTTGCTCCCACCATCAGCCCCGGCAAGACCTGGGAAGGGGTGGGCGGGGCACTCGCTGCTCTCGCCCTGTATGCCGGCGCCCTGAGCCTGCTGGCCGACATGCCGCTGCTGTCGCTGTTGCTCGTGGTGTCAGGGCTGCTGTATCTGTCGGTACTGGGCGATCTGTTCGAATCCTGGATCAAGCGCGTCGCCGGCATGAAGGACAGCGGCGATGTGCTGCCCGGCCATGGCGGCGTGCTCGATCGCATCGACGCCCTGACGTCCACCTTGCCGGTCGCCACCGGCATGTTGATGTGGCTGGAGCGCTCCGCATGAACCCAGGCAGCATGAAACCGCGCGTGCTCACCGTGCTGGGTGCCACCGGCACCATCGGCGTCAACACGCTCGATGTCGTGGCGCGACATCCCGGGCGATTCGAGATTTTTGCCCTCACCGGCGCGACGCAAGTCGAGCGCATGGTCGAGCAGTGCCGCACCCATCGACCGCGCATCGCGGTAATGAACGAGCCGGCGGCAGCGGCTGCGCTGCGCGCGCGGCTGGCCGAAGAAAAGCTGCCGGTAACCGTGCTGGAAGGCGCGGCCGCATTGACCGAGGTGGCGACCGCACCCGAAGTCGATACCGTGATGGCCGCCATCGTCGGCGCCGCCGGTCTGCCTGCCACGCTGGCGGCGGCACAGTCCGGCAAGCGCATCCTGCTGGCCAACAAGGAAACGCTGGTGGTGTCCGGCCAGCTGTTCATGGACGCGGTTGCCGCCAGCGGCGCCGAACTGCTGCCGATCGATTCCGAGCACAACGCCATTTTCCAGTCATTGCCACGCGGCTTCGACGGTGACTTTCAGCGCGCCGGCGTCAAGGCATTGTGGCTGACAGCCTCGGGCGGCCCGTTCCGCACGCTGTCGGCCGAGGCGATTGCCGCGGCGACCCCCGCGCAGGCGGTGGCGCACCCCAACTGGGTGATGGGCAGGAAGATTTCGGTCGATTCGGCGAGCCTGATGAACAAGGGACTTGAGGTGATCGAGGCGCGCTGGCTGTTCAATGCGCGCCCCGAGCAGATCAAGGTGGTGGTGCATCCACAAAGCATCGTGCATTCGATGGTCGAGTATGCCGACGGCTCGGTGATCGCGCAGATGGGCACGCCCGACATGCGTACGCCGATCGCCTATGCGCTCGGCTTTCCGGAGCGCATCGAGGCCGGCGTATCGGCGCTGGAACTGATGGGCAGGCAATTGACCTTCGAGGCCCCCGACACCACGCGCTTTCCCTGCCTGCAGTTGGCGTTCGATGCGCTCGCCGCGGGCGGCAGCGCCGCGGCCGTGCTGAATGCCGCCAACGAAGTCGCCGTCGCACGCTTCCTCGATGGCGTGATCCCCTTCAGCGCCATCGCCGCCAGCATCGCTCACACGCTCGATGCCCTGGCGGGGGGCGCAGCCAATACGCTGGAGGACCTGCTGGAAGCCGACCGACAGGCGCGCAGCGTGGCCGGAACGTATCTGCAAGGCATGCGCGCGTGAGCGTGTTGCAACCCGTACTGTGGTTCCTGGTCGCCATCGGCATCCTGGTGGTGGTGCACGAATACGGCCACTACCTCGCCGCGCGGCTGGCCGGCGTCAAGGTGCTGCGCTTTTCGGTCGGCTTCGGCAGGCCCCTGATCAGCCGGAAATTCGGCCGTGACCGGACGGAGTGGGTGCTGGCTGCGCTGCCGTTCGGCGGCTACGTCAAGATGCTCGACGAGCGCGAGGGCGAAGTCCCGGCGGCGCAGGCGCATCGCAGCTTCAATCGCGCGAACGTATGGCGGCGCATCGGCATCGTCGCGGCCGGGCCGATTGCCAACTTCCTGCTTGCCATCGTGTTCTATTTCGCATTGTTTCTGCATGGCCTGCCGGCATTGAAGCCCATCATCGGCGAACCGCCAGCCGGAACGCCGGCGGCCATGGCCGGTCTGGTTGCCGGCGATGAAATCCGCAGCGTCAATGGCGATGCCGTCCCGTCCTTCCAGGACTTGCGGCTGAACTTGCTGCGCGCGGGGGTGGCTGGCAAAGCACTTGAACTGAAACTGGCGGATGGCCGCAGCGTGCGTCTCGATGCGGTACGCATCGAGACGGAAAACCTGGAGCAGGATACCCTGCGGCCGCTTGGTATCGTGCGCTACGACCCGGAAATCGAACCGGTCATCGGCAAGGTGCTGCCTGACGGCGCTGCCGCACGTGCTGGGTTGCAGTCCGGCGACCGCTTGATCTCGGCCGACGGCAATGCAGTGGCGAACTGGCAGGCTTGGGTGCACCTGATTCGTCAGCACCCGGCCAGGGCCCTGCACATCGAATACGAGCGGAACGGGCAGCGCAAGGCGCTCGATATCGTTCCTGATTCGGTGGATGAATCCGGACAGCGTGTCGGCAAGATCGGCGCCGGTCCGCAGGTCGACGAATCGGTGCTGGCGCCGTTGATGACCGAGGTGCGCTACGGTCCATTCGAGGCGCTTGGGCAGGCAGCCGTCAAGACCTGGGACATGAGCCTGTTCACCCTGGAGATGATGGGGCGCATGGTGATGGGACAGGTTTCGTGGAAGAACCTGTCAGGGCCTTTGACCATCGCCGATTACGCAGGCCAGAGCGCCACGCTCGGCTGGATCAGTTTCGTCAGCTTTCTGGCCCTGGTCAGCGTGAGCCTGGGGGTTCTGAATCTGCTGCCTGTACCGTTACTGGATGGGGGGCACCTCATGTATTATGTCGCGGAAGTTTTCACCGGTCGTCCCGTGTCCGAGCGCGTCATGGAAATCGGCAGCCGGATCGGCATGGCGCTCCTGCTGCTGCTCATGTCGTTTGCCCTGTACAACGATTTGCAACGCCTGATTGGCGGATGAAATAACCATGATTCTGAACCGTTTGACGCTCGCGCTAGCCGTCATGTTCGCCGGGCAATCCGTGCTCGCTGACGAACTCTTCGTCATCAAGGATATCCAGGTCGAAGGCATCCAGCGCACCGAGGCGGGCACGGTGTTCAACTATCTGCCGATCAAGGTCGGCGAAGTCCTGACGGACGAAAAAACCGCGACGGCGATCAAGGCGCTTTATGCGACCGGCTTCTTCAAGGACGTTCGACTGGAGGCCCGGGAAGGCGTGGTCATCGTCACGGTCGAGGAGCGCCAGTCGATCGCCAAGATCACCATCACCGGGACGAAGGAGTTTTCCGAAGAGGATCTGAAGAACGGCCTCAAGCAGGTCGGCCTGGCAGACGGTCGCGTGCTCGACCGCGCCCTGCTGGACAAGGCCGAGCAGGAACTGAAGCGGCAGTACTTCAACCGGGGCAAGTACGCGGTCGAGATCAAGACCACGCTTACCCCGCTGGACCGCAACCGGGTAGCGGTGCAGTTCGACGTCGTCGAAGGCGATACGGCCAAGATCCGGCAGATCAACATCGTCGGCAACAAGGCATTCACTGAAAAGGAGCTTCTCAAGGAGTTCTCCTCGACGACGCCTGGCTGGCTGACCTGGTACACCAAGGCCGACCAGTATTCCAAATCCCGCCTGGGCGGGGATATCGAATCCCTGCGTTCGTTCTATCTCAACAACGGTTATCTCGAATTCAACGTCGATTCCACCCAGGTCCTGATATCACCCGACAAATTGAACATCTACATCACGGTCAACGTGACCGAGGGACCGCAATACAAGGTCTCTGATGTCAAACTGGCGGGACAGATGCTGGTCCCCGAGGAGGAACTGAAGCAACTCGTCTCGATCGTGCCGGGCGCGGTGTTCGTGCGCGATCGGCTGACAGAAACCACCAAGAGAATCGGCGACCGTCTCGGCAACGATGGCTATGCCTTTGCCAACGTCAACGCTGTTCCCGAACTCAACAAGGAAAATGCCACCGTCGCGTTCACCCTGTTCATCGACCCCGGCCGTCGCGTCTACGTCAACCGGATCAACGTGTCGGGCAATTCCAAGACCCAGGACGAAGTGATACGCCGCGAAATTCGGCAAATGGAATCCGCCTATTACGATGCAGAAAAAATCAATCGCTCGCGCGAGCGCCTGAATCGCCTTGGCTATTTCAGTGAAGTCAATATCGAGACGCCTAGCGTGTCCGGCACCACGGATCAGGTGGATGTCAATGTGGCCGTGACCGAAAAATCCACCGGCAACATGATGCTGGGCGCCGGCTTCTCGTCGACCGACGGCTTCGTGCTGTCAGGCTCGGTGTCGCAGAACAACCTGTTCGGCACCGGCAACCGCCTGGCGCTGCAAGTCAACTCGGGCAGCGTCAACACCTTGTATTCCCTTTCGTACACCAACCCATACTTCACGCTGGATGGCGTCAGCATGGGCTACGATATTTACCGGCGCGATATCGATGCCCAGGAGCAGGATGACATTGGTGCCTACGAGACCTCCACCATCGGGACAGGTTTTCGTTTCGGATTTCCGATCAACGAGCGTGATTTCATCTCCACGGGCGTGACGTTCGATAATACGACGGTCACCACCTTCGAAAACAGTCCGCCGCAGTATCTCCAGTTTGTCGAGGATTATGGTGATTCCAACACGACCTTCCTCTTGAGCGCGTCCTGGTCGCGCGACACGCGCAACGATTTCCTGTTCCCGACCAGTGGCTTGTTGCAGCGGCTTGCGGCAGAATGGGCCACGCCACTCGGCGACCTGCAGTACTATAAGCTCTCGTACCAGTTGCAGAATTATTTCCCGTTCCGAAATAATTTTTCTCTGATGTTGAACGGTGAAGTGGGGTACGGTAGGGGGCTGAACGACAAGCCGTTGCCGTTCTTCAAGAACTTCTACGCCGGCGGCGTCAATTCGGTACGCGGTTATGTGGCCGGAACCTTGGGGCCGAAGGACGAAAATGATGATGCTATCGGCGGTGATACACGTGTTGTCGCCAATGCGGAACTCTTTTTCCCGGTGCCGGGACTCAAGGATGACAAGTCTTTGCGCATGTCGATTTTTGGCGATACGGGTGCGACCTTCGGTCCTTATGACGAGTATGGCCGCTACACATCTTTTGCATTCGGCGATTTGCGTTATTCACTCGGGGTGGCGGCGTTGTGGGTGTCGCCTCTGGGTCCGCTCAAGTTCAGCGTGGCGCAACCCCTGAATAGCAAGGAGGGTGACAAGACCGAAGTGTTTCAATTCAGCTTTGGCAATACGTTCTGAGGCTAGTCGTTTTTGGAGTATTTAATGATGAAATTCAAGCAGCTTGCTGTCTCCCTGATCCTGGCAACCGCGTGTGCGGCTGCTCCCGCCCTTGCAGCCGATACGAAGATTGGCTTCGTCAACACCGAACGACTGTTGCGCGAGGCGCCGCTGTCGATCAGCGCGCAGAAGAAACTGGAGCGTGAATTTGCCGTGCGCGATCAAGAGTTGCAAAAGCTCGCCAAGCAGGCGCGTGATCTGCAGGCGCAACTCGACAAGGATGGGGTGACCATGTCGGAAAGCGATCGCAAGGCAAAAGAGCGTGATCTCGGCAACCTCAATCGCGATTTGCAGCGCCAGGGTCGCGAGTTCAGGGAAGACCTCAACCTGCGCCGCAACGAGGAGTTGGGTCAGATCCAGGAGCGCGCGCGCAAGGCCATCAGGGAAATCGCGCGTGCCGAGAAGTTTGATCTGATTGTCGAACAGGCGGTGTATTTCGATCCCAAGATAGACATCACTGAACGGGTGATGAAGTCCCTGAGTGCTAAGTGAATCCGGCGTAGATAAGCCCCCGATTTCAGAAACCAAGGCCATCCCATGGCGGTATTACTGACAGAGCTGGTCGCCCGCTTTGGTGGGGAGCTTGTGGGGGACGGGGCGCGGACGATACGGCAGGTTGCGCCGCTCGAGCGCGCCATGTCTGATGAAATCGGGTTTGTCGCGCAGAGCAAGTATCTGACCCAACTGGCCGGCACGACTGCAGGAGCGGTCATTCTGCCTGTGGACGCACGCGATGCGACCGACCTGCCGCGCATCCTCACGCCCAATCCCTATCTCTATTTCGCGCGGGTCTCGGCACTGCTGAATCCGCCGCCGCGGCCGCCCGCAGGCGTCCATCCTGCTGCGACGGTCGCAGCGGATGCCGAAATCGCCGTGGATGCCAGCATCGCTGCCGGCGCGGTGGTGGGCAGCGGCGCGCGTATCGGTGCGCGGACGGTTATCGGGCCGAACTGCGTCGTCGGCGACCACGCCCGCATCGGCGCGGATTGCCTGCTGCATGCCAACGTCACGGTCTATCAGCGCTGCGAAGTGGGGGACCGCGTCATTCTGCACGCTGGCTGCGTGATCGGCTCGGATGGCTTCGGCTTTGCGCCGAGCGAGGGGAGCTGGGAAAAGATTCCGCAAATCGGACGCGTGCTGATCGGCGACGACGTGGAGGTCGGTGCCTGTACCACCATCGACCGCGGCGCGCTTGAAGACACGGTGATCGAGGAGGGGGTCAAGCTCGACAACCTGATCCAGGTGGCACACAACGTGCGGATAGGCGCGCACACGGCGATTGCTGGCTGCACCGGAATCGCTGGCAGCGCCAAGATCGGCCGCCACTGCACGATCGGTGGCGCGGCGATGATCTTCGGTCACATCGAAATCGCCGATGGCACCCGTATCTCGACCAACACGCTTATCACCAAGTCCCTGCCGAAGGCCGGCACCTACACCTCGGCGCTGCCGTTCTCCGAGCACGAGGTCTGGCAGAAGAATGCCGTCCACATGCGCAACCTCGACAAGCTGGTGAATCGCATCAAGCAGCTCGAAAAACGACTCAACGAACTCGAAAGCCAATCATGATCATGGATATCGAGCAGGTCATGCAGTACCTGCCGCACCGCTACCCCTTTCTGCTGATCGACAGGATCACCGAGCTGGAACTCGGCAAAACCGTCACTGCGATCAAGAACGTCACCATCAACGAGCCGTTCTTTCCCGGGCACTTCCCGGGCGCGCCGGTGATGCCGGGCGTGCTGATCCTGGAGGCGATGGCGCAGGCGGCCGCGATCCTGTCGTTCAAGACCAAGAACTACGCGCCGGAAGACATCGGCATCGTCTACTTCGCCGGCATCGACGGCGCGCGCTTCAAGAAGCCGGTCAAGCCGGGCGACCAGCTGGTGCTCAAGGTCGACATCGTGCGCGAGATGCGCGGCATCTGGAAATACACCGGACGTGCCGAGGTGGATGGCGCGCATGGTCGCCGAAGCCGAACTGATGGCGACCCTGCGCGACAAGCCCTGACATGGCGACCCTGATCCATCCCACCGCGCTGGTCGCCGCCGGCGCGCGGCTCGCCGATGACGTCGAGATCGGTCCCTACACGATCATCGGCGAACACGTCGAGATCGGCGCCGGCACCACGGTCGGTGCCCATGCCGTGATCACGGGGCACACCCGGATCGGCGTGCACAACCAGATCTTCCATTTCGTCTCGCTTGGCGAAGCGCCGCAGGACAAGAAATACGATGGTGAGCCGACCCGGCTCGAGATCGGCGACCACAACGTCATCCGCGAGTTCTGCACCTTCAATACGGGCACCGTGCAGGACCGTGGCGTCACCACCATCGGCTCGTACAACTGGATCATGGCCTACGTCCACATCGCGCACGACTGCGTGGTGGGCGACCGCACCATCTTTGCCAACAATGCCTCGCTGGCAGGTCACGCCGAGATCGGCGACTGGGCGATACTCGGCGGCTTCACCGGCGTGCACCAGTTCTGCAAGGTCGGTGCGCACGTGATGACGGGCATCTCCAGCGTCGTGTTCAAGGACATTCCGCCCTACATCATGGCGTCCGGCCAGCCTGCCGCACCGCTACGGCCTCAATAGCGAAGGCCTCAAGCGGCGTGGGTTTTCGGCCGAGTCGCTGGCGGCCCTGAAGCGCGCCTACAAAATACTGTACCGCGAGGGCAATACCCTGGCCGAGGCGCAGGCCAAGCTCGCCCCCGAGGCCGAGAACCATGCCGAAGTGCAGCAGTTGCTCGATTTTCTGGAACGCGCCGAGCGCGGCATCATCCGGTGATTGATCTGGGTGTGGTCGCCGGCGAAGCTTCCGGCGATCTCCTCGGCGCGCATTTCATCCGCGCACTGAAACAGACGCACCCGGATTTGCGCGCAGCAGGCATCGCCGGGCCCCGCCTGATCGATGCAGGGGTCGAAGCCGATCTATCCCAGCGAGAAACTGGCGGTCAACGGCTATGTCGAGGTACTGCGTCACCTGCCCGAACTGCTGTGGATCCGTTCGCGCATCACCCGTCATTTCCTGCACGAACGGCCGCGGGTCTTCGTCGGCATCGACGCGCCGGATTTCAACTTCACGCTGGAAGCGAAGCTCAAGCACGCGGGCATTCCCACCGTGCACTTCGTCAGCCCGTCGATCTGGGCGTGGCGGCCGCGAGCGCATCCACCGCATCAAGCAGGCGGTGTCGCACATGCTGGTGGTGTTTCCGTTCGAGGAGCGGATCTATCGCGACGCCGGCATCCCCGTGACCTACGTCGGCCATCCGCTGGCCGACGTGATTCCGCTCGAACCGGATGCCGCTGCCGCGCGCGTGGCGTTGGGCATCGCTACCGGCCCGGTATTCGCCCTGCTGCCCGGCAGTCGCCTGTCCGAAGTGAAACGCCATGCACGGCTGATGCTCGACGCCGCACGCCTGATTCGCCCGGCACCATCCGGATGCGCAGTTCGTGCTGCCCGCTGCGAGCGAGGCGGCCGCCGCGCTGATCGCACAGGCGCGTTCCGGATCCGACCTGAATCTGCAGCGTTCTGTCCGGGCAATCGCACACTGCGCTGGCGGCCTGCGACGTGGCGCTGGTGGCGTCGGGTACCGCCACGCTGGAGGCGGCACTGTTCAAGAAGCCGATGGTCGATCACCTATCGGGTGCCCGCCCTGACCGCCCACCTGATGCGAAAGCAGGCCCTGCAGCCCTGGATCGGCCTGCCGAATATCCTGGCGCGCGATTTCGTGGTGCCGGAGCGGGTGCAGGAAGCCGCCACCGCCGAGAATCTGGCAAGCGATGCGCTGGCCTGGCTCGACGATGCGCCGCGGCGCCTCGAATTGCATGGAAACCTTCCGCACCATGCACCTGAGCCTGCGGCAGGATGCCAGCGCGCGCATCGCCGAAGCCGTGCAGCCTTATCTGGCCTGATCGACATGGAACTGCACTGGGGGTCCTCGGGCTTGTGCGGCGTCGACGAAGCAGGGCGCGGGCCACTGGCCGGACCGGTGGTCGCCGCCGCCGTCATGCTCGATCCCGGGCGCCGCATCGACGGCCTGCGCGATTCCAAGAAACTCTCCGCCGCCGCACGCGAACGCCTGGCCGACGATCATCCGCAGGCAAGCCGTCGCCTGGTGCGTGGCCGAGGCCAGCGTCGACGAAATCGACCACCTGAACATTCTGCAGGCGACGATGCTGGCCATGCAGCGCGCCGTCGAAGGGCTGGCCCGCGCGCCGGACGAGGTGTGGGTGGACGGCAACCGCTGCCCCAAGTGGGCGTGGCGCTCGCAGGCCGTGGTCAAGGGCGACGACAAGGTCGCAGTCGATTGCCGCCGCCTCGATCCTCGCCAAGACCACGCGCGACCAGTTCATGTGCAGGCTGCACGACGAATTTCCCGCCTACGGCTTCGCCCGCCACATGGGCTACGGCACCGCCGTGCATCTGGCGGCCCTGAAGGCGCACGGCGCCTGCCCGCAGCACCGCCGCAGCTTCGCACCGGTTAAACTCGTGCTCGATCAAGCAACTCTGTTCTGAAAGGAAACACCATGATTCTGTCCTTGTTGCTGCATGTCTTGGGTGTCGTCGTCTGGGTCGGCGGCATGTTCTTCGCCTACATGGCGCTGCGCCCCGTGGCCGCCGCCGTGCTCGAACCGCCGCAGCGACTCAGCCTGTGGTCGGGCGTGTTCGACAGGTTCTTTCCCTGGGTGTGGGTGTCGGTCGTCCTGATCCTGCTCAGCGGCCTGCACATGCTGATGGTCTTCGGCGGTGTCGCCGCGCCGCACTACGCGCTGACCATGCTCGTGCTCGGCGTCGTCATGATGCTCATCTTCGGCCACGTCTTCTTCTCGCCCTACAAAAAGCTCAAGCGAGCCGTCGCGGCGCAGGACTGGAAAGCCGGTGGCGCGGCACTGGGTCAGATTCGCCAACTCATCGGCATCAACCTCACCCTCGGGCTGGTGACGATTGCGGTCGTGTACGTGGGTCGGGCGTTGGCGTGATGCAGTGATGGGAGGCGGTAGTTGAGTGCCCACCTGAACTTCCATCCTTGAATATTCAGGCCAGTTCAATTCCCGATCCGTTCAGCACGAGGCTGTTCGCAGAGGGGAGATGGAAACGAAGTGTCGATTCAGGCAGCCGGCAACCGGAATGGGCGTGCTATTCCCATTGCGCCAGCCATCGGCGCCGCCGATGAACAAGGGAGGAAGAAGCTTCGTGTCGTGGTGGTGGCTGCTCTGGCTGGAATTCGTTGCGATGGCGATCATAGCCCTCGTCGATTACCAGTTGGGTGAAGCAGCCCAGATGCTGAACGGATACGAGATTCTGCGACGAATCTTTATCGAGCCGATAGGCATATCGCTGCCAGAAGTTACCGACACCTATATTTTCCTGCAGGAAGAAGTCGGGTCTTTCGCGCTTGCGTGGGCATGTCTGCTCTACGTGCTCTGGGCACTTGTTTTTGCCCTTCCAGGATTTCTGCTGATGAGGTGGCTATGGCCGAGGTAGCGGTTGCACACCAGTTGACGAGGGCATCAAGGCTCCTCCTGTGCCGCCGCCTCCAGAAGTTGGACTGTCGTTTTCCTTATCGACTCTTCTTTCATTTCGCACTGTAGTGCTCCGTGAAACCGCCCGTCGCGATAGAGGTAGATCGTGGGCAGATGGAAGATGCCGTAGTAGCGTGCCACGCCGGTGGCCTCGCCGACATCGACTTCGAATAGTGCATCCGTGACGCCAGCCAGCGCCTCGGGCAGCAACCGTTTCCAGGCGCGGCAAGCACCGCAATGGGCGGCGGTGAACAGGACGGCGGCGACGCCCTTTGTGGCGGCCAGACGCGCGTGGAAGGCGCCTTCCGGCAGGCGCTCGAAAGCGGCCGGGCCGGGCGTGGCCGGGCTGGTAGAATCGCGCTTTCCCTTCGGTTGACTGCCTTCCATGCTGTTTCTCGAACTCTTCGGCTATCTGCTGCTCATCCTCGTGGCGGCAGAAATCTTTGTCAACGCGCTCGAACATCTGGGCGAGAAACTGCACATTTCCGAAGGCGTTACCGGCTCGCTGTTCGCCGCGGTCGGCACCGCCATGCCGGAAACGCTGGTGCCGCTGCTGGCGATCTTCGCCGGCAGCGGCAACACGGCTACCAACGATGAGATCGGTGTTGGCGCGATTCTGGGTGCGCCGCTGATGCTGTCCACGCTTGTCGCTGTTCCTGATGAGCGTGGCGGTGCTGAAGCGGCGTGGCCTGCAGGGCCACCTGACTCCGGAGAAGACCGGTCTCAAGCGCGACCTCGATTTTTTCCTGATGGCATTCCTGCTGGCCTTCGTCGCCATGTTCGTGCCGCACGGCGACGGCTGGGTGCGCGGTGGCACTCGCTTTCGTCATGGTGTTGATCTACTTCGTGTACGTGATGATGACCCTGCGCGCATCGGCCAAGCTGGTGGAAGACGGCCATGCCACCGAGGCCGGCTCGCCGATGCTGCTGACCCGCCTGGGGCTGCCGCAGAACCTGTTCTTCATCGTCGTGCAACTGGCATTGGGGCTGGCGCTGCTGGTCACCGGCGCCAAGGGCTTCATCCACGGCGTGGAAGCCGCCGCGCCCATCATCGGCATCTCCGCCCTGCTGCTGTCGCTGATGATCATCCCGATCGCCACCGAACTGCCGGAAAAGGTGAATTCGATCCTGTGGATCCGCAAGCACAAGGACACGCTGGCGTTCGGCAACATCACCGGCGCCATGGTGTTCCAGGGCACGCTGCTGCCCGCCATCGGCATATCGCTGACGCCGTGGGCACCGCAGAAGGAAGTTTTGCTAGGCGTGGGCGTTACCCTGGTCGCAGCGTTCTGGCTGCGCTGGGCGGCGCTGAACGGCGGCCTGCGGGTGTGGCACCTGTTCGTCAACGGCGCCTTGTATGTGACGTATCTGACCGCCGTGCTGGTTTAAGTATCGGTTCCAGAGGCGGGCGGCGCCTCGCGGCGAAACGGGCCGTCCATCTCATCCATGTAATGGCCGATGGCGTCGGTTTCGCGTTCCAGAAAGCGGTCGACCGCGTCGCGGAATTCAGCATTTTCCAGCCAGTGCCAGGAATGCGTGGCGGTGGGGACGAGGCCGCGGGCGAGTTTGTGTTCGCCCTGCGCGCCGCCTTCGAACACCTGCAGGCCATGGGCAATCGCGTATTCGATGCCCTGCTGGTAGCAGGTTTCAAAGTGCAGGCCGGGCACGTATTCCAGCGTGCCCCAGTGGCGGCCGTAGAGCCGCTGGCTGTCCTTGATGCAGAACGAGCAGGCGATGGGCATGCCGTTTCGGTCGGCGATGATCAGCACCAGGTTGTCCGGCAGCTTGGCGCGCAGGTCGGCGAAAAAGGCGCGGTTGAGGTGCGGGTCGCTGCGGTGGCGGGCGTAGGTGTCGGCGTAGCAGCGCATGAAATGATCCCAGTCTGCATCGGTGCTGTCGCGGCCTTCGACCCAGCGGAAGGTGACGCCGAGCTTGTCCAGCTTCTTCCGCTCCTGACGGATTTTCTTGCGCTTGTCGTGTTTCATCGCGGCGAGAAAATCTTCGAAGTCGGTGTAACCCGCGTTCTGCCAGTGGAACTGGAAGCCGCTGCGATGCATCAGCGGGGTCGCGTTGAGTGCAGCATGGTCCGGCTCGGTGGGGAACAGGATGTGGAACGATGAAAACCCCATATCCTGCGTCAGCTTGAGCGCGGCCTGGATCAGCGTGGCGCGGTCGTCATCGTTTTTGGCCAGCAGGCGCGGGCCGGGCACGGGCGAGAAGGGCACGCAGCACACCAGCTTGGGGTAGTAGTTGAGCCCGTGGCGGCGGTAGGCATCGGCCCAGGCCCAGTCGAACACGAACTCGCCCCAGGAATGGTGTTTGACGTAGAGCGGCATCGCCGCTTCGAGCTGGCCGTTGCGGAACAGGGCCAGGTGCACCGGCTCCCAGCCGATGTCGGGGCCGACGCAGCCGGTGGTTTCCAGCGCGTGCAAAAAGGCATGCTGCACGAAGGGCGAATCGCCGGCCAGTGCGTCCCAGGCTGCCGGATCGAGGTCGGCCATGCGCGGAATCACGCGAATGACGGTGTCTGCGGCTTCCGCATCGGCGGGCTTTGCTTCAAAATGCGCGTTTTGGCTAGCTTCCATCAAACATGAACCTGCACGAATACCAGGCCAAACAAATATTGCGATCGGGCAACATTACCACGCCGCGCGGCATCGCTGCGGCGAGTGCCGACGCGGCTGCGGCTGCGGCCAACGAACTGGGCGGCGAGGCCTGGGTGGTGAAGGCGCAAATCCACGCCGGCGGGCGCGGCAAGGTCGGCGGCGTCAAGGTCGTCAAAAGCCTCGACGACGTGCGCGCGATGGCGGCGAACCTGCTCGGCAAGCAACTGGTGACCAACCAGAACGCGCCCGACGGCCAGCCGGTGAACCAGGTGCTGGTGGAAGAAACGCTGCCGATCGCGCGTGAACTGTATCTGTCGCTGCTGGTGGATCGCGAAACCGAGCGCGTCGCCATCGTGGCTTCCGCCGCCGGCGGCATGGACATCGAGGAAGTCGCCCACGCCACCCCGGAAAAAGTGCTGACCGAAATCTGCGATCCGCTGCTGGGCGTGCAGGATTTCCAGTGCCGTGCGCTGGCGTTTGCGCTGGAATTGAAGGGCGAGGCCTACAAGGATTTCTGCCGCCTGCTGCCCGCCTTGTATCGCGTGTTCATCGCCAACGATCTGTCCCTGCTCGAAATCAATCCGCTGGTGGTGACCGGCGACAATCGCGTGCTGCCGCTCGACTGCAAGATGAGCGTGGACGACAACGCGCTGTATCGCCGCAAGGCGCTGAGTGAGCTGCGCGACGACAGCCAGATCGACGCCAAGGAAGCGGCGGCCAATGCGGCCAACGTGAATTACGTCGCGCTCACCGGCAACATCGGCTGCATGGTCAACGGCGCCGGCCTGGCGATGGCGACGATGGACCTGATCCAGCTGGAGGGCGGCACGCCCGCCAATTTCCTCGACGTCGGCGGCGGCGCCACCCCGGAAACCGTGGCGCAGGGCTTCAAGATCATCCTGCTCGACCCCAACGTGCGTGCGGTGCTGATCAACATCTTCGGCGGCATCGTGCGCTGCGACGTGATTGCCGAAGGCATCATCCAGGCGGTGAAGGAAGTCGGCGTGAAGGTGCCGGTGATCGTGCGGCTGGAAGGCACCAACGCCGAACTGGGCCGCAAGCTGCTGGCCGAATCGGGGCTGGCGATTCTCGCGGCGGAGAGTCTGACCGATGCGGCCAAACTGGCCGTGGAGCGTGCGCAATGAGCATCCTCGTCAACCAAAACACCAAGGTCATCTGCCAGGGCTTCACCGGCAAGCAGGGCACGCTTCCATTCCGAACAGGCGATCGCCTACGGCACGCAGATGGTCGGCGGCGTGACGCCGGGCAAGGGCGGGCAGACGCATCTCGACCTGCCGGTGTTCAACACCGTGCGCGATGCGGTGCGGCAGACCGGCGCGCAGGCGACGATGATCTACGTGCCGGCCGCGTTCGCCGCGGATTCGATTCTGGAAGCGGCCGATGCCGGCATCGAGGTCATCGTCTGCATCACCGAAGGCATTCCGGTGCTGGACATGCTGAACGTGAAGGCCGCGCTGCGTGCCAACGGCGCCAAGCTGATCGGCCCCAACTGCCCCGGCATCATCACCTCGGGCGAATGCAAGATCGGCATCATGCCCGGCGTCATCCACCAGAAGGGCAAGATCGGCATCGTCTCGCGTTCCGGCACGCTGACCTACGAAGCGGTGCACCAGACCACGCAACTGGGCCTCGGGCAGTCGACCTGCGTCGGCATCGGCGGCGACCCGATCAAGGGGCTGGATTTCATCGATTGCCTGGAGCTGTTCGAGGCCGACCCGCAGACCGAAGCGGTCATCATGGTCGGCGAAATCGGCGGCAGCCGCGAGGAAGAAGCGGCCGAGTACATCCGCTCGAACATGAAGAAGCCGGTGGCCGCCTACATCGCCGGACGCACCGCGCCCAAGGGCAAGCGCATGGGCCACGCCGGTGCGATCATCGCCGGCGGCGCGGGCACGGCCGACGCCAAGATTCGCGCGCTGGAAGCCGCCGGCGTGGTGGTGGCGCAAAGCCCGGCCGGGCTGGGCGAGGCGGTGCAGGCAGCGCTGGCCGCGCGTTGACAAGCCGAGCCGATGAAACTCGGCATCGCCCAACTCAACCTCATCGTCGGCGACATTGCCGGCAACGCGGCCCAGCTGCTGGCGGCGGCGCACGAGGCGCACGGCGCCGGCGCCGCACCTGCTGCTCACCCCCGAGATGTCGATTTGCGGCTATCCGGCCGAGGATCTGGTGCTGCGGCGCGATTTCACCACAGCGTGCGAAGCGGCGCTGCAGCAACTGGCCGCCGCGGCCCCGCCCGAGACTCGCCCTGATCGTCGGCTACCCCGAACGCAGCGACGACGGCCTGTTCAACGCGGCCGCACTGATTGCGCGGCGGCCGGGTCGAGACGGTGTATCGCAAGCATCACCTGCCCAACCATTCCGTATTCGACGAGCAGCGCGTGTTCGACAGCGGCGACACGCCCTGCGTGTTTGCCTGCGGCGGGCTGAATTTCGGCCTCAATGATCTGCGGCGACATCTGGGAGCCGGGTCCGGCCGCGCACGCCATGGAGGCCGGGGCCGACTGGTTGCTGGTGCCGAACGCCTCACCGTATCCATCTCAACAAGGAGCGTGATCGCGCTCAACGTTGCACGCGCGCGGACTCGTCGAAGCCGGCGCTGCCGATCGTCTACGCCAACATGGTGGGCGGGCAGGACGAACTGGTGTTCGACGGCGCATCGTTTGCCATGAATGCCGACGGCGAGATCGTGGCGCAATGCCCTGCCTGGCGCGAAGGCCTGTTCTATCTGGAACTCGCTGGCGACGACCTGCAGCGGCCCACAGCACGCGCTGCCGGGCGAAGAGGCTGCGGCCTACAATGCCCTGGTGCTGGCGGTGCGCGATTACGTCGGCAAGAATGGTTTCAAGGGCGTGCATCTGGGCCTGTCGGGCGGCATCGATTCGGCGCTGACGCTGGCGATTGCAGTCGATGCGCTGGGTGCGGACAAGGTGCACGCGGTGATGATGCCGTCGGACTACACCGCTTCGATCAGCGTCGAGGATTCGCGCGACATGGTGAAGCGGCTCGGCGTGCGCTATTCCGAAATCGCCATCAAGCCCATCTTCGATGCCTTCGTGGCACAGTTGGCGGACGAGTTTGCCGGCCTGCCGGCCGACACGACCGAGGAAAACCTGCAGGCCCGTACGCGCGGCACGCTGCTGATGGCGCTGTCGAACAAGTTCGGCACGCTGGTGCTGACCACCGGCAACAAGAGCGAAATGGCGATGGGCTATGCCACGCTGTACGGCGACATGGCCGGCGGCTTTGCGGTGCTGAAGGATGTGCCGAAAACCCTGGTGTACCGGCTGGCGAATTACCGCAACAGCCTGTCCCAGGTCATTCCGCAACGCATCATCGATCGCCCGCCGTCGGCCGAACTGCGGCCCGACCAGACCGATCAGGACAGCCTGCCGCCCTACGATGTGCTGGATGCGATTCTGGCAGCCTATGTCGAACGCGACCTGTCGGCGCGCGACATCGTCGCATTGGGATACGATGCGGCCAGTCGTGCGCAAGGTCATCCGCATGGTCGATCTCGCCGAGTACAAGCGCCGCCAGGCACCACCCGGCCCGCGCATCACGCCGCGCAATTTCGGCAAGGACCGCCGCTATCCGATCACCTCGAAATACCGACCCGAAGGAGACCTGCCATGAAAAAAATCGAAGCCATCATCAAGCCGTTCAAACTCGACGAAGTGCGCGAAGCCCTGTCGGATATCGGCGTGACCGGTCTGACCGTGACCGAGGTCAAGGGCTTCGGCCGTCAGAAAGGCCACACCGAACTGTATCGCGGCGCCGAGTACGTGGTGGATTTTCTGCCCAAGGTGAAGCTGGAGATCGTCATTGCCGACAGCCTGCTGGACCGCGCGCATGGAGGCCATCATCACGGCCGCGCGCACCGGCAAGATCGGTGACGGCAAGATTTTCGTCAGCCACATGGAGCAGGTGGTGCGCATCCGCACCGGCGAATCGGGCGAAGCGGCAATCTGATCGCGGCTTCCGGATCGTCGCGAAGGCAACCCGGACGCGTGCTACGGGTTCCGGGTCACCAGAATCGGTACCACGCCTTGCCCTCGAGGTTGACGCTCCGTTGGCGTACTTGCTGTTGGGGAAGTTGAGCAGCAATACCCGCCGCGCATCGTCGCGCAGGTCGGTGAAGCTGCAGCTTGTCGTAGGACGATCACCATGATGGCCAGCGCCTCTTCCATGGCCGGGGCTTCGGGGTAGGTTTTCAGCACTTCCCGGGCACGGTTGACGGCGGCCACCCAGGCTTCGCGTTTCAGGTAGTACTTGGCGACATGGATTTCGTTGCTCGGCCAGCGCGTTGACCAGGATATTTCATGCGTGCGGTCGCAGTCTTCGGCGTATTTGCTGTCGGGGAAACGGGTGACCAGTTCCTTGAACGTCAGAAAAGCATCGCGCGCGGCCCGGGGTCGCGCTCGCTCATGTCCTGCTCGACCAGATTGCCCAGTAGACCGAGGTCGTCATTAAAATTCGCCAGCCCCTTCAGATAGTAGGCGTAATCGACGTTAGGGTGATTGGGGTGCAGCTTGATGAAGCGGTCGCAGGCGGCAATCGCGGAAATCGGCTCGTTGTCCTTGTAGTAGGCGTAGGCGACTATCCAGTTGCGCCTGTTGGGCATAGCGGCCGAAGGGATAACGCGATTCCAGCGTTTCGAACAGCTTGACGGCACGTTCGTAATTGCCATCATTGAGATTCTCCTTGGCCTCGGCGTAGAGCTTTTGCGCCGACCAGCCCGCGGTTTCATCCTGGACCTCGGGCAACAGGCCACACCCACCCAGGATAAGCGTGGCAGTCAGCAGCAGACTGCCCAGCACCCGATTGAATGCATTAAAACCGGAAATACCTTGCTTAAGCATGGAAAAAGACACAGAAAATTCGTCGAGCCGATTATAAGGGAAATACCGAAGACGACATCCGCCAGCTGGTGATCCCCGATGCGCAGGGCGGCCAGCGCCTGGACCAGGCCCTGTCTGCCATGCTGCCGGAGTTCTCGCGCAACCGCATCCAGAACTGGATTCGTGCGCGCAAGATCGCGGTCGACGATGCCTGGGGCACCACCAAGATGAAGGTCAGCGGCGGCGAGTCGGTGCGGGTCGAAATCGAGCCCGATCCGAATGCCACCCCCGATGCGCCGGAAGCCATCCCGCTCGACGTGGTGTTCGAGGATCCGATGCTGCTGGTGATCAACAAGCCGGTCGGACTGGTGGTCCATCCCGGCAGCGGCAACCGCCACGGCACGCTGTTGAATGCGCTGCTGCATCTGGTGCCGCAGGTGGCCGATCTGCCGCGCGCCGGTATCGTGCACCGGCTCGACAAGGATACCTCCGGCCTGCTGGTGGTGGCCAAGACCCTGAAGTCGCACACCGATCTGGTGCGCCAGTTGCAGGCGCGTACCGTCAAGCGCGAATACCTCGCCCTGGTGTACGGCGAAGTCGACAAGGCGGCACCGTCGATGCGCCGCTGGCACGCGATCCGCATAACCGCACCAAGCGCGCGTGCACAGCATGGGCAAGGAAGCAGTTACCCATTACGAGGTGGTCGAGCGCTTTCCCGGCGTGAGCGCTGCTGCGCTGCAAGCTGGAAACCGGCCGCACCCACCAGATCCGGGTGCACATGCAGCACATCGGCCACCCGCTGGTCGGCGAGCAGATCTATTGCGCCAGCCGCCGCAGCCACCACAAGATTCCGTTTCCGCGCCAGGCGCTGCACGCCGAGCGGCTGGGGCTGATCCATCCGGTCACCCAGGAATCCATGCAGTGGGAATGTCCCGTTGCCGCCCGACTTTTCCTCGCTGCTCGACGCCCTGCGCGCTAATACCGACTGGGGCAAGCTAAGGCGAATGCTTCATCCCGACTGGCCTGCGCCGCCCGGGGTGAAAAGCCTGATGACCACCCGTACGACGGCGGCGTGAGCGGTCGCGCCATGGGCCAGCTTCAATCTCGGCGACCATGTCGGCGACGATCCGGCCCATGTGGCGGCCAACCGGGCCCGCCTGCGCCAGCAGTTGCCGGCCGAGCCGGAGTGGCTGAGGCAGGTCCACAGCGCCCGCGTGGTCGAACTCGGGCGCGACCCGGCGCGGGAAGCCGACGCCGCCTGCACCCGCCAGGCGGGTCAGGTCTGCGCCGTGCTCACCGCTGACTGCCTGCCGGTCCTGTTTTGCGATCGCAGCTGGCAGCGTCGTGGCGGCCGCGCACGCCGGCTGGCGCGGCCTGGCCGACGGCGTGCTGGAGGCCACGGTTGCCGCGATGCAGGTGCCGTCCGGCGAGATCCTGGCCTGGATGGGTGCCGCCATCGGCCCGCAGGCGTTCGAAGTTGGCGACGAGGTACGCCAGGCCTTCGTCGGTAGGCATCCCGCAGCTGCCGCGGCCTTCGTGCCGCAGCCTGCGACCGGCGCCGCGCCCAAGTGGCTCGCCGACATCTATCAGCTGGCACGCATCCGCCTTGGCCATGCCGGCGTGCAGACCCTCTACGGCGGCGGACGCTGCACCTTCAGCGAAGCGGACAGCTTCTATTCGTATCGCCGCGACGGCGTGACCGGCCGCATGGCCGCACTGATCTGGCTGGATCCGCGCTGAAGGCTCTGGCCGCCAGATCCCGCCAAACCGGGGGGCAGGGTGCTGCAGCATTGCAACGACATCTTTGCCCTTATCAAGCCGATCCCGGAAGCTATTCCAGATTCGCTACCCGATGGCAACAATTTCACGGTCTATATTTACGCTGTCGGCAGGCATTGCACGGGTTCATTTTCCTGACCCAGATTCGTTCAGAAGTTGAAGATGCGCGCGGGGATCTGCTTGCGTCACTGAAGTTACCTCCTGGTCAGGCTTGTGGGATGGGTCTTCTGGCGTAAGGGCAAAGAACCATTGCCGATGAGTTGTGTCGTGCACATATAGCTTCGCGCTTGGGCAAGCCGGGCTAGCAGTAATTGATTAATCTGTATAAAAACATGTAGTTACTAAATCATGAAAGGAGCTTAGACATGACGCACATGATCCTTCGCAAGGCGTTGGGTGCCGCCGCATTGATAGGCGCAAGCCTTGTGGCAGCAAACGCAATGGCCGACCCGACACAGGAAATGTACTACCAGGGCTACGGCATGGGGCCCGGCATGATGGGCGGGTATGGCATGGGCCCGGGCATGATGGGCGGCTACGGCTTGGGTGCCGCGCTGGACCTCACCGCAGAGCAGCGCGGCCAGATCGCCAAGATCTGGGACGAGCTAAGGCAGAAGCATTGGGAACAGATGGGCAAGATGCAGAGCGAGCAATTGAAGATGCGCGAGCTGTTCGCCACGAACGGTAGCGACGACGCGGCGCTCAGCAAGGCCTTCCGGCAGATGTCGGAGCTGCGGCAGGAAATGTTCGACCAGATGCTCAGTGCCCGCAAGCAGGTCGATGCCGTTCTCACCAAGGAGCAGCGCGAATTGTTGAATCGTAACTGATATCGGATGCAGGGCTGGCCGCCACGCGAACGTGGTGGCCCTGGCGGGCAAACGCCTGGTAGTTGAGTTTGCAATAGGCGCGAGTCAGTCCAGCCATTTCTGCAGGAACTGCGCGTGCGCCCATCGCGGGATCGAGCCGGTAGGCGGTCGAACCCCAGCCGTTGGTACAGACGCCCGGGCCGCGGATTGCCGTCCAGGACCTCCAGCGTGAGCTTGCAGGCACCGCGTTCGCGGGCGATGGCTTCGACCTCGGCGAACATCGCTACCGCAATGCCGCGCCCGCGATGGCCGGCCGCGACCACGACGTCGTGCACATTGACCAGCGGGCGGCAGGCAAAGGTGGAAAAGCCCTCGATGGCATTGACGAGGCCGACCGGCGTGACGCCGTCGAACGCCAGCACGCTGAAGACGAAGGGCCGTGCGGCGAGCTGGCCGATCAGATTGGCGCGAGCGAAATCGCGAGAGCGGTTCGCCGCCGCCCGCCGGGTCGCGCGCGTAGGCGTCCAGCAGGTCGACCAGCGCGGCGGCGTGTGCCGGGTCGTCGTAGCGGGCGCGGACAATTTCAATCATCGGTGTCGATGCGCATCGACAGGTCGACCGCGCGGATATGCTTGGTCAGCCCGCCGATGGAAATGCGGTCGACCCCGGTTTCGGCCACCGCGCGCACGGTGTCCAGCGTGATGTTGCCGGAGGCTTCGAGCAGGGCGCGGCCGCGGGTGAGCTGCCACCGCTTCGCGCATGTCTGCCAGGCTGAAGTTGTCGAGCAGGATCAGCTGTGCGCCCGCAGCGAGCGCCTGCTCGAGCTCGATCCAGGGTTTCCACCTCGATCTGCACGCTGACCTTGCCGTCTGCCAGCTGCAGCGCGGCCTGCAGCACCGGCGCGATGCCGCCGGCCGCCGCGATGTGGTTTTCCTTGATCAGGATGCCGTCGTACAGCCCCACGCGCTGGTTCTGCCCGCCGCCCACCCGCACCGCGTATTTCTCGGCGATGCGCAGGCCGGGCAGGGTCTTGCGGGTGTCGAGGATGGCGGCACGGGTGCCGGCGCACGGCCTCGACATAGGGCCGGGTGGCGGTGGCCACGGCCGACAGGGTTTGCAGGAAATTCAGCGCCGGGCGCTCGGCGGTCAGCAGGGCGCGGGCATTGCCACTGATTTCGACCAGCACGCTGCCGGCTGTCGACAGCAGTCGCCTTCCTCGACCTGCCAGTCGATGGTGCAAGCCGAGGTCGAGCACCCGAAAACAGGCGTCGAACCACGGCCGGCCGGCGATCACCGCGGCTTCGCGGCTGATGACGCGGGCGCGCGCGGTTTGCGTGGCGGGAATCAGCCGGGCGGTGAGGTCGCCGCTGCCGACATCCTCGTCCAGCGCGCGCGCGACATCGGACTGGACCAGCTCGGGATTCAATACAGACACATTCAATTCAGACATGAAGGGTTGAAATCGCCCAGACAGGCATCATTTAGGTGTCATTGAATATACCTTAAGCACGAGGTCACCCATGCGTTTCGACAAGCTCACCACCCAGTTCCAACAGGCGTTTTCCGACGCGCAAAGCCTCGCCGTCGGCGGCGACCATGCCTACATCGAGCCGCAGCACCTGCTGCTGGCCCTGCTGAACCAGGAGGGCGGCGGCGCGGCATCGATCCTGTCGCGCGCCGGCGTGCAGGTGCCCGCGCTCAAGGCCGCGCTGACCCAGTCGCTGACGCGCCTGCCCAAGGTGGAAGGCCAGGGCGGCGAGGTGACGATTTCGCGCGACCTCAACAACCTGCTGAACCTGACCGACAAGGAGGCGATGAAGCGCAACGACGCCTACATCGCCTCCGAGCTGTTCTTGCTGGCGGCGCTGGACGACAAGGGCGAGACCGGGCGTCTGCTGAAGCAGCACGGCGCGCAGAAGGCCGCGCTGGAGCAGGCGATCGCAGTCGGTGCGCGGCGGCGAGACCGTGCAGTCGCAGGAGGCCGAAGGCCAGCGCGAGGCGCTCGCCAAATACACGCTCGATCTCACCGAGCGCGCACGCGACGGCAAGCTCGACCCGGTGATCGGGCGCGACGACGAAATCCGCCGCTCGATCCAGATCCTGCAGCGCCGCACCAAGAACAACCCGGTGCTGATCGGCGAGCCTGGCGTCGGCAAGACCGCCATCGTCGAAGGCCTGGCGCAGCGCATCGTCAACGACGAAGTGCCGGAAACGCTGAAGGGCAAGAAAGTGCTGGTGCTCGATCTGGCCGCGCTGCTGGCCGGCGCCAAGTACCGCGGCGAATTCGAGGAGCGGCTGAAGGCGGTGCTGAAGGAACTGGCGATGGATCCGGGCCGCTACATCGTGTTCCTCGACGAGTTGCATACGCTGGTCGGCGCCGGCAAGGCCGAAGGCGCGATGGACGCCGGCAACATGCTGAAACCGGCGCTGGCGCGCGGCGAGCTGCACCTGATCGGCGCCACCACGCTCGACGAATACCGCAAGTACATCGAAAAGGACGCCGCGCTGGAGCGCCGCTTCCAGAAGGTGCTGGTCGACGAGCCCAGCGTCGAATCGACCGTCGCCATCCTGCGCGGCCTGCAGGAACGCTACGAACTGCACCACGGCGTCGACATCACCGACCCGGCGATCGTCGCCGCCGCCGAGCTCAGCCATCGCTACATCACCGACCGCTTCCTGCCCGACAAGGCCATCGACCTGATCGACGAGGCCGCCGCGCGCGTCAAGATGGAAATCGACTCCAAGCCCGAGGTGATGGACAAGCTCGACCGCCGCATCATCCAGCTGAAGATCGAGCGCGAGGCGGTGAAGAAGGAAAAGGACGAAGCCTCGAAGAAACGCCTGGCGCTGCTGGAAGACGAGATCGACAAGCTCGGCCGCGAATACGCCGACCTGGAAGAAGTCTGGAAATCGGAAAAATCCCAGGTGCAGGGCAGCGCCCACATCAAGGAAGAAATCGACAAGCTGCGCAGCGAGATGGTCGACCTGCAGCGCCAGGGCAAGCTCGACAAGGTCGCCGAGATTCAATACGGCAAGCTGCCCGCGCTGGAAGCGCAGCTGAAACACGCCGAATCGGCCGACACCAAGCCCGCGTTCAAGCTGTTGCGCACCGAAGTCGGCGCCGAGGAAATCGCCGAGGTCGTCTCGCGGGCGACCGGCATCCCGGTGTCCAAGATGCTGCAGGGCGAGCGCGACAAGCTCTTGCACATGGAAGACAAGCTGCACAGCCGCGTGGTGGGGCAGGACGAAGCCGTGCGCGTCGTCTCCGACGCCATCCGCCGCTCGCGCGCCGGCTTGAGCGACCCCAACCGGCCGCTCGGCTCCTTCCTGTTCCTCGGCCCCACCGGCGTCGGCAAGACCGAGCTGTGCAAGACGCTGGCCGAATACCTGTTCGATTCCGCCGACCACATGATCCGCATCGACATGAGCGAATTCATGGAGAAGCACTCGGTCGCGCGCCTGATCGGCGCGCCGCCCGGCTACGTCGGCTACGAGGAAGGCGGCTACCTGACCGAGGCGGTGCGCCGCAAGCCCTATTCCGTCATCCTGATGGACGAGGTGGAAAAGGCGCACCCGGACGTCTTCAACGTGCTGCTGCAGGTGCTGGACGACGGCCGCCTGACCGACGGCCAGGGCCGCACCGTCGACTTCCGCAACACCGTGATCGTGATGACGTCCAACCTCGGCAGCGCAGATGATCCAGCAGATGGCAGGCGACGATTACCAGGTGGTGAAGCTTGCCGTGCTGGCCGAAGTGAAGTCCTACTTCCGCCCCGAGTTCATCAACCGCATCGACGAAGTCGTCGTGTTCCACGCGCTGGACGAGAAGCACATCGCCAGCATCGCGCGGATCCAGTTGCAGGCGCTGGAAAAACGTCTGGCGCAGATGGAGATGAAGCTGGAGATTTCCGACGCGGCACTGGCCGAAATCGCCAAGGCCGGATTCGATCCGCTCTACGGCGCGCGGCCCCTCAAGCGCGCGATCCAGAGCGAACTCGAAAACCCGCTGGCGCGCGAAATCCTGTGCGGGCAGCTTCGGCCGCCAAGGACATCATCCGGGTGGATGCGCGGGACGGGATGTTCAGCTTCGAGAAGGCGTAAGGCGATACGGGGGCGAAAGCCCCCGTTTCATTTCCCTGTCCGTGTTGACGCTGCCTGCACAAGCCGGAGACACTGGCGTCAGCGACGCTTGCCGTTCGTCCTGAGCTGGTCGAAGGACTGGTTCAGTACCTCCCTCAGTCACCGGCCCCCGAAACATGGTCCTGATCACCGTATTCATCGTTCTGGTCTTTTTCTACAGCCTGGTCTCGAAGCGGCTGGAACGGACCGTCCTCACCGCGCCGATCCTGTTCACCGCCGTGGGTGTCCTGACCATGCTGTTGCCGTCGGCGCTGAGCGACCTGGCGCTCGACCGCTCGGCTTTCCTTGTGATCGCCGAACTGGGACTGGTGATGACACTGTTCACCGACGCGTCCCGCATCGACCTGATTTCGCTGCGCGGCAGTCGTGGCCTGCGCATCCGCCTGCTCAGCACAGGCATGCTGCTGACGATCCTGCTGGGGGCGCTGGCAGCCATGGTGCTCTTCGGCGGCCTGTCCTGGCTGGAAGCCGGAATTCTCGGTGCCATCCTCGCGCCGACCGACGCCGGGCTGGGACAGGTGATCGTGAACAGCAAGCGCGTGCCGCCGCGGATTCGCGAGGCCCTCAACTTCGAGGCAGGACTCAATGACGGCCTGTCGGTGCCGTTCCTGTTGTGCTTCATCGCCCTGGCGATGGCCGAGCATCAGGGTACGGGCGCCGCCTCGATCCTGGCCCGATTCCTCGGCGAGCAACTCGGATACGGCACGCTGATCGGCCTGGGTGCCGGGCTGGCGGGCGGTGCATTGCTGGGGCTCGCACGGCGCCGTGAATGGATGGCGCCGCCGCTGACGCAACTCGGCGTGGTGGCGATTCCGCTGCTGTGCGTGATGGCCTCCGAAGCCGTGCATGCAAGCATGTTCATCGCCGCCTTCGTTGCCGGCCTCGCCACCCAGATCGGCTTCCGTCATGTCGGCCGCCACAGCGTCGAGTTCACCGAGGACTGGGGGCAACTGCTGAATTTCTTCGTGTTCTTCCTGTTCGGATTGATCGTGGCGCGGAACTGGAGCGCGTTCACGCCGCCGATGTTCCTCTATGCGCTGGCGAGCCTGACCGTGGTGCGCATGCTGCCCGTGGCGCTGGCATTGCGGGGCACCGGCCTCAGCCGCTCGAGCGTGCTGTTCATCGGCTGGTTCGGCCCACGTGGCCTGGCGTCCATCGTGCTGGGCCTGGTCTACCTGGAGCATCAGGTGAGCCTGCCCGGCGAGGACACGATCCGGCTCACCATCATGGTGACGGTGCTGCTCAGCATCCTCGCCCATGGGCTCAGCGCGCTGCCCGGGATCAAGCTGTACGCCAGGAAGATAGCCGCGCTGGACGCCCACGCGCCGGAGCTGCGGGGTGTCTCGAGCGGAATGTCCGAGTGAGGGCCGTGGGCCTAAGAAAAAGGGCCTGCATCGCTGCAAGCCCTTGTAATAAGTGGCGTCCCCACGGGGATTCGAACCCCGGTACCTACCGTGAAAGGGTAGTGTCCTAGGCCTCTAGACGATGGGGACCCGGACGACGGCGTGAACCGTCAACATTGCTGCTTCGGCTTGCGCCGTTGCTACTTGCTGGAAAGCTGTGTGAGGGTGACGCCGAGCAGCAGACCGACGAAACCCAATGGTACCAGCGAGATCCAGACTTCGGCATTCTCGCTGCCATGTAGCATTTTCCAGAATCCAACAACCAGTCCGACGATGCTCAGTATCAACCCCAGCCATGTGGTGAAGACGCCAAGCTTGTGCATCGAACTTCCTGTTAGTTGGTGGAGGTAAGCGGGATCGAACCGCTGACCTCTTGCATGCCATGCAAGCGCTCTCCCAGCTGAGCTATACCCCCAACGAAGCCGCGCATTCTATACATGCCTTTCGTGCTTGTAAAGCCTCTGCAGCGACATCGCCATCAATATTCAATCGGGAAAAAGCTTGCCGGGGTTGAGCAGTCCGTGCGGATCGAATTGCTGCTTGATCGCACGCATGAGGTCGAGCGTGGCGGGCTCGATTTCCTGCGCGACGAAACGGCGCTTTTCGGTGCCGATGCCGTGTTCGCCCGAGAGCGTGCCGCCGAAATCCAGGACGCACCGCATCAGTGCTTCGAGGGCGCTATGGGCGCGCACCATTTCGTCTTCGTCGTCAGGGTGCACCATCAGGTTGACGTGCAGGTTGCCGTTGCCGGCGTGGCCGAACGACACCACAGCCAGTCGCTGCGCTTCGGCCATGTCGGTCGATGAAATCGACGAAGTCGGCGAGTTGCGAGACCGGCACCACCACGTCCTCGTTGATTTTGAGCGGCGCGATCTGCTTGACTGCCAGCGACAGCGATTTGCGCGCGGTCCACAGCAGGGTGATGTCGTCGCGCGTGAAGCCGCTGCGCATGTCGAGCAGGCCATCCCCGACAAGTGTTTTTTCCAGCGCCGCAATCTGGCGCGGCAGGTCCACGGCGGCGCCGTCGGCTTCGACCATCAGCAATGCCCGGGTGCCGGGAGGCAGGTCGTCCGCCGCGCCGGTCGGGCGGATCGCGTCGATGGAACGGTGATCCATGAATTCGAGCGCGCAGGGCATGACGTCCTGATGCATGACGCGGCCCACCGCATCGAGTGCGTCGCGGTTGCTGGCGAAACATAGGCGCAGCGTGGCGACGGCCTGCGGCGCGGGCAGCAGCTTCAGGGTGGCTTCGGTTATCAGGGCGAGCGTGCCTTCGGAGCCGACCAGCAGGCGGGTGAGGTCGTAGCCGGTAACGCCCTTGGTGGTGCGGCAGCCGGTGCGGATTTCCTGCCCGCTGCCGGTGACGCCGCGCAGTCCCAGCACGAAATCGCGGGTGACGCCGTATTTGACGGCGCGTGGCCCGGCCGCGTTCATGGCGAGGTTGCCGCCGATGCGGCAATAGGCGCCGCTGCCGGGGTCGGGCGGGTAGAACAGACCAGCACCACGTGCGATGCGGTCGATGTCCTCAGTGACGACGCCGGGCTCGACGACGATGAGCCGGTTGTCGGGGTCGAACTCGAGCACGCGCCGCATGCATTCGAAACTGACGACGACCGAGCCGGGTGCGGGCAGGGCGCCGCCGACGTTGCCGGAACCGGCGCCACGCGGGGTCAGCGCAATGCGATGTTCGTAGGCAATGCGGACCAGGGCGACCACATCGTCGTGCGAAGTCGGGAACAGCACGGCGTCGGGCTGGATTTGGCGGGGGGTTTCATCCTGGGCATACAGCGTGCGCGTGGCGGCATCGTCAAAGACGCGATCCGCACCGAGGGCGGAGCGGAATGCAGCGAGCGCATGTTCTGACAGCATGGCGGGCCGGTCGTCGGGTCAGCTTGCGCGCTCGGGCGGGAGCTGCGCGATCAGCTGGGCGATCGTGTCGGCGTCGAAGTCCATGCCGATATCCCAGCCGGGATTAACCGCAATCGGGACGCCGCCGCCGATGCGGCGCAGCAGCCAGGAAAACTCGGTCAGGATGCCGCCCGAATACTCTGGGTAATGCTCGACGAAAGGCTTGGCCCGTTCGGGGCTGGTAAAGACGGCCAGCACGCGCTCGCCTTCCTCGTCCTCGATAACCAGCAGGTCTGCCTGGGTCGAGCGCTGGAATCCCTGGATCGGGTTCTTTTCGTCGCGCACCGGCATGAACAGCTGCTGGTCGATCAGGTTCAGGACAAAGGTTTCCGGGTCGAGCGTGCCGGCATGGACTGCCGCCAGCTGTTCTTCGAGGGTGTTATGGGGAATGAAATTCATGATGTCGGGCTCTTGCGCGGGAGTAAGGGGCAGTTTACCCGATGGGGCCTGCAGTGGGGGCGTAGCTGGGGCACGTGAGGGCGTCCCTTATGTCCAATCACCTTCAAATATTTCTTAGGGTCAGTGACAAGGCAGCACTTCGACCGCGCTCAGGAGGACGGACCGAGTTGATATGTGCGCTCAGGGTTCCCAGCGCTCGGGGTGTGCCCAGAATCGGGCATTCAGCCAGTCCGGCACGGTCTTGTAGGTATCGAGGTCGTAGTAGTGGACGCGCATGCTTTTTGCAGGATCGGTGGCGGACAGCACGAAGCCGAGGGCGCGAAACGTTTCCTCGTCGAGCGCGCAATGCGCGGGCACGGCGAGCAGAATGCGCGGCGCGGCATAGAGCCGTGTCTGGCTGATCAGATCCAGGGCCTGCCGGGCATTCAGCGCGTTCAGCGCATCGATGCCCAGTGCCAGCGCACAGGACGCTGGCGGAAGCGTGTCCGGAAAGTAGATCGGGGTGTCGGGCAGCACGCTGCCGGCCAGGTCGCGGGCGGATGCATCCAGTGCCAGCACGCTGGCAGGCTGCAATGCCAGCAGGCGTGCCCGCAGGGTATCGCGCCAGCTCATGTGCTCAGGCCTTGCGCGGCACGCGCACCAGTCGGGTACCGGCGATCCGGTCGTGGAGGAATTGCCGGTCGCGGTCGATCAGGGCCCACCAGAAGCCGGTGCCGGCAAGCGCCAGGCCGGCCAGCGCGATGACGAAGCGCAGCGCGGCCTGTTTCAGGGTCAGGCGCTCACCCTCCCGGCCGACCAGCCGGATGCGCCAGGTCTTCATCGCCAGCGTCTGCCCGCTGCGCAGCCAGAATGCACTGAAGTAGGCGAACAGCACGCCGAGGATGTAGGCCTGGAACAGGTGGCGCTGCCACGGCGCCTGCAAATCTCCGACGACAGGCAGGATGAGGAAGGACGCCACGAACACGACTGCGGTGGCCAGCAGCAATTCATAGACCATGGCGGCGAGGCGAATCAGGAATGGGGCGGGGGGAAATACTATTGCGTTGTCTTGCATGGTGGCTCTATATTGCGGCTTGGCGCGGCAATTTGCCACAGCGCGTCAGCCATAATCAATCAAAACCAGGAGGGGGCTCGATGCATATCGTTAAGCAGCTCATGGCCATTCCCGGCGTCATCGCCGCCGGCGAATACGCGTATCGCGGTGACCGTTTCTCGTACGAGGGCGCGCTGACCGACGAATTCGCGCGCATGGCGTCGATCCTGTGCCGCGGCAACACGCTGTCGGTCAACATGCAATCCGAGATATTCGACTCCTTCGCCGAAAACTGCGGCTGTCGCCCGGTGCAGGGCTGGATCGTGCGGGGGGCGCAGGTCACGGTGTGTGCGGTCGGCAATTACTTTTCATTCATCGAAAACCGCGAGGAATCTGCTGAACGACGTCATGACCATCATGCGCGCCAAGGTGGGCGACATCCAGGACGACCTGCTGGTCAACCTGTATGCCAGGCTGGGCGGCGATACCAAGGAAGCCTTGTATTAAGGCTCGATACTGACGAGGGGAGAGAACATGAATCTGGACAAAATGATGGAGTTGCCCGGCGCGCTGGCTGCGTTTACCTATTCCGACAAGGGCGACCTGCAGTCTCACATGCTGCGCGAGGGCACCGAACTGACCAAGCAGGTGCTCGACTTGCTGGCGCACTCCTGCGTCGCCAACCTGGCGATCGCCACCATGGAGGCGCGCGGCTGGGAAGCTGTCACTGGTCAGGGCGGATTCGAGCCGCTCAAGGGGTTTTCGGTGGTGGGGCTGGAGTGGTCGGTGGTGGTGAATGGCAACTGCGGCGTCGTCGTGAGGAATCGTGACGCCGACTACGAAGCCACCTTCAATGCCGTGCAGGCTGCCTGAGGAGCGCGTATGTCGCTGAGAAAAATACTGGTGCTCGATGGCGTCACGGCAGTGTGCCGCTTTCGCGACGACGGCGTGGTGATGGATGCCGAAGGCATGTTGCCGCCAGAACTGATGGAGCGCCTGGCAAAATTTGCCCAGTGGTATCGCCGTATGGTGTCGAGCAATACCGACCTCCTGTCCCTGTTTTCGCAAATGCGTGGCTGGTCGCCGTCGCAGGGGTGGATCGTGCAAGGCACAGGCATGACAGTGTGCAGCGTGGGCAACATGGTCTGCCTGTTCGACAACACACAGGGATCGGTGAATGAAATCATGCAGGCGTTGAAGGAGACCGCGCACGAATAGATTGCGCGTGCGCTCACCCAAAGGCAGAAAGTCGTCGTAAGAAGCGGTGTAATCCTTGCTTTTGCAGGCCAAAGTTGTGGCTGAAATCGCGGGACGTGCAAGCAGACTGGGCATTTCGCGCACAGCAATAGCGAATCACGGCCCCAGTCGATAAGTCGATACCGAAAAACAGGGCCGATTTGCTACGGAAGAGGGGACAGGGTGCCTGATTCTGTGTGCAGGAAGCGCCACGCCAGCAGCTTCGTTGAAGCTCAGGCATGCCTGGGGTCTGCCAGATCCTGGTCAGGCCATTGCCAGGATCATGCGTTTCGAGGCATCCCCATCGACTGTTGGACAGGACTTCGAAGTTCCTTTGTCCTGCGCAGGAGGGGCAGTCGTTTTTTCGGGTGCGGGAAATTGCCCGGTAGCCGCTTCAGTACATGATTTCTTGACCGAAACAGGGCAAAACGATTACCCTCACGGGTTCACCAACGAATTGATTTTTACCAGTTTATGGAAGCCACGGGCGCCGAGATCGTCGTACGTTGTCTGGCCGAAGAGGGGGTCGAGTTTGTATTCGGCTATCCCGGCGGGGCCGTGCTCAACATTTACGACGAAATCTTCAAGCAGGACAAATTCAAGCATGTGCTGGTGCGCCATGAGCAGGCCGCAGTGCACGCGGCCGACGCCTACGCGCGCGCCACCGGCCGCGTCGGCGTGGCGCTGGTCACCTCGGGGCCTGGTGTCACCAATGCGGTAACCGGCATCGCCACGGCCTACATGGACTCCGTGCCGATCGTCGTGGTCACCGGCCAGGTGCCGACGCCGGCGATCGGAATGGATGCATTTCAGGAAGTCGACACCGTCGGCATCACGCGTCCCTGCGTCAAGCACAACTTCCTGGTCAAGGACGTGAAGGACCTGGCGGCGACGATGAAGAAGGCCTTCATCATTGCCGCTACCGGCCGCCCCGGCCCGGTGGTGGTCGACGTGCCCAAGGATGTGACGGCTCATCTTACGGAATTCGAATACCCTGCTTCTATCGAGATGCGCTCGTACAGCCCGGTGGTCAAGGGCCATAGCGGGCAACTGAAACGCGCCGCACAGATGCTGCTCGAAGCCAAGCGCCCGATGATCTATGCGGGCGGCGGCGTGGTGCTGGGCAATGCCTCGGCGCAATTGAGCGAACTGGCGCGCCTGCTGGGTTTTCCCGTCACCAACACGCTGATGGGCCTGGGTGGCTACCCCGCCACCGACAAGCAGAACCTCGGCATGCTCGGCATGCACGGCACCTACGAAGCCAACATGGCGATGCAGCACTGCGATGTGCTGCTGGCTGTGGGCGCTCGCTTCGACGATCGCGTGATCGGCAACCCGGCACACTTTGCACGCGAGCAGCGCCGCATCATTCATATCGACGTCGACCCTTCGTCGATCTCCAAGCGGGTCAGGGTCGATGTGCCGATCGTCGGCGACGTGCAGAACGTGCTGACCGAAATGCTCGGCTTGCTGAAGCTGGCCAAGGAAAAGCCCGATGCGGCCGCTAAAAATGCATGGTGGACACAGATCGAGCTGTGGCGCTCGAAGAATTGTCTCAATTACAACCGCAACAGTCCCATCATCAAGCCGCAATACGTGGTGGAAAAGCTGTGGGAAGTCACCCAGGGCGATGCCTATGTGACGTCCGACGTGGGCCAGCACCAGATGTGGGCCGCGCAGTATTACAAGTTCGACAAGCCGCGCCGCTGGATCAATTCCGGCGGCCTCGGCACCATGGGCGTCGGCCTGCCGTATGCCATGGGGGTACAGCTTGCCTTCCCGGATGCGCAGGTCGCCTGCATTACCGGCGAATCGAGCATCCAGATGTGCATCCAGGAGCTTTCGACCTGCAAGCAGTACCGCATTCCGGTCAAGGTCATCACGCTCAACAACCGCTACATGGGCATGGTGCGGCAGTGGCAGGAGTTCTTCTACGGCAGCCGCTACGCCGAGTCGTACATGGAATCGCTGCCCGACTTCGTGAAGCTCGCCGAGGCCTACGGCCACGTCGGCATGCGCATCGACAAGCCGGAAGACGTCGAGGCCGCGCTGAAGGAAGCGTTCTCGCCCGCATTGAAGGAGCGCCTGGTGTTCATGGACTTCCAGACCGACCAGACCGAAAACGTCTTCCCCATGGTCGAAGGTGGCAAGGGCCTGTCCGAAATGATTCTGGCGGAGGAGTTATGAGACGCATCATCTCCCTGCTGATGGAAAACGAGGCGGGTGCGCTGTCGCGTGTTGCCGGCCTGTTCTCCGCACGCGCCTACAACATCGAGTCGCTCACCGTCGCGCCGACCGAAGACGCCACCCTGTCGCGCATGACCATCGTCACCACGGGTTCGGAAGAAATCATCGAGCAGATCACCAAGCAGCTGAACAAGCTGGTCGACGTGATCAAGGTGATGGACCTGACCGAGGGGCGCCACATCGAGCGCGAGCTGATGCTGGTCAAGGTCAAGGCGGTGGGGTCGGGGCGCGAGGAAATGAAGCGCACCGCCGACATCTTCCGCGGCCGCATCATCGACGTCACCGACGCGACCTACACCATCGAACTGACCGGCGCCGGCTACAAGCTCGACGCCTTCCTCGAGGCGATCGATCCCGCACTCATCATCGAAACCGTGCGCACCGGCGCGTCTGGCATCGGCCGCGGCGAGCGCAGCCTCAAAGTCTGATTTTTCATTTTCTTCAGGAACCCACCATGAAAGTTTATTACGACAAGGACGCCGACCTTTCCCTCATCAAGAAGCGCAAGGTTGCCATCATCGGCTACGGTTCGCAGGGCCATGCCCACGCCAACAACCTGAAGGATTCCGGTGTCAAGGTCACGGTCGCCCTGCGTCCCGGTTCCGCGTCCGCCAAGAAGGCCGAAAACGCTGGCCTCAAGGTCAAGAGCGTGCCTGAGGCCGTCGCCGGCGCCGATCTGGTGATGATCCTGACCCCCGACGAATTCCAGTCCAGGCTGTATCGCGATGAAGTGGAGCCCAATCTGAAAAAGGGCGCGACCCTGGCGTTCGCCCACGGTTTCTCCATCCACTACAACCAGATCGTGCCGCGCGCCGATCTCGACGTGATCATGATCGCCCCCAAGGCACCCGGCCACACCGTGCGTTCCGAGTACGTCAAGGGCGGCGGCATTCCCGATCTGATCGCCGTGTTCCAGGATGCTTCCGGCAAGGCGCGTGATCTGGCTCTGTCCTACGCCTCCGCCATCGGCGGCGGCCGTACCGGCATCATCGAAACCACCTTCAAGGACGAGACCGAGACCGACCTGTTCGGTGAGCAGGCGGTGCTGTGCGGCGGCGCCGTGGAACTGGTCAAGGCTGGCTTCGAAACACTGACCGAAGCGGGCTATGCCCCCGAAATGGCCTACTTCGAGTGCCTGCACGAACTGAAGCTGATCGTCGACCTGATGTACGAGGGCGGCATCGCCAACATGAACTATTCGATCTCCAACAACGCCGAATACGGCGAATACGTGACCGGACCTCAGGTCATCAACGCCCAGTCCAAGGCCGCGATGAAGGAATGCCTGGCCAACATCCAGAACGGCAACTATGCCAAGCGCTTCATCCTCGAAGGCCAGTCCAACTACCCCGAGATGACCGCCTGTCGCCGCAATAACGCTGCGCACCAAATCGAAGTGGTGGGCGGCAAGCTGCGCGCCATGATGCCCTGGATCGCAGCCAACAAGCTGGTCGATCATTCGAAGAACTGATGGGCGAATGAATCAGGGGTGAGGCGAGCGGAGCCTAGATCCGCTCGCCTCACCCCTTTTTTCTCAGGTATCCCAAATATATATGACACATCCCCTCATTGCCCGCGAGGGCTGGCTGGTTCTGCTGGCCGCGCTGGCCGCCGCATCGATCGCAACCTGGCTGGTCGGTTGGTGGTCGATTCCATTCTGGATCTGGGCCGTTTTTGCGCTGCAGTTCTTCCGTGACCCGGCACGCGTGCCACCGGCTGACGCCGACGCAGTGATCTCGCCGGCCGACGGCCGCATCGTCGTGGTAGAGAAGGTCAACGATCCCTACCTCGAACGCGAGGCGCTGAAGATCAGCGTGTTCATGAACGTGTTCAACGTGCATTCCAACAAGAGTCCCGTCGACGGCGAGGTCAAGGGCCGCTGGTACACCCCGGGCAGCTTCGTCAACGCCGATCTCGACAAGGCCTCCACCGAGAACGAACGCAATGCGATCTGGATCCAGACTGCGCGCGGCGATGTCACCTCGGTACAGATCGCCGGGCTGATCGCGCGGCGCATCCTCTGTTATGTGCGCACCGGCGACAAGCTGGTGCGCGGTCAGCGCTACGGCTTCATCCGCTTCGGTTCGCGGGTTGACGTCTACCTGCCGACCACCGCGCGCGCTGAAGTCTCGATCGGACAAAAAGTGACTGGCGGGCGTACCATCCTGGCACGCTGGTAAGCTTTCTTCCGCATGCTCGAATTCCGTCACAACAAATCCGACACTAAGCGACCGCGCATGCGCGATCGCGGCATCTACCTGTTGCCGAACCTGTTTACCACCGGCGCACTCTTCGCCGGTTTTTATGCCGTGGTGCAGGCGATGAACGGGCGCTTCGAGCATGCGGCGGTGGCGATTTTCATCGCAATGGTGCTCGACGGGCTCGACGGCAGGGTAGCGCGCATGACCCATACACAAAGTGCGTTCGGTGCCGAATACGACAGCCTGTCCGACATGGTGTCGTTCGGCGTGGCGCCCGCGCTGGTAATTTATGAATTCGCGCTGCAGGGCATGGGCAAATTGGGCTGGATCGCGGCGTTCGTCTATTGCGCCGGGGCCGCGCTGCGCCTGGCGCGCTTCAACACCCAACTCGAGACCGTGACCGACAAGCGCTTCTTCCAGGGGCTGCCGAGCCCGTCGGCCGCTGCCCTGGTCGCGGGCTTTGTCTGGGTGATGGTCGAGTATGAAGTGGCCGGGCACGAGGTGCGCTGGCTCGCGGCGGTGATCGCCCTGTTCGGCGGGCTCACCATGGTGAGCAACTTCCGCTACTACAGCGGCAAGGAGATCAACCTCAGGAAAAGCGTGCCGTTCTTCGTCATCCTGCTGGTGGTGCTGGCCTTCGTCCTGGTGTCGACCAGCCCGCCCGAGGTACTGTTCATTGTGTTTGCACTGTATGGCCTGTCGGGATATGGCGATGCGCTGCTGCAACGGTTGCGCCGCAAAAAGGCGGCTGACGCGTCGCCCCCCTTGCAGGGTGACGGAAAATAGATACAATTTAGACTATGTCTAAGCAGCCGCACCCGTACTGTCTCTACTGCCTGTCGAATGTCCTGTTCGGCAGCCTGCTGCTGCGCGTCACGCGCGCACATTGAACCCCCTCCCCCCGTAGTACCCTCGCGCCGCAAGCTTCGCGCGGCAGCCCTATATAATGCGTCGGCCTGACGCCGACCCGGCATGGAGCCAGCCATGAAAGACCGTTTGTTTATTTTCGACACCACCTTGCGCGACGGCGAGCAAAGCCCCGGCGCGTCGATGACCAAGGACGAGAAGTTGCGCATCGCGCGCCAGCTGGAAAAGCTGGGCGTCGACGTGATCGAAGCCGGCTTTGCCGCGGCGAGCCCCGGCGACGCGGACGCGATCCGCGCCATCGCCGAAGCGATCCAGGGATCGACCGTATGCTCGCTGGCGCGCGCCAACGAGCGCGACATCCACGCGGCCGGCGGCGCCATCAAGCCGGCGAAATCGGGGCGTATCCACACCTTCATCGCCACCAGCCCGATCCACATGGAAAAGAAGCTGCGCATGCAGCCGGACCAGGTGGTCGAAGCGGCGATCAAGGCGGTCAAGCTCGCGCTCGAATACACCGACGACGTCGAATTCTCGGCCGAGGATGCGGTGCGTTCCGACATGGATTTCCTCGTCCGCATCTTCGACGAGGTGATCAAGGCCGGCGCCAAAACGCTCAACGTGCCCGACACCGTCGGCTACAGCATTCCCGCCCTGTGGGGCGAGCGCATGAAGCAGCTGATCGAGCGTGTGCCCGGTTCCGGCAAGGTGGTCTGGTCGACCCACTGCCACAACGACCTCGGCATGGCGGTCGCCAACTCGCTCGCCGCCGTGATGAACGGCGCGCGCCAGGTCGAATGCACCATCAACGGCCTCGGCGAGCGTGCCGGCAACGCTTCGCTGGAGGAAATCGTGATGGCGGTGCGCACGCGCAAGGACGTGTTCAATTGCGACACCCGCATCGATGCCACCCAGATCGTGCCGTCGTCCAAGCTCGTCTCCTCGATCACCGGCTATCCGGTACAGCCGAACAAGGCCATCGTCGGCGCCAATGCCTTCGCCCACGAGTCCGGCATCCACCAGGACGGCGTGCTGAAGCACCGCGAGACCTACGAAATCATGCGTGCCGAAGACGTCGGCTGGAAAGCCAACCGGCTCAGCCTCGGCAAGCTGTCGGGACGCAACGCATTCAGGACCAAGCTGGCCGAACTCGGCATCGTGCTCGACAGCGAGGAAGCACTGAACGCCGCATTTGCCCGCTTCAAGAGCCTGGCCGACAAGAAGCGCGAGATCTTCGACGAAGACCTGCAGGCGCTGGTCTCCGACGAAGGCTACGCGGCCGAACACGAGCGGTTCAAGCTGGTGTCGATGAAAGTGTGTTCCGAAACGGGCGAAGTTCCACATGCGCAGATTTCGTTCACCGACGAAGGTGTCGAGAAAAAGGCCGGCGGCGAGGGGTCCGGCCCGGTCGATGCCACCTTCAAGGCGCTGGAATCGGTGGTCGCCAGCGGCGCCAACCTGTTGCTGTATTCGGTCAACAACATCACCAGCGGCACCGATGCCCAGGGCGAAGTGACCGTGCGGCTGGCGCGGGATGGCCGCGTGGTCAACGGGCAGGGGGCCGATACCGACATCGTGGTGGCTTCTGCCAAGGCCTATCTGCACGCGCTCAACAAACTGCACAGCAAAAGCGAACGCGCACATCCGCAGGTGTGAAGCGGCCTGCAGAGAACGCCCCGTCGGGGTGTTCTCTGCATGGGCATGTCGGCAACATGCAATGCTGGAGGTGACTACGCGCAAGCATAGATCGTGTGGAACCCGTACCCAATTGGCGGGACGTCCAGCCCTGGCGGGTTGGCCGCTGGGCGTGGGCATAAAATGCACGCTCCATCCTGTCGGTCAGGTTTTGGCTGACGCCTAAATTGCGATATAAGTTACGGTTCGGAAATACAGGAAACAGACATGAACAGGTTCAACCATCCGGGTCCGGGCCCGATCGATGAGGCACAGCGTGAACAGGTCAACCTGCGCCTGTATATCAATCTCAAACTGGCCTCATCCGGCCAGCCCCCCGTGCGTGGACAGGAGAGCGACGAGTTCATGGAGGTGGCGCATGACCTGCTCATGGCCTACCGTGCCAAGAACTGGCTGCTGTCCGATTTTCTGAGCCCGCCTGATCGGCGCATTCAGGACTTCCTCGAACGCTACCTGGCGGGTGTGGACGAGATCCCGCATCTGCCCAGCCAGACTTTCATCCTCGACCACGAAGGGCTCGCGCGCGAGTTGTCGCTGCCGGTCGATTCGGACGTGTTCCGCTCCGATATCGTTTCCAGCTACCGTGTGCGCCAGGGCGTGCTGCATAACCCGGCCAGCGACCGGCGCACCACAAAAGGCCTGTTCCATGTTGCCGAAGGCGGCCTGCCCATTCCCGGTGACAAGAAAGCCGTCCCGCGCGAAGTGTTCGCGCGCATGCTGGCACACGCCTTCAAACCGCCCCAGGACCTGCTCGCGCTGCCGTACACAGTCAACCAGCCCGATCCCGCGCGCATGTTCGTCTCGCTGTTGATGCGCCCGGTCATCTGCCCGGCCATACCCGGCGTGGCGCCAGAAAAGAGCATGGAGATCCGCTTTTTTGCCCCCGGCAACCTGGTCAGTAATCTGGATTTCGTCGAGAGCATCTTCGGCAACGGCGGCAATCCTTTGATGCCGGAGCATGACGCTGCCCTCGACGTCGAGCACTGGAGCGGACATACCGGCTGCGTGGTGCTGGCACCGCATCTGACCCGCCTCACCAAGCGCGAACTGGGCCTGCCGCAATGGGATGCCGCGAACGAGCGCCAGCGCCGCGAGGGCATGTGCTGGAAGCAGCCGGACGAACGCTACAACGATGGCCAGGCCTTCAAGCTCACCGCGCGCGATGCGAGCGGCGTGATGGTCACCATCCTGGCCGACAATTACTTCGGCTACTGCAAGAAAGAGGTCAAGACCCAGATCAGCTTCGCAGCCAATCTCTATGGCCTGGCCGAGGAAGAACACGCCGGTGGCGCGTTGCTGTTCCAGTGCCGAAATCACGGCGAGGAATTCGGCGTCGACAGCATCACGCGCGAGCCTGGCTATTCCTTCCAGGACATGGTGGCGCGCTACGGTCAGTTCTTGCACGTCATGCCCGAGGGCCATGCCGAGGACGTGAACTATCCGGACATCATCTATGTCCCCCAGGTCGTGCGCTTCGACTTGAACGCACAGAGCATCAGTTGGGAGCATGAGGGAAGGGCGTGCCGGATACGCCTCATACCGGGCAAGATTTACATGCAGCCCAATGGCTACAAGCTGGAGATGCGCCGCCATCCGGGTGCGCCGTCGTGGCGCTTGATCGGCATCGAACCGGAGGGCACCTTCTGCCACAAGCCGTGCACGGTGTCCGGCGGCGGCAAGTCGGAGATTTCCAAGTCGCTCGAGGATGCAGTGCTCTATGGGCCGTTGTTCATCGACGATCTGGAGCGTGACGTCGCCTGGGTGCGAAGCATATTCGAAGCCGATTGCAGCACGCGTTTCAGACCTGGCTTCGAACTCGAGGATCGCGACGCTACCCGCAAACCGTTGAGCATGGAACGCAGTCTCGGTTCGGTGATCAAGCTGCTGACGCCCTCGTCGAGCTATACGGACGAATACAACGCCTGGCTCGACAGCATCCCGCCGCGCATCCTGGCGCTGGTGTTCCTGATCAAGCGTTTCTATCGATCGGAGTGGATCGAGCGCTGGGACAAGGAACTCGCAGTCGACGTGGTGGACGGTGCGCCGGGTCACGAATTGAAGATGTTCGGCCGGCGCATCATCGCGAGCTACCTGCGGGTGGGATTCGACGACGATGAGCAGTGGCGGACCTTCAAGCTGCGCCAGGACTTTATCCCCGCCGAGAAGGTGCAGATGGAAGACGACATCACCGTCTCGGTGGTCGCGCCCGTGGCCAGGACGACACGCTGCAAGCTGGGGCAGCCGGGCAGCGTCAAGCTGACGCACAACTGTGAAATGCGTTTGTTCCAGCGCCCCGACGACGCAGTCACTCCGGGCTACGACAAGCAGACCGAGGCCGAAATGGCCTTGCCCGACAACTTCATCTCCAACTTCGAACCGCTGACAGGCGCCGTGCTCGCGGCCGAAGTCGAGGATGTCATGAGCCTGTACAGCTACACGCCGCCGATGCGCGACTTGCTGCTGGAAGCGGCGCGCGCCGAACAGATCGTGGTCTCCTCCGCGCGCCCCCGGCTGGTGGACGGCAAGCCGTCGAAGAACCCGCGCTATCTGCAATTGCGTCCCGACATCGCCAACCCGATTCGCAAGTACGCGGCAGAAATGGGCATGCGTTTCCACCGCAAATTGCCGGTTGACGGCACCGGTGTGCGTCAGCGTCGACGCGGTGTTGTCTGGGCGTCGCAACAATCCGCCGGCAGAAGGCATCCGGTCCCTGGCGGTTTACAGCCCGCTCCACTACCAGGCACTGCCGGAACTGTTCATGGACTACATCTGTTCCCTGACAGGCACCTCGCCTTCCACCACTGGCGCGGGCTCGGAAGGCGCGCTCACCAAGGGACCATTCAACGCCTTGCGGCCCACGGCCGATCTCAACAACGCGCTGGTATCGATGATCCTCACCGGCCATGACGGCTTCTCCACTGCGGCCGGGAATATCGGGCCACAGCTGCGCGTGGACCACGACATCAGCCTGCTGGTGCCGGAAATCTGGGCGCGCCTCCATGGCGAGCATCGCGAAGCGTCCTGGCTCATCGCACAGGGCTACATGGAAGCGCTGGAGGACTTTGACTTCGAGGGCAGGCGCGTGCTCGCCAGCCGACTCGGCTACCGCATCAACGAGCGTTTCGTCGCGCACTACATGGGCAAGATCTTCGACAACCCGCGCGCGGTCTTCACCGAGGCCATCCTCAAGCCCGAAACCCAGGACATGGCGGTATTCGCGGACGGCGTTGACAACATCATCGAGGCCCAGGAACGCGTTGCAAGGCGCTATTTCGAGGACGGCAGCATCGAGGAAGCCTGTCCGCCGTTGAAGGCACTGCTCGCCATCATGGCGTATGGCCAATACAACGGACTGGATGTGCACGCGCCGGAAATCCGTGCCATGTTCACGCGCGAGGCCCTGCTCGAATCCGACTGGTATCGGCAACGCCTGCAGGTCAAGCGCGAGCGCGATATCGCGCTATGGACCCGCAACCTGGATGAGCTCACGCGCTTCGCGGAAAACCCGCGCAACGTCGACGAGTCGCGTCGCCTCGGCCTCGATGCGCGACTGGTCTACGTCCAGGAACGCCTGGATGAACTGAATGATCCCGAGTCCTGGCGCCTGTTTGTCGGAACCATTGGCGCCGACCCGATGGTGCCGATCGATGATTCAGGCATCGATGTCGGAGACGAACCCGCTACCGGCGAATGTCGGGAACGTGAAACCGCGTCGGCGCTGGGCTGAGGCACACGCAACGATAACCAGGACACGATACGGGTCTTCGCTGCACAGCCTTGGCCTTGCCGATTCTTTTGAATATGGAAACAGCCTTCCCGGGATGTTTGGCGGGATGCGTTGGCAGGCACAACGCTTAAAGTTCGAAATTCCCGCATCACTTTGAACAATCGGACAATTCCCGCAACTTCAGACCCAGGGGCAGCTTGAAGACGGGAGGCTTGCTGAATTGATGTATGGGCTGGCGCTTGAATTGAGGAAGGATCTTGGAGGCTGCTTGATCTCCCTGATGGGTAGTTCTTCGCTGACCGGGGGATTGGCGGGCACTTCCAGGGTGGACGACATATGGGCGAGCACGCCCATATTCACAATCGCCAAGAACTCCTCGAAATGGGTCATATTGGGGTCGCTTGCGACCCGCCTTGCCATGGCGTGCAGTCTTGTTTCATCAATGGGCCCGTCCGTCAGACGGGATCCTTCTACAGCCTGATCAAGCAGTTCGCCCTGGTTGTGCGATAACACGCTGTGCATCATCCGGAAAGTATGGTGCTCTTCCCTTCCATAAAAGAGCGGCCCCTTGCGGCGATGGATGATGTCTGCCGGCAGCAGGTCCTTTACTGCATGGCGCAATATTCTCTTGTCGGTAAAGAGGTTGGCATGGAGCCGCACCGGGATCTGGGCCAGAAACTCGACCAGACGATGATCGAGAAATGGCGTTCGGTTCTCGATCGAATGCGCTGCCGCAGTGCGGTCTTCATGCCAAAGATGCGTATCCAGGTTTCCCCGGTATAGCTTTACGTATCGGTCCCAGGTGGACATGCCGCTATCCCGCCCGCCCAGGACGAAACTGATGAAGTCCTGCCGAATGACACCCTGCCTGACCAGGTGGCCAGCCCGTCCGATCAGGCCAGTGGTAAAAGCCACATGGGCAGCATCCTCCCTTCGTATGGCCTCATCCATCCGCAGCCAGTCCTGGTTTCCGAAGGGAGGTGAGCTGTCCAGCAACATGCTCAGATAGCCACCATTGAACTCGTCGCTGCCCTGGCCAAGCAGGATCACTTTGAGCGTTGGATAGCGCTGGCGTGCATAGGCGTGGAGGTAATACTTGAACAGCTGCTCGGCGTTGATGTCCGCGTACTCGCAACTCCATAGAATCCGGCGCCAGTGGTCCGCTTTGAGGCTGGCTGCCGACTGGTCGAAACTGATCTGATGGTTGGGCAACCCCAGATGCCTGGCAACCCGCGCCGCCGCTTCAGCATCCTCAAGCGTGCTCGCGTTCCGTATGCTGAATGTCGGCATGGCTTGTCGATGGCTGGCGAGTGCTGCCAGTGCGGAGGAATCGATGCCGCCACTCAGAAAGAGTCCGCAACCGACGTCGGCAACCTCCCGCAAACGCATGCTGTCGTCGAGCAGGGCTCGATACCGTTCGATGCATTCATTCGCATGGGTCCGATTGTTCGAGTCATCGCGTTCGGGCAGCTGCCAATAGAGGTGGATCCGATAACTTCCATCCTGCAGCGAGAGATCCATCATCGCCCCGGCAGGAAGACGATCTATCCCGAGATAGCCAGAAGGGCGTTCGCCCGCAGTCATGTCGACGTTATGACCAAGGGTAAGCATCGTCTGCCAGTCGAATCGTCGAGGCACTTCCGGGTGGACGAATAGCGCCTTCAGTTCCGATGCGAAGACCAGCGTATGGCTGTTTGGCAACACGCTATAGAACAGGGGTTTTTCACCCAATCGGTCACGTGCCAGCAGCAAGCGATTCAAATGGCGATCGAGCAGCGCGGTTGCGTACATCCCGTTGACCGGCTCGAACATCTCAAGACCACGGTCCAGGTAAAGATACGGCAACACTTCGCAGTCGGACTTGGTACGGAATTCATGGCGTTTCGCCAGCTGGGCACGCAGATCGTGATGGTTGTAGATTTCACCGTTGGTGATCGAACTGATGCGGCCATCCCGTGTATGAAACGGCTGGGCGCCGCCATCGACATCAATGATGGCAAGGCGCCGGAACACCAGACCCAAATTGTTCCAGACCGTCATGCCCGCATCGTCCGGACCGCGATGCTGCATTGCGTTACCCATACGTTCAAGAATCAGGCGATCTGCCGGATCTGACAATGGCCTTCCGTCCAGGTGGACCAGACCGGCTATGCCGCACATTTCATGAACCTCTGAATACTCATGTCGTGAGAGCATGATCACACGTTCTGCCGGGAACAACGCGGGCCTCACGGACTTCTCTCCGCTGCTAGGCAGGCTGTGACAGTCAATGCAACGGTTGCCTGTGACCGAACCTGCGCCCTGGCAATAACAAGACTGAACACGGAGGTCTGCTTCCAGCAACGGGCTGTCGCCGGCCACGGGATTGGCTGCCCCGGTTTTTGCAGTGCGTCGTCCAAGGGCGTCAGGCATGCCTGACGCCCGCTTAGCTCCGTTTCCTGGATTCCAGCATTGCCTTCAGATCGGCGAAGGGATTGGACGTGGAGGCAGGCGGAGCGTTTCCAGACCCGGTGCGGCCCGCCATATCCTTCAGCTTGGAGTGCTCATGCTCATGGCAATAGGTGCAGAGCAGTTCCCAATTGCTGCCATCCGACGGGTTGTCGTCGTGGTTGCCGTTCTTGTGGTGGACTTCGAGCAGTTGAAGATTGCCGTGCGTAAACGTTCGGGCGCAGCGCCCGCACACCCAGGGAAAAAGCCTCAGCGCTTGCGACCGATAGCCCTGAGCCCGCTTCTCGGCGTTGCGTCGCGCTTCGAGAACAACCTGGTCCAGCCGGCTGTTTGATTTTTCCATAGGGACCTCGCTCGTGTCATATGTCTTGGTTTCTGCCGTCAGCTTACGACGAAATCCTGAGGACATAAACTGGCTATAGCCATCCCCGGCAGGGCGATGAAACCGCACTTAATGAGCAGCGACTCGTCAATTCGCAAGAGACAATGTCGAGGATTGGCGTGGTTGTCCGAGCTTGGCTCAAGGCTGACGCACAACATTCATGCGTGCCTGCGGCTATAAATCAGGGAGCGATTCGGTCAACCGGATACAGGGCGTATGTCTAGAGTTTGCCAGAGGCGTTTCGAATGAAAAAAGTAATCCTGACTTATGGCACTTTCGACCTGTTCCACACGGGCCATCTCAGCCTCCTGAACCGCCTGAAGGCCATGGGAGACGAACTTGTCGTCGGCGTCACCACCGACGAATTCAACGCACTCAGGGGCAAGCAAACCATTTTCGGCTTCGAGGACCGCATACAGATCATCCGTAACCTGAAGTGTGTCGACCTGGCGATCTCCCTGCAGAACGGGGAACAGAAGGCGGACGACATCCGCCACTACGGCGTTTCGATCTTCGGCATGGGTGACGACTGGGAGGGACGATTCGACGATCTCAGGGTCCACTGCGAGGTGATATATCTGCCACGCACCGAGAACATATCGAGCACCCAGATCAGGAAGCTGCTCGAAGGCTTGGGCCGCACCTACGTCAGCGATCCCGGGAAGGCACTTGAGCCGGCCGCATCCATCGTCGGGCCTTTCGACGGTAAAGTCGCGCGCAAAGACGAACGGTAACCGGGCGAATCGTGTCCGCGCTTTCCGCCAGGTTTCAGCACGGAGACGGCAGCGGCGATATGCGACCAAGGCCAGCCGCCGTATTCGCAACGCTCACGCACTTCCTGCACGGGATTCGATCGCATGCCGACACTGCGACTAGACCCCTGGTCTTCATCGGCGAGCAGGCCGCAACGATGCATGGCCGGGTTTTTCAGTAAAACCGGTAGCCGGGGCGCGCAGGTGCCGATATCGGCACATTGAAAAACGCATCCCGCCCTGCCGTCTCGATGCGGTCCAGGACATCCGGCGCCCAGGTGGAAAACTGGGCGCCGGGAAGCTTCCCATCCAGATAAGCGCGTTTGGCGGCGATTCGCTCGGACAATTTGTCCCGCAGTTCGATGAAGTTGCGGCTGATGCTGTCGCTGAGGGCTTCGCCTTCAGGAATGGCCCTCAGGTAGTGCGATCTGGCCCCCGGAATTTCCAGCAGGCGCAGGCCGCCCTCGGGCGTGAGTTCATGGAAGTACAGCAAATTGCAGCGGTTCGTCGGGTCGAGGCGATAGGCATACATTTCCAGGCCGCGCGAACTGGCCAGCAGGCAATAGGTGTCGTTGTAGACGGCGATCGTGCGCGCAATGTTCAGTTGCGCATTGTCTGGCTGGTTGGCCATGAAGTTCTGCGAATAGACATGCGATTGCCGGGTCGTCAGCAGGTTTTTGCCGGCAAATGGAAAATGATCGTGGTGCCCAATTCCCAGCATGTCGAGGGCGGTGGCGCGGATATCGATGGTGCTGGCCAGGCGGTTGTCCATGCCCGGGCTGTCGCCGCCGGACCAGATCGCCAGAGGTGTCCAGACCATGTTCGCGTAGGGCTCGAGCCCGTGCAACATGCCCCCCTTGAAGCCATGGCCCCAGAAATCGTCGCCATGATCGCCGTAGACGACGATCAGGGTGTCCGCCAGGGCACCCTTGTCACGCAGCCGCCGAAGCAGTTCGCCGATCATTTCGTCAGCCTTCCGGTAGGCATTCTGAAGCCGATGGGTCAGGCTGCTCGCCTGGTAGGCGTAGACCCCGCTATGTTCGATGTGGCTGATCAGATTCCAGAAAAAAACCGCGAAGGGCCGTTCGTCGGTCATGCGGTCGAGTTCGGCCATTACCGCCTCCGGGTCGGCTGAATCAAACGGGACCGAGATCGACCTGGGCCAAACGCTGAATTTCGCGGGCACTTGGGGTGGTACAGGTTCAGGCAGGCCAGGCCGGGATGATAGCCATGCGCCTTGAGGATGGCGAACAAATGATCGCAGTTGCCCACCGCCACGGCATCGCTGTAAGCGGCGAATTGATCCAGCTCGAAGTCGTTGCCGTGGAAGAGATGCGTCTGGACCATCCGGGTCGATGTCGCGGAAGAGAAATGGTTCTCATAGCGCAGCGACTCGCTGAGCAGGCGGTCAAGGTTCGGAAAGTATTGCCGATGTATCGCCAGCGTCAGCTGGGAGATGCTTTCCAGATGCAGGATCAGCAGATTCTTCATCGTTGCTCTCGGTGTTTCGGGGTGAATCGGCAATGAGTCGGCGGCTGGGCTGCCTTCATCGTGCAGGCTGGACCGCAATCCAGCAGCACTCTTCCAGCTTGCATAGGGTAGCTAAGGTTCTGGCCATTGACCAGAAGGAGCACCCAGCCAGGATTATCGGGATACAGCGACCCGTCAGCACGCCGGGCGCATTGGATTCGTAGCCCTGGCGTGTACTTGCCGGATTTCTGTTCATCCGGAAGCGACCGGTTGCATGCCGGAAAGGCAAGGGTCGCTTCAGGTTCGATGGCCGCCATAGGCTCCGAACGGGCTTCGATTATCATTTGGTTTCCAGACAACCAGACCCTTGAAAGGACGCTCATGAAATCCCTTGTTGCGCTTCTTGGCGCCCTCATTCTGTCGTTCCCGGCGTTTGCCGCCGACAGCGCCTGCATGACCCAGGCACAGGATAAGAAACTTGCAGGCGCCGCCCAGAACAGCTTCATGCGCAAGTGTGTTCGGGACAGCTGCGAAGCGACATCCGTGGAGAAGAAACTCGCAGGGGCGGCCAGGAACAGCTTCGCGAAGAAATGTACGGCCGATGGATTGATGCCTTATTGCGAGGGACAGGCGGCTGCCAAGAAACTTTATGGTGCCGCCAGAACCAGCTTCATGAACAAGTGCCAGTCCGACAATTAATCTAGGGCGTGTTTACACTAATTTCACATCCGCGACGAGGCCGATTCGGGATGCAGCCCGCGAAGCGGGCCGCGCCGCAGTGTCGTTTACTGCAAGCGGCTCGCGACAATGGGATGCGCCCGAATCGACCCGTCCCTTCGGGTTGCCGCGAGAAAACGCATCTGCGGCGTTGCGCCGCTTGGCAAGGCATGGCCCTTGCCGGCGCGGCGCGCCTTGCATCCATCGCTTTCTCGCGGCAACGCGGGTGAGAAATTAGTGTAAACACGCCCTAACAGTTTGAGGGCAGGGAAGAAACCTCTGCCCACAGGTATAGCCCTTCACCTCAACGGTTTTTGCAGTTTGACCACAGTGCTTCAAGGACTGTAGTTGTCGAACAGGTCCATCCTTGTGATGAAAAATCTCAGTGACGTCGCTGAGATGCTGACGATTTTTCACGATCCGGATGAAAAATAGTCCAATAATTCATGAGGCTCTTGTCGGGCACGCGAATTGCTGACCATCAGTCAGGCGAGGTAATTCGCGGGGGCCAGAATGTTAAAAAAACTTCTCGGAAATGTCAGCCTGGGTCAGGCCGGCAAGGGTGATTCGGGCCATGTTCAAGGCGCCGCCTCGACACTGCTGGCGCGTCTTGACCGGCCGGCCATCGTGACCGACATTGCTGGAATCGTTCAGTACATGAACGAACCCGCTGAAACACTCACTGCCTGGTCGGTGGCTGAAGCTGTCGGCAAACCGCTTGGTGAAATCATAAAGTTGGCAGGCACTGCTGCCAGTGGATCCATCGTTGGCCATTTGACCCAGGCTCTGGCAAAAGGCACGGCAATGCCACTGGGAGGGGATGCCATCCTGATACGGGCGGATGGCACCCAGACTGCAGTGGAAGGCAGCGTGGCGCCGGTGCAGGGAACGAGCAACCGGATCGCCGGCGCGCTGGTGCTGCTGCAGGACGTCACCCGACTGCGCAGGATTGCCGATGGCCTGGCGCACGAAGCACGCCACGACACGCTGACCGGCCTGGTGAATCGGCGTGAATTCCAGACGCGCCTGGAAGCGGCTTTCGTGGGCTCGCGCATCCGTAACGAGAAGCATGTCGTGTGTTATCTGGACCTGGACCAGTTCAAGGTCATCAACGACAGCTGCGGCCATGCTGCGGGCGACCAATTGTTGTGCAACATCACCGAACTGCTCAAATCGCTGCTGCCGGCGGATGAAACCCTGGCACGTCTGGGCGGCGATGAATTCGGCTTGCTGATTCAAAATGCAGAACTGGATGAAGCCGCACGCATCACCGAAAACATGCTTTCCGCAATCAAGGCCTTCCGCTTCTACTGGGAGGGCCGTACGTTCGGAATCGGCGTAAGCATTGGCGTCACCGTCATCACACGCAAGTCGATCGACCTGAAGACAGTCATCAGCATTGCGGATGCAGCGTGTTATGCCGCCAAGGAAAAGGGCCGCAACCGCATCCAGGTCTACAACCCGGACGACATCGAACTGGACCAGCGCCAGCAGGAAATGCGGGTTCTGTCGCGCATCACCTCGGCACTGGATGAGAATCGCTACGTGCTCTACTACCAACCCATCATTCCGGTATGTGCCAAGCCTGACAACAGCCAGCATTGCGAAATCCTGGTGCGCATGATCAACAAGGATGGCACGCTGGTTCAACCCGCCCAGTTCATTCCCGCTGCGGAACGCTACAACCTGATGCCGGCGCTGGACCGCTGGATCATCAAGCGCGTGTTCGAGGTTTTCCACAAGCGCTATCCAACCCCTGAACTTCAGGGCGCGCATCAGTGGTCGGTCAACATCTCCGGCACCTCGCTTTCAGACAAGGGCTTCATCGATTTCATCCGCGAGCAGGCAGCGCACTATCAAATTGTGCCGCAATCGATCTGCTTCGAAATCACCGAGACTGCGGCCATTGCAGACATCGACCGCGTCAGCGATTTTCTCTGGGGGCTGCGCCTGGATGGCTTCCGCTTCGCACTGGACGACTTCGGCATCGGCATGAGTTCCTTCTCCTATCTCAAGAGCCTGCCGGTGGACTACGTGAAGATCGACGGCGAGTTCGTCAAGAACATTCTCGACGAAAAAGTCAGCCTGGCGATGACCGAGGCGATCACCCGGGTGGTGAGCGTGATGGGCATCGAGGTCGTGGCCGAATACGTCGAAAGCATCGCGATTCTCGACAAGCTGCGTGAGATCGGCGTCGACTACGCACAGGGCTATGGCGTCAGCGAACCCATCTGGCTGGATGAAAGCAGCAATGTGTCTTCACTGGCGGAAACGCGCTTGCGCAAGTTGCAGCTCGCCTAGATGCGTTAACCAGGGTTTTGGGTACGCTTTCCAGCGGGCCGCGCCGGCTTCTGGTCACGCCCTCATCGCATGCCTCGGGTCCGTGCTGAAAGCCGAAGGCGGGATGCTCCGGAGCCGAATCGGGATGCCGGGCCAAAGCGCCCCATGCATCCCGTCAATCCCCGAAGTTCGTCCCCACGCCGCGCGCGCTGGCCACCCAGGGGTGGTCCGGCGGCACGGTCTTGACCTGGCCGGCAACGTCTTCCAGTGCGACGGGTGTGCTCGATTCGCCGCGCGCGGCAACCATGAAGCCATATTGCTTCGCATGGATCAGATCGGCGGCGGCTGTGCCCAAACGCGTGGCGAGCAGGCGATCGGCGGCGGAGGGTGTGCCGCCTCGTTGCAGGTGGCCGAGGATGGTCGGGCGGGATTCCAGACCGGTGAGCAATTCGAGTTGATGCGCCAGTCGCAGGGTGCGTTCGGCATAAACCAGCTCGGGTTCGACGGCGTTTTCCTTCGTTTTCTTGTCCTTCTTCTTCGCGGCGCTGGCCTGCTGTTCCTCGGCTTCCTCATGGGTCAGCGCACCTTCCGCCACGGCGACGATGCTGAACGGCTTGCCCTTGCGCTTGCGTGCCTTGATCGCTTCCGCCACGGCTTCCACCTGGTAGGGAATTTCCGGAATCAGGATCACGTCGGCGCCGCCGGCTATGCCCGCGCCCAGCGCCAGCCAGCCGGCGCGGTGTCCCATGATCTCGACCACGATGATGCGGTGATGGCTGTGCGCAGTGCTGTGCAGGCGGTCGATGGCGTCGGTGGCAATGCCGAGCGCGGTATCGAAACCGAAGGTGGTTTCGGTCAGCGCCACGTCGTTGTCGATGGTTTTCGGCAGGGTCACGATGTTGAGGCCCGCCTGCTGCAATCGCAGCGCATTCTTCATGGTCCCGCCGCCGCCCAGGCAAACCAGGCAGTCGAGATGATTGGCGTGGTAGTTGGCGACGATGGCTTCGGTCATGTCCATGACCTTGCCGTTCACCGGCATCTTGTGCGGCTTGTCGCGGCTGGTGCCGAGGATGGTGCCGCCCTGGGTGAGGATGCCGGACAGCGCCTGGCCATCCAGCGCCATGGTGCGGTTCTCCATCAGGCCGCGAAATCCGTCGCGAAAGCCGATGATGTGCATGCCGTAATGCGACAGGCAGGCTTTGCCGACGCCGCGAATGGCGGCGTTGAGTCCAGGCGTGTCGCCGCCCGAGGTAAGAATGCCAATGGATTGAGTCATGATTGTTGCCAGGTTGCTATTGAAAAGAGGAGGCGATTGTCGCTTTTGGTCGAGCGGGAATCCAGTCTATCCGGAAGCTTCCAGCTTGTGGCTGCATTGGGTGACCGTTCGCAATTTCCCGCATTCAAGGTTCGTCAATCAGTCGAGTCTTGGGTGGCTGTAGCTTCTCACAAACTCGCGTGCCGTGCGTTACCCGAAATTTGTGATGATGCCGATTGCGTATTAGGGCGTGTTTACACTAATTTCACATCTGCGACGAGGCCGATTCGGGATGCAGCCCGCGAAGCGGGCCGCGCCGCAGTGTCGTTCACTGCAAGCGGCTCGCGACAAAGGGATGCGCCCGAATCGACCCGTCCCTTCGGGTTGCCGCGAGAAAACGCGTCTGCGGCGTTGCGCCGCTTGGCAAGGGATGGCCCTTGCCGGCGCGCCGCGCCTTGCATCCATCGCTTTCTCGCGGCAACGCGGGTGAGAAATTAGTGTAAACACGCCCTAAAAGGCGAAGAACAGGGGGGGTTGCATACGGCCAATTTCTTAGGACCGGTCGAAATGTGGGATTGATCGATGCGCCGGAGCAGCCAGGGAACCTATAAATGAAATGAACGCCATATACTGGGCATATATAAAGAACAGGAGGCAGAACATGGTTGATGACACCAAGAAATCCGGCAAGACTGAACCCGCCTCGACGGTACCAGTCATGCCCGTTGCAGAAAGCGCCAGGCCGACACCTCGCCCGAGGGCGCCCCGGGTCGCTGCGACCGCGTCCACCCGGCTGGCAAGAACCCGGGTCCCGGCTGCCGCCAAGCCCGCGGCGACCGCAGCAAAGCCGCCTGCTGCCAAGACCCGGCCTGCGGCAAAAAAGGCTTCCCCGGCCAGGAAAGTCGCCCATGTGCCCGAGCCCTTTGCTGCCAAGGCAAGCAAGGCACAAGCAAGGCAAGCAAGGCAGGCAAACCTGCCAGGGTGAAGAAGACAAAAATGGTTCGCGATACATTCACCATGCCCGACCCGGAATACGCGCTGATCAACAATCTGAAGAAGCGTTGCCTGGAAGAAGGGGTTTCGGTCAAGAAGAACGAGATCCTGCGAGCAGCTGTCGCAGGCCTGGCTAAGTTGAGTGATGCCTCGGTGCTTGCGGCGGTGCGTCGGCTTGAAGTCATCCAGACGGGGCGCAAGGCCAAGCGTTCGAAGTAAACGCTGCGGGGCAGGGGAGACGCCGGTTCGACTCCGTCCGTTCCCGCCCTGCCTGACATCGCCCGATTCAAATACGCTTCAAGTAAACTGAGCCAGCAATTCGGCGTGACGCACCTCCGTCACGGCCGGTTCATGCGGCCACCGTAAATTCATCCGCTACACGCTCACAACCGGGGCAACCCCTGCTAGCCATGGCTGCATGGGCCCGGTACTTGCTTGTAGACTGCATGACTCGATGCTGGAGTTTGCAAATCCCCCAAACCGGGACGCACCGCATCTGCGCCCAAGGAATGACACATGATTGAAATCCGACTGGAGAAGCCCGCTTGATCGAGGTCCGCATCCATGGACGCGGCGGCCAGGGCAATGTGGTCGCGGCGTACCTGCTGGCGACGGCGGCGATCGACGAAGGCCATTTTGGACAGGCGTTTCCCGCTTTTGGTGCAGAACGTCGCGGTGCCCCGGTGGTGTCCTTCGTCCGCATCGCCGAGCGCACCCTGCGCCGTCGCAACCAGGTTTTGCAACCCGACTTCCTGATCGTGCAGGACCGGGCGCTGCTCAAGGTGCCCGGCGTACTGGACGGACTGCGGCCCGGCGGCGGCATCCTGGTCAATACGTCGCTCGATGCGGCCGCCATCAGCGAGCAGGTGGGCAGTGCCGTGGTGACGCTGCCAGCCACCCAGATGGCCAAGACGCACCTGGGCCGGCCGGTTCCGAACACCGCCTTGCTGTCGGCCTTTCTCACGCTGACGCAGATCCTGCCGATGGAAGCCCTCACCAAGGCGCTGCAACAGAAATTCAGGGGCGACATTCTCGAGCGCAACCTGCGCCTGATCGAGGCCGCGTCGCAGCAAGTACCGGCAGGACACTGGAAGGAGAAGGCGCATGCGTCAGGCGCTTGAAGGTTCACAGGCCATCGCGCGCGCGGTCGCGCTGTGCCGGCCCGAGGTCATCGCGGCCTATCCGATCACCCCGCAGACCCATATCGTCGAAAACATCGCCAAGCTGGTCGCCGACGGCAAGCTGGTACGCGAATTCGTCAGCGTGGAGAGCGAGTTTTCCGCCGCCTCGGTGGTGCTGGGAGCGGCGGCCGCCGGCGCGCGCACCTACACGGCCAGCGCCTCGCAGGGCATCCTGCTGATGAGCGAGGTGCTGTTCAACATCGCCGGGCATGCGCGTCCCGCTGGTCATGACCTGCGCCAACCGCGCGGTCGGCGGCGCCGCTGTCGATCTGGAACGACCAGCAGGATTCCATGGCGGTGCGCGACGCCGGCTGGATCCAGCTCTACTGCGCCGACAACCAGGAAGCGGTCGACACCACGATCCAGGCCTTCCGCATCGCCGAGCGACACCGAGCTGCCGGTGATGGTGTGCATGGACGGCTTCACCCTGACCCACACGCTGGAAGCCGATCGACATGCCCGACGCAGGAACAGGTCGACGCCTTCCTGCCGCCCTATCGATTTCGCGCGCACGCTCGACCCCAGGCAAGCCGATCAGCATGGGCACGCTGGTGTCGCCGGATTTCTATCCCGAAGCGCGCCATTCGCACCACCAGGCGCTGCTCAAGCGCGCTGGACGAGATCGTGGCGGCCGACGTCGACTGGTGCGCGCATGCACCGGACGCGCCAGGGCGGCCTGGTGACAGGTCGAAGGCGACGCCGAGGCCGAGGTGGCGCATCCTGACGCATGGGCTCGGTCGTCGGCACCCTGGCGGATGCCCGCGAGATGCATCCCGAGCTGGGGCCGGTCAAGCTGATCCGTCTGCGCGCCTTCCGGCCGTTTCCGGCCGAGGCCCTGCGCGAGGCCTGCACGGGCGTGAGCGATCTGGTGGTGCTCGACCGCGCGATCTCGCCGGGTGGCGGCGGCATCCTCGGCACCGAGGTGTCGGCCGTGCTGTTCGACATGGCCGAACGCGCCGCGCGTGCACAATTTCGCCGTCGGTCTCGGCGGCCGCGACATTCCGCTGGACATCTACCCGCGCCTGCTGCGAACGGCCGTTCGCAGACACCGAAGGCCCCGCGTTTCGCAGTCTTCGACGTCGATCTCGACAAACTGCCGCCGGAGGACCGCTGATGACCGCGTTCCGATGCGAAGCGCTGACGACACGCATGACCGCTGCACCGCCCGCCGACGAGCCGATGCCCGATCGCCGATCTGCGCCGCAGCCAGCCGCGCTTCCAGGGCCTCGAATCGCGGCCACCGCGCCTGCCAGGGCTGCGGCGAAGCGCTGGCCGCCCGGCTGGTGACGGAAGGCCGCCGGCCCCGACGTGATGATCGCCAACGCCACCGGCTGCCTGGAGGTGTTCACCACGCCGTGGCCGCAGTCGGCCTGGCGCGTGCCGTGGATGCATTCGCTGTTCGAGAACACGCGGCGCCATTGCCGCCGGCATGGAAGCGGCGCTGAAGGCCCAGGGCAAGATCACCAAGGTGCTGGCCTTCGGCGGCGATGGCGGCACCTTCGACATCGGCTTCCAGGCGCTGTCGGGCATGCTCGAACGCGGCCACAACGTGCTCTACGTCTGCTATGACAACGAAGCCTACATGAACACCGGCATCCAGCGCTCGCAGCTCGACGCCGCATGCCGCGATGACGACCACCTCGCCGGCCGGCCGGGAGCGCATGGGCAAGCGGCACCTGAAGAAGGACCTGCTCTCGATCATCGCCGCGCACCACATTCCCTATGCCGCCGTCGGCTTCGGTGGCCTATCCGTCGGATATCTGCAGCGCAAGGTGCGGCACGCGATGGAGATCGAGGGGCCGACCTTCCTGCTGATCCATTCGCCGTGTCCGCTCGGCTGGGGCCATGACGGCGCGCTCAGCATCGAGGTGGCCCGGCTGGCGGTGCAGACGCGGGCTGTTTCCGCTGATCGAACTCGAGCGCGGCGCACTGACCGACATCATGCCGATCCGCGAGCCGCGTCCGGTGACCGACTACCTCGATCTGCAGCGGCGCTTCAGCCATCTGTTCAAGGACGAGCCGCGTGCGCGCGAGGAACTGGAACACCTGCAGGCGCTGGCCGATCACAACATCGAGTCCTACGGCCTGCGCGGCAATCGGCGACGACCCGTGGACAGCGAAGGCGCGGATACGGTCAGGCGCGGCGGCCAGCGCTGGGGGTGAAGGGAGCTGACGATGACCGAACTGACACGCGGCGCCTACGCCGATCCCGGCACCTCGCTGGATTTCAAGACCGGCAGCTGGCGCGGTCCAGCGTGCCGGTCCACCAGCACCGTCAAGGCGCCCTGCCACAACGCCTGCCCGGCGGGCGAGGATCCGCAGGCCTGATTCGCGCCTGCAGGCGACGGGCCAGGCGCAACAGGCGTGGGAGGCGCTGGTCGACGCCAACCCGCTGCCGGCGATCACCGGCCGGGTCTGCCCGCATCCCTGCGAGATCCGCCTGCAACCGCGGCCAGTACGACGAGCCGCTCGGCATCCACAAGGTCGAGCGCTTGCTCGGCGACGAGGCGATCCGTCTCGGCTGGGACTATCCGGTTTCGCCGCCCGCAGCCGATGCACGCAAGGTCGCGATCGTCGGCGCCGGTCCCGCTGGCCTGTCCGCGGCCTATCACTGCTGCGCGCCGGCCATCAGGGTGAGCCTGTTCGACAGCCTGCCCGAAGCCGGCGGCACTTGCCGCTCGGCGATTCCGCCGTATCGTCTGCCGCGCGAGCGTGCTCGACGCCGAAGTCGGGCGCCTGCTGGCGACCGGGATCGATTTTCGCGCGCAGCAGCAACTCGGGCGCGACCTGTCGCTGAACGAACTGCGGCAGGATTTCGGCGCCGTGTTCCTCGCCCCCGGCACGCAGAAGAACCGCGAATGGAGCATCGACGGCGTGGTGCCGCGCGACCTGCACGTGGGGCTGGACCTGCTCAAGGAATGGATGACGGTCGGATCGATGATCCAGGCCACCAGCGTCGCCATCATCGGCGGCGGCAACACGGCGGTCGACATGGCACGCGTGCTCAGGCGCTGCGGCGTTCCCCAGGTCCACATCATCACCCACGAGGCGCTGCCGGCAGCCGGCGTTGCGGCGGAAGACGCGATGCGTGCGATTCCGCGCGAAATAGAACAGGCGCAGGAAGAGGGCGTCATCATCCATCCGCATCGCGGCATCCTGCGCCTGATCCTGCGCGGCGAGCGGGCCGTCGGCGTGGAAATGGCGCACATGAAGAAGCTGCGGCGTCCTGACGGCAGGCTCGAAAGGGTGGTGTTCGAAGGCACCGAAACCGTGATGCACGTCGACCAGGTCATCCCCGCCATCGGCCAGCAGGTGGATGACACCGGCATCGCCGAACTGCTGCAGCGCCAGCCTTTCTTTGCCCCCGACCCGCAGGGCGCCTTGCCCGGTCATCCCGGCGTGTTCGCCGGCGGCGATGCGCGGCCCGGCGGCGGTTCGGTCAGCGCGGCCGTCGGCGACGGTCGTCGCGGGGCGCTGGCCATGGACCGCTTCCTGCGCGGCATGGCAGCGCAGCCGGATGTCGCGGTCGCGGCGGTCGGCTTCGAGCAGCTCAACCTCAATTACTTCGAATCCGCTCCGCGCAGCGAAGCGCCCATCCTGCCGCCCGAACAGCGCACGGGCCAGGAAGAAATCGAAGGCGGCCTGGCGCCCAATCAGGCGCGCCAGGAAGCCGAGCGCTGCCTGTCCTGCGGCAACTGCTTCGCCTGCGACAACTGCTGGACGCTGTGCCCGGACAGCGCCGTCCTGAAGACGACCGAGCAGGCCGCGGACGGCTCGCACTACGTTTTCGATTACGACTACTGCAAGGGATGCGGCCTGTGCGCGAAAGAGTGCCCGTGCGGCTACATCAAGATGGAAGACGAGGTCTGAAAGCGGGTGGTTCCTCGGGCACGCCCTATCGGGCCATGCGCGACGGTGCGCTGAGCCTGGCGTAATAGATCGAGGCGAAGAAAAACACGCCCGACAGCGCCACTTCGACACCGGCGAGCCAGGCCGACAGCCCGCTGTCCGACCACGCCCGCCCCACGCCTTCGGTGAAGTAGGCGAGGATCAGCATGGGCGCCCACTGGTAGGTGTAGCGGCGGCCTTTCAGAATGCCCATCAGCGGCAGCAGCAGCGGCAGGGTTTTCAGCACCAGCCAGGACCCACCGGGGCGCAGCGGCGCGAGCCACAGTTCCCAGGCCAGGCAGACAAAAATCAGCAGGATCAGGCTGACGCTGGATACGGCCTGCAGGGCTTTCATGCGGCTGGCCTCGCCACGGTTCTCGCCCGACAATCTGCTTCATGCCGGCCTGCGGCAGCATGCGCCTGGCCGTCGATCCCGCCATGCGGGTCCCTCGCCGGGTGGCTCATGCGCCTGGCCTCTCACCCTTCACGACAGCTTCAGCGCGGCTTCGGCGAGGCGCTTGCCGAGCGCGATGCACAGGGTGCGTTCCTCGTCGGTCAGCGGCTTGTCGTCCGCCGGGCCGGCCCAGTGACTGGCGCCGTAGGGCGTGCCGCCGCTGGCGGTGCTGGAAATCTCGGGCTGCGTGTAGGGCAGGCCGACGATCAGCATGCCGTGGTGCAGCAGCGGCAGCATCATGCTGGTGAGCGTGGTTTCCTGGCCGCCGTGCAGGCTCGCGGTGGAGGTGAAGACGGCAGCGGGCTTGCCTGCCAGGCTGCCCTTGGCCCACAGCGCGCCGGTGGTGTCGAGAAAATATTTCAGCGGCGCCGCCATGTTGCCGAAGCGGGTCGGCGAACCGAGTGCGAGGCCGGCGCATTGCTCGAGGTCGGCCAGTTCTACATAGGGCGCGCCTTCGTCCGGCACCGGCGGCGCAGCGACTTCGGTGCGCGGCGCCACCGGCGGCACGGTGCGCAGGCGGGCGGAGGCGCCCGCGACCTGGTTGATGCCACGCGCGACCAGTTGCGCCATGCTGTGCACGCTGCCGTGTGCGCTGTAGTACAAAACGAGAATATCTGTCATGAGGTGGGCTCTTGGGCTATCAGGGTGTAATCGATCAGGTCGAAACCAGGGGTGTGTTCGAGGCGGCGGCCAAAGGCCAGCGTGATGTGCTGCTGCGGGTGCCAGACGTCTGCGTCCATTCCGGCCTGGTAGAGATGGCGCGGCAGCAGCAGGCGGTCGGGCTGCTTCAGCGCCGGCAAACCCGGAATGAAGAGTGCGGGCTCCGGTCTCGCTTTGCGGTGGCCGCGCATAGGTTGCACCCATACCGGCTGCATTTCGGGCGACAAGCGCTCGACACCGAGCTCGACCTGCTGCGCGTCGCGCATCCTGATCCAGCGAATCACGGCCAGTGACCAAGCGGCCGCCGCGTCGCTGCGCAGGGCCAGCGCGTCACCCACCTTCAGGTTGAGCGGCTCGTCCGGCGCACCCAGCAGGGCCAGGCCGGCTGCGCTGTCGTTGCTGATCGTCCAGCGGCTGATGGAGACGGTCATGGGCGCGGCGCCCAGGGGCCGGACATCGTGGATCGGCAGGTCGTCGGTATCCGCTGCGGATTCGCCGGCTTGCGGTTCGCCTGCCAGCAGCCGGTGGATGCTGCACACCCCCGCCACCATCTGTAGGGTGCCAGTTTTGGCCGGGTAGCGCTTGAAGGTGCGCTGTGCGCCGGTGCGCCACAGCTTGAGGAGTCGCTTGCCGAGCGACAGGCTGAGTTCGCTTTGCATGCCCTGGGGCAGGCCGATGCTGTGCGGCGAATCGCCGGTGCGCAGGCGCAGGGCGATATCGTGCAGTTGCCGGCACAGCGCATCGGTGTCCAGCCACAGGCTGCCTTCCTTATGCAGGCCGGGCTGCCCGGGGCCGAGGTCGCTGTCGGTCGCAATCGCAAAACCGGTTTGGGTGGAACTGCCCATCGCCGACCGCAGCGCGGCAAGCGGGCTCAGCTTGTGCAGATACAGTCGGGTGTGGGTGAGTGCGTCCAGGCTCATGTGAGGGGGATCGGCCAGTGCCAGCAGCAGCGCCTGGCGGTAGGCCAGGCTGGCGGGCAGGGTTTCGCCCACGGACTTGTCGGCCGAGCCACTGGACTGCGCCAACAGGTAAAGCTGATGCATTTCCAGCCACATGCCTGCCGGCAGCGGATGGTAGGTCATATAGAACGCGATCTGGACGTCACGCAGCGAGGCGAGCAGCCATGCGGAGACTTCGACGAAACGCCGGGGCGGGAAGCCGCGTCCGGCCGCAGCGTGGGCCACCAGAAGAATATGCTTGAAGCCGATGCTGAGCTCGGTCAGCAGCTCGCGCAGCAGCATCCCGATCTGCCGCTGCTGGGCGTGCGGCGGCACACCGGATTCGGCCAGCAGCGTTTCCAGGCAGAGGGCTGCATCGGCAACCACCGGCCGGTACAACGACAGCAAGGCATAGCGCGCATTGGCGTCCAGCGGATGGCGGTTCAGCGCATACAGTGCCTCCATCAGTTGCCGGGCAACGTCCACCGGGCTGGCGAAGGGAAGACGTTCCAGCCATGCAGCGGTCGACTTGGGGTGGGTTTCAACCGCGAGTTTCTTCAGCGGCTCATCCGTGCGGGGAACATGGAGCGTGAGCATCGATTCAGTCGAACACGACCGTCTTGTTGGCGTACACCAGCACGCGGTTGTCCAGATGCCACTTCACGGCGCGCGACAGCACCACCTTTTCGAGGTCCGCGCCCTTGTTGATCAGGTCGTCGAGGCTGTCGCGATGCGAGATGCGCGCCACGTCCTGCTCGATGATGGGGCCGTCGTCGAGTGTTTCGGTGACGTAGTGCGCGGTCGCGCCGATCAGCTTGACGCCGCGCTCGAACGCCCGGTGGTACGGCTTGGCACCATGGAACGCCGGCAGGAAGGAATGGTGGATATTGATGATGTGGTTGGGAAAGTGGCGGATGAAGTCGGCCGACAGCACCTGCATGTAGCGCGCCAGCACGATGAAATCGATCTGCAGGTCGCGCAGGATGGCCAACTGCATCTGTTCGGCCTCGTGCTTGGCATCCTTGTGTATGGCCAGGTGTTGGTAGGGGATGCGGTAGGCGTCTGCCAGCCAGCGCGTGTCTTCATGGTTGCTGAGGATGAGCGGCAGTTCGCAGTGCAACTCGCCGCTCTGATAGCGGTAAAGCAGGTCGGCCAGGCAGTGGTCGTAGCGCGACACGAACACCGCCATGCGGGGCTTGCGGCTGGATTCGGCGAGTCGCCAGGTCATCCCGAAACGGCTGGCGATCGGCTGGAACGCGGTGGGAAATTCGGCCAGGTCGAGGCTGAATCCCGTCAGTTCCCACTCCACCCGCATCAGAAACAGCTTCAGTTCGGCGTCCTGGTGTTGGTCTGCGTGCACAATGTTGGCATTATGCAACAGTAGAAATTCGGCGATGGCTGCGACCAGTCCCTTCTGGTCGGGACAGGAAATCAGCAGGACAGCGGTATGGCGCATGGGAAAACCCGGGCTTTCAGGATGGATTCTTTGCCCCAATCATAACCAATATTTGCCATGGCCATCTCGGTCAAGCCCGACTTAGCATTCCGTTCCGCCGCCCAGTCGGGTTAGAATCCCTTCTGTTTATTAGTTGCTGTTAATAAGCTTAATTTATCGCGTGCACAGCCTAATCGGGCGCCGCACGTGTCAATCAGAGGCTATCTCGCATGTCATATCTCACCAATTCCATCGCCGTGAACCTCACTCTGGGGGTGTTGTTCGTGTTTTCTGTCGTGACCTGGGCGCTGATTCTGTCCAAGTTCTGGCAGAACACCCGCGGCAACAAGCTGGATGCCACCTTCAAGGACGCTTTCTGGGGGGCCAAGGACCTGCATGAAGGCGAAAAGGTGGCACGTGCCCACACCGGTGACATGGCCGGGATGACCGTGGCAGGCTTCACGGCACTGGCGCAGACCAAGGAAGTCAGCCTCAGCCTCGACAGCCTGGGCGACCGCAAGGACATTCTCGAGCGCACCCTGAAAAGTGAACTGCAGCAGATCCAGCACCGCAAGGAGTATGGCCTGATGGCGCTCGCCAGCATCGGCAGTACCGCGCCGTTCGTCGGCTTGTTCGGCACCGTCTGGGGCATCATGCACGCGCTCAAGGACATCAGCCTGTCCAACTCTGCCAGTCTCGACATCGTCGCCGGTCCCGTGGGCGAGGCCCTGATCGCCACGGCTTTCGGTATTGCCACCGCGATTCCTGCGGTGCTGGCCTACAACTACGGCCTGCGACGCGTCCGCACCACGGTGGCGGGCCTCGACCAGTTCGCCACGGCTTTCCTGCATCTGGTGATGAAGACGCCGTACCGTGCCGAGGGCAACAAGGCCGAGGTCAAGAACTGACATGGCCCTGCTGCCCCAATCCGACTACAAGGCGATGAGCGATATCAACGTTACGCCGCTGGTCGACGTGATGCTGGTGCTGCTCGTCATCTTCATGGTGACCGCGCCCTTCCTGCTGCAGGCGGTGCCGGTCACTCTGCCCAAGACAGCACCGGTGGCGAAGCTGATTCCGGTCAAGAAGGTCGAGCTCATCATCGACGCCGAAGGCCAGGTCTACGTCGACCAGCAAATGGTCGCCGGCCCCGACCTCGAGACCCGCCTGAAAACTTTGTTGCTTGCCGACCCGGAGCTGTCCGTGCAACTGAAGGCCGATTACCGCGTGGCCTATGGCCGTATCGCCGAAGTCATGGCCGCCGTCAGCCGTGCCGGCATCGTCCGGCTGTCCTTCGTCACTTCTTCCGACAGGCTCGATGACGCGCTCTGATCGTTTTCCCTGGCTGAAAAGGGAGGGCGCTCCATTCGCCGTCTCGCTCATCCTGCACGTGCTGCTGATATTGCTGCTCGCCCCCTGGCTGGTGATGCGCACCATCCCCGACACGCAGCTCGTGGTCGAGGTCATGCTCGAGCCCGACACCGAGGCGACGCCGCGCAGCCGTCCCGAGCAGGCCACCACCCAGCAGGGCCCGGCAAAGGCACTGCGCCCGCGCGTCCAGCCGCGGCCGAAGCCGGTTCGAACGCCGGCCGTCGAGATTGCGCGGGTCCAGCCGCAGCCCCAGACACCGCCGCTGGCAAGCGACACCCCTGCCGCCGAGACAGGCGAGGGCGCGCGCGGCGGCAGTGCGCCGGCGCCGCGCGAACTAGCCGGCCTGTCGGCGCCGAACAGCCCGGGCCAGCGCAGCGCAGCGGCACCGAGCCCTGCGGGCGCTACGATATTGCAGTCAGCCAGCGAACAAACCAGCCCGCTCGCGCCGCAGGTGCCGGCAACCCGTGAAGCGGGCGCGCTGTCGGCAATGAGAAATCCGGACGTGCGTTATACCGCGTCGCCGCTCGGCACCGGCCTGATGGCTTTGCAGCGCGGCAGCGAAGAGGCCAGCCCGGTTGCGCCGCGCGCGCCGAGCCAGGGCAGCGTGCCGCAACCCAGTGCGCGCGCCGCAGCCGCGCCGTCGCGCCCGGGCGAAGATCGACAGGACGGCCCGGTCAACCTGGCCGGGCCGGCCGCGCAGGTACAGTCCGCGCAGCCGGAATTCCGCCAGGCCTCACGCCAGGGTGGACAGGCCAGCATGCGCGGCGGCAGCCGGGCACCGTCTGACGGCCTGGCGAGCCAAGCAGGCTCGCCGCAGCAACTTGCGCTGCTGGCGGCCCGCGCGGTGCCGCAGTCGCAGTCCGGCCGCGGGGCGACTGCAGGCGGGCAGGCGCCTGCCATGGCTGCGCCCACTGCCGGCAGCAGCGGGCAGGGCAGTACAGCGTCCAGCGAAAACGCCGCCTCCAGCCTGGCCCAGTCGACGGCGCCCGCGCCCGCAACACGATCGGGATCGGTCACGGCCGCCAAGGCGCCCACGCTGGCTACACCTGCAGCCCGCCCCGGCAGCGGACAGGGCAGTTCGGTAGCGAGCGAAAACGCCGCGTCCAGTCTGGAGCAGTCCGCTGCCAGCGGCACCCGGGCGGCAACCGCTTCGGCAGGACAGGCGCCCACACTGGCTGCACCCGCAGCGCGCAGCAGCAGCGGCCAGGGCAGCGCCGTTGCAAGCGAAAGCGCGGGTGCCGGCCTGACCCCGTCGGCCGCTCCCGCGACCGGGACAGCCGCCGCCGTCGCCAGTCGCGCACCGACCACCGGCGGGCAGACCAGCGCCGGGACCGGCAGCGGCAGCCGTACGGCCAGTCCCAGCGAACAGGGCCGTGCAGGGGGCCTGATGGCGGCAGCCACGCAGGCCGAGCCCGGCGCCGGTACGGCGCAGGCCGGCGGCGGACCCGGTGCCAGCGAGGCTGGCCAGGGCCGCTCTCAGGTCCGGGCCGGCAGCGGCAGCGCAGCGCGCGAAGCCACGTCGTCCTTGCTCGCCGCGGCAGGCAGCACCACCGCGGCGCGGACCGGTAGCGAGTTCAGCGCCGGCCAGTTGAGCGGCCGCGCGGAAACCGTGGCGCTGGCACAATCGGCAGGCGAAGCGCGGGTGGCGACGATGCAGATACAGAAGCCCACTGGTGAGGCGCGGGTGGTCGAGGAACGCTTCTCCGCGAGCACGCTGAAAGTCGATTCGCCACGTTCGATCTGTTCGCTGCCGCTGATGTTCGCCGGCCTCGACCGCAAGCCCATCCCCGAGGGGCTGGACTCGATCAACGCCACCGCCGCGCGGCTGCAGGACGAGACGCCGCCGCGCCATCACCCGGGCAACCATGCGCCGCGCTATCCGCTCCAGGCGATCGGCATGCGTGCCGAAGGGCGGGTGCTGGTGCGCGCCGAGATCCGGCCGGACGGCACCATCGGCCAGCGCTGGATCAAGCAGAGCAGCGGCATGCAGGTGCTCGACCTGGCCGCGCTCGAAACCGTGAACGGCTGGCGTTTCTACCCCGCCCAGCGGCACGGCCTCGCCGTCGCCGTCTGGCTCGATGTTCCCATTGAATACAAGTTGCCGTAAGGAGTGATAAAGATGAACCGACTGATTGTGGCACTGCTTTGTGCAGGCTTCATCCACACCGCGAGCGCCGCCGAGGCGATGCCCGACTGGCTGCGTTACTACCAGATGGCGGCCGAGCGCGGCGACCCCGAAGCGCAGATGAAAATGGGCTGGGCCTACGACAAGGGCGACGGCGTCGAACGCAATCCCAAGCTTGCGGTGGACTGGTACCGTCGCGCGGCCATTCAGAACGAACCGACCGCGCAGTACAACCTGGCGCTGCTGCTGATCGAAGGTCGTGACGTGCCGAAGGACGTCCCGACCGGGATCGAGTTCCTCACCCATGCCGCTTCGCAAAACCTGATCCTGGCGCAGACCTACCTGGCCTCGCTCTACGAGCTGGGAATCGAAGTCGCGAAGAACGACGCCGAAGTCGTGAAGTGGCTGACGCGGGCCGCCAACAACGGCGATGCGGCCGCGATGAACAACCTGGCGCTGAAATATGCCAAGGGCGAAGGCGTGGCGCGCAACCCGGCCGAGGCCCAGAAACTCCTGACGGCGGCCGCGCAGCAGGGCAACGCGCTGGCCCAGGCCAACCTCGGCACGCTCTATCGCGAGGGCCTGGAAGGGGTCGCGGTCGATTACGCCCAGGCGCTGACCTGGCTGACCCTCGCCGCCGAGCAGGGCAACGTCACCGCGCAAGCCAAGCTGGGATGGATGTATCTCAAGGGCCAGGGCGTGGCCGCCAATCCGGCCGAGGCCGTGAAATGGTTCGTGCTGGCCGCCAACCAGGGCGATACCGACGCCAAGACGCAACTGGGCTGGATGGCCGAGCAGGGCCAGGGCATGGCCAAGAACGAGGAATTGGCGGCCCAGGCCTACATGCAGGCCGCCGCCGACAAGCAGGCCGTCGCCGCCAACAACCTGGGCACGCTCTACCGCGATGGCCGCGGGGTTGCGGCCGATCCGAAGGAGGCCGCCCGCTGGTTCCGGGTCGCGGCCGACGCCGGCGACGCCATGGGCCAGTACAACCTGGCCACCCTGCTGGAAGCGGATCCGGCCACGATGAACGAAGCGCTGACCTGGTACCGCCGCGCCGCCGAACAGAAGCTGGCGGCCGCACAGAGCCGGCTCGGCTGGCTGCTGCTGGAGCGCGGCGAGGATGCCGAAGCGGTGAAGTGGCTGACCAGTGCTGCCGAGCAGAACGATGCGCAGGCACAGAACAACCTCGGCGTGATGTACGAAACCGGACGCGCGGTGGAGAAAAACCCCGCCACCGCAGCAGGCTGGTATCGCCGTGCCGCCGAAGCCGGCGACGCCGCCGCGCAGAACAATCTGGGCGCCCTGTTGCGCGACGGTCTCGGCGTGCCGCAGAACTACGATGAAGCGGCCGACTGGTTCAAGCGTGCAGCCGACCAGGGCTACGCCAAGGCCATGCTCAACCTGGGCGGGCTGTACGAACTGCAGGCCAAGGCCGGCACCGGCAAGAAGCGTGCGGCCAGCAGCCCGTCCACCCCAGCCGCGTCGGCGCCGACCGCCATCCCCCTGCCTGCGAACGCAGCGCCGGTGGGCAAGCCGCTGCAGTAAATCCCCTGCGGATCGGGTCGGGCAGATGCCCGGCCCGATTGCCATTGCCGACCCGGTTCCGGTGTCGGTCTTCTCGCCCGAACCGGGCACATCGCATAAGAATTCAGCAGGATTTGCGCGCCAACAGCCGTATTCGTGCTTGCTTATAAGCTGAATTTCGACGCATTTCTGCGCCAGGCTGGCCATTTCACGGCGCCAGCCCGCATCCAGACGTTTCCCTGTTCAAAATTTAAGCATGCCTAACGGCAGAAACCTCGTATTTGCTTGGGGTTTCGCAGCCCATAAAAAAACTTGAGTCCGCATGCGGAATCCCTGTTGACATGAACGGGCGAGAAACTAGAATTTGTATCCGCTGCCTCGTCGCACCACAACATGTTGTGAATAAAGCTGTGCGCGAGGGCTGGGCAAGCTGTGCATAAGCTGTGAAAACAATGACGCGCTGCCCGGTTTTTTGTCCTGTCCACCAAGGAGACCCATCGATGCTGAACGTTGCCGCCGAAACCGCCGCCCCCGTCCCCGTTCCCCCGCCCGAGACTGCCGAGCCGGCGGTGATCGACACGCGCTACGCCGATTACAAGATCATCCGCCGCAACGGCGCCGTGGTCGGCTTCGCCCCGAACAAGATCGCCATCGCCGTGACCAAGGCCTTCATCGCGGTGCAGGGCGGACAGGCCGCGGCGTCGGCGCGCATCCGCGAACTGGTCGAGTCGATCACCGGCCAGGTGACGGCGGCGCTGATGCGGCGCACCCCCAACGGCGGCACCTTCCACATCGAGGACATCCAGGACCAGGTCGAACTGGCGCTGATGCGCTCGGGCGAGCACGAAGTCGCGCGCGCCTACGTGCTGTACCGCGAGAAGCGCTCGCAGGAGCGCGCCGCGCAGCGCGCCGCCGGCGTGCCCGAAGCGACCCTGCACGTGATCGAGGACGGCCAGAAGAAGCCGCTCGACACCGCGCGCCTGGCCGGCCTCTTGGCCGACGCCTGCACCGGGCTGGGCGACAACGTCAAGGCCGAGCCGATCATGCACACGGTACTGCGCGACCTCTACGACGGCGTGCCGATGGCCGAAGTCGAGAAGGCGCTGGTGCTGGCCGCGCGTTCGATGATCGAGCAGGACCCGGCGTATTCCTTTGTCACCGCGCGCCTGCTGCTGAACTCGATCCGCCACGAAGTGCTGGGCGAGGCCGTGTTGCAGGCCGACATGGACGCGCGCTACGCCGAGTATTTCCCCGAATTCATCAAGAAGGGCATCGCCGCCGAACTGCTCGACGAGAAGCTCGCCCAGTTCGACCTCGCGCGCCTGGCCGCCGTGCTCGACGCCGGCCGCGACTACCAGTTCGGCTACCTCGGCCTGCAGACGCTGTACGACCGCTACTTCCTGCACATCGAAGAGTCGCGCATCGAACTGCCGCAGGCCTTCTTCATGCGCGTGGCGATGGGCCTCGCGATCAACGAGATCGACCGCGAGGCGCGCGCCATCGAGTTCTACCAGGTGTTGTCGTCGTTCGACTTCATGAGTTCGACGCCGACGCTGTTCAACGCCGGCACGCGGCATTCGCAGCTGTCGTCGTGCTACCTGACCACGGTCACCGACGACCTCGACGGCATCTACCAGGCGATCAAGGAAAACGCCATGCTGCAGAAGTACGCCGGCGGCCTGGGCAACGACTGGACCCCGGTGCGCGCCATGGGCGCCCGCATCAAGGGCACCAACGGCAAGTCGCAGGGCGTCGTGCCCTTCCTCAAGGTGGTCAACGACACCGCCGTCGCGGTCAACCAGGGCGGCAAGCGCAAGGGCGCGGTGTGCGCCTACCTCGAGACCTGGCACCTCGACATGGAAGAGTTCCTCGAGCTCCGGAAGAACACCGGCGACGACCGCCGCCGCACCCACGACATGAACACCGCCAACTGGATTCCGGACCTGTTCATGCAGCGCGTGATGGAAGGCGGCGACTGGACGCTGTTCTCGCCGAACGACGTGCCCGACCTGCACGACCTCTACGGCCGCAAGTTCGCCGAGGCCTATGCCGAATACGAGCGCCGTGCCGACCGCGGCGAGATCAAGGTGTTCAAGCGCATTCCCGCCACCCAGATGTGGCGCAAGATGCTGTCGATGCTGTTCGAGACCGGCCACCCCTGGTTCACCTTCAAGGACCCGTGCAACATCCGCAGCCCGCAGCAGCACGTCGGCGTCGTCCACTCGTCCAACCTGTGCACCGAGATCACGCTCAACACCGGCGACCACGAAATCGCCGTCTGCAACCTCGGCTCGGTCAACCTCGTCAATCATCTGAAAGACGGCGCGCTCGATCTCGAGAAGCTGAAGACCACCATCCACACCGCGATGCGCATGCTCGACAACGTGGTCGACGTCAACTACTACGCCGTCGGCAAGGCGCGCAATTCCAACCTCAAGCACCGTCCGGTCGGCCTCGGCATCATGGGCTTCCAGGACGCGCTGCAGGAACTGCGCGTGGCCTACGCGTCGGATGCCGCCGTCGACTTCGCCGACCGCTCGATGGAAGCCGTCGCCTACTACGCCTTCTGGGCGTCGACCGAACTCGCCGCCGAGCGCGGCCGCTACTCCAGCTACGAAGGCAGCCTGTGGAGCCGCGGCATCCTGCCGCAGGATTCGCTGAAACTCTTGGCCGAAGAGCGCGGCGGCTATCTCGACGTGGACAGCTCCAGCACGCTGGACTGGGACACGCTGCGCGCCCGCATCGGCGAGCACGGCATGCGCAACTCCAACTGCCTGGCGATCGCGCCGACCGCGACCATCGCCAACATCGTCGGCGTCTCGGCGTCGATCGAGCCGACCTACCAGAACATCTACGTCAAATCGAACCTGTCGGGCGAATTCACCGTCGCCAACAAGTACCTGGTCGCCGACCTGAAGAAGCTCGGCCTGTGGGACGAGGTCATGGTCGCCGACATCAAGTACTTCGACGGTTCGCTGGCCAAGATCGACCGCATCCCGGCCAACATCCGTGCGCTCTACGCCACCGCGTTCGAGATGGAAACGAGCTGGCTGGTCGAGTGCGCGTCGCGTCGCCAGAAGTGGATCGACCAGGCGCAGAGCCTCAACATCTACATGGCCGGCGCGTCCGGCAAGAAGCTCGACGAGACCTACAAGCTGGCCTGGATCCGCGGATTGAAGACCACCTATTACCTGCGCACCATGGGCGCCACCTCGGCCGAGAAATCGACCGGCAAGGGCGGCGAGCTGAACGCCGTATCGGCGAGCGGCGGGGCAGGGGCCATGAGTTCCGGCAAGAGCGCCAGCGCGATGAATGCGGCGGCGGCCAATCTGCCGGAGCCGGAGATCGAGGGCAAGGCCTGCACCATGCGGCCGGGGGATCCGGGGTTCGAGGAATGCGAGGCGTGCCAGTAAGGGGGTAGGGAGGGGGAGCCTGGTCAATGGAAGCGTTTGCGATGAGCAACGGTCCGTTGGCCGGGGGTAGCCCGGCGGCTAGTCACTTTCTCTTGCACGGCCAAGAGAAAGTAACCAAAGAGAAGGCCGCCCCGCTGCACCGCCCTTCGGGTTCCCTGCGCTGCTCGCCCAGCCGGGCGGCTCACCAACTCGCCCTGGCAGGACACACAAAACGTGTCCTGCTGCGGACCTCGAACACGGTTCGCCTTTTCCCCGTCCGGGCTGCGCTGCTCGGCGGTGCAGAAGGGGAGAAAGGCGCGGAGGTTAGCGGGCTATTCGTTAACCGTTCGCCCTGAGCCTGCGGAAGGGTCGCTGCGAAGCAGCGGGGACCCACCGGCGTACCCCTTGCGGGTGCTGTCGAAGCCTCGCCCTGATTGGAAGCCTGTCGAAGGGCCGCAAGCAAACCAGAAGACCGTAGCAACAAGATTTGAAAGCAGGTGGGCAACCACCGTGGTGACAAGAACCAAAGGAGACGTAAACGATGCTGAATTTTGAGGAAGACTTCACCCCCGCCGCCCCCCGCATGGCCGCTGCTGCGCCCAAGCCTGCAGCGCCTGTGACCGATGCCCCCGCCGCGCCGCGCCAGGCTGAATCAAGCCAGCAACGCGTGCGCGCCGCCGACAAGCGCATCATCAACGGCGCGACGGATGTGAACCAGCTCGTCCCCTTCAAGTACAAATGGGCCTGGCAGAAATATCTGGATGCCTGCGCCAACCACTGGATGCCGCAGGAAGTGAACATGAGCCGCGACATCGCGCAGTGGAAAGACCCCACCGCGCTCACCGAAGACGAGCGCCGTCTGGTCACGCGCAACCTCGGCTTCTTCGTCACCGCCGATTCGCTGGCCGCCAACAACATCGTGCTCGGCACCTATCGCCACATCACCGCGCCCGAGTGCCGCCAGTACCTGCTGCGCCAGGCGTTCGAAGAAGCCATCCACACCCACGCCTACCAGTACATCGTCGAATCGCTGGGCCTGGACGAAGGCGAGATCTTCAACGCGTATCACGAGATCGCAATCCATCCGCGACAAGGATGAATTCCTCATCCCCTTCATCAACACGCTCACCAACCCCGAATTCAAGACCGGCACGCCGCAGGCCGACCAGGATCTGCTGAAGTCGCTGATCGTCTTCGCCTGCATCATGGAAGGCATCTTCTTCTACGTCGGCTTCGTGCAGATCCTCGCGCTGGGCCGCCAGAACAAGATGACCGGCGCCGCCGAGCAGTACCAGTACATCCTGCGCGACGAGTCGATGCACTGCAACTTCGGCATCGACCTCATCAACACCATCAAGCTCGAAAACCCCCACCTGTGGACCAGCGAGTTCAAGAACGAAATCACCGGCCTGATCCAGCAAGGGCGTCGAGCTCGAATACCGCTACGCCGAAGACACCATGCCGCGCGGCGTGCTGGGCCTGAACTCGGCGCAGTTCAAGGAATACCTGCGCTTCATCGCCAACCGCCGCTGCCAGCAGATCGGCCTCGACGAGATGTACCCCGGCGTCACCAACCCCTTCCCCTGGATGGCCGAGATGATCGACCTGAAGAAGGAGAAGAACTTCTTCGAGACGCGCGTCACCGAGTATCAGACGGGCGGGGCGTTGAGCTGGGATTGACCGGCTGAATGGAAAAAAGGCGCAGGGGACTGCGCCTTTTTATATGCAGACGAGCCGCTAAATGTAACGCTAGCTGTATCGGTCGATAGAACAAGACAAAGATGAACATAAACTTTTTCAATCATTTATACGCACGGGCTAATCCGTAGTTGAGGCAGCTGGAAACGGATGGGGATTGGAGGCGTTCCGGCACCATAAGAAAGCTTGGCACCCAACCCCTATGGCATCCATCGCTAAAGGGCTCGACGGTGTTAGGCGTGCGGAAACATCAACTCGGCTAGGACAGAAATATCTAATCCATGACAAGAGATTGGGACTCAGTCCTAGTCGTTTCCTTCCCTAAGGGGCGCGGCAGGCGCATGATGGATCGAGATGAAGATCGTACTTCTTGCGGCCAGCAAATTGATCTCACCAAGCTCACACATTTATTAAACGCCCGGTTTCAAGGAGGCCACGCATCAAAGGACTGAAGCCCGAGTCAGGTGACGATTCTAGTTTGGGTCCGGAAACGGTGTTCATGGTTGAGATAGACCACTTCAAGCAGTGTTATGACAGACGGCATGGTCTGGACGTACCAGGGTTTCCCAGCAGAGTCGCAAAGAAGAGAATCAAAGCATTATCGGAGGCGGCGTGAAGAAGTATTGCTGACCTTGTGATGAAGCAAGAGCTGCTAGCTTTCTGAGATCGATACAAAGGCCGGTTCCTTAGAAATCGGAACAGACCAGACTCGGATAGTTACTTTCGTTGCGGGCGACGGCAGATGGATATATCTCACAGCGAGGTCGATTGAAGTTTCGAGCTTGGCTCAGTGTAGACGCGCGTTATCAACGGTTGCGAGAACCTTTCTGCCGGGATCATGGTCGCCGGCATTCCTTGTCACATCGGTTAGCGCTGTGAGAGTCACGAGGCGGAGGTTGTTGGGCCAATTGTGCAATGCTCCATTGTCCGCGGGAACTGAACTATCTATTCGTCGGACGTGGAAACAACACGCACTGGCGAGAACTGTTTAAGCTTGCGAATGTTCGGATTGATGCTGGTGCTCTCGTGCTTGGAGCATCCTGCTAAGCAGTTCCTGGTTGTCTTCTGCTGGGGTAGGTACGCCCGTTTGGTATGATCGCCTGGCTGGCAACTCAGAACAGATAGGCCAGGGGCGTTGCCAAAAACTCTACTAGGACTAATCGACAAGGCGTTAAAAGCCTCACACCCCTCCAAAAAAATTTACGTTGGCTGGCGCCATGAATTAGAGCGTATAAAAAAGACCGGCCAAAAAATCCAAAAAGAGAAGCGCTAGAGAAAAAGAGAAATCAAAGGGGCCAGGCTCGAATTGTTTAGGCTTAGGTGAATGTCGAAAATAATGTGAGACAGGCTTGTTTGTTTTCATGTGGGGCCGCATGAATCACTAAGAAGTTTTAATGTCTGACACTTCCTATGACGTGTACGCACTTAAAGACCCACGCTCATCACCCGCCATGCCTTTTTATATCGGCAAAGGTACGGGAACACGTTCTTATGAGCACCTTGTGCGACCTGACGATTCTTTGAAGGGTCAACGCATCAAAGAAATTGTTGCAAGCGGCCACCAAGTCTTGGTGACGCGCCTTGTAGAGTTCCCTCAGCGATAGCACAATCATTGAAATTAGAGGCGGAGCTTATTTCTTCGTTTGGCACCATCGAAACAGGTGGATCCTTACGAATGCAGTTGTCGCGTCTGGTTTAGGAAAAAAATCACGTCCTTCGCTGTCTGTCCGCACGGTGCGAAGGAGAAGGCACAAGTAGGACTGTCTCTTCTAAAGGAAGTCGTGCTGGAGTTTGCGAAGGTGAACCCGAAAGGCATTACCAATTCAGATACGGCCAGCCTGCTCGGTTTGCGCAGTGATTACGGTGGTGGGTCGAAGACGATTCGTCATACAGCATCCTTGGTTTGCTCATGCGCGAGGGAAAGTTGGCTCGCGACGGTAGTTCCAAGCGCCATATTGCTCAGGTCAGCTAACAAGTAGTGGAACGAGTAGGGAACAGACCACAGATTCCCGTGTATGAAAACCTTTATCGCGCTCTTCCGACGGCATCAATATCGGCGGCCACAACCTGCTGCCGATGCAAGGCGCTGACGGCCATCCTGCAGGACCTCGGCGCGACCGAGGTCACGACTTACATCCAGAGCGGCAATGCGGTTTCAAACGATGCCACCGAGATGGCAAACATTTCGAACGCTCAGGGATCAGAGCCGCAACCCTCGCCGGCCACGCCGAATGAGCGGCGACCCCGTCATTGCACGTTGTCCGCAAGCAGACAGGGTTCAAGCACGCAACGAAAGGGGTCAGGCTCGGAGTAACTATCGGAAGACCATGAACCAAGAATCAAAGGGGCCAGGGTCGAATTAATCTGTTTGAAATACCGCGTAGGGCGAGCGGGTCAGTCGTTTCGTTAACCAAAGGAGAGCGGACATGGGTTTGATCATGACACTGATTATTGGCGGGATCGTCGGCTGGCTGGCAAGCATCGTCATGAAAACCGATGCCCGGATGGGCTGGATCGCCAACGTGGTGGTGGGCGTGGTGGGTTCGGTGCTTGGATACTGGATCGCAGGCCTGCTGGGCTTTGCGGCTGTCGGCGGCATCGCACGTTTCCTTGTCGCGTTCGGCGGCGCGGTGCTGCTGATCTTCATCCTGGGCAAGCTGGGCATCTTTCGGAAAAGGTGAGCGATTGCGATCGACTAAGCAGCACTAGTTCCCCAACACTAGGACAGACCAAAAAAATAGGGCCAGGCTGAGCTAACCCGGGTTTCCCGGAATAGGGCGGCATCGCTTATGCTATGGCCTGTTACGTGCCAAATACATACTTGGCGTAAGCCAATGGAGCCAGCCTTTGATCAGCATGGCCAGTCAATTCAGGAAAAACCCATGAAGAAATCCGATCTCGACAGAAACGAAGGCCTGAAAATCGCAGGTCAGATGAAACAAGCGGGCACGCCAGATCGCTTTGGCAGTGCGGCCAACCCGGGCGTGTCTCGCCGTGATCAGCGCAAACTTGATCAGGCGCAGGGTTTGATCCCGTTTGCTGTGAAACTGGATGGTGCATTGGTCAAGCAGATTCAGGCATTGGCCGAAACAAAGAACGAAGGCATCAATGAAACTGTGGCGGCCTTGTTGACCAAAGGCTTGACCAAGTAAAACTCAAAACGCCAAATTAACAGGGTCCGCGAATTAAAGGGGTCAGCTTCGAATTGTTTTCTGGGTCACGGGGCAGCGTAATAACTCGGGGTCATGTTTTGCAAAGCCACAGTGAAGGTCAGCCCGGAGTTACGATGATCGAATCCTGTCCTTCGTGACCTGCGCCGGGTTACACTTTCTTCCCTGCGGCCTTCCGGCCAGTCTGGGGAATAAGCAACCATGTCCCGGCAGCATCCCATCATCGCCGTGACCGGCTCGTCCGGAGCCGGCCTGTCCACGATACGCCACGCGTTCAAGTTCATTTTCGAGCGCCTGAACATCCAGCCCGCGATCGTTCACGGCGACGGTTTCCGGCGCTATACCGAGCGGCAGTTCGCCGCCCTGCTTGAGGAAGCGCGGGGCAGCGGCCGCAACATTTCCTGGTTCGGACCCGATTGCAATCACTTCCCGGAGCTGGAATCCTTTTTCAGGACCTATGGCGAATGCGGCAGCGGCGTGGTTCGCCAGTATGCGCACACGGCCGAGCACGGCGAGGAGTTGGGCGTGCAGGCGGGCGAGTTCACGCCCTGGTCGCCGCTGCAGCCGGGCAGCGATCTCCTGTTCTACGAGGGGCAGCATGGCGGCCTGATGGCCAACACCTGGACCCGCCGCAGGGTCGACTCGCGCCACTTTCCGCCGGAAATCGACCGTCGCGTGGGACGCCAGGGCATCGACGTGGCCCAGCATGTCGATCTGCTGATCGGCGTGGCGCCTGCCATCAACCTGGAGTGGATACAGAAGATCCACCGCGACTGCAAAAAGGGCACGTGCTCGCCCGAAGAATCGGTGGAAACCATCCTGCGCCGCATGGACGACTACATCCATTACATCGTTCCCCAGTTCGGCCTGACCGATATCAATATCCAGCGCATGCCGCTGGTGGATACCTCCGACCCGTTCATTGCGCGCGACGTGCCGCTGGCCGACGAATCGCTCTGCGTCATCCATTTCCGCGACCGCGAGCGCCATGATTTTCCCGATATGCTCAGGCGCATTCCCGACGCCACCATGTCGCGCCCGTCCACGATGGTGATCCCGAGCAACAGCCTGCGCCTGGCCCTGGGGGTGATTTGCGCTCCGATCCTGACCCGGTTCATGCAATCAAAGGGTCAAAAAGAATGAATGGGGTCAGGCACAATTAATTTCCGGCGCGGTGGGAAATGGTGACAAGCCGTGACGAGTACGCGAAGAACCAGGTCAAGTTTTTCATTGTCACATTGCAAACGCCATACGCCTTGCATGGCACGCCCGCCAAGACTCGAATTTGCCGGTGGCCTTTGCCACGTCAGTTCGCGCGGCGACGGACGGGAAGACAGCTAGCTGTCCGATGCTGATCGGGAAATCCGGCTGGCGGTATTGGGTCAGGCATGCCAGCGATTCAACCGGGTTTGCCACGCATGGCGTCAGATGGACAATCACTATCCCCTGTTGATTGAAACAAATAGATGGGGACTTGCCCGATAGTTGGGCGAGGACCAAGGATCAAGTGAAGAGCAGACAATGAAAAAGAGCTATCTGATGATTGCGATATCGATGACCCTGGTCCAGGGTTGCTATACCGCTCCCCCCTACCAGCCATCCAGCCATGCCGTAGCCGGAATCGGATATCCAGGTGTCAACATCGGCATCCATTATTCGACGTACCCGGATCTTGTCCGGATACCGGGCTATCCCGTCTACTACGCCCCCCGGGTGGATTCGAATTACTTCTTTTACGACGGCCTCTACTGGGTGTTCCAGGGCGATAACTGGTATGCGAGCAGCTGGTACAACGGGCCGTGGGACAGGGTGGGCTATTACGATGTGCCGGCTTATATGCTGAGCGTCCCGGTTCGCTACTACCGCCAGCCTCCGCCGTATTTCCGCGGCTGGAATGACGACGCGCCACCACGTTGGGGAAATCACTGGGGTCGCGACTGGGAACAGCGTCGAAGCGGGTGGGACCGGTGGGACCGCGGCTCCGCCCCGGCTCCCGCACCGTTGCCGGCGTATCAGCGAAATTATCCCGGCGACCGCTATCCTCGTGCAGAAGAACAGCAACAGACGATACGGTCCGAGAATTACCGCTACCAGCCGCGTGAGCCTGTCGCGCAGCAGTATTTCAGACCGCGTGTGCAGCAGGACCAGCCGCGTCAGCAGGACCAGCGTCAGCAGGACCAGCGTCAGCAGGACCAGCGCCAGCAGGACCAACGCCAGCAGGACCAGCGTCAGCAGGACCAACGCCAGCAGGAGCAACGCCAGCCGGACCAACGTCAGCAGGAGCAGCGTCAGCAGGAGCAACGTCAGCAGGAGCAACGTCAGCAGGAGCAACGCCAGCAGGAGCAACGTCAGCAGGAGCAGCGTCAGCAGGAGCAGCGTCAGCAGGAGCAACGCCAGCAGGAGCAACGCCAGCAGGAGCAACGTCAGCAGGAGCAACGTCAGCAGGAGCAACGTCAGCAGGAGCAGCGTCAGCAGGAGCAGCGTCAGCAGGAGCAGCGTCAGCAGGAGCAGCGGCTCAAGGCCGCCAGCGAGAAGCAGGCTGCCGAGAAGCAGAAGGTCGAGCGTGCGCGTCAGGCTGAGCAGCAGCGCCAGAAGGAGGCGCAACGCCAGCAGGACCAGCAGCGCAAGGCCGCCAGCGAGAAGCAGGCTGCCGAGAAGCAGCAGGTCGAGCGTACGCGTCAGGCTGAGCAGCAGCGTCAGAAAGAGGCGCAACGCCAGCAGGGGCAGCAGGGGCAGCAGGGGCAGCAGGGGCAGCAGCGCAAGGCCGCCAGCGAGAAGCAGGCTGCCGAGAAGCAGCAGGTCGAGCGTACGCGTCAGGCTGAGCAGCAACAGCAACAGCAACAGCAACAGCAACAGCAACAGCAACAGCAACAGCAACAGCAACAGAGCGATGGGCGGCAAAATCCGCAACCGGCTGTCGAGAGGCAGCCGGCTGAGCGTGATAAACGTCAGCCTCAGACGCAGCAGCAGGCGCGCTAGGCCGGGTGCGAGCGCCAGGCAATCGAGCAACACCTGGACCCGAGGCAGTGCCAGAGCGAGGTTCAGCCGAAGGGGCAGCCCGGCAATTCGAACAGGGACAAAAACGTCAAGTGAGTGGCCGTCTCTCGCCGGGTGGCAACCCGGAACAATAGGGGACAGGCCACAGGCTTCCTGGCCCCTGAACACCTCGGCAACGTGGTTTGCCAGCTATGCGTGGATCGAGTTGAGGGGGTTGCTAATAGTCTGCAGGTCCCTGGTTCGCGCCCGGGTCGGCGAGTCTGACAGGGCAAGCGCAGCGGCCATCCTTCGGGGTGGCCTTTTGCTTTTCCGGGGATCTGAATAAGATCGGGCTATTCTGGGTCCCGAAATGAACTTGGGGTCAGCCGAAGGACGCACATGAACGATATCCAGCCCAATAATCCACTGCACGGCATCACGCTCGAAAACATGCTCAACGAGTTGGTCAGCGTCTACGGTTGGCCAGCGCTGGGACGAGCGATTGATATCCGCTGTTTTACCCATGACCCCAGCATCGCTTCCAGCCTCAAGTTCCTGCGCCGTACGCCTTGGGCACGCGAGAAGGTGGAAGCGCTCTATCTCGACAGGCGTGAGACCAGGCAGCTTTGACGCCACGGTTTGCAACTGCGGCCCGGGCCCCGTGACGCGCCCCGGGTATCAAGGACCGATCAGGGATGCGTGTACCCCAACAGCAACAGCAACAGCGCCGTTAGGGCCATGGCCGCGTGGAAGCTGACGCCGATCATCGGCGGTGGCGAGCGATGTTCGTGATTGCCCATGCGCAGGGCCAGCAGAACCAAGCCGCCGAACAGCGCCAGAACAAACAGCAGCGCCGCATTGTTGTACAACATGTGAACGGGACTGCTGAAAATATGCTTTCCCAACAGGATCAGGCCCAGCAGGGCGACGCCGGCGTGTGCTGCCGCCAAGGCCCGGGAGCCGCGTCGATAGCGCACGCCCAGCACCACGAGCCACAGGCCAAGCAGCGCCGCCAGACAAAACAGAACGATTGCGGCAAGGATCATGCGTTTTCCCGGATCAAGGAGTGCGATACAAGGTTAAATACGACTGGATGGCGCGAAGCGCGCCTTCGAACGTTGCGCTCCGCCTCGCAGGGCTGCAAAGGCCGACGATCAGTCTAATGGGGCGTCGCGCCATCCGCCCAAAATCACGCTTAATCAGACCGCCCGGGAAGATTGCCGGATCGCTGCCTGAGTGGCGTGAGGATGTCCGCCAGGCCGTTGTGATCGATTTCCTGCATCAGGGCCAGCAAGCGGCCAATTTCACCCGCAGGGAATCCTTTGCGCGCGAACCAGTTGAGGTAATTGCCGGGCAGGTCCGCAATGATTTTGCCCTTGTGCATGCCGAATGGCATCTCCCGGGTGACGAGCAATTCCAGGTCCTTTGGACTCATACGACTCACTGCCTTGGCATCGAATAAAAGGGCTCAGCGCCTTTCGCCAGCGCGGTGATGACGCTGTCGGGGTGCAGATGCCGGATCAGCTGAAACAGGCGGTCGGCGCGACGCATCATTAAAAAGGCAATTCCAGCGCCGTGCACAGATAACGCATGAAGGGCGCGGACTGCGCAAACCGTTCGACGACTTTCGGATAAAACCCCTTGGCGCGAACCGCAGCGTCGGTCAGGCGGGACAGGGCAAGAAAATCCTTGCGCTTCAGATCGGTCAGCAAGGGATGGTCTTTGGCATAGCCACGCGGTGCATTGGTCAGAGAATCGCCGACGAGCGTGAAGGTCTGGCTGAAGGTTTTGTCGTCGCGAACGGCGAGCCAGGCATCGCCCTGGTCGACGATCGCATCGCGGATCTTGCCCAGCGCATGCATGTCGGGTCGCCACAGGCCCACGCCGACAAAACAATTGTCGGGTTCGATGTGCACGTAAAAACCGGGGGCATGCACGTCCTTGCCGACCGCATGCCGAAACTGAATCCCGATATTGGTTTTAAACGGGCGTTTGTCATGGCCGAACCGTATGTCGCGATTGACCCGCATCAATGCGCCGCCGGCCTTGCGCGGCAGGGCCAGAAAATGCGGCGAGATCATGGCAAGATCGGTCGCGATGTCGCTGATGAAATTCAGGGCAGGCGTGCGAACCATCGCTTCATAGTCCGGCTTGTGGTCGTCGAACCACTCGCGCCGATTGTTGGCGGCCAGCGCGGTGAGAAAGTAGAACGTGCCCTGTGTGAAGTATCGGTTTGCCATGGTTCGCACTGTTTCCGATTGCAGACAAACGACAGCATAGCCCTTTGCGGATTCCGTAATGAATGGGGGCAGCCCCAATTGATTCCTGGCGCGCTGGTAAATGGCGCTTGATCCATCTGTACCAACAACTAGAGGGATCGGCGTCGGATTGTTTTTCAATCAATCGCGCATTGAAAACCAGGAAAAGCCTGCCGAACAATCAATCGAAGCCGACCCTGTTGATCCGGGAAGATCGGGGTTCGTCTTGCCGAGGCGGGAACCATGGCGGCGCAAATGAGCGGAGTTCTGGCCACGGCGGCCCACCGTATTGCATTGCATGGCCTGGCTATAGCCAACGCCGCTTTCTGAAAACGAGCAACAAGATGCTTGCAATGGTGGCCATCACGCCCAACAGCACGAAATAGCCATCGCGCGACTTGAGCTCGGGCATGTTCTCGAAATTCATCCCGTAGACCCCCGCCAGGAAACTTAGCGGCACAAAGATCGCCGTCACGATCGTGAGGATCTTCATGATGTTGTTGAGTCGATGGGACGCGAGCGAAATGTAACCTTCGATCAGGTCCGATGACACCTCGTAATAAAGCGTGGCAAGACTGCCCGCCCGCTCCTGGTGCTCGTACACATCCTTGATTTCGTGAATGCGCTCGGACCGTATTTGTGGCGGCGGATTGTTCATCAAATCGAAGAAAACCTGCTGGTGGTAAAGCAGCGCACGGCGGAATTTTCTGAGGGTGGTCTTGTAACCCATCAGGTCGGTGAGGATGTCGTCCTTGGGTTGGGCGACGATTTCATGCTCGATATCCTCCAGTTTCGGTTCCAGCGTCAGCAGCCGTTTCAAAAAACGGTCGGCCGATATGCGTGATAGCCGCAGCGCCAGCGAATCGGGGCCGACGGCAAGCAGCGAGCCCTCCTGTTGCGATGCCTGCCAAAGCGTGTCGATGCTGGGCGAGGGGCCCGAATGACGCGTCACCAGAAAGCGCGCGCCGATGAACAGGGCGATCTGGATCGTCTCGAATTCAAACGCATCCCGGTCGGGGCCCAGGCCTTTCAGCAGGACGAAAACATGGTCGTCGAAGGTTTCCGCTTTGGGCTGATGCCGGCTCCGCTGCGCGTCGTGGATTGCCAGCGGGTGCAAGCCAAAGCGTTCCACCAGTATGGCCAGTTCGGTATCGGCATCGTTGTCGGAAAAGTCCGCCCATAAAATCGCATCGGGCTGCGCCTGCCAGGTAGACAGCAGTTCTTCGTTCCCTGTTTTGATCTCCCGCGTGGCGGGTCGATAGAGCATCGTGCGAATCATGTGGGTACCGGGCAGAAGGTGGGGCGGTCTGGGACAGGTGTTCGTTGGAGACTGCACTCGCAAGGAAATTCTATCCTAACGGGCATACGCCAAGATGTGGGGCCAGGTCGTGCTTTCACACACGCAGCCCGGCAACGGAGTCGGGCCTTGAGGACAGCGGGGTCTCATAGGGGTCAGGGCTTTCATGAAAAAACTGACCCCTATCGCTTGCAGCGGTCTGCCAGGGCGGCGGATCGCTGTTGCGGCCGGCAATCAGCGCGGCAGCTTTTTCAGATAGGCCGCCAGCCCGGGTTTCAGGTTGCCCGGCTTGAGCAACTCATCCGTGAGCGCCAGCGCCTTCTTCACATCGTCCAGCGGCATCTGGTTGGCCAGCCCCTGACGGTTTTGCGCCGCCTGGGTTGTGCTCTTGCCGGCATAGGCCACCGAGACGTTGTACAGCGCCATGGCCAGGACCTTGTCCTGCGGCACGCCCTTGCCGCCCTGGTAGAGCACGCCCAGGTTGCTCAGCGCATCGATGTCGCCCTGCTCGGCGGCCGGACGATACCAGCGCGCCGCCTCAGGATAGTTCACCGGCATGCCGACGCCGTGCTCGTACATCGCGCCGAGGTTGTACTGGGCATCGGAGTTGCCCTGTTTCGCGGCTTTCAGGTACCAGGCCGCCGCCAGTTTCAGGTCTTTGGTCACCCCGTAGCCGTTTTCATAGAGCACGCCCATGGCGTACTGGCCGCGCGGATCGCCTTTTTCGGCCAGCGGACGCGTTTCCTGCAGCGCCTTGGCGTAATCGCCCGCCGCGAAAGCCGCGGCGGCTTCGTCGAAGCCGGCCTGCGCCGGCTGCACGGTCAGTGCCAGGCCCGAACAGAGCAGCAGGCGGGCGGCAGCGTTGCGCGCTGCATGAACAAGGGAGGCGTCAATCATTCTCATGGGGGTCTCGGTAAAAGCAGTAAAAGGGGCCAGCTTCGGATGGCGTATCCGGGAGTGTAAGCCACAGCCCGCGTAGCCTGGGCTGCCAGGCCCAACGAAACGCCGAGCTAAAGGGGGCGGCTTCGAATTGTTTTCCTTCAGGCTAATGGGCGGCCCCGATGATTGCACGCATTGGTGTGGATAGGCGTAGGATCGGTTGTCCCGATGAAGCAGGACCGCAAGTGCATCACCATCGGTCGCCCTTAATCGCAATTGAGCACCAGGAAAATACGACCATGGATAAAAAAGGCTCTGCCCTCGTCACGGAGAATCCCCAGGTGACTGATCTGCTCCATCAACTGCGTGAGGCCTCAACCCCCGAGGGGCAGCGTGATGTCATGGTTAAAACCATCCTTGCCGGCCGCAACCATGAGATCAGCGCGGCGGAAGGCAAGGTGTTGAGCCTGGAATTCGCCAGAATCAACTCCGAAGCGCAGGCGCGCCTGAAGGAAGAGCGGGCGCGCCTGAAGGCCGCACGACGCACCGCTGACTGATCCAGCCAGTGCCTCCCACACCGACCCGGCCGAGTGCCGGGTTTTTATTGCGCACAGGGGGCGCGCGCAACAACAGCAGAATTAAAGGGGTCAGCATCGGATTGTTTTTCAATCAATGGCTATTTGAAAATCAATAAAAGCCTGCCGGGCAATACCCCGATCCTGTTCACTCGAAGGCGCGAGTCCGGGGCTTTTTCCCGGTGCCGCGCCCGTGATCGCTTAACGCCCCATGGTCAGGAAATCGAGCAGGGCATGCGGGGTGTCGGCCACATTCTCATCGATCATTTCATAAGTGTCTTCATCGACGATGTCTGCGGCAGGGTGGTGCGCGGATGCCGAGAACGACGCGAGCATAGAGGTGAACACTGCAACTTGAAGTACGTTTTTCATCATCCAATTCCTTTAAAAAAGGTATCGAACGTGCTCATCATCCTGCTGCGATCATGGGTCAGGTGTTCGCGTCGGCTGATGGGATGCATGATATGCATGGGCTGTTTCTGCGGTGTGTCGTGCCGATGTCAGTGTGTGGCAGGTTGTTTCCGGGGCGGGGTGCTCTGGCGGGGGGGCTGATCGGGCTGGCGCCCTGGCTATTCTGTACCCGCCCGCTTGAGCTACGGGATCGGGTTTTGTTTTTTGCGGAAAGAGGCAAGACCGCCCCCTGCAACTGCCAGCCTGGCCGGGCTTGTGCAGCCTTTCGTTGAACCAACCTGTCGGAGCCAAGATGAATCCAGTCAAGCAACGCGAGCGGGTGATTGTCTTTGATGTGAATGAAACCCTGCTCGACATCGAAATCCTGAACCCGTTTTTCGAGCGCACCTTTGGCGATGCGCGCGTGATGCGGCAGTGGTTTGCCGAATTGATTCTTTACTCCCAGGCATTGACCCTGAGCGGCGGCTACACGCCGTTTGGGCAGCTCGCCGTGGCCGTGCTCAAGATGGTCGCCGAGATCCGGGGCGTGACCCTTCAGGCGGGCAGCGTCGACGATTTCAGGGACCACATGGCCCGCCTGCCTGCACACCCTGACGCGGCACCCGCGCTGGAAATGCTCGGGGGCGCGGGGTTCCGTCTGGTGACGTTGACCAATTCCGCGCCCGACGCCGGCAAGGCTGTGCTTGAGCGTGCCGGCCTGGCGCGCTATTTCGAGGCGCAGTTCTCGGTGGACGCGGTGAAGCGTTTCAAGCCTGCCGCCGAGACCTACCGCAGCGTTGCCTCGGCGCTGGGTGCCGAGGCAAGCACGCTGCGACTGGTCGCCGCGCATGCGTGGGACACGCAGGGCGCGATGGCGGCGGGTTGGAAGGCGGCGCTGGTGACCCGCCCGGGAAACGCGGCCTTGCCGCTTGGCGACCGGCCCGACATCATCGAGAAAGACCTGCTGGCGGTCGCCAAACGCATCATCAGCCTTGACGTTTGATGGCCCGGTAACGGCGGGCAGGGCTTGCATGAACTCATGGCCGCTGGCGGCCAGACCGCTTCGCAGCCGGCCGCAGCCCGCGTGCTACCATCCGCGCCGCCATGCGACTCTCTCAACTCCGACACCGTCTACGCGATCTGGGCGCCGCGCCCTGTCACGAGGGGCGCGTGCTGCGGGCGTGGGTGCAGGGGCGCTCGCTCGACACCAAGCGGCGGCGCGCCGAAGACTTTTTGCCGCTGGCGCTGCGCAATGAGCTTCCTGGCCTGTTCGACGAATTGCGCGGCCTGGCGCGGGTGCATTCCGAGCACGCCGGCGACGATGGCTCGTCCCGCCTGCTGGTGGAACTGGCAGATGGCCAGACGGTGGAAAGCGTGCTGCTGCCGCGCGACGGCCTGTGCGTGTCCACCCAGGTCGGCTGTGCCGTGGGCTGCGTGTTCTGCATGACCGGCCGCGCTGGTTTGCTGCGCCAGCTCACCGGCGCCGAGATCGTCGCGCAGGTGGTGCTGGCGCGCAGCCGTCGCCCGGTGAAGAAGGTCGTGTTCATGGGCATGGGCGAGCCGGCCCACAATCTGGACAACGTGCTGGAGGCCATCGAGTTGCTGGGCATCGAGGGCGGCATCGGCCACAAGAATCTGGTGTTTTCGACCGTGGGCGACCGGCGCGTGTTCGAGCGCCTGCCGCAATCCACGGTGAAGCCTGCGCTGGCGCTCTCCCTGCACACCACCGATGCCGACCTGCGCCGCCGTCTGCTGCCCAAGGCGCCCGACATCGCGCCGGCCGAACTGGTCGTGCTGGGCGAGGCCTATGCCCGTCGCACCGGTTACCCGATCCAGTACCAGTGGACGCTGCTCGAAGGGATCAACGACAGCGAGGCCGAGCTGGACGGAATTGCACGCCTGCTGGCCGGCAAATACGCGGTGATGAACCTGATTCCCTACAACAGCACCGAAGGGATCGATGGCTTCGACTTCCGCCGCCCGAGCTGGGAGCGGGCGGCGGAGATGGCGCGCAGCCTGCACCGGCGCGGCGTGCTCGCCAAGCTGCGCCACTCCGCGGGGCAGGACGTCGAGGGCGGGTGCGGACAGCTGCGGGCGAGGGCGCTGGGCGCGGGGTAAGCCGGCGCAACGCCATGGCGTGCGCGCGTCAGGCGCGGCTGCAGGTGCGTTACGTCAGGCGTACTAGAATGCAGTGTCTGATCCAGGGGAGGGAGCCATGTCGACCCAGCAACGCTATCCCATCATCTATGTTCGCGGCTACGCGATGACCAGGACGGAAATCGAGGAGACGACCTCGACGCCGTACATGGGGCTGGAATACGGCTCGACCAAGTCCCGCCAGGCCTGGAACGGGTCGGTACGCAAGGTGTTCTTCGAGTCGCCCATCGTGCGGCTGATGAAGCTGGGCTACAAGGACATCTACCAGGACGGCCTGCAACTGGAAACGGGGCAGATCGCACCGGAGAGCATCATCATCCACCGCTATTACGACGTGGCCGATCCTGACTTCGGCACGGGCGAGGTGCCCACGGTCGAACAGGCGGCGGCGGGCCTGAGCGAGCTGATCCTGCGCGTGCGCGATCAGGTGTGCAGCGGCGGCCAGATGAAGCCCGCCGATTTCAGGGTCTACCTGGTGGCGCATTCCATGGGCGGGCTGGTCTGCCGCTGCTTTCTGCAGAACGCGCAGCTTGGAAGCAGCGAGGCGCGCAGGCTGGTCGACAAGGTGTTCACCTACGCCACGCCGCACAAGGGCATCGAGATGGCGGGCAAGAATGTGCCGGGATTCTTCGGGCTATGGGACCTGAACAACTTCAACCGGGACAGGATGCGCGAATATCTGGCAATCAAGGACAAGAAAACCGCCGCGAATTCGCTCGACGGAAAATTCGATCCGGCGCGTTTTTTCTGCCTGGTGGGGACCAACAGCAAGGACTACGATGTGGCGCGCGGCGCGTCGCGCCTGCTGGCCGGGGAGTTGAGCGACGGCCTGGTGCGGATTGAGAACGCCTACGTGGACGGCGCGCCGCGGGCGCACGTGCATCGCAGCCACAGCGGTGCGTACGGCATTGTCAATTCGGAAGAGGGCTTTCAGAACCTGACGCGCTTCCTGTTCGGCGACCTGCGGGTGGAAGGCGTGCTGTGGGTGGACGAGCTGCCGCTGCCGCCGATCGGCCTGGTGCGCAGGCTGCTGGGTACCCGCGTGGGCTACTATTTCGAAGTGTCGGTGGCGACCCGTGGCGCGCTGGACTTCGACCTGACGCGCCGCACGATAGCGAACAACAGCGCCATCCTGCGCCAGCGCGCCGATCTGTTCGACGACGAAAACAGGCTCCAGAAGGCGGCGAAACAGCCCACCCTGTTCTCCGTGTTCATGGATACGTCGCGGCGTCCCCAGCGCACCAAGGAGATGATGTTCTCGATTCAGCTCTCGGTGTCGATGCTGACCTACCGGGGGGAAGAGTCCTCGGCAGACGCCCATTATGTGCCGGGCGAATACCTGTTCCGTGACACCATCGTGATCAACGCGATCCCGCCGGATACGCCCGAAGCATCATGGCGCGTGGGCTATGTCCTTGCCGACAGCGGCTGGTCGAATGCCGAGGACAGGATCGCCGAAGGCAAGAAGGACGAACAGGGCAAGCCCTATGTCGCGATTCCCCTTGAGAATGCCAAGGGTCTCAAGGCCACGCTGCGGCTGTACGGCACGCCCTGGCAGTAGCGCCCCGGATTGTTTCAGCACTCAGCAAATCAGCTTTGGTCTCATTCCCCCGAATGACCCCCGTGACACGACAGCCACCCCGAATGGGTCGGCCGCGGAAACACAAAGGGCAGCCTGGGCTGCCCTTTGTTTGCCTGTATTCGATCGAACCCCGGATCGGTTAGTTGCTGGTTTTCGTGGCCGGTTTCCTGTGCGTGGACCAGGCAGGCGTATACCCGGCAATCCTGCACAGCGAGCTCTTGACGGGCTTGCCGCTCTTGAAGCGGGTCACGCTGCAGCGGGATATCTCGCCGCGCTCCGACAGGTCGGACAAGGAATGGCGAACCGATGTGAGCGGGATGCCCGTTTCCTCCGAGATCTCATGGTCCAGCAATTGGCCGTGCTGTTTCAGGCAGTTGATGATGGTGTCGGTATGGGTGTTGGTGTTGGTATGCATCTCGATTTCCTCCTGGGTGAAAAGAAAGGAGAGTCCACATCGGCGATAGTGCCCTGTCGCTGATATGAAAGCCCAAAACCAAAAAGGCCACCTGTATATCAGGCGGCCTTTGTTAAGTTGGGAATTATACGCGATTTCGCGGCATTTTGGTGAAAAATGGCTTGCTAAACAATCCAGCGCAGAACAACCAAGGACTGACCATGATTCTGTGAGAAGGGAGATTTCGGTGTCTGGCACACATCGTGGCCTGTCCCCCTATTCGCATTCTTCACGAGTTTTGAGCATAATTGGTGCGCGGGTTCAATTTTCAGGAAGCAATAGCGGCCTTTAAATCAACATAGATGTTCATCTGCTTGATCGGTTACGTTTAATTTCAATTTTGTGGTGATTGATATGAAAAACTCACGATTCTGGATTTCCCTTTCCTTGTTGTTGCTGGCGTTTAACGTTAGCGCTGCTCCCATTACATACATCTACACGGGCACGGGCTCTGGCACTATTGGGGGAGCCCCATTTACCGACGCAGATTTCACGATTACCGCGTCTGCCGATACAAATGACATTGTCGATACGGGGGTTCTAGAGGTCGACCATATCACCACCAGCGCGACCATAAATGGTACGACTTATACAATTTCTACTGCTTTGCGAACCTACAAAAGTTCTGGCAGCGTAGGTCTGTCCCGCTCGTCCGGGCTTTCGGGAGGGGATCTGTACAATACTGCTAGCGATCCAGCCTTTCTAGCTTGGGACATGTCGACTTCTCTCGCCCCGGTTACCACGACAAGGTATTTGTTACAGTGGGCTAGCGGAACACCGGTGGACACCAACGCCGGTACACTTGTCTTTGACGACGCTACAATTACGGGCACATTTCAAGCAGTTCTTGGGGCTGCCGCGCCGCCAACCAATATTCCTACACTTTCTGAGTGGGGCATGATTGTCCTCTCCAGTCTGCTGGTTTTGGGCACGATCCTCACCCTGCGTCGCAAGCATCAGTGATGGTTGCGGCTCCCGAGCCCGTCCTGCCATAGGACGGGCTTTTTCTTTCTTGTCAGCGGTTTCCCTGTCCGGGCGCCAGCGCCTTCTCAGGAGTCTGGCCACGAACAGTAGGGGTCTGGCCACTGTATTCTGGTTAGCAACTTAGTAGTTTGGACTTGCCCTCCAGCCATTCAGGAATGATCCGACCGCACTCCTTCTAGAGCTAACAGGATCCGTTCCGGGTTGCTTTCCCGGAATAAATAGGGGCCGGACTCGAATTCGTTATCCCGCCGAGACTTTGCAGGCAACCGCTGGCGCCGTTCCAGGTTTCGGCGATACTGCATGGATGGGGATACAGGCCGGGGGGATGGGTTCGTGACGCAGAAGATGCTGCATGTGTTACTGGAGGTGAGCGAGCAGGATGCCCCGCGTGCGGCTTACGTGTTGGCGAAGCATGGTGTTTTCAGCCCCGAGCGCAGCCTGCTGCGGGACTACGGTCTCGACAACAAGTCTGGCCAGCATTACCGCGAGGCGTATGAGCAGGCCCACGCCAAGCTGTCCCGACTGGCCGCCCACTTCGGGCACCTGCCGGCGTCGGAATTGGAATCGTCTCCAACCGAGGCGCCATCCTTGCAACAACTGCGGGAGACCGATGCGCTGTTGGCGGAACTGCTGCAGGTGGCCGAGCAGTGCGAGTCGAGCCGAGCCCGCTTCGACCAGGAGTTGAAACAGGATCAGGCCCTGCTGGCGGAACTGGAGCCCTTCAAGGCTTTGCGCGTGGACCTGAAGCAACTGGCCCGGCCCAAGCGCCTGATCCAGACGCTGGTGGGCACCGTGCCGGAGGCTGCATTGGCTGACCTGGAGGCCAAAGTGACGCCGATGGGCGTGGTGCTGGAGGTGTTCGGCCACCTGGAGGGTCGTGCCTATCTGGTGGCCATCTGCATGCAGTCGCAATGCCAGGCCACCCGGAGCGCGCTGAGTGGGCAGGGGTGGGAAGAATATGTTCTGCCGCCGGAGTTCTCGGACCGGCCTCCGGTTGTGGAGGCGGAACTGAAAAGCCAGTGCGCCCGCATCACGCAGCGTGTGGACGACCTGATCACCCGCCATGAATACGCCTACGACGGCATCGCCGACCGTCTGGCCCATGCCGAGCGCATCCTGCAACTGGCTGAGCCGTATGCGCGCATGTCCACCGAGTCGGTGGCGGTTGCTTCCGGCAAGATCATGATCCGGGGCTGGATCCCAAGCCGCCAGGCCCGGCGCCTGCGCGCACTGCTGGCCGAGTCCCTGCGCGACCCCTTTGACCTGAACCTGCGCCCGCCGGAACTCGAGGAACGGGAAGAGGTGCCCTCCGGGCCCCACTATCCTGACTGGCTGGGTCCTTTCGTGGAACTGGTGCGGGGCTATGGCACCCCCTGCTACGGGGATTTCGACCCAACCCTGTTCTTCACCCTGTCCTTCACCGCCATGTTCGGCATGATGTTCGGCGACGTGGGCCATGGCCTGGTGATCATGCTGGCGGCCCCTTTCCTGCGCCGGGGCATGAAACGCTTCCGCCCCCTGGTGTTCGCGGCCGGCGGTGCCTCGGTCCTGTTCGGCTTTGCTTACGGCAGCGTTTTCGGCCATGAGGCAATCATCGCGCCGCTCTGGATCTCGCCTCTGTCCGACCCAGTGCGCATGCTCCAGGCCGCCTTGGTGTGGGGAGTGGTGTTTCTTGTGGCAACCCATTTGATCACCATCCGCAACAGCATCGTCGCCCGCAACTGGTCGGTGGCCCTGTTCGATTCGAGCGGCATGGCGGGCTTGCTGCTTTATCTGGGCGGCTTGACGGCCGTGTTGCTGGCCTATACCGAGAGGCCCTATGTCCTGCCTGCAGCGCTGACGGCGCTGGCCGGTTTTCTGATGGTGCTGGTTTACAGCTGTGCGAAACTCAAGAACACCCCCGACCGGTTCCTGCTCAGCCTCATGGCAAGTCTGGAGTCAGTATTCAGCGACTTCACCCATACGCTGTCGTTCATGCGGCTGGCCGCCTTCTCGATCAGCCACGTCGCCCTGGCCCTGGCGATCTCCACGCTGAGCGCCGAAATGGGTACCGTGGGACGGATTGTCACGCTGGTGCTGGGCAACGTCGTGATCCTGGTGCTGGAAGGCACCATCGTTGCCATCCAGGTATTGCGCCTTGAGTATTACGAAGGCTTTTCCCGCTACTTCACCTGCTTCGGGCGAGAGTTCAAGCCCATGTTCAAGGAGAAGCGCGGCTGATCGTGCATGGCGAGTCTTCGGGGTCTTGCCTTGCCATGCAGGCAACCTGCCTCACCCCTTCAGCTTCGAGAACGCGGCCGCCATGGCGCCCCCCATCGGCGCTGAAGCAGGCGCGCGGTTCGGCTTGCCGCCCGCCGGTTTGCCTTGGCCGCGAGCGTCGCGCTGCGGCCGCTGGGCCGCCTGGGGCTTTTCACCTGTCTTCTCCGCCGCATCCGTCAGCCGCATCGTCAGCGCGATGCGTTTGCGCTTCGCGTCCACTTCGAGCACTTTGACCTTCACGATCTGCCCGGCCTTGACCACGCTGTGCGGGTCCTTGACGAAGCTGTTGGCGAGGGCGGAGATGTGGACCAGGCCATCCTGGTGCACGCCGATGTCGACGAACGCGCCGAACGCCGCGACGTTGGTGACGACGCCTTCCAGGATCATGTCGGGCTTGAGGTCGGCGAGTTTCTCCACGCCGTCCCTGAAGCTGGCCGTGGTGAACTCGGGGCGCGGGTCGCGGCCGGGTTTTTCGAGTTCCCTGAGGATGTCGCTGATGGTGGGGATGCCGAATTTCTCGTCGCTGTATTTCGCCGGATTGAGCGACTTCAGCAGGCTGCCGTTGCCGATCACGGCTTTGATGTCCTGCTGGATGTCGGCGAGGATCGCTTGCACCAGAGGATACGATTCGGGGTGGACGGCGGAGGCGTCGAGCGGATCGTCGCCGTCCATGATGCGCAAAAATCCTGCCGCCTGTTCGAAGGTCTTCGCGCCCAGGCGCGGCACGTCGAGCAGTTGCGTGCGGCTGGCGAAGCGGCCGGTGGATTCGCGGAAAGAAACGATGGCCTGCGCCACGCTGTTGGAGAGGCCGGAAACGCGCGCCAGCAGGGGCACCGACGCCGTGTTGACGTCGACGCCGACGGCGTTGACGCAGTCCTCCACCACCGCCTCGAGCGAGCGTGCCAGCTGGAACTGGCTGACGTCGTGCTGGTACTGGCCGACGCCGATCGACTTGGGGTCGATCTTCACCAGTTCGGCCAGCGGGTCCTGCAGGCGGCGCGCGATGGAGACCGCGCCGCGCAGCGAGACGTCGAGGTCGGGCAGTTCGTGCGAGGCGAATTCGGACGCCGAATACACCGACGCGCCGGCCTCGGACACCACCACGCTGGTCAGCTTGAGTTCGGGACGCAGCTTGATCAGGTCGCGCGCCAGCTTGTCGGTTTCGCGTGATGCGGTGCCGTTGCCGATGGCGATCAGCGTGACGCGATGCTTCTCGGTGAGCTTGGCCAACGTGTGCAGCGAGCCGTCCCAGTCGTTCTTCGGCTGGTGCGGATAGACGGTGGCGGTGTCGAGCACCTTGCCGGTCTCGTCCGTCACCGCGACCTTGACGCCGGTGCGGATGCCGGGGTCGAGCCCCATCGTCACGCGCGGCCCGGCCGGCGCGGCCAGCAGCAGGGCCTTGAGGTTGCGCGCGAAGACGTGGATGGCGTCGGTCTCGGCGCGATCGCGCAGCGCGCCCATCAATTCCAGTTCCAGATGCATGAAGCTCTTCACGCGCCAGGTGAAGCGCACCGTGTCCATCAGCCAGTGGTCGGCGGGGCGGCTCAGGTCCTGGATGCCGAAGCGGCTGGCGATGCGCGCCTCGCAGGGGTTGTGCGGCGCGCTCCAGGCGGGCCGCTCCGCCTCGCTGTCGAGCCGCAGCCGCACGTCGAGCATGTCCTCGCGCCGGCCGCGGAATAGCGCCAGCGCGCGGTGCGAGGGAAGGGTGGTGAGGGATTCGGAATAGTCGAAGTAGTCGGCGTATTTTTCAGCCGCCGCTTCCTTGCCTTCGCGCACCTTCGATTCGACGACGCCGTGTTCCAGCACGTAGTCGCGCAGCCAGTGCAGCAGGCCCGCGTCTTCGGAAAAGCGCTCCATCAGGATCTGCCGTGCGCCGTCGAGCGCGGCCTTGGCGTCCGCCACGCCAGGGTTGTCGCCCTGCTCGGTGGTGAAGGGCTCGCGCAGATACTGCGCCGCCTCCTCGTCGGGATTGAGCATCGGGTCGGCCAGCAGGGCGTCGGCCAGCGGTTCCAGCCCTGCCTCCTGCGCGATCTGCACCTTGGTGCGCCGCTTCGGCTTGTAGGGCAGGTAGAGGTCTTCCAGGTGCGTCTTGTCCTCGGCCAGCGAGATCGCCTTCAAGAGTTCGGGCGTCATCTTGTTCTGCTCGGTGATCGACGCGATGATGGTCGCGCGGCGGTCTTCCAGCTCGCGCAGATAGCGCAGCCGGTCTTCCAGCAGGCGCAGTTGCGCGTCGTCCAGGCCGCCCGTCGCTTCCTTGCGGTAGCGCGAGATGAACGGCACCGTCGCCCCCTCGTCGAGCAGGGCGATGGCCGCGGCGATTTGCGCAGGTTTGGCCGCAATCTCGGCGGCGAGTCGGTGTTCGATGGAAGGCAGCATGGTTCGATCTACAGAATGAATCGGCCGCCGTGTCGCGAGGCCGACGAGTGAAAACTACAGGCTGCGCATTATGCCAAACTCCGGGCCTGCTTCGCGCTTTCGCCATGGTTTCCCTCGCCTCCTATACTTGCGCCTGGCAGGTGAGAACAGGGAGGTCTTGCATGGCTAAAGGGCATGGCTGCGGAGTGATTTTCCAGAATTCAAAGGGAACAGCCTCGAATGATTGATCGGATCGAATGAAACGTCTCGCCCTGATACTGGCGGCTTTGGCCGTTGCGCTGCTTGGCGCGTTGGCCGCCACGGCCACCCTGTGCGATGAAGAAGCCGGCCGGGAAGTGGCCGCGCTGAAAGCCGAACTGGCGCGCGGCCATTCGCTGTCATCGGTCATAACTTTGCTGGAGGGGCGCGGCATGCACTACAGCCTGGTGTCCGATGCCCAATGCCGTCAACTGGCGGTGGACACCCCCGAGACGTGCCGGGGCGGCCCGGTCCTGATGGCCGAGCGCTGGCTGCCATGCACGACCTGCCGGATTGTCCAGGGCGGCCGCATCGAGGTGGACATTCGCTTCGGCGGCGCGGAGCAGGAAGCCTCGATCAATGTGGTGATGACACCCAGTTCAGCCTGGGCACCCGTTCGGTCGCGGCTTGCTTCCTGGGCGACCAAATAGAACAGGTCGGAAATAAGGTGCCAGGCTCGAATTGCTTGCCTAGAATTGTCCGGTGTTCAGCAGCACCAGCGTGCAGGCATGCTCATGGGCGATGCCGGCCTGGTCCAGGCGCGTTTCGAGGTCGGTGTTTTCGCTGCCGGGGTTGAAGATGACGTGCCCGGGGTGGAGCTGGAGGATGGCATCGGTGGCAGCACTGGAGGCATCGGGACCGACGTACAGGGTGAGGGTGTCCACCGTGCCGCTGATCTCGTCCAGACGGTGGACGACCTTCAGGCCCTCGACCTCGTCGAGCCTGGGGTGGACCGGAATCACCTCGTGGCCATGTTCCAGCATCAGGCGAACCGCCTTGTTCGAGTAGCGATCGGGTTTGTTGCTGGCGCCCATCACGACGACGCGCTTTCTGTTGTGGCTCATGCTGTTCTGCTGTTCTGCTGTATGCGTGGGGCTTTGGGGCAGCTTCGGATTGTTTTCGGAATAAACGATTTCCGCAACTCGAGATAACAATGGCGAGCGGAAAATCAAAACGACAGTCTATAGCAGTAGGGGCCGTTGGCCCCAGCCGCAAGCGCCATTCACTCTGTCTTGGCAGGTGTCCAGGTGTGAGAGTGAAAGCCGACCTCAATTTCGTAGTCGAAGTAGTAATTCCCCTCCGCAGCGCGGAATACGGCGTAACAGGCTTTCTCTCTGTCCTTCTTCTTGTACACGTCGAGGCAGTAGGCATTCTTCCCTTCATCGAAGCGCCATGAACCTCTGTAGTCCTGGGCGCCCTTGAGGAACTGGTAACTGCCATCCGGCTTGAAAATTCTTTTCAGCTTTGTCCCTTCGAGGGTTCCGGGCAGCAATGCCTTGAGGTCCTCCATACCCAGGCGTTGCAGCCCTTGGGCCTCCGCCTCCTTGAGATTCACGGGTGCTTGCGGAAACACGCCTTGTGCCAGGACTGATGTGGCCGTGAACAAGGCGACGAAGATTGCATGGCGTGCATGGGGCATAGTGCTTCTCCTTGATGGGAAAATGGGATCGGAGCATCCTTCTGAAGGACTGATCGTTAACCCAGCCCTCCTACTACTTCTATACACCATGATGGAAAAATTGGATCAGATGCCTTCCTGAGTCTGAAAGCCAGGATATTCCGGTAGTCAGGGCGCGATGACGAATACTGATGTGAGGGTGGGTGTCGTCCTCGAAACGGCAGCTACCCGGCGGGCACCTGGATCCGCAGTCCGCACATGGGCCGTCATCAACCCTACAATCGGCCGGGCTGCGCGATCTACGTCAAGACAGGTCATTTGCAGGAAAACCAGACTGCTGAATGGGTCGGACCGGATTCTTGTCGATGGTGATCGGCCTCCGCGAATTGCAGCAGAAAGTGCGGGTGCTTTCTTTCGGATACCATGGAAACCGGCGCCGTTTTCAACATCAACATGCGGAGAACACCATGAGCCTCGGCAACAAGTTCAGACGAATGCTCGGCCTGCTGACGCTTGAATCTCGTGTTCAAGCGCTTGAAGAAGAGGTGTATTGGCGCAACAAGCTGTTTTATAAGGCGTACGGTGTTTCCGGCTTATGGGGCGATTATCTCGAGTTCGGGGTGTTCACCGGAAACAGTCTTTCCGCATCGTACTGGAGTGCCAAGCGGCACTTCGATGCATTCATGCAAGGCGCCTGGGATCACGCCACAAAAAACCCGGACACGGTAAGAAACGCCGTGAAGGATGGCTTCATGTCCATGCGATTCATTGGCTTCGACAGTTTCGAAGGCCTGCCGGCGTTGACGGGAGTGGACGCTGAACGGCCATTTTTTGAGCCGGGAACCTACTCGGCAGGTGAAGACGTCGTGATGGGCCTGCTCAAGCAACATAACGTCAATCTTGAGCAGGTCAGGTTGGTCAAAGGATTTTTCGACGAGACCTGTACCGAAGCAACAGCCCAGTCATTGGCGCTCAAGCATATCGCCGTTGTGCATATCGACAGCGACCTGTACGCCTCGGCAAAAACCGCATTGGATTTTTGCACCCCCTATTTTCGTGATGGATCCGTTGTCATTTTCGACGAGTGGTTTCAGTTCAACGGCAGCCCGAATCATGGCGAGCAGAAAGCGTTTGGAGAATGGCGGCAATCCAACCCGGGCTGGCATGTTGCGGAACTGGGGCGGGAATGTTTTGGAAGAATCGCCTTCGTACTGAACAAGGTTCGCCCCGGCCCTGCTTGACCCACCAGAAGTGAAACAGATGAAGGAATCCTTGAAGCCCGGCATCCAGTACACGCACACGTTCAGGGTGCCTCCATCGAAAACCGTTGCAGCGCTGTATCCGGAGTCGGACGAGTTCGTGGCCATGCCGGAAGTCTTTGCGACCGGCTTCCTGGTGGGTTTCCTCGAGTGGGCCTGCATCAAGGCGATCAACCCCCACCTCGACTGGCCGCAGGAACAAACCGTCGGGACGCACATCGATGTCAGCCACGAAGCGGCTACGCCACCGGGGCTTGAAGTCACCGCCAACGTGGAGTTGATTGCGGTCGAGGGCAGAAAGCTCGTCTTTGCCGTAGAGGCCCACGATGGCATCGACCTGATCTCCAGGGGGCGGCATGAACGCTTCGTGATCGACAAGGAAAGATTCGACGCCAAGCTCGGGGCCAAAAAGCGCAAGGCATAACTCAGCGCGATTCGACAGACTTTCAAAGCGTGAAATTTGACTCTCCCGGCATGAATCCCCACCTGCTTCTGCTCGCCTTGCTGCTGGCATTCCCCGCTTCCGCCGGCGTCTACAAATGGACGGACGCGCAGGGTCAAATCCATTACAGTGATTCGCCGCCCCCTGCGGCCCAATCCACCCGGCTCAAGCTGCAAAGCTTCAGCGGCCCGGTACAGGTCACCAAGGCAATCGGGGCGGACGGCGGCGTGACGATCTACACGACCGAATGGTGCGGCGTGTGCCAGCGTGCCAAGGCGTTCTTCGGGCAGAACGGGGTGCCGTACCGCGAATGGGACGTGGAGAAAACGGACTATGGCGCCGCCAAATTCCAACAACTGGGCGGCAGCGGCGTGCCGGTCATCACCGTCGGGGCGGAAAAGATGATGGGCTTTGACGCCAACGCGTTCATGGCGTTGTGGAGAAAGACCCAGGCCAAGCAGCAGCAATAGGGAGTTCAGTCCCCGACTTCCTGCTTGCCCGATCCGGACTGGCAGGCCCTGCCCGGCACGACCAGCGCAATGCCGCCGAGGATGGCCGCCGAAGCCAGTACCAGCCTCAACGTAACCGGTTCACCGAGCAGCAGGGTGCCGCCTGCCGCCGCAATCACCGGCACGCTCAGCTGTACCGTCGCCGCCTGGGTGGCGGCGAGGCCGCGCAAGGCGGCGTACCACACGGCATAGCCCACGCCGGAAGTCAGCGCGCCCGAGAGCACGGCGTAGCCGGCACCCGGGGCATCGACCTGCAGCCATGGCAGCGCCGCGGCCGCCAGCCCGATCCCCAGCAACGCCGCGCGCAGGAAATTGCCGGCGGTCGCGCCGAGCGGGTCGGCCGCGCCGCGCCCGCGCAGCGAATACACGCCCCAGGCGATACCGGCTGCCAGCATCAGCAGCGCGCCCGCGAGCGGGGGCGCCGACAGGCCCGGCAACATGAGATACCCAAGCCCGCCCAGCGCCAGCGTCAGCCCCGCGCCCTGTCTGCCGTTCAGGCGCTCGCCCGCCCGCATCCCGGCGAGAATCATCGTCGCCTGCACCGAGCCGAACAGCAGCAGCGCACCGACGCCCGTATGCAGCGACACATAGGCAAATGAAAACGCGGCGGCGTAGGCGAACAGCGCGGCCGCCGACGGCCAGCTGCCGCCGATCCCGTTCGTCGAGTGGCGCAGCGCAACGATCAGCCACAAGGCCAGCGCGCCGGACAGCAGCCGGATCGAGGTGAAACTCGCGGGGTCGATGTCGGAACGCTCGAACGCCAGGCGGCAGAGGATCGAGTTGGCCGCAAACGCGACCAGGGCGATCAGCGTCAGCGCCACCACGCGGGCGCGGCTCATCGACGGATGCAAGCCTGACCGATGCCTGTCGAGCATTCCATCCCAACCCCCTTTGTTGTATTTTGCAAAGCTTATACCGTTCGCCGCTTGTCCCATAAACAAAGAGGGGAGCGCGCTTTGCACGCTCTCCCCAGGCGTGCAACGAGGACCCGGATCGGGCAGCAGGCGCGCAAAGCGTATGAGGCAGCGTCAACGGTGCGCAATGCAGGATTGCAGGATTTGAGGTCACCCCATCCACATGAAAACAACACGTTTCGGCAACAGCGATCTGGTCGTCCCAAAGATTTGTCTGGGCACCATGACCTTCGGCCAGCAAAACAGCGAAGCCGATGCGCATGCGCAACTGGACCTTGCGCTGGGCCAGGGAATCAACTTCATCGATAGCGCGGAGATGTATCCGGTGCCGGCGCGGGCGGAAACGACGGGGCAGACCGAACGCTTCGTGGGCAGCTGGCTCAGGCATCAGCCGCGCGACCGCATCATCCTGGCGACCAAGGCTACCGGCCCCGGGCGAGCGATGAACTGGATCAGGAACGGGCAGCTCCATTTCAGCCAGGCCAACCTGCAGCAGGCGCTGGACGGGTCGCTGCAACGATTGCAGACGGACTACGTCGACCTCTACCAGCTGCACTGGCCGGATCGCAATGTGCCCATGTTCGGCCAGGTTCATTTCGACCCGGAACAAGAGCGCGCGACTGTTCCGCTGCAGGAAACCCTGGGCGTGCTGGCCGGCTTCATCAAGGCCGGCAAGATCCGTCACTGGGGGCTGTCCAACGAAACGCCCTGGGGGGTGATGACGGTGCTGCGGCTTGCCGACGCACTGGGTCTGCCGCGTCCGGTGTCGGTGCAGAATGCCTACAGCCTGCTCAACCGGACATGGGAGAACGGCCTGGCCGAAATCGGCTACCGCGAAAGGATCAGCCTGCTGGCCTACTCGCCGCTCGGCTTCGGCCTCCTTTCCGGCAAGTACCTGCACGATCCGAAGACAGCGGGCCGGGTGAACCTGTTCCCAGGATTCGCCGGCCGCTACGGCAAGCCGAATACGACGCCGGCAGTGGCCGCCTACGCAGACCTCGCACAGCGTCACGGCCTCACACCCATCCAGCTGGCTTTGGGGTTCGCCTATGGCCGCGGGTGCGTCGGCGCCACGATCATCGGTGCCACGACGATGGCGCAGCTGCGCGAAAACATCGCCGCCGCCGAGGGCACGCTTTCCCACGAACTGCTGGCGGACATCGAGCGGATCCACCTTCGGTTTCCCAACCCGGCGCCTTGAACGATATCTTTAGATTGCCGAATTCTCCGAGGAATCCACCGCCAATGTCGCTTTCCCGCCTGATCCTTGTCGGCATGGGCTTGCTGGTCAACGCTTGCGTGCTCGCGGCCGGCCCGACCATGCCCTTGCGCCATCCATTGTGCGAACCCTCCGCCGCGCTGGTCGTTCCCTGCATCGGCCAGCCCGGCAGTTGTCTGCTGGCGGGCGACAACGAAACGGCAGAAGCGCTGTTCCTCTTCGGGCTCGCCGGAGGGCGGCCGGATGTCGGGTCGATGCGGCAGATCAGGCTGGGAAACGGCGGCGTGGACGACATCGAGTCGATGGCGAAGCTGGATGACAGGACCGTGTTGCTGCTTGGCTCGCATAGCCGGAACAGTGCGTGCGCAGTCAGGGAATCACGCAGGCGGCTCATGCTGGTGAAGGACTGGGGCAAGCCTCCGCCCCTGCAGGGCAGCCTTTCCGTCACCCCCGAGTTGAGCGCCGCCGCCTTGCTCGGCCGCAATGCCGCATCCAGCCCGGTGCTGCGGGCGGTCGGCGCGGCGATCGATCATGCCGAGGCCCGGGCCGACAGCGCCGCGAAGCAGCAAGACACATCCGCCTGCGAAGCGGCCGCCGCATTCAACATCGAAGGCGCGGTTGCGATTCCCGGGCCAGCAGGGGAGGCCAGGGTGTGGGTCGGCCTGCGCTCGCCCCTGGTGACGCTCGATGGCAAGACCTGGGCGGTGCTGTTGCGCCTGGAACGCCCGGACGTGCTCGTATTCGACCAGGCCGTGCTGCTGGACCTGGGTGGACGCGGCGTGCGGGAACTGACGCTGGACGGCGACTGGCTGTGGGGAATCGCGGGCGGGCCGGGCGATGCCGACAACAACTTCGTGCTCTGGAAGCTCAGGCTGGGGGAGTTGCAGCCCGATGCCCGACTCCATCCCCGTATCGTTCATAACCTGCCCGAATCCTCCGAAGGGCTGGCCTTCGTCGGGGCGGACAAAGCCGTGGTGCTGATCGACGGCGATCGGGGCAAGGGCCGGTCGAAGACGCGCTGCCTGAAGCCAGGCGCTTATCTGGAACTGGATCGCCTGGACTAGCCGCCTGGGCAACGACCATGTTTGCGAGCGAAGGGTTGCCTGGCGCATGGCTTTGCGGAATGAATCATCACCTGCCCACTGCCGGAACTGCCTTGGCAGGTCCGATGTGACGAGTGGGGCGCCTGTGGATGTCCAGATGGAAAGCCTCCATTGCAGCGTTAGGTCTTACTCGCCCAGGTAGCCAGCCAGAGAGGAGATTTGCGCGTCCGTCAGCGGTTTTGCCATGCTGGCCATGATGGGGGTCTTGGGTCCCCGCTGCTTGCCGTCGCGGTAGTCCTTCAGGCTCGATTCGATGACGGCGCCGCTCAGGCCTGCCAGCTTGGGATTGTCGGCAACGCCTTGTCCCATTGCGCCGTGGCAGCTTGCACACTTGGATGCGTAAAGAGCTTGCGCATCGACAGTGTCACCCGCGCCTGCAGTGGCTTCAGTGCTCTCTGGTGCAGCCGGCGTCGCTACCATGGGAGCGGCGGGTGTGGCCGTTTCTGTCATGGCAGCGCTTTCTGGCTCCTGTTTCTGGCCGCATGCTGCCATTCCAAGGGATAGAACGAGGGTGAGAAGGAGAGCATTGGCTTTCATAGGTTTGATCCTGTGGTTGGTTGAGAAAAGCCCGATCGAACGGATCGAGCCCCTGCGTGCTGCGTTTCAACCATAAGAATAACAAAATATTCGAAAGTCGTAATGGTTGGCCCCCTCGTGCCTGTTGCGCAGACCCGTCCCGGATCGATGCATTGGGCGTGTTTCCGCCGGACTGCGAGCCAGCGATCAGCAAAGCTGTACCCAGGCTTTTCGACACGATCACGCGCGGTCCCGTGCGCCTTGCGCGCGGCCCGGTGTCTGCAATAGTTCTGACCGGGCGCTCTGGCATGCTTCGCCGCGCGCCGGGAGGATGCTGGGGGACTTGCAGCGTGAAGGGCACTGGACATCGATGGAACCCGTGACGAAATGCGTCCACAGACAGGCGGCATCGGCACGCCGTCCCCGCTCCTGGTGCTGTCCGAACTATTGAAAGCCGCCTCTCTCAAAGTTGCTGTCCGCATAGCGGGCATCCTTTTCGCTTCAACCGAAGCGAGGACATTTCATTTCCGTACGAAGGTCGAAACTTCATGAAAATTTCATGGAAAGACAGCATCTACCTGCAACGCGAGACATTGGCGCACACACTGCGCGAGCCACTGGGGCAGCTGGCGGGGCATTGCGCACCGGCATGGGGCAATCGCGACGCGCTGGATGCGATCCTCGCCGAGCACTTCTCCAGCATCCCGCACTGTTCCTTCCTGTACTGCGTGGGAACCGACGGGGTTCAAGTCTGCAATACCATCAGCCAGGCGGGAGTCGATCCAGGACACCTTGGGCGCGACCGCTCGCAACGCCCCTACATGAAGGAGGCGGTCCCCAACTGGGGGTTTCTGCTCTCGGATGCCTACATCAGCCTGAACCGGCATCGGCCTTCGCTCACCGCGCTCCAGGTCGTGACCCGCGACAGCGCCACCCTGGGCTTTCTCGGTGCCGATTTCGACCTGCGCAATCTGCCGGTGACCGCCGAGCTCTACGAGGAGCCCGGCTACTGGCGCCAGGTGAAGGGCGATCCGGCGATTCGCGGCGGGGTGTTCCAGCAATGCCGCGTCGAAAGCCCGATGGATGCCAGCATCGATCAGGCGCTGACGATTCTGGAAGAACTGCTGACGCAACGCGGCGTGTTTCAATGCCAGGTTCATTTTTCCAGCAGCCAGGCCACGCTGTGGACGATTGACGATCCCTACCGTTACCGCATTCTGGACGCCGAGGCGCTGAACGACCCCGACATCTGCCTGATCTATCCGTCACGCGCCTATCCGGTCGATGCCGCGATTCCGCAGAACGACATCAGACGGATCCTGGACACCCTGCAGACCCTGCGCCTGACCGATCCGACGTTCTACCTGCGCATGGCCACGATCAACATTTTCAACGGCATGGTGAGCGTCACGTTTTCCTGCGACGGCACCCACTACATGCCGCACATCGAGTTCCTGATGAAGAACACCGCGTTCTGGTTCTGAAGCGGGTCTCTTTTGATCCGGCACGAATTGAACATGAGTACCGTTCGCCCCGAGCCTGCCGAGGGAAGCTTGTCGAAGGACTTGTTCAGGATTCCCATAGGCTAGCCGCGGGATAAAGCGCAGCCCGCCTGCGTGTTCGACGTGTCGATGTCTGCCGCTGCCGCGGCAGTGATACATTAGCTTTCGTTCGCATCACTGGTTTTCGCATGAACATACACGGCACGCCCACCCGAACCATCCGCCCGCTGCCCGGCCAGCGCGGTGTCGAAATCATCGACCAGACCCTGCTGCCGCATCGTCTGGCATTCCGCACCCTGCATACGCTCGAAGACGCGGCCGAAGCCATCTCCGTGATGCGTGTCCGGGGTGCGCCCCTGATCGGCGCCACCGCCGCCTATGGTGTCGCGCTGGCGCTGGCAGAAGATGCTTCCGAAAGCCGCCTGGAATCGGCCTGTTCCCGCCTGCTGGCGACCCGCCCCACGGCGGTCAACCTGCGCTGGGCGCTGGAGCGCATGCATGCCTGCCTCGCGCCGCTTGCCGCGGCTGAGCGGCAGGACGCGGCCTGGGCCGAGGCCGCCGCGCTGTGCGACGAGGACGTCATGCTCAACCAGTCGATCGGTCGCCACGGCATGGAACTCATCAGGTGGCGACACGAACAGTCGCCGCGCACCGTCCATGTCATGACCCACTGCAACGCCGGGTGGCTGGCCACGGTCGACTGGGGCACCGCGCTGGCCCCGGTCTACACGGCATACGATGCCGGCATTCCGGTCCATGTGTGGGTCAGCGAGACGCGGCCGCGCAACCAGGGCGCAGCGCTCACCGCCTGGGAACTGGCGCAGCATGGCGTGCCGCATACGGTCGTCGCCGACAACGCCGCCGGCCATCTGATGCAGCACGGGCAGGTGGACCTCGTCATCGTCGGGGCGGATCGCGCGGCGTCCAACGGCGACATCGCCAACAAGATCGGCACCTATCTCAAGGCGCTCGCCGCGCACGATAACGGCGTGCCGTTCTACGTGGCGGTCCCCGGTCCCACCATCGACTGGCGGCTGGCCGACGGCAGCGGCATCCCGATCGAGGAACGCGCCGCGTCCGAAGTCACCCATATCCCGGGTCAGGCCGAGGATGGCGTGGTGATGAGCGTGCGCCTCACCCCCGCGCAAAGCGCGGCGGCCAACCCCGCCTTCGACCTTACCCCCGCGCGATTCATCACCGGGCTGATCACCGAACGCGGCGTCTGCCCGGCCACCCGTGAAGGCCTGAGGCAACACTATCCAGAAACCGGGGGTGGCGGCAGCCGGGCGGCATGAGGAGGCAGGCATGAGCGAACCCGAACGCAGGGCCGCCCTCGCCGCGACAGCCGGACAAACCGTCAGCCAGGGCCTCAACAAGGGCGCCTCCGGCAATGTCAGCATCCGGCTGGGCGAAGGCTTCCTCATCACGCCCAGCGGGCTGCCCAACGACACGCTGCAAGCCGATCAGATGGTGGTCGTGGACATGGCAGGGCAGTCGAGCGGCAGCCTCAGGCCCTCCAGCGAGTGGCGCATCCACCGTGACATCTATCGCGCGCGGCCCGAAGTCGAAGCCGTGGTGCACGCGCATTCGCTCCACGCGGTCAGCCTGGCGTGCCTGCGCCGCGACATCCCGGCCTTTCACTACATGGTCGCTGCCGCGGGCGGCAAGGACATCCGCTGTGCCGCCTACGCCACCTTCGGCACCCAGGCCTTGTCTGACGCGGTTCTGGCTGCGCTGCAGGACCGCCGTGCCTGCCTGATGGCAAACCATGGCCAGGTGGCCGTGGGCGTTAGCCTCGATGCCGCCCTGTCTCTGGCGGTGGAGGTGGAAGAACTCTGCGCGCAATACTGGCGCGCAACGCTGATGGGCGAGCCCGTGCTGCTGGACGATGCGGAAATGGACGCGGTACTGGAACGCTTCAAGCATTACGGCCAGCGGGGGGACGACCGGCGGGACGGTTAGGAAAGGTTATCGATGCCCCCACCCGCCAGACGGGTGACCATCAGGTCACTTGACCATGCGTTGAACGAAGGTAGCAGTTGGGCGGTGACTCCGGAAAGCCGCCACCATCTGAACTGAATGTTATCCAGGGCAGGTTCTCCTGCGACTGTAAACAGGACTTTGGCGTTCCAAGGTTGGCGTTTGGCCGATCCTGTCCCCGTCTCGGCTACTGACAGTCCACGAATGCCTGCTTAAAGGTCTGGCTTCGAACGGGTGCTACCGGCCATGAGCCGTCAGACGAAGATCCAAGGCTGATTGGCGATTGTGTTCAATCGGATGGCTCTATAGCAGGTGCAAGAAATCGAGACGGTTCTCAACAAAACTGTAACTCTAGGTTGGCCAAATTGGTAGGCCAGATATTGTCGGTAATTTTTACATCTAATAGGGCTGTCACACGTTAGTGCTCTGATTACATTAGTGATAATTTTCCGGCACATTAAATGCTTTGAAATAAGTTCCTAGCATATTGCACTAGGGAGGCATCACACAGGCATGGCAATTCTGGAATATCTAATTGGGATATTCCACGTGAAAGATTTCAAGAATCGAGAATTAACCATGTCAAATTCAAGTAAACAAAGCCTCATGGCAATCTCTGCATTGTTAATTGGGATAGTGAGCAACACTGTGATGGCAACTCCAATCACTGTAACTAATCCATTCAATTATGTTGATAATGTTTCCAATAATTCGGCGGGCATTGCCACAGGCGTAAGAGAGGTATTTGGTGCTCACGACGTAATCCCAAATGGAGATAATGGAACCACAGGGACTGCTAGCCGTGGGGCAGCAACACTGGATTTAAATTTCTTTCCATTCGATGTGGCGCCAGATTTTTTTTGCGCGCGCTATAGCGCTGCGTGGCTTTGTCGCGGGTACCAGGCAGGAACTGGGGCATCGACAGCCTCAGATTTTCTGAATGGCATTGATACCGCTCAGGTAGTTACGCCTAATATTGTTGGGGCTTCGGTTGTACCATTTGCCAACAGTGTGACGATGCACCGGAAATGGTGCTCCGCCAACGCTTCAACTGGACCATACCTGAGTACATTTGCTCCGGATGAAGGTCCAAATCGGATTCGAGATACGACAGAATTTGTCGGAACCGGAGGGGTTGGCGGGAGTGGTATGTGCCAATGTCATCTACACGAAAACGTTCTCCGCGGGCACGACAAGCTTCTCGGTGAACGCGAATGATCCGAATTCAACGCAGCAATTACAACAGGGGCGTATTTACTCTATCGAAATAAATTTACTCGATGCTCGGAACGACTTGCCGGGCAGGAACATTCAGAACACCACACGATCCTCAGCGAGTCCCGAGCGTTTTTCGACTTCGCTGCGTTTATCGGCAGGTTCACCCCCCAACGGAGCGATTGAGCGCCATTTCTGCGTACACTGGTTCCCGGGGCAACGCCTTATTACGAGTTCAACAAGTCATCAATATTATTGGGGGCACTCGGATATTCATCGATCCGCTTGTTGCAACGGGATACACGTACATGATTGGCGCGGGCGATCCGAAGGCTTCGCCTCGGTTTCGTATTGCCAACGGGTTTATCGGCGATAACCTGTTTGATCTGCTTCTTTGGGATGGATTTAACTTTGTTTACAGCGGAATTTTTGACTGGCGGAATTGAAAATATGTTCGCATCTGGAGGTGTTGACCGCTTCCAGATTCAAGGCATAGAAACCTCTGCGGGCCTCGACCCGAACAACGCAACAGCATTCATCACCGGTTTGACCTTTACGGATGACGGCCAATTTACCGGAACAATGACCCCTCTTACAGAAAATGTGCCTGAACCCGCAACCCTTGCGCTACTCGGTTTGGGCTTGGCCGGTATGGGCTTCGCTCGTCGCAAAAAGACCTAATAGCCATTCACCAGGAAAAGAACGGCGACTTCTGTCGCCGTTTTGTATTGTGGTTACTGAGCCTATTATTTATTCCTGTTTGGAATCTTAAGTCCCCTGGTTGCGAAGGTGTGCTTAACGCTTGCGAATTCAACCGGTGGATGCAACACACTGCGAGAGGCTGCTCAGGGTCGAAAGCACTAATTTGGCAGCCTGGTAAGCGGACATTAATGGGTGTCCTGTTTTGGCGGACCATGAATGACCGAACAAGACGATCATCGATCCGATTTGGATTGGCTAGGAGTCCTGCCATCGCTGGACCCGCGCAAAGAATCCAGATGAATAGCGGCAGCCTATAGAATGTCCTGAAAATCTCGCGGACCGCTGCACGACCACCGACGCCACTCCACGGACCTCCAGCCACCCACCGTCTCCCATGCCAAGCATCGGCCGTCCCCTCAGTACGACCCAACTTCTGATCTTCGGGCTGGTTGCTGCGGCATTCACCAACATCTACCTCACGCAGCCGGTATTGCCCGTGCTTGCAGACGAGTTCGGCGTCGATGCGGCGGGCGCGTCGCTGACGGTGTCGGCGACGGTTTTGGGCATTGCGATATCCAACCTGCTGTTTGGCAGCCTGGGCGACCGCTATCCGTTGCGCCCCCTGATCCTGGTCGGCGGGGCGATGGTGGCGCTGGCCGGGTTGCTGGCTGCGCTGACCGAGAGCTTCTCGCTGCTGGTCGCTGCGCGCTTTGCCCAGGGCTTGTTCATCCCGGCCCTGACCACCTGCGTGGCGGCCTATCTGGCCAACAGCCTGCCGGTGGCGCGCCTGAACGTGGCGATGGGGGCGTATGTGTCGGCCACGGTGGTAGGCGGCCTCGGCGGCCGTCTGCTGGGCGGCTTTCTGCACCCGCCGCTGCACTGGCGCTACGCCTTCGTCAGTGCTGCCGTGCTGCTGATCATTGCGACCCTGGCGGCAGCGCGATGGCTGCCTGGCGTGAGGGCGCGGCCCCATCATCCGGAAGGTGAGGTCAGCTTCCTTGCCTTGCTCGCTTCCTGGCCGGTGCTGCGCATGTTCATCGTCGGCTTCGGCGCATTCTGGGTGTTTTCCGCGACCTTCAACTTCCTGCCCTTTTACATGAGCGAGCCGCCGATCTCGGCGTCGACCAACCTGATCACGTTTCTCTATACGGCATACCTGATCGGAGCCGTGATGGGGCCGCTGGCAGGGCGACTAGCCAACCGATTCGGCAGTGGCCCCACCCTGGTGGCAGGCGCGCTGCTGTTCGGGGTGTCGCTGGCCGGACTGCTGGTGCCAAGCCTGCCGGTGCTGGTGGTTGCTCTGCTGGGCAGTTGCGCCGGATTCTTCACTACCCATGCGGCCGCGTCGGGCGCGTTGAACAGCCGGCTCACTTCGAGCCGGGGGCGCGGCAATGCGCTGTACATCCTGTTCTATTACAGCGGCGGCGCGGCCGGCATCACCGCCAGCGGCTATGCCTGGCGGCACGGCGGCTGGCTGGCGGTGCTGGGCCTGAATGCCGCGGTATTGATTATTCCGCTGGTGGTCGGCTTGTATGAGATGCGGGCGAGCAGGGGTGTCGGTGCGAGATGACGGGTCGCATAATCCACACTCCGTATCGCTGGCATTTTTGAAGCTCATTCCCCTTCTTGGCTCAGCGTGAAACCGGCCCCGGCATCCTGCCCGAGTACCCGAACCAGATAGGGCATGATGCCTTCGAGCATTTGATGCAGGGTCCACGGCGGATTGATGATGAACATGCCGCTGCCGTGCATGCCGAAGCCGTCCGCTGACGGGGTGTGAACGGAGAGCGTCACGTGCAGCCAGTTCCGGATGGGCAGGCGCTTGAGCTTGTCGGGCAATTGCCGGGCCTCCTGGCGTGCGAGTTGCGGATACCAGACTGCATAGGTGCCGGTGGCGAAGCGGGTCAGACCTTCTTGTAATGCCGTTATGACATTCGAATAATCGTCGCGGGTTTCGTAGGGCGGATCGATCAGCACCAGCGCGCGGCGCGGCGGGGGCGGCAGCAAGGCCTTGAGGGCGTTGTAGCCGTTGCCGGGGCTGATGCTGACCTGCCGGCCCTGATCCTTGAAGTTGTCCTGCAGGATTTTGCTGTCGCTGCTGTGGAGCTCGAACAGGCGCAGGCGATCTTGCGGACGCAAGGTCTGCAGGGCCAGCCAGGGGGAGCCGGGGTAATAACGCAGGGTATCGCCGGGATTGCAGGCGCGCACCAGGTCGACATAGTCGGCCAGCGCAGCGGGCAGATCCGGGCGTGTCCACAGCCTGCCGACCCCGTCCTCGTATTCCTTCAGTTGGGTCGCATAGCCCGTGTCCAGCTCATAGAGTCCCGCACCCGCGTGGGTGTCGATGACCCAGAACGGCTTGTCTTTTTGTCCCAGATGGCGGCACAGCTGGACGAGCACAAAATGCTTCAGCACATCGGCGTGATTGCCGGCGTGAAAGGCGTGACGGTAGCTCAGCATGGTCGGATTGTCATTGGATGGCGGCTTGAGTGTTGCATATTCCCGTGGATTCGCGGAGAAGAAAAGACCGCGGATCCTGCAGCCAGAAAGATGCCATCCCGGCCGCCGCCTTGCCTGCTTGCCAGCACCCGGGATGTCAAATTGAAAATGGCGTCAATGTAAAAAAATGTTCGAGGCTTCAATGACGGGCCATAGTCGGTTAAGCTGAAAAAGGCTTGCTCTCGACCGTTTGTCAGCAAGTCTCCGCAAGCCTTTGGCGAATGGGAATTCGTGCCAGGCATTTATCGGCCGCGGTCCTGAGCATGCTTCTGCAGGGATATTTTTGCGTGACTGAGCCGCGCGGAGCGTGCTTTCGGCGTGTGAATCAGGAGCGGACAATTCTGTGCGATTGAAGTGTTATTTGTTTTGAACAGGAGGTTGAAAATGGCAGGTTGGTTTGAACTCAGCAACAGCAGCGACGGGCAGTTTCGTTTCGTGCTCAAGGCCGGCAACAGCGAAACCATTTTGACGAGCGAACTCTATAAAACGAGGGCTTCTGCGGAGAACGGCATTGCATCGGTGCAGAAAAACTGCGCTCAGGATGAACGCTACGAGAAGAAGGAAGCCGCCAACGGGAAGTTCCACTTCAACCTGAAGGCGGCCAACCACCAGATCATCGGCTCGAGCCAGATGTACGCGACGACACAGTCGCGAGACAACGGGATTGCGTCGGTGAAAACGAACGGTGCGTCGACGACAGTCAAGGATCTCACCAAGTCATGAAGTGATGCCCCCGGGCAGATGGGGCGCCTTGGAATCAGCGGTTTTTGCCGCTGGCGTGGCCGCTTGGTGATCAGATGATTTAAAATCGGACGTTCTACCCCGTTTGCTGATGATTTGAGTCGACAAATCAAACGCCAGGGGTTCCGCTTCAGCGCTTCCAGGAGCGCTCCATTCGCTCCTTGCGGCGACCAAAGGAAATCACTTGGCCAAACCAAATTACCAGTATGAAAAACGCCAGAGAGATCTGGCAAAGAAGAAAAAGCAGGAAGAAAAGCGCCAGCAGAAGCTGGCAAACAAGGCCTCGGAGACCGGGGCGGATGCGGCCGAGGCAGAATCCGGCAGCACAGAGGGTCCGGAAGCGACCCCGGGTAGTGATACGACGTCCGACGCGTGAGTTTGTTCTGTCGCCGCCCTGGCATTCGTCCACGAACGCGGCAATTTTCAGAACCACAAAAAAACGGAGCCAGACGGCTCCGTTTTCATTTCAGCGATAAGTGCCTTACTTGTTCTTGTTCGCGATCATGTCCTGGATGATCGGCGCCAGGATCAGTTCCATCGCGAAGCCCATCTTGGCGCCCGGGACCACGATGGTGTTGCGGCGCGACATGAAGGAGTTCGAGATCATGTTCAGCAGGTAGGGGAAGTCGACGCCAACTTCGCGGCTCGCGGAAGCGGATCACGATGAAGCTCTCGTCCGGCGTCGGGATGTCGCGCGTGATGAAGGGGTTGGAGGTGTCGACGGTGGAGACGCGCTGGAAGTTGATGTCGGTGCGCGAGAACTGCGGCGTGATGTAGTTCACGTAGTCCGGCATGCGGCGCAGGATGGTGTCGACGATGACGTCGGCCGAATAGCCGCGCTCGGCGCCGTCGCGGTGGATCTTCTGGATCCATTCGAGGTTGACGATGGGTACCACGCCGATGCCGAGGTCGACGTGCTTGGAGACGTCGACGTCGTCGGTCTTGACCAGGCCGTGCAGGCCTTCGTAAAACAGCACGTCGGAGCCGGCGGGCACGTCTTCCCACGGGGTGAATTCACCGGGGTTGAGGCTGGTGTTGAGGCGCTTGTTGTGCTCGGCGGCCTCTTCGTCGCTGTGGATGTAGTAGCGCTTCTTGCCGCCGCCGGTCTTGCCGTAGGTCTCGAACAGTTCGGCCAGCTTGTCGAAGTGGTTGGACTGCGGGCCGAAATGGCTGAAGGACACGTTGCCTTCAGCTTCGGCTTTCTTGACGGCGGCCTTGAAATCGACGCGCGACAGGCTGTGAAAGCTGTCGCCCTCGATCACGGCAGCGTTGATTTGCTCGCGGAAGAAAATGTGCTCGAACGCGCGCTTGACGGTGGTGGTGCCGGCGCCGGACGAACCCGTGACCGCAATGACGGGATGCTTCTTGGACATGCTGGGACTCCCTGAAGAGGTAAGAATGAAAGCGAAACCGCGTCATTTTACCCGCAAGGGGCAGGCCGTGGTAGTAGAGGCGCTAAAGCGCCAACAACCACGCACTACCCGCGGGAGGGAGGGCTTGTCACTCGCGCGACGAAGCCCCGGTCTGCCAGCCTCACATGGCAAATTCGAGCCGTTCTTCGACTTTTTTCAGTGCGGCCGCGGCACAGGCGGCATCCTTTTCGCCGCCGGGGGCGCCGGATACGCCCACCGCACCGATCAGGCTGCCGGCCGCACGAATGGGCAGGCCGCCTTCCATGACGATGAGGCCGTCGATGTGATTGAGTTCGGGGCGGATGTCGCCGCGCGCGGCGCGAAACTCCCCGGAGTCGATGCCGGACATGATGGTCATGCCGGCCTTGCGTTCGGCGATTTCCAGCGTGTGGCGCGAGGCCAGGGTGTCGCGCATCGCGACCTGCACGTTGCCGGCGCGGTCGAGCACCACGGCGGAGACGTTATAGCCGTCCTGGCGGCAGGCCTCGATCGAGCCCATGGCGATGTCGCGGGCCAGTTTCAAGCGTGATCTGCTTGACCGTCACCATGTCGGGCTGGGCGGCCCGGGCGGGCAGGACTGCAGCGGACAGGGATACGGCGAGCAGGGCGAGCGGAAACAGGGTTTTCATGGCATCTCCTTATATTCAGGGCTTGGGTTAAGGCACCGACCCGACAAAGCCGGGCCGGGTTCCCGGCCATGATAAAGACTTTTGCCAAAGGCGTGGTCATGCGCGCCGTCAGGACGGCGGGGCGCGCTGCGGCGGGCGGGTATAATCGGCCGCCTTGAAACTGTGCGGTTGTTGCGATGCAAGAAAAATACCTTCCTCAGGAAATCGAAGCGGCTGCGCAGGCGCAGTGGGCGGCGCGCCAGGTTTACCGCGCCAGCGACGACTCCGAGCGCCCCAAATACTATTGCCTGTCGATGTTCCCCTACCCGTCGGGCAAGCTGCATATGGGGCATGTGCGCAACTACACCATCGGCGACGTGCTGGCGCGCTATCACACGCTGCGCGGGTTCAACGTGATGCAGCCGATGGGCTGGGACGCCTTCGGGTTGCCGGCCGAGAACGCGGCGATTGCCAACAGCGTGCCGCCTGCCGCGTGGACCTACGCCAACATCGACCACATGCGTGCGCAGTTGCAGGCGCTGGGCTTCGCCATCGACTGGTCGCGCGAACTCGCGACCTGCAAGCCGGACTACTACCGCTGGGAGCAGTGGCTGTTCACCCGCCTGTTCGAGAAGGGCGTCATCTACAAGAAGATGGCCAGCGTCAACTGGGATCCGGTCGATGCGACGGTGCTCGCCAATGAGCAGGTGATCGATGGACGCGGCTGGCGCTCGGGCGCGCTGGTCGAAAAGCGCGACATCCCGATGTATTTCTTCCGCATCACGCAATATGCCGACGAACTGTTGAGTGGGCTGGACACCCTGCCGGGCTGGCCGGAGCGGGTGAAGACCATGCAGGCCAACTGGATCGGCAAGAGCGTCGGCGTGCGCTTCGCCTTCCCATACCCGCTCGATGGCCAGGACGAACAGCTGTGGGTGTTCACCACCCGCGCCGACACCATCATGGGCGTGACTTTCTGCGCGGTGGCCGCCGAGCATCCGCTGGCCACCCGCGCCGCTGCGGACAATCCCGCACTCGCTGCCTTCATCGCCGAATGCAAGCAGGGCAGCGTGGCCGAAGCCGACATGGCGACGATGGAAAAGAAGGGCATGGACACCGGCCTGACGGTTACACATCCGCTGACCGGCCACGCGATTCCGGTGTGGGTCGGCAACTATGTGCTGATGAGCTACGGCGAGGGCGCGGTGATGGCGGTGCCGGCGCACGACGAGCGCGATTTTGGCTTTGCCCGCAAATACGGCTTGCCGATCAGGCAGGTGATCGATGCCCAGCAAAGCTCGAGCACCCTGCAGCAGGCGATTGCGGATACCAAATCGAACCGGGCGCTGAGTGCCGAGGAAGCTGACTATGCCGAGTCGTTTGCAGAACACGCGACCGCGTTCTCGGAATTTGCCTGGCAGGAGTGGTATGCCAGCAAGAGCGGCGTCTGCGTCAACTCCGGCAAATACGACGGGCTCGATTACACGGCAGCGGTGGACGCCATCGCGGCCGATCTCGCTGCACTGGACCTGGGCGAAAAGAAAACCCAGTTTCGTCTGCGCGACTGGGGCATTTCGCGCCAGCGCTACTGGGGCTGCCCGATCCCGATCGTTCACTGCGACGCCTGCGGCGACGTGCCGGTTCCGGCCGAGCAATTGCCGGTGGTGCTGCCCGAGGACGTGGTGCCGGATGGCAGCGGCAATCCGCTCAACAAGCGCGCCGATTTCGTCCATTGCGATTGCCCGAAATGCGGGGCGCCGGCACGGCGCGAAACCGACACCATGGATACCTTCGTCGAGTCGTCGTGGTACTACGCGCGCTATGCCTGCCCGGATTCTGACGGCGGCATGCTCGACGCCCGGGCGAACACCTGGCTGCCGGTCGACCAGTACATCGGCGGCATCGAGCATGCGATCCTGCATCTGTTGTATGCGCGCTTCTTCCACAAGCTGATGCGCGACGAAGGCCTGGTACGGGGCGACGAGCCCTTCGCCAATTTGCTGACGCAGGGCATGGTCATCGCCGATACGTTCTACCGTGAATCGCCCGATGGCAAGAAAACCTGGTTCAACCCGGCGGACGTGATTGCCGACGACAAGGGGGTGCGGCTGAAGTCAGACGGCCAGCCGGTGATCGTCGGCGGCACCGAGAAGATGTCGAAGTCGAAGAACAACGGCGTCGATCCGCAGGCGCTGATCGACCAGTACGGCGCCGATACCGCGCGGCTGTTCACCATGTTCGCCGCGCCGCCGGAACAGAGCCTGGAATGGTCGGACGCCGGGGTGGAGGGCGCGCACCGCTTCCTCAAAAGACTGTGGAAACTGGCTTACGAGCATGTGCAGGGCGGTGCGGTGGCGGCGTTTGCCGGCGGCGACTTGCCCGAAACAGCCAAGACCCTGCGCCGCCAGCTGCACCAGGCCATCCAGAAGGTGAGCGACGATATCGAGCGCCGCAAGCAGTTCAATACCGCGATTGCCGCGGTGATGGAGTTGATGAACGCGTTGGCCAGGCTGGAAGGCGACGATGCCGTGACGCGCAGCGTGCGCCAGGAAGTGCTGGAAGCTGCGGTCGCGATGCTCGCGCCCATCGTGCCGCACATTGCCGAGGCACTGTATGCCGAACTCAGGCCGGGTGCCGCCATGACATGGCCGGTGGTGGACGAATCTGCACTGGTGCAGGACGAGATCGAGCTGATGCTGCAGGTCAACGGCAAGCTGCGTGGGCAGATCCGCGTGGCCGCGACGGCCTCCCGCGGGACGATCGAAGCGATGGCGCTGGCAAGCGAGGCCGCGCTGAAGTACCTGGAGGGCCGGCCACCAAAAAAAGTGGTGGTGGTGCCGGGGCGTTTGGTTAATATCGTCGTATGAAGCGTCGACTCTTTCTGGCCGCCTTGCCGGTGGCACTTGCTGCGGGATGTGGTTTTCAGTTGCGACAGCTCGAAGGCATGCCGTTTGCGACCCTTTATATCGACGCGCCGAATGGCAGCCCGGTGGCGCAGCGGATTCGCGCTGCGCTGAAGGCAAGCAAGTCCACCCATCTGGTCGCTAGCGCAGCAGAGGCAGAGGCCGTGCTGAAAATAGAAAGCGAAGCGCGTGAGAAGGCCATTCTCTCGCTGTCGGGCGCGGGCCGGGTCATCGAATATCGCCTGAACCTGAATCTGGTCTACAGCATCAGCGACAAGGACAAGCGGGTTCTGGCGGAGCCCGAGACGATCGCCCTGAGCCGCGACATGACCTATTCCGATTCCGAACTGCTGGCCAAGAACGGCAGAAGAGACATTGCTGTACAGCGATATGGATGACAACGCTGCGCTGCGGATCTTCCGCCGAATGCAGGCACTCAGTTCGGCAAAAGTCGTTGAACATCCCGGCTGAGCGACTCCCCGATCAGTTGCGCTCGAAATCTCGCCGCGCTTTACGTGGTGGTGGGGGACGAGCCGCTGGCGGCGCAGGAGGCGAGCGACGCCATCCGTGCGGCAGCGCGGGCGGCCGGGTACAGCGAACGTAGTGTTCATACCGTGCAGGGGCGCTACAACTGGCAGAACATTTTTGACGGCGCCGACAATTTCTCGTTGTTCGCCGAACGCCGACTGACCGAAATCCGCATCCCGTCCGGCAAGCCCGGCATCGATGGGGCCAAGGCGCTGGAGGCCTATGCGGGCAAGCTGCCCGCCGATACGCTCACCCTCGTCAACCTGCCGGGGATGGATTGGAAAGCCATGAAAGCGCGCTGGTTCTCGGCGTTGGCGGCTGCCGGCGTGGTGGTCGAGGCCCGCCCCGTCGATCGCTCGGCATTGCCCGCATGGATAGACCGCCGGTTCGCGCAACAGGGACTGCGCGCCGACCGTGAGGCGCTGGAATTTCTGGCTGACCAGGTCGAGGGCAATCTGCTGGCAGCGCAGCAGGAAATCGACAAGCTGGTGCTGCTGCTGCCGCGGAACGGTGACTCTGGCTGATGTCGAGCAGGCGGTGGTCGACGTCAGCCGCCTGGAAGCCGATGCCCTGCAGGATGCGCTGTATGCGGGCGACAGTGCGCGATTTGCACAGATTCTGAATGACCTCAGGGACGCCGGCGAAGCGGTGCCGGCCATCCTGTGGCAGGTGACATCGGCCGTGAGCGTGCTGCTCAGGCTAAAATCAGCCCTTGCGCAGGGGGAGAGCCTGCCGCAACGTGATGCGGACGCTGTGGGGGCGCGACAAGCAGCGTGCCCCGCAGATCGAGCGCGCGGTGAAGCGCCTGGGGCTTGCCGCAGATCGAAGCGGCCCTGGCCGACCTGGCGCTGATCGACCGTCAGGCCAAGGGGCTGGAGCGGGTGGGCGACCCCTGGGATACGCTGCTGGGCGTGGGCCTGGCGCTGGCCGTGCCGGATAGCGGGCAGCCGATGAATGGGAAAAGATGATGGACGTTAAAAGTTACATGCAGACGGTGGGCAAGCAGGCGCGCGAGGCTTCGCGCGCGATTGCCCGCGCCGACACCAACCAGAAGAACCATGCCCTGCTGGCGATGGCGGCGGCGATCCGGCGTGATGCCGCCAGATTGCTGGAGGCCAATGCGCGCGACATGGAACATGCGCGCGCCAGCGGACTCGACGCCGCGCTGCTCGACCGTCTGCAGATCAACGACAAGGCGGTGGCCGGGATGGCCGAAGGGCTGGAGCAGATCGCCGCGCTGCCCGATCCGGTCGGCGAGATCACCGATCTCAAGTACCGCCCCTCCGGCATCCAGGTCGGCAAGATGCGGGTGCCGCTCGGCGTCATCGGCATCATCTACGAGGCGCGTCCCAACGTGACGGCGGACGCCGCCGGGCTGTGCCTCAAGTCCGGCAATGCGGCGATCCTGCGCGGCGGCTCCGAGGCGCTGCATTCCAACCAGGCGATCGCCGCCTGCGTGCGCGAAGGGCTGGAAGCCGCCGGCCTGCCGGCGACCGTGGTGCAGGTGATCGAGACCACCGACCGCGCCGCGGTGGGCGAACTCATCACCATGAAGGACTATGTCGACGTCATCGTGCCGCGCGGCGGCAAGGGGCTGATCGAGCGCATCACCGGCGAGGCGCGGGTGCCGGTGATCAAGCACCTGCACGGCAACTGCCACGTCTATGTCGACGACCGCGCCGACCTCGCCAAGGCGGTGAAGATCGTCGAGAACGCCAAGACCCAGCGCTACGGCACCTGCAACACCACCGAATCGCTGCTGGTGGCGCGCGGTGTCGCGCCGACGGTGTTGCCCGAAGTTGGCCGCATGCTGGCCGGCAAGGGCGTCGAAATGCGCTGCTGCCCCGAAGCGCTGGCGATCCTGCAGGCCGCCGGTATTGCAGCGGACAGGCTGAAAGCCGCGGTGGAAGCCGACTGGACCGAGGAGTATCTCGGCCCCATCATCGCGGTCAAGGTGGTCGACGACATCGACGCGGCGATGACCCACATCAACACTCACGGCTCGCAGCACACCGACGCCATCGTCACCGAGGACTACGGCCGGGCGCGGCGCTTCCTGCGCGAAGTCGATTCGGCCAGCGTGGTGGTCAACGCGTCCACCCGCTTCGCCGACGGCTTCGAATACGGCCTCGGCGCCGAGATCGGCATTTCCACCGACAAGATCCATGCGCGCGGCCCGGTCGGGCTGGAAGGACTGACCAGCCAGAAGTGGGTGGTGCTGGGCGACGGACACGTCCGCGCCTAGTGAAGTCAGCCGATCGGCATCCTCGGCGGCACCTTCGATCCGGTCCATTTCGGGCATCTGCGGCTGGCCGAGGAAATGGCTGAGGCGATCGGCCTGGACCGGGTGCGCTTCATCCCCGCCGGCCAGCCGCCGCACCGCGCAACGCCGCGCACTTCGGCGACGCACCGGCTGGAGATGGTGCGTCGCGCGATGGCGGGCAACCCGCGTTTCGAGGTCGATGCGCGGGAAGTGCAGCGCCCGCAACCGAGCTACACGGTGGACACGCTGACTGCGCTGCGTGCCGAACTGGGCAGCGAACAGCCGCTGTGGCTGCTGCTGGGGTCGGACGCCTTTCACGGTCTGCCGAGCTGGCACGACTGGCAGCGCCTGTTCGAACTGGCGAACATCGCCGTGGCCGCGCGGCCGGGCGGGGAACCGGGGCAGACCGATGCGATGGCGCAGCCGTTGCAGCGCGAAGTCCTGAAACGAAAGGTGGACGACGCTTCGGCGGCAGGGCCCGCAGGGTCGCTGCTGCTGCGGCAGATGACGCCGCTGGAGATTTCGGCCACCGCCATCCGCGATACCCTGGAACGTCACGGCAGCGCGCGTTATCTGCTGCCCGATGCCGTGCTCGACTATATTCACGAACACCAACTTTACGAACACACCAAATGAAAATCGAAGACAAGATCAAGCTGGTCGTCGACGCGCTCGAGGACATCAAGGCGCGCGACATCACGGTGCTCGACACCACCAAGCTCACCTCGCTGTTCGAACGCATGGTCATCGCCAGCGGCGATTCCAACCGCCAGACCCGGGCGCTCGCCAACAACGTGCGGGAAAAAGTGAAGGAGGCGGGCGAGCATGTCGGCGACATGGAAGGTGAGGATACCGGCGACTGGGTGCTGCTCGACCTCGGCGAGGTGATCGTCCATGTCATGCAGCCCGCCACGCGTACGCATTACAATCTGGAAGAGTTGTGGGGCGCGGCGAAGCGGCACGTGCCCGCCATATCCAAGCCGACCATTAGGGCGTGTTAACACCAGTTTCACGCCCTCGACGTGGCCGATTCGAGTGCAGCCCGCGAAGCGAGACGCGCCGCAGTGTCGTTCACTGCAAGCGGTTTGCGACAAAGGGATGCGCCCGAATCGGCCCGTCCCTTCGGGTTGCCGCGAGAAAACGCATCTGCGGCGTTGCGCCGCTTGGCAAGGGATGGCCCTTGCCCGTGCGCCGCGCCTTGCATCTATCGCTTTCTCGCGGCAACGTGGGTGCGAAATTGGTGTTAACACGCCCTATATGAAACTGCATCTGATTGCCGTCGGCCACAAGATGCCCGGCTGGATCAATGCAGGGTATGACGACTATGCGCGCCGGATGCCGCCCGATTTGCCGCTGCTGCTGACCGAGATCAAGCCGGGGCATCGCGTGGCCGGGGAGGATGGTGCCCGGGCACGTCAACTGGAGGCGGAACGCATCCTGACGGCGCTGCCCGCCGGTTGTGTGCCGGTCGTGCTCGACGAGCGCGGCGCCCAGGTGACGACGCGCGAACTGGCGGCATGGCTGCAGGACTGGATGGCGGAGGGGGTGTCGCCGGCGTTCGTCATTGGCGGCGCGGATGGCCTCGACGACAGCGTCAAGGCGCGCGCCGGCAAACTGCTGGGGCTGTCGAAACTGACCTTGCCGCACGCCCTGGCGCGGGTCATGCTGGCCGAGCAGTTGTATCGTGCCGTATGCATCATCAAGGGGCATCCCTATCATCGGGATTGAGGAGACATGAAACATTCAAGATCAGGAATTCTGCTGTCGCTGCGATGGGTTTCACGCGTGCTGGTCCTGAGCGGAATCCACACGGGCTGAACCATGCTGGTCGATAAACGCATCTATCTGGCTTCGCAATCGCCACGGCGGCGCGAACTGCTGAAGCAGATCGGTGTTGCCTTCGACGTGCTGCCGCTGCGCGCCGTGCCCGGCCGCATGGACGTCATCGAGATTCCGCACGCCGAACGAATCCGCACGCGATTTCGTCCAGCGCATGGCGACCGAAAAGGCGGCCAGCGGCTGGCGCGCGGTGGAAGGGCGTCACCTGCTGCGATTTCCCGTTCTGGGGGCGGATACGGTGGTCGAGCTGGACGGCGCCATCCTCGGCAAGCCGGCCGATCGTGCCGAGGCCGAGGCCATGCTGGCAAGTCTGTCCGGCCGCAAGCATCTGGTGCATTCCGCAGTGGCGGTGCAGCATGAGGAACGGCTGGAAATGCGCCTGTCGTCCAGCCAGGTCAGGTTTGCCATGCTCGACGCCGCCGCTATCGCACGCTATCTGGAAACCGGCGAGTATCTCGGCAAGGCCGGCAGCTATGCGATCCAGGGCCGTGCAGGCGCCTTTGTCGAGCATATCAAGGGCAGCTACAGCGGCATCATGGGATTGCCGTTATATGAGACTGCCATTCTATTGAGAGCCTTCGGCCTCGTTGTCTGAACGAGTCGGCCATTCCAACATGAGCGAAGAAATCCTCGTCAACGTCACCCCGCAGGAAACCCGCGTCGCCGTGCTGCACCTGGGGGCCGTGCAGGAACTCCACATCGAGCGGGCGCAGTGCCGCGGCCTGGTCAGCAATATCTACATGGGGCGGGTGGTGCGCGTGCTGCCCGGGATGCAGTCTGCCTTCATCGACATCGGCCTGGAGCGCGCGGCTTTCCTGCACGTGGCCGATATCTGGGAGGAGCGCCGCGGCAGCGAGCCGGAGCGACCGATCGAGCAGATCCTGCACGAAGGCCAAAGCCTGATGGTGCAGGTGATCAAGGATCCGATCGGCAGCAAGGGCGCGCGGCTTTCAACCCAGATCAGTTTCGCCGGGCGCTATCTGGTGTATCTGCCGCAGGAATCGCACATCGGCATCTCGCAGAAAATCGAAGGCGAGGAAGAGCGCGAATCCCTGCGCCAGAAGCTGCACGAACTGATGCCGGCCGATGTCACCGGTGGCTTCATCGTGCGCACCATGGCCGAGAATGCACAAGATGCCGAGATGCAGGCCGATATCGAGTACCTGCGGCGGTTGTGGAGCAGTATCCAGTCGCGCGGCAACTGCAGCGTACCGTGCCTGCTGTATCAGGACCTCGATCTTTCGCTGCGGGTGCTGCGCGATTTCGTCAACCGCGAGACCACCCGCATCTACATCGACTCGCGCGAAACCTTCCAGCGCATGGCCGAGTTCGCGCAGAACTACACCCAGGCCGTGCTCGACAAGCTGCAGCATTACAGCGCCGACCGGCCGCTGTTCGACCTGCATGCCGTCGAGGAGGAGATCGCCAAGGCGCTGGGGCGGCGCGTCGACCTGAAATCGGGCGGCTATACCATCATCGACCAGACCGAGGCGCTGACCACGGTCGACGTCAACACCGGCGGCTTCGTCGGTGCGCGCAACTTCGACGACACCATCTTCAAGACCAACCTCGAAGCCGCGCAGTCCATCGCGCGACAGCTGCGGCTGCGCAACCTCGGCGGCATCATCATCATCGATTTCATCGACATGGATAACGCCGAGCATCAGGAAGCGGTGCTCACCGAGCTGAAGAAAGCACTGGCGCGCGACCCCACCCGCACCACCGTCAGCGGCTTTTCCTCGCTCGGGTTGGTGGAAATGACGCGCAAGCGCACCCGCGAGTCGCTGGCGCACGTGCTGTGCGAAACCTGTCCCACCTGCGCCGGTCGCGGCGAGATCAAGACCGCACAGACCGTGTGCTACGACGTGCTGCGCGAAATCCTGCGTGAGGCGCGCCAGTTCGATGCCCGTGAATACCGCATCGTTGCAGGACAAAGCGTGATCGACATGTTCCTTGACGAAGAATCCGGCAGCCTCGCCCAGCTCATCGACTTCATCGGCAAGCCGGTGTCGCTGCAAGTGGAAACGACCTATCCGCAGGAGCAGTACGACATCATCCTGCTGTGAAAACCCTGGCGCCACCAGAGTATTGGCAACAGGCCTGCGCCGAGCTTGCCGCCGCCGACCCGGTCATGGCCGCGCTCATCACGCGCTTTCCCGATGCCCAACTCGCCAATCGCGGCGACCCATTCCAGACGCTCGCCCGCGCCATCGTCGGCCAGCAGATTTCAGTCAAGGCGGCCGACAGCATATGGGCGCGTTTCGCTGCGTGCGCACAGACGGTCCGTCCGGAAAGGGTCGCCGAGCTGGAACTGGAAGCGCTCGCTAATTGTGGTTTGTCGCGCCGCAAGGCCGAGTATCTGCGTGATCTCGCCGGGCATTTTGTCGATGGCCGCGTGGAGCCGACACGCTGGGCGCAGATGGATGATGAGACCGTGATTGCCGAACTGGTCGACGTGCGCGGCATCGGCCGCTGGACCGCAGAGATGTTCCTGATCTTCAGCTTGCGCCGTCCCGACGTCTGGCCGGTCGACGACATCGGCTTGCAGAAAGCCGTTGCCCTGCATTATTTGAACATGGAACGACCCACGCCCGCGATGCTGCGCCGGCACGGTGAGCGCCACGCCCCCTGGCGCACTGTCGCCACCTGGTATCTGTGGAGAAGTCTGGATCCTGCGGTGGTGCAGTATTGAAGGCTGTTGCCTGTCGTTGGGCAATGTCTGGGGCTGGGGCCTGTTCGCCAGCCCCAGCGAGCTCAAGTCATGACCTGCCCATGCTCCCGCGTGTCGTGGAATGCGACCTTGGGCCAGCGTTCCTGCGCCAATTGCAGGTTGACGCGGGTGTCGGCCAGATAGACCAGGTTGCCGTCGACATCCTTGGCGAGCTTGAGTGAGTTGGCCTTGGTGAATTCGGCCAGGTGCTGGGAATCGGGACAGGTGACCCAGCGTGCCGTGTAGATGCCGGCGTTCTCGAAGCTGGCGTCGACGCCGTATTCGGTTTTCAGGCGGTGCGCGACGACCTCGAACTGCAGCTGTCCGACTGCGCCGATCAGCAGTGTGTTGTCGACGAAGGGATCGAACACCTGCACCGCCCCTTCCTCACCGAGTTCCAGCAGACCCTTGTTCAGCTGCTTGGCACGCAGCGGGTCGCGCAGGCGCGGGCGGCTGAACAGTTCGGGGGCGAAGTAGGGAATGCCCTTGTATTGCAGGGCTTCGCCTTCGGTGAGGGTGTCGCCGATATGCAGCTGGCCGTGGTTGTGGATGCCGATGATGTCGCCCGCCACTGCGTCTTCCATGCGGGTGCGCTCGTTGGCCATGAAGACCACCGCGTTGGCGATTTTCATGTCCTTGCCGGTGCGGCGGTGGCGCACTTTCATGTTGGGGCTGTAGCGGCCGGAGCAGACGCGGAAGAAGGCGATGCGGTCGCGGTGCTGCGGGTCCATGTTGGCCTGGATCTTGAACACGAAGCCGGTGAACTTGGGCTCGGTGGGCTCGACCACGCGCTCGACCGCCTCGCGCGGCTGCGGCGGCGGCGCCCAGTCGGCCAGCGCATGCAGCACTTCGCGCACGCCGAAGTTGTTGATCCCGGATCCGAAAAACACGGGTGACTGTTTGCCCTGCAGAAACGCATCGAGATCGAAACTGTCGCCAGCACCGCGCACCAGTTCGATTTCGGACAGCAGGGTGTCGGCTTCCAGCGGGAAACGTTCCTTCAGGGCGGCTTCGCCCAGCCCCTGCAGCGATTCGAATTGCTGGTTGGCATTTTCCTCGCCGGCCTTGAAGCGCAGGATTTCGTTGTTGAGCAGGTGATACACGCCCTGAAAGCGCTTGCCCATGCCGATCGGCCAGGTCACCGGCGCGCAGTGGATTTTCAGGATCGATTCGATCTCGTCCAGCAGTTCCAGCGGCTCGCGCACCTCGCGGTCCATCTTGTTGATGAAGGTGATGATCGGCGTGTCGCGCAGGCGGCACACTTCCAGCAGCTTGATGGTCTGCTCTTCGACGCCCTTGGCGGCGTCAACCACCATGATGGCGGCGTCGACCGCGGTCAGCACGCGGTAGGTGTCTTCGGAAAAGTCCTTGTGGCCCGGCGTGTCGAGCAGGTTGAACACGCAGTCGCCGTGGCGAGAACTGCATCACCGAACTCGCTACCGAAATGCCGCGCTCGCGTTCGACTTCCATCCAGTCTGAGGTGGCATAGCGTCCGCTCTTGCGTGCCTTGACGGTGCCTGCCATCTGGATCGCGCCACCGAACAGCAGCAGCTTCTCGGTCAGCGTGGTCTTGCCGGCGTCAGGGTGGGAGATGATCGCGAAGGTGCGGCGCTTCTTGACGTCGCGTGCCAAAGGCGATGCGTCGGTCTGGGCCGGTGCGGTTGCGGTGGATTCCATCGGGGAAGGCGATACGGTGTGAAACAAGGCGGCATTTTACCGGAGCATGCCGTCGTTTTCGCAGAATTGCGCAAACACCGAGGCGGGTCTGTGATCCGGGGTCGACGCTATGACAGGAGGCGCTCAGCCATGCCTGGTGGATTGTCTGCAACGTAAAACGGAAGCGAGCCTGACCAGGTTGGCAGGCAAAAAAACGCCCGAATGATCGGGCGCAGGAGGAGACACCAGGAGAAAAGTTGGCTCGGGTCAGGCGCCGATACCGAAGGCAGCGATGCCGACACGGTCCCAGGCAAGCCGGATGGGGGCGGATGGCGTTGCCACGGCGGGGGCGGGCTGACTGGCTGCAGCCTCTGGTTGGGGCAGTGGCGTGGGTGCGTCGTTCGCCCAGCTGCTCGCAGCGCTCAGCAACAGCATGCAAGCGGTGAGAGTGGCAGTCAGGGAGGCATGATTCTTACGCATCATCGTGTCCTCCATTAATGGGCGGCCTGCGTGTCGTCAAACACGATCCGCGCATTTTCGAAGCTGGTTTCGGTCGTGATCCGGTGTCGGACGTGGGCATGTCCCTGCAAGTCAACCAGCTTCTGGGTCAGGCGGAAGGTGTCCTGGGTATCCAGCGGCGCGCGGCAGGCGACTTCCAGCGCATTCCACAGATAGGCCGGCTGCTGGTCGCGCTCGAACAGGCGTTCGCAGGCACGCATCAGGCTGGTGCCCTGGCGCTGACGGGCTTCGCCGCTGGGCAGGGTGAGCAGATCTTCGAACTGGCTGCCGAGAATCTCGTTTTCGATTGCAGCGGACAGGCGGGTGTCGCTGCCGGTCAGGGCTTCCAGCGCGGCCTCGGACAGGGTGCGCGCGCGCGGCGAGCCGGGCTGGCTGATGCTGTGGGAAAGGCTGGCCCAGTGCAGCAGGCGGGCGCGGCCGGCGTCTTCCGCCGGCATCGTCGCCACCAGATAATCGGCGAGTGCCTGCGCGCTGTCGTCCTTGCTGGCACTCATGAGGTCGTACAGGGCCTTGATGTAGGGCGGGCAGGGGTCGAGCAGGGTGACGTGCGCCTTGATCCACAGATCGCGCTCGATGTCGCGCAGCCGGGCCTGGTTGTGATCGGCGATCGCCTTGGCGCTGCGCGGGTTTTCCCAGTTCTGTACCGTGGTGACCGAGACATTGGCCATGACCGCCAGCGACTCCTGCGACACCCGGTAGCGGCGGCGCAGGCTGTAGATCCAGTCGGCCTCGAATTCACGCTGATTGGCGTAACGGCGGGCAGGCTGGGCCTGCCGCTCGTGTTCGCTCCATTTGCTTTGCAAGAATGACATGTGTGCTCCCGGAAGACGGTTTGGCCCGACGGCCGATGGGTTGCTCAAAGCGTAGCAAGGATGGGGGGATCTACAACACCAACCGGGTTGGGGTGAGCCGCCCGCGATGCGACGCGTACCTGTTGGATTACGGTCAATGTCGGCCGAGATTGAGTGAAATCAGACCAACCGGGTTGGGGTGCGGCGTGAAGAAAGCTGTGTGCGCCCGCCAGGGAGGGGCTCGATCCTCTCGAACCTGCTGTCCCTGGCGGGACGTTCGACGGTACTTAGCGCGGGGCCTGCCAGCAGTTGTTGTTGATCTGCCAGGTCATCGAGAGCTGTTCGCTGGTGGGATACAGCGCGTATTTGACGCCCATGTAGTCGGAGCCCTTGCGCCAGAACATCGCCAGCAGGTTTTTTTCGCCAGTGGCGATGACGCTGGTGTAGGGAATGACCTTGAGCGGGTTGCCGTAGAGGTTGGAATAATTCGAGGCGATGATGATGAAATGGCGAAAGGCAGGTTCGATTTCCTGGTCGAACGAGACCAACTTGTCGTTGCAGAAGCTGAACAGAAAACGGCGGCCGGCCGGGTTGTTGGGCAGATCGTAGGCGAACAGGCCGTCGTTGCCGACCGTCAGGGTCTTGTCGAAATTCCAGGTTTTCAACGTCTGCTCGACTTCGGCGCGGGTCATGCCATTCCTGAACTCGCCGACTTCCCAGGCATGGGCGGACAGGCTGAGCAGCAATCCGGCCAGCAATCCAAGTGTCTTCATTCCGCTTGTCATGACTTCCAGCAAGGCCGTGGCTGCGCAGCCCGCAGCATAACGCAGCCAGGCCTCAGGCTTTCAAGGCACGACCGGCACGCCTCGCACATCACTTGCCGCTGACCGCCCCGAAGACCTGCTTCAGCAAGTCGCTGCCCGCCTGCAGCGGATTGGCACGAATGGCGGCTTCCTTTTCACCGATCAGGGTGTAGAGCCGGTCGAGCGTCTGCTGGGTCACGTACTGTTCGACATTGGCCTGCTTCTTGTCGATCAGGTTTAACTGAGCGGCCAGGCCGGCGAACTGGTTGTATTGTTGTGCCAGGCCAACCCTGTCGGTCGTCTCCTTGACGATGGGACCGAAGCGTTCGGTGAGTGTGGCCTCGGTCTTCTTGCGGAAGAAGTCGGTGGCCGAGGTCGGGCCGCCGGTCAGGATGCCTTTGGCATCCTCCAGGGTCATGTTCTTCACTGCATCGACCAGCAGGGGTTTTGCTTCGGGCACCGCAGCCTCGGCGGCACGATTCATCGACAACACCAGTTCATCGGCTTGCGCGCCCATGCCGAACATGCGCATGGTTTTCTCGGCTTTTTGCAGGGTGGCAGGCAACGGTATTTTCAGCGCCGGATTGCCGAAGAATCCGTTTGCCTGCCCGAGTTGGGCAACGGCTGCATCGGCGCCCTGGGTCAGGGCTTCTTTCAGTGCGGCATTGATCTCGGCACTGGAAAGGGCATCGACGCCGGTGACGGTGGATGTGCTGGCGGGGGGCTTGAGAACACTTTTCAGCATGCCACCGAGGTCGAATGCCTGGGCGGGCATGGCCAGGGCGAAGCCCGCGGCAAGAATAATCCAGCGCTTCATGGTGCGTCTCCCAGGTAACGGGGTTTCAAAGCACCTCGGCCGCATAGTCGGCCAGGCGCGAACGCTCACCGCGCTGCAAGGTGACATGACCGTTGTGCGGCCAGCCCTTGAAATGATCGACCACGTAGGTGAGACCGGAACTGCCCTCGGTGAGGTAGGGGGTGTCGATCTGCGAGATGTTGCCCAGACACACCACCTTGGTGCCCGGCCCCGCCCGCGTGATCAGCGTCTTCATCTGCTTGGGCGTGAGGTTCTGTGCCTCGTCGATGATGAGGAACTTGTTGAGGAAGGTGCGCCCGCGCATGAAGTTGAGCGACTTGACCTTGATCCGGCTGCGGATCAGGTCCTGCGTCGCGGCGCGTCCCCAGTCGCCGGCCTCGTCGTCGCTCTTGTTGAGGACGTCGAGGTTGTCCTCCAGTGCGCCCATCCACGGCGTCATTTTCTCTTCCTCGGTGCCGGGCAGGAAGCCGATGTCCTCGCCCACCGGCACGGTGACGCGCGTCATGATGATTTCGGTGTAGGTTTTCTTGTCCAGCACCTGCGCCAGCGCCGAGGCCAGCGTCAGCAGGGTCTTGCCGGTGCCGGCCTGGCCGAGCAGGGTGACGAAATCGATCTCGGGGTCCATCAGCACGTTGAGCGCGAAGTTCTGCTCGCGATTGCGGGCGGTGATGCCCCAGACGTTGTTCTTGTGGTGGCTGAAATCGCGCACCGTGACCATTTCCGCCAGTTTGCCTTCGACCTTCAGTACCTTGGCGTAGAGCGGGTTGGGGCCCTCCTGGTAGACGAACTCGTTCGGCAGCAGGCTCGAGACCAGCGGACCCTTGATGCGGTAGTAGGTCTGTCCGTTGGCCTGCCAGGATTCCATGCCCTTGCCGTGGGTGTCCCAGAAATCGGCAGGCAGTTCGCGCAGGCCGGCGTACAGCAGGTCGGTGTCTTCCAGCACCTTGTCGTTGAAGTAATCCTCGGCGGGCAGGCCGAGCGCGCGCGCCTTGATGCGCATGTTGATGTCTTTCGACACCAGGATGACCTGACGCTTGGGATAGTGACGCGATAGAAACAGGACCACGCCGAGGATCTGGTTGTCGACCTTGCTGGTCGGCAGACTCATCGGGATGTCGCCTGAGATGGCTTCGGTTTGCAGGAACAGTCTGCCGGTGGCGGCCTTGTGGCTATGTTCTGCCAGCGGCACGCCTTCCTCGATGCTGTCGAGCTTGCTGACGATCTCGTCAATAAAACGGCTGGCCTGACGCGCGTTGCGCGACACCTCGGTCATGCCTTTCTTGTGCATGTCGAGTTCTTCCAGGGTGGCGATTGGCACGTAGATATCGTGCTCCTCGAAGCGGAACAGGCTGGTGGGGTCGTGCATCAGCACGTTGGTATCCAGAACGAACAGCTTGGTCTGAGCAGCAGATTTTCTCGGCATGGCGTGGTTGTGATGACCCTGTGATGAGAATGCATTCATCCTACCTCAAGCAGATGGCTGCTTGTCCAGTGAAAAAATCAAACCTGAAACTGGCACGCCAGCGCGAAAAGGATTCAGGTTTTCTCAGTAGAATGAGCGGTTCCTCAAAGCGGAACCCCGGGATGAGCGCATTGCTTTTCAACAAACCTGGAGTACGCACAGGCAGTGGCCTGAGCGTGTAAAGGCATTTCATGCTGCGCCTGGGCTGGCTTGTTTTGGTGTGGCTGTGGGCGCAGCCGCTGCATGCCCAGATCACCGCCCACATCCTGCTGCAGGATTCACCGCTGGCCGGGTTTCAGTATCACTCAGGCAAGCAGCTTTGGCCGCGGATGCAGGTCGGCGATGCGCTGACGCTGATTCGCGAACCGGACAATGTCCATGATGCGAAAGCGGTGCGGGTGGAATGGCAAGGCCACAAGATCGGCTATGTGCCGCGCCGTGAAAATGCCGATGTGGCGCGCTTCATGGATGGCGGGCAAGCGCTGGTGGCCCGCATCAACCGCCTGGCCGAGGTACGCGATCCGTGGTCGCGGGTGCGGTTCGAAATTCTGATTCCCGTGCAACCGGATGGGCAAAGCATTCCATGAAACGCTTGAATATCTGGATACAAGTTTGGGTTGCGGCCTTGATGGCGTTGGCCGCTGCTACCTCTGTCGCATCCGATGCCACACCACTCCCTATATCCAGCCTCACCCTGCCGCCCGGATTCCGCATCGAATTGTTTGCCCGCGTCCCCAACGCGCGGCAGATGGCGCTCGGCGACACCACGCTGTTCGTCGGCAGCATGCGCGCGGGCAAGGTCTACGCCATTCCGCTGGCCGGCCCGGCCAAACCGCGGGTGATCGCCGACGGGCTCGAGATGCCGGTGGGGGTGGCGTTCCGCGACGGCGACCTGTACGTGTCGGCGGTGAGCCGGATCCTGCGGCTGCGCGACATCGAGGCGAACCTGAACAAGCCGCCGCGTCCCGAAGTCGTGAGCCAGGCATATCCCGCCGACACCCATCACGGCTGGAAATTCATCGCCTTCGGCCCCGACGGCAAGCTCTACGTGCCAGTGGGCGCGCCGTGCAACATCTGCGACGCCCGACCCGGAAAAATTCGCGGTGATCACCCGGCTCGACGTGGCGAATGGCAAGATCGAGGTGGTCGCGCGCGGGGTGCGCAACACGGTCGGCTTCGACTGGCAGCCGCAAAGCGGCGAGCTCTGGTTTACCGACAACGGACGCGACTGGCTGGGCGACGACGCGCCGCCGGATGAACTCAATCGCCTGAGCCGGCCGGGCCAGCATTTCGGCTATCCGTATTGCCACGGCGGCTCGATTGCCGACCCCGACTTCGGCCAGGTCCGGCGATGCGGCGAATTCGTGGCGCCGGTGCAGAATCTGGGCGCACATGTGGCGAGCCTCGGCATGCGCTTCAATCCCGGCGGGCAATTTCCCGCGCGCTACCGCGATGCCGTCTTCATCGCCGAGCACGGCTCGTGGAACCGCAGCGAAAAAAGCGGCTATCGCGTCAGCGTGGTGCGGCTGCAGGGCAAGCGCGCGGTGAGCTACGAATCCTTCGTCAGCGGCTGGCTGAACGGCGATTCGGCCTGGGGGCGGCCGGCCGACGTGCTGTTCATGCCCGACGGCAGTCTGCTGATCGCGGACGACCTGGCCGGCGCGATCTACCGTGTGACGTATTCCGGCATCCGATAGCCGGCCGATGCAGCGCGCCCGGCGGCACCGGGATGCGCCGTGACGGCCTGCTAAAATCGCCCCATGAAATTGCTCGTCCTCGACACCTCCACCGAATACTGCTCGGCCGCCTTGTGGCTCGATGGCCGGATCCGTACGCGCCGGGTGCTGGCCGAGCAGCGCCACAGCAGCCTGCTGCTGCCGATGGTGGATGAGCTGCTGCACGAATCGGACATCGGCCTGCGCCAACTCGACGGCATCGGCTACGGCGCTGGCCCGGGCTCCTTCACCGGCCTGCGCATCGCCTGCGCGGTGACGCAGGGCCTAGCGTTCGGCGCCGACCTGCCGGTGGTCGGCATCTCCACGCTGGAATCCATCGCTGCGCAGACCGGCGCCGACCAGGTGCTGACCGTGCTCGATGCGCGCATGGCCGAGGTCTACTGGGCAGCGTATCGACATGAAGCAACCCTTCCTGACGGGCACCCACGCTGGCGCGCTGTCGCCGAACCTGCGCTGGCGCTGCCCGACTCGGTGCAGGTGCCGGACGGCGGCGACTGGGTCGGCGCCGGCAACGGGTTTGCCGCTTTGGGCGAGGTGTTGCGCCCGCGCCTGGCCGCGCAGCTGGCACGCATCGACGCCACGCTGATGCCCGACGCCGCGGCGATGGCGCCGCTCGCCGCGCAGGCTTTCGCGCGCGGCGAGGGCATGGACGCCGCACTCGCCGCACCGGTCTATTTGCGCGACAAGGTGGCGCTGACGGTGGACGAGCGCCGCGCGAGGAAATCGGCATGAGCGCGGTGTTCGAAATCGCGCACCGCCTGCGGCCGATGACCGAGGCCGACTTGCCGCGCATCCACCGGATCGAACTGGCGAGCTACGAATACCCGTGGACGCCGGGCAATTTTTCCGATTCGCTGGGAGCGGGCTACAGCATGTGGGTGCGCGAAGCCGACGGCGAGGTGATCGGCTATTACGCCATGATGGCGGCGGCGGGCGAAGCCCATATCCTCAACCTCACCATTGCGCCGAGCTGGCGCCGTCACGGCCTCGGCCGCGACCTGCTCGACCATTGCCTGGCGCGCGCCTGCGATCATCATGCCGAAAAAGTATTCCTTGAGGTGCGCGCCTCGAACACGGCCGCGATCGCGCTATATCACAGCAGCGGTTTCGCCGATCTGGCGGTCAGGCGGGGCTACTATCCTGCACGCGGCGGCCGCGAGGACGCGCTCATCATGAAGCACGATCTGACATGCTGAGCCGGGACGACGTGTTCAGCGAACTCGGGATTGGCCCGCTGTGGCGCCTGCGGGAAACGCAGGCCGACTCGCCCCCGGCTCCTTGCGCGAGGACCCCTTACAATTGGGAGCAGTTGGCTGACGCCGTCGCCCATTGCACTGCCTGCAAGCTGCACAGCAGCCGCACTCAGGGCGTGCTCGGCGTAGGCGACCGCAACGCCGACTGGCTGATCATCGGCGAGGCGCCGGGAGCGGACGAAGACCGGTTGGGCGAGCCTTTTGTCGGTCAGGCTGGCAAGCTGCTCGATGCCATGCTGGCCGCGATCGGCCTCAGGCGCGGCGACAATGTGTACATCGCCAACGTGCTGAAGTCGCGACCACCCGGCAACCGCAACCCCGAGCCGGACGAAGTGGCCGCGTGCCGGCCCTATCTGCTGGCACAGATCGAACTGATCCGGCCGAAGCTCATCCTTGCGCTCGGCCGCTTTGCCGCGCAAAACCTGCTCGACACCGACGAGGCGATCGCCCGCCTGCGCGGACGGGTGCACCGGTTCCAGGAGGTGCCGCTGGTGGTGACCTACCATCCGGCCTACCTGTTGCGCAACCTGCCCGACAAGGCGCGTGCATGGGAGGACCTGTGCCTGGCCCGGCGGACGATGCAATCCCTCGCTTAATAATTCATCCTGAAACTTCCGGTCTGACTGTTCATGAAACTCCTCCATTCCGCGCTGCGTTTTCGCGTCAATTATTTCTCCGATCTCGGCCGCCATCAGGTGGTGGTGTGGATGCCGGGCGACACGCCGCCGGTCGATGCGCAAGTCGATGTCGGGCCGAAGATCGAGCACGAAGTGCCGAACGAGGTGTTCCGCAGCGATATCGCACCGCTCAAGCTGGGGCGCTTCTACCCGTCGCAGCTGCTGCACGCCGACGACGCGCCGGGCCCGATGTTCCGCGTCATGAAGCTCAATGAATCGAGCTTCGTCGCCAACTTCAGCCACCCGCTACAGGGCCGAATTTTCAGCATCGACAGCGGCAACAGCGATGTGTCGACCGAGCCGGTCGGCAAGGTGGAGCAACTGCTCGAATGGAGCGGCATGGAAACGCAGATGCAGACGCCGACCGACTTCGAGGGGGCCGATGCGTTCAGCCGCGAGGACGAATTCCCCGATACCGAGTTCTACACGGTGGCGCGCAAGGTCACCCACGTCGACGCCGTCTGCGCGCGCCGCATCCAGGCGCTGTATCGCACCGTGCTGCCGGAAAACGCGCAGGTGCTCGACCTGATGGCGGGCTGGCGCTCGCACCTGCCCGACACGGTGCAGTCCGCCGTCGGGCTGGGCATGAACGCCGAGGAACTGGCCGACAATCCGCAGCTGGCCGAGCGCCTCGTGAAGGACATCAACGCCGATCCCACGCTGCCGTTCGCCGATGCCAGTTTCGATGCTGTGGTGTGCACGGTATCGTTCGAATACCTGACACAGCCGCACAAGATCGTCGCCGAGGCGAAGCGGGTGCTGAGGCCGGGCGGCATGTTCGTGGTGACCCTGTCGCATCGCTATTTCCCACCCAAGGTCATCAAGCTGTGGACGCAACTGCATCCGATGGAGCGCATGGCCTGGGTCGGCACGCTGATCAAGCAGTCCGGCTTCAAGAAAGTGGAAACCTATGTCGAGCGCGGCCTCAAGCGCCCGAAGGACGACCGCTATGCCGACACGCTCAGCGAATCCGATCCGCTGTTTGCCACCTGGGGTGTGGCGTAGACTTCAACAATCCATATCCACCGAGCTGGGAGATGATGATGTTCAAATGGCTGAATGCATTCAAATGGGTCGTTGCGGGATGGCTGGTACTGGGCTTGTCCGGCTGCGGCTACAACACGCTGCAAAGCACCGACGAGGAGATCAAGGCGACCTGGGCCGAGGTGCTGAACCAGTACCAGCGCCGTGCCGATCTGGTGCCGAATCTGGTCAACGTGGTGAAGGGCTACGCGGCACACGAGCAGGAAGTGTTCATCGCGGTGACCGAGGCACGTGCACGCGTCGGCGCGATTCAGGCCACCCCCGAGCTGGTCGACGACGAAGCGGCGTTCCAGAAGTTCATCGCCGCGCAGGGCGAACTGACCGGCGCGATTTCGCGCCTGCTGCTGGTGGCCGAGAATTATCCGCAGCTGAAGGCGGATGGCCTGTTCCGCGACCTGCAGGCGCAGCTCGAAGGCACCGAGAACCGCATCACCGTAGCGCGCAACCGCTACATCACTGCGGTGAAAACTTACAATGTCACGGTGCGCTCCTTCCCGTCCAACCTCACGGCGATGCTGTTCGGATACAAGATCAAGCCGAGCTTCACGGTGGAAAACGAAAAAGCCATCGCTGCCCCGCCCAAGGTCGACTTCGGCACGCCGGCACCAGTTGCGCCAGCAAGTGGTGGCTAGCCGGGATGGCAGGGCGGGAAGCCTGTCACACAACTGCTGATCCAGCTTATTTCTCCTGAATACTCAGGTGCAAACGATCCTTAAAGGGCTTCAGCCAGTAGAAAGTCGGAGTCCCCTTCTGGGACATGCTGCGCTCGGTTTCATTCTGCTGCTGTTTGCATTGTCTGCCTGGGCCGAGGTGGCAGTGCCGGAGTTGTCGCGCCGGGTCACCGACCTGACCGCCACGCTCAGCACGGGGCAAGTCGATGAACTCGAGAGCAAGCTCGTCGCTTTCGAGGCGCAACAAGGCAGCCAGATTGCCGTCCTGATCGTTCCCACCACCCAGCCCGAAGACATCGCGCAATATCGGCATCCGCGTCGCCGAGCAATGGAAGATCGGCCGCAGAAACATCGACGACGGCGTGATCCTGATCGTCGCCAAGGATGACCGCCGGATGCGCATCGAGGTGGGCTACGGCCTGGAGGGCGCGATTCCCGACGCCATCGCCAAGCGGGTGATCGCCGAGACCATCACGCCGCAGTTCAAGGCGGGCGCTTTCTACGCCGGCATCGATGCCGGGGTGCAGCAGCTGATGCAGCTGATCGAGGGCGAGCCGTTGCCGTCGCCGAGTGCTGCGCAAACTGGCGACGATGAAGGCGTATTCACCCTGCTCATCGTTGCCGGCATCGTCGGAGGCTGGCTGCTGTCCACCCTGATGAGCCGCCCGGCAGCAGGCGGCATCGCCGCGCTGGGCAGCGGAGCAGTCGGGGCGTTGCTGCTGGGCTTCACGCCCGTGTTGTTGTTCATCGCAATCTTCGTGTTTGCCGGCGTGGCCTCGGGATTCCGACACGGTGGCGGCTGGTCCAGTGGCGGTCGTGGCGGCGGCGGATTCGGCGGAGGCGGTTCCTGGGGTGGTGGCGGGGGCGGATTCGGCGGCGGGGGCGCATCAGGCTCATGGTGAATTTCAAACGTTGGCTCAGACATGTATTCATGCCGCCGTGGGCGTGGCGGCGTGCCTTTCCGCAGTCGACACTGGACGCGATCGAAGCGGCCATCCGGAAGAGTGAAACCCTGCACCGCGGAGAGATCCGTTTTGCGATCGAGAACAGCCTTCCGGGATCGTGGGTGTGGCGCGGCATGAGCGGCCGCGAACGCGCGATCGAGCTGTTTTCCAGCCTGCGGGTGTGGGATACCGAGCACAACAGCGGCGTGCTGGTGTACCTGCTGCTGGCCGACCACGATATCGAAATTCTGGCCGATCGGGGCATCGCCGCGCGCGTTGATGCGTCGGCCTGGGAAACCGTAGCGCAGGCCATGGAAGCGGCGTTCCGCCAGGGCCAGTTCGAACGTGGCGCACTGGCGGGCATCGAGCAGGTCGGCGCGCTGCTGGCAACGCATTTTCCGGCTGGCGGGAACTTGTCCCCCTTCGGCGATAATCCGGACGAACTGGCCAACCGGCCGGTCGTCGTGCCGAGGGGACGCAAGTAAGGAGAGCTTATGCAGGCGTATTTGTTGTGGTGGATTCTGGCGGCGGTGCTGGTGGGGGTGGAACTCGCCAGCGGCACCTTCTATCTGCTGGTGTACGGCGTGGCCGCTGCGTTTGCGGGGATCGCTGCCTGGCTCGGCGCCAGCATGGTGGTGCAGTTGCTGACCGCCGCGGCCATCGCCGTGCTCGGCACGCTGGCGCTGCGCCACTGGAAGCGCAATACCGACCATCCGGATTCGACGGTGCAGGACATGGATATCGGCAAGATCGTGCAGGTCGAGTCATGGCAGGGCAGCCGAGGCCAGGTCAATTATCGCGGCGCGCTGTGGGATGCCGAGGCCGAGTCGGCCGGCGTCGACAGCGCACGCCCGCTGGTGATCCGTGCCGTCAGGGGCAATACGCTGGTTTTGGGTAATTAATCGAGGAGCAAAGCAATGGATGTGGTCGCACTGGTCATTCTTGTCGTCATCGGCATCGTCGTCGCCAAGGGCGTGCGCGTGGTGCCGCAGCAAAATGCCTGGGTGGTCGAACGCCTCGGCAAGTACCATGCCGTACTGGTGCCGGGCCTCAACCTGGTGATCCCGTTCATCGATACCGTCGCCTACAAGCACTCGCTGAAGGAGATTCCGCTCGACGTGCCGAGCCAGGTCTGCATCACGCGCGACAACACCCAACTGGCGGTCGACGGCATCCTGTACTTCCAGGTGACCGACCCGAAGATGGCGTCCTACGGTTCTAGCGACTACATTTCTGCCATCTCGCAGCTGGCGCAAACCACGCTGCGCTCGCTGATCGGCCGCATGGAGATGGACCGCACCTTCGAGGAGCGCGACGATATCAATCGTGGCGTGGTGCTGGCGCTGAACGAGGCCTCGACCAACTGGGGCGTCAAGGTGCTGCGCTACGAGATCAAGGACCTCACTCCGCCGAAGGAGATTCTCCACGCCATGCAGCGGCAGATCACCGCCGAACGCGAGAAGCGTGCGCTGATCGCATCCAGCGAAGGCCGCATGCAGGAGCAGATCAACATCGCTACCGGCGAGCGCAATGCCGCGATCCAGCAGTCGGAAGGCGAGATGCAGGCGGCGATCAACGTCGCGCAGGGCGAAGCCGAGGCGATCAAGGCGATAGCAATTGCCAACGCCGAAGCGATCGCCCGCGTGGCGATGGCGATCGAAAAGCCGGGTGGCCTGCAGGCGGTGAATCTGAAAGTGGCGGAAAAATACGTCGAAGCCTTCTCCGGCATCGCCAAGGCCGGCAACACCCTGATCGTGCCGTCCAACATGGCCGATCTCAGCTCGCTGATCGCAGGGGCGATGAGCGTGGTGAAATCGCAGGGGGCGGCGAACTAGGGCCTAATGCACCACGTCCTTGCGGTGGCGTAGCCAGATGGCCGTCATCACGCTGCTGATGAACACGCCGAACACCAGGATGATGGCGTGGATGTGCCAGTCGGAGCGGACCATCAGGGCGTAGGCGCCGGTCAGCAGCAGGATGCTGATGTTCTCGTTGAAGTTCTGCTGCGCGATCGAGTGACCGGCGCCCATCAGCAGATGCCCGCGATGCTGCAGCAGGGCATTCATCGGCACCACGAAAAATCCGGCCAGCATGCCGATCAGCGTCAACAGGGCAAGTGCGGGCGCAAGGCTTTCGACCCAGATCAACGCAATCGGAATCATTCCCAGGATGATGCCGGCCGGCAGCGTGCGGATGGCGTGTTGCGAGGCGGACGAACTTGCCGGCGAGGATGGAGCCCAGCGCGATGCCGACCGCAGTCGCGGCCGTGAGCTGAGTGGCCTGGCCGAGGCTGTACTTCAGGTTGAGTGCAGCCCATTCAATGATGAGCAGGCGCAAGGTGGAACCGACGCCCCAGAACAGGGTGGTCACGGCGAGGGAGACCTGGCCGAGTGGGTCGCGCCACAGTAGCTTGAAGCTGTGCCAGAAGTCATGCAGAACAAACAGCGGCGATCTGCTGGGGAGCCGGTGGTCGATCGGCAGGCGCGGGATGTACAGGTTGACGATGGCCGCGCCCAGATACATGAAGGTGATGACGACGATGGCGAATTTGGGCGCGATGACGACATGTCGCGAGTCCGATGCTGCTCAGAATGCCTTGGTTGCCAGCTGCGGGCTGATGAGCGCGCCGCCGATGATCGCGCCGAGCACGATGGCGGCGACGGTGGTGCCTTCCATCCAGCTGTTGGCGACGACCAGTTTTTCGGGCGGCAGCAGTTCGGTGAGGATGCCGTATTTGGCAGGTGAATACATGGCCGCGCCGACGCCGACCAGTGGCATAGGCCAGCAAGCGGCGTGCATGCCGGCCAGCATGGTGAGGCAGCCAATGAACTTGACCGTGTTGGCGATCAGCATGACGCGGCCTTTGGGCAGGGCGTCGGCAAATGGCCCGACCAGCGGCGCCAGCACGATGTAGGCGATAACGAAAACGGTTTGCAGCAGCGGTGAATACCATTCAGGTGCAGAGAAGAACAGCAGCAGGCCGATCGCGGCGAACAGCAGGGCGTTGTCGGCCAGCGCGGACAGGAACTGCGCCAACAGGATGATGTAAAACGCGCGGTTCACGGAACGGGCCAGGTCGGAGACGGCGGGACGTGCTGTGGGCGGGCCACAGTTGCGCCGGCGAAAGGCCTGAAAATACAATGGGTTGCTGACGGGAATATTTCAACACGGGCGCGTTTGTGGTTGAATAAAAATCTTTTCTGACCCGGGGGCGGATATTTATGGCCGACCGCAGACTTCAAGTATTCTACACCGTCGCCAAGCAGCTCAGCTTCACCAAGGCTGCGGACATCCTTTACATGACGCAGCCTGCGGTGACCTTTCAGGTCAAGCAGCTGGAAGAGCATTTCAACACCCGTCTGTTCGAGCGCAGCCACGGCAAGATTTCGATGACGCCGGTAGGCGACCTGGTGCTGGGCTATGCCGAGCGCATTCTGGCATCTGACCGGCGAGATGGAAGCGCGCGTCGGCGAACTGACCGGACAGGTGACCGGGCCCGTTGATGATCGGCGCGTCGACCACGATCGCCGAATATCTGCTGCCGCGCATCCTGGGCGAATTCAAGGAACGCTTCCCGCAGGTGCAGGCACGTCTGACCGTGGCCAACTCGGAAACCGTGGCGGCGAAAGTCGCTGATCATTCGCTCGATGTCGGCCTGATCGAGGCGCCGTCGCACAATCCCAACCTGACCACGCTGGCGTGTTGCGAGGACGAACTGGTGATGATTTGTTCGCCCAGCCATGCAGCTGGCCTCGCGTGCGAGCGTGAACGGCGCGCGATATCGCCGATCAGCCGTATGTGTCGCGCGAGCATGGATCGGGCACGCGCGAGGTGGTGGACGATTTCTTCAAGGACAATGGCGTCAACCCGGACGATCTGCACATCGAGATGGAACTGGGCAGTCGCGAGGCGATCAAGGGCGCGGTCGAGGCCAAGCTCGGCGTGGCCATCATGTCGGCGTCCACCGTCACCAAGGAAATCCAGCTCGGCACGCTGGTTGCCGTGACGCTGAACCCCAGGCTGACGCGCGAACTGACCATGGTCTACGCACCTGAGAAATTCCGCAGCAAGCTGCTCGATGCCTTTATCAGCTTTGTCGAGAACAAGTTTCAGCAGTGCAACGTCGACGTCATTCCGTTGAAACGCCCGAGCAAAGGGACGCGGCCGCTGATGCGCGACAGCAAGCGCCTGGCTGTCCATGTTCAGGAGCTTGTCGGAAACCCGGCAGCAGGCATTGCTGGAATACGCAGAATTTCTGGCCGGCAAGGAAGGTGCTGAAATGGCGGCAGCGCCTCCCGCTGAGCCGCTGACGATTCCGCGTCCCGAACAGGAAAACGTGGTCAAGGCGATTCAACGTTTGATGCAGACTTATCCGATGCTGGAGCGCAATCATATTTTTCATGAGGCATCCGCCCAGATGACACGCCACCTGATTCACGGCGTGGCTGCGGCATCGATGCCATCGACGAACTCGAGCGGATTTTCGCACGCCAGTATCAGGCACCACCTCGACGCGCTGAACAAAGACCCGTCGTCGTCCGAAACTTAAGCAGTCAGATTCAGGCAACGCGCATCCGCATTGCCAGCAACTCAGGAAATTGCCGGGATTGAGCTCGCCGCAGTGCGGACAGGTTTTTTCCTGCGCCCGGTTTCATGGTGCGGCATCCCTCGAGAATGCTCGCGTGCGCGAGGCGTCCTGGCTGTCGTCGTCGACCCACACTTCAGGCTGCGCCTGCATGAAAGGCACTTCTCCCATCGCACCGGCGGCATTGGCGTTGAAGATATGGGTGACGATGCCTAGACTGGACAGGGTGTCGACCGCCAGTTGGGCATCGAGCAGGGTGGGGGCGATGTGAACCCGTTTCATGGACGGGTGGTGACGTCAGCTTTTACGGCGGACACGAACGATGAGGTCGATGCCTTCGGTCACCATGTCGGCAGGCAAGGGTGGCAGCCCTGAAATGTGCACGTGCTCGGCATCGATGTCGGAGAGCTTGCCGCTGTCGACTTCGTAGAGATGATGGTGCGGGCTGGTGTTGGGGTCGAAGAACACCTTGCTGGGATCAACAATCACCTCGCGCACTAGGCCCTTCTCCAGAAAAAGTCTGAGGGTGTTGTAGACCGTGGCCTTGGAGGTTTCCGAATGGCGGGTGTTGACGATGGCCATCACCTGGTCGGCGGAGAGATGCTCCTGCCGTGAGAACAACGCGTACGCAATCTCGATCCGCTGGTGGGTCGGATTGACGTCGTGACCGCGCAGTAGGCCGGCCATATTGTCGCGCGTGTAATGCATGCGACTCATGATAGCCAGCAATTTGGACTTTGTCTAATATCCGGAATAAGTATGACTATTATTTGAGGGGCCCAGGCGAGACTCGGGTGAACGCCAAAAACCGGTACAATCGTAATAGGATTTTTGGAGATGGTTTTCTGTGGTTACGCTTACCCGCCTCGATAGTACGCAACCTGATTTTCAGGCGCGTCTCTCCCACCTGTTGCAATTCGACGATGCCGCCGATGCCGCCATCGAACAGACGGTTGCCGGAATTCTGCATGACGTGAAAACGCGGGGCGACGCTGCGGTGCTGGAATATACCGAGCGTTTCGACCGCCTGCCGGCGGCCTCGCTGGCAAACCTGGAACTCAGCGCTGGCCAGCTTGCAGACAGCCCTGGCGCAATTACCGGCCGACACGCGCCAGGCACTGGAAGCTGCGGCAGATCGAGTGCGCCGCTATCACGAGCGGCAGACCCAGGCATCGTGGACCTATACCGAGGATGACGGCACCGTGCTGGGGCAGCAGATCACCCCGCTCGACCGCGTCGGGCTGTATGTGCCGGGCGGCAAGGCTGCCTATCCGTCGTCGGTGCTTGATGAACGCGATTCCGGCCAAGGTGGCCGGCGTGGCGGAGCTGATCATGGTCGTGCCGACGCCGGGTGGCGAGCAGAATCAGCTGGTGCTGGCCGCCGCGGCGATTGCCGGCGTGGATCGGGTGTTCACTATCGGCGGCGCGCAGGCGGTGGCGGCGCTGGCCTACGGCACCGAGACCGTGCCGCAGGTCGACAAGATCGTCGGCCCCGGCAATGCCTACGTGGCTGCGGCCAAGCGCCGCGTGTTCGGCACCGTGGGCATCGACATGATCGCCGGTCCATCCGAAATCCTGGTGATCGCCGACGGCAATACGCCGCCGGAATGGGTCGCGATGGACCTGTTCTCGCAGGCCGAGCACGACGAACTGGCGCAGTCGATCCTGCTGTCGCCGGACGCGGCCTATCTGGACGCGGTGGCGGCGGCGATCGACACGCTGATCGAAGAGATGCCGCGCAGCGAAGTCATTCGCACCTCGCTGACCAACCGCGGCGCACTGATCAAGACGCGCGACCTCGACGATGCCGCGGCGATCTCGAACACCATTGCGCCGGAACACCTGGAGCTGTCGGTGGCCGACCCCGACGCGCTGCTGCCGAAGCTGCGCCATGCCGGGGCGATTTTCATGGGCAGGAACACCTGCGAGGCGCTCGGCGATTACTGCGCCGGGCCGAATCACGTGCTGCCGACCTCGCGCACTGCACGCTTCTCGTCGCCGCTGGGCGTGTACGATTTCCAGAAGCGCAGCAGCCTGATCAACGTGTCGCAGGCCGGCGCACAGACGCTGGGCCGGATCGCTGCCACGCTGGCCTACGGCGAAGGCCTGCAGGCCCACGCACGTTCTGCCGAGTATCGCCTGGTCCAAATGAGTCCACCATGAGCCGCTATTGGAGTGCCGTGGTGCACGGCCTGACGCCCTATGTGCCGGGCGAGCAGCCGAAGCTGGCCAACCTGGTCAAGCTCAACACCAACGAGAATCCCTACGGCCCGAGCCCGCGGGTGCTCGACGCGGTGCGCGCGGAAGCCGCCGACACGCTGCGCCTGTATCCCGACCCGGGTTCCGACCGGCTGCGCGCCGGCATTGCCGCCTATCATGGCGTGGGCGCGGACCAGGTATTCGTCGGCAACGGCTCCGACGAGGTGCTGGCGCACGCATTTCATGGCCTTGCTCAAGCACGAACGGCCGATCCTGTTCCCCGACATCAGCTACAGCTTCTATCCGGTGTATTGCGGGCTGTATGAGATCGCCTATCGCCAGATCCCGCTCACGGAATCGTTCGAGATCCGGGTCGACGATTACCTCACGCCGAACGGCGGGGTGATCTTTCCCAATCCCAATGCGCCGACCGGGCGCCTGCTGGCGCTGGCCGAAATCGACCGCCTGCTGGCCGGCAATCCGGACTCGGTCGTCGTGATCGACGAAGCCTACATCGACTTCGGCGGCGAATCGGCAGTGGGCCTGGTGGCGCGGCTATCCACAGCTGCTGGTGACGCGCACCCTGTCCAAGTCGCATGCGCTGGCGGGCCTGCGCGTCGGCTACGCGATCGGCCAGCCGCATCTGATCGAGGCGCTCAATCGGGTCAAGGACAGCTTCAATTCCTATCCGCTCGACCGCTTTGCCCAGGCCGGTGCCCTGGCCTCGATCGAGGACCACGTCTATTTCGAGTCCATCTGCGCCAGCGTGGTGGCAAGCCGCGGCCGCCTGGTGGCTGGCATGGCTGAAATGGGCTTCGACGTGCTGCCGTCGGCCGCCAATTTCATTTTCGCCCGCCATCCTGTGCATGATGGTGCCGAACTGGCTGCGGCCTTGCGCGAACGCAGCATCATCGTGCGGCATTTCAGCAAGCCGGCCCGCATCGCCCCGTTTTTGCGCATCACGGTCGGTACCGATGAACAATGCGATATGCTGCTTGCCGCATTGAAAGCGATTGTGGCCTGCTAGAATCCTTTTACAGCCTTAATTTCCGACGCCATGCGCACCGCCCAAGTCACTCGCAACACCCTGGAAACCCAGATCACGGTCAGCCTCAATCTCGACGGCAGCGGCATCTCCAAGCTCGCGACCGGGGTGCCGTTTCTCGATCACATGCTCGACCAGATCGCGCGTCATGGCCTGATCGATCTGGAAATCGAGGCCCAGGGCGACCTGCACATCGACGCCCACCACACGGTGGAAGATACCGGCATCACGCTCGGGCAGGCCTTCGCGCAGGCGCTCGGCGACAAGAAGGGCATCCGCCGCTACGGCCATGCCTACGTGCCGCTCGACGAGGCGCTTTCGCGCGTGGTGGTCGACCTGTCGGGACGACCGGGCCTGGAGTATCACGTCGACTACACGCGTGCGCGCATCGGTGAATTCGACGTCGACCTGTTTCTGGAATTCTTCCGCGGCTTCATCAACCATGCCGGGGTGACGCTGCATATCGACAACCTGCGCGGCATCAACGCGCACCACCAGGCCGAAACCATATTCAAGGCGTTCGGCCGGGCGCTGCGCATGGCGGTGGAAGCCGATGCGCGCATGGGCGATGTGCTGCCGTCGACAAAAGGGTCGCTGTGAAGCGTCGATATCGCCGTCATCGATTACGGCATGGCCAACCTGCGCTCGGTGTCGAAGGCCATCGAGCACGTCGCGCCGGCGGCGCGCGTCGTGGTGACATCCGACCCTGCGGTGATTGCCGGGGCAGGACGCGTGGTGTTTCCGGGGCAGGGCGCCGCGCCTGACTGCATGCGCGAGATCGATGCGCGCGGCCTGCGCCAGGTGATTGTCGACGCTGCCCGCAGCAAGCCTTTTCTGGGCATCTGCATGGGCCTGCAGGTGCTGTTCGAACACAGCGAGGAAGGCGATGCCGACTGCCTGGGCATTCTGCCCGGCACGGTCCAGCGTTTTCCGCACGAGGCGATGCATGACGAAGCCGGCATCAAGCTCAAGGTGCCGCACATGGGCTGGAACAACGTCCATCAGGCGATGCCGCACCCGCTGTGGGCGGGCATCGAGGAAGGCGCGCGCTTCTACTTCGTGCACAGCTACTTCGTGCAGCCGGACTCGCCCGAAGTGATCGCCGGGTTTTCGCATTACCCGTTTCCCTTCACCTGCGCGGTGGCTGCCGGGAACATGTTCGCCGTCCAGTTCCATCCGGAGAAAAGCGGCGATGCCGGATTGATGCTGCTGGGCAATTTTGTAACCTGGAATCCGGGTGCGAGAGAATCCGCCTGTGATATGTCCGGCGCGGCCTGCGCCTAATTACTGTACTGTTGGACCATGCTGATAATTCCTGCAATCGACCTTAAGGACGGCCAGTGCGTGCGTCTCGAGCAAGGCGAAATGGACAAGGCCACCGTGTTTTCCGAAGATCCGGCAGCCATGGCGCGTCACTGGAAAGACCAGGGCGCGCGCCGCCTGCATCTGGTCGACCTCAACGGCGCGTTTGCCGGCAAGCCGGTCAACGACGCAGCGATCCGCTCCATCGTCACCGCCGTGGGCGACGAGATGCCGGTGCAGCTCGGCGGCGGAATCCGTGATCTCGCCACGATCGAGCGCTATCTCGACGACGGCGTGCGCTACGTCATCATCGGCACGGCAGCCGTGAAGAATCCCGGCTTCCTGCACGAAGCCTGCGACGCCTTCCCCGGCCACGTCATGGTCGGGCTCGACGCCAAGGACGGCAAGATCGCGGTCGAGGGGTGGTCCAAGATCACCGGCCACGATGTGATCGATCTGGCCAAGCGCTTCGAGGGCTACGGCGTGGAGGCCATCATCTACACTGACATCGGTCGCGACGGCATGCTGACCGGGGTCAACGTGGAGGCCACGCAGCGCCTGGCGCAGGCCTTGTCGATTCCGGTCATCGCCAGCGGCGGCGTGACCAATCTCGATGACGTCAAGGCGCTGTCCGCCGTCGCCAAGGACGGCATCATCGGCGCGATCACGGGGCGTGCGATCTATCAGGGGACGCTCGATTTTCCCCAGGCGCAGAAGCTGGCCGACGAACTGGCAGGCGGCGTGTTCGGGGTATGACGTGCTAGCCAAACGCATCATTCCCTGCCTCGACGTCACCAATGGCCGCGTGGTCAAGGGCACCAACTTCGTCGAGCTGAAAGACGCCGGCGACCCGGTTGAAATCGCCCGCCGCTACAACGAGGAGGGCGCGGATGAACTGACCTTTCTCGACATCACCGCGTCGTCCGACAATCGCGACCTGATCCTCCACATCATCGAAGCGGTGGCGTCGGAAGTGTTCATCCCGCTGACCGTGGGCGGCGGAGTGCGGGTGGTGGCCGATATCCAGCGCCTGCTGAATGCAGGTGCCGACAAGGTGAGCATCAACACGTCTGCGGTCAACAATCCGCAACTGGTGAAGGATGCAGCGGACCGCTATGGCAACCAGTGCATCGTGGTGGCGATCGATGCCAAGCGCCGTGGCGACCACTGGGAAGTCTTCACCCACGGCGGCCGCACCGCCACCGGCCTCGATGCCATCGAGTGGGCGAAGAAAATGGAAGCCTTCGGTGCGGGTGAGCTGTTGCTGACCTCGATGGACCGGGACGGCACCAAGAGCGGGTTCGATCTCGAACTGACGCGCGCGATTTCCGACGCCGTCGACATCCCCATCATCGCCAGCGGCGGCGTGGGCACGCTGCAGCATCTGGTCGACGGCGTCAGGGAAGGTCGCGCCGATGCCGTGCTGGCGGCGAGCATCTTCCATTTCAGCGAGCACGCTATCGAAGATGCCAAGCGCTACATGCATCAGCACGGCATCGAGGTGCGCCTGTGAGCGACTGGCTGAATGCCGTCAAGTGGGATGCGCAGGGCCTGGTGCCGGCCATCGCCCAGGACGCCGCCAGCGGCGAGATCCTGATGGTCGCATGGATGAATCGCGAGGCGCTGGAGGAAACCGCGCGTACGCAGCGCGGCGTCTACTGGTCGCGTTCGCGCAACAAGCTGTGGCGCAAGGGCGAGGAATCCGGTCACGTGCAGAACGTCAGCGAAATCCGCCTCGATTGCGACAGCGACGTGGTGCTGCTGAAGATTGAACAAGTCGGCGGCATTGCCTGTCATACCGGGCGACGCTCCTGTTTCTTTCAGAAGCTTGAAAATGGTCATTGGGTGACGACCGCGCCGGTGCTGAAGAATCCAGACGAGATCTACCGCAAATGAGCGACATCCTGGATCGTCTGGCCGAAACGCTGGAAGCCCGCAAGCAGGCGTCTCCCGACAGTTCGTACGTCGCCAGGCTGTACGCCAAGGGCACCGATGCCATCCTGAAAAAGATCGGCGAGGAAGCGACCGAAACCGTGATGGCGGCAAAAGACGGCCAGGCCGAAAAGATTGTCTACGAAGTCGCCGATTTGTGGTTTCATACCCTGGTGCTGCTGGCGCACACGGGACTGAAGCCGGCGGATGTGCTGAACGAACTGGCACGCCGCGAGGGCCTGTCCGGGCTGGATGAAAAAGCGAACAGGCAAGGCGAATCGACATGAGTGACTGCATCTTCTGCAAAATTGCCGCCAGCCAGTTGCCGTGCAACAAAGTCTATGAAGACGAGGAGGTGCTGGCCTTTCACGATATCCATCCGTTTGCGCGGGTGCATGTCCTGATCATCCCGAAACAGCACATCGCATCGCTGGCCGACTGTATGCCCGACCAGCAAGGCCTGCTGGGCAGGATGCTGCTGCTGGCGCCGCGCCTGGCGCAGCAACTGGGTCTCGATGCCGGTTTCAAGACGCTGATCAACACCGGACGTGGCGGGGGGCAGGAAGTCTTCCATATCCACGTTCATGTATTTGGCGGGGGCGACCCCGTTCCACACCCTAAATAAAAGGAGACTTACCATGGGTAGCTTTAGCATCTGGCATTGGCTGATTGTTCTGGTTGTGGTGCTGCTGATTTTCGGTACCAAGAAGTTGCGCAATATCGGCAGCGACCTCGGCGGTGCGGTCAAGGGATTCAAGGAGGGCATGAAGGAGGAGGCGCCCAAGACTTGGTGACGACGCCGACAAGGGCGGGCGCACCATCGACGCCGAGGTGAAGGACAAACAGCACTCCTGAGGTATCGGGACGAAATGGAAGGGACCGGGAATTTTCTGGTGCGCTTCCTTTCACCCTGCCTTCAACTATGTTCGATATCGGTTTCACTGAACTCCTCATGATCGGCGTGGTAGCGCTGATCGTCGTCGGCCCCGAGCGTCTACCCAAAGTGGCGCGTACCGCCGGGCATCTGTATGGGCGCATGCAGCGCTATGTCGCAACGGTGAAAACGGACATCAGCCAGGAGATCCAACTGGACGAATTGCGCCGCGCCGGTCAAAGCTTCAAGGAGTCGGTCGAGTCGACCGTTTCCGGAGTCCAGCAGGAGGCCACCGTGGTCGACGACTATCTGCGCAAGGAAACGGCCAGCATCAGCAAGGTGATGGCAGCGATGGCGGTGACCGAAGGGGATCGTCCGATGACGGAACCGGCCATGCGCAGATCGAGGCTGAACTTGCTCCGCAGCAGAGCCTGCCGCTCGATGAGCCGGATCAGAATGCCGAAACGGAAACGCCGGCAGCCGTGGTGGAAACAGCGCCTGGCGAAGGCAACAAAACTGCCGCATGAATCACGCTGAAAATTCCTTCGTTGCGCATCTCATCGAAATGCGCGATCGCCTGTTGCGGGCTGTGCTCGCGATCGTGATCATTTTCATCTGTCTGTTTCCCTGGGCGCAGGATTTGTATGCCCTGCTCGCAAAACCTATGCTGGCAGCACTCCCCCAAGGCGGGCAGATGATCGCAACCGAAGTGACGACGCCGTTCTTCGTGCCGGTCAAGGTCACCATGATGGCAGCCTTCCTGCTGGCGATGCCCTGGGTGTTCTACCAGGCCTGGGCGTTTGTGGCACCGGGACTTTATCAGCATGAAAAGCGTATCGGCGTGCCGCTGGTGGTTGCCAGCGTGATACTTTTCCTGCTGGGCATGGCATTCGCCTATTACCTTGTGTTCCCGATCGTGTTCGGTTTTATCGTCGGCGTCGCCCCCGAGGGCGTGGCGGTGATGACCGATATCGGCAAGTACCTCGATTTCGTGTTGACCCTGTTCATGGCCTTTGGCATCACCTTCGAAGTTCCGGTGGCGGTGGTGCTGCTGGTCAAGATGGGCATGGTGTCGATCGCCAAACTGCGCGAGATACGGCCCTATGTCATCGTCGGGGCTTTCGTCATCGGCGCGATCTTTACACCGCCCGACGTGATTTCGCAGTTCATGCTCGCTGTGCCGCTGTGGATCCTGTACGAAGTGGGCATTCTCGTCGCAATGATGATTACCAAACCGAGTCCCGAAGCAGAACCGGACTATGTGCCGATGTCCGAGTCGGACATGGACGCCGAATTCGACCGCATCGAGGCCGGCCAGTCGGAATCCGGATCGAACGACACGAAATAGTGCACGTCGATAGTGCGCGATAAATCATAATGCACCAACACGGTGCGCTATGGCTTTCCGTATACATCATCTCCTACGTAAAATCAAAGACATACATGACTGGTACACGGCTTGCTTGTACCGGGCGGCCATTTTATCGGGAGCGGATGCATGGATGCATTGAAATCAGGCAGCGATGTTTTGTTCGTATTGCTGGGCGGCATCATGGTGCTCGCCATGCACGCCGGCTTTGCCTTTCTGGAACTCGGCACCGTACGCAAGAAAAACCAGGTCAATGCCCTGGTCAAGATTCTCACTGATTTCTCGGTTTCGACCATCGCCTATTTTTTCATCGGCTACAGCGTCGCCTACGGCGTCAGCTTCTTTTCCAGCGCCGAGGTGCTGTCAGCTAAAAATGGCTACGATCTGGTCAAGTTTTTCTTCCTGCTGACCTTTGCTGCGGCTATCCCCGCCATCGTTTCGGGCGGCATTGCTGAACGCGCACGTTTCAATCCGCAACTCGGCCGCCACGTTCGCTTTGGTGGGGCTGGTGTATCCGTTTTACGAAGGCATCGTCTGGAACGGCAATTACGGTATCCAGGACTGGCTGACTGCCACGTTTGGGGTGCCGTTCCATGATTTCGCCGGGTCGGTGGTGGTGCATGCCGTCGGCGGCTGGATCGCCCTGCCCGCAGTGGTGCTGCTGGGTGCGCGGCGTGGCCGTTACACCAAGGACGGCATGATCTCGGCGCATCCGCCGTCCAACATCCCGTTTCTGGCACTTAGGTGCGTGGATCCTGACGGTGGGCTGGTTCGGCTTCAACGTGATGTCGGCACAACTGATCGAGTCGGTATCCGGTCTGGTGGCGGTCAATTCGCTGATGGCAATGGTTGGGGGGACGCTGGCGGCACTGGTGATCGGGCGCAACGACCCGGGCTTTATTCACAACGGTCCGCTTGCCGGCCTGGTGGCGGTGTGCGCCGGTTCCGACCTGATGCATCCGCTGGGCGCACTCATCACCGGTGTGATTGCCGGCGCGTTGTTCGTGCGGATGTTCATGGTCACGCAGAACAAATGGAAGATCGATGACGTGCTTGGGGTGTGGCCGTTGCATGGATTGTGCGGCGCTTGGGGTGGCATTGCAGCCGGAATCTTTGGCGCCAAGGAGCTGGGTGGCATCGGCGGCGTCAGCCTGGCAGCCCAGGTGATCGGCACCCTCGGCGGCGTGGCGGTCGCCTTGGTTGGCAGCCTTGTCGTGTATGGCGTGCTGAAGCAATTCGTGGGGCTGCGGCTGGACCCAGAATCGGAATTCAATGGCGCGGATCTCAGCATTCACAAGGTGTCGGCGACCGCTGAACGCGAGACCAACTGGTAATCGGCTAGTTTCCGCGATTTTTCTTCTGTTGCCGCAGGTGGCTGCTGCGTTCGTCCTGTAGCTGTTCCAACTGGCGGTCGATTTGCACCACGTCTGGATGCTGCTCGGTGTATTCCAGCAGCAATTCCGTGCGCCGGATGCGCAATTCAACCTGCTTTTTATCGAGGCCGGCAAGGTAGGGGTCGCTGGCGTCCGTTGCCTTGTTCGGGCGGCGGGCTCCGCCCGGCTCGCTCCGCGGCTGGCCGGGCATAGCCGCATCCGGGCGGGTGTCTGCGGGACCGGATGCGGCTTGTTGCCTGCTGCTGACTGGCGCGGGCGATGTCGCAACTTGCTCGGCGGTGCCAAGGAAATGCTCGATGACGATGATCCCGACGCCGATGAGCAGAAATACGCCGATCGGAGTACCGAACGCCAGCATGGGCAGCAGACGCGAAATGCGGTTGGATGAGCGGGACGCCAGCGCCAGTGGAGTGGCCGGAGCCAGACCATGGAGCGCCTTGAGCACCGTGGGCGCATCTGGCCGCACGTCCGGATTCTTGTGCAGCATGCGCGCCAGCAGGTCGACCAGCTCGGCAGGCAGGTGGGGACGTAGTGACCCAACGGCAACCGGCGTTTCATTGATCACGCGAAAAACGATGGTCGGCAGGCTGTCGCCATCGAAGGCGTACTGTCCGGTGAGCATCTCGTACAGAACGGCGCCCAGCGAGAAAATATCCGAACGCCCATCGATTTCGCGCCCCATTGCCTGTTCGGGGGACATGTAGCGGGGCGAGCCGAGCATTTGTCCGGCGTGGGTATGGCTGCTGTTGGCGAGGTGGGCAATGCCGAAGTCGGTCAGCTTGATGCGTCCGCGCTGGCCGGTGACGACGACGTTGGCAGGCTTGACATCGCGATGGATGACACCGTTTTCATGGGCGAAGGCGAGCGCCTCGGCCATCTGCAGGGTGGTGTCGAGGACCAGGTCGAGCGGCATCGGGCCTTTGTTCATCACATCGCGCAGGGTCGCGCCGGACAGATACTCCATGGCGATATAGGCGAGCCCGTCGGCCTCGCCCACGTCGTAGATGGTCACAATGCTGGTGTGCGACAGCCGACCTGCACTCTGCGCTTCGCGCAGGAAGCGGGATTCGGCGTCCGGCCCTTCCCGTTGCAATTGTTCGATCGGCACGGTCTTGATGGCAACCGTCCGCTCGATCAGCGGGTCGCGGGCACAGTACACCGTGCCCATTGCACCCTGGCCCACTTCGTCGAGAATTTCGTAGCGGCCGATTTTCACGACGGCGGCAATCTCAGGTCTGACATTCCACGATCTGTCCTCGCACTGCGCGGCTGTCGGCCCCCATCAGATACAGATAACAGGGCATCAGGTCGTCCACGCTGGGCAGGGTTTCAGGCGCCAGTCCGGGATGGGTGCGCGACCGCAAGGTGGTGGCGACCTGGCCGGGGATCAGGGTGTTGAAGCGCAGGCGCTCGTCCGAGCTGAACTCGTCGGCCCAGATGCGGGTGAGGGTTTCGAGGCCGGACTTGGCCACGGCGTAGCCGCCCCAGTAGGCGGCTGGCTGGTGGCCATGGGTTTCGCCGGTAAAAATGACCGAGGCATCCGGTGCCATGCTTCAGCAGCGGCAGGCAGGCCCGGGTGAGGGCGAACGGCGCAATCAGGTTGACCCGCATCAGGGTCTGCCATTGCTCCAGCGTCTGCAATTCAAGCGGGGTCAGGCTGTAGAACTGGTGCGCGCTGTGCAGCACGCCATCGAGCCGCTTCAGGTGATAGGCGATGGTGCCAGCCAGGGTTTCCAGGCTGCGCTCGTCGGCCGCAGCCAGGTCATACGGAAACATCGCCGGTTCGGGGCCGCCGGCGGCCACGATCTCGTCGTACACCGCGTCCAGTTTCGGCCGCATCGCGGGCCAGCAGGGCGACGGTTGCGCCGTGACGCGCGTAGGCCAGGCTGGCCGCGCGGCCGAGGCCGGAACTGGCACCGGTGACAAGGATGACGCGGCCGGCAAGCAGGTCGGGGCGGGGGAGATAATCTTTCATAGCTGTTCGATGAGAGCGCCTGCCGATTGTACTCCGCTCCGGGTTGCGCTCTCGAGCGTGGCGGGATAGGGGCCGGCGGTGTAATCGCCGGCCAGAAACAGGCGCGGATGGGCGGTGCGGACAGCAGGACGCGCCATGTCGGGCACGCAGCTGAAGGTCGCCTGTTTTTCGATGATGCGCTTGCGCCAGCGCGCCGCACCCGGCGCGACGATCCGTTGCAGTTGGTCTTCCGCACGGTCCAGCCAGTCGGCCGGCAAATCGCTTGCGGCGCTGGCCACATAGGCGAGCAGACCAGACTGGCCATGGCTCTGGCCGCGGTCGAACACGAACTGGGCGGGGCCTTCGGACAGAGCCAGCAACGGCCTGCCGAGCCGGAAGGCGGGATCGTATTGCACGTAGCCGGTGGCGATCGGCTGATAGCCATAGGCCGCCACATCGCGCGCCGTCGACGCAAGCTCCGGCACGGTAGCGGCCAGAGCGGCCAGGTGCTGGGGGGCGACAGCCAGGATGACATGGCTGTAGCGGGCCTTGCCGGCGTGCGTTTCCAGTGTGACGGCATTCCCGGCGGCATCGAGCGCGGTCACCCGGCTGGACAGTTGCACGTCGCTGCCGAGTTCGCGCAGACGCGTTGCGGCGGGGGCGGGAAACAGTGCGGTCAGATCGCGGCGCGGCAGCAACAGGTCACTGTGGCGGGTGCGCCCGCCGAAGGCGGCGCGGATCACGTCTTGAAAGATCCGGGCGCTGGCGGCCTCCGGCGGCGTGTTGAGCGCCGACACGCACAACGGATGCCACAGCAGGCGCCGCAGTTTTTCGGGCTGGGAACGGGTGAGCTGGCTGACGGTCTGATGATCCGGCGCATGCGTGCCGCGCAGGACAGCATGCGCCCAGCGTGCGGCAGCCAGCTTCTCGCGCCAGTCGAGACCGTGGGCGCCGAGCAGACCGGCCAGCAGGTGCAGCGGGGCGGGCAGGGGCGGGCAGGCGAGACTGAATTCCGGTGGCTGGTTGAGTCTGAGCGGCAAGCGCCACAAGCCATCTTCATCAGCGCTCGGGTGCAAGTGCTGGATCAGCCGAAGCGTCTGTTCATACGCGCCGAGCAGAATGTGCTGGCCATTGTCGAGCGTCATGCTTTCGAACTCGACGGCCCGTGCACGGCCGCCCAGGGTGCGGCTGGCTTCGAACAGCGTGACGGAAATCCCGGCTTCGGCGAGCGTCAGCGCTGCAGCGCAGCCAGCCCAGCCGCCGCCGACGACTGCGACTTGCTGCGTCATGGGAACAGCCAGGTCCTGCTGGCCAGCCACAGCTTGCGCAGGGGCGTCAGGGCCACGCGTACGCGCAGCACCGGGAACCCATCACGCCGGATTTCCTCAAGCAGCGTTCGGTAGATTGCAGCCATGACCAGCCCAGGGCGCTGTGCTTGTCGTGCACTGGCAGGCAGCACAGCGAGGGCGCGGCCATAACAGGCAGTGGCACGCTCGAACTGGAACTGCATGAGCGCCTGGAACTCAGGCGAGTCCATGCCATGCAGCAGGTCGGACTCACGCACTCCGAAGCGCGTCAGTTCGTCCTGCGGCAGGTAAATCCGTCCCCGTCGCGCATCCTCGCCGACATCGCGAATGATGTTGGTGAGCTGGAATGCGAGTCCCAGTTCGTGCGCGTAGCGCCGGAGCGCGCGGTCGTCGGCGCCACGCGCTCCACCGAATATCGCTGCCGCGACTTCGCCCACCACCCCGGCCACCCGGTAGCAGTAAAGATTGAGCGACTTGAAGTCGGGATAGCGCAGATAGTCCAGGTCCATCGCCATGCCGTCGACAATTTCCAGCAGCAGGGCGGGGGGCGCATCATGGCCTTGCGGGGTATCGATGAGGGCACGGGTTGCAGGATGTTCCGGCTTGCCTGCGGCAAAGCGCCCGATTTCCTCGCGCCACCACTCGAGCTTGGCCAGGGCAACCTGGCGCTCGTGGCATTCGTCCACCACGTCGTCGAGTTCGCGGCACAGTGCATAAAAAGCGGTGATGGCGCGGCGCGTTTCCTGTGGCAGGAAAACGAAACTGTAGTAGAAGCTGGAACCGCTCGCCGCAGCGCGTTCCTGGCAATACTGATGAACGTCCATGTTCAGAAAAGCGCGCGCCCGAGCATGCCGATCCAGTCTTTTCTGATCAGCACCGGACGGTTGTGGAACACGCAGCCGGGATCGGCATGCAGCTTGCGCAGGATGGTCTCGCCACCGAGGATGGTCATGCGAAGTTCCAAGCCGATGCGTCCCTTGAGGTGCCGGCCGAGCGGCGCCCCGGCCTGCAACAACTTGCGGGTCCGCTCGATCTGCCTGTGCATCATCGAGTGCCACATGCCACGCGTGTCGGCATTGGCAATCTGGGACTCGCTTACATGGTAGGCAGCCAGTTCATCCAGCGGCAGGTAGATGCGGTTCTTCGAGTAATCGACCGCGATGTCCTGCAGGAAGTTGATCAGCTGCAAGCTGCTGCAGATGGCGTCTGAATACGCCAGGTGACGTGGATCGTTGTCACCGTACAGATGCATCATCAGGCGCCCGACCGGATTAGCCGAGCGGCGGCAGTAGTCCATGACTTCGCCAAAGTTGGCGTAACGGGTTTTTTCAACGTCCTGTGCGAAGGCGGACAGCAGGTCGCGAAACGGGGCAAGTGGAATGGCGTTATTGCGGATGACTGACGCGAGCGGCACAAATATCGGGTGAGTGGTGGCTTCTCCATGCTCGATTCGATTCAGTTCGTTCTGATAGGCGGCAAGCTGCTGCAGTCGCATGGCCGGCGGCGCATTCCCTTCGTCGGCAATATCGTCCGCCGATCGTGCAAATCGATAGATGGCTTCCACCGGTTGGCGCAGTCGTTTGGGCAGCAACCAGGACGCAACAGGGAAGTTTTCGTAGTGATCGACCGGCACCGGGCAACAAAAAACGGAATGGGAATAATGACTTAGGCAGGATGCCGGGTGGGCTTGGGTGACAGCATCGCATTGATTATATTACACTTATCGGTCGATAGTTTTGCGGCGAAGCCGCGGAAGTGGCGGAATTGGTAGACGCACTGGATTTAGGTTCCAGCGCCGCAAGGCGTGGGGGTTCGAGTCCCCCCTCCCGCACCATCGGCTTTTAACCCCTCACCCCTCATTTCAATTCAGTCAGGAAGTATTTTGATGCAAGCAAATCTTGAAGTTCTCGAAGGACTGGTTCGGCGTTTGGATATCAGCGTGCCCATGGATCAGATCGAATCCGAAGTGCAAAGCCGCCTCAAGCGTCTGGCACGCAGCGTCAAGATGGACGGGTTCCGTCCTGGCAAGGCGCCGTTGAGTGCCGTGACTCGCCAGCATGGTGCCGGTGTGCGCCAGGAAGTGTTGGGCGAAACCTTGCAGAGCCGCTTCGGCGAGGCCGTCCAGGCACATCAGTTGAAAATTGCCGGTTACCCGCGCTTCGAACCAAAGGCCGGGCAGGATGACGGGACTGAAATGGCGTTTAGCGCCAGTTTCGAGGTCTACCCTGAAGTCATGATTACCGACTTGAATACAGGAAAGCTCAGCCGGCCGGTTGTCAGCTTGGGTGATGCTGATGTTGCTAAGACGCTGGAAGTGCTGCAAAAGCAGCGCCGCACCTTTGAGTCGGTCGATCGGGCAGCAGTTGAAGGCGATCTGGTCAAGTTCGATTATCAGGGCACGATCGATGGCGCCGCTTTCGAAGGCGGCAAGGGCGATGATTTCGCAGCAGTGATCGGCGAAGGCAGGTTGCTGAAGGATTTCGAACAGAACCTCTCAGGACTCAAGGCCGGCGACAGCAAAGGCTTCGATCTGACCTTCCCGGCTGAATATGCCGCCAAGGAACTCGCCGGCAAGGCCGCGCACTTCGAAGTGCAGGTCAAGGACGTGCAGGCCCCGGTACTGCCGCCTATTGATGCGGCGTTCGCCAAGGCGCTTGGCGTCGAGGACGGCGATGTGGAAAAACTCAAGGCTGAGGTGAAGTCCAACCTAGAGCGTGAAGTGAAGCGCCGGATACAGACCAAACTGAAAGAACAGACGATGGAACTGTTGCTGCAGAAAAGCACGCTGGATCTGCCGCAAAGCCTGGTCGGAATGGAAACCGACCGTTTACGCCAGATGACTGAAGCGGACATGCAGCAGCGAGGGGTTCAGACTATGAAGCTCTCTGCCGATATGTTTACAGGACAGGCCGAGCGCCGTGTGCGCTTGGGTCTGATCCTGGCAGAGATTGTTCAGGCTAACAAACTGGTGGCGCAGCCTGAACAGATTCGTGACTTGATTCAGGAGCAGGCACAGAGCTACGAGGACCCGGAACAGGTGCTGCAGTGGTACTACCAGAACCCGGAGCGGATGCAGGAGATCGAGTCCCTGGCGCTGGAAGAGAATGTGGTAGCATGGGTCGCAGGTCAGGCCCAAGTGGAAGACGTGACAACCTCCTTTGAAGAACTGATGGGACGTGCCTGATGCGCATTGATTTTGAACGCGATGTTTCGGATGCCCAGCCTTTCGAGCCCCGGGGCCTGGGGCTGGTGCCCATGGTCGTCGAACAAAGCGGCCGGGGCGAACGTGCTTACGACATTTACTCGCGCCTGCTCAAGGAACGGGTCATTTTTCTGGTCGGCCCGGTGAACGACTCAACTGCCAATTTGGTGGTTGCTCAAATGTTGTTCCTCGAATCCGAAAACCCCGACAAAGACATCTTTTTCTATATCAACTCGCCCGGCGGCTCGGTTTCGGCAGGTATGGCGATCTACGACACCATGCAGTTCATCAAGCCCGACGTGTCGACGCTCTGCATCGGCCAGGCGGCCAGCATGGGCGCGTTCCTGCTGACGGCGGGCACCAAGGGCAAGCGATACAGCCTTCCCAACTCGCGCATGATGATTCACCAGCCACTGGGTGGCTTCCAGGGGCAGGCGTCGGACATCGAGATCCACGCCAAGGAAATCCTGTATTTGAAAGCCCGGCTCAATGAGATGCTGGCCAAGCACACCGGGCAGAGCATAGAAGTGATCGATCGTGATACCGATCGCGACAATTTCATGAGCGCCGAACAATCGGTGAACTACGGACTGGTCGACAAGGTGCTGACCAGCCGTATCGAGGCATAAGGCAATCAAGCAAGGAACAGGCATGGCAGACAAAGGCTCGGGCGACAAACTTCTCTACTGCTCCTTCTGTGGCAAAAGCCAGCATGAAGTGCGCAAGCTGATTGCCGGGCCGTCGGTATTCATCTGCGATGAATGCGTCGAACTGTGCAACGACATCATTCGTGAGGAAATCCAGCAGGCCGACAACCAGAAGGGCTCAGGCTCCGACTTGCCGACCCCGCATGAGATCAGCGGCATTCTCGATCAATACGTGATCGGCCAGGGGCAGGCAAAAAAATCGCTGGCGGTCGCGGTCTACAATCACTACAAACGCCTGCGCAGCAGTTCCGCAAGCGGCAATGCAGGGAACATCGAAGTCGAACTGGCAAAGAGCAATATTCTGCTGATTGGTCCGACCGGTTCGGGCAAGACCTTGCTGGCGCAAACGCTTGCGCGCCTTCTGAATGTGCCGTTCGTGATCGCTGACGCCACCACCCTGACCGAAGCCGGTTATGTGGGAGAGGATGTCGAAAACATCATCCAGAAGCTGCTGCAGAAGTGCGATTACGATGTCGACAAGGCCAAGCAGGGTATTGTTTACATTGATGAAATCGACAAGATTTCGCGCAAGGCCGACAACCCGTCGATCACCCGTGACGTGTCGGGCGAAGGCGTGCAGCAGGCACTGCTGAAACTGATCGAAGGCACCACGGCCTCGGTCCCGCCACAGGGTGGCCGCAAGCATCCGAACCAGGAATTCGTCCAGGTCGATACCAGCAACATCCTGTTCATCTGCGGCGGCGCATTCAGCGGGCTGGAAAAGGTCATCCGTGGCCGCACCGAGAAGGGCGGCATCGGCTTCGGTGCACAGGTCAAGAACGTCGACGAGACCAAGCGCGACGCCGAGCTGCTGCATCAGGTCGAGCCCGAGGACCTGATCAAGTATGGCCTGATCCCTGAATTTGTCGGGCGCTTGCCGGTCGTGGCGACCCTCGACGAACTCGATGAGTCCGCCCTGCTGCAGATCCTGACCGAGCCGAAAAACGCGCTCACCAAGCAGTTCGCCAAGCTGTTCAAGATGGAAGGCGTCGATCTCGAGTTTCGCGAGGACGCGCTCGCCGCCATCGCCAAGCGCGCGCTGGCGCGCCGCACCGGCGCGCGCGGCCTGCGTTCGATCATCGAGCATGCCCTGCTCGACACCATGTATGACCTGCCTTCGCTCAAGGGCGTCAGCAAGGTGGTGGTGGACGATGGACTGATCAACGGCGAAGGCAAGCCCCTGCTGATTTACTCCGAGCAAGGCGACGAGCCGCTGGCCGCCGGAGCTTGAAGAAGAACGGCTGATGGGGGAACCTATCAGCCATCTTGAATTTCAAACTATGCCCCCCAATTACGGATGAGCGTGGTTGAATGCCGCGCATCCTTTCCTTAACCCTGACTAGGAAATCATGATGAGCGACAACGTACTCAAGGAACAGATCGATCTGCCGCTGTTGCCGCTTAGGGATGTGGTGGTGTTTCCCCACATGGTCATCCCCCTGTTTGTCGGCCGTCCCAAATCGATAAAAGCCCTGGAATCCTCTATGGAATCCGGCAAGAGCATTCTGCTGGTGGCGCAAAAGACAGCTGCACAGGACGATCCTACACCGGATGACCTGTACGACACCGGCAGTGTGGCCACCGTCCTGCAGATGCTGAAACTGCCCGACGGCACCGTCAAGGTGCTGGTGGAAGGCAATCAGCGCGCACGTGTACTCAAGGTGACCGACGCCGAAACCCACCTGACTGCACAAGCCGAAATTCTGCCTGCGGAAGGCGAGGAACTGGTGGAAGTCGAGGCGATGCGCCGCGCACTGCTGACCCAGTTCGACCAGTACGTCAAACTCAACAAAAAGATTCCGCCGGAGATCCTGACATCGTTGTCGGGCATTGATGAAGGCGGTCGCCTGGCCGACACCATCGTCGCGCATCTCCCTCTGAAACTGGAGCAGAAGCAGGAAGTGCTCGAGATGATCGGGGTCAACAAGCGGCTGGAACATCTGCTCGGACTGCTGGAAGGCGAACTCGACATTCTGCAGGTGGAAAAACGCATCCGTGGCCGCGTCAAGCGGCAAATGGAGAAAAGCCAGCGCGAGTATTACCTGAATGAACAGGTCAAGGCGATCCAGAAGGAACTCGGCGACATCGAGGAAGGTGCCGAACTGGAAGAACTGGAAAGCCGCGTCAAGCAGGCCAGCATGTCCAAGGAGGCTGAAGCCAAGGCGATGGGCGAACTGAAAAAGCTGCGCATGATGTCGCCGATGTCAGCCGAGGCCACCGTGATTCGCAGCTACATTGAAGCCATGGTTGGTCTGCCGTGGAAAAAGCGAACCAAGATCAGCAAGGATCTGGTCAAGGCCGAGAAGGTGCTGGACCAGGATCACTACGGCCTCGACAAGGTCAAGGAACGCATTCTCGAATACCTCGCCGTGCAACAGCGCGTCGACAAGGTCAAGGCGCCCATCCTCTGCCTGGTAGGGCCGCCTGGCGTGGGCAAGACTTCGCTTGGTCAGTCCATTGCGCGTGCGACCAACCGCAAGTTCGTTCGCATGGCCTTGGGCGGGGTGCGCGACGAATCGGAGATTCGCGGCCACCGTCGCACCTATATCGGTTCGATGCCGGGGAAAATTCTGCAGAGCCTGACCAAGATCGGCGTAAGGAATCCCTTGTTCCTGCTCGACGAAGTCGACAAGATGGGGCAGGACTTTCGCGGTGATCCCTCCTCAGCGTTGCTCGAGGTGCTCGACCCCGAGCAGAATCACACCTTCCAGGACCATTACATCGAGGTCGAATACGACCTTTCCGATGTGATGTTCGTTGCCACTGCCAACTCACTCAACCTGCCTGCGCCGCTGCTCGACCGCATGGAAGTGATTCGCCTGTCGGGATATACCGAGGACGAAAAGATCAATATTGCAGTGCGCTATCTGGTGCCCAAGCAACTCAAGGTCAACGGCATCAAGGACGGTGAACTGGCGATTGCCGAATCTGCATTGCGAGACATCGTGCGCTATTACACGCGTGAATCCGGTGTTCGAAATCTTGAACGTGAGATATCCAAAATCTGCCGCAAGGCCGTCAAGGCCCTGCTGCTGAAGAAACAGAGTTCCAAGCTCTCCGTGACTTCGCGCAATCTGGAGAAGTATCTCGGGGTGCGGCGGTTCAGTTTTGGCATTGCCGAGCAGAACAATCAGGTTGGGCAGGTGACAGGTCTGGCCTGGACCGAAGTGGGTGGCGAACTGCTGACCATCGAGGCGGTATCGCTGCCTGGGCGCGGCAAAATGACCACCACCGGCAAGCTTGGCGAAGTGATGCAGGAATCCATTCAGGCTGCGCTTTCCGTCGTGCGTTCGCGTTCACGCAAACTGGGTGTCCAGGAGGATTTCTACCAGAAGCGTGATATCCATATTCACCTGCCGGAAGGCGCGACACCGAAAGATGGTCCTTCGGCAGGCATCGCAATTTGCACCGCCATGGTGTCCATCCTCACGAACATACCAGTGCGGGCGGACGTCGCGATGACCGGAGAAATCACTTTGCGGGGCGAAGTCCTGCCGATTGGCGGCTTGAAGGAAAAATTGTTGGCCGCGCATCGCGGTGGCATCAAGACGGTTCTGATTCCGCAGGAGAACGTCAAGGATCTGACGGAGATTCCGGACAACATCAAGAACAAGCTTGATATCCATCCGGTCAAGTGGATCGACCAAGTGCTTGAATTCGCATTGGAACATGCACCCGAGCCTTTGGCGGATGAACCGGAAGCGGAAGCGACAGCAATCGCTGTGCCAGAAGAGGGCGAGACCTCCGCAGTTGCCCTCAAACACTGACTGTTTTTTTATCACTTCCTCCAATCCCGCGCCAGTCGCGGGTTTTTTTTGTGAATAGCCCGGAAATCCGCTTGACACAAGGTTTTGCGGGTTGTTATAAAAGCGTCCACAGGGATTTCCTGTGCCACTCTAATGAAGGGGACAACACGTGAACAAATCCGAATTGATCGATGCTATTGCCGACTCGGCAGACATTTCAAAAGCCGCTGCAGGACGTGCGCTCGATGCGACTGTCGAAGCAGTCAAGAAAGCGCTGAAAAAAGGCGACATGGTGACGCTGGTGGGTTTTGGCAGTTTCTATGTCGGCAAACGTGCTGCACGCACTGGCCGCAATCCGCGCACGGGTGCAACCATCAAGATCAAGGCTGCAAAGGTGCCGAAGTTCCGCGCCGGTAAAGGTCTGAAAGACGCCATCAACTAATAAAAAAATCAGCCGGGCATTTGGCAAGACCGCGAAATATGTTGTAAAATTTCGGACTTTGTCGGGTGCTTAGCTCAGCTGGTAGAGCGTCGCCCTTACAAGGCGAATGTCGTCGGTTCGACCCCGGCAGCACCCACCAGCAAGCAATGCGGTCGACCACAAGTAAAAGCAGTAAAAGGGAGTGGTAGTTCAGTTGGTTAGAATACCGGCCTGTCACGCCGGGGGTCGCGGGTTCGAGTCCCGTCCACTCCGCCAACACAGAAAAAAGGCGAACGCAAGTTCGCCTTTTTTCATTTCAGTGCGCTTTTAGTCGCATCAGAGCGAGACGTGAAGCGTAAAGTGCGCGAGAATTCGCGTTGACGTAAATTTTCTGGAGTAGAAGACTGTGCTCGAAGCAATCCGCAGACATGCCCAAGGCTGGCTGGCCAAAGTCATCCTGGGGCTGATCGCAATCACTTTCGCGCTGTTTGGAATTGATTCCTACATGAAGGGCGATCCAAGCGGCGGCCTCGTCGCCGAAGTCGGGGATGTCGGCGTCTCACGCGAAGAATTGTCGAGGGAAATCCAGACGCAGACTGACCGCATGCGCGAAACGCTCGGCCCCGTGTTTGATCCCGCGGTAACCGAGACTGCTGATTTCCGGAAGAAGATGCTCGACAACCTGATCGAGCGCAAAGCCGTGTTGCAGGATGCGCAGAGGCTCAGGTTCCTGGCTCCCGATGCGTACGTTGCGTCGGTGCTGACGCAAATTCCGGCCTTCCAGCAGGATGGCAAATTTTCACAACAGCGCTATGAGGCGGTTCTGCGTCAGAACGGCCGCTCACCTACCCAGTTTGAAAATGAATTGCGGCAGTCTTTCATGATCGAAGCCATCACCAGTCCGGCTTCGCTTGCCGCATTCCCGTCCAGCACTTCGGTGGCGCAGATTGCACGCCTGGTCGCACAGCAGCGTGAAATCTCCTGGGCCGATTTGCCGGCTTCCAGCGTGGCCGCTGATGTCAAGGTGACGCCTGCCGAGGTGGAGCGCTACTACGCCGAGCACAAGGCCGAATTCACGGAGCCCGAGCAAATCCGCGCCGAATACCTGGTGCTCGACATGGCCGCAGTGGCGGCCGGGATCACGGTAAGCGACCAGGATGTCGCCGACTACTATGCGTCGAATGCTGCCCAGTTCGGGCAGCCGGAACAGCGCAGCGCTAGTCATATCCTGATTGCCTCCGACAAGGACGCGGACGCGGCCACGCGTGCCAAAGCCAAGGCCAAGGCAACTGAAATTTTCCAGACTGTGCAGAAAGCTCCGGGACAGTTCGCCGAACTGGCGCGTTCCCAGTCGCAGGATCCGGGATCGGCGGCACAGGATGGCAGCCTGGGCAGCTTTTCCCGCGGCATGATGGTCAAGCCATTCGAGGATGCCGTCTTCAGCATGAAACCCAACGAAATCCGTGGGCCCGTCGAATCCGATTTTGGTTACCACATCATCCGACTGGATGGCATCACGGCGGCCAAGGCTGCACCATTGACGGAAGTGCGAACCGTGGTAATCGATGCGTTGCGCAATCAGCAGGCACAAAGGGCATTTGCAGCGCAGGCCGACAGCTTCGGCAACCTGGTCTATGAAAACGCCGCCTCGCTGCAGCCGGCCGCGACGGCTGCCAAGCTGACCGTTCAGCAGAGTGGCTGGATCAGCGCCAAAAATGCACCGCCGCCTTTCAATCACGCCGGTCTGATGGAGGCGCTATTCGGTCCTGAATCGATCAAGTCCAAGCAGAACACAGAGGCCATCGAAGTGCAGCCCGGCACCCTGGTGGCGGCAAGAGTGGTGGAACATCGCCCAGCGCGGCTGCGTCCCCTGGCCGAAGTGTCGCAGACCATCGAAGCCAAGTTGCAGGCCGAGCAGAGCGCACGCCTGCTGGCCCAGAAAGGCGAGGCGATGATTCAGACCCTTGCCAAGGGAGACGAAGCCGGTTTGAACTGGTCGGCCTTCCAGGTCGTCGGGCGCCAGCCTTCGGCCGTGCTGGACGGCGCAGGCGCCAAGGCGGTGTTCCGGGTGAATGCCGACAAGCTGCCGGCCTATACCGGCTTCGTCCGTCCAGACGGTGCCTACCGCATCGTGCGGGTGAGCCGCGTGGTGGAATCGCCAGAGCAGAACCCGGGTTTGATGTCCTCAATCGAATCCGGCGTCACCCAGGCGCAGCAGCGTGCGGACATGCAGGCGATGGTTTCGCTGATCACCGCAGGGCAGAAAGTGAAGATCAAGCCGAACGCAATCGAAGGCAGGTAAGCCGCTTTCGCACCCGATAAAAACGCGCCTTGATGGCGCGTTTTTTCTGGATGGGCCAGGCGCAGAGCTTCCTTCTGAGGAAAGCTGCGCAACGTCCATCAGCAACTCATGCTGCCATCCCCATACAACTAAAGTTGTATAGACGAGCCTTCCCCGGTGACGCTATAAACTTGCTGGAACAAGCAGGTAATCAGAAAAACAAATGGGGGAGGGGAGATGGAACGGGGCGTCCTGTCCACTCTGGATTTCGAATGGCTGTTGTCCAGCCTGTGTCAATTTCACCGCATTCCGTTTGATGCCGATTTGTTGCGCGTGCGTTGTCCACCGCCTCACAAATTGACGCAATTACTCATGGCCCTGGATGACATGGGGCTCAAAATCCAGCCCACCCGGCTGGATGCCAAGCTGCTGGCCACAACGACATTGCCATTCATTGCATTCGAGAAGGCCAGCCATCACCCGGATGCTGCAGGTCCGTCAGAACACCCTGCAATCGTAACCCTCGTGCTTATTATCCAGCGCGATAACGAGCGTGTGCTGTTTTTCCCTGCAGGCAGCGATCAACCGACAACCCTGCCCGTAGGCCAATTCCTTGATCGCTTCGATCCGGAGATACTCACCGTCGAACGCGAATTGCCGGCATCCGCCGAAACAGGCGCAGAAAGCGATCGAGAACTCAAACAAACGCCTTTTGGATTCAGGTGGTTCGTGCCCGAACTGCTCAGGCACAAACCAATCTGGCGTGATGTATTGCTGGCTTCATTCGCCATTCAAGTACTGGGTCTGGGACTGCCCTTGTTCACCCAGGTAGTGATCGACAAGGTCGTCGTGCATCAGACGCTTTCGACGCTGCAAGTCGTCGGCGCGGGCATGGCCATCTTCGTGCTCTTTTCAGCCGGCATGGGATGGATACGCCAGCAGCTGATCCTGCATACCGGCAATCGAGTGGATGCCGTGCTGGGCACCGCCGTCTTCCGTCACCTGTTGCACTTGCCGCATCTGTACTTTCAGCGTCGACCCACCGGCTCCCTCATCGCCCGACTGCATGGCATCGAAACCATCCGTGATTTCATCACCGGTGCGGCAGTCTCGCTCATTCTCGACCTGCCCTTCATGCTGGTGTTCCTCGCGGTGATGTTCTTCTACAGCTGGCAACTCACCCTGATCGCCGTTGCGCTGATTACGCTGCTGGCGGGCTTGAGTTTCGCCATTACACCGCTGTTGCGTGCGCGGCTCAACCAGCAGTTCCTGCTTGGCGCACGCAACCAGTCCTTTCTCACCGAATATGTAGCAGGCATGGAAACGGTCAAGGCGTTGCAGATGGAGCCGCAGCTCGAATCCCGCTATGGAGATTATCTGGCGACTTACCTCGGCGCCACCTACCAGACCCGCAGCCTCGCCAACAGCTACCAGACGCTGTCCAACACCCTGGAGCAAGTCCAGACGCTGGCCATACTCGTTGTCGGTGCCTTGCTGGTGATGAACAACGACGGCTTCACGATCGGCATGCTGGTCGCCTTCCAGATGTTTGCGCAAAGGCTGTCCCAGCCCGTGCTGCGGCTCACCGGCCTGTACCAGGAATTCCAGCAAGCCAGCATTGCCGTCAAGCGCCTGGCCGACTTGATGGATTGTCCACCCGAGCCCCACACGCTCATCCCGTCGCGGCGCGGCCAGCCGCAAGGTCGTATCGAGGTGCGAGGGCTTGGATTTCAATATGCCGAAACCGCGCCCTGGCTGTACCGTGGCCTCGATCTCGTCATCCCGTCCGGCAAGACGGTTGCCCTCATGGGGCCGTCTGGTTGCGGCAAGAGCACGCTGGCAAAGCTGCTGCTGGGATTTGTCATGCCGGTCGAAGGCACGATCAGGATTGACGGCATCGATACCCGCTTCCTCGCCGCCAACGAACTGCGTGCCTCATTCGGCGTGGTGCCGCAAGAGACCATACTGTTTTCCGGCACCGTATACGACAACCTCATTGCCGCCGCACCTCACGCCAGTTTCGAGGATGTCGAAACCGCCTGCCGCATGGCTGAAATCCACGACCACATTCAGGGTTTGCCGCAGGGTTATCAAACAGAAATTGGAGAAAAAGGTGCGGGCTTGTCAGGTGGGCAGAAGCAGCGTATCGCCATCGCACGTGCCCTGCTCAAGCGGCCCAGAATCCTTATCTTCGACGAGGCCACCAGCAATCTCGATCCGTTCACCGCAGAGTCCTTCGCCAGAACCGTCAACCAGCTCAAGGGTCAGGCGACGATGATCTTCATCGCACACCAATTGCCCAGGGGGTTGCAGGTGGATGGGGTGGTGAGGCTGGGGGAGTCAGATATTCAAGCCAGAAAAGAGCCGGCAAGCAATACAGAGAACCAGGTAAACAATAGATTCTGAACAGGAGAGGGTGAGAGGTGATTAATTGGATAAACAGAGTGAAGACAGCACTGAAACCTCCGAAGGACTACGCATGAAAACGCTGGTTTCGTTATTGCTGTTGTTAACACTTGCTACTGCTTACGCGAGTGACCCAGGCAAGGCTGAGCTGGACGCTGAGGTGAAACGGCTGTGCGCAATTGATGGCGGAGTGAAGGTGTATGAGATGGTGAAGCTGCCGGCGGACAAGTTCAATCAGTGGGGACAGATGAATTTCTACAAGCCCACTCAGGGAGAAAACGCCCTGGGGCCGGAGTATGTGTTTAAGCGAGAAACCTTCTTTTGCAAACAGGGTAATCCAGACTTGTTCCGTCTACATACGCAAGTTTTACGTCGTTTAGACGGTATCTTACTCGGGGAATCAGTGTTCTATAAGCGTGGTGGCGGTGACCTTCCGGGCCCCTGGCATGGCACGACCTATATGTGCCCAGACCTCAGCGAAAAGACTGACGTTCTACGCCAAGTTTTTATGATCAACAGCAAGGAGTAACTGATGAATTCCATAGTTGAGTATTTCCAGCAATCCGAACTTGCCTTGGCAGCCAATGCTGATTTGATTCCTGGAGTTGATCCAATTCCCGAGTTACAGGATGGCTCTGTTGGCATGTCCTCATCCCAAGCTTCCCGTTTTGCCGAAACCTGGACTGTCATCGCGCCCACATTTACGGATGCTGCGACTGGCGCTTCTGCAACAGTTTTCCAGGATTCGGATGGCAACAAGTACCTCGCCATTCGTGGAACAGAACCATCGGGCACAGATCTCACGGTGGACGGATTGCTTGCTCTGGGCCTGCCATCGAATCTCAACCCCCAATTCACGGCGCTAAAGATTCAGCTTGATAAATGGATTGCCGACCCAGCCGTACTTCAAGGCCAAACTTTCACCGTCAGCGGCCACAGCCTGAGCACTAAAGGGGTCAGCTTCAAGTTTTCTGTTGAGGATCAATCATGCCCCGTCGCCCACGCATTAAATTAGCGGGAGTACCGCAGCATATTGTTCAGCGCGGCATCAACCGAGAGCCCTGCTTCTTTGCCGAGGAGGACTACCACAGTTACCTCCACTGGCTTCAAAAGCGGCTGCCGATTGGCACTGTTCAGTCCATGCCTATGTGCTCATGACCAACCACGTCCATCTTTTGGTTACGTCCGAGACTGCGGCCGAAACCGGCAGACTCATGCAGGCCGTCGGGCGACGCTACGTCCAGTACGTCAATCGCAGCTACCACCGCACCGGCAGCTTGTGGGAAGGGCCCTGCAGTCTCTAAGGAGGCAGTGTAATGCTTGGACTCAATTACATGGCGTGGATAGGGATTGTCATTTGGCTCGGTGTCCCGCTGCTGGCCTTCTTTACAACCAGGCTGCTTTGGCGGCGTTCGCGGTCCGATTTATCCAAATTATGGGCGCTGGTGGCGGGTGTCGTGATCCTGTTTACGCCTGCGCTGATTTCGAATGGCGTGAAGGCGTATTACGACCGTCAAGTGCAAGAGATGTGTGCGAAGGATGGTGGGGTGAGGGTGTATGAGACGGTGAAGTTACCGGCGGAGAAATTTGATCAGTGGGGAAACGTGGGCGTTCCCAATAAGCGCTACACCAAGCCTTCTGACTCGTATTACTCTGAATTTGAAGATCATTATTTCAGGCGAGGCAATCCAAGTCTATTGCGGATACGCACATGGATTGTGCGCAAGAGTGATGGAAAGGTACTCGGTGAAAGTATTCGATATACACGCGCTCGTGGTGACTTGCCGGGGCCATGGGAGGGGGGGACGTCTTTTCATTGCCCCGAGATAGCAATGGCTGAAGGAAAACTTGAGTCTTCAATATTCCAGAAAGGATTGTGACATGAACAGCATAGTTACCTATTTTGAACACGCTGAACTTGCTCTTTCTGCGTATTCAAATCTTTCTCCCGCTTTGTCTGCGGATGCCTACAGGGCGGCATTAAGCGATGAAAACGGTGCAAACATGACCGCCGCCCAAGCCATCGCCTTCGCCGCCACCTGGAATGTCGTTGACCAATACACCGACGCAATTACCGGCGTATCCGCCACCGTCTTTCAGGCCAAAGCTGGCGGGCCGAAATACCTTGCCATCCGTGGCACCGACGGGCTGCACGACATCATCGGTGCCGACCTCGACCTTCTCGCAGGCGTCCCTTTGGGGCTCAACCTGCAATACGTCGCCCTCAAGACCCAGGTGCAGGCCTGGCTGAATAGTGGCACGCTTGAACCTGGCTTCACCGTCAGCGGCCATTCCCTCGGCGGTTACCTTACCGTTGGTCTGGAGGCAGATTTTAGTGCCAGCATCGGCCAAGCCTACCTCTACAACGCCCCCGGTCTCAACGGCGTGCTGGGTGGCGTAACTGATTTAATCCTCAGTGCCTTCGGTATTATTACCCCGGTTGATTCTTCCAAGTTCCTAAACATCAAGGCTGACGCGGGTACGTCCCCCATCGCGGAACTGGGCGCACAGGTAGCGCCCGCCATTAGCATCGCCATCGAAGACCAGTCGTTTTCCGACATAGCCAACCCCCCTCTATCTGGTAACCACAGCCAACGCGTCCTCACCGATACGCTCGCTCTGTATGCCGCATACGCCCAGTTTGACCCCACTGCGAGCGTGACGACCATCACCAACATCATCAAGGCCAGTTCCAATCTCAACGGCAACACACTGGAGTTGGCACTCGACAACCTGCGCGAACTGTTGCTGGGTTCGGCTGTTCCGGGAACCGTGCCTGAAGGACGCGAAAGCTATTACACGAATCTGAATCAACTGACCGACTTACTCAAGAACAGAACCGGCCCTGCGCTCAAACTTGACGCACTCGCATCCTATGGCGGCACAACCATCGCTAGCAAAGCCCAGGCCAACACCGCTGACGGGCTGGCCTATCGTTATGCCATTACCACCCTCAACCCCTTCGCGGTTACCGGTGATGCAGGCATTTATGCCAGCCACAACATCAACGGCGAACTTGCGCTTTACGATTCTGCCACAGGGAACGGAGCTCTTACTGAGCGATATCTTAAAGATCGTGCAGCCATGTTGTCGTGGAAAATGCTATACGACAGCGGCGTCCCAGATAGCGACGACCCACTAGGTTCGCGTGCAAACAAGCCCTACAGTGACGAATGGGACTCATGGAGGATCGCTGGTGACTGGGACTTTGTCGATCTGACCACTGGCATCAGTCTCTCTATCGACGGCATTGATCCCATCACGGAGACCGTCAACCATCAAATCGTGTTTGGATCGCATAATGCAGACGGCCTAACTGGCGATAAACTCCAGGACTATCTCTACGGTGGTCCCGGTGACGACACCCTCACCGGCAACGGTGGCAACGACTACCTCGAAGGCGGGCAGGGCTTCGACACCTACATTTTCAACCCCAACGACGGCTACGACACTGTGCTCGACAGCGATGGCCTAGGTGTCACCCAGTTTGGCGAAGTCTTAGCCCTTGGTAGCACTGGTTTAGATATCACCAAATGGAGCCACGCCGCTGGCACCGACACCTGGATCGACCAGCAGAACGTAATCACCTACATCAAGAGTGTCGTAGACGGCGAAACCCGGCTGACGATCAAGCATGGCGATAGCACCGTCCACGTGCGCGGCTGGTCCGACGGCGAACTCGGCATCGAGCTCGGTGCCGGCAGCACCCCCGTTGCCGCTCCTCCTCCAACGCCTCCCTCAACCAGCGTGTTTCTCGATGGGGACCTCAAACCGGTCGACTTCGACCCCGATACGGCAGGCATTCAGGAACACTACGATAGCCTTGGCAACGCCATCGTCGGCAGTGAGATCGAAGTCAACCGCCAGGACACCCTTTACGACAGTACCGGCAACGACCGCATATCTGGCGGTGGTGGCGACGACACCATCTATGCTGTTCGGGGTGGCGACGGTGTCTACGAAGGCGGTGCAGGCAACGACGTCATCACTCACGGCGGCAGTGGCATCGCCTTTATGTATGGAGGTGACGACAGCGACATCCTGAAGAGTGGATCAGGTGACGACTGGCTCGAAGGCAACACCGGGCGCGACACCCTTTCAGGTGGGGCGGGTGAAGACCAGCTATTTGCCGACAATGCTGTTTCCGTGACCGACGCCCTGGCCCAACCCGAATACGGCGGCGCCACTCTGGACGGCGCCTATGGTGACTTTCTCTACGGGGGCGCTGACAACGACACCCTTGTTGGCAGTGCCCAATCCGACGTTCTCTCGGGTGGAGAGGGCGACGACCTGATCATCGGCGGCACGGGCCACGATGTGATCTTTGGCGATTCGAGCATCGAGGGGGTGAACACTACCTGGACATTCTCCGGCCTGCCTGTCATGTACCCGGCTGTCGACTATGTCGATCTGGGGCTCGGCAATGGCGAGGGACTGAACCCTGCTAACGGTTCATTCGACACGGGTGAGGGTGGGAATGACACAATTTACGGCGGAAGCGGCGGTGACACCGTGTTCGGCGGACGCGGCAAGGACATCATCTATGGCGAGAGCGGCAAAGACATGCTGGACGGGGGCGCCGGAAACGATTTCGTCTTCGGCGGCGCCGACGACGACAGCATCAACGGCGACGCCAACGCCGACCCAGCCGACTACGGTGACGATTATCTGGACCTTGGCGAAGGGGTGCTACACCAGGCCGCGAGAGGTGGCGGCGGCAAAGACATCATCATCGGGGGCGATACTGACGATTACATCGAAGGCGACGACATGCGCGTGGGGGTGGCTGCCGACTACCACGGCAATGACTACATCGATGCCAAAGGCGGCAATGACACGGTGTGGGGTGAGGGTGGTTCGGACATTATCCTCGGCGGCGCGGGCAACGACTATCTGGAAGGGGATGCCGACGGCATCGATCCCATGTACCACGGAGATGACTATCTTGATGGCGGAACGGGTGACGACATCCTGATCGGTGGTGGCGGCAACGACACGCTGATCGGGGGCGAAGGCGCGGATATCCTGATGGGAGGCGCGGGGGATGACATTTATTTCGACGTAACGGGGCTCGATACGGTCGACGATACCGAAGGCAACAACCTCATCATCCTGGATCAGGCGGGTGGTCTGTCGGAAGCAAACCCTCTTGCCACAGAGAACAGCGGCACGACGCTTAAGCTCAATCTCGGCAACGGCGAAACGCTGACGTTCCAGAACGCATTGTTCGGCATGAACGCAAGCCTGCAGTTTGCCGGCGGAGCAGTGGCCGATCTCGAGACGCTGGTGGGAACGGCATTGACCACGCCCGTGACCCTGCAGCTTGGCGATAGCGGCGGTCGTCTTTATGGCGGCGCGGGAGCGGACTCACTCTACGGCGGAGCAGGGAACGATACGCTGTCAGGGCACGAAGGAAATGACAGCCTTCAAGGAGGCACGGGAAGCGACGTCTATGAATACAACCTCGGAGATGGTCTGGACACGATTATCGAGGCCGGAGGCGATGACGATGTGCTTCGTTTCGGCGAAGGCATTTCGCCCGAGCAAGTAAGGGTTGTGCGTTGGTGGTCTCTTAGTGGTGAAGACAGCCTGCGTTTGGAAGTGCTCGATGAGGACGGCAGCGTGAACGGCCACACCCATATCAAGAATTATTTTCTGTCTGACGACAGTACGCATCGCGTGGATCGCATCGAATTCGCGGACGGCACCACGTGGATGTACGAGGATATCCGTGCCATGGTGCTCAAACCTACCGAGGGAGACGATACGGAACTAGGAGGGTTTGCCGGCGACGATGTAATCGATGGCCTGGGTGGGGCCGATTGGATCAATGGCAAGGATGGAAACGATATTCTGTACGGCGGGGACGGCAACGACGACCTACAAGGGGGATTAGGGAACGACACGTTGATAGGCGGTGCGGGTAACGACCGCCTGCTTGGGTATGGGATCTGGCCGAATGATTCGTATGCGGCATCCAATGATGCCGGAGATGACCTGCTGGATGGTGGTGCAGGGAACGACTTGCTCTACGGTGGGGCGGGTAATGACACGTACATCTTTGGTCGTGGAGATGGCTACGACCAGATTGGAGAGAAGCCAAACGCTAACGGGCCGAGCATGGATGTAATCAGATTGAGGGCCGGTGTGCTGCCAGAGCATGTCACTTTGCATCGGATACAGGATGGCTTTGGCGCTGAAGATTTGCTGCTGGTGATTGATGGTTCCACTACTCAGCTATTGATACAAAGCTACTACGCCACTGAAGACAGACAGATTGAACGTATCGAGTTTGACGGCGGTGTGGGGCCAGTGTGGACGGCAGCAGACATCGCGGCACATGTGGAGGGCGGCACTATAAACGCCATGGTCGGAACATCAGGAGACGATACGTTCATTGTCGACCATGAGCAGGACACAATAAGTGAGGCCGCGAACGCTGGCGTTGACACTGTCTTGGCTTCGCGAAGCTACACCTTGCCCGCCAATGTGGAGAATCTCACGCTGACGGGCTTTCTGAATATCAGCGCCACGGGCAATGCCCTTACAAATATTCTGACTGGGAATGTCAACAACAATTCATTTTATGCAACTGCGGGTGGCGACGCTGCTTATGGCGGACAAGGTAATGACACCTATTACAACACTTTAACCGACCAATTCAGCCAGATTGTTGAATACGCGAATGAAGGCATCGATACCCTTGTCGACATCAATGGCGGCACTTTACCCGACAATGTCGAGAACTTGTATATGCCTGCAGGCAGTTATCGCGATAACTACGTTACTACCGCTATCGGGAATGACCTGGATAACGTCCTGACAAGCAATTGGCAGGGTTTTGGAACCGATACCCTGGATGGCCGAGGTGGTGCTGACACCATGATCGCCAACGGCAGCGTCAGCGTTCGCTTCATCGTCGATAACTTGGGCGACCAAGTAGTGGCATCGGCAACGGGAGGGAGTGGCGACAGTGTCGAAAGCAGCGTTCCCTTTACGCTGGGTGAATACGTCGAAAATCTTTACTTGGTTGGCGATGCACCCATTGATGGATGGGGGAATCAGCTAGACAACTACTTAAGTGCTGAGGGCAACGCAGCCGCCAACGTGCTTACAGGCGGCATAGGTGACGACACGTATTATCTTGGCGTTGGCGACCAGGCTGTAGAACTGCCAGATGAGGGCTACGACACGATAGTAGCCGACGCTTCGGGTGCAATCAGCTTCACGAAGACGGTTTTGCAAAACTTCGAACGCTTTAAGCTTGATTTCAATTCTGGGATAGTAATTCTTGACCTGCCTGCTTTGGGGGACTTCGATCAGATTATTGCCAGTGGCGTAGCGCTCGATGTCGTCATGGGGTTGGGCGGGAACGATGTTCTGGTCGGTAGTGGCAACAACACCCTGGTCGGCGGTCTCGGAGATGACAGGTATTACGTCACCGAGAACGATGTCGTTGTGGAGGATGTCGGCGGCGGCAACGACATAATGCTTTTCTCTCGCAATCCCCTTTCTACCCCATACTCGAACATGATGGCCGCGAATGTTGAGGAGGCCTATTCAATTGGGTTAAACCTCAACATTGTTGGTAACGAAGGTGACAACTATATCCAGGGCGATGACGGCGCCAATTATCTTGATGGCGGTCTGGGAGCAGACATCCTTGAAGGAGGATTGGGAAATGACACATACGTCGTAAATGAGGCAGGCGACCAAGTAATCGAGGTTGAGAATGGCGGAAATGATCGTGTGGAAACCGCGACTGACTATACGCTCCCGTCCAACCTTGAGAGTCTTATATTGTTACAGGGCGGCTTGACAGGCACAGGCAATTCGCTCGGGAACTATCTCACCGGAAGTGCCGGCGACGACACCCTCATCGGCTTGGCGGGTGACGACATTCTCAACGGTGGAAGCGGAAGCGACACGCTGATGGGCGGAATGGGCAGTGACCGTTACCGCTTCAGTTTTGGAGACGGATCGGACGTCGTCGAAGACTTTGATGGCGGCTTGGGGGGTGTCGATACGTTGTCGTTTGACAGCTATCTTATCCAACCGTATAGCGTTGAAGCACTCATGGACGGGCAATATCTCAAGCTGTTCGTCTATCCAGTTCAAACATACAACTGGGATGAGAACGGCGAGCTGAAGATCGGTTTTTCTTCTGAGAATCAAATTTCCATTCGATGGGATACGGCCGCAGGGGCGGGCATTGAGCGTGTGGAATTCATGGATGGCACCGTGTGGGATGCTGCGGCGTTAGAAAACAAAGCCTTGCATCATGCGCCTATCCAATATACGGGTAACGGCGATCTGTTTGCTGCGGAGAGCACGAATTTTACCTACACATTTCCTTCTTACTTATTTGCTGATGTTGATCAGGGCGATGTACTAAGCTGGTCCGTTGACCTGGATTCCGGGGCTGGTCTGCCTCCGTGGTTGTCTTTCGATGCCAATTCCAGAACATTGAGTGGCATTCCGCCAACTACCTCAGTCGGACAACTGGGGCTGCGTGTGACGGCAACGGATACCTCAGGTCTATCTGTATCGGAAAGTTTCATGCTGAATGTCGCCAATGCCGTTCTTGGTACCGAAGGAAATGACACTTTAACCGGTAGTGCCGGTTACGACATCCTGATGGGCGGACTGGGTGACGACACGTATGTAATTGACAACGACCTTGACATAGTGATCGAGAATCCTGGTGAGGGTGTTGATGTTGTTCTGAGTTCCGTAGATTTCAACCTGCCCGACAATGTCGAAAATCTCACCTTGACTGGGGCCGATGATATCAATGGAAACGGCAACGAATTGGACAACATATTGATTGGCAATAGCGGGGCCAATGAGCTGGATGGCGGCGATGGCAATGACACCTATGTCGTGGGTGCCGGCGACATCGTCTACGAGTACGAGGATGGTGGAGTGGACACCGTGCTGAGCACCTTAACCTGGGTACTGGATGACAATATCGAGAATCTGACCCTCACTGGCACAGGCGCAATCAATGGAACAGGAAACGCACTGAACAACAGGCTTGCAGGCAACGCTGCCGCCAACAAGATGATTGGAGGTGCAGGCTCCGACATAATCGATGGAGGTACTGGTAGCGACACGATGATTGGAGGTGTCGGTGATGACTTCTACTATGTGAATATCTCCACCGACAAGATCACGGAGTTGGCCAATGAGGGTAACGATACGGTTAACTCGGCAGTGACGCTTTCCTTGGGCAGTAATTTGGAGAATCTGCTTCTGACCGGCATCTCCGCTATCAATGGAACGGGTAATTCGCTTGCCAATTTGATTCGGGGCAATACTGCAAACAACACCCTGAAGGGTGGCAGCGGGGACGACATACTGGAAGGGGGTGCAGGTAACGACTCTCTCTCCGATACTTCCGGCAAGGGGTTATTCAACGGAGGCGCTGGTAACGACATCCTCACTGGCGGAAAATGGAATGAACTGTTCATTGGCGGATCCGGTAACGACACGATCACGGCCAGTACCGGTGCAGACATCATCGCCTTCAACCGGGGAGATGGCGTGGATACCATCAACGGCGGAACGGGTACCGACAACACGGTTTCCCTGGGCAACGGCATTCGGTACGCTGACCTCCTGTTCCGCAAATCGAGCAACGATTTAATTCTGGATGTGGGGACCTCGGAGAGCCTCATCTTCAAGAATTGGTATTCCACCAAGGCCAACAACAAGAGCGTGTCCCGAATGCAATTGATGCTGGATGCCACGGTGGATTACGATACGGCATCGAACGATCCCGCGCTCAATAAACGAATCGAGCAATTCAACTTCGTGGGCCTGGCCGGACGGTTTGATGCCGCCCGTGCGGCGACCCCGACCCTCACTACCTGGGCGCTGAGCAACGCACTGGCCGACTTTCATTTGTCCGGCAGCGACACCGAAGCCCTGGGTGGCGATCTGGCTTATCAGTATGGCAAGTTCGGCAATCTGTCGGCGGTCGGATTGACAGCAGCGCAGTCGACATTGTCTGATCCTGTGTTTGGCACGGGCGCACAGATGTTCAAGCCATTGGCAGGCCTTCAGGAAGGTACGTTGCGGCTGATGTAAGCGCGTTCCTCGTAACGACGTGTTCGAAGGATGCCCTTGGACTATCCGGAAATGAACCCCTCATCATCTGCCCTAGCCCGCCTGCATGCTTCTCCACCCGCGCCGTTCGGGCGCTGGGTTTTATGGTTGATGCTGGCACTGGTTCTCGTTCTGCTGACCTGGGCTGCTTTCGGCCGGCTCGATATCGTGGCGGTGGCACAAGGCAAGCTGGTGCCGCTGTCGCGCATCAAGATCGTGCAGCCCGCAGAGGCCGGGGTAGTGAAGCAAATCCTGGTTCAGGAGGGCGAAAGCGTCAAGCAGGGCCAGGTGTTGATGCGCATGGACGCGGTGCTGTCCGATGCCGACACTCGGTCGTTGCAGGAGGACATCCAGCGACATGTTTTGACCTTGCGGCGTATCGACGCCGAGCTTGCCGGCAAGTCGCTGACCAGACTGACGGACGACCCGCCAGAAATGTTCAAGGAGGCTCAGGCCCAATATGGTGCCAACCGGTTGGCGTACCAGAGCGCGCTGGGTGAGCAGCAGAGCATTCTGAATAAATCTGCCGAGGATCTGGCTGTCGTGCGTGAAACCCTGAGCAAGCTGCAACAGGTGCTGCCGCTTTACCGCGAGCAGGAGGCCGCGTACGCGCAACTGGGCCGGGACGGTTTCGCGGGAAAGCTGATGGTGGCGGACAAGCAGCGCGAGCGCATCGAGACCGAGCAGGATCTGAAGGCTCAGTCATTCGCCATCCGGAGCGCTGAGGCCTCGATGCAGCAGGCAGATAAGCGCATGACGCAGATCAGCGCGGAATATCGCCGCGTGTTACAGGCCGAGCGCGCAGTGAGCGCTGCACAGACCGACAAGCTGCGTCAGGATCTGGCCAAGCAGCAACACAGGCAGGCCCTGCTGGAGCTTCGTGCGCCACAGGACGGGGTAGTCAAGGATCTGGCAACCCATACGGTGGGGACGGTGACCTCGCCCGGTACGGTGCTGCTGACGCTGGTGCCGCAAATGGAACCCTTGCAGGCGGAAGTCTGGATTTCCAACGAAGATATCGGCTTCGTGCGCCCGAGCCAGCCGGTGAAGCTCAAGCTCGGCGCGTACACCTTCCAGAAATACGGCATGTTGCGAGGCAAAGTTTCCCAGGTGAGCGCTGATGCAAGCGAAGTGCCTGCATCTCATGCAACTACGGCCGAAGCTTCTCCAGGTCTGGCATACAAGGCGGTGGTGGCATTGAGCAGCCAGCGTCTGGTCGCGGATGGGAAGGCTCACACCCTTGCGCCAGGCATGCAGGTATCGGCGGAAATTCTATTGGGCACCCGCACCGTACTGGAATATGTGTTGTCGCCGATTCGCGGCGCATTCCAGGCGGCGGCGCAGGAAAGATAGTTTGGGTGCGCTGCCCAACAAAAACGCGCCACAAGGGCGCGTTTTTGTTGGGGTGGAGAATGGTCAGTCGGCGCCGGCAGTCGTATTGAATCCTGCGTCGACGTAGGTGATTTCGCCGCTGATGCCGGAAGCCAGGTCGCTCAGCAGGAAGGCGGCGGCATTGCCGACTTCCTCGATGGTGACGTTGCGGCGCAAGGGCGCATTCTGGGCGACGAGGTCGAGCTTCTCGCTGAATTTCGCGATGCCGCTGGCGGCCAGCGTCTTGATCGGGCCGGCCGACACGGCATTGACGCGGATTCCCTTGGGGCCCAGGCTCTGCGCCATGTAATACACGCTGGATTCGAGGCTGGCCTTGGCCAGGCCCATCACGTTGTAGTTGGGAATCGAGCGGACAGCGCCCAGGTACGACAGGGTCAGCAGCGCTGCCTGGCGGCCTTCCATCATCGGCAGCGCGGCCTTGGCCAGCGCGGCGAAGCTGTAGGAGCTGATGTCGTGCGCGATGCGGAAATTCTCGCGCGTGACCGAGGACAGGAAATCGCCTGCCAGCGCATCCTTGGGAACGAACGCGATCGAGTGCACCAGGCCGTCGAGTCCGTCCCAGTGCTTGCCGAGTTCGGCAAACGTCGCGTCGATCTGCTCGTCGCTGCCGACGTCGCACGGGAACACCAGGCTGGAGCCGAATTCCTTGGCGAATTCGCTGACGCGATCCTTGATGCGTTCGCCCTGGTAGGTGAAGGCCAGTTCGGCGCCTTCGCGCTTGCACGCGGCGGCGATGCCGTAGGCGATCGATCGGTTGGATATCACGCCGGTGATCAGCAAGCGTTTTCCTGCAAGAAATCCCATGATCGTCTCGAAGAGAAGTTGAACTGTTACGGATTATAACGGCTGACGTTGCCGGCGTGCTTGGGTACACTGCCGGGATGGTGAGCATCGGGGCGATATTGTCGAGAACGGGTCTGCTGGTTTTGGGCCTGGGCTTGATGGCCGGCTGCTCCGACAGCTGGAACGATCCCTACCCAGACAGCCAGGCCGGTGCCAATGTGCTCTACAGCGCATTCTCCGAACGCCCCAAGCACCTCGATCCCGCGCGCTCCTACAGTTCGAACGAGGTCGAGTTCACCGGCCAGATCTACGAGCCGCCGCTGCAATACCATTTTCTGAAGCGACCGTACGAACTGATCCCGCTGACTGCCGAGGCCGTCCCCGTGCCGCGCTACTTCGATGCGGCCGGCAGGGAACTGCCGGCCGATGCGCCGTCGGCACGCATTGCCGAGAGCCAATACGAAATCAGGATTCGCCCCGGGGTTCGCTACCAGCCGCATCCGGCGTTTGCGCGCGATGCAGCGGGACGCTATCGCTATCACGACATGGATGCGGCTGCGCTGGCGGACAAGACCCGGCTCAGCGATTTCCAGCACACCGGCAGCCGCGAACTCACGGCCGCCGATTACGTTTACCAGATCAAGCGGCTGGCCAACCCCAGGCTCAGTTCGCCGATCTTCGGTCTGATGGCCGAGCACATCGTCGGCTTGAAGGCACTGGGCGACTCGATGGAGCAAGCCGCCAAGGCACATCCCGAAGCGGCCCTGAATCTCGACGATTTCCCGCTTGCCGGCGCCGAGGCGGTGGACCACCACACCTACCGCATCCGCATCAGGGGGAAATATCCGCAGTTCATCTACTGGCTGGCGATGCCGTTTTTTGCCCCGATCCCCTGGGAGGCCGAGGCTTTCTACGGGCAACCCGGCATGGCAGACAAGAACCTCACGCTCGACTGGCAGCCGGTCGGCACCGGCCCCTACTACCTGGCCGAGAACGATCCCAACCGCCGCATGGTGCTGCAGAAGAATCCCAATTTCCACGGCGAGACCTATCCGGTCGACGGCGACGCGGCGGATCGGCAGGCCGGCTTGCTGGCCGATGCGGGCAAGCCGCTGCCGTTCGTCGATGCGGCCGTGTTCAGCCTGGAAAAGGAAACCATTCCCTACTGGAGCAAGTTCCTGCAGGGCTACTACGACAGTTCCGGCATCAGCTCCGACAGTTTCGACCAGGCCGTGCAGTTCTCGGCAGGGGGCGACCCGCAACTCACCGACAGCATGCGCGAGCAGGACATTCACCTGATCACCGCGGTGTCCGCATCGCTCTGGTACGTCGGCTTCAACATGCTCGACCCGGTGGTGGGGGGCTTAAGCGAAGACCGCCAGAAACTGCGGCAGGCGCTGTCCATCGCGTTCGACTACGACGAATTCATTTCGATATTCCTGAATGGCCGCGGCATTCCCGCGCAGGGGCCGATCCCGCCCGGGCTGTTCGGCTATGTCGACGGGGTGGCGGGGTTGAACCCGTACGTCTACGAAGACACGGACGGCCGGATCGAGCGGCGCTCGATCGAGACCGCGCGTCGGCTGCTGGCCGAGGCGGGCTACCCGAATGGCCGCAATGCGAAGACCGGCGAGCCGCTGGTGCTGTATTTCGACACCATGGCGTCCGGCCCCGATGCCAAGTCGCGGCTCGACTGGATGAAGAAGCAGCTCGACAAGCTCAACGTGCAGCTGGTCGTGCGCGGCACCGACTACAACCGCTTCCAGGACAAGATCCGCAAGGGCAACGCGCAGCTGTTCGAATGGGGCTGGAACGCCGACTACCCGGACCCGGAGAACTTCTTCTTCCTGCTGTATGGCCCGCACAAGAAGGTCGGCAGCGGCGGCGAGAATGCCGCCAACTACGACAACCCCGAGTTCAACCGCCTGTTCGAACGCATGAAGGACATGGACAATGGCCCCGAGCGGCTGCAGATCATCGACGCCATGCTCGACATCGTGCGGCGCGATGCGCCGTGGATCTTTGCCTACTACCCGAAGTCGTTCGGCCTGCGCCACGGCTGGGTGCACAACGTCAAACCCAACCTGATGGCCAACAACACGCTCAAGTACCGCCGCATCGACCCGGCGCTGCGCGAAACGCAACGCGCCGCATGGAACCACCCGGTGCTGTGGCCGATCGCGCTGCTGGTGGGACTGCTGGTTGCCGTCATCGCGCCGGCGGTGATCGCGTGGCGGCGGCGCGAAAGGAAGACCGCCTGATGCTTTCCTACATCCTGCGGCGCCTGCTCTATGCGATCCCGATCCTGATCGGGGTGAACCTGCTGACCTTCGCGCTGTTCTTCGTCGTCAACACGCCGGACGACATGGCGCGGCTGCAGTTGGGCGTCAAGCACGTGACGCCGGAGGCGATCGAGCGCTGGAAGGTCGAGCACGGCTACGACAAGCCGCTGCTGCTGAATGCGCAGGCGGCCGGCAGTGAAAAATTCACCGACACGATCTTCTTCCAGCACTCGGCCGCCATGTTCGCCTTCGAGTTCGGCAAGGGCGACGACGGCCGCAACATCGGCAACGAAATCCGCAACCGCATGGGGCCGAGCCTGGCGATCGCGCTGCCGGTGTTCGTCATCGGCCTGCTGGTCAACATCACCTTCGCCCTGTTGATGGTGTTTTTCCGCTCCACCTATCTCGACCTCTGGGGCGTGGTGCTGTGCGTGGTGCTGATGTCGATCTCTGGGCTGTTCTACATCATCGCCGGGCAGTATTTCATCGCCAAGCTGTGGAACCTGCTGCCGATTTCCGGATTCGCCGGCGGCATCGACGGCTTCAGGTTCATCCTGCTGCCGGTGCTGGTGAGCGTGGTGGCGGGCATCGGCAGCGGTTCGCGCTGGTACCGCACCATCTTCCTCGAGGAAATCGGCAAGGACTACGTGCGCACCGCGCGCGCCAAGGGCCTCTCCGAAGTGCGGGTGCTGTTCCGCCACGTGCTGAAGAACGGCATGATCCCGATCCTCACCGGCGCGGTGGTGGTGCTGCCGCTGCTGTTCATGGGCAGCCTCATCACCGAATCCTTCTTCGGCATTCCCGGCCTCGGCAGCTATACCATCGACGCCATCCAGGCGCAGGATTTCGCGGTGGTGCGCGCGATGGTGTTCCTCGGCTCCTTCCTCTATATCGTGGGCCTGATCCTCACCGACATTTCCTATTCCTGGGTCGACCCGCGGGTGCGGCTGCAATGAGCGGGATGACATTCGATTTCGTCCCGGTCCTGCTGTGGACCGATACGCTGATCTTCGTGCTGCTGGCTTGCGTGCTGGCGCTGGTCTGGTTCATCCGCCGCCAGGAGCACCTGCGCGCGCCCTGGCGCCTGGTGGCGCAGCGCCCGATGGCGATGGGGGCGGCGCTGGTGCTGGGCGTGTTCGTCGTGATCGGCCTGCTCGATTCGCTGCATTACCGCGAACGGCTGGCCGACAGCCCGGCGGACGCGCCGCAGTATTCGGTCGAGGTGCTGAGCGCATTCGACGCGCTGGTCGGCAGGCTGCGCACCGAGCAGGAAAAGACCTATTCGGCGCCGCTGGCGATGCAGCTGTACGCCAAGGAGTTCGTCGAGCGCGACGGCAAGACCGTGCGCGAATACCCGCGCCTGCGCTACGGCGGCGCCCACCTCAAGGACGCCGCCGAACGGCTCCCCGACATCGTCCGGCGCAGCCTCATCGGCCTGGCGCAAGGCCTCGCGGTCAGCCTGCTGCTGTTCGCCGTGCTGGCGGGCTGGCAGGCGCGCCGCTCGCAGATGACGCTGGGCGAGTGGTTGTCCGCCTGGGGGGAAGGGAAGCTGGGCTGGCCGGGGCGCACGCTGGCCCTCGTTGCCACGCTGCTGCTGGTGCTGGGCGGCGTGATGGCGCACCTGGCCGCGGGCTACCATGTCTTCGGCACCGACAAGGTCGGGCAGGACGTCCTCTACATCACGCTCAAGAGCATCCGCACCGGCCTCGTCATCGGCACGCTCACCACCCTGGTCACGCTGCCGCTGGCGATCGGGTTCGGCATCGCGGCGGGCTATTTCCGCGGCTGGGTGGACGACGTCATCCAGTACGTCTACACCGTGCTGAACTCGATCCCCGGCGTGCTGCTGATCGCGGCGGCCGTGCTCATCGTGCAGGTGTACATCGAGTCCAATCCCGAGTTGTTCGACACCGCCGCCGCGCGCGCCGACATCCGCCTGCTGGCGCTCTGCCTGATCATGGGCGTGACCAGCTGGACCGGACTGGCGCGCCTGCTGCGCGGCGAATCGCTCAAGCTGCGCACGCTCGATTACGTCGAGGCCGCGCGCGCCTTCGGCGTGTCGAGCGCGCGCATCATCAGCCGCCACATCTTCCCCAACGTGTTCCACCTGGTGCTGATTGCCATGGTGCTCGATTTCTCCGGGCTGGTGCTGGCCGAAGCCGTGCTGTCCTACGTCGGCGTCGGCGTCGATCCGTCGATGTTCAGCTGGGGCAACATGATCAACGGCGCCCGCCTCGAACTCGCGCGCGAGCCCGTGGTGTGGTGGCAGCTCGGCGCCGCCTTCGTCTTCATGTTCACCCTGGTGCTGGCCGCCAACCTGTTCGCCGATGGCGTGCGCGACGCGTTCGACCCGCGGGCGGGGGGGCATCGATGAGCGCGTTGCTGCGGGTCGACAATCTGGTTACCGCGTTCGGCCAGGGAGACAACGCCCTGCGCGTGGTCGACGGCGTGTCGTTCCAGGTCGCAGCGGGCGAGACCTATGCGCTGCTCGGCGAGTCGGGATGCGGCAAGTCGATGACGGCGCTGTCGCTGATGCGGCTGCTGCCGGATGGCGGGCGCATTGCATCAGGCGCGGTGCACCTCGGCGACGAAGACGTGCTGGCCCTGCCCGAGAGCGCCATGCGGCGCGTGCGCGGCGGCGGCATGGCGATGATCTTCCAGGAGCCGATGTTGGCGCTGAATCCGGTCATTCGCGTGGGCGAGCAGATCACCGAGGCGCTGGCGCTGCACCGCAATCTTGCCGGGCAGGCCGCAGTTGATGCCGCGCGTGAACTGCTCGACGCGGTGGGAATCCCGGACGCGGCGCGGCGGCTCGACAGCTATCCGTTCGAACTGTCGGGCGGCCTGCGCCAGCGGGTGATGATCGCGATGGCGCTGGCCGGCCGCCCCCGGCTGCTGATTGCCGACGAGCCGACCACGGCGCTCGACGTGACCATCCAGGCGCAGGTGCTCGAAGTGCTGCGGCACCTGCGCGCCGAGCAGAAAATGGGCATGCTGCTGATCACGCACGACCTTGGCGTGGTGGCGGAAAATGCCGACCGCGTCGGTGTCATGTACGCCGGCGAACTGGTGGAAGAGGGCGCGCGCGACGCCTTCTTCGCCGCCCCGCAGCATCCCTACAGCCGCATGCTGTTCGACGCGCTGCCGCGCCCCGGCGACGGCGGGCGGCTGACGACGATTCCGGGCCAGGTGCCGAAGCTCGACGCGACGCTGCACGGCTGCCGCTTCGCCGCGCGCTGCCCGTTCGCGGTCAAGCGCTGCCGTCTCGAATCGCCGGACTGGCAGACGCTGAACAACCAGCGGGTGCGTTGTCACCTGGCCGGAACCCTGCCGGCACGCAGCATGGCCGAAGCCAGCGCCCCTTCGCGGCCGGCTGCAACGGCGCAAGCGCTGCTGCAGGTGACGGGCCTGAAAGTGCATTTCCCGGTCCGGCGCGGCCTGCTGCAGCGCACCGTCGGCCTGGTGCGCGCCGTGGACGACGTCAGCCTGTCGATCGAGGCCGGCCGCACGCTGGCGCTGGTCGGCGAATCGGGCTGCGGCAAGACGACGGTGGGCAAGGCGCTGCTGCGGCTGATCGAGCCGACGGCGGGGGCGGTCGAGCTGGGCGGCGAGACGATCGTAGCAGGCAATACGGCCAGCCTGCGGCGGCAGGCGCAGATGGTGTTCCAGGATCCGTTCAGTTCGCTCAATCCGCGCATGCGGGTGGCCGACATCCTGCTCGAAGGCATGGACGCGCTGAGGGTGGGGGCGGCGCGTGACCGCCGCGATGCGGTGGCGCGGCTGCTCGGCCAGGTAGGGCTGCCGGACGACGCCGGCGGGCGCTACCCGCATGCGTTCTCGGGCGGCCAGCGGCAGCGCATCGCGATCGCGCGGGCGCTGGCGGTCTCGCCGCGGCTGGTGATCTGCGACGAGCCGACCAGCGCACTCGACGTGTCGGTGCAGGCGCAGATCCTCAATCTGCTGAAAGACCTGCAGGACAGCCTCGGGCTGGCCTACCTCTTCATCACCCACAACCTCGCCGTGGTCGAGTATCTGGCGCACGACGTGGCGGTGATGTATCTCGGGCGCATCGTCGAGCAGGGCGCCGCGGCCGACGTGCTGCGCGCGCCGCGCCATCCCTACACGCAGGCGCTGGTGAGCGCGGTGCCGCGCATCGACCCGCAGGGCGGGCAGGCCGTCATCCGCCTGGCGGGCGACCAGCCTTCGCCGCTCAACCCGCCCGCTGGCTGCCATTTTCATCCGCGCTGTTCGCATGCCAGTGAAATCTGCCGGCAGCGCTATCCCGATCCCAGCGACCTGGGTGGCGGGCACTGGGCGCGCTGCCACTGGGTGGCGGGTCAGATTTAGAATTTCAGACGGAGAATGAATTGAATACAGGCAAACGCAAATTCTGGATCGGCAATGCGGTGCTGGCGCTGGCCATGCTGCTGCTGCTGTTCATGGGGCCCTTGTCCGATGCGCTGGGCATCTGGGCGGCGGTGCTGTGGATGGCGCTGGCTGCCGTGGGCATGACGCTGCTGATGTCGGGAAAGTCCGACGAACCGCCAGCACCAGACTGATGTTGGGATATCGGCAACCACCTCGCAGCCCTGATCTGGCTTCGACATGAACGATGTGGCAAGAAATCAAAGGCCGGCTCATAAATATAGAATTGACGGCCAGATAATTTCCTAACTCATTAATCGGATTAATCTTTTGGGAAGCACTGGATTATCCGATATACAATCCGCTCGGACCATAATTAACTACAAAAGGGGGATTCAAATGTCACTTGCTTCATTTGGCAGGCTCATAAAAACGTCAGCGTTTGCAGGGCTTGTTGTTCTGTCAGTTCCGGGGGCCGTGACTGCGGCATCGTTTTCATACTCGGGCCCCCCCGTGGCCATCCCGGATGGGATCGATCTCTCAGGGACAAATCCCGGCGCCCAGGTGGGGGTGCCTATTGCGGTTTCGGGCATCGTCCAGCCTGTCGGCAGCGTGACCATAAGCATCGACGGCACGGCCTGCTCAACCACGCCGGGCGATACGGCCGTGGGTATCGATCACACTTTTGTAAATGATCTGCAAATCACGCTGCGTTCTCCTACCGGTACCGATGTGCTTGTCATTAATCAAACGGATGGCTCTGGCAATAACTTCTGCCAGGTTGTCCTGGACGATGCCAGTTCGGGACCGTCGATTCAAACTGCAGTGACTGCCGATGCGCCTTTTACCGGTTCCTGGCAACCTAACGCCCCTCTCTCGGCTTTTGTGGGCGAGGCAGCCAACGGAAACTGGACATTGCTGGCCCAGGATTTCTTTAGTTTAGATACAGGTTCTATCCGCGCCTGGACCATCAACATCACACCACAAGTTGCACCACCGCCCCCCACACCAATTCCCACCCTCTCCGAGTGGGGCATGATCCTGCTCTCCAGCCTGCTGGCCGTGGGCACGATCGTCACCTTGCGCCGCCAGCGCCAGTAAGCGTTTGGCTCCCAAGCCCGCCCTGATTCAGGGCGGGCTTTTTTGTTGCTTTCGCCACGCGTACCTGAGTTAAGATCCCCCCCATGCTGCGCTTCTTCCTTTTATTCCTGGTCATCCAGGCCGTGCTGTTCGGCGTCGAGCTGCTCGGTCCGGTCCAGGCCTTCTTCGTCATGCCCTGGACTGGTCTGCTGGCCACGTTCAGCGCCAACCTGGTGCAGTTCTTCGACGCCGACGTCACGGCGTATTCCAACGTCATCCAGAGCACGACCAACGGCTTCGGCGTCGCCATCCAGCCGGGCTGCAACGGGGTGGAGGCCTGCATCATCCTGATCGCCGCCATTGTTGCGTTCCCTGCGCCCTGGCGCCCGAAGCTGGCTGGCCTGGCGATCGGCATCCTTGCCGTGCAGGCGGTGAACGTCATGCGCATCGTCAGCCTGTTCTATCTCGGCCAGTGGAACATGCAGTGGTTCGAGTTCGCCCACCTCTACCTGTGGCAGGCCCTGATCATGCTCGACGTGCTGGTGGTCTGGCTGCTGTGGGTGCGCTACCTCGCCCGCAAGGGCATGATCAGGATGTCCTATGCGGCTTAGCCTGGTCGGACTCTTCCTGCTCAAGGCCATTGCCTGGTTCCTGGCCTGCCTGTTCGTCTGGTACCAGTTGGGCAACGTGGTGACGCTGCCGGTGGCCCTGCTGGCCAAGGCTACGGTGGCCAGCGTGTTCCCTGCCTGGGCCGAGGGGATTGAAAAAACGGGGACCACGCTGGTGCTGCTCACCGGCCTGGAGGTGACCGGCGTGGCCGGGGTGCCGGCAGGCCAGGTTGCGGTGCTCAGTCCCGAGGTCGGCTTCATGAAGTATGGCTATGGCCTGCCCCTGCTGATTGCCTTGCTGCTCGCTTCGGGCGCCCGTGGCCTGTTCGCCAAGGCTGCCCTGGGCGCCGTGGCCCTGTTGCCGTTCCAGGTTTGGGGGGTGTGCTTCGACTGGCTGAAGCAGGTGGCGATCGACACCGGTGCCGCGCCTTTCTCTGCCACGGCGCGGGAACTCATCGCCTTCAGCTACCAGTTCGGCTATCTGGTGCTGCCGGCCCTGGTGCCGGTCATGCTCTGGGTGGCGATGGACCGACGCTTCCTGTCTGCCTTTGTGCTCGAGGCAACGCTGGAGGGGGAAACCGAGAACCCGGACAACAAGGGCGGCTCGACGGGTAACCAGGGGTAGGACTATTACCTTTCCCGTTGTCGCTGGACGGCTGCAACCGCAACAGGGGCTGCCCTCCAGTCAGCATCCAGGAATGCTGAATTCCTGTGGCTTCACAATTGACGGCCGCGACAGGTGCCTTTGCAGGGTCTGTCTGTTCCATCTGGCATGTTGCAGTACGGCACGGGGAATCGACGATCATGCGGGGAAAGGGGCTGGTCGTCCGGAGCCTGCCGCCACGGCCAGAGTCTGATAGCCACGTTCTGGTTCGCCTTGTCGAAGGGCTCAATCCCAAAGGACTCATGGAATAGCGTGCTGGAGCAACAGCAACGGGCCGATTTCAGGCCAGGGAGTTTGGCTTTACTTGCAATAGTCTGGGAAAAACAGCTTCTTGGCTTCCGGCCTTTCCAGGCTCCGGTATTTGCCGCCGGAAAGGCGGGTGCAATCCCTTGCCCACCCGGCCTTGACCACTGCCGCAGCAATGTCCTGACCACGAACATAGCAAGTCCCGATTTCAAATTCTCGGGTTTTTGTCTCATCGAGAACGCATCGAATCGGCTTGCCTTCAGCGAATTTCTCCAGGAAGGCTGTCGCTTCCTTTCCCCCTGTCTGGTCGATCTCCGGCGCGGCTATGCCGCGCAACCGCACCTTGGTCGTGTCGTTGCCATTGATGACATTGACCGTGTCGCCGTCGATCACCAGGCACGCGCCGGTCACCACGGATTGAGCGTAGGCTGGTAGCGCGACGATCAGAAATAGCAGACTGAATATTTTCATTTTGTCCCTTTGGGGTACGGGGGCACGATAATTAAGCCTTGTGCGTGTTCTATTGCAATAGAGCACATTCTACCTAGGTGTCGTTTCTGACTTGCGGGTTACACGGGCTGATCGAAGAGGGCTCTCGAGCCTTTGAATTTTACTCGGAGACCCGGATGAGCAGTCATAAAAAAGCGCACTTGCCGGCCAAAAGTCGAACGCATCGAAAGCGGCCATGGCTGTTGTCATTGAAAAATCCGACGACTGGTGTCGGCGGCAGCTCTGGGACCGGTCGGGGGCGTGTTTGGCGGGATCAGGAAGGCAGGGAGTAAGCGGCCTGAACGGTCCGGCAGACTGCAAAAGCCGGCCCTGGATCGGTTTTCTACGCCCGGAGACCGGGCGGCCCAAGGCGAAATCCTTCTGAAACCCCAATCATTCCGGTAATCATGATGTTTCCCAGCGGGAAATAAAATAACCTGGCCGTTTGGCCAGGTTAGGTTATACAACGCCCTAACCGCAAACGGTTGGGGGTTTGAATTGGTGGAGCCGGCGGGAATCGAACCCGCGTCCGCAAGCCCTCTACAGGCAGTTCTACATACTTAGTCCGGTGTTTTTGAGCTTTAAGCTCGATCACGCCCGCCGAACAGGCTGGATTTTGCCGAGTCGCCTTGATTTAGCATTCACCCAAGCGACCCGAATGAACACGATTTCATGTGAATTAACTCACTGTCGGCTTGCGCCGGCCCGGCCCATGAACGATCCGGTGTGAGTCCTGGACCTTAAGCGGCCAGGGCGTAGTTTTCGTCGTTTGCGACTAAAGTTTTTCAGTTGGATTTACGAGGTGCTCTGACCCTCGGTATGCCCTACGCTGCTTTGCGACCCACGTCGAAGCCAGGTCGGCCCCCATGGTGTTGCTGCAACAAGTGTACCGCATAGAGGCGGTCCTGGCAGGAAAGTTCCTGCAGGCGGAAAGTTTCCGTGCCGGAGTTTATTGCAGGAAGGGGAAGGGGTCGTGCGCCATCGCCACCGCAACCATGTAGCCGAAGACCAGCAGGGCGGCGACCCAGGCAGCGATGCGGTGGCCGCGGGTCTTGCCGCGCTTCAGCGCGATGGTGCCGAGCACGATGTAGGCGAGCAGGGCCGCGATCTTGGCGGCGAGCCAGCCGTGTTCGAGCGGGGACAGGCCGAGGGTATAGGCGAGCGCGATGCCGCTGGCGAGCAGCACGGTGTCGTTGACGTGCGGGACGATGCGTGCCCAGCGCGCGCGCAGGCGGGGCGATTCGGCGATCATCCAGACGCCGCGCAGGAGGAACAGCGCGAGGGTGATCGCGATGGTGGTGTGGTGCAGGGTTTTGAGCGTGGCGTAGTCCATGTTCAGGATGTCAGGAAATCGAGCGTTTCGGCTGGCTGGCGGATGAGTGCGTGGGCACCCCAGGCATGCGGCTGGTCGGCGGCGTCGAGGTAGCCCCAGGCGGCCACCAGCGCCGGCATGGCGGCGGCGCGCGCGGCCTGGATGTCGCGCTCGGCATCGCCCAGATACAGGCATTGCCCCGGCGCGGCGCCGCACAGGTCGGCGGCGGCGAACATCGGTGCCGGGTGCGGCTTGGGCTGCGGGCAGGTATCGCCGGAAACGATGCAGGCGGCGCGCTCTGCGAGGTCGAGGATGGACATCAGCGGCTCGGTGAAGCACGCGGGCTTGTTGGTGACCACGCCCCATTTCAGCTGGCGCGCCTCGAGTTCGGCCAACAGCTCGAGGATGCCGGGAAACGGCCGCGAGTGGCGGCAGATGTTGTCGGCATACAGCTGCAGGAATTCCTCGCGCATGCGGGCGAAACTCGGCGCTTCGGGCTTCAGGTCGAAGCCGACCTCGAGCAGGCCGCGCGCGCCGTGCGAGGCCTGCGGGCGGATGACGGCGTCGGCCAGCGGCGGCAGGCCGTGGCGTGCACGCTGCAGGTTGAGCGCGTGGCCGAGGTCGGGCGCGGTATCGACCAGGGTGCCGTCGAGGTCGAACAGCACCGCCCGGATGCCGTCGAGTTTCGCCGCTTCAATCGCCACGGCGCGTCGACATCAGGTAGTTGACGTCGGTATCGGCTTCGAGTTTGTAGATCTTGGTCAGCGGGTTGTAGGTCATGCCGATCAGTTCCTGCGTATCGAGTCCGGCTTCGCGGGTCATGCGGGCGAGTTCGGCGGGGCGGATGAACTTGGCGTAATCGTGGGTGCCGCGCGGCAGCAGCTTGAGCACGTATTCGGCGCCGATGACGGCGAACAGGTAGCTCTTGGCGTTGCGGTTGAGCGTCGAGAAGAACACCCATCCGCCGGGCTTGACCAGTCGCGAGCACGCGGCGACGACGGAGGCCGGGTCGGGCACGTGCTCGAGCATTTCCATGCAGGTGACGACGTCGAACGCGCCAGCATGCTGCGCGGCATACTCTTCGGCGGACACCAGCTGGTAGTCGACGCTTCTGCCGGATTCGAACAGATGCATTTTGGCGACCTTGAGCGCCTTTTCCGACAGGTCGATGCCGCTGACCGTGGCGCCGGCTCCGGCCATGGCCTCGGCCAGGATGCCGCCGCCGCAGCCGACATCGAGCACCTTCTTGCCGTTGAGCGGCGCCTGCTTGTCGATCCATTTCAGGCGCAGCGGATTGATCTCGTGCAGCGGCTTGAATTCGGAATTCGGATCCCACCAGCGGTGGGCGAGTTCGGAAAACTTGGCAATCTCGGCAGCGTCGACGTTGCTCATGACTATTCCTTCTATGCGGTGAGTTTGCCGCGCCAGTAGGCGGCGCGGGCGGTCAGGTCGGAGGGTTCCAGATCGACCAGGCGGCGTTCTTCAAGTTTCAGCTTGCCGTCGACCCAGACATGCGTGACGTCCCCGCGTCCGGCAACGTAAACCAGGTGCGAGACGGGGTCAAACAAGGGCTGGCTGGACAGGCCCTGCAGGTCGACCGCGACCAGGTCGGCGCGCTTGCCGGGGACGATGCTGCCGATCTGGCTGTCGAGGTTGAGCGCACGGGCGGCATCCAGCGTGGCGGCCCTGAGCGCGGCGGCGGCAGGCAGGGCCGCCGCGTCGCCGCTGGCGCCCTTGGCCAGCAGCGCAGCCAGGCGCATCTCGGCGAACAGGTCGAGGCGGTTGTTGCTGGCGGCGCCGTCGGTGCCGAAACCGATATTGACGCCAGCCTGGAGGAGTTTAGTGACGGGCGCGATGCCGGAGGCGAGTTTCAGGTTGGAACTCGGGCAGTGCGCGACATGGCAGCCGTGCGCGGCCAGCGATTCGATTTCGGCCTCGTTCACGTGCACCGCGTGGACGCCGATGAAGTTCGGCCCCAACAGGCCCAGCTTGGCCAGCCGTTCCAGCGGACGCACGCCATACTGCCTGAGGCTGTCGCGGATTTCGTCGGTGGTTTCGTGGATGTGGGTGTGGATGGGCAGGCCGAGCTGTTCGGCCAGCGTGTTGATGCGGCCGAAGGTGGCGTCCGAAATGGTGTAGGGCGCATGCGGGGCGAAGGCGAAGGAGAGCAGCGGCTCCTCCTTCAGTTCGTCGCGCATGGCGAGGCCCTTCGCCAGATAAGCGTCGGCATCCACTGCGTAGGTGCTGGGGAACTCCAGCACGATCATGCCAAGTGTCGCGCGCAGGCCGGCCTGCAGGAAGGCTTCGCCCGCGGCCTGCGGGAAGAAGTACATGTCGTTGCAGCAGGTGACGCCGCCTGCCAGCATTTCGGCGGCGGCCAGCAGGGTGCCGTCGCGCACGAAGGCATCGGATACGTGTTTCTTCTCGGCCGGCCAGATGTGCGTGTTGAGCCAGGCCATCAGCGGCACATCGTCGGCGAACCCCCGAAACAGGGACATCGCGGCGTGGCCATGCAGGTTGACCAGGCCCGGGATCAGGGCGCAGCCTGGCAGGGCCAGGGTCTGGGCGGCTTCGTAGTGTGCCGCTGCGGCTTCGGCGGGGAGTACGTCCAGGATCTGCCCGTTCTGGACGATCACGGCATGGTCGGTCAGCACGCCCGGTGTTTCGACAGGCACCACCCAGTGCGGCAAAAGAATAAGGTCGGCGGGGACTTTCATGGTGGCCCGCATTCTCGCCGTTTACGATTGGATTGGCAAAGGCGGCCGCGGTTTGGCAAAGGCCGGCGGATTTGCCGGCCATGCTAAAATCGCGGGCTTTGAAAACCTGAATAAATAAAAGCCGGATATGGAACAGTTTGCCAAGGAAACCCTCCCGGTCAGTCTCGAAGAGGAGATGAGACGTTCTTACCTCGATTACGCCATGAGCGTGATCGTGGGCCGTGCGCTGCCGGACGTGCGCGACGGCCTCAAGCCTGTGCATCGCCGCGTGCTGTTTGCGATGAACGAGCTTTCCAACGACTGGAACAAGGCTTACAAGAAATCCGCGCGCGTGGTCGGCGACGTCATCGGTAAATACCACCCGCACGGCGACACCGCGGTGTACGACACCATGGTGCGGATGGCGCAGGACTTTTCGCTGCGCTACCCGCTGATCGACGGCCAGGGCAACTTCGGCTCGGTCGACGGCGACAACGCGGCGGCGATGCGTTACACCGAAGTGCGCATGTCCCACATCGCGCACGAATTGCTGGCCGACCTGGACAAGGAAACGGTCGACTTCGGGCCCAACTACGACGGTTCCGAGCACGAGCCGCTGGTGTTGCCGACCAAGATTCCCAACCTGCTGATCAACGGCTCGTCGGGCATCGCGGTGGGCATGGCGACCAATATTCCGCCGCACAACCTGACCGACATCTGCACCGCGCTGCAGACGCTGCTGGACGAGCCCGAGACCGACATCGAGTCGCTGATCGCTATCGTCAAGGCACCCGATTTCCCGACCGCTGGCATCATCTACGGCCTCTCCGGGGTACGCGACGGCTACCGCACCGGGCGCGGGCGCGTGGTGATGCGCGCAACGTGCCACTTCGAGGATGTGGGCAGGGAAGGCGGCAAGCAGGCGATCATCATCGACGAACTGCCGTACCAGGTGAACAAGGCCAACCTGCTGATCAAGATCGGCGAACTGGTGCGCGACAAGCAGATCGACGGCATTTCCGACCTGCGCGACGAGTCCGACAAGTCCGGCATGCGCGTCTACATCGAGCTGAAGCGCGGCGAGAACGCCGATGTGGTCCTCAACAATCTGTACAAGCAGACGCAGATGCAGGACACCTTCGGCATGAACATGGTGGCGCTGATCGACGGTCAGCCGCGCCTGCTCAACCTGAAGGAAATGCTCGACGCCTTCCTGCGCCATCGCCGCGAAGTCGTCACCCGCCGTACCGTTTTCGACCTCAGGAAGGCGCGCGAGCGCGGCCATATCCTCGAAGGCCTGGCGGTGGCGCTGGCCAACGTCGACGAGATCGTCGAACTGATCAAGTCCTCGGAAACCCCGGTCATCGCGAAGGAGCGCCTGCTCGGCCGCGCCTGGAAGTCGGCGATGGTCGAGGAGATGCTGGCGCGCATCGATCCCGAATTCTCGCGCCCGGTGAACGTCGGCCCGGAGTTCGGCCTGCAAGTTGACGGTTACCACCTGTCCGAGATCCAGGCGCAGCGCATCCTCGAAATGCAGCTGCAGCGCCTGACCAACCTGGAGTCGGACAAGATCATCGGCGAGTACAAGGAAATCATGGCGAAGATCGCCGACCTGCTCGACATCCTGGCCAATCCGTCCCGCATCACCCAGATCATCCGCGAGGAACTGACCCAGATCCAGGAGCAGTTCGGCGACGGGCGCCGCTCGGCCATCGTCGAGAACGCCCAGGACATGTCGATGGAAGACCTGATCAAGCCGGAAGAGATGGTCGTCACGCTGTCGCACGGCGGCTACATGAAGTCGCAGCCGATGGACGACTACCGTGCGCAGAAGCGCGGCGGGCGCGGCAAGCAGGCGGCCGGCACCAAGGACGAAGACTTCATCGAGAAGATGTTCGTCGCCAACACCCACGACTTCATCCTCTGCTTCTCCAGTCGCGGCCGCATGTACTGGCTCAAGGTCTACAACGTGCCGCAGGGCGGGCGCGGCGCACGCGGCAAGCCCATCGTCAACCTGCTGCCGCTGGAAGAGGGCGAGAAGATCAGTGCGCTGCTGCCGGTCAAGTCCTTCGACGACGACCAGTACGTGTTCATGGCCACCAGCAACGGCATCGTCAAGAAGACGCCCTTGAGCGATTTCTCGCGTCCGCGCACGGCCGGCATCATCGCGGTGGGGCTGGACGAGGGCGATTTCCTCATCGGCGCGTCGATCACCGACGGCCGCCACGACGTGATGCTGTTCTCCGACGGCGGCAAGGCGGTGCGCTTCGACGAGAACGACGTGCGCCCGATGGGCCGCACCGCGCGCGGCGTCATCGGCATGAAGCTCGCCAAGGGCAAGAAGCTGATTTCGCTGCTGGTGGCCGAGGATGAAAACGACTTCGTGCTGACCGCGACCGAGAACGGATTCGGCAAGCGCACGCCGATTGCCGAATACACCCGCCATGCCCGCGCGACGCAGGGCATGATCGCGATCCAGACCAGCGAGCGCAACGGTCGCGTGGTTGCCGCCACGCTGGTGAAGCCGGACGACGAGATCATGCTGATCACCACCGGCGGCGTACTGATCCGCACCCGCGTCAAGGAAATCCGCGCGATGAGCCGCTCGACCCAGGGCGTCACGCTGATCAATCTGGACAAGGGCGAGAAACTGATCAGCCTGGAAAAAGTGGCTGAAACCGACAACGAAGAGGAATAGAGGACTCAAGCATGACCATTTACAATTTCAGCGCCGGCCCCGCCGTGCTACCCAAGGAAGTGCTGCAGCAGGTGCAGGCCGAGATGGTCGACTGGCACGGCAGCGGCATGTCGGTGATGGAAATGAGCCATCGCGGCAAGGAATTCATGGGCATCGCCGCCGAGGCCGAGGCCGATCTGCGCGAGCTGATGGGCATCCCCGCCAACTACAAGGTGCTGTTCCTGCAGGGCGGCGCGTCGTCGCAGTTCGCCATGGTGCCGATGAACCTGCTGCGCGGCAAAGCCAGCGCCGATTACCTCAACACCGGCGAGTGGTCGAAGAAGGCGATCAAGGAAGCCAAGCGCTACGGCGCGGTGAACGTGGTGGCGTCGAGCGAAGACAAGAACTTCAGCTACGCGCCGGCACAGGATCAGTGGAAGCTCGATCCCAACGCCGCCTACGTGCACTACACGCCCAACGAGACCATCGGCGGCGTGGAGATTTTCTGGACCCCCGACACCGGCAGCGTGCCGCTGGTGGCCGACATGTCGTCGACCATCCTGTCGCGCCCGATCGACGTGTCGAAATTCGGCGTGATCTACGCCGGCGCGCAGAAGAACATCGGCCCGGCCGGCCTCACCATCGTCATCGTGCGCGACGACCTGATCGGCCAGGTCGTCGCAGGCACGCCGACCATGTTCGACTACAAGACCCACGCCGACAACGACTCGATGTACAACACGCCGCCCACCTTCGCCATGTACACGGCGGGACTGGTGTTCAAGTGGCTGAAGGCGCGCGGCGGCCTCGCCGCGATGGAAAAGACCAACCGCGAAAAGGCCGGCCTGCTTGTACGACGCGCTCGATGCGACCGACTTCTACAATTCGCCGGTGGCGATGGACAACCGCTCGCTGATGAACGTGCCGTTCACGCTGAAGGACGCAGCGCTCGACGAGGCCTTCCTCAAGGGCGCCAAGGAACGCGGCCTGATCCAGCTGAAGGGCCATCGTTCGGTCGGCGGCATGCGCGCCTCGATCTACAACGCGATGCCGATCGAGGGCGTGCGTGCGCTGGTCGACTACATGCACGAATTCGAGAAGAACCATGGCTAAGCCGCGCAGGATCCTCACCCTCAACGCGATTTCCGCGCGCGGTCTGGCGCGCCTGCCCGAGCACTACAGCGTCGGCGGCGATGTCGCCGATCCGGACGGCATCCTGGTGCGTTCGGCCAACATGCACGAGATGGACATCCCCGCCAGCGTGCGGGCGATCGCCCGTGCCGGCGCCGGCACCAACAACATCCCGGTGAAGAAGCTGTCCGAGCGTGGCGTGCCGGTGTTCAACGCCCCGGGCGCCAACGCCAATGCGGTGAAGGAACTGGTTATCGCCGGCATGCTGATGGGCGCGCGCAACATCGTTCCCGCGATCAAGTTCGTCGAGGGCCTCGCCGGCACCGATGAAGCGATGCACAAGGCGACCGAAGCCGGCAAGAAGAACTTCGCCGGCAGCGAGTTGCCGGGCCGCACGCTGGCGGTGATCGGCCTCGGCGCCATCGGCTCCTACATCGCCGAAGCGGCCATCAAGCTGGGCATGAACGTGGTCGGCTTCGATCCCGCGATCACGGTCGACGCCGCCTGGCGCTTGCCGTCGCAGGTCAAGCGCGCCGAGAACGTCGAGGACGCGCTGCGCGTGGCCGACTTCGTCACCCTGCACGTGCCGCTCATCGACGCCACCCGCAACCTCATCAACGCCCAGCGCCTCGGCGTGATGCGCTCCGGCGCGGTGCTGCTGAATTTCGCACGCGAAGGCGTGGTCGACAATGCCGCGGTGATCGAGGCGCTCGACGCCAACAAGCTGCACGCCTACATCTGCGACTTTCCGGCGAACGCGCTGAAAGGCCACGCCAGGGTGGTGGCGCTGCCGCACCTGGGCGCCTCCACCGAGGAGGCCGAGGAGAACTGCGCGGTGATGGTGGCCGAACAGCTCACCGACTATCTGGAAAACGGCAACATCCTCAACTCGGTCAACTTTCCCAATGTCGGCATGGCACGCGAATCCGGCTTCCGGCTGGCGATTGCCAATGCCAACGTACCGAACATGGTGGGGCAGATCTCCTCGCTGCTGGCTGCCGCCGGGCTCAACATCCACAACATGGTCAACAAGTCCAAGGGCGACATCGCGTATACGCTGGTCGACGTCGACAGCGACGTGACCGATGCCGTGATCGGGCAACTCTCCAGCATCGCCGGCGTGCTCGCCGTGCGGTATCTGCCGGTGGCCTGAGATGGACGAGGCGCTGAAGGCGCTGCGCGAGCGCATCGACAGCATCGACGACAGCATCCTGCAACTGGTGTCGGAGCGCGCGGGCATCGCCCAGCAGGTCGGACATACCAAGAAGGGCGAGAAGATCTACCGTCCCGAGCGCGAGGCGCAGATCGTGCGGCGCCTGCGGGAAGCCAATCCCGGCCCGCTGTCGGGAGACGTGATCGAACGGCTGATCCGCGAGGTCATCTCGGCCTGTCGTGCGCTGGAGCAGACGCTGCGCATTGCCTATCTGGGCCCTGCCGGCACCTTCAGCCAGCAGGCGGTGCACAAGCATTTCGGCCATGAGGCCGAAGCGCTGGCCGAGGCCGACATCGACGCCTGCTTTCATGCGGTCGAAACCGGCCGTGCCGATTTCGCCGTGGTGCCGGTGGAAAACTCGACCGAAGGCGCCATCGCGCGCACGCTCGACCTCGTCGTTTCCAGCCCGCTGAAAATCTGCAGCGAGGTGATGCTGCCGATCCATCAGGCACTGATGCGCTTACCCCCCTCCCCCGCAAGCGGGGGAGGGGCCGGGGGAGAGGGGTGCCGTTCAAGCGACGCAGCCAGCCCTCTCCTCAACCCTCTCCCGCTTGCGGGAGAGGGGGCGAACGCTTGGCCCACACCAATTAAACGGGTGTATGGCCATGCGCAATCGCTCGCGCAGTGCCAGAAGTGGCTCGGCCGCCATCTGCCCGACGCCGAGCGCGTCAGTGTCGTCAGCAACAGCGAGGGCGCGCGCCGCGCCGCCGCCGAGCCCGACGCGGCCACGCTGGGGAGCGCCACCGCGGCCGAGCTGTATGGACTTGCCGTGATCGAGGCGCGGGTCGAGGACGAGGTCAGCAATACCACCCGTTTCCTGGTGCTGGGCAAAGCCGACGCCGCGCCGTCCGGCCGCGACAAGACCTCGCTGGTGATGGGTGCGCACAACCAGCCCGGCGCCGTGGTCAGGCTGCTGCAGCCGCTCGCCGATGCGGGCATTTCGATGAGCAAGCTGGAGTCGCGGCCGGCGCGCGGGAGCAACTGGGAATACCTGTTCTTCGTCGTCTGCAACGGCCACCGCGAAGATCCCGGGCTGGCAGCCGCGCTGCGCGAAATCGAGGCGCGTGCCGCCTTCATCAAGGTGCTCGGTTCCTATCCTGCCGCGACGTCATGAGCGGTTGCGAGTCGACTTGCGTTGAGTTGGCGCCTGCCCATGTGCGCGCCATTGCGCCGTACCTGCCCGGCAAGCCCATTTCCGAACTGGCGCGCGAACTCGGGTTGAACGAAGCCGACATCGTCAAGCTGGCATCGAACGAAAACCCGCTCGGCCCCAGTCCGCGCGCGCTGGAGGCGGCGCAGGACGCCTTGCATGACATGGCCCTGTATCCGGACGGTGCCGGCTTCGCGCTGAAGGCGAAGCTATCGGCCAAATGGGGCGTTGCGGCCAGCCAGATCGTGCTCGGCAACGGCTCCAACGACGTGCTCGACATGGCGGCGCGTGCATTCCTGACGGCGGGCACGTCCTCGGTCTATTCGCAGCATGCCTTCGCGGTGTATCCGATTGCCACGCAGACCGCCGGCGCGCAGGGCATCGCGGTGGCGGCGAAGCAGTATGGCCACGACCTCGCCGCGATGCGCGCGGCGATCCGCGACGATACCCGCGTGCTGTGGATCGCCAACCCCAACAACCCGACCGGTACTTTCCTGCCGTGGAACGAGGTCGAGGCCTTTCTCGAAACCGTGCCGTCGCAGGTGCTGGTGGTGCTGGACGAGGCGTATGGCGAATACCTGCCGCGCGCCGAACGCTGCGATACTGCGGCCTGGCTGGCGCGCTTTCCCAACCTGCTGATCAGCCGCACCTTCTCCAAGGCGTACGGGCTGGCCGGCTTGCGCGTCGGTTACGGACTCGGTAGTACAGCCGTAATCGACTTGCTGAACCGGGTGCGCCATCCGTTCAACGTCAACGCGCCCGCGCTCGCCGCCGCCGAAGTGGCGCTCGACGACGACGCCTTCCTCGCCCGCAGCTATGCGCTGAATACCGCAGGTATGGCGCAACTGCTGGCGGGCCTGGCCGGGCTCGGCATCGAAAGCGTGCCGTCGAAAGGCAATTTCCTGCTGGCCAGGGTCGGCGATGCGGCACGCATCAATGGCGAATTGCTGAAGCGCGGGGTGATCGTGCGTCCGGTCGCCAATTACGGCCTGCCGGAATGCCTGCGGGTGTCGGTGGGGTTGGCCGGGCAGAACGCCCGTTTTCTCGACGCCTTGAAAGCCTGCCTGTGATCATCGACACCCTTGCCATCGTCGGCACCGGCCTCATCGGCGGATCGTTCGCGCTGGCGCTGAAACAGGCGGGCGCGGTGGGCGAAGTGCTGGGCGTCGGCCGCAACCCGGCGCGGCTCACCGTCGCCCGCGAACTCGGCCTGATCGACCGCGCGGCCGACTGGGCGCAGGCGGGGCAGGCCGACTGCATCCTGCTGGCGCTGCCGGTGGGCGAGACCGAAGCGGTGCTGAATCATCTCGCGCCACATCTGAAAGCCGGCGCCATCGTCACCGATGCCGGCAGCACCAAGCTCAACGTGATTGCGGCGGCCCGCGCGGCGCTCGGCCCGCGCTTTGCCGATTTCGTGCCGGGCCACCCGATTGCCGGTTCCGAGCAGAGCGGCCCCGGCGCTGCGCGCGCCGATCTGTACCAGGGCAAGAAAGTGGTGCTGACGCCGCAGGCCGATACCCGCGCCGACGCCGTCGCCACCGTCAAGACGCTGTGGCAAGCGGCCGGGGCGCAGGTCGAAACCCTGGATGCCGACCTGCACGACCGCGTGTTCGCTGCAGTGAGCCATCTGCCGCACCTGGCGGCGTTTGCACTGGTGGACGATCTGGCCTGCCGCGTGGATGGCGATACCTTCTTCCGCTTTGCCGCGAGCGGCTTCCGCGATTTCACCCGCATCGCCGGCAGCAGTCCCGAGATGTGGCGCGACATCGCGCTATCGAATCGCGAGGCGTTGCTGGCCGAACTGGACGCCTATCTGGACGCCTTGCGGACCCTGCGGCAGGCCGTCAGCGACGAAGACGCAGCGGCCTTGCTGCAAATTTTCTCGCGCGCCCGTGCGGCGCGCGAACACTGGATTGAGACAGGCTCCATGCCTCAGGATATTTGATGGAATTCCTCGACTTACCCGCAAGCAGCGCGGCGCGCGGCACGGTCCGCCTGCCCGGTTCGAAAAGCATTTCCAACCGCGTGCTGCTATTGGCAGCGCTGGCGAAAGGCACCACGATCGTTCGCGCGCTGCTGGATTCGGACGATACCAGGGTCATGCTCGACGCCCTGCGCGTGCTGGGCGTGGGCGTTGCGCGGGTGAGCGACTCCGACGATTACGAGATCACCGGCGTCGGCGGTGCGTTTCCGGTCAAGCAGGCCGAACTGTTTCTCGGCAATGCGGGCACGGCGTTTCGCTCGCTGACGGCCGCTTGCGCCCTGTCTGGCGGCGACTATGTGCTGAAGGGCGTGGCGCGAATGCACGAGCGGCCGATCGGCGATCTGGTCGACGCGCTGCGTCTGCTGGGCGCGCGCATCGATTATCACGGCGAGGAGGGATTCCCGCCGCTGCACATTCATCCCGCCACGCTGGCGGGCGACACCACCGAGGTGCGCGGCAATGTGTCGAGCCAGTTCCTCACCGGCCTGATGATGGCGCTGCCGCTGCGGCAGCGCAGCACCACGATCGAAGTCGTGGGCGAGCTGATTTCCAGGCCCTACATCGGGATCACGCTGGCGATGCTGCGCCGATTCGGCGTCGATATTGCACGCGACGGCTGGCAGCGCTTTGGCGTTCCTGCGACGGCGCGCTACCAGAGTCCCGGTGAAATCTGGGTCGAGGGCGACGCCTCGTCGGCATCGTACTTCCTCGCCGCGGGCGCCATCGGCGGCGGTCCGGTGCGGGTGGAAGGCGTCGGGCGCGACAGCGTGCAGGGCGACGTCCGCTTCGCCGATGCGCTGGCATCGATGGGCGCGCAGATCCAGATGGGGCCGAACTGGATCGAGGCACGCGCGCCGGCCGATGGCCGGCTGAAAGCCATCGATCTCGACTGCAACCACATCCCGGATGCCGCGATGACGCTGGCGGTGGCGGCGCTGTTTGCCGACGGCGTGACCACGCTCAGGAATATCGCGAGCTGGCGGGTGAAGGAAACCGACCGCATCGCGGCGATGGCGACCGAGTTGCGCAAGGTCGGCGCGACGGTGGAAGAAGGCGCGGATTTCATCCGCATCACCCCGCCGGCAAAGCTGACCCCGAATGCCGTCATCGATACCTACGACGATCACCGCATGGCGATGTGCCTGTCGCTGGCGACGCTGGGCGGGGTGCCACTGCGGATCAACGATCCGGCGTGCGTGAACAAGACCTTTCCGGAATATTTCAAGGTGTTCGCGGGGATCGCCCAATGACGTTTCCCGTCAGCAACATCCCGGTCATCACCATCGACGGCCCTTCGGCGTCGGGCAAGGGCACCGTGGCCGAGCGCGTGGCCGCCGCGCTGGGGTTCCATTTTCTCGACAGTGGCGCGCTATATCGGCTGACCGCGCTGTCGGCGCTGAAGCACGGCGTGGCGCTGGACGACGAGACAGCGGTTGCTGCACTGGCGGTAGACTTGCCGGCGAGCTTTCGCGACGGCGCGGTGTGGCTGTCGGACGAGAACGTCAGCGACGCCATCCGCGCCGAGTCGGTGGGCGAGGGCGCATCGAAAGTGGCGGCCTTGCCGGCGGTGCGCGCGGCGCTGCTGGAGCGCCAGCGCGCCTATCGTCAGGCCCCCGGGCTGGTGGCCGACGGGCGCGACATGGGCACCGTCGTGTTTGCCGATGCGGTGGCCAAGGTTTTCCTCACTGCCAGCGCCGAAGCGCGCGCCGAGCGGCGTTATAAGCAGTTGATCGAAAAGGGGAACTCTGCTAATCTGCCGGCCCTTGTTGCTGATATGCAGGCGCGCGATGCGCGCGACACGGCCCGCGCCGTGGCGCCGCTCAAACCCGCAGCCGATGCGCTGATGCTCGATACCACCCGGATGGATGTCGAATCCGCGGTGCAGGCGGTGCTGGCGCACTACGCTTCGTGCCAGTCACGCAGCAGACAGGGTAATTAAAAGGATTGTTTTTTCGTGTCGGCTCTGCGCCCGCAGGCCGACGATGTGCAACTAACCCCGTCCTCACCGACGGACTGAAGGTTTTAAATGTCTACTGCTACCGCTTCTTCTGCCCCCGAATCGATGGAAAGCTTTGCCGCGCTGTTCGAGGAATCCCTTGAGCATCAGGAAATGCGCCAGGGCGAAGTCATCACCGCTGAAATCGTCGGCATCGACGGCAACTTCGTGACGGTGAACGCCGGCCTCAAATCCGAGAGCCTGATTCCCATCGAGGAATTCAAGAACGACCAGGGCGAAATCGAAGCCAAGATCGGCGATTTCGTCGCCGTCGCCATCGAGTCGATCGAAGACGGCTTCGGCGCCACCAAACTGTCGCGCGAGCGTGCCAAGAAGCTGGCTGCGTGGCTGGATCTGGAAGCCGCGATGAACGAAGGCCGCATCGTCACCGGCATGGTGCAGGGCAAGGTCAAGGGCGGCCTGACGGTGCTGGTGGGCGGACTGCGCGCCTTCCTGCCGGGTTCGCTGGTGGACATGCGTCCGGTCAAGGACACCACGCCTTTCGAATTCAAGGAAATGGAATTCAAGGTCATCAAGCTCGACCGCAAGCGCAACAACGTGGTTGTATCGCGTCGTGCCGTGCTGGAAGAGACCATGGGTGCCGACCGCGAAGCCATGATGGAAAACCTCAAGGAAGGCTCCATCGTCAAGGGCGTGGTCAAGAACATCACCGACTACGGCGCGTTCGTGGACCTGGGCGGCATCGACGGCCTGCTGCACATCACCGACATGGCCTGGCGCCGCGTCAAGCATCCGTCGGAAGTGGTGCACGTTGGCCAGGAGCTGGAAGCCAAGATCCTGCGCTACGACACCGAGAAGAACCGCGTCTCGCTCGGCATCAAGCAGCTGGGCGATGATCCGTGGGTCGGCATCGCTCGCCGCTACCCGCAGGGCACCCGCATGTTCGGCAAGGTCGCCAACCTGACCGACTACGGCGCGTTCGTCGAAATCGAAGAGGGCATCGAAGGCCTGGTGCACGTCTCCGAAATGGACTGGACCAACAAGAACGTCAGCCCCTCCAAGATCGTGCAACTGGGCGACGAAGTCGAAGTCATGGTGCTCGACATCGACGAAGACAAGCGCCGCATCTCGCTGGGCATGAAGCAGTGCAAGTCCAATCCGTGGGAAGATTTCTCGATGAACCACAAGAAGGGCGACAAGGTCAGCGGCGCGATCAAGTCGATCACCGACTTTGGCGTGTTCATCGGGCTGCCCGGCGGCATCGATGGCCTGGTGCACCTGTCCGACCTGTCGTGGAGCGTGCCCGGAGAGGAAGCCGTGCGCAATTTCCGCAAGGGACAGGAACTGGAAGCCGTTGTGCTCGGCATCGACCTCGAGCGCGAGCGCATTTCGCTCGGCATCAAGCAGCTCGAAGGCGATCCGCTGACCAGCTATGCGTCCGGTCACGAGAAGGGCAGCATCGTCAAGGGCACCCTCAAGACCGTGGAAGCCAAGGGCGCCACCGTGCAGCTGGACAGCGACATGGAAGGCTACCTGCGTGCCTCCGAGATTTCGCGTGACCGTGTCGAAGACATGCGCAGCCAGTTCAAGGAAGGCGACGAAATCGAAGCGATGATCATCAACGTCGATCGCAAGAACCGTGTGATCAACCTGTCGATCAAGGCCAAGGACATGACCGAGCAGGATTCCGCGATGAAGAAATTCGCCGCCGAGTCGGCAGCGGCCGCCAGCGGTTCGACCAACCTGGGCGCACTGTTGAAGGCCAAGCTCGACAACAAGAACGCCGAGTAATCCATGACCAAGTCCGAGCTGATTGCTCAACTGGCGGCGCGGCATTCGCAATTTTCGGTTGCGGATATCGAGATGGCGGTGAAGACGATCCTCGACGCGCTGGCGAAGAACCTGTCGCGCGGCGAGCGGATCGAAATCCGCGGCTTTGGCAGCTTCAGCCTGAGCTTCCGCCCCGCCCGCCTCGGGCGCAATCCGAAATCGGGCGAACGCGTGCAGGTGCCGGCCAAGTATGTGCCACACTTCAAGGCGGGCAAGGAATTGCGTGACCGGGTGGATTTCCCGCTTTGAGAGACTGAGCGGAGCTTCATCTATCAGCAGGCAAGCAGGTGGAAACGGCGCATTTTGCGCCGTTTCCTTTTTCTATTGCCCCTGCAAAGGTAGAATGGCCGCCAAATCACGCGACTCGCCATGAAAAATATCACACGTTATCTGGGGCTTGCGCTCAAACTGCTGGTGTTCCTGTTGGTGCTGGGCTTCGCCCTGAAAAACAGCCACAGCGTCATCTTCTATTCGTATCTGGACTATGTGTGGCAGGCGCCGCTGATCGTCATGCTCGGACTGGCTTTGGTACTTGGAGCGCTGACAGGCGTGTTGGCTCTGCTTCCCACCCTGTTTCGCCTGCGACGCGAAGCCGCGCGCGCTGCCAGGGTCGTCGAGGCGAGCACGCAGGCGCAAAACGACATTCCTGCCGTCTGAGCCACCATGGAATTCGAGCTCTGGTGGTTGCTGGTATTTCCCCTGTTCTTTGCATTGGGCTGGCTTGCGGCGCGAGTTGATATTCGGCAAGTGGTGACCGAATCACGTGCGTTGCCCAATTCGTATTTCCGCGGACTGAATTTCCTGCTCAACGAGCAACCGGACAGGGCCATCGAGGCTTTCCTCGAAGTCGTCAAGCTCGAACCCGAAACCATCGACCTGCACTTTGCGCTGGGGGGATTGTTCCGCCGCCGAGGTGAGTTGGACCGCGCCATCCGCATGCATGAAAACCTGCTGGAGCGCGAAGGGCTGGTCGAAGAGCAGCGCCTGCGCGCGATGAGCGAACTGGGGCAGGACTATCTCAAGGCGGGGCTGCTCGACCGCGCCGAGCAGGTGTTCGCCAAATTGCTGGAAACGCCGCAGCATGGACAGGCCCGCACCTACCTGCTGGAAATCTACGTACAGGAAAAGGACTGGCAGAAAGCCATCGACGCGGCACGCGCGCTGGAAAAGGACACCAGCAAGCCGCTGAACGCGGATATCGCCCACTTTAATTGCGAACTGGCGTTGCTTGATGCGGCCAAAGGCAACCCCGACGCAGCGGCCGCGCACCTGCTGGACGCGCTGTCGGCCAACCGCCTGTCGGTGCGGGCCAATCTGATGGCAGGCGATCTCGACGCCGCGGCGGGGCGCCATGAAGCGGCTATCGCGGACTGGCGGCTGGTCGAAACGCAGAGCGTGGCGCACATGGCGCTGGTGGTGGAGCGCGTGCTGGGCAGCTATCGCCAGTTGGGGCGACTGGATGAAGGTGTGCAATGGCTGCGCGCCCTGTATGCGCGGCAACCCTCGCAGGATGTATTCAGTGCCCTGTATCTGGCGGTGTCCGAGAGCGAGGGCGCGGCTGCGGCCCGCCAGCTTGCATGCGAGGAACTGCGCCGCACCCCCAGCTTGCGCACGCTGGACCGCCTGCTCGAGGCCGAACTCGTCAACGCGGAACCGGAAATGCGAAAACTGTTGCAGGTGGAGAAGGATCTGGTGGCATCTCATAGCCAGCGCATGATGCGTTACCAGTGCAGCAGCTGCGGCTTCAAGGCCAAGCAGTTCTTCTGGCGCTGCCCGGCGTGCGGTCGCTGGGACAGTTTCGATCCCGAACGGCGCGAAGGCGAGGGCTAGCACGCTTCGGGGGCCAGGAGAAACAAGGATGGGAATGACGCAAAAAATCATCGTGGCGCTGGATTTTCCGGACGCGGCCGCCGCGCTGGCGCTGGTCGACCGGCTCGATCCGGGGCTGTGCCGGCTCAAGGTCGGCAAGGAGCTGTTCACGCTGGCAGGGCCGGACCTGGTGCGGCTGCTGGTCGCGCGCGGCTTCGAGGTTTTCCTCGACCTGAAATTCCACGACATCCCCAACACCGTGGCCGCCGCCTGTCGCGCTGCGGCCGGACTGGGGGTATGGATGCTGAACGTGCACGCTGCGGGCGGCCGCCGCATGATGAGCGCCGCACAGGAGGCGCTGGCCAGCCTGCCCCCGCGTAAGCCGCACGGGGATAAACCGCAGCGGCCATATCTGATCGCGGTGACGGTGCTGACCAGCATGAGCGCCGAGGATCTGGGCGAAGTCGGCGTGGCCGCCGCGCCTGCCGATCAGGTGTTGCGACTGGCTCGCCTGACGCAGCAATGCAAGCTCGATGGCGTCGTCTGCTCGGCGATGGAGGCTGCCATGCTGCGCGCCGACCTCGGTGCGGATTTCCGCCTGGTGACGCCGGGCATCCGTCCGGCAGGGGCCGAGGCAGGCGACCAGCGCCGGGTCATGACCCCGGCCGAGGCGCTGCGTGCCGGCGCAACCGACCTGGTGATCGGGCGGCCCATTACTGCCTCGAGCGATCCACTGGCAGCGCTCAGGCAGATCAATTCCGAAATTCAAGATTTATAGGGAGACTGTTGTGAAAATCACCGTGATCGGTACGGGCTATGTGGGACTGGTGACCGGAACCTGCCTGGCGGAAGTCGGCAACGAGGTGCTGTGCCTCGACGTCGATCCAAAAAAAATCGACATACTCAGATCCGGCGGCATCCCGATTTTCGAGCCTGGGCTGGAAGACATGGTGAAACGCAACGTCGAGGCCGGTCGGCTGTCCTTCACCACCGACATCGAGGCGTCGGTGGCGTATGGCCAGATCCAGTTCATCGCCGTCGGCACCCCGCCGGACGAGGACGGCTCGGCCGATCTGCAGTATGTGGTCGCGGCGGCGCGCAACATCGGGCGCCACATGACGGACTACAAGCTGGTGGTCGACAAGTCGACCGTGCCGGTGGGAACCGCGGACAAGGTGCGGGCTGCCTTGCAGGATGAACTGGCAAAGCGCGGCGCGGCGATCGAATTCAACGTCGCGTCCAACCCCGAGTTCCTGAAGGAAGGCGCGGCGGTCGACGATTTCATGAAGCCCGACCGCATCGTCATCGGCACCGACAGCGAACGCGCCACGGCGCTGCTGCGCCAGTTGTATGCGCCGTTCCAGCGCAACCACGACCGCCTGACGGTGATGGACGTGCGCAGCGCCGAACTGACCAAATACGCCGCCAACGCCATGCTGGCGACGCGCATTTCCTTCATGAACGAACTGGCGGTGCTGGCCGAGAAGCTCGGCGCCGACATCGAGCAGGTGCGCCACGGCATCGGTTCCGATCCGCGCATCGGCTACCACTTCCTGTATGCGGGCTGCGGCTACGGCGGCTCGTGCTTCCCCAAGGACGTCCAGGCGCTGCGCCGCACCGCGCAGGAAAACGGCATCCCGCTGCGCGTGCTCGATGCGGTGGAAGCCGCCAACGAGGTGCAGAAGAAGATTCTGGTCGACAAGCTGACCGCACGCCTGGGCACGGACCTCAAGGGCAAGCGGCTCGCCATGTGGGGACTGGCGTTCAAGCCGAATACCGACGACATGCGCGAAGCGCCCAGCCGCAGCATGCTCGAAGCGCTGTGGGCGATGGGGGCGAGCGTATCGGCCTACGACCCGGCGGCGATGGAGGAAACCCGCCGCATCTACGGCGAGCGCGCCGACCTGCAGCTGGTGGACGGCCCGATGGACGCCTTGAAGGGCGCCGACGCGCTGTTGATCGTGACCGAATGGAAGGTCTTCCGCAGCCCCAATTTCGATACCATGAAGAGCCTGCTGAAGGCGCCGCTGATTTTCGACGGCCGCAATCTGTACGATCCCCAGGCGATGCGTGGCATGGGCTTTGATTACTTGCCGATCGGACGCCAGTAATGTCACTGCGTGACGCCATCCGTCGCGCACGCGTCCTGGTGGTGGGAGATGTGATGCTCGACCGCTACTGGTTCGGCGACGTCTCGCGCATATCGCCCGAAGCGCCGGTGCCGGTGGTTCATGTCACCCGCAACGAGGACCGCATCGGCGGCGCCGGCAACGTGGCCCGCAACGCCGCGGCGCTCGGTGCGCAGGTCACGCTGCTGTCGGTGGCGGGATGCGACGAGGCCGGACAGGCGCTGCGCAGCCTGCTCGCCGCTGAATCCTTCAAGGTGTATCTGCACGAAGACCCAGCGTTTTCCACCATCACGAAACTGCGCATCATCGGCCGCCAGCAGCAACTGCTGCGTGTCGATTTCGAGACCCAGCCGGACCATGAGGTGCTGGCTGCCAAGCTGGAAGCCTATCGCCAGTTGCTGGCCGATTGCGACGTGGTGATCCTGTCGGATTACGGCAAGGGCGGGCTGACGCATGTCACGCGCATGATCGAACTCGCGCGTGCGGCGAACAAGCCTATCCTGATCGACCCCAAGGGCGACGACTGGTCGCGCTATGCCGGCGCCAGCGTGATCACCCCCAACCGCAGCGAGTTCCGTGATGTCGCTGGCAGCTGGAAATCCGAGGCCGAACTCGCCGACAAGGCGGCCGCCGTCCGCGCGAGTTTACGGCTGGATGCCCTGCTGGTGACCCGCAGCGAGGAAGGCATGACCCTGTTCGATGCGACAGGGGCGCATCACGATGCTACCCGTGCCCAGGAGGTGTTCGACGTATCCGGTGCTGGCGACACTGTGATCGGGGTGTTTGCGGTGGCGATGGCCGCTGGTGCGAGCGGTGTCGAGGCAGTGCGGCTGGCCAACCGCGCAGCGGGCATCGTGGTAGGCAAGTTCGGCACCGCCGTGGCAACCGCAGATGAAGTTTTTGGAGAAGCAGTATGAGCCAGTACACCGTTGTCACCGGCGCCGCCGGATTCATCGGCGCAAATATCGTCAAGGCACTCAACGAGCGTGGTGAGACCAATATCATTGCTGTCGACAACCTGACCCAGGCCGACAAGTTTCTGAACCTGACGGACTGCGAGATTGCCGACTATTTCGACAAGGCCGAATTTCTCGACCTGATCGAGCAGGGCGTGCTCGATGGCAGCGTGGCGGCAATCTTCCATGAAGGCGCGTGCTCGGACACCATGGAAACCGATGGCCGCTACATGATGGAGAACAACTACCGGTACTCGGGTGCCCTGCTGAAATTCTGCCAGGATGAGGGCGCCCAGTACCTGTACGCCTCCTCCGCCAGCGTCTATGGCGCTGGGCGCGTATTTTCCGAGTCACGGGAATTCGAGTCTCCGCTCAATGTTTACGGCTACTCGAAATTTTTATTCGACCAGAGCGTGCGCCGCATGTGGGGCGAGCGCACAGCGCAGATCGCCGGCTTCCGCTATTTCAACGTCTACGGTCCGCGCGAGCAGCACAAGGGGCGCATGGCCTCGGTGGCCTTTCATTTTTTCAATCAGTACCGCAACGACGGCCGGGTGAAACTTTTCGAAGGCTGTGGCGGTTACCCCGATGGCGAGCAGCGGCGCGATTTCATTTCGGTCGAGGACGTGGTGCGGGTCAACATGTGGTTTCTAGATCATCCCGACGTGTCGGGCATTTTCAATGTTGGCACCGGACGCTGCCAGAGCTTTAACGATGTCGCCGTTGCGGCAGTCAACGCCTGCCGTGCCGCCGAGGGTCAGGCAGCCCTCACGCTGGCTGAAATGCAGGCGCAGGGCATCGTTGGCTACATCACGTTCCCGGAAGCACTCAAGAGCAAGTACCAAAGCTACACCGAGGCTGATATTTCGGCCCTGCGCCGCGCGGGGTATGATGATCCGTTCTACAGCGTGGAGTCCGGCACCTCCCGCTACATTGAGCATCTGCTTAAAGCATGAGCATCTATAAATCTATCGAAGACTGCGTCGGGAATACTCCCTTGGTGAGACTCAAGCGCATGCCGGGCAACACCAGCAACACGATTCTGGTCAAGCTCGAAGGCAACAATCCGGCGGGATCGGTGAAGGATCGTCCGGCCCTGGCGATGATCGACGCCGCCCAGGCGCGTGGCGACATTAAGCCGGGCGACACCCTGATCGAGGCCACCAGCGGCAACACCGGCATCGCGCTGGCCATGGCGGCGGCGATGCGCGGCTACAAGCTGATCCTCATCATGCCCGAGCACCTGTCGATCGAGCGGCGGCAGACCATGCGTGCTTTCGGCGCTGAACTGCAGCTGGTAACCAAGGAGGCAGGCATGGAAGGAGCCCGCGATTTGGCAATCTCAATGGAGAAGCAGGGCATCGGCAAGATCCTCGACCAGTTCGCCAACCCGGACAATCCGGAGGCACACTATCGCACCACTGGCCCGGAAATCTGGCGCGACACCCAGGGCAAGATCACCCACTTCGTCTCCAGCATGGGCACCACCGGCACCATCATGGGCTGTTCACGCTACCTCAAGGAACAGAATCCGGCGATCCAGATCATCGGCGTTCAGCCCACCGAGGGTGCGCAGATTCCCGGCATCCGCAAGTGGCCGAAAGAATACGTGCCGGCAATTTGCGACTACGACCGCGTCGACCGCATGATCTACGTCAGCCAGCAGGACGCCGAGGAAACCACCCGGCGACTGGCGCGCGAGGAAGGCATCTTCGCCGGCATCTCGTCCGGCGGCGCATTGTGGGCGGCGCTGCTGCTGTCGAAGGAAGTCGAGAACGCCGTCATCGTCTCCATCGTCTGCGACCGCGGCGACCGCTATCTGTCCACTGGCGTTTTTCCGGCCTGATTTTTCAGACCTGACTCCGTAGTGGCCAAGACCAAAACGATATACACCTGCACAGAGTGCGGCGGGCTGTCGCCCAAATGGCAGGGCCAGTGCCCAGCCTGCAACGCCTGGAACACCCTGGTCGAAACCATTGCCGAGTCGGCCAAACCGCGTTTCGCTTCGCTGGCTGCGACGAGCCAGGTTCAGTTGCTGCATGACGTCGAAGCCTCGGAAGAAAGCCGCATCGCCACCGACATCGGCGAGCTCGACCGCGTGCTCGGCGGCGGCCTGGTGCCCGGTGGAGTGGTGCTGATCGGCGGCGACCCCGGCATCGGCAAATCGACATTGCTGCTGCAGGCATTGGCGGGCTTGTCCGGGCGGATGAACACCCTGTATGTCAGTGGCGAGGAATCGGCGCGTCAGGTGGCGCTGCGTGCACGGCGCCTGTCCCTGCCCGAGACGAATCTGCCGGTGCTGCCGGAAATCCGGCTGGAAGCCATCCTGGCGCAATTGGCCGAACTCAAGCCTGAGGTCGCGGTGATCGACTCGATCCAGACCGTATATTCCGAGGCGCTGACCTCCGCCCCCGGCTCGGTGGCGCAGGTGCGCGAGTGCGCGGCGCAGCTGACGCGCCATGCCAAGCAGACCGGTACCGCGATCATCCTCGTCGGCCACGTCACCAAGGAAGGCGCCATCGCTGGCCCACGCGTGCTCGAACACATCGTCGACACCGTGCTGTACTTCGAGGGCGACACCGGATCCAGTTTCCGCCTGGTGCGCGCATTCAAGAACCGCTTCGGCGCAGTCAACGAGATCGGCGTGTTCGCGATGACCGAAAAGGGCCTCAAGGGCGTCTCCAACCCCTCGGCGATCTTCCTGTCGCGCCACGGCGAGCCGGTGCCGGGCTCCTGCGTGCTGGTCACGCAGGAAGGCACGCGACCGTTGCTGGTGGAAATCCAGGCGCTGGTCGATGCAAGCCATGCGCCGAGTCCGCGCCGCCTGTCAGTCGGCCTGGAGCAGAACCGGCTCGCCATGCTGCTCGCTGTGCTGCACCGCCACGCCGGTATCGCCTGCTTCGATCAGGACGTGTTCGTCAACGCGGTGGGCGGGGTGAAGATCAGCGAGCCCGCGGCCGATCTCGCTGTGCTCGCCGCCATCGTCTCGTCGCTTCGCAGCCAGCCGCTGCCAGACAAACTGGTGATGTTCGGCGAAGTAGGGCTGGCCGGCGAAATTCGTCCCGTGCAGCGCGGCCAGGAACGTCTGAAAGAGGCTGCCAAGCTCGGTTTCACCCAGGCCATCGTGCCGGCGGCCAACCAGCCCAAACAAAAAATTGCCGGAATGGCGATCCATGCGGTGCACAGGCTGGATGAGGCGATTCAGCGTTTTAGGCAGTAGTTTCGGCTGAAGTTGCGGACTGGATTATTGCTTGCCCCCGTTCCCGGGGTGGCGAGCCCCCAGCAGTTGCTGGCGGGCTTGCCGGCGCTCGGGTGCCCCAATCTGGGAAATGCCCTGAAATGAAGTTGCTGGCTGATCAGTTGTTTTGGAAAAGTGCGACAATTCGCTCTTGTTTGGAATGGAGACTGCCGGTTTCGATGGATACTGGTATGGCGGCAGCGGTGGCTTTTTCAAGGTGAGTGGGCTCGCGGTCCTGATGGCGTTCTCTGTATGCTGGCTGACTTTGACCGGAATGCTGCGAAGCGGAAAACGTCTGCCTGTGGACCTTCCAAACGCACGTTCGCTGCATTTGACCCCAACGCCGCGTATTGGAGGTCTGGGCATCATGGCCGGCGTGCTCGTGGCAGCAGTGACCCTGGCTGTCCTGGGTATGCCAAAGGCCGAGCTGCCGGTGCTGCTGGCGGCTTGTGCGCTGGCCGTGATTTCTGTCCTGGACGATGTGCGTGGCCTCCCCGTGGCGCTGCGCTTTCTGACGCATTTCATCGTGTCTGCAGCCTGTCTTCTGGCGCTCGGACTGAGTGGCTGGACCTTGCTGCTGGGCACGCTGGCCGTGGTGTGGATGACCAATCTATTCAACTTCATGGATGGCACGGACGGACTGGCAGGCGGCATGGCCGCGCTGGGTTTTGGCGCGCTGGCACTGGCAGCCTGGGTAGGCGATGCGCCGGGATTGTCGGCCCTTTGCGCATCCATTGCAGCGGCGGCGCTGGCGTTCCTGCGCTTCAACTTCCCGCCAGCACGGGTATTCATGGGTGATGCCGGATCGATCCCGCTGGGGTTTCTGGCAGCATCACTGGGTATCGTGGGCGCGATGCAGCAGGTATGGTCATGGCTGTTTCCGTTGCTGGTGTTCTCGCCTTTCATCGTCGATGCCAGCGTGACGCTGGTTCGACGTGGCCTGCGTGGCGAGACAATCTGGCAGGCGCACCGTTCGCATTATTATCAGCGTGTGGTGTTGATGGGTGCGTCGCATCGCCAGCTTGCGCTGAACGCCTACGCGCTGATGCTGGCCGATGTCGCGCTGGCATTCGTGCTGTTGCGCATGCCGCAGCATGCTGCGTGGCTGCTGATCTGCCTGGGCAGCCATGCATCTCACTGATATTTATGGCCATCGATCGACGCTGGCAACGTACCTGCAATGAACATTAATTCCCGCATCGTCACCGTCATTCTGCACGACATCCTGGCGGCAGCGCTCGCCTGGATCGGTGCCTACTGGCTGCGTTTCAATCTGTCGATTCCAGCGGAGTATCTGGCTGCGGCCTTGTCCACGATGGCCTGGGTGGTTCCGCTGCAAGCCGTTGTATTCTGGCGCTTTGGCCTTTATCGCGGGATCTGGCGGTTCGCCAGCTTGCCCGATCTCAAGCGCATCATGCTGGCCGTGGGCATCGCGGCGCTGCTGATTCCGCTGGTGTTGATCCTGTTCCAGATCAGCGCCGTGGTGCCGCGTTCGGTGCTGATACTCGACCCCTTGCTGCTGCTCATCGTGATGGGCGGCAGTCGCCTGGCCTACCGTGCCTGGAAGGAACATCGTCTGGTCAGCGTGCTGCACCCGGACAGCAAGCCGGTGCTGGTGGCCGGGGCAGGGTCGGCAGCTGACTTCTTGCTGCGCGAGCTGGCGCGCAACCCGGCTGGATTTCATGTGGTGGGTTTGCTCGACGACAGTCGTGAGAAGCACGGGCGGCTGGTGCAGGGCATTCCGGTACTGGGCGCGTTGAAAGACGTGGCGGAATGTGCACGCAACATGCGGGTGGACGACGTGGTGCTGGCATTGCCGTCGGCAGCACACGAATTGCGCCTGCGCATCACCCAGACCTGTTCCGAAGCAGGATTGAATGTGCTGACCGTGCCCTCGCTCGAGGATCTGGTGGCAGGACGCGTGTCGGTGTCGAATCTGCGCCGGATTGAGATCGACGACCTGCTGGGGCGCGATCCGGTGCAACTCGACGAAAGCGGCCTGCATAGCCTGCTGACCGGCCGGGTCGTACTGGTGACGGGTGCGGGCGGCTCGATCGGATCTGAACTATGCCGGCAGATCGCGCGTTTCGAGCCGGCGAGGCTGGTGCTGTTCGAGCAGTCCGAACTGGCCCTGTATGCGATGGAGCAGGAGCTGCCGCAGCGATTCCCCGGCTTGCAGATCGCTCCGGTGATCGGTGATGTAAAAAACGCTGCCTGGGTCAACCAGGTGATGGAAGAGCATCTGCCCGCCGTGGTGTTCCATGCTGCCGCTTACAAGCATGTGCCGTTGATGGAGAACAGGAATGCCTGGGAGGCAGTGCGCAACAACGTGCTGGGCACACAGATCGTCGCTGCTGCGGCACAGGCTTCTGGCGTCGACAGGTTTGTGATGATTTCTACCGACAAAGCGGTCAATCCGACCAATGTCATGGGTGCAACCAAGCGTCTTGCCGAGATGACCTGCCAGGCCATGCAGCAGCGTTCGCCTGACCTGAAACCAGACGGTACGCGCTTCGTCTCGGTGCGTTTCGGGAATGTGCTCGGTTCGTCCGGCAGCGTGATTCCCAAGTTCCAGAAGCAGATCGAGTCCGGCGGTCCCGTGACCGTGACGCACCCCGAGATCACGCGATACTTCATGTCGATTCCCGAAGCCGCGCAACTGGTTCTGCAGGCAGGCCTGATGGGCGAGGGAGGCGAAATTTTCGTGCTCGACATGGGTGAGCCGGTCAGGATTGCGGAACTGGCCAGGCTCATGATTCGCCTGTCGGGTGCGGACGAGGACAAGATCCGCATCGAATTCACAGGCTTGCGCCCGGGTGACAAGTTATATGAAGAACCACTGGCCGATGACGAGTCCACACTGCCGACGCCACATCCCAAGCTTCGTGTGGCGAAAGCGCGCGCGGCCGACGCCAACTGGTATGCGGAATGCCTGGCCTGGCTGGCCCGTCCCGGCGCATTTGACGAGGTGATGATCAAGCGTCAGTTAAAGACCTGGGTGCCGGAGTACCAGCCGGATTCGAAGCAAGCGTGAGTAGCCTGCAGTTGGACAACATGCGCAGAATCCTGATCCTCAAATGGAGCGCGTTGGGCGACGTGGTGATTGCCAGCGCCGTGATGGAGGACATCGTGCGTGCGTTCCCCGATGCCGAAATCCATCTCAATACCCAACCCAATTGCACCAGATTATTCGAGCACGACCCGCGTTTCGCCGAAGTGTGGGCGATCGACGTGCGCAGCAAGACCCATCGCTGGGCCAATAGTGTCGCGTGGCTGAAAAAAGTGCGCGCAGGTCACTACGATCTGGTGATCGACCTGCAGCGATCGGATCATTCGCGGTTTCTGCTGACGCTGCTCTGGCTTACCGGGGGGGCGCCGCGCATCCGGATCGGCAATCGCGGCGGCTTTCCCTATACCCATCAGCCATCGATTCGGGATCCCGGCGCGCATGCGCTGCCGATGATGCAATCGACCCTGCAGGCGATAGGCATCCCCACCTCGACCCGCCACCCGGTTCTGCATGCGGCGCCCGATCGCATTGCCGTGATCGATGCGTTGCGACAGAAATATGGTCTGCAAGACGGGCGCTATGTGGTGCTGCTGCCGGGTTCGAATGCGGCGGGCAAACTGAAGCGCTGGGGAGCGGCGCGATTTGCCGAGCTGGCGCGCCTGCTGAAGGAACAGGGGGTACCCAGGATTGTTGTCATCGGCGGGCCGGACGAAGTGGACGAGTGCGCTGAGATTGCCGCTGCCGGCGATTATGTGGTGAACCTCAATGGCCAGATGCCATTGCTCGATATCGCGCCAATGTGTGCAGGCGCTTCGGCCATCATCGGCAACGATACCGGTACCGCACATTTTGCTTCTGCTGCAGCACGCCCCCTGTTGGTATTGTGCGGTCCCACCGATCCGCGCCGCGTCAAGCCGATCGGCAGCAGCACCGTTGCCGTGCAGGCGCAACTGTCGTGCAGCAACTGTTACGCCAAGACCTGCAGCAATCCGGATCATCATGCCTGCATGAAGGCCATCAGTCCGGCGTGGGTTGCGGAACGCGTGCCCGAACTGGCTGCCGGTGAACTCGGCCCCGGGCAGGACTGGCCCGGCCACCTGCGCAGCTTTTAGGCATGCCATGCAGAATCCGCGTCTGCGCATAAAAGTACTCAGCAGCCTGCCTGCAGCGGTCTGGCTGCACCAGCTTCCGCATGGCGAACCCGTGTGGGGAAACTGCGAGTTTGTTTTCGACCGCGATGCGCGCGATTACGACTGGCTGCTGGTATACGATGACCTGCCTGCGCGGCCGGGAGAAGCGAAGAAAACCACCCGTGAAGATCTGGCATGCCCGCGTGCGCATACCGTTCTGATCACCAGCGAGCCGTCGTCTGTGAAAATCTATGGCAACGATTACACCCGACAATTCGGTGTGGTGTTGACCAGCCAGCCAGAATGGGCATTGCCGCATCCGCAGCGGGTATTTTCCCAGCCCGCGCTGCACTGGTTCTATGGCATGGGCAGTCGCGAGATCCTGCCTTTCGACAGCATGCTTGCGCATCCGCCTGTGGATAAAAGCCGTGACACGTCGATGGTGTATTCGCCCAAGGCAATGCGTCACACGCTGCACCACCATCGCGCCCGCTTCATGCGCTGGGTGGTGCAGCACATGCCTGAACTGGACACCTTCGGCCGAGATACTCCGCGCAAGCTGGACGACAAGGCCGACTGCCTGCGCGATTACCGCTATCACATCGCGATTGAAAATTATGTCGGCGAACACCATTGGACCGAGAAACTGGCCGACCCGTTTCTGGGGCTGACGCTGCCTTTCTACTATGGTTGTCCCAACGCCGAAGCATATTTCCCGCCTGACAGCTTCATCCGCATCGACATTCACGATCCGCCCGGCGCGCTCGAAATCATGCGCATGGCCATTGCCAGCAAGGAGCATGAAAAACGCTTGCCTGCACTGATCGAGGCACGGCGGCGCGTCATGTTCGAGCACAATCTGTTTGCCGTGGCGGCGCGTGAGATCGGGCGTCTGCATCGCGACGATGCAGGCATGGAACCGGGGGGGGCGATTCTGTCGCGGCGCGCCTTGCGCTTGTCCAGTCCGAAGGTGGCGCTGCGGGATTGGGTCGGCAAACTGCGCGGACGGCTCCTTCACCTGCCTGGTGCGATCAGCGGCAAGGCCTGACGCCGGGCCGGATCAGGAATCAGCGACGCGGCGTGCGTGCCAGTTGCTCGTAGAGCGCCAACGTCTGGTCCAGCATGTTCTGTCGTGGAAAGAAATCGCCCGTCGGAACCGGCTCGGGGTTTTGCAGCAGCAGCGCGATACGCTGACAGGCCTCGTCGATGCTGCCGAGCGGCAACAACCCGGCAGGATAGATGGTCCGCAGGATCTCGCCGACCCCGCCGTGGTCGTAGCCTGCCGTTGGCACACCCAGCCGCAGCGCTTCCAGGGTGGTGCGGCCAAACGATTCGGGTTGGGTTGAGAGCGACAGCACCAGATTGGAAATGGCGAGGATATTCTTCAGGTCGTCGCGCTGGCCGGTGAAGCCGATGTCGGCTTCCATGCCCATGCTGCGAACGCGGTAGCGCAGCTTCTGCAGATAGCGCTGCTTGGAAGCCGACGCACCGCCGACGATCAGCCCGTGCACGGGCAGCCCGCGCCGCTTCAGCCGGGAAATCAGCTCGATGAAATCCTCGTGCCCCTTGAGCCGGGTAATGCGGCCGGGCAGGGTGACCAATAGCTTGCCAACAGCCCTGGGAAACTGCTCGAAGAAAGCCTGCTGCCAGGCCGTCCCGGGTTTCCAGCCATAGGGATAGTCCTGCCCTTCGACGCCGCGATGAATCACCTGAATGCGCCACGGCAGGGTTTCGGGATATTCGCGCAAAGTGTAGTCACGCACGGTACTGGACACCGCGATCACCTGCTCGCCTCGCGCCATGATGCGGCTATAGCGATTGACGCCATAAAGACCGTGCACGGTGGTGACAAATCGCGGTCGTGTCATCGGATTCATGCCGCGCCAGGCAAGATAGGCGATCCAGGCAGGCACGCGGGAGCGCACGTGGATGATGTCCACCTTCTGTTCCAGCAGAAACTTACGCAGCTTGCCGACGAGCAGCAGGGTTTTGAATGATTTTTCACCGATGGGCCAGGTGAAATGCTCGGCGCCGGATTCGAGCAGGGCAGGAACCATGCGTCCACCGGCCGACATCACCAGCGCGCGATGACCGCGGTCGACCAGTTCGCGGGCCACTTCGAGGGTGCCGCGCTCGACGCCGCCGGATTCCAGCGCGGGCAACAGTTGCAGGACGGTCAATGTGTTTTCTTCAGCCATTCGTTTTTATCTTGAGCCACGCGAGTATCCACCCGGCACAGCGGTCTGCCTCGGCCAGCGGGTGCAGGTTGGGGTGCAGCGTGCCATGTGCGCACCAGGTGCTGAACCGGGTGACGCGCTGCGCGTCGGCGAGACGGGCAATCGCCCGGCCGACACGGCTTTTCGGATTGACCGGCAGGTCGAACACGCCGACATCGGCGCCCGCCGTCAATGCCTCGAACACCATCGAGGCGCTGTCGGGCGTGACCCAGACGGTGCCGCATCGTGCGAACTGCTCGGGCAGCCAGTCCGGCGAGGTGGCAGTGTGAGGGACGACGGTGAGCCTGGAATGCGGCGTTGACTGCGCCAGAAAAGCGTCCGGGGTGCGGCGCGAAGTGCTGAGCGTCCAGTGGATTTCGGGTGAGCGCGCAAGGATGCTTCGGATCTGAACCTGGATGGCATCGCTGTCCCATTCAAAATGCGGTGAGGTGCCACCGATCAGCAGCAGGCCCTGGTTCGCATCGCGGGAGGACATTGGGCGTATGCGGTTGAGTGCCCCCTGGGAAATCAGCGTATTCGCGTCAGCCGCGACACCATCGTGTTCGGGAAGGATGCACAGGTCGAACCAGCGACGCGGCAGGCTCGGCTTCATCAGCACCACGGCGCGTCCGCCCCGTGCGCGTCGCGCGGCCAGCAAGCTTGAATGCGTGGCATGACCTGCGCCCACAATCAGGGCCGGATTCGGCAATTCCCTGCCCGGTGCCCGATTCAGCAGCCCTGCCAGCCAGGCGCGCCAGGCCGGCAGGGCAGGGAAGAGGTGAATCGAAGCGGGGGTGGCCCGAGCCAGTGCTTCGGCGAGGCCCAGCGACTGGTTGAGGTGCCCTGGCTTGCCGTCGCTGACGACCCAGACTACCAGCGGAGGACGCGTTGCGGCTGGTTCAGACAACGGGTGTCCCTGTGTCCCCGTATCGAATGCCACCCGTTTGCAACAATGATGCCACGGGCCAATCGGCCTGTCCGGAGTGGCTGCAGTTTTGGTCCTTGGGCTTGTGAGCGAGGGTCGGGGGCATGGTGGATCGTGGCGCGTGGATGGCGCGGAGTGTAAACCATCTGTTCACGAGCCGCCGGACGCTTGCCTGCATTGCGTTACAGCCGTTCGTCCCAGGTCCGCTCGAGCGCGGCCTGCCAGCCATACGGTGCGGGGTCGAGCGCGGGCGTGCCGTCCTCCATCAGATCGACCAGCAGTTCGGCGGAAGCCGGTGCCAGTGTGACGCCATAGCGGTAGTGCCCGGCGCTGACAAACACATTGTCGAAATCGGGATGGCGGTCGATGATCGGCATGTTGCCGGGTGAACCGGGGCGCAGCCCGGCCCAGTGCCGGATGGGTTGTAGCGCTGCCAGTTCAGGCAGCAATTCAGCCGCTTCGGCATGCAGCCTTTGGCGCGTGGGTGCGTCGGTCGATTTGTCGAAGCCCGCATCCTCCAGCGTGCTGCCGACCAGCAGGTGGCCGTCGCGGCGGGGAATCAGGTATAGCCCCTTGCGGAACAGAATCCTGTCAAGCGTGCCGGGAGCAAGCTTGAACAGCAGCATCTGGCCCCGAATCGGGCGCACGTTCGGGACGCCTTCCATCCCCGGCAGCGCAGTCCCGGACCATGCGCCGGTGGCGATGACGAACCGGTCTGCCTCGAATAAACCCTGTGAAGTGGTAACGGCTGTCATCTTCCCCTGTCTAGAGATGATGTTCTCCGCTGCACACTGAGTGTGGATCGTTCCACCCATTCTCAGAATGGCCTCGCGTAGCGCCGCCACCAGGCGGGGATTGCGAACCTGTGCGGTATCGGGCAGCCAGAGGGCATGGTTGCTGGAATGCACGGTCAAACCGTGCGCCTGGCACCAGGAGACCGCCGCGTCGGGATGGTCGGCTTCCATCACTTCCATTCCGCATCGCCAGTATTCGGCCGCACATGCCGACTGTGCTTCGATCTCCTCGACCCAGGTCGCATAAGCGGCCATCGAGCGCAGCGCCAGTCTGGAGAGCGGCTCGGCATAATCCCACGGCAGCAGGGGAGAGACGATTCCGCCTCCCGCCCACGACGATTCGCTGCCCACTTCGCCTCGATCCAGCAGCGTGACGCCGTGGCCACGCCTGAGCAGGGCCAGCGCTGCGCTCAGACCGGAAACGCCGCTGCCGACAATCAGAACGGGCGCTTTCAAGATGCAGCAATCCGGGCAGTAACGGGCGGCTTCCTAAGACTAAAGTTGTATATCCAAGCCTGGTGTGCAATGGCAACCTCCTCGAGCAGAACTACAGCCTGTCGGGAGGAAGTCATGCAACAACAAGGGTTGACCCTGGTGGAGTTGATCGTAACGTTGGCCATAAGCTCGATTTTATTGGCGATTGCCATTCCGGGCTACGCCAATTTCATGAATTTCAATCGGCTGGTCGCGGTGACGAATGATCTTGCATCCTCGTTGCAACTGGCCCGGTCTGAAGCCATCCGGCGCAGTTCGCGGGTGACGGTCTGCAAGAGCAGCAATCCGATGGACACTTCTCCTGACTGCGACTCGAACGCCAACTGGCAACAGGGCTGGCTGGTGTTTGTGGATGGCGGAACCAGAGGGGTGGTGGATGTCGGAGACCCGATCCTGAGGGTTCATGGTGGCGTAGACAAAGTTGGAATCACCGCCAGCAACTTCAGCGCCTATGCCAGCTACCTGCCCAGCGGCAGCAGTCAGGGTCCCAGCGGCCTGGGCAATGGCAGCTGGTCCATCTGCCTTGCTGGAAGCAGGAGAAGCATCATCGTCAATACGATCGGACGGATGCGGATCGCAAAGAGTACCTGCTAGGTTCGGTTGCGTGATGCCGGTGCTGGATACTTGACCATGCAGTGCATCGCTTTCAGCGTTCCCGTGCCTTGGCGAGCCTGGCTTTCAGTTCCGGCATGACGACGCCAGCGGCCGTCTCGCCTTCCAGGATGGCCAGGTGACGGTCTTGGAAATCGGTGCTGCTCACCGCCGCCGTCCTCGGCCGGATCACGATGTCCGCATCCTCCAGTTCGTGGCGGCTGATGGTGTGGCCCATGATGGCGAAGGTCTGCAGCAGCACATCCAGGGTGCCGGTGATCTTGTCGCGGCGGCTCACGTTGGAGATATCCACGGCGATGACGAAATCCGCACCCATGGCACGCGCGGACTGCGCCGGAACCGGCGAGGTGAGGCCGCCGTCCACGTATTCACGGCCGCTGATCTCGACCGGCTGGAACACCCCCGGCACGGCGCTGGAGGCGCGTACCGCCATGCCGGTGTTGCCGACGCGGAACAGCACCATCTCGCCGCTTTGCAGATCGGTGGCCACCACGCCCAGCGGCCTGGGCAGTTTCTGGATCGACAGGTTGTTGAGCTTCTGGTTGATGAAGTCCTGCAGGGCTTCACCCTTCAGCACGCCGCGGTCGGGCAGGGTCCAGTCCGACAACATGCTTTCCTCCATCCCGAGAGCCAGCCTCTGCAGGTCGAAGCCGTTCATGCCCGAGGCATAGAGCGCCCCCACCACCGAACCTGCGCTGGTGCCCACCACGAAGTCCGGCACGATGCCCTGGGCTTCCAGCGCCTTGATCACGCCGATGTGGGCGAAGCCCCGTGCCGCCCCTCCGCCCAGGGCCAACGCAATTTTGAGCGGTGGCTTGGGGGTCGGGAGGGGCGTCGGTATCGGGACGGGCGGCGTCGGTTCCGGCGGCGGGACCGCACAGGCGGAAAGCAGGGCAGCGATCAGGAGTATGGACAGACGGCGCATGAAGGAATCGATCTCTGGTCGGATAGCGGATGATGATGGGATGACGGTCGAACCGGCAGGTTCAATCGTGTCCTGGCAAGGATAAGGGATGGCGGACGGATTGTTGTCAAAACCAGCTGTTGCCGGCGGTGTTTGCTGGCAACGGCAGAACCGGGGCAATCAGCCGCCGGTCATCGACATGAAGCGCAGGATCTTGTGCGGAGACTCGTTGAACTCGTGCCGTTCGGGCTTGAGGTTGACGGCTTCGACGATCGCCGACTCCAGTTCGGCATCGCTGCAGCCGCCGCGCAACAGGGGGCGGAATTCGAATTTCTCGTCCTGCCCCAGGCACAGGTAGGCGGTGCCGTCGACGGCGATGCGCACTCGGTTGCAGGTCTGGCAGAAATGCTGCGATACCGGGGTAATGAAGCCGACGTTGAAGTGACCGTCTTTCGACCCGAGATAGCGCGCCGGGCCGGCGCCTGGAATGGTGGTCTCGATGAGATCGAACTGGCTGCGCAGGCGTTCCTTGACCGGCTGCAGGTCCATGTATTCGGCATTGCGTCCGCTGGCGCCCATCGGCATCGCTTCGATCAGCCGCAAAACGAAGCCGCGCTGGATGCAGAAAGCGACCATCATGTCGATCTCGTCGTCGTTGGTGCCGCGCAAGGCCACCATGTTGAGCTTGATCGGTGCAAACCCGACGCCTTGCGCGACGGTCAGCCCATTCATCACTTTGGCGAGCACGTCGCGGCCGTTGATTTTTTCCACTCGCGCCTGCTGCAGCGAATCGAGGCTGACGTTGAGGCGCGTGACGCCGGCATCCTTCAGCGCCTGCGCATGCTTGTCGAGCTGGGTGGCATTGGTCGACAGCGACAGGTCCTCGACGCCGGGCAGGGCGGCGATGCGGCGGGACAGGCCGGCGATGTCGCGCCGCAGCAGCGGCTCGCCGCCGGTCATGCGGACGCGGCTCACTCCCAGGCGGGCGAAGGCGCCGATCAGGCGCTCGATTTCGTCGAAGCTGAGCCAGTGTTCAGGTTCCTCGAAACCCTTGAAGCCTTCCGGGATGCAGTAGCTGCAGCGCAGGTCGCATCGATCCGTGACCGACAGCCGCACATAGTCGATGCGGCGGCCGAACCGGTCGGTGAGACCAGTCTGATCTGGGAAAACAGCGGCGTTCATGGATTCGGCTGGCTGGAAATCATGGGTTATATATGGAAAAATATAACCCTATTCTGTCGGGCTGACAATCCAAGCATGAAGGTATTCGGAATTGCAGGTTACAGTGGCAGCGGCAAAACAACGCTGATCGAACGCGTATTGCCGTTGTTGATTGCGCGCGGCTTGCGTGTCGCGGTCATCAAACATACCCATCACGACTTCGATATCGACCGCCCCGGCAAGGATAGCTGGCGCGCGCGCGAGGCGGGTGCAACGGCTGTTCTGCTGGCGTCGGATCACCGCACCGCGGTGCTGACCGAGCATCGCAACAGGCCGCCGCCACTGGGCGATCTGCTGGAAAAATTGCCGTCGTGCGACCTGGTGCTGGTCGAAGGCTACAAGCGCGAACCCATTCCGAAGCTGGAAGTGCACCGTGACGCAACCGCCAAGCCCTGGCTGTTTCCCGACGATCCGGATATCTTGGCGGTGGCGTCCGACATCGAACCGCCCAAGGCCATTACCCGCATCGATATCGATGCGATTCCCCAACTCACCGATTTCATTGTTGACCATGCTCTCAGCCGACCAACTGCTTGAAAACCTGCTCGAACGTGCCCGCGGGGTGACGGAAACCGAGGCTGTCGCGGTGACGGCCGCGCTCGGGCGCGTGCTCGCCACCCCGCAGACTTCCGCCATCACCGTGCCGCCGCTCGACAACAGCGCGATGGACGGCTACGCCGTGCGTGTTGCCGACGTGGCAGCGCCGGGCGTCAGGCTCCCGGTGACGCAGCGCATTCTTGCCGGCGCCGTCGGCGCGCCCCTGACGCCTGGCACGGCGGCGCGCATCTTCACCGGTGCGCCGGTGCCGCCGGGTGCCGACGCCGTGCTGATGCAGGAATACTGCAGCGCCGATGGCGACAGTGTCGTCGTCAACAAGCTGCCGCGGTCGGGCGACAACATCCGCCGCGCTGGCGAGGACATCGAGGCCGGCGCGCAGATCCTGGCTGCGGGCACCCGCATCGGCGCGGCTGAAATGGGGCTTGCCGCGTCGGTCGGGCTGGCCGATCTGCCGGTATTCCGGCGCCTGAAAGTGGCGTGCTTCTTCACCGGCGACGAACTGGTCACCCCCGGCGCACCGCTGTCTCCTGGCCAGATCTACAACTCCAACCGCTATACGCTGACCGGGCTGGTGCACGACCTCGGTTGCGAACTGATCGACCTCGGCATCGTTCCCGACACGCTGGAGGCGACCGAAGCGGCCCTTGCACGCGCCGCCCACGAGGCCGACGTCGTCATCACCAGCGGCGGGGTATCGGTGGGCGAGGCCGACTATGTGAAGACGGCGGTCGAGCGCCTCGGCCGCGTCGAGATGTGGAAAGTGGCGATGAAGCCGGGCAAGCCGATCGTTTTCGGCCGCGTCAACGAGGCCGACTTCATCGGCCTGCCCGGCAACCCGGTGTCGGCCTTCGTCACCTTCTGCCTGTTCGTGCGGCCGTTCCTGTTGCAGCGCATGGGCGCGGCCGAGGTGCTGTACCGCGCGTTTGCCGTGCAGGCGGATTTTGCCTGGAGCAGGGCAGGCACGCGTCGCGAATTCCTGCGCGCGCGCCTGCAGCCGAACGGCAAGCTGGCGTTGTTCCCCAACCAGAGTTCGGGCGTACTGACCTCGTGCGCCTGGGCCGACGGCCTGGTCGATCTCGGCATCGGCGACACGGTGCAGGCCGGCGACTGGGTCCGGTTCATTCCCTTCTCGGAGTTGCTGAAATGAAGGTGCGCGTGCTGTATTTCGCCCGCCTGCGCGAGCGCCTCGGGCTGGCCGAGGAAAACGTCGACCTGGCCGGCGCCACGGCGGCCGATCTGGTCGTGCACCTGCAGGCGCGCGGTGGCGTGTGGGCGGAAGAACTGGCGGCGGGGCGGCCGTTCCGGGTGGCGGTCGACCAGGACATCGTCACGCTCGACGCGGTTCTGCCCGACAACGCCGAGGTCGCGATCTTTCCGCCGGTGACCGGGGGCTGACGATGAAAGTCATAGTCCAGTCCGAAACCTTCGAGTTAGGCGCTGAAGTCGATGCGATGCGTCAGGGCCGCACCGACATCGGCGCCATCGCCAGCTTCGTCGGCCTGGCGCGCGACCTGAACGAAGGCAGCGGGGTTGCGGCGATGACGCTGGAGCACTACCCCGGCATGACCGAGAAGGCGCTCGCCGCGCTGGTCGAAGCGGCCAACGCACGCTGGAGCTTGCTCGACGTGACCGTGATCCACCGGGTCGGTCGCCTGCTGCCGGGCGACCCCATCGTGCTGGTCGTGGTCGCCAGCAGCCATCGCGGCGAGGCGTTCGCCGCCTGCGAGTTCATCATGGATTACCTGAAGACGCAGGCGCCGTTCTGGAAGAAGGAAGAGACGCCGGACGGCGAGCGCTGGGTCGATGCGCGCGCCAGCGACGACGCAGCGGCGGCGCGCTGGAACGAACGCTGAATCGTCGTACTGTCAGCGGTTTTGGGAAAGGGCGGTTGCAACGGCGCAACCCGATTCCGCTCCGCCCCTGGCATGCTGTCTGACCCGCTGAGTACAAGACAGCATCCCCGCAGAACTGCCGCTCTTGACATTGGTTCTAACACGGACTAAATTGGTCCGCGTTAGAACCAATCGGCATCCCATGAGCCACCCTCCTGAATTCCTGCCGACTTTGCAAGCGCTGGTGCAGTGCTATCAGGCGTTCGAGGCTTACTCGGCCGCGCACATTCGCGCGCTGGGACTGACGCCGCCGCAGTTCGACATCATCGCCACGCTCGGCAACACCGCCGGGATGACCGCCACCGAACTCGGAGAAAAGACGCTCATCACCAAGGGCACGCTGACCGGCGTGGTCGACCGCCTGACCGACCGTGGCTGGGTGGAGCGGGTCGCGCACGAGAGCGACGGCCGCTGCCAGATCATCCGTTTGACGTCATCCGGAGAAGCCTTGTTTGCCAGCGTGTTCCCGGCGCACCTGGCACATATGGACGCGTGCTTCAACGGTTCGACTTCGACGGAACACACGCGCTGGCAGACCGCCTTGCGCGAACTGCAACAGATTTTCAGAAAGGAGAAGGCGTGAGCAAGGTGCTGCGTTATTCGACCCCGGCCATCGTGCTGCACTGGCTGCTGGCGCTGCTGATTTTCGTGGCGTTTCCGCTCGGGGTTTACATGCACGAGTTGCCGCTGTCTCCCGACAAGCTCAGGCTCTACAGCTACCATAAGTGGATCGGCATCACGATCCTGCTGCTGGCGTCGCTGCGCGCGGCCTGGCGACTGACGCACACGCCGCCTCCGCTGCCGGACAGCGTGGCGGCATGGCAGCGGCGGGCGAGCCAGGTCGTGCATGGCCTGCTGTATCTGCTGCTGCTCGCGATTCCGCTGTCGGGCTGGCTGATGAGTTCGGCCAAGGGTTTCCAGACGGTGTGGTTCGGCGTGTTGCCTCTGCCCGACCTGATCGGCAAGGACAAGGGTCTGGGCGAAGCACTTGCCGAAGTTCACGAGGCGCTGAATTTCACGATGCTGGCGCTGGTCGTGCTGCACGTGGGCGCCGCCCTGCAGCATCAATTCATCGAACGCCAGCCTTTCCTGCAACGCATGGGCTGGAGCGGAGGAGACCGCACATGAGGGGTAATCTGACCTGGCTGGCCATGTTCGCGGTACTGGCCGCGCCGCTGGCGAACGCGGTGGAATACCGCACGGTGTTGCCCGCACAAAGTGCGGTCGGTTTCGAGTTCCGCCAGATGGGGGTGCCGGTGAAAGGCAGCTTCAGGCGCTTCACGCCTCAGCTGAGTTTTGATCCTGCCAGGCCCGAAGCGGCCAGCGCGCAGATCGATATCGATATCGCCAGCATCGATGCCGGCTCGCCCGAGGCGAACGAGGAATCCGCCGGCAGGCTGTGGTTCGACCGCAGTGCGTACCCGAAGGCGCATTTCGTTTCCAGCCGGATTCGTGCGCTCGGAAACAACCGTTACGAGATGCACGGCACGATCACGATCAAGGGCAGGCGCCGGGATGTGATCGTGCCGGTGAGCTTCATCCCGGGCAAGCATGCCGCGTCCTTCCAGGGCGCATTCACCCTCAAGCGGCTGGACTTCGGCGTTGGCGAGGGGATGTGGGCCGACGTCGCCACCGTCGCCAACGAGGTTCTGGTCCGCTTCAAGATCGACGCATCCGGAAACTGATTCACCGTTCATCCAATTCAAGGAGATATTTATGAAACGTCTTGCCCTTGCCTCCGCACTCGCCGCTTTTTCCGTTGCCGTGCAGGCCGAACCGGTCACCTACGTCATCGACAACAGCCACACCTATCCGCATTTCAGCTACAACCACCTGGGTTTCTCCAACCAGACCCACAAATTCGACAAGACCACCGGCACCGTGGTGCTCGATCGCGCGGCCAAGGCCGGCTGGGTCGACGTGACCATCGACGCTACCTCGGTCAACACCGGTTCTGCGCTGTTCGACGAACATATCCAGGCCGCGGATTTCTTCGACACCGCCCGCTACCCGACGATCACGTTCAAGTCGGGCAAGATGACGTTCGACGGCGATCGACCGGCGAGCGTGGCGGGCGACCTCACCATCAAGGGGATCACCCGGCCGGTGACGCTGACCATCACCCATTTCAAGTGCCAGCCGCATCCGATGCTGAAGGTCGAGGCCTGCGGCGCCAACGCCGCCACCCAGGTCAAGCGCTCCGAGTTCAACATGGGCAAGAACGTGCCCTACGTCAGCGACGAAGTGACGCTGACGCTGGCCATCGAGGCGGTCAACAAGCCGGCGCAATAAACCGGCCCAATAAGCCGGGCGGGGCGGTCTCCGCTAAAATGGCGCTTTGCTGTCCGGAACGCCCAGTGGAACCCCATCAGCTCGAACTGCTCGCGCCTGCGCGTGACGCCGACATCGGCATCGAAGCCGTCAACCACGGCGCCGATGCGATATACATCGGCGGCCCCTCGTTCGGCGCGCGCGCGGCCGCCTCCAATGACGTCGCCGACATCGTGCGGCTGGCGAGCCATGCACACCGCTACAACGCGCGCGTGTTCGTCACCCTCAACACGATTTTGCGCGACGACGAGCTGGAACCGGCACGCCGGCAGATCTGGCAACTGTATGACGCCGGTGTCGACGCGCTCATCATCCAGGACATGGGGCTGCTGGAACTCGAACTGCCGCCGATCCAGCTGCATGCCAGCACCCAGACCGACATCCGCACCCCGGAAAAGGCCCGCTTCCTGCAGGACGTGGGCCTCTCGCAGATCGTGCTGGCGCGCGAACTCGACCTGCGGCAGATAGCCGACATTCGCGCCGCCACCGATCCTGCGCGCTGCACCCTGGAATTCTTCGTCCACGGCGCGCTGTGCGTCGCCTACAGCGGCCAGTGCTACATCAGCCACGCCCACACCGGGCGCAGCGCCAACCGTGGCGACTGCTCGCAGGCCTGCCGCCTGCCGTACCAGGTCACCGACATGGAAGGGCGCATCGTCGCGCACGACAAGCACGTGCTGTCAATGAAGGACAACAATCAGAGCGACAATCTCGAGGCGCTGATCGACGCCGGCATTCGCAGCTTCAAGATCGAGGGGCGTTACAAGGACATGGGCTACGTGAAGAACATCACCGCCCACTACCGCACGCTGCTCGACGAAATCATCGAGCGCCGTCGGGAATTCGCGCGCGCGTCCTCCGGGCGCACCACGTTCAGCTTCACGCCCGACCCCGACCAGAACTTCAACCGCGAATTCACCGACTATTTCGTCGGCGGCCGCAAGGCCGACATCGGCGCGTTCGACACGCCGAAGAATCCCGGCCTGCCGGTCGGGCACGTCGTCAAGGTCGGCGACAAATGGGTCGACCTGCAGACCGACGCGCCCGACACCGTGCTGAACAATGGCGACGGCCTCTGCTACTACACGCTGCAGAAGGACTTGGCTGGCCTTGCGATCAACCGTGCGGAAAAGCAGGGCGGGGGCGTGTGGCGCGTGTTCCCGAAAGACCCGATGGCAAGCTTCAGGGACCTGCGCGCCGGGACGCTGGTGAACCGCAACCGCGACATGAACTGGACGCGAATGCTCGACAAGGCATCCAGCGAGCGTCGCATCGGCGTGTGGCTGAATCTTGCCGAAACCGCCGACGGCTTTGCTTTGACGTTGACCGACGAAGACGGCAACACTGCGACGGTGAATGCCGCGCACGTCAAGGAAACAGCCAAGGATGCGGCAAAAGCCGAAACGACGCTGCGCGAGCATCTCGGCAAGCTCGGCACCACGCCGTTTTCCGCCATGGGCATTGCGCTGGAACTGTCGCAACCCTGGTTCGTGCCCGCATCCTTCCTCAACGCCCTGCGCCGCGATGCCGTCGCTGCGCTGGAAGCCGCGCGCGCTGCCGCCTATCTGCGTCCCGAGCGCGCAATGCCGGTCGAGCCACCGGCGATCTACCCGGAGGATACGCTCAGCTATCTGGCCAACGTCTACAACCACAAGGCGCGTGATTTCTACGCGAAGCATGGCGTGCAGGTGATCGCCGCCGCGTACGAGAGCCACGAGGAAACCGGCGAAGTCTCGCTGATGATCACCAAGCACTGTGTGCGCTATTCACTCTCCCTGTGCCCCAAGCAGGCCAAGGGCGTCACCGGTGTGCAGGGCACGGTGCGCGCGGCGCCGCTGACGCTGGTCAACGGCAGCGAAAGATTGACCCTGCGCTTCGACTGCAAGGCGTGCGAGATGCACGTGGTGGGGAAACTGAAACCTGCCATCGCCAAAACCAGTACGCCGCTGGCTTTTTATAAAACGCGGCCCGTCCCCTGAGCAGACCCTGGCGACGGGTCTTGCCAATCCCGGTTGCCCGGGAACACAGTGAGAATTGTCCTGAAAAGTACTGCGCTCAGGGCCGGACGTATGCCCAGCCGTCGGCCTGCAGCTTGATGAGTTCCACGATCCCTGCTTCCACATAGTCTATGTCGGGGAGCATGGTGTCGCGGGTGATGTTCTGGGCCTTCATGGTGTTCTCGCACGCCACGATCCTCACCCCTTCCGCCATCGCTTCTTCCACCTTGTTGGGCACCAGCGAATCTTCGCGCAGCATGGTGATGGCATCGCCATATACCACCATCTCGATGGCCACGTTCTCGGGGCCGAGTGCGCGCTGGATGTTGCGGAAGTTGCCGAACACCTCGGCCCAGACGTGCGGATCGTTCTCGGTCACCGCGAACACGACGCGGTAGCTGGGGGAGACAGGCAGATTGGCTGCAAATGCGCTACCGGACTGGCAGGCCAGCAGGACGGCGCCCACGAGGGCAAACAATGCGCGCAGATTTCTGAACATGATTTTTCCTTCCTGGATTGGGTCGCGGCAGGGATCGCAACACCATGGCCAATTCACCATGACGGGAGGGCTGCGGCCGTGCGCACGACCCTGGTTCGGATAAGCATCTTAGCGGCAAAGACCCGCGCGGCGCGCGGTACGCTTCTACCACTTCAGTTAACCTGCCTAGCGTTTGCGCGGCGGGCTTGCCGACAGTTCGATGCTGAGCTTGAGCAAGAAAGCGGCGTGCCTCGATTCGGCTTTCTGAAATGACTCGATCAGTCGTTCGGCATTTTCCGTCAGGCGGCTGCCGGCAGGCCCGCTTTCCACCAGTGTCGACTGCCACGAAGCGTTCATCGCGTCCACGGCGTCCCACGCCGCCTTGTAGCTCATTTTCATCGCCCTGGCGGCTTTGGAGATGGAACCGGTTTCGCGGATGCGCTGCAGCAGTTCGATGCGGCCGCGTCCGAGGAAATTCCTGCCGTCCAGGGTGAGCCAGAAACGGCCGTCTGCCTTGAGTTGCGCGTTCATGCGGCGAGTGTAGCAAATGGCCCGTGAGGGCGAGCGGTCGGCTAGAATGAGCGCATGTTTTCGATCGCCGCGCCCCTGCCATGACAGCCTTTTTCGCCATCGGCGTGGGCGCCGCCATCGGCGCCTGGCTGCGCTGGGGACTGGGCTTGTGGCTCAATCCCGCATTTCCCTCGATGCCGCTCGGCACCCTGGTGGCCAACCTGATCGGCGGCTACTGCATCGGCCTGGTCATCGCCTGGTTTTCCGAACACCCCGGCCTGCCGCCCGAAGCGCGGCTCTTCCTCATCACCGGCCTGCTCGGCGGCCTGACCACGTTCTCCACCTTTTCCGCCGAAGTCGTCAGCGCGCTGATGCGCGGCCTGTGGCTGACCGGAGGCCTGATTGCTTTCGCCCACATGGCAGGTTCCTTCTTCGCCACCGGACTGGGGTTTTATTCGATGAGGCTATTCAAATGAACGTGGTCTGCCTGCAGGTATTCGTGTCCGAGTCGACCCATCATCGTGGCAAGCTGGCCTACGAGTGGCTGCTCGATACGGCGCAGGGGCTCGGCATCACCGGCGGCACGGCCTTTCGTGCGCTGGCGGCTTACGGCCGGCACGGCCGGCACGACGAGGGGTTCTTCGAACTGGCGGGCGAGTTGCCGGTGGTGGCGGAATTCTTCGTCGACGCGGCGACGGCCGACCGCCTGCTGCACGCCATCGCCGAGGCGGGCCTGAAATTGGTCTACGCGAAGCTGCCTGCTGAAATCGGCATCACCGGCTGATTCCTGACGTGCTCGACCAGCTGATTCTGTTCGTCGCCTCGCTGGCGGCCAACTTCTTTTCGGCCCTGTCCGGCGGCGGGGCGGGGCTGATCCAGTTTCCCGTCCTGATCTTTCTGGGCCTGCCTTTCGGCATCGCGCTCGCCACCCACAAGGTCGCCAGCGTCGCGCTCGGCCTCGGCGCGACGCTGCGGCACATGAAGGCGTCGCACCTCGAACGCCGTTTTTCGCTGATCATTCTAGCCGCCGGCTTGCCCGGCGTGGTGCTGGGGGCGGTCACGATTCTGCAGGTCCCCGAGCGCATCGCCACCCTTGCGCTGGGTTTCCTGACCCTGGGTCTGGGGCTGTATTCGGTCTTCAAGCCGCGGCTTGGCATGGAGCATGCGCCGCGGAATCAGCATGGTTGGGGGCTGGTCGGCGGTATGGCCGGACTGTTTTTCGTCGGCTTTCTCAACGGCTCGATCACCAGTGGCACCGGCCTGTTTCTCACCATCTGGCAGATCCGCTATTTCGGCCTCGACTACACCCGCGCCGTCGCCTACACGCTGATTCTGTGCGGACTGGTCTGGAACGGCACCGGTGCGGTGGTGCTGGGATTGATCGGCACCGTGGCGTGGGACTGGATGCCGGCGCTGCTGGCAGGTTCGATCCTGGGTGGCTACCTGGGCAGCCACCTGGCAATCGTGAAGGGCAACCTGTGGATCAAGCGGTCGTTCGAGATCGTGACGATCCTGATCGGCCTGAAACTGATCTTCGGCTGATTCATGTCCTAGTCTGCGAAACCTTCCTGCTCCAGCCGCAGATACTGGTTGTAGGCATTGACCCGGTTGGATTCGTTGAAGGCTGGCATGGAACGGTACTTCGACCAGTCGGTGGCGGCGTAGGCTTCCTTGAAGGGAATGAAGTCGCGCGCGGCACGGCCCATGGTGGTGCGCAGATACTGCAGGTAGTCACGCGTGAACACCAGGTCGGTGCGCGGGGTGCGCGAGGGGGCGCCATGTCCGGGAATCAGAATTTTCGGCTTGAGCGCGATCAGATTGTCCAGCGCCGCGATCCAGGCACGGCTGTCGGCGTCGCCGACGTACGGCACACGGCCGCGAAATACCAGGTCGCCGGCATAGAGGACGCCGTCCTCCTTCACCATCATCGCCATGTCCTCGGTGGAATGCGCCGGGCCGACGTAGCGCAGCGCGAAGTGGAGGCCACCCAGCTCGAAGTCGGTATCGCCTTCCAGGAAGCGGTCCGCTTCCAGCAACTGCGTGCTGTCGTCGACCCACGGGAACAGCGCGTCCTTGCGCTGCGCCAGACGCAGCGCCGCATCCTCGGAGCGGGTTGCACCTTCGGCGGCACGGTGCGCCCAGATTTCGGCGCCCTCGGCCTTGAATACCTGCAGGCCGTAGAAATGGTCGGCGTGGTAATGGCTGACGATGACCAGCTTGATCGGTTGCTTGGTGATCTTGCGGATCAGGCCGAGCATTTTTTGGGCCAGCGGCGGCGAGGCGAGGGTGTCGAAGACGACCACGCCGTCGCGCGTGACGACGAATCCGGCATTGGACATGAAACCCTGGTTCTCGGCCGACGCCGCACCGGGCAGGCCTTGCACGAAGTAGCTGTGGGTGCCCACCCGCACCGCTTTCATCGGCACGGTGACTGCGGTGGCCTGGGCGGAATCGGCGGCCTGGACGGCAGGCAACAGGCCGAACAGCGAGAGGACGAACAGCAGGCGAATGATCATGACGGGCTCCTGAAGACTGAAAATATTATAGACGCCGGCCGCCGCTGGCCGTGCCGTTCAGAGCCGCCCGGCATGTGGTATCTTCGAACTGCAGTGGAGAAAGGGTTTGTCGTGCTCAAGAAACAATGGCCGGCATTTGTGCTGGCGTTCGTGGTGCCGCTGCTGGCGGTGTACTGGTGGTGGGGCGGATTCAGCGCGGTCAGCGTGACCGAGACCGAGGCGGGCCCCTACCGCTACGCCTACCTCGATTACGAGGGGCCCATCAGCAACATGCGCAAGTCACAGCGCAAGGCGCTGCAGGCATTCGACACGGCCGGGGTAGAGGCGGGCGACACGATCAGCGTGATTCTCAGCGACCCCCGCGCGACCCATGGCAAGGTGCGCGCGCAGGTGGGCTATACCATCGACGACACGGCCGCGGTTCCGGCCGGCCTCGCGGAAGGCCGCATCGAACGCCACCCGGTGTATGCCGCCCGGGTGCAGGCGGTGGTGCTGCTGGCGCCGTCCAAGGCCTACCAGGCATTGTCCGATACCCTCGAAAAAAGCGGCAAGGCGATCGTCATGCCGACCGTCGAGTTGTACCGTCCGGCCGGCGAGGCTGACCGGATCGGCACCTTCACCCTGGAAATGAATCGCTGATGGCCTTTTTCTCCGTCCTTGCTGCAGTCACCCTCGAACACCTGCGTCCGCTGCGGCAGCCCCTGCCGCACTACCAGCAATACGCGCGCTTCACGCACTGGCTGGAGCACCGCTTCAACGCAGGCGAATTCAGCCACGGCGCGATTGCCTGGGCGCTGGCGGTGGGGCCGCTGCTGCTGGGCGTGGGGTTGGTGTATGCCCTGCTCGACGGCATCAGTCCCTTCCTCGGCTGGCTGTGGAACGTGGCCGTGCTGTATGGCACCCTTGGCTTCAAATATTTCAGTGACGATGCCGAGCGCATTGCGCGCCTGCTGCGCGCAGACGATGTGGAAGGCGCGCGGACGCAGCTCGGGACCTGGCGCGGCGGTGACACCAGCCAGTTCAGCGCGGACGAACTGGCGCGCATCACGATCGAGAAGGTGACGACGGCGAGCCATCGCCAGATGTTCGGCGTGCTGTTCTGGTTCGTCTTGCTGGTGCCGTTTGGGCCGCTCGGTGCCGTGCTGTTTCGCGCGTCGTCGATCCTGGTTCGGCGTTGGTCGGACACCCGTGGATTGTTCGGCGTCTTCGCGCAGCGTGCCTACCATGCCATCAACTGGCTGCCGGCGCGGATGACCGCGCTGACGTACGCCGTAGCCGGCAATTTCGAGGACGCCACCTACTGCTGGCGTACCCAGGCCGACACCTGGCCGGAAGCGGAAGAGGGCGTGGTGCTCGCCGCCGGTGCCGGCGCCATGGGGGTGCGCCTGGGGCAGAGCATCAACGTTGGCGGCGAAACCGTATGGCGGCCCGAACTCGGCAGCGGACAGGCCGCCGACCCCGACGGCATCGACAGCACCATCAGCATGATTTGGCGCGGTCTGGTGATCTGGCTGGTGGCAGGACTGCTGATCGTCATAGCCGGCTGGATCGCATAAACCTGCATGCTGAACGCGCTGTGGGTCGGCTTCCTGCTGGTCGCCTTTCTGATTGCCCTATTCAAGCTGCTGGTGCTTGGTGATGCCACCATCTTCGCCGCGCTGGTGAAGGCACTGTTTGAAAGCAGCAAGACAGCATTTGAAATTGCCCTTGGACTGACCGGCGTGATGGCGCTGTGGCTGGGGGTGATGAAGATCGGCGAGCGCGCCGGCATGCTCGAGGTGCTGACGCGCGGCCTCGCGCCCCTGTTCAAGCGCCTGTTTCCCGAGGTGCCGGCCAACCATCCCGCGCTCGGCGCGATGACCATGAACATGGGCGCCAACATGCTGGGCCTGGACAACGCGGCGACGCCGCTCGGCATCAAGGCGATGCAGGAACTACAGACGCTGAACCCCACGCCGGATACCGCGAGCGACGCGCAGATCCTGTTTCTGGTCATCAACACCGCGTCGGTGACGCTGCTGCCGATTACCATCTTCACTTATCGTGCGCAGCTCGGCGCGGCCGATCCCACCGACGTCTTCGTGCCGCTGCTCATCACGACCTACATCGGCACCCTGATCGGGCTGCTGGTCACCGGCCTGTTCCAGCGCCTGCAGTTGTGGAACCGCGTCACCCTGACCTACCTGGGTGGGGCCACCGCGCTGATCGGCGGGCTGGTCGCCTGGTTCGGCAGCCTCGACGCCGCCGAGATGACGCGGCAGTCGTCCATTCTCAGCAACGTGCTGTTGTTCGGCATCATCGTCACCTTCCTGCTGATGGCCGTGCGGCGCCGGGTCAATGCCTACGAGGCCTTCATCGAGGGGGCCAAGGAAGGGTTTCACACGGCGGTCACGATCATTCCCTATCTTGTCGCGATGCTGGTCGCCATCGCGGTGTTTCGCGCCAGCGGCGCGCTCGACCTGCTGATGAGCGGAATCCGAAGCGCCGTCCTGGCATTCGGCTACGACGCGCGCTGGGTCGACGGCTTGCCGACCGCGCTGATGAAGCCGTTTTCCGGCAGCGGCGCGCGCGCCATGATGATCGACACCATGCAGACGCATGGTGCGGATTCGTTCGCCGGGCGCCTGGCCTCGATCGTGCAGGGCAGCACCGAGACGACGTTCTACGTGCTAGCGGTGTATTTCGGCGCGGTCGGCGTCAAGCGGGTGCGCCACGCAGTCACCTGCGGACTGATCGCCGACGTCGCCGGCATCCTGGCCGCCATCGGCATGGCCTATCTGTTCTTTGGTGCAGCAGCATGAAATCCTACGATACCCTCGCCGCCGTAGACCTGGGATCCAATTCCTTCCGCCTCGAAGTGGCGCGCGTTGCGGGCGACCAGCTGTATCCGCTCGACGCGCTGAAGGAAACCGTGCGCCTGGCCGGCGGGCTCGGCGACGACAAGAAACTCGACGAGGCGACGCAGGAGGTCGCGCTGGCCTGCCTGCAGCGCTTCGGCGAGCGCCTGCGCGGGCTGTCGCCCGAGGCGGTCCGCTGTGTCGGCACCTCGGCGCTGCGGGTCGCCAAGAACTCCAGCGTGTTCATTCGCAAGGCCGAAGCCGCGCTGGGCCACCCAATCGAGATTGTCGCCGGGCGCGAGGAGGCGCGGCTGATCTATCTGGGCGTCGCGCATTCGCTGCCGGCCTCGCCCGACCGCCGCCTGGTGGTCGACATCGGCGGCGGCTCCACCGAATTCATCATCGGCCATGGCCTGAAGCCGCACGAACGAGAAAGCCTGCACATGGGCTGCGTGAACTTCTCGCAGCGCTTTTTCGCCAAGGGGGTCATCGACAAGGCCGCGCTCAAGGCGGCGGAAGTCGCCGCACGCGCCGAAGTCGAGCGCATCACACGGGAGTTTTCCAAAGCCAACTGGCAGCAGGCCATCGGTTCCAGCGGCACCGCGCGTGCGCTGCGTGAAATCCTCGAACAGAACGGCTGGTCCGAACGCGGCATCACCGCCGACGGACTCGCGAAGCTGCACGCCCAGTTCGCCAAGGCAGGGCAGATCGACGCGCTGGAACTTGCCGGGCTGGCGCGCGACCGGCGCCCGGTCATCGCGGGCGGCTTTGCCATCATGGCGGGCCTGTTCGCCGAGCTCGGGATCGAGCAGATGGACGTCGCCGAAGCCGCGATGCGCGAGGGCATCCTGTACGACCTGCTGGGGCGCTTTCATGCGCAGGACATGCGCGAAGAGACGGTGGACGAATTCATGCGCCGCAGCCACATCGACAGCCAGCAGGCGGCTCGTGTCAGGAAGGTGGCCTTGAAGCTGCTGGCCGCGGCGGGCGGCGGCAGCGAGAACGACGAACGCTTTCTCGGTTGGGCGGCACGGCTGCATGAAATCGGCCTGTCCGTATCGCACAGCGGCTATCACCGCCATTCCGGCTATATCCTGGAAAATGCCGACATGCCCGGGTTTTCACGTTCGGAGCAGGCGCGTCTAGCCCTGCTGGCGCGTGCGCAACGCGGTGCGCTGTCCAAACTGCCGGATTTTGCCGTGGATGCCGCACTCGCCGACAACGACCGCCTGTTGGTCTGGCTGCTGCGCCAGGCGGCCATTCTCTGCCGCAGCCGTTCCGAGCCGCGACTGCCCGACGTCAAGGCCGAAGCGAACGGCAAGCGTTTTCGCCTGATACTGCCCGTAGGCTGGCTCGAGAATCACCCGATGACCCAGCGCGCACTCGAGGAAGAAGCCGTCCATTGGCACGCGGTGGGGATCAAATATCTGTTTGCCTGAAGCGATGAATGCCGGCGTCTAGGACATGTGATAGCGCTTGCGTATCGGCTCGACGATTTTCCATTTGCAGATCATCTCGGACGGCATCGTCACCAGATCGCCCTTGGATATTTCAACCGGCTCGCCGCCCTCGGGCGTGATGATCGCGCGGCCTTCGAGAATGTAGCTGATCTCGTCCTCGAAATATTCCCACGGAAATTCCGACGCTTCCTTCTCCCATATCGGCCAGTGATCGACGCCCAGGCTGGCTAGACGTGCTGCATCCGGATTGGTTTCGATGATGATCTGGGTCATGCTTTCTCCTCTTATGTTATCTACCATTTTTATGTATAGCAGGTCGCGTCCCGGATTGAACATGGACAAGAGCCTGCTCTCCAGCAAGATATTGCATTAAAGCCTTGACTGCCCACAAGGGGATCGCCACGCGTTGCTTGCCTAATGACACGCCGGCGTGAGCATGCTCGTTGGGAACATGCATTGAACCCGATTGTGTCTGCTGTTTCAATGGCGGAAAGGCTTGGCCTGCCTCGTGCTAGACTCCCCCAAACTTCGAGACGAGCATGGCCGAGGAATCTGATCTGTCCCGTACCGAACCGGCAAGTCCGCGGCGCCTGCAGCAGGCGCGAAGCGCGGGCGATGTGCCGCGCTCCGCCGAACTCACGTCGTGGGTGGTGTTGCTGTCGGCGCTGGGCGTGATGGCTTGGTCGTCGTCGCGTCTTCTCGATGCCTTGCAGGGCCTGATTGCGGCTGCATTCGTCCACGCCGCCGCGCCTTTTTCCCCGATCTTTCTCGATGCTGCGCAAACGGCGCTGTGGGCCTTGCTGCCGTTGCTGGCCGCGATTTTCGCCGCCGCGCTGGTGGCGCCGATGCTGCTCTCGGGCTGGGTGTTCGCGCCCGCGGCCACCCAGGCCGACCTGACCCGTGCGAATCCTTTCAAGCCCTTCGCTCGGCTGTTTTCCGCGGATTCCCTGTTCGACGGATTGCTGACGCTACTGAAACTGACACTCGCCATCGCCGCGGTGGGCTGGACGCTGGTCAGCGGCTGGCCGGGGCTGCAAGGCCTGAGCGGTGGCACGCTGGCCGGGTCGCTGCAAGCGACCGCTGCCTGGGTGGGGCGTGGTGTGCTGGCGCTTGCGGCGGCGCTGGCGCTGGCCGCTGCGCTGGATGCAGGCTGGCGCTGGTGGCGCTATCTGCGGCGCCACGCGATGACCTGGCAGGAGGTGATGGCCGAGGCGCGCGAAGCCGAAGGCAGCCCGGAAATGCGCGCGCAGCTGCGTGGCCGCCAGCAGCAGGCCGGGCGGCGCATTAACGAGGTGATCGGGTGAGCGCGCAGGGCGTGATGGTGATGGGCCTGCCGCTGAGCCGGCTGGCGGTGCCGCTGCTGGTGCTGCTGATCCTGGCGATGATGGTGCTGCCGTTGCCCACCCTCATGCTCGACGTGCTGTTCACGCTCAATATCGCGCTGGCGATGATCGTGATGCTGGTGAGCCTGAATTCGCGGCGTCCGCTCGACTTCTCGGTGTTTCCCACGGTGCTGCTGCTGACCACCCTGCTGAGGCTGTCGCTCAACGTGGCGTCCACCCGCATCATCCTGATGCACGGCCAGACGGGGCCGGACGCTGCGGGCAAGGTGATCGAATCGTTCGGCAGTTTCCTGGTCGGCGGCAACATCGCAGTCGGCTTCGTGGTTTTCCTGATCCTTGTCATCATCAATTTCGTCGTCATCACCAAGGGCGCCGGGCGCATCGCGGAGGTGGCGGCGCGCTTCACCCTCGACTCGATGCCGGGCAAGCAGTTGGCGGTTGATGCCGACCTCAATGCCGGCTTCATCAACGAGAGCGAAGCGCGCACGCGCCGCGGCGAGATCGGCCGTGAAGCGGATTTCTACGGCGCGATGGACGGCGCGTCCAAGTTCGTGCGCGGCGACGCCATCGCCGGCATCATCATCCTGCTGGTCAATCTGGTGGGCGGCGTGGCCGTGGGGCTGCTGCAGCACGACATGGGGCTGGGCGAAGCGCTCGGCCGCTATGCGCTGCTGACCGTGGGCGACGGCCTGGTGACGCAGATTCCGGCGCTGATCATTTCGACCGCGGCGGGCATCGTGGTGAGCCGCACCTCGAGCGAGCAGGACCTGTCGCGCGAGTTTTCCACCCAGATTTTCGGCCGGCCGCAAACGCTGTACGTGGCGGCGGCGGTGCTCGGCGCGCTGGGCGTGATCCCGGGCACGCCGCATCTGGCCTTCCTGACCATTGCGGCGGTGCTGGCCGGACTGGGGTTCTGGCTGACGCGGCGCCAGGACCGGGAGGGCGAAGCCGAGCCGGTCGAACTGATCGAGGAAACCCCCGCGCCGGTCGACCTCACCTGGGACGACATCCCGCCGGTCGACGTGCTGGCGCTCGAGGTCGGCTACCGGCTGATCCCGCTGGTCGACCGCAACCAGGGCGGCGCGGCGCTGGCCCGGATCACCGAGGCGCGCCGCCGTTTCGCCACCGACATGGGGCTGGTGGTGCCGCTGATCCGGGTGCGCGACAACCTCGAACTCAAGCCCAGCAGCTATCGCATCACCCTCAAGGGCGTCGACGTGGCGCATGGCGAACTGCCCGGCGGCCAGGTGCTGGCGGTCGACATGGGCGACGTGCTGGGGCGGCTCGACGGCGCGCCGGGCAATGACCCGCTGACCGGCCTGCCCGGCGTCTGGATCGAGGCGGGGCGGGAGGAAGAAGCCGAGTTGCGCGGCTTCGTGGTGCTGACGGCGGCCGAACTGATCGCGCGCCAGGTCGAGTCGGTGTTCCGCCAGCATGCGCCCGAATTGCTGGGACGTACCGAAGTGCAGCAGCTGCTCGACACGCTGGCGCGCAGCCATCCGGGACTGCTCGAGGACGTGACGCCGCGCTATCTGCCGCTGACCAGCGTGCAGGCGGTGTTGCAGCAGCTGATCGCCGAAAACGTCTCGATCCGCGACACCCGCACGCTGTTCGAGACATTGGCCGCGCGCGCGCCAAAAAGCCAGTCGATCGACGACCTGGTGGAAACGGCACGCGCCGCGCTCGGGCGCAGCATCGTCGACCGCCTGTTCGAGGGCAGCGACACGCTGCACGTGATCGGCCTCGATGCGGCGACCGAAACCCGCTTGCTGAACGAAATGGGCGACGAAGGCGAGGCGCTGCTGTCGCCCGCCACGCTGGACGCGCTGAACGACGCGGCCGAGCGCGCGCTGGCGCGGCAGGAAGGCGAGAACCATCCGCCGGTACTGCTGACTTCGCCCGGCCTGCGCGCCATCCTGTCGCGCCTGCTGCGGCGCAACCTGCCGCAGCTGGCGGTGATCGCCTACGCCGAGGTGCCAGCGGATAAAATCGTGCAGGTGAGCACCGAGCTGTCGATCGAGGAGGGCGCATGAGCGTGCAGGTATTCGTGGCGGCGAACGCGCGCGAAGGACTCGCGCGGATTCGCCGCGAACTGGGCGACGACGCCGTGGTGCTGTCCACCCGCCCGCACCCGAAGGGCGTCGAATTGCTGGCCAGCGCCTATGGCGACCTGGCGGTGCCGGCGGCCGTCGAGGCGCCGGATGCCGCCGGCAGTTCGCGCATCCTGGCCGAGCTGTCGCGCCTGCGCGGCATGCTGCAGAACCAGCTGGCCGGCTTTGCCTGGGGTGCCGCGCGACGGCGCGACCCGGCGCGGGTGGCGCTGATGCAGACGCTGTTCGCGGCCGGATTCGGCAGCGCGCTCGCCCGTACGCTGGCTGCACGGCTGCCGCGCGGGCTCGATGCCGATGCGGCCCAACGCTGGTTGCGCCAGGTGCTGATCCGCAACCTGCCGGTGCAGCCGCGCGATGCCGACCTGCTCGCCCGCGGCGGCCGCTACGCGCTGGTCGGCTCCACCGGCGCGGGCAAGACCACCACGCTGGCCAAGCTGGCCGCGCGCGCGGTGGATCTGCATGGCGCGGCGCAGGTCGCGCTGGTGGCGGCCGACGCCTATCGCATCGGTGCCGCGGCGCAGCTGACGGTGTATGCCGACCTGCTGGGCGTGTCGCTGCATGTGGCCGAAGACCAGACCCGGCTGGCGATGCTGTTGCCTCAGCTTGCATCCAGGAAACTGGTTCTGATCGACACCGCCGGCTTTGCGCCGACCGATCCGCGCACCCGCGAGGGACGCGCGCTCGACGCCCTCGGCGTGCGCCGCCTCGTGGTGATAGCCGCCAGCCAGCAGGGTGCCGCGATCGAGCAGGCGATGACGCGGTTCGGTGCGGGCGCCGCTGCCTGCATTCTCACCAAGCTCGACGAAGCGCCGCAACCGGGTGCGGCGCTCGACAGCCTGATCCGCCACCGCCTGCCGCTGGCTTATCTCTGCGGCGGGCAGCGCGTGCCGGAAGACCTGCATGTCCCCATTGCCAGTTATCTCGTCGACCGTGCGCTCAAGGGCGGGCAGCTGGACACGCCGTTCACGCTGGATGCCGAGGACTGGCCGCTGTTTGCGGGCGTCGAGGCGGAGCGTGCGGCGCTCAGCGGCATGCATGAGAAAAAGCCCCCCAAGGGTATGAAGGCATGAATGGCGGCTGACCAGGCCGCAGGACTGCGCCGCCGCGGCGAGCGACATCCGCTGCGCTGCATCCATTGTCATTTCGATTCCGCCGCATCGATCATCCGGCTGGCCCATGCCCTGCACGAGCACGACTGGACCGCCCTGCTGGTCGACATGCAAGGCCGCCTGTATGCCGATTCCTCCACGCGCAGCCTGTTCGACTGGCGCCAGCAGATTGCGCGCGGCCCCCTGCATCTGCACCCCATGCCCTGCGGCGATGCCTGGCATGCGCCGGGCGTGCGGGCGGACGAGCCCGCCTTGCGCCGCGCCGCACTGGGCTACGACCTCGTGCTGTTCGATGCGGCGTCGGGCGGAGGGGAACTCGCCCTGATGCCCAATGCGGCACATGCAGTGATCATGGAGATTCAGCCCAGCCATGCATCGATGCAGCAAGCCTACGCGTTCCTCAAAACCCTGTCGTACATGCAAGACGTCCTTGCCGTGTACTTGCTGGGAAACTCGGCAGCGTGCGATCTGCTGAGAAACGCATGTAGCCGTTTTCTGCATCCGGCATTCGCTCAGGCCATTTGCTGCGCGGCACACGAAGATGATGCATTTGCCGAACTTGCCGTTAGAATGGCGGGCGAGGAGGCGAGCCGCAATGGCTCGTTACAACACAGGGAAACCCTGAATGGCTGGTAAGCAATCGTCGCAGGACGAACAGATCACCAAGTATGCGCCGCTGGTCAAGCGCATTGCCTATCACATGATGGCGCGCCTGCCCGCCAGCGTCGAAGTCGACGACCTGATCCAGGTCGGCTTGATCGGGTTAATGGACGCGGTCGGACGCTTCGATGGCACCCAGGGTGCGCAATTCGAATCGTATGCCACGCAAAGGATACGCGGCGCCATGCTCGACGAGCTGCGCGAAGCCGACTGGCTGCCGCGTCATGTGCGGCAGAAGTCGCGGCAGATCGAGTCCGCCATCCACCGGCTGGAACAGCGCAACGGCAAGCCCCCCACCGACAACGAGATCTCCGCCGAACTGGGCATGCCGATCGACCAGTACCAGTCCATGCTGGGCGACGTGAAGTGCTCGCAACTACTGTATTACGAAGACTTCTCGGACGAGGACAGCGCCAGCTTTCTGGAACGCTATCTGGTCGACGGCAGCAGCGACCCGCTGGCCGTGCTGGAGGACGAGGGTTTCCGCGACAGCCTGATCGCGGCGATCCATCATCTGCCCGAACGCGAGCGCAGCATGATGGGCATGTACTACGAGCAGGACATGAACCTGAAGGAAATCGGTGCCGTGCTCGGCGTGTCCGAATCGCGGGTGTGCCAGTTGCATTCGCAGGCGGTCGCGCGCCTGCGTGCCCAACTCAAGATCTGGAAAGACTGACGCCGCCCGGCTGTGCGGTGCAATGCACGGCGCAACCCAAATAAATCCGCGATAATGACGGCTTGTTTATCCAGCCAGGTTTCCTTGCCGTCATGAGCCAAGCCCCCCTCACAAAAAACGCAGCCAAGAAAAAAGCCCTCGATTACCATCGCCTGCCCAAGCCCGGCAAGCTCTCGGTCGAATCATCCAAACCGTGCGCCACCCAGGAGGATCTGTCGCTCGCCTACACGCCGGGCGTCGCCCAGCCGGTGCTGGAGATCGCGAAAAATCCCGCCAAGGCCTACGACTACACCAACAAGGGCAACCTGGTGGCGGTGATCACCGATGGCACCGCGATCCTCGGCCTCGGCGATCGCGGACCGCTCGCCGCCAAGCCGGTGATGGAAGGCAAGGGCGTGCTGTTCAAGCAGTTCGCCGGCATCGACGTCTACGACATCGAAGTCAACGCCAAGACGCCGGCGGATTTCATCAAGGTGGTGGAGGCGATCGCGCCGACCTTCGGCGGCATCAATCTCGAGGACATCGCCGCGCCGCACTGCTTCGAGATCGAGGCCGCGCTGAAGAAGAAACTCGACATCCCGGTGTTCCACGACGACCAGCACGGCACCGCCGTCATCATCTGCGCCGGCCTCATCAACGCCCTGCAGGTGCAGGGCAAGGCGCTGGAGACCGCGAAGATCGTGTGCCTGGGCGCCGGCGCGGCGGGGATCGCCTCGCTGAACCTGCTGGTCGCGATGGGGGCGAGAAAGGCCAACATCCTCTTGGTCGATTCCAAGGGCGTGGTGCACAGGGAACGCACCGACCTCAACGGCTTCAAGAAAGCCTACGCGCGCAAGACCGCACTGCGCACGCTGGACGATGCCATGACGGGGGCGGACGTGTTCATCGGCGTGTCGGGCGCCAACCTGGTGAGCCCGGCGATGGTGAAGCGCATGGCCGACAAGCCGGTGGTGTTCGCGCTCGCCAATCCCAACCCGGAAATCCTGCCGGAAAAGGCCCGCGCCGCACGCAGCGATCTGGTCATGGCGACCGGGCGCTCGGACTATCCCAACCAGGTCAACAACGTGCTCGGCTTTCCGTTCATTTTCCGCGGCGCGCTCGATGCCCGCGCCAGGGAGATCACGCGGGACATGCTGATTGCAGCGGTGCATGCACTGGCCGATCTGGCACGCGAACCGGTTCCGGCCTCGGTACTGAAAGCCTACAAGCTGAAGAAGCTGGCTTTCGGTCCGGACTACATCCTGCCGAAGCCGTTCGACCCGCGCCTGGCCGAACGCGTGCCGCAGGCGGTGGCAAAGGCGGCAGGCAGAAAAAAAGCCGGTCGCTGACCGGCTCCGCTGGAAGCGGTGGCGTTATTTCTGCTCCAGGATCCAGGCGATGATCTTTTTCAGGTCCTTGTCGCTGACCTTCTTGTTCGGTGGCATCGGGACCTTGCCCCAGACGCCGCTGCCGCCGGTCCGGACCTTCTGGAACAGGACACTGGGCGCGTCTTTCTGGCCCTTGTACTTGGCCGCCACCTCGGTGAAGCCCGGGCCGACTTTCTTTTCATCGATGGAATGACAGCCCAGGCATCCGCTTGTTTCGGCCAGTTCCTCGTTCGACTGGGCAGCTGAAACCGGGAACGCCAGCATGGCGCTGGCAATCAGGACGAGCAATTTCATGGCAATTCTCCTTGTGGGTTGGGAAACGTAGCCCGGTGATTCGGTGAAAAGCCGCGCGCCCGGGTGCAGTTGCGGCTAAACTAGCACGGCGTTCAGTTCCCGACAATGAGGCCCGTCAAGATGGCCAAACGGCCCGTTTACCTCAATCTCTTCCGCATCCATTTGCCGCTCGCCGGCTGGGTGTCGGTGATGCATCGGATCTCGGGTGCGCTGTTGTTCGTCGCCATGCCGCTTGGCGTGTGGGGCCTTTCCATATCGCTGTCCGGCGAGGAGGGGTTCCGGCGCATCGCCGACTGTTTCGTGCAACCACTGCCGCGACTGTTCCTGCTGCTGCTGGTCTGGGCGTTGGTGCACCACGGCTTTGCCGGTTTGCGGCACCTGGCGCTGGATGTGCACTGGGGTGTGGACTTGCGCTGCGCACGGCAGGCCAGCATCGCGGTGTTGCTGGCGACCGGATTGGTTACGCTGTTCGCCGCCTGGAGGCTGTTCGCATGAAGGCGGCCACGGGATCGTCGCATAGCGGAACCGGTTCCTGGCTGGTGCAGCGCGCCACGGCGGTGGCGCTGGCCGTGGCCCTGCCCGGACTGACGCTCTGTTTTCTGGCGGCCTGGCCGTCCGACTTTGCTGGCTGGCAGTCATTGTTCGCGCCGCGCTGGAGTCAGGTGCTGATCATGCTGACGGGCGTGGCGTTGGCGCTGCACGCCTGGGTCGGGATGCGCGACATCTTCATGGACTACGTTCATCCGGTCAGGCTGCGGCTGGCGCTGTACCTGATGGTCATCCTCACGCTGGCAGGCAGCATGGTCTGGCTGGCCGCGATCCTGTTTGACGTAACTTCCGGGAGCACGCGATGAACACGCGCCGCTTCGATGCCCTCATCATAGGCGGCGGCGGCGCGGGCCTGCGCGCGGCGCTGCAACTGGCGCGCTCGGACTACACGGTCGCGGTGGTGTCGAAAGTCTTTCCGACACGTTCGCATACCGTCTCGGCGCAGGGCGGCATCACCGCCGCGCTCGCCAATGTCGACGACGACCGCTGGGAATGGCACATGTACGACACGGTCAAGGGCGGCGACTGGCTGGGCGACCAGGACGCGATCGAGTTCATGTGCCGCGAGGCGTCCTCCGCCGTCTACGAACTCGAGCACATGGGCCTGCCATTCTCGCGGCTGGACAACGGCAAGATCTACCAGCGTCCCTTCGGCGGGCAGTCCAAGAACTTTGGCGGCGAGCAGGCAACGCGCACCTGCGCCGCCGCCGACCGCACCGGCCACGCGCTGCTGCACACGCTGTACCAGCAAAACATCAAGCACCGTACGCAGTTCTTCGACGAATACTTCGCGCTCGACCTGCTGCGCGACGCCGACGGCTATTGCCTCGGCGTGACGGCGATGAACATCGAAACCGGCGAGCCCTTGCTGATCGAGGCGCGCACCACGCTGCTCGCCACCGGCGGGGCAGGGCGGGTGTTCTGGAACAGCAGCAACGCCATGATCAACACCGGCGACGGTCTCGGCATGGTGCTGCGTGCCGGGCTGCCGTTGCAGGACATGGAGTTCTGGCAGTTCCATCCCACCGGCATCGCCGGCGTCGGCTGCCTGATCACCGAAGGCGTGCGCGGCGAGGGCGGCTATCTGTTGAACAAGAACGGCGAGCGCTTCATGGAGCGCTATGCGCCGCACGCCAAGGACCTCGCCGGGCGTGACGTGGTGGCGCGTGCGATCGCCATCGAGATCGCCGAGGGTCGCGGCTGCGGGCCACGCGGCGACTACGTCGACATCAAGCTCGATCATCTGGGCGAAAAGCTCATCGCCGACAAGCTGCCCGGCATCCGCGACTTGTCGATCCGCTTCGCCGGCGTCGATCCGGCCAAGGCGCCGATCCCGGTCGCGCCCACCGCGCACTACATGATGGGCGGCATCCCCACCAACCTGCACGGCCAGGTCGTCGCGCCGGCGCGATACGGTCCCGAAGAACCGGTGCCGGGCCTGTATGCCGTCGGCGAATGCGCCTGCGTGTCGGTGCACGGCGCCAACCGCCTGGGCGGCAACTCGCTGCTCGATCTCATCGTGTTCGGCCGCGCCGCCGGCCGGCACATGCAGGAATATCTGCGCGACAACCCGTATCCCCGTGCCCTGCCCGACAACGCTGCCGAAGCGAGCCGTGCCCGCCTGCAGCGCTGGGAGCAGCCCGGCAGCGAACGCGTGGCGGCGATCGGAGATGATCTGCGGCGCATGATGCAGGCGCATGCCGGCGTGTTCCGCACCGATGCCGTGCTGCGTGACGGACTGTCCAAATTGAATGAACTCGAAGCTCGTCTGGCCCATGCGGGGCTGCAGGACACCAGCCGCGTGTTCAACACTGCGCGCATCGAGGCGCTGGAACTGGAAAACCTGATCGGCGTCGCGCGCGCGACGCTGGTGTCGGCGATCCACCGCACCGAGAGCCGAGGTGCGCATACGCGTGAGGATTTCCCTGAGCGCAACGACGAGCAGTGGCTGAAGCACACCCTGTATTCGCGGGAGGAAGATGTGGTGGATGCCAAGCCGGTGCGGCTGAAGCCGCTGACGGTGGAATCGATCAAGCCGAAGGAGAGGGTGTATTGATGGCAAGCATGACTGCGCTCAATGTTGCTCGCCTACCCCATGATCCGTTCGCCCTGAGCTTGTCGAAGGGCCACCCAAGCGGTGTTGCGGTTGATTTTGTCACGCGGGGGCTTCGCTTTTCGCCTTGGGGCGAGTCACTTTCTTTTGCTTCGCCAAAAGAAAGTAACCAAAGAAAAGGCGACCCCACATCGCTGCCCTGCGGGTTCCCGAATTTGAGTGCGCAGGTGGGCGCTCCACCAACTCGCCCTGGCGGGTCGCAAAAAACGCGACCCACTGCGGAACTCGGACACGGTTGCGCTCTAGTCCCACCTGCGCACTCAAATTCGGCAGCGCTGAAGGGGGGTAACCCCCTGAACCGTTCACGCGTAATGCCAACTGTTCGCCAAGTACTGGCGCTCGCATGGGAGCCCCTTGTGTGTCGCCGAGAAGCGCAGCCGTGCGGGGACGAGAGGGGCTGGGTGTCTGAGCTCCGCAGCAGGGCACGTTTTGTGTGCCCTGCCAGGGCGAGTTCCAGCCCCGCCCCGCGCGGCGAGCATCGCAGGGGAGCCGCAGGCCGACACGCCAGGGGTGGCCTTTTCTTTGGGTACTTTCTTTTGGCCACGCAAAAGAAAGTATCTCGCCCACAGGCGAAACGCGAAGCCGTTGCAGGACTGCCAAATTCCAGTTCAACCAGGAGGCCATCGTGAAATTCCGCCTCTACCGCTACAACCCCGAAACCGACGCCAAGCCCCACATGCAGGACGTCGACCTCGACATCGCGCCAGAAGGCAACATGCTGCTCGATGCCCTGATCGCGATTAAGGCACAGGACGAAACCCTGTCCCTGCGCCGCTCCTGCCGCGAAGGCGTGTGCGGTTCGGACGCGGTGAACGTCAACGGCAGGAACCGGCTGGCCTGCATCACACCACTGACCGAGCTGAAGCAGCCGGTCGAGGTGCGGCCGCTGCCGGGGCTGCCGGTGATCCGCGACCTGATCGTCGACATGGAGCCGTTCTTTCGCCAGTACCGCTCGATCAAGCCCTGGCTCATCAACGACGACCCCGAACCCGAGGTCGAGCGGCTGCAGAGTCCGGCGGACCGCGAACTGCTCGACGGCGCCTACGAATGCATCCTGTGCGCCTGCTGTACCACCTCGTGCCCGTCGTTCTGGTGGAACCCGGACAAGTTCGTCGGCCCGGCGGGCCTGCTGCAGGCGTATCGCTTCATCGCCGACAGCCGCGACGAGGCCATCGGCGAGCGGCTCGACAACCTGGAAGACCCCTACCGGCTGTACCGCTGCCACGGCATCATGAACTGCGTCGACGCCTGCCCCAAGGGATTGAACCCGACGCTGGCGATCGGGCGCATCAAGTCGCTGCTGGTGAAACGGCGTGTCTGACAAGCCCTCTCCCGCTTGCGGGAGAGGGGGCGAACGTGATGCCCAAACCGATAGAATGGCCTGGCGCTGCCGACGCGGGTTGCTGGAACTGGATATCTGGCTGGGTGGCTTTTGGGCCGCCCACCGCGCTACACTTCAACCTGACGAGAAAGCCGCGCTGGAGCGGTTCCTGAACCTGTCGGACATGGAGATTGCAGACCGGCTGCACGGACGGTCGCCCGCGGGCGATCCCGATCTTGCAGCGCTTGTCCAACGCCTGCAGCACTATCGAGAAACAAGATGAAAAAAACTGTCACCCTCACCTTCAGCGACGGCAGCCCTGCGATCGAACTGCCCATCGAGCAGGGCACCTACGGCAAGCCGGTGATCGATATCCGCACCCTCGGTGCGCATGGCTACTTCACCCATGACCCCGGCTTCACCGCCACCTCGAGCTGTGAATCTGCCATCACCTACATCGACGGCGACGAAGGCCTGCTGTACCACCGCGGCTATCCGATCGACCAGCTGGCCTACCATTCCGACTACATGGAGGTCAGCTATCTGCTGCTCCACGGCGAGCTGCCGACGGCCGACCAGAAAATGGCGTTCGAGCAGTCGATCCGCCACCACTCGCTGCTGCACGACCAGATGGAAAACGTGTTCCGCGGCTTTCGCCGCAGCGCACACCCGATGGCGGTGATGATCGGCGTGACCGGCGCGATGTCGGCCTTCTATCACGGCGGCATGGACAACTTCAATCCGCAGCACCGCGAGATCGTCGCCCACCGGCTGATCGCCAAGGTGCCGACGGTGGCGGCCTGGGCCTACAAGTTCAACGAGGGCCAGCCTTTCGTCTATCCGCAGAACCGGTTGTCGTATGCCGAGAACTTCATGCACATGATGTTCGCGACGCCATGCGAACCGTACGAGCCGAACCCGGTGCTGGCGCGCGCGCTCGACCGCATCTTCATCCTGCATGCCGACCACGAGCAGAACGCCTCGACCTCGACCGTGCGGCTGGCCGGCTCCAGCGGCGCCAACCCCTATGCCTGCATCGCCGGCGGCATGGCGTCCCTGTGGGGGCCGCTGCATGGCGGCGCCAACGAGGCGGTGCTGAAAATGCTCGAAGAGATGAATGACGTCTCCAAGATTCCGGAATTCATCAAGCGCGCCAAGGACAAGTCCGATCCGTTCCGCCTGATGGGCTTCGGGCATCGCATCTACAAGAACATGGACCCGCGCGCCGCCATCATCCGCCAGACCAGCTACGAGGTGCTGGACGAGTTGGGGCTGCGCGACGACCCGCAGTTCAAGATCGCCCTCGAGCTCGAACGCATCGCGCTGGAGGATGAATACTTCATTTCCAAGAAGCTCTATCCCAACGTCGACTTCTATTCCGGCATCATCTTCCGCGCCATGGGCATTCCCACCAGCATGTTCACCGCGATGTTCGCGCTCGCCCGCACCGCCGGCTGGGTGGCGCAGTGGCACGAAATGCTGTCCGACCCCGCCCACAAGATCGGCCGCCCGCGCCAGCTCTACACCGGCGCGGCGCGGCGCGACTTCGTTCCGCTGGATCAGCGCGGGGCCTGATGCGTGATGGCCATCGGCGAATCGACCTCCCATGAGTGGGCCTGACTGGCGCCTGACTTCTCCGCTGTACGCCGGCAATGCGGCCTACCTGGAGCAGTTCGGCGATGACGCGCTGGCGCCCTGGCTGGTGCAGCCGCTGCCGGGGGCGGCTGCCGGCTCGGACGCCGCCCAGGTTGCCGTGCTGCGGCTCATCAATGCCTATCGCTACCTGGGCGTGCGGCTGGCCGACCTGGATCCCCTGCGGCGCTTCGAATCGCCGCCCACCCCCGAGCTCGACCCGGCGCACTACGGCCTGACCGACGCCGACCTGAGCCGCGAATTCGAGACCGGCTCGCTGTTCGGCGTCGAGCGCACCACGCTGGCCGACATCCTGCAGCGGCTGAGCAGCGCCTATTGCGGCCACGTCGGCATCGAGTACATGCACATCAGCGACGTGGCGCGCAAGCGCTGGCTGCAGGAGCGCATCGAATCGGCGCAGGGACGTTTCGGGGTGACCGCCGGCATGAAGAAGCAACTGCTGAAGCGGCTGACCGACGCCGAGACGCTGGAAAAATTCCTCCACACGCGGCACGTCGGCCAGAAGCGCTTCTCGCTCGAGGGCGGCGAAAGCCTGATCCCGCTGCTCGACCTGGTGTTTGCGCGCTGCGCGCGCCACGGCGCCAGGGAAATCGTGATGGGGATGGCGCATCGCGGCCGCATCAACGTCCTGACCAACATCATGGGACGCACGGTCGAGAGCCTGTTCGAGGAGCCGCACAACAAACACCCCGATTCGCCGTTGTCGGGCGACGTCAAATACCACCAGGGATTCTCCACCGATTTCGCCACGCCCTACGGACCGGTCCACCTGGCGCTGGCGTTCAACCCCTCGCATCTGGAAATCGTCCACCCGGTGGTGCGCGGCTCGGTGCGCGCGCGCCAGGACCGGCGCGGCGACGTGCTCGGCTACGAGGTGGTGCCGGTGATCCTGCACGGCGACGCCGCGCTGTCGGGGCAGGGCGTGGTGATGGAAAGCCTCAACATGTCGCAGACGCGCGGCTTCCGCAACAACGGCGGCATACACATCGTCATCAACAACCAGATCGGCTTCACCACCTCCGACCCACGCGACGTGCGCTCCACGCTGTATTGCACCGACGTCGCCAAGATGGTCGAGTCGCCGGTGATCCACGTCAACGGCGACGACCCCGAAGCGGTGGCCTTCGCGGTGCAGACGGCGGTCGACTTCCGCTACACCTTCCACAAGAACTGCTTCATCGATCTGGTGTGCTACCGCCGCCATGGCCACAACGAGCAGGACGAACCGCTCGCCACCCAGCCGATGATGTATCGCCGCATCCAGGCGCATCCCAGCACGCGCACCCTGTATGCGCAGCGGCTGGTCGACGAGGGGCTGATGACGCAGGCCGAGGCCGACGACATGGTCGACGTCTGTCGCGAGCGGCTGGAGCACGGCGAAACGCTGAGCCCGCCGGCGTCGTCCGACTTCAAGCAGACCTTCGGCACCCACTGGGGCCGCTTCAAGGGCCCGCCCGCCGGCGAGGTGGCGACGGCGGTGCCGGCCGCGCGCCTGGATTTTCTGGGCGGGCGCATCACCACGCTGGAACACGAAATCGAGCTGCATTCGCGGGTGCAGAAAGTGCTGGACGATCGCCGCAGGATGCGCGCGGGCGAACTGCCGGTCGACTGGGGCTACGCCGAGCATCTGGCCTACGCCAGCCTGCTGGACGAGGGCCACAACGTGCGCGTGTCGGGGCAGGACTCGGCGCGCGGCACCTTCTTCCACCGTCATGCGGTGTGGCACGACCAGAAGCGCGAGCGTCGCCAGAGCGGCGTCTACGTGCCGCTCGAGCACATCCACGAGCGGCAGGGCGATTTCACCATCATCGATTCCCTGCTGTCGGAAGAGGCGGTGCTGGCGTTCGAATACGGCTACGCCACCGCCGACCCGGACACGCTGGTGGTGTGGGAGGCGCAGTTCGGCGATTTCGCCAACGGTGCGCAGGTGGTGATCGACCAGTTCATCACCAGCGGCGAGGCCAAGTGGGGGCGGCTGTGCGGGCTCACCCTGCTGCTGCCGCACGGCCTCGAAGGGCAGGGGCCCGAGCATTCGTCGGCACGACTCGAACGCTATCTGCAGTTGTGCGCGCAGGACAACATCCAGGTCTGCGTGCCGACCCTGCCGGCGCAGATCTTCCACCTGCTGCGGCGGCAGATCGTTCGTCCGCTGCGCAAGCCGCTGGTGATCCTGAGCCCCAAGAGCCTGCTGCGCCATCCTGCGTCGACCTCGCCGCTGGCGGATCTTGCCAACGGCGCGTTCCGTCCCGTCATCGACGACCCGCGCGCGCCGCGCAATGCCAGGCGCGTGGTGGCGTGCAGCGGGCGCGTGTGGTTCGACCTCGAGGTGGCACGCGCGGCGCGCGGCCTCGAAGACGTTGCGCTGGTGCGGGTGGAGCAACTCTATCCCTTCCCCGAGGAAGCCTTCCGCGCCGTCCTCCAGGCCTATCCGCAGGCCGGCAGCTTCGTCTGGGCGCAGGAGGAACCGATGAACCAGGGCGCGTGGTACCAGACCCTGCATCACCTCAATCACTGCGCGCCGGCCGGGCATCGCTTCCACTACGCGGGTCGGCCCGCTGCGGCGGCGCCGGCATCGGGCTACGCGTCGCGCCACAAGGCGGAACTCGACGCCCTGCTGACGGCCGCGCTGGAGACCCCGTATGAAGCTTGAAGTCCGCGTGCCGCAACTCTCCGATTCGATCGCCAGCGGCATCCTGCTGCCATGGCGCAAGCAGGTCGGCGACGCCGTCGCACGCGACGAGACCCTGGTCGACCTCGAAACCGACAAGGTGATACTCGAAATCCCGGCCCCCGCATCCGGCACCCTGGTCGAGCTGCGCCAGCCCGAGGGCGCCGTGGTCAAGGCGAACGAGGTGGTGGCGGTGATCGAAGCCGGCGAGACCCTTGCCCCCGCTGCGCCGGTTGCCAAGCCTGCGCAGCCGGCGGCTGCGGCGCCAGCCGCGCCGCCCGTTGCCGCTACGCCGCCCAGGGTCGTCACGCCGCTGCCGGCGGCTGCCATGGCTGCATCCCCCGTCGAAGCGGGTGAGAGCCGCCGCGAACCGATGTCGCGCCTGCGTTTGCGGGTGGCCGAGCGGCTGGTCGCGGCGCAGCATGCCGCGGCCATGCTCACCACCTTCAACGAGGTGAACATGCAGCCGGTGAACGAGCTGCGCCAGCGCTACAAGGCCGAGTTCGAGGTCAGGCACGGGGTCAAGCTGGGCTACATGTCGTTCTTCGTGCGCGCCGTGTGCCAGGCGATGCAGCAGTTTCCCGTCGTCAACGCCGCCATCGACGGCGCCGACATCGTCTGGCATGGCGATGTCGACATCGGCGTCGCCATCTCCAGCCCACGCGGGCTGGTGGTGCCGATCCTGCGTCGCGCGCAGACCCTGGGCGCCGCCGAGATCGAAGCAGCCATCGCCGATTTCGCCGCGCGCGCGCGCGAATCGCGGCTCACGCTCGAAGACCTGTCGGGCGGCACCTTTTCCATCACCAACGGCGGCGTGTTCGGCTCGCTGCTGTCGACCCCCATCCTCAACCCGCCGCAATCGGCCATCCTCGGCATGCACAGCATCCAGGAGCGCCCGGTCGCCGAGAACGGCCAGGTGGTCGTCCGTCCCATGATGTACCTGGCGCTGACCTACGATCACCGGCTGATCGACGGCCGTGACGCGGTGCAGTTCCTGGTCGCGGTGAAGGCGGCGCTGGAAGCGCCGGACGCGCTGCTGCCCGGCCTCTGATTCCCGCAAACGATGCTTGTCATGCCTGTAGCGAACCCAACCCCGAACCGACCGCCGGAAAACCTGGTCGAAGTCCGTGACCTGCATTTCTCGTACGATGACAATGCGGTGTTGAAAGGCGTCAACCTGTCCATCCCGCGCGGCAAGGTCGTCGCCATCCTGGGCGTCAGCGGCTGCGGCAAGTCCACGCTGCTGCGTCACTTCGGCGGCCAGCTCAGGCCGTCACGCGGCAGCGTGACGTTCGATGGGCAGGTGGTGCACGAGCTCAGCAACAAGCGGCTGTACGCGCTGCGGCGCAAGATGGGGATGATGTTCCAGGTCAGCGGCCTGTTCAGCGACCTGTCGGTGTTCGAGAACATGGCCTATCCGATGCGCGAGCACACCGACCTGCCGGAAGACGTCATCCAGGACCTGGTGCTGATGAAACTCCACGCCGTCGGTCTGCGCGGCGCCCACGCCCTGCGCACCGGCGAACTGTCGGGCGGCATGGCACGCCGCGTCGCGCTCGCCCGCGCCATCGCGCTCGACCCCATGCTGATCATGTACGACGAGCCCTTCGCCGGGCTCGACCCGATCTCGCTCAACACCATCGCAGACCTGATCCGGCGTCTCAACGACGCGCTCGGCCTGACATCGGTACTGGTGACCTACGACGTGCCGGAGTCGCTGAAAATTGCCGACTACGTCTACTTCCTCCACGACGGGGTGGTGGTGGCCGAGGGAGACGTTGCCGGGATAACCGATTCCAGCGACCCCTTCGTGCAGCAGTTCGTTCATGCTGCGCCCGATGGCCCGGTGGCCTTCCAGTATCCGAGCCGGCCGTTTCAGGAAGAGCTCGAACTCGCCCGCGCCGAGCCCGGGGACACGCCGACCTGAAACCGGCGGGTGCTTATGCCACCGACAGGCTCACCGCAGTTGCGGCCGTGTGCCGGTCGATGACCAGCAGCACTTCGCAGTATTCGTTCAGTTCGTCGACGGGCGTGGGGTCGTCCGCGCAGCTGCAGCCCGCGATCACGCCGGTGTAGAAAATCCCTGCCCTGACATGGATCGAACCGGCGGCCTCGTCGACGCCGAGGAGCATGACCTGGAACGGCCGCTCCGTTACGTAACTGCTGCGGCTCAGGCCTTGCTGCAGCGGCAGCAGCGTGGCATCCAGCCGTTCGATTTCCTGCTTCAGGACATCCCTGAATCCGGGCGTTCCCCAGGCATTCAGTGAATCCGGCAACCGGATCATGGCGTGGGGCCTCCCGCTTCGCTTGCCGATTTCTCGAGCAGCGTTCGATAGAGGGTCAGGTCCGCTGCCGAATGGCAGCAAAAAACCACTTCCTCGATGTCCGGATGCATGCGCATAGCCATGCGGACGGTCGCAACCGCGATCGGCGCCGCGCGTTCGACCGGATAGCCGTAGACCCCGGTGCTGATGCCCGGGAACGCCAGCGTGCGGATGCCGTTTGCGACGGCGACCTCGATGCTGCGCCGATAGCACGCGGCCAGCAGTTCGGGTTCGCCGTGGGTGCCGCCGTGCCAGACCGGGCCGACGCTGTGGATCACGAACTTCGCCGGCAGCCGGTAGCCGCGGGTAAGCTTGGCGTCGCCGGTCGCGCAGCCGCCCAGCGTGCGGCATTCCGCCAGCAGCTCCGGCCCGGCGGCGCGATGGATCGCGCCGTCCACGCCGCCGCCGCCGAGCAGCGCGGTATTGGCTGCATTGACGATGGCGTCAACGGCCAGGGCAGTGATGTCGGCCTGAACGGCGCGCAGGGAGGGGGTCATCGGGCCGCAGGTCCGGAAAGCGGTTGGCCGGTGTGCGGCGTGCTGACGAACGCCTGCCGGTCGAAGCCGAGTGCGGCGGCGCGCGCCAGCAGGGCTTCGTGCGTCGCCGCATCGAGATCCGGCGCGCGCGCCAGGATCCAGGCGTATTTCCGGCTCGGTTCGCCGACCAGCACCCAGCGGTAGTCCGGGTCCAGGTCGAGGATCCAGTAGTCGCCGTAGATCGGGCGGAAGAAGCTGACCCGGAGCTTGGCGCCCTGGCTGCCCTCGACCACTTTGGCGACCCCCGTTATCTGCTCGACCGTGCCGTCTTCCTTGCGGCACTGGTTCACCACTTCCACCTCCTTGCCGTCCGCACGATAGGTCGCCTGCGTATCCGAAGCGCACTTCGATTGAAAGAAGTTCGGCAGATGCGCGATTTCGACCCAGGTGCCGACATAGCGGTCCAGATCGACCGACTGGACCGTCGGCAGCGGTGGGCGGCTGCTGGTGCAGGCGGTCATCATCAAGGCAAGGCCCAGGCATGCGAGGCAGGGAAGGGGTTTCATGGTGATGTCTATTCCCCGGCGGCCATCAGAGATCGTCGCGGCCCGGCTCAAAGCCATCGTATTGGGGCAGGTCGCCGCAGATCGTTTCCCAGTTGGCCTTCGAACTGGCGAAGATGTGCGCCATCGGCCGTTCCTCGATGTCCGACTCGATCGTGCCCAGTCGCACGCGAACCTGACCCGGCCTTGATGCCGTCCGGCTCATGATCGGCGAGCCGCAGACCTTGCAGAAGTACTTGGTTTGCCCCGGGGTGGATTCGTAGCCGGTGAGCGCCTCCTGCCCGCAAAGCAGGTGGAAGTCGGCGGCATTCACGATGCCGTTGGTCGCGAATGCGCTGCCCTGCGCCTTGCGGCATTGCGAGCAATGACAGTGCACGATGTTGCGGATCGGGCCCGTGATTTCGAAGCGGACGGAACCGCAGAGACAGCCGCCAGTGACCATGTCTTTCCTTTCTCTTTTGTTGCCTGGGAGAGCCAGTGTCCTGAATTACCCGCCGGCAAAGTCGAAGTATCCTCTGCATGGCAGGAGGATGCGCGTGACGAGGGTTCTCGCCTTGAAAGTGCCCATCGGGAAAAAGCTGGGCGTCACTGCCGGAGCAGGAGGTAAACGACGGCAGCGAGCAGAACTGCACCTTGCAGCGCGGTCGCCACCGAATAGCGAACCAGCCGGATCCTGTTCAGCTCGATGCGCTGGACGAGTTGCGTGTTCTGTTCTGCGAGATCCTTGATCAGCGCCGAGGATGTCTGCATCTGATCCTGCAGGCTGGCGACGCTGTCCTCCAGCGCGAGCAGCCGCGCCTTCAATCGATCGGCTTCGGTAGGCGTTTCATTTACCGACGCAGCGGCCTGCCTGTCCTGAATCGAATCCTGCTTCTTTCGATTGGTGACCGAATTCCACAGTTTCACCGCGCCCTCCGCGACTTTCGGTGCATTCTCGACGACCTGGCCCCAGGGGATGTTGGAAAGTACCGTGATGATGGTGCCTACAGCCATAAAACCCTCCGTGACGAAGCGCTGAAAGAAAGAACATGACCGCTTGGCAACGGTCTTCTGTTTACAGGTAGCGGCCCGCACATCCTGCCACAGGTGTGCTCAGGGATGCCCTCGCGCTATTCGCTTGCGCGCCATCCCAGGGCTCATTCGATCACGCCTTTCAGCTGCAAGGCCGCGCGCGTCAGTTGCTGGCGCAGGGGCAGAGCCTTCTCGTCGCGGGCCTCGATGTTCATGGCGAAGAACCATACGTCGCCGGGCACTTCGACATAGCCGACCTGCCAGCCAACGTGCGGCTCGATGCGCGTCGCCCAGCCGGTCTTCGCTCGCAGCGTGAAAGCCGGCGTCTGTTCCACAAGCATGATCTGCCGCAAGGCATCGTACGACGACGCGCTGAACGGCAGCGTGCGCTGATAGACCTGCCTGAGGAATGCCACCTGTTCGATCGCGCTGATTTCGAGTGCGCCGTCGAGCCAGAATGTCGTCACCTCGAATGGCTCGTGCAGTGCACCGTAGGCCGACCTGTGCAGATAGGTCCTGTATTTCTCCGCACCGACCCGCCGTGCGAGTTCCTGGAAACACCAGACGCAGGAAACCCTGAACGCGCTTTCCAACGTCTGGTCGCGGTTCCAGTCGGGCAGGTCGTAGCGATGCCCGTCCCATTTCAGCACGGCGCTCTTGCCGGAAATGGCATGCTCTTCGAGCGCGATCAGCGTGTTCAGGATCTTGAACGTCGACGCTGCCGGGAATCTCCGGCTTGCGCGCGGGCCGTTGTGGATGAAGGTCTGCCCGCTGTACAGCGACGCAATCACCATGGTCCCGTCGACGCCGTGGCGGGCGAACAGCCTGGCCAGCGCCTGGTCTTCGGCGGCTGCCGGCAGCGACAGCAGAAAGGCCAGGAAGACGAGGACCGATCGGCGCATGCGCCTGATGGAGTAGTCCTTCGGATCGGCGCGAAGGGCCGGCTGGAGCGCCTTGCAGAGGCACGGCTTAATCCGGAATCTCGGGCTCGACAAGCTTTGCCAATTGGGCGAGCGATTCCTGCCAGCCCAGGTAGCAGGCTTCCGGCGGAATCGCTTTAGGGATGCCTTCCTGCACGATGCTCAATTCGGTGCCGCAGGACACCTGGTTCAGGGAGATGGTCGTCTGCATTTCTCCAGGCAGGTTCGGATCGTCGAATTTGTCCGTGTATCGAATGCGCTCATGGGGCACCAGCTCAAGGTACTTGCCGCCGAAGTCATGGCTGTGGCCCGTGGTGAAATTCGTGAACGACATCCGGTAGCTGCCGCCGATCCTGGCATCCATTTGATGAACCCTGCCGGTGAACCCGTTCGGCGGCAGCCACTTGGCCATCGCATCCGCATCGAGGAAGGCGCGGTAGAGTTTTTCAGGCGTCGTACGCAGTACGCGGTGAAGACGGACAGTGCTGGTTGGCATGATCATTCTCCTTGCATTTGGGGTTGCCTGAATTCAAAACGAACACGCCGGGAAGCGGCGCTGCCGCATGGCATCGAGCCTGGTGGCAGCGCGCCTTCGGGCGTATCACTTGAGCGCAGGATGATGGTGGCTTCAATGATGATGGCCTTGCGGGGCTGGCGAAGCAAATCCCGGGAACCGCTTGCTCGCGAATGCAGCATGACACTGGGCACAGCTTTCCAGCAGGCGGGCGTAGTGATAGAGCGCAAGCTCGGGATCATGGGCCGCGGCCGCTGCCGCAAGCTTTCCCGCCCGTTGGTGGAACGCTGCATCGAACTGCTTGAATTGCAGGGGAAGCGCCTGCTCCAGTTCGACCGCCTGGGCTGGCGTAAGCTGCTTCTCCATGAGGTAGCTGGCGCGAATTTTCGCACCGGTTGCCTCGATCGACTTCCAGTCTGCCGTCGCCAGCGACAAGGCCAGGCCTTCGGCGCCATGCGAGATTTCACGCATCTCGGCGCGCAGCAGGTCAAGCAGGGGCGGCGATAGCCTGACCTGCTGGCTTGGCGCGTGCGGTGCCTCAGCATGGGTGCTTGCCGCACCCGCCATGCTGCCGATGCCGATCAATGCTGCCAGAAAATGGATTCTCATGGGTGCTTACTCCTTAACGGGATGATGGAACGATTGGGTTGAAAGGCTGGGTGCCGTAGGCGGCCAGCCACAGTTCGCGATGCTTGCGATGCAAACAAATTTTCAAGGATTTTTCTTGCAGCAGTAGAACTTCTAGTGATGAGTGGCCAACGAACTTGGAACCATTTTTCCTCTATAGCACAGCCCAGCAAGCGCATCGATACGAAAAGCTGTTCCTTTAGCGCATCAAGTATGCGATACAGCGGATTCAGGGAATCGGCCGACGGCCTGCGCTGCCGGAACCTTTCACCATTCAAGGAGCAGCGCAGTCAGTGAATGCTGCTTTTTCCGTCCAGCGGGTTAACCCGCTGCCACTTTTGACCTGCCCGGATTGACCGCAATCGGCTTCACATCGGTAGCCGCAGCGCCGAAAGCTTCCAGGAAAACAGGCCTTCGCGATTGAAGACAAGGCCGACGGGCTTTTGGGTCGATCCTTTTTTACTCACGTTGACCACGAAGCGGTCAAAGCTTTCGTATGCCATCGAATAGTCCGGCTCGGCCGGCTTCGATTTCGCAGCGCCTTTTTTGGCTTGCGGATTCTCGCCTTTCATCATCCTTGCCAGGTTCTTGGGCGTCACATACGAGTCGATCATCGGATTGATGTAGAACGTTTCAATCAGTGGGTTGACGAATTTGACCGTTATTGCCGTGCCCAACGCACCCAAAAACCCCTTGTTCCTGGTCTTCCTGGCATTCGAAGCCAGCTTGGCGTGGAATGTGGCCTTCAGGCTGCTCCTGAGCGCCGGGAAGTTGACGTAGCCGGAGAGCCTCGCAGCATCTTTCGCTTCGGCAGCCGATTTCATTCCATAAGCCGCGATATACGGCGTGAAGTAGAACCAGGTTCCACAAGCAGCAACCAGGGTGATGATGGCCAGCGTGATCTTGTTGCGCATGCGATATCCACCTGGAATGGCCAAGGTTCAAGCACGGACTGCGGCCCGTCCTGCCGTCGCGCCAGCGACCCCAAAGCCCGGGATGACTGTGGGCACGATGCCAGCCGATCCCGCGATCCGGTCGCCAGGCAGTGAACTCCCACACCTGCCAGCAGGTTGGCGATCAAACCCCTCTGGGAGTCGGTTTTTGTGATGGTGCCCGTGATGGGGCTCGGCGGCAAGCCGGCGATTCCACACATGATCTACGGGAGGCCCTCAACCCGGAGTGGGAAACCTTGCTGATCAAGACTTCCCGCCCGTCCGGTGTGGTTATCGCATCGCCTTGCCAGCCATTTGCAGGATGTCGTCCAGCGGATTGCCGTCGCCGTTGAGGTCGAGCATCGAGGCGAGTCCGGCTGAACCCTGAGCGCTGCCGGCGCCCTGGCCACCGAGCAGCCCCCCCAGCAGGCTGCCGAGCCCGCCCCCCAACCCGCTTTCCGACGACCCGAACTGCGCCCCGGCGCTGCCGCCCCCCTGCTTTGCCATGTAGCCCGTAACCAGCATCGCCAGCATCGGCAGCATTTTCCTGAGCAGGGCAGGGTCGAGTCCGGACTGCGAAGCCGCATTCTGCGCGACCGTGCGGCTCACGTCCTTGGAGCCGAAGATCTGTCCGAGTACGTTGTTGCCCTGACTCACGTCCGTCGGCTGCGGCGCCAGGACGTTGTCGAGCAGGCCGCCGCCGCCGAGTTGACCGAGCAGGCCGCCCAGCCCTTCGAGGCCGGTGGGCTGCGCCTGCGCCTGCTTCTTGAATCCGCCGACGATCGCCGGGATCAGTGCTGCGGCGCCGCTCGCCGCCTGCGACTCGTCGACGCCCAGTTCCTGCGCCATCGACTGGAGGCCGCCCATCTGGGCGAGGATGTCCGTGATCTGCATGTGTGTGCCCTCCTGGGCGTTAATTGCGCCGCGTGCTCAGTCCAGAAGGTCCTTGGGCACATTTCCGCCGTTGGCGGCGATGCGCGCCAGCACGGTCTTGTGCAGCCACATGTTCATCTTCGCCGAATCCCCCATCAGGTCCGCCGGGCAGCCCAGTTCCGTCGCCAGTTCCTTGCGCGCCGCGTAGCTGCTGTCGATATCGAGAAGCTTCAGCAGGTCGACGATGGAGGTCTTCCAGTTCAGCTTCTGCGGATTCGCCGCCGCGCTCTTCTCCAGTTGCGCGACGACATCGACGATCGCGACCGGCTTGGGCGCAACCGGCGCAGCGCTCGGGGCCGCCGGGGCTGCGCCGGGTTTGACGGCAGGGGCCGGGGCGGCGGCAGCGCTGTCGCTGCCAATGCCAAGCTTCGCGAGTATCTTGCTGAAAAATCCCATGCTTATCTCCTTTGTTGGTGGGTGAAAGGGTTGAACCTGCCGGATTGCAAAGGTCTTTGAGCACCCGCTTGAAGCTTAGCAGGGGATCGGCGGAACCCCGGATCTTGGGGCGGGGTAGAGTGAAAAGCATCGTAAAACCAAGGGGCTCGCCCACTGCTGGGCGAGTGCAGCTTGAACGCCGGTTAAGGCGGCAGTGCGCTAGAACATGGCGTTGTCATTGGCAGACTCGCTTGGCACGACTTGCAGTACGTCCCAATGCTCGACGATCTTGCCGTTTTCATCGAAGCGGAAGATGTCGATACCCGCCCAGTCCCTGTTCGGGTCGGTGGGCCACTCCTGGTGGCAATGGAGAACGACGCAATCTCCCTCTGCGACGGAACGCTTGAAATGCACGCGCTTGCCCGGGTATTCCCTGGCCATCCGCTCGAAATATTCGATAAAGGCCTGCTTGCCGTCCGCGACGTGAGGATTGTGCTGAATGTAGGTGTCACCGACATAGCGTTGAATCGCTTCGGCCGGCTTGCATTGGTTGAACATGAGGTCATAGAACGCCATCGCGTTCTTGCGGTTCTCGTCAGGCGTGGACGGCATTCGTGCGGACTCCATTCAAGGATTGGCGAGGCGAAGATCATTTCTGACGCCTGCTGCATGCCTTTGCTGGCTATGGTCGCATGGCGAGCGTCATGATCTATTGCGTTTCGCGACCCATGCTGCCATGAAGATCGACCATAGACTGCTGCCCTATGGTTATCAACCCGCTTTGAGGGCGATTGAGGTCCGCGACGAGCGTCACGAGCGCCGAAAACGCCAGCACCAAAGGGATCACTGCAACCAATCTTCGGCTGCCAGTTAGTCCGACCTGGGTACCCATGGCGATCATCGTGAGGGCGGTAATGGCGAGCAGCGATAGCCAGACACTATCGGGAATTCGATTGCGCAGAGCGCCGGTCACTCGTTTTTCGTGCAAATCAATTACATCATTGATGGACTGAATCATGAGTGCGGTATTTGTGCTGGGGTTCGCGCGCGCTGCCGCTGACCCCTGGGTCCAAAGCTGGCTATGGATCTCAACGGATTTCGCTATTGCGGCGTCCAGGTCACTCCCGCTTGCGGCCTTAAGACGAACATCCACATATTCTCGCAAGAGGCGCTTTACTTCGGTTCCGTATTGTTCATCGATCAAGTCGGCACGCAGGTATGCCGTACCGATTGAATTGGCTTCTTCGAGAACATTCCGTTTCCGGAGATCGTGCTGGGAAGACGCCATGGAAAACGTGAAGGCAAGAACAAAAGCCAGCAGACCAAGCAAACCCCCAACCATCGGACCCAAGGAGGCCGGCGCCTCCTTGTCTTGGCGAGTTCGAGCATGTATGCCGAACTGATAGCCGACTTCGCCAAAAGCCAGCATCAGCATGGTGACCACAACGTAGAAACCGGCTATCGGCAAGGAGTCAAACAAATCGAGGTCCATTGGGTCGCCCAGTGATGCCTTTTAGCTAACGTGGAGGTGAGGGGCGGCCGGAGCGCGAAGCGCGGAGGGTACCAGCCAGCGCAGCTGGTTGGCCGCCCTCTCGACCGCATTGTCAGGCATTTTTCCTCATACCTATTTCAGCGAATGCAGGCCGAACATGTTGCTTTCGGTATCGATAGCGAGCGAAATGAAGCCATACTCACCGATCGCCATTTTTGATTGCTGAATTTTCCCGCCTGCTTTTTCAACTCTTGACTCCTCAACTGCACAATCTTCACAGGCGAAGTAGACCAAGGTGCTGTTCCCGCCGGAGCTGAATCCTTCCATTTTAACGAGGGCACCAGTGGCGCCATAGCTCTCCATGTTTGACGGAAACGACCACATCTCAATCCCGGAATCAGTGGGATCGCTGAGCTTCTCCAAATTGACAGCGAGAACAGTTTCGTAAAACTTTTTCGCTCTCTCCATTTTCTCTACATAGATTTCAAACCAAGCAATAGGATTGGTGCCCATAAATTTCTCCTCCTCCCAGGTTGTCTTCAGTTGCCTGACGTGAAGCTGAGGGGCGGCGCGCTTTTGCGTTGCCCGCTCGAATGAAGGGT
>CAVOSK010000002.1:0-272262 GCA_963698855.1 uncultured beta proteobacterium
AGTCGATCTGGCCGAGTTTCAGGCCCGTGCCCTGCAGGACCGTCCTGAAATGCAACAGCTCGATGCCGGATTGCGTGCCCGCCGCGCCTTGCTTGCGGCCAAGAAGGCCGATCGATTGCCCGATATTTATGCCGGGGTGATCGGCCAAGGCTCTTATGCTTCCCAGCGCGATACCCTGGATAACCCCTATATTCAGGATCCCTTCAATGGCTACGGTGTCACGCCGGTGGTGGGCGTAAGGTGGGACTCCATATTCGGAGCGGCCGACGCGAAGGTCAATCAGGCGCAGGCCGAACTCGAGGCGCTCAATCACAAGAAGGCGTTTGCCGTCCTCGGCATCCCCTTTGAGGTGGGGGAAGCCTATGCCAATGCAGAAGCCAATTTCGCGTCGCAACGCGACCTGGCCGAAGGTGCTGCTGCAGCACGTCGCTGGATGGTGGCTGCGCTGGCCGATTTTTCTGCTGGACTCGAAGGCGCCGACAAGGTGGCTGAAGCCATCCGTAACTATGCGTTGACCCAGACCGAGTATCTGCGCACGATCAACGATTACAACATGAACGTGGCTCAACTGGCGCGACTGACAGGTGAACTCAAATAGGTGGTGGTCGTCTATCAGGCAAGCGGTTGTGTTGCCCTGGTCAGTGCCGCCCCGATTATCTAGTACAGGATCTTCTGAACATGATGCGCTCTTTATTTTTGCTGCTGGCACTGCTGTCAGGGTTTAACGCTGCGGTATTTGCTGCTGACACACCGCCTGACATGCTTGCGCGGACCACCACCCAGGAGGTGCTTGCCATTCTCAAGCAGGACAAGGACGCTCAGGGGATAAGCATGAGCAAGGTCCATCAGTTGGTCGAGACAAGAATTCTGCCCATATTCGATTTCAATCGCATGACCCAACTGGTGATCGGCAAACACTGGCCACGTGCCACTGCGAAACAGAAGCAGGAACTGGTAACGGAGTTCCGCAATCTGATGGTGCGTACCTATTCCAATGCGCTGCTGGCATTCAATAACCAGAGCATTGATTTCAAGCCATTGAGCATTAACCCGGGCGATACAGACGTGACGGTGCGTTCTGAAGTGCGACAGCCCGGTGGGCAACCGATCACAATCGATTACAGCATGTATCAAACAGCTTTCGGCTGGAAAGTCTACGATGTGGTCATCGACGGTGTCAGCCTGGTAACGAATTACCGTTCTTCCTTTTCCAGCACGATCCGCCAGAGCGGAATCGACGGGCTGATCAAAACACTCTCCAAACAAGAACCGAGCGGCGCTGCCAAACCAGCGCAGCAATCCGGCTCGTGATCACGTGTGAAGATCATTATTGCCGGATTGACGGCGCGGTGACCGTGGACAGTGTCGGCGGATTGTTGAAAGAATTGCAACCGCACTTCACGCACGGCGTTGAGGTGCTCGATTTCAGCACAGTCGAAACAGCCGATTCGGCCGCACTAGCCCTGGTATTCAGTGCAATGCGATACGCCCAGGCAGCAGGAAGCACGCTTTCCTTAGTGGGACTGCCTGCCAGCTTCACTACTCTGGCTGAACTATATGGAGTGTCCGACCTGTTGCCCGCATGAACCAGGCAATACCCGCAATCTGCGTCGAGAATCTTAGCAAGCATTTTCATGCCACCCAGGCACTCGACGACGTTACGCTCGAAATCCGGCAGGGCGAGTTCTTTGGTTTGCTGGGTCCCAACGGTGCTGGCAAGACCACGCTGATTTCGATTCTGGCCGGACTTGCCCGAGCCGATTCCGGGCGCGCCGCAATCATGGGACACGATGTGCTGCGCGACTATCGACAGTCCCGCCGTGCGCTGGGTGTGGTGCCTCAGGAACTGGTCTACGATCCCTTTTTCAACGTGCGCGAAACCCTGCGCATCCAGTCCGGTTATTTCGGTCTCAGGCACAACGACGCCTGGATCGAAGAGATCATGCATCACCTCGCGCTGACCCCGCACGCTGATAAAGGTACGCAAAGCCTGTCGGGCGGCATGAAGCGCCGCCTGCTGGTGGCGCAGGCGCTGGTGCACAAGCCGCCTGTCATCGTGCTCGACGAACCTACCGCAGGCGTGGACGTCGACCTGCGCCGTTCGCTATGGGAATTCATCAGCCGCCTCAATCGAGAAGGACACACCATCCTGCTGACCACGCATTACCTGGAAGAGGCCGAGGCACTGTGCGGCCGCATCGCCATGCTCAAGGCCGGCCGCGTCGTCGCGCTCGATGCGACGCGCAATCTCCTGCGGCTGACCAACGAGCATTGCGCACAGCTGCGGCTGGATACGGAAGCGGTGCCGGCAGCCTGGCAGGATCGCCTGCTGCGCGAAGCAGATGGGTGCTGGCGGATCAATTTCGGCGATTATGCCGAACTGGAAGCCCTGCTGGCCGATTTACGGCAGGACGGCATAGCGGTGCTCGAAATGCGCCTGCAGGAGCCCGATCTGGAGGATGTCTTCACTGACATCATGAAGCGCACATGAGCGGCTTTCCAGCCCTGCTGTACAAGGAACTGCTGCGCTTCTGGAAAGTGGTGGTGCAGACCGTGGTCGCGCCGGTGGTGACGGCGCTGCTCTACCTGCTGATCTTCTCGCATGTTCTGGAAGCGCATGTCGAGGTCTATCCAGGTGTGTCTTACACCAGCTTTCTGGTGCCGGGGCTGGTGATGATGAGCATGCTGCAGAACGCGTTTTCAAACAGCTCCTCCAGCCTCATCCAGTCGAAGATGACTGGCAACATCGTGTTCGTGCTGCTGCCGCCGCTGTCGTATCTGGAGTTTTTCCTGGCCTATCTGGGCGCGGCCGTCGTGCGCGGGCTGGTGGTTGGCCTCGGCGTCTGGGCGGTGACGCTGTGGTTCGCCCCCTGGCAGCTGCCTCACCTGGGTTGGCTGCTCGCCTATGCAGTGCTGTCCTGCGCCATCATGGGCGCGCTCGGCATCGTTGCGGGTATCTGGGCAGAAAAGTACGACCAGCTGGCAGCGTTCCAGAACTTCCTGATCCTGCCGCTCACCTTCCTGTCCGGCGTGTTCTACTCGATCCACTCGCTGCCTCCCTTCTGGCAATCCGTATCGCACGCAAATCCCGTTTTTTACCTGATCGACGGCTTCCGCTACGCCTTCGTCGGCCAGTCCGACACCAACCCCATGCTCGGCTTGCTGGTCGCCAGTGCCTGCTTTGTGGCAATATCCGCCCTCACCCTGGCGCTGCTGCGCAGCGGCTACAAACTGCGACACTGAAGAGGCAAGACGAGCATGGTTACTCCCGACGACATCAAAGGCTGGATCACCGAGAAGCTGCCGTGTGACCACATCGAGCTCGACGGCGACGGCCAGCATTTCCAGGCGGTGATCGTCAGCCCGTCCTTCACCGGCAAGAACATGATCCAGCAGCACCGGCTGGTCTACGATGCCCTGGGCGAGCGCATGCACGCGCAGATTCATGCGCTGTCGATGAAAACCTACACCCCCGAAGACTGGGCCGCCCGCTGAATGGACGCCCTGCTGATCCATGGCGGCAACCCGCTGGACGGTGAGGTGCGCATTTCCGGCGCCAAGAACGCCGCCCTGCCGATCCTGACCGCCAGCCTGCTCACCGCCGAGCCTTTGCAGTTCGGCAACGTGCCGCACCTCAAGGACATCAGCACCATGCTGGCGCTGCTCGGCCACATGGGCGTGCGCGTCACCCTCGATGACAAGAACCACGTCACCCTGTGCGGCGAGTCCATTCCGCACAAGGAAGCGCCGTACGAAATGGTGAAAACCATGCGTGCCGCGATCCTGGTGCTGGGGCCGACGCTGGCGCGCTTCGGCGAGGCGCGTGTCTCGCTGCCCGGTGGCTGCGCCATTGGCTCGCGCCCGGTCGACCTGCACATCAAGGGTTTGCAGGCGATGGGTGCGGACATCCAGATTGAGCACGGCTATATTCATGCACGCTGCAAACGCTTGCAGGGCGCACGCATCGTGATGGACATGGTGACCGTGACCGGCACCGAAAATTTGATGATGGCCGCTGCGCTGGCCGAAGGTACGACCGTCCTCGAAAATTCTGCATGCGAGCCTGAAGTGGTTGATCTGGCGAATTGCCTGATTGCGATGGGCGCAAAAATCGAAGGCGCGGGCAGCAGCGTGATCACGATCCAGGGCGTCGACGCACTTTATGGCGCTGAATATTCAGTGATGGCCGACCGCATCGAGACTGGCACTTTTCTGGTCGCCGCCGCCATGACCGGCGGCCGCGTGCGCACCACCCACGCCCAGCCCGACACGCTGGATGCGGTGATGAGCAAGCTGCGCGAAGCGGGCGCCCAGGTCGAGGTGGGTAGCGACTGGATCGAGATCGAATCCGACGGCAAGCTGCGCTCGGTGGATGTGCGCACCGCGCCGCACCCGGCGTTTCCCACCGACATGCAGGCACAGTTCATGGCGATGAACACCATCGCCGAAGGCGCGGCCAGCGTTACCGAAACCATTTTTGAAAACCGCTTCATGCACGTGCAGGAGTTGCGGCGTCTGGGCGCCAACATCGAAGTGTCCGGCCACACCGCACTGGTGCGCGGCGTGCCGCGACTGGATGGTGCCATCGTGATGGCGACCGACCTGCGCGCATCGGCCTGCCTGGTGCTGGCGGGACTGGTTGCGGCAGGCGAGACCACGATCGAGCGGATCTATCACCTTGACCGCGGCTACGAACGCATCGAGGAAAAGCTCACCCAACTGGGCGCCCGCATCAAGCGCGTGCACTGAGAAGATTATTAAGCCCGTGCCAGTAATATGTGGACCTTCGCCAGGGAAGCCCTGAACAAGTCCTTCGACAGGCTCAGGACGAACGGCAAGCAGTTGATTTCGTTCGTGGTGAGCTTGTCGAACCACACGGCAAACCAACTTGTTCAGGGCTTCCCTGGCAAATCCTTCGACTGATACAGGGCGAACGGGTATTTTATTGAAACGCCCTGAAGGCGGAATATTCAAACATGAGCAACTCCGGCATCACGCTGGCCCTCTCCAAGGGCCGCATCTTCGAAGAAACCCTGCCGCTCCTGGCGGCGGCGGGCATCATCCCGTCCGAGAACCCAGAGTCCTCGCGCAAGCTCATCATCGGGACCAACCGCGCCGACGTGCGGCTTATCATCGTGCGCGCCAGCGACGTGCCGACCTACGTGCAGTACGGAGCCGCCGACCTCGGCATCGCCGGCAAGGACGTGCTGAACGAGCATGGCGGCAACGGCCTGTATCAGCCGCTCGACCTGCAGATTGCAAAGTGCCGCATGATGGTTGCCGTGCGCGAAGGCTACGACTACGCCGGTACGGTGAAGCAGGGCGCGCGCATTCGTGTCGCCACCAAGTACGTCAACGCGGCACGCAACCACTTTGCCTCCAAAGGCGTGCATATCGACCTCATCAAGCTGTATGGCTCGATGGAACTGGCCCCGCTGGTCGGACTGTCGGATGTCATCGTCGACCTCGTCTCCACCGGTGGCACCCTCAAGGCGAACGGGCTGGTTGCCGTCGAACACATCGACGACATCAGTTCGCGCCTGGTGGTCAATCAGGCTGCGCTTAAACTCAAGCGCAGCCTGATTCAACCAGTGTTCGATGCGTTTTCGAAGGCGGTCGGTCAAGAGGCGAACTAGGCCGAAATGACGCCCCCGGCTTCCTGCTGCCTAACCATCTTGTTACAGGCAGAAAGCGATGAAAAGACAAAAAACGCCGTGCATTCGTACCTGCCCCTGTCCTGACGAACCGGGAGTGTCATTAGAGGTGCCTCATCAAGGATGTTTGCCTTGCCGGCATACGATAATCACGGTAAATGGCCGCTTCCTTCATCAAATCCAGATCCCGCATCGAACGTCCACACCCAAACTGAAATGAAAGAACAAAAAATCGCTGCCTCAAATAGCGCGAAAACTGGTGTTGTGGATGTCTTATTGGGGGAGCACCGCTTCCTCTACTGGTTGCTGATTGCCCCTGTCATCGTTTTATTTCTTTATCAGTTAGGACGCGGACTCGGCAATACCGGGTATGTGCTTTACTGGGCAACTGCATTTGCCCTGATTGTCCGACAACGGAATTTTGAGTTTCCAACGCCCCCATTGATCCTGTTCGCGGCATTGCTGGCATGGGGGACCGTGAGTGCAGCGCTATCAATCGATCCCCATTCAGCTTATGGAAAATGGGCGAAATATGCCCTGTTGGGGTCCAGCTATTTCATAACCTGGTGGTTGGTGCGTCGCATTCCTGAATTCAGCCTTGAACGATCCATCAAAATGATTGGCATGGTCGGCATGGTCAGCTTTGCCTTCTATGCGGTTGATTTCCTCGTCCTGTTCAGATCGCCTGATTTTCAACCGGATATTCAGGTTCATGGATTGGTGCCTGCCTATCTATCGCCTTTCACGTTCTATCTGCTGCGGCAGACCATCACGGGCCGTCGCGGCCTGGCAGTGAGTGTGGGTTATTTTTCGAGCCTGACTTTACTATTGGTGTCTTCCAATAGCCTTACCGAGGTATTTACAATTGCGGCCGCGCTCGCTGCACTGAGCTTCTTTATTTTTCGCAAAGGAAGAATGCTCAAGTGGTTGCTCGGCTGCCTAGCGTTGTTGTTGCTTGCATTGATCCTGATATTTGATGCGACCGGGTCCATATTAAGCCGGGCATATCGTTCAGATGAGGGCTGGTTTGAGGTGCTCAACCAGTTGAGTAGCTACCGTACCTATATCTGGCACAAGGCAATCACCATCCCACCCCCAAATCAATGGCTGGGGGTCGGCCCAAGTAACGTAGCGTTATATCCGCCAGTAGTTGTTGAGGGCATCGTCACGGTAGGACACCTACACAACATTCTTTTAGATTGCTGGTATGAAATTGGTGTGGTCGGGTTAACGCTGTATGTCATGTTCTATGCTGCACAAATGCATGCGATGAAGCCAGGCATCGCAAATCGATCTGCACTGCAGCAAGGGGTCATGTACGCTGCCGTTGCAGGAGTCTTTGTGGCATCGTTGTTGGAGCAATCCTATAGTTCTCCTCATGTGGCCATGTTTGTGCCATTTCTTTTTGCCCTGTATAGCCATAGACCAGAAAGAACGGATCTTTAAGCCCAGGCTCGCGAGAGCCCATGAAATCAGTAGCCGTTGGGTTTTTGTACGATCAAGGATCTGACGATGCAGAAACGATACAAGCAAGAACAGTTTATGGTGTGCCTTGGAGGTGGGCAGGGACTGCCAAGGACATGCTTGCGGCACGGATTCTCTGCAACCGGTTATGTCCTGCCGGGGATTGAAAACTGGTTCGAGAGCCTATTGCTTTCTTTCTTCCCGCCTGGGTAAACACGTCAATGAGAATCGCCTCCTAAGGCTTGCTGACGATGATCTTCTGTCCTGGCCGGATTGAACTGCTTTGTCCAAAAGCAGGATTCCATGACCGGATATCCGCCAGGCTCACATCGAAGTGCTGGGCAATTGCGTGCAGGGTGTCGCCCCGCTTGACCGTGTATCGGTCAGCCTGGTCGGATCTGCTGCGCTGCGTCTTGAAGGCGACGTGCTGGATGGCATCGGATTGGCGGGCCGGTTCGCTCAACGGCAAGCGCAGGACCTGTCCGGCCTTGAGGCCGCTATCAATCGAGGGGTTGGCCTGGCTGAGCTGGGTGACGCTCAGGTCGTAGCGGCGGGCCACACTGAACAGCGTTTCGCCCCGCCTGACGACATGCTGGTTGATGTCAGCTGTCTCCGGGCTCGATTCGACGGGCTGCGTCGGGACGACACCTCGACCCTTGATCGGGACGAGTATCGTCTGTGCGCGTGCGAGTTTGCCGCGCTTCAATTTGAACTGGTTGTGTTCCTTGAGGCGGGCGACGCTGACGTCGAAGCGTTTTGCTATCGCCTCGGGACGTTCGCCCTTTTTCGCCGCATAAGGTTGCCAGGAGTCCCAACTGCTGTTTTCCAGGTTGCGCTGGAACCGGTCGGCCTTGTCGACGGGGACCAGCAGGCTGACCGGCGTGTCGGAACGGATGAGATTGCGCGGAAATGCCGCGTTCAGCGCAACGAACTCGTCGCTGCTCATGCCTGCCAGACGGGCGGCGGAACGGATGTCGAGGCTGGCGTGGACGGTGACCTGGCCGAAATAGGGCTGGTTCGGCAGCGCGTCGATGGCGATGCCGTAGCGTTCGGGGTGGCTCACCAGATCCTTGATGGCGAGCAGCTTGGGAACGTAGTGCCGGGTCTCGTTGGGCAGGATCAGGCTGGCATAGGCGGTGGGCAGGCCCTGCGCAACATTTTTCTGGATGGCGCGCGCCACGCAGCCTTCGCCGCAGTTGTAGGCGGCCAGCGCAAGTTCCCAGTCACCGAAATCGAGATAGAGCTTGCCCAGGTAATCGAGCGCCGCATTGGTGGCAGCAGTGAAATCGCGGCGGCCATCGTACCAGTCGTCCTGCTTGAGGCCGTAGAGCCTGCCGGTGGAAGGGATAAATTGCCAGATGCCGGAGGCCGAGGAGGGCGACAGCGCGGTGGGTTTGAACGCGCTTTCAATCATCGGCAGCAATGCGATTTCCATCGGCATCGCGCGGCGCTCGACTTCCTCGACGATATGGAACAGGTAGAGGCGCGAACGCTCGACCATGCGCCGTACGTAATCCGGTCGTGCTGCATACCAGGATTCATGAACGGCGACGAGCGGATTGTCCGCGGCCGCGTCATCGATTTTGAATCCGTCACGGATGCGCTGCCAGACATCGTCCTGGCTGACTTTCGCGAGGGCTTCCTGGCTATCAGTTGTCCCGCGGGCCTGGTCGCCGTGCCACTCGATCGTGCGGGCAAGCACCAGGGATTCGGCGGCGAAAACGGGTGAACAGATCAACAGCGCCAGCACACCGAGAGCGAGCCGACGGGGTCTGAATTCGGCCAATTTGATTCCGGGCAATACGGTCTCCCGCACTCAACATGCCGCCATCCTAAGTGGGTGACTGGGCGCGGTCAACCATCCCAGGCATCCTTGGCGGCGCGAATGGCGCCGAACACTTCGGCCTGGCCGGGATGGGGACGCTTCAGATAGCCGGCGGCAAAGGCGATCATGTCGGGTTCGTGAAAGCGCAGGAAGGGATTGGTCGCCTTTTCCAGTGCCAGGGTCGACGGCAGCGTGGGGTGATTTTGCGCGCGCAGGGCGCGGTCCTGCCGCTCGCGTTCCAGCAGGGCCGGATTGTCGCCGTCGATGGTCTTGGCGAAATCGATATTGCTCAGGGTGTATTCATGCGCGCAGCAGACTCGGGTAGCATCGGGCAGCGTCAGGATCGCGTCGAGGCTGGCAGCCATCATCGCCGGATCGCCTTCGAACAGCTTGCCGCATCCGCAGCCGAACACGGTGTCGCCACAGAACAGGAAGCCGTGGCCGACATAGCTGATGTGGTCGAGCGTGTGGCCGGGCGTGGCCAGCACCTCGAAGTGCAGTGCCGGTTCGGACAGGGTTACGGAATCGCCGCCGCGCAGGGGGTGGGTCACGGCCGGTATGCGCGGATTTTCCGGCGCATAAATGGCACACTGGTAGCGTTGACGCAGGTCGGCAATGCCGCCAGTATGGTCACGGTGATGGTGGGTGATGAGCACGGCGCTCAGCACCAGTTGGTGCGCCTCGAGAAAGGCCACCAGCGGTGCGGGATCGCCGGGATCGACGGCAACGGCATGGTGCCCGTCGTGCAGCACCCAGATGTAGTTGTCTTCGAATGCGGGCAGGGGAATAAGCGTCGGCATGGCGAGGGCAGTGAGACTGGAGGGATGACTATGTTATCCAAGCTTGATGCAGGATGGTTCGATACGCCGCTCGGGCAGCATCTGCTGTTTCGCGAGCTGCGCTATTTCGACCACGCGGTATCGGATGTGTTCGGTTTCAATGCCGTGCAGGTCGGCTTGCCGCAGATCGATTTTCTGCGCAACAGCCGCATTCCGCTGCGGCTGACCTGCGCGGTCGAAACGCCGTCCCAGGTGCGGGCGGACCCGATGTTCCTGCCGTTCGAGAGCCAGTCACTCGACCTGCTGCTGTTGCCGCATGTGCTGGAATACAGCGGCAATCCGCACCTTGTGCTGCGCGAGGCGCAGCGCGTGCTGCGCCCGGAAGGCCGCCTGATGCTGGCAGGCTTCAACCCGCGCAGCCTGTGGGGGCTGGCGCGCAAGCTGCAGGGCGGCGAGCGTGGCTATCCGTGGAATGGCAGTTTCCTCAACATCTCGCGGGTGAAGGACTGGATGGCGTTGCTGGGGCTCGAAGTGGCTGGCGGCAGCATGTGCTGCTACCGACCGCCGATAAACCGCGAGAAATGGCTGCGCCGTCTGCGCTTCATGGAGCCCGCGGGCGACCGTTGGTGGGCCATGGGCGGCGGCGTGTATTTCCTGCAGGCGGTCAAGCGTGTGCAGGGCATGAACATCATCCTGCCGCAATGGAAAACACCAGTGGCGCAGCGCTTGCTGTCGCCGGCGGCCAAGGTGGTCAACCTCAAGCAGTACAAGGTCCGGCGTGAGCGCTGACGTCGTCTACATCTACAGCGACGGCGCCTGCAAGGGTAATCCCGGTGTCGGCGGCTGGGGTGCCCTGCTGGTGTCCGGCGGTCACCGCAAGGAAATCAGTGGGGGCGAGGCCAACACCACCAACAACCGCATGGAAATGACCGCGGTGATCCGCGCGCTGGAATCGCTCAAGCGCCCCTCCACGGTCGAGGTCCACACCGATTCGCAATACGTGCAGAAGGGTATCAGCGAATGGATGGCCGGCTGGAAGCGGCGCAACTGGCACACTGCCGACGGCAAGCCGGTGAAGAACCAGGACTTGTGGCTGCAACTGGATGCCCTGAGCCAGTTGCACCACATCAAATGGAAATGGGTGCGTGGCCACGCCGGCCACCCCGAGAATGAACGTGCCGACGCGCTGGCCAACCAGGGCGTACTGCAGGCACGGCAAGCCTGATCGAACCATGCGACAAATAATCCTCGACACTGAAACTACCGGCCTCGATCCCAATCAGGGACATCGCATCATCGAAGTGGCGGCGGTGGAAATGGTCAACCGGCGCCTCACCGGGAACCACCTGCACCGCTATGTGAATCCCGATCGCGACATCGATGCCGGGGCGATGCAGGTGCACGGCATCACTCCGGAATTCCTGCAGGACAAGCCGCGCTTTGCCGACATCGCGCACGAGTTTGTCGACTTCATCCATGGTGCCGAACTCATCATTCACAACGCGCCATTCGACGTGGGCTTCCTCAACATGGAACTGCGTTTGCTTGAGATGCCGCTGCTGGCCACATGGTGCGAGGGGGTGGTCGACACGCTGGCGATGGCCAAGTCGCTGCATCCCGGGCAGCGCAACAATCTGGACGCCCTGTGCAAACGCTATGGAGTCGACAATGCTGCGCGTACGCTGCATGGCGCCCTGGTCGACTGTGAATTGCTGGCGGCGGTATACCTTGCACTGACGCGTGGCCAGGAAAGCCTGTCGATCGGACTGGAAGATACGCCCCGCTCGCAGGCTGATCCGGCCGCCGCCCGCATGCGTCCCAGACCTGTTTTGCTGCAGGCCTCCAGCGCGGAACTGGCCGCGCATGCTGTTCTCCTTGAGGCCATAGCAGAGGAAAGCAAGGGGGCTTGTCTGTGGGGTGCGGGACAGGGGGCAGTTTGAGCGCTCGGCACATTGTGGGGTCTGAGTGCCTGTTGATCGGGCTGGGCACCAGATCAATTATTGTCGTCTGCCTGACCACCGGCCGACCCCATGCCGGGGGGGGGGCGAGCGGATGACCTATACATTCGGAATACGAAGCCGGCTGGTCGGCCTGGCCACACTGCCGATGGCCATCATCGGCATGTTGCTGCTGTTTCAGCTCGTCACGTCGAAAATCAATGACCTCGACCGTTCACTGCATACCCGTGCCATGGCGATTGCCCGGCAACTGGCCCCTGCAGTCGAATACAGCGTTGCCGCAGGCAATATCGAGGCGTTGCATGCCCTGCTCGGGAAGGCGGCTATCGAACCCGACATCCAGGGTGTGGCCGTGTTTTCCGACAATGGGAAGATCCTGGCTCAGGTTGGACAAGGGCACTGGGCCGACCCGGTACGGGACAAGTTGTCCACCGAACGCATCCACCCGATCGAATTCAAGAATCGGCTGAACTACTATGCGCCGATTATCCGAACCGCGATGTCTACGGGCAATCAGCAGCCGGCCAGTGGAAGCCATGCCGTGACCGGCTTGCCGGCCCATCTGCTTGGGTGGGTCGGACTCGAGGTTTCCCGCAGCGCCACTTTCCGCAGTCAGCGCGACGCCATTCTGCACAGCCTGGCCATCCTGCTGGCAGGACTGGGCATCAGCCTCTTGCTGGCCTGGCGCATCGGACGCCAGATCACGCGACCGATCCTGGAATTGACCCACACGGTGAGCCGCATTGCCGAGGGACATCTGGACGAGCGGGTGGAGCAGAATGGGCCGGCCGAGCTGGGCATCCTGCAACGCGGCATCAATTACATGGCGTCACATTTGCAGTCGATGCAGGACAGGATGCGGGAGAACATCGACCAGGCCGCCGCACGGCTCGTGTATCAGGCGAGCCATGACACGCTGACGGGCCTGATCAATCGCCGCGAATTCGAACAGCGGCTGGAGCGCGCGCTGCTCTCGGCGCTGCAGCAGGATCGCGAGCATGTCCTCTGCTACATGGATCTCGACCAGTTCAAGGTGATCAACGATTCGTGCGGCCATGTGGCGGGCGACGAATTGCTGCGCCAGTTGGCGCTGCTGCTCAAGTCCCATCTGCGCGAGCGGGATGTCCTGGCGCGCCTGGGGGGCGACGAGTTCGCACTGCTGCTGGAAAATTGCAGCATGGCGGACGCCCTGGAGGTGGCGGATGCATTCCGTGCCGAGGTGCAGCGCTTACGTTTCAAATGGGAGGAGCGTGTTTTTGCGGTGAGCATGAGCGTGGGCATGGTGGCGATCAATCGCGACAGCGACTCGGCAGCGCGCCTGCTGTCCGCAGCGGATGCCGCCTGTTTCGTGGCCAAGGAGCGTGGCCGCAACCGGATTCATATCTATGAAAGCCGCGATATCGATCTGGCGCGCCATCGCGATGAAATGCAGTGGGTGACCCGCATTCAGCAGGCGCTGGAGAATCATCGCCTGCATCTGTCGTGGCAGGAAATCCGTCCTGCCAACGGGGAAGCCGACGCTGCGCGCCATGTGGAGCTGTTGTTGCGGATGCAGGATGACGACGGTAGCGAAATTCTGCCCATGGCCTTCATTCCGGCGGCAGAGCGTTATTCGCTGATGCCTGCACTCGACTGCTGGGTGATCGAGGAAACCATGCAGTTGTGCAGGCGCTATCTGTCGAGCCAGCAGGAGCAGCATTGCCTGTTTGCGGTCAATCTGTCGGGTGCCTCGTTGAAAGACCCGGCGTTCCGCCAGATGCTGCTGGCGCATTTGCAGGAGAACCCTGCGATGGGGCCGCATCTGTGTTTCGAGATCACCGAGACGGCGGCCATCGGCAACCTGAAGGTCGTCAACGAATTCATCGAAGCCATGCGCGAATTCAGCTGCAGGTTCGCGCTGGACGATTTCGGCAGCGGCCTGTCGTCCTTCACTTACCTGAAGAACCTGAAAGTGGATTACCTCAAGATCGACGGCGCCTTCGTGCGCGACATCGCGAGCAATCCGGTCGACCGCTCGATGGTCGAGGCCATCCACCGGATCGGCCACCAGATGGGGCTGATCACCGTTGCCGAGTACGTCGAGTCGGATCAGGCGCTGGCGCTGCTGCGCCAGATCGGGGTGGATTATGTGCAGGGCAACGGCATCCACAGGCCGGAGCCGCTGGAAACCCTGTGTGGCAAATCCTGAGGTTGGGCGAAGCCGGTCGGGTCAGCCGCTGACGCCGAATCCCGCATCGACGATGGCCTGAATCATTGCGGCGCGGTCGACCCGGGCGGCATCGTAGACGACGCGGGCCTGGCCCGGCGTGAGCATGACCTCGGCGCTCTGCACACCCGGCAGCGCAGTCAACACCTTGTGAACGCTATTGACGCAGCCACCGCAGGTCATGCCGGTGACGGGCAGGGTGATTTCGTTCATTTTGCGGGCCTTCAACAGAACAATCGAGGCTTGATTCTACTTTTTGCGCGGGCGTTTGCGCAGCGTTTCCTTGGTGTGGTCGATCAGGCGGTCGGCCACCACCTCGGCATCGACCGCGAATGTGCCGCTGGCGAGCGCCGACTTGACCGCTTCGACCTTGCCGGCGTCGCTGACGTCGACCGACGCCAGCTGGGTTTCCAGTGCACGAATGCGGGTGCTCGATTCCGTGAGGGTCAGCGAATCCCCGCCCGCTGCGGCAGGCGCGGATTTCTTGTCCACACCCTTGCCTTTGGTGGCGGATACTTTGGCGGCAGCGGGCGGCGTGATGCGCTTGTCAATTTTCACGAGACGGGTTCCTGTGGGCGGGTTTTCCGGAGCGATTGCGAATTATCAAATGACAATACGGCAGTTTTCCGGAAAACCTTAGCGCAGATTCATACCAGTACGTGCGAAGCTAGCCCGTCTGCCAGCTTGGGCTCGAACCAGGTGGATTTGGGCGGCATCACCTCGTTCGCGTCGGCGACGGCCATCAGGTCTTCCATGCGGGTCGGGTGGAGCGAGAAAGCCAGTGCCATTTCGCCGCTGTCGACCCGTTTTTCGAGCTCGGCCAGGCCGCGGATGCCGCCGACGAAATCGATGCGCTTGTCGCGCCGCGGGTCGGTGATGCCGAGGATGGGCGCGATCAGGTTGTTTTGCAGCAGGCTGACGTCCAGGCGCCCCACCGGGTCGGCCGGGATCAGCCCGGGACGGATGGCGAGACGGTACCAGCGGCCCGCCAGATAGAGGCCGAAGCTGCCCGGGTGTTCGGGCTTGACCGCTGCGGCGGCTGGCTCGACGCTGAAAGCGGCACGCATGCTCTCAAGGAAGGCGTCCGCGCTCAGCCCGTTGAGGTCGGTGATGACCCGGTTGTAGTCGAATATGCGCATTTCGTGCGCAGGGAAGATCACCGACAGGAAGAAATTGTAGGGTTCGGCACCGCTATGCCCAGGGTTGGCAGCGCTGCGTGCGGCGGCGATGCGCGATGCCGACGCCGAACGATGGTGGCCGTCGGCAATGTAGAGCGCGTGCATGGCGTCGAACGCGGCGGTGATACGCGCCTGCACCGCGGCATCACGGATGACCCAGAGGGTGTGGCGCACGCCGTCGAGTTCGGCGTCGGAGTCGGGTGCGCCGCTGGAAGCGTTCGCCAGGATGGCATCGACTTCCGGCGCGGCGGGGTAGGCCAGCAGCACCGGCCCGGTCTGGGCGTCGAGCGCATCGATCTGCCGCACCCGGTCGTCTTCCTTGTCGGGGCGGGTGAACTCGTGCTTGCGGATGCGGTTGGTGTCGTAGTCGGCCACCGAGGCGGCAGCCACGATGCCGGTCTGGCTGTGGCCACCCATCACGATGCGGTAGACGTAGTAGCAGGGCGTAGCGTCGCGCACCAGCACGCCGGAGCGGATCAGGTTCTGCAGATTTTCGGCGCCCTTTGCGTAGACTTCGGGCGCGTAGGGATTGGTGTCGGCAGGGAGGTCGATTTCCGGCTTGGATATATGCAGGAAGCTCCATGGCCGGCCGCTGGCGCGCTCGCGGGCTTCCTTGGTGGAGAGCACGTCGTAGGGCGGCGCGACGACATCGCTGGCGCGTCCCGGCGCGGGACGGAGGGCGGCAAAAGGCTGGATCAGGTTCATAAACGGTTATCTGCGGGTGGAAGGGGATCCCCGAGCGCGGCCAGGAAGGCGGTCACTGCGCCAACACGGCGGGCGACATCGGGCAGGGGGGTGCTCAGCTTGAGCCGGTCGGGCCCGGCGAGCCGGTATCCCGCCTTGCCCTGGATCAATTGGATGATTTTACCCGGATCGACCGGGGGATTGGGGACGAATTGCACGTTCATGCCCTCGCCGGACACGTCGAGCCTGACGATGCCGTAAGGGCGTGTCGCCATGCGCAGGCGATGCACCGCCAGCAGCGCGCGCGCCGTGTCCGGCAACTCGCCGAAACGGTCGACCAGTTCCTCCTGCATCTGCGTCAGGTCGTCCGCGGCCTGGCAGCTCGCCAGCCGCTTGTACAGCACCAGCCGTTCATGCACGTCCGGACAATAGTCCTGCGGCAGCAGCGCGGGGGTGTGCAGGTTGATTTCCGAGACCACGCCCAGCGGCTGGCTCATGTCGGGCTCCTTGCCGGCTTGCAGGCTCGCTACCGCGCCGGCCAGCATGTCGTTGTAGAGCGAGAAACCGACTTCGAGGATCTCGCCGCTCTGCTTGTCGCCGAGCACTTCGCCGCAGCCGCGGATTTCCATGTCCTGCATCGCCAGATGGAAGCCGGACCCCAGTTCCTCCATCAGCTGGATGGCCTCCAGGCGCTTCTTCGCCTGCGCCGTCAGCGTGCGGTCCTCTTCCACCAGCAGGTAGGCGAACGCCTGGTGGTGCGAACGCCCGACCCGGCCCCTGAGTTGGTGCAATTGGGCGAGCCCGAACTTGTCGGCGCGGTTGATCAGGATGGTGTTGGCGGTGGGGATGTCGATGCCGGTCTCGATGATGGTGGTGCACAGGAGGATGTCGTAGCGCTGCTGGTAGAAATCGCGGATCACCTGTTCCAGTTCGCGCTCGCCCATCTGGCCGTGGCCGACGCGGATGCGCGCCTCCGGCAGCAGCTTTTCCAGCCGCTCGCGCATGGCGTCGATGGTGCTGACCTCGTTGTGCAGGAAGTACACCTGGCCGCCGCGCTTCAGTTCGCGCAGCACCGCCTCGCGGATCAGGCCGCCGGAAAACGACTGCACGAAGGTCTTGATCGCCAGCCGCTTCTGCGGCGCCGTCGCGATGACCGAAAAATCGCGGATGCCTTCGAGCGACATCGCCAGCGTGCGCGGGATCGGCGTGGCGGTCAGCGTCAGCACGTCGACCTCGGCGCGCAGCGCTTTCAGCTGTTCCTTCTGGCGCACCCCGAAGCGGTGTTCCTCGTCCAGGATGACGAGGCCGAGGCGGGCGAACTTGACGTCCTTCTGGATCAGCCGGTGGGTGCCGATGACGATGTCGAGCTTGCCGTCGGCCAGCGCCTGCAGCGACTCGGCCTGCTCCTTCGGGCTGCGGAAGCGCGACAGTTCGGCGAGTTTCACCGGCCAGGCGGAGAAACGGTCGGAGAAGCTGTTGAAGTGCTGCTCGGCCAGCAGCGTGGTCGGCACCAGCACCGCCACCTGGTAGCCGCCCATCACCGCCATGAAGGCGGCGCGCAGCGCGACCTCGGTCTTGCCGAAGCCGACGTCGCCGCACACCAGGCGGTCCATCGGCTTGCCCTCTTGCATGTCGGCCATCACGGCGGCAATGGCGGCCGCCTGGTCGGGCGTTTCCTCGTAGCCGAAGCCTTCGGCAAAGGCTTCGTAATCGTGCAGCGAGAACTTGAAGGCATGGCCGGTGCGTGCAGCGCGCAGCGCATATAGGTTGAGCAATTCGGCCGCGGTGTCGCGCGCCGCCTGCATTGCCCGGCGGCGGGCTTTTTCCCACTGGTCGGTGCCGAGCTTGTGCAGCGGCGCCGCACCCTCGCCGGCACCGCTGTAGCGTGAGATCAGGTGCAGGTTGGCGACCGGCACGTAGAGCTTGTCGCCCTTGGCGTATTCGAGATGCAGGAATTCGGTGTCGCCGTCGCCGAGGTCCATGTTGACCAGGCCGAGGTACTGGCCGACGCCGTATTGCGCATGCACCACCGGGTCGCCGGGTTTGAGCTCGGACAGGTCGCGCAGCAGGTTGTCGATCTGCGTCGCCCGCGCCTCGCGCGCGCGACGGGTCTTCGGCGGGATGGCGTAGAGTTCGGTTTCGGTGATGACGACCCGGCGCTCGTCGCTGCTGACGAAGCCCTCGGCCAGCGGGCCGTGGGTCAGCAGGATGGGTTCGGCGCGCTGCAGGCTGTCGGCCCAGCTCTCACAGAGGGTGGCGTCGAGGCCGTGCTCGGCGAGATATTCGTGCAGGGTTTCGCGGCGCCCGGCGGACGGCGCGACGATCAGTGCCTGGCCAGCGAATCCTTCGAGAAAGCCCTGCAGCTTGGCGACCGGGTGCGCCTCGCGGCGGTCGACCGAAATCGGCGGCACCGGGCGCGCCGGCCCTGCGCCTGATTGTTCGATATCGAGCCGGGGAAGGTTCTTGGCCAGGCTGAAAAACGCATCGGTCGGCAGGAACAGGTCGGCGGGCGGCAGCAGCGGGCGGTCCTTGTCGCCGGACAGGAGGCGGAAGCGGCCCTGCGCATCGGTCCAGAACGCCTGCCCGGCGGGGTCGAGCGCGCCATGCGTGACCAGGCGGGTGGTCGCGGGCAGGTAGTCGAACAGGCTCGCGGTTGCCTCGAAGAACAGCGGCAGGTAGTACTCGATGCCGGCCGGCGCAAGGCCGTTGCTGACGTCCTTGTACAGCTTGGATTTGGACGGATCGCCCTCGAAGCGCTCGCGGAAATTCTGCCGGAAGCGGGTGATGCCGGCCTCGTCGAGCGGGAACTCGCGCGCCGGCAGCAGCCGCACCTCGTTGACCGGGTAGATGCTGCGCTGGGTGTCGACGTCGAACGCGCGCAGCGTCTCGATTTCGTTGTCGAACAGGTCGATGCGGTAGGGCAGCGCGCTGCCCATGGGAAACAGGTCGATCAGGCCGCCGCGGATCGAAAATTCCCCCGCCGAAAAAACCTGGTTGACATGGGTGTAGCCGCCGAGCGTCATCTGCGCGCGGAAGGCCGCCTCGTCGAGGGTGTCCTTCTGCTTGAGGAAAAACGTGTGGGCGGCGAGAAAGCTGGGCGGCGGCAGCCGATACAGCGCGGTGGACAGCGCCACCACGGCGACGTCGAAATCGCCGCGTGAAATGCGGTGCAGCGTCGCCAGCCGCTCCGAAATCAGGTCGGGATGCGGCGAGAAGGTGTCGTAGGGCAGGGTTTCCCAGTCGGGGAAGGCGCACACCCTGAGCTCAGGGTCGAACCAGCGCAGTTCCTCGGTCAGGCGATTGGCATCCCAGGCGCCGGCGCATACCACCACCAGCGGTCCGGCCTGCCTGGCCAGTTCGGCCAGATACAGCGCGTCGGCGGCACCGGCCAGTCCGGACTGGCTGCGCACGTTGGGGGTGGGGGTGAAGAACGCCATGCAAATGACGCGATTATAAGGTCAATGGCCTGCGTTCGAAGCACGGCGGCGGGGCAGGTATAATGCCCGCCTTCCTTAGTCTGGGTGACATGCCATGAGCCTTAACCAAGTCAGTTCCGGCCGCAATCTGCCTGACGACTTCAACGTCGTCATCGAAATTCCCGCCCACGGCGAGCCGATCAAATACGAAGTGGACAAGGAGTCCGGCGCGATGTTCGTCGACCGCTTCATGTCCACCTCGATGCATTACCCCTGCAATTACGGCTACATCCCGCACACCATCTCCGAAGACGGCGACCCGGTCGACGTGCTGGTGATCACGCCGATCCCGCTGATCACCGGCGTGGTGGTGCGCTGCCGGCCCATCGGCATGCTGATGATGACCGATGAAGAAGGCGTGGACGGAAAACTGCTGGCCGTTCCGGTCGAAAAACTGTGCGGTCTCTACACCAACGTGAACAAGCCTGAAGATGTGCAGCCCTCGCTGCTGGCGCAGATATCCCATTTCTTCGAGCACTACAAGGATCTGGAAAAGGGCAAATGGGCCCATGTCGACGGCTGGGTTGGCGTGGACGAGGCCCGGGCCAACATCCTGGCAGGCGTGGAACGCTACCGTAAATCCAGCGACAAGCCGGCATTCTAGAAATGAAGGTCTGCATCGTTTCCGATTCCCACGACAACCGGCGCCTGCTGGGCGCGGCGGTCGAGCATGCCAAGGCGCACGGGGCGGAAGCGGTGCTGCACTGCGGCGACGTGGTCGCGCCAACCACGCTGCGCGTGCTGCAGAAATACGAGTTGCCGGTGCACGTCATCCACGGCAACAACACCGGCGACCTCTACAACATGAGCCGGCTCGCCGCCGAGCCCAACAGCGTGATCCGCTACCACGGTCAGGACGCGGCCTTCACCCTGGCCGACCGCAACCTGTTCCTGGTGCACTACCCGCACTATGCCCAGGCGCTCGCCTGCACCGGGGATTACGACCTGGTGTGCTGCGGCCACGACCACAAGTCCAGCATCGCGCAGGTCGCCACCGTCAAGGGCGGCCAGACCTGGCTGATCAACCCCGGCACCGTCGGCGGCGTCGGCAATCCCCCTACCTACGTCATGGCCGATCTGGACGCCATGCAGTTCGAGATCGTCAGCGTCGAGGCGGCGCCGGCTTCGGTGCTGCCGCCCGTGACCCCGCACGTTTGAGCACCCGATCCGCACTTCAACTTATTCCCGCATAGAAAACTTCGATTGAATTTGCGCACATGCCCGTGGCGGCGGACATCGCCTTCGGAGTACCATTGAGAGTCCTGATCCGGGCTCAATTCCGGCTATCCGGGATGTAATCCCGGACAATTTTCAGACAATTTTTGCATCCATCGGATGGAGGAAACAATGACGGAGCATGTTGCAACCAACGAGACCATACTCGTGGTGGGCGGCGGGATTTCCGGCATGACCGCCGCGCTCGAAGCGGCCGAAACCGGCAAGAACGTTGTTCTGGTTGAGAAAAATCCCGCACTGGGCGGCCGTACCTCTCAGCTGTATCGCTACTTCCCCAAGCTGTGCCACCCCACCTGCGGGCTGGAAATCAACTTGCGCCGCCTGAAGAACAATCCTCGCGTGCGCGTGCTGACCCTGGCTGAAGTGACCGGCATCGAAGGCAGCACCGGCAATTACACCGCCTCCATCAAGATCAAGCCGCGCTACGTGAACGAGAACTGTACCGCCTGCGGCGACTGCGAGCGTGCGGTCGAGACGATGGTGGACGATCCGTTCAACTACAACCTGGGCCAGCACAAGGCTGCTTTCCTGCCGAACGCGATGGCCTACCCGCAGCGCTATGTGCTGGACCCGGCGATCATCGGCAGCGCCGACGCCGACAAGGCCAAAGCCGCCTGCAAGTACGGCGCGATCGACCTCGACATGCAGGAGGAAACGATCCAGGTCAAGGCCGGCGCGGTGGTGTGGGCGACCGGTTGGCAGCCCTACGACGCGAAAAAGATTCAGCCTTACGGCTACGGCCGCTTCAAGAACGTCATCACCAGCGTCGAGTTCGAGCGCCTGGCCGACATCCATGGACCCACCGGCGGCAAGATCCTGCGTCCCTCCGACGGCAAGGAAGCGAAGAACATCGCCTTCATCCAGTGCGCCGGTTCGCGCGACGAGAACCATCTGCGGCATTGCTCGCGCATCTGCTGCATGGCGTCGCTGAAGCAGACGCATTACGTGCGCGAGAAGTATCCGGAAGACGGCAAGTCGACCATCTACTACATCGACATTCGTGCCATCGACCGCTTCGAGGATTTCTACCAGAAGGTGCAGGCCGATCCCTCGGTCAACTTCATCAAGTCCAAGGTGGCGAAAATCACCGAAGACGAGAGCGGCAACCCGGTGTGCTGGGGCGTCAACACCGAAGGCTACAAGCGCTACACCACGCCGCATGACCTGGTGGTGCTGGCCGTCGGCATGGAGCCCTCGGTCAAGGGCATCAACATTCCCGGCCACATCGTGGCGGATTCGAGCGGCTTCATCGAAGCCGATCCGGCCAACGGCGCGGTGTTCGGCGCAGGCTGCGCGTCGAACGCGCTGGATGTGAACCGTGCAGTGCAATCGGCCACGGCGGCAGCATTGCGCGCCATCCAGGTGGTCAACAAAGTAGCAAAGGCGGAGGCTTAAACAATGGCTGACATCAAAGTCGCAGCGTATATCTGCAAGGGCTGCGGACTCGGCGAGCGTCTCGACACGGACGCGCTGGTCAAGATCGCACAGAAGGACGGCAAGGTGCCGCTGGCGAAGTCGCACGAATTCCTGTGCAACGCCGACGGCGTGGCGATGATCAAGAACGACATCGCCAACGAGGGCGTCACCCACATCATGATCGGCGCCTGTTCGCGCCGCGCCAAGACCGAGGCGTTCTACTTCCCGGAAAATGCGGTGGCACGCGCCAACCTGCGCGAAGGCGTGATCTGGATCCGTCCCGACACCGACGAGGCGCGCGAGACCACCCAGGAAATGGCGGAAGACTACATCCGCATGGGCTGTGGCGAGGTGAAGGCAATGACCGCGCCCGGCGGCAACCCCAACACCGGCGGCAGCAAGACGATGCTGGTCGTGGGCGGCGGCGTCACCGGCATGACCACCGCGATCGAAGCGTCGAAGACCGGCTACCCGGTGGTGCTGGTGGAAAAAACCGGCGCGCTCGGCGGCTGGGCCGGCAAGCTCTACAAGCGCGTGCCGGTGCACGAGCCGTTCAAGTCACCCGCCGACACCGGCGTGGGCGATCTGGTATCGCAGGTGCTGGGCGACAGCAACATCAAGGTGTACCTGAACGCGACCGTCGCCAAGACCGACGGCGCACCGGGACGCTTCGTGGTCGATATCGCCACCGAATCGGGCGCGACCCACACCGAAGACATCGGCGCCATCGTGCAGGCGACCGGCTTCACGCTCTACGACATGAACAAGCTGCCGGAACTCGGCGGCGGCAAGTCGCCCAACGTGGTCGACCAGGCCGGCCTCGAAGCGCTGGCGACTGCCGCGGCATCGGGCGATGGCGTGATCCGCCGTCCTTCGGACGGCCAGCCGGTGAAGTCGGTGGTGTTCGTGCAGTGCGCCGGCCAGCGTGACACGACGGGCCAGCATCTGTCGTACTGCTCGGGATTCTGCTGCAACGCCAGCATCAAGCAGGCGATGTATTTCAAGGACGCCAACCCGTCCGTCGATACCACCATCATCTACACCGATCTGCGCACCCCCGGCAACGGCGAGGACTTCTACCGCAGCGCGCAGGAGAAGGGCGTCATCTTCACCAAGGGCAAGGTCGCCGAAGTGGTGCCCAACGGCGCCACCAGCACGGTGAAATTCCATGACCTGATTCTGGACGACGCCAACGCTGCGATGGCGGATGTGGATCTGGTCGTGCTGGCCACTGGTCAGGTGGCGAACTCCGGTGTGAACATTGATGCTCCGGCTGCCGCAAAGGAAGAAGAGGGCGCCGAGCCCAAGATCGAGATCAAGCCGATTTCCATCCTCAACCTGACCTATCGTCAGGGCCCGGACGTACCGCAGCTGAAGCAGGGTTTCACCGATTCCCACTTCATCTGCTTTCCGTATGAAACGCGTCGCACCGGCATCTACACCGCCGGTCCGGTGCGCCGCCCGATGGACATCGCGCAGGCGCGTGAAGACGCGACCGGCGCCGCACTGAAAGCGATCCAGGCGCTGGAAAATGCCGAACTGGGCCGTGCCGCGCACCCGCGCTCGGGCGACCTGTCGTTCCCGAAAGTCCGTCTGGAAGGCTGCACCCAGTGCAAGCGCTGCACGGTGGAATGCCCGTTCGGCGCCATCGACGAGGATGAAAAGCGCTTCCCGGTGTTCAACGAATCGCGCTGCCGTCGCTGCGGCACCTGCATGGGCGCCTGTCCGGTGCGGGTGATCTCGTTCGAGAACTACTCGGTCAACACCGTCGGCGCGCAGATCAAGGCGGTCGACATCCCCGACGAGTTCTCGGAAAAGCCGCGCATCCTGATCCTGGCCTGCGAGAACGACGCCTATCCGGCGCTCGACATGGCGGGCATGAGCCGCAACGAGTACTCGGCCTTCGTGCGCATCATTCCGATCCGCTGCCTCGGCTCGGTCAACACCATCTGGATCACCGACGCATTGAACGCCGGCTACGACGGAGTGATGCTGATGGGATGCAAATCGGGCGACGAGTACCAGTGCCACTTCGTCAAGGGCTCCGAACTCGGTAGGGTACGCATGTCCAAGATCGACGACACGCTGAAGACGCTGAATCTGGAATCTGAGCGTGTGCGCGATCTCGAAGTCGCGATTACCGACATCGAGCGGGTGCCCGAAATGATCAACAAATATGCCGCCGAGCTGGTTGCCGTTGGCCCCAGCCCGTTCAAAGGCTTCTAACAGGAGACCCCACCATGAGCGCAAATACGGCATTGGCGGAGAAGTACCGCAACAACTTCCTGAAAGAAATCGAAGAACAGGTCGAGATGGGCGACTGGGTCAAGATGTGCATGCAATGCGGCGTCTGTTCCGGTTCCTGCCCGACCAATTTCCAGAGCGCGTGGGAGCACCCGCCGCAGGAACTGTTCATGATGATCCGCGCCGGCAAGCGCGAGGAAGTGCTGACCTCCACCTCGATGTGGAACTGCACCTCCTGCTACAACTGCATCGTGCGCTGCCCGCGCAAGCTGCCGATCACGCACATCATGCACGGCATCGCCGAATACGCGCACCGCATCGGCATGGCGCCGAAGATGCAGGCCACGCGCTTCTTTTCAGGCCTGTTCTGGAAAAACTGCACGAACACCGGGCGTGTCAATGAACTCAAGCTGTCGATGGGCCTGTACTTCAAGGACGGCTTCGTTCAGGGTGTCAAGAACGGCATGGCGATGCAGTCGGTCGCGCTGGGCCTGGTCAAGGCCAAACGCCTGAACGTGATGGAGCTGTTCGGCGGTCACAAGTGCAAGGACCAGAAAGGCATCCAGGCAATGCTGAAAAAAGCCTACGAAATCGAGCGCGGTCGCAAGGCCGCCAAGATGGCAGGCTGAGGAGAGAACTATGGCGAAACATGAATACGCGTTTTACCCCGGCTGCTCGTCGCAGAAAGGCGCTTCCGCATCCAACTACCTGACCTCGGTCGAGTCGATGTGCAAGACGCTGGACGTGAAGCTGACCGAAATTCCCGACTGGAACTGCTGCGGCGCCTCCATCGGCTATGCCGAAGCCGGCGAGTTGCCGCGCCACGTGATGAACGCGCGCAACTTCGCATTGTCCGAGAAGAACCTGCCCGGGCAGGAAATCGTCGCCACCTGCGCCGCCTGCTGGCTGGGCGCACGCGAGACCCGTGACCGCTTGTCGCACTCCGACACGCTGATGGCGGACACGCGCGAGGCGCTGAAGGAAGCCGGCCTCACGATCAACGAGATGCCCAGCATCCGCCACATGGTCGAAGTGCTGATCGAGGACATCGGCTTCGACGAAATGAAGAAGCACGTCGTGCGTCCGCTCGAAGGCGTCAAGATCGCGGGCTACGTCGGCTGCCAGACCAACCGTCCGTTCGGGGTGGATGGCGAGTCGTTCGAGAATCCGCAGTACCTCGACAAGATGGTCGAGATGGTCGGTGCCGAGTCGATCCCGGAATACGAGCAGAAGGTGACCTGCTGCGGTGGCGCGCTGGCGTTCTCCGAGCCCGAAAAGGCGCAGGCGCAGATCAAGGACATCGTCGAGTCCGCCTACGACCATGGCGCCGAAATGATCGTGACGCCGTGCCCGCTGTGCCAGGCCAACGTCGAGGTGTACCAGGGCCAGATCAACAAGCGCTACGGCACCAAGTTCGACATTCCGGTGATGTACTACAGCCAGCTCATGGTCGTGGCCTACGGCGGCAGCGCCAAGGAAGCCGCGCTCAACGGCCAGGTCATCAAGGCGCGCAGGCTGGAGGAAATCGCCGCCAAGCCGGTCAAGCGCTGAGTCGTTTTCGGGTTGCACATCGAACAGGGGCCGCGTGCCCCTGTTTTTTTGCGTCGATGACTGACCGGGGTGCCGATCGGGTTCAGTCTCCTGGCATGACAGGTCTGCCCTATGCCTGTTACGGCTTCTGCTTCAGGGCTGGGGTGGATCCACCCTCTGCGTGGGCATCCATTGCATGGAAGGAATTGCCTTGACCAGGCGTATCCATGACGTAGCAGTCGCGCCCGGTTTCTTTTCCTTTGTATAGCGCCACGTCGGCGCGTTCGAGGGCGCTGGCCAGCTCCTCATGTTCGCCTACCTGCGCCATGCCAAGGGTGACAGTCAGGGTCACGCTCTGGTTCTTGACGATGGGGACGGGCGTCGTGCGTATGGTGGTCAGCAGGCGATGCGCTGACCGTCCGGCTTCTTCTGCCGACTTGCACTGCATCAGCCAGAGGAATTCTTCCCCGCCAAAGCGGTAGATGGGCTCATTGCTGCGCAAGTTGCGATTCATGGTTTCCGCGAGATGACGCAGCACCCGGTCACCCACGGGATGACCGTAGCTGTCGTTGATGCGCTTGAAGTGGTCCACGTCGATCAGCGCCACATACAGCAGATTCTGGTTGCGCTGGGCATCCTTCTGCTGCAGGGCGAAGTCGCCTTCGATGCCGTAACGCAGGGGCAAGCCGGTCAACGGGTCGTGCCGGGCAGCGTTGGACAGAATCGAGGTCTTGAATCGCGCCAGCAAACCGAGCAACTCTGACTGCGATTGCTCGAAGGCAAGCAGATCCGAATGTTTGCCGGGCAACCCCGCCAGAATGTCGGTGCAGATGGACCGGATGGCATCGTGCATGGCCTGATGAGACCGTTCGACGTGTTCGGTGGCCAGCGCATCAATGGCGTTGAAATACGCCTTGTTATTCGAATACCAGTGCCAGAACTGGCAGAGGGTATGCGCCTTGGAGGCGAGCACATCCTCTTCAGGCGACGCGCGCAACACGGCGAAGCGCAGAATTCTGCGCGTCCAGTCCATCACCCCCTCGACCGCTGCATCGAGTTCGGTAATGAGGCGGTCTATTTCGGGAGTCAGGTCAGGCATGGTCGTCATATCAGATAATGCTTAAACGGATATGCATGGCATTACTGAATAGTCGCAATGTCCATCGGGCGCGCTGCACCCCCTTCTCCCCGCTTCAAGTCGGTCATGAAGCGCAGCACCTGTGCATGCAGTCTGATCACGATCCCCTGAACAGCCAACAGGCATAAAGTACGGCTTGCGCCGCCCGGTGGCACAGGCTAGAGTCTATCCATGCAGCGATTTCGGGTATTCATTTTCCTGTTGCTTTCCATCGTAGTCCCCCTGCAGGGATATGCGCACGTCGCGCTCCCCGAAGCACACTGTCCGATGGAACAGACCGCATTGATGGATGGTGCGGGTGAGGCCCACGATTGCTGTCATGAGGGAGACGGGGACGCGCCGTGCGGAAAAGCCTGCAAGTCTTGTCAGCCCTGTCACGCATTGGGGCATCAATTGTTTCCGGCTTCATCGCTCGGCGTCTTGACCCAGGAACCTGCCTCTTCGCTCCGCTATCCGCACGTCGCTGGGTTCAAGCCCTCCTTCGACCCTGCTGCCACCTGGCGGCCACCGGCTCCACTCTGATTCCCTGAACGCGTTCCGCACTGTGCCCGCTCCCGCTGGGCTGCATGCGGATATCCTGCGCCATCGAGCTTCCCGGTGGCTGCGCTCTCGCAAGGAGTTGGAACATGGTGATTCCCAAACCTTTCGTGTCAACGTGTCGGCCACGCAATGCCTGCGCGATGGCGTTGCTTGCACTCGCAGTGGCGAGTTTTGCCTCCCGGGTCAGTGCCGATCCGCTGTCCTTCGACAACGCATTGACGCTGGCTGTCCGTGAGACGCCCGCGCTGCGCGCCGAGGCAGCCCAGGTCGATGCTGCCCGCCAGGCGTCGATTCCCGCCGGGGCGCTACCAGACCCCAAGTTGGCGCTGGGATTCGACAACGTGCCCATAGAAGGCCCAAACAGCTTCAGTCTGAGCAGCGAACCGATGACCATGACGCGCTTCGGTCTGATGCAGGAGTTTCCCAACGAATCCAAGCGCGACGCACGCGTCGCGGTCGCACGCGGCCGGATCGACCTGACCGAAGCCCAAAGCCGGATCACCCGCCTCACCGTGCTGCGCGAAACGGCGCTTGCCTGGATCGCGCGCCATACGGTCGAGCGCCAGCTCGCCCGCATCGACGCGCTGGACAGCGAAAATCGCGTGTTCGACGCCGCAATACGGGCGCGCATCGCCGGCGGCAAGGGCAAGGCGCTGGAGGCGGTCGCGTCGCGCCAGGAAGCCGCGCTGATCGAGGCGCGCCGGGACGACCTCACTGCCCGCCGCCAGCAGGCCATCGCGGCCCTCAAACGCTGGATCGGACCGCGCGCGGAGGCACCCTTGCAAGGGTCGGTCCCCGAATGGTCGATCAACCGCGACGTGCTCACTCATGAACTGCACGGGCACCCGGAACTGTCGATATTCGACCCCAGGGAGCGGGTGCTGAACGCCGAGGTGGCCGAGGCGCAGGCCGACAGGAAGCCGGACTGGGCGCTGGAAATGGCCTACCTCAAGCGCGGCTCGCAGTATGGCGACATGGCCATGCTGCAGGTCAGCTTCGACCTGCCGGTGTTTGCCGCGACCCGCCAGGACCCGAAGATTTCCGCCAAGCTGGCCGAACGCGCGGGGCTCGACGCCGAACGCGAAGCCGTGATGCGCGAACACGCGGCGATGCTGGAGAAGGACCTGGCCGAGTACCAGCGCCTCGACAATGCCGTCCGGCGCCAGCGCCAGGTGCTGCTGCCGCTGGCAAGCGAAAAGGTGGACCTGGCCATGGCCGCCTGGCGCGGCGGCAAGGGTGAACTGGTCGACCTGGTGATGGCGCGGCGCGAACTCATCGACGCCGACCTCGAGGCAATCGCGCTCGAAGGTGCGCGCCGCCAGATGGCGGCGCAACTGCATTTCGCCTACAGCGACCCCACCGTGTCGGGAGAACCACAATGAATACGCGAACCCTGAAGAAAACCCTGCTGGGCCTGGTTGCAGTCATCCTGCTGCTCGCCGCCGGGGTGGCGGCCGGCCTGTGGTGGGCCGGCAAGCAGGCACCGGAAATGATGGAAACCTCCACAGAAGGTGCGCCGGACGGCCGCACTGTCCTGTACTGGTACGACCCGATGGTGCCGCAGCAGAAGTTCGACAAGCCCGGCAAGTCGCCCTTCATGGACATGGACCTGGTGCCCAAGTACGCCGACGAAGGCGGCGATGCCGCGACCGTGAGAATCGATCCGGGGGTGGCGCAGAATCTGGGCGTCCGCCTGGCGACCGTCAAGCGCGGGGTGGTCGACAGCGACGTGCGGGCGACCGGCATCGTCGACTTCAACGAGCGCGAGGTGGCGGTCGTGCAGGCGCGCAGCGGCGGCTTCGTCGAGCGGGTGGCGCGGCTGGCGCCCAACGACGTGGTGGCTGCGGGCGCCTTCATCGCCGAGCTGCTGGTGCCGGAATGGGCGGCGCTGCAGCAGGAGTACCTGGCGCTCAAGGCCGTGGGCGACATGGCGCTGGAGGAAGCGGCGCGCGAGCGGATGCGCCTGGGCGGCATGCCGGACAGCCTGATTCGCGAGGTCGCCGCCAGCGGCAAGATTCAGAATCGCATTTCGATCAGCGCCCCGCGCGGCGGCGTGATCCAGACGCTCGAGGTGCGACCGGGGATGACGCTGATGGCCGGCCAGACGCTGGCGCGCATCAACGGCATCGGCACGGTCTGGCTCGATGTGGCGGTGCCGGAGGCGCAGGCAGGCTCGGTGCGGCCGGGGCAGGCGGCCGAGGCCGTCTTCGCCGCGTTTCCCGGCAAGCCGGTACCGGGTCGCGTCACCGCATTGTTGCCGACGCTGAACGACAGCGCCCGCGCGCTCAGGGTGCGGATCGAATTGCCCAACCCCGACGGCCGCCTGCGGCCGGGCTTGACGGCGCAGGTCAGCCTCAAGGGCGGCGGCGGCGAATCGGTCCTGCTGGTGCCGACCGAGGCGGTCATCCGCACCGGACGCCGCGCTCTGGTCATCGTCGCGGAGGCGGAGGGGCGCTATCGTCCGGTCGAGGTCACGCTCGGCGCCGAGGCCGGCCGCGACAGCGTGATTCTGTCGGGCCTCGACGAAGGCCAGGCCGTCGTCGCCAGCGGCCAGTTCCTGATCGATTCCGAGGCCAGCCTGCAGGGCATCGTCGCGCGCGCTGCGGGTGCGGACGCCGCGATGGCCGCGCCAGCTGCGCTGCACGAGGCCGATGCCGTGATCGAGGACATTTCCGACGGCTATGTGATGCTCGCGCACGGGCCCTTCAAGACGCTGTCGATGGGCGGCATGACCATGGAGTTTCCGCTCGCCAGCCCCAAGCTCGTGCAGGGGCTGAAAGTCGGCGACCGGGTGCGCGTCGGCGTGCGCGAAACCGACGACGGCCTGCTGGTCGAGAAGCTCGACAAGACCGGGGGCGCGAAATGATCGCGCGCCTGATCCGCTGGTCGGTCGGCAACCGCTTTCTGGTCCTGCTGGCGACGCTGTTCGTCGTCGCCTGGGGCGTGTGGGCGGTGAAGACCATGCCGATCGATGCGCTGCCCGACCTGTCCGACGTGCAGGTCATCATCCGCACGCCCTATCCGGGACAGGCGCCGCAGATCGTCGAGAACCAGGTCACCTACCCGCTGTCCACCACCATGCTGTCGGTGCCGGGGGCGAAGACGGTGCGCGGCTTATTCCTTCTTCGGCGACAGCTTCGTCTACGTGCTGTTCGAGGACGGCACCGATCTCTACTGGGCGCGCTCGCGGGTGCTCGAGTATCTCAGCCAGGTGCAGAGCCGGCTGCCGCCGACCGCCAAGCCGGCGCTCGGCCCGGACGCCACCGGGGTCGGCTGGATCTACCAGTACGCGCTGGTCGACCGCAGCGGCAAGCACGACCTGGCGCAATTGCGCACGCTGCAGGACTGGTTCCTCAAGTACGAACTGAAAACCCTGCCCAACGTGGCCGAGGTCGCCACCGTCGGCGGCATGGTCAGGCAGTATCAGGTGGTGCTCGATCCGGTGAAGCTCGCCGCTTTCGGCATCACCCACGAGCAGGTGATCGCGGCGATCCGCGCGGCCAACCAGGAAACCGGCGGCGCGGTGCTGGAACTGGCCGAAACCGAGTTCATGGTGCGCGCCAGCGGCTATCTCAGGAACATCGCCGACTTTCGCGACATCCCGCTGCGGCTGGCCGGCACCACGCCGGTGCAGCCTGGGCGACGTCGCGCACATCCAGCTCGGCCCCGAAATGCGGCGCGGCATCGCCGAGCTCGACGGCGAGGGCGAGGCGGTCGGCGGCGTCGTGGTGCTGCGCTCCGGCAAGAACGCACGCGACGACCATCGCGGCGGTGCGCGACAAGCTCGACACGTTGAAGGCCAGCCTGCCGGCCGGGCGTCGAAATCGTGCCGACCTACGATCGCAGCCAGCTGATCGACCGCGCGATCGAGCAATCTGACCAGCAAGCTGATCGAGGAATTCATCGTGGTGGCGCTGGTGTGCGGGCTGTTCCTGTGGCACCTGCGCTCCTCGCTGGTGGCCATCGTCTCGCTGCCGCTGGGCGTGCTGATCGCGTTCATCGTCATGCGCCAGCAGGGGGTCAACGCCAACATCATGTCGCTCGGCGGCATCGCCATCGCCATCGGCGCGATGGTCGACGCCGCGGTGGTGATGATCGAGAACGCGCACAAGAAGATCGAGGCCTGGAACCACGCCCATCCCGGCGAATCGCTGGAAGGCGAGACGCACTGGAAGGTGGTGACCGAAGCGGCGTGCGAGGTCGGACCGGCGCTGTTCTTCTCGCTGCTGATCATCACGCTGTCCTTCATCCCGGTGTTCACGCTGGAGGCGCAGGAAGGGCGGCTGTTCGGTCCGCTCGCCTTCACCAAGACCTACGCCATGGCCGCCGCCGCCGGCCTGTCGGTGACGCTGATGCCGGTGCTGATGGGCTACTGGATCCGCGGCCGGATTCCCGACGAGACCAAGAACCCGCTCAACCGCTGGCTGATTCGCGCCTACCGATCCGCTGCTCGAAGTCGTGCTGAAACATCCCTGGCTGCACGCTGGTCGCAGCGGCGCTGATCTTCCTGACCGCGCTGTGGCCGGTCAGCCGCCTCGGCGGCGAGTTCCTGCCGCCGCTCGACGAGGGCGACCTGCTCTACATGCCGTCGGCCCTGCCGGGGCTGTCGGCGCAGAAGGCCGCCGAACTGCTGCAGCAGACCAACCGCATGATCAAGAGCGTGCCCGAGGTGGCGCGCGTCTACGGCAAGGCCGGGCGCGCCGAGACCGCCACCGATCCGGCGCCGCTGGAAATGTTCGAGACCACCATCCAGTTCAAGCCGCGCGATCAATGGCGGCCGGGCATGACACCGGAGAAGCTGGTCGAGGAACTGGACCAAGCGGTGAAGGTGCCGGGGCTCGCCAACATCTGGGTGCCGCCGATCCGCAACCGCATCGACATGCTCGCCACCGGCATCAAGAGCCCGATCGGCGTCAAGGTGGCCGGCAGCAACCTGGCCGATATCGACCGCATCGCGCAGGACGTCGAGCGCATCGCCAAGACCGTGCCCGGGGTGTCGTCGGCGCTGGCCGAGCGGCTCACCGGCGGCCGCTACATCGACGTCGACATCGACCGCGCGGCGGCGGCGCGCTACGGCCTGAACATCGGCGACGTGCAGTCGGTGGTGGCCAGCGCTGATCGGCGGCGAAAACATCGGCGAGACCGTCGAAGGCCTGGCGCGCTATCCGATCAGCGTGCGCTATCCGCGCGAATGGCGCGACACGCCCGACAAGCTCGCCGCGCTGCCCATCCTCACGCCCAACGGCAGCCAGATCACGCTCGGCATGGTGGCCAAGGTCAGGATCAGCGACGGCCCGCCGATGCTGAAGAGCGAGAATGCGCGGCCTTCGGGCTGGGTCTATGTCGACGTGCGCGGGCGCGACCTCGCGTCCACCGTGGCCGACCTGCAGGCCGCCGTGTCCGCCCAGGTCAAGCTCGAACCCGGCATGAGCCTCGCCTACTCCGGCCAGTTCGAGTTCATGGAGCGCGCCAACGCACGGCTGAAGCTCGTCGTGCCGGCCACGCTGCTGATCATCTTCGTGCTGCTCTATCTCACCTTCAACCGCTTCGACGAAGCCGTGCTCATCATGGCCACGCTGCCGTTCGCGCTGACCGGCGGCGTGTGGTTCCTCTACCTGCTGGGCTACCAGCCTGTCGGTCGCCACCGGCGTCGGGTTCATCGCGCTGGCCGGCGTGTCGGCGGAGTTCGGCGTCATCATGCTGCTGTACCTGAAGAACGCCTGGGACGCGAAACGCGCAGCCGGACAAACCGACGAGGCCGACCTGCTCGATGCCATCCGCGAAGGCGCGGTGCAGCGCGTGCGGCCCAAGGCGATGACGGTGGCGGTGATCGTCGCCGGCCTGCTGCCGATCCTGCTCGGCAGCGGCACCGGCAGCGAGGTGATGAGCCGCATCGCCGCCCCCATGGTCGGCGGCATGCTGAGCGCGCCGCTGCTGTCGCTGTTCGTCGTCCCGGCGGCGTATCGGCTGATGCGTCGCCGCAAACTGGCTGCCTCCGCTCCGGCGCACCCTCAAGCCGAAGCGGCCTGAATCTGCACGCACGCACGCCGCCAGGCAGAGGTTCCCTGCAGGGGAGGCTTGGCGGTATCCTTGCGTTTTGTTTTGACCGACCGACGACATGAAAAAAGCCGCCAACCTCAACGAACTGATCGATCTGGTCCACGAGGCCGTCTACGAAGTCGACGAACTGCGTGCCTGTCTGGAGCACGACGACGACGAAGCGTCGACCTATACGCCGTATCTGGATGATCTCGACAGGATGCTGCGCGAGCTGCACGAATCGATGGCTTCGGGGAAATACGCGGGCGTGGGGAAGGGTGACGACCTGCCTTTCATGCCCCTGTTCAAGAAGCACGAGCGCAGCATTCCCTTCCGCGAACTGCTGCGCACCATCAATGCGACGCATCGCGAAGGCTATGAGGCCTGACGCTAAGCCGTGGCTGCACTGATCAGGATGCGTGATTGAAGTATCTGGCCACCATCGGACTGCCGATCCTGCTTCAGGCAGGCTTTACCTGGCTGATCATCAACGTGGCACCCGGCGGCTCCTTCGTTGGCCTGGGCGCCTTGCTGTTTGCGGGGATCGGGATACCCATTACCGCTGTCCTGCTGTTTCTGCTTGCACGCGCTGGATCCGGACGCGCCGCCTCCGGTCAAATCCTGCGGATGGTTCTGGTCACGCTGGCACTGCCATTTACCCAGCTTGGGCTGCTGGTGCTGGTGTCGGTGTTTCGCCTGTAGTCCATCCTTCAGGTTTTGGCGATCACCCGGAAAAAGAAGCGAGACGCCCATTAGGGTCCGGATGAAACGCGCTCCTGGGCAATTTGTCGCCGGATCATTCGACCGGCAGCCCGATGCTGTCCCGATGTCCTGCTTGACGCAAGGCAAGCTGAATGATTGAGCAACGTCTATTCTTAAATCAGTGGATGGTTTGGGTTTGGGGATTTCCTTTTTCCAGCCAATTCATTGATAGTCAGGTGTCGCCTTCGATGCCACTTTTACGGGAGACTGACCATGGAACTCAGTAAAGAGGAAAAAGCCAAGATTGCCCAGCAGTACGACAAACTGGCGGGCAAATTCAATGAGTTCTACCTGTCAGGCAAGGAGCGGGGACGCGAATCGATGGCGGTGGCGCTGGAAAAGGCTCGCGAGCAGTTGACCGCAGTCGGGGAATTCAGCGCGGAACGCGGCGAGGAACTGAAGAACTATCTTGCCCGCGACCTCGACCAGACCATTGACGATGCGCATAAGCTTGGCGAAGAAGCCAAGGAGCGGCTGCATCCGTCCCGCCTGGGCGCGGGTGCGCTGGCCTCGCTGGCGACCGTGCTCGAACTGACGGGGAACGCGTTGCACTCGCTGGGTGAAAAAACCCGGGAAAAACTCACCTACAAGACCGGCGAGATGACCTCCGCCGGCACCTTGTTCTGCCAGTCGTGCGGGCAGGCCGTGCATCTCAAGGAAACCGGGCATGTCCCGCCGTGCCCGAAATGCAGCGGCACCCTGTTCAGCAAGGGCTATTGATCATCCGCAGCCGGAGCCAATAACGGGCGCTGCCGGCGTTGCTGCCGGCACGTCAGGCCTGCTGCCTGAAATACTGCAGAAAGGCCGTCGCCCGCAGGGGCCTGGAAAAATAGTAGCCCTGCACCTGCCGCACGCCCACTGCCTGCAGCAGGGCAAGCTGCTCCGCGGTTTCGACCCCTTCGGCGATCACCTCAAGATCGGTGGTCTTCAGCAGCACGGCCAGCGCCTCGGCCCAGCGCGGCATCGAGCCGTCTTCTCCGCGGTCGAGCAGCACGCTCTTGTCGAGCTTGATGATCTGCACGTTGCAGCGCGACAGGATGAGGACGCTGGCGGGATCGATCTTGACGTCGTCCATCGCGATGCGGACGCCCCGGCGGGCAGCGTGGTCCAGCGCCTGCAGCCCAATCTGGTCCGGCAGCCCGCGCTCGGTGATCTCGAGGACGATCTTGTGCCTGACGTCGCTGAGCCCCGATTTCTGCGCGGCATACTCGAGCCCGCCGCGGCCGAGGATCTCGGGCGGCACATTGATGTGCAGCGTGACGCCGTCCTGCGCCCTGAGCCAGTCCCCCAGTTCGATCGCCACCTGGTCTATCACCCAGTAGGTGAGCAGCCCCGACAGCGGCGTATTGTCGGTCAGCGCAATGAATTCATCGGGATAGACGACACCCGCAGGGCGGTCCCAGCGCAACAGCGCTTCCACCCCGACGCAGCGCAGCCCCGGGTCGAGCGAAACGATGGGGAGATACTCAAGTGCGAATTCGCCTTTTTCTAATCCATCCTGGATGGTCTTCAGATCGAGCATGCGTTCTTCCTGGCTTGGGACTCGAACAACGAGTCCACGGTTTTCGTGCGGGCCTGCGGCGTCGCCCAGGCGTTTCCTTGGCTGCCGTGATGCCACCCCTGGCATTGCGGGATGATGCCTGATTCGAACCTTATCATCCTAACGCCCTGAAATTGATGAACCGCGAGGTGCGTCTATTCAGCGCGCAATGCATCCACCGGGTTGAGCCGGGCGGCACGCATGGCGGGGACGACGCCGGCGGCCAGCCCGATCAGCACCGACACCAGCAGGGCGCCGAGCGCGTAATCCCACGGCGTGTTGACCGGCAACCCGCTCACGGTGGTCTTCAGCAGCCAGGCGATGCCGGCGCCGACGGCCAGCCCGCCGAGCCCGCCCAGCGTCGACAGCACGGTCGACTCCATCAGGAACAGGGTGCGGATTTGCGCCCGCGTGGTGCCCAGCGCGGTCAGCAGGCCGATCTCGGCGACGCGCTCGGCCACCGCGATGTGCATCAGCGTGACCATGCCGACCGCACCGACCAGCAGCGAGATGCCGCCGAGCACGGCGACGGCGAAGGTCAGCACGTCCAGCACGGTGCCCAGCGTGTCGAGCATCTGCTGCTGCGGCGTCAGGGTGAAATCCTCGCGGCCGTGGCGCGCGATCAGGATGCGCCTGGCGTCGGCGACCACGGCCTCGAGCGGCGAACCGGGATGGTAGGCGATGTGGATTTCCATCACCCCCTCGCGGTTGAAGACTTCCAGCGCGCGCGCGGTGGGGATGTAGACGGTGTCGTCGAGGTCGAAGCCCAGCACCTGGCCCTTGGGCGCCATGACGCCGATCACCCGGAAGCGCGACGTGCCCACCTGCAGGGTGGCGCCGAGCGGATTGGCGCTGCCGAACAGTTCGTTGCGCACCTTGGCGCCCAGCACGGCATAGGCGCGCGGGTTGCGCGGATCGTCGGCGGGCAGGAACTGGCCGACCGCCACGCGCATGTTGAAGGCGCGCGAGAAATCCGGCCCTTCGCCATAGACCGTGACGCGCCGGCTGCGGCCGTGGGCGCGGATTTCCGCATTGCCCATCACCCCGGCGTTGGTGTACTGCGCGTAGCGCGAGGTCTGCAGCGCCAGCGCATCCTCGATCGTCAGCAGCCGCGCGCTGCCGATGGCGCCCACCGAGCCGCCGTGGGTGCTGGTCTTGCCGGGGCTGATGTTGATGATGTTGGTGCCGAACTGGGTGAATTCGGCCAGCACGAAGCGGTGGATGCCGTCGCCGATGGAGGTGAGCAGGATCACCGCGGCGATGCCCACGGCGACGCCCAGCGCGGACAGGAAGGTGCGCAGCCGGTGCGCGGTGAGCGCGTGCAGGGCGAAGCGCAGGGTGTCGGCGAGGCTCATTTCCCGCTCAGCGCAAGAACGGGATCGAGCCGCGCCGCGCGCGCGGCGGGCAGGAGGCTGGCGAGGATGCCGGTGACGAGCGCGGTGGCGACGCCCGCGACGCTGGCCCAGGCCGGGGGCCAGGCGGGGAGAACAGGATAGGCGAGGCGGATCATCAGGGCGCCGAAGTGCCCCAGCGCGTAGCCGATGGCGCCGCCCGCCAGCGACAGCCACAGCGCCTCGGCGAAGAACAGCCGGCGGATGTCGGCGGACGGGGCGCCGAGGGCTTTCAGCAGGCCGATTTCCGAGGTGCGCTGGGCCACCGCCACCAGCATCACGTTCATCACCAGGATCCCGGCCACCGCCAGGCTGATCGCGGCGATGCCGGCCACCCCCAGCGTCAGCGCGCGCAGGATGCGGTCGAAGGTGGCGAGCACCGCGTCCTGGGTGATGACGGTGACGTCGTCCTCGCCGTCGTGGCGCAGCTTCAGGGTGTGGCGGATCGCCGCCTTCGCGGGTTCGATGGCGCTGCGGCTGCGCGCCTCGACCAGGATGCGGAACAGCGTCGAGGTGTTGAACAGTTCCTGCGCGTAGTCGATCGGAATGATGGCGATCTCGTCGGTATTGAAGCCCATCGATTCGCCCTGGCTGGCGAGCACGCCCGACACCATGAAGCGGCTGTCGCCGAGCCGGATGCGCTGGCCGACCACGTTGCCGTCGGGAAAGAATTCGCGTGCGAGCTGGCTGCCGAGCACGATCTGCGCGCTGCGCTCCGAGCCGTGCGCGAGGAAGCTGCCCTGCGCCAGTTTCATGTGGCGGATCGGCAGCAGCTCGGCCGTGCTGCCGAGCACCGTCACCTCGCGCAGGCGCCCGCCCGAGGTGAGTTCGGCCACCCCCACGTTGAGCGGCGCCAGGCGCCGCACCTGCGGCAGGTGGCCGACGAAGCGGGCGTCCTCCAGCGTCAGGTCGCGCGGCGTCTGGCCGAGCGCCGCGCCGGGAAAGCCGCCCGCGGTTTCGGCGCGGCCCGGCAGGACGATGATCAGATTGGTGCCGAGCGAGGAGAACTGCCCCACCACGTAGCGCCGCGCGCCGTCGCCCAGCGCGGTCAGCACCACCACCGCCGCCACCCCCAGCGCCATCGCCAGCACGATCAGCAGGGAGCGGGTGCGGTAGCTCACCACCGTCGTGTACGAGAGGGACAGCGTGTCGCGCAGGTTCATTGTAGGAACCGTGAGTCGCAGTTGAGCAGAAGTTTGCCCTTCGACAAGCTCAGGGCGAACGGCCTGATGGTGTCGCCATTTGCGTGTTTCCAATCCCAACACCGCTCGGGCTGAGCTTGTCGAAGCCTTGTATGCACGCTTGTTTGTTCTTCGTATGGTTCTGACCGGGCGGGAATGGGCTTCATTTATCATCCCCGACGATTTCGCCGTCGCGCATGGCGATGTGGCGATGCGCGCGCGCGCCGAGTTCGCGGTCGTGGGTGACGACGATCAGCGTGGTGCCCGCCTGGTGGAGGCCTTCCAGCAGCGCCATGACTTCGGCGCCGATGCGGTGATCGAGGTTGCCGGTCGGTTCGTCCGCCAGCAGCGCGGTGGGCTTGAGGATGGTCGCGCGCGCGATCGCCACGCGCTGGCGCTGCCCGCCGGACAGTTCGGACGGCCGGTGATGGGCGCGGTCGCGCAGGTCGAAGGCGTCGAGCGCGGCGTCGACCTGTGCCTTGCGCTCGGCCGGGGCGATTCCTTCGAGGATCAGTGGCAGCGCGATGTTCTCGGCTGCGGTCAGGCGCGGTACCAGGTGGAACGACTGGAACACGAAGCCGATCTTTTCCCGCCGCACGCGTGCCCGTTCGGTCTCGGACAGCGCGGTGACGTCGGTGCCGTCGAGTTCGTAGCGTCCGCTGTCGGGACGGTCGAGCAGCCCGACGACGTTCAGCAGGGTGGATTTGCCGGAGCCGGACGGCCCCATGATGGAGACGTATTCGCCCGATGCGATGTCGAGGTCGATATGGTTCAGCGCACGCACTTCCTGGTCGCCCATGCGGAAGACGCGGGTGATCGCGGCGAGGCGGATCATGGTGCCGCCTTGATGCCTTTTTGGGTAGCGGGCCTGACCTTGACCCCCGCCTTCACGTCCTCCTGGTCGAAGGACAGCAGCACCCGGTCGCCGGCCATCAGGCCGCTGACGACTTCGGTGAACGCCCAGTTGGCGAGCCCGGTTTTCAGCGTGCGCGTTTCCAGCCGGTCGTCGGCGCCCAGCACCAGCACCGTGCCGTCCTGCTGGATCGCCTGGGTCGGCACCCGCAGCACGTTGTCGCGGCGCTCGATGATGGCCTCGACGTCGGCGCTGTAGCCGACCAGCAGGATCTCCTTGGGCGGCGTGTCGAAATCGGCTTCGACGTCGACAGTGCGCGCCTGCTTTTCCACTTCGGTGACGTACGGCGCGATGCGCCGCACCTTGCCGGAAAAGGTCTTGCCGGGCATGGCGTCGAGCGTGATGCGCGCGGGCTGGCCGGGCTTGATCCTGGGGGCATCGACTTCGTCCATCGGCGCGCTCACGTAGAGGCAGCTGTCGTCGATCAGGTCGACCGCCGGCGGCGTGGGAATGCCGGGTGGCGACGGCGTGGCGTATTCGCCGACCTCGCCGGTGACGCGCGCCACGATGCCGGCGAACGGCGCGTTGAGCGTGGTGCGCTCGAGCCCCGCGGCGGTCACGTTGATTTGCGCCTGGGCCCGCTTGACGTCGGCGCTCAGCGCATCGCAGTTGGCCCGGCGCGCATTCGCTTCGGAGCGCGCGTTCTCTCCGCTCTGCGGGCTGACGAAGCCCTTGGCGGCCAGTTGTTCGGTGCGTTCCGCTTCGCGCTTTGCGATGTCGGCCATGATGCAGGCCTCGCGGCGGCGTTCCTCGCTGGTGGTCAACTGGCGGGCGGCCAGCTCGCGCTGGGCGGTGAGGTCGCGATTCCACAGGTCGAGCAGCGGCTGCCCGGCCTTGACGCGGTCGCCTTCCTTCACCCACAGCTTGACGATCTGGCCGCCCGCGGCCGGCGCCAGCTTGGCGCGGCGGCAGGCCTTGACCGTGCCGGCGCGGGTGTTGACCACGGTGGATTCCACCGTGCCGCGCGCGATGGTGGCGAGCTCGACTTCGGGCGGCTGCGGCCGGGTGAAATGCCAGCCCGCATAGGCCAGCGCGGCCACGATCAGGATGGCGGCGACAAGACGAAGCCAGGTTTTGGGTTTGGGCATGAGGGGGATCAGGCTATGACGAACCGGCTCAATGTAACATCCGGGTGTGCTGAAAACCATCATTCCCGCCCGCCTCGAATTCAGGGACGGCGTCCCGTATTCCGCCGCCTACGGCGACATCTATCATTCCGCCGACGGCGGAGCGGGGCAGGCGCAGCATGTGTTTCTGCAGGGCTGCGGCCTGCCCGCTGCCTGGGCCAGGCGCCCCGCATTCGTCGTGCTGGAAACCGGCTTCGGCACCGGGCTGAATTTTCTGACGACCTGGGCGGCGTGGCGGGCCGATCCGGCGCGACCCGGGCGGCTGCATTTCCTGTCGGTCGAGAAGCATCCGTTCCAGGCTGCCGACCTGGCGCGCCTGCATGCGCAATGGCCGGCGTTCGCCGCGCTGTCCGCTGAACTGCTGGCGAACTGGCCGACGCTGACGCCGGGGTTTCACCGCATCGCGCTCGACGACGGCCGGGTGCAGCTGACCCTGATGCTGGGCGACGTGCAGGACTGCCTGCCGCAGCTGCAGGCCGGGGTCGACGCGTTCTATCTGGACGGCTTTTCACCCGACAGCAATGCCGACATGTGGCAGCCCGGGCTGTTCCGGGAGCTGACGCGGCTGGCACGCCCCGGCGCGGCGGTGGCGACCTACACGGTGGCCGCAAGGGTGCGCGACGGCTTGCAGTGCGCAGGCTTTGCCTGCGAAAAGCGCGCCGGCTACGGCCGCAAGCGGCATTGCCTGACGGCGGTTTTCACAGCTGAGTCCAATTGGGTCGAGTCCGCCTTGCCGCGGCATGTCGCGGTCATTGGCGCCGGGGTGGCCGGGTCGGCGGTGGCGTACGCGCTGGCGCAGCGCGGGGTGGCCGTCAGCGTGATCGAGCGTGCCGATGCTCCGGCGCAGGCGGCCTCGGGCAATCCGGTGGCGGTGTTCCGCCCGCTGATCGCGCGCGACGACACCCTGGCCACGCGCCTGACGCGGGCAGCGTTCCTGCATGACCTGCGCGCATGGGCCGCGCTGGGCGAGCGCGTCGCGTGGTCGCGCTGCGGCGTGCTGCATCTGGCCAAAGACCGCGACGCTGCGGCGAAGCAGCGGCAGGCGCTGGCCGACACCGCGCCGCCCGGGGAATATGCGCGCTGGGTGGAAGCGGGCGAGGCGAGCGGCCTGGCGAACTGGCCGCTCGCGGCGCCCGGCGTGTTTTATCCGGCCGCGGGCTGGGTGGTGCCGGCGAGCCTGTGCCGCGCCTGGCTCGACCACCCGGCGATACGCCTGCAGACCGGCTGCACCGCGACACGCCTGCAGGCCACGGCAGCGGGCTGGCAGGTGCTGGATGGCGCGGGCAGCGTGCTGATTGAGGCCGACGCCGTGGTGCTGGCGAACGCGCGCGACGCTCTGCATCTGGCGCCCGATCAGGCCTGGCCGCTCAACTGCGTGCGCGGCCAGATCACGCAGCTGCCGGCCGGCAGCCTGCCGGAACTCCGGCGGGTGATTTCGCGCGAAGGCTATGTGGCGCCGGGGCCGCAGCAGCCGCTGGTCGGCGCCACCTACGAACACGATGACGAGGATACCGCCCCGCGCCGGGAAAGCGACCTCGCCAACCTGGCGCGGCTGGAGGCCATCCTGCCCGGCGCGGCGCGACGGTTCGATACCGCGGCGTTGAACGGCCGCGCCTCGCTGCGCGCCACCCTGCCGGACCGGTTGCCGATCGCGGGCGCGGTTGGTGGCCACGCCGGACTCTACGTGGCGGTGGGCTATGCCTCGCGCGGCGTGGTGTGGGCAGGACTCTTGGGTGAAGCGCTGGCAGACCGGATGACGCAGCAACCGCTGCCGCTCGAAGCCGAACTGATGCGGGCGATTTCCCCGGATCGCTTCATCCGGCGCTGAGCGCCCGGTCAGGGAAAACTATTCCCGCAGATCCCTTGAAATCGCTGCAATTTCCCCACATCTAACAAGGTAATTGATGAGGGAATGCCGCATGCCACCTATCCGTCCCGCCGCCGTTGCCGGCATGTTCTATCCGGACAACCCGGCCGAACTCAAACAGACCCTGGCCGCACTGCTCGCGAGCGCGGCGCCGGCCGCGCACGTACATGCGCCCAAGGCGCTGATCGTGCCGCATGCCGGCTATATCTATTCCGGCCCTGTCGCTGCCAGCGCCTATGCGCAGCTGGGCGCGCTGCGCGGCCGCATCCGCCGGGTGGTGCTGCTCGGCCCCACCCATCGCGTCTATGTGCGCGGGCTGGCGCTGCCCGAGGCGGACCGCTTTGCCACCCCGCTCGGCGAGATTGCGCTGGATCGTCGAGGGCATGCAGCGTCTGGCCGGTCTGCCGCAGGTGACCCAAAGTGCGGCGGCGCATCAGATGGAGCATTCGCTGGAGGTGCAGCTGCCGTTTCTGCAGCAGGTGCTGGGCGATTTCCAGTTGCTGCCGCTGGCGGTGGGCGAAGCCACTGCAGACGAGGTGGCCGAGGTGCTGGAACAGGTGTGGGGCGGCGACGAGACGCTGATCGTGATCAGTTCCGACCTGTCGCATTTCCTGCCCGACGCGCTGGCGCGCAAGGTGGATGGCGGCACCGTCGATGCCATCCTGGCGCTGAATTCGCATCTCAACCACGAGCAGGCCTGCGGCGCCACGCCGATCAACGGCCTGCTGCTGGCGGCGCAACGGCATGGTCTGCACCCGGTGCTGCTGGATGTGCGCAATTCCAGCGACACCGCAGGCGATCCCGAGCGGGTGGTCGGCTATGCCGCTTTCGCTTTTCAGGCCGAACCCGGCCCGAGCAGACGGCGGACGATGCGGCGCAGCAGGATGCCGACAAGGGCGCGACCCTGCTGAAGCTGGCGCGCTGCTGAAATGGCTGCGAAACTGGGGCACCAGGATTCCGCCCCTCGCGCAGCCGGCTGGCTGGCTGAACCGGGCGCGAGCTTCGTGACCCTGACCCGGCAGGGCGAATTGCGCGGCTGCATCGGCACGCTGGAGGCGCATCGCCCGCTGGGTGTGGACGTGCGGGAAAACGCGGTGGCAGCGGCGTTTCGCGATCCGCGCTTCATGCCGCTGACGCGTGCGGAATTCGACGACATCCGGGTCGAGGTGTCGCTGCTTTCGCCGAGCGAACCCCTGCTGGTGGCGAACGAAGCGGATGCGCTGGCCAGCTTGCGGCCCGAACGTCGACGGCGTGGTGTTCGAGTATGGCCACTACCGCAGCACCTTCCTGCCGCAGGTGTGGGAGCAGTTGCCCAATCCGGCCGAGTTTCTGGCGCATCTGAAGCGCAAGGCCGGCCTGCCGATGGATTTCTGGGCAGAGCAGGTGCGCCTGTCGCGCTACACCGTGAGCAAGTGGAAGGAGGCAGACACATGAGCATTCCTGAATCGCACACCCCGGCACGCTGGTGGCACGCGCTGCCCGACGGCCGCATCCAGTGCGACCTGTGCCCGCGCGACTGCAAGCTGCACGAGGGCCAGCGCGGCCTGTGCTTCGTGCGCAAGATGGAAGGCGGGCAGATGGTGCTCACCACCTACGGCCGTTCGTCCGGCTTCTGCGTCGATCCGATCGAGAAGAAACCGCTGAACCATTTCTACCCGGGCTCGTCGGTGTTTTCCTTCGGCACCGCCGGCTGCAACCTCGCCTGCAAGTTCTGCCAGAACTGGGACATTTCCAAGTCGCGCGAGACCGACACCATGGTGGACCAGGCCATGCCGGACGAGATCGCCGCCGCGGCCGAGCAGAGCGGCTGCAAGAGCGTGGCCTTCACCTACAACGACCCGGTGATCTTCGCCGAATACGCGATGGACGTCGCCGACGCCTGCCACGCGCGCGGCATCAAGACCGTGGCGGTGACCGCCGGCTACATTCACGAGGAGCCGCGCCGCGAGTTCTATCGCCAAGATGGACGCGGCCAATGTCGACCTCAAGGCGCTTCACCGACGATTTCTACGTCAAGCTGACCGGCGCGCATCTGCAGCCGGTGCTCGACACCCTGATCTATCTGAAGCGCGAAACCGATGTCTGGTTCGAGATCACCACGCTGCTGATCCCCGGCCACAACGATTCCGACGCCGAGATCGCGGCGATGAGCCAGTGGATCCTGCGCGAACTCGGCCCCGACGTGCCGCTGCATTTCTCCGCCTTCCATCCCGACTGGAAGATGCAGGACGTGCCGCCCACGCCGGCGGCGACGCTGACCCGCGCGCGCGACATCGCGCTGAAGGCCGGGCTGCATTACGTCTACACCGGCAACGTGCACGACACCGACGGGCGGCACCACGTCCTGCCCGGGCTGCCATGAGCCGCTGATCGTGCGCGACTGGTATCGCATCGAGCAGTACAGCCTGACCCCGGACGGCCATTGCCCGCATTGCGGCAGCGCCATCGCCGGCCGCTTCGGCGCGTTCAGCCATCCCTTCGGCAACCGCCGCATTCCGATCGCCATGCATCCGGAGCACCGCCCATGAACACACCCACCCTGGTCCACATCCCCGCCGGCCGCGCCACCATCGAGGGCATGCTGGAGATTCCCGCAGCGCGCCGTCGGCCTGGTGCTGTTCGCCCACGGCAGCGGCTCGTCGCGCCACTCGCCGCGCAACAATTATGTCGCCGGCGTGCTGCGCCAGGCCGGCGTCGGCACGCTGCTGATGGATTTGCTGACGCCCGGAAGAAGACCGCGATTACGCCCAGCGCTTCGATATCGCATTGTTGACGCAGCGCCTGCTGGATGCGGCGCGCTGGGTGGTGATCCGAGCCTGCCACCCGCGAGTCTGCCGCTCGGGTTTTTTGGCGCCAGCACCGGCGCGGCCGCCGCGCTCGAAGCCGCCGCCGATGCTGGGCGACCGAGACCCGTGCCGTGGTGTCGCGCGGCGGTCGACCGGATCTGGCGAGCGAGCAGGCGCTGCGCAGGTCACGGCGCCGACGCTGCTGCTGGTCGGCGGCCTCGACGACGGCGTGATCGATCTCAACCAGCAGGCCTACGACCAGTTGCGCTGCGAGAAGGAGACTGCTGATCGTTCCCGGCGCCACCCACCTGTTCGAGGAGCCCGGCACGCTGGAAGCGGTGGCGACCCAGGCGGCAGGGTGGTTTGCGGAGCATTTGCCGGCATCATCACCCAGGCCGTAGGAGGGCCGCCCCCGGCCCGAATTTCGTACCGTCGCATACCACCGCATCGGGCCGGGGGCGGCCCCCCTGCAATTCTGTACCTGCACGCTGGCCCCGCGTCGCTGGCAGTGTAAGAATGAGCCACATGTCCATGGATCATGCGCAAGCCAACGCCATCTTCGTCGCCCACGGCCTGACCAAGGTCTACCGCATGGGCGAGGTCGAGGTGCACGCGCTGCGCGGCATCGATCTCACCCTCAATCGCGGCGAACTGGTGGTGCTGCTCGGCCCCTCGGGCAGCGGCAAGTCGACGCTGCTGAACATCCTCGGCGGGCTCGACGCACCGACCGGCGGCGAGGTGCGTTATCTCGACCACATGCTGACCGGCGCGTCCGAAACCGAGCTCACCCGTTTCCGCCGCGAGCACGTCGGCTTCGTGTTCCAGTTCTACAACCTGATTCCCAGCCTCACCGCGCGCGAGAACGTCGCTGCGGTGACCGAGATCTGCGGCCGCGCCGATGCGGCCGGAAGATGCGCTTGGCGCTGGTGGGGCTCGGCAATCGCCTCGACCATTTTCCGGCGCAGCTCTCCGGCGGCGAGCAGCAGCGGGTGGCGATCGCCCGCGCCGTCGCCAAGAACCCGGCGGTGCTGCTGTGCGACGAACCCACCGGCGCGCTCGATTCGGCCACCGGCGTGGTGGTGCTCGAGGTGCTGGAAAAGGTGAACCGCGAACTCGGCACGCTGACCGTGCTGATCACCCACAACGCCGGCATCGCCGACATGGCCGACCGCGTGATCCGCCTGTCCGACGGCAGGATCGCGGACATCCATTCCAACCCGTCGAAGAAGGCGGCGCGCGAATTGACCTGGTAGGGCATCCGCCATGAAAACCCTCGACCGCAAGCTGTTTCGCGACCTCTGGCACCTGCGCGGCCAGGTGCTGGCGATCGCCGCGGTGATCATGGGCGGCGTCGCCACCATGGTGATGTCGCTTTCCACCTACGATTCGCTGGTCACGACGCGCGATCGTTTCTACAGCGAATATCGTTTCGCCGAGGTGTTCGCCAGCCTCAAGCGCGCACCCGAGACGCTGGCCGAACGGCTCGCCGCGCTGCCGGGCGTGGAGCATCTGGAGACGCGGGTGCGGGCCGGGGTGAAGCTGGAGGTGGCGGGTTTTTCCGACCCCATCACCGGCCTGCTGCTGTCGCTGCCGGATGTCGGGGAGGCGCAGCTCAACCGGCTGCACCTCAAGCGCGGCCGCACGGTGCAAGCCGTGGAGCACCGACGAGGTGGTGCTGTCCGACACCTTTGCCGATGCGCACGGGTTTCAGCCGGGCGACACGCTCGCCGCCATCATCAACGGCAAGCGCAAGACGCTCACCGTGGTCGGCGTCGCGGTGTCGCCGGAGTATGTCTACCAGATCGCGCCCGGCTCGATGTTTCCCGACTTCAAGCGCTACGGCGTGCTGTGGATGGGGCGCAATGCGCTGGCCGCGGCCTACGACATGGAAGGCGCGTTCAACCAGGTCAGCCTGACGCTGGCGCGCGACGCGCACGCGCAGGACGTGATCGACCGCGTCGACGCCGTGCTGGCCGATTACGGCGGCACCGGCGCCTACGGCCGCAAGAACCAGTTCTCCAACCGCTTCCTCTCCGAGGAACTGAAGCAGCTGCAGACCATGGCCACGATCTTCCCGGCCATCTTTCTCGGCGTGGCGGCCTTCCTGCTGAATGTGGTGCTGAGCCGGCTGATCGCGCTGCAGCGCGAGCAGATCGCCATCCTCAAGGCCTTCGGCTACGGCAATCTGGCGATCGGCGCGCATTTCGTCAAGCTGGTGCTGCTGATGGCGGTGCTGGGCGTGGCGGCCGGGGTGGCGCTCGGCGCCTGGTTCGGCCAGGGCCTGTCCAACGTCTACACGGAAACGACGTTCCGCTTTCCCTATCTCGACTACCGCATCGATGCGCGGCGTGATCCTGATCGCCTTTGCCGTCAGTGCGCTGGCGGCGGTGAGCGGCACCCTGCTTTCGGTGGTGCGCGCGGCACGGCTGCCGCCGGCCGAGGGCATGCGCCCGGAGATGCCGACGACCTACCGCACCACGCTGGTCGAGCGCATCGGCCTGCAGCGCTGGTTTGCCGCGCCGACGCGCATGATCCTGCGCCACATCGAGCGGCGGCCGCTGAAGTCGCTGCTGACGGTGCTCGGCATCGCCTGCGCCTGCGGGCTGATGATGGTGGGCAACTACCAGAAGGGCGCGATCGATTTCATGGTCGACGTGCAGTTCCGCCAGGCTTCGCGCGAGGACCTGGCGCTCGACCTTCATCGAGCCCACCTCGGGCCGCGCGCTGCACGAACTGGCCGCGCTGCCGGGGGTCGATTTCGTCGAAGGCTTTCGCGACGTGCCGGCGATCCTGCGCTTCGGGCACTACCACTACCGCGCCGCGGTCTTCGGCATCCAGCCGCAAGGCCAGCTGCACCGCTCGCTCGACCACAACCTGCAGCCGGTCGCGCGTGCAGCCGGGCGGCGTGGTGCTGACCGACCATCTGGCCACCAACATCCTGCACGTGAAGCCGGGCGACATGCTGACGGTGGAGGTGCTGGAAGGCAGCCGTCCGGTGCGGCAGGTGCCGGTGCTCGGCATCACCAAGCAGTATCCTGGGGGTGTCGGCCTACATGCAGCAGGATTCGCTCAACGCCCTGATGCGCGAGGGCAGCACGGTGACCGGCGCCTATCTGGCGGTGCAGCCGGGCGCGGAAGCGGCGCTCTATGCACAGCTGCACGAACGTCCGCGCGTGCTCGGCATGGTGGCCAACGCGGCGGCGATCCAGAGTTTCTACGCCACCATCGGCGAATTCATCCTGTTCTACAACGCTGGTGTCCACGCTGCTTGCCGGGGCCATCGGCTTCGGCGTGGTGTACAACAGCGCGCGCATCGCCCTGTCGGAACGCGGCCGCGAACTGGCCAGCCTGCGGGTGCTGGGCTTCACCCGCGGCGAGATCGCCTATATCTTGCTGGGAGAACTGGCGCTGCTGACGCTGGCGGCCATTCCGGTCGGCTTCCTGGTCGGGGTGGGGCTGGTCGGCATCCTGGTGGTGGCGTTCCAGAGCGAGCTCTACCGCCTGCCGCTGATCCTGACGCCGGAGAACTACGCCATGGGCGCGAGCGTCGTCATCGTGTCCGCGCTGCTGTCCGGGCTGCTGCTGTGGCGGCGGCTCGGCCGGCTGGACCTGGTGGCAGTATTGAAAACACGCGAATAAGGCAGACAAGGACAATGCAGCTACGCGCAAAAATCGGAATGCTGGCGACCGTCGTGCTGGTGGCGGCAGGACTCGTCTACGGCTTCATGCCGCGCGCGCTGCCGGTGGATATCGCCGAAGTGAAACGCGCACCGCTCACGGTGACGGTCGAGGAAGAGGGCAAGACCCGGGTCAGTGAGCGCTACCTGGTGTCGGCGCCGGTGGCCGGTTATGTTCGCCGCATCGACCTCAAGGCGGGCGATGCCGTCGCGGCCGGGCAGGTGCTGGCGGTGATCGAGCCTGCACGAGCGGTGGCGCTCGACCCGCGCACGCGTGCGCAGGCACAGGCGCAGGTGAGCGCCGCCCGGGCCGCGCTCGCCGTCGCGCAGGAAAACGCGCGCGCCGCCGCTGCCGCCGCGCAGCTCGCGCAACAGGAACGGACGCGCGCCGAGTCCCTGCAGCAGTCGAATTTCCTCTCCGCGCAGGCGCTCGATACGGCACGCAGCGCGGAGACCCGTGCGCGCGCGGTGCAGACAGGCAGCGGACCATGCGGTCAGGGTGGCGCGTTTCGAACTGGATCTGGCGCGCGCCGCTGTCGCCAGCACCGACCGTCTGCAGGCCGGCGGCGCGGTCGAGCTGTTTCAGGTGCGTGCGCCGGTCGCGGCACGCGTGCTCAGGCTGCTGCACGAAAGCGAAGGCGCGGTGGCGGCCGGGCAGCCGCTGCTCGAAATCGGCAATCCCGACAAGCCTGGAAGTCGAGGTGGAAGTGCTGTCCACCCATGCGGTGAAGATCGCACCCGGCTCGAAGGTGATTCTCGACCGCTGGGGCGGCGACCAGGCCAGTGCAGGGCGTGGTGCGCGTGGTGGAGCCGAGCGGCTTCACCAAGATCTCGGCGCTCGGCGTCGAGGAGCAGCGGGTCCGGGTGATCGTCGACATCACCTCGCCGCGCGAGGCGTGGCAGCGCCTCGGCGACGGCTACCGGGTGGAGGCGCGCTTCGTGCTGTGGGAAGGCGACGACGTGCTGCAACTGCCGACCAGCGCGCTGTTCCGGCATGGCGACGGCTGGGCCGTGTTTGCGGTGGAGGGCGGCCGCGCCCGCCTGACGCCGGTCGAAACCGGCCAGCGTGCCGGCCTGGCGACGCAGCTGCTGTCCGGACTCGCTGCCGGTGCCCGTGGTGGTCAGCCATCCGGACGACACGCTCGGCGACGGCGCCCGCGTGAAGCCGCGCTGAGGCAGCCGCTCAGGCCTGCCCGAGGATGGCTTCGACTTCCGCGTCGTCGACCTGCGGAAAGTCGGCATAGAACTGGCCGACCGCCTGGAAGAATGGCGGGGCCTGCAGGCACACCACCTCGTCGGCATACGACCCGTATCTTCTCCAGCGTGTCCGGCGGCGCCACCGGCACCGCGCAGATCAGGCGCGCCGGCTTTTTGGCGCGCAGCGCATGCAGTGCGGAAATCATGGTGGCGCCGGTGGCGAGGCCGTCGTCCACCACGATCACGATGCGTCCGGCCGGATCGATCGGCGGACGCAGCGGCGTGTACTGTTCGCGCCGCTTGCGGATCGTCGCCAGCTGGGCCTGTTTCTCCTGTTCCAGATAGGCGGGCGTGCCGCCGGCCGATTCCGCGTAGTCCGCAACATAGGTCCAGCCCGACTCGTCGACCGAGCCGATGGCGAATTCCGGATTGAACGGGGCGCGCAGCTTGCGCACCAGCACCACGTCGAGTTCACCTTCCAGCGCCTGTGCCAGCCGCCGTCCCATCGGCACCGCGCCGCGCGGGATGGCAAGGATCAGCGGGTTCTTTCCCTTCCAGGCTTGCAGCGCGACGGCCAGACTGTCGGCGGCCTGATTGCGGTTGGCGAATAGCATGACGCCCTCCTTGTGTGTGTACCTTCATCTTAGGCATGGCGGGGCAGTCCGGCAGCCCGCATGCGTTCCTGGCGGAAAGCGGCAGCGCAAGCGTGCCGGCGACCCGCAAGGCATGAGGCACCCGCGGCGTCGGATGCGCCTTTCCGGGTTGTGCAATAAGCACAAAAATAGTCTAATATGTGCAATATCAACAATATGCCGTCCAGCCGAAGGAGCCCCGGATGAGCCTCGCACTCGCGCAAACGGACACCGACCGTGCCAGCGTCCTGGCCGAAGCCCTGGCCAACGCCGGCAGACAGCTCGGCATGAGCCAGGCCGAGCTCGGTGCCGTCATCGGCCGCGACCGCACGGCGATCAGCCGCGGCCGCATCGACCCGGCCAGCAAGGCCGGCGAACTGGCGCTGCTGCTGATCCGCTGCTACCGCGCGCTCTACGTGCTGGTGGGCGGCAACCCCGGGCAGATGCGCCACTGGATGCAGACCGAAAACCTGCATACCGGCGGCGTCCCGGCCGAGCAGGTGAAGTCCGTGCAGGGGCTGACCCGCGTGCTGGAGTACCTGGATGCGATGCGGGGCAAGCTGTAGGTGATCGACTGGGGCGCCTGCCTGGCGGATACCCCGCCGGCCAGCATCGCAGGCACGCTGCTGCGCCTGGTCGAAAGCCAGGAGCAGGTGGCGACCCATCAGCTGGTGCGTTCGCTCGAGCGCCAGGCCCTGCTGGAAGAGATGCTCGACGCCACCAAGCCGGCCCTGCGCCGCGGCAGCGGGTCGCTGCACTACCTGCTCGCCACGCCGTTCCGCTATCCGCCGCTGAAGCACGGCTCGCGCTTCGGCCGCCGCAGCGAGCCCAGCCTGTGTTACGGCTCGCTGCGAACGGCAACCGTCCTCGCCGAAGCCGCCTATTACCGTTTCGTGTTCTGGTACGGCATGGTGCGCCCGCCCGCCGGCAAGCTCGACACCCAGCACACCCTGTTCGGCGCGGCGTACCGCAGCGCGCTGGGCCTGCGGCTGCAGGCGCCACCCTTCGACGCGTACCGCACCGAACTTGCCAGTCCGTCCAATACCAGCGCCAGTCAGGCGCTCGGGACGGCGATGCGCGCGGCCGGCATCGAGGCCTTCGAATTCGTCTCCGCGCGCGAACCCGCGGGCGGCATCAACGTCGCGCTGTTCACGCCGGGCGCTTTCTCCAGAAAGGCGCCGGTTTCGCAGGAAGCCTGGCTGTGCGAACTCACCGGCGAGCATGTGCGCTTTCGCGCAGCCCGCGGCCGCGAGCTCCACGAATTTCCGCTTGCTGTCTTCCAGGTGAATGGAACACTGCCCTGGCCAGCCTGCTGAACCGGCCCCCGCATCGGTTACACTCGGTTCGGATGAGCGCCAGTACTTCCGTTCAGGCCGCCCGGCAAACCGGAGCCCGCAGACCGCCTGCTGGCTGATTGAAAACACCACCACACCAGCCTCCATAGCATGACCTCACCTGAAACAAGACCCTGTCCCTTCTGCCAGCTCGACCCGCTCCGCATCGTCGCCGAGGATGAACTCACCGTCGCTTACCGCGACGGCTTTCCCGTCTCGCTCGGCCATACCGTCATTATCCCGCGCCGCCATGTCGCCACCCTGTTCGAGGCCACCGAATCCGAACAGGCCGCGTTGCTCAGGATGCTGGCACGGGCGAGGGAGATCCTCGACCGGCACCACCAGCCCGACGGCTACAACATCGGTATCAACCAAGGCCCGGCCGCGGGCCAGACCGTGCCACACCTGCACATCCACCTGATCCCGCGTTACCGCGGCGACAAGGAGGACCCGCGCGGCGGGGTGCGGTGGGTGCTGCCTGACAAGGCGAAGTATTGGTCGTAACGCGCCAGGGGGATCAAGCGCGTCATCCGGATTGTGTCCTGACCATCGCGCAGGCAGGGTGAGTCTCTTTCTGGACATGCAGCGGACATGAATCGATGCTAAATTACGCGAAACGAAATCTCGATGAGGAGAAGTGCATGAACAGGATTCAAAGCTTGAGCCGGATACTCGTTTGCATCGCTGGCCTGGCGACCGGCGGCACCGCTCTGGCCCAGGAGGTCACCGGCACGCTGGGTTCACCGAGCGCCACCACCACCATCAGCGGCAAGCAACTGCCGGCGCCCGAGCCGGCATTCGGCGGCGTGATCAAGAATGATGCGCTGCAATCGAAACCATGGTGGGCACCGCGCATCGTGCCGCCCAAGCAGGCGCCCAACGTTCTGCTCATCATCACGGATGACTCCGGGTTTGGCGTACCGAGTACCTTTGGCGGTGTGATCCCGACACCGACGATGGATCGCGTCGCGAATAGCGGTCTGCGCTACAACAATATTCACTCCACCGCGCTGTGTTCGCCGACGCGCGCCGCGCTCATCACCGGCCGCAACCATCATTCGGCCGGTTTCGGTGTGATTTCGGAGCAGTCCACGGGTTTTCCCGGCTACAACAGCATCATTGCCGAAGACAAGGCCACCATCGGTCGCATCCTGCTCGATAATGGTTACGCCACTGCATGGTTCGGCAAGGACCACAACACCCCGGCCTTCGCCGCCAGCCAGGTCGGGCCGTTCGACCAGTGGCCAACCGGCATGGGCTTCGAGTACTTCTACGGCTTCGTCGGCGGAGACGCCAACCAGTGGGCCCCCAACCTGTTCCGCAACACCACGCAGATCTATCCCTTCGAGGGCAAGCCGGGCTGGAACCTGGTGACCGGCATGGCCGACGATGCGATTGACTATATCAATCGCGTCAACCAGACGATGCCCGACAAGCCGTTCTTCATCAAATACGCCCCCGGTGCCACGCACGCGCCGCATCACCCGACCAAGGAATGGGTCGAGAAAATCAGCGCAATGCACCTGTTCGACCAGGGCTGGAACAAGCTGCGCGAGCAGATTTTCGAAAACCAGAAGAAACTCGGCGTGATCCCGCAGGACACCCAGTTGGAACCCTGGCCGACGGAAGTCCTCAAGAACTGGGATGATCTGACGCCCGAGGAGAAGAAGCTCTATATCAAGCAGGTGGAAGTCTTCGCCGCCTACTCAGCCTACAGCGACCACGAGATCGGGCGCGTCATCCAGACCATCGAGGACATGGGCAAGCTCGATAACACGCTCGTCATCTACATCAACGGCGACAACGGCACCAGCGCCGAGGGCGGTCCGCTTGGCACCCCCAATGAGGTTGCGTTCTTCAACGGCGTCGCGGTTCCGGTCGACGTGCAGATGAAGTGGTATGACGTATGGGGCACCGAGCAGACCTATAACCATATGTCTGCAGGCTGGTCGTGGGCCTTCGACACGCCCTTCACCTGGTTCAAGCAGAATGCCTCCAAGCTCGGCGGCATCCGCCAGAACATGGCGATCTCCTGGCCGGCACGCATCCGCGACAAGGGCGGCCTGCGCGATCAGTTCATGCACGTCATCGACGTCGTGCCCACCATTCTCGAGGTGGCCGGCATTGCCGCGCCTGAAACGGTGGATGGCATCAAGCAGGCGCCGATCGAGGGCACCAGCTTCGCCTACACCTTTGACAAGGAAAACGCCAAGGCACCCTCGCAGCACAATACTCAGTATTTCGAGATGTTCGGGCAATGGGCGCTGTATCACGAAGGCTGGCTGCTCAGCACCAAGGTGAACCGTGCGCCGTGGGAAATCACGGGCGCAGCCAATTCCGACCCGCTCAACAACCAGGTGCTCGAGCTCTACGACCTGAACACGGACTTCAGCCAGTCGAAGAACATCGCCGACATGCATCCGCAAAAGGTCAAGCAGATGAAGCAGTTGTTCATCGAGGAAGCCAAGAAGTATCAGGTCTTCCCGATGGATGCCTCGGTGGCGGCACGCATCGTCGCCCCGCGTCCGAACATCACCGCCGGCCGCACCGAGTTCGTTTACACCCACCCGATGGTCGGCCTGCCACAGGGCGATTCCCCGTTCCTGCTCAATAGCTCCTACACCATCAGCGCGGACATTACAGTGCCAGAAGGCGGTGCCGAGGGCATGATCCTCACCTCGGGCGGGCGCTTCGCCGGCTATGGCTTCTACCTGCTCAAAGGCAAGCCGGTGTTCCTATGGAACCTGATCGACCTCAAGCGCATCAAGTGGGAAGGCCCGGACGCACTCACCCCCGGCAGGCACACTGTCGAGTTCGACTTCAAATACGATGGCCTCGGGGTCGGCACGCTCCTGTTCAACAACATGAGCGGTCTCGGCCGTCCTGGCACCGGCACGCTCAAGGTCGACGGCAAGGTCGTGGCCACCCAGGAAATGCCGCACACGCTGCCGATGATCCTGCAATGGGACGAGAGCTTCGATATTGGCTCCGACACGCTGACCGGCGTGAACGACGCCGACTACCAGCCGCCGTTTGCACTGACCGCCAAGCTCAACAAACTGACGCTTAAGATCGACCGGCCACAACTTACCGAGGATGACATCAAGAAGCTCGAGAATACGGAAGCCATCGCAGTGGATGGCAAGCCGATTCATCACATTCAGGGCGGGCCGCTGTAGTTCCAAGCGACAAGGCGGGTTGCACGATCAGCGTGCCCCGCGCCTGACATGAATGAATTCGCGGGACGTTGAAAAACGGCCCGCGATTTCATTTACGGACGATTAAATTAAATGTATGCAGTCGGCAATTGTTTCTTTGTCATCTGGGAAGTGCCGCCCCGGAACAAAAAAAGACCCGCAAAGCATCGCTGCTTGCGGGTCTTATGATCGCTGCATCAGCAATAAATAGACTAGCGTTTTCCACCGCGCCTGGGCCTTGCAGTCGTTGGTCAGGGAACCCGCATGCCGAGGCTGTCCCCGTGCGCCGAGTCGTGTCAATCCCAAATAAGCAACCGGCTACCCCGAAGGATGGCTTGCTCGATGCGCCCCCTCAGTCCTCGATGGCCAGCAGCTCGACGTCGAAGGTCAACACGGTGTTGGGTGGAATGACCCCGGGGATGCCACGCGCGCCATAACCGGTATCAGCCGGACAGGTGAGCCTGGCCTTGCCGCCGACCTTCATCTTCTGCACGCCCTGGGTCCAGCAAGGGATGACTCCCCGCAGCGGGAAGGATATGGACGCGTTGCGCTTGTAGGAACTGTCGAACTCGGTTCCGTCCGGCAGCGTTCCTCGGTAATGCACGCGGACCTTGCTGTCAGCAGTGGGCGAAGCACCCTGCCCCGGCTTGACATGGGCCACCACCACACCCGATGGCAAGGTTTCCGTATTCGCGGCCAGTCCGGGAACGCTGAGCCCAACCGCTGCAATCGCCATGAGAAATTGAAGTGTACGCATTGATGAACTCCAACAAGAAAAGCGAAGAGGATTCCGTATCTAGTCTGATGAGGCGCTTTTGTTGCTTCCGGCCTTCCGACCGGGTGCGACGGGCGGCACGTACCCCGAAATCCGGCACTGGATGCCATCGATACGCTTGTTGCCGTTGAAGTGGGTGACGCTGCACTGGGAGATTTCGCCGCGTTTCATCAAGTCAGCCAGCGACTTGCGTACTTGAGCCAGGGCGATCCCGGTTGCCGACGCGATCTCCAGGTCGAGTAACTGTCCATGTTTTTTCAAGTGGCTTAGAACCTGGTCTGTCTGCATGTCGACTCCTTTGACGTGATAAATGGGCGTGTGACTCGATGCGTATCCTCGAGCCAGTCCAGAAAATCCGGAAAAGCAAAAAAGCCACCCCGATGAGTGGCCTGAGTGCAGCTTTGTCTGGCTCCCCGACCTGAGCTTGAACCAGGGGCCTGCGGTCTGGCAGGCTACGGCCACACCTAACCGGGCATTATATCCCAATCTCTCGCCTTGCCCGAAAAATTGGCATGAAGCCCAGCGAAGCCAGAAAAAATGGCGATGAAGAAAATTGAAGTGTGAAACGTATTGGTCAGCGCTCAGCCACGAGTAATCGATACGAAACCGCTCGTCCGGACAGACATTGTGTCTGCCCGATATTCGATCCCCTTTCACGTTGAATCGGGCGATTTACCCGGCACTTATTTTTATTTCGCCAAGGCTGCATCCTCTCAAGTCCAGAATTCACAACGCCGATATTGCCAATGCCGAGGGGGCATCGTGGAACAGATCACAAGAATTGTTGGGCAGTCGAGAGATGACCCGGCCCCTGACTTCTGGCCAGAAAGCAAGAAATCAGTACGGTTTCCTTGCGAACAAAATAAAAGCCAATTGGCAATGTCTACGAAACGTAAAAATATCTTTCCTGACTTTGTCGATCTTCACAGGGATGCGAAATGCCTCAAGACCGGTTCTCACCGCGCACGAAAAACAAGCTGTTCAAGCTGAATGCCATTGCTGCATGTGTGCTGGTTGCGCTTGGTCAAAGCGGGAGCCTGCATGCGCAGGCTGGCAATGCTTGTGACTCACAGAGTTTCTCGGCCGGACTCTATCAATATGGCAATAAGGCAAACCTGACTCAACAACCCGCCAATTACACGTTTCCGTATGGTAATGGAACCGTTACAGGGCTTTTTGACGTAGGCATTATCGGTTTTCAATATACCGCCCCACCTCAACCCTATCCAGGGGATGCTAATGAGGCGTACCCAGGTTCCCCGGGTAATACCTTGAGAATTTCCAACTGCGGCACCCTTCAGCCTGCTGACGGAAGTGGATGGGTGGGTCTAGGGGCAATTTCCGTGGGTGGCCGTGGAGGCGATGGCGGTAATGCAACTACTCCGCACGTCTCTCGGATTGGTGGCCGTGGAGGCGATGGCGGCGATATTGAAATAAGAAATATTGCTCCGGGGACCATCCTCACTTCCGAGAACAATCATGGAGGCATCTATGCCTACAGTCATGGCGGCGACGGCGGCACGGGGGGAAATGGGGATTGGGTGCATGATGGCTCACACGGCGGGCTGGGCGGCAATGGCGGCTCTGTAACCGTCTCGAATTCCGGTGCCATAGAAACATACGGAGTAGCCGCTCCTGGAATCAAGGCGCGAAGCGAGGGGGGCGCTGGGGGCGCTGGGGGCAGTGGAGGCACTTTCATCGGTATTCCAACGGGCTCAGCCGGCTCGGGAGGGGCCGCGGGAAATGCCGGTCAGGTTGTCCAGGTGACCAATAGCGGGTCCATATCCACCACCGGCAACGGATCAGCAGGAATCGCCATGCAAAACATCGGCGGCAATGGCGGCGCGGGCGGGTCCGATGTCGCCGATTACTATGCCCTTGGCGGTTCCGGTGGCAGTGGCGGTTACGGTGGCAATATCACAGGCAGCAACGCTGGAACTATCAGAACCCTTGGCAACCAGGCGCCAGCGATGAGCGCATTGTCTCTTGGCGGCGGCGGCGGTGACGGGGGCGACGCCCTTGAGCTTTCAGTGATAGTTGGCGGCGTGGTAGGCGGTTCTGCAGGGGGCGGCGGCAGTGGTGGCACGGTAAACCTGACCCTTGACTACGGCGGCACCGATGCCGGTGTCATCGCAACGAGCGGCCGGCATTCCTCCGGTCTGGTCGCCAGTTCCATTGGCGGCGGCGGCGGGCACGGCGGCGCCGCGGATGGGTTTACGGTGGGTGTCACGACTGCAGTGCAGATGTCGGTCGGCGGAAAAGGCGGATCGGGTGGTCAAGGGGGCGACGTCAGTATCTCGACCCAGTCCGGTACCACAATATATTCAGGCTACAGCACGAATCCCACAGAGATAACAGCGGGCCTGGGCCCGCTTACGGGGGATCACTCATTGGGCATTCTCGCCCAGTCCATCGGCGGCGGCGGCGGCATGGGGGGCAATGACATCGCTGCGGCAGCGTCAGTGGGTGAGGATGCTGATGTCTCGCTAAGCTTTGCGCTCGGTGGCCAGAGCGGTGACGGGGGTCATGGCGGTCAAGTGACTGTGCAGAACAGCAGTTTGATCCAGTCCATGGGTCGCATGGCGGATGGGGTGTACGCCTCGTCCGTGGGTGGGGGCGGCGGCCATGGAGGGAATTCCGTATCCGCGGCCCTTGCCGGTGCCGAGATCGGCGGCTCAATTGCTGTTGCCGTTGGCGGCACGGGTGGCAAGGGTGGCGACGGCGGCACGGTGGTAGTCACGCATGCGGGCACCATCGCAACGTATTCGTCCAGGTCCAACGGCGTTTTCGCGCAATCCATCGGTGGCGGCGGCGGTTATGGCGGATCCATTACCGACGTCGCAGGGTCTGTCGGGAAGAAATCGCTTGCCCTCAATGTAGGCGTGGGCGGTACAGGTGGAGATGGCGGTGATGGTGGCGAAGTCGATGTGACCTTGCTTTCAGGCGCCGAGATCCTGACTGCCGGCCACCAATCGCTGGGCGTGCTGGCCCAGTCCATCGGCGGCGGCGGCGGCGCTGGCGGCAATGTCAACACCTATGCAGTCGCCGTGTCGGGCGGAAAGAGCGGCAAGTCCGCTGCAGTTTCCGTGGATGTTGGTGGCAAAGGTGGCGCTGGCGGTGTGGGGGGCGCAGTCAATGTGACGACCAGTTCCGATGTGGTGACTACCGGCGACCAGTCCTCGGGCATCCTGGCCCAGTCGGTTGGCGGCGGCGGCGGCCATGGCGGCAATGTCATGGCGCTGTCCATTGCCGCGTCCTTGAATCCAGATGCCGACGCCTCGTCCGGTGATGCGGGTCAAAACTTCTCTGCCTCTGTTGCAGTGGGGGGCGCGGCCGGCAATGGACAAACCGGCGGTGACGTCTCGGTCACCGCCAATGCCGGCACCATTCACACCACCGGCGTTCAGTCCTCGGCGATTCATGCCCAGTCGATTGGCGGCGGCGGCGGCGTGGGCGGGAATGCGCACAGTTTTGCGGTATCAACGAATATGCCCACCACGCCCGAACCTGCCAGTTTTCTTTCCACGGCACAGGCGGTCAATGCCAAGTTCCAGAACTGGCTCAACAATAAAGACGCCAATGGAACGGATGACGAGAGCCCCTCCAGCTTCCAATCCTCTGTAAGCGTGGGTGGCAAGGGCGGCACTGGGGGCGACGCGTCTTCTGTCTCAGTGATTCTCAATAGCAGCGGCACGATCAACACCGAGAACCACCAATCACATGGCATTCATGCGCAATCCATCGGTGGCGGTGGCGGAGCTGGTGGCACCGCTTATGCCGACGGCATACTTGGCGTGGATTCCAACGGCCTGAACATGAGTGTCGGAGGCAAGGGGGGCGCCGGTGGCAATGGCAACAAGATCACTATCCAAACTGCCGTTGATGCAGGTTCAATCGTCACCCAGGGCGATTATTCCTACGGGATATTGGCTCAATCGGTCGGCGGCGGAGGCGGCACCGGCGGCCTTGCGGCGTCCAGCATCCATCCAATAAACAAACAGGCAAAGAAGAGTATTCTGGTTTCCATCGGCGGCTCCGAAGGCGCCTCCGGATCAGGGGGTGGCGTTGTTATGACGCTAAATTCGGATATTGCGACTTCAGGCCATGGCTCCTCGGCAATATTTGCACAATCGATAGGCGGGGGCGGCGGGCTTGGCGCCCAGTCAGGCGTTGGGACGGAAGGGACTGCAAGTTTTGGTTTGGGAGGTTCTGGCGGCGCAGCAGGCGATGGAGGCGAGGTCAACATCACTCTCGATGCGGATTTTTCTGCCAGCGGGGATGCAGCGCCGGTTGTTCATGCCCAATCCATTGGCGGCGGCGGCGGCCACGGTGGCGTGTCGTCCTCTGACTCGGCAAAAGTGCTGGCGATTGGCGGTAATGGCGGCAATGGCGGGGACGGGGGGAGTGTAGCTATCACGGCAGCAGGAACGATCTATTCCAGCGGTGCCGTCTCTCCGGGCATTCTCGCCCAATCCATAGGCGGGGGTGGCGGTTCGATTGGCACGGGCAAATTGGGCCCCTCGTCACTTGGTATCACCAATCCATTCGATATCTCCACCTCAGGGGATCGGGGCAAAGGGGGGGCGGTAACTGTTTCTGACGCAAATATCATCACCATTAAAACCAGCGGCGATGGATCTCACGGCATCGTCGCCCAATCGGCGGGCGCTGGCGGCGGGCTGGTGCTCGTGCCGGACGATGCCTCGCAACTTGCCAAGAATATCCAGACCAGCTATGCAGTGCCCTCTCTGGAGTTCGTAGCGCAATCGAGCTCCGGGAATGTCGACGTCAACCTGTTTGGCTCGATAGCAACCAGCGGGAATAACGCGTACGGCATTCTGGCAATGAGCCGGGTCAATAGTCTGGGCGTGCTGGATACCCAAGGCGTCCAGCTATACGAAAGCGAGATCATTACGCCTTTCTTTTTTGGTCTGGTCGTCAATGGGTCTGTTGGCGTCACGGTCAATCCAGGCGCCACTATCAGCACCACCGGTGCCGGGAGTGATGGCATTCGAGCCTATGCCAATTCAACCGCAACGAATGCGGTCAATGTCGCAGTCAACGGTGGGGTTCAAGTCAGCGGCAGCAACGCCTGGGGGGTTCGTACCGTCAACAGCAGTCCGGCACTGACTACAGACGCAACAACACAAATCACCGTAGGTCAGGCAGGTTCGATTACAGCCAGTGGCAACGCAGCGGGTGCCATCAGCATTGGTGACGACACCCTAGGCCCTGCCGTCGTCGAGATATCGGGTAGTGTCAATGCACAAAACAAATGGGCTCTTCTGTCCGGCCAGTTGGCCACAAATGTGGCGATAAATGCAAATGGCCAGGTTTTTGGCAACATCGGGGCTACTGATGCCATGAAGAGTGCTTACGCCGCACAATATAGTTCCAACCCACCTACTTTTATCCTGCCAGCAGTAACAAACGCTGGGGGGGCAATGCATGGCTCGATGGTTGGGCCATGGAATTACAATATTCTTGAAGGAGGGCGTCATTTTCTAAGTGTCAACCCGAATGGACCGGGCAGCGATGTCCTGCAAGTGGAGTGGATAGACGCGGAACAAGGCTCGGTAATGCCAGTGCTGACAGCACTCCCTTCCAGTAATTTTTCACCTGTCACATTGGTAACACTTAATGGGCTCCCTCACATCGGCTTTATGTCCGGCGGCACGCTTTCCACTGTTTATGGTTATGCGGTGGACCAGAACAGCATAACGCTTCAAAGCGTTGACGTGGATTACACACGCGCGGGGCTCACCGGCAATTATGGACAGTTGGCCGGCCTTGCCATGACGCATCTGCCAACATTGGAAGGCGATTCGTCGCTGACCCCAGTACTCCTGGACGCAGCCAATGCCACCACGATCAACGACCTGGAGAAGGCGCTTTCAACTTTGAATGCCGATGCGCACTTTGGTGTTGTACAGACCGCCATGGCGTCCGCAACGACACATTTGGACAGCATGCAAAGCTGCAACGACTTCTCGTCGAAATATGCGCCCATTGCCCAGGTGGACTGTAACTGGGGCAAGGCTACATTGATGAAATACAGCCTGCGCGATGGCGATCAGAGCCAGACCAGCAAGATCTTGAGCTTTGGGCGCCAGCAAGGGGTGGCCGATAATGTGTTCCTGGGGTGGGCTGGAGGATATGAGGACGTTACATTTGACAGCCTGAGCGGCCATAGTGATGGCTACCGGGTGAACGCCGGTGGCATTGCCAAATATCAAAAAGGGCCCGTGTTCGGTAACTTCTCGGTTGGGTTCAGCTATGGGGAGGCGGATGCAAGACGGCAGGCAGCATGGCTTACCGCTTCGTCAGATCACAAGGCAACTTCAGTGGCTACGCGTATCAGTGGTGGACGCATGTTTCAATCGGGTTCGTTGGACATCATCCCGCGCCTTGATCTGGACCTTGCCTGGATACATGACTATGGCTACCAGGAAACAGGCGCGGGAGCCTTGGATATCGAAGTGCACCCTGGCACGAATTTCCTTGCGGACCTCCATCCTGCCTTGCGGATAAACAAATCATTCGATGACAAGGGTATTGCGTATCAGGCCTATGCCGAAGTTGGGGCGCGTTTCGCCCTTAACGACCCTACATTTGAAATGTCCCTGCCCAATGGAGGTAATCCGAACCAGCGAATCAGCCTGACCTCTGAGCGGGATGATGTGGTCGCTACGGTTGCGGCCGGGCTGAATTTCAACTCCCATAAAGGCTACCAAGTTCGTCTGCTTTACGAAGGCGGTTTCGGGCAAAGCACCGAGAATCAAAGTGGCAGTATCAAGCTTGGCTTTGAGTTCTGATGATTCAAGCCCATATATCGAGCAGCAGCCTCATCCGGCTTATGTCTGACATCTGGGGCGGTATGCGTTGGTCCTGGTAGCTTGAGAAACAGATTTGATTGCTGGAGGGAATAGCGGTATTAGGCCCTGCTAAATGCACCTCTGCCAACCTCGATCGAGAAATGAAAAAGGCCCACAGTGATGTGGGCCTTCAATTATCTGGCTCCCCGACCTGGGCTCGAACCAGGGACCTGCGGATTAACAGTCCGTCGCTCTACCAACTGAGCTATCGGGGAATAGGAAAGCGCGAATTCTAGTGTCGGCGGCCTGATCGGTCAAGCTCCGCGCGCCTGTTTTACCCCATTTCGCCCCTGAAGCGTGTTTCAGGCAACGTGTGGGGCAACCCGGTTCAATGGGGACTCGCCAGATTCATTCGCTCCAGCCGCTGGCACAGGGTATCGATGATGCGGCGCGACAGCGGGGCGGAATGCTGCATCAGTTCTTCCATGATCTGCGGCGGCAGCGCCAGCACGGTGATCTCGGTGTTGGCCACCACCGAGGCGGTGCGCTGTCTCGTTCAGCAGGTAGGCCATCTCGCCAAACAGTTGGCCTTCGTTGAGTTCGCCGAGCCGGCGGCGTCCGCTTTCTGTGTCCTTGTAGACGTCGGCACGGCCGGCATAGAGGAAATAGGCGGTGCGCGAGTCATCGCCTTCCGCGATCAGGGTATGTCCTGCAGGATGGACTTCGCCATATTTCTCCAGCAATCGGTTGGTGTCGCCGAAAACATAGGCTTCGAGCTTGCTGGCGCCTTCGCCGCTGCTGCCGAGAAACAGCTTTTCCAGGGCGTCGATGTCGGCCTTGCCATAGGCATACAGCGCCTGGGCCCAAAAATACAACAGCAGGAAGGCGAAAAAAGCCCCGATCAGCACGAACACCACGCTGCCCAACGCGCCGTAGAGGCTGAGGTAATTCTCCAGCTTGAAGAACGCGCCAAAGGCCATGAGCAGCAGCGCCATGCTCGCGGTTGCGGCAAACGAGAATCTGGCCGCGTCGCGCGCGTGGGGATGCCGCAACGGCAGCCGCCAGTAGGCCGCGAACAGCAACCCCCATACCATGGCAAATTCGAACATCGCGTTGAGCGTCCGCAACACCAGGGCGCTGCTCACGCCGATGAAGTCGTTCTGCGCCAGGAAACCCAGGGTGGTCTGCGCCAGTGCGGCCACGCCCATCAGCAGGAACAGCACCGGCAGGATGACGAGCGGCAATACCCAGGACACCACCAGGTTGCGCTTGCTCGGGTCGGGAAAGATGATGCGGAATGCGCCATGCACCGCGTTGACCAGCCCGCGCGACGACAGCACCAGGGTGACGAGGCCGACGCCGCCGGCGGCGAGCTGGGCCTGTCGCGGTATGAAGCCGAGCGCGGTGAGGCTTTCCAGTTGCATCTGGTCGTAGAGCGCAGCCATGAGGATGGTGGCTGGTGCCGAGTTCTCTGCGATGTGCCCCAGCAGCTGCAGGGCGTAGCTCAGCAGCAGCAGCAGCGGGGTGGCGGAGAGCAGAAAATAGAATGCCGTCGCCGCGGCATGGTTCTTCAGCCCGTTCTGGCCGAACAGCCGCAGGGTGGTGTAGGCAAGCTGCAGCAGCCAGCTCAAGGTGCCGCGCGTGGGGGGCAGGGCGGGGGTACGCATGGGGCTAGCCTAACTGCATACGCAGCGGCGGGCCAGCGTTCAGGCCAGCGCCTGCGCGATGCGCTTGAGCGCCTTTTCCAGGTTGGCCTGCGACGTGGCGAACGACAGCCGGATATAGCCTTCGGCGCCGAAAGCCGAGCCAGGGACCACGGCGACGTCGGCGCTATCCAGCAGATATTCGGAAAACGCGATGTCGGTCGGCGCATCGATCACGTCGCGGGCCAGCAGCGCCATGATCGCGGGGCGCACATCGGGAAAGGCATAGAAGGCGCCGCCGCTGTCCACGCACTTGAAGCCGGGGATGGCGTTCAGACCGTCGACGACGAAGCGGTGGCGCGCCTTGAAGGCGTCGAGCATCGGCGTGATGCAGCCCTGGTCGCCGTTGAGTGCGGCTTCGGCCGCGACCTGCGAGATCGATGTGGGATTGGAGGTGGATTGCGACTGCACGTTGGTCATCGCGCGCAGGATGGCTTCCGGGCCGGCTGCGTAGCCGATGCGCCAGCCGGTCATCGAGTAGGCCTTCGATACGCCGTTCAGCACCAGGGTGCGGTCGTAGAGGTCGGGGCAGACGTTGAGGATGTTGACGAACGGCACATCGTTCAGCCGGATGTGCTCGTACATGTCGTCGGTCGCGATCAGCACCTGCGGGTGACGGCGCAGCACCTCGCCGAGCGCGGCAAGTTCGTCGCCACTGTACACCGCACCGGTGGGATTGGACGGGCTGTTGATGACGAATAGTTTGGTCTTCGGGGTGATCGCCGCCTCCAGCTGCGCCGGCGTGATCTTGAAGCCCTGTTCGATGCCGGCTTCGACGATGACCGGCTTGCCATCGGCCAGAATGACGATGTCGGGATACGACACCCAGTAGGGCGCGGGAATGATCACCTCGTCGCCGGCGTTGACCACGGCCTGAACCAGGTTGAAGAAGCTCTGCTTGCCGCCGCACGAGACCAGAATCTGCTTGGGCGTGTAGTCGAGGCCGTTGTCGCGCTTGAACTTGGCGATGATCGCCGCCTTCAGGCTGGGGGTGCCGTCCACCGCCGTGTATTTGGTGAAACCGCTGTTGATCGCCGCGATGGCCGCATCCTTGATGTGCTGGGGCGTGTCGAAATCCGGTTCGCCGGCGCCGAGACCGACGATGTCGCGGCCGCTTGCCTTGAGCGCAGCGGCGCGGGCGGTGACGGCCAGGGTGGGGGAGGGCTTGATGGCCTGTACGCGACGGGAGAGTTCCACTGGGTTTCCTTCAGCGCTCCACTGGAGCGGAAATGCTACTATCAACGGGTTTTTTTGCCGCACGATTTTACCTGTGTTCGTTACCTTCCCCAATAGCCCGTTTCGTTTGTTCCAGCCGTTTCCACCGGCAGGCGATCAGCCGCAGGCCATCGCCAGGCTGATCGAGGGCATCGAGGACGGGTTGGCCTATCAGACGCTGCTCGGGGTGACCGGTTCGGGCAAGACCTTCACCATGGCCAACGTGATCGCCCAGGTGGGGCGGCCGGCGCTGATCATGGCGCCCAACAAGACATTGGCTGCGCAGCTGTATTCGGAGATGCGCGAGTTCTTTCCGGAAAACGCGGTCGAGTATTTTGTCTCGTATTACGACTACTACCAGCCCGAAGCCTATGTGCCGGCGCGCGACCTGTTCATCGAAAAGGACTCCAGCATCAACGAGCACATCGAGCAGATGCGCCTGAGCGCGACCAAGTCGTTGCTGGAGCGACGCGATACCGTGATCGTCGCGACCGTGTCGGCGATCTACGGTATCGGCGATCCGTCCGACTACCACAGCATGATCCTGTTGCTGCGCGAGAACGAAAAAATGAGCCAGCGCGACGTCATCACGCGGCTGACGCAGATGCAGTACGAACGCAACGACATCGAGTTCTCGCGCGGCCATTTCCGGGTGCGTGGCGACGTCATTGACATCTTTCCGGCGGAACACGCGGAAACCGCGATCCGCGTCGAACTGTTCGACGACGTGGTGGAAACGCTGCACCTGTTCGACCCGCTGACCGGGCAGATCCTGTCGAAGGTGGCGCGCTTCACCGTGTTCCCGTCCAGCCATTACGTGACGCCGCGCGAGACGACGCTGCGCGCCATCGAGCAGATCAAGGTCGAACTGCGCGAGCGGCTGGAGTGGTACTACGCCAACGGCAAGCTGGTCGAGGCGCAGCGGCTGGAGCAGCGCACCCGCTTCGATATCGAGATGATGGTCGAGCTGGGTTTCTGCAAGGGCATCGAGAACTACTCGCGCCATCTGTCGGGTCGCAAGCCGGGCGAGCCGCCGCCGACGCTGATCGACTACCTGGCGAAGGATGCGCTGATGATTATCGACGAGTCGCACGTCACCGTGACGCAGGTCGGCGGCATGTACAAGGGCGACCGCTCGCGCAAGGAAAACCTGGTCGATTATGGTTTCAGATTGCCGTCAGCGCTCGACAACCGCCCGCTCAAGTTCGAGGAGTTCGAGGCACTGCTGCCGCAGACGGTGTTCGTCTCGGCGACCCCGGCGAAGTACGAGGCCGAGCACGCCGGCCAGGTGGTCGAGCAGGTGGCGCGCCCGACCGGACTGGTCGACCCGGTGGTCGAGGTGCGGCCGGTGGGGACCCAGGTCGACGACCTGATGTCCGAGGCGCGAAAGCGCATTGCCGTCGGCGAGCGCGTACTGGTGACCACGCTGACCAAGCGCATGGCCGAGGACCTCACCGATTACCTCGCCGAGCACGGCATCAAGGTACGCTACCTGCATTCGGACATCGACACAGTCGAGCGCGTCGAGATCATCCGCGACTTGCGGCTGGGCGAATTCGACGTGCTGGTCGGCATCAACCTGTTGCGCGAGGGCCTGGACATTCCGGAAGTGTCGCTGGTGGCCATTCTGGATGCCGACAAGGAGGGTTTCCTGCGTTCCGAGCGCTCGCTGATCCAGACCATTGGCCGCGCCGCCCGCCATCTGCACGGCAGCGCGATCCTGTATGCCGACAAGATCACCGAATCGATGCGCCGCGCGATGGACGAAACCGAGCGCCGCCGCAACAAGCAGATCGCCTTCAACGCCGAGCACGGCATCACGCCGCGCGGCGTGATCAAGCGCATCAAGGACATCATCGATGGCGTGTACGATGCCGACTCAGCACGCCAGGAACTCAAGGCTGCGCAGACGGTGGCCGCGTACAAGGTGCTGGATGACAAGACGCTGACCAAAAGGATCAAGAAGCTGGAAAAAGAGATGCTGGATGCAGCCCGGAATCTGGAATTCGAAAAGGCAGCGGAACTTCGCGACCAGTTGAAGGAACTCAAGCAGGTGTTATTTGGAGTGGAAGAACACGATTCATGACTAAAGTACTTTTTGTGTGCATGGGCAATATTTGTCGTTCGCCGATGGCGGAAGGCATGTTCCGCAAGGCTGTTGAGGAGGCGGGACTGGATCGGCATGTCACGGCTGATTCGGCGGGCACTCATGCCTACCATGTCGGCGCACCGCCGGATCCGCGCGCACAGCAGGCGGTGCGCCAGCGTGGCGCGAACATCAGCCAGTTGCGTGGCCGCAAGGTGTCTGAAAACGACTTCGAGGCCTTCGATTACATCCTGGTGATGGATGGCGACAATTACAGCAAACTGATCCGGCAGGCCCCGGCATGCCACCACCACAAGATCCGGCGCCTGCTGTCGTTCAGCCGCAAGTACCCGAACCTCGACGTGGTCGACCCGTATTACGGAGGTGCCCAGGGATTCGAGGAGAACCTCGACATGATCGAGGATGCGGTGAAGGGGCTGATCCGCGACATTACCGAAGGGACGCAGGTGAAGCTGCGGCAAGGAACCTGATAACGGTTGCCTGATCATGCGCCAACGACAAGGGCCGCAAAATGCGGCCCTTGTCGTTGGCAGGGGTGCGGATCAATCCGTGTGCGTTTCCACCTGTACCAGCGGTTCCTGCGCTTGGCTCGCCTGCGGCCGCGAGCGGCGCCGGGTGGGATGCGGCTTGTCCGGCGTTGCGACTTCAACCGGGGGAACGCTCGCGGACGAGGCGGTTTCCACCTGCATCAGGCTGACTGCCTCGGCCTCTGGCTTGACCGTGGGACGGCGGCGGCGGCGTGGACGTCCCGCTTCGCCACTTTCACTTGTGACCGGTGAAGCCGCCTGGGTTTCTACCTGTTGCAGGTTGGCCTTGCTTGTCGCAAGGTCTGCCAGGATGTCGGCGGGTGAGGCGGTGACCGCGCCTGGTAGCGGCGCGCTCGGCGCGGCAACGGTTTCCAGTTGCAGGGGTTGCTGAGTGGGAGATGCAGCCACCGCTACGGGCGCTGGCTTGGGTTTGCGTGCGATTTCTATGATCGCGCGGAAGCCGGCGAGTTCGATGACGGCGTGCGGTCCACTGGCTCCGCCAGCCTCTGCCGCTTGCGGACGGGTTTCGCGCGGGCGACGGTTGCCGCGTCCGCGGCGGCTGCGTGGCTCGCGTTTTTCCTCGGCGCCGGCTTCGCGCGGAGCTTCGGCCGGTTCCGTTACGCGCGGTGCGGCTTCGGTCTCGGGGCGCGGCTTCGGCTGGCGTGGCGGACGCGGCTGTTTGGGCTGTTCGCTGCCGCGGGCTTCACGGCCCTCGCGGTTTTCGCTCTGACGCGGTTCCTGCTGGCGGGCTTCGCCATTGCGGGGCTCGCCCCGTCCTTCACCACGGCCGCGACGCTGGCCGGGCTTGCGCTCGCGTCGCTCGCTCGGCCGATCGCGTCGTGTAATGGCGGCCACCGGCTCTGCTGCTGGCGTGGCTTCGGCCGCAGGCGCTTCCTCGCCCAACTTCTTGAACCAGCCGAAGATGCGGTTGAACAGGCCGGATTGCTCCGGGACCTGTGCCGCAACGACCGGCCGTGCAACCGGTGCGGGCTGCGGCGGTGCGATCGATTTGACTGCGGCTTCGGGGCGCCCGGGGACGGCGGCCTGGGCAGCCTCATAGCTGGATTCGGCTTCCGGCAGCGTCGCCATCTTGTAGCTCGGCTCGCTGGCGTCGCCCTGGTTCAGTTCGTCGTGGCGCAGACGGGTGATGGTGTAGTGCGGAGTTTCCATGTGGATGTTGGGGATCATCACCACATTGACCTTGAGCCGCGATTCCATCGTGTGGATGTCGACACGCTTCTCATTGAGCAGGAAAGTCGCGACGTCGACCGGCAACTGCACATGCACGGCGCCGGTGTTCTCCTTCATCGCCTCTTCCTGCAGGATGCGCAGGATATGCAGCGCTGACGATTCGGTGCCGCGGATGTGGCCGGTGCCGTGGCAGCGCGGGCAGGGGTTGTAGCTGGTCTCGCCAAGCGAGGGCTGCAGCCGCTGGCGCGACATTTCCAGCAGGCCGAAGCGCGAGATCTTGCCGGTCTGCACGCGGGCGCGATCGTGATGCAGGGCATCGCGCAGGCGGTTCTCGACCTCGCGCTGATGCTTGGGGTTTTCCATGTCGATGAAATCGATCACGATCAAGCCACCCAGGTCGCGCAGGCGCATCTGGCGTGCGACTTCGTCGGCCGCCTCGAGGTTGGTGTTGTAGGCGGTCTGTTCGACGTCGCTGCCCTTGGTGGCGCGCGCCGAGTTGACGTCGACCGATACCAGCGCTTCGGTGTGGTCGATCACGATGGCACCGCCGGACGGCAGGTTGACCTGGCGCGAGAACGCCGACTCGATCTGGTGTTCGATCTGGAAGCGCGAGAACAGTGGCACGTCGTCACGGTAGAGCTTGACCTTGTTGACGTTGGCCGGCATCACGTGCGCCATGAACTGCTGCGCCTGTTCGAAGATGTCCTCGGTGTCGACCAGCAGTTCGCCGATGTCCGCCGAGAAGTAGTCGCGGATGGCGCGGATCACCAGGCTGCCTTCCTGGTAGATCAGGAAAGCGCCTTTTTGCGACGACGAGGCGCCGTCGATGGCCTTCCACAGGCTCAAGAGGTAGTTCAGGTCCCACTGGAATTCCTCGGCGGTGCGTCCGATGCCCGCGGTACGGGCGATCAGGCTCATGCCTTCGGGAATCTCGAGCTGCGCCAGGGTATCGCGCAGTTCGTTGCGCTCTTCACCCTCGATCCGTCGCGATACGCCGCCGCCGCGCGGGTTGGTCGGCATCAGCACGACGTAGCGGCCGGCCAGCGAGACGTAGGTGGTAAGGGCCGCGCCCTTGTTGCCGCGCTCGTCCTTTTCCACCTGGACCAGCAGTTCCTGGCCTTCTTTCAGGTTTTCCGGGACGCGGCCGTTGCCGGGCAGGCAGGTGCGGGCGATTTCCTTGAACGGCAGGAAACCGTGGCGTTCGCAGCCATAATCGACGAATGCGGCTTCGAGGCTGGGCTCGACGCGGGTGATGACACCCTTGTAGATATTGCCCTTGCGTTGTTCCTTGCTGGCGGACTCGATGTCAAGGTCGACGAGCTTCTGGCCCTCGACGATGGCAACCCGGAGTTCTTCCGCCTGGGTTGCGTTGAAAAGCATGCGCTTCATTGTTTGCTCCCGCGCGCGCGCATACGGGACAGGCCAGACTGCCGCTGAATGTCAGCGACTCATGCGATCACGGATTGGGTTGGGTGAAATGGCATGGATAGTTGTCCTGTTCCTGGAGAGTGACACCCAGCAGGGCCGGGGCGGTCTTTCCGATTCCCGCCAGGGCATGGCCTTGGCGTGAACACATATTTCGTATGCTTGTTGTCGCGTCATTGATAACATCGCTGCTTTGCCGACTGGCGGGGCGGGTGGTTTCGACTGTCCGCAACATTTCGTAATCGCGGCAGGAATCCAGACGGGCCGGGCAGGCGGCAGCCGGTGAGCGTTGTAACCGGCGTGGTATCCAATTTGGACAGGCAAAACTCGGCCTGAACCGGCGGTAGTGTATATGAAAATGAATGACTTAGAGAAAGATTCGGTCCGGCGGCTGAAGATCGACGACAGCGCGGACAGCCAGCGTCTGGACAACTTTCTGATGACCTTGCTGAAAGGCGTGCCCAAAAGCCGCATCTACAAAATGGTGCGCAGCGGCGAGGTGCGCATCAACGGCGGCCGCGTCGAGGTCAGCTATCGGCTGAAACTGGGTGACGAAGTGCGGATTCCGCCGGTGCGCGTCGCCGCGCCGGTCATCACCCCTGCCACCCATCTGCCGCAGGGCGGCATCCGGCTGCTGCCGCGCATCCTCTATCGTGATGAAGCATTGATTGCATTGAACAAACCTGCAGGCATGGCAGTACACGGCGGCAGCGGCATTTCGCGCGGGGTGATCGAACAAATGCGGCTGGAACTGCCGGAGTGCCGCTATATGGAACTGGTGCACCGGCTCGACCGCGAAACCTCGGGTGTGCTGCTGATCGCGCTGAAACGGCGTGCCCTGGTCGGACTGCACGCCGCGATGCGCGACGGCAAGATCGAGAAACGCTATCTGACGCTGGTGGCCGGGCGCTGGCCGAATCCGGTGCAGCATGTGAAGCTGCCGCTGCACAAACGGGTGGACGACAATGGCGAAAAGCGCGTCACGGTGCGCGACGACGGGCAGACCGCGCACACCATTTTTCGCCGTCAGCAGCGTTTTCAGGATTTCACCCTGCTGGAAGCGGAACTGAAAACCGGCCGAACCCATCAGATTCGCGTCCATGCCTCGCATCTCGGGTTTCCGATAGCGGGCGACGACAAGTACGGCGATTTCGAACTGAACAAATCCTTGTCGAAACACGGGCTCAAACGCATGTTTCTGCATGCGGCCCAACTCGTTTTCGAGCATCCCATTTCGGGCGAACGCATGCTGGTCGAAGCGCCGCTACCCGATGATTTGGCTAATTTTCTGGATACCCTGAATGCCCAAGCACTATGACCTGCTGATTTTCGACTGGGACGGCACCCTGATGGATTCCGCCGGGGTGATCGTCGATTCGATCCAACGCGCCTGTGAGGATATCGGCCAGCCCGTACCGAGCGAGCGTGCCTCGCGTCAGATCATCGGCCTGGGCCTGATCCAGGCGCTGCAGACCCTGTTGCCGGATCTGCCGGCCGACGACTACCCGAAGCTGGTCGAGCGCTATCGCCATTATTATCTGGGCCGCGATGCCCATATCCCCCTGTTCGAGGGCGTGGCGAGTGGAATCCGGAATCTGCATGCAAACGGTTTCCAGTTGGCAGTGGCCACCGGCAAGAGCCACCTCGGGCTCAGCCGTGCACTCGAAGCCAGCAGTCTCGGCGCCTGGTTCGCCGCCACGCGCTGCGCCGATCAGACGCATTCCAAGCCGCATCCGGCGATGGTGCTGGAACTGATCGATGAACTCGCTGCCGATCCAGCGCGGACGCTGGTGATCGGCGATACCAGCCACGACCTGCTGATGGCGTCGAACGCCGGCGTCGCCAGCCTGGGCGTGACCTACGGCGCGCACGAGGCAAACGACCTGCAGCCGCATGCACCACTGGCCCTGATGAACAGCTTTGCCGAGGTGCATGCATGGCTGAACGCGAACGCCTGATCTGCGCCGCGGGTGATCTGGCAGAACGGGGCAAAGGCGTGCGCTTCGAACTGGTACGCGCCGGCAAGCCTCAATCGGCTTTCGTGGTGCGCTTCGACGGTCGGCCGCATGCCTTTCTCAATCAGTGCGGCCATGTGCCGGTGGAACTCGACTGGCAGGAAGGCGAATTCTTCGATGACTCGCAGCTATACTTGATCTGCTCCACCCACGGCGCGCTCTACCACCCGGCTAACGGGCAATGTGTCGGCGGGCGCTGCGCGGGCCGTGGCCTGATCCCTGTCCCGGTCGTCGAGCGTGACGGCCATATTTTTGTGATGGAAGAACGCAATGAATGAACAAGAAAAACCCGCCCCGACAAACTGGGAGCGCGAGGTGCTCGAAAAGCTGGCGCTGTCGGCAATCCAGGAGCAACGCCGCAGCCGTCACTGGAGCATCCTGTTCAAGACGCTCGGCTTTCTGTATCTCTTCATCGTGCTGTTCATGGTGGCTGACTGGTTCGGCTCGGATGGCGTCTCCATCCCCAAGGCCCATACCGCGCTGATCGATTTGCAGGGCGTGATCGCAGCCGACGATACCAGCGCCGATTCGATCATCGGCAGCCTGCAGGGCGCGTTCGAGGACAAGAAGACCAAAGGCGTGATCCTGCGCATCAACAGTCCCGGCGGCAGCCCGGTGCAGGCTGGACAGATTTACGACGAGATCAGGCGGTTGCGCGCGCTGCATCCGAAGATTCCGCTGTATGCCGTGGTGGACGACATCTGCGCTTCGGGTGGCTATTACGTCGCCGCCGGTGCCGACAAGATTTTTGTCGACAAGGCCAGCATCGTCGGTTCCATCGGCGTGTTGATGGATGGTTTCGGGTTTACCGGCACCATGCAGAAACTCGGCGTAGACCGCCGCCTGCTTACGGCAGGTGACAACAAGGGATTTCTCGACCCGTTCTCGCCGGCCGACCCCAGGCAGGAAGCGTATGCCAAGCAAATGCTCGAGGAAATTCATGGCCAGTTCATCAAGGTTGTCCGGCAAGGCCGTGGCAAGCGCCTGAAGGAAACGCCCGACATGTTCAGCGGCCTGGTGTGGAGCGGAGAGAGGAGCATCCAGCTTGGCCTGGCGGACGGTCTGGGCAACCTCGAGTCGGTCGCGCGCGACGTCATCAAGGCCGAAGACATCGTCGACTACACGCAGCAGGAAGGCCTGGCCGAGCGCCTGGTCGGTCGTCTGGGGGCGACCCTGGCCAAGGCCTGGACCCCGTTCGAAAAAGCGGGCGTGGTCCTGCGTTGAGCGACTACCGATCGATCGCCTGCGCCGATCACGAGCGCCTGGAATTTGCCGCGCTGACGCGGCAATGGCTGGACGTCAACGTGACGACAGGCGACCAGACAGGTGTTCAGCGGCTGTTGCCGCTGGATGTGTACACAAGCAAAGGCGCGGAGTGGCTGACAGCGCAGACGGAGTCCGGCGAAAAGACGACGCTGCGTCTCGACTGGCTGCAATTCTGAAAATCTAAACTCCGATCCCGAACACCGCCAGCCTGTCCTTGACCGCAGCGGTCTGGCCGCGCCAGTTTTTCGCGCTGCGGGTCTGGATCAACTGACCCGGCATACTGAGGTCCGCACCGACGCTGATAAGCGTGTCGGGTGACAGCGTGGCGGCCAGCGCGTCCAGCAGCACCACGCTGCGGTAGGGCGTTTCGATGAACAGCTGGGTGGCGCGGTCGCGACGTGCGGTTTTTTCCAGTTCGCGAATTTTCTGGCTGCGTTCGGGTTCCTTGGCGGGCAGGTAGCCGTGGAAGGCGAAGCGCTGACCGCCAAGGCCTGAAGCCATCAGCGCCAGCAGAATCGACGACGGCCCGATCAGTGGGATGACTGCAATCCCTTCGCGGTGCGCTGCCATGACCAGCGCGGCACCAGGGTCGGCCACGGCGGGGCAGCCCGCCTCGGACAGCAGGCCGACGTCGTATCCGGCCTTGAGCGGCGCCAGCAGCGGCGGGATGGAGGCGGCCGGGGTGTGTTCGTTGAGTTCCTCGATCTGCAACGCCTGGATCGGCAGCGGATGGCCCATCGCTTTCAGATGCGCGCGTGCGGTCTTGGCGCGCTCGACCACGAAGTGTTCAAGACGACGTGCGACCGCGAGGGTGTCCGCAGGCAGGCAGGCGTCCGGACTGACCGGCCCCAGCGGGACGGGAATCAGGTAGAGGGTGGCCACGTAGAATTACACCGATTGCCAGGTCAGGACGTCGACGCCTTCGTTGCCGAGCATCTCGGTCAGCGCCATCAGCGGCAGGCCGATCAATGCAGTGGGGTCGGGGCTGTCCATGCGCGTCATCAGGGCGATGCCGAGCGACTCGCTCTTGGCCGAGCCGGCGCAATCGTAAGGTTTCTCCTTGTGCAGATAGGCCGTGATCTGCGCATCGGTGAGCGGCCGGATATGCACCACGGTCGGCACGTCGCGCGTCTGGGTACGGCCGGTGCCGCTGTTCATGAGCGTCAGCGCAGTGTGGAACACCATCGCCTTGCCTTGCATTTTTTTCAGTTGTGCAAGGGCTTTGTCGAAGTTGCCGGGCTTGCCGAGTTGTTCGCTGTCCAGCATCAACACCTGGTCGGAGCCGATGATGAGGGCGTCGGGATAAGCGGCCGCAGCAGCCTGCGCTTTCAGCACTGACAGGCGCAGCGCGGTGGCCGAAGGGGTCTCTCCCGGCAACGGGGTTTCGTCGACATCTGGCGACATCACCTCGAACGGTATGTGCAGGCGCGACAGCAGTTCGCGCCGGTAGCGCGAAGTGGAGGCCAGAACCAGTTGCGTCATTCGGGCTGGATCTCGACCAGCGCCATGTCGGGTGTCACCGCATCGCCCTTTTTGGCGAATATGCTGATCACGATTCCGGAGATCGGTGCCTGCACCTCGTTCTCCATTTTCATCGCCTCGATCACCAGCACGCCGTCGCCGGCCTTGACGCTCTGGCCGATGCTGACCAGCAAGTCGACGATGGTGCCGGGCATGGCGGCAGTGACGTGGCCGGGATGCGCGGGCCGAGGCTTCTGGCCGGCGGCAGGCGCGGCAGCAGTTTTGCGCGGTGCGCTGTCGCCGCCGCTGGACACCGCGACTTCGTTCAGGGCTTCGACCAGGACTTCTTCGGTGATGCCGTCGATCGACACGAAGTAGGGGCGTTGCGCGGCGTCCGCATGGCCGCTGCCCGACAGTTTGATGTGGTAGGTCTCGCCGTGCAGCGTGATCTTGAATTCGTCGGCGGCATAGCGCGGGGCGCTGGCCTGTTCGACCTTGCCGGGCGAGTGCAGCGTTTCGGGCCTGAGGCTGCCGGCCGCACGCTCCTGCAGCCAGGTCTTGCCGATTTCTGGAAACATGGCGTAGGTCAGCACGTCCTCGTCGGACTTGGCCAGCCCTTCGATTTCGACGCGCAGCTTGTCGAGTTCGTCGGCCATCAGGTCGGCCGGGCGGCAGGTGGTGACATCGAGATCGCCGATGGCGATCTTGCGCACTTCCTCGTTGATCAGACCGGGCGCCTGACCGTAGCGGCCCTGCAGGTAGAGCTTGACTTCGTTGGTGACGGACTTGTAGCGGGCGCCGGTCAACACGTTCAACGCCGCCTGAGTGCCGACGATCTGCGAGGTGGGGGTGACCAGCGGCGGATAGCCGAGATCCTCGCGCACGCGCGGGATTTCATCGAGCACCGCGTCCATCTTGTCGAGTGCGCCCTGCTCCTTCAACTGGTTGGCGAGGTTGGAAATCATCCCGCCAGGCACCTGGTTGATCAGCACGCGGGTATCGGTGCCGGTGAAGTTGGACTCGAACTGCCAGTATTTCTTGCGCACCTCCTTGAAGTAGGCGGAGATTTCCTCGATCAGCGGCAGCGACAGCCCGGTGTCGTATTCGGTGCCGGCGAGCGCGGCGACCAGGCTTTGCGTGGTGGGATGGCTGGCGCCCTCGGCGAATGAGCCGACGCAGGTGTCGATGATGCTGGCGCCGGCTTCCACGGCCTTCAGGTGCGTCATGTGCGCCAGGCCTGAGGTGGCATGGCTGTGGGTATGGATGGGCAGGCTGGTGGCTTCGCGAATCGCAGTCACCAGTTCGAAGGCGGTGTAGGGGGTCAGCAGGCCCGCCATGTCCTTGATCGCGATGGTGTCGCAGCCCATCTCGGCCAGTCCCCTGGCGAGGTCGACGAAGTGCGGGATGTTGTGCACCGGGCTGGTGGTGTAACTGACGGTGCCTTCGGCGTGCTTGCCCGCGGCCTTCACCGCCTCGACCGACACCCGCAGATTGCGCAGGTCGTTCATGGCATCGAAGATGCGGAACACGTCGACGCCGTTGTCGGCCGACTTCTGCACGAAGGCACGCACCACATCGTCCGAATAATTGCGATAGCCCAGCAGGTTCTGCCCGCGCAGCAGCATCTGGATGCGCGTGTTGGGCAATGCCTTGCGCAGCTTGCGCAGACGTTCCCACGGGTCTTCGCGCAGAAAGCGCACGCAGGCATCGAAGGTGGCGCCTCCCCAGGCTTCCAGCGACCAGAAACCGATCTGGTCGAGCTTGCCGCAGATCGGCAGCATGTCGGCGGTTTGCATGCGGGTGGCGATGAGCGACTGGTGACCATCGCGCAGGACGAGTTCGGTGATGTGTACTTTGGCCATAAATTACAGTCCCTGATGTGCGGCGATGGCGGCAGCGATGGCGGCAGCAATCACTTCCGGCGGTTTCTTTTCGGTGTACTGGGTGAGTTCCGGGTGTTCGTCCACAAAGCTGGTGTTGAAACGCCCGCTGCGGAACTCGGGATTTTTGAGGATTTCCTGGTAATAGGGGATCGTCGTTTTCACGCCATACACCAGCATGTCAGCGAGTGCGCGGCTACCCCGTGCAATGGTGGCTTCCCAGTTCAGGTTCCACACCGTGAGCTTGGCGCACATCGAATCGAAGTAGGGCGGGATCACGTAGTCGGTGTAGATCGCGGCATCCACGCGTACTCCGGGACCCCCCGGCGAATAGTAGCGGGTGATGCGTCCGAGGCTGGGCAGGAACTCGTTTTTCGGGTCTTCGGCGTTGATGCGGAACTCGATGGCAAAGCCGCGGTACTTGATCTCGTCCTGCCTGTATTGCAGCGGCAGGCCGGAGGCAATGCGGATCTGCTCCTGCACGATGTCGACGCCGGTGATGGTTTCGGTAATGGGGTGCTCGACCTGCAACCGTGTATTCATTTCCATGAAATAGAACTGGTTGTCCTGGTCGAGCAGAAATTCCACCGTGCCGGCGTTGACGTAGCCGACTGCCTTGGCCGCGCGTACGGCCAGCTTGCCGATGTATTGCCGCTGCGCCTCGGTTAACTGCGGGCTCGGTGCAATTTCGATCAGCTTCTGGTTGCGCCGCTGGATCGAGCAGTCGCGCTCGAACAGGTGGATGACGTTGCCCTGGTTGTCGCCCAGAATCTGCACCTCGATGTGCTTGGGGCGCACCACGCATTTCTCGACGAACACCTCGGGTTTGCCGAAAGCCTTGCTGGCTTCGGAAACCACGCGGTCGTAGTTTTTCAGCAGGTCGGCCTCGCTTTCGCAGCGGCGGATACCGCGCCCGCCACCGCCGTTGGTGGCTTTCAACATCACCGGGTAGCCGATTTTATTGGCCAACGTGCGCGCTTCCTCGACGTTTTCCAGATTGTGGTCCGAGCCAGGGGTAACCGGAATGCCCGCTGCAATCATCGCATTGCGCGCCTGGATTTTGTCGCCCATGCGGCGTATCACCTCTGGCGAGGGGCCGATGAAGCGGATGCCGCGGCGCGCGCAGATAGTCGCCAGGTCGGGATTTTCAGACAGGAAGCCGTAACCCGGATGCAGTGCATCGCAGCCTGACGCCGCCGCCAGGTTGACCAGCGTATGGGCGTTCAGATAGCCGAGGATCGGGTCCTTGCCGATGTGGTAGGCCTCGTCGGCCTTTTTGACATGGAGCGCATGGCGATCGGCGTCCGTATAGATGGCAACCGACTTGATACCGAGTTCGGCGCAGGCCCTTACGATACGGACGGCAATCTCGCCCCGGTTGGCGACCAGTATTTTCTTAAGCATGGGCTCGCCTGAAGTTGGGATGTTTGGTGTTTCTTTGACAAAAAGAACGCGAAATCATATCATTGCGGGCTAATGTTTAACCGGGTGCTTCGCCATGCTTCAGGCTGTTGAAGTCGATCCATGGCGTTTTTGCAGGGATGAGCAGTCGTGGGATATCCAGTCCGATGTGGCTGCATTTCCGCGTCTTGCCCATGAATTTACGCAAGGCGCGCTGTTCTGTCGAGTTGTTGGACGAGAGGATCAGCGTGGCAGCCTGTCTCTGCACGTATCGATCAGCGGCGAGGTGGGACTGACCTGTCAACGCTGTCTGGAGAGTATGCCGTTTACGGTCGACATTGAGCGCACGTTGTACCTGGCGCGCAACGAAGCCGAACTGGAACGGCTGGATGCCTTGCCCGACTGTGATGCAATTCAGCCTGGCGAGAGATTGAGTCTGGTCGAACTGGTTGAGGAAGAAGTGTTGTTGAGCCTGCCGCTTGCACCCATGCATGCAGAAGGTGAATGCTCCCCACGTGGAGCGCAGTGAGTTCTTTTGGTGCCAGATACGGGCGCCACGATTTTTAAGGAGTAGTAAATGGCAGTCCAGCAGAACAAAAAGTCCCCGTCCAAGCGTGGCATGCACCGCTCGCACGATTTCCTGACCAACCCGCCGCTGGCCGTCGAACCGACCACGGGCGAAGCGCATCTGCGCCACCATATCAGCCCCAACGGCTTTTACCGTGGCCGCAAAGTCGTCAAGGCCAAAGGCGAGTAATCCCCTGGTGCGCTTTAGTTTGGCGCATCCAAGTCAGCCAACGTCTAAGGCTGTATGAGATACATCACCGTCGCCATTGATGTCATGGGGGGCGACCACGGCCCTCATGTCACGGTCCCGGCGGCGATTCGGTGTCTTGCACGTTATCCCGACCTTAATGTGATCCTGGTCGGATCGCAGGACATCATCGCCGCCGAACTCAAGGCGCATCGTGCCGAATCCGGCCCGCGGCTCATCGTGCGACACGCCAGTCAGGTGGTGGCGATGGACGAGGCACCCGCATTGGCGCTGCGCGGCAAAAAAGACTCCTCCATGCGTGTCGCCATCGACCTCGTCAAATCCGGCGAGGCCGACGCCTGCGTATCGGCGGGCAATACCGGCGCCTTGATGGCGACTGCGCGCTTCGTCCTGAAAACCCTGCCTGGCATCGACCGTCCGGCCATAGCAGGCGTGATGCCGACGATCAAGGGCCACGCCCTGATGCTGGACATGGGCGCGAACGTCGACTGTACGGCGGAGCATCTGCTGCAGTTCGGCATCATGGGTGCGATGCTGGTGTCGGCCGTGGAGCACAAGCCGAACCCGAGCGTGGGCCTGCTGAATATCGGCGAAGAGGATATCAAGGGCAGCGACATGGTGAAGCAGGCCGCCGAGTTGCTGCGTAAAAGTCATCTGAATTACTACGGCAACGTCGAAGGCAACGATATTTTCAAGGGCACCACCGATGTGGTGGTGTGCGACGGCTTCGTCGGCAATGTCACCCTGAAGGCTTCCGAAGGCCTGGCCAAGATGATTGCCACCACGATTCGTACCGAATTCAAGCGCAACTGGTTGACACGCCTCTCCGGCCTGGCGGCTTTGCCGGTGTTGAACGCTTTCAAGCGCCGACTCGACCCGCGCCGATACAACGGCGCGACGCTGCTGGGACTCAAGGGCGTCGTGGTGAAAAGCCATGGTTCGGCCGACCGCTTTGCGTTCGAGCACGCGATCGAAACCGCCAGCGATGAAGTTCGCAACAACGTGCTGAAGCGCATCACCGACCAGATTCAAATCCAACAACGGGTGGCCGCTTGATCTATTCCCGCATTCTCGGCACCGGCAGCTACCTGCCCGCCCGTATCCTGACCAACGCTGATCTCGAGAAACTGGTCGAAACGAACGATCAATGGATCGTCGAGCGCACCGGCATCCGTGAGCGTCATATCGCCGCCGAAGGCGAGTTCACCAGTGATCTGGCGACCCGGGCGGCGCTGGCGGCACTCGACGTGGCTGGGTTGGCCGTCGACGACATCGACCTGCTGCTGGTCGCCACCACCACCCCCGACCTGGTTTTTCCCAGTACCGCCTGCATCGTGCAGTCCAAGCTTGGCATGACCAACGGCAAGCCGGCATTTGACCTGCAGGCGGTTTGTAGTGGCTTTGTGTTTGCGTTGTCGGTAGCCGACCAGTTCATCAAGACCGGTGCCGCCAGGAATGTGCTGGTGATCGGCGCCGAAACCCTGTCGCGCATTACCGACTGGACGGACCGCGGCAACTGCATTTTGTGGGGAGACGGCGCAGGCGCGGTAGTGCTGGGCGCGTCCAGCGAACCCGGCATCATCGCCACACACATTCATTCCGACGGCCGCCACAAGGAGTTGCTGCGCACGACCACGGGCACATCAACCGGCATGAAGGAGCCCGCACTGATGCGAATGGAAGGCAATGCCGTGTTCAAGATGGCGGTCAATACGCTCGACCGCATCGTCGACGAAACGCTGGAGGCCAACGGTCTGCAGAAATCCGACATCGACTGGCTGGTGCCGCATCAGGCCAACATCCGCATTATTTCCGCCACCGCGAAAAAGCTCGGCATGAGCATGGACCATGTCGTGACCACCGTGGCCGGCCATGGCAACACCTCGGCCGCATCGGTGCCGCTGGCTTTCGACGTGGCGGTGCGCGACGGCCGCATCCAGCGCGGGCAGACGGTGTTGATGGAGGCGTTTGGTGGCGGCTTCACCTGGGGCTCCGCGCTCCTCAAGTACTGAACGGAGTATCGGCATGAAACCGGCTTTTGTTTCTGGCTCCGGCATCACGCCCGCAGCGCGGGCATGCGCCTTCACTGAACACTCATGGATAGAACGATGAAGATTGCATTCGTGTTTCCCGGGCAGGGCTCGCAATCGGTTGGCATGATGCAGGGCTGGGGCGATCGCTCCGAAGTGCGTCTCACCTTTTCCGAAGCTTCCGACGCGCTCAGCCAGGACCTGTGGGCGCTGGTGTCCGAGGGGCCGGCGGACCTGCTGAATCAGACGGTCAACACCCAGCCGGCCATGCTGGCGGCCGACATTGCCGTCTGGCGGGTGTGGCAGGCCATGGGAGGGGAACAGCCTGCGCTGCTCGCAGGGCACAGCCTCGGCGAATACGCGGCACTGGTTGCCGCAGGCGTGCTCGGGTTTCCTGATGCGGTCAAGCTGGTGCGTTATCGCGCCGAGGTGATGCAGGCGGCGGTTCCCGAGGGCGTGGGCGCCATGGCTGCGATCCTGGGGCTGGCCGACGAGGCCGTGCATGCGGTCTGCGCCGATGCGGCAGCGGGCGAGGTGGTCGAGGCCGTGAACCTGAATTCGCCTGGCCAGGTGGTGATCGCAGGGAACAAGGCAGCGGTCGAGCGTGCCATGGCGCTGGCAAAGGAACGGGGCGCCAAGCGTGCGCTGCCGCTGCCGGTCAGCGTGCCGTCGCATTCCTCGCTGATGCTGCCAGCCGCCGAGAAGTTGTTGATGCATTTGCAGACACTGACCATCGCAGCGCCGTCGATTCCGGTGCTGCACAATACGGATGTGCAAAGTCATGCCGAGCCGGAGGCCATTCGCGTGGCACTGGCCAGGCAGCTGCATACGCCGGTGCGCTGGGTCGAGACCGTGCAGGCACTGAAGAACGCAGGCGTCGAACAGGTGATCGAGTGCGGCCCCGGCAAGGTGCTGGCGGGCCTCGGCAAGCGTATCGACGACAGCCTGCCCACGCTGGCGCTGGTGGATGAAGCCAGCATTCAGGCCGCACTCAATCAATAAGGAGACCGACATGCTGGAGGGACGCCTCGCGCCTGGCGCGAATCTTGAGGGACAGGTGGCGCTGGTGACCGGCGCCAGCCGTGGAATCGGACAAGCGATCGCGCTGGCGCTGGGCCATGCGGGTGCCACCGTGGTCGGCACCGCCACCAGCGAAAAGGGCGCGCAGGCGATCAGCGATTACCTCGCTGCCGCGCATGTCAAGGGCGGAGGCATGAAGCTCGACGTCACGGATGCGGCTGAAGTCGATGCCGTCATCGCTGCGATCGGTGGCCAGTTCGGCGACATCGGCATCCTGGTCAACAATGCCGGCATTACCCGCGACAACCTGTTGATGCGGATGAAAGACGAGGAGTGGGACGACATCCTGGCGACCAACCTGACCTCGGTGTTCCGGCTTTCCCGTGCCGTGCTGCGTGCCATGATGAAGGCGCGTGCCGGACGCATCATTTCCATCGCCTCGGTGGTCGGTGCGATGGGCAATGCGGGGCAGACCAACTACAGCGCGGCCAAGGCCGGCATCATGGGTTTCACCAAGTCGCTCGCACGCGAGGTCGGCAGCCGCAACATCACGGTCAACTGCGTAGCGCCGGGCTTCATCGATACCGACATGACGCGCGCCCTGCCCGATGCGCAGCGCCAGGCCCTGTTGAGCCATATCCCGCTGGGACGGCTGGGTTCGGTGGAAGACATTGCGCAGGCCGTGGCGTTTCTGGCGTCTCCGGCAGCGGGTTACATTTCGGGCACCACCCTGCATGTAAATGGCGGCATGTACATGGCGTAATCAGGACGGAAAGTTTGGTAAAATCGTCCGGCTTCATTTTCATGGCCTCAAGTTTGTTGAGGCCTTATTTCAAGAGAGGATCAGTAATGGAAAACGTGCAGCGTGTAATCAAGGTCGTCGCCGAACAATTGGGCGTCAACGAGGCGGACATCAAGAACGAGTCTTCCTTTGTCGGAGACCTGGGTGCGGATTCGCTCGATACGGTTGAACTGGTGATGGCGCTGGAAGAAGAATTCGGCTGCGAAATCCCCGACGAGGATGCAGAAAAGATCACCACCGTCCAGCAGGCGATCGACTACGTCAACAGTCATTCGAGCTGATTATTCATTCACTCCGTAACGAATAAAAGGACTGACTTTTGTCCAAACGTCGCGTCGTCGTCACCGGCCTCGGAATCATTTCCCCTGTCGGCAACACCATTCCCGAAGCCTGGGACAACCTGGTTGCCGGTCGCACCGGGATTGCCCGGATTACCCGTTTCGATCCGGCACCCTTCGCCTCGCAGATGGCAGGTGAGGTCAAGAGCTTCGATGTCGAGCAATACCTCAACCCGAAGGAAGCCCGCCGCATGGATGTGTTCATCCAGTTCGGCATGGCTGCCGGTATTCAGGCCATACGCGATTCTGGCATCGAGGTCACCGAAGCCAATGCCGAGCGCATCGGCATCAATATCGGCTCAGGCATCGGCGGCCTGCCTCTGATCGAGGAAACCCACTCCGTACTGATGGAGTCCGGGCCGCGGAAGATTTCTCCCTTCTTCATCCCCGGATCCATCATCAACATGATTTCCGGAAATCTTTCCATCATGTATGGAATAAAAGGGCCCAATCTGGCGGTCGTGACCGCCTGCACCACCGGCCTACACGCCGTTGGCCTGTCGGCCCGCATGATTGCCTACGGCGACGTCGACGTGATGATAGCGGGCGGCGCCGAGTGTGCGACGTCTCCCCTGGGCGTGGGCGGATTTTCCGCTGCACGCGCGCTATCCACCCGCAACGACGACCCGGCGACCGCCAGTCGTCCGTGGGACAAGGATCGCGACGGTTTCGTGCTGGGTGAGGGTGCCGGGGTGCTCGTGCTCGAAGAATACGAGCACGCCATCAAGCGCGGCGCCAAGATCTACGCCGAGGTATCGGGCTTCGGCATGAGCGGCGACGCCTACCACATGACGGCGCCGAGCACCGATGGTCCACGGCGTTCGATGCTGAATGCGATGCGCGACGCCGGCGTGAATGCCGACCAGATCCATTACATCAATGCGCACGGCACCTCTACGCCGCTGGGCGACAAGAACGAAACCGATGCCATCAAGCTGGCGCTGGGCGACGCAGCCTACAAGGCCGTGGTCAACTCGACCAAGTCGATGACCGGCCACCTGCTGGGCGGCGCCGGCGGGGTCGAATCGATTTTCAGCGTGCTGGCCGTGCATCACCAGATTTCACCCCCCACCATCAATATCTTCTCGCAGGATCCGGAGTGCGATCTCGATTACTGCGCCAACACCGCGCGCGAGATGAAGATCGACCATGCGCTGAAGAACAACTTCGGGTTTGGCGGCACCAACGGTTCGCTGGTCTTCAAGCGCGTCTGACCTTCGCTGCGGACCGCCTTGAGCACGCTGGAAATCCAGGAATGGCCACAGCGGCCTGATCTGGCCCGGCTTCAGGCGTCCAATCCGCAGCGCTATCCCGGCCTCTTCCTCAGCAGCGGCGACACCGGCTGGGACGTGCTGTTCGCCTTCCCGCAGGACACCACCCGCATCACCTCAAGCGAAGGTCTGTCCGGGCTGCAGGCGCATCCGGCGATGCAGCTGCGGCCGCGCGCAGTTTCGCCAACCGCACAGGATCTGCCTTTCGTCGGCGGCTGGCTGTGCGCGTTTGCGTACGAACTGGGCGGCTTGTTCGAGCCCAGCGCCGGCATGGCGGCTGATGCCAATTTCCCGCTGGCCTGGCTGACCCGCATTCCGGCCGCGATCCTCTGCGAGCGTGCCAGCGGGCGCTGCCTGCTGGTCGCCGAATCCGGACGCAAGGCACTGCTCGCAGCCATGGCGCACGACCTGGCGCAGGGATTGCCCCCCGTTCCGGCATTGCCGCTGCAAGCCGCCCTGGCTGAAGACGACCCCGCCACATTTCTGGCCGGCGTCGCGCGCATCCAGGAATACATCCGCGCGGGAGACGTGTTCCAGGTCAACCTGTCGCGCGGCTGGCGCGCCGAATTCACCCGGCCGCTCGTTCCTGCATCGCTGCTCTCCCGGCTGATGCAGATGAATCCCGCACCGTTTTCCGCGCTGCTGCAGATGGAAGACTGGGCGATCGTGAGTTCGTCTCCCGAAAGGCTGGTGCGGCTTGGACGCGACGGTCTGCTCGAAACCCGTCCGATCGCCGGCACCCATCCCAGGAGCGAGGATGCGGCAGAAGACGACGCGTTGCGGGCGCGCCTGCAGGCACACCCCAAGGAACGCGCCGAGCACGTCATGCTGGTCGACCTGGAGCGCAACGACCTGGGACGGGTGTGCGAACCTGGCAGTGTCAAGGTGGCGGCCTTGATGGACATCGCCAGCTATCGCCACGTGCATCACATCGAATCCACCGTCTGCGGGCAGTTGCGGCAGGGAATGCGGGTATTCGACGTCCTGCGTGCGGTCTTTCCGGGCGGCACCATCACCGGCTGCCCCAAGGTGCGCACCATGCAGATCATCCATGAACTGGAGCAGGCCCCGCGCCGCAGCTATACCGGCAGCGTCGGCTACATCAACCACGACGGCAGCTTCGATTTCAATATCCTGATCCGCAGCTTCCTGCTGCGCGGGCGCGAACTGGCCTTCCGCGCAGGTGCCGGCATCGTCGCCGACTCCATCCCAGAGCGCGAACTCGAGGAAACGCGCGCCAAGGCCCGGGGCCTGCTGCGCGCCCTGGAATCCGCATGATCCTCGTCAACGGCCAGGCCGCGGAAACCGTGACCGCACTCGATCGCGGGCTCGCCTATGGCGATGGCGTGTTCCGCACCCTGCGCACGCGCGACGGACAGCCGCTGTGGTGGCCCGATCATTACGCCAAGCTCGCCGCCGACTGCAAGGCCCTGGCACTGGATTGCCCGGCTGCCGCCTTGCTGCAAGCCGAAATTTGCCAGGTCGCCGCAACCGGGCAGGGCGTCGTCAAGATCCTGCTTAGCCGCGGAGCAGGGGCGCGTGGCTATGCCCCCGCTTGCGGCAAGCCAGGCACCCGCATCGTGCTGTCCTCGCCGCTGCCGCCGCATGCTGATTCCGCCGCTCCTGCCGACGTCACGCTGCGCTGGTGCACGCTGCGTCTGGCGCGCCAGCCGCGGCTGGCAGGGATCAAGCATCTGAACCGGCTGGAGAACGTGCTGGCGCGCGCGGAGTGGGATGACCCTGAGGTTTTCGAGGGCCTGCTCTGCGACGACAGCGGGCTGGTCGTGGGCGGCGTGATGAGCAATCTGTTTTTGGTCAGCGGAGGAGAATTGTTCACGCCAGACCTCAGCCAATGCGGGGTGGCAGGCGTGGCCCGGAGCCGCCTGCTGCGTGCCGCGGCGCGTCTGGGCATCCGCAGCCATATCGTCCGACTGCGGCCTGAGGCTATACTCGCAGCCGATGAAGTCATGATCTGCAACAGCGTGATCGGTGTGCGCCGGGTGGCCCGGCTGGATGACGCAACCTGGTCGCCCGCGGGCTGGACGGCCACCTTGAACGAAGCCTTGTATGAAGACGTGGATTAAGCGAACGATCGTGCTTGCCGGCCTGGCGCTGCTTGCGGGCACAGGCGCGCTGGCCTGGTATGCCGCGCAGCCCCTGCGTTTCGAGCCGTTGCCGAAAACCGTCAACGTCGTTCCAGGCATGCATCTGCGCAGCCTTGGCACGATGCTGGAGCGGGAAGGCGTGATCGGCAGCGCGCGCGCCTTCTGGCTGCTGGGCCGCCTGCTGGGCAAGGCGGGAACGCTCAAGGTGGGCGTGTATACGCTCGACAAGCCGATCACGCCGCTGGAACTTTATGCCAAGATTCAGCGCGGCGAGGTCACGACAGCCATCGTGCAGTTCATCGAGGGCAAGAACTGGCGTGAGGTGCGCGCGGTGCTGGCCGCGCAGCCCCTGCTGAAGAACGACAGCGCCGGCATGAGCGATGCCGCACTGATGCAGGCCATCGGCGCCGAGGAAAGCCATCCCGAAGGTCTGCTGTTTCCGGATACCTATTTCTATGCGCCGCATGCGTCCGACCTCGATGTGCTGCGTCGCGCCTATCGCCTGCAGCGCGAAAAACTCATGGCAGCCTGGGAAACGCGCGCGCCGGGATTGCCGTACCAAAGTCCCTATGAAGCATTGATCATGGCTTCGATCGTGGAAAAGGAAACCGGGGTGGCTTCCGAGCGTCCGCAGATCGCCGGCGTGTTCGTCAACCGGCTCAAGCGGGGCATGCGCCTGCAAACCGATCCCACCGTGATCTACGGACTCGGAGAACGCTTCGACGGCAACCTGCGCAAGATCGATCTACAGACCGACACGCCCTATAACACTTATACCCGTGCCGGGCTGCCACCCACGCCGATCGCGATGCCGAGCGAGGCAGCGATCCAGGCGGCGCTCAACCCTGCCAAAACGGATGCGCTGTATTTCGTCGCAAGCGGCAACGGCACCCATGTCTTTTCCAGCAACCTCGATGCGCACAACCGTGCGGTGAACCGCTACCAGCGATGACGACTCCCGGCAAATTCATCACCCTCGAAGGCGTCGACGGCGCCGGTAAAAGCACGCACCTGGGCTTTGTCGCCGAGTGGCTGCGGCAGCAGGGCAGGGAGGTCGTCGTCACCCGTGAACCCGGCGGTACGCCGCTCGGCGAAACCCTGCGCGAACTGCTGCTGCATCGCGACATGGATGCCGACACCGAGTTGCTGCTGATGTTTGCAGCGCGGCAGGCGCACTTGGCCGAGTTGATATCTGCCTGCGCTTGCGCGAGGCGCGTGGGTGGTGTCCGACCGTTTCACCGATGCCAGCTACGCCTATCAATGCGGCGGGCGCGGCATCGAGGTGGCGCGCATCGCCGCACTGGAAGCATGGGTGCAGCGCGGCTTTGCGCCCGACCTCACCCTGTTGTTCGATGTGCCGCCCGAAGTGGCCGAAGCGCGCCGCTCGGCGGCACGTGCCGCCGACCGCTTCGAGCGCGAGGCCGACAGCTTTTTCGGCCGCGTGCGCACCGCCTATCTCGAACGGGCTCGAACCGAGCCTGGCCGCATCCGGGTGCTGGACGCGCGCCACGGCATCGCCGAACTGCAGGTCGAAATCGCCCTGTTATTGCAGGAACTGACGTGAGCGCGCCCTATCCCTGGCTGGAGCCGGCGTGGCGGCGATTGCTCGCAAGCCGGGCGCGGCCGGCACAGGCCTTGCTGCTGGCCGGCCCGCGCGGGGTGGGCAAGGGCGCACTGGCGCTGGCATGGGCGCAGGCCTTGCTGTGCGAAGCGCCGCTACCTGACGGCGCCGCATGCGGCAGTTGTGCGGCCTGCCATTGGTTCGATACCGGTGCACACCCGGATTTCCGGCTGATCACCCTGCAGGAAAAAACCGGCAAGGAAGGCGAAACCAGAATGGCGGTCGCCATCGAGGTCGAGCAGGCGCGGGACGCCGTAGAGTATGTCCAGTTATCCACCTATCGGGCGGGTTATCGCGTGGTACTGCTCAATCCGGCCGACAGCCTCAACCTGGCGGCGGCCAACGCCCTGTTAAAGGTGCTCGAGGAACCGCCGTTAAAGACGGTGTTCGTGCTGGTTTCGGATCAACCGCGGCGACTGCTGCCGACCATCCGCAGTCGTTGTACGCGACTCGACATCGGCCTGCCAGCGACGGAAATAGCGATGCAGTGGCTGGACGGCCAGCGGCTCGAGGATGCCGACACTTTGCTGGCCTTGTCCGGCGGCGCCCCGCTGGACGCGCTGAACTGGGCTGAAGGCGACGCACTGGAGCAGCGCCGCAGCGTGCTGGAAGGCCTGGCGCGCCCCGGACAGATTGATCCGGTCACCCAGGTCGAGCGCTGGAAGGCGATCGGGATCCAGACCTGGCACACCGTTGTCTACAAGTGGCTGGGGGATTTGCTGGCGGTAAAATTGAAGGGCAGCGTGCAGTACAACCGCGATTTTGCCGATGTGCTGGCGCAGCTGGGAGCGCAAGCGGATCTGGCCAGATTGCTGGCACTGGGAAAAAGCCATGCGGATGCAGGCCGCACGCTGACGCACCCGCTCAACCGGCCGTTGCAGCAGCAAGCCTGGCTGATTGAATATCGGCATTTGTTTGATTGATGAGAAACGACCATGAACGCAGCAGCCCATGACATCACCGGCGCCGTACGCCCAGGCGTGCTTTCCCTGTCGATCAAGGAAAAGTCCGCGCTTTTCGCCGCCTACATGCCCTTCATCAAGGGCGGCGGACTGTTCATTCCCACCAATAAAAGCTACAAGATGGGCGAGGAAGTGTTCATGCTGCTGACCCTGATGGACGATCCCGCCAAGTTGCCGGTTTCCGGCAAGGTGGTGTGGGTGACGCCCGACGGCTCGCACGGCGGGCGGATTCAGGGCATTGGTGTGCAGTTCGCCTTCAACGAGAGCGGCAAGGCTGCGCAAAACAAGATTGAAGGTTTGCTCGGCGGTTCGTTAAAATCGGTGCGTCCAACCCACACCATGTAGCGCCGCCATGCGGTGCGCTGCCCACCGCATGTATATCGATTCCCACTGCCACATCAATTTTCCCGATCTCGCCGGCAAGCTGCCCGAGGTGTTCGACCTCATGGCACACAACCAAGTGAGCCACGCGCTGTGCATCGGCGTCGAGCTGGAAAAATTCCCTGACATCCGCGCACTGGCCGAAGCGCATCCCAATGTGTATGCCTCGGTCGGCGTCCATCCCGACCATGAGGATTGCACCGAGCCGACGGTGGATGAACTGGTGATGCTTGCAGACCACCCCAAGGTGGTGGCCATAGGCGAGACGGGACTGGATTACTTCCGCCTCACTGGCGACCTCGAATGGCAGCGCGAGCGTTTCCGTACCCATATCCGCGCCGCGCGCGCCTGCCGCAAGCCGCTGGTGATCCATACCCGTTCTGCTGCGGAAGACACCTTGCGCATCATGCAGGAAGAGCAGGCTGGCGAAGCGGGCGGCGTGATGCACTGTTTCACCGAAAGCCTGGCGGTGGCGGAAGCAGCCATCGAGCAGGGCTTCTACATTTCATTTTCCGGCATCGTCACTTTCAAGAACGCCGTCGCCTTGCGTGAGGTGGCGGCAGCCATCCCGCTCGAGCGCATGCTGATCGAGACCGACGCGCCCTATCTGGCGCCGGTGCCGCATCGCGGAAAGACCAACCAGCCGGGGTTCGTGAAGCACGTCGCGGAGGAAATTGCGCGGGTGCGCGGGATCACGGCCGAAGCGGTGGGGGAGGCGACCACGCAGAACTTCTTCCGCCTGTTCGCCGCTGCCCGGCCCTGATTTCGCGGCTCCTCCTGCGGTCGGCCCGATTCGGGCCGAGGCCTGGGGCAGGCGGCCGGGTTTACTGGCTGAAGAACGCCTTCACCTTGTCCATGAACGACTGCGCGCGCGGATTGTTGTTGCGCCCGGGGCTCAAGGCCTCGAATTCGCGCAGCAGTTCGCGCTGACGCTCGGACAGGTTCACCGGGGTCTCGACCAGCATGTGGCACAGCAGGTCGCCCGGCGCGTGGCTGCGCACACCCTTGATGCCTTTGCCGCGCAAGCGGAATACCTTGCCGGACTGCGTTTCCGCGGGGATCTTGATCTTGGCGTGGCCTTCCAGGGTGGGAATTTCGAGTTCGCCGCCGAGCGCGGCGGTGGCGAAGCAGATCGGCATTTCGCAATGCAGGTCGTCGCCGTCGCGCTTGAATACCGGGTGATCCTTGAGATGGATCACCACGTAGAGGTCGCCCGATGGGCCGCCGTTGACGCCGGCTTCGCCCTCGCCGCCGAGGCGGATGCGGTCGCCGTTGTCAACACCGGCGGGGATTTTCACCGACAGGGTCTTGTGCTTCTTGACCCGGCCTTCGCCATGGCAGGCGGTGCAGGGATCGCTCACCATCTTGCCGCTGCCGCCGCAGCGCGGGCAGGTCTGCTGCACCGAGAAAAAGCCCTGCTGGATGCGCACCTGGCCGTGGCCGCCACAGGCGGTGCAGGTGGTCGGCGTGGTGCCAGGCTTGGCACCGCTGCCGTGGCAGGTGCCGCATTCTTCCAGCGACGGGATGCGGACCTTGGTCTCGGTGCCGCGCGCCGCCTCTTCCAGGCCGATTTCCAGGTTGTAGCGCAGGTCGGCGCCGCGATAGACGCGGTCGCGACGATTGCCGCCGCCACCGCCGAAGATGTCGCCGAAGATATCGGAGAAGGCATCGGAAAAGCCGCCGCCGCCGAAACCACCGCCCATGCCGGCCTGCTGATCGACCCCGGCGTGGCCGAACTGGTCGTAGGCCGCGCGCTTGTCCGAGTCGGACAGGACTTCGTAGGCAAGCTTGGCTTCCTTGAATTTTTCCTCCGCCCCAGCGTCCTGGTTGCGGTCGGGATGGTGCTTCATGGCCAGCTTGCGGTAGGCCTTCTTGATTTCTTCGTCCGAAGCGTTCTTGGCGACGCCGAGGACTTCGTAATAATCGCGTTTTGACATGGCGGTGATCGGTAAACAGTAATCAGTAAGCAGAAAATGCAAAAAGCGGTGAACGGTTTCCCGCTCACCGCTTACCGCTCACGGTTTACTTGTCCTTCACCTCTTCGAACTCGGCATCGACCACGTTGTCGTCGGCCGCACCGGCATTGCTGCCCGCAGCCTCACCCGGCTGGGCCTTGGCCTGCTCGTCCTTGTACATCTGCTCGGCGAGCTTGTGGCTTGCAGTGGCGAGCGCATTGGTCTTGGCTTCGATGGTGTCCTTGTCGCCTTCGCGCACGGCCTCTTCGGTTTCCTTGAGGGCGGCTTCGATCGCCGCCTTCTCGTCGGCCGAGACTTTGTCGCCGTATTCGGTGAGCGACTTCTTCACCGAGTGGATCATCGCATCGGCGGCGTTGCGCACGGTCGCCAGTTCCACTGCCTTGTGGTCTTCGGCGGCATTGGCCTCGGCGTCCTTCACCATGCGCTGGATCTCCTCTTCGCTCAAACCCGAAGACGCCTGGATCTTGATCTTGTTTTCCTTGCCCGTTGCCTTGTCCTTGGCCGATACGTGCAGGATGCCGTTGGCGTCGATGTCGAAGGTGACCTCGATCTGCGGCATGCCGCGTGGCGCCGGCGGGATGTCGGACAGGTTGAACTGGCCCAGGCTCTTGTTGCCGGAAGCGATTTCGCGCTCGCCCTGCAGCACATGCACCGTCACCGCGTTCTGATTGTCATCGGCGGTGGAGAACACCTGCGACGCCTTGGTCGGGATGGTGGTGTTCTTCGGGATCAGCTTGGTCATGACGCCGCCCAGGGTTTCGATGCCCAGGCTCAGGGGCGTCACGTCGAGCAGCAGCACATCCTTCACTTCGCCCTTCAGCACGCCGCCCTGGATGGCAGCGCCCACGGCCACGGCTTCGTCCGGGTTGACGTCACGGCGCGGGTCCTTGCCAAAGAAGTCCTTCACGGCGTCCATCACCTTGGGCATGCGGGTCTGGCCGCCGACCAGGATGACGTCGTCGATTTGCGAGGTGGAGAGGCCGGCATCCTTCAGCGCCAGCTTGCAGGGCTCGATGGTGCGCTTGATCAGGTCCTCGACCAGGCTTTCGAACTTGGCGCGGGTGATCTTCACCGCCAGGTGCTTGGGACCGGAAGCGTCCGCCGTGATGTAGGGCAGGTTGACTTCGGTCTGCTGGCCGGACGACAGCTCGATCTTGGCTTTTTCCGCCGCTTCCTTCAGGCGCTGCAGCGCGAGCACGTCCTTCTTCAGGTCGACGCCCTGTTCCTTCTTGAATTCTTCGGCGATGTAGTCGATCAGGCGCTGGTCGAAATCCTCGCCGCCAAGGAAGGTGTCGCCGTTGGTCGACAACACTTCGAACTGGTGCTCGCCGTCCATCTCGGCAATCTCGATGATCGAGATGTCGAAGGTGCCGCCGCCGAGGTCGTACACGGCGATCTTGCGGTCGCCTTCCTTCTTGTCCATGCCGAAGGCCAGCGCAGCCGCAGTCGGCTCGTTGATGATGCGCTTGACTTCGAGGCCGGCGATGCGGCCGGCGTCCTTGGTGGCCTGGCGCTGGCTGTCGTTGAAGTAGGCAGGCACCGTGATGACGGCTTCGGTAACTTCCTCGCCCAGGTAGTCCTCGGCGGTCTTCTTCATCTTGCGCAGTGTTTCGGCCGACACCTGCTGGGCAGCCATCTTGGTGCCGCGCACTTCCACCCAGGCGTCGCCGTTGTCGGCCTTGACGATCTTGTAGGGCATCAGGCCGATGTCCTTCTGCACTTCCTTCTCTTCGAAGCGACGGCCGATCAGGCGCTTGACCGCGTACAGCGTGTTTTTCGGGTTGGTGACGGCCTGGCGCTTGGCCGGTGCGCCGACCAGGATCTCGCCGTCTTCGGTGTAGGCCACGATGGACGGTGTGGTGCGCGCGCCCTCGGCGTTCTCGATCACCTTCGGGGTGCCGTTTTCCATGACCGCCACGCAGGAGTTGGTGGTGCCGAGGTCGATGCCAATAATGCGTCCCATGATGTTTTCCTTCTAAATGGAGATTGAATTGATTCGAATGTGGGGGAGGGAAGCGCTATTTCAAGCGTCCTTGCCCTTGGCAACCATCACCAGCGCCGGCCGCAGCGTGCGCTCGTGCAGGCGGTAACCTTTCTGCAGTACGGTCACCACCGTGTTTGGGGGCTGGTCTGATTCGACGACCTGGATCGCCTGATGCTGATGCGGGTCGAACTTCTCGCCCAGCGGAGCGATGTCGTGCAGATTGAATTTCTCGAAAACGGCAGCCAACTGCTTCAGCGTCAGGTCGACGCCGCCCCTCAGGTTCTCCACGCTCGGCGACTCGGCAGCCAGCGCGGCTTCCAGGCTGTCCTTCACCGCCAGCAACTCGCTGGCGAAGTTCTCAACGGCGAATTTACGCGCTTTGTCGACGTCTTCCACCGCACGACGGCGCATGTTCTCGGTCTCGGCCTTGGCGCGCAGCCAGGCATCGTGATGTTCGGCCGCCTGCAGCTCGGCTGCTTTAAGCAGTTCTTCCTGACTGGGCATGGAGTCTTTCTCTACATGCACTTTGGTGGGGTTCGGGTCTGTATTGATTTCGTCCTGCATGGATGCTCCCAATTTGTTCTCGCGGGTACATTGGGGCTAATGACGAAGCTTCAAGTGGCAAAAGTCATTTATTGCCAACGTGCGAAGTTACCGACATGGAAAAACTGAAATTTGCCCAGCGTAGGGGCTTCCGGTATGATGCGCCGCTCTCGGAGAGGTGGATGAGTGGTTTAAGTCGCACGCCTGGAAAGCGTGTTCAGGATAATATCCTGACGGGGGTTCGAATCCCCCCCTCTCCGCCAACAAACCAACGACCACACGAACGCGCAATGCCGAAACATGCCTACCACGGCAGGCTGTCCGTGGTTGTTCCCGTCAAGAACGAGCAGGACAACGTCGAGCCGCTGGTGCGTGAAATCGCGACGGCCCTGTCCGGCAACACTACGTTCGAAATCCTCTACATCAACGACGGCAGCACCGACGCCACGCAATCCCGACTGGATGCCCTGAAAGCCGAGTTTCCGATGCTGCGGGTGATCCGCCACCGCGACTCGTGCGGGCAGAGCCGGGCGGTGACGACGGGTGTCACCGCGGCGCGTTACGAATGGATCGCCACGCTGGACGGCGACGGCCAGAACGATCCGGCCGACATCCCGGCGCTCCTGGCCAGCCTGGCCGACCCGGCGCAGCCGGCGAACCTGGAATTGCTGGCAGGCTGGCGTGCCCGTCGCAACGACACCTTCCTGCGTCGCCTGTCATCCAAAGTCGCAAACGGCGTACGCTCGCGCATGCTGAAGGACAACACGCCAGACACCGGCTGCGGCCTCAAGGTATTTGCCCGCGAGACCTTCCTGCACCTGCCCAACTTCGACCATATGCACCGCTTTCTGCCGGCGCTGGTGATGCGCAATGGCGGCGCGGTGGTGTCGGTTCCGGTCCATCATCGCGCGCGCGAACGCGGCACCTCCAAGTACGGCGTCCACAACCGGCTGTGGGTGGGCATCGTCGATCTGTTCGGCGTCGCCTGGCTGCAGCGGCGCGTGCGCCTGCCGGTGATCGAGCCGGATTCCGACCTTTAAATGAAAGCGCGCGTCATCCTCAAGGGCCTGGCGCTGATGCTGAGCCTGGCCTTGCTGGGTTATCTGTTCAAGTCCAGCGATCTGGGCAACAGCGTCAACGAGGCGTGGATCGATGCACGGGTACGTGGCCATGGCGTGAATGGCGCCTTGCTGTTTTTGCTGATGGGCGGCCTGTTCACAGCCATCGGGTTGCCGCGCCAGATCATCGCGTTCCTCGGCGGCTACGCGTTCAGCATCGGCCTGGGCACGCTGCTGGCTGCGCTGGCCGCGCTGCTGGGATGCATGTTGAGCTTTTCCTACGCGCGTTTCTTCGGCAAAGACCTGTTGCGTGCACGGCTGGGAGAGCGCGCCGGGCGCTTCGATCGCTTCATCCACGATCACCCGTTTGCCATGACGGTATTGATCCGCCTGCTGCCGGTGGGCAGCAACCTGCTGACCAGTCTGGCAGCAGGCATTTCCAGCATCCGGCCCGTATATTTCTTTTCCGGCACCTTCCTCGGCTATCTGCCGCAGACGCTGGTGTTCGCGCTGGTCGGCAGCGGCGTGCATATCGCCCCAGCTCTGAAAATCGTGCTCGCCATCAGCCTGTTCCTGATCTCTGGCGCACTGGGGGTTTATCTTTACCGTCGTTTCCGGCATGGGCAGAGCCTCGATGACCGGATTGATGCTGCGCTGGACGAAACCGATGCTGGAGTTGCGCATGAATCCGCTTCGAAACACACCCTCTGACAGACCCGGTCCGCTTCTTTCAAGCCTGTTGTTGCTGGCGTCGCTAGCAGCAGTGGCGCTGCTGATGCGTCCCCTCATTCCGATCGACGAAACACGCTATGTCAGCGCTGCCTGGGAGATGTGGCTGCGGGGGGATTTCCTGGTGCCGTTCAAGAACGGGGAGCCATACAGCCACAAGCCGCCCTTCATGTTCTGGATGTTCCATGCCGGCTGGGCGCTGTTCGGTGTCAACGACTGGTGGCCACGTCTGGTGCCGCCACTGTTTTCAGCCGGTTCCCTGCTGCTCACTTACTCGCTCGCCCGCCGCCTGTGGCCTCAGCATGCGGGCGTCGGCGGGCAGGCCACACTGGTGCTGACGAGTGCGCTATTGTGGACCCTGTTCTCGACCTCGGTCATGTTCGACGTCATCCTGGCGTTCTGGGTCCTGCTCGGCATGCACGGGGTTCTCACCGCCGCCGATGGTAAGCGGCGCGGCTTCGTGCTGCTGGGCATCGCGATCGGCATGGGGTTGCTGACCAAGGGGCCGGTTATCCTGCTCAACCTGCTGCCGGTCACCGTGCTGGCGCCTTGGTGGCGCCCAGGACTCCCCCACAAGGGGACGCCGACTTTCCATGAGCTGAAGCCCATGAAAGATCGCATGCAATGGGGGCGCTGGTTCGGCGGGGTGATCCTGGCGGTGCTGCTCGGCGCTGCCGTCGCACTGGCATGGGCGCTGCCGGCCGGCGCGTCAGGTGGCGAGGCGTATCGCAATGCCATTTTCTGGGGACAGACTGCCGATCGCATGGTCGATTCCTTTGCGCACGACCGGCCTTTCTGGTGGTATCTCCCCCTGTTGCCCATGTTGCTGTTTCCGTGGTTTGTCTGGCCCGGACTGTGGAAGGCGCTGGCGCATCAGCGTCGCAGCGGCCTTGATCAGGGGTCACGTTTCTGCCTGGCCTGGATGCTGCCAGTGTTCATCGCGTTCTGTTTCATCAGCGGCAAGCAGCCGCATTATCTGGTGCCGCTGTTCCCGGCGTTCGCGCTATTGACTGCACGGGTGCTGACCGATCGAACGGAGTCCTGGGTGGGCTTGCCCGCATTGCTGGCGGCGGCGCTGGGTGGCGCGTTGATCCTGGCAGCCAGCGGGCAGATTGCGGCAGTGAGCAAGCAGGTCGAGGTCCTGCCTCCGGCATGGCCAGGCGCACTGCTGATGCTGTTAGCGCTGGGGGTTTACTGGGCAGGTCGCCGAGGCGTTGCACCGGTGATGAACCTGGCTGTACTGGGGGTTGCCACGATGGCCATGACGCAAATCGCTGCCATGCACTCGCTTAATCCGCTGTATGACATCAAGCCGATGGCACAGGCGATCAAACAGGTTCAGGACGAAGGGCGGACGGTTGCGAATATCGCGGCTTACCATGCGCAGTATCAATTTCTCGGCCGGCTGAAGGCCCCGCTGGTCGAACTGCGTGGAGAAAGCGCCCAGGGCTGGCTGGCGGCACATCCCGAGGCGTATGCGGTGATTTATCTGAAGGACATGCAAGCATTGGGCGCCACGGCAACGCGCCACAAGCAGGCCTATCGTGGAAGGGCGGTCGCCCTGGTTGATGCCAAGACAGCGGCCAGCTTGCTGGCCGCTCACGTCGAATGAGGGTGCTTAAGCCTCAGCTTCGCGCTGCGGCAGCACCACTTCGCGCGAGGGCGATATGGTCGAGATGGCGTGCTTGAAGATCATCTGCGCCGCCTGGTCCTGACCTTTCAGCAACACCACGAACTGATCGAAGGATTCGATTCGCCCCATCAGCTTGATGCCGTTGACGAGAAACACCGATACCGGAATGCGTTCCTTGCGGAGGGTGTTGAGAAAAACGTCCTGCAGTTGGTTATGTTCTTTGCTGGCCATGATTGGCTCCCTGTCAGAAGTTGGGCGGGGCGCGATGCCCCGCTTGGTATTATTAGATGATTACTCGATTTTTGCACCGGCGCGCACTTCAGCGATCGCTTCGCGCACGCGTTGCTGCTGCAACTGCTTGACGATTTCGCCACGCACGGCATCCAGCGGCGGCAGTTTCGGCATGCGGGTGTCGTCGAGGCGGATGACATGGTAGCCGAACTGGGTTTTCACCGGTTTCTTGGTGGTCTCGCCTTTCTTCAGGGCGGCTATGGCATCAGAAAATTCCTTAACGTAAGCGCCACGTTCTGCCCAGTCGAGCGCACCACCGTTCTTGGCAGAGCCCGGATCCTGTGAATACTTTTTCGCCTGATCTTCGAACTTGGCTTTCTTGTTCAGGCTGGCGATGATCTTGTTGGCCTCGGCCTCGGTCTTCACCAGAATGTGGTGCACCAGGTATTCCTCTTCAACCGCGGCAGCCGTGGCCTTGTCGTAGGCTGCCTGGATTTCGGCATCGGTGATCGGGTGGGTTTTGACATAGTGCTCCAGATAGGCCTTGGCCAGCTGATCCTCGCGGCGGATGTTCAGCGCAGCGGCAATTCTCGGATCGTTTTCGAGCCCCTGCTTGATTGCGGCCTGCGACAGCAGTTCCAGATTGATGAGCGAATCACGCACCCGAGCTTCGAGTTGCGGTGAATCCGGCTGGCCCTGAGCCATGTCACGCTTGACCAGTTCACCATACAAGGCGGGGATCTCCCTGCCATTGACGACGGCGAGAGGCTTGGCGGCTTCTGATTCGGCGACAGGGGTTGGCGCAGAGGTTTGAGCCTGTGCCAATGGGGAAAGCGCCAGCAGCATCAGGGCAGGGATAAGGGCAACACGCATTTGATTCCTTTCAGAGTTCGTCGGGGGTTAAGGCGGTAATTGACAGCGCATGGATTTCGCGCTGCATCAGTTCGCCCATGGCTTCGTACACCATCCGGTGGCGGGCCAGGGTGGAGAGATTGCGAAATTTGGGTGACACCAGGGTGAGACGGAAATGCCCACCGCCGGAAGCAGCGCCGGCATGACCCTTGTGCTGTGCGCTCTCGTCCTCCAGGGTGTAGGTTTCGGGTTCCAACACGGCGAGGCGCTGGCGGATCAGGTCGGTCGTGCTCATGCGGGCAATACCTTCTTGAATGGCTTGACGCTGACGCTGGCATAGACGCCTGCAGCCAAATAAGGGTCGGCATCTGCCCATGCCTGCGCGGCGTCCAGCGTGTCGAATTCGGCGACGATCAGGCTGCCGGAAAATCCCGCAGCACCGGGGTCGCTGCTGTCGATGGCAGGAAACGGTCCTGCCAGGAGCAGGCGACCTGCCTGCTGCAGGGCGTGCAGGCGGTCGAGATGCGCGGGGCGGGCGGCAAGCCGCCGGTCGAGACTGTCGGGCACATCTTGTCCGACGATGGCATAAAACATTATTGCTTTTCTTCCTTTTCGAGATCAGCCCTGTCCAGATACTTGGTCAGCATCATGCTCTGACCGACCACGAACACCAGCATCAGCCCCAAACTGCCGAACAGCTTGAAGTTGACCCATGCATCCGTGGAGAAGTTGAAGGCGACTATCAGATTTGCAACCCCCATGAAGGCAAAAAAACCGCCCCAACTCGCGTTCAGTCGACTCCATGCGATGTCAGGAAGTTCCATTTGGGCGTTCATCAGGCTTTTGATGATGTTGCGGCCGAACGCGGCACCGCCGAAAATGATGCCGGCAAAAATCCAGTACAGCACGGTCGGCTTCCATTTGATGAAGCTTTCGTCGTGCAGCCACAGGGTGGCACCACCGAACACCGCGATGATGCCCAGGCTGACCCACATCATGGTTTCAACCTTGTGGCCGCGCAGCCTGACCCAGCCGATCTGGGCAAAGCTGGCAACGATGGCAACCAGGGTGGCGAGGTAGATTCCCGGTTTTTCGCCGGCTCCCGCTGGTTGTGGCAAGCCCAGGCTCGCCATGAAGGCGCGGGTGGCTTCGGCATTGGCGTCGCCAATTTTATAGGCGATAAAAAAGACGATGATCGGGAATAGATCGAATAGCAGTTTCTTCATTTCTTCTCGTTATGGACGGCCCCGGTTGCCGCGGAAATTCGGATGACGGCGTATTTTGCTATGATTCCCCCTCTTGACCAAGCGCTTTTGCCTTGGTGGCCCGACCCGATTCATCGATGCTCAATATCGACCTGCATTGCCATTCCAACGTGTCTGACGGTGTGTTGCCGCCCGCCGAGGTGGTCGCGCGCGCAGCGGCCAATGGCGTGCACGCGCTTGCGCTGACCGATCATGACGATGTGTCCGGACTGGCCGAGGCACGCGCAGCCGCCAGCGACGCCGGACTCACCCTGATCGCCGGCGTCGAAATCTCGGTGAGCTGGGGCGGCCAGACCGTGCATGTCGTCGGTCTGCGCATCGACCCGCACCATCCCGAACTGGCTGAAGGGCTGCACGGTATTCGCCTCGGGCGCATCGAGCGCGCGCGCCGCATGAGCGACGACCTGGCGCGAAGCGGCATCGACGGGGCCTACGAAGGGGCCTATGCGTATGCCGCCAACAAGCAGATGGTGGGGCGGACCCATTTTGCGCGCTGGCTGGTGGCGCAGGGGCACGCCCCCGACATGCGCAGCGCGTTCCGGCGTTTCCTGACGCACGGCAATCCCGGCTACGTCGATCATGAATGGACCAGCCTGAAAAACGCGGTCCGCTGGATTCGCGCCAGCGGCGGCATGGCGGTGATCGCGCACCCCGGACGCTATGCGTTCAATGCGCGCCAGCTGCTGCTGCTGCTGGAAGACTTTCGCGCGCTCGGCGGCGAGGGCATCGAGGTCATCACCGGCAGCCATCATCCGACCGAGTACGGCAAGTTTGCCGACCTCGCGCGTGCCTTCAGCCTCAAGGCCTCGCGCGGTGCGGACTTCCATGCGCCGGGCGAAGGCGTCGATATCGGCCGCCTGCCGGCATTGCCGCATTACTGCAAGCCGGTCTGGCAAGGCTGGCCGGAACTCGAACACTATCATTCACTGTCCATGGCCTGAAATGTCGATGTCGCAATTCTTCAATATTCACGCGGACAACCCGCAGCCCCGACTGATCCAGCAGGCGGTCGACATCCTCAAGCGTGGCGGCGTGATCGTCTATCCGACCGACTCGTGCTATGCACTGGGCTGTCATATCGGCGACAAGGAAGCGGCGATGCGGTTGCTGTCGGTGCGCGGGCTCGACAGCGGACACGACCTGACGCTGATCTGCCGCGACCTGTCCGAGCTCGGGCGCTACGCCCAGGTCGACAACATGCAGTTCCGTTATCTGAAAGCCCATACCCCCGGCGCCTACACCTTCATCCTGCGCGGCACGCGCGAAGTGCCAAAAAGGCTGCTGCACAAGAAGCACGACACCATCGGCCTGCGCGTCCCCGCGCATCCCATCGTCCAGGCGCTGCTGGCCGAGCTGGGCGAACCCATCCTGTCGTCCACGCTGCTGCTGGCCGGTGAAGACGTGCCGCTGACCGAACCGTGGGAAATCCGCGAGCGCCTGGAGCACCAGGTCGACCTGGTGATCGACGGCGGCGCCTGCGGCCTCACGGCGACCACCGTGGTCGACCTGACCACCGACACCCCGGTCGTCCTGCGCTACGGCAAGGGCGACACCGCGGATTTCGAGCCCTGATCCAGACATGGAACTCACCCTGATCCAGAAGATCGCCATATTTGCGCTGCCGGTGATCTTCGCCATCACGCTGCACGAAGCCGCGCACGGCTACGTCGCACGCTTCTTCGGCGACATGACGGCAGCGGCGGCCGGGCGCATCACCGCCAACCCGCTCAAGCACATCGATCCGGTCGGCACCATCCTGGTGCCGCTGGTGATTCTGCTGACCAGCAAGCTGCTGGGCGGGGGGGCGATCCTGTTCGGCTGGGCCAAGCCGGTTCCGGTCAATTTCGCCCGTCTGCGCCGACCCAAGCAGGACATGTTGTGGGTCGCCGCTGCCGGCCCCGGCATGAATTTCGTCATGGCGGTGTTCTGGTCGCTGATGATCCAGCTGGGGCATGCGCTCGGCAACAGTTTTGCCACGGCCCCGTTGATGCTGATGGGCGCAGCAGGCGTGTTCATCAATGTCATCCTGATGGCGCTGAACCTGATTCCGCTGCCACCGCTCGACGGCGGCCGCATCGCCGTCAGCCTGCTGCCGTATCGCGCCGCCGTCAGCTACTCCCGGATCGAGCCGTATGGGCTGTTCATCCTGCTCGGCCTCCTGTTCACCGGCATCCTCGGCATCATCCTGTGGCCGCTGATCAGCGTGTTCATCAACCTCGTCGCCCTCGTCACAGGCCTGGCGCCCGCGCAGCTGGTCGGCCTGATCCAGATCGTGCTGTCCTGATACCCTTGCCCTTATCTCCCCATCCCTGACCGAAATATGTATTCCGATCGCGTACTTTCCGGCATGCGCCCCACCGGGCGCCTGCATCTTGGCCATTACCACGGCGTGCTGAAAAACTGGCTGCGCCTGCAGAACGAGTACCAGTGCCTGTTCTTCGTCGCCGACTGGCACGCGCTGACCACGCACTACGACACGCCGCAGGTGATCGACGAGAACGTGCGCGACATGGTGGTCGACTGGCTCGCCGCCGGCGTCGACCCGGCGCAGGCCACGCTGTTCGTGCAGTCGCGCGTGATCGAGCACGCCGAACTGCACCTGCTGCTGTCGATGATGACGCCGCTGGGCTGGCTGGAGCGGGTGCCGACCTACAAGGACCAGCAGGAAAAGCTCAGCGAAAAGGATCTCTCGACCTATGGCTTCCTCGGCTATCCGCTGCTGCAATCGCGCCGACATCCTGATCTATCGCGCCAACCTGGTGCCGGTGGGCGAGGACCAGGTGCCGCACATCGAGTTCACCCGCGAGATCTGCCGCCGCTTCAATCACCTGTACGGCCGCGAGCCCGGCTTCGAGGACAAGGCGCGTGCCGCGGTCAAGAAACTCGGCACCAAGAAGGCCAAGCTGTACGAGGAGTGCCGCACCGCCTATCAGGAAAAGGGCGACGACGAGGCGCTGGAATCGGCCAAGGCACTTTTGAACGACGCGCAGAACCTGTCGCTCAACGATCGCGAACACCTGTTACGGCTATCTCGAAGGCTCCGGCAAGATGATCCTCGCCGAGCCCGATTCCCTGCTGACGGCGGCGTCGAAAATGCCCGGCCTCGACGGGCAGAAGATGTCGAAGTCCTACAACAACACGATCGCCCTGCGCGAGGACCCGGATACGGTGGCGAAGAAAATCCGCACCATGCCGACCGACCCCGCACGCGTGCGCCGCACCGATGCCGGCAATCCGGCCAACTGCCCGGTATGGCAGTTCCATCTGGTGTATTCCGACGACGCCACCCGCCAATGGGTGACCGCAGGTTGCACCAGTGCCGGCATCGGCTGCCTCGAATGCAAGCAGCCGGTGATCGACGCCGTGCTCGCCGAACTCGCACCGATCCGCGAGCGTGCGCAGTATTACGAAGAGAATCCCGACCAGGTGCGCAATATCCTCGCCGACGGCAGCGAAAAAGCACAGGAACTGGCGCGGGACACGATGCGCGATGTGCGCGAGGCGATGGGTCTGACCTTCGGTTAAGAGAGGGGTTTTAAGCCGGTCAGCTATCGGATCCGGGTTTCATACTTCGCAGCTTCTTGGTTTCGCCGCGTCGCTGTTTGCCGTCCAGCCGCCGTTTCCTGGATCCCAGCGTCGGGCGGGTGGGCCGGCGCGGCTTGTCTACTTCGCAGGCCTCGCGAATCAACTCGATCAACCGTGCCAAGGCGTCGTCACGGTTGCGTCGCTGGCTGCGGTAACGCTCGGCTTCAATAATCAGTACGCCTTCCTGAGTGAGGCGGCGGCCGGCCAGGGCCATCAGACGTTCGCGCACCGGATCAGGCAGCGAGGGCGATTGGGCGACGTCGAAGCGCAATTGCACGGCGGTCGATACCTTGTTGACGTTCTGCCCGCCAGGGCCGGAAGCGCGCACGAATATCTCCTGGATTTCACGCTCGTCAATTTCGATCTGGGGGTTGACCCGGATCATGCGGGCAGCTTTTCAGTTACCACTGGACCAGATGCACGTTGTTGAGCGTACGTCCGAGGAAGCGTTCGCCAATGGTCTGGAAGCGCAGCGGCACGTCGGTGACGTAGAAGTCGTAGCGCGGCCGATCGGGACCGGAGTTGGCCAGTTTCTTTTCCGCCAGCACCGCGGCGACCTGTTCGGCCATGGCCTCGGCGGAATCGACCAGCGCGACGTCCTTGCCGACCACCTGCCGCAGCAGCGGCTTCAGCAGCGGGTAATGGGTGCAGCCGAGCACCAGGGTGTCGATGTGCTCGGCCAGCAGCGGCTTCAGATAGTCCTGCGCCGTCAGCCGCGTCACTTCATGGTCGAGCCAACCTTCTTCCACCAGCGGCACGAACAGCGCGCAGGCCTGCGAATGGATGCGCGAGTCCGGCGCGTAGTCGTGGATGGCGCGCGCGTAGGCGTTGCTGTTGATGGTGGTGGGGGTGCCGATGACGCCGACCCGCTTGCCGCCGCGCGCAGACACCGCGCCGGCGTCGATCACATCGAGAACCGGCACCTGCGACAGATCCTTGACCACCTGTGCCGCCACGGCCGCCATGGTGTTGCAGGCGATGACCAGCAGCTTGACGTCCTTTTCCAGCAGGAACCGGGCGATCTGAGTGGTGAAGTGGGTGATGGTCTCGACCGATTTCACGCCGTAGGGCACGCGCGCGGTATCGCCGAAGTAGACGATGTTCTCGTAGGGCAGCCGCTCCATCAGCGCGCGCACCACGGTGAGCCCGCCGATGCCGGAATCGAATACGCCGATGGGGGAATGTGCATTCGTGGACATGGGTGGCAAGATAGCGCTATGACAAAGATGGCATTTTACCTGCAGCGCTGGATTGCACTGTGTCCATCGGCGTGGCGTCCGGCATGAGCGGTTGCGGCTGCGATTCTGTCTGCAACACGGCACCGCCCGATCCGGGTTACCGGCGGGCGCTGTGGGTCGCGCTGGTGTTGAACGCGCTGATGTTCGGCGTGGAAATTGTCGCCAGCTTCGAGGCGCAGTCGGTGTCGCTGCTGGCCGACGCGGTCGACTTTCTGGGCGATGCCGGCAACTACGGCGTGGCACTGTTCGTGCTCGGCCTGGCGCCGGTGTGGCGCTCGCGCACCGCGCTGTGGAAGGGCTGGCTGATGCTGGGCTACGGCGTGTTCGTGCTCGGCAAGTCGGCCTGGCAGTGGTCAGCGGGCACCGTGCCGGAGCCGTTCATCATGGGCTGGGTGAGCCTGCTGGCGCTGGCGGTCAACGTCGGCGTGGCGGCGCTGCTGTATGCGCATCGGCAGGGCGACGCGCAGGCACGTTCGGTGTGGCTGTGTTCGCGCAACGATGCGCTGGGCAATCTGGCGGTGATGGGGGCCGCGGCCGGGGTGTGGGCAACCGCGCAGGGCTGGCCGGACATCGCGGTGGCGCTGGTGCTGGCATCGCTGGCGCTGACATCGGGTGCGTCAGTGATCCGTCACGCGCGGCAGGAATTGCGCGCTTAAATCACCTGCTGGCGATGCAGCGCCCACGCCACGTGTTCGCGCACCAGGGCGGATGGGTGGCTTGACTGACCGCCGAGCGCCGCCTGTATTTCAGGAGAAGCCGGCGCGTTGCCCAGCGCGACGGCGATGTTGCGCAGCCAGCGCTCGTGCCCGATGCGGCGGATCGGCGACCCCGCCAGGCGCGCGTTGAAATCCGCCTCGCTCCAGGCAAACAGTTCCAGCAGTTGCGCACTGTCGAGTCCGTTGCGGACGTCGAAGTCCGCCAGCGTTGTCGTCTGCGCGAAGCGGTTCCACGGGCACACCAGCTGGCAGTCGTCGCAGCCATAGATGCGGTTGCCCATCAACGGACGCAGCTCGAGCGGAATGCCGCCCTTGAGTTCGATCGTGAGATAGGAAATGCAGCGCCGCGCATCGAGCCGATAGGGGGCGACGATGGCCTGCGTGGGACAGATGTCGAGGCAGGCCTGGCAGGTGCCGCAGTGGCCGGCTTCGGGGGTGTCGACCGGCAGCGGCAGGTCGGTATAGATTTCGCCGAGGAAGAACCACGAGCCGTGCTGGCGGTTCAACAGCAGCGTGTGCTTGCCGCGCCAGCCCAGTCCCGACTTCGTGGCGAGTTCGACTTCCAGCACCGGTGCGCTGTCGGTGAAGACGCGGCAATGATGTTCGCCGACTGCAGCGGTGATCTTTTCGGTCAGGGTTTGCAGGCGATTGCGCAGCACCTTGTGGTAATCGCGCCCCAGCGCGTAGCGGGAAACGAAGGCGGCGTCGGCGTCTGGCCAGCACCGCGTGCGGGTCGGCGGCGGCGGGCGGAAAATAGTCCAGCCGCGCGCTGATGATGCGAACGGTTCCGGGTACCAGTTCGCCGGGTCGGCTGCGTTTCACGCCGTGCGCCGCCATATAATCCATCTCGCCATGAAATCCTTGCGCCAGCCATGCCATCAATCCCGTTTCGGCAGAATTCAATTCGCAGTCGGCAATACCGACTGCGGCAAAGCCGAGCTCGTGCCCCCATTGCTTGATTTGCTGCGCCAGACGGTTTAAATCCTGTTCATGCATAAGGACGATGATACCGCGCGCTGCACCCGCCACCTGGCCGATGAGGCCGCGACGCTGGCGTTCGGCGCACAGCTGGCGCAGGCACTGTCACCGGGGATGACGCTCTACCTCGAAGGCGACCTGGGTGCAGGGAAAACGACCCTGGTGCGTGGCGTGCTGCGGGCACTGGGCTATAGTGGGAGAGTGAAGAGTCCGACCTATACTTTGGCTGAAACCTACAGCCTGCCGGCATTTGAGCTATATCATTACGATCTGTATCGTATGCATGATCCGCGTGAATGGATGGATGCAGGTTTTCGCGATGCAGACGATGGCCGGGCGGTAAACCTGATCGAGTGGCCTGAAAAAGCTGCTGGCTGGCTGCCAGCGCCGGATGTGGTGATCCGCTTGCGGATCGACGACGACAGCCGCGAAGCCGAGTGCGAGGCCAGAAGTTCGCGCGGCACACAATATCTGGAGACATATTGCACGCTTTGCTGAAAACGTTCCTGCTATGTGGATTGCTGATGTCGGGCTGGGCCCAGGCATTGCAACTCAGTGCCACCCGACTGTGGCCCTCGCCTGACTACACGCGTATCACGCTGGAAGCCAAGCAGCCGGTCAACTACAAATACTTCACCCTGTCCAATCCCGAACGGCTGGTGATCGATCTCGAAGGCGTGGAAGCGAGCGCCGTGCTCGATGCCCTGGTCGGCCAGTTGTCCGCCGAGGATCCCTTCATCGGGGCAATACGCGTGGGCATGAATCGTCCTGGCGTGATGCGCCTGGTACTGGATCTGAAAACCCCAGTCAAGCCATCAGTGTTCCAGTTGCAGCCGCTGGAGCAATACGGCCACCGCCTGGTGATGGACCTGTATCCGCTCGAAGTGGCGGCAACTGCGGCCGCTTCGCCGGCCGGCAAAACCCCGGTGGCGAAAGCAGAGGTCCCGCAGTACGTGCGGCTGATCACGGTGGCGATCGATGCCGGCCATGGCGGCGAGGATCCCGGCGCACTCGGTGCCAAAGGTTCGCACGAAAAAGACATCACGCTGGCACTGGCAAAAAAGCTCAAGCAGAAAATCGATGCACAGGAAAACATGCATGCCGTGCTGATCCGTGACGGCGATTACTACGTACCGCTGGCGCAGCGGGTCACCAAGGCGCGTGCGGTCAAGGCCGACCTGTTCCTGTCGATCCATGCCGATGCCTTCATCAAGCCGCATGCGCGCGGCTCCTCGGTATTCGCGCTGTCCGAAAACGGCGCGACCTCGGTCGCCGCGCGCTGGCTGGCGAAGAAGGAAAACGACGCCGACCTGGTGGGCGGCGTCAATATCGACGTCAAGGATCCCTTCCTCAAGCGCACCCTGATCGACCTGTCGCAGACCGCGACCATCAACGACAGCCTGAAGCTGGGGCATGCCGTGCTCAAGGAGATCGGCGGCGTCAACACGCTGCACAAATCCTATGTCGAGCAGGCGGGATTTGCCGTGTTGAAGGCGCCGGATATTCCATCGATCCTGATCGAGACCGCCTTCATTTCCAACCCGGAAGAAGAGAAGCGCCTGAACGACCCCGGCTACCAGGACAAGCTGGCGGATGCCATCGTGGACGGTGTCCTCAAGTACTTCGACAAGCATCCCCTGACCGCGCCGGCACGGTTGACGCGCAATCCATGACCCACAGCCTGCTGGGTGCGGCGGCGCCGGGTTTCGACCGCCCGCTGGATGTCCTGGAAGCCTGCCATGGCCGCATCGCCAGGCAATGCGACACGCTGGACAAGCTGCTGGCGCACCTGACGCCACACGGTTCCGACGAACAGGCAAGCCAGGCCGCGCGCGCGGTGATGGCGTATTTCGATACTGCCGCGGTGCATCACCACGATGACGAGGAACGCAACCTGTTTCCGCTGCTGGAACAGGCCGGTGCGCCCGGTGCATGCGACCTGGTCGAAACGCTGACGCTGGAGCACGACGAACTGGCGTTGTTGTGGCGGCGGTTGCGGCCGGAGCTGCAGCAGATCGAACAGGGCGTGGACACCCCCCTTGACGAAGGACTGGTGCGCCGCTTCGTCGCCCTGTATCGCAGTCATCTCGAATTCGAAAACACCCGGGTGCTGCCGCTGGCGCGGCAGGTACTTGGCAGTGCCGAGATCGAACGGCTGGGCCGTGCGATGGCGGCGCGGCGCGGTGTTCCGTTCACAGGCTAGTCGTGGCGATCCGTGTCCTGCCCGATGTGCTGATTTCGCAGATCGCCGCCGGCGAAGTGGTCGAGCGTCCGGCGGCCGCCCTGAAGGAAATCCTCGAAAACAGTCTCGACGCCGGCGCGACCGATATTCGGGTCGAACTCGAGCAGGGCGGCATCAAGCGCATTCGGGTCAGCGACGACGGCGCGGGCATCCCGCACGATGAACTGCTGCTGGCACTGACCCGGCATGCGACCAGCAAAATTGCCAGTTTGGCCGATCTGGAGCAGGTGGCGAGCCTGGGGTTCCGCGGCGAGGCGCTGGCTTCGATTGCCGCCATCGCGCGGGTCCAGCTCACCAGCCGCAGCGCCAGCTCTAATCACACCGGCGCCGAGCACGCCTGGCTGCTGCAGGTCGACGGCGGCCGGCTGCACGCGCCCACGCCGGCGGCGCGTGCAGCCGGCACCACGATCGACATCCAGGACCTGTTTTTCAACACCCCGGCGCGGCGCAAGTTCCTCAAGACCGAGGCCACCGAATACGCCCACTGCGCCGAAACCGTGCGACGGCTGGCGCTGGCGAACCCGGCAACGGCATTCACCCTGACCCACAACGGCCGGGTGCAACTGCGCCTGAATGCCGAGCCCGCCGCCAGCCGGGTGCGTCAGGTGCTGGGCGAGGCGTTCGAACACAATACGATTGCGGTCGATGCGGCCGCGGGGGCGCTCAGGGTGTCCGGCTGGGTGATCCGCCCGGGCGCCGCGACGGCGAGCCGGGACAACCAGCATGTATTCGTGAACGGCCGTTATGTGCGCGACAAGCTGATCGTCCATGCCTTGAAGGAAGCCTATCGCGACGTGCTGCACCATCAGTTGAATCCGGCGTATTGCCTGTTCATCAGCCTGCCGCCCGATGGGGTGGACGTCAACGTGCATCCGGCCAAGACCGAAATCCGCTTCCGCGACAGCCGCGGGGTGCACCAGTTCCTGTTCCACGCGGTCGAGCGCCTGCTGTCGGCGCCGGCGGCATCCACCCCGCCTGCTGCCGACATGGTGCCGGCAGCAGCCTCGGCGCCTGGCCAGGTCCATGCCGCCCCGTGGCAGGCATCGATGCCCTTGCAGGTGAACGAGGCGATGGCGTTTTATGCGCCGTTGACGGCATCAGGGTTCAGGGATCGGGTTTCAGGGCAGGGGGCTGCGGCACAGATATTGCCTGAAACCGGTCAGGGCGATGCGCCGCCGCTGGGCTACGCACTGGCCCAGCTGCACGGCGTCTACGTGCTGGCGCAGAACGCGCAGGGGCTGGTGCTGGTCGACATGCATGCCGCGCACGAGCGCGTCGTCTACGAAAAGCTCAAGACCGCGCTCGACGCCCGCGCCGTGCCGGCACAATCCCTGCTGATTCCGGTCGCGCTAACGGTGGACGCGCGCGATGTCGCAGAAATCAGCCCGCATCTCGATTCCTTGCGCGACATCGGTTTCGATCTCTCGATCACCTCGCCGACTTCGGTGGCGGTGCGCTCGGTGCCGTGGCTGCTGAAGGATGCCGACCCGGTGGAACTGACGCGGGCCGTACTGCACGAAGTGGCCGAGTTCGGCGTGGCCCGGCTGCTGGCCGAGCGCCGCAACGAACTGCTGGCGACCCTGGCGTGTCATGGCGCGGTGCGCGCCAATCGACGGCTGACGCTGCCCGAAATGAACGCGCTGCTGCGCGAAATGGAATCGACCGAACGGGCCGGGCAGTGCAACCATGGCCGTCCCACCTGGTTCCAGCTCGGCCTCAAGGAACTCGACGCCATGTTCATGCGCGGGCACTGATTTTGCGACAAACCGTTTTGACCTTAAACTTGAGCTAATTTGTCAGGTATTAGCGAGACCCACATGAACGAACGCGCCGAACGCAAGACCATCCCCATCCAGGAAATCAACGAGACCAGCAACTGCGCCAGCGCCGAACCCTACGCGCTGATGGTGCTGGGCGATTCCATGATGCCGGAGTTCGAGGAAGGCGAAATCATCGTGGTCGAGCCCTCCGGCCTGGTCAAGGACGGCTCTTATGTCGTGGCCTACGTCAACGACGAGTACATATTCCGCCAGATCGTGAAGCATGCCGAAGGCTGGATGCTGAAGCCGCTCAACCCCCTGTACGAGAACATTCCGGTTGCCGATGTGGACGTTGCCAAGGGGGTGGTCATTCTGAAAAAATGGCCAGGGAAGCGTAGTGAGCAGAAAAGCTATGTATGAGACGACATGAGATGTGTCGTATAAGTAATTGAAAAGTAATTAAACAAAGCAATTGCAATATATTCAATTAATTGATGGAAGCATTAACCCATTAAATAAATTAGTTGACTAAATCACTCAGGTAATTACAATGGGAGCCCTGTGTAACCCTTTTTCTACAGGAGCTGAACCATGAGTGGACTGATCGCCAATTTCCCGACCGACGGTATCGTGACTATCAACCGGGTCATCCTGAAACCCGAATACACGGTGGATGACTTGCAGGAGCGTGTGGCGTTTCTGTGCGAAAACGTCAAGACTTATCATTCCGACACCGGCTTCATCGGCGGCTTCGTGGCGTTGAACTCCGGAGCGGTGTCCAACGAAGGCTCGACCATCGGCCAGGCGGTCGAAAGCGAAATGAAGGGCAAGGAAGCGCTGATCGTGACCTTCTGGAACACCTTCGAGAACCACGAGAAGTCGCATCGTTCCGACACCTTCCAGCCGCTGTTCCAGAAAGTGCTGGACCTGTGTGAAAACGGCAACGAGGAAATCGCCTACGAGATGCTGTGGTCAGGCAAGGCCTACGGCCCGGAAGAAATCGAGGCGGCTCGCAAGGCCAAGGCGCAGTACGCCAACGCGGCCTGATCGCGCTCTGGGCACCAGGTGAATCAACAACGGCGGGGAAACCCGCCGTTTTTTATTTCCCGGCGGGAGCGTATGCAAGAAACCTGTACGCCTGCTTACGCTGACGCTTCCATGGCGCGAGCGTATTGCCCCTCGCGGGCAAGCCCGTTCAGATGGCAACGACGCAAAAGCGCCGCTTGCGCGGCGGCTGCATTGCTTTCCTGCCCCTGCCAGGCGGCCAGCACCGGCGCCTGCAAGGCGCGCCCATACGAAAAGCTGACCTGCCATGGCTGCGGCCCCATCGCGTTCATGGCGTTCAGATGGTCGGTCGCATCCTCGGCGCTTTGCCCGCCGGACAGGAACACGATCCCCGGCACTGCGGCCGGCACATAACGTCTCAGGCAGCGGAGCGTGGCTTCGGCGACTTCCTGCACGCCAGCCTGCCGCGCGCACTTCTTGCCGGCAATCACCATGTTCGGCTTCAGCAGCATGCCTTCGAACAGCACCCGATGGGCATCCAGTTCGGCAAATACCGCCTCCAGCACCTGTGCGGTGACGGCTTCGCAGCGCTCGATGCCGTGGGCGCCGTCCATCAGCACTTCCGGTTCCACGATCGGCACCAGGCCGGCCTCCTGGCACAGCGCGGCGTAGCGCGCCAGCGCGTGGGCGTTGGCGCGGATGCCGAATGAGGAGGGAAGATCGCGTTCGTCGATCTCGATCACGGCGCGCCATTTGGCGAACAGCGCGCCCAGCGCCTTGTACTCGGCGAGCCGGTCGCGCAGGCCATCGAGCCCTTCGGTCACCTTGTCGCCGGGATACAGCGCCAGCGCCTTGGCGCCCTGGTCGACCTTGATGCCGGGGGCGATGCCGCGGTCCGCCAGCAACTTTGGAAAGGGCACGCCCTCGCGCGTGCTCTGGCGCAGCGTTTCGTCGTAGAGGATGACGCCTCCAACATAGCGCTCGATGCCGTCGGCGGTGAACAGGATTTCGCGGTAGCGCCTGCGGGTTTCTTCGGTGGACCCGACCTGGATCGAATCGAAGCGCTTCTTGATCGTGGGGCTGCTTTCGTCCGCTGCCAGCACGCCCTTCTGCTTCGCGACGATGGCGTTGGCCACGGACTTGAGTGTGTCGTTGTTCATGAGTTATGGATCTCCGGGTTGGATACATCGGAATGAAAGCAACGCAGGTGCCATGCATGCGTATGCAACTCGAACCCTTACTCTAGACCCTGTTTGTTACACGTTCCCTCTGGCAACCATCGGCCACGCCAAACGCGCTGGAGGATAATTGCTCACCATGCCTGTTCACCATCTGCCCCCCGCCATTTTCCTGATGGGTCCGACCGCCTCGGGCAAGACCGCACTGGCGGTCAGCCTGGTCGAACGTTTTCCGCTCGAAATCATCAGCGTCGATTCGGCGCTGGTCTATCGCGGCATGGACATCGGCACCGCCAAGCCCGACGCTGGCACGCTCGCGCGGGCGCCGCATCACCTGTTGGACATACGCGATCCCACCGAAGCCTATTCGGCGGCGGCGTTCTGCGAGGACGCCCAACGCCTGATGGCCGACATCGTCGCGCGTGGCAAGGTACCGCTGCTGGTCGGCGGCACCATGCTGTATTTCCGTGCGCTGCTGCAGGGGCTGGACGACCTGCCGCGCGCCGATCCGGCCGTGCGGCAAAAGCTGGAACAGGCAGCATCGGCGCGCGGTTGGCCCGCCCTGCATGCCGAACTGGCTCAGGCCGACCCGGTCACGGCGGCACGGCTGGCCCCGAACGATTCACAGCGCATTGGCCGCGCGCTGGAAGTATTGCAACTCACTGGCAAGCCCATGTCGGCGCTGCTCGACAGGGCGCAAGCCGAACTGCCCTATCGGGTGCTGCAACTCGCCCTGATTCCGTCCGACCGTGCCGTACTGCATCGACGCATTGCTGCGCGCTTCGACGCCATGCTTGCCGAAGGCCTGCTCGACGAAGTGAAATTGCTGCGCCAGATCTATCCCCTTACTGCAGACCTGCCATCCATGCGCGCGGTCGGCTATCGTCAGGCCTGGTCGTATCTTGATGGCGAAATCGACCTGGCTACGCTGCGCGAGCGGGGCGTAGCCGCCACCCGCCAACTCGCCAAGCGACAACTGACCTGGTTGCGCTCGTGGCCAGATGTGGTGGCGCTGGATTGCCTTGAAAACGATCTGGAAAGTCAGGCGGCGGACCGGGTGGCGCATCACTTAAACGCCTAGCCCAAGCCTATTCCTTGCTCGTCGACTCGACCCGGGCGCGTGCCTTGCCGCGATGGAAGCGGATGTCGAGCCGGTCTTCCGTGTTGAGCATCGCCGTATCCTGGACGATGCTGCCGTTTTCCATCTGGACGATGCTGTATCCCCGCGCCAGCACGCCTGCCGGGTTGAGGTGGGCGAGGCTGCTGGAGAAACGATCCAGCGTGAGTCGACGCTGCCCGAAAGCACCATCAGCAGCGAGTCGGGCACGCAGGCCCAGCGCAGCCAGACGCTGCTGTTCGCGCTGGATGATGTGGCGTGGCGTCACCAGGCGCTGGTTCAAGCTTGCGATCCGCAATTGTTCACGCGCCAGGCGGGTTCCGCTGGCGTGCTGGAGGCGCTGCGCCCACTGGCTCAATACGGTTTGCTGGCGGCGCAGCTGTTCGGCCGGGTGGACCAGCCGCCGCGCCAGGAAATCCAGGCGCTGGGCTTCGTGCTGCTGTTTGCGGACATGATGATGCTGAAGCTGGCGGGCCAGAAGTCCCAGTTGCTGCAGCAGTTCCTGGCGCACCGGGCTGGCGAGTTCGGCCGCCGCCGTCGGGGTCGGCGCGCGCAGGTCGGCGGCAAAGTCGGCCAGGGTGAAGTCGGTTTCGTGGCCGACGCCGCTCACCACCGGCATCGGGCTGGCGGCGATCGCGCGCGCCACGGCTTCGTCGTTGAACGCCCACAGGTCTTCCAGCGAACCACCGCCCCGGCATACCAGCAGCACGTCGCACTCGGCACGTGAGCCGGCCTGACGGATGGCGGCCGCAATCTGGGCGCCGGCGCCCGTGCCCTGCACCGGGGTGGGATAGAGGATCACCGACAGGCCCGGCATGCGGCGCGCCAGCGCGGTCAGCACGTCGTGCAGGGCGGCGGCCTGCGGCGAGGTGACGATGCCGATGCGGCGCGGAAAGCGGGGCAGGGCGCGCTTGGTCGCCGGGTCGAACAGGCCTTCGGCTTCCAGTTTCGCCTTCAGCCTGAGAAAAGCTTCATACAGGCGTCCGGCCCCGGCGCGACGGATTGCCTCGGCGCCCAGCTGGAACTCGCCGCGCGCTTCGTAGAGCGAGGGCAGGGCGCGGATCTCGACATGATCGCCATTGGCAGGCGTGAAGTCGGCAAACTGGTTGCGGCCGCGGAACATCACGCAGCGCACCTGCGCTTGGGTGTCCTTGAGGGAAAAATACCAGTGGCCGGAAGCGGCGCGGGTGAAATTGGACACTTCGCCTTCCACCCACAGCAGCGGAAGCTGCGATTCCAGCGCCCGGCGCGCCATGCGGTTGAGCTCGCTCACAGTGAGCACAGGCAGGGTGGCAGAGGTGTCTAGAGGGGCTGTCAAAATATTCCATAATTGAAGAATAATGCTTTTGCTCCAGGCATGGTTCATGCACAGTCACCAAACCATCACATAAATAGGAGTCGAAATCCTATTGACGACTGCAGATATTTGCTAACCAATTGAATATATTGAATTATGTGATATTGGTCACTTTTTAGGCCCGAACAGTTTTTCCTTTGTGGGCGGGTGTTTAGGACCATAGACTGGCAGTTTCTCACAGACTTATCCACACCATTTGTGGAGAACTCCGCCATCGCAGCAAATGCCGGGGCTGCGCAATTGGTGCTTGCCGAAACCCGCGTGCGGGCGCTACATTTCGTTTGTTGTCTTCATCGTGGAGTGGTATTCAGTGCTTGCCATCATAGAGGCGGCCGGTTGGCCGATCTGGCCGTTGATCCTGGCGTCTGTCATCGCCGTGGCCATCATCATCGAACGTGCCTACAGCCTGCGCACCCTGGAAGTGGCGCCAGAAAACCTGCTGCTGGAGACCATCAAGGTCTATCAGGAACGCGGCGTGACTCCGGAACTCGTGACCCGGCTGGCCGACGGCTCGCCGCTGGGGCGGGTCTTTGCCACCGCGCTGAAGAACGCGCACAACTCGCGCGAGATCATGAAGGAATCGATCGAGGAGGCCGGGCGCGCCGTCACCCATGAACTCGACCGCTTCCTGACATCGCTCGGCACCATCGCCAGCATGGCGCCGCTGCTGGGTTTGCTCGGCACGGTCATCGGCATGATCGAGATCTTCGGCGCACAGACCGGCGGCGGCACCAACCCCGGCCAATTGGCGCACGGCATTTCGATCGCCTTGTACAACACCGCGTTCGGCCTCATCGTGGCCATTCCGGCGATGGCCTTCTACCGGCACTTCCGTCGCAAGATCGAGGCGCTGGTGGTCGACATGGAACAGCAGGCGATCAAGCTGGTCGAAATCGTCCACGGCGACCGCAAATAATCCTGCCATGAATTTTCGTAGAGGCCGCCGCGAGGACTACCCGGAAATCAACCTGATTCCGTTCATCGACATCCTGCTCGTCATCGTGATATTCCTTGCCGTGACGACGACCTACGCGCGCTTTGCCGAGCTCAAGATCAACCTGCCGACCAGCAGCGCCGAGCAGACACCCACGCCGCCCAAGCAGATCGAGGTGGCGGTGGCCGAGGATGGCCGCTACCAGATCGACAATACCGCGGTGGGGATCGTTGCGATCGAGGAACTGGCGGCCATCCTGCAGAAATCCGCAGGCAGCCTGAACGATCCGGTGGTGGTGATCAACGCCGATGCCCAGGCCTCGCATCAGTCGGTGGTGAACGTGATGGAAGCGGCGCGCCGGGTCGGCCTTTCCCGCATCACCTTCGCCACCAAGACCGCCCCCTGAGCGGGCGCATCCGTGCCTTCCCTTCAGCATGTCTGGGCGCGCACGGGAGCGCTCACCGTGCTGCTCGCGCCGCTGGCGCTGCTGTTTTCCGCCGTATCCGGACTGCGCCGGCTGGCCTATCGTCGCGGCTGGCTGAGCACTGTGTCGGTGGGCGTCCCGCTGATCGTCGTCGGCAACATCACCGCCGGCGGCAGCGGCAAAACCCCCCTGGTGGTCTGGCTGGTGCAGCGGCTGCGTTCGCAGGGCCATCGTCCCGGCGTGGTCAGCCGCGGCTACGGTGGCACGGCGCTTGGCTGCGTCGAGGTGCAGCCCGGCAGCGACCCAGCCGAGGTCGGCGACGAGCCTCTGCTGATCCGGCTCAAGACCGATGCGCCGGTGGTGGTGGGGCGCGACCGGGTGGCGGCGGCGCGCACCCTGCTGGCCGCGCATCCGGGGGTGGACGTCATCGTGTCGGACGACGGCCTGCAGCATTACCGCCTGCACCGTGATATCGAACTGGCGGTGATCGACGCCGCGAGCGAACTGGGCAACGGCTGGCCGCTGCCTGCGGGGCCACTGCGTGAGCCCGCGCGCCGCCTCGACAGCGTCGATGCGGTGATCCGGGTGGTGCGCGGGAAGGCGGAAATGTCCGCTCGGCCGATGAAGGGCTGGCGCGCCGACTATTCTGCCGGGCGCGCCTATCGCCTGCAGGCACCGCTGCAACGGGTGCAACTGTGCGATCTGCCGGCGCGCGACTGGCTCGCGGCCACTGGGATCGGCCGGCCGCAGGGGTTCTTCGACATGCTTCGGTCGCGGGGCATCGCTTTCAGTCCGCGCGCCTTTCCCGACCACCATGGCTTCCAGCCCCACGACCTGCCTGACGACGGCGCGGTGCTGATGACCGAAAAAGACGCGGTAAAATGCATTTCGTTTGCGGGAACGGACTGGTGGGCGGTGGAACTCGACGTCGCCCCCGAAAGCGGATTCATCGATTGGCTGGACGCGCGCATCAAGCGACAACTATAAGCAACGCTTGCGCATCTAAGGGAGAGATGTATGGGAATGCAATATTCTGACTGGGGCGACCGCCGTCATCCCAGCCGCTGGATGGCCGAATCCGGGGACGCGGGATTCTGGGTGCCCGATCGCTCTGAAATCGTCACCCAGTTCTTCACCCGCTATCTGTTCTTCTCGCTGGCGGTCATCTATTTCTCGACCCTGGACTCCGTGCCCTCGGTGCTGTTCAGCATCGAGCAGTTGCTGATCGCGCTGGGCGTCTATTTCGTCCTCAACACCTGGTTTTTCCGGCAGGCGCTCAGGGGCGTCTCCCTGCTGAAGATCCGCAGCGCCATGGTCGCCGATCTGATCGTCGTCACCCTGTGCGTGATCCACGATCCCAACCCGATCCCGCCCTCGGCGCTGGCGTTCCTGATGGTGCTGCTGGGCAACGGCATGCGCTACGGCATGCGTTTGTTTGCCGAAGTGCTCGGCGGTGCCTTTCTCGGTATGGCGGTCTCCTTCGCCTTCCGCTATCGCCTGGGTGGATTTGCCGTCAATGCGGGCGACGTGTTCTTCGGCGTGTTCTGGGTCACGCTGGCGCTGTATGCCTATATCCTGATGGGGCGCATCGAAGGCCAGCGCCGTCAGCTCGACTATCGCAGCCGCTACGATGCGCTGACCGGACTGCTCAACCGCCACGGCCTGCTGGCGGCGGCGGACAACGTGTTCGACAGGGCCAGCGATTCAGAACCGGTGACCGTGCTGTTCGCCGATCTCAACGAGTTCAAGTCGGTCAACGACCGCTACGGCCACGGCGTCGGCGACCGCGTGCTGGCCGAGTTCGCTCGCATATTCAGCGAGTCGGCCGATGCGGGCGTTTACGGCCGCTGGGGCGGCGACGAGTTCGTCGCCATCCTGCCGCAGCGCAACGCGGCCGCCGTCCAGCAGATCTACCAGCGCATCGAGGCACGCACCGAAGCCTGGAGCGCCAGCAACGGCCTGCCGATGGCGGTGAGCCTGGGCGTCAGCCAGGCGCCGCGCGACGGCCGCGACCTGATGACGCTGCTGTCTGTCGCCGATATTCATCTGTATCAAAGCAAGTCGCAACCCAACGAAGAAGCTATCGCGCCTTCGTATTACAGGACCCCTCTCAATGAACCCGAAGCTACTTGAAATTCTCGTGTGTCCGGTCTGCAAAGGCCCGCTCGACTGGAAAAAATCGGCACACGAGCTGGTGTGCAAGGCATGCCGCATCGCCTATCCCATCCGTGACGACATTCCGGTGATGCTGCCGGAAGAGGCGCGACCGCTGGAACCCGACGAAATCCACGGCTAAAACCGAGCCGTGCAATTCCGTGTCGTCATTCCCGCACGCTACGCGTCCAGCCGCTTGCCGGGCAAGCCACTGGCGGATATCGGTGGGCGTCCCATGGTCTTGCGGGTGCTCGAGCGCGCCCTGCAGGCAGGTGCTGCGTCTGTCGTGGTCGCCACCGACGACGTGCGGGTGCAGCAGGCGGTCGAGGCAGCCGGGCATCAGGCCGTGATGACCTCACCCGACCACCAGTCCGGCACCGAACGCCTGGTCGAGGTCGCCGAAATCCTGGGCTGGCCGGACGACACTCTGTTGGTCAACGTGCAGGGCGACGAGCCACTGATCGATCCGCAGCTGATCCGTGAAGCCGCGCGCCAGTTGGTGCTGCACGACGAAGCGGTGATGGCTACGCTGGCGCATCCGATTCACGACCACGCCGATTTCATCAATCCCAACGTCGTCAAGGTGGTGGCTGACGAAGCCGGCTATGCCCTATATTTCAGCCGCGCACCGATTCCCTGGCCGCGCGATGCCTTCGCAACGCAGGCAGCGATGCCGCACGAGCTCGGCGCACTGCGCCATATCGGCCTGTATGCCTATCGTGCCGGCTTCCTGCGCATCTATGCCGGCCTTGCCAGCTCCCCGCTGGAACGCCATGAGATGCTCGAACAATTGCGCGTGCTGTGGCACGGCTATCGCATCAGCCTCGGCATTTCGCCCACCGCGCCGGCGCCCGGCGTCGACACCCCCGAGGACCTGGAACGGGTGCGCCGGCTGTTCGCCGCAGCCTGATTTGAGTCGCTTGAATCGCTGAATAAAATTTTTTAAGTGTTGCTTCGGCCGCGCTTGCCTTAGGCTATTAAGGTTTTTCCAATCCAAATATCAAGGGAGTTATGCAATGCGTTTGATTCTGTTGGGCGGCCCCGGCGCCGGCAAAGGTACACAGGCCAATTACATCAAGGAAAAATACGGCATTCCGCAGATCTCCACCGGCGACATGCTGCGTGCGCAGATCAAGGCCGGCACCGAGCTCGGGATGAAAGCCAAAGCCATCATGGACGCGGGCGGCCTGGTCTCCGACGACATCATCATCGGCATGGTGAAGGCGCGCCTGACCGAAGCCGACTGCAAGAACGGCTACCTGTTCGACGGCTTCCCACGCACCATTCCGCAGGCCGAGGCGATGAAGGCCGCCGGCGTGCCGATCGACTACGTGGTCGAGATCGATGTCGCCGACGAAGAGATCGTCAAGCGCATGTCGGGGCGCCGCGTGCACGTGGCTTCCGGCCGCACCTATCACGTCGTGTTCAACCCGCCCAAGGTGGCCGGCAAGGACGACGAGACCGGCGAAGACCTGATCCAGCGCGACGACGACTCGGAAGAGACCGTGAAGAAGCGCCTCGACGTCTACCATGCGCAGACCGAGCCGCTGGTGAAGTATTACGGCGACTGGGCGGCACGCGGCGAGGCGGGTGCTCCCAAGTACGTCAAGGTATCCGGCGTCGGCAAGGTCGATGGCATTCGCGATTCGATCTTCGCAGCGCTGGGCTGAACCAGCACAACTGATCGAACAGGCCGACAGCCCAGATGCCGCAGCAGATTCATCCGATGACCGAGACCGAGCGCTGGATCGTCTCCAGCGCCGTCAACGAACGTTACGGACGCGAAGTGGTGATCCAGGATGTCGAGACCGAGATCCGCCTGCATATCGACGACCGCGAACTGACGCTGTGCCCGGGCTTTTACTGGAACGAGCACGGCTGTCATTTCGTCCTGTCCAAAACGGGTGATTCGCGTTATCGCAGCATGTTCTTCTATCGCATCCGCGACCGTTTTTCGACCGGACGCGAGGAGTACGACGATATCGGCGACTGCGTCACCACGCTGCTGAAAATGCAGGCCGACGAGGCCGCCAAGCGCCTGGCCGAAGAGGAAGCATCCGGCAACAGCTGATTTATAAAAGCCAGCCCCGCATTGAGAAACGATCTGGCGCTGGCTTTTTGTTTTGTATCGAAATTGAGGAGACCCCAATCATGGCGAAGAAAATGAACGCCTTTTATGCACAATCCGGCGGCGTGACCGCGGTCATCAACGCGTCCGCCTGCGGCGTGATCGAAACCGCGCGCAAGCACAAGGACAAGATCGGCAAGGTCTACGCCGGCCGCAACGGCATCATCGGCGCGCTGACCGAAGACCTGATCGACACCACCAAGGAATCCGCCGCCGCCATCGCCGCGCTGCGCTCCACGCCGTCCGGCGCGTTCGGTTCCTGCCGCTTCAAGCTGAAATCGCTGGAAGCCAACAAGCGCGAATACGAGCGCCTGATCGAGGTGTTCAAGGCGCACAACATCGGCTACTTCTTCTACAACGGCGGCGGCGACTCGGCCGACACCTGCTTCAAGGTCAGCCAGCTGTCCGAAGCGATGGGCTACCCGATCCAGGCCATCCACGTGCCGAAGACCGTCGACAACGACCTGCCGATCACCGACTGCTGCCCCGGCTTCGGCTCGGTCGCCAAGTACATCGCCGTGTCCACACTGGAAGCCAGCTACGACGTGCGCTCGATGGCCAAGACCTCGACCAAGGTATTCGTGCTCGAAGTGATGGGCCGTCACGCCGGCTGGATCGCCGCTGCCGGCGGACTGGTCGAGGACCACGGCATTCCGGTCGTCATCCTGTTCCCGGAAATCGAATTCGACCAGAAGAAATTCCTCGCCCGCGTCAACAAGCTGGTGAAGGAACACGGCTACTGCACGGTGGTGGTGTCCGAAGGCTGCCATTATCCTGACGGCACCTTCCTCGCCGAGCAGGGCACCCGTGATGCCTTCGGCCACGCCCAGCTGGGCGGTGCCGCCCCGGTGGTCGCCAACATGATCAAGGACGCGCTCGGCCACAAGTTCCACTGGGCCGTCGCCGACTACCTGCAGCGCGCCGCGCGCCACGTCGCCTCGAAGACCGACGTCAAGCAGGCCTACGAACTCGGCAAGAAGGCGGTCGAGCTCGCGGTCAAGGGCCACAACTCGGTGATGCCGACGGTCGACCGCATTTCCGACGCGCCCTACAAGTACAAGATCGGCATGGCGGACCTGAAGGACGTCGCCAACGTCGAGAAATTCATGCCGCGCGACTTCATCACCAAGGACGGCTTCGGCATCACGCCCAAGTGCAAGCGCTATCTGTCGCCGCTGATCCAGGGCGAGGACTATCCGAAGTACCAGGACGGCCTGCCGGTGTACGTGACGCTGAAGAACGTTGCGGTGGCGAAGAAGCTGCCGGTTTTCAAGCTCTGAGGAGGAGCGGGGTCAGGGGTCAGGATTCAGGGATCAGGGGTGGTGCGGGCATGGCCCGCGCCCTTGAATTAAATCGCGGCGCAGCCGCACATCCCCTGATCCCTGGCCCCTGAATCCTGACCCCTAAAAACATGACACTCGACCGCGCCAAACAGCTGCTCAAGGTGCAAGCCGACTTCGGCGGCTTCTACAACGGCAATTCAGCCAAGCTGATATTGTCCGAGGTGCAGCGCGAGCATGGGCAGGACGCGGTCGATCAACTCATCCGGGAATTGCAGCTTGACCGGATTTTCGGTTTCGAGCCGGGCACGCGTTTCGAAGGCGGCCTGGCGATGGGCAAACAGGTGTAGGTAAATGGGGACGGTGGCGCAAGCTGCCGTTTTTTGTTTGGGATTATTGAGGAGACACAACAATGAATGAAGGCTTGCTGTTCGCCCTCGTGGCCGCGGTGCTCGCACTGCTCTACGGGATCATGTCGATCAAATGGATACTGGGACTGCCCACCGGCAACGACCGCATGCGTGAAATCGCAGCGGCGGTGCAGGAGGGCGCTTCGGCCTATCTGAACCGGCAGTACACCACCATCGGCATCGTCGGAGCGATTCTGCTGATCGCGATTTTCTTCGCGCTGGGCTGGCAGACCGCCGTCGGCTTCGCGCTCGGCGCCGTGCTCTCCGGCCTCACCGGCTACATCGGCATGAACGTTTCGGTGCGCGCCAACGTGCGTACCGCCGAAGCGGCGTCCAAGGGCCTCAACGCAGCGCTCAACGTCGCCTTCAAGGGCGGCGCCATCACCGGCATGCTGGTGGTCGGCCTCGGCCTGCTCGGCGTGGCCGGCTACTACGCCGTGCTCACCCTGATGCTGGGCGAGAGCACCGAGCAAGCCACGCACGCCCTGGTCGGTCTGGCCTTCGGCGGTTCGCTGATTTCCATCTTCGCCCGACTCGGCGGCGGCATCTTCACCAAGGGCGCCGACGTCGGCGCCGACCTGGTGGGCAAGGTCGAAGCCGGCATCCCCGAGGACGACCCGCGCAACCCGGCGGTGATCGCCGACAACGTCGGCGACAACGTCGGCGACTGCGCCGGCATGGCCGCCGACCTGTTCGAAACCTACGCCGTGACCATCATCGCCACCATGCTGCTGGGCGGTCTGCTGATCACCGGTTCGCCCGAAGCGGTGATCTATCCGCTGGTGCTGGGCGGCTTCTCCATCATCGCGTCCATCGTCGGCACCTTCTTCGTCAAGGCGCGTGAAGGCGGCAAGATCATGAACGCGCTGTATCGCGGCCTGATCGTGTCGGGCGTGCTGGCGGCGGTCGCGTTCTACCCCATCACCACCTGGATGCTGGGCGAGGGCGTGGTGATCGACGGCGAACTGGTGTCATCGATGAATCTGTATCTGGCTGCGCTGATCGGCCTCGGCCTGACGGCCGCCATGGTGTGGATCACCGAGTACTACACCGCGACCGAATTCAGTCCGGTGCGCCACATCGCGCAGGCCTCGACCACCGGTCACGGCACCAACGTCATCGCCGGCCTTGGCGTTTCGATGAAGTCCACCGCCGCACCGGTGCTGGCCGTGTGTTTGGCCATCTGGGGCGCGTATGAACTGGGCGGCCTGTACGGCATCGCCATTGCCGCCACCTCGATGCTGTCGATGGCCGGCATCATCGTCGCGCTCGACGCCTACGGCCCGATCACCGACAACGCCGGCGGCATCGCCGAAATGGCCGGCCTCGACGACAGCATCCGCAACATCACCGATCCGCTCGACGCCGTCGGCAACACCACCAAGGCCGTCACCAAGGGCTACGCCATCGGTTCGGCCGGCCTCGCCGCGCTGGTGCTGTTCGCCGACTACACCCACGCGCTGTCGGCGCATCAACCCGGCTTGACCTTCGACCTGTCCAACCACATGGTCATCATCGGCCTCTTCATCGGCGGCATGGTGCCCTACCTGTTCGGTGCCATGGGCATGGAAGCGGTCGGCCGCGCCGCCGGTTCGGTGGTGGTCGAAGTGCGCCGCCAGTTCAAGGAGATCCCCGGCATCATGGAAGGCACAGCCAAGCCGCAATACGGCACCTGCGTCGACATGCTGACCAAGGCCGCGATCAAGGAAATGATCGTGCCGTCGCTGCTGCCGGTCGCGGTTCCGGTGATCGTCGGCATGACGCTCGGTGCGCAGGCGCTGGGCGGCGTGCTGGTCGGCACCATCGTCACCGGCATCTTCGTCGCGATTTCCATGACCACCGGCGGCGGTGCATGGGATAACGCCAAGAAATACATCGAAGAAGGCAACTTTGGCGGCAAGGGCTCGGAAGCACACAAGGCTGCCGTCACCGGTGACACCGTGGGCGATCCCTACAAGGACACCGCCGGCCCGGCCGTCAACCCGCTGATCAAGATCATCAACATCGTCGCACTGCTGATCGTGCCGCTGATCATGTGAGGTTGAGGCGGCTTCGGCCGCCCTGCAGGCTGTAGTCCAGGCATTGCTTCGGCTTTTCGCAATGTCATGCAAAGTGCGCTCTCGGGCGCACTTTCTTTTTTGGGGAAACGGATGCGATTCAGTTCTGATTTGTGGCCGCCCCGATGACCGGCGGCGGGGCTCGTCACATTTCCGGCTTGAAACGGCTAGGGATCAAGGAAGCAAACAAAGCAGCCGATAAAGGCCTTACGGTCGGTGAATCGTACCAAGGGCACCGCCGGACCCGCCGTAACCCGCTGGTCAAACCAGTCAACACTGTGGCACTGCTGATCGTGCTGTTGGCTGGATAGGCTTGGATCGGCTGATCGGGTAGGGAGGGCTCGTCATGCGTGCAAGGGTTCGCTGCGCATCGTAATGCCGGTTCCTGGGGGCAATGGCGGATATTCATTTACAACGATATAAGGAGAGCTTTGATGAGTAACATGAGTATCGCAGACCGTCTCACCCGCATCGCCATTGCATTCGGACTGATTTACTGGGCGCTGACCCCCACTGGTCCGACGCTCACAGGCGGATACACTGGCATGTTCATGCTGGCCACAGCGGCCATAGGCTGGTGCCCGTTCTACCAGACTTTCGGCATGAAAACCAAAAAGCAGTAAACTTCCAGTTCGCCGAAAGGTCTGCAAAGTGCGCCCTCGTGGCGCACTTTTTTATTTCCAGGGGTCCCTGATTTCCATGCGCCTACAGATTCTGATTGCCCTTCTCGCCTTCACCGGCATCGCCCAGGCCGGCGGCATCGACCGCCTCGAGGCCTTCATCGCCGGCGCCAAGACCGCCGAGGCCGATTTCACCCAGACCGTCATCGACAAGAACGGCCGCGTCACCCAGCAGGCCAGCGGCAAAATGGCATTCGCCCGTCCCGGCAAGTTCCGCTGGGACTACAGCAAGCCCTACGAGCAGGTGATCGTCGGCGACGGCACCCGGCTGTGGCTGTACGACCTCGATCTCGACCAGGTCACCGTCAAGCCGCTCGGCAGCGTCATCGCCGGCACCCCGGCGGCCCTGCTTGCCGGCGACAACGCCATCGAGAAATACTTCATGCTCAAGGATGCGGGCGAGAGCGGTGGCCTGGAATGGCTGGAAGCCACCCCAAAGAGCCGCGACACCACCTTCGAACACATCCGCATGGGCTTCAAGGGCGACATGCTGGTGCAGATGGAACTGTTCGACTTCTTCGGCCAGCGCACCACGCTCAAGCTGTCGAAGTTCGCCCGCAACCCGTCCATCCCGGCGTCGCGCTTCAAGTTCGTGCCGCCCAAGGGCGCGGATGTGATCGGGGAGTGACCAGCCTTCATGCGGGCGGCCGTTGCCTATTCGCATGAATGAATGCCCTTCGACGGGCTCAGGGCGAACGGGCTGAATGAAGTCGTCTGCGCTAACACCGAACCAACCACCGTTCGGGCTAAGTTGTCGAAGCCCTTGTGTCAACTTGGCTATCTCATCCCGATGCGCGTCGACAACCCCGGATCGAGCGGTGTGTAGGTGACGTGCCTCCGGCTCGTTACAATTCCTGAATGTCTTCCCAAGACCTTTTCCAGAGCGACCCCTCCGAACCCGCGCGCGACGACCCCCACGCCCCGCTGGCCGAACGGCTGCGCCCGCGCAACCTGGCCGATGTCGTCGGGCAGACGCATCTGCTCGGCCCCGGCAAGCCGCTCCGGCTCGCCTTCGATTCCGGCAAGCTGCATTCGATGATCCTGTGGGGGCCGCCGGGCGTCGGCAAGACGACCCTTGCTCGGCTGACCGCGCAGGCCTTCGGCGCCGACTTCATCGCGATCTCGGCCGTGCTGTCGGGTGTCAAGGACATCCGCGAAGCCGTCGAGCGCGCGCGCATGAACCAGACCCTGGCGCGCACCACCATCCTGTTCGTCGACGAAGTCCACCGCTTCAACAAGTCGCAGCAGGACGCGTTTTTGCCGCACGTCGAATCCGGGCTGTTCACTTTCATCGGCGCCACCACCGAAAACCCCTCGTTCGAGGTCGTCGGCGCGCTGCTGTCGCGCGCCCAGGTCTACGTGCTGAAATCGCTGACGCCGGAGGAACTCGGTCAGTTGTTGCGGCGCGCGCTCACGGAACTGCCGGAGCTGAGGTTGGGCGAGGGCGTCGACACGCTGCTGGCCGCCTACGCTGACGGCGACGCGCGCAAGCTGCTGAACCTGCTCGAGCAGCTCGATACCGCTGCAGCCACCGCGCAGGTTCCGGAAATCGACACCGCCTTCGTCAAAAACGCGCTGGCGCAATCGCTGCGCCGCTTCGACAAGGGTGGCGAAGCCTTCTACGACCAGATCTCCGCGCTGCACAAAAGCGTGCGCGGCAGCGACCCCGACGCTTCTTTGTACTGGCTGGTGCGCATGCTCGACGGCGGCGCCGACCCGCGCTACCTCGGCCGCCGCCTCATCCGCATGGCGAGCGAGGACATCGGCCTGGCCGACCCGCGCGCGCTGCGGATGGCGCTCGATGCGGTCGAAACCTACGAACGGCTGGGGTCCCCCGAAGGCGAACTCGCGCTCGCCGAAGCCTGCCTCTACCTGGCCTGCGCGCCCAAGAGCAACGCCGCCTACGTCGCCTACAACGCCGCGCGCGCCTTCGTGCAATCCAATCCTTCCAGCGACGTCCCCATCCACCTGCGCAACGCGCCGACCAAGCTGATGAAGGAACTCGGCTACGGCCGCGCCTACCGCTACGCCCACGACGAGCCCGAAGCCTACGCCGCCGGCGAGCGCTACTTTCCCGACGACCTGCAGGAACAGCGGTTCTACGCGCCCACCCCGCGCGGGCTCGAAGGCAAGATCGCCGAGAAGCTGGCGCATCTGCGCAAACTCGATGCGGAGGCGGGCGAGGGCTGAGTCCTTCGGCTGCGGGGCGGACGGGGACGGTGCGGCGTAGCCCGGCGACTTCTTACATGGCAGGCTTGTCGTACGGTCCGGGCGCTGTCGATTCCGTTCCGCCACTTTATGTGTAAGGAACCCACCCGCTTGCGGACCAATCAGATAAAGACACGCATTACCTGGAGGCACGCCATGATCGAACGTCTGTTAATCGTCCTTTGCCTTGCATTCAGCTTGCCCGCGCTGGCTGCCAGCGATGCGCCGTGGGGCAGCGCCAAGGAACTGCCCATCGAATATTCGAAGCAGAAAGTCGTCTATGATGTGGCCGTCGATTCCGTCGCCGCCCTGACCAGCGTATTGGACCGCGCCAGCTATCTCAGCGCGATCAACGGCGCCAACCCTTTCGACGACAAGATCGTCATCGTCCTGCATGGCGACGAAATTCCCTTCTTCGCCATCAAGAACCTCGCCCGGTACAAGGATCTGATGGTCCGCGCCCAAAGCCTCACGGTGGGCGGCATCATCGAATTCAGGATGTGCAGGGTCGCCGCAGAAGGCCACGGCTTCCAGCCCGAAGACATACACGGCTTTGTGTCCATGGTGCCGATGGCCGACGCCGAAATTGTCAGGCTGCAGCACGAAGGCTACGGCTACATGCGCTGACGCGCAGCCTTTTTTCCGCCGTCGGGCACGCTATTTCCGGGTCTTGCAGGAAAACTGTGCGGTCAATGCCTGCTGCAGCACTTCGGCCGCCGGCTCGGTCAAGGCCTGCGGATGGGCCTCGATCCATTTCACCACCATCCCCGGTGCCTTCTTCCGCTCGTCGGTCCCAAGACAAAATGCCGCCTTGCCCTTGCCGTAGTAATGCGCCGCGTCGGCATAGCCGTTGATATAGCTGAGGCACATCACGGACAGCATCTTCACGCTGTCCGCCCCTTTGCACATGCGCAGGATCACGCCGCCGTCGGCGCCCTGGGTCTCGCCGGCGTGGGCAGACGCGCAAAAGAGCAGGCCGGCCGACAGGATGGCCGGCAGCAAACGGGCTTTGATGGCGATCGAATGCATGGGGCAGGAAATTCGAATGAGTGCGGAAAGTGTCCGGGGTCTTGCGGGCTCAGTCAATCCGCATTGTCGGCCGAGGGCACACCCCGGCGCACCGGGCTGTCACAGCAGCCGATCGACCACGAATACGCCGACCATGGTGAAGGCCAGCGCCACTTTCAGCAGCGCGCCGAACAGCAGCCCGAGGGTGGCGCCGACGCCTGCATGGACCGAGGCACGGGCCGAGCCGCGCACGCTGAATTCGGCGATGACGGCGCCGACAAACGGCCCCAGCAGCAGGCCGGGCAGGCCGAAGAACAGCCCGACGACCGCACCGAGCGCGGCGCCGACCACCGAACGCGGCGAGGCGCCGAATTTCCTGGCGCCGAGGGCGCTGGCCAGAAAGTCGACGAGGTAGCTCGCTGCCGCCAGCACACCCAGCAGCGCCAGCGTGACCCAGCCCACGGTGGCGAAGTCGTCCGCCCAGGCCAGCAGCACCAGCCCGGCATATACCAGCGGGATGCCCGGCAGGGCCGGCACGATCAGGCCGGCAAAGCCGACAGCGATGAGGAGCGCGGCAAGCAGCCACAGCAGGATCTGGGTTTCCATGCGGGAGGGATTCGAAAGCGAGTGACACATTATAGGCAGCCCGGACACACGGCTTTCGCTGCGCGCCCCTCCCGGGAGGGGAACTGGCCGGCCCGCGTGAGGCGCGCTGCCTGCCTTCCTCAGATCACGACATTGCGCGGCGTGCCGGCGACGAAGGCCTCGATGTTGTCGATCAGCTGGTCGGCGAGCAGCTGCATGGCCTCGCGGCTCGACCAGGCGACGTGCGGCGTCAGGATGAAGTTGGGCAGGTCGAGGTCGAGCAGCGGGTTGCCTTCGCGCGGCGGCTCCACCGACAGCACATCGAAGCCGGCGCCGGCGATGCGCTGCGATTTGAGCGCGTCGGCCAGCGCCGCTTCGTCCACCAGGTTGCCGCGTGCGGTGTTGATGAGAATCGCGGTGGATTTCATCAGGCCGAATTCGCGTGTCGAGATCATGTGGCGCGTCTCGGCGGTCAGCGGGGCATGCAGCGAGATCACATCGGCTTCGCGCAGCACGCTGTCGAAGGCCGTGTAGCCCTCGCGCACCGCTGCCGCGTTTCTGTGTTCGGCGATCAGCACCGTCATGCCGAAGGCCTCGGCGAGTCTTTGCATGCCGTGTCCCAGCGAACCGTAGCCCAGCAGCCCCAGCGTGCTGCCGAACAAGTCGTTGACCGGCCGCGTGAACAGGCAGAACTGGTCGGCCTGCTGCCACCGGCCGGCGCGCAGATCGTCTCGCCAGCCCAGCAGATTGCGCCGCAGCGCCAGCATCATCATGAACGCGTGTTCCGGCACCGCGTGCACGGCGTAATCACGGATGTTGGAAACGACGATGCCGTGGGCCTTGCAGTAGACGAGGTCGACGATGTCGGTGCCGGTGGCGGAAACGGCGACCATCTTCAGCCTGGATGTCTGCGCCAGGATGTCGGCGGAAAGCCTGACCTTGTTGACGATGGCGATGTCGGCGTTCTTGAGCCGCGCGACGACTTCGTCCGGGCGCGTCTGCTCGAATTCGGACCATTCATGCTGAAAGGCCGGCGCACGCAGTTCGGCGATCAGGCTCTTGCGGTCGAGAAAGACGATTTTTGGGGTCATCGCGAAATCCGGTTTTCCAGCAAGGGGGGCAAAAGCGTGTATCCGCACACTTCACATCAGGCAGAAATGATTTTCGGCTAAGCTGAAAGAGAAGGGAATTCTTCCGCTCCAGTTTCAGGCAGAGTGGGGGGATCTTTTCGCAAGTTGACCGACGGGTACCCCACCATAGTACACATCGCCGGCACGCCGAGAGGCATGCGCCGGACGCGTGGCGGTCATGCCCGCAAGGGGCGGTTTTTGTCTTGAATGCAAGGAGAGAAATTTGAACAGCAAATGGGTATACGCCTTCAGCGAAGGCGACGGCAAGAACAAGAAACTGCTTGGCGGCAAGGGCGCCAACCTGTGCGAGATGACACAGATCGGCCTCAACGTCCCGCCGGGCTTCGTCATCTCGACCGAGGCCTGCCTGGCCTATCTCGATGATGCGGAGCACCAGCTGCCCGCCGGCGTGATGGAGCAGGTGCGCGCACCATATGGCAGAAGTGGAACGCGCCTCCGGCAAGGTCTTCGGCGGCCGCGACAATCCCTTGCTGGTGTCGGTGCGTTCCGGTTCGGCGATGTCGATGCCGGGCATGATGGATACCATCCTCAACCTCGGCCTCAACCCGGACACGTTGCAGGGCCTGATCGCCCAGACCGGCAACGAGCGCTTCGGCTACGACGCCTACCGGCGCTTCATCCAGCTGTTCGGCAAGGTCGCGCTGGGCGTGCCCGACGAGGCATTCGATGAAGAGTTCAACGCGGTCAAGGCCGATGCCGGCGTCAAGCACGACGTCGGCCTGTCGGCCACCCGACCTGCCGACATCGCCGACCGCTTCCTCGACGTCGTCGAGCGCGTCACCGGCAAGCCGTTTCCGGCCGATCCCTACGAGCAGCTGGAGATCGCCATCAAGGCGGTGTTCAACTCCTGGGGCGGCAAGCGTGCCGTCGATTACCGGCGCGAATTCAAGATCACCCCGGAGATGGCCAACGGCACCGCGGTCAACGTGGTGACCATGGTGTTCGGCAACATGGGCGACGACTCGGCCACCGGCGTCGGCTTCACGCGCGACCCCGGCACCGGCGAGAACCTCATGTTCGGCGAATACCTCATCAACGCGCAGGGCGAGGACGTGGTGGCCGGCATCCGCACGCCCAAGCCGGTGGCCGAGCTGGAAAAGGAAATGCCCGACCTCTACCGGCAGCTGGTCGAGCTGCGCGAACCAGCTCGAAGTCCACTACAAGGAAGTGCAGGACTACGAGTACACGATCGAGAAGGGCACGCTGTTCTGCCTGCAGACCCGCAACGGCAAGATGAACGCCACCGCCCTGGTGCGCACCTCGGTGGAGATGGTCAAGGATGGCCTGCATCGACCAGACCCAGGCGCTGATGCGCATCCAGCCGGAGATGCTCGAGCAGTTGCTGTTCCCGCGCCTCGACCCGAAGACCCAGGCCCGGCCCGTGGCCCGCGGCCTGCCCGCGTCACCCGGCGCGGCCTCCGGCATTGCCGTGTTCGACGCCGACCGCGCCGAGAAGCTGGGCCGCGGCGGAGAAACGGTCATCCTGGTGCGCGAGGAAACCAAGCCGGAGGACATCCACGGCTTCTTCGCCTCGCCAGGGCATCCTCACCAGCCGCGGCGGCAAGACCTCGCACGCCGCCGTGGTCGCCCGCGGCATGGGCAAGCCCTGCGTCGCCGGTGCCGAGGGCATCCACGTCGACGTGCGCACGCGCCAGGCCGTCGTCGGCGACCAGGTGTTCGGCGAGGGCGACCTCATCACCATCGACGGCACCACCGGCAACGTCTACCTCGGCGAAGTGCCGATGATCGAGGCGGATTTCACGCCCGAGCTGGCCACGCTGCTGTCGTGGGCCGACGAGCATGGCCAGGCTCAAGGTCATGGCCAACGCCGACACCCCGCACGACGCCGAGCGCGCGCTCAAGTTCGGTGCCATGGGCATCGGCCTGTGCCGCACCGAGCGCATGTTCAACGACCGTCGAGCGGCTGCCCATCGTGGTCGAAATGATCGTCGCCGAGACCACCGGCCGATCGTCAGGCGGCGCTCGACAAGCTGCTGCCGATCCAGCGCGAGGACTTCAAGGGCATCTTCAAGGCCATGGCGCCGCGCCCGGTCACCATCCGCCTGCTCGACCCGCCGATCCATGAATTCCTGCCCACCGACCGACCAGCTGGTGGACGAACTGGAACAGCTGCAGCACCCTGCGCGCTACCGTGCGCGGCATGAAGGTGCTGTCACGACGCGGTGGATTTCATGTACCGCACCCGCGACGTTCATCCCCAGGTGCAGCTGACCGCCGATCCGGCGCTGGTCGACGAGGCCATCGAGAAGAAGGAGACCATGCTGAAGAAGGTGCGCGCGCTGTTCGAGGTCAACCCCATGCTCGGCCACCGCGGCGTGCGCCTCGGCCTGACCTTCCCGGAGATCTACGCCATGCAGATCCGCGCCATCCTGGAAGCCGCCGCCGAATGCCAGAAAGCCGGTTTCGAGGTGCACCCCGAGATCATGGTGCCGCAGGTCTGCACCGCCCAGGAGCTCAGGCAGGTGAAGTCATGGGTCGAGGACATTCGCGCCGACGTCGAAGCATACTACGGCGTCAGGCTCAACTTCAAGTTCGGCTCCATGCTCGAAGTCGTGCGCGCCTGCATGCGCGCGGAGAGCCTGGCCGAGGAGGCCGAGTTCTTCTCCTTCGGCACCAACGACCTGACCCAGGCCACGTTCTCGTTCTCGCGCGAGGACGCCGAGAACAAGTTCCTGCCCATGTACAACGAGAGCAGGATCCTGCAGGACAATCCGTTCGAGGTGCTGGACGTCAAGGGTGTCGGCAAGCTCATGCAACTGGCGGTGGGCTGGGGTCGCGATACCCGGCCGGACATGAAGATGGGCATCTGTGGCGAGCACGGCGGCCACCCGGCCTCGATCCGCTTCTGCCACCAGATCGGCCTGAGCTACGTTTCCTGCTCCGGCCCGCGCGTGCCCATCGCGCGGCTGGCCGCAGCGCAGGTGGCCATTGCCGAGGCGGGCAAGCAGGCGGAGTAATTGGGGTGGTTCCCTCCCGTCAGGGGGTAGCTTATGTGCAGATTGGCCAAGTAATGAATAACATGATGCGGGTGATGTTTTCTGCGTTTGTTGCTATGGGGCACATTGGCGGCTTTTGCTTATGGGTTACTGGCTGAACTATTTAAGGCCCGTGCTGCTTAGACAGGGGGAACAAAGAGACAGCATGCGGCCATAAGGAGAAGTTCAGATTGGAAAACCGGACCGTCTGTTGTTCAGACTAAGCTGCCGACAGCGCTTTGAACCGGCTAATTTCGCTATGGATTTGTTGCCGGACGTGGGCCGGGTAATCTCACCCAACGGCAGTTTCTTGATTCTTCTGCGGCGGAACCCGATCCATAGGAGCCAGCCAGTGGGTCGAGCCTAACGTCCAGCTTTCCGCCGAAGCGACCTCCCTCGGCTCTAGCGCGGTGCTGCCGCCTGCCTGGCCAGTGCGCGCATCAGCCATTTCAGCACCGGCAAACGGGCATACAGTTCTTCAGCCGCATCCCAGTAATCGCGATGATGCGTCACCTTGCCGTCAGATTGAAGGTGAGGTGGGTGGCGCCCTGGATGGTGGTGGGTTGGCGGGTGACCGGCATGGTGAAATCCATTTCCCACAGAATGACGGCATGCTGGTCAGCGCCAGGAAAGCGCCGGGTGACGCGAAAGCGCGCGCCTGGCAGCTTGTCGAAGGTGTGGCGCAGGATCGCACGGATGGCATCCACCCCCGTCACCTCATGGAATGGGTCCTTGAACCAGGCATCCGCTGCGTAATAGGTGTCGAGCTCGTCCAGGTTGTTGGCAGAGAGTCGTTCGAAATACACGCACAGGGCATCAAGCGCATTCATAAGCCGGTGATCCGGTGGACAAGGGGGAAGTAGGCGCGATACGGCAGCAGATTCAGCAGCTTCAGCACGCGGGTGAAGCGCTTGGGAAAGTGAATTTCGAATGCGCCGCGCTCGATACCGGAAAGAATTTCGCGCGCAGCCTCATCGGCCTCGATCAGTGCAGGCATCTTGAAATCATTGAGGTCAGTGAGCGGTGTTTTGACGAAGCCGGGATTGATGAGATGCACTGCCACGCCCCTCGGCGCGAGGTCGAGGTAAAGCGTTTCGGCGAAGTTGATCAGCGCCGCCTTGGTCGCGCCGTACACCAGTCCGCTGGGCAGGCCGCCGTAGCCCGCCACGCTGGCGGTGATCGCCAGCCGCCCCCTGCCGCGTTGCGCAAAATAGGGGGCAAGCAGGGCGCTGACATTCATCGCGCCGACCAGATTGACCTGCACCAGCTTTTCGGCAGCCACGGCGTCAAGTTCCCAGGCGCGCACCGGCTGATGGGTGCCAGCATTGATGATGGCCACATCGATATCGCCAAAGGTGGCGCGGATCGTGTCGAAGGCGGCCTTAAGGCTGGCGCGGTCGGTGACGTCGGCAGGTGCAACCAGCGCGCTGCCGTCGGCCAGTGCCGTCAGCGCATCGCGGTTGCGGCTGGTCAGCGCCACCTGCGCGCCGCGCGCCATGAGCCGTTTTGCCGTCGCCTCGCCGATGCCCGAGCTGGCGCCGATCAGCCACACGCGTTGGCCATACCAGTCGGCGAGGTGGGGATTGAGGCTCATGCCCCTTTCCTGAAGGCAATCACGATTTCGCCAAGCTTGAAACCGAACTTGCGCATCTCGGACTTGTTCAGCATCGTTGCGTCATCCATCTGGTACATCCAGTCGTCGAATTGCACCTCGTAGGTTTTGCCGTCCACCGGTAGAAGCAGGGTGTATTTCCATTGCAGCGCGTTGCCGTAAGCAGTGCCCGTGGCTTCGCCTTTGACGTCGTCGGCGCGACCGATGTAGCGATGCGCATCGAGTTTTGTGATGCGCCAGATGCGTTGCGATTTTTCGCCGTCGGACCAGTCGAAGTCCTCGGTCAGTACGCCTTCGTTGCCGTTCCATTCGCCGGTCATCTTCACCGTGAAGCGGCGTTTCACCTCACCGGAGCGGTCGGCGAAATATCCCCAGGCGGTGAGCGGGCCGTTGAAGTAGGTGGCGATGTCGAGTGTGGGCTTCTGGTCGCGATAAACCTCGGGCGAGACGCCGGCGCAGCCGGTCAGACCCAGCACGGTACACAGAACGGCGAGCGATTTTTTCAGCATGGGACGACTCCAGGGTGGGCGATTGGGCGGGCGAGCCAGAACCAGACCAGCGCGCCGATTTTCATGGCGATGGGCAACAGGGCATAGGTGGCTGACAGCGCGAACAGATTGCCGCCGCCGGGCGCGTAGCCCCAGAAATCGAGCAGCGGCAGTGCTGTTCCTGCGGCGAGCGCCAGGGTGAGCTTGGCGAAAAAACTCAGCAGTCCGTAATACGCGCCGGGCTGCGGTGCGGGGTCGGCGTCGATCATGTCGGCGACCAGCGCTGGCGGCAGCGCGAGGTCGGCCCCGAGCGCGATACCGGATGCTGCACATACCAGCGCATAACTGACCAGATCGCCCTCACCCAGCCAGAAAGCGCCGATGAATGCGGCGATGGACAGTCCCATCGACACCAGCCAGGCGTTCAGCGTGCCGATGCGTTTGGCCAGCCGCACCCACAGTGGCAGGCCAAGCGCGCCGCTGAGAAAGTACATCACCAGAAACAGCCCGCTGTGGGAGGAAAGCATCAATACGTCGTCGATGAAGAAAATCACCAGCGTGGCGGGCAACGCGGCGGCGACGCCGTTCAGCAGATAGCCCGGCACAAAGCGGGCAAAAGCCGGGTTGGCCAGCGGCCGCAACATCTGTCTGAATCCAGGTGAACGCGCGCTGCGTTGCATCGCGGGGGTGGCGATCAGGGTGAACATGGCAAAGCCCAGCAGCAGGCCGAGAAAGATCCAGCCCATGCGCGCCAGCCCTTCGGCTAGATTGGCAGCCAGAATGGTGGGCAGTGCGGCGGCGAGCACGACGCCTGTCAGGCCGAAGCCCTCGCGCGCGGCGAAGATCCGGGTGCGCTCGTGCGGCACGTTCGACAGGCGCGCGCCCCAGCTGTTGTGCACCACGGTGGCGAGACTGTAGCCGACTGTGGTTAGCGTCAGCATCAAGATCAGCCAGGGCACCACCGGCATCGATTCGGGCAGGGTAAAAACCCCGATCCAGCCGAGCCCGAGCATGGGAAGGGAAAGGGCTACCAGGCTGCGCGGATGAGGAAATCGGTCGAACAGCGCGCCGATCAGGGGATCGATTGCAGCGTCGAGAAAGCGCAGCGCGAGCAGGATCCCACCCAGCAGGGAAAGCGAGATCACGCCACTGTAAAACGGCGCGAGGTGAACATAGAGTGGCAACGCCGCGAACGCCAGCGGCAGGCCAAGGCCGCCGTAGGCGATCAGGCGCGAACGTGGCAACGCTGTCATGGCGACTTCAGCAGACGGGCGCGCAGGTCGGGCGCGCGGGTGGCCGGATCGAGCCAGATGCCGAAGAAGGCGTCGGCAAAGGCTTCATCGTCGATTTTCCCGAGCTTGCGGGGGCCGCTGTAAAACGCTGCGCCTGAGCCGGGTATGCGCACGCCGGTCAGGCGATCGCCGCTTTTGACATTAGGGAACAGCGAGCGCATCTGCTGTTCCCAGCGCGTCAGCGTGGCGGCGGGATAAGCACGCTGGGCACGCATTTCATCGATTGAGCGGCGCGCGATGGCAGCACCATCGAAGCTGCGCGCGTAGACCAGTTCCAGCGCATAAGGCTGATTGGCAGACCACACGCCGCCGGGTGACCACAAGGTGGCGTCGTAAATGCGCAGGCCAAAATAACGCATGGTGCCGCTGCCGACCGCCTCGAAGTTGGGCAGGTGCGGCAGCGGGCTGGCGTGCAACGCCGATGCCGCCAGCAGGCAGGCAAATGCAAGCGCCGTTTTAAGCCGCGTGTTCAAGCCGGAATTGTGCGACATCGACTGATCCGGCGCGAAAGCCGGCCTCGCAATAAGCCAGATAAAAATGCCAGATGCGCAGGAAGCGATCGTCGTAATGCTGGGCGCGTACCGCGTCGATCTGCTCGTGAAAAGTATGCCGCCAGCGTTTCAGTGTTTCGGCATAATCGAGGCCGAAGTTCTCCTGCCGGGTGACGGCAAGGCCGGCATGCGTAGCCTCTTCAATGAAGCGGGCGGGCGAAGGCAGCATGCCGCCGGGAAACACGTATTGCTGGATAAAATCTGAGCCACTGCGGTAGCGTTCAAATAAGGCGTCGTCGATGAGGATGGTCTGCACCACAGCACGACCTCCGGGCTTGAGGCTGCGCTTCAAAGTGTCGAAGTAGGTCGGCCAATAGGCTTCGCCCACCGCCTCGAACATTTCGATCGACACGATGCCGTCGTATTGCTGTGCTTCCTCGCGGTAGTCCTGAAATTCGAACTGACAGCTGTTGCTCAGTTGGGCATCGGCAATGCGCTTGCGGGCAAAGTCGAGCTGTTCCTGTGACAGGGTGATGCCACGCACCTGGTGGGCCGCCGTGCGTGCGGCATGTTCGGCAAATCCGCCCCAGCCGCAGCCGATTTCCAGCAGCGACTGGCCGTCTGGCATGTCGAGCAGATCAAGCATGTGCTGGTATTTCCGGGTTTGCGCTTCCTGCAGCGACAGCGTGGTGTCGCCGTCGAAACGCGCGCTGGAATAGGTCATCGAGGGGTCGAGCCACAGCGCATAAAAATCGTTGCCGAGGTCATAGTGGCTGGCGATGTTGCGGCGCGATCCCTGGAGCGTGTTGGCGTTCAGCAGATGACGCAGGCGGTTGTACAGACGTCCCCACCAGCGGCCATAGATGGCACGCTCGAGTGCGTTGCGATTGTTGGCCAGCAAGGTCAACACGCCGGTGAGGTCGGCGGTGTGCCAGGTCCCTGCGATATAGCCTTCGGCAAAACCGATGTCGCCCTTGCTCAACACATCGCGGAACGCGCTCCATTGATCGAACTTGAGATAGGCATCCGGGGTGCCGTGGCCAACCGTGAGTTGCATGCTGTTGGGCAGTTCAAGATGCAGGCATCCGTGTTCGATTTCCTGCAGCAGATGGATCACCTGACGGGCGTACCAGGGCGTATTGCTGAGTTGCAGGGCGGCACTCAGGCTGGCGGTATTCATTCGGTAACCTCGTTCAATGGCAGCGGGGGTTTGCGGAAAAATGGCACGCGTTTGATCAACAGTCGCAGCGCCTGCAGGTGGATGCGCGCGATCACGCCCCACGTCATCAGCGGGTAGCGGAAAAACGCACGCAGACAGGCACGTGGCGTCAGCGGCTGCAGTCTGCCCAGCCAGGCAGTCCGTAGCGTCTCGCCTAAACCGGTGGCGTAATCGATGCGCGCGCGAAAAATGTCATCGTGCAGTTGAAAGTGAAAGGTGTAGTCGCCACGCACCGGAAAAAAGGGCGAGACGTGAAACACCTTTTCTGCGTGCAACGTGGCGTTGGGGTCGTTCGTGCGAAGCAGGTAGACGTGGCGCTCGCCGAAGGTGTTGTTGACTTCGGCCAGCACCGCCACCAGTTCACCGTCGGCACGGTGGCAATGCCAGAAGCTCACCGGCTTGAAGGCATAGCCGAGCACGCGTGGAAAAGTGGTCAGCCAAATTTCGCCGTTGGCGGTCAGACCGTGTTGCTTCAGCAGGCTGCGTGCCCAGGCCAGGCTGTCGCCACCATCGCCGTGGTCGCAATCATGAAAGCTCAGCAGGTTGAATCGGTTGCGTGAGAACCAGCGCGACTCGACATGGGCCATATCGTGCATCGGCAGTCGCACGAAATACACCCGATAGTCGAAACGATGCGTGACCGGCTGCTGCCGAATATGCATGACATGGCCGAAGCCGATCTGCGCGGATGAACTGGAATCAGGCCGCATGGGCAAACCCCTTCCATGGCGCGGCGGCATCAAGCTGGCGTGCGACCCGCAGCGCGGAGGCAAGTCCGTCCTCGTGGAAGCCGTAGCCGAGCCAGGCACCTGCCAGCCAGATGCCCTCGCGGCCATTGGCTGCCGCGATATGGCGCTGGATGCCGACAGCCTGGTGGCTGAAAACCGGATGGCTGTAATGGAATTCGCCATGCACCCTTGCCGGATCGGGTTCCTGCAGCGGATTGAGCGAAACGATCACCGGCGTGTTGGTTGGCAGTGGTTGCAGGCGATTGATCAGGTAATGCACCGCGACCGGTCGTTCGCTCAGTGTGCTGTGACCCGACTGGTAGTTCCACGCCGCCCACAGGTTCTTGCGGCGCGGCAACATGCTGGCATCGCTGTGCAGCACCGCGCGGTTCGGCTGGTAGGGTATGCGCCGCAACAGGTGAGACTGGGTCGGGTAGTGTGCGGCCAGAATGGCACTTGACTGGTCGCTGTGGCTGGCCAGCACCACCTGGTCGTACAGCCCCGATACGCTACCGCTCACCAATTCGACCTTGTCGCCACGCGGGCGCAGCGATTCAACCGGCTGGCCGAGATGAATCTCGCCGATACCGGCTGCCAGCTTGTTTACATATTCGCGCCCGCCACCTTTTACGGTGCGCCACTGCGGCCGGTTCGTCACCTGCAGCAGGCCATGGTTGTGGCAGAAAGTAACGAAGGAAGACAGCGGAAATTCCAGCATCTGCGCAGCCGGGCATGACCAGATTGCAGCTGCCATCGGCAGCAGATACCACTCGATGAATGGCTTGCCGTAGCCGCGCGCCTTGAGGTAGTCGCCCAGCGCCATGCTGCTGGCGAGCGTCGGTTCGCGCACCGCTTCGCGGTTGAAGCGCAGGATGTCGCGCAGCATGTGCCAGAACGCTGGCCGCGCGAGATTGGCGCGTTGGCCGAACACGGTAGCGAGCGAGTTGCCCGCCCATTCGAGATCGGGCTGGTCGAGCCGCACGCTGAACGACATTTCGCTGGCGACGGTTTCCACCCCCAGCGTGTCGAACAGCCGGGTGAGTTCGGGATAGGTGCGGTGGTTGAATACCAGAAATCCGGTATCGACCGGGAAGGTCTGGCCGTCCAGCGTGACGTCCACCGTATGGGTATGACCGCCGAGGCGGTTCTCCGCCTCGAACAGCGTGACCTGGTGGCGCTGGCTCAGCAGCCAGGCGGCTGACAGCCCAGATATCCCTGATCCAACGACAGCGATGCGCATTTTTATCGTCCTGTCTGGGCAAGTTTGGCCGCGCCCGGTTTGGCCTTGAGCAGGGACTCGATGGCCTGCACCATTTCTTTCGATTGCGGTTCGACCTGGCTGGCGAACGACAGCGCGCGGGTGCCGCTGCGATCGATCAGGTATTTGTGGAAATTCCAGCGCGGCCGCTCGCCAGTGGCGTTGGCCAGCGCTTCGTGTAGCGGGTTCGCGTTGGCCGCGGTGACACCGGTCTTGGCGAACAGAGGGAAATCGACTTTGTAACCCACCTCGCAGAAATTCTTGATGGTGGCGTTGCTGCCCGGCTCCTGCCCGCCGAAGTCGTTGGCCGGCATCCCAAGCACCACCAGGCCTTGCGGCCCGTATTGGTCAGACAACGCCTGCAAGCCCTTGTACTGACCGGTGTATCCGCACTGGCTGGCGGTGTTTACAACCAGCACGACCTTGCCTGCATATGTGCACAGGTTGCGGTTTTTGCCGTCGATATCCGTGAGGTTGAAGTCGAGCAGCGGGGGGCAGGCCGGCGCAGCGTTCACGCTGGCTGTCAATAGCAGTGTTGCCATAAGAAGGATGGGTTTCATGTGCGGATTACCTTACGGGCAGGACAGGGGACCGAGCCGGAACGCGGGTCGAGCAGAGACAGATGCGATGCGGCCAACGCGTGATAGAACCAGTACTCGGCCGGCACGTTTGCAGGGGAGGCGGTGCAAGCCGTTTGCTGCGATGGCGGGGTACGGGCAACTGGCGCAGATTCGCTGGTCGCGGACTCGCTGATCAGCACCACCGCAGCCAATCCGGCCAATGAAACAAGTAGTAGAGCAGTTAGCCTCATTTTGTCTTGGTCAAATGATGGACATGTGCTTAAATTAGGCTAATAATTTGCATATGTCAATACATTGTCCAAGACAAATATGAATACTGAAGCCATGCCATACGTCCCGGGTCTGCCGATTGCTTCGGTTGAGCGCGAAACCGGTTTGTCCAAAGACACCTTGCGCGTATGGGAGCGGCGTTATGGGTTTCCGACCCCGGAGCGGGACGCGAATGGCGAGCGCCTGTATGCGCCGACGCAGGTGCAGCGACTGACGCAAATCAAGCGATTGATGGATCTCGGGCACCGGCCGGGCAAGCTGCTTGCGCTGGATGATGCGGCCCTGACAGCACTCGATGAAGCTCGCCCCAGCGTATTGACCGCTTCCAACGTGCCACAGCTCGATACCTGGATGCATCTGGTCAAAACCCACGACAGCGAAGCCCTGCAGCGGCTGTTTTATCGCGAGATGGCCAAGCGGGGTTTGGCGGGTTTTGTCCAGGACATCGTCGCGCCTCTGATTACCCTCGTGGGTGAAGCCTGGTCACGCAATGAAATCGGCATATTCGAGGAGCATCTGTTCTCGCAGCATCTGGAAAAAATGTTCCGCACCGTACTGGCCAATATGTCGCCGCAGGATGGCAGCCCGCGTGTGCTGCTCACTACCTTGTCCGGCGAGGAACACACAATGGGGCTGCTGATGGTGGAAGCCCTGATGGAGGTGGAAGACGTCCACCCAGTGCTGCTGGGCCCGCAAACCCCCATCGACGAAATCGTGCGTGCTGCGCAAATCAAACAGGTCGATGCCGTGTGCCTGTCGTTCAGCAGTGCCTATTCGCCCACCCTTTCGGCACAGGGGTTGCGTGACCTGCGGCAGATGCTGCCCGCTGGCATTGCGCTCTGGGCAGGCGGCTACGGTATCAAGGCAATCCGCAAACCCATCGATGGGGTCTGTCTCATGCCCGAGTTCCAGGATTTGTATGATTGCCTCGCAAAATGGCGAACCGAACATGGTTGCGAACCCAATTCAGCCAGCGTGATCAACTTGCCGGCAAAGCCAAAATGACCGTGTTTCGTGTTTTGACCGCGCTGTTTGCTATGGCGTTAGTCGCAGGCTGCACAACGCCTGCTTCGCCGCTCCCGACTGTTCAATCGGTTGACCTGGGTCGCTATCACGGCACCTGGTATGAGATTGCGCGCTTGCCCAACCGTTTTCAATCAATGTGCGTATCGGACACTCAGGCTGCCTATCGTCTGGATGGCGGCGTGGTTTCCGTGATGAACCAGTGCCGAACCTCTGAAGGCACGTTCGAGCAGGCCGATGGGATTGCCAAAGTGGTTGAAGGAAGTCGCGGAGCAAAATTGCGAGTGAGTTTTTTTCGCCCCTTTTATGGCGACTACTGGATCCTGGAACTTGACCCGGATTATCGCTGGGTGCTGATTGGTGAACCGGGTCGTCAATATGCCTGGGTGCTGGCGCGGCAGCCTCAGCTCGAAGAAGCGACATTGCAGCGCCTGTTGGCCCGGGCGAGTGCACTTGGCTTTGATCGGCAGGCATTTGTGAGAACGTCGCATACCCGCCCCCCGGAATAACCAGCCAGACCAGAGGAATGTTCTGGTCGATTGCATGACGAAAACCACTTGATATCAACCTTAGGAAAGCACCCATGAAAACTCTGTTACTGATTGCCCACGGCAGCCGTCGCGCAGCATCCAACGACGAAGTTCGCCAACTTGCCCAGCGCCTGAATGCGATCAACCCACCCGGATTCTCCAGAGTGGAAAGCGCTTTTCTTGAATTGGCTCAACCATCGATTCCAGAAGGTTTGGCAGCCTGTGTGGCCAAGGGCGCTTCCGAGATTGTGGTGTTCCCCTATTTTCTCGCCGCTGGAACCCATGTGGTGAACGATATTCCGGAAGCCATTCAGGTGTTTCAGGCAGCGAATCCACGGGTCAAGGTCCGCCTGACCCCGCATCTGGGGGATTCCGATTTGCTGCCACAAGCCATTGTGCAAGTTGCCAGCGCGGCCTGAGTCGCGTTTCGTCTTCTGCGAGAAGGTTTATTGCCGTCAGTAAACAATGGGGTCAGATACCGTCTTGCATTGCAGGCCCGTTCAAATTGTGGGTAGGCAGCACACATTCGCGGAAGCCTGAAGCGGACACTTCGACGTTACTGATCCGTGAACGACCGGTCAGAAGCCCACAGCGGACTCATTCGCCTTGCTGGGCAATAGACCGCTAGGTCGTCAACCATCCACCCCAGCATGTTTAGATCCTTGTAGTCAGAGATGCTCGGAGGTCGCCGGGTCGGTCCTTCGGTCCAGTGGTGAAATGCTCTTAGAATGGCCAGATCAACGGCGCGATGAGAATCGTGATTGCGCCTGTCAGGATGGTCAGGGGCACCCCGAGGCGTAAATAATCCGTGAACCGGTAGCCCCCCGGCCCCAGCACCATGAGGTTGGTCTGATAGCTAATGGGGGTGGCAAAGCTTGCCGAGGCGGCCTTCATGATGACAATGGCGAAGGGCAGCACGCTGACATCCAGCCGGGCGGCGGCGGCCAGGGCGATGGGAAACATCAGGGCGGCGGCCGCATTGTTGGTAATCAGGTTGGTTAGCACCGAAGTGGCCACGAAGACCAGGGCCAGGGTGGCCCAGGGGTTGTCGCCGGCCAGGGCCAGCAGGGCACCGGCCATGGCATGGGCGGCCCCAGTCTTTTCCAGCGCAGCCCCCATGCCGAACGAAGCGGCGATGACCAGCAGCACCTGCCAGTCCACCGACTTGCGTGCCGACGAAGCGGACGTGCAACGCAACAGCAGCATCATGCCGGCCGCCAGCATGGCCGCTTCCAGCATGCTCAGGATGCCAAAGGCCGCGAGCAGCACCATGCCCGCCATCACCAGCACAGCGAGCCAGGCCCGCTCGTGGCGCGGCGGCGTCGAGTTGTCCAGTCGGCTGATGAGCAGGAAATCCCGGGTATTGCGGTAGCGTTCCAGGAAGCTGGGATGGGTTTCCATCAGCAGGGTGTCGCCGGGCCGGGGAACGATGTCGCCGATCTTGCTCTGGATCCGCTCGCCGTTACGGGCCACGGCAATGATGGCGGCCTGGTAAAGCGTGCGAAACCGGCCCTCGCGGATGCTCTTGCCGAGCAGGGGAAAGCTTTCCGACACCACCGCCTCCACCAGGCAGCGTTCGTGGCGCGGGGCATGCAGTTTGAACACCTGGTCCGTGGCGGGCTTGAGGCCGCGGATCTTCTGCAGGTCCAGCACTGAGTCCACCACTCCGGCGAACAGTAGTCGGTCGCCACCGCGGAGTGAGGTCTGGGGGGAGACGGCGGGGAGGATGTGGCCGTCCCGGTCCACTTCCACCAGATACATGCCGGGCAACTGGCGTAATCCAGCATGCTCGATGGTCTTTCCATCCAGGGGACTGTGGGGCTCCACCAGCATCTCGACTGTGTATTCCCGGGCGTCGGCCATCCGGCTGACCACTGACTGGCGCTCGGGCAGCAGGCGCCGGCCGAAAAAAATGGTGAAGGCAATGGTCATGAGCAGGGTAGGAATACCCACCCAGGCAATGTCGAAGAAGCCCAACCCGGGCGTATCCGTCTCCTTCAGCAACAAGCCGTTGACCACCAGGTTGGTGCTGGTGCCGATCAGGGTACAGGTGCCGCCGGCAATGGCGGCGTAGCTGAGGGGCATCATCAACTGCGATACCGGGATGTTGTGCCGCTTGGCCCAGTCCTGTACCGCCGGGATGAACATGGCCACCACCGGCGTGTTGTTGAGGAAGGCGCTCAGGGCGGCCACTGGCGCCATCAGCCGTACCTGGGCATGGGCCACAGATCTTGGCCTGCCAAGCAGGGCCTGGGAAACCCAGGCGGTGCCGCCCGTTTCATACAGCCCGGAAACAACCACGTAGAGCACCGCCACTGTCACCATGCCCTCGTTGGCGAGGCCTGCCAAGGCCTCTTCCGGGCTCAACACGCCGGCCAGCAGGAGCAAGGTGAGGCCGCCCACCATCACAGAGTCGGATGGGAAGCGGTTGGTGCCCAGCAAACCAACGCAGAGCAAGACCACCGCTACGGTCAACCAAGCTTCGAAACCCATGATGAATAGCAATCCTGCCTTAAGGACACCCGACTACTATAGGGCCCAAAACTCGGAATGACCGAATAGATGCCAGCCTGGTTTCATGAGGGCTGTCCGCAAAGGCCTGGTTCCGTTGAAAAATGCATTGTTGGTGGAGCAGAAGACATTACCTTGATTCAAGGAGCACGCGTCGGCCATGGATGTGGGAGCCACGGAAACCGGCGGAGATCGAACGGCTGATGGCAAATTTTCTGGAGCATTTCCATCGTGATGAGCCGGGCGATCCTGACCCGCTGGTTCGGATGGCAGTGCTGCATTATCAGTTCGAGAGTATCCATCCGTTTTACGACGGCAACGGCCGCACCGGCCGGATTCTCAACCTGTTGCACCTGGTGATGCATGGCCTGCTCGATGTGCCCGTGCTCACCCTCAGCCGTTACATTGTGCGGCACAAGGCGGATTACTACCGTGGCCTGCAGGCAGTGCGGGAGGACGAAGCCTGGGAGGCCTGGGTGCGCTATATGCTGAGCGCTGTCGAGGAAACCGCGCGCGAAACCTTGACCAAAGTACACGGCATTCGCAACCTGATGCAGACCACCAAGCAGCAGCTGCGGCACGACCACCCCAAGATATACAGTCAGGACTTGCTGAACAACCTGTTCCGCCACCCCTACACCAAGACCGAGTTCGTCGAGCGCGATCTCGGCGTGTCGCGGCCCACGGCAGTCAAGTATCTTGAGGCCTTGGCAGCGGCCGGGTTGGTGCGCAAGACAAAACTCGGGCGAACGAATTTCTACATCAACGAACCGCTTTTCGAACTGTTGAGCCGATGAGGCCTGCAATATCGGGCAGGGCGCCATTCAGAGGCATCCTCTACCCATCGGTGCGCCACCCCAGCGGCGAATGCCTGGCCGCCCTGCGCACCGGCATCGTGAAAAACGGCCTGCACGCCGCCTACCTGGAAACCCACTGGAACGGGCAGGGCATCGATGCGGTGTTCGAGGGCAATCAACTGGCGTGACCGAAACGTGCGCCGTACCTTGCTGCGGCCTTCCGTTGTTACACTGAACGCGCCAGACACGACCGACAAGCCAAGCGCACCATGAAAACCATCATCCGCATCATCCAGGCCGGCATCGGCCCGAGCAGGGAGCCCATCTCGACATGAACGATTTTGCCTCGCACTACGCGCTGTTCCTGGCCGAAGCCGTCACCCTCGTGCTGGCTGTCATCGCCCTGGTCGCCGGGATCGGCGTCCTGTCGCGCCGCAAGGCCAAGCATGGCGGCGAGATCCAGGTGACTGACGTCAACCGCCAGCTCGAAGCGGCCGGCGACACGATCGAGGGCATGCGGCTGCCCAAGGCGGCACACAAGGCCCTGCTCAAGCAGCGCAAGGCCGAACGCAAGGCGCGCCAGCACGGTGCGGAAGCCGGGCGCTGCAGCTATCTGCTCGACTTCAAGGGCGACATCCGCGCCTCGGCCTTCGTCGCGCTGCGCGAGGAAATCACCGCCATCCTGCAGGTGGCCAAGCCGGGCGACGACGTGCTGCTGCGGCTCGAAAGCCCGGGCGGCATGGTCAACCGCTACGGCCTCGCCGCCGCGCAGCTATTGCGGCTGCGCGACGCCAAGCTGCCGCTCACCGTCATGGTCGACAGCGTGGCCGCGAGCGGCGGCTACCTCATGGCCGCCACCGCAGACCGCATCGTCGCCTCGCCGTTCGCGCTCGTCGGTTCCATCGGCGTGATCGCGCAGATTCCCAACTTCCACCGCTGGCTGCAGGCGCGCGACATCGACTGGGAGCAGTTCACCGCCGGCAGATACAAGCGCACCGTGACCCTGTTCGGCGAGAACACCGACGACGGCCGCGCAAAGCTGCGCGAGGAACTCGAGGAAATCCACGCCCACTTCCGCGAATTCGTGCACGAGCGCCGCGCCCACCTCGACATGGACAAGGTCGGCACCGGCGAAGCCTGGCTCGGCAGCCGGGCACTGGAGCTGGGTCTGGTCGACGCACTCGCCACCAGCGACGAGATCATCCGCAGCGCCTGCCAGCAGGGCCGGGTGCTGCAGGTGAGCTATCAGCGCAAGCTGACGCTGCCCGAGCGGGTGCGGATGTCGGCGCAGACGGCGTGGGATGGAATCTGGCAGCCGCCTTCTCCGTTGGGGTGAGATCTAACCATCGTCAAGGAAGGCCTCAATGCTAATGTGTCGATGAAACGCTGTTTTATCGACACATTTCATTGACGTGTCGATGGTATCGACATATCCTAAAAACGTGTCGATTAAATTGCAAAACGTAAACATGAGCGCCTCCCCAAGCTGGAAGCCGGATCAGCCCTACAACGACCTGCCGCGCCTGCCGCCTGCCGTCGAGCTCGACACCAAAACCGTTCTCAAGCAATGCATTAAATCCAACGCCGCACTGGCGGAATTGAAGCAGGCCGCCGAACTGATCCCCAATCAGGCCATGCTCATCAACACGTTGCCGCTGCTGGAAGCACGCGCCAGTTCCGAAATCGAAAACATCGTCACCACCACCGACAAACTGTTCCAGCACATCCAGGCAGACGACAAGGCCGACCCCGCCACCAAGGAAGCCCTGCGCTACCGCCGCGCGCTGTTCGAAGGATTCCAGTCGTTGCAGGACATGCCTCTCACAACGCGCACCGCCGAAGCCATTTGCAGCCAGATCAAGGGCCGCGAAATGAACGTGCGCAAAGTGCCCGGCACCGCCCTGCAAAACGACCGCACCGGCGAAATCATCTACACGCCGCCAGCTGGCGAAACGGTCATCCGCAACCTGCTCGCCAACTGGGAACGCTTCATGCACGACAACACCGAGCTCGACCCGCTCATCCGTATGGCCGTCGGGCATTACCAGTTCGAAGCGATCCATCCCTTCGCCGATGGTAACGGCCGCACCGGGCGCGTGCTCAACAGCCTCTTCCTCATTCAGGAAGGGCTGCTCAACCTGCCCATCCTCTACCTCAGCCGTTACATCATCCAGCACAAGGCCGACTACTACCGCCTTTTGCACGAGGTTACCGCCAAGCAAAGCTGGGAAGCATGGCTGCTGTATGTATTGCGCGGCGTGGAGGAGACCGCCCGCTGGACCACCGCCAAGATCGCCGCCATTCGTGCGCTGGCCGACCACACCGTCACGCAGGTGCGCGAACAGCTGCCCAGCATCTACAGCCGCGAACTGGTCGACACCATCTTCGAGCAGCCCTACTGCCGCATCGACAACCTCGTCGAGAAAGGCATCGCCAAGCGCCAGACCGCCTCGGTCTACCTGAAAAAACTGGTGGGGATCGGTGTGCTCACCGAGCAGCAGGTGGGCAGGGAGAAGCTGTTCATCCACCCCAAGCTCGTGCAACTGCTGCAGCGTGAGCAGAATGATTTCGAGCCGTATCGCTAGCCTACGCGGGGTGACTGTGCCGAGCAAACCCGCTCCAGTTTTGAAGGTAGTCACGTCTGCCAGTGAACCCGTTTGCCCGGTTTGCCAAAGTGCGATGGTGAAACGCACAGCCAAGCGTGGTGCTAATTCGGGCAATGCGTTCTGGGGCTGTTCTAAATATCCGGTCTGCAAGGGCACGCGGGCAATCTGATTTGGCTGTTAAAAAACCGGGGTCCGAGCACAGTTTCGGCTCATATCTCAGATGGACCAAGGGACCAGAATGCGTGAAACGCTTTTCGCCAGCACCGAAGGCCGGATGCTGGGCCTCGGCCTGGCGCTGACCGGCCTGATGCTGCTGGCGTTCGGGATCGGCTGGCAGCTGTTTCCTGACAGCGTGCTCACCTACGCGGCCATGACCGGGCTGAACCTGGTCATCGGCCGGGCAGCCGGGATGTCCTTCGGCTATGCGAGCGGGTTTGGCCATGCCCAGGTGATCCCGCTCAACATGCTGGTCGAGACCATCCAGGTGCTGGTGGTGTACCCGCTATTCGCGCTGAGCTGGCGGCAACTGATCACGCTGCGCAGGCTGCAGCCCTTCGTCACGCGCATGCATCGCGCTGCCGAGGCCCACGGTGGCACGGTGCGAAAGTTCGGCATCGTCGGCCTGTTTGTTTTCGTGTTTGTCCCGTTCTGGATGACCGGCCCGGTGGTGGGGGCGATCATCGGATGTCTGATCGGCTTGCGCCCCTGGGTCAATCTGGCTGTCGTGCTGAGTATCGACCTATATCGCCATCGGCGTCTGGGGGTTGCTGCTGAACGAGTTAAACGCCTGGGCTGCGACCGTCAACCGTCTTCGCACCCTATGCGTTGTTCGTCGCGATCGTGCTGATCGCTGCCGCGATGTATCTGCTGAGCCAGCACCGTGACCGCCCCGCCAAAAATGAATCCGACTGAACACGCGCCGCTGGCTGACGTCCGGGTCCTGTCAGCGGATGGACGCCGGCGCAGCCGGATGATGACCATGCGGGCCGTGGCCTGAAGTTTGGGTGATAAAATCAGCCGACAGGCAGGCGGAGTCTGCCTGTCAAGCGCATTGGGGGGCATGGCTAATGGCCCTTATTCTGTAAATGGAGGCTGCAATGAACCGCGCACGTGCCCTTGAGTTACTCGCACAGAGCAAACCGGACCTCGCTGCGCGTTACGGGGTCACTGATTTGGCGTTGTTTGGCTCAACCGTGCGCGAAGCGGCCCGCAGCGATAGCGATTTGGATATCCTGGTTGCATTCGACGGCCCAGCTACATCGGAACGCTATTTTGGGGTGCTGTTTTATCTCGAAGACCTGTTCGGCTGCGCGATCGACTTGGTGAGCGAAAAGGCCCTACGCCCGGAATTGCGCCCCTTCATCGAAAAGGACGCCGTGCATGTCTGATGCCGCCGAGCGCGAATGGCGGTTTTACATCGACGACATGATCACCTTCGCCCAGAAGGTGCTGTCCTACACCGATGGCCTCGACCAGTCGGGGCTGTGTGGTTCGACAAGCTCACCACGAACGAAATCAACCACTTGCCGTTCGTCCTGAGCTTGTCGAAGGAAGCCTGTCGAGGGAAGCTTGTCGAAGGACTCATTCAGGCTCTCCTTAACTTCTCCGCGTCAGGCTCGAATCAGCATGTTGCCGTTGAGGCAGTAGCGCTTGTGGGTGAGCGGCGGATCTCCCCGCCTTGTTGCCCCCACTTCGATGTCTGCCGTATCATCCGCGGCCCATGAGCCCTGCACCTGTTTCCCGGGCACATTTAATGGGCCAGCCTCGAATTGTTTTCTGACACAGGTTTGCAGAAGAACGCCTGGGCAAACCAAACCATGCTGCGCTGTTAAGGAAACGCTGATTTATTCCGTTCGTGGTGAGCCCTTCGACCATGCTCAGGAGAGCCTTGTCGAACCATGAACGGAATAAATCAAACAAAATCAATCACATGAAATGCCCTTCGACAAGCTCAGGGCGAACGGACCTAATTAATCAGCGTCTCCTTAACCCTGCTTGGTCCCGTCCAGGCTGGTGACCAGAACCGCCAGCAGTGCAAGGCCGGGTGCGATGAAGAAATCCGGGGATGCCATGGCCCACAGGGTGGCGCCACTGATCAGGCACCACAGGATGGGAATCGGGGCCAGCACCCAGAAGCTTCGCGTGCCGGTCAGCAGCAATACGCCCAGCGTGGCCAGCGCGGTGGGGTCGGGCGCCAGGCCGATCACTTCTGCCTGGGTCCAGTTTCTGCCCAGGGCCAGACCGAGGATGGGGTAGACACCTAGCGCGAACAGAAAAATGCCCAGGCCGGCGCGCTGTCGCCAGCGACCTGCTCGCACGATGATGAATCTGCCGTGCGACAAGCCCATCCCTAGCAGAAGCAGGGATTCGATCGCAAAGGCCAGCGCGAAATAGCCGGCGGCCAGGTTGATGCTGGCGTAGCGCGTCCAGAAATAAAACCAGGCGACCGACACCCAGCCCGCGGCCAGGATGGCGATGACCCATGGTCTGGCCCGGTCGCTTGTGACGATAAAACAGGAGCAAGGGCGACGCGCCCAGCACAAGCGCCAGCAGGTGGGCGGGCCACAGGTCTGCGTTGTAGCGTTCGAACAGACGGTAATAGGTCTGCGGCGAAAACATCAGCAGATCCTGCAGGCTGTAGGTCCACCACTCCGACATCAGATCCCCTCGACGATGGCGGCCATGCGTGCGCGCATGGCCGGGTCGGGCAGCGGGCCCGATGCGGTGCCCATGTTTTCCAGCACGTGCGCGACCTGGGTGGTGGCGGGGATGGCGCAGGTGACGGCCGGGTGGGAGATGATGAACTTGAGCGCAAACTGGGCCCAGCTGGTGCAGCCGATTTCTGAAGACCAGGGCGGCAGCCGGCGGCGTTCCAGCGCAGTGAGCAAGGCGCCCTTGCGGAAAGGCTGGTTGACGATGACGGCGATGCCGCGTTCACGCGCAAGCGGCAGCAGGCGTTGCTCGGCTTCGCGGTCGATCAGGTTGTAGGTGAACTGGACGAAATCGATCGGCTGGCTGGACATGATCTGTTCCATTTCGCGATGGCGCCGGCCGTGCGAGGTGGTGATGCCGACATAGCGCAGCCGTCCGGCCGCCTTCATGGCAAACAGGGTCGGCAGATGCGCCTCCCACGCCAACAGGTTATGCACCTGCAGCAGATCGAAGCGCGTCACGCCCCAATAACGGCGCGACGCCTCGATCTGGGCGGGGCCCTCTGCGCCGTCGGAGATCCAGACCTTGTCGGCGGAGAACAGGCTTTTGGGATGGCCCAGCTTTTTCAGGCCATAGCCGATGACTTCCTGGGAGGAGCCATACATGGGCGAACTGTCGATCAATCGCCCGCCCGCCAGAAAGAAATTGCGCATGACCTCGGCGCAGGCATCGCGCGCCTGCCTGTCGTTGCCGACATTGAATGTGCTCCAGCTTCCCAGGCCCACCAGCGGAATTGCCTCGCCACTGGATGGAATGGGCCGGCCGGCGGGGCGACTTGGCTGAGCCAGCGCCGCGTTGGGCCAGAGCAGGGGGGCAAGCGTTGTGGCGGCCGCTGCCTGCATGAATTGTCGACGCGTGATGTCTGAGGGTTTGTTCATCCCGACGCTCCTTTGCCGGGCTTGTCTGGCAAGCCCCGGTTCTGTTGGAAGGATACGCCGAGGATAGCCCGACGCCCTGCGGAAGAACAGGGCGTCGAGATGCCCCCTCGCTTGCCCGCGTCGGACACGAACTTCAGCACGTTGCCGTCGATGCAGTGACGCCTGGGGATGGGCGGCGGGCCGTCGTCGAAGACGTGGCCGAGGTGGATGCCGGAACTGGCGCTGCGCATTTCGACGCGCTTCATGCCGAAGGCGCCGTCTTCATGCAGGGGGCGGGCGCCCGGGACCAGGCTGAAGAAGCTGGACCAGCCGGTTCAGCCGGCCGCGTCGGGCTCTTCCAGCTGTGCCAGGATCTGGCGGCGCACGCGATCACGCAATTGCAAGGCGGCTTGCCATGCCTCGCCTTCCGGCGACATCGGTGCGCCGAAGTGAATCTGGAGCGCGCTGTAATGCGGCCGCAGTTCCACACCGCGCAAGAGTTGGCGTGTGCCCAGAAGAGTGATCGGCAGCACGGGATTGCCCGTCCGCGCGGCGAGCATGAAGGCCCCCATGCGGAACGCCAGCAACCCGGGCTGGCTGCGGAAGGTTCCCTCAGGGAAGAACACGACGGATTCGCCAGCGCGAATCCGTTGCTCGATCGCTTGCGTGTCCTCGGCGCCGCGCGCGCTATCGAAGCGTTCGACGAACGCACAGCCGAGCCGCCGCAACGGGATGCCCGCGAACGGTTTTTTCAGCAGTTCCTGTTTGGCCACGTAGGCGAAGCGGGGGGGCAGCACGGCGGTGAGGATCAGCGCATCCAGGTAGCTGGCATGGTTGGCCGCCACGATCAGTGGGCCCACATGACGTGCAAGCTGCTGCAGGTTCGCCACTCGCGGAGTGAGTCCAGTCAAGGCCAGGGCGATGCGTGCGCACCCCCGGGCAATGCGTCGACGTAGCGTGAGGGTGGGCGCTGCCACGATCAGCAGCCAGGCAAGCGGCACGATGGTCAGAAAAACCATCCACGCCCAGGCGGACCACGCCGCATCGGCCACACTTCGGAGCCTGGCCTGGGTGATCGTGCCGGAGGCGGCCAGGCGCAGCCACTGCTGCCAGGGGGGACGCTGCGCGTCCAGCAACTCGCCATGCTCGTAGCGTTCGCGGCAGGCAGCGCGGCGGACTTTGCCGCTGGAGGTTTTGAGGACAGTGCGCGGCGGTGCCAGCACGATGTCGTCAGCAGGCAGGCCGATCAGGTCGACGGCGAGCCGGTTGATTTCCGCCAGGATCCGCTCACGGTTTGCAGCCGAATCGTCGCGGATTTCCGCCAGCACCACCAGCCGCTCGGTGCCGGTTTTCGCGTCGCTGGCGGGGAACACGGCGACACCGCCGCGGCGCACGCCGGGCAACCGGCTGACGGCCTCTTCCAGTTCCTGCGGGTAGAGGTTGTGGCCGCCGCGGATGATGACGTCCTTCTCGCGCCCGGTGAGAAAGAGTTCTCCCGCCGCGAGATAGCCGAGGTCGCCGGTATTGAGCCAGGCGCCGTCGAACAGGCGCTGGTCGGCTTCGGGATTGCGGAAATAGCCCTGCGTTGCCGATGGCCCCTGGAACTGCACGCGCCCCTGGCTGCGTTCGGGCAGCGCCCGTCCATTGGCGTCGACAATGCGGATCGCATGATCGGGCAGCGGCAACCCGCAGGACACGATGCGTTGGGCATGAATATCGCCAGCCGCTGCCGGCTCGGCGATGCCGCTGCGCGACAGTACGCCACGGTCGACGCGGTCGATCAGCGGCCCGCGACCGAGCGGGGGAAATGCCAGGCCGACCGAGGACTCGGCCAGACCGTAGACCGGGGTCATGGCGCTGGCACGGAAACCGTAGCGGGCGAAGCGCGTGGTGAAGCGTTCGATGGTCTCGGGGCTGACCGGTTCGGCACCGTTGTAGGCCAGCCGCCAGCGGCTCAGATCCAGCCCTTCGAGATCGCGATCGTCGAGCTTGTTGACGCACATTTCATAAGCAAAATTCGGCGCCGCCGAGACGGTGGCGCGGTGACGGTGGATCGCCCACAGCCAGCGACCGGGCCGGGCCAGGAAAGCCAGCGGCGACATCAGCACCAGCCGGAATCCGACATACAGGCTGCCCATGCAGGCGCCGATCAGCCCCATGTCGTGATAAAGCGGCAGCCAGGACACGAAGACGTCCTCGGCAGTGACGCCCGAAGCGCGCGCCATGGCATTCAAATTGGCGAGCAGGTTGGCGTGGGTCAGCGCCACGCCCTTGGGGTTGCCGGTGCTGCCGGAGGTGTATTGCAGGAAGGCGAGGTCGTCTGCGCGCGGCGGGGGCGGCAGCGCTGCCTTGGCGGGACCGGACAGATCCGAGGGCGTCGCCACCTGGCGCAGCGAGGGACACTGCGCACGCAGCAGATGGCCGAGCGGCTTGGCCCGCGCGTCGGTCACGAGCAGCACGGCGCCGGCATTGGCAACGATGCCGGCGATGCGTCGCATGTGGTCCTCGATTTGCGAAGGCCGCGCGGGCGGATACAAGGGCACCGGCACGCAGCCGGCGTAGAGCGCGCCATAAAAGGCGGCGAAGAATTCGCGCCCGGTGGGCAGCATGATGGAAATGCGGTCGCCGTTGCTTGCGCCCTGTTCGAGCAGGCCGGCCGCCAGCGCCAACGCCTCAGCCTGCAGCTGGCGATAGCTGATGTCTTCGCTGTGCTCCGTTTCGTCATACAGCGTGATATGCACCCGCTCACCGTGCCGGGCCACATGCCAGTCGAGCAATTCGACCAGGGTGGCCAGGGTTTCCGGCGGTTGTTCGGGCGCGGCTTCCATCATCGTCTCGGCAGGTTCTGGCGCGGGCGGCGCGGTCGGGCTGGCCGCTCCCATCAGCTGCAGCAGGTCGCGCGGCGTTTCGGCCTCGATCATGGCCGCGTCGGCCAGCCTGAACCCGAGTTCGCGCTCGATGCGGGCAAGCAGTTCCACCCGCGCCAGGCTGTCGAGGCCGAAGTCGCGCTCCAGGTCGTGATCCAGTCCCAGGCGGTCTATGCCATTCGCGCCAGGCCGCAATTCATGCGTCAGGCTGCGGACAATGACGAGCAGTTGCTCCGGCTGGGCGTTGATGGAATGCGTTTCGCTTGTTTGATCGGGTCGGTTCATCGCGTCTGCCGTCGCTGCAAGTAGAGGGCAATCACCACTACCGCCAGGGCGGCGATCCCATGCTTGATCGTGTGTCCGCTGACGTGGCCATCCGTCAGATTGAAGACGAGGCGATCACCGAGATCGCACAGCAAGGCCAGCAGATACAGTCCGACAACTGCCAGAATGGCACGCTCGCCGCTGTAGCGCGGCGGATAACGCCAGAGCAGCAGAGGGATCAGCAGCATGGGATAAAGCTGCATCAGCAGGTAGGGACGCAGGTCACCCTGCCCCTGTGCCTCGCTCCATCCCCAATAAAGCACGCTGCCGAGGCCGGCGGCCATCAGCAGCGGCAGCAGTCGCAACCCGAACCGCAGGCTGACACGCTCCGACACGATGGCGGCAAACCACGCCATGAACGCCAGCATCATCGCCATGCGGTCACCCAGCAGCCGCGCGTTGTCGGGGGCGAGGTGGTAAAACCCCGAGCCGAAGCCAATCAGCAGGGTGGCAAAAAAGAACAGCCCATAAGGCCAGGCCTCGCGTCGGTTGCGGAATCCGCCCCGGCTTCGGGTGCGCTGCAGAATGAAAAGCCCGATAGCGCCTGCCAGCACGAACAAGGCGTTGGACAACGTGTCGAGACAGTTGGGCAGGCCCCAGCAGGCGCGCTGGTCGGCGAACGCGTGATAGCTGGCCGGCTGCGGAATGGGCGGCAGCAACCAGGCAAGCCCTGCCAGTCCGCCGATCAGCAGCCACAGGCCAAGCGCCTGGGCGCGAGGGGTAGGGATATCCGGCATCATCCGCTCGCCTCGCGTTCGGCCAGCAACAGATCGATCGCGCGCCACAGCCGCCACAGGTCCGGGAGATCCTCCGTCCAGAAGCGCCACGAAAACAGACTCGATACGCTGAGGTCGACATGTCCCAGCACACGATGGATCAGAAACACGCTGCGCCTGGCCCGGCGGCACCGCGGCGGCGAGTGCAAGGCTTTCCGGGAACGGAATGAGATTGTCGTTTCTGCCGTGCACCAGGATCAGCCGCGATTTCAGTGCCTTGAAATCGTGCCGGGCGAGATCAAGCTGGTCGATATCTGCACGCATGGCCTCGGGCAGCCGAGAGAACAGCGCTTCAAAGCGGGCGGGGTCGGCATTCACGGCCAGCGCATAGACCGTGTGCGCACCCGGGCTCAATTCCTTTGCCAGGGCTGACAAGTCCGCGTTGGGATCGCGCATGCGCAGCGCCACCATGCGGTCGAATACCGCACGGTCCGCGCCGTCGGCATGGTAATCCAGGCTGGAATAGACCAGCACCAACCGGCCGGTATCGTCCGGGGTGATGCGCTGCCAGGTGCCATCGTGCTCGAACCAGCCGGTGGTGAAGAATCGCATGGCGCGCGGCATGTCGTGATATGCGCCTATCCCGACGACGAAGCGCACCTTGTCGCGGATGTCGTCCTGCAGCGCGGCGAGCAGCGCGGGGCCGACCGAATAGCTGAAGGCGGCCATGCCGGCGCGCCCATCTGGCGCGAGCGCCGGGCGGCTCACCAGCGTAGCGAAGGCATCGGCGATTTCCTCGGCGTCCGCGGGGCGGATGCGCAGTTCCCGGAAACCGCGAAGCTCGGGCGCCAGCACCGCAAACCCGGCACGCGCCAGGGTGGTGGCGAACGCAACCAGGCGCGGATCATCCTTGCCCAGCGGCACTGCACCGGGAACAGCGATGATGCCGGCACGCGGGCAATGTTCGGGCCGTTCGCCTGAACTGGCATCGCAGCCCGCAAGCGAGCCCGGCAGGTAGAGATCGGCCTGCCGGGCGCGCCCTGCCACCGTGTAGCGCAGGGTTTGCCGCAGCGGCATGGGGGTGGTTCGCTTGAGCCTGGATGCGGCCTCGCCTGCCGCAAAGTCCTGCAACACCAGCGCCGCTTCGTAGTGCCGCGCCGGCGCGCACCCCGCCAGCACAATTAGAAACGAAATCGGAAAAATCCACGCCAGTGCGATGCGTCCACGGTGAAGGCGCTTTTCCGTCATCGTGTTCCGCTCACCCAACTCACTCGTCCTTCAATTCCCGCCGCAGTATCTTGCCGATGGGCGATTTGGGCAGCGTGTCGCGGAATACCATCTGCTTTGGCAGCTTGTAGGCAGCCAGCTTCTCCCTGCAGTGATCAATCAGCGCTTCGGCAGTGAGTGCAGGGTCCCGCTTGACCACAAAGGCCTTGACCCTTTCGCCGCTCTTGTCGTCAGGCACGCCCACCACGCCGACTTCCTTGACGCCGGGATGCATCATCAACACTTCCTCGACCTCGTTTGGGTATACCTTGAAGCCCGACACCACGACCACATCCTTGCAGCGTTCGATGAAGCGAACCATGCCGTGCGCGTCCATCTGGCAGATATCCCCGGTACGCAGCCAACCGTCGTCACTGAGAACGTGAGCGGTTTCGTCCGCCATGTTCCAGTAGCCACGCATGACCTGCGGCCCCTGCACGTAAAGTTCGCCCACCTCACCCACCGGTAATGGCTGTCCGGATTCGTCGCGTATCTCGACCTGGGTGGAGGGAATCGGCATGCCGATCGCACCGCTGAACTCAGTGGAATCGAGTGGATTGGCACAAACGATGGGTGACGCCTCGGTCAGCCCGTAGCCCTCGATGATCGGCACGCCCATCAGCTGCTGCCAGCGCTCGGCCACCGTGCGCTGCACCGACATGCCGCCGGCCACCGAAAGCTTGAGCGCGTCGGCGTTGGCCTGTTTCACCCGGTTGAAATCGGGCGTGTCGAGCAGTTTGTTGAACAGGGTGTTGACGCCGGTGATGGCGCTGAAGCGGGTCTTGCGCAGTGTCTTGATGAAGCCGGGAATGTCGCGCGGGTTGGTGATCAGCACATTGTTTCCGCCCCACTTCACGAACAGCAGCAGGTTCGCCGTGAGGGCGAAGACATGGTAGAGCGGCAACGGCGTGATAACGACTTCTTCGCCTTCCCTGAGGGTGCGGCCGATCCAGGCGGAAGTCTGTTCGACGTTGGCCACCAGATTGCGGTGGGTGAGGATGGCGCCCTTGGCCACGCCGGTGGTGCCGCCGGTGTATTGCAGAAAGGCGATGTCATCCGGCGTGAGCGTCACCGCCTGCAAGGCATGGCGCGCGCCACGTTCCAGCGCCACATTGAAGCGCGTCGCAGCGGGCAACTGCCAGGGCGGCACCATGCGCTTGATCCGTTTGACAGCGAAGTTGACCAGGCATCGCTTCAGCGGCGGAAACAGATCGCCGATCTGGGTGGTGATGACATGTCTCACCGCTGTCGAACCAATCCCATGCTGCAGCGTTTGGGCGAAATTCTCCAGCACCACGATGGCGGCCGCACCGGAGTCGGCCAGCTGGTATTGCAACTCGCGCGCGGTGTAGAGCGGATTGACGTTCACCACCACCATGCCGGCACGCAATGCGCCAAACAAGGCCACCGGATATTGCAGCAGGTTGGGCAGCATGATGGCCACGCGATCGCCCTGCTGCAGGCCGAGCTCATGCTGCAAATAGGCGCCAAACTGCTGCGAGAGACGGTCGAGGTCGCCAAAGCTCAGCGCCTCGCCCATGTTGGTGAAAGCGGGCCGCTCACGAAACCGTTCGCAACTCTGCTCGAGCATGTCCTTGAGCGATGCAAAGCGGAGAATGTCGGCTTCTACCGGAACATCGGATGGGTAATGCTCGAGCCAGATCGGTTCCATGAAACGCCTCCTTGTCGCTGGGAATCTTCGAGACAGAGCACGCGCCCACGGGACGTTGCAGCTGTTCGGTTCAGACGCCCTTATTTCCTTTCCGGCCCAATGATCAGCACGTCGCATCCCGCCGCCTGGGCCACGTCCTTGCTCACGCTCCCCAGCAGCCATTCCTGCATGCCGCCACCATGGCCATGGCGTCCCAGTACAACCAGGTCGGCGTGACCCTCCATGATTCTCTGACAGATGACTGCGGGCGGCGAACCCGGCAGAATCACTCGGTCAACTGTCTTGCCCTGTTCAATCCCTGACAGCAGGGCTTCCAGCTGTTTGTCAGCCTGTTCGCGAAGTCGGGTGAGCCAGTCGGAGATGTCCATGTCCACGAACTTCGCCTTGCGCAACCGCTCCTCGACTTCGCTCCCCAGCACGTGCAGCGTTTCCACCGGTGCGCCGCTGGCGAGATCGAGCGCATGGGCGACGACGCGCCGCCGAGACAGGAGAAAAATCCACTGCTGCCAATACCAGGCGATAGGGTTCATCTGCCGGGCTCCTGGCGATGAGCACCGGGCACGAGGCCAGCCTCAGCAAGCGCGACGTGGTGGATCCCAGGAACAGATCCATCAGCGTGTTTTCTCCCCGTGAACCGGCCACCAGAAGATCGGCTGACGCTTCCTGCGCATAGGCGGAAATTTCGGTATGCGCCCGACCCAGACGGGTGACAGTGCGAATGCGAATGCCAAACTGACTGGCCAGGCCGGAAGCCATGGTCATCCAGCCGGGTATGCTCCACCTCCTTCAAGCCCTGGTCGTGCTGGCTGAATTCGTCCTGGCCAAACCTGTCAGAGGTCAGCGTCAGACTGGGGTAAAGATCGAGCGGGCGCACCACGTGCAACAGGTGCAATTCGGCATCGTGTTGCTTGGCAATGCGTGCGGCGCGCTGCACGGCACGCTCGGAAAAGGTCGAAAAATCGGTGGCGGCAACGATACAGTGGATGTCTGGACATGGTGAGTTCCCGTGAAATCAACGCGTAACACTATTCATCATAGTCATACCGTTGAAATCACAGGCCAGATCACGCCTTGCAAGCTTACCTGTGTTCTCACCCGCGTGAGAATGCCGGGCTGCATTCGAGGCTGACCTTGGCAGGCCGTCACCCGAGCCTTCATCCGTTTGGGAAATCCAGGGTTACACGCTTGGAGGGTGGTCTCGATGTGCTCTCAGGCCATTCCCCAACATGACGCCGCAGGATCTGCCATTGCGCCAGGAAACGCACTGCCAAACAGGCCGATGTTTCGCCACCATCCCTTGAGGAGGGCGCCCCTCACTTACCCGCGTCGGGCACGAATTTCAGCACGTTGCCGTTGATGCAGTAACGCTTGTGGGTGGGCGGCGGGCCGTCGTCGAAGACGTGGCCGAGGTGGATGCCGGAACTGGCGCTGCGCACTTCGACGCGCCGCATGCCGAAGGCACCGTCTTCATGCAGGGTGAGGGCGCCCGGGACCGGGTTGAAGAAGCTGGGCCAGCCGGTGCCGCTTTCGAACTTGGTGTCGCTGCGGAACAGCGGTGCGCCGGTGATGGGGTCGACGAAGGTGCCGGGTCGCTTTTCGTCCAGGTGTGAGCCGGTGCCGGCGCGCTCGGTGCCCTGCTCGAAGGCGATCTTCTGCTGCGCGGGCGTCAGCAGCTGAAAACCCAGCCATTTCCAGAAGCCTTTCTGGTCGCCGCCGTAGCCGGTATAGCGGGAGACTTCACGGCCCTGCTCGAACAGCACGATGGTGGGGGTGGCGAACAAGGCCTTTTCCAGTTTCCAGCCGCTGGGCGCGTTGGGGTTGAGCGTGCTGATCACGGCGACGGGGGACTGCCAGTGGTCGAGGACTTCGGCCTTGAACTGCTTGCAGAACGCGCAGTCGACCGCCTCGAACACCACCAGTTGCCGCTCGAAGGTCAGGGCCTTGCCGTCCAGTTGCGGTGCGGCCGGGGCTTGCGCGGCGCTGTTCGAGCCGGGGTATTTCACGCCGGTGCCGCCGAGGCCGCAATAGCCCTGGGGGTTCTTCACGAGGTAGTCCTGGTGGTAGGTCTCGGCCGGGGTGTAGGTCTTGAGCGGGGCGATTTCGGTGGTGATGCTGCCGCGCCCGGCCTGTGTCAGCGCCTGCTGGTAGACGTCGCGTGTCTTCAGGGCGACTTCCTGCTGGGCCTGCGAATGCGTGTAGATGGCGCTGCGGTAGTTGCTGCCGACGTCGTTGCCCTGGCGGTCGCCCTGGGTCGGGTCATGGCTTTCCCAGAATTTGATCAGCACGGTTTCCAGCGTGGTCCTGGCGGGGTCGTAGGTCACCATGACGACTTCGGCATGGTTGCGCTGGCTGCTCTTGCCGGAACGCAAGGCGCGCTCCTGCGCGAGGATGGCCTGATAGCTGCCCTCGATGTCGCCATTGGCATAGCCGCTTTCGACGTCGATCACGCCCGGCACTTCGGACATGCGCTTTTCCGCGCCCCAGAAGCAGCCCATGCCGAGCACGATGGTGTCGAGCTGGACGCTGGGGTCATTCATGGCCGGTTTGGCGGTGGTCGCGGGATTCTCCCTGGCGCAGGCGGTGAGCAGGGTGCCCAGGCTGAGGACGAGGAGGAGGGCTTGCAGGATTCGGGTGGGGAACATGGGCTTTCACTCGTTCGGGTTGCGGTTCATTATGATCGACAAGCGGGACAGGCGTGCTGTCCTGCACGGTAGACACGCATTGGTCGCGCAAAGTGGCCTTTCCTGACAAATATTTTTGAATGACTGAGCAATCCAGTCCATGACCCGCTTCGCCGCGATTGACTTCGAAACCGCCAACAACGCCCGCGACAGCGCCTGCGCGGTCGGGGTGGTGATCGTCGAGCGCGGCCGCATCGTCGATCGGCGGGTCGAGCTGATCCGCCCGCCGTCGCGCAGCTTCCTGTTCACGCATATTCACGGCTTGTCGTGGGACGACGTGAAGGGCGCGCAGCGCTTCGATGCGGTGTGGGCAGGCCTGGCGCGCGAACTCGCGGGAGTGGAATTCCTCGCCGCGCACAACGCGCCTTTCGACAGGGGCGTGCTGGGCGCCTGCTGCGAGACCTACGGGCTTGCGCCGCCAGAGCTGCCCTTTGTCTGCACGGTGCAACTGGCGCGGGCGCGATGGGCTGTCCGCCCGACCAAGCTGCCGGACGTGTGCAATTACCTGGGCATCGATCTGCGGCATCACCAGGCGGATTCGGATGCCGAGGCATGCGCGCGCATCGTGATGGCGGCGCAGGCGGGCGGGTGGCGCTATGGGGATTAAGCAAGCGCGGGTTGATTCCGTTCGTGGTGAGCCCTTCGATCGTTCGGCGGGCTCACGATCAGGGCGAATGGGTGCCGTAATGGGTCTAGCGTGAGCGCAGCGCATTCTCCGGTCGAACAGAAGCCCAAACCATGCCCAAATTCGTCAAGCTCATCCTCGCCTGCCTGATCTGCCTGGCCGTGCTGGGTGGGATGGCGTGGCTGATCCAGTCTGTCTTTGGCTAGGGCCCCGGGCATGCCGGCGCGACCTGCCCAGCCTGGGTCAGGCGTGGGCCGGGATGGGGTTCGTATATGATTCAGCGTCCTCAACCCGACTCCCCCGAAAGCTGCCCATGAAATCCGTTTCGACTCTGTTTGCCCTGCTTCTTGCGGCGCCTGCCCTTGCCGCCGATCCGGTGACCCCGGTCCCGCACGCAGGCATGACGATGAACAAGCAGCAGATGCTTACCCATAGCGGCAAGGTGCTCAGCACCATCCGCGTGCCTGGCTATATCTACCTGGAAGTGTCGCAGGGAAAAAAGACGCTGTGGCTGGCCGCCGCGACCGCGCCGGTCAAGAAAGGCGACATGGTGCGCTTCGACGACGGCATGGAGATGACCGATTTCTACAGCAATTCGATCAAACGCACTTTCCCCAGCATCATTTTCGTCAACAGCCTGGTGGTCGATAACGTCAAAAAATAGGGCGGCTCAATATGCTGATCAAGTACGGGGATGGGCCTGTGCGGCTTAAGCGGGCGGCGGTGCATTTGAACAAACGGAGGCTTGCCTGAACGAAACCCGCCTGCGCGAACTGACAGCCCGATTTCCGCGGGTGGGCCGTATCGAAAGGATCACCCTGCGCCCGCAGCGCCGCGGCGAGGGGGTTGCGGTCGATTTCGTGACGGCGATCGCAGCGTGCGGGCTCGAAGGCGACCACTACGCACAGCCGGCCCGCGGCCGCGTTGAGGGTGGCAGCCGGCAGGTGACGCTGATCCAGGCCGAGCATCTGCCAGTGGTGGCGGCCTTGACGGGGCGGCCGGACGTCGACGCTGCGCTGTTGCGGCGCAATCTGGTGGTTTCGGGACTGAATTTGCTGGCGGCGCATGCCCTGTTCAGCGATAGGCCGTTGCGATTGCGGGTCGGCGTCGATGTGGTGCTGGAAGTGACCGGCCATTGCGATCCCTGCTCGCGCATGGAAGAAGCGCTGGGGCCGGGCGGTTATAACGCGATGCGCGGTCATGGCGGCGTCAAGGCGCGGATCCTGACCGGCGGCATGATCCGGGTGCACGACCCGGTGAGTTGTGAGCCGGGCCGGGTTTAGCGGCAACAGGCGCATGAGACCCGGCGTGTCGAGATGCGGTCAGCATGCGCCGGGTTCGTGGTTCTGCTGGATAACGGGGTGCTATCAGGCAGGCAGCAGCACCCGAATGTCCTGAAATCGCCCACGATGACGCATAGACGGATAGAATTCGATACATCAAAAATCAGGAACTGTCAGGTCGCCCTTTCAGGGCGTGCGCATTCCGGCCCAAAACAGCAGGTCCTAATACAACACGCCGGCGCATTTTCAATTCATGTCCATATCCAGCTGGCATCATCACTCGATCTTCGGGTTGTACGAACGGGCGTTGACTTCGGGAAGGCATCTTCCTGAAGATTGCGTCCGCGCCCTGATTCGGCATCTCGACGGGGGGCTGGCGTCATGACCACGCCGTGCCCCTATTCCGCCCGTCACAACGGCAGTGCCAGCGGCGCCCCTGCGATAGAACTGAGGCAGTTGACCAAGCTGTTCCCGGGCAGCAGCACACCGGTGCTGAACGCGATCGACCTGACCGTGCCGGCAGGCAGCATATTCGGCATCCTCGGCCCCAACGGCGCCGGCAAGACCACCATCATGTCCACCCTGTGCGGCCTGCTCAAACCTACGTCCGGTTCGGCGTACATCTGCGGCAGCAACGCCCAGACTGAGCGCGCGATCATCAAGCAGATCCTGGGCATGGTGCCGCAGGAGCCGGCCATCTACCCCACGCTCACCGCGCGCGAAAACCTCGATTATTTCGGCCGCATGCAGGGGCTGTCGGGGGAACATCTGCAACAGCGGATCACGGCCTGCCTGGAAGTCGCCGAAATGGCCGGCGAGGCGGACAAGCGGGTGGAACGTCTTTCCGGCGGCTACAAGCGGCGCCTCAACATGGTGATCGGCCTCATCCACGAGCCCAAGATCCTCATCCTCGACGAGCCAACCGTGGCGATCGATCCCCATTCGCGTTCGCTGATCCACCATCGTTTGCGCGAGCTCCATGCGGCCGGCATCTCGATCCTGATCTCGACCCACCAGATGGACGAGGCCGAACAGTTGTGCCAGGAAATCGCCATTCTCGATCATGGCCGGGTCCTGGTGCAGGGCAAGGTATCGGACCTGCTGTCCATGCAGGCCAGCGAGACCTTCCAGCTGCAGATCGAGGGCGACCCGCCTGCGGATCTGGCTGAGCGCCTGGAACACATTTCCGGGGTGCTGGAGGCGCACGTGGCGGGCCAATGCCTGACGGTCGTCGCGGTCCGTCCCGACCAGATCACGATTCCGCTGATGCAGGCGATGCAGGATTACGGCCTGGCGGTGCGATCGCTCAGCTTCGGCACCACCAGCCTGGAAGATGTCTACCTTTCGCATACCGACGGCCAAGGGGGGTCCAGGTGATGGATAACCTGACCAAGTTCTGGGCCAGCATCGCCAAGGAGGCGCGCATCATCGGGCGCGATCATCAGGCCCTGTTCCTGTTCTTCGTCATGCCGGTACTGTTCGTGCTGATCCTGTCGCTGGCGCTGCGCGACGCCTTCGGCGACCGGCCCGGCGCCACCTTCGACGTGCTGATGGTCTCCCAGGACCAGGGCGAAGTGGCGCAAAGCGTCGTCGAGGCGTTCCGTGCCAATTCGCACATTCACCTGACCCAGTCCGCCACCGCCAGCGCGGCCGAAGCCCGACAGGGGCTGATCGACGGCCGCTACCGCTTTGTGGTGCTGGTCCCGGCCGATGCCACCGCGCAGGCCGAACGCCGGCTCGGCGAGATCATGGCCAAGGTGCCGCCCGAATTGCGCATGGAAAAGCCGGTCGAACTGGTGGTGCTGGCCGATCCGGCGCTGCGCTCGGACTACCGCAAGGTGCTGGAGGGCAGCCTGGATCTGGCGCTGCACGGCGTCGAGATGAAGCTCGGGCGGGAACAGCTGGAACAGACGATGCGCGTGACCCAGGGCGAGCATTTCGTGCCGCTGCCAAACATGGAAAAGTCGCGGCTGTTCGAACCGGTGCGCGGTGAAACCGTGACCCGCAAGGGCAGCGGCCCGACCCCGACGTCGGTGCAGCAGAACGCGCCGGCCTGGACCCTGCTGGCCATGTTTTTCCTCACCGTGCCGTTGTCTGTTTCCTTCATCCGCGAGCGCGAGCAGGGCAGCCTGTTCCGCCTGCAGACCATGACCGTCCCTCCCTGGGTGGTGCTGGGCGGCAAGGCCGTGCCGTACTTCGTCATCAACCTGATCCAGATGGCTTCCATCCTCACGGTGAGCGTCTATGTGCTGCCGTTGCTGGGCGGAGACAGGCTGGAACTCGGCAACGCCCCGCTGGCCCTGCTGCTGATCGGCGCCTCGGCCAGCCTGGCGGCGATCGGCTTCGGCATCGCCGTTGCCATGTATGCGAGGACGACCGAGCAGGCCACCAGTTTCAGTTCCGCCACGGTGATGATCATGGCCGCGCTGGGCGGCATCCTGGTGCCGAAGGCGGTGATGCCGCCCCTGATGCAGGAAGTCGCCGTGCTGTCGCCGCTGTCCTGGGGACTGGACGGTTTCCTCGATGTTTTCGTGCGCGGCGGCGGCGTGCTGCAGGTGTTGCCGGAGGCGCTGAGCCTGCTGGCTTTCTCGGCCGTCTGTCACGGCATTGCCATCCTGCGCTATCGCAGCCAGACCTGACCCACTCGCCGGTTCCGCAGCGGCCGGTATAATTTTGCCATTCCATTCAGGGTGGCAAACGCAAATCCAAGCATGACGGGCCCGAGCAAACTGCCCTTTCTTGCCCGCTACGCGGGGTTTCTGGTCGCCCTCATCGGCACCCTGGTGCTCTATGGGATGGCGCTGCCCCAGCGGCCGTCGGCCGACGAGCAGGCTGCGCTGGCCGAGCGCTTTCGCTTCTCCCGCTTCGAACTGCCCAAGCCGGCAGGATTCATCGAACGCAAGACGCGTCCGGTCCATCCCAGCATGGAGCGGATCTCCGCCTGGGTGTCCGCCATGGGCGCCGCCGCTGCGCTCGGCGATGCGGATGGCGACGGCCTGCCGAACGACCTGTGTCAGGTCGAGCCGCGCTCGGACCAGGTCCAGGTGCTGCCGGTGCCGGGCACCGGCGCACGCTACGTACCGTTCCTGCTGACTGCCACCCCCTTGCCCGATGACGCGAGCATGGCGCCGATGGGCTGCTTCATCGCCGACCTCAACGAAGACGGCGCGATGGATTTCCTGGTCTATTACTGGGGTCGCACCCCGATCGCCTTCCTGCGCAGGGCGGACTCCGGCGGCCGGGTCGAACCGGGCCGCGATGCCTATCTCGCGACGGAGGTGGTGCCCAGACTGGAGCGCTGGTACAGCAACACCGCGACGCTGGCGGACCTGGACGGCGACGGACATCTCGACCTGGTGATCGGCAATACCTATCCGGACGGCTCCCGCCTGCTCGATGCGAAGGCCGGCGGGGTGATGGTGATGCCGGAATCGACGTCGCGTTCCGCCAACGGCGGCTGGAACCGGCTGCTGCTGTGGGCCGGCGCCGCGTCCGGCCGCCAGCCGACGGTGCACTATCGCGACGCATCGCGGGCGCTCAGGGAAGCGGACGCGCGCGGCTGGACGCTGGCGGTGGCGGCGGGCGACCTCGACGGCGACCTGCTGCCGGAACTCTACTTCGCCAACGATTTCGGCCCGGACCGCCTGCTCCACAACCTGTCGACGCCGGGCAAGCTGCGCTTCGAGGCGCTGCACGGCGAGGGCAGCTTCAGCACGCCGAAATCCTTCGTCGTCGGCCAGGATTCCTGCAAGGGCATGGGCGCCGATCTGGCCGACGTCAACGGCGATGGCCTGATGGACATCTATGTCAGCAACATTTCCTCGTCGTGGGCGCTGCAGGAGGGCCATTTTCTCTGGCTCAGCACCGGCAAGACTGCGCGCATGCGCGACGGCGTGGCGCCCTACGTGCAGGGCGCCGAGCGCCTGGGCCTGTCGCGCAGCGGCTGGGGCTGGGATGCCAAGCTGGACGACTTCGACAACGACGGCGTGCAGGAGGCGATCCAGGCCACCGGCTTCGTCAAGGGCACGGTCAACCGCTGGCCGGAGTTGCAGGCGCTGGGCACCGCCAACGACGCGCTGCTGACCGATCCGCGCAACTGGCCCAAATTCCAGCCGGGCACCGACATCAGCGGCCACGATCCGAACGCCTTCTTCGTGCGCGATGCCGCGGGGAAGTACTTCGACATCGCCGGGCGGATCGGCCTCGGCCAGCCGATGGTGACGCGCGGGGTGGCGGTCGCCGACGTCGATGGCGACGGCGACCTCGATTTCGTGTTCGCCAACCAGTGGGAAGACTCGTTCTATTACCGCAACGACAACACCGCCAGGCATGCCTTTCTCGGCCTCAACCTGCTGCTGCCCGTGGCGCCGGGGGAGGGCGGTCACGCCGCCCAGCGCAGGCCAGGCCGGCCGGCCATCGGCGCCGAAGCCAGGGTGTCGCTGCCTGACGGCCGCGTGCTGACTGCCCAGGTCGATGGTGGCAACGGCATGTCCGGCAAACGCGCGCCGCAGCTTCATTTCGGCCTCGGTGACATCGCCGCCGGTCAGGCACTGGCGGTGGAAATCCGCTGGCGCGACGCGCGCGGCCAGCTGCAGACCCGCAGGCTGACGCTCCGGCCGGGCTGGCATACCGTCGTGCTGGGCTGACAAGGGGGAACCGATTCATGGCGCAATTCAGCAACGCATCGCTGCTGTTCTATCCCAAAGCCGATCAGCAGCGAAGACTGATCGCGCTGTGGTACTTCACCGTGCTCATGCTGGCCTGGATCCTCGGTTTCGGGCATCTCGTCCTCGGCTTCGAACAATCCTGGGCGCACGCGGCGGTGGCGGTGGGAACCGCCATTGCCGTGCAGATGCTGCTGGAATGGGTGGATGCGCGGGCCAAGGACAGGCCCCTGCGCTTTGCCGGAAGCTGGGCCAACTTCATCAACTTCCTGCCGCCTGCGATCATCCCGGGCCTGGCCCTGTCGATGCTGATTTACCCGGGCGAAGCCCTGATGCCCCTGGTCTTCGCCGCGGCCTTCGCGATCGCCTCGAAGCTCCTGTTCCGCGCGCCGGTGGCGCCGGGCGTGACGCAGCACATGTTCAATCCTTCCAACATCGCGGTGGTGGTCACCCTGGTCGTCTTCGCCGACATCGTCGGCCTCACGCCGCCTTACCAGTTCACCGAGAACATCAGCGGCATGTGGGACTGGGGCGTCCCCATGTTCGTGCTGGTCAGCGGCATCGTCCTGCATGCGCTGTTCACCGGGCGCCTGCCGCTGGTGGCCGCCTGGCTGGTCGGCTTCCTGCTGCAGGGGCAGGTTCGGGTGTGGCTGTTCGACATCCCGCCGCTGGTGCCCATCCTGCCCATGACCAGCGCGGCCTTCATCATCTTCACCCTGTACATGATCCCGGACCCGGCCACCACGCCGATCCGGCCGCGCCAGCAAATCCTGTTCGGCCTGGCGGTGGCCGTGGTCTACGGCCTGCTGCAGGCCCTGCACGTGGTGTACGGCCTGTTCTTCGCTCTGGTGCTGGTGTGCGGAGTGCGCGGAGCGCTGCTCTATGTGAAGGACTGGAGCCGGCGCCTGCAGGCCACTGGCAGCGCTGCCTAGCCGGGAAGGGGGGCTTGCCTGTTCATTCGTGTGTCATTGCAAGCGATGCAAACCCGGGCGGCAGCCGACAGGCGACCACGGGATGGCGGGGCATCGTGCGCTCCGCTAGGCGGTTTTTTTCTTTTTCGTGGTTTTCTTTTTCGAGGCGGGCTTTTTGGGAGCAGGCTTTTTGGGAGCAGGCATCCGGCGCGCCATCTCCTGGGCCATCGCTTCCATCCGCACCTTGGCATCGCTGCGGAATATTTCCTGGCTCACCTGCGGCGGCATCGGAAATCCCGGCATGAGCACCGCACGATAGATCAGGCGTACCTTGCGGGATTTCTCCTCGATCAGCCATTCGCCGGCGAATGACTGCACGTTGCCTGCGGTCCGGTAGAAGCGAATGCGCTCGTTTGGCGTCTCTTCCGCCTGCAAAATCATCACCACCGGAAAGTTGGGCATCGTGGGAATGCGGCCGCGTTGTTCCAGCTGCAGCGGATCGCCGGGGCGGGAGATTACCCGGGATACCACCAGGTCGGGAATGAATTCGCTCCAGTGATCGTAATCGGTCAGAACCGCCCACGCTGTCTTGCGGTCTGCCGTGGTGTCGATTTCGGCCTGGACGTAGAGCGTCGTGCCCTTGTTCTCGACCTGGACGCTGGCTTCGGCCCAGGCCTGCAGCGAACCAAGCAGCAGCGCGCTGGATACGCCGATTGCCGCAAGCTTTGACCAGGCGCTCATGGACGCGTCGTCTGACTCTTGCGGCGCAGGACTTCCCGGCCGATGGATTGCATCATGTTCTCGATATCCGATTCGATCAGCAGGGAGTCGCCCGGCACCCGGGGAGAGAACAGCCCCGGCTTCATGTGGGCGATGTACTTGATGCGTACCCCCTGGCCAAACGTGGTAAGCCGCCATTCACCGTACATGTCGCGGATATTTCCGGAAACCAGGCTGAAGCGGATGTGGGAGGGGGGGGTTTCATCCATGCGGAACACAAGTTCGAGCGGCATGTTGACCAGCAGCCAGGATTTTTTTCCACGCTGATAGACCTTGATCGCATCGCCGGGTCTGCTGACGATGCGTGATGACTCCATGTCAGGCACGATCTCCGCCAGTCTGTTGTAGTCCGTGAGTACCTCCCAGACTGCCGGGATATCCGCAGGCACGTCGATGAAGGCCTGGATGTCGACATTGCCCGACAGCATGCTGCGTTCCACTTCAGCCCTGGCAGATAGCTGCAATGCGGTGGCATGCAATGGCATGAACCACGTCAACACAGCGAAAAGGGTCAGGAAAAACGAACGCCTTGGCATGTATCGATCAAACTGGACGAAAAGGACGTGGATGAAATCTTGTGGACGGGGTCGTCTGGTCATGTTCGGCTGAAGCATACCATGCAGCAGCTGCCCTCGATGGATGGCTTGGATGCCATAGGGTCTGTAGCCTGTGTCGCTATTTCCCATACACCCGGACTGACGCCGCACGGCATCGACTCAATTGCGGGTAAACCGATAGGGGATGGCGTCGGTATCGGCCGGCAGGCGCCATTCATCGGGATTCTCGTAGCAATAGGCGTGGTCGAAGAAGTTGATGAACCCGCTGGTCCGGTTCTCGATATTCTGAATGCCGTGCCAAACGAAGGGCGGGATGAGGAGCGTCGACGGGCGCAGCCGGCTGAGATGGAACACGTTGATCTTGCCCTGTGTCGACGAGCTTTCGCGATCATCGAACAGCACGACCCTGAAGGTTCCCTCGGTGACGAAGATCCGGTCGGTCTGCAGATGATGGCAATGCCATGCGCTGATGGCGTGAGCATGAAACGACACGTGAATCATGTGCTGGATCGCAATGCGGCCGATGTCCCACTCAGGCCGCACGACCTCCGTGGTAACACCATTGCGGGTGATGATGTTGGACATCTCGTGAACCTGGACGCCGTCGATCAGGTCAAGCCGCATGCGGCCATCCGAGGACACCGTCTGCGCGTCTTTGATTCCATCAGTTGTCATGGGTCCTCCTGGTTTCTTCATGTGGGAACTGGGGCGTCCCCTCGGTTATGGCTGAAGCTCAATTCAGCACGCACGCGGGCTGTCCCGCGCACCAACGCTGCCACATCTGGCGCAGGCGCAACTCCAGCGCCCTCGCCACCTGCGCGGGAAGCTGCTGCCGCTGATCCTCCAGGCGGCTTCGCAGTGACAGGCGGATGTGCTGGAGCTGGTCGGGGCGTGTTGCCCACTGCGCGGCAATTTCAACATATTCCGCTGCCGATTCGGCTACGAATGCATTCAGTCCGGCGGCCGTCATGGTGGCTGCGCCCAGGCGCGCGGGCAGCGACTCGCCGGCCAGCGTCAGTGTGGGCACGCCCATCCAGAGGCCGAAATGGGCCGTCGTCGCGCTGGTCCATGGGAAGGTGTCCAGCAACAGGTCGATCCGCCCATGCGCATCGAGGTAGCCCGCCAGGTTCATGCGCGGGAGGAATGTGACGCGTTCGGGGGCGATGCCGGCGGCCACGAACCGCGTTTGCAGGGCCGAGGCGATGGCGTCATCGGTCACGGCTCCGATAACCAGCCGCGAGGTGGCAACCCGCCGCAGAATGTCCACCCACAGTGCGATGACGTGATCGCTGAGCTTGTTCATCCTGCTGAAGCTGCCGTAAGTGATGGTTCCGTTTTGCATAAGGGGGGACGGGGTGATTTCAGGCAAGCGCTCGGGCTTGCCGAACACCAGCATTGAAGGGAGGTATGCCAAATGCTCGGTGAACAGGTGGTCGAGCCGCCCCGGCGGCGCCATGACCGGATCCACCAGGCGGTAGTCCATCGCCCGCAAGCCGCTGGTCCCCGGATACCCCACCCACATGGCCTGCACCGGTGCCGGCTTGCGGGCGAAGACGCCGAGACGGTTTCTGGCCGTGTGTCCGGAATGATCGATGAGGATGTCGATGCCATCCGAGCGGATGCGTGCCGCGAGGCTCTCGTCTGAAAGTCTCGAAACATCCACCCACGCCTGGGTCAGCGTGCGCAGCCGCTGTGCCACGGCATCCGTAGCCGGTTGGGTGTCGTAGGCGATCAACTGAATTCTGGATGGATCGAGTTCGCGCCACACCGGCTCGAGGAAGCGTGCCACCGGATGATCTCGAAAATCACCCGACAAGACCCCCACGCGCAAGCATCGCTCCGGGTCACGGTCATTTTCATGGGGTGAAATCTGTGCACGGAAGCGAGTTTCTGCATGTTCGCCGAAGGCCTTGTGCGCGGCAAATACGGCTGCCGGTTCGATGTCAGCGTCATGCGCCAGGCAATATAGCTCGCTGCTCCAGCTTCCGAGATTCGCAGTATCCAGTTCGCGCGCGCGTCGATAGTAAATGGTAGCGGCTGACAGGTTGCCCAGGCTGTTGTGAATACTTCCCAGGCTGACATGGGCACGGGAACTACCGGGGGTGATCTGCAACGCCGTAGTGGCCGCATCGCGGGCTTCGGTCAATCGGTTTTGAGCCGCCAATACATAGCTCAGGCTTAGAAATGCCTCACTATTTCGTGGCTGGATGCGAAGCGCTTGGCGCAGCGCGCGCTCCGCTTCGCTTGAGCGTCTCAACTCGATCAATGCGTTGCCAAGCTGAAGCCAGACGGCTGCATGCCCCGGCGCCAGGGCAACCGCCTTTTCCGCCAGACGCAGCGATTCGGCAAAATTGCCGGCATCCGACTCGTTGCCGGCGGCGTTTGACCAGATACCCGCAGCCGCGGGCGCGAGCGCGATGGCAGAGTGGAACGCCGCTTCGTGCGGCTTCGTGATCGCCGGATTTCTGCAGCACGATGCCGAGGTTGTCCCAGATCGAAGAATCGTCCTGGACAAGAGAAGCCGCGTGGCGCAGATATCCCAATGCCCCAGTCAAGTCGCCGCGGGCGAAACACGACATGCCGAGCAACTGCCACGCTTTTCCCGTGTCCGGTTCATTTCTTGACCCAGTTGCCGGGCCAGGGCTTCGCATTCCTCTATGCGGCCCGCGCGGAAGCTGGCGCTCCAGCGGGAAGCAGCCTCTTCGATGCGTGGTTTCATTGGGCGACGGGGCGCACGCTCGGGGAGCCTGGCACGCGCGCCTGAAGCTCCTTCCTGGCTGCGAGCAGGCGACTGGCGGATTGTCGCGACCAGTAATTCAGGCGTTCTCGGGTCCTGCTGACTTCTTGCACCAACTGCGGCTTCTGCAAGCCATTGAAGAACACGCGCGACAGCAGGGCACCCGACGCACCCAGGCGTGGATATTGCGCATATACGAGTTCGGAAGGCACCGGGAGCGTTGCATCGAGTGCCCGTCCGATGCCCCCGACGGCAAATGGAAAATCCAAAGCCACCAGCGCCGCGCAGGCGTCCTCCAGGAAGGTACTGCACAGGACCGCAAACTGGCTGTTCATGCCAAGGTCCAGCATCAGGTCATTGAGGCCGAAGTGGATTTCGTCCACGCCTTCGATTCGGCATAGCTGTGCCACCCTTCTTGCAGAACTCACGGTCTCTACGAGCAGCACGGTCCTTGCACGGCCGTTGACTGTGCGGACAAACTCAGCTGCCTGGTCGGGCGTATGGAAGTGCGGCAGCATGATGATCTGGGTACCCAACGCAATCAGCCGATTGATTTCGTCTGCCAGGCCGGAGTGGGGGGGATTGCAGCGAACGAAATGGGAAGCGTGACGGAGCACCGCGAAAACTGCTGGCAACTCTTCCTCGGCATGATTGGAAATCCACCGCCCCATTCCGCCCTGGCGCTCGATTTTTCCAAACCGCTCCAGGTCCGGGCCGACACGGTCGATGCCTGCGCCATCCGCTGCCTCCGCCAATTCGGTGTCGTTGGTGAACAATGTGAAGCGAAATCTGTCACCGAGGTTTGTCAGGTCAGTCATTTAGCGTCAGGTTGAAACGACAACTGCTGCCTAAGGGTATCGTTCAAGGTCCGAAAGGATCTCATGCCGCACATGATGATCGGGTCTGCCACGATCAGGATTCATTCTACGTGAAAGGTGCGTTGATAGAGCGTGTATGGCCCCTTCTAGGGACCCGGGTAGGAAATTCATTCCGATCTGGCCTAAACGTATTAAGCTGATCGAGAAAATTTGTAGCACAATGTCACAACCTTTCCGCACAGGGCGAGGCTATCCATAACGAATAGAGGAGATTTACCCATGCGCAAACTGTCCCTGTTGATGACCTTGGCCATAGCCAGCCTCAGTGCAACGGCCTTCGCTCAGGCACCTGTTCCTGCAACGAGCCCGGATAGCATGCCCAAGACCCATCAGGAATGGGTGGCCTACCTGTCGGATTTCACGCATAACGCCGAGATGATGTCGGATCCGAAAAAACTGGTCGCTGCCATGAATGCGATTTCGGAACCTGGCTTTCTTGCAGTCGCGACGAAATCCATGATGGATCCCAATCTCTACGGACGTTCCATGGCCAGCGCGATGGACCCCAGGGCATACGGCAATTACGCAAGGCTCATGGATCCCGCGACGATGATGGCCTGGCTGCAGGCGATGATGGACCCCCAGTTCTTCAATGCCATGGTGTCGGTACTGTCCGACCCGAACAAGGTCATACGCTGGGTGTCGGCGCCCATCGATCCCAATGTGACTTCCATGGCTCTCGGGATGCTGAATCCCAACACCTATGTGCCCATGGCTACGGCACCGATGAATCCGAACCTGTGGAACAGCGCCATGATGCCCATGAATCCAGCCTTGTATTCGGGTTGGGCCAATACCATGGTCAGCCCGCAGTCCTATGGACCGACCTGGGGAAGCATGTTCGCAACACCCTATGGCATGGTGCCAGTCCAGCCGGTACCGGTGCGATAAGCATTCGAAATGCCCGTCCAGTTGCCTCACATGAGGCAACTGGACGGGCATCGCACCAATGTGCGTTCGGGCAACATATCCTGGCGGTCGCTGATCCATTCGTTAGGGGGTCAGCGGCCGCTTTGGTCTGAAGCAGCATCACTTTCCATCTGCTTTCTTTACAGGCGACAGCATTCGGGTTCATCGAATGCATGGTTTCGTCATGCGCGGTCCGCTCTGGCGCCTCATGTCTGCACCACTTTTCAAGCACGCTTGGTATAAGCCGCCAACCGGGTAAGTGTGTCGATCGACCCGGCTCAGGTGGCGTCCGGCGCGTAGTGCCGTAAATGGGGTGGCGAGCATTCATCCGGATATGCCGTAACCTGGCTCAATGGACTGACTGCTATAAATAAATTAAGGGTTTATGCCGTAATTGCATCCGAGCAGGGGCCGGCGGGTTCATACCACGGGCTGGCTTATGTCACATTAAAGGAGATCCTATGAAAACCTGGTTCATTTCCCTGCCGCTCATGTGTGTGGTGGGTATCGCGATGGCAGATAGTGTCGGGATGGATGGCACATCGAACCCGACTGCGACCGTTCCAGCCCAGAAGCAGATGACCAAGCCGAAACACCCACCCAGGGGGGATCTGCGCTATTGCCTGGATATGAAGACAAACGAAGCCATCATCCGTTGCGCTGAAAAGAAGCCAAAAAAATAATCCAGTCGGATGGCCACTTGTTCAAGCCAGGGCAGGGCGTTGGGCAGGACAGATATCCTTGCGGAGGGAGGGTGATCGTGCTGCTGCGCTGGCCGGAGTGGTTGTGGTGGTGAACCTGATGACATACGGCATGGCATGTCGGGCAGTGCGGAGGTACGCGGCCCGTTAATTCTGCGGCACAGCCCTAGCCTGAACGCTCATTCTTCGAGATCCAGGCGATCCAGTCCCTGGTCGGCCAGAGAGACCGGGTCTTCGATCGGCTCCAGATGGGTGGTGATATGGGAATTGGGGACCGCCAGGCGGATGTCGGCCTCGATGCGTTCCGACCAGTCGTGCCCACGCTGGACGCTCCAGGCGCCCGGCACCAGCACATGCAGTGAGATGAAGGCACGGGTGCCGGCCTGGCGCGTGCGCAGGGCGTGGAATTCCAGGCCCTGCTGGCGATAGCGGTCGAGCACGTTCTCGATCGACTGGATTCCTTCCTCGGGGATCGATACGTCCATCAGGCCTGCGGCTGAGCGATGCAGCAACTGCCAGCCGGTCCATACGATATTCAGGGCCACCCCCAGCGCGATCACGGGGTCGAGCCAGAGCCAGCCGGTCAGCCAGACCAGCCCGACCCCGATAATGACGCCTGCGGAGGTCCAGACGTCGGTCATCAGGTGGTGGGCATCGGCCTCCAGGGTGATGGAATTGTATTTGCGGCCCACGTCCATGAGGATGCGCGAGGTGGCCAGATTGATGATCGAAGCGACCACCGACACCGCCAGACCGATGCCCACGGCCTCGAGCGGCTGCGGGTCGAGCAGGCGGTCGATGGCGGCATAGCCAATGCCGACTGCAGCGATCAGGATGAGCAGGCCCTCGAACGCACTGGAGAAATACTCCGCCTTGCCGTGTCCATGCTGATGGTTGTCGTCTTCCGGCATGGCCGCCAGCGACAGCATCGCCAGCGCCATCATGGCCCCGGCGAGGTTGACGAAGGACTCGAGTGCATCGGACAGCAGGCCGACCGAGCCGGTGAGCCACCAGGCCCAGCCCTTGAGCAGGATGGTGGCGAGGGCTGCGGCGATGGAGAGCCAGGCATAGCGTTTGAGAGTGGCAGGCAGCATGTCGGTTTCGTTCAGGGGCGGGCCGGTCGGCGACACCGAATGAGATGGCATGGATTCTATCCCAGCAGGTTCCACCCTCGGGAGCATCGCGGACACCTTGCGATCTTTCTTGAAGACATCGCGCAGTCGAATCAATAAAATGCCGGGCATGAGAACCTTGATTGCCTTGCTGCTGTTTCTGCCGTCCGTCGTGCAGGCTGAATGGATGGATTTCGAGCGGGAATTCGACGAGGGCAAGCTCTGGGTCGAGGTCGCCGCGCAACTGCCGGCTTACCCCAAGCCTGAAAACCTGATTCCGTTCAATGTCTCGTCGGCGACCCGCAACCGGCATTTTGTCGACGCAGAGTCGATCAGCGTCGGGCCGGACCTGACCATCCGCTACACCGTGGTCATCGAGACGGCAGGCGGGGCAAAAAACGTCTCCTTCGAGGGCATGCGCTGTGAAACCGGGGAGCGCCGCCTGTATGCCTATGGCCATCCAGGCAGTGCCTGGTCGAAGGCGCGCAATGCGGGATGGGAAGACATCAAGTTCCGCTCGCTGCTGTCCTACCAGAAAGCCCTGTTCGAGGATCATTTCTGTCGCGATGGCATTCGTATCCGGGACAGGGAGGAAGCCGTGAAGAGTCTGCGGCGGGGGCCGCGATGAGCACCTCGGTCGTCAAGCATGCGCGCCGCATCGTGGTCAAGGTCGGATCCAGCCTGGTCACTGCCGAAGGGCGCGGACTCGACCATGCTGCGCTGTCGCGCTGGGCCGAGCAGATCGTGGCGCTGACACGGCAGGGCAAGGAAGTGGTGCTGGTGTCTTCCGGCGCGATTGCAGAGGGCATCGCGCGGCTGGGCTGGAAAAAGCGGCCGAAGGCGGTGAACGAATTGCAAGCTGCCGCCGCCGTGGGCCAGATGGGGTTGGTGCAGGCCTACGAGTCGATTTTTCGCACCCACGGCCTGCACGCCGCCCAGGTGCTGCTGACGCACGAAGACCTGGCCGACCGCACCCGTTACCTGAATGCACGCACCACGCTGCGCACCCTGCTCGAATTGCGGGTGGTGCCAATCATCAACGAAAACGACACTGTGGCCACCGACGAGATCCGTCTCGGCGACAACGACACGCTGGGCGCGCTGGTGACCAACCTGATCGAGGCCGACTGTCTGATCATCCTCACCGACCAGACCGGTCTCTTCACCGCCGACCCGCGCCGGCATGCCGACGCCACGCTGGTGATGGACGCCCACGCCGGCGACCCCGAACTCGAGCGCATGGCGGGCGGGGCCGGCAGCACCGTCGGCACCGGCGGCATGCTGACCAAGATTCTCGCGGCCAAGCGGGCGGCGCGCAGCGGCGCCCACACCGTGATCTGCAGCGGCCACGAGGATCGCGTGCTGCTGCGGCTGGCGACCGGCGAGGCCATCGGCAGCCAACTGGTGGCGCGGCAGGCTCCACTGGCGGCGCGGCGCCAGTGGCTGGCCGACCACCTGCAACTGCGCGGTGGCGTGGTGCTCGACGCCGGCGCGGTCCGCGCCCTGCAGGATGAGGGCAAGAGCCTGCTGCCAGTCGGCGTCAAGGGCGTGACAGGCGAGTTCGAGCGCGGCGAAGTGGTGGCGGTGGTCGATGCCGACGGCCGTGAAATCGCCCGTGGCCTTGCCAATTACAGCGCCGGCGAGGCGAGACGCATCGCCGGCAAACCGAGCAGCGCGATCGAGGCTTTGCTCGGCTATATGGACGAGCCGGAACTGATCCACCGCGACAACCTGGTTTTGCTGGCGTGAGCACGACGCTCGACCTGATGCGCCACGGCGAACCCGTCGGCGGGCGCAAATATCGCGGCCAGATCGACGATCCGCTGTCGGAAAATGGTTGGGCGCAAATGCATGCCGCGCTGGGCGAATCGGTGCCGTGGACGCGGATCGTCGCGTCGCCGCTTCTGCGCTGTCGTGCGTTTGCCGAGGTGCTGGCCGGGCGGCATGGACTTCCGCTGGTGTTGGACGCACGGCTGCAGGAAGTCGGATTCGGCGTGTGGGAAGGCAAGTCCGCCGCCGAGATCGAGGAGATGTTTCCTGGCACCCTGGCGCAGTTCAAGGCCGACCCGGTGAACGCGCGTCCGGCCGGCGCCGAGCCGCTGGCCGCTTTCCATGACCGGGTCGCCGCCGGTCTGGCCGACGTGCTGGCGCAGCACGCCGGCCATCACGTGCTGCTGGTGGCACACGCCGGGGTGATGCGCATGGCGATGGCTTGGGCGCTGCAGATTCCGCTGGAAAACGCCTACCGCATCGAGGTGGCGACCGCCTCGCTTACGCGCCTGCGCTTCGAGGACGGGCGCGCGCGCCTGATCTTCCACGGCGGCAACCTGGCCGGACGGTGATCCGCCGCGCTGCATTCATCCTGACGCTGCTGCTGGCGGTGCCGGTGCTGGGCGCCACGATCCGGCTGCTCGACGATGCCGGGCAGCCGCTTGCCCCGGCGCATCCGCCGCAGCGCATCGTTTCGCTGACGCCGCACCTCACCGAACTGCTGTTTGCGGTCGGCGCCGGGGCGCAGGTGGTCGGGGTCGACAGCGCGAGCGATTACCCGCCAGCGGCGCGGACCTTGCCGCGCGTCGGCGACTACAGCCGAATCAACTTCGAGCGCATCCTGGCACTGAAGCCGGACCTGGTGATCGTCTGGATGGGCGGCAACCGCGCGGCGGACATTCACGCCCTGGAGCAGATGGGTATTCCCGTGCTGCACACGCAGGCCACCCGGCTCGACGATGTGGCGCGCCTGCTGCGCTTGATCGGGCAGGCGAGCGGGCATGCCCGGGCGGGCGAGGCGGCGGCGCAGGATTTCTCCCGGCGGCTGGCCGCGCTGCAGGTGCCGGTCGGCAGGACGCCGACGCTCGCCGTGTTCTATCAGGTCTGGGACCACCCGCTGATGACGGTGGGGGGCACGCACTGGATCAGCGATGCGCTGGCGCTGTGCGGGGCGCGCAACATATTTGCCGACCTCGATGCGCTGTCGCCGGTGGTGTCGCGCGAGGCGGTGCTGCAGCGTGCGCCGGCGCTGATCGTCAGCGGCAGCGACGCGCCCGACATGCGGTTGCAGTGGCAGCGCTTCGGCAGCCTGCCGGCGGTGAAGCATCAGGCGTTCGTACGGGTGGATGCGGACCGCCTGCATCGCCTGACGCCGCGTCTGGTCGAGGGCGTGGCCGAGCTGTGCAGGGAATTGAGGCCGTGGACCCGGCTTGAGTAGGGGTCAGGCCCGGTGGCGTGAATCTCCTCGCTTGCGGTTGGGGCAGTCTTCCTTGATGCAGTCGGCGTAGATCTGCAAGGAATGGTCGTGGATGGCAAAGCCGCGTTCCTTGGCGATGCGGTGCTGGCGCTTCTCGATTTCGCTGTCGAGGAATTCCTCGACCTTGCCGCATTGAAGGCAGACTAGATGGTCGTGGTGGTCGCCCTGGTTGAGTTCGAACACCGCCTTGTCGCTGTCGAAATGGTGCCGCATCAGCAGCCCGGCCTGCTCGAACTGGGTCAGCACGCGATAGACCGTCGCCAGTCCGATGTCCTGACCTTCGTCTGTCAGCAGCCGGTACACCTCCTCGGCGGTCATGTGACGCTTGTCGCTCTGCTCGAACAAATCGAGAATTTTCAGACGCGGCAGGGTGGCCTTGAGACCGATGCTTTTGAGGTCGGAAGGATTGCTCAATGGGGGCTCCAGAATGGGAACGCGAATACGTTATGATACGTTTTTTTCCAACCGCCCAAACCCTCCCGGTTTTCTGGCCATGCGTCATATCCTGATTTCTGCCCTGCTTTTGAGCCTGCTTGGGGGCTGTGCCGGCACAAGGTTCGGCCCCCATCGCATCGACGTTCAACAGGGCAATGCACTCGATCAGGAGAACGTTGCGCGCCTGAAGACCGGCCTCAATCGTTCGCAAGTGCGTTTTCTGCTGGGGACACCGCTGCTGGACGATCCCTTCCATAACGATCGCTGGGACTATGTGTACGTGTATTACAAGGCGGGCAAACTGGCCGAGCAGAGGCGCATCTCGCTGTTCTTCGATGGCGATACCTTGGTCCGCATAGATGGGGACATTCCTGCAGCCGAACCCGTTGCGCAGGGACCAGCACCCACCCCGGCAGCCATGTCCGGGCCACAAGCCGAAACGCTGGCTGAGCCAGTGGCGGCAGATGCGAGCGGGGTGCCGGTGCCCGCAACGGAACCCGCTGCCGCAACAGTGGCCAAGCCGGCCGCTGTGGAAACTGCTGTCAATGCAACTCCGGCAGCAGCCCCTAAGGTCGCACCGTCTGCGGCAAAGCCAGCCCCTGCGGTGGCCACGCCTGTATCAGCGGCAAAGCCGACCGCAGTAAAAGCGCCAACGCCTGCGCCAGTTGCATCTCCGGCCGCAGCGAAGCCTGAGCCTGCAGCAGCAGTCAAGCCCGCCCCGACGGCAGCGCCGACCGCCGCTCCAAAACCGGCGGCGCCGAATCGCCCGCCGATGTCTGCTGCGACCACCATCGTGCAGCCGTTGCCGAGCCCCAAGGGGGCGCCTCCCTACAAGGACCCGCGTCCGGCTGCCGCGTTGAGCCTGCAGCCTGAAACCGACGTAGCTCAAATCAAACCTGATGTCATGCCGGCTTTCCCCGAGCCTGCCCCGATCGAAGCTGCGAAAGTGGAGGCCGTGAACGAGGAAGCCGTGCTGAAAGCCCTGAACGCCTGGGTGGACGCCTGGTCACGACGCGACGACGCGGACTACTTTGCGGCTTACGACCCCAGCTTCATTCCGCAGGGCGGGGGCAGCCATGCCGATTGGGAAAAGCGCAAGCGCATGTTGCTTGAAGTCGCACGGAATATCGAGGTCAAGATCGAGTCGCCCTCGGTCGACCGTGTCGAGGACGGCAGCATGATCATTACCTTCAACCAGTTCTATCGTTCCGACAGTTACCGTGATGCAGTCGTCAAGCAACTGCGCATGGTCGATCGCGATGGTCGCTGGCTGATCGTCGACGAGAAGGTGCTGTCGGTTCTGCATGGAGCCAAGAAATGACTGTTCGAATCGTTCTTGCCGGGGTGTCCGGCCGCATGGGACGCGCCCTGCTCGAAGCCGTGGCGGCCGATGCCGGCTGTACGCTGTGCGGCGCGCTGGACCGCCCCGGCAGCCCCCTGGTGGGGCAGGATGCAGGAGCCGCCTGGGGGGCGGCCAGCGGAGTGAGGGTGGCCGACCAGCCGGCCGCAGCCCTGCAGGGCGCGCAGGCCTTGATCGACTTCACCCGCCCCGAAGCCACCTTCGGCTATCTCGACGCCTGCGCCGCGGCCGGGGTGCCGCTGGTGATTGGCACCACCGGCTTCGATGATGCCGGCAAGGCGCGCATTGCGGCGGCTGCGCAGCGGATCCCGATCGTGTTCGCCCCCAACATGAGCGTCGGGGTGAACCTTCTGATGAAGCTGGCCGAACTCGCGGCCGGGGTGCTGCAGGACGGCTATGACATCGAGATCGTCGAGGCGCACCACCGCCACAAGGTCGACGCGCCCTCCGGCACCGCGCTGGGTTTGGGACAGGCCGTCGCCCGTGCGCTCGACCGTGATCTTGCGCGCTGCGCCGTGTACGGTCGCGAGGGCGTCACCGGCGAACGCGATCCCGCGACCATCGGCTTCGCCACGGTGCGCGGCGGCGACATCGTCGGCGACCACACCCTGCTGTTCGCCGGCATCGGCGAACGCGTCGAACTCACCCACAAGGCCAGCAGCCGTGCAACTTTTGCGCAGGGCGCGCTGCGCGCCGCCAAATGGCTGCAAGGGCGTGCGCCCGGCCTGTACGATATGCGCGACGTGCTGAATCTGAACTAGCTGAATCCGAATCGACCGTATTGAAACAGGAACTCACCATGAATGCCGTCAAGGTCTACAGTACCGGTACCTGCCCCATCTGCGTCAAAACCAAGGCCTTCCTTGACAAGCGCGGCATTGGCTACGACGAAGTCCGCATCGATCTCGACCGCGAGGCGATGAAGGAATTTGTCGTCGTCACCAACGGCGCGCGCACCGTGCCGCAGATCGTCGTCGACGGCACCTGCATCGGCGGTTTCACCGAGCTGACCGAACTCGACATGGACGGCGGACTGGACCATCTGCATCCCTGATCGCGGAGACTTGCCGCCCGGAAAGCGTTGAAGCCGCTGCCCGGATCGGCTACAATTCGGGCATTCAAGTTCAGGCGGGTTCGCGCAAGCGGCTCGCCTGAATTTTGTCACCTGCGTCGCGCTTAATGTCTTGCGGAGTTTTCCTTGTCTCGTGCCCAGCCCGCCATCCTTGTTCTAGCTGACGGTTCGGTGTTTCGCGGCCTTTCCATCGGTGCCGACGGCGTCACTTCCGGCGAGGTGGTATTCAATACCGCGTTGACCGGCTACCAGGAGATCCTCACGGATCCCTCGTATTCACGCCAGATCGTGACGCTGACCTATCCGCATATCGGCAACACCGGCATCAATGCCGAGGACGTCGAGGCGGACCGCATCCATGCCGCCGGCCTGGTGGTGCGCGACGTGCCGCGCCTGCATTCCAATTTTCGCGCCGACCAATCGCTGTCGGACTACCTCAAAAGCCAGAACATCGTGGCGATCGCCGATATCGACACGCGGCGGCTGACGCGCATCCTGCGCGAAAAGGGCGCCCAAAGTGGCTGCATCATGGCAGGGGTCGTGGACGAGGCAAAGGCACTCGAGGCCGCGCGCGCCTTCCCGGGGCTGGCCGGCATGGACCTGGCCCACGTGGTCACGGCGCCGGCAGCGTATGAATGGAACGAAACCGAATGGAAGCTCGGACGCGGCTACGGCCAGTCGAGCGAGCCACGTTTTCACGTCGTGGCCTTCGATTACGGCGTCAAGCGCAACATCCTGCGCATGCTGGCCGAGCGCGGCTGCCGCCTGACCGTGCTGCCCGCCACCGCCACTGCGGCCGATGCCATGGCGCTGAATCCAGACGGTATTTTTCTCTCCAACGGCCCGGGCGATCCGGAGCCGTGCGATTACGCGATCCAGGCGATCGGCGAACTGGTGGCGGCTGGGGTGCCGACCTTCGGCATCTGCCTTGGTCACCAGTTGCTGGCGCTCGCCTCCGGCGCCAAGACCATCAAGATGAAGTTCGGCCATCACGGTGCCAACCATCCGGTCAAGGACCTCGATAGCGGCCGGGTGGCGATTACCAGCCAGAACCACGGCTTCGCGGTGGACGCGGCGACCCTGCCCGCCAACCTGCGCAGCACCCACGTCTCGCTGTTCGATGGTTCGCTGCAGGGCATCGCGCGCACCGACGTGCCCGCATTCAGCTTCCAGGGCCACCCTGAAGCCAGCCCCGGACCGCACGACGTGAGCTATTTGTTCGACCGATTTATTCAGTTGATGGCCGACCATGCCCAAGCGTAGCGACTTAAAAAGCATTCTCATCATCGGTGCCGGCCCTATCGTCATCGGGCAGGCGTGCGAGTTCGACTATTCCGGCGCCCAGGCCTGCAAGGCACTGCGCGAGGAGGGCTACAAGGTCATCCTCGTCAACAGCAATCCGGCGACGATCATGACCGACCCGGACATGGCCGACGTCACCTACATCGAGCCGATTACCTGGCAGGTGGTCGAGAAGATCATCGAGAAGGAACGCCCCGACGCGCTGCTGCCGACCATGGGCGGGCAGACCGCGCTGAACTGCGCACTCGATCTCGCCAAGCACGGCGTGCTGGAGAAATACGGCGTCGAGATGATCGGCGCGTCGAAGGAGGCCATCGACAAGGCCGAAGACCGCGAAAAATTCAAGGCCGCGATGACCAAGCTCGGCCTCGGCTCGGCGCGCTCGTCGATCGCCCACAGCATGGAAGAGGCCTTGCAGGTGCAGGCCGCGCTGGGCTTCCCGTCGATCATCCGGCCGTCGTTCACCATGGGCGGTTCGGGCGGCGGCATCGCCTACAACCGCGATGAGTTCGTCGCCATCTGCGAGCGCGGGCTGGAGGCCTCGCCGACGCACGAACTGCTGATCGAGGAATCGCTGCTCGGCTGGAAAGAATACGAGATGGAGGTGGTGCGTGACCGCAAGGACAACTGCATCATCGTCTGCTCGATCGAGAACTTCGACCCGATGGGCGTGCATACCGGCGACTCGATCACCGTGGCGCCGGCGCAGACCCTGACCGACAAGGAATACCAGATCATGCGCAACGCGAGTCTCGCGGTGCTGCGCGAGATCGGCGTCGATACCGGCGGCTCCAACGTGCAGTTCTCCATCAACCCGGAAGACGGACGCATGGTGGTGATCGAGATGAACCCGCGGGTGTCGCGTTCTTCCGCGCTGGCGTCCAAGGCCACCGGCTTCCCGATCGCCAAGGTGGCGGCCAAGCTGGCGGTCGGTTATACGCTCGACGAACTGCAGAACGACATTACCGGCGGCGCGACGCCGGCTTCGTTCGAGCCGTCGATCGATTACGTGGTCACCAAGATTCCGCGCTTTGCCTTCGAGAAATTCCCCCAGGCCGACGACCGCCTGACCACGCAGATGAAATCGGTGGGCGAGGTGATGGCGATCGGCCGCACCTTCCAGGAGTCGCTGCAGAAAGCGCTGCGCGGACTGGAAGTCGGTGCCGACGGATTCGACCCCAAGTCCACCGACCGCGACGAGATCGAGGCCGAACTGATGTCGCCCGGTCCCGAGCGCATCTGGTACGTGGGGGATGCCTTCCGCGTCGGCATGAGCCTGGACGAAATTCATGCGGTTTCGAAAATCGACCCGTGGTTCCTCGACCAGATCCAGGGGTTGATCGAACTGGAGCACTCGCTGGCCGGGCGCAAGCTTGCCGACCTCGATCAAAATGAATTGCGGCAGTTGAAGCGCACCGGCTTTTCCGACAGCCGGATGGCCAGCCTGCTGGCGACCGACCAGCACGCGGTTCGCGCCCACCGCCATGCCCTGGCGGTGCACCCGGTGTACAAGCGGGTCGACACCTGCGCCGCCGAGTTCGCCACCCAGACCGCCTACATGTATTCGACCTACGAGGAAGAATGCGAGTCGCGGCCGACCGACGCGAAGAAGATCATGGTGCTCGGTGGCGGGCCGAACCGCATCGGCCAGGGCATCGAATTCGACTACTGCTGCGTGCACGCGGCGCTGGCGCTGCGCGAGAATGGTTTCGAGACCATCATGGTCAACTGCAACCCGGAGACCGTATCGACCGATTACGATACCTCGGACCGCCTGTATTTCGAACCGCTGACGCTGGAAGACGTGCTGGAAATCGTCCGCATCGAAAAGCCGTTCGGCGTGATCGTGCAGTACGGCGGCCAGACGCCGCTGAAGCTGGCGCGCGATCTGGAAAAGAACGGCGTGCCCATCATCGGCACCAGCCCCGACATGATCGACGCGGCCGAAGACCGCGAGCGGTTCCAGCAGATGCTGCACGATCTGGGCCTGAAGCAGCCGCCCAACCGCACCGCGCGCAATCCCGAGAGCGCCATCCGCATGGCCGAGGAAATCGGCTATCCGCTGGTGGTGCGTCCGAGCTACGTGCTGGGTGGCCGTGCCATGGAAATCGTGCGCGAGGAAGCCGACCTGCGCCGCTATATGACCGAAGCGGTGAAGGTGTCGAACGATTCGCCGGTGCTGCTCGACCGCTTCCTCAACGATGCGATCGAGGTCGATGTCGATGCGCTGTCCGACGGCGAGCAGGTGGTGATCGGCGGCATCATGCAGCATATCGAGCAGGCGGGCGTGCATTCGGGCGATTCGGCCTGCTCGCTGCCGCCGTACAGCCTGTCGAAGGACGTGCAGGACGAGTTGCGCCGCCAGACCGTTGCGATGGCGAAGGCGCTGCACGTGGTTGGTCTGATGAATGTCCAGTTCGCGATCCAGGGCGATGTCGTCTATGTGCTCGAAGTGAATCCGCGCGCGTCTCGCACCGTGCCGTATGTGTCCAAGGCCATCGGTGCGCCGCTGGCGAAGATTGCCGCGCGGGCGATGGCAGGCATTTCACTCAAGTCCCAGGCGTTCGAGAAAGAAATCATCCCGCCGTACTTCTCGGTCAAGGAAGCGGTGTTCCCGTTCCGCAAGTTCCCGGGCGTCGACACCATCCTCGGCCCTGAGATGAAGTCGACCGGTGAAGTCATGGGGGTGGGTGACAACTTTGGCGAGGCCTTCGTCAAGTCGCAACTGGCGTCGAGTTCCGAACTGCCAAAACCCGGTGGCCGCGCCTTCGTCAGCGTGCGTTCGGGCGATCCGGGCGATCGCGACGCCGTGGTCGAGGTGGCGCAAGCTCTGCGCGATCTCGGTTTCAATCTGGTGGCCACGCGCGGCACTGCGCAGGTGATCGAGTCGGCTGGCATTCCGGTGGCAGTGGTCAACAAGGTCAAGGAAGGCCGTCCCCACATTGTCGACATGATCAAGAACGGCGACATCGATTTCATCGTCAACGTGGTCGATGACAAGAAAGCGGTGAAGGATTCCTACACGATCCGCGCCGAAGCCCTGGCGCGCCGGGTCGTGTACTTCACTACCCTGGCCGGCGCACGTGCTGCCTGCATGGGTATGCAGCATGGCAATGAACTCAAAGTGTATTCCTTGCAGGCGCTGCATCAGCGTCTGCACTGATTCGATAAGGTAAAGTTGTGAACAAATATCCCCTCACCGTGGTCGGCGCGGAAAAGCTGCGAGTTGAGTTGCAGCATCTGAAAAGCGTCGAACGCCCTGCCGTCATCCAGGCGATCGCCGAGGCCCGTGCGCAGGGTGATCTATCAGAAAACGCCGAATACGACGCTGCCAAGGAAAAACAGGGTTTCATCGAAGGCCGCATCGCCGACCTCGAAGGCAAGCTGACCAACGCGCAGATCATCGATCCGACCACGCTTGACGCCGACGGCCGCATCGTGTTCGGCGCCACGGTCGAACTCGAGGATGCCGAATCCGGCGAACCCGTCACCTATCAGATCGTCGGCGACGACGAAGCCGATATCAAGCACGGCAAGATTTCCGTCTCGTCACCGATCGCACGGGCGCTGATCGGCAAATATGCCGGCGACAGCGTGGATGTGCAGGCACCCGGCGGGATCCGCCAGTACGAAGTGCTGGATGTGATCTACAAGTAGGCATGAGACGTTTCTGGGACGGTCTTGCCGGGGTGTCGCTGGTGCTGTGGATCGGCGGCATGTGGGCAGTGGGCTATCTTGCCGCGCCGGTGCTGTTCGCCAGCCTGGGCGACAAGCAACTGGCCGGGATGCTGGCGGGCAGGCTGTTTGGTCTTATCGCGTGGATCGGTATCGCATCAGCGACCTATCTGCTGATTTACCGAGTAGCCCGCGATGGCGTCGCAGCATTGAAAACCCTGTTTTTCTGGGTCGTGGCAATGATGCTGGCATTGATTTTGGCCGGCCATTTCGGCATCCAGCCGATCATGCAGGGTCTGAAGGACCAGGCCATGCCGCATGCCGTGATGCAGAGTGTGTTTGCCGACCGCTTCGCGCGCTGGCATGGCGTGTCGAGCATTCTCTATCTGATTCAGAGTGCGCTCGGACTGCTGCTGGTCTGGCGCTCGGGGCTGGCGCGATAAAACGCCTCCAGGGACTGTCAGGCGGGCAGAACAATCACCGGTTTGTCGGCGGCGCGATATATCACCAGCACCTTGCCGATCTGCTGGACTGCTGCCGCCCCGGTGGCGGCGGCAATTTCTTCCAGCCAGGCGCGGCGGGTGACAGGTTCGTCGCTGGCTGCCTTGACCTTGATCAGTTCATGCGCATTCAGCGCAAGATCGATTTCCTTCAGCACGGCCGGGGTGAGACCGTTGCTCCCGATCATGACCACGGGCTGGCGACTGTGGGCCAGACCTTTGAGATGTTGCCGTTGTGCGGGCGTGAGTGCTTTCATGCGGATTCCTTAACTGAGCGCGGATTGTAGCCGATAGAGATGGCGCAGAAACCGAAGCGAACCAAATCGGGCAGTGCCTGGATGCACGAGCATGTGACGGATCCCTATGTCAAAAAGGCACAGCAGGACAACTACCTTTCGCGCGCCGCCTATAAATTGCTGGAAATCGACAAGCGCGACCATCTGCTCCGGCCCGGCATGACCGTGGTGGACCTGGGGGCAGCCCCGGGCAGTTGGTGCCAGGTCGTGGTGCAGAAGATGAAAGGGCAGGGCCGGGTGCTGGCGATCGACCTGTTGCCGGTGGCGACGATGCCGGGGGTCGACAGCCTCGAAGGTGATTTCACCGATCCCGCGGCGCTGGCCTGGCTGGAAGAAAAGCTGCAATCAAGGCGGGTCGACCTTGTTTTGAGCGATATGGCCCCCAACATCAGTGGGGTCATGCTGCGTGATCAGGCGCGGCAATATGAATTGTGCGAATTGGCTCTTGAATTTGCACTGCACTGGTTGAAACCGGACGGCGCTTTTCTCGTCAAAGTTTTTCAGGGTGTCGGATTCGAGGATTTTCGGGCACAGATGCGGCAGGCATTCGAGCAGGTGCTGATCCGCAAGCCGGACGCCTCGCGCGATCGCAGCAGCGAGGTCTATCTGCTGGGGCGCCTCCCTGTGGCAGCACCGGACGCAGCTTTGTAAATCTGCCGTGGTAACCCTGCTGCATAGGGTTTAGAATGAGTCTAAGCGTGCTGTATTCAGCACTGAGGAGCAAGCGTGAATAATTTGTCCAAGAACATCGCGATCTGGTTGATCATCGCCGTCGTCCTGATGACGGTCTTCAACCAGTTCGGCGCGCAGCGCACCGCGCAGACGCAGGTGCCGTACTCGCAGTTCATCGACGAGGTGCGCCAGCAGAAGATCGCCAAGGTGGTGATCGAGGGCAACGTATTGAAGGGGGAGCGCAGCGATGGCCAGCGTTTCACCAGCTATGCGCCGAGCGATCCGTGGATGGTGTCCGATCTGCTGAAGAACGGCGTATCGGTCGAAGCCAAGCCGGAAGAGCAGCCTTCCTTCCTGATGAGCCTGTTCATTTCGTGGTTCCCCATGCTGCTGCTGATCGGTGTGTGGATCTTCTTCATGCGCCAGATGCAGGGGGGCGGCCGCGGGCGGCGCGTTTTCGTTCGGCAAGAGCCGCGCACGCCTGCTCGACGAGAATGCCAACCCGGTGACCTTTGCCGACGTGGCCGGCTGCGACGAGGCCAAGGAAGATGTCGCCGAACTGGTGGATTTCCTGAAGGACCCTTCCAAATTCCAGAAGTTGGGCGGACGCATTCCGCGCGGCGTGCTGATGGTGGGCCCGCCCGGTACCGGCAAGACGCTGCTCGCGCGTTCGATCTCGGGTGAGGCCAAGGTGCCGTTCTTCAGCATTTCGGGTTCCGACTTCGTCGAGATGTTCGTCGGCGTCGGCGCCGCGCGCGTGCGCGACATGTTCGAGCAGGCCAAGAAGAGTTCGCCGTGCATCATCTTCATCGACGAAATCGATGCGGTCGGCCGTCAGCGCGGCGCCGGCCTTGGCGGCGGCAACGACGAGCGCGAACAGACGCTCAACCAGTTGCTGGTTGAAATGGACGGTTTCGAGGCAAGTGTCGGCGTCATCGTGATCGCCGCCACCAACCGCCCCGACGTGCTCGACCCCGCCCTGTTGCGCCCCGGCCGTTTCGACCGCCAGGTGGTGGTGGGCCTGCCCGACATCCGGGGGCGGGAGCAGATCCTGCTGGTGCACATGCGCAAGGTGCCGGTCGCGCCCGACGTGCGGGCCGACATTCTGGCGCGCGGCACCCCGGGCATGTCCGGCGCCGACCTCGCCAACCTGGTCAACGAGGCCGCCCTGTTCGCCGCGCGCAGCAGCAAACGCCTGGTGGACATGGATGATTTCGAGCAGGCCAAGGACAAGATCTTCATGGGCGCCGAACGCAAGTCCATGGTGATCACGCCCGAGGACAAGAAGAAGACGGCTTACCACGAGTCTGGCCATGCCGTGATCGGCATGTCACTGGAGGGTTGCGACCCGGTCCACAAGGTGACCGTCATCCCGCGTGGCCGTGCCCTCGGGCGTGACCATGTCGCTGCCGGAGATGGATCGCTTCAGCCTGTACAAGGACCAGATGCTGGATCAGATCACCATGCTGTTCGGCGGCCGGGTTGCCGAAGAAATTTTCGTCGGCAGCATTTCGACCGGCGCCTCCAACGATTTCGAGCGCGCCACCAGCATCGCCCGCGACATGGTGACGCGCTACGGCATGTCCGAGGCGCTGGGCCCGATGGTGTACGGCGAAAACGAGGGCGAGGTGTTCCTGGGCCGCTCGGTGACCACGCACAAGAACATGAGCGAAGCCACCATGCAGAAGGTCGACGGCGAAATCCGCCGCATCCTGGATGAGCAATACGCGCTGGCCAAGAAAATCCTCACCGAGAAGCGAGACGTAGTCGAGGCGATGACGGCGGCCCTGCTGGAATGGGAAACCATCGACGCCGAGCAGATCGCGCGACATCATGGCGGGGCGCCCGCCCCATCCACCCAAGCCGGCGGCCGTGCCGCCGCCGCCGGCCGAGTGGCGGCGACAAGCCCAGCGCCCCGGCACCTACCGTCGCAGCCTGCACAGGAAACCTGAGCCGGGTTCACCACTAGAATTGGGGGGCTTCGGCCCCTCTGTTTTTATGCCCATTCTCCACGCTGGCTCGCATCGTCTCTCCCTGGCACAGGCCCCTCATCATGGGCATCGTCAACGCCACGCCGGATTCGTTTTCGGATGGCGGCCGGTGGCCCGATCCGCAGGCGGCGATTCGGCATGCGCTTAAGCTGCAGGAAGCGGGTGCCGATATCCTCGATGTCGGTGGCGAGTCCACCCGTCCCGGTGCGGCGGCAGTGCCGGTCGATGAGGAAATCCGGCGGGTGCTTGCCGGTGATCGAGGCGCTTGTCGGCGCGGGTTGCGTGGTGTCGGTCGACACCAGGAAAGCCCGAGGTGATGCGGGCTGCGCTCGATGCCGGTGCGGCCATGGTGAACGATGTGATGGCCCTGCGCGCGCCCGGTGCGCTGGAGGCGGTGGCGGCGTCCGATGCGGCGGTGTGCCTGATGCATATGCAGGGCGAGCCGCAGACCATGCAGCAGGCGCCCCGCTATGCCGATGTGGTCGAGGAAGTGAAGCGTTTCTTGCAGGACAGGGTGCAGGCCTGCGAGGCGGCAGGGATTGCGCGTGAGCGGCTGGTGATCGACCCCGGCTTCGGTTTCGGCAAGACGCTGGAGCACAATCTGGCCTTGCTCAGGCACCTGAGTCGCCTGGCAGAACTGGGCGTGCCGGTGATGGCCGGGCTGTCGCGCAAGTCCATGCTGGGCACCCTGACAGGACGCGATGTCGAGGCGCGGGAATTTGCCGGGGTGGCGGCGCATCTGGCTGCCGTGGCACGCGGTGCACGGCTGGTTCGGGTACACAATGTAACGGCCATGCGCGATGCGCTGGCCATCTGGAATGCAGTGGAGGAATAGCAGGATGGGACGTAAATATTTTGGTACCGATGGCGTGCGGGGCAGGGTGGGCGAATCGCCCATTACGCCCGAATTTGTCATGCATCTGGGCTACGCGGCCGGCCAGGTGCTGGTGGCCGATCGTGGCAGCCTGCCGCCGAACCAGCACCCGACCGTGCTGATCGGCAAGGACACCCGCATTTCGGGCTACATGCTGGAAGCTGCGCTGGAGGCCGGTTTTACGGCTGCCGGGCGTGAATGTGCTGATGACCGGGCCGATGCCGACGCCGGCGGTGGCCTATCTGACGCGCGCCTGCGCCTGCAGGCGGGCGTGGTGATCTCGGCCTCGCACAATCCGTTCGAGGACAACGGCATCAAGTTCTTTTCGGCCAGCGGTGAAAAGTTGCCCGACAGCGTGGAAGAAGCCATCGAGGCGCGGCATGGATCATCCGATCGTGACGGTCGAGGCACGCCAGTTGGGACGTGCCCGGCGGATCGAGGATGCCGCGGCGCGCTATATCGAGTTTTGCAAGAGCACCTTCCCCAATCATCTCGACCTGCGCGGCATGCGCATCGTGGTGGACTGCGCGCATGGCGCGACCTATCACATCGCCCCGCATGTGCTGCACGAACTGGGCGCCGAGGTCATCGCCGTCGGCAACGAGCCGGATGGCTTCAATATCAACGACCAGTGCGGTGCAACGCTACACCAAGGCGCTTTCCGATGCGGTGCGCGAGCATCGCGCCGATCTGGGCATTGCACTCGACGGCGATGGCGACCGGCTGATGATGGCCGACGCCCAGGGCCGGATTTATGACGGCGACCAGCTGGTCTACGTGATTGCGCGTCACCGCATCCAGACCGGCTACATGAAAGGCGGCGTGGTCGGCACCCTGATGACCAATCTGGGCACCGAGCATGCGCTGGGCCGCATCGAAATTCCGTTCGAGCGCGCCAAGGTGGGCGACCGCTATGTGCTGGAGCGGCTGCACGCCAACGGCTGGACGCTGGGCGGCGAAACCTCGGGGCATATTCTCTGCCTGGACAAGCACACGACCGGCGACGGCATCGTTTCGGCGTTGCAGGTACTGCGCGCCTTGCGTGAAACCGGCGAGACGCTGGACGCGTTTACCGCCGACCTGGAAACCTATCCCCAGGTCATGATCAATGTGCCGGTGGAAAAAGGCTTCAAACTGGACGCCGCGCCTGCGGTCAGTGCGTCGGTGGTCGAAGCCGAAACTGCCCTCGAACGGCAGGGCCGGATCGTCCTGCGTGCGTCCGGAACCGAGCCGCTGATCCGCGTGATGGTGGAAGGCCGGGATGCCGATCTGGTCAGCCACACCGCTGAAACAATTGCCGCTGCCGTGAGTGCAGCGGCCAAGGGCGGGTGATTTCCCGACCTGAAATATATCTGTAATATTCGCCCGTTAGTATGGCGACGTCGCCCATGCGGCAACGTCAACTACTACCGGAGATCTTTACATGCGTATTTTCAACAAGCTTGCTCAAGGCACCCTGGCTGCTGCCATGGGACTGGCTTTTTCGGTCAGCGCGCTGGCCGCTGACATCACCGGCGCGGGCGCAACTTTCCCCTACGCCGTTTACACCAAGTGGGCCGAGGCTTATCAGACTGCGACTGGCAACAAGGTCAATTACCAGGGTATCGGCTCGTCGGGCGGCATCAAGCAGATCAAGGCCAAGACCGTCGATTTCGGCGGCACCGACGCCCCGCTTGAAGAGGCTGAACTGGATGCGGCCAAGCTGGTCCAGGTTCCGACCGTGATGGGGGGCGTGACCATCGTCATCAATATTCCGGGTATTGAATCCGGCAAGCTGAAACTGGATGGCAACACCGCCGCCAATATCTTCCGTGGTGCCATCACCAAGTGGAACGATCCCGCCATCGCCAGGCTGAACCCCGGCGTTTCCCTGCCGGATCTGGCCATCACCGTGGCGAATCGCTCGGATGGTTCCGGTACCACCCATGTTTTCACCGGCTATCTGGCCAAGCAGTCGATGGCATTCATGCGTGACGTCGGCGCGGGCAAGACGGTGAACTGGCCGAGCAATGCGGTTGGCGGCAAAGGCAACCCGGGTGTGGCCGCCAACGTGCAGAAGATCAAGGGTGCGATCGGCTATGTGGATATTGCCGATGCGATGAAGAACAACATGACCTTCGTTGCGCTGAAGAACCGTGCCGGCAACTACATCGTGCCGAGCCAGGATGCCGTGGCCGATGCCGCTGCGGGTGCCAACTTCAAGGTCCGTGGCATGGCACCCGACCTGCTGGATCAGGCGCACAAGAACGCCTGGCCCATCACCTCGGCAACCTACGTGCTGGCGTATGAGAAGGGTGCAGATGCTGCCAAGCAAAAGGGTGTCGTGGATTTCATCACCTGGTCGCTGAACAATGGCCAGAAAATGGCTGAAGAACTGGGATTTGTCGCGCTGCCGCCCAACGTCGTGAAGATGGTCGAAGCAGAAATGAAGAACATCAAGTAAGGTCCCGAACCGGATCCGTTCGATGCAAGCCGGGGGCGGCATGCTGCCCTCGGCGCTCTGCGAAAGCGACTGTCAATCATGACGGTTGCTTCCGCAGAGAAAACACAGAATTCGATAGGCACCCATCTTGAGCGAGCCCAGCATATCTGCCGGAATCGATCTGCATGCCCGGCAGGTCCGGAAATTCCACTTGCAGGACAAATTGTTTCATTACGTCACCCAGATTTTTGCCTTGGTCGTTCTGGCAGCGTTGGTGGGCATTCTGGTGTCGCTCACGTATGAAGCCTGGCCCAGCATCAAGGCATTCGGCCTGCCTTTTCTGTGGACCAATATCTGGAGCGTGCCGGACGACGAGTATGGTGCGCTGGCGGCCATCTACGGCACGGTGGTGACCTCGGTGCTGGCATTGTTGATCGCAGTACCGATCAGTTTCGGGATTGCCCTGTTTCTGACCGAGACCTGTCCGGTATGGTTGCGCCGCCCTTTGGGCACTGCGATCGAATTGCTGGCGGGCATTCCCTCGATTGTTTACGGTATCTGGGGCTTGTTCGTGTTTGCGCCTCTGTTTGCCGAGTATGTTCAGCCTCCGTTGCAGGCGCTTGCTGGGCGATGTGCCGGTGATCGGTGGCTGGTTTTCCGGCCCGCCCATCGGTGTCGGCATTCTGACCGCCAGCATCGTGCTGTCCATGATGGTGATTCCATTTATTGCTTCGGTGATGCGCGATGTGTTCGAAACCGTGCCGCATGTGTTGAAGGAATCTGCCTACGGCGTCGGCTGCACAACCTGGGAGGTGATGCGCAACATCGTGCTGCCCTACACCCGCGTCGGTGTCATCGGCGGCATCATGCTGGGACTGGGACGTGCGCTCGGCGAGACGATGGCGGTCACGTTCGTGATCGGCAATGCCAATCGCATCAATGGCAGCCTGTTCGCACCAGGCACCTCGATTGCGTCGACGCTCGGCCAACGAATTTGGCGAGGCAGATCCCGGGCTTGCACATTGCCTCGCTGTTCGAGTTGGGTCTGGTGCTGTTCGTCATCACCTTTATCGTGCTGGCGATTTCGCGCTGGCTCATCAGCCGCAGCATGGGCTCCGAAGGTCTGTAAGGAGTCAGGCACTTGATGAATTTGTATACCCGCCGCATCTGGATCAACCGCATCGGCATCACCCTGTCCATGCTGGCAATGAGCCTGGGCCTGATTGCGCTGTTGTGGATTTTGTGGACCTTGTTTTCCAAGGGCTTTGCAGCACTGAGCTGGGATTTGTTTACCCAGGACACCCCGGCGCCAGGATCCGAAGGCGGCGGCTTGCGCAATGCCATCGTCGGCAGCGGACTCATCCTGCTGTTTTCCATGCTGGTCGCGACGCCGGTCGGCATTCTGGCGGGCATCTATCTGGCCGAGTATGGCCGTGTATCCAAATTTGCTTCGTTCACCCGCTTCATGACCGACATCATGCTGTCGGCGCCGTCCATCGTCATTGGCCTGTTCGTGTATGCGCTGTTTGTCGTGACCACCGGTGGATTCTCGGGTTGGGCGGGGTCGCTTGCACTGGCACTGATTGCCATACCGGTGGTGGTGCGCACCACCGAGAACATGCTGAAACTGGTGCCGACCAGTCTGCGTGAAGCCGCTTTCGCGGTGGGGGCGCCGCGCTGGCAGGTGTCGCTGAAGGTGACGCTGCGTGCGGTCAAGTCGGGCGTGGTGACTGGCGTGTTGCTGGCGATGGCCCGCATCACCGGCGAGACGGCGCCGCTACTGTTCACTGCACTGAACAACCAATTCTTCAGCACCAATATGTCGGAGCCCATGGGCAACCTGCCGGTGGTGATTTACCAGTTTGCGCTGAGCCCCTACGACAACTGGGTCAATCTGGCCTGGGGCGGTGCCTTGTTGATTGCCCTTCTGGTGCTGGCGGTCAACATCGGTGTGCGCGTCGCTTTCCGCAACAAAGACAAACGTTAATTTCTCCGGAGCTTCACCGATGTCCGATCAAGCCATGCCAACCGGCGAAAATACTGCCTTGCAAATCCGCAATCTGGATTTTTTCTACGGCGATTTCAAAGGCCTCAGCAACGTCAATCTGGATGTTGCCAACAAGAAAGTGACGGCTTTCATCGGGCCGTCCGGTTGCGGCAAGTCAACGTTGCTGCGAACCTTCAATCGCATGTATGACCTGTATCCGGGGCAGCGTGCCGAAGGCCAGATCCTGTTCCATGGCAAGAATCTGCTCGACAAGAGCCAGGACGTGAACCTGGTGCGCGCCAAGATCGGCATGGTGTTCCAGAAACCAACGCCGTTTCCCGATGACGATTTACGAAAACATTGCCTTCGGCGTGCGTCTGTATGAGCGCATGTCGAAAAGTGCAATGGATGATCGGGTCGAGTGGGCACTCAACAAGGCTGCATTGTGGGGCGAAGTGAAGGACAAGTTGCAGCAGAATGGCCTGTCACTTTCAGGTGGCCAGCAACAGCGTCTGTGCATCGCGCGCGCCGTTGCGGTCAAACCTGAAATCGTGCTGCTGGACGAGCCTACCTCAGCGCTGGATCCCATCTCGACGGCCAAAATCGAAGAACTGATCAACGAACTCAAGGAACGAGTACACAATCGCCATCGTGACCCACAACATGCAACAGGCGGCGCGGATATCAGACTTCACCGCGTTCATGTACCTGGGGGAACTCATCGAATTCAACGAAACCGGCACCATCTTCATGCGACCGGGCAAGAAGCAGACCGAAGACTACATTACCGGCCGTTTCGGCTGATTATCCAGCTGGCGCATGCGTGCGTGACGGTTGACCGGATTGCACGTTGCGCTTACCATCGCGCACTTTTGTTTGGCAGACTCCCATGCGCAAAAAGCTCGTAGCCGGTAACTGGAAAATGCACGGCAGCCTGGCCGAAAATGCCGCGTTGCTGGCCGCACTCAAACCTGCTTTGGCGGGTATCGAGGCCGTGGTGTGCGTGCCTTTTCCCTATCTGGCGCAGGCTCAGAGTCTGACTCGCCGGATCGTCGATTGCCTGGGGCGCACAAAACCTGTCCGAGCAAGCCAAGGGTGCATTCACTGGCGAAGTGTCTGCCGCCATGCTGCTCGACTTTGGCTGCACGTATGTCATCGTCGGGCACTCGGAACGGCGCAGCCTTTATGGTGAATCCGACGCACTGGTGGCAAGCAAATACATGGCTGCCCAGGCGGCAGGCTTGATTCCCATTCTGTGTGTCGGCGAATCCCTGGACGAGCGTGAGTCTGGCGTGACCGAAGCGGTTGTTGCGCGTCAGCTCGACGCGGTGATCGACGCAGCAGGAGTAGGCTCGCTGGCTAAGGCCGTGGTCGCGTATGAGCCGGTTTGGGCGATCGGCACAGGCAAGACCGCGTCGCCGGAACAGGCACAGGCGGTACACGCCTTCATCCGCGGCAAGATCGCCGCACTCGATGCGGGCGTGGCAGACCAACTGGTGATCCAGTATGGGGGTAGCGTAAAAGCTGCGAATGCGGCAGAATTAATGGTTCAGCCGGATATCGATGGTGGCCTGATTGGCGGCGCTTCTCTGGTTGCCGACGAGTTTGTGGCGATTTGCCAGGCTGCGGCCAAGTAAGAGTCAAAAATATGGAAACACTGATTTGGGTTGTTCACATTATTGTTGCCGTTTCCGTGATTGCACTGGTGCTTGCTGCAACATGGAAAGGGTGCTGACATGGGCGCGGCATTTGGCGGCGGGTCGTCAGGAAGTCTGTTTGGCTCGACAGGTTCGGCCAATTTTCTGAGCCGCAGCACCGCCATCCTGGCAACCCTGTTTTTTGCTGACCAGCCTGGACCTTGGCCTATTTTGGCCTGCAGCAACACAAGTCGACCAGTGTGCTGGATCGGACTGCGGTCCCCGTGACGACGCAACCTGAAGCGCCTGCCCCCTGCGCCGGTGTCAGCCCCTGGAAACCGGCTCTAAAGCAAGCGATATCCCGCAGTAAAGTAGTTCGGCAGGCGTTCGTCCAGCATATCAAGGTCTGCAAGCGCTTTGGCCGACGTGGTGGAATTGGTAGACACGCTATCTTGAGGGGGTAGTGACCTAGGTCGTGCGAGTTCGAGTCTCGCCGTCGGCACCATCAAATTTCCTGATTTATTCATTAGCATTCACTATTGAATAAGCTTTTGATTATCAAGGACAAAAATACAAAATTTCGGCTTGACAGCCGACGCCTCGCGCTAATACACTCAGCCCATAATTACTCAACTAGCCTGCATAGGGCATAGTCGGAGGAACCGGTGCTGGAGAATTACCTCCCTATTCTGTTGTTCATTCTGGTTGGCCTGGCTTTTGGGATCGGCCCGATCATTGCCGGTGGCCTGCTGGCGCCGCATCGCCCGGACAGCGAAAAGCTCTCACCCTACGAATGCGGCTTCGAGGCCTTCGAAGATGCACGCATGAAGTTCGACGTGCGCTATTACCTGGTTGCCATCCTGTTCATCCTGTTCGATCTGGAAATTGCCTTCCTGTTTCCCTGGGCCATCGTGCTCGAGGAAATCGGCCTGGCCGGTTTTATCGCCATGATGGTTTTCCTCGGCATTCTGGTGGTCGGCTTCATCTACGAATGGATGAAGGGAGCGCTGGAATGGGAGTAAAACCTTTAAGCAGTTGGGCCAGGGGTCCCGTGCGCAGCACGGGGATCGACCCGGCGTGCTGGCATGTGTCCATCAGGAGCCTGCCATGAGCATCGAAGGCATTCTCGAGCAGGGCTTTGTCACCACCAAGGCCGACCAGCTCATCAACTACATGCGCACCGGCTCGATGTGGCCGATGACCTTCGGTCTGGCGTGCTGTGCGGTGGAGATGATGCAGGCCGGCGCATCACGCTACGACCTCGACCGCTTCGGCATCGTGTTCCGTCCGAGTCCGCGGCAGTCCGACGTGATGATCGTGGCCGGCACGCTGTGCAACAAGATGGCCCCTGCACTGCGCAAGGTCTACGACCAGATGGCCGAGCCGCGCTGGGTGATTTCCATGGGATCGTGTGCCAACGGCGGCGGCTATTACCATTATTCCTATTCGGTGGTGCGCGGTTGCGACCGCATCGTGCCGGTGGATATCTATGTTCCGGGCTGCCCGCCCACGGCAGAAGCGCTGCTGTTCGGCATCATCCAGCTGCAGAACAAGATCCGTCGTACCAACACCATCGCCCGCTGATTCGTGACCATGACAGCGACACTCGAATCCCTTTCTATTGGCCTGAAAAACGTGCTTGGCGATGCGCTCGTTCGAGGTGGTCGAGCGCCTGGGCGAACTGACGCTCGTCGTCAATCCAGAGGCGTACGCCTCCGCCATGCTCACGCTTGCGCGATCACCCCGATTGCCGCTTCGAGCAGCTGATCGATCTGTGCGGCATGGATTATTCCGGCTACGGCGCGTGGTGCCTGGGAAGGTCGCTGCGCTTTGCCGTGGTGGTGCATCTGCTGTCGGTATCGAACAACCAGCGGGTACGCGTGCGTGTGTTTTGCCCTGAGGACGATCTGCCACTGGTGGCTTCGATGGTCGATATCTGGCCGGCGGCCAACTGGTTCGAGCGCGAGGCGTTCGATCTGTTCGGCATCGTGTTCGAGGGTCATCCGGATTTGCGCCGCATCCTCACCGACTATGGCTTTATCGGTCATCCGTTCCGCAAGGATTTCCCCTTGTCCGGCAACGTCGAGATGCGTTACGACCCGACCCAGCAACGCGTGATTTACCAGCCGGTGTCGATCGAGCCGCGCGAAGTCATGCCGCGCATCGTGCGCGAGGAAAGCTACGGGGAAGGGCGCTGATGGCCGAAATCCGTAACTACACGATGAACTTCGGGCCGCAGCATCCGGCCGCGCACGGCGTGTTGCGTCTGGTGCTGGAACTCGACGGCGAGGTGATCCAGCGCGCCGATCCGCATATCGGCCTGTTGCACCGCGCCACCGAGAAGCTGGCCGAGCACAAGACCTTCCTCCAGTCGGTGCCCTACATGGACCGCCTCGACTATGTGTCGATGATGGTCAACGAGCACGCCTATGTGATGGCGATCGAAAAGCTGCTGGGCATACAGGTGCCGGAGCGCGCGCAATACATCCGCGTGATGTTCGACGAAATCACCCGCATGCTGAATCATCTGCTGTGGCTGGGCGCGCACGCGCTCGACGTCGGCGCGATGACGGTGTTTCTGTATGCCTTCCGCGAGCGCGAGGACCTGATGGACTGCTACGAGGCGGTATCCGGCGCGCGCCTGCATGCGGCCTACTATCGTCCGGGCGGCGTCTACCGCGACCTGCCCGACACGATGCCGCAATACCAGGCGCAGCACACCCGCAACGACGCGACGATGAAGGATCGATGAACGCCAACCGTCAGGGTTCGCTGCTCGATTTCATCGATGACTTCACCCAGCGTTTCCCGACCTATGTCGACGAATACGAAACCCTGCTGACCGACAACCGCATCTGGAAGCAGCGCACCGTCGGCATTGGCGTGGTGTCGCCCGAACGCGCCCTGGCGCTCGGTTTCACCGGCCCGATGCTGCGCGGCTCCGGCATCGAGTGGGATCTGCGCAAGAAGCAGCCTTACGAAGTCTACGACCGCATGGATTTCGACATTCCGGTCGGCACCAACGGCGACTGCTACGACCGTTATCTGGTTCGCATCGAGGAGTTCCGCCAGTCCAACCGCATCATCAAGCAGTGCGTCGACTGGCTGCGCAAAAACCCCGGTCCGGTCATCGTCGACAACCACAAGGTTGCGCCGCCGTCGCGGCATCGACATGAAGCAGAACATGGAAGAGCTGATTCATCACTTCAAGCTCTTCACCGAAGGCATGCATGTGCCGGCGGGCGAAGCCTATGCCGCGGTCGAGCATCCCAAGGGCGAGTTCGGCATTTATCTGGTGTCGGACGGCGCCAACAAGCCCTATCGTCTGAAAATCCGCGCGCCGGGTTACGCGCATCTGGCGGCGCTCGACGAAATGTCGCGCGGCCACATGATCGCCGACGTCGTGGCCATCATCGGCACGCAGGATATTGTTTTCGGGGAGATCGACCGCTGATGGCCAATCCTGATTCGAACAGCCTTCCGCTGAGTGCGGAATCCCTCGCGCTGATCGATGCGGAAGTCGCCAAATATCCGGCCGACCAGAAGCAGTCGGCGGTGATGGCCGCACTGCGCATCGCGCAGACTGAACGCGGCTGGCTGAAGCCGGAGACTCATCGAATACGTCGCCGATTATCTGGACATGCCGGCGATCGCGGCGTATGAGGTGGCCACGTTCTACAACATGTACGACACCAGTCCGTGGGTCGGCACAAGATCACGCTGTGCACCAATCTGCCGTGCATGCTGATGGGCGCAGGCGAACTCGGCGAGCATCTGAAGAAGAAGCTCGGCATCGGTTTCGGCGAGACCACCGAAGACGGGCGCTACACCCTGAAGGAAGGCGAGTGCATGGGCGCCTGCGGCGATGCGCCGATGTGCCTGCACAACAACCATGCCATGCACACGCATCTCACCCCCGAGAAGGTGGACGAATTGCTGGATAACCTGGAATAACGGCCATCTGAAATGAGTTTGCTCACGCCCACCGTCAACAGGTCTGCAGCTGGACGCAGGCACTCGCCAACCCGGCGTCGCTCGCGACCTATGTCGCCCATGGCGGCTATCAGGCGCTGCGCCGGATCATCACCGAGCAGATGCCGGGCGACGACATCATCGCCGAACTCAAGACCAGCGCGCTGCGCGGGCGCGGCGGCGCGGGCTTTCCCACCGGGCTCAAGTGGAGCTTCATGCCGCGCGCGTTTCCGGGCGACAAATACATCGTCTGCAACAGCGACGAGGGCGAGCCGGGCACCTTCAAGGATCGCGACATCCTGCGCTACAACCCGCACCAGCTGATCGAAGGCATGGCGATTGCCGGCTACGTGCTGGGCGCGACGCGTGGGCTACAACTACATCCACGGCGAGATTTTCGAATTGCTACGACATTTTCGAGCGTGCGTTGAAGGAAGCGCGCGAGGCGGGCTATCTCGGCGACAAGCTGTTCGGCACCGACTTCTGCTTCCAGTTGCATGCGCACCATGGCTACGGTGCCTACATCTGCGGCGAGGAAACCGCGCTGCTCGAATCGATCGAAGGCAAGAAGGGCCAGCCGCGCTTCAAGCCGCCGTTTCCGGCGAGCTTCGGTCTGTACGGCAAGCCGACCACCATCAACAACACCGAGACGCTGGCCAGCGTGCCGTGGATCATGCAGCATGGCGGCCAGGCCTTTCTCGAACTCGGCAAGCCGAACAACGGCGGCTCCAAGCTGTTTTCGGTGTCGGGCCATGTCAACAAGCCGGGCAATTACGAAGTGCCGCTCGGCACGCCGTTTTCCGAACTGCTGGAGATGGCGGGCGGGGTGCGCAGCGGCCACAAGCTGAAGGCCGTGATTCCGGGCGGTTCGTCGGCGCCGGTGCTGCCGGGCGAGATCATGATGGACTGCACCATGGATTTCGACTCCATCGCCAAGGCCGGTTCCATGCTCGGTTCGGGCGCGGTCATCGTGATGGACGAAACCGTCTGCATGGTGCGTGCGCTGGAGCGGCTGTCCTATTTCTATTTCGAGGAATCGTGCGGCCAGTGCACGCCGTGCCGCGAAGGCACCGGCTGGATGTACCGGGTGATCCACCGCATCGAGCATGGCCAGGGCCGGCCGGATGACCTGGATCTGCTCAACAGCGTGGCGAGCCGCATCGGCGGCCATACCATCTGCGCGCTGGGCGATGCGGCGGCGATGCCGGTGCAAAGCTTCCTCAAACATTTTGGCCATGAGTTCGAGTACCACATCGAACACAAGCGCTGCATGGACGGAACAGGGCATTAGGCAATGGCTACGCTCAATATCGAAATCGACGGACGCGCGCTGCAGGTCGAAAGCGGCGACACCATCATGGATGCGGCGAATCAGGCCGGCATCACGATCCCGCATTTCTGTTATCACAAGAAACTCTCCATCGCCGCCAACTGCCGCATGTGCCTGGTGCAGGTGGAAAAGGCGCCGAAGCCGCTGCCCGCCTGCGCCACCCCGGTGACCGACGGCATGAAGGTGCATACGCGTTCGGAATACGCGATCAGTGCGCAGAAAAGCGTGATGGAGTTTCTGCTGATCAACCATCCGCTCGACTGCCCGATCTGCGACCAGGGCGGCGAATGCACGCTGCAGGATCTGGCGGTGGGCTACGGCGGCTCGTCGTCGCGCTATCAGGAAGTCAAACGCGTGGTGCGCGAGAAGAACCTCGGCCCGCTGATCGCCACCGACATGACGCGTTGCATCCACTGCAGCCGCTGCGTGCGCTTCGGCCAGGAGATCGCCGGCGTGATGGAACTCGGCATGACCGGCCGCGGCGAGCACACCGAAGTGATGCCGTTCCTGGCAATCGCAGGTGGCGTCCGAACTGTCGGGCAATGTCATCGACCTGTGCCCGGTCGGCGCGCTCACCAGCAAGCCCTTCCGCTACACGGCCCGCACCTGGGAATTGTCGCGCCGTCACTCGATCAGCCCGCACGACAGCCTCGGCTCCAACCTCGAAGTCCACGTCAAGGACAACAAGGTCATGCGGGTGCTGCCGCGCGAGAACGAGGACGTCAACGAATGCTGGCTGGCCGACCGCGACCGTTTTTCCTACGAAGGCCTCAATACGGCCGAGCGCCTGACCCAGCCGATGATCAAGCAGGACGGGCAGTGGGTCGAGACCACCTGGCAGGCGGCGCTCGAGTTTGTTGCGGACAAGCTGAAGACGCATCCCGGCCGACCAGATCGGCGCGCTTGTCGACCCCGTATCGCCCGGCGGAGGAACTCTTCCTGCTGCAGAAACTGATGCGTGGCCTGGGCAGCGGCAACGTCGACCATCGTCTGCGGCAGTCGGATTTTTCGCTCGACGACAAGACGCATGGCGGTTTCTGGCTGGGCATGCCGGTGACCTACATGTCGCGCCTCAACCGCATGCTGGTGGTGGGTTCCAACCTGCGCAAGGACCATCCGCTGATGGCGCATCGCATCCGTGAGTCGGTGCGCTGGTATGGCCAGCTCAATCTGATCAACGCCGCCGAAGACGAATTCCTCGGCAAGGTGCACGCCAAGCGCATCGTCGCGCCGTCGCAGCTTGCCGCGACGCTGGCGGGCGTGTGCCGTGCGCTGGCCGAACTGAAGAACCTGCCGGTTCCGGACCGGGCTGTCGCGTATTTCGATGACGGCGGCGTCGTCGACGACATCGCCGCGCAAGATGGCCGAGAGCCTGTCGGGCGGCGAAACCCGCGCGGTCTTCCTCGGCAACATGGCGCAGCACCATCCCGCCTATTCGCAGATCCATGCGCTGGCGCAGGAAGTGGCGCGGCTTGCCGGTGCAAGCTTTGGCGTGCTGGGCGAGGCGGCCAACAGCGTCGGCGCGGTGGCGGTCGGTGCGATGCCGGGCTGCGGCCCCCTGGGCCAGCCTGCCGTCAAGGGGCTGAATGCCCAGCAGATGCTGGCCCAGCCCTTGCGCGCCTATCTGCTGCTGGGGGTCGAAGCCGAACTCGATACCCACGACCCCGTGCAGCGCGATGGCCAGCATCAATGCGGCCGAATTCGTCGTGGTGATGTCGCCCTACAAGGGCAAGTCGCTCGACTACGCCGATGTGTTGCTGCCGATTGCGCCGTGGACCGAAACCTCGGGCACCTTCATCAACACCGAAGGCCGGGTGCAGAGTTTCAACGCCGTGGTGAAGCCGCTCGGCGAGACGCGACCGGCGTGGAAGGTGCTGCGCGTGCTGGGCAATCTGCTGGGGCTGGCTGGCTTCGATCACAACGATTCGCAGGGAAGTATTGCGCGACGCGCTGGGCGAGACGCCGACCGGTTCGGTGCAGGCATTCCTCGACCAACGAGGTCAGCAACGTGACGGTGGTGCCGCCGCAGGCTATCGATGGTCTGGAGCGTGTGGCCGAGGTGCCGATTTATCAGACCGATGCCGTGGTGCGTCGCTGCGCCCTCGCTGCAGCTGACGCAGGATGCGGCGCTGCCGGTGGCGCGCATGCACAGCCGACCTGATTGCGAAACTGGGGCTGGAGGAAAACGGCCGCGTGTCGGTGCGCCAGACCGCCAGCGCATTGACGCTGAAAGTGGAGCGCGATGATCTGCTGCCCGACAACTGCGTGCGCATTCCCAGCGGCCATCCGCTGACGGCGGGCCTGGGCCCGATGTTCGGCGCAATCACGGCGGAGCCGGTCTGATGGAGGCCGGATTCATGCAAAGCCTGGACTGGGCCGCCATTCAAACCGTCGTCTGGACGCTGATCAAGATCATGGCGCTCGTGGTGCCGCTGATGCTGGGCGTGGCGTATCTGACCTATGCGGAACGCAAGATCATCGGCTGGATGCAGGTGCGCATCGGCCCGAACCGCGTCGGTTTCCAGGGCCTGCTGCAGCCGATCGCCGACGCGGCTGAAGCTGCTGATGAAGGAAATCATCATTCCTTCCGGCGCCAACAAGGGCCTGTTCATCCTCGGTCCCATCCTGGTGATCGCGCCCGCGCTGGCAGCATGGGCGGTGATTCCGTTTACCGACACGCTGGTGCTGGCCAACATCAACGCCGGCCTGCTGTACGTGATGGCGATCACCTCGATGGGCGTCTACGGCGTCATCATCGCGGGCTGGGCATCCAACTCGAAATACGCCTTCCTCGGCGCGATGCGCTCGGCGGCGCAGATCGTGTCGTACGAAATCGCCATGGGCTTCGCACTGGTCGGCGTGCTGATGGCGGCGCAGTCGCTCAACCTCGTCGACATCGTGCAGGGCCAGGCGGGCGGGCTGCACCAGTGGTACATCTGGCCGCTGTTCCCGCTGTTCGTGGTGTATCTGATCGCCGGCGTGGCCGAGACCAACCGTGCGCCGTTCGACGTCGCCGAGGGCGAATCCGAAATCGTCGCCGGTTTCCACGTGGAATATTCCGGCATGGCGTTCGCCGTGTTCTTCCTCGCCGAATACGCCAACATGATCCTGGTCGCGGCGCTGACCACGCTGATGTTCCTCGGCGGCTGGCTGTCGCCGGTCGGCCTTCCTGCCCGACGGCATCGTCTGGTGGCTGCTGAAGACCGGCTTCGTGCTGTTCCTGTTCCTGTGGTTCCGCGCCACCTTCCCGCGCTATCGCTACGACCAGATCATGCGCCTGGGCTGGAAAGTGTTCATTCCCATCACCATCGTCTGGATCGTCGTCGTCGGCGGCATGATGCAGACGCCGTATGGTTATCTCTTCCATTGAGCGCGCCATGAAACGGATCACGAATTTCTTCGGCAGCCTGCTCCTGATCGAACTGCTGCGCGGCATGATGCTCACCGGGCGCCATCTGTTCGCGCGCAAGATCACGGTGCAGTATCCGGAAGAGAAAACCCCGCAGTCGCCGCGTTTCCGCGGCCTGCATGCGCTGCGCCGCTATCCCAACGGCGAGGAGCGCTGCATCGCCTGCAAGCTGTGCGAGGCGGTGTGCCCGGCGCTGGCGATCACCATCGAATCGGAAAAGCGCGACGACGGCACGCGCCGCACCACGCGCTACGACATCGACCTGACCAAGTGCATTTTCTGCGGCTTCTGCGAGGAATCCTGCCCGGTCGACTCCATCGTCGAAACCCGCATTCTCGAATACCACGGCGAAAAGCGCGGCGACCTGTATTACACCAAGCCCATGCTGCTCGCGATCGGCGACCAGCACGAAGAGCAGATCGCGAAAGACCGCGCTGCCGACGCGAGGTACCGCTAACGTCGAGATTGATAACATCCAACATGACCTACACGACCGCGATCTTCTATTTCTTCGCCGCCATCCTGGTGCTTGCCGGGCTGCGCGTGATCACCGCGCGCAACCCGGTGCATGCCGCGCTGTTTCTGGTGCTGGCCTTCTTCACCGCAGCCGGGTCTGTGGATGCTGCTGGAGGCCGAGTTCCTCGCCATCACCCTGGTGCTGGTTTACGTCGGCGCGGTGATGGTGCTGTTCCTGTTCGTGGTGATGATGCTCGACATCAACCTCGACAAATTGCGCGAAGGCTTCTGGGATTACCTGCCGCTCGCCGGTTTCGTCTCGGTGCTGCTGATGATCGAAATGGCGCTGATTCTGGGCAGCCGCCATTTCGGCCTGGAGGTGATGGGCACGCCGGCGCCGCATGCTGCCGACTACAGCAACACCAAGGAACTCGGGCGGCTGCTGTATACCGACTACGTCTATGCGTTCGAACTGGCTGCGGTGATCCTGCTGGTGGCGATTGTCGCCGCGATCGCGCTGACGCTGCGCCGCCGCAAGGACAGCAAGTACATCGACCCGGCCGAGCAGGTGAAGGTCAAGCGCAACGACCGCCTGCGCATCGTCAAAATGCAGGCCGACCAAGAAGCGGCCGGGACAGGGGCCAGGAAGCAGGGGAGACGGGCGCATGATTTCCTTATCGCATTACCTGGTGCTGGGCGGCATCCTGTTCGCCATCAGCGTGCTGGGCATCTTCCTCAATCGCAAGAACGTGATCATCCTGCTGATGGCGATCGAACTGATGCTGCTGGCGGTGAACATGAACTTCATCGCGTTCTCGCATTATCTGGGCGACATCCACGGCCAGATCTTCGTCTTCTTCATCCTCACCGTGGCCGCGGCCGAATCCGCCATCGGCCTGGCGATCCTGGTGGTGCTGTTCCGCAACCTGCACACGATCAACGTCGATGACCTCGACCACCTGAAAGGCTGATGCGGATGGACATGCAGACGCTTTATCTGATCGTGCCGCTGGCGCCCCTGTTCGGCGCGATCGTCGCCGGTCTGTTCGGCAAACTCATCGGCCGCACCGGCGCCCACGTCGTCACCATTGCCGGCGTGGCGGTGTCGTTCATCGCCTCGGTGCTGGTGTTCCAGGACGTGCTCGCCGGCCACACCTACAACGGCACGGTCTACACCTGGATGGTGCTGGGCGATCTGCGCTTCGAGGTCGGCTTCCTGATCGATTCGCTGACGACCATGATGATGCTGGTCGTCACCTTCGTCTCGCTGATGGTGCACATCTACACCATCGGCTACATGCAGGACGACCCCGGCTACCAGCGCTTCTTCAGCTACATCTCGCTGTTCACCTTCTCGATGCTGATGCTGGTGATGAGCAACAACTTCCTGCAGCTGTTCTTCGGCTGGGAAGCGGTGGGTCTGGTGTCCTATCTGCTGATCGGCTTCTGGTACACGAAAGAGACGGCGATCTACGCCAACCTCAAGGCCTTCCTGGTCAACCGCGTCGGCGACTTCGGCTTCATCCTCGGCATCGGCCTGGTGCTGGCCCATTTCGGCACGCTCGATTACGCCACGGTGTTTGCCAAGGCGCCGTCAGCTGGCCCGCGAGACCATCACGCTGTGGCCCGACACGCCGTGGATGCTGATGACGGTGATCGGCATCCTGCTGTTCATCGGCGCGATGGGCAAGTCGGCGCAGTTCCCGCTGCACGTCTGGCTGCCCGATTCGATGGAAGGCCCGACGCCGATTTCCGCGCTGATCCACGCGGCGACGATGGTGACCGCCGGCATCTTCATGGTCGCGCGCATGTCGCCGCTGTTCGAACTGTCCGACATGGCGCTTGAGCTTCATCATGGTGATCGGCGCGATCACCGCGCTGTTCATGGGCTTTCTCGGCATCGTGCAGAACGACATCAAGCGCGTGGTGGCGTATTCGACGCTGTCCCAGCTGGGCTACATGACGGTCGCGCTCGGCGCCTCGGCCTATTCGGTCGCGGTGTTCCACCTGATGACGCACGCCTTCTTCAAGGCGCTGCTGTTCCTGGCCGCCGGCTCGGTCATCATCGCCGTGCATCACAACCAGGACATCCGCTACATGGGCGGCCTGAAGAAATACATGCCGATCACCTGGATCACCTCGCTGATCGGTTCGCTGGCGCTGATCGGCACGCCTTTCCTGTCGGGCTTCTATTCCAAGGAAACCATCATCGAGGCGGTCAAGCTGTCGCATCTGCCCGGTGGCCGATCTCGCCTACTGGGCGGTGCTGATCGGGGTGTTCGTCACGGCCTTCTATTCGTTCCGCATGTATTTCCTGGTGTTCCACGGCAAGGAGCGTTTCCACCAGGGCACGCCTCACGGCAACGAGCCGACGACGCATCACGGCCATCATGGCGGCACGCCGCACGAAACGCCGTGGGTGGTGACCGGGCCCTTGCTCGCGCTGGCTTTGCCTTCGCTGGCGATCGGCTACATGACCATCGAGCCGATGCTGTTTGGCGATTTCTTCGGCAGCGCGATTTACGTCGCCGACCGCCATCCGGTCATGCACGAACTCAACCAGGAGTTCCACGGCGCGGTGGCGATGGCCCTGCATGCGGTCACCACGCTGCCGTTCTGGCTGGCGGCTGCCGGCGTGGGCTTGTCCGCATTCTTCTATCTCAAGCGTCCGGATATTCCTGCGGCGATCCAGAAGCGCTTCAGCTTCATCCACAGCATGCTGGTCAACAAATACTGGTTCGACGAGTTCTACAGCGCGGTCTTCGCCAAGGGTGCGCGCCTGCTGGGCGGCAGCCTGTGGCGGCGCGGCGATCAGGCCGTCATCGATGGCTTTATCGTCAACGGCTCGGCGCATCTGGTCGAACGCTTGTCCCGCCTGGTGCAGGGCCTTCCAGTCCGGTTACATCTACCATTACGCCTTTGCCATGCTGATCGGGGTGTTTGCCCTGGTGACGTGGTTCGCGCGACTCAACTAGCCATGCACAACACATGCCCATGTTCGGACAGTCGATTCTCTCTCTCGTCATCTGGGTCCCGATTCTGGCCGGGGTGGCGGTGCTCGCCACCGGCTCCGACCGCAACGCGGCGCTTGGCCCGTTGGATGGCACTGGCCGGTGCGCTGCTGGGTCTTGATCGTGGCGTTCCCGCTCGTTACCGGCTTCGATACCAGCACCTCAGCGATGCAGTTCGTCGAAAAGGCGGCCTGGATCCCGGCCTTCAACATCCATTACCACCTCGGCGTCGACGGCATTTCGATGCCGCTGATCCTGCTGAACAGCTTCATCACCGTGCTGGTGGTGATCGCCGGCTGGCAGGTGATCCAGGACAAGGTCGCGCAATACATGGCGGCCTTCCTCATCATGTCCGGCCTCATCAACGGCGTGTTCGCGTCGCTCGACGGCATCCTGTTCTACGTCTTCTTCGAAGGCATGCTGATTCCGCTGTACCTGATCGTCGGCGTGTGGGGCGGGCCGAACCGCGTCTATGCCGCGTTCAAGTTCTTCCTCTACACCTTGCTCGGCTCGCTGCTGATGCTGGTGTCGATGATCTATCTGTATTTCCAGTCGGGCGGCAGCTTCGACATCCAGACCTGGCACACCACCACGCTCGGCATGACGGCGCAGACGCTGATGTTCTTCGCCTTCCTGCTGGCGTTCGGGGTCAAGGTGCCGATGTGGCCGGTGCATACCTGGTTGCCCGACGCCCACGTCGAGGCGCCCACCGGCGGTTCGGTGGTGCTGGCGGCGATCACGCTGAAGGTCGGCGCCTACGGCTTCCTGCGCTTCATCCTGCCGATCCTGCCGGATGCCAGCCATGAACTCGCCTGGTTCGTCATCATGCTGTCGCTGATCGCCGTGGCCTATATCGGCCTGGTCGCGCTGGTGCAGTCCGACATGAAGAAGCTCATCGCCTATTCGTCGATTGCGCACATGGGCTTCGTCACCCTCGGCTTCTTCATGTTCAACCCGCTCGGCGTCGAAGGCGGGCTGGTGCAGATGATCTCGCACGGCTTCGTCTCGGCCGCGCTGTTCCTCTGCATCGGCGTGATGTACGACCGCCTGCATTCGCGCCAGATCAAGGATTACGGCGGCCTGGTCAACAGGATGCCGGTGTTCGCCGCCTTCTTCATGCTGTTCGCCATGGCCAACGCCGGCCTGCCCGCCACCAGCGGCTTCGTCGGCGAGTTCATGGTCATCATGGCGGCCACCCAGGTCAATTTCTGGTTCGCCTTTGTCGCGGCCACCACGCTGATCTTCGGCGCGGCCTACACGCTGTGGATGTACAAGCGCGTGGTGTTCGGCAACGGTCACCAACCCGCACGTCGAGGAGATGCAGCGACGTCAACGCGCGCGAGATCCTGCTGCTGGGCGTGCTCGCCGTCTGCGTGCTGGCCATGGGCCTGTATCCCAAGCCGTTCACCGACGTGATGCACGTGTCCGTGGTCGACCTGTTGGCGCACGTCGCCCAAAGCAAACTGCCGTGAGCGTTCCAACGATGAGCGACTCCTCATCAATTCGCCCAATTCGCGCCCGCCCTGCCCGAGATCTTCGTGCTGGTCATGGTGTCGCTGATCCTGGTGATCGATGCCGCCGTCGACGACAGCAAGCGCTACCTGGCCTATGCGCTGTCGCTGATCACGCTGGCCGGCGCGGCGTTCCTCACCGTGCGCGATTTCTCGACCATGCCGGTGCTGACACTCGGCGGCCTCTTCATCGACGACCCGCTGTCGGACGTGCTGAAGCTGTTCCTGTATCTGACCGTCGCCGTGGTGCTGGTGTATTCGCGCGATTACCTGACCGAGCGCGGACTCTACAAGGGCGAGTTCTTCGTGCTGGCGCTGTTTGCGCTGCTGGGCATGATGGTGATGGTGTCGGCCAGCCATTTCCTCACGCTGTATCTCGGTCTCGAACTGCTGTCGCTGTCCCTCTACGCCATGGTCGCGCTGCAGCGCGATTCCAGCGTGGCGACCGAGGCGGCGATGAAATACTTCGTGCTGGGCGCACTGGCCTCGGGCATGCTGCTCTACGGCATGTCGATGGTGTACGGCGTGACCGGCTCGCTCGCGCTGGGCGACATGGCGATTGCCCTGCAGGACGGCACCGACCTGCGCATTCCGCTGGTCTTCGGCATCGTCTTCATCGTCGCGGGTCTGGCGTTCAAGCTCGGCGCGGTGCCGTTCCACATGTGGGTGCCCGACGTCTACCACGGCGCGCCCACCGCGATGACGCTGTTCATCGGCTCCGCGCCCAAGATCGCCGCCTTCGCCTTTGTCGTGCGCATCCTCGGGCAGGGGCTGGAATCGCAGGTGGCCGAATGGCGCGACATGCTGGTGATTCTGGCCGTGCTGTCGATGGCCGTCGGCAACATCGCGGCCATCGCGCAAACCAACCTCAAGCGCATGCTCGCGTATTCGACCATCTCGCACATGGGTTTCATGCTGCTCGGCATCCTGGCCGGCTCGCAGAACGGCTACGGCAGCGCGATGTTCTATGTGCTGGTGTACGCGCTGATGAGCCTGGGCGGCTTCGGCATGATCCTGCTGCTGTCGCGCGCCGGCTTCGAGTCCGACCAGCTGGACGACTTCAAGGGGCTGAACCGCCGCAGTCCGTGGCTGGCTTTCCTGATGCTGCTGCTGATGTTCTCGATGGCCGGCGTGCCGCCGACCGTCGGCTTCTATGCCAAGTTCGCCGTGCTGCAGGCCGTCGTCGAGATCGGCTACGTCTGGCTGGCTGTCGCGGCCGTGCTGTTCTCGCTGGTCGGGGCGTTCTACTACCTGCGCATCGTCAAGCTGATGTATTTCGATACCCCGCACGACACCACGCCCATCACCACCAGCCCGGATACCCGGCTCATCATGTCGGCCAACGGTCTGGCCGTCCTGGCGCTCGGCATCCTGCCGCAGCCCCTGATGGCCGTGTGCTTGCATGCAATCGGCGCGTCATTCTGAACCAGACTGATTGACCCTGTTCGACTTGAACAGGTCTGCACCGATCGCCTTTGGCCGTTGCGCGTCATCAAGCTGTAACGAGGACCCACAAGGTATGCCTGAGACAGGAATAAACACCATGGAATTCGAACTGCGCGGGGAATTCGTCGCGCTTTGCGATCTGCTCAAACTGACCGGCATCGCCGACAGCGGCGGGCAGGGCAAGCGCATGATCGCCAATGGCGAGGTCAGCGTCGACGGCCAGCCCGAGAGCCGCAAGACGGCGAAAATACGGGCGAAACAAACGGTACGGTGTCTTGGGCAAACTATTTTGGTCGTGGCGGCACCTTAAGGTGGCGATAAGCATAGAGGCCTACATTGCATATCAAGCGTAACCGATGGTCGGTGCGCTGCTCATCTTGTAAGGAGATCGATATGTACGCACCTAAAATCACCCTGGCCCTTGCCGCCATCCTCTTGCCCGTATCCGTGTTCGCTTCCACCGAGTGCACCAAAGAGCCGGCGGACAAATGGCTGTCCGAACAGCAGGCCCAGGCACACCTCGAGAAGGCCGGCTTCACCGTGCAGCGGATCAAGCGGGATGACGCCTGCTACGAGGTTTACGCCAATCGCAAGGACGGCAAGCGCGTCGAACTCTATATCAACCCGGTCGACGCGAGCATCGTCAGGGAAAAGGCGAAGTAAGCTCTGGGCCGGCCGGCCAAGGAACATCGGCCAAGCGTGCGATGCGTCGAATGGGGTGGGTTGAGGCCGTCGACCCCGTTCGGCGCTGCGTTTTTTTGGTCAGCCAGCCCTTGCGCTGCAGGCAGGGGGTTGACCGGGCGCGTCTGGTCCCCTACAGGAAACTAAACACGAAGCGTCCACGGTCGAATTCCACCGCCAGCCGCGCGCCGCGGTTCAGCGCGTAGTCCCACGATCCCTTGGTGGCGCAGCCTTCGTGGCATTCGCTCACCCCTGCCGGCGATTCGAGATCGCGTTCGCGGTCGTACCAGCTCAACAACATGGTTTCGTCGCCCAGCTGCTGCAGGGCGATGGCCGTCGCCAGTTTCAGCGCGGCGTTGAAATCGAGGCCGAGTTCGGCAGAGTCGAGGCGCAGGGTTTTCATGGCGAAGTGTTGGTCAGTGCCTTCAAGGCGCCTGCCTTCATAAATGCGCTTTCAGCGCATACAGCATGTCGAGCGCCGCTTTCGGCGTGAGCGTGTCGGGGTCGAGTTCGCGCAACTGGTCGAGCGCGGGATGCGGCGGCGGGGCATCGTTGGGGAGATGGGCGGCGAACAGGTCGCCTTGCGGTCCGGGCTGCAGCTGCGCATCCTCGAGTTCACGCAGATGGCGGCGCGCAGCATGGATCACCGGGCTCGGCACGCCGGCCAGGCGCGCGACCTGGATGCCGTAGCTTTGCGAGGCCGGTCCTTCCTCCACTGCATGCAGGAACACCAGGTCGGCGCCGTGCTCCTTGGCGTCGAGATGCACGTTGGCAAGCTGGCGGAATTCCTGCGCCAGCTGTGTCAGCTCGAAATAGTGGGTGGCGAACAGGGTGAACGCGCGGGTGGCGCTGACCAGATGGCGCGCCACCGCCCACGCCAGCGCGAGACCATCGAAGGTCGAGGTGCCGCGGCCGATTTCATCGAGCAGCACCAGGCTGCTCGAGGTGGCGTTGTGCAGGATGTGTGCGGTTTCGGTCATCTCGACCATGAAGGTCGAACGCCCGCCCGCCAGGTCATCGGAGGCGCCGATGCGGGTGAAGATCTGGTCGATCTCGCCGATCCTTGCCGACTGGGCCGGCACCCACAGGCCGCAGCAGGCCAGCAGCGTGATCAGCGCGACCTGGCGCATGTAGGTCGACTTGCCGCCCATGTTGGGGCCGGTGATCAGCAGCATCTGCCGGGTGCGATTCAGTGCGGCGTCGTTGGCGATGAAATGGTCGACCTGGGCCTCGACCACCGGATGCCGGCCGCCGTGAATGACAATGCCCGGTTCGTCGCCAAACTCAGGTGCGCACAGCTTGAGCGTGCGCACGCGTTCGGCCTGGCTCGCCAGCACGTCGGCTTCGGCCAGCGCTGCCGCCAGCTCGAGCAGGGCCGGGACGTGCGGCGTCAGCACATCGAGCAGGGCGTCGAACAGCGCCTTCTCGCGCGCCAGCGCGCGTTCCTGCGCCGACAGCGCCTTGTCCTCGAAGGCTTTCAGCTCCGGCGTGATGTAGCGTTCGACGTTCTTCAGCGTCTGCCGGCGGCGGTAATCGTCGGGGACCTTGTCCGCGTGCGCCCGCCCGACTTCGATGTAGAAGCCGTGCACCTTGTTGTATTCGACTTTCAGCGTGTTGATGCCGGAGCGGGCGCGTTCGCGCGTCTCCAGTTCCAGCAGGAAAGCGCCGGCATCGCGCGTCAGCGCGCGCAGTTCGTCGAGCTCGGCGTCGTGGCCGTCGGCGATGACGCCGCCTTCGCGCAGCACGCTGGCGGGCTCCGGCTGGATGGCGCGTTCGAGCAGCTGGTGCAGGTCCGGGCGTGCGGCGAAGCGGCATTGCAGCGCCGACAGTCGCGCGCGATCGTCGGGCAGGGCGGCGGCGAGTTCAGGCAACAGGGCCAGGGTGTCGCGCAGGCCCGACAGGTCGCGCGGGCGCGCGTTCTTCAGCGCGATGCGTCCACCGATGCGCTCGACGTCGGCGCAACCCTTGAGCTGGCGGGTGAGATTGGCCGCCAGCTCGGGCGACTCTGCCAGTACGCCGATGGCGTCGCATCGCTGCGCCAGCGTCGGCCGGTCGCGCAGCGGATGGTGCAGCCAGTGGCGCAACAGCCGCGTGCCCATGCCGGTTGCGGTGGTGTCGAGCACCGACAGCAGGGTCGGCGTCGCTTCGCCGCGCAGCGTTTCGGTCAGTTCCAGGTTGCGCCGGGTGGCGGCGTCGAGCTGGACGAAATCGCTGTCGCGTTCGGCGCGGATGGACTGGATGTGCGGCAGCGCGGTGCGCTGCGTGGTCTGGATGTAATCGAGCAGGGCGCCTGCGGCGGCGATCGCCAAGGGCAGGTCGGCGACGCCGAAGCCGGCGAGATCGCGGCTACCGAGTTGCTGGGCCAGCCGCGTGGCCGCGCCGGCAGGATCGAACTGCCACGGTGCCAGCCGGCGTACCGCGCAGCTTGTTCCATCGAGGGTGAAATCGTCCGGCACCAGGATTTCCGCCGGCCGCACGCGCGCCAGCAGGGCGGGCAGAGCGGCGGTGTCGATCTGTGCCACCTGGAAACGCCCGGCGGCCAGATTGAGCCAGGCCACGCCGACTGCTTCGCTGCCTGGAGCGATGGCCAGGATAAGCGTGTCGCGCGTGTCGTCCAGCAGGCCGGAATCGGTCAGGGTGCCCGGCGTAACGATGCGCATCACCTGCCGTTCGACCGGGCCTTTGCTGGTGGCCGGATCACCCACCTGCTCGGCGATCACCACCGACTCGCCGAGCTTCAGCAGCCTTGCCAGGTACTGGTCGGCGCTGTGATAGGGCACGCCCGCCATCCTGATCGGTTCGCCGGCGGATGCGCCGCGCGTGGTCAGGGTGATGTTGAGCAGTCGTGCGGCCTTCTCGGCGTCGTCGTAAAACAGCTCGTAGAAGTCACCCATGCGGTAGAACAGCAGCATGTCGGGATGCTGCGCCTTGATGCCCAGGTACTGCTGCATCATCGGCGTGTGGGCAGTGGACTCCTTGGCGCTGGGCATGGTGGGGAAAGGCGCCGGGATCAGACCTTCAGTTCGGGCGGCAGGTGCGGGGCAAGAATTTGCAGCATCTGCCCGAAGATTTTCGGGCTGGCTGCGACGATATTGCCGGATTCCAGAAAGCCTTCGTCACCCATGAAATTGCCGACCAGCGCACCGGATTCCTGCGCGATCAGGCTGCCGGCGGCGAGGTCCCAGGGTTGCAGGCGCATTTCCCAGAAACCGTCGTAGCGGCCGCATGCCACGTAGCACAGGTCGAGCGCGGCGGAGCCGGGGCGGCGCAGGCCGGAGGTCGCGTGCATCATGTCGCGGAACATGTTGAGGTAGGCCTCGGCGAAGCTGAAATCGCGGAAGGGGAAGCCGGTGCCAATCAGGCATTCGCTCAACTTGCTGCGCTTGCTGGCGCGGATGCGGCGGTCGTTGAGCATGGCGCCGCGGCCGCGGCTGGCAGTGAAGAGTTCGTTGCGTGCGGGGTCGTACACCACCGCCTGGGTGATCTGGCCCTTGTGCCTGAGCGCGATGGAGACCGAGTATTGCTGCAGGCCATGCAGGAAGTTGGTGGTGCCGTCGAGCGGATCGATGATCCACTGGTAATCCTCGCCGTTCTTGGCGTCGGCCGTGCCGGACTCCTCTGCTAAAATCCCATGGTTTGGATAGGCGTCGAGCAGGGTTTCGATGATGGCGCGTTCGGCCATTTGATCGACCTCGCTCACATAATCGCGATCCTGCTTGCTCCGTACGGTGAGTTGGTCGAGGTCGAGCGAGGCGCGATTGATGATCGACCCGGCTTTGCGGGCGGCTTTCACCGCCGTGTTGAGCATGGGATGCATGGTGTCAGGCTGTAAATTCAAAGAACGAGCCGCTATTTTACTTGATGATGTTTGCCTGATGACGCCAGCCGACCCGAATCTTCTCGCCAATATCCGCATCGTGCTGGCGCGCACCAGCCATCCCGGCAATATTGGCGCGGCGGCGCGGGCGATGAAGACGATGGGGCTGTCGCAACTGGTGCTCGTCCAACCCTATATCTTCCCGAATAGCCAGGCCGACGCGATGGCCGCGAGCGCAGACCGATGTGCTGGCGCAGGCCCGTGTCTGCGATACGCTGGCCGAAGCGCTGGCAGGCACTTCGCTGGCGCTTGGCGTGTCGGCGCGCCGAGCGCGACATCGTGACCGAAGTGCTGACGCCGCCCGAGGCGGCCGTCCGCCTGCTGACCGAAGCGCAAGCCACCCCGGTGGCGCTGGTGTTCGGCAACGAAACCAACGGCCTGTCGAATGAGGAACTGAGCCTGTGCCAGGGGCTGGTGAGCATTGCCGCCAACCCGGAATACAGTTCGCTCAATCTGGCGGCGGCGGTGCAGGTGCTGAGCTACGAAATCCGTCAGACCTGGCTGCAGCATCCTTCCTGGCCGCAGCCCGAGATCGATGCCGCCAAGCTGGACGACATCGAGCGGTTCTACGAACACCTGGAAACCACGCTCACCGAGCTGGAATTTCTCAATCAGGGCTCGCCGGGCAAGCTAATGCTCAAGCTGCGCTGGCTGTTTTCACGCACCCGCCTGGCGCAGGAGGAAGTGAACATCCTGCGCGGCATCCTGACGGCCGCGCAGGGCGCCAAGCGTCAGGCCAAAGCGGCACGGAACCGCGACCCACAATAGTTGACTAAATAACTCGGAAATAGCATCCTCAAACGCATGAACTTGCTCAACCAACTCAAGGAAGACATCGCCGTCGTCTTCGACCGTGACCCCGCGGCGCGCTCGACGTTCGAAGTCGTCACTACCTATCCCGGCTTTCACGCCATGCTCATCCATCGCCTGTCGCACAGGCTGTGGCTGATGGAATGGAAGTGGCTGGCGCGTTTCTCGTCGCATATCGGCCGCTGGCTGACCGGCATCGAGATCCATCCCGGCGCCACCATCGGGCGCCGCGTGTTCATCGACCACGGCATGGGCGTGGTCGTCGGTGAAACCGCCGAGATCGGCGACGACTGCACGCTGTATCACGGGGTGACCCTCGGCGGCACCTCGTGGAACAAGGGCAAGCGCCATCCCTCCCTGATGCCCGGCGTGGTGGTGGGCGCGGGGGCCAAGATTCTCGGCCCGATCACCATCGGCGCCAACGCGCGCGTCGGTTCCAACGCGGTGGTGGTGAAGGATGTGCCGCAGGATGCCACGGCGGTGGGGATCCCGGCGCGCATCCTCGACAGCAGCGCCGAAAAGCAGCGCAACCAGCAGGCGGAAAAGCTCGGCTTCTCCGCCTACGCCATTTCGGCCGACATGAACGACCCGGTGGTGAAGGCGATTCATGGCCTGGTCGACCATTCCGCCCACATCGACCATCGGCTGGATCTGATTCTGGCGCAACTGCAGAAACTGGGGGTCGAGATGCCTGCCGACCAGGACACGCCTGACGATTTCGATCCGAACTATCTGAACAAAATAGTTGACTAATTTACTAAGGTAAGTAATAGTTGACTGAAACGCTCGGGAATTTTATAGTTCGGGCAAATTTCAGGAGAAAACGACATGAGATTGACGACTAAAGGGCGCTTCGCGGTCACCGCCATGCTGGACCTGGCGCTGCGCGGTGGCAAGAACCCGGTGACCCTGGCAGGCATCAGCGAGCGCCAGGACATCTCCCTGTCGTATCTGGAGCAGTTGTTCAGCCGTCTGCGCCGCCACGAACTGGTCGAAAGCGTACGCGGCCCCGGCGGCGGGTATTTCCTCGCCCGTCCGCTCGCCGATATCAACGTCGCCGACATCATCCGTGCGGTCGACGAGCCGATCGACGCCACCCAGTGCGGCGGCAAGGAAAACTGTCACGACGAGCACCGCTGCCTGACCCACGACTTGTGGATGGGCCTGAATGCCCACATCTACGATTATCTGGACAACGTGACACTGGCCTCGCTGGTGGCCAAGCAGCACGAGTGCAAGGAAAAGGTGATTCAGGACCGCCGCGCATCGAAAATGACGCTGGCCGCTTGAGAGATTTGAATTAGGGCAAAACGATGAAAACACTGTATTTCGATTATTCCGCCACCACACCGGTCGATCCGCGTGTTGCGGCAAAAATGATTCCCTTTCTGACCGAAGAATTCGGCAACCCGGCATCGCGTTCGCACCCTTACGGCTGGACCGCAGACAAGGCGGTCGAGGAAGCGCGTGCGCAGGTGGCTGCCCTGGTCGGTGCCGACCCCAAGGAGATCGTGTTCACCTCCGGCGCCACCGAATCCAACAACCTCGCCATCAAGGGGGCTGGGCATTTCTACGCCGGCACCAAGGGCAAGCACATCATCACCGTGCGCACCGAGCACAAGGCCGTGCTCGACACCGTGCGCGAGATGGAGCGCCAGGGCTTCGAGGCGACCTATCTGGGGGTGAAGGAAAACGGCCTGCTCGATCTGGATGTGCTGCGTGAAGCGATCCGCCCGGACACCGTGCTGGTCTCGGTGATGGCGGTCAACAACGAAATCGGCGTGATTCAGGATATCGAAGCCATCGGCAAGATCTGTCGCGAAAAGGGCGTGATTTTCCACGTCGACGCGGCACAGGCGACCGGCAAGATGCCGATCGACCTGAAGACCCTGCCGGTGGACCTGATGTCGTTCTCGGCGCACAAGACCTACGGCCCCAAGGGCATCGGTGCGCTGTACGTGCGCCGCAAGCCGCGCATCCGCCTGGAAGCGCAAATGCACGGCGGCGGCCACGAGCGAGGAATGCGTTCGGGCACCCTGGCCACGCACCAGATCGTTGGCATGGGCGAGGCTTTCCGCATCGCCAGAGAAGAAATGGCGACCGAGAACGAGCGCATCCGCATGCTACGCGACCGTCTCTACGAAGGCCTCAAGGACATCGAGGAAGTGCACCTGAACGGCGACCTGGAACAGCGTGTGCCGCACAACCTCAACGTCAGTTTCAACTTCGTCGAAGGCGAGTCGCTGATCATGGCGATCAAGGACCTGGCGGTATCGTCGGGTTCGGCCTGCACCTCGGCCAGCCTGGAGCCGTCGTACGTGCTGCGCGCGCTCGGCCGCAGCGACGAACTGGCGCACAGCTCGATCCGCTTCTCGATCGGCCGCTTCACCACCGAGGAAGAGGTCGATTTCGCCATCAAGCTGTTGCACGAAAAAATCGGCAAGCTGCGCGAGCTTTCCCCGTTGTGGGAAATGTTCAAGGAAGGCATCGACCTGAACACCGTGCAGTGGGCTGCGCATTGATTTGTTGGTGCGGCCGGCGGGCTGCACCCTGAATTGGAAGTGAAGGAGAACCCAAATGTCCTACAGCGATAAAGTACTCGACCACTACGAAAACCCCCGCAATGTCGGTTCCTTCACCAAGGACGACGAGGGCGTCGGCACCGGCATGGTGGGCGCGCCGGCCTGCGGCGACGTCATGAAGCTGCAGATCAAGGTGGGCGCCGATGGCCGCATCGAGGATGCCAAGTTCAAGACCTACGGCTGTGGCTCGGCGATCGCCTCGTCCTCGCTGGTGACCGAATGGGTCAAGGGCAAGACGCTCGACCAGGCGATGGAAATCAAGAACACGGCGATTGCCGAGGAACTCGCGTTGCCGCCGGTGAAAATTCATTGTTCGATCCTGGCCGAGGACGCGATCAAGGCCGCGGTCAGCGATTACAAGCAGAAAAAAGGTCTGGAGTAAGCCATGCCGGTGACCCTGTCCGAGCGCGCAGCGCAACACGTCACCAGCTACCTGGCCAAGCGCGGCAAGGGGGTCGGCATCCGCCTCGGCGTGCGCACCACCGGCTGTTCCGGCATGGCCTACAAGCTGGAGTTTGCCGATGAAGTGCCCGAAGGCGACGAGGTTTTCACCAGCCATGGCGTGACCGTTTTCGTTGACCCGAAGAGCCTGACCTACATCGATGGCACCGAACTCGACTATGCCCGCGAAGGGCTGAACGAGGGCTTCAAGTTCAACAACCCGAACGTGAAGAACGAGTGCGGCTGCGGCGAGTCGTTCAACGTTTGACGGTAAGGACTAGGAATTAGGATCTAGGGGGTAGGGTAGGTGTGGCCCAAACCGCACCTGATTAAAAGCGCGAAGCTCGAGACCCATCCTAGCCCCTAGCTCCTAGCCCCTGACAATGGATTTCACCCAAACCCATTTCGAACTGTTCGCTCTGCCGCAAACCTATGCGATAGACCGTGACCAGCTCGACACCGCCTACCGCGAGTTGCAGAACGCGGTGCATCCGGACCGCTTCGCCGCCCAGCCCGAAGCCGAGCAGCGGGTGGCGATGCAGTGGGCGACACAGGTCAACGAGGCCTACCAGACGCTCAGGCATCCGGTGAGCCGCGGCGTGTACCTGTTGAAATTGCAGGGCATCGATGCGCTCGACGCCAGCAACACCCGCATGGAGCCGGCTTTCCTGATGCAGCAGATGGAATGGCGCGAGGCGATCGAGGAAGCGCGCGCCGAAAAGAGCGTTGAAGCGCTGGACACGCTGTCCGGCGACTTGCGCACGACACACCGTCGCATCGAGACGCAGCTTGCCGAAAAAATCGATGCGGCGAAGGATTACGAGGGGGCACGCGAAGCCGTGCGCCAGTTGCGTTTCATGGACAAGCTCATCGCCGAGGTCGGCGACGTGTACGAAGAACTCGAAGGCTGACCCGTATGGCCCTATTGCAAATATCCGAACCCGGCATGTCCGCCGCTCCGCACCAGCACCGGCTGGCGGTCGGCATCGATCTGGGCACGACCAATTCGCTGGTGGCCACGGTGCGCTCGGGCCTTGCGGTCGTGCTGGACGACGAGGTCGGGCATTCGCTGCTGCCTTCGGTGGTGCGTTACCAACCGAACGGTGAGGTCGATGTGGGCTACGCCGCCCAGTCCGCGCAGAACCTCGACCCCCACAACACCATTGCGTCGGTGAAGCGCTTCATGGGACGGGGGATCGCCGATATCGACGACATCGCCAGCCTGCCGTACCACTTCGTCGACGCGCCCGGCATGGTGCAGCTGAAAACGGTCGCCGGCGTCAAAAGCCCGGTCGAGGTGTCGGCGGAAATCCTGAAAGTGCTGCGCCAGCGTGCCGAAGCCGCGCTCGGCGGCGAACTCGTCGGCGCGGTGATCACCGTGCCCGCCTATTTCGACGATGCCCAGCGCCAGGCCACCAAGGACGCCGCGCAACTGGCCGGCATCAACGTGCTGCGGCTCTTGAACGAGCCGACCGCCGCTGCCATCGCCTACGGACTCGACAACGCATCCGAAGGCGTCTACGCGGTCTACGACCTCGGCGGCGGCACTTTCGATATTTCCATCCTCAAGCTGTCCAAGGGGGTGTTCGAGGTGCTGGCCACCAACGGCGACTCGGCGCTGGGCGGCGACGACTTCGATCAGCGCATCTTCTGCTGGATGGTCGAGCAGGGCCGTTTCCAGCCGCTGTCGGCAGGCGACATGCGGCTGCTGCTGACCAAGGCACGCGACGCCAAGGAAGCGCTGACCGAGCATGCCGAGGTACGTGTCACCGCCGTGCTGTCGACCGGCGAAATGATGGATGCGACGCTGACCCAGACCGAGTTCAACGCGATGACCGCCGGCCTGGTCAACAAGACACTGGCCCCGACCCGCAAGGCCCTGCGTGATGCGGATTTGAGCGTGGACGACATCAAGGGCGTGGTGATGGTCGGCGGCTCCACCCGGATGCCTTGCGTGCGGCATGCCATCGCCAGCTTTTTCAAGCAGACGCCGCTGACCAACCTCAACCCGGACAAGGTGGTCGCGCTGGGTGCGGCCATGCAGGCCGATGTGCTGGCGGGCAACCGCGCGGGCGATGACTGGCTGCTGCTCGATGTGATTCCGCTGTCGCTGGGCCTGGAAACCATGGGCGGCCTGACCGAGAAGATCATCCCGCGCAATACCACCATCCCCACCGCGCGTGCCCAGGAATTCACCACCTTCAAGGACGGCCAGACCGCGATGAGCGTGCACGTGCTGCAGGGCGAGCGCGAACTGTCCGCCGACTGCCGCTCGCTGGCACGCTTCGAGTTGCGCGGCATCCCGCCGATGGTCGCCGGCGCGGCGCGCATCCGCGTCACCTTCCAGGTCGATGCCGACGGTCTGCTGTCGGTGGCCGCACGCGAGCAGAGCAGCGGCATCGAGGCCAGCGTCCAGGTCAAGCCCTCGTATGGCCTCGGGGACGACGACATCACGCGCATGCTGAAGGACGCCTTCACCCATGCCCGGGACGACATGTTCGCGCGTGCGCTGAACGAGCAGATCGTCGATGCCCAGGGCCTGATCGCGGCCACCCGCGCTGCCCTGGCGGAGGACAGTGCGCTGCTCGATGCGGCCGAAACGGCTGCGGTCGATGCCAGCATCGCCAGCCTTGAAAACCTGATGACGGGCACCGACCATCAAGCCATCAAGCGCGGCATCGAGGCGCTGAATGCGGCCACCACCGAATTCGCGCAGCGCCGCATGGACCAGAACGTGCGCCGGGCGATGGCCGGGCAAAAACTGGAAACCTTTGGCTGAGTCAGATGCCGAGCTCTGATTTCATCGAATTCTTGTGCGGTGCTGCCATGGCCGACCTCCGCATTGCTTGCATGAACTGCGTGTTTGAAGCGTTGCCTCCAATACGTTCAAGCCGTCTTGCTGTACCCAATTAGCCGTATTCAAAAATATGCCCCAACTTATCGTATTGCCCCATGTCGAACTCTGCCCCGAAGGCACCGTGATCGAAGCCAAACCCGGCGACACCATTTGCGACACCCTGCTCGCCAACGGCGTCGAGATTGAACACGCCTGCGAGAAATCCTGCGCCTGCACCACCTGCCATGTCATCGTGCGCGAAGGCTTCGATACGCTGGAAGCTTCCAGCGAAGAAGAGGATGATCTGCTCGACAAGGCCTGGGGCCTGGAACCGCAATCGCGGCTGTCGTGCCAGGCGCGCGTGAACAATAGCGACCTGGTGATCGAGATTCCCAAGTACACCATCAACATGGTCAAGGAAGGTCATTGAAATGAAGTGGACGGATTCCCTCGACATCGCCATCGAACTCGCCGAAGCCCACCCCGAAATCGACCCGCGCACCATCCGCTTCACCGACCTGCACGCCTGGGTGATGGAACTGCCGGACTTCGAGGACAACCCCGAGCACTCCGGCGAAAAAATTCTCGAAGCCATCCAGATGGCGTGGATCGACGAAGTCAGTTAAGCCGGATGATGGTTGCAGCTTCCACTCGCGCAGTTGTTCCGGCCTTTTAGTGCATCACCGCGTGGCGGCAGGCTGGTTGATCCGCTGTAACAGCGGGCTCCGGACACTTTGGCGACACGTGGGATGACTTCTGGAAATGGGGGAACTGCCGAGGTCTTCCCCAGCTTTCTGCGGCTTTTCTTTCGCGCCGTGTCTCTTCCTGCTCAGGCCCTGCTTTCGGCGGGCTTGAAAATTCTTCATATCACATCAAAATAAAACCAGTCACTCAGGCTTAGACAGGCTATGGCAACCAAGCGAGAAGGCAGTACCCTACTGGAACCGACCGCGGCCAAAGTGAAGCCGCCGCCCTTGTACAAGGTTTTGCTGCTGAATGACGATTACACCCCAATGGAATTCGTGGTGTACGTATTGAAGAAGTTTTTTGGCATCGACCAAGAACGGGCGACACAAATCATGCTCAAAGTGCATACTGAGGGTGTCGGTGTGTGCGGGGTGTACCCCAGGGACATCGCGCACACCAAGGTCGAGCAGGTTGTCGATTTCGCGAGGCAGCATCAGCATCCGCTGCAATGTACGATGGAGGAAAGTTAGATGATTGCCCAGGAACTCGAAGTCACGTTGCACATGGCCTTCATGGATGCGCGGCAGAAGCGCCACGAATTCATATCGGTGGAGCATCTGTTGCTGGCGATGCTGGACAATCCTTCAGCGGTAGAAGTGTTGCGTGCCTGCGGCGCCAACATCGATGCCATGCGCGATCAACTGGGCAACTTCATCGAGGAACACACGCCAAGGGTCGAAGGCGACGAAGAGGTTGACACCCAGCCAACGCTCGGTTTCCAGCGTGTGATCCAGCGCGCCATCCTGCATGTGCAGTCGTCCGGCAAGAAGGAAGTGACTGGTGCCAATGTGCTGGTGGCCGTATTTGGCGAGAAGGATTCCCATGCGGTGTATTTCCTGAGCCAGCAAGGAGTGACGCGGCTCGATATCGTCAATTTCATTTCTCACGGCATCTCCAAGACGCCGCAAAGCGAGCCGGCGCCGCGTTCTGATGAGCCTGCCGAGACCAGTACCGAGGCGCCTGCCGCCTCGCCGCTCGACAGTTTTGCGCAGAACCTGAACGCCCAGGCGTTGGCGGGCAAGATCGATCCACTGATCGGGCGTGACAACGAACTGGTTCGCGTGATCCAGACGCTTTGCCGGCGTCGCAAGAACAACCCCCTGCTGGTGGGGGAGGCCGGGGTAGGCAAAACCGCCATAGCCGAAGGCCTGGCGCGCCGCATCATCGAGGGTACGGTGCCTGAAATCCTGGCGGAGAGCACGGTTTATGCCCTGGACATGGGAGCCTTGCTGGCCGGCACCAAGTACCGGGGCGATTTCGAGCAGCGCCTGAAAGGCGTGTTGAAGCAGCTATCGGACAATTCCAGGGCCATCCTGTTCATCGACGAGATCCATACCCTGATCGGCGCGGGCGCTGCGTCGGGCGGCACGCTCGATGCGTCCAACCTGCTGAAGCCGGCGTTGTCGTCCGGCAATCTGCGCTGCATCGGCGCTACCACCTACACAGAATACCGGGGCATTTTCGAGAAAGATCACGCCCTGTCGCGGCGTTTCCAGAAGGTCGATGTGCCGGAGCCCTCCATCACCGAGACAGTCGCCATCCTGCGCGGCCTGAAGTCACGCTTCGAGGACCATCATGGCGTCAAGTACACGGCAGCAGCACTGACCACGGCAGCTCAGTTGTCGGCGCGCTACATCAATGACCGCCACCTGCCCGACAAGGCGATCGACGTGATCGACGAGGCAGGGGCTGCGCAGCGAATCCTGCCAAAATCAAAGCAGAGGCGTCTGATCACTCCGCGCGAAATTGAGGACATCATCGCCAAAATTGCACGCATCCCGCCCAAATCCGTGTCGTCGGACGACAAGAACTCGCTGAAAACGCTGGATCGCGACCTCAAGGCCGTGGTGTTCGGCCAGGAAGCCGCCATCGATGCCCTGGCCAATGCGATCAAGATGTCGCGCAGCGGCCTCGGCAATCCGCAGAAACCGATCGGCAATTTTCTGTTCTCCGGCCCCACCGGGGTGGGCAAGACCGAGGTCGCGCGTCAACTGGCCTATGTGCTGGGCGTCGAATTGCTGCGCTTCGACATGTCGGAATACATGGAACGCCATGCGGTGTCGCGTCTGATCGGCGCGCCGCCCGGCTATGTCGGCTTCGACCAGGGCGGGCTGCTGACCGAGGCCGTCAGCAAGCACCCCTACGCGGTCGTGCTGCTGGACGAGGTGGAAAAAGCCCATCCGGACATCTTCAACGTGCTGCTGCAGGTGATGGACCACGGCACGTTGACCGACACCAACGGGCGCAAGGCCGATTTCCGCAACGTGGTGCTGATCATGACCACCAACGCGGGCGCGGAAATGCTCAACAGGTCGAGCATCGGCTTTTCCAATTCGCGCGAGAGCGGCGACGAAATGGCGGAGATCAAGCGCATGTTCACGCCGGAGTTCCGCAACCGGCTGGACGCGATCATTCCGTTTGCGCAGTTGTCAGAGCCGGTCGTCCTGCAGGTGGTGGACAAGTTCCTGATGCAGCTGGAAGAGCAACTGCACGAGAAAAAGGTCGAGGCGGTGTTTACCGATGCGCTCAAGGCCTACCTGGCCAAGCATGGCTTCGATCCGCTTATGGGCGCCCGCCCGATGGCACGCCTGATCCAGGAAACCATCCGCAAGGCGCTTGCCGACGAACTGCTGTTCGGCAGGTTGGCGCATGGGGGGCGGGTAACGATCGATATCGATGCAGGCGAAGAGGTCAGCCTGACGTTCGAGGAAGCCATACCGGCATAAATAACCATAAAGATTGCTGCATGTTCCGCCGTTAGTCTTACGAGTAACGGGGACAGGTCATTCCGTAATCGTGCCTTTCGCATCGTCGCGAGAAGCGCTGGAGTGGCCTGCCTTGGCCAGATCCGACCAATGATAAGGAACATGCACACATGAAAATCCAGCACGCAACGCGTCTCGCTGCTGTGACGCTGATCACTTTTTTACCCTTCAGCGCGTATTCCGCCGGCGCGAACAGCAGCAAGGCCGCTGCTGACGCCGCCACGCTTTCTGCAGAAGATCTGGACTCGGTAAGCGAGCGGATTCGCGAAACCGGAGCCAAGCTGCAGGCGGACATCAAGAAGGCGCGTGCCCGTCTTGAAGCCCAGCAGGCAAAAGAGGAAGCGGAACGCAAGCGTGAGGCCGAGCGGGCGCAACAGTTGGCGCTCAGGGAAGAAAAGCAGCGGCAGTCCCAGGAAGCCGCCCAGGCGAAAGCGCGTCAGGAAGAGCTGGCCAAGATCGAGAAGGCTGAACGCGAGAAGCAGCGCATCCTGAATGCGCAGCGTGAAAAAGAGGCAGAGGCTGCCGAAAAACTGGCAGCCAAGCAAAGGGCGGCCGAGGCGCTCAAGGCAATGCGGGCCTCGGCGGGGATTAGCGGGACTTTCGCCGAAGCCACGCCGGCAGGGAAACAGCAGGTGGTCCTGAATCAGGCAAGCAAGCAGCAGGCTGCCAAAGCGGAGGAAGCCGAGAAGCAGGCGGCCAAGGAAAAAGCCGCTGCGGCGCTCAAGGCAATGCGTGCTTCGGCGGGTCCGAAAGGGTATTCCGACTAGGCTGACAAACCAACGTAACGGGGCACTCTAGCCGGCCGCAGACAACAGAAATTGCGTCGGGCCGGCGAGCCCAACAAATGAAGCCGAAAGCTGCATGGGTATTTGTGGCTTTCGGCTTCATTTCTTTGTCGCGGCAAAAATCCTGCAGCGTCGTTCTAGATGGTCTGCGGGAGGGGCTGTCCGCATGCGGACGGATCACACAGCCCTGCCTGCGCTGATTGGCTGATTGGGGTGTCAGTTGGCTTTCTCCACACAGTCCGGGCCTTCGTGTCGAGGGTTGTTGAGCGCACGACTCACCGGCCATTCGGTGAGCCAGTCTTCGGGAGCGGGAGCCAACAACTGCTTGAGACTGGCGGTGTCGTGATTGTCCGGGTCGAGCCAGCGTGCATAGTCCTGTGGGGCAAGGATCACCGGCATGCGATCGTGCAGCGGCTTCATGAACGCGTTGGCCTCGGTGACGATGATGGTGCAACTGGTCACCTCGCCCTGCGGGCCTTTCCACACGTCCCACAACCCGGCCAAGGCAAGCGGCGCGCCATCCTGGCGGCCGATGTGATGGGGGATCTTGATGCCCCCTTCCTCGTGCCATTCATAAAAGCCATCTGCCGGGATGATGCAGCGATGGCGCTTGAAGGGCGCGCGGAAGCTGGGTTTGGTGTCCACCGTTTCGGCACGCGCGTTGATGGTGGAATAGCTGCTGTCGGCGGCCTTGGCCCAGGCGGGGATCAGCCCCCAGTGCGCCAGCGACAGATACCGCCCACCCGGGTCGGCGCGGATGATGGCGATGTCCTGTGCGGGTGCGATGTTGTAGCGCGGTGGCAGCTCGGGCATCTCCTTCAGGTCGAACGCGGCCTTCAGCGCCTGGGGGTTTTTCAGGGCAAAGCGTCCGCACATCTCAGTTCACTCTCGGCAGGTCTTCCCAACGGGTGGTGTAGGCCGGCGACTTGCGTTCGCGCCGCATCTGCCAGGGCTTCGCCATGCCTTCCGACGCCAGCTTGAGGGTGCCGCGGCCCCACTGCGCGTTGGCGCGGTCGATCACTTGCATCAGCGCGGGCCGGTCGGGTGGGGCGGCGTCGAACAGCTGGCCCTGTTCGATGCCGGCGTCGCGCAGGTCCATCAGCATCACGCCCGCTTTCTGGTAAGCATAGCCCGGTTTGAACAAGTGCTTCAGCCCCCACAGCGCGGCGCGGGTGAGCAGGCGCGTGTCGGCGGTGGGGGCGGGCAGGGGAATGCTGAGTGCGCGCTGGTATTGCGGGTGATCGGGTTTGAACGGGTTGGTGCGGATGAACACCTGGATCGCACCCGCCACCGAGCCCTGGCTGCGCAACTTTTCAGCGGCACGAGCCATGTAGGTGGAGACGGCCTCTTCGAGGTCGTCCAGCGTGTAAACATAGGCGCCGAACGAGCGCGAGGAAATGATCTGCTTCTTGGCGGGGGCGATCTCCTCCAGCGCCAGGCAGGAGACGCCGCGCAATTCCATCACGGTGCGCTGCAGCACGACGGAGAAGGCTTCACCCAGGGTGACGGCATCGGCGTCGCGCAGGGCGCGCACCGTGGCGATGCCACGGGCGGTGAGTTTTTCGGTGAGGCGGCGGCCCACGCCCCAGACTTCGCCCACCTCGATGCGGCCGAACAGCGTGTCCAGTTCGGCGGGCTGCATCTGCCCGAAGTCGCACACGCCATCGCTGCCGGCGAGATTCTTTTTTGCGCAGTGGTTGGCCAGCTTGGCGAGCGTCTTGGTGGAGCCGATGCCGACGCACACCGGGATGCCCACCCACTGCTTCACCTGCGTGCGGATGCGCTGGCCGATGGCGGCCAGTTCGCCGGCCGGGAAGCCATCGAAGCCGAGAAAGCATTCGTCGATGCTGTAGACCTCCTGTTGCGGCGAATAGGTGGCGAGTACGCGCATCATGCGATTGCTCATGTCGGCGTACAGTGTGTAGTTGCTGGAGTAAGCCAGGATGCGGTGCATGCGGGCGAGCGCGTTCAGCTGGAACCAGGGCACACCCATCTTCACGCCGAGCGCCTTGACCTCGGCGCTCCTGGCTACCACGATGCCGTCGTTGTTGGACAGCACGACCATGGGCTTGCCTTCCAGCGCGGGGTTGAACACCCGTTCGCAGGAGACGTAGAAGTTGTTGCCATCAATGAGTGCGAAACTCATTGCTTCAATCCGGCGAGTGCGTAGATCATGGCTTGAAACGGCCGCAGTTCAGCGCTTGATCCGCTGGATGACGCTGGTGACCACCCCCCAGACGGTGAGTTCCTGCCCGTCCTGCAGTTCGATCGGCGCGTAGGCCGGGTTCTCGGCGACGAGGCGTATCCGGCCGCGGCGCTTGTCCAGCCGCTTGACGGTGAGTTCGTTGTCGATCACGGCGATGACGATGTCGCCGTGGCGGGCTTCGAGCGAACGGTCGACCACCAGCAGACTGCCTTCCTGGATGCCGGCGCCGATCATCGAATCGCCGCTGGCCTGCAGGAAGAAGGTGGCGTCGCGGTGCTCGATCAGGTGTTCGTTGAGGTCGAGCCAGGCTTCGACGAAGTCATCCGCCGGCGAGGGGAAGCCCGCCTTGACTTTGTGGCCGAACAGCGGTCGCTCGAGCGACGTGGCACGGGGGTCGGGAACCCGCGTGCCGACTGGCGCCGCCAGCAGCGATTGCACCGCTGGCACCAGCCTGACAGGGAGGCGGATCACTTTGGACGATTCGCCGCGGGGACGACCGGCGCCGCGGCGACTGCCGCCGCGGGCGGATAGGGGGGCTTTTTCCATGATTGAATTCTGTTACAGAATTCAACAAAAGGGAAGGGGCGAGCAGGAATGTTTCGGATTCGAGCGGCTTAAAAACACCAGGGTTTCGCCAGGCTCCAGCCGATGCCGCGACAGTAGATGCAGGGCACATCGCCCTGCTTGCCGGTGCCGCCACAACTGCTGCAGCGCTTCCATACGGCATCGCGCACGGCGGTGGCATAGGTGCCGCTGCAACGGTGGCCGCGCGGGCTGCGCCCGCAGCGCTGGTTGATGGCTTCCTTGCGGTAGGTAATGGCGCCGCAGACCCGGCAGACCCCGAGGGGGTGGCTCTTGACCGGGTCGGTCGTGGGCGGCTTTCCCGGTGCAGGGGGCGGACACAGGTCTGGTTGCGGCTTGTTCATTCGGCAGACGGGTAGGGATTCATTCCGGGCGGGCTGCGCAAACCCGGCACCTGATCATCAGAACCTTCTGGCGGCAGCGCGCTGCGGCTGCGAGTAGGCTTCCTTGTGGCGGAAGTTGATGCGGCCCTTGGTCAGGTCGTAGGGCGACATTTCGATGGTGACCTTGTCGCCGGCCAGGATGCGGATACGGTGCTTGCGCATCTTGCCGGAGGCGTAGGCGGTGATTTCGAAGCCGTTGTCCAGGGTGACGCGAAAGCGCGTTTGCGGCAGCACTTCGTTGACGACGCCTTCCATTTCGACCAGTTCTTCTTTTGCCATGCTTCGATTCCTCAAGATTGACCTGTGGCGCGACGGTGCAGTGCGCCAGCTGGGGTGGATGTTCGAAAGATCGCAGCTGGGCTGCGGAAGAGGCGCCCCGTTGGAGCGCGGTGCGGCTGTCCATGTGGTCAGCCGACTGAGTGCCCATCAGGGCAGAAGAGGACAGATAAAACTATCGATCAACATGGGCAGTATGGCGGGCAGGCCCTGCATTGGCAAGGCTGGAGGCCAAGGTCCACGCCATTGCTGGGATGCAGCGGGGTACGTAGACGATTCGCCTGGAAAATGCCGCCAAAATGGCGGCAAGATCCTCCATCGAACGGTGAACGTGTAGCAAGTTTGCGTGACACTACGATCGCGCAGCAAAGCACTGCCTACCGCCGTAAAGTGACTGCCATCAGTTCCCCGTTTGCATCGCGTCTGCTGTGGGTTCGATATGCAGCGTACGGGTGGGGAAGGCGATTTCGGCGCCGTGGGCCTCGATAATGGCCGCGATTTTCAGCAGGATGTCCTGCTTGACCTCGTGGTAGTGCACCCACTCGACGGTTTTGGTGAAGGTATAGACGAAGAAATCCAGCGACGACCCGGCGAAGGCGTTGAAATTGACGATCAGGGTGGTGCTGGTGTCGATCTCGGGGTGGGCCTGCAGCATCGCCTTCACCTCGGCCGTGATGGCGGCCATCTTGTGGAGATCGTCGTAGCGGATGCCGATGGTTTCCTTGATGCGCCGGTTGGTCATGCGGGAGGGGTTTTCGACCACGATGGTGGTGAACAGGGCATTGGGTACGTAGATCGGGTTCTTGTTGAAGGCACGCACGCGGGTATGGCGCCAGCCGATGTATTCGACCGTGCCTTCGATTTCGTGGTCGGGCGAACGGATCCATTCGCCCACGATAAACGGGCGGTCCAGATAGATGGTCAGGCCGCCGAAGAAGTTGGCCAGCATGTCCTTGGCGGCAAAGCCCACGGCGATGCCGCCGATACCGCCAAAGGCCAGCACACCGGATATGCTGAACCCCAGGGTCTGCAGGATGATCAGGGTAGCGACGATGATGACGGTGAAGCGGCCCAGTTTCGAGAGGGCATCGACCGTGGTGCGGTCGATGCCCTCGCCGGTCGCCTCGGTGCGGGCGAGGACATTGCGCGACGCCTGGCTGATCAGCCGCCACAGGAACCAGGCCAGCGCGGCGATGATGATCGTGTTGCGGGTCGGTATGACAAAATCGGAGACGGGGGTGCCGAGGTGCTGATGCACGATGCGGATGGCGAAACTTGCCCCTGCCACCCACAGCACGAGCGTCAGGGGTTTGCGGATGGACTTGATCAGGGCGTCGTCCCAGACGGCCAGGGTGCGGGCGGCGAACTTCTCGATGTGATGCAGAACGTAGTAGGCGATGATGTTGATGGCGATGACGGCGAAAATCAGCATCAGCACCTGTGGAACCCAGGCCTCATGGAGAAAGGGGAAACCGAATTGTTGTGTCAGTTCGTTCATAAGCCGGGTGCACTGCGCGGGCAGGGGTAGGGGAAGGCCTAGGGTACTAGGGGGGGGATAAAGTTGGAAGTCGTGAATCATCGACAGAAGGGCCGACGACGGGCTGGAATCGCCAGTTTAGAGCTCGCCTTGTCGCTGCTCAGGCCCTATGCTGGAAAATGTCGCGACGACGAGGGAATAACCATGAGTCACAAGCACGAGAGCCTGCTGCGTTCCATTTTCGAGGGGCCGGTGAGCGGCAATGTCCACTGGCGCGAGGTCGAGTCGATGCTGACGCATCTGGGCGCCAAAGTGGAGCCCCACCACGGCGCGAGTTTCCGCGTGGTGCTGAACGGCGTGGAAGGATTCCTGCATCGTCCGCACAACAGCAATACTTGCACCAAACAGGAGTTGCGCCATGTGCGTGATTATCTGTCGTCAGCCGGGGTGAGCCCGTCGCAGTTGCAAGCCGAGCAGCAACAGCAGCAATCATAGTCGGAACCGTCCCCATTCTGCTTCGTTCTCAGGCAAGGTCACCGCTGCGAATCCGCGACGTTTTGTTCCGGCCCTGCTCCGGCCAGCCTTTCGATCATTCAGGACTGCTGCATCCCCGGGATTCCTCGATGACCTTGCCGGTTGCAGCATCTCGCAGAGGCTGGCCGCTCGTATCGGTCTTCACTGTCCCCACGAACATCATGGCCTGGATGCGACCAAAACCCTGGTCCAGCGCCGAGTCCACCTCGCGTTCGGAGAGGCCGTCATAAATATAGACTTTGCCCTTGCGTTCCTGCTCCAGCTCGTGCGGTGAGGGTTGCATCAGTCGCTTTAGAAGCCAGTCATGAAGAGCCTGCTCTGAATCCTGAGCCATGCTTGGGGCTGGATAGGCAACGGCAAGCACACCAAACATCGCCACCCGAAAAGCAGATAAGAAAGTGAGTTTCATATGCACCTCCTTGGGCGGCACATGATTGCATCATCACGTATCGATATATAGATGGCGTGTGATTTTCTGCCATCCCCCCAAAGGAGTAGGAGAAACCAGTGACTTGATCGGATGGCTCTAATTGTTTGGCACCGGGCCGAAAGCTGCCGTTTGGCTGCTTATTCGACGCATCACATTGACGTTTGGCATGTTGCGTCTTTAATGAAGCCTGACGCCAGGTTTCGGTTTTCAGGTCGGCAAGCAATGCCGCGTTTACGGGAGAATCGGATGAATACGATACGCAGATTGTTGCTCAGGGCAGCCGGTTCGGCCGGATTGATCGCATCGGCCGTTGCGGCCGGCCTGCTGAAACCCGGGCGGGTACTGGCGGACTGGAACAGCGCGGCTTTTTCCGCTGCCAGGCTGAGCGACGCGCTTGCAGCAATCGGCGCAAGCGGGGCGACGACGTCCCTGGGCGTCGTGGTGAAAACGCCCGATATCGCAGAGAACGGTTCAGTGGTGCCGGTTGAAATCCACACCACCCTGCCGAATGTCGAATCCATCGCGATTCTGGCCGAGAAGAATCCTACTCCGCTGATCGCGCAATACACCCTGACCGATTTCGACGGCATGCTGACGACCCGCATCAAGATGCGCGAAACCGCCAAGGTACGCGCCATCGTCAAGGCTGGCGGCAAACTCTACACCTCCACCAAAGAGGTCAAGATCACCATTGGGGGCTGTGGCGGTTGAGTGAACACGCTGACGATCAACCGGAGAAGATCATGACCATCCCCATCAAGCTGCGGGCCGGCAACGGCGAAATCAAGGCACTGATCTCGCATCCCTCGGAAAACGGCCTGCGCAAGGACGCCAAATCCGGCCAGTTCGTCCCGGCGCACTTCATCAGCAGCGTGATCGTCACGCTCAACGGCAAGACCGTTCTCGACGGGCAGTGGGGCGGCGGGGTGTCGAAAGATCCCTATATCGCCTTCAGCGTCAAGGGCATGAAGGCAGGCGCCACGGTGAGCCTGCGCGTCAAGGACAACCAGGGGGATTCTGGCAGCGCCGAAGCCGTTGCCAGCTGAGTCGGCCCGGGCATCGCACTTCATTTAGCGGCGCGCGCTCTGAGCGTTTGAATTGCCCCGGCTTTGCCGCACGCGTTCGACCGTCAGCCTGGGGCCGGAGACAGGGCACATCGTGCAATCTGCCTGCTGAAGCGGATCGATCTGCGACATCCAGGTCATGTCAATCTGCAGGGCGCTGCCAGGCAATTTAGTAATTATCGATTTCAATCAATGCAATGTGGAAATCTCTTGAGATGGTTTCTTTGAGGCGTCACGGCGTTACTGTTCGACTCTGGCTGCATCCGCCAGCTCTTCTGCGGCGAGCGGATCCTCGCTGTCGAGCTGATGCAGCAGGACGTCCAGATCCGCTTCCGACGCATCGCTGCCCGCACGTGAACGCCGGAGAATCCGTTCGCGCAAGGTGGCTTCGGGCACCTGGAAGTCCAGGATATGAAAGGCCACGCCGCGCGATTGCGCCAGTTCGCGCAACAGGTCGCGCTGCCAACGCCCAATAAAGGTAGCGTCGACGATCACTGGCCAGCCGGCGTCGAGCACTTCACCCGCCAGCCGAGCCAGATGGGAATAGGTGCGGCGGGTGGCGTCGGCCGCATACAGTTGCTCGCCCACACCCGAACCGCTGCGTGCCAAGGCATCGAGTCCGGCCAGGCGCTTGCGCTCGACATCGGAGCGCAGGCGGATCGCGCCCGGCTGCTGCATCAGGGTCTGGGTGACGGTGGTCTTGCCCGAGCCGGACAGCCCATGCGTGATGTCGAGGCGCAGGGGAAGAGGGCGGGTCAGCGTCGTCGCCAAGTCCAGAATGGCGCGCGCTTCGGCCAGCACGGCTTCGTGCGCGGCCCCGGTGGTTTGTCCGGCCCGCAGCACGGCAACCTTGACCCGCACCAGCGCGCGGTACACAGCGTAATAGCGCAGCAGTGCGAGGCCGCCGTGGTCGCCGGTCTTTTCCAGCCAGATGTTGAGGAACAGCCAGGCCCACTTCGGGTGGCCGCGCTGCAGCAGGTCCATGTAGCAGAAAGCGACTTCTGACTGAATGTCGATCCAGCGCAATACTGGATTGAATTCGAGGCAGTCGAACACCAGCAGATGGTCGTCCACCCAGGCCAGGTTGCCGAGATGCAGATCGCCGTGGCACTCCCGGATATAGCCATCGCGCTTGCGCGCGGCCAACAGCGGGGTAAGGCGCGCATGCTCACTCTTGCTCCAGTGCTGCAGGGCGTCGAGCGCCTGGCGGTCGGCATCGGTGGTCAGCCGGGGTTCGATCTGGAGGAAATTCTGTGCCACCGGTTGCCAGACCTGCTGCGGGTCGCCCCACGGGCTGTCCGTTCCGGCACGGGCGCAGTCCTGCAGGTGAAAACGAGCGATGGTGGTCGCGATGGCTTCGACATGCGTTGCCGTCAAGCGGCCCTGGACATCGAGCCGGTCGAGCGTGGCATCCGGTGGGAACTGGCGCATCATCACCGCATATTCGATCGCTTCGCCGCTGCCGTTGACGCGCGGCACAGCGGACGAACCCGTGACAGGAACCACGCCAAGATAATAGGCCGGCGCCAGCCGGCGGTTCAGCCGCACTTCTTCCTCGCAGACATGGCGACGCTTGTCGAGGGTGCTGAAATCCAGGAACCCGAGGTCGAGCGGCTTCTTGATCTTGTAAGCGTATTTCCCGCTCAGCAGGACGTGCGATATGTGGGTTTCCAGATGCTGCACCGGCCCGACTGCGTGATCGTAGCAGGCCGCGTCACCCAGATTGCGGATCAGTTCAGCCTGTTCGTCGGCCGGTTCTGCCATCGCGTTCGAGTCTTGCTCCGCAGGCGGCATCGGTGCCAATCAGAGCTGACGGACGTAATTGTCCAGTTGTCGCCTGGCGGCGTCGAAGGCATCGCGCAACGCAACGTAGACATCCTCGTTTTCCTGCCGGTCCACCACGATTTCCGAACCCGGGACAGTCAGATCGATGTGAATATTGAATGGCTTGCCCTGCTGGTGGTGCCTGGCGGGTTGCTCCACGACCACCCTGCAACCGATGAGACCGGTAAAGAGCTGCTCCAGTTTTTCGGCCTTCTCGCGGATGTGAGTGTCCAACGCATCCGAATGGGGCAGGTCTCGATAGGTGATTTGAAGAGGGGTTTTCATGCTTGACTCCCTTGTTCGACAGGGAAAACAGGTTGACGCCTGCTTGTTAGGAGGCGGCATTGTTGCCGCTATACAGGCCAATCTCGCTTAATGGCCTTCACGGGCATACTGCTTCTCGCGTTTTTCCTGACACACGATGCAGCGCTTGGCGGTCGGGTAGGCCTGCAGGCGGTTGAAGGCAATCTCATCACCACAGTCGATGCACACGCCATACTCGTCATTCTCGATGCGCTTGAACGTCGATTCGATATCCCGGATAGCATGGATATGCCGGTCCAGCGTGGTCAGGTTCAAATTCACCAGCGATGTCGCCAGCGACTCGTCGCCGCTGTCCCCCGGTTCGCCATTCAGCAGATCGATACGATGCTGATTGCCCGAGTTTTTCAGTTCCTCGCGCACTTCGCTCAACAGCGTCTGGTATTCCCGCTTGAGTTGCGTGACGAGTTGATCGATCTTGGATTGGGTGAGTGCGGCCATTGAACCTCCTGCGTATGGGTAGTTGAATTATGAGTTACAAACAAATTGCATCTTGCTGTTTCAGGATAGCAAGATCCCATTTAAATGGCGACAATCTTGTGTGCTGTGCCGTTCTGGTCCATGGTTGCGAGCGAGGTGCCCAGGATCCAGTCAGTAGCCTGGGACGTATGGACTGTTGTTCCGCTTATCTTTGCCACACCACCCGCAGCAGGTTTTCCTGATCGTTGTAGGTCGATTTGCGCGAAATCACCTGGGATGTCGACAACCCGATTTTCTTTGATCTGGTTGATGAGGAAGGGGTGGCGCATAGCATCCCGTTCCACCGGGTGAGAGAGGTGTGGCGGGATGACAGTCTGATCTGGCAGCGTCATCCTGCTGGCGACCTGCGCGGGTAAAACACAGTTCCGGCTTTCAGCCGGAAGGATTGTCGGCTTGGCGCGGCAGTTTGGGGACTTTTCCGGCGACCCGTTCGAACCAGCGCCAGATATTGCCGCCCGGGGCATCCATGCCGGTGAGAAGATAGCTCAGCACATTGAAGTTGTAGAGACCCAGAGCCTGCTGGTTGCGCGCAAAGTGTTCGCCGCAGAACAAGAGGTGGTCGCCGGCCTGCAACAGAGTCTCCGGCTCCGGCATGAGGGTCGCCGTCTCGCCACGCTGCAGCAGCAGGGGAATGCAGGCCAGGGGGGTGTCGCGGTCAACCGGGTTGCGCGTGAGGGCTTGCAGGGGGACCGGCATGCCATCACGCATGGCTTCCCATACAGCCTCGGTCTGACTGTGGGTGAACTCGATATCCCACACCTCAGGCGCCGTGTTTTCCAGCACTGCCGCAATACGGCTGATCAGCACGTCGACCCAGGCATCGTCATGCTCCCGGGTCAGGTACAGGAACCGGGAGAGCAGGGGGGTGGTGAGCAGCGACAGGAACTCGTGAGCGATGATGCTGGAAGGCTGCATGGTGACGCTGGCCTTGAAGCTCTGGAACAGCGGCGCGTTGGCATGGCGGTTCTGCCGCAGCACGGTGAACAGGTCGGGATTGATCTCGCGCGCGGTCATGGCGATCGACAGGTTGTTGATGTCGTCGTCGGTGCCGGCGACGATGCCGACCGCCTGATCGATCCCGGCTTCCAGCAGGGTATGGGCCTCGGCGCCGCTGCCGACGATGCAGTCGTCGCAGCCGGTCTTGTCCGGCGTCGCCTCGACCACCACCAGTTCGATGCCGACTCGTCTCAGGTGATGCGTGATGGCCTTGCCGAAACGTCCGTAGCCGCAAACCACCCACTTGCCCCGCGGCGGCTCCAGCGGCTCGATCAGTGGCTCGCCGGGTACGCCGGTAAGCCACTGGTACAGCAGGTGGTGGCCCGGCGAGTTGACCGCCATGGCGAGGTGCTCGCCGAACACCTCGAAAGCGACGACGACTTCGTCGGTGCCGAACGAGACCATGTTGGCGGCGGTTTCAAGGGTGTCGGCCCGACACAGTACCGGCAGTTCCGGACGCAGCAGCTTGACCGTCACCGCGATGCTCAGGTTGGCACGGTCGTCGTTGGTGAGGGCGATCACCCCGGCGCAAAGCGGGTGTCCAAGGCCCGCAGTGAGGAGGTTTTCCGGCAGGCCGGCATCGGCGGCCAGGGCAGGAATGTCCAGATGGTATTGGCCCAGTTCGAGTGCGCCGATCCGCTCCGGATCGATGTCCAGCACGACTGCCTGCTGGTCACGGCTGTCCAGGGCATGCATCAGGAGGGTGCCCGTCTCGCCGCAGCCGGCGATCAGATGGAAGGGGTGGCGCAGATGATTGACGCGGGACTCGAACCGGTTGAGCCTGGCAACGCGCAACAGCGACGGGTCCTGCAGCATGCCGAGGATGGAGCCGATGCTGTACAGCCAGACGATCACCGTCATATAGATGGTGACGATAATCCATGCACGCTGCGCCTCGCTGAAGGCACCGGGGAGTTCACCGAACCCGATGGTGGTGGCGGTATAGCTCACCACGTAGAAAGCATGGAAAAAGTCCATGGGGGGTGCGGGTTGCCCTTCGGCATCGACCCCAGGGATCTGCGTCATGCCCAGGAGGGCGATGGCATAGCTGAGGATCAGGAAGATCAGCGGCGCGCGCATGCGCCGCAGGATCAGGAACAGCGTGTTGTGCATCTCAGCGGCGGAACATCACGGTTTCCACCAGCAGCATGATCACCGACAGGATATTGGCGACCAGCGCACCCGCCGACATCGAAACGATGCTGGCGGTGACGTCCGGTGTCAGGCCCGTGCCATTGATATAGACAGCCGAAGCCCAGATCCAGGCAGCGGCCAGCAGTCCCAGATCCGCCACCAGACTGCTGGCGAGGTGGATGGCGCCGATCTGCGTACGTTCGCCGAACTTGAGCACGGTAGCGATAAGGTTGACGACGATGGCGAAAAACAGCTCGTATACATGATGATGGGCCGGGTTTTCGATGTCGCCATACACGAAACCGAAATTGAGCGTCATCGCCAGGATGATGAAGAAACCGAATACGACCTTTTCCAGATTCATGGGCTATCCGATAAGGGTTGGGATGCTGGCAATTATAGTGCGCAGCCTGCGGGGACACTGAAATCGGGGTGCTGCCCCGCCCCGGACACCTCCGGTCGCCCGACTGCGTCCGCTGCATGGGTATTCATTGATGAGATTGTCGCATCCACCCTGCATTAAATGACTGAGCGGGTTCAGCCATACCAGAGAATGTGAGGCGCCTCGATCGGCACCATGGCGCCCGCAAACGCCGGAACGATGCGCGGGGTGTAATCTCCGGCAGAAAGGGATTTTGGAATGCTGATGCTGTAGGTGTAGCAGTTGACGGCGCCGACCGGGGAAGCGCCGCGCTGCATGATGTGGCGTTCGTCTGGACTTCCGTCGGGCGATGTCGCGAAGAGCTCGACGGCAATGAAATCGGCGTCGAGGTCGTCAAGATAGACCGGAACGCTGAATTGCCAGCCACCATTTTCTTCGTTGACACGCAGCTCGCCGAAGCGGATGCGATCCCAGTGCTGGACGAGGGCATCCTGCCAGGCGCACAGACGCTGGCTAAACGCCGCGTCCTGGCGTGCTGTGTAAAGTGCCGCGGCAGGAAGATAGAGACGTTCGACGTATTCGCGCAACATGCGGTTGCTGCTGAAACGCGGGGTCAGGGCGCTCATGCTGGCGCGCATTTTGGCCACCCATCCGCGCGGACAGCCCTGGTCATCACGGTCCAGGTAGAAAAGCGGGACGACTTCCTCTTCCAGCAACCGATAGAGCTCGGACGCTTCCTTTGCATCCCATGCAGGGTCGCTGTCGTGTTCGTCACGGTCCCCCAGTGCCCAGCCAAATTCCGGTGCATAAGCTTCCGCCCACCAGCCATCCAGCTCCGACAGGTTGAGTCCGCCGTTGACCAGGGTTTTCATGCCGCTGGTGCCACAAGCCTCCCACGGTCGGCGCGGCGTATTGATCCACACGTCCACACCCTGAACCATCTGTTCGGCGATCAGCATGTCGTAGTCGGTGAGAAACACCACGTGTCCGGCCAGTTCCGGCCGGCTGTCGATGAATGCGTTCCAGCGACGGATCATCGCCTTGCCGGTTTGATCCTTGGGATGCGCCTTGCCGGCAATGATGAGCTGTACCGGATGGAGCGGGTGGGTGAGCATGCGATGCAAGCGTTCCGGATCGGCGAGCAGCATGTCGGGCCGCTTGTAGGCAGTAAAGCGACGGGCGAAGCCGAGCGTGAGCGTGTTGGGATCAAGGAGGTTTGGTGTCTGCGCGATGCGCTCGGCCGGCGCATTGCGCACGGAGTATTGGCGTTTCAGGCGGTCGCGCGCGAAGTCGACCAGGCGCTGTCGGCACTGGGTGCGGATGTCCCACAGGGTTCGGTCGGAGAGTCTTTGTACCTGTTCTTCATGCTGCGCCAGTTCGCCGAGCCAGCGTTCCTTGCCGCAGGCATCGGTCCAGATGCGGTCGGCTTCCGCCGAGTCCCAGGAGGGCACATGGACGCCGTTGGTGACGTGGGTGACGGGCACTTCATGCTGCGGCCAGCGCGGGAACAGCGGTTGAAACAGCTGTCGGCTGACGCTGCCATGCAGCAGGCTGACCCCATTGACCAGCACGCTGCCACGGATGGCGAGATAGGCCATGTTGAGTGGCTCGTCATCGTCATCGGGATTTTCACGGCCAAGCGCGAGTATCGAACGCGGCGAAACGCCGAAGCGCTGCCGGGCCGTTTCCATGTAACGCTCCAGCAAGGCCGGGGCAAAGCGGTCGAATCCGACGGCGACCGGCGTGTGGGTGGTGAAGACGTTGCCGGCGCGGGTGGCGCTGAGGGCAGTGTGGAAGTCGCTGCCGTGATCGCGCATGTGGCGCCATGCGCGGGCCAGGACGACGAAAGCCGCGTGACCCTCGTTGAGATGGCAGATGTCGGGGTGGATGCCAAGGCGACGCAGCAGCGACCAGCCGCCGACGCCAAGGCAGATTTCCTGCTGCAGGCGCATTTCCGATCCGCCGCCATACAGTTCGGCGGTGATGCCGCGGTCGGCCGGGGTGTTGAGCGGATCGTTGCTGTCCAGCAGATAAAGGCGCACCCGTCCGACCTGTACCTGCCATACGCGCAGGATGAGGTTGCGTCCGGGAAACGGCAGTTCCACGCGCAGACGTTCGCCATTTTCGTCCTGCACGGGCTGCACCGGCAGCTGGGCCGGATCGTTGTAGGGAAAGAATTCCAGCTGCTCGCCCTGTGCGTTCATGCACTGGCGGAAGTAGCCCTGCTGCCAGAGCAGGCCGATGCCGGTCATCGGCACGTCCAGATCGCTGGCTGTCTTCAGCAGGTCGCCGGCCAGGATGCCGAGACCGCCGGAATAGATCGGCAATGATTCGGACAGCCCGAACTCCATGCTGAAGTAGGCAACGGTTCCGAGCCCGGACTGCGGGTGCGCGGTCTGGAACCAGGTCTGGCTCGCCAGCCACTCCTTGCGTTCCTCGACCAGGCCTTGCAGGCGGGCGACAAAGTCGGCATCGGCTGCCAGGGTGCGCAGTCTTTCGCCGGAAACGTTTCGCAGAATCAGCCAGGGATTGTGGGTCAGCGCCCACAACTCCGGGTCGATGTGCGACCAAAGGACGTCGGTGGCGTGGCTCCACGACCAGCGCAGATCCAGTGCAAGCTCGGCCAGTGCACTCAGATCATCCGGCAGGTCGGGAAGCGGGGAATGAAGGATACGGGTCATGCGGGTTCTTGATCGATGGCTTCCGGGGTATGCGGATTGTCCCGCAGTTATGCTACAGGTTCACTATGACTGCTTCGCCACAGGCTGCGACCAACAACACGTCTCCGCAACCGGTTGCCACGGCCTGGCCTCCCTGACTTCAGCGCTCAGGTCGCCCTGAACTTGTCTAGCGCTTCATGAGTGGCCGTTGCAATCATCCAGTGTGTTCAGGATTTCTGACGCGCGAGGGCGATGAATCCCCAGACGACAGCCAGGGGAACGAGCAGTGGCAGCAGAAAGGGGAAAGCAACACCCGCCAGAATCATGCCGAGCACGAGGAGGCCTCCCAGAACAATGATGCCCAGACCGGCGAAGATAAAAACCATGAGGGTCGCCACACAAAAAAGCGCGATCAGTGCCACGACCATGCCACCTGCGCCGATCGCACCCTTGAGCGGACCGGTCACTGGCTGGCCATTGATGATGATGGTTGTGGCATTGTTTTCAAAGAACAGCCCCCACACGACGAATGCCAGCATCGATATCGCCAGGATGATTGCCAGTTTTCTTGCCATCCATGTTTCCTTTTATTGCACCTTGTTAAGCTGCCTGAATGAATCAGTTTGCACGGACGCGAGCCCGGGTCCGGGAATGCCTGGACGCTTTCGTTGATAATAAGGTATAGCCCGGGTTCCCGCTGAATCAGGCATCATGCGAAATGTGATATCCGGAGTCCCAAGTTGAAACTGCCTGGATCATGGTTTACGCAGGCCCATACCATCCACCGGGTGGTGCAGGTCAATGCCCGCCAGTTCGTTCAATTCTCCCTGCTGCTCGGGCTGGTATTTTCCGCGCTGCTCGCCATTCCTTTCCTTGCCTACTACCAGGCCGAATCCGCCAACGACCTGAGTCTGCTTCAGGCCGAGCAGGATCGGGTCATCAAACTGGCGGTAAGTGCCATTCACCAGGAAATGGACGCCGTCCTCTCCGACCTGCGCTATCTGTCGCAGCACAATGCGATCAGGAACTACCTGGAATCCCCAGGCCCCGGTGCCCGGCGTGATCTGGCTATCGAGTATCAGGGGCTGGCCGGACAGAAACGGATCTACGATCAGATTCGCTTCATCGGCCTGGGTGGCATGGAGGAAGTGCGCGTCGATTTCAATAATGGTACGCCCAGGATCGTCACGGACCCGAACCTTCAGGACAAGCATGACCGCCCCTACTTTGAGGAAACGCTCTGGCTGGCCCCCGGGCAGATTCACGTCTCGCCGTTCGATCTCAACATCGAGCACGGGAGCATCGAGAATCCACCCAAGCCGACCATCCGCTTCAGCGTCCCGGTAGCCGACAATCAGGGGCTGATTCGTGGCATGGTGGTGCTCAATTATCTGGGACAACGCCTGCGCGAGAAGTTGAATGTGCTGGAAGGGCAGGCTGGCAAGATCTGGCTGCTCAATGCCGAGGGTTACTGGCTCATCGGCCCCACCCCGCAGGACGAGTGGGGATTCGTGCTCCCGGAACGGGCCGACCGCAGCTTGGCGCAGCTGCTGCCCGAATTCTGGCAGCAGCTGCAGCCGGACGCGTCCGGCGTTCATCAGACCGCAGCGTCATGGATCAAGTTCGAGCGGGTCTACCCCCTGCTCGGCGAGAAGATGCCTGCAGGCGGACCGCTGTTTTCGACGCCGGTCGATGCGGAGCGTTATTACTGGACAATCGCCGTCGAGCTTTCGCAGTCTGCCCTGCAGGCGGCCAACGTCGCCTTGCTGAAAAAGTTGTGGACAATTTATGGTGTGCTGGTGCTGTTCGCTTTCCTGGTTGCGGGCGCGCTTGCCTTTGCCATCAGCCGCAACAAGGCACTCGCCCAGGTCATGGAAAAAGTGGTGGACCATCTGCCGGTGCTGGTCGCCTATGTGGACGCCGAGCAGCGCTACCGCTTCAACAACATGGCGTACGAGCGATTCTTTGACCAGAAGCCGCGGGAGATCTATGGCAAAACCATGCATGAACTGCTGGGGGATACCGCCTATCACGCGCTTCAGACCTACATCGATCAGGCACTGGCTGGCAAAGCGGTGGAATTCGAAGGCCAGGTCGCCTACAAGGGTGTGGGAATGCGTGACGTGGTGGTGGCCTACCTGCCGGACATTTCACCCCAGGGAACGGTGCGCGGCTTCTACGTGATGGTCACCGACATCACCCGAACCAAGGAATCCGAACGGCGCGAGCGCCGGCACATGCTTGAACTGGCCCATGTCTCGCGCCTGTCGAGCATGGGCGAAATGGCCACCGAGATTGCCCATGAGATCAACCAGCCGCTGGCCGCCATTTCCATGTATTGCGTCGCCGGTCAGCGCGTCCTGCAAGACGGCGGTGACCCGGGCCAGATCAAGTCCTGGCTCGATGCCATCAATACCCAGACAAGTCGTGCCAGCGAAATCGTGCGGCGGGTGCGCCGCTTCGTCCAGAAGCAGGAGCTCCAGTTTGTACCGGTGGATCTCGGCCATACCGCTTCTGAAGTGGCGGCCCTGCTCGAACACGAGGCCCAGTCGCAGCAGGTCGAGATGGTCCTGGATCTGGCCGAAGGTTTGCCGCCTGTTCATGGCGAGCACGTCCTGCTGGAACAGGTGGTCTTCAATCTGGCACGCAACGCCATGGACGAAGTTCTGTCGCAACCCGGCGAGCGAAAAATCACGCTGAAGACAGCCTACGATGCGCAACAGGTCTACATTGAAGTGAGCGATAACGGAAGCGGGGTGGATGCGGCGCTGGCCGAACGCATCTTCGACTCGTTCGTAACCGGAAAAGAAGGGGGACTGGGTATGGGTCTGAGCATCAGCCGCTCCATCGTCGAAGCCCATGGCGGCATCCTGCGCTACGCTGCGAATCCCGGGGGAGGGAGCACCTTCATGTTCAGTCTGGATCGGGCGGACCGCCAATGACCCCGAGCGCACCGACTGTCTATATCGTCGACGACGACGGAGCGGTTCGCGAAGCACTGGGGGCGCTGTTGCAGTCGGTCAGCCTGCGCTACCAGAGCTTCGCTTCGGCCGAGGCCTTCCTGGATGTGGCCCATCCCGACATGCGCGGTTGCCTGTTGCTGGACGTGCGCATGCCGGGCATGGGGGGGCTGCTGCTGCATCAGAAACTGCAGGAGCAGGGCGTCGCACTGCAGACGGTCATCATCACCGGACACGGCGACGTGCCGATGGCGGTCCGCGCCCTCAAGGCCGGGGTAGCTGATTTCATCGAGAAGCCGTTCAACGGGCAGGAAATGATCGACCGCATTCAAGCCTGCCTGGAAGACGACCAGCAGCACTGGCATACCAGGCGGGCGCTGAATGAAGCGATGGCGCGCTTCGACGCACTCACGCCACGGGAACGGGCGGTGATGGAACTGATTGCAGCGGGCTGCCACACCAAGAAAATCGCAGCCCAGCTCGAAATCCACGACAGCACCGTGGATGTCCACCGCTTCAACATCATGCGCAAGGCGGGGGTCCGGACCCTGGCCGAACTGTTGCGGCTCTGGTCTACGGCCCAGCAGCAAACGCCGCAACCCTGAATTCCTGCACAGGGCAGCCATTGGGCCCTGCAGCTCGAACGGCTTGCCGTCAGGTGACTAAAGATTCCTTTAGTCCTACTAAATAACTCAAGTATTCTTTTCGTTGCCTGGACACGTTAGTCTTGTCCTCACGCAATTCTGGCCATTTCAGGCTGGCATTTGGTTGCCGGAGCCTCCCTCACGAAGTGCCCGGGCACCTTGAGCAGACAACACAAAATAAGGAGCGAGACGACATGGAGCACATCAATGCAAGATCGGCCCAGACGGGAAATGTCCCAGCCAATGTGGCAGGACTGCCCATCGTGAACGTGTGGTACCGGGGGCGCAGCATCGGCCTCTATCGTGTGAACCGGATCGACGAGCGGGCCCTGGTTCTCAACCATGGCGGCATCTCCTTTCCGGTCGGCACCCAGCTGGATGTCGTCGATTTTCAGCGCCTGGTCCCCCATGCTGCCTCGTCCCGCCTGAGCGCCAAGGTTGTCGACAACAACCGGAGCGGCATTCGGCTGGCCTGGTAAAACCCTCTTTTCCGACATCGACCGAGACACATTCAGATCACCATGAAATCCATCCATCGAATCATCACCGTCGGCGCGTTGGCCTGTGCATCACTGACCGCGGGCACCGGGGCACTGGCTGGGGATCTGGAGGCCTGTCGCGGTGGTTACGGAATGATGCTGATGACCCCGTCGGAGTGCAAAACCTACCTCGATCGCCTTCAGGCGATACGGGCCCGTGCGGACAGGCTGGCCGAACTGGAACTGCAGGAGTGGCATACCGCACTGCTGATCGAGCGTTCTCAAGCCTGTCCCTGCGTGGAGGGCAAGTACATTGCGCTGGTTCAGCGCGCTCCGATGACCCAGTCAAGCCGGGTAAGCCAGAGGTACTGAGGCCGTCGAGCCAATTTCCAGTCGAGAACATTTTCAGTGGGTGCTTGATACGAAACCCGAAAGAGGGTGCGTTGGGCCTGAAGCTTGTCAGGATAAGCTGCCAACACGGTTTCTAGGTTGCTAGCTTTCGCTACATATCAGCATGCCGCACGGCGCACGGCGCACACTACTTGGCTCAGTAAACCCGCGCAGCGCAATCTGGCATGCAGGTTTAATTAATGCCTTCAAGGCATTGTTTATTGCCTCCCTTCCCGCACCCGTTTCCGCGGCCGAAACGGCTCAGATCGGCCAGGAACAAACGCTTGGGCAATGCTACGCAAGCGCCATTTAACGTCCGATCATCACCGGGTAGCAGCCAATCCAGACGGTGCGCGCTCCTCGACCCAAAGCGACAAAGGGTTTTCGATTCGATCTGTCTGCAGCCACACGGCACCGGACACCGGCTTGTCCAAGCCGCTTGGTGATGAACTGCCAAACCAAGCTGTTGTCGGGCATGCGGCATTGCTTGAAATGCCCCTCGCACCCCAACAGTTCTCCATATCACTTCTCCAACACGGGTAATGTAAGTTTGAAGCGTGTCCTTTGATGGGTGGATGTCACGCTGATCGAGCCACCGTGCGCGTCGACGATGGATTTCACGATCGCAAGACCGAGTCCGGCGCCGTCTTCCTTGCGTTGGCGCGAAGGGTCGACGCGGTAGAAGCGGTCGAACAGGCTGTCGAGATGCTCTGCGGGGATTTCAGGGCCCGGATTTTCGACAGCAATGGTGGCCTTGACCCCGTCGCTTTCCAGGATCACCTGCACGGTCTGTCCGGGCGGCGTGTGCCGGATGGCGTTCGAGAGGAGGTTGCTGAGTGCACGCCGCAGCATCAGGCGGTCGCCGGGAATGGTCGCGGACCCTGTCCGCTGCAGTGATACCCCGCGTTCTTCTGCCCAGGCTTCGAAGTAATCGAACAGGCCCTGGGTCTCGGCCGCCAGGTCGACATTGTCCCGGCCCGGCCTGAGCAGGCCGTTGTCGGATTGGGCAAGGTAGAGCATGTCGCCCACCATCTGCGCCATGCGCTCGTATTCCTCCAGGCTGGAATAGAGCACTTCCTTGTACTCGTCCTTGTCGCGCGCGCTGGAAAGCGCCACCTGGGTCTGGGTCATGAGGTTGGAAATCGGGGTGCGCAGCTCGTGCGCAATATTCGAAGAGAATTCGGATAGCCGGCGGAAGGAGTCGTCGAGACGGGACAGCATGGCGTTGAATGCGGTCGCGAGGGGCTGCAGTTCGCCGGGCAGGCCTTGTGACGGAATGCGGTCTGCCAGGCGTTCAGCCGAGATGCTGGACACGACGCGGGTGACCTGGCGCACGGGCGAGAGGCCCCAGCGGGTGGCGATCCAGCCCAGGCCGGCGGTTGCCAGCGAAGCCAGTGCGATGGCGATGGCCAGCAAGGCCCGGAACTTCTCCAGAAACAGCACATGGTGCTGGATGTCCTGCGCCACCGCCACGGTGTAGGTTTGGCCGCTGCCCGTCGTGATGGCCTGTGCCATCCCGCGATAGTTCATTCCGTCCTGCCGCCATTGATGCAGGATGCCGGGTCCGCAATCGGCCGGACGACCCCGGCAGGCTTGCAATAGCGCGCTGGGGAATTCGGCCCCCGCGGTGGCGAACCAGACATCGCCTGCCGCATCCGTCACCACGACCGCCAGCCCATGATGGCCGACCAGGGCATCGCTCAACTGCCGGGGTAGCATGTCCTGCTGTTGCCGGCTGCGGGCCTGCCGGAACAGGTTTTGGACGAGTTCCAGCTTGCCGCTGAGTTCGTACCGGTCGCCTTCTTCGAAATGCGCTTCCACCACGCGTGTCAGGAAAAGTCCGGTTGCTAGCAGCACCAGCGAAGCGGAAATCGCGAACAGCAGGCTGATCCGGGTGGTGAGCGACAAGGGTTTCATGGCGCCGCGTCATCCGGCAGGATTTCCAGCACGTAGCCCATGCCGCGCACGGTGTGGATGAGCTTGGGCTCGAACCCCTCGTCGATCTTGACCCGGAGCCGGCGCACCGCGACGTCGATGACATTGGTGTCGGAATCAAAGTTCATGTCCCAGACCTGCGAGGCGATCAGGCTGCGGGGCAGCACCTCGCCCTTCCTGCGCAGGAACAGTTCCAGCAGCGCGAACTCCTTGGCCGTGAGGTCGATCTTGCGCCCCGCCCGGATGGCCCGTCGCCGCAGCAGGTCGAGTTCCAGGTCGGCCGCCTTGAGCACGGCGGATTCCAGCGCGGCATGCCCGCGCCGCACCAGGGAGCGTACACGGGCCAGCAGTTCTGCGAAGGCGAAGGGCTTCACCAGATAATCGTCGGCGCCCGATTCGAGCCCCTTGACCCGCTCTTCCACCTGGTCGCGTGCGGTCAGGAACAGCACCGGCACGTCGATTCCGGCCCGGCGCACGCCTTCGAGCACCTGCCATCCATTGAGACCGGGCAGCATTACATCCAGAATCATCAGGTCGTAGTGGCCCTCCCGGGCGAGCTCCAGTCCTTCCCAGCCATCGCGGGCGAGATCCGTGACGAATCCTGCCTCGGTCAGGCCCTGCTTCAGGTAAGCGCCCGTCTTGGGCTCGTCTTCGACAATCAGGATTTTCATCTTCGGGGGTTCGAACCGGATGCCAGCATCCTGCCACAGCTCGCTCCGGGTGGCGGGTCGCGTTACAGATTTGTAATCCACCTGTCAGCTTGATGTTGGGGCGGCGCCATCAGGATACCGACATGCGAGCGCCACATGGCGCCGTGTGTGCAAACGAGGATAACCATGATGACACCTGACTTTCCAGCGCCCAAGTTGCTCGTCGTGCTGTCCAGCGTGGCTTTTCTGGGGGGCTGCGCCACATTCAGCGAGGATGGGGGGCTCGACAACGTGACCGCGATCACCAGCGAGCGCATGGGCGTGACCCCGCGGCCCATCAAGACCGAAGAGGACTCGGCCCGCGTCGCCGACGAGGTGAAGCGCCTGCTGGCCGAGCCGCTCACCGTGGACAGCGCGGTCAAGATCGCCGTCCTCAACAACCGCGGGCTGCAGGCCAGCCTGTCCGAATTGGGGATCGCCGAGGCCGACCTGGTGCAGGTGGGGCGCCTGCACAATCCCACCTTCAAGTACGAAACCCTGTCCGGCGGCGGCATACGCGAAACCGGCCAGCAATTCCTGTTCGACTTCATGGATCTGCTCACCATGAGCACCCGTTCAGAAATAGAACGTCGTCGATTCGAAACGACCCAGATCAAGGTGGCCAGCGATACCCTGCGCCTGGCACAGGCCACACGGAAAGCCTGGTACGCGGCGCTGGCGGCCCAGGAGGCTGTCAAATACATGGACGCCGTCAATACGGCCGCGCAGGCCGGGGCCAAGCTGGCCGAACGCATGGCCGATGTCGGCAACTTCAGCCAGCTGCGTCAGCAACGTGAGCAGCTGTTTCATGCAGAAATGACGGCTGAACTGGTCAGGACCCGGCAGAAGGCGGTCAGCGAGCGCGAACGCCTGACACGTCTGATGGGGCTGGGCGGGGCGCAGCGCAATTTCAAGTTGCCCGACCGGCTGCCCAAGCTGCCTGACACGCTCTTGTCCGAACAGGACATCCTGCAGCAGGCCATGGACAACCGCCTGGACGTTCGCATGGCCAAGCTCGAGACCGAGGGACTGGCGAAGAGTCTCGGGCTGACCAAGTCGACCCGTCTCATCAACGTCCTCGATGTCAGCTACCTGAACAGCCAGACAACGGATGAGCCTAACAAGAGCGGCTACGAAATCGAGGTCACCTTGCCCATATTCGACTGGGGTGACGCCCGCGTGACCAAGGCCGAGGCGCTGTACACCCAGGCCATGCACCGGGTGGCCGAGATCGCGGTCAATGCCGAATCGGAAGTGCGCGCCGCCTACGCCGCCTACCGTGCGGCCGATGAGTTGGCGCGCCAGTACCAGGACAGGATCGTGCCCCTGAGACAGCAGATCTCCGAGGAAACCCTGCTGCGCTACAACGGCATGCTGATCGGCGTCTGGGAGCTGCTGGCCGATACACGCAGCCAGATCGCCGGCGCCAACGCGGCCATCCAGGCGAAGAAGGATTTCTGGATTGCGGAAAGCAACCTGCAGATCAGTCTCAGCAGTGGCGGCACGAGTGACGTGTCGATGACCGCAAGTACTTCAACAGCTGCCGATGCCGGCGGCGGACACTGAAAAGGGATAGCGATGGATCGCCGTGATTTTTTGAAAGGTTCCGGAGCCGTGGTGCTCGGTGCCGGACTGGTTTCCAGGGCTGGCGCCGCGAGCCTGCCCGAAGCGCCCATTTTTACCGACCCGGCCACCCAGCCGCCGCTGCATCCCAAGAGCGGCCGGCCCTACAACCCCGTGGTGACACTGAACGGCTGGTCGCTACCCTGGCGCATGAAGGATGGCGTCAAGGAGTTCCACCTGATCGCAGAACCCGTGGTGCGCGAACTGGCGCCTGGCATGAAGGCTCATCTGTGGGGCTATAACGGTTCCAGTCCGGGGCCGACCATCGAGTGCGTCGAGGGCGACCGCATCCGCATCTTCGTCACCAACAAGCTGCCCGAGCACACCACCATCCATTGGCACGGCATCCTGTTGCCCAACGGCATGGATGGCGTCGGCGGCCTCAACCAGCCCCAGATCAAGCCCGGCAAGACCTTCGTCTATGAATTCACGATGAAGCATTCGGGCACCTTCATGTACCACCCGCACGCCGACGAGATGGTGCAGATGGCCATGGGCATGATGGGTTTCCTGGTGGTGCATCCGAAGAATCCGAAATTCATGCGGGTGGACCGGGATTTCGTGTTCCTGCTGAACGCCTTCGACATCGACCCGGGCAGCTACACGCCCATGATCAACACCATGCTGGATTTCAATCTGTGGTGCTGGAACAGCCGGGTGTTTCCCGGCATCGACCCGCTGGTGGTGCGCACCGGCGACCGGGTCCGCATCCGCTCCGGCAACCTGACCATGACCAACCATCCGCTGCACCTGCATGGCGTCAATTTCGAGGTGGCCGGCACCGACGGCGGCTGGGTCCCGAAGTCCGCGCGCTGGCCAGAAGTCACCACCGACGTCGCCATCGGCCAGATGCGGGCGATCGAGTTCGTCGCCGATGCGCCCGGCGACTGGGCGTTCCACTGCCACAAGTCCCACCACACCATGAACGCCATGGGCCATTCCGTGCCCACCATGATCGGCGTGGATCAGCGCGACATCACCCAGGCGATCACCGGGCTGGTTCCCGACTACATGGAAATGGGTTCCGACGGGATGGCGGAAATGGGCATGATGGAAATGCCGCTGCCCGACAACACCTTGCCGATGATGACCGGACACGGTCCCTATGGCCCGATCGAAATGGGCGGCATGTTCACCGTGGTCAAGGTGCATGACGACGTGAAGCCGGGCGACTATAGCGACCCCGGCTGGTACGTGCAGCCGAAGGGCACGGCCACCTGGGAATGGACGGGCGAGCCGCTGCAGGCAGCGCGCCAGAGCGGCCCCGAAGCCGATGAAAACACGATGAAGGCGCGCAAGCCCTCCGGCCACGACGGACATCACTAGAAAGCTCACACCATGAACAAAACACTTTCCATCCTGCTGCTCGCCCTGGCAATGGCCCACGGCGCCGCCCATGCCCATGGCGAGGCGAGCCACGCGTCCGCTGCCGTTGTCCCGGCTGCCAAGGAGCAAACGCCATGGGGCATCGCCGGCGACGCGGTGGACGTCGGACGCAGCGTGACCATCCGCATGATCGACGCCATGCGTTTCACGCCCGACACCATCGAGGTGAAGCAGGGCGAGACCGTGCGGTTCGTGTTGCTGAACCAGGGCAGGCTGCTGCACGAGATGGTGATCGGCACCCGGGCGGCACTGGCCGAGCACGCCGAGGCGATGAAGAAATTTCCCGGCATGGAGCACGCCGAAGCCTTTATGGCCCATGTCGCACCCGGCAAGCAGGGCGAGATCGTCTGGCGCTTCAACCGGGCCGGTGAATTCGACTTTGCCTGCCTGATCCCCGGCCATTACGAGGCGGGCATGCGCGGCAGCATCGTCGTGCGGCCATGAAATGACGCATTTGTAATCTTCGCGTCAGCTTGGCGTCGGGCGCCACTGGCCACAATTAAGACTTGTCGAAACTAAGGAGCACCGCATGAAGGCTGTGACCCTCGGAGTATGGCTCGTCGCGATTGCCGCTTCTGCTGCGTGGGCTGAACCCGGCACCCCGGTCATCGATGTCTACAAAAGCCCGACCTGCGATTGTTGCAGCAAGTGGGTGGATCACCTGCGCAGCAACGGCTTCACGGTCCGCAGCCATGACACCCATGACGTGATACAGCACAAATACCGGCTGGGCGTGCCGCCCGGCTATGGTTCCTGCCATACCGCCGAGGTGAACGGCTACCTGGTGGAAGGCCATGTCCCTGCCAGGGAAATCAAGCGTCTTCTGCAAGAGAAGTCCCAGGCCCGCGGGCTGGTGGTGCCCGCCATGCCCGTGGGCTCGCCCGGCATGGAGCAGGGCAACCGCAAGGATCCCTACGAGGTCCTGCTCGTGAACCAGGACGGCACCACCCAAACCTACTCCCGTTACTGAAAAGGAAACTCATGATGAAACTCACACCGCCCACCCTGCTCGCCACCCTGTTTCTCGCGCTGCCGGCCGCGGCCCAGATGGGGCACACCAGTCAGAATATGAACATGGGCCAAAGCCAGAACATGTCCATGGACCAGGGCGCCAAGTCCACGAAGCTTTCCGAAGGCGTGGTGCGTAAAGTCGACAAGGAGCAGAAGAAGCTGACCATCCGGCACGGCCCCCTCGAAAACCTGGGGATGTCGAGCATGACGATGGTGTTTCGGGTCAAGGATGCCGCTTATCTCGATCAGGTCAAACCCGGCGACAACATCCTTTTTCTAGCGGAGAGCGTCAACGGCGTGCTGACCGTGACCCAGCTGGAAATTGCCAAATGACGTGCTCCCCAGGAGTGGCGATGGCGTGACGGGAACCGGATGTGGCCGTTTTCTGCCCTGCATCCACGCTCCCATGGACAACTGCATGATCAGGAGACGCACATGATGAGCGGATATGGATATGGCATGGCAGGCGGTTTCGGCTGGATATTCATGGTCCTGTGGTGGGTGCTCATCGTCATCGGCATCGTCGCGCTGGCGAAGTGGATGGGGACGTCTGCCCACATCGGCGGGCGCGGCAGCGATGGCAGCCGGGCCCTGGATATCCTCAAGGAGCGCTATGCGCGCGGCGAGATCGACGATCAGGAATACCAGAAACGCAAGCGCGATCTGGCGCAGTAGCCGCATCGCCATGGTTTCGAGTGGTCCGCGATCTGATGAAAGAAAGGAATGGCGATGAATCGGAAGCGCCTTTTCTGGGTTGCCCTGTGGGCAGCCCTCGTCGTCGTTTCCGGCTATCTGGCTTTCGGCAGCGGACCCGGCTCGCCGGGCGTTGGTCCGTGGCAGGGCTGGGGCCGGATGGCGGGATGGAACGATGATCCCCGGGGCGCTGGCGCATTCGGTGGATACGGCATGGGGCCGGGGATGATGGGCGGCGCGGGCTGGGGCATGGGCCAGATTCCTTTCGGATCGATGGGCAGCGGCATGCCGGCAGGCGGGTCCGCCCCGCTGCCACGGCAATTGCCCGAGCTGACGCCGGCACAGGCAGAACAAATCGGCCGGATTCAACGCGAGGCCGCAGCACGCGACAGCCGCCTGATGCAGCAACTCTGGGCGGCACAGGACAGGCTCAATCTTCTGCGGATGAGTGAAGGGCGGGACTGGAAAGCGATACGTGCCGCCTCGCATGCCTTGTTCGATCTACAGCGCCAGCAACTCGACGCGGCCATCGACCTGCAGCTGCAGGTCGATGGTTTGCTGACCGATAGCCAGCGACAAGACATGGCGCGCTCTTGGCGAGGTTATGAATCGACGGGAGTGCAATAAGTGATTTTTTTGAAGCAGATCGGCCGCAGACGTTTTCTCGGCATGCTGGGCGGAACCGCCCTGATGGGTGCCGTGCCGGGCACGTTGCCGGTTGCACAAGCCGCGGCGACGGCGACGGCCGCGTTCACGCCCGACCTGGAAATCGAACTGCGCGCGGTACAGGAGACGATTCCGCTGTTGCCGGGTGCGCCGACCAGCGTCTGGCGCTATCGCGGCAAGGTGCTGCAGGGTGACGCCGGGGCGGTCACGCAGCATCCGGACAGCCCCCTGGGCCCGGTGATCCGGGTCCATCATGGCATGCGCGTGCGCATCCACTTCATCAACGCGTTGCCGCAGCCCAGCGTGGTGCACTGGCATGGCCTGATCGTGCCGGAAGCGGCGGACGGCCATCCGCGTTTCGCCGTCGCTCCGGGCGGGCGCTACGTGTACGAGTTCGAGGTGATCAACCGCGCCGGCACCTACTGGTTCCATCCGCATCCGCACGGCATGACCGGCCCGCAGGTGTACGCCGGCCTCACCGGGCTGTTCATCGTGAGCGATGACGAAGAGCAGGCGCTGGGCCTGCCGGCCGGCGAGCACGACGTCAGCCTGGTGATCCAGGACCGCAGCTTCACCCGCGACAACCAGCTGCAGTACCTCGGCAGCGGCCCGGGAATGATGGGCATGATGTCGAGCATGACCGGTTTTCTGGGCGACCGCGTCCACGTCAACGGCCGCCCCGACTACTTGCTCGCCGCCGAACGCAGGCCCTATCGCCTGCGCCTGGTGAACGGATCGAATTCCCGCATCTACAAACTGGCCTGGCACGACGGCACGCCGCTGACCGTGATCGGCACCGACGGCGGCCTGCTTGCCGCACCGGTGAGCCGACCGTACGTGACGCTCGCGCCGTCGGAGCGGATCGAACTGTGGGTCGATTTTTCGGGCCGTGCAGCGGGCGAGACGATCAGCCTGGTCAGCCTGCCTTTCGTCGCGTCGAGCGGCGGCGGCATGATGGGGGGTGGAATGATGGGCCGGGGCATGATGGGCGGCGGCGGCCCGGCGCAAGGTTCTGCCTTCCCGGTGCTCAGGGTGCGCATGGGGCAGGGCGCTGCCGTTGCGGAAAGGCTGCCTGAAAAGCTGGCGAACATCCCCGCCTTGAATCCGCAACAGGCCCGCAACCTGAACGCCCCGCGCTCGATCCACGTCACCGCCAGCGGCATGCGCTGGAGCCTGAACGGGCGCCTGTTCGAGATGGACGGCGTGGCGAACGACGAAGTGGTGCGCCTCGGGACGACCGAAGTGTGGGAGTTCGTCAACGAGGCCGGCATGCACATGATGGGTCCCATGCCGCATCCCCTGCACGTCCACGGCGTGCAGTTCCGCGTCATCGACCGGCGCGTCCATCCGAGCATGATGGCCGCATGGCGCAGCGTGAGCGAGGGCCATGTCGACGAGGGCTGGAAAGACACGGTGCTGGTCATGCCGGGCGAACGCGTCCGGGTGCTGATCCGCTTCGACCCTTATCCGGGACTGTTCCTCTACCACTGCCACAACCTGGAGCACGAGGACATGGGGATGATGCGGAATTTCCTGATCGAGGCCTGATCAGAGGGCCTGATCAGGAAGGCGAGGCCGATGCAGGGCACCTCGCCCTGACGTGATCGCTGATCGAATTGGCCGATGACGGGAGAAGCGAATGGACGAACACGCTGAACATGCACACGCCAAGGACGCCATGCCTGCCGGCCACGGCAAGCACGCTGCGCCCGCGCAGGCGGGACAGGGCAAGCACGGCGGCCACGATCATCACGCCCACATGGTGGCCGATTTCCGACGACGCTTCTGGATCTCGCTGGCGCTGACGCTGCCCATCCTGGCCCTGTCTCCCGGCCTGTGGGGCATGCTCGGCCTGAGCGCGCCGCTGACGTTTCGCGGCGACCACTTCGTGCTGTTCGGTTTCTCCAGCGTCGTCTTCTTCTACGGCGGCTGGCCGTTCCTGAAGGGCTTCGGCGAGGAGTTCCGCAAGCGGCAGCCGGGCATGATGACGCTGATCGCAGTGGCCATCAGCGCGGCCTATTTCTATTCCAGTGCTGTCACCTTCGGCCTGGCCGGCATGGGCTTCTACTGGGAGCTCGCGACCCTGATCGACATCATGCTGCTCGGCCACTGGATCGAGATGAAGTCGGTGCTCGGCGCTTCCGGCGCCCTCGAGGCGCTGGTGCGGCTGCTGCCCGACGAGGCGCACCGCCTGCAGCCGGACGGCAACACCGAGGACATTGCCGTCGGCGAGGTCGCCGCCGGCGACCGGATCCTGGTGAAGCCGGGCGAGCGCGTGCCGGTCGACGGCATCATCGTCTCCGGCCGGACCAGCCTCGACGAGTCCATGCTCACCGGGGAATCGAAGCCGGTGGAAAAGGGCGAGGGCGCCGAGGCCATCGGCGGGTCGGTCAACGGCGAAGGCGCGATCACCCTCGAAGTCAGGAAAACCGGCGACCAGACCTATCTGTCGCAGGTGATGGACATGGTGAGCCGTGCCCAGGCGTCGCGCTCGCGCACCCAGGACCTGGCCAACCGCGCCGCGGTGTGGCTGACCGCCATCGCCCTTGGCGGCGGTTTCGCCACGCTGGCCGTGTGGCTGCTGCTGGGGCGCGATTTCGCCTTCGCCATGGAGCGCGCCGTCACCGTGATGGTGATCGCCTGTCCCCATGCGCTCGGCCTCGCGGTGCCGCTGGTGGTCGCGGTGAGCACCAGCATGGCGGCCTCGCACGGCCTGCTGATCCGCGACCGCGCGGCGTTCGAGCGGGCGCGCAACCTCGGGGCGGTGGTGTTCGACAAGACCGGCACCCTGACCGAAGGCCGCTTCGGCGTGAGCGACATCGTGCCGCTGGGTGACCTCGACGAGACCGCCTGCCTGCGCCTGGCCGCCGCGCTGGAAAGCCAGTCGGAACATCCCATCGCCGCCGGCATCGTGCGCACGGCGAAGGAACGCGAGGTCGAATGGCCGCAGGCCAGCGATTTCCGGAACCTGACCGGGCGGGGCGCGCAAGCCATGGTCGAAGGCCGTGAGGTGAAAGTGGTGAGCCCCGGTTATCTGCGGGAGCAGGGCATCGAAGTGCAGCACCCCGGGTTGGAGGCGCTGGCCGCCGAGGGCAAGACGACCATCTTCCTGCTGGTGGACGGCGCCGCCGCTGCCGTGTTCGGGCTGGCCGACGTGGTGCGCCCGGAATCGAAGGCGGCCATCGCACAGCTCAAGGCCATGGGCATCCAGTGCATGATGCTCACCGGCGACTCGCACGCGGTGGCGCAAACGGTTTCGAAGCAGCTGGGGCTGGACGATTTCTTTGCCGAAGTGCTGCCGGAACAGAAAGCGGAAAAGATCCGCGAAGTGAAGGGGCGCGGCCTCACCGTGGCGATGGTCGGCGACGGCGTGAACGATGCGCCGGCGCTGGTGGAATCGGACCTGGGCGTGGCCATCGGCGCCGGCACCGACGTCGCGATCGAGGCGGCCGACATCGTGCTGGTGAGCAACGACCCACGGGATGTGGCGGCGATCCTGGGACTCTCGCGCAAGACCTACGGCAAGATGATCCAGAACCTGATCTGGGCCACCGGCTACAACAGCTTCGCGATTCCCCTCGCCGCCGGGGTGGCGGTCTACTGGGGACTGCTGCTGACGCCGGCAGTCGGGGCCGTGTTCATGTCGGCGAGCACGGTGATCGTGGCGATCAACGCCAAGCTGCTGCAGCGCGGCGGCATCGAAGGCGCAGGGCGTGTTTAGATAACGCGTGGAGAAAGCGATGAAAGACAGCACGGTCGACCCGGTCTGCGGCATGCAGGTCAGTCCGGATGCCTTCCCGGTGGAGCATCTGGGCATCCATTACGCCTTCTGTTCGCGGCAGTGCCACGACCGGTTCAAGACGAACCCGCACCTTTATATCGGCACGCCGGGCCAGCAGGCCCCCGCGCAACAGGGCGTCGAGATCCTGAAGCAGCGCCGCTTCCATCTTGAACAGCCTCTGACCGATGCGGAAGCCGCGATCCTCGTCGACGAATTCGCTGCCATGATGGGCATCCGGCGCGTCGAAATCACCGGCGATACCGTTGCCATCGTCTACGATCTGCTGCAGGCGACCGCGGCGCAGATCGAGGCGCGCATCGGGCAGGCCGGCATGCGGCTCGGAACCGGCTGGGCAGAGCGCCTGCAGCGTGGCTTTGTCCATTATTTCGAGGAATGCGAGGTCGGCAACCTCGAAGTCACCCCGCATCCGGGTCATCATTAGAAAAACGGGGATCGAAAGGCCTGTCCCGTGCATGTCGAAGGGCTTATCCGTGCTTGTCTGGACATCAGGCCACATGAAATATGGTCGGAACGGGCAATCCCGAACTCCTATGGCAGCGAGTCAGCTACCTCAGTATTGTTTCTAATGTTGATTGATAAGATAGACGCCCAACTAATTGAAAAAAAGATTGCATTGTTAGCAAATAGAACTTGTTGGCAGGCCGTGCGGCAACGCATTGGTTGTTTATCTCGGACCCTGGCACTGTTTGATTACAGGACATAAGTCATTGGTTTTGATGGCGCATGTTTAGCCGGTTGTAGTTGTAGGAATTTGCAGGATCAAGTTGCGATTTAGTAGGTTGATCTGGTTCCTACAACCGGAGGCGGCAGGAATTGCCGCTCTGTCTGATCGACTTCGCATAATGTATATTATGTAAAATAATAAAATTAACTGGAGCGGCGTTCCGGCGATTTTGTCGCTCCCACGAAATTCGAGTAACACCCCCTGAAATTCTGGTAACGCCCCCGTCACCCGGCTCCGGGCTACCCGGATCGGGCTGCGGCTACGCCGCCACCCATTCAGCCGACAGCGACTCGGCCTGCTTGAGCACCGTTTCGGTCGCTTCTTCCTGCTTGTCCGGCGGATACTTGTAGCGCTTGAGCAGTGTCTTCACCATGACGCGCAGTCTTGCCCGGACAGTTTCCCGGACAGCCCCGTCGACGGTCACCGATTTGCGCAGGCTTTGGACTAACTCGACTGCTATCTTCTTTAATGACTCGTCGCCCAGTCCCCGAACCGCGGCTTCATTAGTGGCCAGGGCGTCGTAGAACGCCATTTCGTCGTGGTTCAGTCCCAAGGCCTCGCCGCGCTGGGCGGCCTCCTGGAACTTCCTGGCCATCTCGATGAGCTCCTCGATGACCTGGGCGGTCTCGATGGCCCGGTTGCGGTAGCGCGTCAGGCTTTGCTGCAGGAGCTCGGAGAACTTGCGGGAGATGGTTAAACATGCTGAGCGTCCGTTTCAGGTCGTCTCGGAAGCTGTTGTTCAGGTCTGCCATGGGGACTTGGGTCCGTTCGCGTGGGCCCCTCCCTTAGACTGGGGAAGCATTATCGTGTCTGAATTTGGCGGACAGCATCTATTGTCGGGGTGCGGTGAAAGCCCGCTTGTCTCGAGCAGGTAAGTTCAAGGCTTACTCCACGACCGTCACTTTATCGACTATTTGGCGACACGTTTTTCGGGAGAGCTGGTTTAGCAGGTACTCATTTCTACGTCACGCAAGCCGCGCTTTATTTAGCAGTCTGACCAAATCCTTGATTTCCTGTTCAGACAATTTCTCCTTTACCGCGGCGCTCATCACGGTCATCAATTCAGACATCGCCTTTTCGATCAAATTGACGGCCGCCGGCGATAGGTGAACTGGCTTGATGCGGCGGTCGGCCTCCGAGGTGGTGCGGGTGATCAGTCCTCTGGTTTCAAGTTGCTGCAACACTTTGGTCAGCCCCCCCGAGGTGATGAGCATCGCTTGCTGAATCTCCGATGGGGTCAGTTCCCCTGGGGGGGGCGACCTGCGAAGTGTGGCCAGCACATCAAACTCAGCGGGGGCCAGGCCATATCTTGCTATGACCACGTCCGCGCGTTGCCGATCCGACTCATGAGTACGGTGCAGTGCAAATGCATAAGACATCCAGAGTTCATCAAAGGATTCCGGCCAATTTATTCTGTGCCTGTCGAGAATGACAAAATGAGTATCGGTCAAACGAACTGCCTCCTTCGCATCATCGGTCGATTGTGATTATATTATTTATCTTTACAGATAACTAATTGGATCATAGTATACAAAGATGCTCAAAACAATTCGAGTTTGAGATGCTTTTAATTAAATCGCCACAACGATCCATGTTCGCCGCGAGGAATACCGTGAAGCCCTGCTCCCGCCAACGCACCGCAACGACCATGGCGCTCATCGCGCTCCTCCTGTCCGGATGCGCAGCCGTGGGACCCAATTACCAGTCGCCACAACCGTCGGTGCCCGCCCAATGGCGTAGCGCGCATGACATGGGCGCGCGCGATGCGGTGGTGCTTGCCCAATGGTGGCAGCAGTTCGATGACCCGGTACTGGACGGACTGATTGCCGATGCCCTGGCCGCCAATACCGATCTCGCAACAGCGCGGGCGAAACTGCGCCAGGCTCGTGCCAAACGCGACCTGGCCCGGGCAGATCTGGGGCCATCGATCACCGTAGCGGGCACCGCCAATCACAGCGAGGGTAGCCTCGAGACGGGTAGCGGTGCATCACGCAATGTCTATAACGCCGGTTTCGATGCCAGTTGGGAGCCGGACGTCTTTGGTGGCGGGCGCCGTGGCCTCGAAGCCGCCGAGGCCGATATGCAGGCAAGTGCGGAAAATTTGCATGACGTACCGTGTTAGCCTGCTGGCCGAAGTGGCCCGCAATTACGTGGACCTGCGCACCAGCGAGCAGCGCCTGATGGTTGCCGAGGCCACATTGGTAGCGCAGAAGGAAACCTATGATTTGACCCACTGGCGCCAGCAGGCAGGACTAGTCTCACAACTGGACGAAGCCCAGGCGCTAACCGCGCTGGAGCAGACGCAGGCGGTATTGCCCAGCCTGCGCACCGCCATCGCCGAAGCCCGTAACCGGCTGGCCATCCTGGCAGGCCAACCGCCCGGGAGCCTTGATGCGCGGCTGTCCGCTACTGGTAGCATTCCCCTCGCGGCAGACAGCGTGTCGGCCGGCATCCCCGCGGACACTCTGCGCCAACGGCCCGACGTACGCGCTGCAGAACGCAATCTCGCCGCACAGACGGCGCGGCTCGGCGAGGCGGAGGCGGCACGGTATCCGAGCTTCAAGCTGAACGGCGCGCTGGCGCTGGAAGCCTTGAGCCTGAACCGGCTGGCCAGCGGGGGCACAGGTTTTCTGTTGGCCGGCATCACCGCACCTATCTTCGACGCTGGCCGTATTCGCAGCAACATCGAGGTGCAAGACGCCTTGCTGGAGCAAAGCCAGCTGGGCTATCAGTCCGCCGTGCTGACGGCGCTGGAGGATGTCGAGAACGCCCTGGTCAGCCTGGCCAACAGCCGCCAGCGCCAGGCGCAGTTGGCGCGCGCCACGGATTCCGGCCGATCGGCCCTGGAAATCGCCCGCTATCGCTATGCGTCCGGACTGTCCGACTTCCAGTCCGTGCTGGACAGCCAGCGCACCCTGCTGAGCCTCGAAGAACAACTGGCCGGCAGCTCAGGCGAAACCAGCAATGCCCAGATCCGCCTCTATAAGGCACTCGGTGGCGGCTGGACGCCCGACAGCGCATCCGGCGCTCCCATCACAGCCACACAACGCACGGACACGCCATGAACGACAAGAACACCGCCCTCCCCGCCGACCTGCAGACCCTGCTGGGCGAAGACCGTCCGCCGCGCTGGTGGCAGCGCGGCTCGTTATGGTCCGGTCTCGTCGCCCTGCTGATCGTGGCCGGCGCTGTCTATTACTGGCAGGCGCAAAACGCGGGCAAGGCTGCGCCCGTTTACGTGACCACCGAACTGCGCAAAGGAAGCATCACGCTCAGCGTGTCGGCCAACGGCACGTTGCAGCCCACGCGCTCGGTCAACATCGGCAGCGAACTGTCGGGCACGGTCAAGCGCGTGCTGGTGGACGTGAACGACCGCGTCAAGGCTGGCCAGGTGATGGTGGAACTGGACGCGTCGAAGTTCAGCGAACAGGTGACCAGCTCGCGCGCGTCGGTCGCCGCCGCCCAGGCCCAGCTCGCGCAGAGCAAGGCAACCGTCACCGAATCCCGAGCCAACCTTGCGCGTCTGGAGGAGGTCTTCAAGCTCTCGGGCGGCAAGGTGCCTTCGGCCACCGAGCTCGACAGCGCGCGCGCCGCCCTGGCCCGTGCCGTGGCCACCGAATCGAGCGCTGCCGCCAACGTGGGCGTGGCCCAAGCCACGCTCTCGACGGATGAAACCAATCTTTCCAAAGCCTCGATCCGCTCGCCCATCGACGGCGTGGTGCTCAGCCGCTCGGTGGACCCGGGCAACGCGGTGGCCGCCTCGCTGCAGGCCGTCACCCTGTTCGCCGTGGCCGAGAACCTGGCCCAGTTGCAGCTCGAAGCCAGCGTGGACGAGGCTGACGTGGGCGCCGTGAAGGTGGGGCAGAAAGCCAGCTTCACCGTCAGCGCCTATCCCTCGCGCAGCTTCCCGGCCACGACCCGCCGCGTGGCCTTCGGCTCGACCACCACCAACAACGTGGTGACCTACGTGGCCACGCTCGACGTGAACAACAGCGACCTCAGCCTGCGCCCCGGCATGACCGCCGTGGCCACCATCGTGGCCACCGAGCGCGAGGGCGTGCTGCTCGTGCCCAACACGGCGCTGCGCTTCTCGCCCACCGCAGCAGCCGTGGCGAGCAAGTCCTCCGGGAGCAGCAGCATCCTGTCCAAGATGATGCCGCGCCCGCCGCAAAGCAGCAGCACCAAGGTGGCCGGCACCGAGAGCAAGGCTGCGGGCACGCGCCAGATCTGGGTGCTACAGGAAGGTCAGCCGGTTGCCGTGCAGGTGCAGACCGGCATCAGCGACGGCCGCATGACCGAGGTCAGCGGCGACAGACTCACACCCGGCATGGCCGTCATCACCGACCAGCGCAGTGCGGGCGCCGCGCCATGAATCCGGCGGCCGTTCGCCCCACGGGGCAGCCGGGACCCGTACCGCTGATCCGTCTGCGCGGCATCACCAAGGTCTACGGCACGGGTGACACGGCGTTCCAGGCGCTAAAAGGCGTGAATCTGGACATCGAGAAGGGTGACTTCGTGGCCATCATGGGCCCCAGCGGTTCGGGCAAGTCCACTGCCATGAACATGCTGGGCTGCCTGGACACCCCCACCACCGGCACCTATGAGTTCGAGGGTGTGCAGGTGCAATCGCTCAGCCGCGACGAGCGCGCCCGCTTGCGTCGGCGCTACCTGGGCTTCGTGTTCCAGGGGTTCAACCTGCTGGCGCGCACGTCGGCGCAGGAAAACGTCGAGCTGCCGCTGATCTACCGCGGCGAGCCCGCCGCACAGCGCCATGCCATGGCCGCGCGCGCGCTCGAACAGGTCGGCCTCAAAGGTTGGGAACACCACACACCAGGCGAGCTCTCGGGCGGCCAGCAACAGCGCGTGGCGATCGCGCGCGCCATCGTCACCGAGCCGGCCGTGCTGTTGGCCGACGAGCCCACCGGCAACCTCGACACCGCCCGCAGCAAGGAAATCATGGACCTGCTCTGGCACCTGAACGCCGACCAGGGCATCACCGTGCTGATGGTCACGCACGAGGCCGAGATGGCCGCCTACGCGCGGCGCATCGTGCACTTCGTCGACGGCGTGGTGTCCAGCGACGAGCGCAACCCGGACCCGGTCGGGCTCCAGGCGGGACACGTTGCCACGGCCATGGGAGCGGGCTGACCATGTGGCTCAACACCCTCCTGCTCGCGCTGCGTTCGATCCGGCGCAACCTGATGCGCTCCTTCCTCACCATCCTGGGCATCGTGATCGGCGTCAGCGCGGTGATCACGATGGTCACGGTGGGCAATGGCGCCACCCTGTCGGTGCAGAACCAGATCGCGGGGCTGGGCACCAACCTGTTGCAGATCCGCCCGGGCCAGCGCATGGGTCCGGGCAGCGGCAGTTCCAGCGCGCCCTTGTTCAAGGAGGGCGACGCCGAGATGATCGCCACCCAGATCGGTGGCGTCGTGGCCGCCGCACCGCAATCGCGTACGGGCGGCACGCTGGTGGCCAACGGCCGCAACTGGGCCAGCATCATCACGGGCAGCACGAACGCGTGGCTCACGATCGGCAACTGGACCCTGGCCCAGGGCCGCGAGTTCTCCGACACCGAGCTGCGCGCCGGCGCGTCGGTCTGCATGATCGGCGAGACCGTGCGACGCGAGCTCTTCGGCAGCAGCCCGGCGCTCGGCGAGTCGCTGCGCGTCAAGCAGATCAGCTGCGAGGTCATCGGCGTGCTCGGCGCCAAGGGCCCGGGATCGTTCGGCAACGACCAGGACGACCTGGTCCTCGTGCCGATCAAGACGCTGCAGCGCCGCATCACCGGCAACACCCAGGTCAACGACCTGCTCGTTTCCATGGCCGACGGCAGCGACAGCACGCGCGTCAAGGCCAGCCTGACGCAGCTGCTGCGCGAGCGCCGAAACCTGGCCGACACCGACGAAGACAACTTCAACGTGCTCGACACCAAGCAGCTGGCCGACACGCTCTCGGGCACCACCAAGGTGATGACGACGCTGCTCGGTGCCGTGGCCGCAGTGAGCCTGCTGGTGGGCGGCATCGGCATCATGAACATCATGCTGGTGAGCGTGACCGAGCGCACCCGCGAGATCGGCCTGCGCCTGGCCATCGGTGCGCTGGAACGCGAGGTGTTGCTGCAGTTCCTGATCGAAGCCGTCGTGCTGTCCAGCCTGGGCGGGCTGATCGGGATTGCCCTGGCCACCGGCGCGTCCATCGCCCTGTCCAGCCTGATGGGCATTCCCTACCTGTTCGATGCGAGCATCAACCTGTTGTCCTTTCTGTTCTCCGCTGCCATCGGCGTCATCTTCGGCTATTTCCCGGCGCGACGGGCGGCCCGCCTGAATCCGATCGACGCCTTGCGGCACGAGTAGGATGACCAATCTGGATTGACCGCTGAATCCTCGCACTAGACCTCATCCGGCAAACCTGGCTTCTAACGGATAGATGATCAGAGGCCAGGCCTGTCATTACATTGATCGCTGCGATGCGCACAGGCAGCCATTCAGAATGTAACCTTCGGTCCCTTCCATCTATCCCGTCTCGGTTCAGCACGGGCAATGGCCTGTTCGGCTGAACGCCAGCCTTCGCACGCGTTGCGCCCGGGTCGGCCCCGCACAAAATTCAGCAGGCCCTTGCACTTCGCATAAAAGCGGAAAAATCGCAGCACCCGCGCCCGCTCCACATTACTCAGCGGGCGCGTGCTGCAGATCAGTTTGTCGTCCACCATGCCACGGTCGGTCAGGGTGATCGCGCCCCATGCCTTGACCCGAATTCGGGTACCGAAGGGCAGACGCGGCCCAAGCACCAATGCATCCAGCAAGTCGCCTTCGAGCCCCAGGTAATTCGGGACCGCGCCATAATTGAACGGACAGGGCAAAGGCGAGACAAAATCGATATGACCGGTGAACCCGCGCTTCAGAAAGCTGCCGCGCGGCACTTCGATCACCACATCCACCTCGGGCGGCGCGGGGGCTTCGTTGCGAGCCGGGGATAATGGCGCGTTCATGTCGGTCATGACGCAAGCCTAACGCGCAACCGGCCTGCATAGCGAATAAAGTCCAATACAGGTGGCCTGACGGCAAGTGGCATCGACACGCCGTTTTGGAGGCTGCAATTTTTGCTGACAAGACCGCTCTAATCACACGGCCGTGGTGGTCGCAACCCTAGCCGCACCAAGGCCTTGGCGGAAGCAGTCATTGCCGCATGCGGCCCGAGGGATTAAAATGTCGCACTTTTCGCTTAAATTTTTGCGGCTTGCCTGTGGGCAAGCCGCTGTTGCCTGAGCATACAGAACCATGGAACGACAACGCTGGCTGGACGGAACACTCTATTCCCCCGATTTTGAACAGGATAGCTGCGGCTTTGGCCTGATTGCGCAGATCGACAATCAACCCAGCCACACGCTGGTGCAAAACGCAATTGGCTCGCTGGCGTGCATGACCCACCGCGGCGCGATCGCTGCGGACGGGCTGTCGGGTGACGGCTGCGGCCTGCTGTTCAAAAAACCGGATGCGTTCCTGCGTACCATGGCGGCCGAAGCGGGCTTTGCGCTGGGCAAGCTTTATGCCGCCGGGCTGCTGTTTTTGTCGCTCGACGCAGCACCACAAGCGCATGCGCGCACCACGCTCAAAACCGAACTCGAAACGCAAGGGTTGATCGTCGCGGGTTTCCGTTTGGTCCCCACGAACGCCAGCGTGTGTGGTGAATCGGCGCTGGAGTCATTGCCGCATATCGAGCAGGTATTTGTGAGCGCGCCGGACGGCATGAGCGAAGACGACTTCGAGCGCAAGCTCTACATCGCGCGTCGCCGCGCTGAAAAACTGCTGGAGCCGACCGACCCGGTGTTCTACCTGCCGACGCTGTCGTGCCGCGTGATCAGCTACAAGGGCCTGGTGATGCCGGACAATCTGCCGGTGTTTTACCCCGACCTCAGCGACACGCGCTTTGCGTCGAGCCTGGCGGTGTTCCACCAGCGCTTCTCCACCAACACCTGGCCGCAGTGGCGCCTGGCACAGCCGTTCCGCTATCTGGCGCACAACGGCGAAATCAACACGGTGCAGGGCAACCGCAACTGGAGCCGCGCACGCGAGCAAAAATTCGAAACGCCGTTGATCCCGAACATGGACGACATCCTGTCCCATCGTCGGCACCAAGGGGTCGGACTCGATGAGCCTCGACAACATGGTGGAAGGCTTGGTGATGGGCGGCGCGGGCCTGTTCCGCGCGCTGCGTCTGGTGATTCCGCCGGCCTGGCAGAACGTCGAGTCGATGGACCCGGATATCCGCGCGTTCTACGAATACAACTCGATGCACATGGAGCCGTGGGACGGCCCCGCCGGGATCGTTTTGACCGATGGCCGCTATGCGGCCTGCACGCTCGACCGCAACGGCCTGCGTCCGGCGCGCTGGGTGCTGACCAAGGATCGCATTCTCACCATCGCATCCGAAGTGGGCGTATGGAAAATCGATCCGACCAACGTCGAGCGCAAGGGTCGCGTCAAACCCGGCCAGATGATCGCCGCCGATCTCGACACCGGCCGCCTCCTGATGCCGGAAGACATCGACAACGAACTGAAGGACGCACAGCCCTACCGCGAATGGCTGAAGGCCGGTGCGGTCAAGCTCGACCTGTCGATCCAGCAGGATGCCGATCTGCCGGTCATGGATGCGCCCAGTCTGTTGACCCACCAGAAGCTGTTCAACGTGAGTTTCGAAGAGCGCGACCAGATCATCCGCGTGCTGGCCGAAGACGGCGCCGAAGCGATCGGCTCGATGGGTGACGACACCCCGATGGCCGTGTTGAGCCAGAAAGTGCGTTCGCCCTTCGACTACCTGCGCCAGCAGTTCGCGCAGGTGACCAACCCGCCGATCGACCCGATCCGTGAGGCGATCGTGATGTCGTTGAACACCAGCTTCGGCCGCGAGCGCAACCTGTTCAACGAAACCCCCGAGCACGCGCATCGGGTGGAAGTCCGCACCCCGTTGCTGTCCAAGGAAGCCTTCGACAAGCTGCTGAACCTGAACGACCCGGCATTTGTTTCGACCCCGCTCGACCTGCATTACGATCCGGCCACGACCACGCTCGAAGCCGCCATCAAGGCGCTGACCACACGCGCCATCGAGTCGGTGCGCGAAGGCAAGGTCATGCTGGTGCTGTCCGACCGCAATCTCGCCAAGGATCGCCTGCCGATCCATGCGCTGTTCGCGACCGGTGCGGTGCACCATGCGCTGATCACGGCCGGCCTGCGCTGCAACGCCAACATCGTGGTCGAAACCGGCACCGTGCGCGACCCACACCACTACGCCTGCCTGATCGGCTACGGCGCGACGGCGGTGTACCCCTATCTGGCCTATCAGGTCATCGGCGAATTCGTGAAGACCGGCGAGATCAAGCCCGGTTTCGACAAGGCGCTGTCCAACTTCCGCAAGGGCATGGACAAGGGGCTGTACAAGATCCTCTCGAAGATGGGCATTTCGCTGGTGTCGAGCTATCGCGGCGCGCAACTGTTCGAAGGCGTAGGCCTGCACGAGGATGTGGTTGCACTGTGCCTGAAGGGCACCGTGTCGCGCATCTCCGGCGCCAACTTCGACGACTTCGAGTCCGATCAGAAACTGCTGCACAAGACCGCGTTCAATCCGCTGCGCCCGCTGTCGGCCGGCGGCCTGCTCAAGTTCATGTTCGGCGAGGAATTCCACGCCTACAACCCGGATGTGGTGCAACAGCTGCAAAAGGCCGTGAAGTCGGGTGACTACGCTGAATACAAGCAGTATTCCGAGACCGTGAATACCCGCCCGGTGGCGATGCTGCGCGACCTGATGAAACTGAAGGCCAACGCCACGCCGATCCCATTGGAAGAAGTCGAGCCGCTGGAAGCCATCCTCAAGCGCTTCGACTCCGCCGGCATGTCGCTCGGTGCACTGTCGCCCGAGGCACACGAAGCGCTGGCTGAAGCCATGAACCGCATCGGCGGCCGCTCCAACTCGGGCGAAGGCGGCGAAGACCCGAAGCGCTACGGCACCACCAAGACGTCCAAGATCAAGCAGGTTGCGTCCGGCCGTTTCGGCGTGACGGCAACCTATCTGGTCAATGCCGAAGTGTTGCAGATCAAGATCGCACAGGGCGCCAAGCCCGGCGAAGGCGGGCAATTGCCGGGCGACAAGGTGTCGCCGATGATCGCCAGCCTGCGTCACTGCAAGCCCGGCACCACGTTGATTTCGCCGCCGCCGCACCACGACATCTATTCAATCGAGGATCTGGCGCAGCTGATTTTTGACTTGAAGCAGGTCAACCCCGATGCGCTGGTGTCAGTGAAGCTGGTGGCCGAGCCCGGTGTCGGCACGATTGCGGCCGGCGTGGCCAAGGCCTATGCCGACCTCATCACCATTTCCGGCTACGACGGCGGTACCGGCGCCAGCCCACTCGCCAGCGTGAAGTACGCCGGCTCGCCGTGGGAATTGGGCCTGTCCGAAGCACAGCAGGTGCTGCGCGCGAATGGCCTGCGTGGCCGCGTACGCGTGCAGACAGACGGCGGCCTGAAAACCGGCCTCGACGTCATCAAGGCGGCGATTCTGGGCGCGGAATCCTTTGGCTTCGGCACCGGACCGATGGTCGCGCTGGGCTGCAAATATCTGCGCATCTGCCACCTGAACAACTGCGCTACCGGCATCGCCACGCAGAACGAGACGCTGCGAAAAGAGCACTTCATTGGTCTGCCCGACATGGTGGTGAACTACTTCAAGTTCGTCGCCGAGGAAACGCGCGAACTGATGGCCTCGCTCGGCATTCGCACGCTCACCGACCTGATCGGCCGCACCGACCTGCTGGATTTGTATGCCGGCGACACGCCGCGCCAGGGCCGTCTCAAGCTCGACGCGCTGCTGTCACAAGGCAGCATTCCTGCGGACGCACCACGCTTTGCCCAGCAGGACCGCAACCCCTCGTTCGACAAGGGCGAGCTGGCCGAACAAATGGTGGCCGACGCACTCGCCGCGATCAAGGCGGGCACGCCGATCGAGCTTGCCTACGAAATTCGCAACGTCAACCGCTCGATTGGCGCCCGCCTGTCGGGTGAAATTGCCAAGACTCACGGTGGCCGTGGCCTGCCGGACGACACCCTGCGCATCAGACTGACCGGTTCCGCCGGCCAGAGCTTCGGCGTGTGGAACCACAAGGGTCTCACCCTGACGCTGGAAGGCGACGCCAACGACTACGTCGGC
>CAVOSK010000003.1:0-112790 GCA_963698855.1 uncultured beta proteobacterium
CCCGCGAGATCGGCCTGCGCCTCGCCATCGGTGCGCTGGAACGCGAGGTGTTGCTGCAGTTCCTGATCGAAGCCGTTGTGCTGTCCAGCCTGGGCGGACTGATCGGGATTGCCCTGGCCACCGGCGCGTCCATCGCCCTGTCCAGCCTGATGGGCATTCCCTACCTGTTCGATACGAGCATCAACCTATTGTCCTTCCTGTTCTCCGCTGCCATCGGCGTCATCTTCGGTTATTTCCCGGCGCGACGGGCGGCCCGGCTGGATCCGATCGACGCCTTGCGACACGAGTAATTTGATGAACCGAACATGCGTTTTCAGCCTGTCAGTCACCATGCCGCGATCGGCCAGGATTGGACTGGCGCAGAGAAAATCAGAAAACTGCCGTACGGTGGATTTCCTGTCCTATGTCCGGTAACAAATCCATAACGGAAATAGTCACATCAAAGCGCCATCGGCACTTCGGCCGAAGATGAGATGCTACCGCTGACGGAATGCCCGCTATTGAGCTGTCTTGAGTCCTTCACTTGCGTCGCTGGACGAGGGTCAGACAACGTCGCCAGAATTTCTGGTCAGGAATCTCATGGCCCGCTTAATAAAATTTCATAACAAACTGATAAATAACAATTTAGTTCGATAATCGACCCCGTCATACGTTGCCAACGCACTCGGTCGTCAAGTGATTGTTTTTAATAGGTCTGCGTTACTCGAATTTCGTGGGAGCGACAATTTTGTCGCTCCCACGATATTCTGGTAACGATGTGTACTCGCGCGCTGTCGTTGGCTGGACGCCGATGAAGCTTGCCGTACGCACCGAGTTCCAGCACAGGATGTGCATTGCCAGGGACTATGATGAATGCAAGCCGATCCCGACCGATCATACTGTCCTCATCGCGGCGCGAGCCAGGGAATCGCGCTGCAAGGTCTGCGGCCAGATGAAGGCCAGGGAGTTTTTGAAATGATCGATGCAACCGGCTCGGGTACTCCGAGGACGGTGTTATAAACGGATGAGAGAGACACATGGAAATGTCACCTCATATCAGCCGCCGCGCCTTTCTCAAGTTTTGCGCGCTGGCCACCTCGCTGCTGGCACTGCCCCCAGGTGCCGGGCCGATTCTGGCTGAGGTTCTGAGCCGGGTGCGGCGCTTGCCGGTGGTGTGGCTGTCGTTCCAGGAATGCACCGGCTGCACCGAATCGCTGACCCGTTCCTCAGCGCCTTCCATCGAACGCCTGCTGTTCGAAATCATTTCCCTGGATTACCACCACACCCTGCAAGCCGCTGCCGGTACGGCGGCGGAACAGGCACGGGAGACGGTATTGAAGGAATCCGCCGGCCAGCTTCTGCTGGTGGTGGACGGTTCCGTACCGACTGCCATGGACGGCGTATATTCCACCATCGCCGGCGAGGATAACCTGAGTCTGCTGCGGCGCTGCCTGGAAGCCGCCGAAGCGGTGATCGCGGTGGGCACCTGCGCCAGTTTCGGCGGCCTGCCCGCCGCCGCACCCAACCCGACCGGGGCGATGGGAATCGCCGAACTTATGGACCACGGCCTGGTTGCGCGCCGGCCGCTGGTCAACCTGCCGGGTTGCCCGCCGATTCCCGAGGTGATGAGTGCAGTGCTGGCGCATCGCGTCGCTTTCGGCAGTTTTCCGGCGCTGGACGGGATGGGCCGGCCGCTGGCCTTCTATGGCGAGACCATCCATGATCGCTGCTCGCGGCGGGGCCATTACGAGGCTGGCCGTTTCGCCAAGACCTTCGACGATGAAGGCGCACGTGCCGGCTGGTGCCTTCTGGAACTGGGATGCAAAGGACCTGTTACCCATAATGCCTGTTCCACGGTGCGCTGGAACGGAGTCAGCAATCCGGTCGAATCCGGCCATCCCTGCCTGGGCTGTAGCGAACCCGGCTTCTGGGACCGCGGCGGTTTCTACACGCCGCTGCCAGCGACGAAAGCCCCGGCCGTGCCGGGCGATTCCCCAGCGCAGCGAGGTGCTGCGGTGTACGACAGCAATTGCGTCTATTGCCATGACACCAACCCCGCCAGCCTGAAGGCTCCACCCGATGACGTGCCGGCACTGCTGCGCTCCGGGAAAATCCGCTCCCACCGCTTTACGCTGGAGGACATCGACATGCAAGCCCTGGTCGATTACCTGAAGGAGACCCGCTGATGCCCATCCCGCTCTTGCTGCTGACCCTGCTCGCCCTCGCCGCACCGCTGCAGGCTGCGGGCCCGAACCATGCCATCCCGCCCACTTTCTCGGTGCATGATGCGGATCGGGATAACTACCTCAGCCGTGACGAATTCGCCGCCCTGCGCGCGCAATGCCAGGCGCGAAGCTGTGAAACAGGCCGGCCCCGGTGCGCCTTGCTCGATTTCGATACGCTGGATGCCAACCACGATGGGCGCATCAGCGAGGAGGAATTGGTGGAAATGCTGGGGCGGCGCTATCGTGGCGGGAGAAAATCCTAGGGTGCGCCGCGCGCACCCCAGCATTGTTGCCCTGGTGTTTATTTCGGCGACATGTAGTCCTGACTTTCCGTGAGCGATGGCGTTACCAGAATTTCTAGCGCCAGACTTGCCGGCCTGTTTAAGCAAGTGCCATAGCAGATAGTTCGCGCCGCCCCTCCTGGATCGGTCTCGCTGACTAGTCCCTGGTCGGCCACTACCGAGTCGGAGCTCAGCACGCAAAGTCTGAGGAGCGTTCGGCTGTCAGGACCGGCTACGCATGCGACATGCCCCCTCGCTCCAGAACCAGCAGTTCTAGTAGACACCCGCGCTCTAGACATGGTGAGATTTACCCGCTGCGCAAGATTACCGTGTTACTAGAATTCCTCCCTGCAAACCTGATGGCCTGTTCGGGTACGCATCTGAACTTATTGATTAATAAAGAAGTTTTGCTATTAACGAGTATGCTCATGCCCTTCGGGCTCGACCCGTCTTCAAGTCCTTGATTTGACTGAAACACCGTGAGTCGTATTTCGTGGAAGCGACATCACGCGATGTGCCACCCCGGATCTCATCGTCCGGGATGGCATTTTATTGTTCAGTGCGCGCAGGTTTAATACGCGACAAAGCAATAGAACAGGCCGTCACCTCCGGTTTTCCTCAACAGTTCCTGGCTGCAGCCGGCCGTACCGTGGGATGAGTTCCAGGAAGTCATGTGACGGGTGTCTTTCAGGCCGATGCGGTCGTGGTGGCCGACGATGGCCGAGCCTTCGGCGCTCTTGGTCCAGTTGCCGCAGGTGGTATCGCCGCCCGCCGTCGAATAATTCCCGGCTGGGTCCGAACCGGTCAGGATGTCGTGGCGGTTGACCGTATCCCCGCGGCCGCTAATCAACTCTCCCTTTTCGGTGAGGGCTGTCTGCTTGGTGAGGTTGCCGGATGGCGAGTGCAGATCCTCGACGCTCTTGGCCACCATGACACCCTTGGCGTTGTACCAAGGGCCTTTTCCAATCCGGTCGCGCGCATTGACGCCTGCATCCCCGCCCGGTGCCGTGGTGCTCAGATAGGCACGCCAATTCGTCTGGTGTGAGCCCACCGCCTTGGCCAGCGCAAGGCAATGCGCATCCGCGCCTTCAAGCCCGCCCAGGTCAGCGCCGTTGCCTTTGCCGACACTGGTCACAAAAAAACTCATGTTGGGCTGCGGGGCCTGATCGGCGGTGGCCACCCCAATCCCTGCCACCGTCATCGAAACAAGCATGCCGACTGAAAAAATGCGTGAACGGTTCATATTGATGTCTACTCCTGAGAAAGGTGTCGATGTGTCCTGTGGATCGGGTTATAGGGCAGCAAGAGCGCCCGCGGAAAGTCTAGACAGTATTCACGGCGAACTCAATTGCTCCGAGACCTGGCTAGGGCGTGTTTACACTAAATTTCTCACCCGCGTTGCCGCGAGAAAGCGATGGATGCAAGGCGCGGCGCGCCGGTTAGGGCCATCCCTTGCCAAGCGGCGCAACGCCGCAGACGCGTTTTCTCGCGGCAACCCGAAGGGACGGGTCGATTCGGGCGCATCCCTTTGTCGCGAGCCGCATCCCGAATCGGCCTCGTCGCGGATGTGAAATTAGTGTAAACACGCCCTAGTTTCAATTTGGCGATCGACAGCAAGCTGCTCGGCTGCGATCTCAAGAATTTGCTTGTGCGCATGTGACGCATGGCAGCCAGATCTTGGCGCGTGAACGCGGAATGCTCACGTATGGCCAGTTGCACGTTTTCCGGGTCCCGGTCAGCACTGGCTGCGATTCGTCGTGGCATGACGGGGTTTCGTCAAAACGTCGGTACTGCACTTGCAGATGGATCAGCCGAAATCCCGTATCGGCTTGCTTTCTAGAGCATTGGGTCGGCAAGACCTGTCTGGCATGTAAAGTGCTTGTGTAAAGTCATCTGCACCTAAACGAAGCCTCCCATGACCGATCTGCTCGAAAAGCTGAATACGATCACCCGCTGGAAAAGTGGGGGGGATAGGCAACCGTTCAGCTTTAAAGCGACGTCCCGCAAGGGGAACGGGTCGCCATTCGACTCTGAAACAACGGCCAGAAACTGGTTGAAGTCCCTGCCCGATGAATCCGATTACGACACCCATCACGCACTGGTGGAAGGGTTGGAGCGATTCAACGCAGAAAATGTAGACACCAATGCCGAGCGCCTGAAGGTACTTAAGGTGATGGAGGAAGCTGGCTTGCCGCTGCAGTTTCCTATCGTGGAACAATATTTGTGCAGCCATGCATCGCTCCCTCTGGCAAGACAGGCCTTGTGGCGCGAGTCCTGGGCGTTCTGGTCGCTGCTTGCTGCTGCCTGGTTCAAGATGCTCAAGCATGCCTACAAGGGCCCGGCCCTTCTTGAACTACAGCCTTGGCGAGCGGAGATCGCCGCACGGGCATTGCGCTACATCGGCCTGGCGATGCGTTGGGATTACCACAATACGCAGCCGCCAAGTGCTGCCGCCTGGCAGCGCGTACACAATATTTACCGCATGGTCGAGCGCGACGGATATGCCGATGCATCGGTCACGCTAAATGATCGCCAGACCACCTGTGCGCGTGAATATGCGCTGACGGTGTTGATCGGAATGACGGATCCGCTTGGCCACCAGGCACAGGAAATCGAAGCGATCGCGCAGCTATTCGAAAACTTTCCAGAGCTGCCGCTGCCCGAGTCGCGTTTCGAATCCGTCCGGCATACCCACGCCGTCGACCTGTCGGTCAATGAAGGGGGATTCGTTCTGGATGGCAACCTGCCGGCCGGCGAGTTGCTGCGTTATTTCGAACTGACCCCGCTGGTTGAACACCTCCATTCAAGCAAAGCAGAAGATGAAGGACTCTATCGCCAGATTGCCAATCTGATCCTGAGCGACGACGTGCGGCGCAGCAGCCTGCGCATTCACCGCTTTGGACCGGTATGGGTCGCATCCGGCATGGGCAACATCCTTGCATCCCTTGCGGGCTTCAAGGACGGCAGGCCGCGCCAGGCGATGGAATCCTGGATGCTGCGTGACGAGAGCGCCGACGGCATGGGTTTCAGCCTGGATGCGACTGCTGCGCTGCCGCACGGCAGATTGATTGCAGTCAGCCGCAACCCTTCCGAAAACACTTGGGAGTTGTTGGCAATTCGCTGGAACCAGAAAACCGAAGGACAACTTCTGGTCGGGGCGCAGCGCCTGTCGCGCCATCCCAGGCGTGTCGAAATCAGTTTTGCCCAGCTTGCTGACGGCGCAGCGAAAGTATCGACGTATGGCGTGCTGCTTCCAATGTCCGATGCCGAAGAGGACTTGAGCAACCTGCTGCTGCCGCGCAGCCATTACCAGCCGGGGGCGCAGATCAGCTTCCGGGACGGCGACACCTATTACAGCGCACGGCTCGGCCAGGTGTTCGAAGACCACGAACGCTGGCTGCGGGTGAACATGGACATCCTGGGCAGTGAGCCGATCGAGGCGGCAGCCTGATCGTCGGTCCCTACTGTTCAGGGTTGCTAGGGCGTGTTTACACTAATTTCTCACCCACGTTGCCGCGAGAAAGCGATGGATACAAGGCGCGGCGCGCCGGCAAGGGCCATCCCTTGCCAAGCGGCGCAACGCCGCAGACGCGTTTTCTCGCGGCAACCCGAAGGGACGGGTCGATTCGGGCGCATCCCTTTGTCGCGAGCCGCTTGCAGTGAACGACACTGCGGCGCGGCCCGCTTCGCGGGCTGCATCCCGAATCGGCCTCGTCGCGGATGTGAAATCAGTGTAAACACGCCCTAGATGGGGTAATGACCCGTTGAGCGCTTGTCCAGGCCAATTTCCGGACGGTAGAACCCATCGATTACCCCTCCCGTACCGTGTCGTGAGACCTTTCGTGACAGGGGCGCACTACCCAATTGGAGTATTCCGAGTAAATTACTCGGGTATTTGTCTAGACTGAAACCTCACTCTGTTTTCGGGAGAAGGCGATGTCTACTCAACCCCTCCGCGACACTCCCCTGCTCGATCAGCTCGAGAGCGGCCCGTGGCCCAGCTTCGTAACCGGTCTGAAGCGTCTGGCCAGGGACAACGCCATGATGGTCGACCTGATCGGCCAGTTGGAAACCTCGTACGAAACCCGCAAGGGGTTCTGGAAAGGCGGCACGGTCGGCGTGTTCGGCTACGGCGGCGGCATCATCCCGCGCTTTACCGAACTCAAGGATGAATCCGGCAAACCCCTGTTCCCCGAAGCGGCCGAATTCCACACGCTGCGCGTGCAGCCGCCGGCCGGCATGCACTACACCTCGGACCTGTTGCGCAAGCTGTGCGACGTCTGGGTCGACAGCGGCGGCTCGGGCCTGATCGCCTTCCACGGCCAGTCCGGCGACATCATGTTCCAGGGCATCAGCACCGCGAACGTGCAGAAGGCCTTCGACGGCCTCAACCAGATGGGCTTCGACCTCGGCGGCGCCGGTCCCGCGCTGCGCACCTCGATGTCCTGCGTCGGCGCGGCGCGTTGCGAAATGTCCTGCTTCGACGAGGCGCGTGCGCTGCGCACCGTCATCAACAGCAACCTGGACGACATGCACCGCCCTTCCCTGCCCTACAAGTTCAAGTTCAAGTTCTCCGGCTGCCCGAACGACTGCGTCAACGCGATCCAGCGCTCCGACATGGCCACCATCGGCACCTGGCGCGACAACATCCGCGTCAACGAGGCACAGGTGCAGGACTACTACAAGGCGCACGGCATGCACGACCTCTATAACGACGTGGTCGGCCGCTGCCCGACCAAGGCCATCACGGTGGTGCCGTCCGACGAGGTTCGGGCCGACGCGCACACGTCAGTGGCCCACTTGGGCGACGGCAATGCGATGTGCATCGACAACAAGAACTGCGTGCGCTGCATGCACTGCCTGAACGTCATCCCCGGCGGCTTGCTGCCCGGCAAGGACAAGGGCGTCACCATCCTGGTGGGCGGCAAGGGCGTGCTGAAGATCGGCGCCACCCTGGGCACCGTGGTGATTCCGTTCATGAAGCTGGAAACCGACGAGGACTTCGAAAAGCTGAATGAACTCGCCCGCAACGTCCTCGATTTCTTCGCCGAAAACGCGCTGGACCACGAGCGCACCGGCGAGATGATCGAGCGCATCGGCCTGACCAACTTCCTCGAGGGCCTGGATATCCCGGTCGATCCCAACATGATCAGCCAGCCGCGTTCCAATCCCTACTTCCGTTCCGACGACTGGGACGAGCAGGTGGCCAAGTGGGTCGAGTACAAGCAGCAGGCAGCCTGAGCCGAACTGAACGTTCAGAACCGAATTTGACACGGCGCGGCCAAGCGCGCGCCTGACATTCTCGGTCAGTTATTTTTTTGGGCGGTGTCTATGAAAACTGCTGTATCCCAATCCTGTCTGCTTGCTTTCCTGCTCGCTGGAACCGTCCATGCGGGTCATTGCCCCGATCGCACCGCTGCCAAACTCGGCAATCCAGTTCAGGCGACAACCCTCGCCGTCCCCGCGCAAGCCTATTACGCCAATCCCTGGGCTGAACTCGTCCGTTTGCGGGCGGCGATGGAACGCCAATTCGAAGCGATGAACGCCCTGCCAGCCCTGTTCGTTCCAACGCCCACCTTCTTGATGAGCACCCCGGTTTCAGCCCTGCAAACTACCCAGGATGGCTAACGGGTCGAGATTCCACTTCCCGGCTTCAAGCCAGAGGATGTTCATGTACGCGTGGACGGGCAGTTACTCTTGGTCACCGCCGAGGCTGCCAGTACAGGTAGGCGACAAGGATGTGCAGCGCCACAGCAGCCGTACTTTTGCCGAAACGCTGATGCTCCCGGGTTCGGCCCAGGCTTCGAAGTTGAAGCAAAGCTTTGAAAATGGCGTGCTGATTGTCTCCATTGGCGGAAACGGGAATACGACCTGAGTCTGGTGAGAGGCTGACTACGAGAGGGGGCAGCGGACGCGTAGCGCCGGGTACTCGCTCGATGCGTGGGCTGCCTTCGCCCTGCCCCGCTGTTTTGAAAGCTTGAATCCGATTGACTGAAGGGGCGAGCGAGGTGCCCGCGTTCTGCCCTGGAGGAATCCTGACTGCGGTAAGGCTCTACTTGCCTTTTGCCTTTACCTTCAATTCAGCCCACTTCTTGCGCCACTCTTCGAGATCCTCATCCTCGATCTCGAGTTGGATTGCGACAACTTCGTCCGCACTCAATTTATTGTCTTCCAGCCTGCGCATCAGCTTGGTTCGCGTTCTTGACAACAAGCGTTCCCGATCCTCCTTGCTCAAGAGTTTGGCTTGTTCGAGGTATGTATCAGATGGGATCTTTTTCATGGCAAATCATCCTGTGCATCGGTGGAGGCGTATTTTCAATGCTACCTTTTTTCCTCAGGCGCGCGCTATCTCGCCCAGGTTACTGGCGCAGGTTACCGGGGAACCGTTGACGAAAGGTCGCGTCCATTCCTGCATGCCCCAAAGACATCGAGCGATGCGGCCGCCTTCAAAAATGTTTCACATGCTGAACTTAATCTATCCGGATTGCAGCCGTTAAAGTTTTTTGGACAATTTCCCAATCGGCAGATCATGGAGTCCTTCATGGTGACATCCGTCCAGCATCAACAACTCGGCAGCGCACAAGCACGCACACAGGCGAATGCGGGTTCACCGTTCGAACCGCTTGCCACCATCCCGAGAGACCTGTCGAAAATCACCCTCGACGACCGGGGCATCATCCTGAACTGCTGTTCGACCTGCGAAAAAGTGCTCGGCTACCGGCAGGATGAGTTGAAAGGCCACCACGTGTCGGCGCTCCTGCCCTCTCTGCAAGGCACCGAGCTTGTACTGGAAGAGCGGATCAACTCACGGCTCGCGTTCCTCTGTCACTGTGCCACGCCGTTTCAGGCACGTCGCCGTGATGGTCTTTGCTTCAATAGCGAGCTCTTCGTCAACCGCCTCGGCAACCACAATGTGGTCGTGCTCCTGCGCAGCCTTGAAAAGACAAGGTAATCCGGCGAAGGCCGGAATCCAGTGAAATCAAGCAACGGAAAACCGGCTCCTGCGCCCTCCGGGTGTTCGTCGGCTTGACGAACAAATCAGTGCGTCCAAAGCGCTTTTTCTCCTGCCGGCTGGAAGCCGGAAGGTTCAGGTCAGCGTTGCTCTGGCAGGGCCCCGTCTTCCGTGCCGATGTAACCGATGGCGGTCTTCAGTTTGTTGCCCCAGCTGGCCTCGAGCAGCTGGTTCACTTCAGTCCAGTCGGGATCCTTGCTGCCATTCTCGCCCGGGTGCTGGAAGTTGCTCATGATGTAGGCAAAGCCGTTGTAATTGTCCACTGCCTGCAGGCCGGGGGCGCCTTCGCATTCCTCCTGGGAGGTGAAAAGGAGGAGGCATCATTGCAGCCGAATATTTCAGGAGGATGGCCTGCCGGTTGTATTCTCATGACACGGCACGGCGCATGCCGGTCAAGCGGTCAAGCCGATTGTTGCGCCCGCAGTACCTTGATCTGGAACAGGGTGTTGCGTTCGTCTTCTTCCAGTGCGGAGCGGATGTGATGAACGGTCGCCTGATAACGGGGAATGATGTTGTATTTCAGGGCATTGACGCGCTTTTGCGTCTTGCGGCTGGCGGCCAGCAACCGCCACAGCGCATTTTCCGCCTCGCCCAGCCGCGCCAGCGTCACGGTCAGGTCGCGCAGGCGCATCCGCGCTTCGTCGAAGCTGACGTCGGTCCACATCAGGCCCACTGGCTGCAGCGGCAACGGCTCGGCGGTCACGCTCGGGTATTCCACGCCGACGCTGGAGCGCGCCACCACCTTGATCGCCACCGCCGGCTTCAGGCCGACCGTCGATTGGCGCAGCATCTGCGCGCCCATGCGCATTTGCACGATGCCGAGCCAGCGGTAGGCCTCGGCGAGCTCGCGCACGGTCTGCGCCCGCAGCGCGCGGTACTGCGCCAGCCGCTCGTACACCAGGCGGGTGAGCAGGTCGCGCTTCTTCTCCAGCATCTGCCTGCCCTGCTCCAGGAACTTGGCCTGACGACCGACCTGCAGCAGCGCGCTCTTGGTGGGCGGGACGGACAGGCGCTTCTTCATGGCTGCCCTGCGTCCGCAAAGAGCTTCAAGCCATACATCATGAGAAAACCATACTCATATGTTTCTGAAATGAATATTGGTCGCGCAGCCTGCTGCATTTTCACGTCGTGTGCCCCTTGTGATACTTCGCGATCTCGTCCTCGGATACGCGGATCAGCGTTTCCGGCGGCAGCATCGAAAGCAGATCCCAGGCAATCGACAGCGTCTCGTGCACGCTGCGGTCCTCGTCCTCGCCCTGTCCGATGAAATCGCGCTCGAAGGCATCGGCGAACTGCAGGGTGCGGCGGTCGGCGTCGCTCAATTCCTCGGCGCCGATGATGGCGGCGAGCCCACGCACTTCCAGCGCCTTGGCGTAGCTGGCGAAGAGCTGGCTGGCAACGTGCGGATGGTCCTCGCGGGTGAAGTTCTTGCCGATGCCGTCCTTCATCAGCCGGGAAAGCGATGGCAGTACCGTCACCGGCGGATAGACGCCCTGGTTGGCGAGTTCGCGTCCGAGGACGATCTGGCCCTCGGTGATGTAGCCGGTGAGGTCGGGAATCGGATGGGTGATGTCGTCGGACGGCATCGACAGCACCGGGATCATGGTGATGGAACCGCGCCGGTTCTTGATGCGCCCTGCCCGCTCATAAATTTCGGCGAGGTCGGAATACAGATAGCCCGGGTAGCCCTTGCGCGCCGGCACATCGCCGCGCAGCACCGCCACTTCGCGCAGCGCCTCGGCATAGGCCGTCATGTCGGTCATCACCACCAGCACGTGGTAGTCGAGGTCGAAGGCCAGGTATTCGGCCGCGGTCAATGCAGCCCGCGGGGTGAGCAGACGCTCGATCACCGGTTCGTCGGCGAGGTTGAGGAACATCACCACCTTGTTCAGCACGCCGCTTTCCTCGAAGCTTTCCTGGAAAAAGCGCGCATCGGCGTGCGAGGCGCCGAAAGCGGCAAATACCACCACGAACTCGGTCGCTTCCTCGCCGAGCAGTTTGGCCTGGCGCACGATCTGCGCCGCGACGCGGTTGTGCGGCAGGCCGCCGCCGGAAAAGATCGGCAGCTTTTGTCCGCGCGTCAGCGAATTCATGCCGTCGATGGCGGAAATGCCGGTCTGGATGAACTCGCGCGGATAGGCGCGCGCCGCCGGGTTGAGCGGCTCGCCGTTGACGTCACGGCGGTCGGCGGAAATGATCGGCGGCCGGCCGTCGCGCGGCAGGCCGCTGCCGTTGAAGACGCGGCCGAGGATGTCACGCGACACCGGCAGCTTGAACGGCTCGTCGAGAAAACGCACCCAGGTGCGTTCCAGGTCGAGTTCGTCGGTGCCCTCGAACACTTCCACCAGCACCGCATCGTCGGCCGCACGGATCACCAGGCCGGAGCGCACCCGGCCTGCATGGTCGCGCAACTGCACGCGGGAGCCGGCGGCCACGCCGGGCACCCCGCCCATGACGACAAGGCCGCCCTGGGCGGAAGTGGCGGTACGAAATTCGATGTTTTTCATGGTCAGGACCCTCCCCTGGCCGAAGCCGCAGCAGTGAGCGCGTATTCCTGCAGCAGCGGCTCGAACGCATTCGGAATGGCGGAAATTTTCGCCTTCAATGCGGCGATGTCCGCCGAGGCGTGCTGGCTTTTCCAGCGCCGGGCCTGTGCCAATAGCGGCATCTGGATCAGGCGGCGGGCCGGGGCACCGAGCTTCACCAGTTTCATGCCCTGGCGATAGATTTCCAGCAGCGCCGCCAGCAGCGCGAACTGTTTTTCCGGCGAGGCGAAGCTGTCCACCTCGTCGGTGGCAGACTGCTGCAGCAGGCCTTCCTTGATCAGGCCGGCTGCTTCCAGCGTCCAGCGCTGTTCGGAAGACAGGGCCTCGACGCCGACCAGATTGACGATGCGCTGCAGCTCCTCGGAGGCTGCCAGCAGGTCGAGCGCTTCGGCGCGCGCCGATTCCCAGTTCGGGTCGACGTTTTCCGCCCACCACTTGGCGGCCGAACCAACATAGCCGGAAAAGCTTTCCAGCCAGTCCACCGCCGGGTAATGGCGGGCATCGGCAAGCTCCTTCGACAAGGCCCAGAAGGTCTGGATGATTTCCTTGGTATGGCTGGTGACCGGCTCCGAAAAGTCGCCGCCCGGGGGCGACACCGCGCCGATCAGGGTGACCGAGCCGTGGTCGCCGGAGAATGTCTCCACCCGCCCGGCGCGCTCGTAAAAGGCGGCCAGACGCGAGCCGAGATACGCCGGATAGCCCTCCTCCACCGGCATTTGTCCCAGCCGGCCGGCCACTTCGCGCAGGGCCTCGGCCCAGCGGCTGGTCGAGTCGGCCACCATCACCACATCGTAGCCCTGGTCGCGGAAATACTCGGCCAGCGTGATGCCGACGTAGATCGAGGCTTCGCGCGCCACCACCGGCATGTTGGAGGTGTTGGCCACCAGCAGGGTGCGCTCCATCAGCGGGCGGCCGGTATGCGGATCCTTCAGCTCGGGCATGAATTCGAGCACGTCGGTGAGTTCGTTGCCGCGCTCGCCGCAGCCGACGTAGATGACGATCTCGGCGTTGCACCAGCGCGCGATCTGCTGCTGCAGCATGGTCTTGCCGGCGCCGAAGGGACCGGGAATCGCCGCCTTGCCGCCCTTCAGCAAAGGGTAGAACGTGTCGAGGATGCGCTGTCCGGTGATCAGCGGCGCCACCGCATGGTCGCGCTGCCTGTAGGGGCGCGTGGTGCGCACCGGCCAGCGGTGGAACAGGCGCAGCTTCTCGATGCGGCCATCGGCCAGCTTCACCCGCCCGATCACGTCGTCCAGCGTGTAGTCGCCCACCGGCGCCAGCTCGAGCAGTTCGCCATGGATCAAGGGGGGCGTCAGGATGCGGTGCTGGATCGACTCGGTTTCCTGGACGTAGCCCAGAATATGCCCGCCCGCCAGCGCGCTGCCGCAACACAGCGCGGGTTCAGGCACGAAATGCCATATCTTGTCGCGCGGCAGCGACGGCACCGCGACGCCGCGCGCGATGCGGTCGCCGCTTTGTTCGCGCACCGCCTGCAGCGGACGCTGCACACCATCGAAGATGGCGCCCAGCAAGCCCGGCCCGAGTTCCACCGACAGCGGCCAGCCCAGCCCGGCCGCTTCCTCGCCGGGGCGCAGGCCGGCCGTGTCTTCGTACAGCTGCGCCAGCGCGGTATCGCCGTCGCGGCCGATCACCTCGCCGACCAGGCCCATGCGCCCGACCCGCACCTGCTCGCCGATCACCGTCTGCGGCAGCTCGAGTTTGACCAGCGGGCCGTTGATTTCAAGAATCTTGCCCATTGTTTTCCTTATCCATGTATCAGGGTGCCCAGATCGGGCGTGCTGGCGAACAGGCGTTCCATCGCCACCCGCGCCAGTTCGTCGGCCAGACGCATCTGCCTGGCCTCGAAGGTTTGATCCAGTTGAGCACGGTTGTCTGCCAGGCGGACCCGGATGCCGCCCACGCTCGGCTGTGTGTGGCTGGCAAGGGTCACGGACCGCCCCGGCGCGGTGCGTGCCGCGATGTCAGCCCAGGCTGCCGCCAGGCGCTTTTCATCTTCGGGCCGGACTTCGGCCACCAGATCGCCCGGCGGCAGTGCCTGCGCCGCCGCCGCCAGCCAGGCTTCGAGCACCTGCCGATAGCGCGCGTCGTCCACCACCGTTTTCATGAACGCCTGCTTCATGTCGGACAGGGTGGACTCGGTGAGCGCCCAGCGCAGCCGGTCCAGTTCACCGGACAAGCGCGTCTCCGCGGCCTGGGTCTGGCGCCGCACCCGACGTTCGGCGTCGACCTTGGCCGCGAGAACTTCCCGCTCCTCGGACAGCTTCAGTTTTTCCGCCGATTCGGACAGGATGCGCGCGCACGCCGCTTCCGTATTCTGCTGCTGCTCGCGTGCCAGGGTTTCGGCCTGGCGGAGCAGCGCCTGCTCGAGTTGGGAGACCTGTGCTTCCGTTTCCATTATCTACTCCAGATCAAATGCCTGAACCACATACTTGATGTTAAACATTAAATAAATACTGCGAGGCCTGTATTGAATCGCGTCATGTATTCAGCGCCTCGGGGCCCAGTACCGCACGCACCACCTCGTCCACCGCAGGCGCGTAGTCGTTCGGCGCGGGAAGCGGCGGCAGTTCGGTAATGACGATGCGGCCGCCCTCGTTGCGCAGGCGATTCAGCATGGGACCGCCGGCGTGGGCGAGGTGGGTTTCCAGCAACACCAGGGCCTCGTCGCCATCCTTGGCCAGTTGTCCGAGCACGGCATCCACCACGTCGGGGCTGGCGTCGGCATGCACTTCGGCGCCGATCAGGCGGAAGCCGTCGACCAGACCGGCACTGCCCAGCACGATCAGCCGGGCGCTGCCGCGGGGGATGTCGGATTCAGGCAGCATCGTCTCAGATCTTGCCGAGCAGCAGGATCGACATGACCAGACCGTAAATCGCGATCCCTTCGGCCAGCCCCATGTAGATCAGGGTACGGCCGAACATTTCCGGTTTTTCCGCGATCACCGCGAGCGAAGCCGAGCCCACCGGCCCCAGCGCGATGCCGGCGCCAATGGCGGCCAGCGCCGTGGGCAGTCCGATGCCGATCAGGGCGAGGCCCTTGCCCAGTGAGATTTCCATCAGGCTGGACGCCGCGGGTTCCGCGGCGAGGACTTCCTGCACGCCCATCAGCATGACGCCGGCCAGCCCCATCGCAAACAGCAGCACGTTGGCGAGCAGGCTGCCCTTGAGCAGCCTGCCTGCCGGCAGCGTCCGCGGCTTGATTTCAAGCCAGACGCCTGCGCCTATCGTCGCGGCTACCGACACTCCCATCAATACGATCAGCCAGGTCATTTCTTTCTCCTCAGTAAATAAACGATCAACTCTTGACCCGCTCCGGCAGAATCCGCAGCGGCATGAACTCGGTGCCGTCCCCGCTGAAGAAACGCGAGAACCCCTCGTAATACATCAGGCGCAGCGCCTGGATGGCGACGATGCCGCCCTCCAGCACGATGATGACGACGTTGCCCAGCACGATGGTGAGCCAGTGGCCGGCCGTGTCCAGGCCGTTGGCGAGGGTGAAGATTGCCAGTGCCAGCGCCACGTGATTGAGGCTGAATGCGGCGACGCGCATGAACGACAGGGTGTTGGCGAACAGGTTGATGCCGGTTTCCAGCGTCTCGATGGCCGTCACCAGGATGCGCTCCCCCAGCCCGGCCTTGGCTTCATACCACTTGAATCCTGCAATCGTGACGATGCCTGCTGTGGCCATCAGGCCGGCCGGCTCGCCGAGGTCGGCCGCGCCGGTGAGGCTGACAATGCTCCCGACCGCGCCCAGATAGAACACCAGACCGGCCAGACCGGTGGAATCGAACAGCGCCTCGCCGACCTGGCCGGCAATGAACTTGTTGCGCGCATTGACCAGCAGCGTGAACACGATGAAGCCGACGCCGAAGGCCACCGCGATCGTCAAGACGCGGATCGGATCGTGCAGCGGCGACAGCCACAGCGGATGGATGATGTCCTCGTAGCCGAAGATGCTGCCGTAGAACAGGCCGAACAGCATCGACACCGAGCCTGCGGCGATGCCGACCCAGGCCATCTGCCCGAGTCGCCGGTACAGGCCCGCGGACAGCAGCAGGATCACCGCGCCGTGACCGATGTCGCCGAACATGGCGCCGAACAGCAGCAGATAGGTGATGGCGAACGGCAGCGCCGGGTCGAATTCACCGTAGCGCGGCACGCCGTAGCTCTTCACCAGCGGCACGAAGGGCTTGAGCCAGCCCGGGTAGCGCACCAGCGAAGGCACCTCGGCCACTTCGCTGGCAACAGGTTCGCGCTGGTTGAGCAAGTAGCGCCCCTGGAAACGTGCTTCCAGCAACTCGCGCAGGGCGTCCACTTTCTGGCGCGGGATCCAGCCCGACAGGGCAGCCAGCCCGCCCTGCCCTCGCACCCCGATCACCGCAGCTTCGGCCAGCGGACGCGCCAGGGCAAGGCGCAGGCGCGCTTCATACAGGCGCGGCCCGAAGTGCTGGCGCAGTTCATCCATGATCCGGCATTCCGCGCCGGTTTCGGCGTTGAGCCGGGTGCGTTCCTGTTCCAGCCAGGCCCGCGCTGCCTGGGGATGGGTGCGCAATTCCTCCGGCACCGGCAGTTCGCGCCAGCCCGCCTGGGCCAGCAGGCCACGCACCTCTTCGTGGCGGTCGCGCGGGCCGGCAATCACCGCGTACACCTGTTCGCCCACCTGATCGAAGCTCGAGACCAGATGCCCGGTCATCGACAGGGCCTCGGTCACCCGCTTGACGGCTGTCGACGGCAAACTGCCGATATGGACCGCCAGCAGGCTGTCCTCGCGCAGAAGATGGGCCAGGTCCACATTCAGACGCTCCAGCTTGGCGAGCGTTTCTTCCAGCGCATCGAGATGATCGAGCTCCTCCTCGATATGCACTTCGCTTTCGTGGCTGGCCAGACAAGAATTCCACGCGCCCTTCAGCCACCGGTTCAATTCCTGCAGGTCGGCCAGCACCGGGGCTTCTGCATTGTCAGGCAATTGCAAGGGGCGGTCGTCGCCGCACTGTTCCAGCAGCTTCGAAAGGCGCGATTGCGCTTCCAGCCAGGCCTCCCGATAGGCCGCAGCGGGTGATTCCTCCAGTGCTTCGAGGGTACAGGGCGCCGGGTTGAATACCCCGAACCGGGCCAGCGCCAGCGCAGCATCCTGGGCTTCGGATGCCAGCATCAGCAATTGAATCCTTAGCAGGGGCTCTGCGCGCAGCATCAGGCCCCCTCCGCCGGCGCACGACGAACCGCCTGCCGGATATGGGTGTCGGCGAGGCCGAGCTCGCGACCGCGCAGCACTGCGCGGACGCCGCGCAAATCACGTTCACGCGAAATGAGGTAGGCAAAGGCGCGGGCAATCTCGGGCGCGTTGGAACGCAACACCCGCAACGTTTGCTCAGCGGCGGCGCGCTCCATGCGGGCGAACACAGCGGGAATGTCGGCTGATCCGGCCAGCCGCGCCTGCCAGGGCGGGGGCAGCGCTGCCAGCACCGCTTCCAGGCTGTCGAGCGCAGCCAGTTGCTGCAGTCGTGTACCGGACAGGCTGTAGCGGGATCCCACCAGCAGGTAATACACCTGTGCCGGCGGCAGCTTGTAATTGAAGCGGTAACGCAGCAGCCAGACCAGATTGATGCGGTCGATGACGTTGGCCATGAGGCTGCGGAAAGGCAGGCCGATCGTGTCTTCCAGCGGCTGGCCTCTCACGATCAGGCCCTCGTAGTAGCCGCGGTCCAGTGCGGCATCCAGATTGAAGGGATCGTGGCTGAGCTCGATGGCGCGGCGGGCATGCCGAACGATGCTGGCATAAGGGCCGGCTTCCAGGCGGTGCAGCAATTCGCCGACATCCTCGGCATGCGCCAGGTCCGGATTGTCGAGACGGCCGAAACTCCCCATCGGGGTCAGCTGGGCGAGCACGGCGGCGGGCGATTCACCCGTCATCTTGCTGCGCAGCAGCGTCTTGACATTCGAAACCTCGAAGCGCGCCGTCCAGTAAGTCATGAACGTGCGTGCATGGCCCGACAGCGGGCGGATCAACACCCGTGTCTCTTCGAGTATTTGCGCAATGATGCGCTGCTCCAGCGAGCGGATTTCCTGCTGGCGGACAGGCTCGTTGCGGAAGTCGGCGACCAACTGCTGCAATCCACGCTGGGCCAGCTTGTCGACAAACAGGTCGTCCGTCACGCCGACCAGGGCGTCGAGTTCCTTGTCCTCCCAGAGACGGGTGGAATATAGGCTGACTCGGGTATTGAGATAGGCTGACATGAAAGTTGAGCGTTGCTTGCGGGGTAGGTCCCCCCGCTTTCCCCATCAGGGGCGGAGGCGATCAGACGGATGGGTCAAGCAAAAGGGTCAGGGCCGCCTCCACAGCTTCGCTTTCGTGTCGGGACGCCAGGTCGCGCAGGGTGCGCTGGCGTTCTTCGTGCTTGCGTGTTAACTCGGCAACCGCCTGTTCTGCATGTCCGTGCGCTTCCTTGAGATAGGGAGCCCGCAACTCGCCCTTGCCAGCCTCGAAACGCGCCTCGGCGTCGCGCGTGGCAGCCAGTGCGTCCTCGATCATGCGCTTGCGCGCATGGCTGGCGTCGTCGATGACCGCCTGCGCACGCGCTTCAGCTTCAAGAAGGCGTTGCAACTGATCGTTCATCGATTACATACCGACCAGCAACGCCAGCCCGCTGGCCGCGATACCGACGCCAGCCGCCTGCATCGCATAGCGGCCGACCCGGCTGCCGGCAATGCCGACACCATGCAGGAAAGCCGTCGCCAACACGAAGCCCAGGGCATACAGTGCGGGCGATGCTGCCTGCGGCATTTCCAGTCCGTGGGCGTAGCCGTGAAACAGCGCGAACCCCGCGGCGAGGGCCATGCCGGCCATCACCGACCCCTGGCGCCGGGTGGCGATCAGCAGTCCGAGCACCAGCAGCGATGCCGCGATGCCTGTCTCGACGAGCGGGAGCGACAGGCCTGACAGGGCCAGTGCGCCGCCCGCAACCATGGCGCCGACAAAAGCTGCCGGAACCGCCCATAGCGCACGTCCACCCTGTTGTGCGGCCCAAAGACCGATCGCGATCATGGCAAGCAGGTGGTCCAGCCCAAGTAAGGGATGCGCCAGGCCGCCCGCAAAACCGGCGGCGTGGTGCCCGGTGTGGGCGGATGCCGTCCCTGCGAACAGGCACAGGGCAGCCAGGGCGATCGTTTGTGAATGTTTCATCGGCTTCATTGCATGCTCTCCAGTTTCAAATCGCTTCAGCTCAATGCCTGAAGCACATTACTTGATCTTTACCTGCACCAGTTCTTCGCCATCCGGATCGGTCACGTGCACGGCACAGGCAATGCAGGGGTCGAAGGAATGGATGGTGCGCAGGATCTCGATCGGCTGTTTCGGATCGGCCATCACGTGGTTGTCCTGCAGGGCCGCTTCGTACGCACCCGGCTGACCCAGCGAGTCACGCGGGCCGGCATTCCAGGTGCTGGGCACCACGGCCTGGTAGTTGCTGATCTTGCCGTCGTCGATGACGATCCAGTGGCTCAGGCCGCCGCGCGGTGCCTCCATCAGGCCGACGCCCTGCATGTGCCTGGGCCAGGTGGACGGATCCCAGTACTGGTCGTTGAAGGTCTTGACATCGCCGGCCTTGATGTTGGCGATGAGCTGGTCGTACCAGCCCTGCATGGCGTCGGCAAGGATTTTCGATTCCAGCGTGCGGGCGGCGGTGCGGCCGAGCGTTGAGAACAGCGCGTCGACCGGCACGTCCAGCGTTTTCAGCGTGTAGTCGACCAGTTCCCTGGCTTGCGCGTTGCCGCTGCCATACATCATCAGCACCCGGGCGAGCGGGCCGACTTCCATGGCCTTGCCCTTCCAGCGCGGCGATTTCAGCCAGGAGTACTTCTGTTCGACATCGAGATGCTCATAAGGCGGTTTCGGGCCGGTGTAGTTGAGTTCGGTCTCGCCTTTGTACGGATGCAGACCCTGCCCATCGCCCTGGCTGTACTTGTACCAGGAATGGCTGACGAATTCCTGGATCTCGGTATCCGCATCCAGATCGATCGGGTGGATGGTGGACAGGTCACGGTTGAGAATGACGCCGCGCGGGATGTGGAAGGTGTCGGTATCCCAGAAGCCCTTCGAGGGCAGGTCGCCGAACGACAGGAAGTTACCCAGACCTTCGCCCTGCGCGCCCCAGTCCTTGTAGAAACCGGCGATGGCGAGGGTGTCCGGCACATAGACCTGGTCGACGAAGGTGCGCATCTGGGTGATGACATTCTGCACGGTCTGCAGGCCCACCATGTTGAGCGCGGTGCCATCCTGACCTTTGCCGCCGCTTCCGGTATGCACGGAAATGGCCGATGGCACGCCGCCCACCACGAAGTTGGGGTGTGGATTCTTGCCGCCGAAGATGGCATGCAGCTTGACCACGTCGCGCTGCCAGGCAAGCGCGTCGAGATAGTGCGCCACTGCCATCAGGTTGGCTTCCGGCGGCAGCTTGTAGGCCGGGTGGCCCCAGTAGGCGTTGGCGAAAATGCCGAGTTGGCCCTGTTCGACGAAGGTTTTCACCTTCTTCTGCACGTCGGCGAAATATCCCGGCGACGACTTCGGATAGCTGGAGAGCGACTGCGCCAGCGCCGAGGTCGCCTTGGGGTCGGCTTGCAGCGCCGAAACCACGTCGACCCAGTCGAGCGCATGCAGGTGATAGAAATGCATCACATGGTCGTGCACATACTGGGCCGCAATCATCAGGTTGCGGATCAGCTCGGCGTTGTGCGGGATGGTGTAGCTGGGGATGGCACGATGCAGCGCGTCCTCCACCGAGCGCACCGAGGCGATGCCGTGCACCAGGGTGCAGACGCCGCAGATGCGTTGGGCGAATGCCCAGGCGTCGCGCGGGTCGCGCCCGCGCAGGATGATTTCGATCCCGCGCACCATGGTGCCGGCGGAATACGCACTGGTGATCTTGCCGTTGGCATCGGTTTCAGCCTCGATGCGCAAGTGGCCCTCGATGCGGGTGATGGGGTCGACGACGACGCGTTGTGCTGTGGTCATGATCGTGAATTCCTTAGCTGTTCAGAAACGCTTCGAGGATGCGGTATTGCTCCTCGGCTTCTCGATTGTCGGTGCCGGAACCGTCCGCGACGGTCTGGCAGGTGCGTGCCATGCGTGCCTGCATCGCTGCATCCCACGCCAGGTTGTTACCGGCTTCTGCGGGCTTGACGCAGGCCACTGCCGCCTTGGCGACAAAATGCCCGGCCTGGGCGCCCCAGTCCGTCTCCTTGCCGCAGCGGGTGAAGCTTTCCACCCGGGCGCTGTTGGCGCTTTGAAAAGCCAGCGACAGTTCTGTGTCGGCAATGCCCGCACGGCCGGCAGTCTCCAGCACGGTCTTGATGCGCGCATCGTTTGACAGCGGATACACCTGCTGCACGAAACGGGCTGCGACCTGTCGCTGCTGCGCAGTGGAGAGATCTGCCAGGGCGGATTTGAAATCCTTGTCGTTGCTGATCGCCATTATTTCAGCCCCCCTTGTTAGGAATGTGCTCGGCAATCATCTCGGTGAGGCCGATCACCGGGATATCCATCTGGTAGTGTTCCAGGCCCTCTTCCAGCACGATGCGGCAGTTGGCGCAGGCGGTCACCAGACGGTCCGGCTTGACGCTGTCGAGCTGGGATTTCTTTTTCTTGAAGGCTTCGATTCGCAGTTCCTCGCCCTCCTCGATGGCCGAGGCACCGCCGCCGCCGCCGCAGCACCAGTTCATGTAGCCGGCGTCGGGCATCTCGACGAAGTTCTTCGCAACCTGGTTCATCAGGCTGCGCTGCTGCTGGATGACGCCGCCACGACGTGCCAGCTGGCAGGGATCGTGGAAAGTCAGCTTGTCGGTCTCGAAGCCTTCGGTCTTCAGCAACCCCTGCTGCTGGAACTCGCCGAGCACTTCGATGATGTGCTTGACCTCGAAGCTGAAGGGACGGCCGACCAGATTGGCGCCTTCCCAGCGCAACGCGGTGTAGGCATGGCCGCACTCCGGGCTGATGACCGTCTTGACCTTGAGTTTCTCGGCGCCTTCGACGATGCGCGATACGATCGTCCGGGCCAGGTCGGAGTTGCCGATCTGCATGCCGGCATTGGTGGCCTCGAATGCTGTCGAGCATAGCGTCCAACTCTTGCCGGCCTGATCCATGATCTTGGCGATGGCGCCCAGGTATTCGGGGAAGTTGATGATTTCCATCGAGGAGAGCATCACCATGTATTCCGCGCCTTCGGCGTCGAGTGGAATCGGCAGGCCATAATCCTCTTCCACGTGCTTCATCTGCGCCTTCACGGCAGGCAGCTTGACGCCCATCGGGCTGCCGATGGTGACGGTGCGGTTGACCGCGCCCTTGATGCCTTCCGGCGCATGGCCGGATGCCGACATGCCCTCGCGGAACTTGCGCACCATGTAGACGATGTCGTTGCCGACCGGACACACCGCGGAACAGCGGCCGCACAGCGTGCAGCTGTTGTAGACCAGTTCCTGCCATTCATCCAGTTCCGTATCGGTGACGGCCTTGGACAGGCCGATCATCTTTTTCAGCCGGCCCAGCACGGTGTATTCCTGCTCGTAGATACGGCGCAACGGCTCCAGCTTGTGGATCGGCGTGTATTTGGGATCGCCGGTTTCCGTATAGAACAGGCAGGCCTCGGCACACAGGCCGCAATGCACGCAGCTGTTGAAATAGCTGGCGATGGGCGCGTCGATGACTTCCTTGAGGACGCGGACGCCTTTTTCGAGTGTGGCGCTCATACTGGCACTCCTTTATGGCCGTTGACCCTGCCGTTGTACCAGCGCGAGCCGAACAATGTGAAGACGTGGAACAGCTTGGTGAAGGGCAGCACGACGAGCAGGAGCTCGACGGAGAGGATATGCAGTGCCAGCATCGTGGTGTAGGGCAAAATCAGATGCTGCACCGCCATCCAGCCCGTCAGCACCGGCAGGAAGGTGACCGTCCAGGTGAACCAGTCCTCGAAGGTGCTCAGAAACCGCTTGACCGGCTTGTTGATTCGATCGACCAGCACCACCACCATCGCGGCCATCGTCACCACCGCCGCAAGGTCGATGAACTGGGAAGGCAGCCCCGGCCAGGACAAGCCGGTCAGGTTCGTGATCAGCAGGATATGCGGCGCAAACAGGAACACGATGATCGCCAGCCCGAAGTGGAAGATGTAACCGCCGATATAGCTGATGGGCGAGCGCTTCAGCATGCCGGGGGGCGGCAGCGAACGCCGGAAGACTGTATGCAGGCCGGAGGCACCGGACGCATGGCGCGGCGCGGACAGGTCTTTTTTACGGCCCAGCGAATAGATCTCGAACAGCCGCCACAGCACCCCCAGCAGGAAAATGCTCAAGGCAATATTGAGTCCTGTACCGCGTACCCAGGTCAGAAATTGCAAGTCATTCATGATTATTTCTCCAGATCGGCCAGGGTGGTGGTCTCGTGCGCAGCTTTGGCCGCGCCCTTCTTGGCCCGGTTGGCGAAACTGGCGCCCACCCCGACCGCGGCACCCGCCACGGCAGCCACCGCAACATATTTGAGCGGATCGGCGGGCATCGACAGCGCCTTGTAGAAGCCCCCAGCATCCCAGAAATCCGGCTCGGAACAGCCGAGACAGCCATGGCCGGACTCCACTGGCCAGGAGGTCCCGCCGTTCCATTTGGTCGTGGCGCAGGCATTGTGGGTGACCGGTCCCTTGCAGCCGAGTTCGAACAGGCACCAACCGTTGCGTGCCCCCTCGTCGTCGAAGGTCTTGGCGAACTTGCCCTGGTCGTAAAACGGCCTGCGGTAGCAGCGGTCGTGAATGGTTTCACCGTAGAAGGACTTGGGTCGGCCTTTGTCGTCCAGTTCCGGCAGGGTGCCGAAAGTGAGGTAATGCGCCAGCACGCCGGTCATCACCACCGGGATGGGCGGGCAGCCGGGAATATTGACGATGGGTTTGTCCTTGATGATGTCGGACACCGACACCGCACCGGTCGGATTCGGATTGGCCTTCGGAATCCCCCCGTAGGACGCGCAGGAACCCATGGCGACGATGGCGGCTGCGCCCTTTGCCGCTTCCTTCAGCGCTTCCAAGTTCGATTGTCCTGCAATGCACGAATAGGCGCCGTCCATCCCCAGCGGAATCGAGCCGTCGATGATCAGCAGATATTTGCCGTAATTGTCCTTCATCGCGGCATGCAGGGCTTCCTCGGCCTGGAAACCCGCGGCGGCCATCAGGGTTTCCTGGTAGTCGAGCGAGATCATGTCGAAGATCATGCCCTCGATGGTCGGTGAATGCGATCGCGTGATCGATTCGGTGCAACCGGTGCACTCCTGGAATGGCAGCCAGATCACTGACGGCCGTTTGGAGGCGGCCATTGCCTCGGCCATGGCGCGCCCTGCCGTAGGCGGCAGGGCCATCATCGAGGCCAGGGTGGCGCAATACTTGAGGAAGGTGCGACGGCTGACGCCTTGCCGTACCAGATTGTCGATCAATGGACCCTGCATGATGCTTGCCTCCTGACAGAAAACAACAGCGTTTGGATTTACCTTAGAGGTCGGATATCAGTAATTCAAGATATTCCCATCCGATTGCCACATCCTGGGGATGTGCCTTGACCAGTTCCGGAACCAAGGTCACTTCGATGAACTCGGTGGTGACCGCTCCGTTTTCGTTGTGATGCGTGACCCACCAGACGCCGGGACAGGCGGTCTCATTGATGGTGGATTCGCCGTTGGCCTGCAGGGTGACGGCAATTTCGCCCTCCCCCAGCTTGTCGCGCAGCCAGCCCAGATCGGCCGGCGTCAGCGGCAAGGCGGACAGATCGATGGCAGCCGTCTCGCCGCTTTCCAGCAGACGGCGCAGCATTTCGGAAATCTCGCGCAGCAGCGGCAGCGCATTGCCGGTCAGGCCCGGTTCGGTTGGCGGCGGATTGATGACATGGATGGGGATGGCGTCAATCGACATGCTGCCATTCCTGGATCAGGTTCTGGATCGCCTCGCATACGGGCGGAATGGCGGCGGCGACTGCGGGGGTTGGGAACTCGCCCCAGTCGACGACATCGGGCTGGATCGCGAGCATCGCGCGCTTTTCCGGCCAGTGACCGGCAAGGATGGCGATGGCGCGCAGGTCGGTCAGACCCACTTCATGCACCGTGGACTTGCGATTGCTCATCAGAAATGCATCCATTTCCTCTCCCTTCAGCAATGTCCATTCACCCGGTTTGGATTTGATATTGGCAGCATCGACGACGATCAGCGCATCGGCTTCCTCGATCGGCACCGCCAGGGTGAAAGATAGTGTACCGCCATCGAGCAGGGTGATGTCGGGCAGATGAGACAATTTTGTTTCGAGCGCCTGTAGTACATGCACCCCGACGCCTTCATCAGTCAGCAGGGTGTTGCCTATACCGAGCACGAGCGTTTTCATGCCCTCAATCTATCAGCACGGAACTCGAATAACAACCAAGTAAATCACTCAAGTTAATGATTTATTGTCATTTTTTTGCAACGTCCCGGTTCGGGCGCAAATGCAGGAAATCGCTATATACTGAGAAAACTGTAGTTTCGGATTGTCCATCATGTGCCTCGCCATTCCCATGCAGATCGAATCGATCGACGGCTTTACCGCCCGCTGCCAGGCCAAGGGCGTGTGGCGCGACGTCAGCCTGTTCATGATGCAGGACGAGCCGCCCGCTGTCGGCGACTTCGTCATGGTGCACGTCGGCTATGCCATCCAGAAGATCGCCGAAGCCGATGCCCGCACCACCTGGGAACTGCTCGACCAGATCCTGGAGGAATCCGGTGCATGAACTGGCCGTCGCCCAGGCGCTCGTCGAGCAGGTGGACGCCGTGATCCGCCAGCACGGCGCGACCCATGCCAGCCGCATCCGCGTGCGCATCGGCCCGCTGGCGGGCGTCGTCCCCGAACTGCTGGCTAGCGCGTTCCCGCTCGCCGCTGCCGGCGCCCGCATGGAACACGCCGAACTCGATCTCGTCGCCGCGCCGATACGCGTGCGCTGCCAGACCTGCGGCGCGGAAACCGAGGCTGCGATGAACCGCCTGATCTGCGGCGCCTGCGGCGACTGGCACACCCAGGTCATATCCGGCGACGAACTGCTGCTCGAAAGCGTCGAACTCGAAACCATCCCTGAGTCCATCAAAAATCATGTGTGATACCTGCGGCTGCAACCTCACCCCCGGCAACAAGCACCTCGCGTTCAAGCCCGTCGCCAAGGGCGCGACTGCGGTCTCCGTGCTGAAAGGCCTGCTGGCGAAGAACGACGACCAGGCGACGCACAACCGCGAGCATTTCGACCGCCGCGGCATCCTCGCGATCAACCTGATGTCATCCCCAGGTTCCGGCAAGACCGCGCTGCTCGAGGCCACGCTCACCGCTCTGAAGGACGAATTCACCTGCGCCGTGATCGAGGGCGACCTCGAAACCGAAAACGACGCCGAACGCATCCGCGCCAAGGGCGTGCAGGCGCACCAGATCGTCACCGGCACCGCCTGCCACCTCGACGCGCACCTGGTGCACGATGCGCTGCACCACATGAACCTCGACGGCATCGACATCCTGTTCATCGAGAACGTCGGCAACCTGGTCTGTCCGGCGAGCTTCGACCTCGGCCAGCACCTCAACGTCACCCTGCTCTCGGTCACCGAAGGCGACGACAAGCCGGCCAAGTATCCGGTGATGTTCCGCGCCGCCGATGCCATGCTGCTTGACCAAGACCGATCTCCTGGCCGTGCTCGACGATTTCGACCCGGACAAGGCCGAAGCGCACCTGCGCAATCTCGCCAACCCGGCGCCGGTGATGCGGCTGTCGGCGCGCAAGGATCTGGGCATGGAGGCCTGGCTGGACTGGCTGCGCGAACAACTCGCCGCCCAGCGCGCCCGTGTGGCACTGGGCCAGTCGCGCCGCCCGGCGATCCAGTCCGACGGCGTGAAATATCACAGCGTCACCGCCTAACGATCATGGCGAACCACTGCCCCGGATCATGAAACGTCGACTTGCCATGATCGATTCCCCCACCCCGCCCTCCCCCATAAGGAGAGGGCGGCAAAGCCTCGCTACGCGAGTTTCCTCTTAATGAACGACTTAATGAACGACGCCCGCGACTGGCTGGAAAAAATCCACGCCCTCGACTTCGACCGCACGATCAAGATCATGAACGTGTGTGGCGGCCACGAGCGCTCGATCACCCACGCCGGCCTGCGCGGCGCGTTGCCGAAGTGGGTCGAACTGGTGCCCGGCCCCGGCTGCCCGGTGTGCGTGTGCCCGGAAGAGGATGTCTATCAGGCCATGCAGCTTGCGCTGCAGGACAAGGTGATCCTGGTCGCTTTCGGCGACATGCTGCGGGTGCCGGTCAACGTCAGGAAAGGCGAGATACGCTCGCTGGCCGAGGCGCAGGCCGCCGGGGCCGACGTGCGGCCGATCGCCAGCCCGCTCGATGCGCGCAAGATTGCGCTGGAAAACCCGGATCGCCCGGTGGTGTTCTTCGCCGCCGGCTTCGAGACCACCACCGCGCCGGTGGCAGCGATGCTGGCCGAAGGCCTGCCCGACAATCTTTCCATCCTGCTGTCCGGCCGGCTGACCTGGCCGGCGGTGGCGATGCTGCTCGATTCCGGCACCCCCGGCTTCGACGCGCTGGTCGCGCCCGGCCACGTCTCCACCGTGATGGGGCCGGAAGAATGGACCTTTGTCGTCGACCGGCACGAGATTCCCGCCGCGGTTGCCGGCTTCGCCCCGGAATCGCTGCTGGCGTCGTTCTATTCGGTACTGCGCCAGCTCAAAAGCGGCGAGCGCTTTCTCGACAACTGCTACCGCGAAGTCGCGCATCCCGGCGGCAACCCGACAGGCCGTCGTCTGCTCGCCGAAACCCTCGACATCGTCGACGCCAACTGGCGCGGCATCGGCATCATTCCCAACTCGGGCTATGCGCTGAAGCCTGCGTACGCCAAACACGACGCGCGCCTGCTGTTCCCCGACCACGCCGACCCCGGCCGCCGTCGCGCCGGCGAGATGCCGCCCGGCTGCGACTGCGCGCAGGTGGTGCTCGGCAAGATCTATCCCAACCAGTGCCGCATCTACGGCAAGGCCTGCACCCCGCGCAACCCGGTCGGCCCCTGCATGGTGTCGGACGAAGGTGCCTGCCGCATCTGGTGGGCGGGCGGCGTGCGCGTTGCCGTCGATGCCTGACGCGGTTTCCAGACGCATCACGATCAGCGGGCGGGTACAGGGCGTAGGCTTCCGGCCCTTCGTCTACCGGCTGGCACATCAGTACAACATCAACGGCTGGGTGCGCAACGTCGATGGCGCAGTGGAAATTCATGCCGAAGGGCTGCCAGCGCAGCTCGATCGTTTCAGCGCCGCGTTGCTGGACGAGGCGCCGCCGCTGTCTGCGCCCGGCCCGCTCGCCATCGCGCCCTGCCCGGCCGAGCACGCCCAAGGCTTCGCCATCCTCGACAGCCAGTCGGGCACCGGCGCCGACGTTCATCTGCCACCCGACGGCTTCGTCTGCGCCGAGTGCCTGGCCGAACTGCACGACCCGGCCAACCGCCGCCATCGCTACCCCTTCATCAACTGCACCCAGTGCGGCCCGCGCTACACGCTGATCACCGCCCTGCCCTACGACCGTCCCAGCACGTCGATGCGCGACTTCGCGCTGTGCGCGGAATGCCGGCAGGAATACGAGAACCCGCTCGACCGCCGCTTCCACGCCGAGCCGATCGCCTGCCCGGTGTGCGGGCCGCATCTGCAGTTCGTTTCGGGTGAAGAAACCTGCAACGATGACGAAGCGGCGATCGCCGCAACCGTCGCCGCCTTAAGGGACGGCAAGATCGTCGCGGTCAAGGGCGTCGGTGGCTATCACCTGCTGTGCGATGCGACGAACGACACGGCGATCGCCAGCTTGCGCGCGCGCAAGCCGCGCCCGGCCAAGCCGCTGGCGGTGATGTTCCCCGATGTCGAATCGCTGCACCGCGCGGTGCAGGTTCCGCCGGAACTGGAAGCCTTCGTCGCGTCGCCCGAGCGCCCCATCGTGCTGCTGGCCCGGCGCGCCGACACCGGGCTGTCCGAGCACATCGCGCCCGGCCTCGCGGAAATCGGCTGCCTGCTGCCCTACTCGCCGTTGCACGCACTGCTGCTGAACGACTTCGGCGGGCCGCTGGTCGCCACCTCGGGCAACCTGTCAGGCGAACCGGTGCTGACCGACAACGCCGAGGCGCAAACCCGGTTGAATCATCTTGCCGACGCGTTCCTGCACCACGACCGGCCCATCGTGCGGCCCGCCGACGATCCCGTGTACCGCGTGATCGCCGGCACGCCGCGGCCGCTGCGGCTGGGGCGTGGCATCGCGCCGCTGGAACTGGAGCTGCCGGGGCATCTGCCTGAACCGGTGCTGGCGCTCGGCAGCCACATGAAGAACACGCTCTGCCTCGCCTGGGGCAATCGCGCCGTCGTGTCGCCGCACATCGGTGAGCTCGACTCGCTGCGTAGCCTCGACACGCTGGCGTTGGTGGCGGCCGACCTGCAAAGTTTGTATCAGGTGCAGGCAGCGAGGCTCATCGTCGACCGCCATCCCGGGTACGGCTACCGCCGCTACGCGCGAGACAGCGGCTTGCCGCTGGCCGAAGTCTGGCATCACCATGCCCACGCCTCGGCGCTGGCGTGGGAGTTCCCGGATGTGCATGAATGGATCGTGTTCGCCTGGGACGGCGTCGGCCTCGGCGAGGACCAGACCCTGTGGGGCGGCGAGACTTTCACCGGCGCACCGGGACAGTGGCAGCGCGCAGCGTCGATGCGGCCGTTCCGGCTGCCCGGCGGCGACAAGGCCGGGCGCGAGCCGTGGCGCGCCGCGGCAGCCTTGCTGTGGGAAACCGGCCAGCCCGCATCGTTCGCACCCGAGCCCTTGCGCGAGGCATGGTCGCGCAAGCTGAACAGCCCGGCCAGTTCTGCGGTCGGTCGGCTGTTCGACGCCGCGGCGGCATTGAGCGGCGTCTGCACCCACGCCAGTTTCGAGGGCGAGGGGCCGATGCGGCTGGAAGCGATGGCTGCCAATGCAAGCAGTCAGCCCCTCGCCCTGCCGTTCGAACGCGACTCGGAGGGCATCTGGCGCACCGACTGGGCGCCGCTGCTGCCGCTGCTGGCAGACAGCACCCGCCCGCTGGCCGAACGCGCCGCCTGCTTCCACCTCAGCCTGGCGCAGGCCATAGTCGAGCAAGCCATGCAGCTGCGAAAACAAATCGGCATCCGGGCTATCGGCCTCACCGGCGGCGTGTTCCAGAACCGCGTACTCGCCGAGGCGGCGATCGCCCGGCTCGAGGCCGCCGGCTTCACCGTGCATCTGCCCCGCCGTATCCCTGTCAACGATGCCGGGTTATGCTTCGGCCAGATCATCGAATATCACCACCAATAAATCATGGAAGACTCCCGCATCCTTCTCGCGCACGGCAATGGCGGCCGCCTGATGCGCGAACTCATCGCCGAGATTTTTGCCCGCCACCTCGCCAATCCGCTGCTCGACACCGACGCCGATGCGGTGACGCTGCCGACGCTGGACGGCGAAGTCATGGTCACCACCGACGGCTTCACGGTGCAACCGCTGGAATTCCCCGGCGGCAACCTCGGTTCGCTGGCGGTGCATGGCGTGGTCAACGATCTCGCGGTAGCGGGCGCCGACCCGCGCTACTTCACGCTGTCGGCGATGATCGAGGAAGGGCTGGAAGTCGACGTGCTGGACCGGCTGATCGCCAGCTTCGCCGCGGCGGCAAAGGAAAACGGCGTGGCCGTGGTGGCGGGCGACACCAAGGTGGTGCGGCGCGGCGAGGGCGGCGGCCTGTATCTGTCGGTCGCCGGCATCGGCGTCAAACGCGCCCAGGCCCCACTGTCTATCGAATCCATTGCGCCGGGCGACGTGGTGCTGGTGTCCGGTTCGATTGGCGACCACGGCATCGCGGTGATGCTGGCGCGCGAGCAGTTCGGCCTGTCCGGCGAGCTGTGCTCCGACTCGGCTTCCGTGCTGCCGCTGGCACAGGCCGTGCGCGACCTGCCCGGCCTGCGCTTCATGCGCGATCCGACGCGCGGCGGGCTCGCCACCGTGGCGCATGAAATCGCCCGCGCCTGCGGCCACAACGTCGCGCTCGACCAGAGTGCGGTGCCGCTGCGCCCGGAAGTGGTGTCGGTGTGCGAAATGCTCGGCTACGACCCTTATTTCCTCGCCTGCGAGGGCCGCATCGTCGCGGTGGCCGACGCGCCGACCGCACAGGAAATCCTTGCGCGCTGGCAGGCGCTGCCCGAAGGCGCTGCGGCCTGCATCATCGGCCGCGTGGAAGCGGGAGACGGTCGCGTGATCCTGGAAACCAGCCTCGGCGGCCGTCGCATTCTGGACGAACTGGAAGACGATCCGCTGCCGCGGATCTGCTGAGCCCTTCGATCGCAGATCAACCAACTCGAAGCGACCGCTCAGGGAGGCGGTCATTGCGACTGGTTCCAACCGGCCGGGGCATTTCCCTGCCTGCGAGACGCAGCGGCTTACTTAAATCAATACCCAGTTGTCTCGAATCCAGGAATCAAATATATTCCAGCAAAGAAAATTCATAATCATCAAACTTTGGGAGGTTTCATGAAGCAATTTCTACTCGGTCTGGTCGCATTGCTCGCCACGGCAAGCGCCTTCGCTGCCACGACATACACCTATACGGGTCCCGCCTATACGACGGCAACTGGGACCTTCACTACCTCAATGAACGTAACGGGTTCCTTCACCACTGCGACACCGCTGGCCCCCAACTTTTCCGGTGACATCACCGGACAAATCTCGTCCTATTCTTTTTCGGACGGTCTGCATACCTACACCAGTTCGGATGCCAATGGCAGGATCTATCAGTTCGTAATATCGACGGATCCGAGCGGGTCAATCAATGCTTGGCAAATTACGGTGGAAGCCTGGCTGTCCCCGACATCTCCTCATACCGTAGGTGACCTTTTTAATTTCGTGCAAACCATTTCGTCAGTAGGTGACTTCGGTTACGACACAATGCCGTGCTCCGAGGTGGGGGTTTCTCCAGCCGGGGTCGCCGACACCTGTATTGGTGCCAGTTTAGGAACCGAGGCGGGTACCGCAAGTGGTGCCAATGGATCCTGGACCCGCCAAACTTCAGCGACCTCCATTCCCACACTCTCCGAATGGGGCATGATCACCCTTGCCAGCCTGCTGGCCTTGGGCACGATCCTTACCCTGCGCCGCCAGCGTCAGTAAACTGTCCTGCCGCATGCTCAAGAGCCCACCCTGAATCAGGGTGGGTTTTTTGTTTGTGTGGGGGGTGACCCAAAACCTCCAACTAGGGCGTGTTTACACTAATTTCTCACCCGCGTTGCCGCGAGAAAGCGATGGATGCAAGGCGCGGCGCGCCGGCAAGGGCCATCCCTTGCCAAGCGGCGCAACGCCGCAGACGCGTTTTCTCGCGGCAACCCGAAGGGACGGGTCGATTCGGGCGCATCCCTTTGTCGCGAGCCGCTTGCAGTGAACGACACTGCGGTGCGGCCCGCTTCGCGGGCTGCATCCCGAATCGGCCTCGTCGCGGATGTGAAATTAGTGTAAACACGCCCTAGCGTAGATCCGCGCCCCTATTGGCATTCCACGTTGGCTTTGCCGGAATTATTCTTCCGGGATGGCTTCCGATATGCGCGTTACCCCTTCATGCCTCAAAGGCCTGGCCGAGACCCGTGCCCGTGCCGCTGGCCGCTACCAGATGCGCCTCTCCGAGGCCGAGCGGTACCAGCAGATGCGGGCACAGGTCACCCAATAGCTGGCTGTCGCCCAGACCGACCTCAAAGCCTGTGACAGGCTGATCCGCAAGTGCGATGCCCGCATCAACCCGACGAGATAGAGCCGATGAACGCCAGGAAAGGCCGCTCCGGCATGCGGGGCTTGTTGAGCGCGTGAACACCACAAAAATCGAATGGGCCGGAGCACGGGAGGTGGTGCTGGAAAACCAGCACTGACGCATCCGTTGCGGAACTGCGGGAATGTCCGGTGTTTCGACCTGAACAGCCATCGCTCTGGATTTGACAGGGCGGACGCGAATATCGAGTCTGACCCGATTTCTCCCAAGGAACTCGGCTGGTGGTACTGGTTTGTGACGGCGTGCTTGTTTACGGTAGGGATCGAGGGTATCCGGATAGAATTGCACACGAAAATGCGGTAACCCTCTATCGGAATATTAGCCAATGAAGAATCCATTTGAATCGAAGAGCGCTGTTCGTCTGAATGTGTTCAGTCATCCGAATCATGAATTTGCCCTTTTCGGCATGGAGCAGCGGCTGAAACCGCACTTTGTGTATCTGACTGATGGTGGCGGGGAAAACCGCGTCCAGCAGACTTTCGACGGCTTGCGCAGCATGGGCTTGCTGGAGCAGGCTCATTTTCTTAACCATCCCGAACTTACTTTTTACGACCGTCTGCTGGATGTCGATACGGCGTTCTTCGTCAGCGTGGCAGAGCAACTCCGGAAAATCATTGACCAAATCAGGCCCGACATCATTTGTTGTGATGCCGTTGAGTTTTACAACCCAGTCCATGATGTCACGCTACCGATTGTCCGGGCGGCACTTCGCGATTACGCAGGCAAGCCCGATGTGTATGAAATTCCCCTGGTGTATCAACAACACATGGGCAACGGGAACGAAATTTCATATGTCTGCCAGCGGATGCCCGAGTCACGCACCGCAGATTGTTGGAGGTTTGAATTGAAGCCTGAAGAACTCACCAACAAGCTGAGTTCACGTCAAAACATATATACGTTACTGGGTGAGCAGATGGGAGCAACGCTGCAGGACTTGTCTTCCGCCCACCTGGGCGTTGAGGAAGTCGCTGTCGCACGTATGAGGGTGCCTCAGGTCGCCGAGGACCAGGTGCTTCGCTATGAATGGCGCGCGGAAAAGCTGTTAAAGGAAGGAAAAATCGACAAAGCCATCCATTACAAAGAGAACTACCTGCCGATTGCTGCTGCCTTGTTCGGCGAATAAAGCGCCCAGTATCAGTTGTCACATCATGGCAAACCAAGCAGCCGCACCCAAATGAATCTGCAAAATTTTGAAATAGATGAAGCAATAGACGTCCTTAGATCATGGGAATCCATCTCGGCGATAGACACCCCGCCAGATGCGGCCTTCTTCGTCAAACTGGAAGCCCTCGCCGCACGTTCAACACTTTCGCCTGCGTGGCCTCCCGATCTCGTGGCAAGACCCTGTCGCCTGCCTGCGGCACGCTGGCACGTTCAGTGCCTCCAACAGTTGCTTCAAGCTTCAGAATGCAACCCGCTTCGCCGTGCTTATCATGCGCGCTGGCTTCTTTATGCCCTGAGTGGATGGGATCCTGTGGAAGCACCGCTGATTTCAGTCATTATTCCCGTCTACAACAGGGCTGACATGGCGATCGAAGCGGTTGAAAGCTGCCTCCGGCAAACCTGCCTTCGTTATGAAATCGTCCTGGTGGATGATGGATCCAGCGATCATCTGGACAAGCTTGTCACGCCTTATGTGGAGAAGGGGCTGGTGACCTATGCAAAAAAGAGCAATGGCGGCGTGTCGACCGCGCGCAACATGGGCGTAAGGCTGGCCCAGGGACACTACCTGCATTTTCTCGATTCGGACAATCTGCTAAATCCAGATTCCCTGAGCCGCTGGTTGGCCGCATTCACCGCCATTCCAGATGCCGAGTTGTGTTTTGCACCCTCAGAGATACTCGCCGGACCGGGAGTTACCCCTAAGCTTGGAAACAATCACGCACCGTCTGGCGAACCGGATTGTCCTACGCAGAACCTGATGTTCTGCGTTGTCCGAAAATATCCTTTCTTAGTGGGCGGCGTGATGTTGCCTCGATGGGTCGCGGCCGAAGCGGGCCCGTTCGATGAGACGCTTCGTCGCAATGAAGATGCCCTCTATTGGTTCAAGCTGGGCTTGCGGGGAACCAAGGTTGCTGGACTGCGCATCCCAAACAACAGGCGCAGAATTAACAAGGAAAATCTTTCCGAAGCGTCCCTTGAGGATCAACTGCCCGATCTCAAACAGGCGAGACTCATTTCGCTGACCGACCTGTTTCATCACCCCACACAATGGGTGTACGCGGGCCATCTGATCGGGCTGAGCTGTTGGCCAGACAATGCGTTTGACTGGCAAGGATACGGGCATCCTTTATGGTTTGATGCGCTTGCACGATTCCTTGAAAGCATTCGTCATTTGAAAGAGAACGGCGACAAACACGGACTGTCCTCCCGTCCGCTTCTTACGCTGTTTGCCTCCCAATTCTTCAAGACAATGCCCAACGCATGCCACGAAAAGGCTGACGGTCCAGCCGCCCGTGCCGTAGCGGAAGCCGTTAGCCAGGCATGGGAAGAAAGCTCGCCCATAAATAGCCAGGATGTTGAAGTTTGGTTCTTCCCTGAGAATGGGCTTGTGTACCCCGTAGATCTTCCGGCGTTATCGCTTATATATCAGGAGATTGGCGAACGGAAAGATTCGCCTTGCCCTGTCCTCCATGGGCGCCAACTTGACCGTTTGCTGGAGCGTGCTGTCGCCATCAATGGAGCAGTTCAGTCGATGAAGAAGGCTCAAGCTGACGAAAACGCCTGACCTGGCCGCTTCCGGTTTCCAACTCAATTACGCGTCGTCGCATCGTGCTGTCGCTCGTTCGACTCCAGCTTCGACAGTTCGGTCATTTCCTCCGCCAGCAAACCCAGCAGGTCGCCCAGCGTGAGGATGCCGACCAGTCCGCCGGAACCATCCACCACTGGCATGCGTTGCACACCCTCCGCATGCATCAGGCAGATGGCCTCGTACACGCTTGCACTTTCCGCCACTGTCGCCTGGTCCTGAGCAACGATGTCGCCCACGGTCAGCACGTCGGGCGCCACGCCTGTCGACATGACTTTCCCGACGATATCGCCGTTGGTGATGATGCCCATGAGCCGGTTGCGTCCTGCGCGCTTCTCCAGCACGGCCAATTCGCTGACGCTATAACATCGCATCAGCCGTGCCGCCTCTGCCACGCTCAAGGATTCATCTGCGAACACGACCTCCCGCTCGCAGATCTTGGCCACTGTCATGATGTGCTCCTCTTGTCGTGAGCTTCAATTTCATTCTAGGCACAAAATATCGAGGGTTCATGACTTGGCTTGCCTGCGGCAACGATCCGCCCACACCGCCGCTTCCACGCGCGATCGCAGGTTGAGCTTTTTCAGCAGATGCTTGACGTGCACCTTCACCGTGCCTTCTGCAATCCCCATGTCGCGGGCGATCAGTTTGTTGCTCTTGCCGTCGATCAGGTGCTCCAGGATGCGGCTTTCCTGCTCGGTCAGACCGGCCTCGGCCAGGCTGGCGGGACGCGACTTTTCGCGCAACGAGGTCACCAGCAACTGGGTGAGGCGTTCGCTGATGGTGATCTTGCCGCGCGCCGCCTCGCCGAGCTGCTGCATCAGGTCCTCGGGTTCCATGTCCTTCAGCAGGTAGCCATCGGCGCCAGCCTGCAGCGCGGCCATCAGGTCTTCCGCCTGGTCCGAAACGGTCAGCATGATGACGCGTGCATCGAGGTCGGAGTCCTTGACCGCCTTCAGCACCTCGATCCCGTTCATGTCCTTCATGTTCAGGTCCAGCAGGATCATGTCCGGCTGCAGGCTGTGCGCCAGGTGTATGCCTTCCCTGCCGCTGGCGGCCTCGCCGACGAAGCGGAATTCTGGCGCGGCCTGGATCAGCTGGATCACGCCCTTGCGAAACAATGGATGGTCGTCGACGATCAGGATGGTCTGGGGCTCTGCCGGGTTCATGCGCTTTCAGTTGGCCTGGATGGGTTGAATGGGAAGGGTAGCATTGCGCCGGGCGCCCGGCATGAAATGGAGGCTGACGCGGGTACCGAGTGCGGGCAGGTTCTCGACCACCAGCTGCCCGCCCAGGTTTCTTGCCCGTTCCTCCATGATCGTCATGCCGTAGTGATGGGTGCCGGCGGCCTGCTGGATACCGATGCCGTCGTCGGTGACGGTGGCCCGTACCGAGCCGTCGCTTTCACAGTTGAGCCTGACCTGCGCCTGCCGGGCCTTTGCATGGTTGAGCACGTTGGACAGCGCCTCGCGCACGATTTGCAGGGCGTGGATTTCCTCGTTGGGGCTGAGTACGCAGCCCGCCAGGTGGACGTCCAGCGTGACCGGAATGCCGCCGCGTCCGGCGAACTCGGCCACCGTCGTTTCCAGGGCGCTCGCCAGGCCCTCGCCCTCGATGCGCAGGCGGAAGGTGGTGAGCAGTTCGCGCAATTGGCGATAGGCGCTGTTGAGCCCCTCGCGCAACTCCTCCAGCACCTCGCGGGCCTCGTCGCCGCGTAGCGGGTCGGCCACCACCGGCTTCAGGCGACTGACCTGGATCTTCATGTAGGCGAGCGACTGCGCCAGCGAGTCGTGCAGTTCGCGCGCAAGCGCCGCGCGTTCTTCCAGCAGCGACAGGCGGCGACTCTGTTCGGTGCGCCTTGCTGTGCCGATGGCGATGCCGATGTGGCGCGACAGCGCTTCCAGCAGCTGGGTCTGCCATTGTGCCAGTTCCTTGCCCGGCGGCATTTCCAGCTGCAGCACCCCGTAGTGGTTGCCGGTGTCGTGCAGCGGCATCGACAGCACGCGCCGCCCGTCAGCCAGCGGCAGGATCGCCAGCGCCGAGTGCGCCTGGCACTCGGCGCAACTCATCAGCCCACAGACGTCGACATCGCCACGCAGCGGGTGCAGCGTGCTGGCGATCACCCGCGCACGCGGCGCGCCGGCTTCGACCAGGCAGGCCAGCCCGTGCCCCACGCCCAGAACGTTCTCCAGGTCCTTCAGCAGGATGGCGTAGGTGTCCGGCGCCACCGGCCCGTTGTACAGCCGGGTGATCGAGTGATACAGCAGTTCCAGCGAACGGTTGGCGATGGTGAGCTCGGCGGTCTTCTCCTCCACCCGGGCTTCCAGATTCTGGTAGAGCTTGGAAAGATCCTTGGCCATCAGGTTGAAGGCCTGCCCCAGCCGCCCGATTTCATCTTCTCCGGCGAGATCGGTGCGCACGGCAAGGTTGCCCTGTCCGATCTGGTCGGCCAGTTCCAGCAGACCGCGCAGGGGATGGACCAGGATGTTGTTGACCAGGAAGATCGAAAGGATCACCACGAGCAGCGTAGCGATGACCGCAACGCCGAGGATGACGCGCATGACCAGGATCTTCGCCTCGGCGGCATCCTCGATCTGCTTGACCAGGACATTGATGCGGGTGACGAAGTCGGGGATCTGGTCCAGCACTGCCGCGTAGGCGACGGCTGTCGGCGCCACGCCCAGGCCGGGCTTGATCTGCGTGCGCCAGTCGCTTTCGACCTGCCGATAGATCCGGCTCAGGGGCGCGGTTTCATCGTCCGGCAGGACGGCGAGGATGGGAGCGGCCCGGAGGTCGCTCTCGAACCGGCTGATGGCCTGCTCGAGGTTATTCCGGTATTCGGGCTGGCCAGTCTGCAACAGACGCTGGTAGATGGAAGCCATGCGCCAGCTCTGCATCCGCAGGCTGCCCGCCACGTTGATGGCCTGGCCGCTGCCCTGGGTGGTTTCCGCCACCATCCATGAAGTGGACATGCTGGCCACCGCCAGTACAGTGATGGCGGCGAACATGCCGCCCAGCCGCAACAGCAGCGAGTTCTGCAACCGGTTGATCCTGAACCTGAACACGTTGTTTTCTCGATGAATTCCGAATTGACGGGAGCTGAAAGCCACGCTGCGGTCTGGCGCCAGGAGCGACAAGCCCGCAACGCTTGCCGCATCGGCGATGAAAACACGCACCCGACGGCCTGTCTATTATCTCTCTGCCATCAGCTACCGTTACCTTGCCCCAAGCGTAAACCTCCCACTCCCGGCGTCGCGATTAAAAGGGTATACCCCTTCTTCGCCGCCGGTGAGCCCACTATCCCGATGGCCCATTTAAAGCCATTGATTATCAAAGGCTTATCTTATACCCCCTCTACCCATAAAGAGGTATACGGCTTGCCTGCAGGTGCCAGCCCCCCTCTGGAATACTTCAGTCTATCGGTGTAAAAAACACCCAGAAGTCTTTTTATTCACCCTTTCAGGTAACGAGGTGAACGATGGCAACACAACAATACAAGGCATGGTCGGTCGTCATCATGAGTACGCTGGCCTTCACGGTGTGCTTCATGATCTGGATGATGTTCGCCGTTATCGGCGTTCCCATCAAGGCACAACTGGGCCTCAATGAAACCGAGTTCGGCATCCTGATCGCCACGCCGGTGCTTACCGGGTCGCTGACCCGTCTGCCGCTGGGGATGTGGACGGATAAATTTGGCGGGCGCATCGTGTTCTTCATTCTGATGCTCTCCACGGTCATCCCGATCTGGATGATGGCATCGGCTACAGAGTACTGGCATTTCCTGGTGATCGGGCTCTTCGTGGGCGTGGCCGGCGGCTCGTTCACCGTCGGCATCGCCTACTGCGCGCGCTGGTTCCCCAAGGAACGGCAGGGAACGGCGATGGGCATTTTCGGCGCCGGCAACACCGGGGCCGCGCTGACCAAGCTGCTCGCCCCCATCATCGTGGTGGGCTACGGCTGGACCATGGTGCCCAAAGTGTATGCGGTGCTGATGCTGGTGACCGCCATCCTGTTCTGGTTCTTCACCTACAGCGAGCCGTCGCACAAGGTGGGCAAGTCCGTCACCATCCGTGAGCAGCTCGCCGCCTTCAAGGATCCGAAGGTGTGGCGCTACAGCCAGTACTACTCCATCGTGTTCGGCGGCTACGTGGCGCTGGCACTGTGGATGACCAAGTACTACATCACCGAGTACGGCTTCAACCTCCAGACCGCCGCGCTGCTGGCAGCCGCCTTCAGCATCCCGGGCGGGATATTGCGGGCAATGGGCGGCTATTTCTCCGACAAGTTCGGGGCGCACACCATCACCTGGTGGGTGCTGTGGGTTTCGCTGGTCTGCCTGTTCTTCCTGTCGTATCCGCAGAGCGAGATCACCATCAAGACCGTCAGTGGCCCGTCCACATTCCATGTCGGCCTGAACGCAACGCTGTTCACCGTCATCATGTTCACGCTGGGCATTGCGTTCGCCATCGGCAAGGCCTCGGTCTTCAAGTACATCTCCGACGACTACCCCAATAACATCGGCGTGGTGTCGGGCGTGGTCGGCCTGGCCGGCGGCCTCGGCGGCTTCTTCATGCCGATCATGTTCGGCGCGCTGGTCGACCTGACCGGCATCCGCTCCTCCGCGTTCATGCTCATGTTCGGCATCGTGTGGGTGTCGCTGATGTGGATGTACTGGACGGAAGTGCGCCCGATGGATGCGGACCGTGAGCGCAAGCGCGGTCTGGCCGCGGACCTGATGGAGTAGCAAAGCAGGGGTCGTGCAACACAAGGCTTCGTTGGATAACTGAAAAGAGGAATACACCATGTCTACTGACATCAAAGATTGGAACCCCGAGGACGAGAAATACTGGGAATCCACCGGCAAGAAGATTGCCTACCGCAATCTGTGGATTTCCATCCCCAGCCTGCTGATGGGGTTCGCCGTCTGGCTCATGTGGGGCATCATCACGGTGCAGATGGGCAATCTGGGCTTTCCCTTCAGCCAGGAAGAACTCTTCACCCTGACCGCGATCGCCGGCCTGTCCGGCGCCACCCTGCGCATCCCGGCCTCGTTCATGATCCGGCTGGGCGGCGGGCGTAACGTCATCTTCCTGACCACCGCGCTGCTGATGATCCCGGCCTTTGGTACCGGCGTCGCACTGATGGATCCGAACACCTCGTTGTTCTCGTTCCAGTTGCTGGCGTTGCTGTCCGGCATCGGTGGCGGCAACTTCGCCTGTTCGATGTCCAACATCAGCACCTTCTTCCCCAAGCGCCTGCAGGGCACGGCCCTGGGAATGAACGCGGGCCTGGGCAACTTCGGCGTCACCACCATGCAGGTGCTGATCCCGCTGGCGATGACCATGGGCGTATTCGGTGCGCTCGCCGGTGACCCCCTGGTGCTGGCCAAGGATTCCGGCTGGATCTTCGGCAAGATTCTGGCCGGTACCGATACCTGGATCCAGAACGCCGGCTTCATCTGGCTGGTGTTCCTGATTCCGCTGGCCTTCCTCGGTTTCTTCGGCATGAACAACCTGCTGGTCATCTCGCCCAACATCGGCGGCACCATCGCAGCCTTCATCAAGGTGCTGTGGCTCTACGGCCTGGCCTTCCTCACCGCAGGCGTCGGCCTCTATCTCTACCTGCCGGCCCCTACTGGTCTCGGCCTGCTCAACATGTGGGTCGCCCTGCCGCTGATCATCGCGGCCACGCTGCTGGTGATGAAGCTGGCGGCCTTCGGCGAGATGAAGGGCAACATCGCCAAGCAGTTCGAAATCTTCAACAACAAGCACACCTGGGCGATGACCGCGCTCTACATCGTCACCTTCGGATCGTTCATCGGCTTCTCGATGGCGGTGCCGCTGTCGATCAAGGTGATCTTCGGCGATATCCACACATTTGATGCCGCGACCCAGGCCTGGGTCCACGCCAAGAACCCCAACGGACCTTCGGCTCTGACCTACGCCTGGATCGGCCCCTTCGTCGGCGCACTGATTCGCCCCGTGGGCGGCTGGATTTCCGACAAGGTGGGCGGCGCCATCGTCACCCAGATCATCTCCGTGGTCATGGTGGTGGCCTCGGCCTACGCTGGCTACCTGATGATGCAGGCCTATCAGTCCGCCACGCCGGAAATCTATTTCACCCAGTTCCTGGTCACTTTCGTGATCCTGTTCGCAGCCACCGGTATCGGCAACGGTTCCACCTTCCGCACTGTCGGAGTGGTGTTCGACCGCCAACAAGCAGGCCCGGTGCTGGGCTGGACCTCGGCAGTAGCGGCCTACGGCGCCTTCGTCGCCCCGGTGGTGATCGGCGGCCAGATCAAGGCCGGCACCCCCGAGATGGCGATGTACGGCTTCGCGGTGTTCTACGCCCTGTGCCTGATCATCAACTGGTGGTTCTACCTGCGCAAGAACGCGTACATCAAGAACCCGTGAACGGTAAACGGTAAACAGTAAGCGGTAAGAAACCGCTTGCTGCCCAGTGTTCACAGCTAACTGCTCACCGCGAGCGACTGTAAGGAGCAAAACAATGAGTCACTTCCTCGACCGACTGACGTTCTTCAAGAAGAACATTGCCGATTTTTCCAACGGCCACGGCGTCGTCAGCAACGAAGACCGCAGCTGGGAGAACGCCTACCGCAGCCGCTGGCAACAGGACAAGATCGTCCGTTCCACCCACGGGGTGAACTGTACCGGCTCGTGCAGCTGGAAGATTTTCGTCAAGAACGGCCTCATCACCTGGGAAATCCAGCAGACCGACTACCCGCGCACGCGGCCCGACCTGCCCAACCACGAACCCCGCGGTTGCCCGCGCGGCGCCAGCTACTCCTGGTACGTGTATTCGGCGCAGCGCGTGAAATATCCGCTGATTCGCGGCCGCCTGATGGACATGTGGCGCGAGGCGAGAAAGACGATGGACCCGGTGGCGGCGTGGAAGTCGATCAGCCAGGATCCGGCCAAGGCCAAGCGCTACAAGTCGATTCGCGGCCAGGGCGGCTTCGTGCGCGCCAAGTGGGACGAGGTGACGGAAATGATCGCCGCCGCCAACGTCTATACCATCAAGGATTTTGGCCCCGACCGCATCTACGGCTTCTCGCCGATTCCCGCGATGTCGATGGTCAGCTACGCGGCCGGTTCGCGCTACATGTCGCTGATCGGCGGCGTCTGCGGTTCGTTCTACGACTGGTATTGCGACCTGCCCCCCTCCAGCCCGCAGGTGTGGGGCGAGCAGACCGACGTGCCGGAATCGGCCGACTGGTACAACTCCACGTATTTAATGGTGTGGGGCTCCAACGTGCCGCAGACCCGCACGCCGGACGCCCACTTCTACACCGAGGTGCGCTACAAGGGCACCAAGACCGTGGCCGTATCAAGCGACTTCGGCGAGATGGTGAAATTCGGCGACATCTGGCTGGCGCCCAAACAGGGTACCGATGCGGCACTGGCGCTGGCCATGGGCCACGTCATCCTGAGCGAATTCCACGTCAAGAACCGCAGCGAGTATTTCGACAAGTACTGCCGCCAGTACAACGACATGCCGATGCTGGTCATGCTGAAAGAGCACGAAGGCACGCTGATCGCCGACCGCTACCTGCGCGCCTCCGATCTGTCCGGCAACCTCGGCCAGGACAACAACCCCGAATGGAAGACGGTGCTGTACGACGAAACCACCGGCTATCTGGTGGCGCCCAACGGCTCGATCGGATTCCGCTGGGGTCAGTCCGGCGCGTGGAACCTGGAGATGCGCGACAGCTATTCGAGCAAGGACGTGAACCCGCAGCTGACGTTGCTGGGCAGCCACGACGAAGTTGCCGAAGTGGCGCTGCCCTACTTCGGCGGTGACGACCACAACGAACTGCTGGTCCGCAACATGCCGGTGAAGGTCATCAGCGTCGGCGGCAAGGATGTGCGCATCGCCACCGTCTACGACCTGACGCTGGCCAACTACGGCGTCGACCGCGGCCTCGGTGGGCCGAACATCCCCACCAGCTACGACGACGACCTGCCCTACACCCCGGCCTGGGCCGAGAAGCACTGCGGCGTGCCGCGCGCCGACATCATCACGGTGGCGCGCGAATTCGCCGACAACGCCGACAAGACCCACGGCAAGTCCATGGTCATCCTCGGCGCGGCGCTGAACCACTGGTACCACAACGACATGATCTACCGCGGCATCATGAACCTCTTGATGATGTGCGGCTGTATCGGTCAATCGGGCGGCGGCTGGGCGCACTACGTCGGCCAGGAAAAACTGCGGCCGCAGACCGGCTGGGCGCCGCTGGCGTTCGGCCTCGACTGGCACCGTCCGTCGCGTCAGATGAACTCGACCTCGTTCTTCTACGCGCACACCAGCCAGTGGCGCCACGAGAAGCTGGCGGCCTCGGAGATCCTCTCTCCCACCGCCGACAAGAGCAACGGCGACTACCGCCTGATCGACTTCAACGTGCAAGCCGAGCGCATGGGCTGGCTGCCGTCCGCACCACAACTCGAAACCAACCCGCTGGAAGTCACCCGGATGGCCGATGCAGCCGGCATCGACCCGGTCAAGTACGCGGTCGAGCAGATCAAGAACGGCGCGCTCAAGTTCGCCTGCGAGGATCCGGACAATCCGAAGAATTTCCCGCGCAACCTGTTCGTCTGGCGCTCCAACCTGCTGGGCTCGTCGGGCAAGGGCCACGAGTACTTCCTCAAGTATTTCCTCGGCACCCAGAACGCGGTGATGGGACCGGATCTCGGTGAACTCGGCGAAGCCAAGCCGAAAGAAGTGGTGTGGCATGACAAGGGCGCCGAAGGCAAGCTCGACCTGCTGGTGACGCTCGACTTCCGCATGTCGACCACCTGCCTGTATTCCGACATCGTGCTGCCGTCGGCCACCTGGTACGAGAAGGACGACCTCAACACCTCGGACATGCACCCCTTCATCCACCCCCTGAGCGAGGCGGTGCAGCCGCTGTGGGAGTCGAAGTCGGACTGGGAAATCTACAAGACCATCGCGAAGAAGTTCTCCGAACTCGCCGCGACGCATCTCGGTACGCAAAAAGATCTGGTGCTGACCCCGCTGATGCACGACACGCCGTCCGAGCTCGGCCAGAGCATGGCCGTGCGCGACTGGAAAAAAGGCGAGGTCGACCCGATCCCCGGCAAGACCATGCCGGCCATGACGGTGGTGACGCGCGACTACGGCGACACCTACAAGAAGTTCACCGCGCTCGGCCCCTTGATGACCAAGATCGGCAACGGCGGCAAGGGCATCAGTTGGAACACCGAGGATGAAGTCAAGCAGCTGGCGGAACTGAACTACACCGTCACCGAGGACGGTGTCGCCAAGGGCCTGCCCAACATCAATTCGGCCATCGACGCCTGCGAGGTCGTGCTGATGCTGGCGCCGGAAACCAACGGCCAGGTGGCGGTGAAGGCCTGGGAAGCGTTGTCGAAAATCACCGGGCGCGACCACACGCATCTGGCGATCCCGCGCGAGGACGACAAGATCCGCTTCCGCGACATTCAGGTGCAGCCGCGGAAGATCATCTCCTCGCCGACCTGGTCGGGGCTGGAATCCGAGCATGTGTCGTACAACGCCGGCTACACCAACGTCCACGAGCTGATCCCATGGCGCACCCTCACCGGCCGCCAGCAGTTCTACCAGGACCACAAGTGGATGATCGATTTCGGCGAAGGCCTGTGCGTCTACAAGCCGCCGGTCGACACCAAGACGATTGCGCCGTTGCTGGGCAAGAAGCCGAACGGCAACCACGAACTGGTGCTCAACTGGATCACGCCGCACCAGAAATGGGGCATCCACAGCACCTACACCGACAACCTGCGCATGCTGACGCTGTCGCGCGGCGGCCCCCACGTCTGGGTGTCGGAGCCGGAAGCGAAGCAGGCGGGCCTCGTCGACAACGACTGGGTCGAGGTGTTCAACGTCAACGGTACGTTGACCGCGCGCGTCGTGGTCAGCCAGCGCGTGCCCAAGGGCATGTGCCTGATGTATCACGCGCAGGAAAAGATCATCAACGTGCCGGGCGCCGAGACCAGCGGATTCCGCGGCGGCATCCACAACTCGGTGACGCGCACCATCACCAAGCCCACGCACATGATCGGCGGCTACGCGCAACTGGCCTACGGCTTCAACTACTACGGCACGGTGGGTTCCAACCGCGACGAGTACGTGATCGTGCGCAAGATGAAGAAGGTCGACTGGATGGAAGGTCCGCTGGTCGAGCGTTGAGTCGCATAGAGAAAACCAGGGTTTTGAGGCAAGGCGTCTCCCGCCCCCTCACCCGCGTCACCTCTCTCCGACGCGGGATTTTTACAACGACCAGGGGCAATGGCCCCTGGCAGGCAAGGAGTTAAACATGAAAGTGCGTGCGCAAATTGCCATGGTGCTGAACCTCGACAAGTGCATCGGCTGCCACACCTGCTCGATCACCTGCAAGAACGTGTGGACCTCGCGCGAAGGCGTGGAGTACACCTGGTTCAACAACGTCGAGTCGAAGCCCGGCATCGGCTATCCCAAGCAGTGGGAAAACCAGGACGTATGGAACGGCGGCTGGAAGCTCAAGGGCGACGGCAAGCTGGAGCCGCGCCAGGGCAGCAAGCTGAAAATCCTCGCCAACATCTTCGGCAACCCCAACCTGCCGGAGATCGACGACTACTACGAGCCCTTCACCTACGACTACCAGCACCTGCAGAAGGCGCCGCTGTCGGAGACGCCGCCCACCGCGCGCCCCATCTCGGCCATCACCGGCGAGAAGATGGACAAGATCCACTGGGGCCCCAACTGGGAAGACGATCTCGGCGGCGAGTTCTCTTCGCGTGGCCGCGACAAGAACTTCGACAACGTGCAGAAGGAGATGCACTCGACCTTCGAGAACACCTTCCTGATGTATCTGCCGCGCCTGTGCGAGCACTGCCTCAACCCGACCTGCGTCGCCTCCTGCCCGTCCGGATCGATCTACAAGCGCGAAGAGGACGGCATCGTGCTGGTCGACCAGGACAAGTGCCGCGGCTGGCGCATGTGCATCTCCGGCTGCCCGTACAAGAAGATCTACTACAACTGGAAGTCCGGCAAGGCCGAGAAGTGCATCTTCTGCTATCCGCGCATCGAGGCGGGCCAGCCGACCGTGTGCTCGGAATCCTGCGTCGGCCGCATCCGCTATCTCGGCGTGATCCTGTATGACGCCGACCGCATCGAGGAAGCCGCCAGCGTCACCGACGAGAAGGAACTCTACGAGGCGCAGCTGAAGATCTTCCTCGACCCCAGCGACCCCAAGGTCATCGCCGCCGCACGCGCCGAAGGCATCCCGGAAGCCTGGCTCGACGCCGCCGTGAAATCGCCGGTCTACAAGATGGCGATCGACTGGAAGATCGCCTTCCCGCTGCACCCGGAATACCGCACGCTGCCGATGGTGTGGTACGTGCCGCCGCTCTCGCCGATCCAGGCCGCGGCCGAATCCGGCCAGATGGGCATGAACGGCATCATTCCCGATACGAAATCGCTGCGCATCCCGATCACCTACCTCGCCAACCTGCTCACCGGCGGCAAGGAAAAACCGGTCGATCACGGCGCTCGACCGCCTGCTGGCGATGCGTGCCTACATGCGTGGCAAGTCGGTGGACGGCGTACCCAACACCGCTGCGCTCGACCAGGTGGGACTGACCTCGGCCCAGGCCGACGAAATGTACCGCTATCTCGCGATCGCCAACTACGAGGACCGCTTCGTCATTCCCAGCACCCACCGCGAGGAGACGATCAACACCTTCGAGGAAAAGTCGAGCTGCGGCTTCACCTTCGGCAACGGCTGCTCGGACGGCGTATCTCCCAAGACCAGCCTGTTCGGCAACCGCAAGAATTCGGTGCCGGTCGACCTGTCGCAACTGCACGCCAAGAAGAAAACCGGTTAAGGAGCCGCACAATGAAAACCTTCAAAGTACTGTCCCTGCTGCTGTGCTATCCGGAATCCGACTGGCTGGCGGCGCTGCCCGAACTCGAAGCCGCGCTGGCAGACGAGACTGACCTCAACGGCCAGGCAAGCGTAGAGATGGCACCGCTGTTTGCCCAGCTGCGCGAAACCAAGCTGATCGCGCTGCAGGAAAACTACGTCGCCACTTTCGACCGCAATCCCTCGCATTCGCTGCACCTGTTCGAGCACATCCACGGTGAGTCGCGCGACCGCGGCTCGGCGATGATCGACCTGCTGGAGGAATACTGGAAGCGCGACTTCGACGCCAGTTCGTCGGAGCTGCCGGACTACGTGCCACTGTTCCTCGAGTTCCTGTCGCTGCTGCCGTCCGATGAAGCCCTCGAGTTGCTGGGCGACGCGGTGCATGTCATCGCCGCCATCGGCCGCAAGCTCGACGCCAACGGCAGCCCCTATGCCACCGCATTCCAGGTGCTGGAAGCGATGTCTCCGGTCGAGGCGCAGGAACTGGCCGAGCCGCCGGTGCACGACATGGACGAGGCGATGGAGATGTTCGGTCCGACGGCCGACGGCGTCGAGCCTTTGATGAACCCCGGCCCGCAGGTGGCGGTGGTGCAGATGCCTGCCTCCCGACGCCAGGCTGCCGCGGTCCAGACGCATTAATTTCAGGAGGGTCTAGAAATGTCCTATTTGCACAATTTCATGTTCGGGATCTATCCCTACGTCGCGCTATCCATTTTTCTGCTCGGCAGCCTGGTCCGCTTCGACCGCGAGCAGTACACGTGGAAGAGCGATTCGTCGCAGCTGTTGCGCACCAAGCAGTTGCGCCTCGGCAGCAACCTGTTCCACATCGGCATCCTGTTCCTGTTCTTCGGCCACATGATGGGACTGCTGACGCCGCACTGGCTGTACGAGTCGCTCGGCCTGTCGACCCCCAACAAGCAGATGCTCGCCATCATTTCAGGCGGCACGGCCGGCCTGCTGTGCTTTGCCGGCGTGTCCATCCTGCTGCACCGGCGCCTGACCGAGCCACGCATCCGCGCCACCAGCAAGCCGATGGACATTTTCATCATGCTGTGGATCCTGGCGACGCTGGTACTCGGACTGATCTCGATCCTGTTCTCGCTGCAGCACGCCGAAGGCGGCGTGATGCTCGCACTCGGCGCCTGGGCACAGCACATCGTGACCTTCCGCAGCGGTGCGGCGGAGTTCATCGTCGGCGTGCCGGCCATCTACAAGATCCACCTGTTCTTCGGCATGTCGCTGTTCGTGCTGTTCCCGTTCTCGCGGCTGGTGCATGTGTGGAGCGGATTCGCTTCGGTGAGCTACGTGACGCGTGCCTGGCAACTGGTGCGTCCGCGCAGCTGAGGCCGTGACCCCAACAAATTGAGGAGACTGAAATGACGCATGTTGTCATCCTGGGTGCCGGTATCGCGGGCGTATCCGCAGCCTACGCGCTGAAAGCCAAGCTGGGCCCGAACGACGAAGTGACCGTGGTGTCGGACAAGCCCTACTTCCACTTCGTGCCGTCCAATCCGTGGATTGCCATGGGCTGGCGCGAGCGCTCCGATATCGCTTTCCCGATCGGACCCTATCTCGAATCGCGCGGCATCAGATTCATCCACAGCGGGGTCAAGCGCATCCAGCCCGACGTCATCCAGGTCGACCTGGAAAACGGCGACGTGCTGTTCTACGACTACCTGGTGATCGCCACCGGCGCGACCGGCGCCTCCGACGACGTGCCCGGCCTGGCCGAACACACCCAGTCGGTGGTACACATCGACGAAGCCGAGCGCGCCCAGGCGGCCTACCGCGAGTTCGTCCGCCACCCCGGACCGATCGTGGTCGGCGCGGCACCGGGCTCGAGCGTGCTGGGGCCGGTCTACGAATACGCTTTCCTGGTCGATGCCGATCTCAAGCGCCGCAACATCCGCGACCGCGTCAGCATCACCCTGGTGACGCCCGAACCCTGGCCCGGCCACCTCGGGCTCGGCGGCGAAGGCGCGAGCCGCGACGCGGTGACTGCCGCGCTGGCCGACACCCACATCAACGTGATCTGCAACGCGCGCACGCAGCGCATCGACAAGGACACCATCCACGTGGTGGAACTCGATGCCGCCGGCAAGGAAATAAAGACCCACGCCCTGCCCTATGCCTATTCGGTCTACTGGCCGGCCTTCGGCGGCGTGCCGGGCGTGCGCAGCGCATCCAGGCTGGTCAACGCGCGCGGGCTGGTGGTGGTGGACGAATACCTGCGCAACCCCGACTACCCCAATGTGTTCGCCATCGGCGCCTGCGTGGCGCAGCCGGCGCTGGAAAACACGCCGGTGCCGATAGGTCCGCCGGATTCGGTCTACTCGATCACCAAGGCCGGCGAGACCGTGGTGCAGAACATCCTCGCGCAGATCGGCGACGCGCCGCTGGTGAGCTACGTGCCGCAACGCGCCAAGTGGCTGACCGACATGGGCAACACCGGGGCGTCCTACCTGTCGGAACCGCAGGTGCCGCTGCGCGACATCAACTGGATGCGCCAGGGCCGCTGGGTGCACCAGGCCAAGGTCGATTTCGAGAAATATTTCGTCAACAAGATCCGCTTGCAGCCGTCCGGCCAGGCGCCTTCGGCCGCCTCCCGCATTGCCGGGGTGATGAGCCGGGTGCTGGCCGATCCGCTGGCCGCCGCCGCCCCGACGCCGGCACCCGCAGGCAGCGGCAAGCCGCTGGAAATCCACCTGCCGCAGGATCCCTGCATCGAATTGCGGGCGCTCGCGAAATCGCTGGGGCGCAACCCTGATGCGCTGGCCGCCGAACTGCTGGCCGCCGCCGTGGTCGATGCCAAATCCTATCTGAACGACGCCGGGGTCGAGGCGCTGGCACTGTCGCGGCGCGAACTGCTGGTGGAAGAACTGCCGGAGCGCCAGCCGGGCGTCGAATTCCACGGTGGCGGGACCTGATCTGCGACAGCCCGTCGAATTTTCAACCGACCGTACAGGAGAACCCAAGCATGAGTACCGACCTGCCCGAGCGCGACGCAGAAGGCTATCTGGTTGAACCCGCCGACTGGAACGAGGACGTGGCGAAAGCCCTGGCCAAGGAAGAAAACATCCAGCTCAACGACGACCACTGGGACGCCATCCGCTTCATGCGCGACTACTACGAGGAACACCAGGTCGCGGCCGACGCCCGCTTCGTCATCAAGCATCTGGCCGAGCGCATGGGCCGGGAAGCGCACAAGAAGCTGTTCGAGCTGTTTCCCTACGGCTACGTGAAGCAGGCCTGCAAGATCGCCGGCATGCGGCGTCCGCGTGCGTGGAGCACGGGCTGATCGGTTGACTGGATAAAGGGAGAATTCCGCTGAGCTTTCAGGAGATCTTCGAGAAAAGTGAAAACAGGGCCGTTTTCATCGCGGTGCTGATTTTCATTGTCTTCCATTTTGGCATGCTCTACCTGTTCGGAATCGTGTAATCGCTTATGCTAGACATTCCGTCGCGGCGAGGCATCCAGGATGATTGAACCGGTTGCATTGAAAGACTTTTTCCTTACCTTCTTCTCCGCCGCCATGGTGATCATGACCGGTGGCCTGTATGCCCTGTTGTTCGCCTATGCCCGGCTCAAGCGCTACCCGCGACTCATGCCGCTGGCCTATGTCGCCTACCTGGGCCTGTTTGTCTCGGTGATGGTGCTGGCGCTGGCCGCCAACCTGTTCAATAGCGGATTCTGGACCGTCATCGTTTTTCTCATGCTCATCGGCTACCTGCTCGCCCCGCATGCCATCTGGCATCTGTGCGTGGGCACCCATGTGCACGAATCAGAAAAAGAAGCCAATCCCGTCAAGCTTTATCAAAATTCATAAGGAGGCATGACCATGTCGCAATCGCAGGTGTTGTGGTGGGCATCGGAATCGTTCTGGCGCAAGACCGCCATCTGGGTGACGGCCGGATCGTTCGTCGTCCTGATTTTTCTCACTTTCGACACGGTGGATCAGATTACGGCGGGCAGCAAACGGGTGCCGGCCTACTCTGCGATCAACCACCGGATCGATTATGTATTCGATGCCGAGCGCAACTTCCAGGTGCCGGTGATCGGCCCGGAAGAACCCCTATTCGGCAAGAAACTCACGGAAGCGGAGGCCAAGGCCCTGGTCAACCATGGCAAGCTGACCACCCAGGCAAAGAACTGCATGAACTGCCACACCCTGCTGGGCAACGGCGCCTATTACGCGCCCGACCTCACCAAATCGTGGCTCGACCCGTCCTGGGGTTCGAAGGAAGTGCGCGAACAGCAGATGGTGGAATTCCTGATGAATCCGCAGGATCGGCTACATAACGGACTCGGCCGCAGGATGCCGAATCTGGGGATCACCGAGCCGGAGGCGCGCGCGACGGTCGCCTTCCTGAAGTGGATGTCGTCCATCGACACCAATGGCTTCCCCGCCAATTTCAAGCCCATTGACCAGGAGAATTGAGATGACTGCATTGGGACTGATCAATAGCGCCAATTTGAATGGCGGCCAGAAACTGGCAACCAAATATTTCTCCGTCGCCCTCGTGCTGTTCGGCGCGCAAATCCTGTTCGGCCTGCTGGCCGGGATTCAATACCTGAAACCGGATTTTCTCTATGGCGTGCTCGATTTCAGCGTCAACCGCATGGTTCACATCAACGCCATGGTGGTGTGGCTGCTGTTCGGCTTCATCGGCTCGGTGTACTGGCTGCTCGAGGACGAAGCCGGCATCCCGGTGGTGGGCCTCAAATTCGGCAACCTGATCTTCTGGGTTTTCACCCTGGCGGTGGCAGTGGTCGTGGGGGTGTATCTGCTGGTGCAGGTCGGGCCAGGGCAACTGGAAAGCATCTGGCTCATCAACGAGGGCCGCGAGTACATCGAAGCGCCGCGCTGGGCTGACATCGGCATCGTTGTGTGCGTACTGGTGTTCTTCTACAACGTCGCTGCCACCTTCGCCAAGGGCCGCTACACCGGCGTCGGCGGCGTGCTGGTGCTCGACCTGATCGCGCTGGCTGGCCTCTATCTGGCTGGCATGTGGTACACCCCCAATATCTCGATGGATCAGCATTGGTGGTGGTGGGTGATCCACCTGTGGGTGGAAGCCACCTGGGAAGTGCTGGTTGGCTGCCTGATGGCCTATGGCCTGATGAAAACGCTGGGCGTGCGCCGCAAGATCGTCGAAACCTGGCTCTACATCGAAGTCGCACTGATGTTCGGTTCCGGCATCCTGGGTCTGGGGCACCATTACTTCTGGATTGGCACACCGGAATACTGGTTCACCATCGGCGGCTTCTTCTCCGCGCTCGAACCGATTCCGCTTGTCGCCATGGTGGTCCACGCGGTGTTCGACGCCGGCAGCCACAAGGTGAAGAGCACTAACCATCCGGCGCTGGGCTGGATCATCGCGCAGGCTTTCGGCAACTTCTTCGGCGCCGGCGTGTGGGGCTTCATGCACACCCTGCCGCAGATCAACCTGTACACCCACGGCACCCAGTGGACCGCTTCGCATGGTCACCTGGCCTTTTTCGGCGCCTACGTCACGATGGTCATCGCCTTCTTCTACATCGCCATCCAGAAATGGCGCGGTAATGTGTACATGAGTGGCAATCTCGTCGGTGCCTGGAGATGGAAATGGGCGCTCGCCCTGCTGCACATCGGCATGATCATGATGACCATGGCGATGCTGATCGCGGGTTACGAGCAGTCGCAGATCGAGCGTGCCATCGAAGGCTCCAGCTGGGTGGGCTATTTCACCGCGCAGTCGCACCCCTGGTTCGTGCAGGGCATGCAATGGCGCCAGATCGGCGGCTGGATTTTCGCTTCAGGATTCGTGCTGCTGGTGTGGGACCTGCTGACCATTGGCCGCAGCGAAAAGCGGCCGGCGCTGGTCCACGCCGAACCGGCTGCCGCCTGATCGATCTCATGCCCCGGGGCCGGGCAGTTCCGGCCCCATTTCATTTCAGATCGTATGAGCACTTCTTTCCACAGCATCGAGCATCCAGAAAAACCCGCACCGCCGGGCGGCTGGGCGCCGTTCGCCCTCGGCTTCCGGCCTTTTTTCCTCGCTGCAGGCGTCTACGCCGTGCTGATGATGGCGCTCTGGCTGCTGGTGCTGCGCGGCGGACTCGATATCGGCGAGATGTCTCCGCTCGTCTGGCATGGCCATGAAATGATTTTCGGCTTCACCATGGCGGTGATCGCCGGCTTCCTGCTCACCGCGGCACAGAACTGGACCGGCATCCGCACGCCGTCGGGGGCGCCGCTGGCGGCGCTGTTCCTGCTGTGGCTGGCGGGGCGCGTGAGTTTTCTGGTTCCGGGCCTGCAGCCTTGGCTGGTCGCCACGATCGACCTGGCTTTCCTGCCGGTGCTGGCACTGGTGCTGGCATGGCCGATCCTGAAGGCGAAGCAGCTGCACAATTATCCTTTCCCCATCATGCTGCTGGCGTTGACCGCGGCCAATGTGCTGGTGCATGGCGAGGTCCTCGGCTGGACATCCGGGTCCGCCAGCCTGGGACTGCATCTCGCCGTCTATGTCGTGGTGGTGATGATCGTCGTGATGGGCGGGCGCGTCATTCCAAGCTTCACCGACAACAAGCTGGGTACCCACGCTCAGCGCTGGAAGCTCATCGAATGGCTGGTGCCGGTATCCACCCTCGGCGCGCTGCTCGCTGCGCTGGCCGCACCCGACTCGCTCTTCACCGCGCTGCTTGCCGCCCTCGCTGCGACGGTGCACATCATCCGGCTGGCCGGCTGGTACACAGGCAAGTACTGGTCGGTGCCGCTGCTGTGGATCCTGCATCTTGGATATGCCTGGATCGCGCTCGGCTTCGTGCTGCTGGCGCTGTCGGCTGCGGGCTTCGCCGCAACGGCGGTCAGTTCGCTGCACGCCTTCACTGCCGGCGGCATCGGGGTGCTGACCCTGGGCATGATGGCCCGGGTATCGCTCGGGCACAGCGGGCGCATGCTGGAACCCGCACCGATCATGACGCGGGCTTTCGTGGCGATCAATCTCGCCGCGCTGATTCGCGTTGCATTGCCGCTGCTTTTCCCGGGGGTTTACATGCAGATCATGGCTGCGGCCGCGGTCGCGTGGATGGCCGCATTCGGCCTGTTCGTCGTGGTCTATGCCCCCATGCTGCTGCGCCCGCGGGTCGACGGCAAGCCGGGCTGACATGACCTATCTTACCGACCGCATCCACACCTTTGGCCACGCCATGCTGGCGCGGCATGGCGAGCGCGTGCACAAGATCGCACTCGACGCCGGCTTCACCTGTCCCAATCGCGACGGCAGCAAGGGCATCGGCGGCTGCACCTTCTGCAACAACAAGTCCTTCGCCCCGGGCGCACGCGACCCCGCGCCGCTGGCCGCGCAGTTCGACCGCGCCCGTGGCCGCATCGGACGGCGCACCGGCGCGCGCCGCTTCATCGCCTATTTCCAGGCCTACACCAACACCTACGCGCACGTCGACGAACTGCGCGCGCTCTACGACGCCGCGCTTGAAGCGCCCGACGTGATCGGATTGTCGATCGGCACGCGGCCCGACTGCGTGCCGCCGCCGGTGCTGGACCTGCTGGCGGAATACCGCGAGCGCGGCCACGAAGTATGGCTGGAACTGGGCCTGCAATCGTCCTTCGACGCCACGCTGGCACGCGTCAACCGCGGCCACGGCTTTGCCGAATATGAAGCCGCGACCCGGGCGGCGCGCGCACGCGGCATACCGGTGTGCTGCCATCTCATCGTCGGCCTGCCGGGCGAGACCGCCGCCCATAGCCACACCAGCCTCGACCGCGTGCTCGAGGTCGGCGTCGACGGCCTCAAGCTGCATCCGCTGCACGTGGTGAAGCACACCCGGCTCGCGATCGAATGGAAGCGCGGCGAATACACGCCGCTGTCCGAGTCGGATTACCGGCGCATCGCCGCCGACCTCATCGAGCGCACGCCGTGGCAGGTGGTATTCCACCGCGTCACCGGCACCGCCTCGCCCGACATATTGCTGGCGCCGGCGTGGTGCGCAAAGAAATGGGACGTACTGAACGGCATCGCCGACGAACTGGAAAGGCGCGGCAGCCGCCAGGGGACACACGCAGGCCAAACCTGGAAGGAGCATTGCCATGCCGCTTGATCTGATCTGCCCGGCGGGCAGCCTGGTGTCGCTCAAGGCCGCCATCGACAACGGCGCCGACGCGGTCTACATGGGATTTCGCGACAACACCAACGCGCGCGCCTTCCCGGGACTCAATTTCGACGAGGCACAGGCAGCGGAGGGACTGCGCTACGCGCATGATCGCGGCCGCAAGGTGCTGCTCGCCCTCAACACCTATCCGCAGACCGATACCTGGAGCCGCTGGACCGGCGCAATCGACCGCGCGGCGAAACTCGGCATGGATGCGGTGATCCTCGCCGACCCCGGTTTGATGCGTTATGCGGTCAAGCAGCACCCGCAGCTCCGATTGCATCTGTCGGTGCAGGGCTCGGCCACCAGCTACGAGGCGGTGAACTTCTACCGCGAGCACTTCGGCATCCAGCGCGCGGTGCTGCCGCGCGTACTGTCGCTGCCGCAGGTGGAAAACGTGGTGCAGCACACCGACGTCGAGATCGAACTGTTTGGTTTCGGCGGCCTGTGCGTGATGGTCGAGGGACGCTGCCTGCTGTCGTCGTATTGCACCGGCGAGTCGCCCAACACCGCTGGCGTGTGCTCGCCGCCGAAAGCGGTGCAGTGGAAGGACACCCCGGCCGGGCTGGAGTCGCGCCTCAACGGCGTGCTGCTCGACCGCTACGGCAAGAACGAAAAGGCCGGCTATCCGACCCTGTGCAAGGGCCGTTTCGAAGTCGGCGGCGAAACCTATTACGCCATCGAGGAACCCACCAGCCTCAACACGCTCGACCTGTTGCCGGAAATGCTGAAGATAGGCATCGCCGCCATCAAGATCGAAGGCCGCCAGCGCAGCCCGGCCTACGTGACGCAGGTGACGAAGGTGTGGCGCGCCGCCATCGATGCGGTGAAGAAAAACGCCGACGCCTTCAAGCCCGCGCCCGCCTGGCAGGCCGAACTCAACAAGCTGTCGGAAGGGCAGAGCCACACGCTCGGCGCCTATTACCGACCCTGGAAATGAGGCTGACATGAATTTGAGTCTGGGTCCCCTGCTGTACTACTGGTCGCGCGAAGACACGCTCGGCTTTTACGATGAAGCGGCGAACTGGCCGCTGGAACGCGTGTATCTGGGCGAGAGCGTGTGCTCAAGACGCCACCTGCTGCGTCTTTCCGACTGGCTGGCACTGGCGGAACGGCTTGCCGCCGCTGGCAAGGAGGTGGTGCTTTCCAGCCAGACGCTGATCGAGTCGGAGTCCGATCTGAAAACGCTGCGCCGGATGGTGGGCGATGGCCGCTTCCGGGTCGAGGCCAACGAATGGGGCGCAGTCCGGCTGTTGTCTAATGCGGGCGTGCCTTTCATTGCCGGGCACACCCTCAACATCTACAACCCGGAGACCCTCGACGTGCTCGCCGGACTCGGTGCAGAACGCTGGCTGCCGCCAGTGGAAATGTCGCGCGCCCTGCTGACCTCGCTGCTGGCTGATGCGCCGGCCGGGATGGAAACCGAAGTCTTCGCCTACGGCCGCCTGCCGCTGGCATATTCGGCGCGTTGCTTCACCGCACGCCACTACAACCTGCCCAAGGACGACTGCCAGTTCCGCTGTCTCGACCATCCAGACGGACTGGCGCTGGCCACTCGCGAAGGCGAACCCTTTCTCACGCTCAACGGCATCCAGACACAGTCGGCCGGCGTCTACACCCTGATCGATGCGCTGCCCGACCTGCGCGAACTCGGCATTTCCAGCCTGCGGCTGTCGCCGCAGTCGCGCCACATGGGGCGCGTGGTCGAAGCCTTCCAGGCGGCTCTTGCAGGCGAACCAGACGCCGCCCGCGCACTCGCGCGCATCATGCCCGGCCCGCCGGTCGACGGCTACTGGCAGGGTCGCGCAGGGCTCGAACACAGCCAGGAAAGACATGCCTGACATGTTGGTTACGCGCAGGCTTGAATTCGACGCCGGCCACCGCATTCCCCATCACGCCAGCCAGTGCCGGCACCTGCATGGCCATCGCTACGCCATCGAAATCACCCTGTCCGGCGAGATCCTCCACAGCGAGGGTACGGCGCAGCAGGGCATGGTGATGGATTTCTCCGAAATAAAGAATATTGCCAACGCGGTACTGGTAAACCACTGGGACCATGCCTTCCTGGTGTACCAGGGCGACCGTACGGTGGCCGATTTTCTGGCGTCGCTTGACGGACACAAGACCGTCGTGCTGCCGGTCGTGCCCACCGCGGAAAACCTTGCTGCCGAAGCCTTTCGCATCCTCGATGCCGCCTATCTCGACACCTACGGCAACCAGTTGCGGCTGCAGCGGGTGCGCCTGTACGAAACCCCCAACAACTGGGCCGATGCCGCACGTTAGCGTGCATCGCCCTTGCACACAGGAGCGATCATGCTGAACCTTGCCTTCCCCGCACCGTTGGCCACCCTGGTCACCCGGCTTCCAGCCGCGCCACCCAGCCTGGTCTTTTCAGCCATTGCGAACCGTCTGCTGTGGCCCGCGCTGAAAACGCTCGACTGGCAGCCGCTGGTCGGCCGCCGTTATGCCATTCGCGTCAAGGATCTCGGGCTCAGCCTTCGCTTCACGATCAGCACGCGCGGGTTTTCACCGGACAGCCGTGCACCCGAACTCACCATCAGCGCCACCGCGCGCGACTTTTTGCTGCTGCTGGGCCGTCACGAGGACCCCGACACGCTGTTCTTCAGCCGTCGCCTGGTAAGCGAGGGCGACACCGAACTCGGCCTCATCGTCAAGAATCTGCTCGATGCGCTTGATCCGGAGATGGTGTTGGGACGTTTGCCAGCACCGCTGGCGCGCACGGCGCGGCGCATGATGACGGCCTAGAGCTGCCGATTTCCGACCTGGCGGTTCCGCCGCGCATCGACAGGCGCGGATTAAGCCGGCTCCGGGTCAGGCCAGCGCGGCCGCGACGATCTGGGCGACCATGCCCACGCCGATCGCCAGCGCGCCCTGAAGCAGGATGCCGCGCGGACTGGGCGCATTGCGCCAGACCTTGTTGATCGCGATCAGTGCAGCCAGGCCAAAGGCAAATATTCCAGTTTCGCCCACGCCACCCAGCCACAGATTCGCCGCCATCGCAACGAGTGCGATCGAGAACAGCCCGCGTGCCACCCGGATGGTCCTCTCGGCGCCATAACGCACCGCAAAGGAATGCTTGCCCGCCGCACGGTCGGTGGCGATCTGCGGGGGTTGATGGGACAACAGCAAGGCGACGGCAAAGCTGGCGAAGGCCAGCGCACCGGCAAAGGCTGCCGCATTGAAAGGCTTGCCGGTCAGCAGCCAGAGGCAGGCGAATACGCCGCCGTAACACAGGCCTGTGGCCCATTCGCCCAACTGCGTATACGAGAGCGGGCGTGGCCCGGCGTTGTAGAGGTAGCCCAGGATCACCAGTGGTGCCGCGACGCCGAGTATCCATAATTTATGCGTGGCCACCAGGACCATCAGCCCGAGCAGGCTGCCTGCGAGAAAGCTCAGGCCGCCATGCCAGAGGGCGACCCGCGTGCCATCATGCACTCGTATCCACGAATCCCATTTCTCGACATCGGCCCCGAGTTTCCAGTCCGCGACATCGTTCAACACGTTGATGGCGTGCTGCAGCAATATGACCGCGACGGTCGCGGTCAGCACCCATCCCCTGGAGCCTGCATTCGCATGCATCAGGACTACCAGCCCGGGCAGCAGGGAAATCAGGTAGATGGCGGGATTGAGCGCATCCCGCCATCCGGATGGCGCCATGACGGCGCCATTCACATCGCTCACGCAGCGGCCGTTGCCTGGCTGCGCTGGAAGGACGCGAGGGCTGCCTTGAACCATTCGGCATGCATCGCCTCGGAATCCACGACCTTCTGGTAGACCTCGGCGGCGGCGTGATTGCCTTCGGCCAGCGCCTGGTCGCGGAATTGGGGATAGATGCTCAGCGCTTCGCGTTCTTCCACCCGGACCGCGACGCTCAGTGCCTTTTCCACCACGCCATGCGGATTCAGGCCGATCAGCGCATCGCAGTTGGCACGGATCGTCTGCAAGGCATCGATCGCACGCTGGGTGTCCTCGCCGCGGCTGGGCACGCCCATGTCTGAATACAGTTTGCGCAGCCAGACAGCATGCAGCTTTTCTTCCCCGGCCACGCGACGGAACAGGGTCGCCAGATCATGATGGCCCGCTTTCTCGGCCCAACGGGCAAATTCGGGGTACATGATCTGGTTTTCGTATTCCTCCACATCGACGAACGACTCTGCGGTCCGGTCGCTGTCGCCGTGCTGACAGGCGGCTGCAAAGCATTCAAAAATCATGTCTTCGGTAATGTCGGTCGTCTGCATGACTGCTCCTCTGTTGATGGTTGTGATGATTGCTAAAGTGTTTCCAAGTTTGTCCGCCTGGTTGCCTTCCGGTCGAAGCGGCGGCATCTTCGACCCTGAAATCAATTGCGCTGGGTAGCGTAGTAATGCGCCAGGGCGCTTACCTCCTCTGCGTTGAGAGTTTCCACCGCCGAACGCATGAATCGGTTCGGCAGCTTCACCGCAGGATCCTGGTAACGCTGGATCTCCGACTCGATGAATTCAACCGGCTGGCCGGCGATGCGCGGCGTACTGTTGTCTGTCTTGCGTCCGCCGTTGGCATGGCATGTGCTGCAGCGCGCAGCGTGCAGGGCCTTGCCGCGACTGGCCAGGTCGGGCTTGGTTTCGCTTTTTGTCGACGTCCATTTCATCTTCGAATAATGTCGGGCCAGCGAGGCGATCTGCGCGGCGTCGTATTTCTTCATGATTCTTGCCATGGTCGGGCCGTCGCGCGTGCCGTCGAGAAACTGTTGCATGACGTTTTTCAGATAGGCCTCGGGTTGACCCGCGATGAGCGGATCCGACTCGCTGTCGACATGGCAGCCATTGCAGCCTTCCACAATTCCGGATACGTCGACCAGCGTGACTGGTGCAGCCGATGTAGACCTGCCCGCGCCTTCCGGATTCGAGGCGTAATAATGGGCAAGTGTCCGCATGTCGCTGGATGAAAGCGATGCTACGGCGACGCGCATCGCCTGGCTCGGCTGTTTAAGTTTCGGATTCCTGTAGTTCTTCAGCATCGACTCGATGAAAGCGGCCGGTTGGCCCGCCAGCCTGGGCGTCATGCCTTCTGCCTTGCGTCCATCTGGTCCATGACAGCCGGCGCAGCCGCTCTGATGCAGGGCATTGCCCGCCTTGACCCAGGCACCGTTGGTTTGATCCTGGGCCGAAACCCACTTGCTTCTCGCATAATGCCGGGCCAGGTCGGCGACCCTCTGGTCGGAGTAGCCCCTGAGCAGGTCGGCCATGACGCGTGTGCTGCGGATTCCGTCCCGCTGCTGCAGCATGACTGTTTTCAGGTATTGCTCCGGCTGACCGGCGATCATCGGCATGTCGAGGAAGCCCGGACGATGGCAACTGTTGCAGCTGTCGATCACCAGCGGCAGGTCGTCGCCCTGCCGTGTCGTCACCGGTTCAGCCGCGTAGTAATGCGCCAATGCATCGATATCACCTGGCGTCAGGCCGGCGACGATCATGCGCATCACCTCGTCCGGCAATTTCGACTTCGGGTCGAGGAAGCTTTTGAGTTGCGTCGTGGTATAGCTGATGGTCTGCCCGGCCAGCCGGGGCGTCATGCCGAACGCCCTGCGGCCATCGGGGCCATGGCAGCCGGCGCAGCGGCGCTGGTGCAGCGCCGCACCCGCGCTGACCAGATCCGGACGCGTGTTCTCTCCGGACGAGATCCATTTCTGGCTCGAAAAATACCTGGCCAGCGTATCGATATTTTCGTTCGTATAACCCTTCAACAGGTCACCCATGACCAGAGAATGGCGCGTGCCATCGCGCTGCTGCTGCATGACCGCTTTCAGATAGGGTTCAGGCAGGCCAGAAATCATCGGCATGAAGGGGACACCGGGGCGGTGGCAACTATTGCATGCCCCCTCGGCAAGCGCAGCAACACTCGAGAATTCAGCCTCATTCCCCTGCGTGCGCGCTGCGGTAACCACCTTCTTCCTCGGTGCGTGCGGATCATGGCACTGGACGCAGTTCGAATCGCGCTTCACCTCCAGGGCCTTATGCGCCATCAGCGATTCGCTGAACAAACCGACCATCCTGGGGCGAGCGGCGATATCGTCATGGCATCGCAGGCAAAGCCCGCTATCGCGCGGCACCAGTGCGGGCGCCAGCTTGTCGTGCCCGCTTTGGTACAGGGGCCCGTGGCAGGACTCGCAGCTGAGATGCTCATGCACCCCACCGGCGAGCTTGTAGCCGATTGCCCGGTGATCCTTGGTGGTTTTGCCGTGACAGCCATCGATGCATTTGGTATTGCCGGCATACATGATGGGCAGTTGCTTGAGTTCTTCCAGTGCCCCTGTGCGGAACCACTTCTGCTCGTCCCAGCCGGCAGGCACGAACCAGCCCTTGATCCACACGAAGCCCGCGATGGCGACGATCAGGAGCAGGACAAGGCGATACAGGTGGTTGCGCGGTGAAGGGATCACGATTCATCGCCTCGCTTGTTCGAGGATGAAAGCGCGTCGTCGCTGAAAATGGGCAGGAAGCGGCTCACAATCCAGTAGGTGACGAAAGGTGCCGCCAGGATGATCAGCGCCGGGATCACCCCTTCCCGCGCGAGCCACTCGAAGTGGAAGTCGACGTAGCCGCGATCGGACTTGGAAATCATCTGGCCGCCGATGACCACGTTGAAGCGCATCAGCAAGACCTGCAGCACGATGCACAGGGCGGCAAAGTTGGCGACCTTGAAGAAACGTCGGTCGGGCACGTCGAACAGCACCACATAGCCCAGCAACAGCAGCGGCAAACCGGACAGGATGAGCATCTGGCCGATGACGTAGCTGCCGAACAGCTTGCCCTGCAACAGCGGGCCGACCACTGCCCAGTGGTGGCCATGCTCGTAGAACATGTAGACGATTTCCAGCGACTCGAACGTCACGTCGAGGATGAACAAGCCCCACAGATAGTCCATCAGCCGGCGCATGGCAACAAAATCGTAGGGACGACCTGAGCGCCAGCGAATGAAGGTGTACATCAGCATCAGCATCGCGATGCCGCTGACGATGGCCGACATCAGGAAGATGAGGGGTTGCAGCGGCGTCGCCCACCACGCATTGGCCTTGACGCTGCCGAAAATGAAGCCCACATAGCCATGCAGCACGAACGCCCAGGGGATGCCGATGCCGGCCAGCAGGGCGATCAGGCCATGGTCCAGCCGCAGCGACCCGGGCGAAGTCTGGGTGACGCCGAGCGTCAGCACCTTCCATATCAGTCGCTGAACCCCGCGCGTGGTTTGCGCCTTCTCGATGAAAAACTTGCGGTACACCAGCCACAGTTCCACCATGACCAGGATCATGTAGCTCGAATAGACGTAGCCGAAGATGCTCATCGCCGAGGTAGTGTGCGGCGTGAAGAAGATGTTGAAGGCACGCAACGGCTGTCCCAGGTGGAACATCAGGGGCAATGCGGCGAACAGACCGAAGCAGAACGAGGCCACCAGCGCGAAGCGGGAAAAGGTTTCGAGTTCCTTCACCTTGAACACGTGATACAGCGCGCTGACCACGAAGGCGCCCGCAACCAGGCCGGTGATGTAGGGATACAGCACGATCATCAACGACCAGTCGATGTGGACGTTGTTCGGGAAGATGTAGTTGTTCAGCGCCCCCTCTGGCAGCATCAGATGACCTCGCGCGGCAGGCCAAGGTACAGGACCCGGCTGTCGGAATGCATTTCCGGCTTGAGCGTCTGCCAGTTGTCGGACTTGTAGATCTGCCCGACCGGGTCGGCCGGATCGTTGCGGTCGCCGAACTGGCGTGCCTGGGTCGGGCAGACCGTGACGCAGGCCGGCTCCAGCCCTTTGGCCACGCGGTGATAGCACCAGGTGCATTTGTCGGCGATGCGGGTTTCCGGGTTGAAGAAGCGCACGCCGTACGGACAGGCCTGGATGCAGTAGCCGCAGCCGATGCAATGCTCGGGGTCGACCAGGACGAAACCGCCCGGAGCGGTGAAGGTGGCGCCGACCGGGCACACCTGGACGCAGGGCGCGTTCTCGCAGTGATTGCACAGCTTGGGAATGAAGGCTTCCCACTTGGCGTCTTGCCGGATTTGGGTCGGGGGCGGGTCCGGCCGCTCGCCCGGTTTGTCGATGGCGTCGACATACACGCCATCGTCGGTGGCGATATAGCGCTCGACCCAGGTGCGGATCGATTCCTTCGGCACATTGTTCTCGATGGCACAGGCATCGACGCAATAGCCGCAACCGATGCACTTGCTGACGTCGACCACGAAGGCATATTCCGTACCGTTCGCCTTCGGCAGGTCTGCCGCGGCGCGGCTGCGCGAACTGGACAGCAGGACGATGGGCCCGGTTGCGGCAACGGCCACCGCCCCCACCACCAGTTCATGCAGGAATGTCCTTCTGCCTGTGCTGGGTGTCTGTTCCATGTCGCCCCTCCGCAAGTCGATCGGTTTACTTCATCGCGAACAGCTTGATGACATCCGCGCGCGAGACGATCCCGTTCACGCGATTGCTGCCATCGGTCACGATCAGCCGCTTGACCCGGCTGCGGTCCATCATCTCGACCGCCGTCTGCAGCGTGTCGTCTTCCTTGATGGTGATGGGGTCGCTGGTCATGATGTCGTCGACGATGGTCCCCATGTGCTTGCGCGCCCGATGCTTGCGCACGACCGTTTCCAGCGCACCCGCGACCGCGCCGCCGCCGATGTCCATCGCGGAAAGAAAATCGGCCTCCGTGACGACGCCGGACAGGCTGCCGTTCTCGTCGAGCACCGGCAGGCCGCTCACATGATTCTTCGTCATGATGTTCACCGCCTCGGTCAGCGAGGCGCCACGCTGGATGGTGAACACCTCCCTGCTCATCACATCGCGCACGTGCAGTTCCTTGGCGTGGCGGATCTGCGGCGTGGTCTTGATGTCCTTGCCCAGGAAGTTCATGTGCGAGGGCAGCATGGGCACATGACCGAGGTGGCCTTTCAGCAGCATGTGCCAGTACACCCATTCGAAGGTGATCTTGCCCATGTGGTTGAGATAGCTCTCCTTCAGCAGCGAGAACGGCCCCATGTAGGGGGTGGGAAAGCTGCCTTCCAGCGGCTCCATGTCGTAGTTGAAATCGATCAGCAGCGCCTTGTGGTGGCCCGACTCGATGAAGCAGTTGGAATGGCCGTCGTAGCTCGACACGGGATGCTTGCCCTCGATTTCAAGCAGCAGGTTTTCCAGTACCGTCTCGGCCTCGAAGTGCGCCACCGAACCGGCCTTGGAGGTGGCGACGTTGGTGTTGTCGCCCATGAAGTAGATGCAGTCCGCCTTCTTGCTCTTCAGGGTGCGCGGATCGGTCAGCCCGAAGCCGTTGCCGTCACCGAGCCCGGATTCGTCGATCACCGCCGGCCCGACGTTGGCGGGGATGGTGACCAGCAGGTCGTAGTCGACCGAGGCGCCCTCGAACGAACTGAGCCGCTTCGCATTGGTGTCCACCGCGGAGGCCGTGAAGTTGGGAACGATGTGAATGCCCTTCTCTTCGGCAATCTTGGTCAGCACCCGATTGGCGTTGGGTTTGGTGAATGCACCCGAATACGGAGTGACCAGCGTGATCTCGACCTTGTCGCGGATGCCCTTGAGATGGAAGTAATAGTCGGCCAGGAAGACGAACTCCACCGGCGCGACCGGGCACTTGATGGGCATGTTGCAGATGTCCACGACCAGCCTGCCTTCGCGCATGGTGTCGAGCGCATCGGCAAGTTTCTGCGCGTGCTCCATGGTGTAGAAGGTGAAAACCTTTTCGCCGAGCGCTTCCTGCAGGCCCTCCACCTCCTCGGGCGCCAGGCTGCAGCCGAGGGAGCACACCAGGTAATCGTAGGGAAAATCACCGTGATCGGTCTTGACCTGCTTGTTTTCGTGGTCGATCAGTTCGATGTTGGCTGCGACAAAATCGACATTGCGCGGCAGCGGCTCGGAGATTTCCTTGGTCAGCGCCTGTGCCGAGTTGTAGCCATACAGGCGGAACGGAATGAACAGCAGACCAGGCTGGTAGACGTGAAGCTTTGCGCGGTCGATGACGGTGACGGTCCATTCCGTCAGGTCGAGATGGTGGGTGAGCATGTTGGCGATGAGCGTGCCGCCGGTGCCCGCGCCAAGAACAACAATATTCTTCATCGCAGCCTCCTCCGTACTTCTCGTTATCAAGGCAACCCGTTTCCCGGGTCGCTCAAGGAATGTATGTATAGATCACGCACCGCTCAAAAAATTGGACAGTGAAAGCCATCCACCGCGGAAGGCTGATACGAACATACGTTTTTTCATAGTACACATTAGTAATGCTTATGGAAGGGTTAAGCACAATTCCCCTGCATGAGAAACCGGGGAAGTCCTGCCAGGCCCCGCCATCTCTTATATGGAAATAATTGCTTACATACTGATAGATTCGCCCGCGCTGCCGCCATTGCGCAATTCATGCCACCGAATGACCTCTGCGCGTAGATCCTGTTCCGGCAGCAGGGCGGCGGCGGCCCGTCAGATTGCATCAATCAGGATGCCCTGGCAGCTTTGCCTGCGATGCTTCGAAAATTGATGCGCTATGTGGATGCGTTTCCCGCGTCGCAGACCACAAGTCGAAGCACAGGCCAGAGCGGGTGCATTGACGCATGCGGCGCATCGGGTGCAGGCTTTGCCTGTCGTCCTTGCCTGCCTGAATCTCATGAATCCCGTCGCGCGCACCCTCCGCTGGCTCGTTGTCATCCTATTGTCGTCCCCGGTGCTGGCCGTCCCGCCAGAAGGCGTGGTCGCCGTGTCGCATCCTGCCGCGGCCGCGGCCGGCGCACGCATGCTGGCACAAGGCGGCAACGCCATCGATGCCGCAGCCGCGGTCCAGTTCGCGCTCAACGTGGTCGAACCGCAGTCGTCCGGCATCGGCGGCGGCGGCTTCATGCTGATCCATCTGGCCAAGACCGGCGAGACCGTCATCGTCGACTCGCGCGAGCGCGCACCGGCGGCGGCCAGTGCCGACATGTTCGCGCCCGACGGCACGCCGATGCCTTTCCAGCAGGCCTCGACCAGCGGTCTGGCGGTGGGTGTGCCGGGTACCCTGCGCGGGGTCGACACCGCACTGCGCCGCTGGGGCACGTTGCCGTTGTCGCAAACGCTCGAACCCGCGATCGAACTGGCCGAACACGGCTTTCGCGTCAACCGCTTCATGGCAGAAGACATCGCCAACGATGGCGGTCGCACGCAGTTGCAACCGGAAACCGCGGCGATCTTTCGCCCCGCTGGCGTGCCCTTGAAGGAAGGCGACTGGCTGGTGCAATCCGATCTGGCCCGCACGCTGAAACTGCTGGCCGCCGAGGGGCCGGACGTCTTCTATCATGGCCCGCTGGCACAGGCAATCGTCGATGCGCAGCAGCGCGCACGCAGCGAACTCGGTGCAGCGGGCGCGGGGCGCATGACGCTCGCCGACCTGGCGCAGTACCAGGTCGCGATACGCCAACCGCTGCTCGGCCACTATCGCGGCTGGACGCTGGCGGGCATGCCGCCGCCCTCCTCCGGCGGTCTGACCGTTTTCCAGATGCTGGCGATGCTGGAGCGCTTTCCGCTGGGTGACACTGTGCAGGGCTACGGTTTCGGCAGCCCGAAGACGCTTAACGTGATGATCGAGGCGATGCGCCTGGCGTTTGCCGATCGCGCGGTGTGGATTGGTGACGACGATGCGGTCCCGCTGCCGCAAGCGGGCCTGCTGAATGCCGACTATCTTGCAACGCGTTCAGCACTGATCAATCCGGATAACCGATTGGACGCGCCGGAAGCAGGTGATCCGCGGCCCTGGGACACGCTTTTCGCACGACCCAAACCACTGCCCACCCTACAGGAGAGCCCACACACCACGCATTTTTCCATTGTCGACCGCTGGGGCAATCTGGTGAGCTACACCAGCACCATCGAATTCACCTGGGGCTCGGGCATCACGGTGCCGGGGTATGGCTTCCTGCTCAACAACGAATTGACCGATTTCAATTTCGTGCCCAGTGCCAACGCTGCTGCGGGCAACCCCGGCGCCAACGATGTGGCCCCCGGCAAGCGCCCGCGCTCCAGCATGGCCCCGACGGTGCTGTTCAAGGAAGGCATGCCGGTGGTGGCCTATGGTTCACCCGGCGGCTCGACGATCATCAACAGCGTGCTCAACGTCACCCTCAACCTGGTCGACCACGGCATGAGCCTGCAGCAGGCCATCAACGCGCCACGCCTGTCGGTGACGCAGGCGGCAGGCCGGGTGGTGTGTGAAGGCGGCGCGCCCTTCATGCAGCCCCGCTTCAGCATCGCCACCCAGGACGCCCTGCGCAGCCTGGGCCATGTCGGCCTCGGTGAGACGGGCTCGGATGGCTGCCAGGCCACCATCGGTTCGGTGCAGGCGGTCGCCACCGACCTCGCGACCGGCACCCGTCACGGTGCCGCCGACCCGCGCCGCGAGGGTACGGTGATTCAGGTCCGCTAGCTGGAAATCAACCCGGAAACCTGGCATGCGTATGGCCGGCCCAAGGATGTTCCGACCAGCGGCCTCGCTGCTAAGGCACCCCCTTGCAGGCAAAGCGACATGTCCATCAAGAAGCAGCCGATTCTGTCGGAGTTCTTTACATAACAAGGACACGGCTGAACGGATTGAACTCAACAAAGCATTTAAAACCATTGGCTTATTGATCAAGGTCCATTTATTGCTTTAATTGGACGAACAAATCACCATGTCTTGCCACGGGAGCGATTCACCACGCATATGGCTACACTTCGCAAACGATTCGTGTCCCTTGCTGCGCCGCTTCTGGCTTTGATGGCGCTCTCTCATTCGGTTTCGGCAACGCCATTGCTGACTCCAATCCAGCCGGGAAACGAAATGGCACTTTCCCGCATCCTGGACGCCATCATGGAAACTGATGGCATCTCGTTGCAGCGGGTGAACGATGACAAGGACGAATTCTGGGAACTGGCCGGACTTAGTACAGTACTCACTAGAGCGCGCTTTGCCGGGTACTACAATATTTTTGGCGTCATTCCAGGAACCGATAGCGGCCTCATCGGCTTTCAGCCCTTGGTTTCATCGCTGAGCGGTCAAGGCATTGTTGGCAATGGCGGTGATGAAACGCTATTGCCATCCAACTTAAGCGGGCAATTCCGATTGGCGCTTCTTACTCCGACAGGTCAAACCTGGAGCTCACGCGCAATCGATAATATCGACGGCATGGACCACATGGTGACGTGGGTCAACGTAAACGATCCACTGCATTATTTTGTCGCCTTCGATGACCTCATGTTTCCCGGCAGCGACGCTGACTACAACGACATCGTGCTGGAACTGCGCTACGTTCTGGACGGGCCTGCAACAACAGTGCCGGAACCTGCCACGCTTGCCCTGACCGCGATCGGCCTGGCCGGACTTGGCGCCTTCCGCCGGCGCAAGGGGCAGCGAATGCAGTAAGGTCCGATCAGGACTGTTCTTTCAGGATTTCCATAACGCCGGATTCCATTCACAGGCACATCTGCGCCGCATTCCCCCAAATCGTTCGGGGCATCACCGACCAGGCAAGTTATCAGCCCAAACTGAAACCCGTATTACCCTCGCAGCAATAGCACTCCCCGCCACATCAGACGCCACTTTGCACGAGCATGGGTGCAAACAACGCCGCGATGCCGAGGAACGAGAAGAATCCCACCACATCGGTCACGGTAGTCAGGATGATCGACGAAGCGGAAGCGGGATCCTGTCCGAAGCGGCTCAGCAGTATCGGCACCAGCGCACCGGCCAGACCGGCGACGAGCATCGAAATGACCATGGCCAGCACGATCACCCCGACCAGCGCCAGCGAACGGCTCCAGACATAAACCGCGACGCCGGTGGTGAACGCCACAGCGATGCCATTAATGAGTCCGGTCAGCGCCTCCTTGCCGACTACCGCAGGCCAGTGACGCAAACTGATTTCGCGCAGCACCAGGCCGCGCATCGTGATGGCCAGGGCCTGTGCGCCGGCATTGCCCGACTGCCCGGCCACCACAGGCAGTAAAACGGCCAGCGCGGTGAACTGTGCAATGGTGCTTTCGAACAGACCCACCACGGCGGCTGCCAGGAAGGCGGTCAACAGGTTGATCTGCAGCCACGGCAGGCGCTTCTTGACGGCAAACATGGGGGACGACAGCGCGCGCTCGTCGGGGCTGGCGCCCACCATGGTCTGCATGTCGAGACTGGTTTCTTCTTCCACCGCCGCCATCAGTTCGGCCTGCCGGATGACTCCGATGAAGCGGCCACTGATGTTGACCACCGGCAGCGTACTGATCGGCTGACTCATCAGCGTCTCGACGACGTCCTCACGCGGGTCCAGGTCGCGTACGAAGGCCACCACGCCGCGCGTGATATCGGCGAGCGGCAACTCGCGTGCAGCCAGGGTCAGATCCTGCATTTCCACGCAGCCGGCAAGCCGGCCCGCGTCATCGATGACGAATAGCTCACGCAGGCCGCTGCGACGGATATGGCGCAGCCGCTCGACTGCCTCGGCCACCGTCATACCGGTGCGCAATGGGCTGACGCGTGGGTCCATCATGCGTCCGGCGCTGTCATCCGGGTAAGCGAGCAAAGTGCGTAGTTCGCGTGCCACCTCGGCGTCCAGGCGCTGCAGCCAGGTCTCGCGCTGCAGGGGGTCGAGCTGGGTCAGTACGGCGACGCTGGCCAGCGGATCGGCCTCGGCCAGCAGATGATGCGACAGCGGCTTGGGCAGGTGCTCCAACACTTCCAGCGCGACATCGGGCGCCAGCGACTGCCAGGCACGTAGCGCGGCATGCGGCGGCTGCGCAGCGAGCAGCGCGGCCGCATCGACAGCGGGCATCGCCTCGAACAGGCGCGCTGCCTCATACGGATAGTCGAGCAGGAAGCGGTGCGTCAGCGCGGCTTCGGCGGGGGCCAGTGTCGCCGGGGCGGCGAGCGACTCAGCGTTCATCCGGCTTCTCCACAACGGTATCCGCCATGGCCGGCACCTTGGGCAGCAGTGCCAGACCGACTTCCAGCAATCCGGAAAGTGCTTGCCAATAGCCCCGCGCAAGCAGCACCGGCAACGTAACCTCGCCGTCCGGGCATGCCGGGGCCGGCGCAGCACGGCGCAGCGCCCGCGTCAGCGCGTCGCGCGTCATCACGCCGACCAGGCGTTCGCCGGGTTCGACCACCGGCAACACGGAGGCGCTCTCCCATCCCGGGTGGGCGGGGGCCGCGGAAAGTGGCGCATGTGCGGCCAAGACATGTGCCGGACGCTGCATCAGCGTCGCCAGCGTGGCGCCATCCGGCGCCTGCAGCAGCAGGCCCAGATTGACGACGCCTGCAAACCGTCGTTCGCCATCGGCAACGAACAATTGCGCTTGCGTGGCGGGCGCCTGTTTCATGCGCTCGAGCGCTTGGGTCGCACGGGTGTCGGCAGGAAGCATGACCACGTCGGGATTGGCCCAGGCTCCCAGCGTGTCTTCCGCATAGCCCAGCAATAGGGTCGAGGCGACGGCCGCGGCGGTGGGCAGGCCGGCGATCAAGCTTTCACGCCTCGTCTCCGCGAGGTGGCGCAGCACCGCCACCGTCGGTTGCGTGCCCATCGGGGCAAGCAATTCAAGCGCGCGCGCATCACCGAGCGCTTCGATGCATTGCGCCGCGCGGTGCGGCAGCATGGCGGCCAGCACCGCCGCGCCCACTCGTGCCGGTACCTGGGCGAACAACACTGCGGCCTCGTCAGCCGGCAAAGATTCGAGCACCTGCGCGGCCTGTGCCGGATGTCCTCGCATGAAGGCGAGGCTTAGCGCGTGATCGCGATTGGCGATCATGGCCGGGCTCAGTTGCTATCCTGGCGAGTGATCAGCACGATCGCCTCGTCATGGTAGATACACCCCGGCAGCACGACGCGGCCGGAATCGGTCTCCAGCACCAGCGAGGTGGCGGTGACATCGATGATGTGCCCTTCATGGCCGGCCACCCGCACGCGTTGACCCAGGCGGAATGCCTGGCGCAGGTGGTGGGCGCCGATCAGGTTGGAGACGTAGCTACGCGCGCCCAGGCTGACCGCGATCGTCACGCCACCGACCAGCGAGGCTACCAGCAGCGCGGCAAAAATGGCGATCCAGGTCACCTTGAGGCCAATCTGGTCGGCGCCAACGAGCAGGGCCATGATCAGAGTCGCCCCTTGTGCCATGCGTGCCAGCGCGTCGCGCTGCGGCGCGGACAGCCCTGTTGCCGTTGCACGCACCAGTCCGGCCACGAATCCCGATAGCACGTAGCCAGCGGCCACGATCAGCATCCCAGCTGCGAGCGTGGGCAGGTAGTCGAGCAATTGCGTCAGCCAGTCGGTGAAGGTCTGCAGCCCCAGTGTTTGCGTCGCAGCGGTGACGAACAGCAGCAGCACCACCCAGTAGACAACGGCACCCAGCACCACAGCCGAACGACCGATGCGCCAGCGCGCCTGGCCGGTACTGCGCGTGATCAGGGAATCGAGCAGCGCCGCGCCGCGCCGGGTGGCCACCCGCAGCAGGCGCGCCAGCAGCCAGCCGACCAGCAGCAGCGCCAGTGCACCCAGCAGCTGGGGCAGATGTGCCAGCAGCAGTTCGAGTGTGGCCGTTACGGTCCGGTCCAGTACGTCAGTCAGATTGCCCATATGACCATCTTAACCCAGGCAGTTTCTGACATGGACGCGCGCCGTCACGAGGGGCACGCGCTCCCCGAGGAATCCGGCACCAGGGGCGGGAGCGTGGAGAAGTACGCGATCACGAAAGTCAATTTTCTGCATCAGCGCCCTCCCCGCCCGCCTTTGGCTTGGCAGTCGTACGATTTCCAAGGCATTGGACAGAAATCTTCGATCGGCCTGCAGATCGGCTTGGTGCCGTAGCCGCCGGCCCAGATTTCGGTGGCCCCCGGCAACAACCAGCGCAGGTCGCGCGAGCCCTGCGCAGCGAGGGGGGGCGAATAGGCGATGCCGAAGGACAGGCCTCCGCGTTTGCGAAGCTGCTGCGATCCACCGTGCCTGTGCCCGGAAGCATCATGACTGGCCGCTGCACCTCTTGAATGACCCGATGCGCGGCATCAGCTACAAATAAGGCATCACATCCTGTGATGAACGGGGAGTCGCAATGCAGTTCAAGGATTACTACCAGACGCTGGGCGTGGCACGCGACGCCACGGCGGACGCCATCAAGAAGGCCTTCCGCAAGCTGGCGCGCAAATACCATCCGGACGTTTCCAAGGAGTCGGACGCCGAGTTGCGCATGCGCGAGGTGAACGAGGCCTACGCCGTGCTGTCGGACCCGGAAAAGCGCGCCGCCTATGACCAGTTGGGACGCGGCCAGCAGCCCGGGCAGGAGTTCAGGCCGCCGCCCGACTGGGATGCCGGGTTCGAGTTTTCCGGGCGCGGCTACTCGCCCCAGGAAACCGCCGACTTCAGCGATTTCTTCTCCGAGTTGTTCGGCAGGATGGGCGGCGCGCATCAAGATACGCGGAACGGCCACGCCGGCTTTCGCATCCAGGGCGAAGACCACCATGCCAAGGTGATGCTCGATATCGAGGACGCACTCAACGGCGGCACCCGCCAGATCAGCCTGCGCATGCCGCAGGTGGACGCCCAGGGCCGGGTGCAGCTGGCGACCCGCACGCTCAACGTGAAAATCCCCAAGGGGGTGCGCGCAGGCCAGGTGATCCGCCTGGCGGGGCAAGGCGGGCCGGGAAGCGGCGGCGCGCCCGCCGGCGACCTGCTGCTGGAAGTGCAGTTCAAGCCGCATGCGCGTTTTCGCGCCGACGGCCGCGACCTCCACCTGTCCCTGCCGGTCGCACCGTGGGAAGCGTCCCTCGGTGCCGTCGTGCCGCTGGACCTGCCGCACGGCAGCGTCAAGGTGCGCATTCCGGAAGGCGCCCAGAGCGGCCAGTCGTTGCGGGTGCGCGGCCATGGCCTGCCGGGCGAGCCGCCCGGCGACCTGCTGCTCGACATCCGGGTGGTGCTGCCGCCGGCCGGCACGCCCAAGGCACGGGAACTGTACGAAACCATGGCGCGAGAACTGGCGTTCGATCCGCGCAGGCAGGAAAGGAGTTGAAGCATGCGTGACGACGACATTCTCATCGGCAGCCTGATGGAGGATTCCTGGCTGACCCTGGAACAGGTAGCTGCGGCCTGCAGTGTGGACGCAGCCTGGCTGAGGCGTCATATCGAGGAAGGGCTGTTCCCGCATGCCGAAAGCGTGGCCGGCACCTGGCGCTTTTCCGGGACGAGTCTCCTGCGCGCGCGGCGGATGCGGCAACTGGAACGGGACTTCGACGCGGTGCCGGAACTGGCAGCCCTGATGGCCGACCTGCTGGAGGAAATGGATGCGCTGCGGGAACGCGTGCGCCGCAGCGGGCTGGGATGATCACGGAGTTTCGTGATCGCAAGACCAATCAATCCAGTGTGTGTTCTATTGAGACATTCAACACTCACGGCAATAGCCCGTTCGATCTGAGCCTGTTCAGTTTCGCTCAATCCAGTCGCTTCCGCATTGCCACATGGGGAATGCCGGCCTCTTCGTATTCGACACCCTGGGTGATGAATCCGGCACGTAGATAAAAGCCCGCTGCATGAGTTTGCGCGCTGAGTCTGAGTTCGGCATGCCCCTGCATGCGTGCTGAATTCAGGATCGCAGCCAGCAAGCTGCGGCCCACGCCGTGCCCGCGCCAGGCCGGCAGCACGGCCATGCGCCCGACATGGCCGTCGGGCAGCAGGCGGGCACAGCCGATCGGCGTGCCGTCGATGGCGGTGGCGAGCAGATGCAGGGCCGTCGCATCGTGTTCGTCCCATTCCAGCGCCTCGGGCACACCCTGCTCGTCGATGAAGACCACGCGGCGCACTGCAGCCAGGCGTTCTGCATCGCGCGCCCAGCTGGTTTCCTCGATAGTGAACGCGGTCATGCCCTAATTCGCGACACGTGCAAACCGTCGCGCGGCGCGGTGGCCGCGTGCGGCCTGTACGCCGCGCAAGACCCACAATCCGGCGACGAAGTAGCTGCCGGTGATGAGCAGCGACTGCCGATGGTCGCCCTGCGTCATCCAGCTGGCGACGCCGTAGGTCAGCGGGCCGACGATCGAGGCGAGCTTGACCGCCAGTCCCCACAGCCCGAAGAACTCGGCCTGCTGCGCCGGCGGCGCCAGCAGCCCGACCATGGCGCGGCCGGCCGACTGTGAGGCGCCCATGCACAGCCCGGCCAGATTGGCGGCCACCCAGAACATGCGCTCGTCGGGCGCAGCCCAGGCCAGTGCGACCATCACGATCCAGCCCACCAGCGTCAGCGCGATTGCGTTCACGTGGCCGATGCGATCCTGCACGTGGCCGAAGACAAAGGCACCGAATGCAGCAGTGATGTTGACCAGCAGCACCAGCACGATCGTGCGCTGCGTATCGAAATGAAACACCTGGCTGGCGTAGATCGCCGCCAGCGTGATGACCGCCTGCGTGCCGGCCTGGTACAGCACGGTGCAGACGAGGAAACGCTTGAGGTCGGGCAGGCGCTCGAGATGGCCCAGGGTGTGCCGGACCTGCGCCCAGGCGCTGCGCGCGGTCTGACCGGGCTGCGGGACGGCGCGCTCGCGCAGCATCAGCAGCGTCGGCAGGCTCGCCAGCGCGAAGATGCCTGCGGTGATGAGCATCGCCACCGGCACGAAATCGGCCGCCCCCTGCCCCCGGGCCTGCGCGTGGCCGATATAGGCCAGGCTCGCGCCGAGCGACGCCAGCCCGCCGACGTAGCCGAGCGACCAGCCCCAGCCCGACACCCGGCCAAGCGCGCGCGGACGCGCCAGCTCCGGCAGGAAGGCCGCGATCAGGTTCTCACCGGTGCCGAAAAAATAATTCGACAGCACCAGCGCGGCGATCGCCAGCAGCAGCGCGCCCGGCGCCGAAAAATAGAGCAGCGCGGTGAATCCGACGCAGCCCAGCGTGGTCAGCCACAGCAGCTTCTTCTTGCTGGCGTGGGCGTCGGCCCAGGCGCCGATCAGCGGCGCCGTCAGCATCACCAGCGCGTAGGAAACGGACAGCGCCAGCGTCCAGGCAAAGGTCGCCCACTCGGCGTTGCCGGCGACGACGGCGACGAAGTAGGCGCTGAACACCGCGGTGATGACGACCGTGGTGTAGCCCGAGTTGGCGAAGTCGTACATCGCCCACGCCCACACCTCGTGTTTGCGCACACCGGGTTGCAACAAGACGTTCATTCGAAAAATGGCAACTGGGAGCGGGGATTGGAGAAAATCAACGCTGCAAAAACCACGACACGGTGCATGGATGGGGGGAATACGTGGGCTTGCCCCGACCTTGAAGAAATAAGCCTCATCGCCTGAATGGCTGCTATGCAGCAGGAATAGCCTTACTTGCTCGCAGCCTTGTCCAGCAAGTCGAGTCCGCGCTCGGCCTTGCCAGCACCGCGTTGAGCCCGCAGCCGGAAACGCGTTTCCGCATCGAATTCCGCCAGCAACAGCGTCGTGACTTCGTCCAGCAAGCGATTCACGCTCGTGCCACGGCTTTGCGCCAAGGCGCGCAAACGCTCGTGCTTGTCGTCAGGCAACCGTAGGGTCAATGCGCTCATGATGTCATCTCCTTGAGAAAGTCTTCCGGGCTCACCACGCGCAGCTCGGGAAATTTGAGTTCCATACGTGCAACATCGCGCAAATTGCGCGTCACCACAAAGCGGGCACCGCCCGCCACCGCCAGTTCCACCAGATGATTATCGGCTTCGTCCGGCAGATTCGGCCGCCACGCAAAGTAAATGCGCGTCCAGATGCAGGCCGCCAGAAAGATATCCAGCAATTCATTCCGCTCGGCCAGATTCAGTCGGCAGCGCTCGAACAGTTCGGATCGCCCCAACACATCCTCATATTCGGCAAACAGCGCCGCACCCATCAACGGATGGCATTGCCCACGCAAACAAGCCGCCATCACCTGACGTGCAGCACCCTGCCCCAGGCACGCGCCAACAAAGATGTTTGTGTCGATAACCACCCGGTGCGTCATGATTTTCATGGTAGCAAATATGCAACCATAAAAACAGTTCTGATAAGCGCTTCAAGACGGGCTGTCGTCAGCTATGGCTGGCAGTCGTCCAGCCACTGCAGTCGTTGACTGCCCCGCTTCGCTCTGACCGGTGTTGGGTCTACAAGAGGCGTTTACCGTTGTTTTATGGCGGGCGGGTGATCGGCCGAAGCAGCCTGTGCAGCGCATAGCAAACCAGGTCTGCTATGCGCTGCACACCAGTCGTTGATTAGGAACTCAAGCGAATGGCCGCTATCCAAAACGGCGAAATCACGCTCCCGGCCCATTCTGGTCATCCAGCTTGGCCTCTTCGAGTGTCTGCAAGCAAAGCTGTCATACCGGAAATAAGTCACTTGATACTCAAAGATCCGCTGCCTGACGCAGGAGGTGAAAGCTAGCAAGCGGGCGCAAAAAAAGTATCGTCTATGCGAGGTAGCGTGGCCAAGTCACCCAACAATACTTGTCAGACAATTGGGATCTGATGGGCTGAAGAGGAAGATAAAAAGATGTAGCTACAAAAAACAGGCATCAGTAATTCACGTGCCGAGCCGAAAAAGCCAGTTTCATAGCGGTCTCCCTTCGCCTGCTTCTTCGTAGGTCTTGCCGTCACGGATATGGTAGATGCGCTTGAAGGTGGGGATGATTTTTTCGTCGTGAGTGACGACGATGATGGCGATGCGGAATTCCTGCGCCAGCTGGTTGAGGATTTTTACCACGGTAAGCGCGCGCACGCTGTCGAGCGCGGCGGTCGGCTCGTCGGCCAGGATGATCGGCGGCTTGTTGGCGAGTGCCCGCGCAATCGCCACGCGCTGCTGTTCGCCACCGGAGAGTTCGGGGATGCGCGCCTCTGCCCGATGCTGCACGTCGAGCGCGGTGAGCATCTCCAACGCGATTGCACGCGCCTTGTCGTTGGGCACGCCGGCCAGCATGGGCAGCAACGCGACGTTGTCGGTGGTATCTAGGAAGGGGATCAGGTACGCGGCCTGGAACACGAAGCCGATACGGTCACGCCGCAACGCGCGCAGATCGTCGGTCTTCCAGCCATTGTCGTAAATCACATCGCCGCCGAGAGTGAATCTCCCGGCACTGGGTTCGATCACCGCACCCAGGCATTTCAGCAGCGTGGTCTTGCCGGAGCCGGACGGCCCGATCAGTCCCACCACCTCGCCGGGGTAGACGGTCATGTCGACGCCCTTCAGCGCGTCGACCGCCGCGCTGCCGCTGCCGTAGCGCTTGGTGATGCCTTCGATGAGGATGGCGGGTTGCGTATCAGCCACCGATAGCCTCCGCCGGGTCGATCCTGAGCGCGGCGCGGATCGCCAGCACCGAGGCCAGCGCGCACACCACAAGCGTCAGAACGAAGGCGCGCAGCGCATCGCCGGTTTCGAGCAGCACGTACTTGGGAAACGCGGGCGCCCACAAGGTGGCGGCGAATTTGCCAACAAAGAATCCGATCATTCCCAGCCCCAGCGCCTCCTGCATGATCATCGCGGCGATGGTTCGGTTCTTGGTGCCGATCAGTTTCAGCACGGCGATTTCCTTGATCTTGCCGAGCGTCATCGTGTAGATGATGAAGGCGACGATGGCCGCGCTCACCACCGCCAGAATGACCAGGAACAGGCCGATCTGTTTGGCGGCGGTGGCGATCAGCTTGGCGACCAGAATCTCTTCCATGTCGTCACGGGTATAGGCGGTAAACCGCTGCCAGCGCGCAATCGTGTCGGCCACGGCACGCGCGTCCACACCCGGCTGCAGCCGCAGCAGCACGGCGTTGACCTTGTGGCTGGAGGCCTGGATCGCCTGCACCGCGTCGAGCACGCCGGGCAGGCCGGGGAGGTTGATGGTGGGGTTGGCCTCAAGCCGCTGGCGATCCTCGACAATGGCGTCGTTGTCTTTCAGGAACTGTGCTTCCTGCGCATCCTTCAGCGGAATGAACAGCATCGGGTCGCCGCCCGACGACACCATGCGCCGGGTTAGTCCCACCACGGTGTAATCGTTGCGCCGGATGCGTACCACGTCGCCGACCTTGAGTCCGGTCTTGGCGTCGGCCACGGCTTCGTAATGTGCGCGGGCGATGGGGCGGCCCGCGGTCAAAAACGCGGGACCGCCCGGCTTGCCAGGCTCGAACCCGGCCACCATTACGCGTTGCGATTGGCCTTGATGCGACACCTGCATGGTGAGATAGGCGACGTTGCCAGACTGCGCCACGCCTTCCAGCCCCAGCAGCGTGCGATAGAGGTCGTCCGGCACGTTCGACGGTTCGGCGAACGGGCCGAGGGTGTTTTGCTGCACCACCCAGATGTCGGCGTCGACCGCGTGAAGCAGCACCTTGGCGTCGTCGACCATGCCGCGATACACACCGGCCATGGTCAGCGTCACGCCGATCAGCAGCCCCAGACCCAGCCCGGTGAGCAGATAGCTTTTAAGATGGTGGGCAATGTCTCGGCTTGCTAGATTGATCATGGCCTGGACGGATTACGGCTGCGTCAGCGATTGTTCGCGTACCCGAACGCCGTCGTCGAGCTGTTTTGCGCTGTAAACCACCAGGCGTGTCACCAGTCTTGAGGCCAGATACGATCTGCACCTGTTCGGCGGTCTGCACGCCTAGCTGCACCGGCTGGAACCGCGCGCGGCCACCCACCACCTGCCACACGCCGGCCTGCCTCTTGTACTGTGCTATTGCTGCGCGTGGCACGGTCAGCACATCGCGTGCGCCGGGGAGTCGGATCGTTACTTCGGCCAGTTCGGCCAGATACAGCTGTGCCGGGGGCGGGTCGAACGCCACATCGACGATGCGCTCCTCGGTCACTGCATCGCTTTGTAGCTCGATGCGCGCCACCTTGCCCGGCAGGGGGGTACCGGGTGCCGCGCGCAGCACGATGGCCGCCGCCTGCCCCACCGCAATGCCTTGCGCTCGCGCCTGATCGATGCGGGCGCGCACCCATAACTGCGCCGGATCGACCAGCCGCAGCACCGCCTGCCCGGCCACCACGGTGGTGCCCGGTTCGGCTTCGCGCGCGGTCACCACGCCGTCTATCGGGCTCAGTAATTTGAGGTTGTTGCTCACTTGCTGGATGCCCCGCATTTCGGCTTCAGCCCGGCTGATGTCGCGCTGCGCACCAGTCGCGTTGGCGCGCGCGGCGGCCAGCGCGGCTTCGGCGGCGGCGGCTTCGTTGCGACGACTGTCGGCCATTTCCTGGGCGATGAAATGCTGATTCGCCAGGGCCTGGTAGCGTGCGTGATTAGCTTCTGCCAGCCGCGCGCGGCTCTCGGCCTCGGCCACCTGTGCCTGCGCCGCCTGTGCGGTCTGGCGCGCGCGCGCCGCGGCGCTGGCCGCCGCCTCGCCACGCTGGTGCAGGTCCACCGGATCAATTTCCGCCAACAGTTGTCCCGCCTTTACCCGGTCGCCCTGGTCCACCCACACCCGCAACAGCCGCCCGGCCTGGGTCGGTCCCACTGCGTAGGCGCGCCGCGCTTCCACCGTGCCGATGCCGTAGACATCGGGATTGAGATCAGTCCGGGTGACGCTGGCGGTCTCTACCCCCACCGGTGCCAGCGGCCCGCGCGCGGTCAGCAGCCAGACAAAAGCGGCGATAAAGGCCAGCGTGCCGAGTACGAGGGTAAGCGTGCGTGGGCTGATTTTCAGGTTGCCAGGCTTCATGCGGATCAGTGAGCGTCCTGAATAACGGAGGTCCGGATCTGGTAGGTTGCGTGGCACCTCACGCATTTGTTCAGGGTGTTGGACAACTGGCTGAGGCTGTAGCTCACGTCCATCAGGCTCTCGGCATCCAGCGCGATCTGGTCGAATTCGCGGTGGACCGAGAAGCCCAACTGGCGGAATTCCTGCGGCAGTTTTGCGCGCAGCGCGGGCGGCACTTCGTGCACCATTTTCTGCCCCATGCCGCGCGCGGCTTCGGCTGCAGCCGCCATGTCCGACCTGGCCAGCGCGCCGGTCATTTTCTGCACGCCACCGAGAAACTGGCGCATTTCTTCCAGGGTCATGTCGCGCTCATCGGGCGTGAGTTCCAGCACAACGCGCGTGTCGGCGGCAATGGCGGGTGCGTGCGCGGGGTGTGTTTCCGCCGCGATAGCGCCATTCAAAACCAGGCACAGAAACGCGCCGCCAACTGATATGCCTAATCGCATCATGCTGCTTTTCCTTTAAGTGATTGCTAGACAATATATAGGTCTAGCATGGCCTGCCACCCCCGATCCTAAAGGAGCAGATGCGTTTCCCCGCAAAGCGAAAGGCACCGCAATTGCGAGAGACTCGACAGCGTGATTCTGGTCGTGCCTGAACCGTTGGCGGCATGCAGCGGCGTGCTGATTGCTGCGGCCAGGGCAAGCGTGAAAGTGGCGACTGATCTTGCGGACATGGTTGGCTCCCTAAATGATTGAAAAATGAGTAGGTCGATGGGTCAATCAGCGTCCTCTGGCACCTCGCCTCGCACCAGCGGATGGGTTGCTTTGTGCGGGTTGCTGTGGGCGTTCGCTTTGGTTCATGCCTGGACTCGGGCGATTGCCTTGCTGACTCTGGATACCCGGATTCCCGGCCCCCGTGTCGTTGCCATGACGGGCGTCGTAGCCGATTCCATAACGGCTGTTGTTGCGCGGCTCGTTTCTGACATCGAAGTTTCCGCCCGGCTGCGGATCAAGGTTGGTGAAACGCGGTCTGGCGGCAGGCGTGAACACCACCGATCCTTCGCCATGGGCGGGCAGGTCATCGGGGGCAGCCTGTACTGCTGTGACAAACAGCAGGAGTGCCAACACGTAAATTTGTTTGGACATACACTTCACGGCAATTCGATTCCATTGCGTAGGCTTGCAGTATCCCGCGCAAGCGTTCCCGGATGTTTGCGCAGCCGCTACAACTTGTTACAGGTTGTTTCAATGTCATGCGTGCGCGACATGCAGCATGGGCAGCCCAGCCGCACGCAGGGTTTAGAAATGGGATTGCATCCAATCGGTCAGGCTCACGCCGATGCCGATCGATTGTTGGCTGTGGTTGTAGTCGATGAGCGATTCGCCGTAGCCATTGAAGTATTGAACGTATCCCCGCAACCGGCCATGCAGTGGAAAGCTCCAGCTCACCTGCACCGCGCCGTGGTTGGACGCGCTTTGCAGATTGTTGCGCAGCAATATTGAGTAAGTGCTGTTGTTGCGTTTGTAGGTCGCCAGAATGTCGCCGTTGCCCATGTAGTCTTCAATATCCGGGTTGTCGTCATCCGCCTCGCTTTCGGGAACCCGAACCCAAGGCCGAACCAGCAGGACGAAATCTCCGCGCTCGAAACCAAACTGCGCATACGCCCGGTTCCAGCTACGCGACAAGCCTGCCGCGCGGCCATTGGACTGATGCACCAGGCCCAGACTGACAAAACGCCCTTTCAGCCCTGCCAGGCTGTAGTCGGTGCGAAATACCAGCATCGCTTCCGGCTCATAATTTGATTCGCGAAAAGGTGCAGAACTGCTGTTGTATGCCTGCCAGAATGATGTTCCAGTAAAGCCCACCCACAGGTCGGTATCCGCATTGAACAAACCTTCAACCGCTTTGACCTTGAAGCTCAATTGCAATTCGGTTTCCACAGAATCCAGTCCCTGATCGGGTTGCTGCAACCCACCCTGCATTGGGGCATTGTTAGGCGAGTTGCTGTATTTAACCGGGAGGAAGAAATTGGGTCGGTATGGCGTGAGCAGGAAGGTGCCCCGTTTGGTTTCATTGCCCAGTTCCCAGTGACGCGACAATGCCGAAACCACGACCGGTTCAGCGGGTGCTTGCTGCTGCGCCGTTGCCTGCGGCGAGGACGTGGGCTGTTCTGCCAGCCGGTCAAAACAAGCCAGCCGCTGGGCGTCCTGCTTGATGGCGGAACACGTTTCGAGCTTGGCTGGCTGGGCTTTGTCCTGCGGATCATCGCTGGCCTCGGCATTGAGGAACCGGAGGTCGGCGAGGTTCGGTTTGGCGGGTGATTCCGGCATATGCCGATCTGCAAGCTGCTGATACAGCGCCCAATGGTCGGAATAATGCGGACAGGATGGCGATTCCACATCCGCGCTCACCTGGGCCGCAGGCACGGCGGCATTCCCGACGACGGAGCGCATGGCTCCGCCGTCGCAACGCGCTTGCGCCGGATCGGCGGGCAATGCCAGCGACAGGCTGGCATTGCCCGCCAGTGCCAGACCGACCAATATTTTTGACCAAAAGCTCGCTTCGTCCGCCGTCATTTCGACGGCGAGGCCATCCCGGCCTTGTAGAGGGCAAAAGCCTCGAAGGCTTCACGCAACAACAGTTCGCGCTGACGCAGGTTGGCATTTACTCTGAGCGCGAGGCTCTGGATCATGCCGATAAACAGGCTCGCCGCTGTCTGCGGGTCGATGTCGGGCCGGATGAGTCCCTGCTGCTTTGCCTGGGCAATCATTCGGCAAAGGCGCGATTCGTAGTGGCTGATGACTCTCTGGATCCGCCGGTGAATACGGGTATCTCCGCCTTGCGACAACCCCCCCAGCAGGCGCCTGGGAATGTCGGGATGTAGCGAGACAAAAGAAGCCTGAGAATAAAAGGTGCGCTCCAGTTCCTGCAGCGGGTTTCGATCGTGCAGTGACGTCCGTTTCAGGAGGCGCAGCACGCTCCCGCGCGCGCGGGAAATGAAGCGATCCTGAGCGCCGTGGCTGACCTGCCGCAGCTGCGGCAGCGCGTTCTCAATGGGGGCGGCCAGGCTCTCCGGATCGGCAAACAGGTAAGCCCGCGTGGTTTCCAGCCATTGCGCCAGATGCGCCGGATTGAATGATCTCGTGACGCTTGTGTTCATGATCGGTCGCCTGTGTCCTTAACGCGCGCCGTAGAAGTGTTCGACAAACGGCTTGCGGAATGTGCTATGGCAGTTGTAGCAACTGGTCTGGAGTTTCTGGTAGGCAAGGATGGTGCCCTGGCCGTCTTTGGCCTGGGCGGCTTGACCTACTGCCAGCGCTTGGTCGTGGGTTTCGCCGTCAAAGGCCTTGAACTTGCCCATGTCGGTGCCGACGAAGCTGACGATGCGCATTCTTTCGGTGAGGGGTGGTCGGGGATGGTCGGAGACCAGGGCCGCAGTTTTTCTCACCAGGTCCCAGTCTTCACGGGAAATGCCGTCAGTGATGACCTGCATATTCATGCCGAGGTCTTTCATGATTTCCTGCAGGGCGAGCGGCTCGGCCGCCTGCACGGCGCTTGCGGCAAACACCAGACAGGCCGAGGCGACGAGTTTGAGAATGAGGAGGTTAGCGATGTTTTTCATGTCACAGCAGCTTTTTCATGGAGCGAAACGAGTGGAGGCAGAGGAGCCACCGGGTAATCCGCTCGACGTGGCAGACGGACGTATCCGCCTGCCACAAAGACAGCCCGGCTTGTTGCGCGGTCGCCAACCCGCCTGTGGGTGCCGTTGCCGGATTTAATACTGTTCCCGATTCATCGAACGGCGCTGCGCCATGTCCTGTTGCATGTCCGGGGAACCGCTCTGCGCATGCTCGCGGGTTTGAGTCTGCGTGCGGGTCATGTCGCCCGAACCCTGGCCCTTCTTCTGGCCGGCGCCCTGGTTGCCGTACTGGCCTCCGCCCTGGCCGCCCGTCTGCCCCGAGCCCTGGCCGCCCCCCTGACCGCCACCCATGCCGCCTTGGCCGCCACCTTTACCGCCTGCTTGAGCATCAAGCGTTGCGCCAAGCGCAATCAGGGCTGCAAAAACGGCTGCTGTGGATTTCGATTTATTCATGATGCTGTTCCTTTACGTTGTGAAAGAAGGTTGACTGCCGCCATGGTTTCGATTCCGCTGGCAGTGGACGCAGTATCACGACCAGGCATTTCCGGGGTCTTACGCAGCCGCTACAGGTTGTTACAGGTTGTTTCGCGTTAGTTGGCGCCGGGTCGATGTCGGTAAAATCGGTTCCTCCCCGTATTCCGGGCAAGATGGAATCTAAATGGTCGAAGACGCAGCACAACGCATCTTGGTGGTGGACGACGACGTGGCGTTACGTGAGCTGGTCACGTCCTACCTGGGTGCCAGCGGTTACCAAGTCGAAGGTGTAAGCGACGGTGCAGCCTTTCGCACCAGCATGGCGCAGCATGGTGCCGACCTGGTGGTGCTCGATCTGATGCTGCCAGGCGAGGATGGACTGAGCCTGCTCAAATGGCTGCGTGCCGATGGCGGGCCGCCAGTCATCATCGTTTCCGCGCGGGGCGAGGAGGTGGACCGGGTGGTGGGGCTGGAAGTGGGCGCTGACGATTATCTGGCCAAGCCCTTTGGGCCGCGTGAACTGCTGGCCCGCGTGCGTGCCGTGTTGCGGCGCGGCAGCAGCAGGGCCGAAGCAAAAGAGGCCGACACTGACGCACTTGCCTTTGGCCCGTTCCGGCTGGATCTGGCGCGTCATATCCTGACGCGCTATGGCAGCGAAATATCCCTGACCTCGGGTGAGTTCACCCTGCTGCGTATTTTTCTAGAAAACCCCAATCAGGTGCTGACGCGCGACCACCTCATTACGTTGGTCAAGGGCTACGAGCGAGCGCCATTCGATCGCAGCGTCGATGTTCGGGTGACGCGCCTACGCCGCAAAATTGAGCCCAATCCCGAGGCACCGGTCTATCTGCGCACCATCTGGGGCGAGGGCTATCTGTTCTCGCCGGGCGGTGAGGCTGCTTCGTGAAACAGATTGGCGTGAAGCTGCGCAGCTCCCTGTTTCGTCGAACTGCGCTGACCGTCGCGGCCGGCCTGATCGTGTTTCAGCTCGCTTCGGGCGCGGCAGTTTTCTTCAATCTCATGCAGCCGCTGGCACATCGATCGGCCGACGATCTTGCTGGGCTGCTGGTGTTGTCCGCACGCACCTGGGTGGAACTGCCTGCTGCCACGCGCCCGGATTTCGAGGCGGAGCTGAAATTCAGCCATGGTCTGGAATTGAGCGAGACCACCGTGCCGGTCGGCGACGAGGCCGGGCATCACCCCTACCTAAATTTCCTGCGGGCGTCGCTCGCGACCCGCCTTGATTCTGCACCCGCGCTTCGCGTGACAGAGACAGCGGATGAGTATTTCCATGCAGATATTCCGATGGCGAACCATGTGCTGCGCTTCAGCTTTTCCAAGGATCTGCTGCCGCAGCGCCCCGCTCAGGCACTGGCCTGGAGCTTTGCCGCCGGCCTGCTTGTTACCCTGATTCTGGCCTGGCTGCTTGCGCGCCGGATCACGGCGCCGGTCGCCCGGCTGGCGGATGCCGCCCGCCAGATTGGCAGCGGCGAACGCCCGCCTCGACTGCCTGAGTCGGGCGAACGAGAGCTGGCCGAGCTGGCACGGATATTCAACCAAACGGCCAGCCAGCTTGCGGCGCGGCGCAAGAACCAGAGCACCCTGCTGGCCGGCGTGTCGCACGATCTGCGCAGCCCGCTTGGCCGCATCAAGATGGCCTTGGGCATGCTGGCCGAGGAACGTGCCTCGCCCCTGCTCACGCGTATGGAACGCGATGTCGCCGAGATGGAAACCCTAATTGGCGCACAACTGGAACTCGCCCGCGCCGAGGAGCGCGAGGCCGCACAGACTATCGACATCGACGTCCTGCTGGCCGTACTGATCGAGGCGACGGAAGCCCAATCGCCTGGCCAAACCCATCTGCGTGCTGATCCCCCGGCGTGCCATGCCGAGATCGCTCCACTGGCGCTCCGACGCATTCTGGCCAACCTGCTGGACAATGCGCTGCGCTACGCTGGCCCGGGAAGGCTGGAAATGGTGCGTCGTCGCTGTTCGGGGGGGCTGCTGATCGGCGTGCGCGACCGCGGCCCAGGTATTCCCGCCGAGCAGCGCGAAGCGGTGTTCCGCCCTTTCTTCCGACTGGACCCCTCGCGCAGCCGCGCCACCGGTGGCAGCGGCTTAGGCTTAGCCATCGCACGCCAACTGGCCGACACACAAGGCTGGAAAATCGCCATCAAACCGCGCGTCGGCGGTGGCGTAAGTGTTTGGCTGGCGATTCCGTTTTCTGGATCGAAGAACCGTGGCGAGAATGGAAATCGAACCTCAACCTGATCGCACAGATGGATTAAACACATACCGGCTTTGGGCTGGGCTGAAGGTTTTCCATTTCTAGGGATGGGACTTTATTGGCGATGTCGGCCCAATGGGATGCTTTTGTAAGCATGTGTCTCTATATGGGGGCAACAGCCAGACAATCGCAAAGGCACTCTGATAGGCCGTTCCTGTTAAGGGTTGTACGATGCCTGCCCCCGCGCGCAGGCCTGGCAGTACGCGAGGAGTCCAGTGGGCAGGCGTCGGACAAGCCTTAACACTAGCTGTAACGGGAAAGCACGCTGTAATGCGACTGATTTACTGCTGTAAACGGCCTTTCTTATGGCTGGCATGATCGAAGGTAACTGAATGTCGTAGCGTTAATGTTTTGTTAAGGATGAGGTGCTATGTTGATTAGCAAGTGGTAGTGGGAACCTTGATAGGAAAGACCGGCTTTACCGTTCAACGAATCAAGCAGGATAACTCATGCTACGAAGTCAAAGGTAAGCGCAAGGACGTCAGAAACGTTGAACTCTACGTTAACCCAGTCGACGCGAGCATCGTCAAGGAAAAGGTGAAATAGGCTTCCCGCCCGCCGGCACACAATCTACAAATCAGGGTATCGAAAGCCTTTTCAGCGCCGCTTGGGTTGTAAGAGTTCAGGTGAATGTAGGGGTTGCTTTTTTCAGCTATCGGGAGGTTGCGATGAATGCCAACGCATTAGCAGGTAACTTTTTTGGAGCTATCGAGTGGAGGCGGGTCGCTCTCACGATAGGCACCTTATTTACTGGCTTGTTCTACCTTGCTTCCGCGCAGGGCCAGCAGGTTTCTGAAGGCACACAGAACCGACAAATCGTTGATGGAATTGCAGTCAACGTGGGCTGGATAAGCGCTGCAGATGCCGCCAAGTTTGAAGCAGAAAGAAATATCCATCGAAGCCACCTACATAAAAAGGGGGTGTATCACTTGGTGGTGAGCCTGTCTGATGCGCGCAGCGGAAAGCCAATCAAGGATGCTAAGGTCACAGCGGTTATCGATGACCCGTTTGATCGGATTCAGCGCAAGCCTCTCAAAAAAGCTGAGACAGCCGGGTTCACTGATTACAGCGATTATTACGAGTTCAGTGGCATCGGCCGCTATTTTCTGAATCTCGAAATCATTATTGAAGGACGAGCCACGCCTTTGAAAGTGCGCTTTCAGAGGGATTACGATGGATCAAAATGAACGCCTGTTTATAGGCGAATGATGAACGAGGGTGGCTATCGCCGCCCTCTTTTTCGGTGGCGCATTAGTGGTTACTGGGTGGCTCAGTAAACCCTAATCTATGCCCTTGACGCGTCAACTATTCAAAACATGGTCACATTGGCTGAGCTGTATTGGTTGACCTGATGTTCCCAATATTGATTTCAGCATCCGTCAGTTCAGAACCGCTGAGCCGCCATTGGCTCTGCCCCGGCACCTTTGGCAGAAATGGGTCGTTAGGGTGAGTAGCGGTTTTAGAGAAGCGGCCGTTCAGATCCGCCAGCCTAACCCTTTAGTCAGAAGTGAACGAACGGCTGCAACGTGAAGAGAAGCAGTCGCCCAGCCTGCGAGCCTTCAATGGCCGTTCAGGCCGAAACGCGGTCACAGCCCCTGCCGACCTGAATGACAGCCACCCGAAGTGGACCAGACGCTCAATCAAGCCAATAGCGTTTCCCGGTCGACTCTTCGTGGACAAGCCCAGCCCATCTCCAGCAACCCATAACCATTCAAAACAGGGTTCTCCGCATCACGGTTCTGGAACCCAATCATTGACCGCCGCCCTCCTCGGCCTGCTGCTGCAGCGCCCACATGTGCGCGTAGACGCCATTGCACGCCAGCAGGTCGGGATGGCGTCCGCGCTCGACGATGCGCCCGCCCTCCATCACCAGGATCTCGTCGGCCTCGACCACTGTGGACAATCGGTGCGCGATGATGAGGCTGGTGCGGCTCCTGGCGATTTCCAGCAGCTCGGCCTGGATCGCCTTCTCGGTCTTGGTGTCAAGCGCCGAGGTGGCTTCGTCGAGGATCAGGATGACCGGGTTCTTCAATAGTGTGCGGGCGATGGCGACGCGCTGCTTCTCGCCGCCCGAGAGCTTCAGCCCGCGTTCGCCCACCACCGTGTCCCAGCCCTGCGGCAGGCTTTCGATGAAGTGCAGGATGTGGGCGGCGCGCGCGGCCTCGATGACTTCGCCGCGGCTGGCGTCGGGCCGGCCGTAGGCGATGTTGTAGTAGATGCTGTCGTTGAACAGCACCGTGTCCTGCGGCACCACGCCGATGGCGGCGCGCAGCGAGTCCTGCGTAACCTGGCGGATGTCCTGGCCGTCGATGGCGATGCTACCCGCGCCGACGTCGTAGAAACGGAACAGCAGGCGGGCCAGCGTCGACTTGCCGGCACCGCTGTGGCCGACCGCCGCGACCGTCTTGCCGGCCGGAATGCTGAAGCTGACGTCGTGCAGGATGGGACGATCGGGATTGTAGGCAAAGCTCACGTTCTCGAACGTCACCGCGCCAGCCTGCACGTCGAGCGTCCATGCATCCTTCGCGTCCTCGATCTCGCACGGGCGCTTCAGCAGGTCGAACATGCGCTCGACGTCGGTGATCGACTCCTTGATCTGGCGGTACATCACGCCGAGAAAGCTCAGCGGCTGGAACATCTGCAGCAGGAAGGCGTTGACCATAACCAGGTCGCCCAGCGTCAGCGTGCCGGCGACCACACCGTCTGCCGCGCGCAGCACCATCAGCGTGACGCCGATGGCGATCGTCCCGGCCTGCGCGGCATTCAGCAGACCCAGCGAACGCTGCGACTTGAGCGCCATCTTTTCCCACTCGACCAGGCTGCTGTCGTAGCGCGCGGCTTCGTATTTCTCGTTGCCGAAATACTTGACCGTCTCGTAGTTCAGCAGGCTGTCGATGGCGCGCCCGTACGCTTCGGAATCGAGGGTGTTGGCGCGGCGCACGAACTGGGTGCGCCACTCGGTGATGGTGATGGTGAAGCCCAGGTAGGCCGCCAGCGTGACCAGGGTGATCGCACCGAACACCCAGTCGAGCTTGACGAACAGGATGACCGCGACCATCAGGATTTCCAGTACCGTCGGCGTGATGCGGAACAGCAGGAAGCCGACCAGGCTCGACACCGCCCGCGCGCCGCGCTCGATGTCGCGCGTGATGCCGCCGGTCTGCCGCTCGAGATGGAAGCGCAGCGACAGCGCGTGCAGATGATCGAACACCGCCATGCTGATGCGGCGCATCGCACGCTGCGTCACCTTGGCGAAGATCACGTCGCGCAGGTCGGCGAAGGTGGTGCTGGCAAAGCGCAGGATGCCGTAGCCGAGGATGAAGGCGAGCGGCAGGACCATTTCGGGGCGCGGCTTGTCGAGCGCGTCGATGATTTCCTTCAGTACCAGCGGCACCGCCACCGATGCCATCTTGGCGCCGATCAGCAACGCCATCGCCAGCAGTACCCGGCCACGGAACTCCCACAGGTAGGGGAACAGCCGGCTGATCGAGCGCAGGCTGGGCTCGCCGAGCGGCGGCGGCGGGCTGTGGGAATGCAGGGCAGGATGCATCAGGTCGGGTAGAATCGCAGATTGTCTTCCCCGATTTTACTTCCCCGGACCGGATTCCGACGCCGGCCGGCTGAACAGCATGACACTCTACGGCATCCCCAACTGCACCACGGTCAGGAAAGCGCGCGCCTGGCTCGCCGACCACGCGTTCGACGTCGCCTTCCACGACTTCAAGAAACAGGGCGTCGATGCGGCGTGGCTGCGCAAGGTGGTCAGGCAGACCGGCTGGCAGGCGCTGCTCAACACGCGCGGCACCACCTGGCGCAAGCTCGACGATGCCGAAAAATCCGCTGCCGGCGACGAAGCCGGCGCGATCGCCGTGATGCTGGCGCACCCCAGCGTGATCAAGCGGCCGGTGCTGGAAATCGACGGCAGCTACCATCTCGGCTTCGCCGAGGAACACTACCAAACCCTATTCGGAGCCTGATCCCGCATGGCCCATGACACCCTCAAGGATGACGTCCTTGCCAACGCAATCCAGGGCAGCGAAACCCTGGCACTCGCGGTCGAACTGCTCAGACGACGCTCGCTGACGCCCGACGACGCCGGCTGCCACGACATCATCATCGCCCGCCTGAAGCAGCTCGGCTTCCACATCGAGCGCCATTGCCACAACGGCGTCGACAACCTGTGGGCGCGCAAGGGGACGGCCGTACCGGTGGTCTGCTTCGCCGGCCATACCGACGTGGTGCCGACCGGCCCGCTCGCGCAATGGCTGTCCGATCCGTTCGAGCCGACGCTGCGCGACGGCCAGTTGTACGCGCGCGGCGCCGCCGACATGAAGACCTCGGACGCCGCCTTCGTCACCGCCACCGAGCGCTTCCTCGCCGCGCATCCGGAGCACACCGGCTCGATCGCCTTCCTGCTCACCTCGGACGAGGAAGGCCCCGCCACCGACGGCACGGTGAAGGTGGTCGAGGCGCTGAAGGCACGCGGTGAAACGATCGACTACTGCATCGTCGGCGAACCCACCAGCGCCGCCGAATTCGGCGACACCATCAAGAACGGCCGTCGCGGGTCGCTTTCCGGCACCCTGCGCGTCAAGGGGGTGCAGGGCCACATCGCCTACCCGCACCTGGCCAGGAACCCCGTCCATCTCGCCGCACCGGCGATCGCCGAGCTTGCCGACACCATGTGGGACGAGGGCAACGCCTATTTCCCGCCGACGACCTGGCAGATTTCCAATATCCAGGCCGGCACCGGCGCCACCAACATCATTCCCGGCGTGGTCGAGATCCAGTTCAACTTCCGCTTTTCCACCGCCAGCACGGCCGAAGGCCTGATGGAAGCGGTGCACGAAATCCTCGACAGCCACAATCTCGAATACGAAATCGACTGGAACCTGTCGGGCAAGCCCTTCCTCACCCCGCGCGGCCCCTTGTGCGACCGGCTCAGCGAGGCGATCCTGGAGGTTACCGGCATCGCCCCGGAACTCTCCACCACCGGCGGCACCTCGGACGGCCGCTTCATCGCCGACATCTGCCGCGAGGTGGTCGAATTCGGCCCGCTCAACGGGAGCATCCACAAGCTGAACGAGCACGTCGCGGTGGAAAACATCGAGCAGCTGGCGACGATCTACCAGAAGACGCTGGAGAAATTGCTGGGATGACCCCGATGAATCATTTCGACGACACCGAATCCCTCATCACCGTACGCGACTGGCTGCGCTTCGCGGTATCGCGCTTCAACGAGGCGCAGCTGTTTTTCGGCCACGGTTCGGACAACGCGTTCGACGAGGCGGCCTACCTGATCCTGCACACGCTGCATCTGCCGCTCGACCGGCTCGATCCCTTTCTCGATGCCAGCCTCACGCACGGCGAATCGGAACAGGTGCAGGCGGTGATCGAGCGCCGGGTGCGCGAGCGCCTGCCCGCTGCCTACCTCACCCACGAGGCCTGGCTGGGCGAACACCGTTTCTATGTCGACGAACGCGTGATCGTGCCGCGTTCCTTCATCGCCGAACTGCTGCACGCGCAGCTGGCGCCGTGGATCGACAGCCCGGACGAAGTCACGCAGGTGCTCGACCTCTGCACCGGCTCCGGTTGCCTGGCGATTCTGGCGGCAGAGGCCTTTTCCCATGCACAGGTCGATGCGGTGGACCTGTCCGCGGAAGCGCTCGAGGTGGCCGCCCGCAACGTAGCCGACTACGGCCTGCAGGCGCGTGTCGAACTGATCGAATCGGACCTGTTCGCGGCGCTGCAAGGCCGCAGCTACGACCTCATCCTCAGCAACCCGCCGTACGTGAACGCCGAATCGGTCGCCGCCCTGCCCGCCGAATACCAGGCGGAACCCGTGCTGGCGCTGGGATCGGGCGAGGATGGCCTGGACGCCACGCGAGCAATCCTGGACCGGGCCAAGACCCACCTCAATCCCGGCGGCCTGCTGGTGGTCGAGATCGGCCACAACCGCGACGTCCTCGAAGCCGCCTACCCCACCCTGCCCTTCGTCTGGCTCGATACCGCCAGCGGTGACCAGTTCGTGTTCCTGCTGCGCCGCGAGGATCTGCCGGCCTGAGCCGTATTTCTGGCTGCGCCCGTCGCAACAGGCTTTAATTTTGCCGCGGGTGCACTGCAAGCCTTGCCCGCTTGCGCAAGGCAATATGTTCTTCCTTGTGGAAATCCCATGACTGCTGGTGTCGGAATTTCTTTACAGCGCCGTCATTTCCACAGTGGATTGTTTTGTTAAATACATTTCTTTAACAAACCGTTAACGAATGCAGAATGTTTCTTGCATGGTGACGGTTTCCACGCCGAAGGAGCCTGCCATGCGACCCATCCAGCAGTTCGCCCTCGCCACGGTCTCGGTGCTTGCACTGAGCGCCGTTCCCGCTTCCCTCGTTCGCGCCCTCCCGCTCACCACCTCCGACAGCATGACCTTCGTGACCGAGGACCAGAGCCTGTGGGGACCCGGAACGGAAGCGGCAATCCAAAAACCCTTCACCGCCAAGATCATCGATATCGACACCGGTTCGCAGACGATCGGCTCCATAGATGACAATGTGTCCAGCATCCCCAATCCGGCCTACCTTGCCTGGCAGGTCGCCTACAACGGATGCCGGGTGGCCTATTCGCACAGCACCTGCATCAATGGCGGCACCATCAACCTCGGATTCACCAAGATCAAGATCAAGGGCGTCGGCAATGCTCCCCCGTCAACGCTGGCTGTGAGTTTAGGGAAGAATGGCCTGGAACTGACCTACGATATCGATGTGGAAGCCGGGTTCGAGGGCGGGCTGACCGTCGATGGCGGCAAGGTCGATGTGAGCTATCCGACCATGGCCGGCCTGCAGACCGCTCAGGACAGCTATGCCATGGGTGACCTGGTGACGGTGAAGACGTTCGAAACACCAAGCGGCACGCCCACCATGTCCACCGAGTTCAGCGACGTCGACGTGAGCTTCAGTGCCTATGCCGACCTCGACATCTATGCCCTGCTCGAGGCCTACCTCGCCGGTGCAGGCGGACAACTTCCCCTGTTCGATGAGGATACCGGCCACCTGAGTTACGAACTGCTCGGCGTGACCGCCGGCAACAGCGAGCTCGGCCTGCGCCTGTTCGGGTCCGATCCCATCGTGCTCGATACGTCCGGCGGGCTCGGGCTCAACGTCTTCAAGGTCACCTACCCGCCCTGCCCACCCGACGTCGACGGCGGACTGGACTGCCCGTTCGGCATCCCCCTCGCCGACTTCCAGTTGCAGGTACCCAACCTCGACTCGAGCGACAGCACCTGGACACCGCCCGACGGGAACACGGGCGGCAAGATTTCCATCATCCAGTTTCCCGACGACCGGACCGTCGGCTCGGAAGACGACCTCACGCTGATCGGCGGCGGTGTGGGATTCCACCCGACCGACTTTGCCAAGGTTGACGTGGACATCGACGGCATCATCAGCGCCGCCACCATCTCCAGTACCGGCTTTCCGCTCGTGTTCGGCCTGACCGCCGGCATACCGGGCTTGATTTCCGTCGAAGGCAACCTGATCGATTTCGACCTCGGCGCCTTCTTCGGGTTTGGCCAGGAACTGACGTTCGAGCCTACCCTGATGTCCGAGCTCGATTTCAGCGTTCCCCTTCAAGTCGAGAGCAAAACCACTCCCGGCCTGTTCGAAGAACTGTCCAGCATGGTGCTGGCCATCGGGGACGATTTCAATTTCATCCATCCGGGCGTCGATTTCGAGATCACGCCGACCTATTTCCTCGACAACAGCTTTACCAATCTCACTGATCTGCTGATCTCGCCGGTGGCTTCGCTGTCCGTCTTGCAACTCAAGCTGCTGGGACTGATCCCGACGGCCATCGGCGTCGATTTCGACGCCGCGCTGTTCCAGCAGGTGTTCCCGCTGGTCGATCCGATCGTCGCCGCTTCGATCGGCAGCACCGATCCCTTCGCTCTGCAGGGATTCAACAGCTTTCAGGGAAGCGCCCTGTTCCTGAAGACTGCCCAGGCGTCGGTTCCCGAGCCTTCGGCGCTTGCGCTCATCTTGATCGGACTGCTCATGCTGGCATGGGCAAGACACCGGCGCGTGCTGATGCACGGCAGGCCGAACCCGCTGGATTGAAAGGCTAGCTCCTGGCGACGCCTGGGGGGATCGAGGACCTGCGGGGCAGCTGCTCCGCAATGATGGCGGCCAGGCGCGTTGCGGCAGCCAGAATCGCCCGGCCGGGGCTGCTTCCCGGCGTCGTCCCGCCGACCTCGATGCCATAGAGGTCGAGCCTGGGCGGCAGGCTGCCCAGTTCCCCTGCCAGCATCAAGGCATCGATCACACCGAGGCCATGACTGGAGAGTCCATGCCCATAGTGCGGCCAGTCGGTCTGGTCGAAGCGCCGGATCTGCCCGGTTTCGCCGTCGCCTTGCATGGCGTCGACCAGTATGAGCCAGGCGGTGCTCCCCAGCAGGGGGATCAGGGCGCTCCCGGGGCGATCCAGCTTTTCGATGACGATTTCATCGCCGTTCCGGATGCCCCTATCCAGCAGGGCATCGACCGTCAGCCAGCCGGCCTGGTCGTCGCCCGACGGCGAGCCGACGCCGAAGATGCACACCCGGCTCATGTCCGCTCGACGCGCATGCGCAGGAAATGCGTGGCGCAGGAGATGCAGGGGTCGTAGTTGCGGATGACCTTTTCGCAGTGCAGACGCAACGCGTCGTCCGGCTGGTCGAGCCCGAAATTCAGCAGCGACAGCCGCAGGTCTTCCTCGATGCGGCCCTGATTCTGGCTGGTCGGCGGCACGATGCGGGCGTTGACCACGCGGCCATCGTCGTCCATTTCGTAGCGATGCCACAGCAGGCCGCGCGGCGCTTCGGTGCAGCCCGTCGCCACGCCGGCGCGCGGGGTCACGGGAACCCAGGGCGAATCCGGCAGACGATAATTGTCGAGCAGACGCAGAGCTTCGTGCAGCGCCAGCAGGATTTCGACGGCGCGCGCCGCCAGGCTGTGGAACAGGTTGCGGCTGGGCAGCTGCAGCCCCGTTTCGGCCAGCAGCGCCTTGACCGCTTCGGGCAGTTGCGCGTGGTTCAGGTTGAGCCGGGCCAGCGGCCCGACCAGGTAGGGCTGCTGATGGTAGGTGCTGAACAGCGCCGTGGAAAAGGGTTCGTGGTATTCGGCGAAGTGGTCGTCGAAGGCGTCGCTATCGATGAGCGCGCCGTCGCTGACGCCGATCTGGCCCCGCTCGATGGCGTAGTCGTCCGGGTGGCGCATCGCGACCGACACGAATTCCTGGTCATCCTGCGGCACCGGGATGCGCGCAGCCCAGCGGATCAGCGCCTCGGCTTCCGGCAATGCGGCACGCAGCTTCTCGCGCATCGCCTCGATGCGCGACAGTGCGGGCGCCGCGTGGAAACCGCCGATGCGCACGCCTACCGGATGCACCGAGCGGGCGCCGAACAGGTCCATCAATTCATTGCCCAGCGCCTGGATGCGCAATCCGCGGCGCACTTCGTCCGGCGCAATCCGCGCCAGTTCGATGGCGTTGCTGCAGCCGAAGAAATCCGGCGCCGCCAGCAGGTGAATGTGCAGGCTATGGCTCTGGATCCATTCGCCGCAATAGAACACCCGGCGCATGTCGCGCGCCCAGGGATCGAGTTCGACGCCGAACAGCTTTTCCAGCGCCTGCGCGGCCGTGGCCTGATAGGCGACCGGGCAGATGCCGCAGATGCGCGCCACCATGTCGGGGATTTCGGTATAGCTGTGGCCTTCCAGAAATTTCTCGAAATAGCGCGGCGGCTCGAAGATGCGCAGGCGCAGCTCGGCGATCTCGCCGTTGTCGATGCGCAGGTCGAGCGCGCCCTCGCCTTCCACCCGCGCCAGCACGGGAACATGGATGGCCACGCTGCGGAGGGATTCAGTCATTGCGTTTCCTCATCTTGTCGGCCGCTGCCAGGAACACGGGCGCCTGGCTGTTGATCGACTGGAAGCGGTGGACGACGGCCTGCGGCGCGAGTCCCTGGTGGGTGAACCGCGCCGGCCAGCGCATCGGTGTTGGCGTGCGCGGCCGGCCCGTAACAGCCGTAACAGTCGCGGCCCAGGCTGGGGCACAGGGCACCGCAACCGGCCCGGGTGACCGGACCCATGCAGGCCACGCCCCGGCTGACCATGACGCAGGTGAGATTGCGCCGCTTGCATTCGGTGCAGACCTTGTCGGCGTTGTCGCAGGGCGTCACGCCGAGCAGCAGGGAATTCACCACCGCCAGCATCTGCGGGCCGCTGACCGGGCAGCCCCACAACTCGAAGTCCACTTTCACGTGCTGCGCGATCGGCGTCGAATGCGCGAGGCTGTCGATGGCCTCGGGATGGGCATAGATCTGCGCCACCCAGTCGCCGCCATCGGCGCTGTTGCGCAGGGCCTGGATGCCGCCCGACACGGCGCAGGCGCCGATGGCGATCAGCACGCGGCTGTGGCGACGGACGTGCTGGATGCGCTCCATGTCTTCCGGCGTGTAGACGCTGCCTTCGACGAAAGCGACATCCACCTCGGTATCCGGATCGAGCGGCCCGGCTTCGGCGAAATGCACCAGGTCGACCCGGTCGGCGAGCGTGAGCAGGTCTTCGCCCAGGTTGAGAAAGGCCAGCTGGCAGCCGTCACAGGAACTGAACTTGTGCACCGCCACGCGGGGTTTGGCAGCAGTGGATGAGCTTGCGTGTGCGTTCATCAGTACCCCCTGTGCGCGAGCAGGGTTTTCACCTTGCCCCAGTTGAACACCGGGCCGTCGCGGCATACGAAGGCAGCGCCAAACTGGCAATGCCCGCAGCGGCCGACCGCGCACTGCATGTTGCGCTCCATGCTCAGGTACAGCTGCGACTCGGGCAGGCCGCGCGCCAGCAGGCTGTCGGCGGCGGCCCGCATCATGCCTTCCGGTCCGCACATCATCGCCACCGCGCGGGCCGGATTGTAGCGGGCCAGGCCGAACAGATCGGTCACGCGGCCGACATGCCAGGGCCACGCTGCGGCGCCCTCGCTGGCCGCCACCAGCACCTGGGTGTTGGGCTGCCTGGCCCAGCGGTCGTATTGCTCACGCCAGATCAGGTCCTCGGCATGCCTGACGCCCTGGATGATGACGAGCTTGCCGTAGCGTTCGCGCCGTCGCAGCACGTAATGGATGACCGACACCACCGGCGCGCAGCCGAGTCCGCCGGTCACCAGCACGATGTCGCTGCCGGTCATTTCCTGTAGCGGCCAGCCGCGTCCGAACGGGCCGCGCAGTCCCAGCTTGTCGCCGGGCTGCAGCGCTGCCAGTCCCTGGGTGACGCGACCCACAGCACGAATGGTGTGGCCGATGCCGTCGCGCTCTTCCGGGTCGGACATGATGGAAATCGGCACTTCACCGACGCCGTACAGGTACAGCATGTTGAATTGCCCGGGCGCAAAGCGGTAGGCCGCCTGCGCGGCCGCGTCGTCGAGACGCAGCTTGAGGGTGAAGATGGTGGGCGATTCCTGGGTGCGTTCCACCACCGTCGCGGCATGCGGCGGACCGGCGTCGATCGTGTGCGGCGTCTTCATGTTCATGGCTGCACCTCGCCGGCGGTCAGGGCCGCGACTTCCTCGGTCAGGTCGATGCCGACCGGACACCAGGCGATGCAACGGCCGCAACCGACGCAACCGCTGCGGCCGAACTGGTCGTGCCAGCTGGCCAGCTTGTGGGTCAGCCATTGCCGGTAGCGGCTGCGGATGTCGGGCCGCACGCTGAATCCGTGCAGGTGGCCGTGCGACTCGCCGAAGCAGGAATCCCAGATCCGCGCATGCTCGCTGGCGTGGCCCTCGAGGCTGGGCGCGTCCTGCTCGGCATGGCAGAAACAGGTGGGGCACACCGCCGTGCAATTGCCGCAGGCGAGGCAGCGTGCAGCCACCTCGTCCCAGCGCACATGCTCCAGCCGCCCCATCAAGGCGTCGCGCAGGTTGTGGCCGGGCAGGCTGCGGGTCTGGCGCGCCGCGGCATCGTGTCCCTGTTGCCGCGCCGCCTCGATCTGCCGGGGGGTGGCCGCAGGCAGATCGAGCGCGGCCAGTACCGCTGCGCCCTGCTCGCTGCCGGCTTCCGCGACAAAACCGTCGGCCAGTTCCGCCAGCGCGATGTCGAACCCCGCGGTCGGGGTCGGGCCGTCGCCGGTGGAGGCACAGAAACACGTCGCCGCCGGCTCGGCGCATTGCACGGCGACCAGAAACAATTGTTCGCGCCGCTGGGCGTAATGGGCATCACGGCGGCCTTCGCGCAGGAAATGTGCATCCTGCAAGGCCAGCGCCGCGAGATCGCAGGCACGCACGCCGATGATGGCCTGGGCGGCAACAGTGGGCAGCACGGCGGCAAACTGCAGGGCGCCGGACGCGTCCCGCTCCACGCGCCACAACGATTCCTGCGGCGCGAACGCCAGCGGCTTGATCGCCTGCGGCCCGTTGGCCCAGGCGAAGTAGCGATTGTCGGGATCCTGCGTCGACCGGTAGTGGCCCGGCCCCTGCTCGGCCTGCAGACCACGCGGCAGGGCATCGGGCGCATCGAACTCGCGCATGACGATGGCGCCGTTCTCCAGCGTCGGGCCCAGGCATTGGTAGCCGAGCGACATGAGCTTCGCCACCAGCGAACTCAATGCTGCGACGGGAAGGAAAACGGCTTGATCGGGATGAGAAAACATAATTACAGGACTAAGGCCTTTGTCTTCAGTTTATGCACAAAATTCAGGATACGACAGTCCTTTTTGCCGGAGAAAGCGAAATGCCGCCAACTGAATGGCTGGCTCCGTGCTTCGTTATAATGCGCTTTTCAGCTGGTAGGAGGACTGTGTCATGCAGCAACAACTGGACGTGTTCGTCGCTTCCCTGACTTCGTTCTGGACGCAGCTTGCCGGCTTTGTGCCGCAGCTGCTGGCAGCCTTGCTGCTGCTGTTCGTCGGCTGGCTGTTCGCCAATCTGATCCGCACCGGCGTCTCGAAACTGCTCGACGTACTGCACTTCGACAGCCTCGCCGAGAAGACCGGCATCGAGGCGTTTCTCAAGCAGGGCAGCCTGGACATCTCGCTATCCCGCATCATTGCCAAGCTGGCCTACTGGGTCGTCATCTTCGTCGTGGTCGTCACCGTCGCCAACAGCCTGGGCCTGCACATGGTGGCCGAACTGTTCAACCAGGTGGTGTTCTACATCCCCAACATCATCGTCGCCATCCTGGTGCTGGTGTTCGGCGTGCTGGTGGCGCGCTTCATCAACCGCATGGTGTTCGCCTATCTCAACAACATGGGCGTGCAGGGTGCGCTCACGATCAGCACGCTGTCCGAATATGCCACCATCATCTTCGTGGTGTTCGTGGCGCTGGAACAGCTCGAGATCGGCACCCATCTTCTCACCGCGGCGTTCCAGATCGGCTTCGGCGCGATCGGCCTGGCGTTTGCGCTGGCGTTCGGGCTGGGCGGCCGCGAGTGGGCCGCAGGCGTCATCAAGAAGCTGACCGAGAAGTAAGCCGAACAGGCGGCGCTGACCGCCCTGCAGGCTGCGAAACGGCAGCAGAGCCCGCCAACGGCTCTGCTGCCGTTTTCAGTTTCAGTTCAGCGGATGCGTGGCTTGCGCGTGTGCTTGTCCGGTACGCCGCGCTTCTGCCGGCGCGGCGAGGCGGCCATGCCAGCCCATTCCAGCACGCGCGCGACCAGATCGTCGTCGAGTTCCATTTTCTGGCCGCGGCGCAACTGCGGCGGCAGCGCGATCGGGCCGAAGCGGATGCGCGTCAGGCGCGACACCGTCAGGCCGAAATGCTCGAACAGGCGCCGCACTTCGCGCTTGCGGCCTTCCTTGATGACCACGCGATACCATTTATTGGCGCCTTCGCCGCCGGCGGCGAAGGCGCTTTGCAGTTGTGCCGGGCCGTCGTCGAGTTCGACCCCGGCCAGCAGCTGCGCGATCATGTCTTCGGTCAGTTCGCCCAGTACCCGCACCGCGTATTCGCGTTCGACCTCGAAGCGCGGGTGCATCAGGTTGTTGGCAAGTTCACCCGAGGTGGTGAAGATCATCAGGCCGTCGGTGTTGTAGTCGAGCCGGCCGATGGCGATCCACTTGGCGCCGCGCAGCCGGGGCAGCGCATCGAACACGGTGGCGCGGCCCTTGGGATCGTCGCGGCTGACGATCTCGCCTTCCGACTTGTGATAGATGAGGATGCGCGTGCGCTTGTCTTCGAAGCGCAGGTAGACGCGGCGGCCGCTGACCTTGACCACGTCGCGCGGGCCGACCTTGCTGCCGATCGTGGCCGTCTCGCCATTGACCTGCACCCGGCCTTCGGCGATCCATTCCTCCATCTCGCGGCGCGAGCCGATCCCGGCCGAGGCCAGCGCCTTCTGCAGACGCTCGCTCGGCGCCTCCGGCGCGAGAGCCTGCTGCAGGCGACTCGCCGCGCGCCCCATGGGGGCGTTGGGCGAACGGCGGATGGGCGATGCGGGGCGGGCCATATTCAGGGAGTCTCGGTGTCCGCACTGACAGGTGCGGTGCTGACGCGGGCGGTTTCGATCACCGCGCCAAACGTCGGGGGAACATCATTGTCCGGCAATTCCGCGCGCAGTTCAGGAATCAGTGCCGTTTCATCGGGTGTAACGAGGGCACCGAGTTCTTCCAGCGGCGGCAGTTCGGACAGCGTGCGCAGGCCGAGATCGCCGAGAAAATGGCCGGTGGTGCCGAACAGCGTCGGCCGTCCGGGCACGTCGCGGTGGCCGATGGCCTCGATCCAGCCGCGTTCCTCCAGCGTCTTGATGATGTTGGGGTTGACCGAGACGCCGCGGATGTCCTCGATGTCGCCGCGCGTCACCGGCTGGCGATAGGCGATGATGGCGAGCGTTTCAAGCACCGCGCGCGAATAGCGCGGCGGCTTCTCGTTCTTCAGCCGCGACAGCCAGGGCTGCATCTCGGCGCGCGTCTGGAAGCGCCAGCCGTCGGCCACCTGCACCAGTTCGACGCCGCGCCCATGCCACTGCGCGCGCAATTCGTCGAGCGCGCGGCGCAGCACGTCGCCGGACAGGTCCTGCTCGAACATGCGCTTGAGGTCGGCCGGCGACAAGGGCTCGACCGCCGCCAGCAGCGCGGCTTCGAGCACGACCTTCAAATCCTCGGGGTGGTCATTCGGTTGCAGATTCATGGAGCTTCACGTAAATGGGGGCAAACGGCTCGGCCTGTGTCACGTCGAGCAGGGTTTCCTTGGACAGTTCGAGCACCGCCAGGAAGGTGACGACGAGTTCATGTACAGTCGAAGAATCCGGAAACAAGTCCTTGAATTCCATGAATTCCCCAGGCGTCAAACGCTTCAGGATCCGGCTCATGTGCTCGCGGATCGACAGTTCCTGGCGGCCGATGCGGTGGTGGGTACGATTTTTCGCGCGCGACAGGATCGCCAGCCAGGCCGCGGCGAGTTCTTCCGGATGCAGGCTCGGCAAACGCCTGGCCGCCGCCGGCAGGAACACGCTGACGGTGTCGAAATCGCGCCCCGCCTGCGGCAGCGCGTCGAGATGCTGGCCAGCAAGCTTCATCTGCTCGTATTCCAGCAGCCGGCGCACCAGCTCGGCACGCGGGTCGTCGCCCTCGCCGGCTTCCTCATCCTGCTCCCGGCGCGGCAGCAGCATGCGCGACTTGATGTCGATCAGCATCGCCGCCATCAGCAGGTATTCCGCCGCCAGTTCCAGCCGCGTCGCGCGTGCCGCCTCGACATAGGCCATGTACTGCTTGGTCAGCGCCGCCATCGGAATGTCCAGCACGTCGAGGTTCTGGCGGCGGATCAGGTAGAGCAGCAGATCGAGCGGGCCTTCGAACGCCTCGAGAAAAATCTCCAGCGCGTCCGGCGGGATATAGAGGTCCTGCGGCAGCTCGGTGAGCGGCTCGCCGCGCACCCGGGCAACAAGGGGCGCAGCCTGGACGAGCAGGGTTTCGGACGCGGACATGGGCGGGATTTTACACCCTACCCGCCCGTCAGAGCTGGAAGCACCGGTTGCGGAGCGGGCCGCCCTCCACCGCCAATGCCATGTGCTGTCCATCGACCATCGGCATGCCGCTCACATGCCACTGCTGCGGCCTGCCCTGCGCATCCGGCAGGGAAACGACGGACTCGCCGGTGCAGAAGGTCCGCATCCCGTCCAGCCCTCGGCCCGCCGCCTTCAGGACGGCCTCCTTGCGCACCCAGATGGCGCAGAAGGCCCGGGCCTTGTCGACACCTTGTTGCAGATCGGCCAGTTCCCGGGCGGTAAAACACTGCTGCGCCACCGCCTGGCAATCGCGGCTGTCGGCCCGGCGTTCCAGGTCGATGCCGATCCGCCGCTCGCGGACGAACCCCATGGCCACCCAGTCGCCGCAGTGCGACAGATTGAAACCCAGCCGGCTTTCCCCGTTCAGTTCGGGCTTGCCATGGGGGCCGTAAGCGAATTCGACCTCGACGGGCGCCTGCTGCAGGAAGCGCCCGAGCACAAGGCGCAGCAAACCGCGCGTACAGGCATAGCGCCGACCATGCCAGGGATCCACGAAGCGCGCCGCTCGCTCCCTTTCGGCCGGGTCCAACGCGGCCAATCCCGCTTCGAGCGCAAGCCTGTGGGTGGAAACGTTCAGGCACAGCACATGCGCGGCATCTGGCTGCAGTTCGAAGAACCCGGCAGGAATATCCATGCCGGCACGCGGGCGCATCAAGGCCGCAGACATGCCGAGATCGCCCTGGCCAGCACCGCGGCGCTGTCGCCCTTGACCATGGTGCCATGTGCGCCGGGGACCTGATGCAAGCGCAGCCCGCCTTGCAGAAGGGGGATCCAGCCACAGCTCGGCCGGGTCATGCCGGGAATCCGCTCCGTTGCCTCGAAGTACTCCGCCGACAGGTCGCTGCTGCGGGGCCGGTAATTCCACATCGCCCAGCGATGGCTCTCGCCCATGCTGCGCAGCTTGCGCAGGCGTCCCATGCCCACCCGGCTGAGGACGCTGTGGTAGATACGTTCCTGGATTTCGCGGAATCTCCGCTCCCGGATCAGCCGCTTCCAGCGGAGCGCATGGCTGCGCAGGGACTCGGGATGGTCGGAGGTAAAGCTGTCCACCAGGAATAGCCGCGCCTCGATCCCTGCCTGTGCCAGGCAGCGCGCCATTTCATACGCCACCAGCCCGCCGCTGGAAAACCCGCACAACAGGTAAGGGCCTTCAGGCTGGACGGACCGCATCGACTGGATGCAGTACTGCGCCATCTCCTCCACGCTGGTGTGCGGCGGCGCATTGCCGTCGATGCCTCGTGCCTGAAGCCCGTATGCCAGCCGGCCGTCCTCGAGATGCGACACCAGAGGTTCGTAATGAAAAAGATTGCCGCCCCCGATCGTGTGCAGGCAGAACAGCGCTGGCGCGCGTCCCCCTGACCGCATGCGCAGGACGGGTTCGGTCGATACGGCGTTCTCCGACATCCCAGCCAGCAGGCGCGCCTGCTGGGCGACACTGCCCGCGCCATACCAGAGAGTATTGAGATGGAGCTGCCGGCCGACAAGCTGCTGGATGCTGTCCATGAGCCGGACCGCCAGCAATGAATGTCCGCCGAGGTCGAAGAAGTTGTCGTCGATGCCCACCCGCGGCAGGCCGAGGGTCTCGGCCCAGATCTCCGCGAGGGTGGTTTCGAGCGGGGTGCGCGGGGCCTGGTAGGCCGTTGTGCCGGCCTCCTGTTCCGGGACCGGCAGCGCCCTGCTGTCCACCTTGCCGTTAGGGGTGAGCGGCAGGCTCTCAAGCTCGACGATGACGCCCGGAATCATGTAGTCGGGCAGCCGCCCTCTGAGCCGGGCGCGGGTGGCGTCGATGTCGACCCCTTGCCCCACGACGTAGGCGACCAGCCGCCTGTCGCCCGGGCGGTCTTCGCGCAGCATGACCAGGCTCTGCCGGATCGCCGGGTCTTGCATGAGGACGGCTTCGATCTCGCCCGGCTCGATGCGGTAGCCGCGCAGCTTGATCTGCTGGTCGATGCGGCCGAGGAATTCGATGACGCCGTCGTCGCGCCAGCGCACCCGGTCGCCGGTCCGGTACAGCCGCTCGCCGGGCTGGAATGGCGAGGCGACGAAGCGCTCGGCTGTCAGTTCGGGGCGGTTGCGGTAGCCGCGCGCGAGGCCGCCGCCGCCGATGTAAAGCTCGCCGGCCACGCCGACAGGCGACGGGTTGTCCTGCGCATCCAGCACGTAACAGGTGGTGTTGGATATGGGACGGCCAATGGGCACGGAGCCGGCGTCTTCCGCCAGGTCACGCGGGATCGGATAGCAGCAGGTGAATGTCGTGCTTTCGGTGGGGCCATAGCCGTTGATCAGCCGGGTGTCGGGCAACCGGGCCAGGGCCCGCCGCACATGCGGCAGCGACAAGGCCTCGCCGCCCGTCAGGAGCTGCGACACGCCGGCCAGGATCGCCGGCTTTTCATCGACGATGAAGTTGAACAGCGATGCCGTCAGCCACAGCGTGTCGACCTGGTGGCGTTGCAGTGCCGCTTCCAGTGCGTGCGGCGTGGGCACCCGGTCGGGATAAATGGCGCAGCGGGCGCCATGCAGCAATGCGCCCCACAGCTCGAAGGTGGAGGCATCGAAGGCTATCGGCGCCAGCAGCAGGAAGGTCCGGCTTGCGTCGAAGCGGGCATAGCGGGTGGCGCAGACCAGGCGCACGATATTCCGGTGGCACACCTCGACTCCTTTCGGGACGCCGGTGGAACCCGAGGTGTAGATGACATAGGCGAGGTTGTCGGGGGTCGCGCCTGCAGTGGGCGGGGTGTCGGGCTGCTCCGACCACAGCGCGCGGTCGCCGTCCAGGCACAGCAGCCGCGCTGCGCTGCTGTCGGGCAGGCTCGCCTTGAGCCCCGACTGCGTCAATACGACCGCTACACCGGCATCCTCCAGCATCAACGCCAGCCGGTCCCGCGGATAGTCGGGGTCCAGCGGAAGGTAGGCGCCGCCCGCCTTGAGGATGGCGAGGATGCCGATGACGAGTTCCGGCGAGCGCTCCAGGCACAGGCCGACCATCACCTCGGGGCCTACTCCCAGCCCGCGCAGGTAATGGGCGAGCTGGTTGGCCCGGGCATCGAGTTCACGATAGCCGAGCTGGCGCTCGCCCATGACCACCGCGATGGCCTCGGGGGTGCGCGCCACCTGCGCCTCGAACAGCTCGTGCACGCAGCGGTCCCGCGGATAGTCGGTGGCCGTGTCGTTCCACTCGACGAGCAGCTGATGGCGCTCGGCTTCCGTCAGCAGGGGCAGCTGGCCGATGCGCTGCCCGGGGGCAGCGACGATGCCTTCCAGCAGACGCCCGAAGTGCCCGGCCAGCCGCTCGATGCGGGCGGCGTCGAACAGGTCGCTGCTGTATTCGAGAATGCCGGCGAGGCCGTCCCGGGTTTCGGTGAGCGAGAGCGAGAGGTCGAATTTGGCGGTGCCGTTGTGCAGGGACAGGCGTTCGCAGTCCAGGCCCGGCAGGTGCAGCTCGGCTTCGGGGGTGTTCTGCAGGACGAACATGACCTGGAACAGGGGGTTGCGGCTCATGTCGCGTTCGGGCCTGAGGGCTTCGACCAGCTTCTCGAAGGGCAGGTCCTGGTGGGCGTAGGCGTCGAGGGCGTGCTGACGGGTGCGCGCAAGCAGGTCGATGAAGCGAGGGTTGCCGCTCAGGTCGCCGCGCATGACGAGGGTGTTGACGAAGAAGCCGATGAGGCCTTCGAGTTCGGGGCGGTTGCGGCCGGCGACGGGGGTGCCGACGGCGATGTCTTCCTGGCCGCTATAGCGCATGAGCAGAACCTGGAAGGCGGCCAGCAGGACCATGTAGAGGGTGGCGTTGTGCTGGCGGGCAAGTGCCTTGAGCGCGGCAACAAGCTCGGACGGCAGGTCGAAGCGCTGGAGGTCGCCGCGGTAGCTCAGGCGGGCTGGTCGCGGGCGGTCGGCCGGCAGTTCGAGCGGGCTCAGGTCCTGCAGCCGTTCACGCCAGTAACGCAACTGCCCTTCCAGCACCGCACCGCTCAGCCACCGGCGTTGCCATTCGGAATAATCGGAATATTGAAGAGGAAGCGGCGGCAGCGCCGCAGGCGAGGCGGAGTCAAGGCCCGCATAGAATGTCTCCAGTTCCCGGTCCAGCACGCTCAATGACCAGCCGTCGGATGCGACGTGATGCATGGTGAGGACCAGCACCCATTCCGCATCATCAAGTTGCGCCAAACCGGCGCGCAGCATGCAGTCCATCGACAGATCGAAGGTACCGCGGGTGATGCTGCAGATGAATTCGTCCAGGATGAATGTACCCTCATCCCCGACGCCAGGCCGTACATCCAGCATCTGCATCTCGACGACGCGCTGCGGGTCGATGATCTGGCGAGCCCCCCCGCCCTGCTGCACCAACCGCGTGCGCAGCACTTCATGGCGTGCAACTAATGCATCCAAGGCCGCCTGGATGGCCAAAGGATTCAGTGCACCCGAAATCCGGTACACCCGGGAAATGTTGTAATTGCCCGGCACGGGATTGAGATGTTCGACCAGCCACAGGCGGTTCTGCGCGAACGACAGTTCACACGGCTCGCCCTGAGACTGCCTGGGCACAATGGCCGCGGCGGCTTGCTTCGAGCCTGCCTTGCGCCTGCCGAGCAATTTTTGCTCCAGCAGGCTGCGTGCTTCCACGCTCATGTTTTCAAGATCCGGTTTCATGCTTCTTCCTCGTCCTGAGCCAGCAGCTTCATCACATGCAGGGCCAGCCCCCGTATCGTTGGATGCTCGAACAGGACCGTTACCGGGGGCTGTATGTCGAGCCCGTCGACAAATTCCGCAAGAACACGGGTCGCCAGCAGAGAATGGCCGCCCAATTCAAAAAAATTGTCGTCAATTCCAACAGCTTTTATTCCCAGCATTTTTTCCCACAAGCGGACCAGCTCATGCTCGAATGGCGTACGCGCAGCCGCATAGGCCTGATGCTGCCGGGCAGTTTGAAAATCCGGTTCCGGCAGGGCCTTGCGGTTGATTTTCCCATTGGCAAGCTGCGGGAATTCAGCCAGTACGACCATGGCTTCAGGCAACATGAAGCTGGGCAAACTCACCGCTAAGGATTTACGAATCATCGGCAGGAAACAGTCGTGCCCCGGTCTCGCCACTACATAGGCAACCAGCCGGTTTTCGCCCTGCATATCCGGCTTCGGCATGACCACAGCCTCCGCTATTTGCGGCAACCCCAGCAGGGTCTGTTCCACTTCCGCGATCTCGACCCGATTGCCGCGAATCTTGACCTGGAAATCCTTGCGCCCCCGGTGCTCGATGCACCCATCTTCCCGCATCACGCCCAGGTCGCCGGTGCGGTATCGCCTAGCCCCAGGCGAGGTCTCGCTTGCGGAGAAGCAGCTCTGGCTCAGGGCCTCGTTGCCCCAGTACCCTAAGGCCACATAGGGGCTATGGATCACGATCTCGCCGATCTCGCCCGGCAGAACGGACTGCCCTGCCTCATCCAGCAGCAGAACGTCCATGCCTTCCACCGGATAACCCAGGGGCACGGTATGTTTCGTGATCCGGGTGTCACGATCCACCCAGTAGGTGCGGGCCAGGCCGGTTTCAGTAGCGCCCAAGCCGCAATGCACGACACAGCCATCCTTCAGAAACGGCTGCAGCTGCTCGATATCCCGTCGATACGTCGCTTCGCCGCCCAATTTGATTAGGCGGAGAGCAGGAAAGGAGGCCGACTGCGTCAGGGTATGCAGCAGATGCCGAAATACGGTGGCAACCGAACAATAGATACTGATCCTTTCCTGCAACATCCATTTGGCCAGACCCGATACGCCATGCTGCGCCACGGAATAGACATGGAGCGATGCACCATTCAGCAGCGCATTGAAGATATCGCGCGTCCCGCCATACACCGCATAGGAGTACAGCAGCGTCTGCCGATCCCCCCGGCCTATCAGGAAGCTGTTGGTGTGGCGCATTACGTTGTGCAGGACATTGCGCTGGCTCTGCATCACGCCCTTGGGTCGACCGGTCGTTCCGGACGTGAACAACGCATAGGCCAGCGCATCCGGCGCAATATCGACCTCCGGGTCAGAAACGGGCAATGCCTCATCCAGTGCTTCCAGGTTCAGTACATGCAGGCAGCCGCCCGATGCGGTGCTGCCCTGGCTCTCGGTCGCATCACAGACGACCAGCAGCATCGGTGCCGTGTCCTCGATAATGGCCACAACCCGGGCCGCAGGCAGCGTGGGATCGATTGGCACATAGCCATGTCCCGACTTCAACACGCCCAGCAAGCCCACAATCTGGGCCAGCTTCGTGTCGAGCAGCAGGGCTACCGGCGTAGTGGCGAGCACATTGAGGGCCACAATGGCATGCGCCAGCCGATTGCTGAGCGCATCGAGTTCACCGTAACTCATCCTGTGCGCAGCCTCGCTGACAGCAAGCGCATCTGGGTTGCGCATCACCTGAGCACGAAAACGGCTGGCAATGGACTGCTCGACATCGGCCAGGGGAAATCCCTCAAATACAGAACCAGATTTCGGACCTGGCGACGCCCCGATGCGTGGCGCAACGGCTAAAGGAAATTGTGTCATTGGCATTCTCCCCTTGCGAAAACCTGCGCTTCCCGTATCAACCTTTACTGTGCTCAGATGGGCTTTTCAGTAGCCCAGCCTGCTGCGTACAAGAAAGCGGGTACGCCAGTAACGGCTCAATTTGTCCTTGCCCGCATACATCGAACCGAACACTGGATGCTCAGTCAGTCCCAGTGCTCGAATCGCATTCCGGTACATGATGCGGTCCAGTGTCTTGGGTTTCCAGTCGAGCCGCATGAAGCGATTGACGAATTCACGAAGGCTGCCACAAAGCGGGTATGCGCTGGCAAAGAGAAGCTTGTCGGCCAGCACACCCTGATTCACTGCATGAATCCAGTCATCCCCCCCCGGCCAGAACGTGTAAATGTCAGGTGATGTGAATACGTTTCTGCGACGCACACAGACCGCAATCATTTCCCTCACATAGGGATAGCAGCCATGAGCACAAATAATGTTCAGCTTAGGGAAATCCTCTGCAATCTTGTCTATCCATTTTGGATGAGCGTAATCGATGCTCTTGCCGCCGAGCAGGCCAGATGTTTGCAATATCAGCGACACGCCCAGTTCCTGGGCCAGGTCATAAAAGGGATACAAGCGCACGTCCGCGGGATGATCAACAAGAAGCGGAGCCCGTCCGGGCTCGATCGTGGCAACCTTCAAACCCTCTCTGACACACCATTCAAGCTCTGACTCGGCATCATGGGAAACATTGCCGACGTCAATGCCTGCCACGCCCACAAAACGCTGTGGATACTGGGATTGATACCCGACCTGCTCGATATTCGAGGAGACACGGGCAGGCAATTCGCGGGAGCCGAGCTGCATGCCTTGATTGTTTCCTATCGGCGATACAGCCACATCGACTCCGGCATGATCCAGTACAGCCATGAAGGCCTCAATGCTCTCGGGCGGGGATGCTTCTCCTGATCGTCCCTGGTAATAAACTGCAGACGCACCCTTTGTCATTCGGCAACGGACATCAATGATCATTCGTTCTCTCCCGACTCTGACGTCACCGCATTCCCAGTGTCTGCCATGAGCCTATCCAGGATGGCGAGCGCCAGTCTTTCAACGGTAGATGTGTCGAACAACTGGCGCAAGGCAACATCCATCCCCAACTTCTGATTGATCCGATTCATCGTCTGGGCCGCCAGCAGCGAATGCCCGCCGAGATCGAAGAAGTTGTCGTGGATGCCCACCCGCGGCAGCTTGAGGATATCGGCCCAGATTTCCGCCAAGACGATCTCGATCGGGGTGCGCGGCGCCTGGTAGCCCGATGCGCCGGCATCCTGTTCCGGCACCGGCAGAGCCTTGCGGTCAACCTTGCCGTTGGGCGTCAGCGGCAGGCTGTCGAGAACGACGAGGGCGCCAGGGATCATGTAGTCGGGTAGCCGTCCCTTGAGACGGGAACGGGTGGCGTCAATATCGATCCCCTGCCCCACAAGGTAGGCCACCAGCCGTCGGTCACCGGGGCGGTCTTCGCGCACGATGACAAGGCTCTGCCGGATCGCGGGGTCTGCCTGCAAAACGGCCTCGATTTCGCCCGGCTCGATGCGGTAGCCGCGCAGCTTGATCTGCTGGTCGATGCGTCCAAGGAATTCAATGACGCCGTCTGCACGCCAGCGCACGCGGTCGCCGGTGCGATACAGGCGCGCACCCGGATCGAAAGGCGAGACGACGAAGCGCTCGGTAGTGAGTTCGGGACGCTTGAGATAGCCGCGCGCCAGCCCTGCCCCGCCAATATAGAGCTCGCCGGCCACGCCGATCGGGCTCGGGTTGCCATAGGCATCCAGCACGTAGCACTCGGTATTGGCAATCGGGCGGCCTATGGGCACCACGGCAGAGGATTCCTCGCCGCAGATCCAGAAATGACTGTCGATGGTGGCCTCGGTCGGGCCATACAGGTTGCACAGCGGCGCCGCGCATTGCTGCCGGAACGTTTCCACCAGATCACGCTCCAGCGCTTCGCCCCCGGCGTAGACCATGCGCAGGCTGTCACAATGCCTGAACTCAGGTTCGGCAACCAGGGCACGCAACATGACCGGCACCACCTGCAGCAGGCTGACGCCGTATTCGTGCACTACGCGCGCCAGATAGATCGGATCGCGGTGCGCATCCGGCTCGGCCATGACCAGCCGCCCGCCCGTCAGCAGGGGCGCGAAGAATTCCCACACCGAGGCATCGGAGCTGATGCTGGTTTTCTGCAGCACGGCGTCGCTGGGGGAAAAAGCGAACTCAGCCTCCATCCAGCGCATGTGGTTGCCGATTGCCCGCTGGGTCACCATAACGCCCTTGGGTTGTCCGGTAGAGCCCGAGGTATAGATGACATAGGCCAGATCGTCCGGTCCGCCAATCGCAGCCGGATCGCTGTCCGGCTGTCCGCTCCACGCCGCGCTGTCGTCCAGGCTCAGCAGGTGCGGCACCTGCGGCAACCGATCCTTGAGATCGGACTGGGTGAGGACGACCACTGCACCGGTGTCCTGCAGCATGAAGTCGAGCCGTTCCTGCGGGTAGTCGGGATCGAGCGGGACATAGGCGCCGCCGGCCTTGAGGATGGCCAGCATGCCGACGACCATGTCGAGCGAACGTTCGACGCACAGGCCGACCAAGCTGTCGGCGCCGATGCCGAGGCTGCGCAGGTGGTGAGCCAGACGGTTGGCCTGGCGGTTGAGTTCGGCGTAACCGAGATGCTGCTGGCGAAACTGGACGGCGATGGCGTCGGGGTGATGCCGGACCTGTTCTTCGAAACGTTGCGCGATGCTCTGCTGGTCGGGGTACTGAACAGCGGTGGCGTTCCAGTCGTGCAGCAGTTGCTGCCGTTCGGCGGTGTCGAGTAACGGCAGGTGCCAGACGGGTGTGTCGGGGGACTCGACGAGGTGTTCGAGCAGACAGCGGTAGTGCCGTGCGAGGCGCTCGATGCGGCCGGCGTCGAACAGGTCGCTGCTGTATTCGAGCAGGCCGGCGAGGCCGTCCCGGGTTTCGGTGAGCGAGAGCGAAAGATCGAATTTGGCGGTGCCGTTGTGCAGGGGCAGGCGTTCGCTTTCGAGCCCCGGCAGCCGGAGCTCGGCTTCGGGGGTGTTCTGCAGGACGAACATGACCTGGAACAGGGGGTTGCGGCTCATGTCGCGTTCGGGCTTGAGGGCTTCGACCAGCTTCTCGAAGGGCAGGTCCTGGTGGGCGTAGGCGTCGAGGGCGTGCTGGCGGGTGCGCGCAAGCAGGTCGATGAAGCGAGGGTTGCCGCTCAAGTCGCCGCGCATGACGAGGGTGTTGACGAAGAAGCCGATGAGGCCTTCGAGTTCGGGGCGGTTGCGGCCGGCGACGGGGGTGCCGACGGCGATGTCTTCCTGGCCGCTATAGCGCATGAGCAGAACCTGGAAGGCGGCCAGCAGGACCATGTAGAGGGTGGCGTTGTGCTGGCGGGCAAGTGCCTTGAG
>CAVOSK010000004.1:0-167308 GCA_963698855.1 uncultured beta proteobacterium
GTGGCCGATAACCTGGGCGTGCCGGCCTACATGGTCGACAACGCCAGTGAAATCGACCCGCAATGGATCGCTGGCTCCCACCGCGTGGGTGTCACGGCTGGTGCATCGGCGCCGGAGGTGCTGGTCCGGGAAGTGGTCGACCGCCTCAAAGGCCTGGGAATCGTCACCGTGGCAGACCTGGAAGGCGTGCAGGAAAAAGTCGGGTTTCCCCTGCCCAAGGAACTCGGCAACGCCAGGTAATCAACTTTTCCAGCAGTCTGCCAGCGCCCCGGTGCCAGATTCCGTTTTCGCCCCCGTCTGACTGATAGTCAGGGTGCCGCACAGCGGATCGGTGTAGCCGCCGGTTGGAACAGCCTGAATGAGAAAGCCTGTGGCCGTGCCTGCGGGACCGAGAATGTTGTACTTGGCCGTGCCCATCTCCGGAGATTGCGTCTTGGGCAAATCCGGAGCAGTGTTACACGGTGCGGGTGACCCACTTACTGATGTATATGATCCGCACGTTGTAAACCAACGCTCCATGAATTGCGCGTTCTCCAGCATGATGGCCTGCGCATCGGCCCGGTTGGCGCGGCGCGCATATTGCTGGTAACCCGGATAGGCAATCGAGGCCAGGATACCGATAATCGTCACGACGATCATCAGTTCGATCAGGGTGACGCCGTATTGCCGGTTTGCCTTATACATGGCGATGTTCCCCAGGGTTATTGAATCTGCAGCCAGTAGGTCCGTCTAAGCGCGCCGCCACCGGACGGTCCGGGCGGAGGGGCGCCCCTGTTGCCGAGAGATTGAATACCCCCCGTCGTACCGGTCATCACCTTGAAGTCCTTGCCATCCGGCCCCGTGAACCATGCCGGCGGTTTGGTGATGCCGACCGTCGTCTTGATACCGCTGGCAGTCGCACCGCTTGCCAGAAGATCCAGGCTGTCAAAAGCGCCATCGTTATTGAAGTCGAAGCTGGAATCCGTCGTCCTGGCCCCGCTAATCGCATCCAGCTCCATCAGCCAGCTCTCGCCGCCGGCATTGCAGACGTCCGTCGATGGGATCAGCGTCAGGAAAATCACTCGTCCGTAACGCAACAACGCCTGGGTAACGATTCTCTCGCCTGAGGGCTGCGTAAAGTCCATGTACCAGCCAAGCTGGGTCGACCAGTCAATCGCATTGCCAGAGGTTTCCCTGAGTTGCGAAGCAAATTCACCGGTTTGGGCAACAATCGTCTGCGCCAGCAACTGGCTGCGTGCGACCGTGACACCCTTGTCCCAGATGCCATAGAAAGTCTGAACATTTGTGTTCAGTACATCCGTGCCTTGCAGATATTGCCCGGTACCGAAATACACCAGCACGCCGCCGTTGGGATGCCCGCCAAGTACAGGCTGGCCGGTAATCGGCTGCCTCTGGCTGCTGGCATTTTGAGCAACAAACAGCGGGGTTGTCTGGTCAGACAAGCTGGTCAGGTCGAATTTCCAAAGATTGCCCTGCAAATCCCCCGCGTAGGCGTAATCCGCGATCTTGTCATCGTTGGCGTCATGCATGACCGGCGTCGACAGCCCGTTTGCAAAAGCGCTGCCTGCGGCAATCTTGGCAATTAACGCCCCTGTGCCCAGGTTGACCACATACAGATAGGCGCGTTCGGACGTGCTGTTGTAGCCGTTGCCGAAGATGGCGACCCACTGGCCGCTGTTCAGACGGGCGATTTGCGGCTTGCTGTACGTCAGCCCAAGGTCCGTATCCGTGAATTCCCACATCACCATGCTGGACGACGGATTCGACACATCGCTCACGTTCAGCGCATAGACGGATTTACCGCCGCCGCCGAGTCCGCCGACCAGAACCGTCTTCCAACTGCCCAGATAGGCATCGCCCACCGTCGGCCCGCCATCCACATAGTACCGATGGACGTAGGACGCGTCGGTCTGCTTGCTGAGGTTGGGAAATACGGCGTTCGGCACGTAGGCGAACAGTTCGGTGCCGCCTACCGATCCGGAGTCCGCCCGGAATGCGTGCAGCATGCCGTCGTTGGCACCCACAAATACGGCGGGCGTCCGTCCGGACTTGCCTGCCACATAGGATGCGTAGCTCGTCGCTTCGGATGCGACCATATCCTGATAGCCAAAATTTTCCTGATGCGCAAACGCCGGATCCGAGTTGATGATATCGCCCAGCACGTTGGTGCGTTTACGGAAAATGCCGCTGATGACCGTACCCGTCGTGTCCTTCACAACCTCCTGGCTCTGCACCCCGCGCAACCAGTCGAGCCGAGCATCACCGTTTGTATCCGTGACGCCTGCTGCATCTGTGTTCAGAAAGGCCTGTTGGACACCGCTGAGCGCGCCCCAGTTAAAGTCCACCCCGCTGCTGCCATTGATCGTGAAAATATTGCGCGAGGCGGGGGCTGGCAACATCGATGCCGCTTCCCAGATTGACGCCCCCACCACTCCACCATACCCCACCGGGTAGGCAACCAGATTACCGCTCCAGTCCCGGCTGTCAAAAGTCGCCTGATAGACCAGGGAACCCGTCTCGATGCTGGTCGAGTTGGCAGCCAGCGCCGCAGCGGAGGGCGTCGCTTTTTCGATCGCATTCTTGACATCGGCAAATGCCTTGACGAGGGTACCCGGCGTGTCGACGCTGAAAAATTTACCGCGGCTGTTGATCGCGGCATGCCAGAGGTCGGCGACCCTGCCGTCATCGGTAGCAGCACCGTTTGCGGTGGTCGGCCAGGCCTTTGTGCCTGCAGCAAGCGCGGGATAACTTCCGGAATAGGTGTTGCCTCCCCAGGTCAGGCCCGTGCTTTCGAGGAAAGGCGTCAGGCCGAGGCCGACGGTGAAGTTGACCATGTGCTGCCAGGTGGCAGGATCGTTCTTGGGGTTGTTGTATTCCTGCGCCGCCGTCGATGCAGTTTCGGCGATATAGGGAAGCAGATTATTAGACAGCCCAGTGAGGTCTGTAGACCAGTACTTGTAAGCCAGGTCGGCCAGACTGTTGGAGTTGCTGTCCGAATACGGCGTGGACAGCGTCCCGTCAAGGTTGCCACCGGCACTGACCGAGGTATCGCTCCAGATGCCGTCCGTCATCAGGATATGGAAGTTCTTGCGGCAAGAGTATTGTCCGGACGATGTCGCGTTCAGGTCGTTGTCGTAGGGGGAGTTCTCGCCTGTCGTCGAATAATAACTGCCTGCCCGCTGCATCGCCTCGTGCAGCGGCGTGCTGGTATTGGTGTTCAGCCTGAACAGCCAAGAATAGAAATTCTGTTTGTGCTGCCCTGTAAAAGGCTTGATGGCATTGCTGAAGTTCGTCGAGGTCGTCTCCCAGCCTTCGCAATCACTGGTGACCAGCGAGGAAGTCGACCCTCTGCAGGTATGCAGGGACTGCCAGGAAATCCGGGTAGTCTCATCCATCGATTGAAAAGCCAGGGACGCGCCCGCAATGGTCGCCAGGTTGCGGGTGCGGTAGAAGGAATACCAGTTGGCAAAATTCTGCCGTTCGTCTGTTCCCCCGGGACCCGATGTGGCGCTGACCATCCGGATCGTATAGCAGTCGTTGTCCACCTTCCTCTGCGCATCGGTGCCCGAGCAACCGCTGTTTGCCGGGTTGAACACATAGTAATAGGCGCCAACCGGATCGGTAGCGGCAACCGGCACCGTCACTTCCGTTGATCCGGCCACCTTGTGCGTGACGGTGACGGTCTTGCCATACATGGCGTTATCGTCTTTAAAGCACAGGTTCAAATTCGTGCCTGATATTTCTGTTCTGTAACGGCCAAGAGAAGGATCCTTGCTGTTATCGCATGACCCTGTAAACGTACCGTTATCGCTGATATTCCCGTATCCAGAAACGGTCACGCTGATCAGATTGTTGCCCGGATCGTCGCCACTCCCGCTGCCGTCCTGGTTGACGTAGTCTGTGATCATGAATGAGGGCGCGTTGCCGCCAGTATTTGAACCCTGCATCGCTCCGCTGTGCACATGGGTAGCATAGTTAGTGGTGACCGTATTTGTCAGGTCCGCAGAAGCCGTGTAGTGATTCATGAACTGATGGCTTTTGGTCGAGGAATGCAGGAACAGGCCTGCAGTCGGCCGATATTCCGTGGCGAGGTCGTAATAAGAGGCGCCGTTCAGAGACAGGCTGGTGGCGAAGCCGTCGATCCATGCGTGGTTGAACGAGGTGGTCAACGGCGTTCCGCTGGCAGTCACCGGAGCCTGGTAGGTAACTTCCGGGTTGTAATAAATCGGGTTGTAGTGCGACGATTTCAGGTAGCGGTGGTCGAGACTGGAATCCGGGTTGTTGTTGCAGATCGCGTTGGGGTTGCCGCAGACATCCGGCGTGAAGGCGCGCGCCATACTTCCCGAATCGTCCAGCGTGACGATCACATTGGGCGCGAGGTTGGTGGTCAGAAACAGGGGGTTGTCCGAAATGGCGAGCGGCGCCGAACCGGCGGGCGTCACCATCCAGCCCAGGCTGCCGGACACCAGCAGCAAGGCAAGGACTTTGCGTAGGCTTGAGTTAAGGTTCATGGTGTACTCCCTGTTCAGTTGTTCTCGTACCCGGCCTGCAGGATGACGACCGTTCCGGTACTGGCCCCGACGCCGCGAGCGGTCACCCGGAAACGCTGGGTGGTAGCGGAATCCGGCAGTTTCTCGATGACGTAGCGGGGCTGTTCGGTGATGTGTGTGGCAGTATCGAGTGTGATATTTGCCGACTGTGAAGCATTCGCCCAATCGTAGGCATTCCAGTAAGCGGCGTTGCTCGCATTGGCCGGGTTATAGGTCACGTAGCCGGTCGTGCTGCCGTCGAATGCGGTGGTGATATTGCCAGCGCCGTCCTTCGGAAGCGCCTTCATCGCCACATCGGCGGCACTAAGCGCTGCCTCGGCCATTTGCAAGGCCTGATCGCGGTCCCGCGTGTTGCCCGCCATGCGCTCCTGCATGCTGCTGGTTTGCGCCACGGTCACCCCCAGCAGCATCAGGATGGCCAGAAAGATCAGCGAGACGATCAGCGTGACGCCACGCTGAGCGGAAAGCGGGGTTATCGATTGCATGGGTTTCATAGCCGATTCCTCACCGCGATGGTGGTGGTGAATGATTTGTGCAGGCGGCCGTCGCCACCTGTGCCGACATTGGTTTCGGGGCTGCGCATGTCGAGGGTCAGCCTGACGCTGACCACGCGGTTCCAGTTGGTGACCGCATTGGCCGCCACATAGACATCTGCCGAACAGCCATCGTCCGGACACTCCGCCAGGGTCAGCTGGGTGGTGTCTTCGCCGTAGAGGATCTGCATGTCTTCCACCCCCTCCACCAACTCCTGGGCCTGGGTCGTCCCGTTGGCCAGCAGCGTTTCGCGATACAGGCTCGGCTCGCCTGCCGCGTTGTTGCGCAGGTAGTAAATGTGTCCGGTGAGGGGCAACAGCATGAAATTCGTTGCAGCGGCAACCGGCGCGCCCGGTCTGCAGGGCAGCGCCGATCCCGCATTCAGTGTGACGCTGGATCCGGATGCTGCAGTCGCGGTATAGACCGTAGCATCCGAGTAGACCTCGCTGACCACGACCAGGCCGCCGCTGCCGACGCCATGCGAAGCCACCGTAGTGGTGGCCGTCGCAAACTGGGATTCGCGGCTTTTGTCGGCCCGCAACACCATGAGCGCATCTGTATTAGCGATCGCGCCGGTCACCGAGACCGGCAGTCCCGCACCGCTTTCGTGCCCCAGAAGTGGGCGCTTGAACAGATTGTTGTACCAGGTCGCGTCCACCGGGTCCGCATTGACCGAAGCACAGCCAAATCCCACCTGTCGCAGGTCGACCGACAGGGCCTCGAAGGCAAACCGGGCGCCTTCCTGCATGCGCGCCATGGCGTCCTGGGTGCGGAAGGACTGGCGACTGCCCAGATAGACCGTGCCCACTGCGGCGATAATCAAGCCTCCCAGAACCAGGGAAACCATCAGTTCGACCAGGGAAAAGCCCTGCTGGCGGAGAATAGGGGCGAATCGTTGGGTATGCATCACAAGGCCGTCTGGGTAATGAACGTGATGGGATCCGTGCCGTCGCGGTTGTCATCCCACTGGATGGTGATCGTGGCATTGCCGGCCAAGTCCACCAAAATGGATGCGTCGCCATCCGGCAAGGCAGTTCCCACGTTGTTCTTCCATGACACCACATCCGGAAAAGCGCCCACCGTGCCCATGGCGATGCTATAGCTGGCGAGGTTTGGCCTGTTGGCCCGCATGCGATCGATGATGTCATAGGCAAGCATGGTGGCCTGGCTGCGCTGGAAGGCGCTGGTGTTGTTTTTCATTGAGAGCGTCTGCAGGCCGGCATAGCCCAGCAGTCCGACGGAAAGCACGACGATGGAAATCAGCACCTCCAGCAGGGTCACGCCGCGCTGGGCACGTGGCAGATTCGAAAGACTTAATGAGGATGGCAGGGGTTTCATCAGCAGGATCCTGAAGTGGTGCTTACGCGCCCGGTATTGTTGACGGAAAGCACGCGGGCATTTCCTTCAATGCACAGCTCGAAATCCCCATTGCCCGAGCCACCATTGCCCACACTTACGCCTGAGGGGAGGTAGCTGATGTAACTGGAGAAGTTGGCATCTGGCGTTATCGCTGCCGCACCGCTGGCATTGGGCTGAAAAACCCTGAGCACCGTGTCGCCCGCATCACTCGGATCGCCGGGCGTTCCCGTATCGACAAACACTTGCCAGCCTGCGTCCCAGTTCGCCGAGGCAACCGTCACCCGGGTGGCGCGCTTGACGGCCTCGGACCGCGCGAGCGCCAGGGCAGACGCCAGGTTATTGGTTGTCGCCACCAGACGATTCCTGCGTGCAAATTCCTGTAAATTCGGCACCGCAATACCCAGCGCAATCGCCAGTATCGCAATCGTCACCATGAGTTCGATAAGCGTGAACCCCCGGCTGGCACGCACCCGATTGACTGACATGTTATGAGTCCAATTTGCCATGTTTGTAAGATAGTGAAGCCCCAGATGCGCTGTCCAGTCAAAAAGGACCGAAGGATGTTTTTTGCGCATGAGCGGCTTCGCCTCACCTTTCCGAGCCCGATAGACCTGCTGTTAACGGCATTGCATGGACCTGACTTGAGTCCCCGCATGCTTTCCCGCCAAGAAAAGGGGGCACCTTTTCAAATGGCCGCCATCTTCTATAGGGCACATCCATACATCACATCCACGTTGCGTCGTTCCCGCGAAAGCGGGAATCCCGTTAAATCAAGGCGCTGGATTCCGGGTCAAGCCTGGAATGACGAATTCATAGAAGTGCCCTATATTCCTAGTACGGGTTGACTGAAAAGGGGGCGGCAGGATGTCTCAGATTCTTGTGCTTGTACTGTTGGCAGCGGCGGTGGCGTTCGGGTGGCGTCAGATTGCCAGGCGGAAAAAGCTTCATGCAGCACCCGCTGCCGCCAAGCCCGCAAGCAAGAAATACCACTGCGTCGAAGTCCGTAAGGGTTCCCTTGCCTGCAAGGCCGTCCATGAACTCGGCAGCGTCAGATACCTGGCTGATGAGGCGCCCCGCCTGCCAGTGCCGGGCTGCACTGCTGCGCAATGTGCCTGCAGCTTCATCCATCATGATGACCGGCGGGATGACGACCGCCGCAATCCTTACGGGCAGTATGCAAACCTTCCGCCCTTTATTACGGGTGAACGGCGATCAAGAATCGAGCGGCGGAAGTCGCAGGAAAGCACTTTCAGGCCGTCGATTGCGCATTGAAGCTATTAAGTCCAGAACTCCGATCAGGAGACATGAAATCACTATGAAGCCTTCGCCAGCTACTGCCTTTTTGTTGACGGCAGCATTTCTTTCGTTCGGGACGACTGCATACGCCAACCCCGTACCGCTCAACCCGCCTGCCGAAACCACCATTCCCAAGGGTCCGGAAGGCGACGCAATCAAGCTGGGAAAACTACTTCTCACCGACACCCGCAAGCAGTTGCCCAAAAATGTCGGCAACGCCCTCAACTGCAGCAACTGCCATCTCAATGCCGGTACGGTTGCCTACGCCGGACCGTTCGTCGGGCTGTGGGGAATGTTTCCGGAATACCGCAGCCGCAGTGCCAATATCAATTCGCTGCAGGACCGCATCAACGACTGTTTCCAACGTTCGATGAACGGCAAGCCGCTGGCCTACGATTCGAAGGAAATGAACGCCATGTTGATGTATGTGCGCTGGCTTTCGACCGGCGTACCAACCGGGACCGAAGTGGTCGGACGCGGTATGGGCAAAGTCGACTCGAAGCGGGTGCCGAATGCCGCACATGGCAAAACGCTTTATGCACAGAAGTGCGCAAGCTGCCACGCCGACAAGGTCGAAACTTCCCGGAATCCAGCGGTTGGCTATATGTTCCCGCCGCTATGGGGCCAGGACTCGTTCAACATCGGGGCGGGCATGGCGCGCACCTACACGGCCGCCGCCTTCATCAAGCACAATATGCCGCTGGGGCAAGGCAATACGCTCAGCGACCAGGAGGCAATCGATATCGCCGAATACGTGACGCGGCAGCCGCGCCCGCCTTTCGCTCCGGCGAAGCACGACTGGCCCGACGGCGGCAAGCCGAAGGACGCGCGGAATTGATCCGTGACGGGCATGCCCGGGGCATCGACCACGGATGATCCAGCTGCAATTGTCTGCAGGTGTTGGGGCAACGACGGCTGACAGCACGGTGAAGCGTGTCCTATCCCCAGCGCGTTATGATTACTCGTTCGCCGCTTTTCGTGTTCTCATGATCGGCAACTCGATTTTTTCCAAGGCAAGCGAACCATGAATCCTTTGAACAGAATGTTGAGCACCCTGATCCTCGCAGGTGGCCTGGCCCTGGCACTGGGAGGCTGCACTTATGTTCAGACTGCGCCGGGCGGGTCTTACGCCCCCTATCCGCCAAGTGCCTTCGAGCAGACCTGGTCGGCCGCCCTCGGCGCCATGGGCGACGAGGGCGTGCAGATCGTGAGCGCCAACCGGGATTCCGGCACGATCCGTGGCATCAGTGGCGCCATCAACGTGACGGCCATCGTTCAGACTCGCGCCGACAGCGGCGTGCAGGTCGAATTCAAGACCAGTGGCAACATCGACTCGGACCCCGGGCTGAACCAGCGAATCGTCAACGGCTACAACCGCCGCATGGGACGCTAGGGAAGCCGGGGGCCCGCTTCAGGCAGGGCCGGGCAATAGATGGCTGCAGCCAGTTCAATCCGCCATCAGCCAGGCCTTCGCCCGGTCGAGATCGGCTGGCTGGAAGTATTCGATGGGGAATTTGCGCATTCCCTGGCCGGTAAATAGCAGCACCATCTCCTCCCATTCCTTTTCGCCGACGATGGCTATCCTGCTGATGAACGGGTCGTTTTCCATGAACGAAATATCGTCCCAGTCACCGCCCTTCTGCCATCCCTGAAAGTTCTCGGCAATGACGAGGATGCGGACTTTTCCGTGCTGCTGGATGATATCGGCAGTGGATTGGTGCAACGAAGCCAGCTCGGGTTGGGACAATGTGCCGGTGATTCGGGCTGTCAGTATTTCACCGTTGAGGCTTGTGATTTCTATGCTCATGGATTCTGGATTCGGTTAGGTTAATGAGACAGGATCGATCAGACATTCAGGGCCGTAACCCGTCACACCCTGCCGATTCTAGAACAACCCGGTCTGGTACGCCGCACCGGCCAGTGCCTTCGCCGCTTCGGCAATCTGACTGGTCACATCGGCCGCCGGCGGAACGGATGCCTTGGCACTCCACATCACACGGCCGCTGGCAACATCGACGACCGAACCGATGGCCGCCAGGCCTGTCGATCCCTGCAAGGCGCCGACGGGCATGGTGACCCCCACACCCCCGCCTACCCCGCTGCCGCCGTAGTAGCCGCCAGACCCGCCCCAGCCACCGATGCCGATGCTGAACGAGGACAAAGGACTGGCTTGCCGATAATCCGGCGCCAGGGTCGTGCTGAACACGGCACGTGCACCTGCCGCCTCCGCCGCCGGCAGGTATTGGGGGGGCGGCGGTTCGCGGCCGGGTGTCGGATTGACGAGCGTCGCATCGGTCAGCGGCTTGGCGCCCAGCTGCATCAATTGGCCGGAAATCTGACTCTCGCAAATCAGCTTGATCGCAGGCTCGGGCGCCTCGCAGACAACCAGTATGGCTGCGCCACGCAGGGTTTGCGGTGGAAACTGCGGATCGGCGTACTGCGCGCCCAGTTGCGTTTGCGCACACCCGCCGAGGCACAGCAAGCCGAGAGCGCTGCTCGACGCCGTTTTGTAGCGTGAAGCGGATGCACCCATGGTCATGACCTCTGGTTTGTTGATTGAGAAAAAACTCGCGACAGCCCGATAAGTATCGCCAACCCCGACAGGTTCGGTCAATCTGGGCAGTGCCGGCAACACCTGTAATGCTTAAAATTGTGGGTTCTGACACATGATTTCATCACGCCCAACAGGTATAGCCCGTGATATTGCGGTTTGCAGCAACCCCGCAAGATCTGGTGTCATTGTCAGGATTCTTCGCCCACCCGATTTCCGTATCCGGAACGCCATGACGACCAGACGTTCGAGACGCCGTTTCATTGCCCTGCAATATTTTCTGTTCGCAGTGTCGTTGTATGGATCGCAGGCCTGGGCAGCCGGCCTGCCGCCCGCAGTCCGGACCGAAATTGATTCCCTGCTGTCGCGGCTGGCGACGTCGGGTTGCCAGTTCAGCCGTAACGGCACCTGGTATACGGCAGTCGAGGCGCAGTCGCACCTTCGCCGCAAGCTGGAGTATCTGGCGGACAAGGAGGCGCTCGCCAGCACGGAGCAGTTCATCGAGCGCGCGGCCAGCCGGAGCAGCGTCAGTGGTCAGGTTTACCAGGTGAGGTGCGGCGGCAATCCACCGCAGCCGAGCGGCGCCTGGCTGTACGCCGAGTTGAAACTGCTGCGTTCAGCGCCTGCAGTCATGCCGAAATAATCAGCGCCTATCCGCTGCCGTGGGCGCCGGAGGTCGGCTACACGATTGTTGGGTGGGTCGGCTGGCGCAAATCAGAGCAAATTATCCATTTAATCTACAATTGGAGCCGGGGTTGGTCTTTCGCCCCCGGCTTTTAGCTGACCCATCTGTTTTCTTATTGCCCACAAGGTGTCTCGATGCGTTTCCCCATGATCCGAAATCCGCTGGCCTGGCTGCTGGCCTTTTTCGTTTTTTCTGCCGCCGCCCCGGCATTTTCCCAGCAGCAGGCTCCTGCCGCGCGCGAGGACCTGACCATCGATCCCACGATCGTGATGCAGCCGTGGAAAGGCGATCTCGACGGCATGATCAAGCGCGGATACATCCGCGTGCTGACGGTCTACAGCAAGACCTTCTACTTCGCAGACAAGGGCGTCCAGCGCGGCACGACCCACGACGCCTTCCGCGTGTTCGAGGAAGACCTCAACAAGAGGCTGGCCAAGGAGAAAAAGCTCAAGCAGAAACATGTCAAGGTGCAGGTGGTGTTCATCCCGGTGGCCCGTGGCGACCTGCTGCAGGCGCTGGTCGACGGCAAGGGCGACATCGCGGCGTCCAACCTCACGATCACCGCCGACCGGCAGAAAGTGGTGGACTTTTCCGTGCCCGTGTATCCCAACGTCAGCGAGGTGGTGGTGTCCGGTCCCGGTGCACCCGTTGTGAAAAGCGTGGAAGACCTGTCGGGGAAAGTAGTGTTCGTGCGCAAGTCCTCCAGTTACTACGAAAGCCTGATGGCGCTCAACCAGCGCCTGGCGGCGCAGAAAAAGCCCGGCGTGATCGTCAAGCTGGCTCCGGAGGAACTCGAGGACGAGGACCTCATCGAGATGGCCAACGCCGGGCTGATTGCGCTCATCGTCGTCGACAAGCACAAGGCCGACTTCTGGAAGCAAATCTTCCCCAAGGTCACGGTGCATGACGGCATCGCCGTGCGCACTGGTGCCGACACTGCCTGGGCCATCCGCAAAGGCAGCCCGCAAATCAAGGCCGCGGTCGACGATTTCGTGAAGCGCAACGCCGTAGGCACCGCAGTCGGGAATACGCTGCTGAAGCGTTACCTGAAGAGCGCCAAGTATGTGAAGAATGCGGCTTCCGAAGCCGAGCGCAAGAAATTTCTCACGATGATCGAGTTCTTCAAGAAATACGGCGACCAGTACGATGTCGACTGGTTGTTGATGGCGGCCCAGGGCTACCAGGAATCCCAACTCGACCAGAACGCCAAGAGCCATGTGGGCGCCATCGGGGTGATGCAGATCATGCCCGCCACCGGCAAGGACCTCAAGGTCGGCGACATCCGGAAAGTCGAGCCGAACATCCACGGCGGCATCAAGTACATGCGCTGGATGATCGACAACTACTACGGCAAGGAGCCCATGACCAACCTGGACAAGGCTCTGTTCGCGTTCGCTTCCTACAACGCCGGCGCAGGCCGGATTTCGCAACTGCGCAAGGAAGCCGCCAAGCGCGGGCTGAATCCGAACGTCTGGTTCCACAACGTCGAATATGTCGCTGCCGAGAAGATCGGCCGCGAGACGGTCACCTATGTGAGCAACATCTACAAGTACTACATCGCCTACAGCCTCATCATGGAATCCCGCGAGGCGCGCGAGGCGGTGCTGGAGAAGATCAAGGGCGGGAAAAAGTGATGGCGTCTGCAACGCAGATCCGCATGCCCTGAGAATCCATGGCAAGCAGATACGAATCCTGGCCAGGCGTGGCACGGGCAGCAATGAAGCCTTGGCGGCATTGCTTGCCGAGGACTTGGCCGACTAGAATCTGGCAACCGCATGCCTGACCGTTCATCCATGGGAGATAAACCAATGGCCACACCGGATATCCGCAACATCGCCGTGTTTTGTGATTTCGAGAACGTGGCGATCGGCGTGAAGGAATCCAGCACCCCGGATTTCAGGATCCGCCCGATACTCGAACGCCTGCTGCTCAAGGGCAGCATCGTGGTGAAGAAGGCCTACTGCGACTGGGACCGCTACAAGGAATACAAGCGCGACATGCACGAGGCGGCGTTCGAGCTGATCGAGATTCCGCATGTGCGGCAGTCGGGCAAGAACTCGGCGGATATACGCATGGTGGTCGACGCGCTCGACCTCTGCTACACCAAGACGCACATCGACGCTTTCGTGATCATCAGCGGAGACTCGGATTTTTCGCCGCTGATCTCCAAGCTGAAGGAAAACGGCAAGAGCGTGATCGGCATCGGCGTGCGCGGCTCGGCGTCGTCGCTGCTGGTCGGCAACTGCGACGAGTTCATTTTTTACGAAGACCTGGTGCCGATCAAGGCGCCGGCAAAATCATCCGCCAGGAAACCGGCCGCGGCTGCCAAGCCGGCCAAGAAGGTCGAGAGCGAGGAATCCCCCAGCGGCACCGCGAAGAAGGCGAGCCCGACCCGGCGCAGGGCCCGGCCCGCGCTGGACAAGACCGACAGCGGCCCAACGGCGGCCGTGGCCGAGCCCGGTCCGGAGGAAAAGAAGCGCCTGGTGGTCGAACTGGTGGTGAGCACGGTGGACCAGCTGATCGCGGAGCGGGGCGGCGAAGGCTCGGTCTCGGCGTCGCTGATCAAGAGCACCATCAAGCGTGTCCACCCGGGTTTCAGCGAGTCGGCATACGGCTACAGCGCATTCGGCAAGATTCTGGACGATGCGCACAAGCAGGGCGCGCTGATGGTGGAAAAGAAAGAGGGCGGCGCTGTCATCGTCAGCCTGCCCGCTTCCCCGACCTGAGGCCCCGCCTGGGGAAGCCGCACGATGGCAGGCTCGTGCCGGGCAGCGTGCAATCCGGATCTGAGGTGACTCAAGGATGCGCCGAACCACCACCGCCGTACTGTTGTCCGCCCTGGTTTTGCCTGGCGCCGGCCAGTTCTACCTGAAGCACTATGGACGCGGGCTCGCCCTGATCGGGGTGAGCCTGGCGTGCCTGTGGGTCGTGCTTGACAGGGCGATGCAACTGGCTGCGACGGTGCTCGACCAGATAGCGACCGAAGGGGGCCTACTCAATGCAGGCCATATCGCCGAACTGGTTGCCCAGGCGTCGAACGCACCGGGAAGCCCCCTCGTGACGGTTGCCTCGCTGGTGCTGGCCGGTTGCTGGCTGGCCGGAATCGTCGATGCGTACCGGCTCGGTAGGCTCCAGGCCAGCAGCACGAAATGAACGGCCCTCCCGGGCTTTATGGCCTGCGCTGGCGTTCACGCGTAATTTTTTCTGCATTGCTTCCATCCGGGCCGCAGGTCGTGCCCTGAATGCTGGTGCGTGCCCAACGAGACGGCACCGAATTCGCTTACGGCGTTATCGAATTCGGTATATAAATCAATCGAGCCGGATCTGAAATGGGAGGTTCGGTTCCTGCATAGAGCGCGTTCTGTCCTGTGCGGCAAGGCTTATTCGCAATCGCACTTGAGGAGAAAATGATGCTGAAAACGTTTGTTCCATCGTTCATCGGGCTGACCCTGGCAGCGTCGAGCCTGGCGGCCGACGTGACCTATCGCAAGGACATCCGCCCCCTGTGGGAGAGCAAGTGTTCGGAATGCCACGGTGCATCATCTCCCTATCTCGGTGATTTTCTCGAGAACAAGGATGGCTTCAAGAAAACGATGAAGGGACCTCGCATGGACACCTATGCCGACCTCATCTTCTATGTGGGCTGGCCGGACACGGGGGCGATCATGCGCAGGCTCGACGACGGGAAAAATGCCAAGGACGGCAAACCGGGAAATATGTACGTGTATCTCGGCGAAACGGAGGAGGAGCGGCAGAAGAATTTCAGCCTCTTCAAGACGTGGGTCGGTGAAGACGCATGGACCCACAAGCGCTGGGATGCCAAAGGCGACATGCCGGGCGTGAGCAAGGAGGAACTGTCGAAGATGCAGGTCAAGTATTGATTCTGCCGTTGTTTGAAAGACACCCTGAATTCATCGCCCTGCGCTAACGTTCTGCGAACCCGATTCCCAGGAAAACTTCATGGCGTACGACGAAGGTCATGGCCGAGCGGCTCAGGGAGTTGTTCGTGGACCGCCCGGGAATGTCCGAAAGGAAAATGTTCGGCGGCCTAGCGTTCATGTACCGCGGCCACTTGCTGGTGGGGATCATCGGCGTGTCGCTGATGGCGCGGGTCGGGCCCGCCGGATATGCGCAGACACTGAAGCGGCCCCATGCCCGGGAAAGGGATTTCACCGGCAAGCCGATGCAAGGACATGTCTACGTCGACCCGGCAGGCTTCGAATCGGATCCGGATCTCGGCGAATGGGTCGATCTCTGCTTCCGGTTCAATGCGTCGCTACCGCCCGAATGAGGCGCCGGAATGCCATCCCCTAGATGCAGACGGGTTCTAGCCGTATCGGCAGGAGTTCGGAGTCGTTCACCTTGCCGATCATTGTGAGCATGAAGTTCTCGAAGGCGAGGATGGGCGGGAAGCCGTTGGTCATTTTTTCGATCTGGATGCAGGGCGTGCTGAAAACGACCGCGGGCCGCTCGCCCGGCTGCATGTAGATTTCCAGTGGCAGCGGGGCGAAGGAGATTTTCGACCCGGGAAATTTCTGCGGGGATGTCTGGGGTGATGCCTCGGGAACGGTCCCGGGAATATCTTCGGCGTGGGCCGGGGCGAGCATGCCTGAAAGGGTGGCCGCGGCCGCACAGGAAATGAAGAAACGCTTGGCGTGCATGGTGGACTCCGCTTCTGCTGGTTGTTCGGGGTATGTGCCTGATCGCCTGTTTATAGTGGACCTCCAGCATTTGTGAAGGTATCGCTCGTTCCTACCATTGAGAATCTCGATCCCCCGGAGTTCCCGCGCCCGCATTGCGGGGCCGCCTCCGCTTGTCCGAGTTCTGCCTGTCCGGAACGGTGCTAGTCACTCAGCACCCCTGCTATCACTGCATGGGAGCAATATTTCTAAAAGCGGGCCAGTGGTAAAATTCTGCCTTTGGCAATAACGTCACTCAGACAGATCTGAAAAAGGAATGCAACATGAACAAGCAGATTCTTTACGGGCTGCTTCTGGCCGCAACGGTGTACACCCCGGCCCGGGCCGAAATGAGCGCCGAGGAACTGGCAAAAATGGCGCAGAATCCGGTGGGCAACCTGGTCAGCGTGCCGTTCCAGAACAACACCAACTACAATTACGGCCCGACGGATCGCACGCAGAACGTCCTCAACATCCAGCCGGTGATTCCGATCACGCTGAACGAGAACTGGAACCTGATCACGCGGACCATCATGCCGCTCATCTGGCAACCCGAATTCGCACCCAGCCAGGGCACCACGTTCGGCCTTGGCGACATCCAACTCTCGGCACTCGCGTCGCCGGCAACTCCCGGGCCTAACGGTCTGATCTGGGGCGCCGGGGCGATCGTGCAGATGCCCACCGATTCCAACGGCCTCGGCAACAAGAATTGGGGGCTCGGTCCGACCGCCGTTGCCCTGCGGATCAGGAAGGGCGACCCCTGGGTGTTCGGCGCACTCGTCAACAACGTGTGGTCGCTGTCGAGCGACAATCGCGGTGGGGCCTACAACAACTTCCTGCTCCAGCCCTTTCTCAACTACAACTTCCCGAATGGCTTCTACCTCACCAGTTCCCCGGTCATCACGGCAAACTGGAAAGCCGACAGCGGCGACCAATGGACCGTGCCGTTAGGAGGTGGCATCGGCAAGATATTCCACTTCGGCAAGCTGCCGGTGAACACCCAGGTGGGCGCGTACTACAACGTCGTCACGCCGGACAACGCCGCCGACTGGTCGACGCGGCTGCAGGTGCAGTTCATGTTCCCGAAATAAGCGGGTATGCAACGGCCCATTCGGCTGGAAAACACGAATCAACCCAAAGGGGCTTCAGCAGGAGGCCCCTTTTTACGCGCACTGGCCAAGACGAACCGCCTGCAAACCGAAGGCAGGAAACATACGGTTCCCCGAAACCCGGAGATTCAAGGCAGGGGTAAAAAGTTGGCTGAAGGAACGGTGGGGGACAAATAACCCCCCCTCCCTGCCAGGCGAGGGGGGTCGATCAGACTTACCTTGTTTATTTGGCGCCTGCGGTCAGTTGCTTGATCAGGACATCTGCCTGGGGATTCTTCGCATCGCCCTTGATCAGGATATCCACCGGCGTCACCGGCTTGCCGTAATAGGCATTGTTAAGGCTGTCGCGCACGGCGATGACCGATCCTTCCAGACTCAGGCCGCCGAACAGACCCTTGCTGCGCGTGAACTGGACGATGTCGGTCGTCGCGGCCTGTGCGCCTGCGCCTACCGGGCCTGCCGCCACGCTGGCATCCGCGCCTGCCTGGAATTTGTTGCTGAGCAACGCATCCTTGCCCTTGTCGGTCATCGCCATCATCACCACCTGGGCCGCCGAACCGCCGGCCTGAAAGCCCCAACTCACCGAACCTGCGGTGGCGAAGGACGGGCCTTTCCAGGTGTTGGTCGCTTCATCGCGCGCCAGCACCACCCCGGTTCCGCCAGAGCCGCCGAAAATGAAGCCGGCCTTGACCAGCGTCGGGATGATCAACACGGCCTTGGCCTTGGGTATGTGATCGCGATACCAGGTCATGTTGGGATCGGCTGCAAAGTCCTTCAGCACCGTGACGGCGCCATTCACCGTCTTGACGGCGTCAGCCTTGCTGTCTTCTGCAGCCTGCGCGGAACCCAGGGCAAAAACAGATAGCGCCATCACACCGAAAAGTTTTGTGGATAGGGGATGTTTCATGTTTGACCTCCGTGATCGTTGATAAAGCACTTCTCTGAATTCATCATAGTCACTTCCTCTCAGCCTTGTATAGCAGGGAGTCCAAAAAAACGGACAGTCCGTATTGATGGTGCTGACTCCAAAGGTCGGTAAAGGATGAACGGTTATCAGACTGCAAACACCCTTTATCGTTCGTGCTGTCGCATTTTCTTGCGCGGGGAATTGGCGCTTTTCAGGAATCGAATCGCACCGGGCAACCCACCAGATCATCCAAGTTTCTGGCTTGTGACAGCCTTGCTCTGGCGTGACGGGGATGCGATTGACGCGGAGCAGCGCCCCGTGCTGGAATGGCAGCATTGCCCATCCCCGGGCTGCTTTCCACTGACTTGCATACTCCCCCATCCATGCGTTTATGCCCACCATGAAGGCCAACCCGATGAAACATTCCGCCCTCTTATCGCTCGCAGTCTCCATTGCCCTGGCACTCTCTGTAGCCGGTTGCGCCAATCAGGCATCGCAATCCCCACAAGCAGGCAGTGTGCCCCTGCCTCCGGCCGACCAGACAATGGTTGCCTCTCCGGGCGTCATGGCCGAAGCTTCCTCCAGCTATGCCGCGCCGCTGGCTGGCACGCCGGTTTCCACGCCAGCCATTGACGCCCCACCGCCGCCCACCGACCCCTGGCCACGCGATGTCACGCTTAAGAACGCCGACGCCCTGCTCTACCAGCCGCAGATCGAATCATGGACCAGCAACAAACTGACGTGGCGGCTGGCGGTGGCTTTGCGCCCCAGCGGCAACAAGGGTGAAACTTTCGGTGTGATCACGGGCATGGCACGCACCGAGGTGGATCGCAGTACACGCACCGTGATGCTGAAAGACATCAACTCCAGTTCGATCAACTTTCCCACCCTGGCCGACAATGGCGCAAGGTACTGGGGCGACCTGAAGCACGCGCTCGACGGCGCACTGGAGACCATGGCGCTCGACAGCGTCAAGGCCTCGCTGGCCGCCTCGCAGACTGTCAAGCCGACCGCCCATGCGGTGAAGAACGCGCCGCCGAAAATCGTCGTCGCCTACGGCCCAGCCGTCCTGATCCCCATCGACGGCAAGCCGGTGCTGAAACCCCTGCCCGACACCAAGTTCGAACGCGCGATCAACACCCACGCGATGCTGGTGCATTCTTCAGCCGAGGGGCGATGGTATCTGCATGTGTACGACGGCTGGTTGTCGGCGGCGTCGCTCGAAGGGCCGTGGCAACCGGCGGTCGCGCCGCAGGCGCTGGTGGATGCCAGCCAGACTCTGTCACAGGACGGCACCGTCGACCTGCTGGACGGCGGCCCCAATGCGAAGCCACGCCCGACGCTGGCCGAAGGGATTCCGCAGATCGTCGTCAGCACCGTTCCGGCCGAACTGATCGTCTTCAAGGGTCAGCCCAACCTGGTGCCGGTGACCGGCACGCCGCTGCTGTGGGCGACCAACAGCGCCATCGACGTGCTGGTCGATACCAGCAGCAACGACTACTACGTGCTGATATCGGGCCGCTGGTTCCGCGCGGTCGGGCTGGACGGCCCCTGGACCTATGTCGCCAGCAACGCCCTGCCGTCCTACTTCAGCCAGATACCGGCCAGCGGAACGCCGGCTGCAGTGGTGCTGGCGTCGGTCGCGGGCACACCGCAAGCGCAGGAAGCCGTGATCGAGAATTCGATCCCGCAGACCGCGAGCATATTGCGGGTGGGCGGACCGCGCTTCACGCCTGAATTCGATGGCGCACCGGTCTGGCGGACGATCGAGGACACCATGCTTGAATATGCCGTCAACGCCCGGACGCCGCTGATCCGGGTCAATCCCGACAGCTACTTCGCATTGCAGGCAGGCGTGTGGTTCACCGCACCGTCGGTGACCGGCCCCTGGGTGGTCGCCGCCAGCGTGCCGGCGTCGATCTACGCCATCCCGGTGACGTCTGCCCTGCACTACGTCACCTACGTGCAGGTCTATGGGTCCACGCCGGACGTCGTGTATGTCGGCTACACGCCGGGCTATCTCGGCACCGTGGTCGATGTCGGCGGCACCGTGGTCTACGGCACCGGCTACGCCTATACCCCCTGGATCGGCTCGGTCTGGTATGCGCCGCCTCTGACCTACGGGGTCGCGGCAGTGCCGGTCTACAACCCCTATGTGGGGTATACCTTCGGCTTCGCGCTGGGGCTGGCCACCGCCGCCTGGATCCATCCCTACTGGGGCGGCGCCTACTACCACGGCGGCTATTGGGGCTACCCCTGCTGCGGTTCCGCCAGCGCCAACGTGTACCGCAACTGGGGCACCGGCGTGTCGTCCGGCACCCGCACCTGGTATAGCAACTCGAACGGCACTTTCGGCACCACGGCCAAGGGCTCCTATTCCACCGACCGCGGCACCACGGGAAATTACAGCGCGCAGCGCAGCTACAACCCCTATACGGGTCAAGGCTCGCAGGGCTACAACCGCAGCTTCAACACCGCGTCCGGCACGACAGGCAATGTATCCCGCAACGAGACCTACAACGCGCAGACCGGCCAGCACACCTACAGCACGGACAGCTCCGCCACCGGCGCAGGGGGCAGTTCGGTCGACCACAGCGCCAATACGACGGCCGGGCCGCAGGGCGACAGCCGCAATGCGAGCACCACCACCTACAACGCCAAGACCGGCGAAACCAAGACCTGGAACAACGGCACACCACAGAACTCGCACTACGCCGGCGCCGATGGCAACGTCTACCGCAGCGACGGCAACGGCGGCTGGCAGCAGCATTCCGCCAGCGGCTGGGGCAGCGCCTCGGGCGACACCGGCTGGGCCGACCGCGAACAGCAGGCGCGCAGCCAGGGCGCCGACCGCACCAGCAGTTGGGGTGGGGACAGTGATATGGGTGGCGGCGGATTCAATGGCGGCGGCGACCGTTTCGGCGGTGGCGGCTTTGGCGGCGGCAGCTTCCGTGACCGCTTTGGTGGGGGTGGCTTCGGTGGTGGGGGTCGCTTCGGCGGGGGCCGCCGATAGCCCCCTTGGCATGCCGGTGACTTCCGAACAGGTCATGCATGAAACATCCCATGCCAAGAACTTTCCCGGATGTTCACCGGCTGAGAATGCCGCCGGGCAACCAGGCTGCGTGATGCTTGCTCCCTCGTCAGGTGATGCGCCGAACAGCAGAAGGGGGCGGACAAGCTCATCGAAGCCATCCTGAAAACCCGGATGCAACGGGCCGGACTCCCCATCCTGCCAAGCACCAATCCTCTCATCCGGCCGAGGTGCTTCCATTACCGGTTTTCCGGGGCTTTCCTGGAAGCAGGCAAGGGCGCTGTCTCCAAAAGCTGACGGTTCATTCAACGACGTCAACCATAACGTGCAGGATGACCTGGAAAACGCGTATGATGCGCGGTTTGAAGAAATCGGCGGCTTCGGCAAACAATCCCTGTAGTTTCAACCCTTAACAGTTCCCCTCTTGGAGTTTCATCAATGAACACACGCAGCGCCCCACGTACCGCAACCGCCTTGCTCACCCTGGCCCTTGCCGGGCTCACTCCCGTTGCTGCGCAGGCAGAAACTGCTGACGATGCCTGGCAATATGATGCGGCCATCTACCTCTGGCTTCCTGCCATTGGCGGGGAAACGTCCTTTCCGGCCAATACCGGCGGTTCCAGCGTCGACATTTCGGCAGAAGACGTCCTCGACGCATTGAAGATGGCATTCATGGGCACCGCCAGCGCGAAGAAGGGCCAATGGGGCTTGTGGACCGACCTGGTCTATGCCGACTTCGGCGCCAAGAAAAATGGCTCGCGCGACTTCACCATCGGAAACACGCCGATACCCGGCAACGTCAATGCCAATCTCAAATACGATATCAAGACGTGGATCTGGTCCGTGGCCGGCACCTACGAACTGGTCAAGAAGCCGAACTACTCGCTCGACGTGCTGGCCGGCGCGCGCTATCTCGACGTGAGCCAGACGCTCGACTGGTCGATCAGCGGCGACATCAGCGGGCTGCCGCCCGTTTCGCGCGACGGCTCGGCCGAAGCGAGCGCTAGCCTCTGGGACGGCATCGTCGGCGTCAAGGGCGTGGCCGACCTGGGCAGCGACCACAAATGGTTCATCCCCTACTACCTCGACGTCGGCACCGGCCAGTCGGACCTCACCTGGCAGATCAACGCCGGCATCGGCTACCGCTACAGCTGGGGCGCCCTGGTCGCGACCTGGCGCTACCTGGACTACGAATTGGAATCGAACGATCCGATCAAGAGCGTGAACCTGAACGGTCCGCTCTTCGGTGCAACATTCCACTGGTAAGCGTGCTCGCCCGGATTGACAACATTATATCAATGCGCAGGTTCGATTCGGGATGCATGCAGCCGGGGATAATGACGCCGATAACAATGACTTGATGAAACACATGGAATTTCCTGCTTCAAAGTGCCAGCGGACACCTCGTCGTAAAGTCTGCTGAAATGTGAAGCCTGGCCTGCCGTGTTCCTGCGTCCGATTCTCTGCGCGAGGTTTTTTCATGGTGGGCAGTGACATGACGGGTGTCGTCGAGGCCTGCCATTTACCTTGGCCGAATCTTGCGGCCAACTCGCCCGAAGGCCGTCGATAAGACTCGGCCCGAGCAGGCGTTAACACGCTTCATCGCCTGCGACAACTCAGTCCTCGCGTACCAGTTGCATCTGCCTGCGCCACTTTCCGGGCGGGGCGCCCTCCCATCGGGAGAACGCCCGGCTGAAGGCCGTCGCGTCGGAATAGCCGAGCAACGTGGCAATGGATTCGATGCTGGCCCGGGTATCGCGCAGCAACTGGCACGCAGTCTGGTGGCGCGCCTCGTTGTAAAGCGCACGGAAACTGGTGCCGGCTTCCTGCAGGCGACGATTCAGGGTGCGCGGATGGACCGAGAAATGGCTGGCGAGATCGTCGAGCGAACAAGGCTGGGTGCCGATCAGCGACAGCAGGACCTGGTACGCCTTTTCACCGAAGTCCTGCCGGCTGTAACGCCGGATGGACTCGATGTGCTGCAGGAAATGCCGGTGCAGCACCGGATCGGAATGGTCGATCTGCCGGGTCAGCCAGGATGCCTGGAACACCAGGGCATTGTGCAGGGCATTGAAGCGCAGCGGGGCCCGGAAAAACCGGCGATAGGCCGCAGGATCGGCAGGCTTGTCGTGGCTGAACCGGACCTCGATCGGGAGCCATTCGGCGCCACACAGACCTCGCATGATGTTCCAGAGCTGCGCCAGCGAGCCATCGCAGATCTGTGCTGCACCCGCGATGCCGGGCTGGCCGATCGTGTAGACGAGCATGGCCCTGTCACCCTTCACCTCGAGGCAGGCCGTCGAGCCACGATCGTGCAGGTCATTGTTGCGTATCGCTTCCTGGAGCGCGGTCCCGACGTCCGGGGCGTTCTTCATCAGGAAGCCCGTGGCGCCCAGCGTGGAGGCATTGCTGCGCTGACCGACCAGCAGCCCGAAATGGGGACAGCCGGTTGCGTGCACGCAGGCGTTGATGAGACGCCCCACCAGTTCAAACGGAACCGTCCGGTCGGGCTGGGAAAAAGCCGCTTCCGACAGTCCGAACTGCTGCAGAAGCGATCCCGGCTCCACCCCGAATTCGCGAAGCAGTCCCGGCACCGTAGCTATCGGGGCGACACGGACCATCCCCCTGGCGGGTGGAAGCAACTTAGCAAAATTCGATTCGGGCATATATCTAATCGGCTGTAGCAAGAAACCGGCGTGGTAGGAATAGTCAACAATTTGTCGTATATCGTCAATATTTAGAATTTCCACATCGTTAGAATCGGTTCCGAAGCAGCGCGGCCGATGCATTCTCCGGTCGCAGTGAAATGTTGCGCCCCCTGTTCTCAGGCAGGCATCTTGCGGCCTCGGTGGCAGGACTGTCACATGTTTCTGCAGCAATACGCGGCGCGTAATCGTTGATTGCCAAGACAATAGAGAAAGGAAAGCCCATGAGCACTCCCCTGCGCATCGAACTGGTGAACTTCGGACCCACCGGGCAGTTGCCGCACACCCTGCTGAACGGCCGGCCGGCATTTGATAAGGTATCCTGCGACCGAACGAAGACGCCCGAACTCGGGACACATCAGATCAACTCGATATTTTTATGAAGCATTCAGCCCCGTCCTCCTCCCCGGCACGCCATGCGTCGGCGGCCACCGTCCTGTTCATCGGGTTCATCGCAGCCCTCCCGGCGAACGCCGGCGGTCTCCTCGCCTACGAGGTCGGCACGGCCGACGTCGGCCTCGCTTCGGCCGGCTACAGTGCACGCGCGCAGGACGCTTCGACTGCGTTCACCAACCCGGCCGGCATGACGCGCCTGGAAGGCAATCAGTTCCTGGCGTCGGGGCAGCTGCTTTGGGCCAATACCAAGTTCTCGGTCGACCCTGGCACCGCGCCGGGGCTCGGCACGAACGACGGCGGCTACGCCGTCGGGTGGGATGGTTGGTTCCTGGGCGGCGGTGCCTTCGTCAGCTACAGCCTGTCGCCCGACCTTAAGTTCGGCTTTGCCTCTACCGGCAATTTTGGTGCGCCGCTGTCGTACGACAACGACTGGGTTGGCCGCTACTACGTGCAGGAAACGACCCTGCTCGGGCTTTCGTTCATCCCCTCGCTCGCTTACAAGGTGTCCGACAAGCTCTCTCTGAGTGCAAGCCTGAACGCCATGTATGGCATATACAAGGACAAGGTCGCGATCAACAACGTCGACCCCCAGTACGGCGACGGCCAGCTCAAGCTCGACGACAATACCTGGGGCTGGGGCGGCAGCCTCGGCCTGATGTACGAGTTCAGCCCGGACACGCGGCTGGGCCTGACCTGGAACTCGCAGATCGATCTCGACTTCAATGCGCCTTTCGAGTTCTCCAGCCTCGCTCCCGGCATCCAACAGGCGCTCCAGAATGCAGGCCTGCTCGACGCAACGTTCAAGATGGGGATCAAGGTTCCGCAACAGGCCATGGCTAGCCTGTTTACCCAGGTCGACGACCGCTGGGCCCTGCTCGGTAGCGTGGGCTGGCAGCAGTGGTCAAAATTCGGCCAGGTACTGGTCGGTGTCGACGATTCGAACAACCCGGGCAGCCTCACCACCAATCTGGACTTCAAGGACACCTGGCACGTCGCGCTGGGCGCGCAATACAAGCTGAGCGAGCCCTGGCTGCTCAACTTCGGCATCGCCTATGACTCCGCATTCCAGAAGGGTGACGTTTCGCCGCTGATGCCCATCAATTCGGCCTGGCGCTTCGGCGTCGGCGGCCAGCAGCAGTTGACCAAGACGTCCTACTGGGGCGTTGCCGCGGAATACGAGTATGGCGGGACGCTCGACACCAACATGACGGGCTCGACGCCTGTCGCACTTGGTGGACGCGGCGACCTGGTCGGCTCGTACGGCAATGTCGGGACCATGTTCCTCAGCATGTATGGCAACTGGACCTTCTAGGAAGATCCGGTGAAAGCGCTGCAGCGCTCCCGGAATACCTGCCATCACAGCGAAAACGGCAGGTTGTGCTGCGTAGTGACGGCTTCCGGATCCGACTGATGCAGCAGCCCCTGGAATCCGCTGCAGCCATGGAGACGGTCGCCTGCCCCGACTGCGACCTGCTGCAACAAATCCCGCCGCTGAAGCACGGCGACCGGGCACGCTGCCTCCGCTGCAGCCACATCCTTGCCACCGCACCGCGCGATCCGCTCGATCTGCCGCTCGCGTTGACCCTCACCGCTGCAATATTCCTCGTCATCGCCAACACCATTCCCCTGATGGGACTGTCGGTGCTTGGTCTCACCGCGAGCACGACCATCCTCGGTGGCGCGCTGGAGATGTGGCAGACGGGCGAACCGATCACGGCAGCGGTCGTCGCGTTCTGCGCAGTGATCGCGCCGGCGCTCTATACGCTGTTCATGCTGACCATACTCATCGCCGCCCGTCGCCCCCCTGCGCCGCACTGGGTCGGGGAGATGCTGCGCTGGGCACTCTCCATGCAGCCCTGGTCGATGATCGAAGTGATGATGCTCGGCATCCTGGTCGCCCTGATCAAGATCGCCGAACTGGCAACGGTCGACCCCGGCATCGGGATGGTTGCGGTCGGCGCGCTGGTGGTGCTGTTTCCCGCAATCATGGTTTCGTTCGATCCGCGCGAGGTGTGGAAGCGGGTCGCGTGGGACGATGGCACGCTGCACCCGATGCCTGCCTTTCAAGGTGAAACGCGCAGGGAGGAAACGCAATGAGTTCGGCCGGTCCGACTGCAGCACAGGCGGGACTGGTCTGCTGCGAGACCTGTGAGTTGCTGACACGCCCTGTTCATCCGGAGCATCCGGGGCATTGTCCGCGTTGCGGGGCCGAACTCGAATCCCGCCGTCCGCATTCGATCCAGTTCACCTGGGCGCTGGTGATCGCCGCCGCGATCTGCTACATCCCGGCGAATCTGCTGCCGGTGATGAACACGACCACGCTCGGCACCACCGAGCCCGACACCATCATGGGCGGCGTGGTGTTCCTCTACACTTCCGGCTCGTGGCCACTCGCGCTGGTCGTGCTGATTGCGAGCGTCATGGTGCCGATCGGCAAGCTGATCGCGCTGACGTATCTGCTCGTCACGGTGCAGCGCGGCACCAAGGGCGGGTTCCGCGAGCGCACACGTCTTTATAGAATGGTCGAAATCATCGGCCGCTGGTCGATGCTCGACGTTTTCGTCGACACCTTCACCGTCGCGCTCCTGCAACTGAGCCCGCTGATGTCGGTGGAACCCGGCATGGGGGTGCTGTTCTTCGCAGCGGTAGTGGTACTGACGATGATTGCAGTCGAGACTTTCGACCCTAGGCTGATCTGGGATGCCGGCACCCGCAAGGAGAAAAAGACATGACAGACCCTACCGATCGCAACGATCTGCCGCAGGCTACCGTGGTACCGAAAAAGCACCGGCGGATCTCTGTCGTGTGGATCATCCCGATCCTCGCGGCGGCCATCGCCATCGGCATTGCGGTGCAGCGCATCCTCAGCGAAGGCCCCACCATCACCATCGTGTTCAAGGCCGCGCAGGGGATCGAGGCCGGCAAGACCTTCATCAAGTACAAGGACGTCAACATCGGCCAGGTCTCGGCCGTGCAACTCACCGACGATTACTCCAAGGTCAAGGTCACGGCAAAGATCGCCAAGAACGCAGCGGGCCTGATGGTTGAGGACGCGCAGTTCTGGGTGGTGGAACCCCGCATCACCCTGAGCGGCGTATCCGGTCTTGGCACCCTGCTCTCCGGCAACTACATTGGCTTCGAGGCCGGCAAGCTAGTCAACAAGCAGCGTACATTCACCGGCCTCGATGTCCCGCCCGCCATCACCGGTGACCAGGCCGGCCGGCAGTTCACTCTCAAGGCCGCCAAGCTCGGGCCGCTCGGAATCGGCGCGCCACTTTATTACCATAGCCTGGAAGCCGGGGAAGTCATCGCCTACAAGCTGGCCCCCGATGGCAAGGCAGTCGACATCCAGGTCTTCGTCAAAGCGCCCTACGACAAGTACGTCAACTCCGAAACGCGTTTCTGGAACGCGAGCGGAATCGACGTCTCGCTCGGTGCCAACGGTGTGCAGGTGCGTACCGAGTCGCTGGTCGCACTGATCGCGGGAGGACTCGCCTTCGACGATCCGCCCTTCGTGATTGCCAGCGAACCAGTCACCGCCAAAACGGTATTCACCCTTTTTGAAGACCAGGCCAGCGCGATGAAGCAGCCGGAAGCGATCGCCCAGCACTACGTGATCTATTTCAGCGAGTCGATGCGCGGGCTGTCAATTGGAGCGCCGGTCACTCTGCTCGGCCTGCCGGGGGGCGAGGTTACCGACGTCGGGATCGACATCGATCCGAAGTCGATGAAGATTCGCGGGCGCGTCGAGATCGTTGCCTACCCCGAGCGCCTGGTCGGGCGATTGCACGATCAGCAGGCGGTCGCCGGCGATGCCATTGCGCACAACGCCCAGAAGCGTCGTGCCTTCTTCGAGCGCATGGTCGATCAGCTGGGCATGCGCGCGCAACTCCAGAGCGGCAATCTGCTGACCGGGCAACTCTTCGTGGCCTTCGATTTCTTCCCCAATGCGAAGAAGATGAAAATCGACTGGAACCAGGAAAAGCCGGTGATACCGGCGGTTCCGAGCACGCTGCCGAACCTCGAGGCGAAACTCGGCAGCATCATGACCAAGCTCGACAATCTGCAATGGGAGGCCATCGGCGCCGACACCCGCAAGGCGCTCGACTCGTTCACCCAACTGATGAAGGACACGGACAAGGCGCTGATCCGCTTCGACTCCGACATCACGCCCGAGCTCAAGTCGGCGATCGAGGTATTCCGTCGCGCCACGGTTTCCGCCGACAAGATGATCAAGGACACCGACGCGACATTGCTCGGCCCCAATGCGCCCGGCCAGCAGGAACTGCGCGACGCCATGCAGGAGGTCACCCGCGCCGCGCGGTCGCTGCGCGTGCTGACCGATTATCTCGAGCGCCATCCCGAGGCGCTGATCCGTGGCAAGACCGAGGAGAAACCCTGATGCGACGCATGTACACCCTCTTGATCCCCGTTGCAGCCCTGATGCTTGCAGCCGGCTGCTCATCCACGCCGACGTCGCACTTCTATACGCTCAACGCTGCAAAGACCCCAACTGCGGCAGCTTCGAAGGTATCGGTCGCAGTTGGACCGGTGTCGGTACCGGCGGAGGTGGATCAGCCCCAGATCGTCATCAGCACAGGGCCGAACCAGGTGCAGTTCGACGAGTTCAATCGCTGGGCGGCGCCGTTGCAGAGTGCCATCACGCGCGTGGTCGCCGAGAATCTGGTCGCGATGCTGGGCACGCCGCAAGTCACGCTGTCTTCACAGACTCTGAGCACGGATACCGGGTATCGCATCGCGATCGAGGTGCAGGGCTTCGAATCGGTTCCGGGGGAATATGCCTCGCTCGACGCCGTCTGGACGGTGCGCCGCATGCAGGACGGCAAGGCCGAGACGGGGCGCACGTCCCAGCGCGAACCGGCCAAGGAGAAGGGCTACGATGCCCTCGCCGCGGCTCATAGCCGCGCCATCGCGCAGATGTCGCACGACATCGCCGACGCGGTGCGCAGGCTTGAAAGTGCACCGATCCAGAAGCCCGACGCCGAGACTAGAAAACAGAATTAGCAGGGCGAATTCGAATGAAGGCTTCAGCGGCATCCCGGGCAGCCGGACTGGCCATTAAAATACCGGTCAAGAATGGCTGCAGCAGCCTGCACGCCATGCCAAAGACCAGGCAATAGACAGATTGATCGAAAGGTGAAAGCAATGAAAACGACCGCACGTGCCTTCCTCAACGCAGCGCTGGCTGCCATCGTCGCCATGACGGCGATGCCCGCGCTGGCCAAGAAGCCCGCCCCGACGGCGCAGGAAGTCCAGGCCATCGCCGAGGAGGCCTTTCTGTACGGCTTTCCGATGATCGTCGGCTACGCCGTCATGGACAAGTATTTCATCGACCGCGATTCGGGACAGTTCAAGGCGCCGATCAACCAGCTCCACAACGAGGCGCGCGTGTTCACGCCCAAGGACACCGGCATCAGCACGCCCAACAGCGACACGCCCTACTCGATGGCGATGCTCGATCTGCGCGCCGAGCCGATGGTGCTGTGCATGCCCGAGATCGAGAAGGCGCGCTACTACGACGTGCAGCTGGTCGACCTCTACAGCAACAACTACGGCTACATGGGCAGCCGCACCACCGGCAATGGCGCCGGCTGCTACCTGGTCGCCGGGCCCGACTGGAAAGGGGAAGCGCCGCGGGGCATCGACAAGATGTTCCGCAGCGAAACGCAGTTCAGCCTGGCGGTTTACCGCACGCAATTGTTCGATGCCGCGGACATGGACAACGTGAAGAAGGTCCAGGCCGGCTACAAGGTGCAGCCGCTGTCGGCCTTCCTCGGCCGGCCCGCGCCGCCCGCCGCGCCCGCCGTCGACTGGCCGAAGTTCACGCCGGAAGCGCTGACGACCGGCTTCCCCGAATACCCTGAGTTTCCTGTTGCAGTTCTGCCCGCCGGTCGGCACGGCCGCAGTGGAGCAGCCGCTGCGGGAAAAATTCGCCGCCATCGGCATCGCCCCGGGCAAGAAACGTCCCCACGGCACGCCTTCACCCGCAGGTGAAGGCCGCGTTCGGCGCGGGCGTGAAGGCCGCCTTCGCGAAGATCGGGCAGACCGCCGAGAGCATCGGCACCGACGTCAACGGCTGGCACATCGGCGCCGCCGCCGGCAGCCGCGAGTTCTACAACGGCAACTGGGCGCTGCGCGCCGCCGCCGCCAAGCTCGGCATCTACGGCAACAGCGAGGCCGAGGCCGTCTATCCGTTCACCAAACACGACGCCAACGGCATCGTCGCCGACGGCTCCAAGCACACCTACCAGATGACCTTCGCGCCGGGGCAGCTGCCGCCGGTGAACGCCTTCTGGTCGATCACCATGTACGACGCACGCACCCAGCTGCTGATCGACAACCCGATCAACCGCTACCTGATCAACTCGCCGATGCTGCCGCAGTTGAAAAAGAACGCCGACGGCTCGATCACGATCTACGTCCAGAAGAGATTCACCGGGCAAGGACAAGGAGTCGAACTGGCTGCCCGCACCCGATGGCCCGATGTTCCTCGCGATGCGCCTCTACTGGCCGAAGAGCCGAGCAGCCTTCGGTCTACCCGCTCGGCAAGGGCAGCTGGCAGCCGCCTGCGCTGGTGCCGGTGAAGAACCTCAACGCGCTGGGCGTGAAGCGCTTCGGCGACAAGTCGGTGGAAAACATCGTGCGCACCGACACGCGCTACGGCCACGACCCGCTGTTCCAGGGCCCGCGCGGCTGGGGCTACTGGAACCACCTGGAATACCCGCGGCCGATCCAGAACCCGAACCTGTGGCCCGACATGCAGTCGACCTACTTCATCGGGCGGCTGGCGATGCCGGCCGGGGCCACGCTGACGCTGAACTACACCTTCCCGCGCGCGCGCTTCTTCCAGTTCGCGCTGTACAAGCAGGAGGACGAAACCTTCGTGTCGATCGGCGAGGACCTGGAAGGCCCGCAGATCGAACCCGACCCGGGTTCGACCAACCCGTTCCGCGTCGGCGCCAACCGCCTCGGCGACCAGCGCGACTTCAAGCTGCACCTGGTCGCCAAGGATGTGCCGAAGGACAAGGCGCAGCGTGCGGTGAACACGCTGTACGTCGGCAACGGCGGCGGCGAGCTGATGTTCGTCAACCGCACCTACCTGGGCGACCAGGGCAGCGACGGCGCCGGCTGGGGCCCGGCCGATTCGCCGACGCCCGGGCCTGGGTTGCCCACCTACAGCGGCACGCTTGCCGACGGCACGAAGCTGTCGTCCGCGCAGGTCGCCAAGCAGTTCGTGCGGCCGATGGACGAGACCAAGCAGCCGGTCAGCGCCGAGCAATGGGAGCAGATCGTGCACGCCAAGGGCAACGACCCCGCGCTCGACCCGGCCACCGCGCCGGCGCGCAAGGAGCCGCGCTGGGAGAAGTACTGGAGCATCAAGTACTCGCTGCTCGGCGCGTTCAAGACGCCCGAGGAGCAGGCGAAAATTCCCTACGAGGGCGCGATCGACGGCGGCGGCAGCCCGTCGACGATGTACATGGTGCTGCAGCTGTCGCGCCAGTTCGGGCCGGTGTACGTGATGCGCGGCAAGATGCCGACCTTCCCCAATACCTATGCCGGCACGAGCGGCAAGGGCCTGGAGGTGATGCCCGCGGCGCAGACCCAGTACTGGTCGCTGGTCAGTGCCGAGGCCATACCGTCGGGGCAGATCGTCGACGCCCTGACCGACATGCAGGTGCCGCTGGATGCGGACGGCAACTACACCATCGTCTACAGCCGCAAGGAAGACCGCCCGGCCAATGCCACCGCGGAAAACGGCGTCGCATGGATCGAGTGGAGCCCGCGCGGCGAAGGGGTCGACGGGCCGAAGAACCGGCCCGACTTCGGCATGCTGATGCTGCGCTTCATCGCCAACGACCCGGACTGGAAACAAAGCCCCGTCAACGTGACCAAACCCGGCATGGAGGAAGCCGTGATGGGACCCTACTACCCGCGGGGCTACTACACGACCCAGGCGGAATTCGAGGCGAACGGGCCGAAACAGTAAGCGTGGAGGCGGCCTGATGACGCCGCCGATAAGACAATGAAATTGAAAGGGAAAGGAATCCATCCATGACGAAATCGGGAATGTTCAAACTGGCAGGGGCGGCAGTCTTGCTCGTGATCGCTGTCGTCGCCTGGCGCCTGGGCGGGACGCTCATCGGTGCCAAGGTCGAGCAGCAGGCCGCCAAGATCGGGCTGACGCCGAACCAGATCGCCGCCAACGGGCCACTGCCCGGCGATGTGAGCCTGTACGCAAAGGAGCTGGCATGCCAGCAGAAAATCCAGACGCCGGGCTATTACTCCTCGCTCAACGGCGCCGAGATCTCCGATTCCGAGCGCAGCGGGCTCTTCCCCTGCGCCAGTTTCCTCGGCTCGTTCGACGGACCGAACAGCGTCTACGCCTGGCGCAGCGCCGACGACTATCCGGGCATCTCGTACATGAACAACCGCAAGCCGGGCGAGCTCTACATCGTCGGCGGCGAGTACCCGACGCTGGAGGACCCGAACATGGCCGGGCCCTACCTCGCCAAGGTCAACGCGACCACCGGCAAGGAGATCTGGCGCACCTACCTCGACAACCTGAACGCATCGGGCCACTGGATCGGCAACGCCAACCTCAACATCCTGCCGAACGGCAACATCCCCTTCGCCTGGTCGAACCAGATCGTGCTGATCGACGGCGACAGCGGCCAGATCCTGAAGCACAACACGCTGCCCAGCGGCGCCGCGCCGGCGGCGGACGTCAACTACAAGCATCTGACGATCGCGCCCGACGGCACGCTGATCCTGAAGGACCAGACGCGACCCAAGGGCTGCACGCTGCAGGGCACGGTGGCGATCATCAAGTGCGCCGCCGAGGGCATGAAGCAGCCGAACTCGCAGCTCGTCGCGGTGAACCCGGACACGCTCGAGGTGATCGACAGCATCGAACTGCCCGAGCCGGCGACCTCGCCGCATTCGGTGACCACCTTCGACGGGCGCATCACGATCTACGTGGCGATGGACACGATGGTGCAGCGCGCGTTCTGGGATCCGGCGACGAAGAAGCTCGTCGCTCGACCCGGACTGGATCATGCGCGCGATGGCACCGGGGCAATCGGCTGCCACCGCGGCGACGGTCATCGGCGACTGGGTCGCGGTGGTGACCAACGGCATCGGCAGCGAGAAGGTGCCGTCCAGCCTGGTCGTCGCCAGCCAGAAGGATGCGAAGACCATGAAGACCCTGTACCCCTTCGGCAAGGAACTGAAGAAGGGCGAGTGGAGCTTCGCGATGCCCAAGCCGGGCGGCGACCCCGAAAACGGCATGCTCTACATCGCCGACATGGGCCTGCGCAAGGTGGCCGGCGCCAAGCTCGACGCGGCCAGCGGCGAGCTGACGACGGCCTTCGTCATCGACCTTACGACCACCGGCTTCCAGCCGCTGATCGGGCCGAAGGACAAGCGCGTGCTGATGCTCACCAACATGAAGCCGAACGTCGAGCGCGAGCCGATCAAGGCGACCTTCTTCACGCAGAACTACAAGGAGCAGGTCACCTGGCGCGACGCCGCCACCGGCAGGCTGCTCGCCGAGTCGGACTACTTCGAGCCGATGCCCGGCAACGGGCTCACGGTGCCGACCTTCGGCGGCCGCGTGTACTTCCCGACCGCAGCCGGCAAGGGCTTCTACGTGCTGCAGGTAATGCCCAGGCGGGCAGACGCTTCAGGCAAATAAAGCGGCGCGCCCGCTGTTTTAACGAAAAAAGGACCTTGCTGTGAAGATGTCAACCAAGTTCAAGTGGGCCGGGCTCTTCATTGTCGCCGTGCTCGCTTTCGTCGCCTGGCGCCTGGCGGGTCCGCTTGTCGGAGCCAAGGTCGAGCAGCAGGTCGCCAAGATCGGCCTGACGCCGAACCAGATCGCTGCCAACGGCCCGCTGCCCGGCGATGTCGCCCTCTACGCACAGGAACTGGCCTGCCAGCAGAAGATCCCGACGCCGGGCTACTTTTCTTCGCTCAACGGCGCCGAGATCTCCGACAGCGAGCGCAGCGGCATCTTCCCCTGCGCCAGCTTCCTCGGTTCGCGCGACGGCCCGAACAGCGTCTACGCCTGGCGCAGCGCCGACGACTACCCGGGCATCGCCTACATCAACAACCGCAAGCCGGGCGAGCTCTACATCGTCGGCGGCGAGATGCCGACGGTCGCCGATCCGCTGCCGGCCGGGCCCTACATCGCCAAGGCCGATGCCGCCACCGGCAAGCAGATCTGGCGCACCTATCTGCGACAACGCCAATGCCTCGGGCTGGCTGATGGGCAACACCAACCTGAACATCCTCGACAACGGCAACCTGGCGCTGTCCTGGTCGAACAACGCCGTGCTGATGGACGGCGACACCGGCCTGATCCTGAAAGTCAGCGCGCTGCCCAGCGGCGAGGCGCCGCCCGCCGCGTCCAACTTCAAGCACCTGACGATCGCGCCCGACCGCACGCTGATCTACAAGAACCAGACGCGGCCGGCGGACTGCAAGGTGCAGGGCACGATGGGCATCATCAAGTGCGTCCAGGAAGGCATGAAGATGCCGAACTCGGTGCTGGTCGCGGTGAACCCCGACACGCTCGAAGTGCTGGACATGCTGCAGCTGCCCGAGCCGGCGCCGTCGCCGCACATCGTCACGATGTACAACGATCGCATCGCCATCTACATCGGCCTGAACGAGAGCGTGCGGCGCTACTTCTGGGATCCGGCGACGAAGAAACTGTCGGCCGACGACTCCTGGGTCCTGCACCCGATCGCAAAGGGCCAGACCACCGCCACCGCGCCGAGCGTGATCGGCGAGTGGATCGTCGTCCAGCTCAACGGCGCGGGCAGCAAGACGGTGTCGTCGAGCATCGTCGCCGCGCATCGCGACGACGCGAAGAGGAACAAGGTCGTCTTCCCGTTCGGCCCGCTGAAGGAGGGCGAGTTCAGCTTCGCGCCACCGAAGGCCGGCGCCGATCCGGAAAACGGCATGGTCTATTCGGCCGACATGGGCCTGGGCAAGGTGGCCGGCATCAAGCTCGACCCGGCCACCGGTGAATTGACCACGGCCTTCGTCGTCGACAACGTGACCAGCACCTTCCAGCCGGTGATCGGCCCGAAGGACAAGCGCGTGCTGCTGCTGACGAACGCGAAGCTCAACGTGGCCAAGGAGCCGCTGATGGCAGCGATCTTCACCGAGAACTACACCGAGCAGCTGACCTGGCGCGACGCCGCCACCGGCAGGATCATTGCCGAGTCGGACTTCCTCGACCCGCTGACCATCAATTCGCTGACAACGCCGGGCTTCGGCGGGCGCGTGTACTTCCCGAGCGCAGTCGGCAAGGGCTTCTACGTGCTGCAGGTGATGCCCACGCCTGCGCCCAAGTGAGTCGACGGGCGCACACCCGCCGGCTGCATCCCGGGCGCCTCGCAGGAATGCCCCTTCCACGACCATCAACGATAGGTGCCCGATCGGCCAAGTGATGAACGAGCCATACCCCCAGCATGCCATCCGGGTCCCGCCGCCCGGGCCGGATTCCCGGCACCCGGCCGGGGAATCAACGTGGGCTCGCTGATGGGCGCCGAGCCCGAAGCGCATACGGGCCGTTTCTCGCTGGTGGTGGGCGGCCCTTTCCATGCCCTTCTCACCCGTTTCGGGCTCAACAAAGCTGACTGCCTGCCCTCGCAACAAGCTGCCATCGGTATCGCCCTGCTCGCGTGGCTGACGCCTGCCTTGCTCGCGGTCGCACAGGCGCTGGTCGACAGCCGCTACTCGGCCTGGGGATACTTCACCGATGCGTCGACCTATACCCGCTATCTGATTGCCATCTGGGCGATGATCGCGACCGAGCGCTATGCCGACAGCCGCACCATCATGCTGATACGCCAGTTCCGCGAGGCGCGGATTGTCTCCAGTGACGGCCTGCCAGGCTACGCTTCCGCACTCGATATCGCCGACCGTCGTTCCGCTTCCTGGCTGGCGGAACTGCTCATCCTTGCCGTGGCGGTGGTCTGGTCCTCGATTGCCGCACGGATCACGATCGAACACACCGGTTCGAGCTGGCTTGGGACCGCGGCCGCTGGCGAGACTGCGCTGTCCTGGGCAGGCGGGGCAGCAAGCTTTCTGAGCAACCCCCTGTTTCTTTTCCTGGTGTTGCGCTGGATCTGGCGCTTCCTCGTTTGGGCCGCTTTGCTCACCCGCATCTCCCGGCTGCCGCTCCAGCTCGCACCCATGCATCCGGACCGCTCGGCAGGCCTCGGCTTCCTCGCGATCTATCCCAGTGTTTTCAGCGGGTTCGTCTTTGCGCTGAGTTGCGTGGTCTCGTCCGCATTCCTGCAGGAACTCGCGGTCGCACAGCATGCTCCAGAGACCATCTGGCTCGCCATCGCGGTGTGGCTTGCCATCATCCTCATCCTGTTTCTCGGCCCGCTTCTCGTGTTTGTCCCTCCGCTCTATGCGATGCGCGAGCGGGCGCTGCTCGACTACGGCCGCCTCGCCAACCAGCATCATCTCGCTTTCCATCGCAAGTGGATCGGCGAGGCAAGGGACGGCGAAGCGTTGATGGGCTCTCCTGACCCTTCCTCGGCATCGGACCTGAATGCGAGCGTTCAGGCCGTGCGGGACCTGCGCCTGATTCCCGTCGATCTCCCCGCAGTAGTTCAACTCCTCCTTTCAGCGGGCATTCCATTGCTGGCTGTAGTAAGCAAGGAAATTCCGCTGGCCGACATCGTCAAGTGGCTTGTCGGGACGATTCTGTAAGCGGACAAAAATGGCCCAAGGCCATACACTGGATACCTGTGGATCAGACTGCGCCGCAGCAACCGGTCGCCATGAATACGCGATGCCAGCTGTGCGCCGCAGCTGTTGCCGATGGGAGATATCGGGCGGGGCACACCCCCTTCACCCCGGCGTTGACAATGCCGGGGCACTGAAAGCGGATACAAACACACACTTGTCATCGCAGTCCGTGACAACAGGCAGGGAGAGATGAACACATGACTGTGCGGGAACACTGTGGGCAGACAGGCACTTCAGTGCCTCGCCCAAACCAGCGTATGAAGTTGCCGACCTGTGTTGCCGTGATGCCGCCCCACGCCTCGGTGAAGCGGATGTCCCTCCCGATCGCCCTGCAGGTTCGCTCTGTCATCGGGTCGTTGGCCATGATCGCTTTTCTGCCTCTGGCAACGGTCACGCCGGACGTGGCAGCCGCCGTGAATACGGCCTCCGGTGCAGGAACTGCGATCACCGCGCCTGTCGCAGAGGACCCCCCATCCGAAGCGCTGCCGTCGCTGGCCGAAATCCTGAACAAGGCCGAAGCGCATGACGCCGCCGTGCTCGGCATCCGCAGCCGACTGCAGGACGACGCGCGCATCGATGCCCTGGCAGCGAAGGTGGGCGGGATCCAGAAGGCGTTCACAGAGGCGCGGGACGCCGCCGGCAGTTTGGCCACTGACAAGGCCGGTCTATATGGGCTGGCGGACCTGCGGCTCGTCATCCGACGGAATAACGAGGAAATCGGGATTGCGGTCGATGCGTTGACCGCGAAGGCGAAGGCGCTGGACGCTGACCTGGATCAACTCGCGTCGAGCGAAAACGCGTGGCAGGAATTGCTCGAAGCGGCCCGGGTGCGGCAGGCCCCGCCCGATCTGCTGGCGAAATTCCAGACCATCGCCCCGAGCGCCGCCGCTTTGGCGCTGGACGTGCGCACCCATCGTGACCAGATCCTGGGCGCCCTCGGCCAGGCAACGGGCCTGCGTGACGAGATGAACGCAATGGCCAACCAGCTCGACACGCAGGGCGAGCAAATGATGTCGCGCATGCAGTCGGCGCGTGACGTGCCGATCTGGAAAGTCACCCCGAAGCCCGATGAATTCGGCCGCGTTCGAGCGGTTGCGTCCACGGGGGCAGAGCGTGGACTGCGCTACCTGTCCACGCATGCGCTGGAACTGCTGCTGATCATCGCACTGGCGTTCGGCCTGAGCTACAGCCTGATCGTCGTCAGCCGCGGACGCATCGCACGCGACGCGGAAACCGATCCGCACGCGCGGCGGACAGTGGCATTGTTCCGTCATCCCGGCGTGGCGGCCTGGGTGGTGACGCTGCTGGCGCTGATCCAGCATGCCCCGCCCGCCCCGCTGATTTTCTACGATCTCATGTGGTCGCTGCTGCCGATCCCGGCGGCGATCCTGGCCCGCAAGATTCTGGGGTCCAGCATCAACCTGTCGCTGTACACCCTGGCGGTGGCGGTGATGTCGGTATCGCTGCTCGGGGCACTGGATCTGCTGCCCCTCACCAGCCGCATGCTGGTCATCGCCCAGTGCCTCGCGCTGGGCGCCGCACTGGTCCTGGATCTGCGGCGTGGCGGCTTGGAGAAGGCGTTCCCGTTCCTCGCCCCGGCCACCCTCCGCCTGATCGTGGGCGCGGCGCTTGCCCTGCTGGCCCTGAGCATCGTCGCCAATGTCTTCGGCTACCTGGGCGTGTCGCGGACGCTGCGCAACGGCATCCTCGGCACGCTCGGCTTCGCCATGGTGCTGGCAGTGATCCGCTATCTCGCCTACGGACTGATCCTTGCGCTGATGCAGACCCGGACGGCACGCCGCCTGCGCATCGTGCGCTTCCAGTCCTACAAGGTACAGCAAGCCGCAAGCACGCTCCTGACCTTTACCGCGGCGCTGGCGTGGATCGTGGGGGTGATGTTTGCGTTCGGGTTCGGGATCGAAGCGCTGAAGATGACGCAATCATTCAGCAAGGCGAAGCTGCAGCTCGGCTCGGCCACCCTGTCGATGGAGAGCATCGTCGCCGGCCTGCTGGTGCTGGGGGCCACCTACGCCCTGGTGAAGGTGGTGCGCCTGGCGCTGGAAGAGGAAATCCTGCCGCGTCTCAATCTGAAGGCCGGCGTGCCGTTCGCGGTGTCCACTCTCACCCGCTACGTGCTGGTGACCGTGGGCGTGGTGCTGGCCATGGTGGCGATGGGCATCGACCTCACCAAGGCATCGCTGCTGACGGGTGCGCTGGGGGTGGGCATCGGCTTTGGCCTGCAGAGCATCGTGAACAATTTTGTTTCCGGTCTCATCCTGCTGGTGGAGCGCCCCATCAGCGTCGGCGATACCGTCCAGACCCAGGAAACCTGGGGCGAGGTGAAGCGCATCGGCGTCCGCTCCAGCACGGTGCGCACCTTCCAGGGCGCGGAGGTGATCATCCCCAATGCCGACCTGATTTCCAAGGATGTCACCAACTGGACGCTGTCCGACAGCCGCCGCCGGCTGGAGATCGATGTCGGCGTGGCCTACGGCAGCGATCCGGAAAGGATCGTGCGCCTGCTGGAAGCAGCGGCGCAGGAGGTCAAGGAGGTGCTGGGGAATCCGCCGGCACGGGCTTGGTTCTCCGGCTTCGGCGACAGTTCGCTCAACTTCCGCCTGTACGCCTGGATCGACAACTACGACCGCGGCATCGCCGCACAGAGCGCGCTGCGGGTCGAGATCCTGAAGAAGCTCACGCAGAACGGGATCGAGATTCCGTTCCCGCAGCGCGACATCAACATCCGCAGCGCGCCCGGCTGGCCGGCACCCCCGGTGGACGTCCAGCCCGGGTGAGCCAGGGGTCTGTTAACGCTTGACGCTCACCTGCCGCTTCCGGATGTTTCCCGCCAGGCTGGACGCCAGGTTTCAGGGACGCGGGAAATCGTAGTTCACGATGAAGCGAAAGTCATTGATGTTCGGGTCGCCTCCACCCTGCTGCATGACTTGGGCATAACGCAGGCGAAACGACATGCCCCGCAGCGCCCCCGCTTTGGGCGTCCACTGCAGGTTGAGATCGACCTCGTCCTGGTTGGTGTCGGGTGCCATCACCCCGCTGCCGTTTACCCACAGCGCATAGGCGCTGAGCCCCTCGGCGCCGAGCACCGAAAAATCGTACGACGGCCCTGAGCATCAACGCCGCCTCTCCGGCGCGGTTGAAATCTTCCACCTGCACGCTGGTATAGCCGGGATAGCCGCCCCAGGGACTGCGCATGTCGGCGCCGTCCGCCGTATCCGTATAGGCCAGGGTCAGCAGCGTCGGACCCAGGCCCAGGTCGGCCCTGACACCCCACTGGTGGGTGGAAAAGGCCTGCCCGGTCAGCAGGTCGTCGCCGTTGCTCCGCTGGTCGGCAAATTGCGCGGCCAGCTTCAATTGCCTGTCGCCGGACAGCGGCAACGCATAGCGGGCTTCCGTGTAAAAGATATTGATGATGTCGGCCGAGTAATAGTCGATCGCGCCGATCGAGAAATCATCGTGCGCAAAATTGGCGCCCGCGACATAGACGCCCCGATCCACGGTGGCACCCGCATCGCGCGACATCCAGACGAATTGATCGGAATTCTTTTCCTTGATCTTGGTGATGTAGCCACCGCCAAAACGCCATTCGGGTGTGCCATCCACGCCGCCGGCCATTCCGTACACGCTGACCCCCTCGAAGGTGTTCGGCGTCATCCGGACTTCGTGCTTGTTGATGAAGGGGGTGCTGTATTCCTTGCGGCCGAAGGCACCGAAGATCCGCTCGGTCAGCTTGACCTCGCCGTAAACCTGACCAACAACCGTGTAGCCATCCTGGCCGGGCTGCAGCAGCAGGGTGCCGTCGCGATCCTCCGGCGCGTAAACAGGTTGCGACGTATAGGCGACCGCACCGAATGCGAGACGATCGGCCAGATAACCCGACTTGAAGCCGATCGAGCCGCCGAGCGCCCAGGCTTCACTATGGCTGCCGTCGAACTTTTCGCGATTGAAGAAGAACGATCGCAACTGGGCGCTGAATCTGGCGTCATGGATGAACGGTGAAATATCCTCCGGTTTTTCCGGTGCCGCGACCAGCGCCTGCCCCACTTGCGGATTGGCCATATCGGACTGATGCATGGGCGTGGCGCCCTGTTCGACCGAGAGGATCGATTCTCCCTGCGCCAGCGCCGTCTCGGCGCTGAACACCAGTGCCATCAGTCCTGAAGCGGAAAGCGAGCGTCGAGACATTCCCGGTATCCGAATCGAGCGCAGGGCACGTGCATGGCTCGCATTCAATGGCGTCTTGCCTGGTACACGTTTGCTGATAAAAATCTCCCGTCAATTCCGTCCGCGATGGCATGGAACATGGTTTACAGCTGGAATTTTACCGTGACTGCACCGAAGTGCCGGCCAGGTCATGCAGCTCAGGGCAGCATCTCCACCGCAGACGCGGTCTCTGATTTGCCATCGATGCGCGACTCTTGGCGGTATGGCGGAGAAAACCGAATCAAACGGCCATCGTGCACTCGGACCAGACGCAATCCGGAAACGCCATAGTGGCCGTCGGGTCGATGTCAGTGCCGTGGCCGTTGAACGGTCTTGGGCGAGAGGCTGCGGTTAGTCCAATGTTCCAGGCGGACTGCACTCAATCCCGATAAGCAATGTTGAAAGCCAGGCAGTTGCAGCAAAGAAATACGGGCAAAGGTCAGGCGTTGGCAACCTCGGATCGTTTAACCTTGCACCACGCCCGGGCCAGCGACAGCGCCACAACAGCGTGCAGGATAACGCCCGGCCACAGCAGCACGCCTCCCAGCTGCTCCGCCGTGCCAAGATAGCTTAGATACAGCGCGATCAGCACGTTGTAAGTCAGCATCGCACGCAAGGCCGGCGTGAATCTCGGGGCGACAGCCTGTCCCGGCCAGCACGCCAAGCCCAATGACAACAGCGCGATGCCGAAGCAACGGCCGAGCAGAATCCCCACACCGGAGACGTCCACGCCCAGCAGCAGGGTGCCGACGATCACGGGATCGATCATCAGGACGAGACCGGTGCCGACTTCCACGACCGCAGCGAAGATGAGGACCTTGGCCCGCGGGTTGCGGCTCGTACCGCTCATGAGTGCCCCCCAGGCAGTTCAATGTTCCTGCCGCGAGAGCGCATCATGCGTCGCTCGGGTTGCGGCAGTTGTACGCCGCCCCCCTAGTCTCGCGCTCTGGCGAGGGCTTCTGCACCCGCCTTTTGCTGTGCTGCCGTCAGCTGCGATGGCCCGAGCTTGAAAGTCAGCTTGTCGATGGTGCCGGTGAAGCGGAACGGCAGCTTGTAGCTGTCGTCCACGCCGGTGCGGGTATCGAGACCGATGTCGAAGGTTTCGTCGATCGTCATCAGCAGCGGAATCGTGTGCTCGAGTGTCTTGCGGGCCAACTCCCGGCCATCCACCGAGAACACGCCGGTGCCGCCCTTGCCGGGTCCGGGGCCGTCGTACTTGAAGTCGAACACGAGCGTGTGCTTGCCCGGCTTCAACGCACTGCCAAAAAAGTCCTCGCCGACGACACCCCCGATACCGCCTTCCCAGCGGAACCGCTCCAGATCGAGGAGGTTGTAAACAAAGACCGGCTTGCCCTTTTGCAGGAAAAGCCCGTAGCCGCCAAAGCGTCCGCCCAGGGTCACGATCATGCCTTCAGCACCGCCCTTGGGAACGGTAATCTCGGCCGTGATGGTGTAGTCCTTGTCCAGAATGCTCGGCGCATTGCCGAGCGGGATGCCGGCATTCTCGCCCGTGTAGGTGAAAACCGTTTTTCCGGCAACCGCGCTCGGACGCGGCGTCAGCAGGCGCGAGAACGCCGTGTTATCCAGGGGGAAGACGTTGTATTTCTTCGCCTCCACCGCGAACAACGCCTGCATTTCCTTGAGCTTCTCCGGCATCTTCGCGGCGAGGTCGGTGTTCTGCGAGTAGTCTTCGGCGATGTGGTAAAGCTCCCACTTGTAGCCGTCGATGACATTGGGCAGCTTGCCGGTGGCCAGATCCCAGGGCGGGGCGAAAGGCGTCGTGTTGGCCATCCAGCCGTCGTGGTAGATCCCGCGGTTGGCGGCCATCTCGAAATACTGCGTGTCGCGCCTCGACGGGGCCTTGGCATTCGCCTTGTCGAACGTGTAGGTCATGCTCACGCCCTCGATCGGCTTCTGCCTGATGCCATTGACGTCTTCGGGCGCCCGGATGCCAGTCGCTTCGAGAATCGTCGGCACGATATCGATGACATGGTGGAACTGGCTGCGGATGGCGCCGACGTCCTTGATATGACCGGGCCAGGAAATGGCCAGGCCCTGCCGGGTTCCGCCGAAATGCGACGCAACCTGCTTGGTCCACTTGAAGGGAGTATCGAACGCCCACGCCCATCCCACTGCCATGTGCGGGTAGGTCTTGTCCGTGCCCCAGTTTTCGTAATGCAACAACTCCAGGGCTTCAGGCTCTTTCAGGATGCCGTTGTAGGCGGTGAGCTGGTTATAGGCGCCATACAGGGTGCCCTCCGGACTGGTACCGTTATCGCCAACGATGTAGATGATCAGCGTGTTGTCGAGTTTGCCCATGGCCTCGACTTCCTGGATGACGCGGCCGATCTCATGGTCGGTATAGGCCGCGTAGCCGGCAAACACTTCCGCCTGACGCGCAAAGAGCTTCTTTTGCAGCAGGGAAAGCGAGTCCCACCGCGGGATCGAATCCGGCCACGGCGTGAGCTGGGTATCGGGCGGGATCACGCCGAGCCGCTTCTGGTTGGCGAAAATCACCTCGCGCAACTTCTCGTAGCCCATGTCGAACTTGCCCTTGAACTTCTCGACCCATTCCGCCTTCGGCTGGTGCGGCGAGTGGGTGCCGCCGGGAACGTAATAGAGGAAGAACGGCTTGTCGGGTGCGGCCGCATTCAGGTCGCGCATGTGCTTGATCGCCTCGTCCGCCAGGTCGGTGGTGAGGTTGTAGTCGGGCTTGCCGACGAACGGAAAGATCTGGGCGTGGTCGCGGAACAGATAGGGCGTCCACTGGTCGGTCTCGCCGCCCATGAAGCCATAGAAATACTCGAAGCCCATCCCCGACGGCCATTGGTCGAAGGGACCGGCAGCACTGTATTGATAGGTGGGGGTGTTGTGATTCTTGCCAAACCACGAGGTGGCAAAACCGTTATCACGCAGGATCGTGCCGATGGTGGCCTTTTCCGGGCTGATGACGGAATCGTAGCCCGGATAGCCCGTGGACAACTCGCCGATCACCCCATATCCCACGGAGTGATGGTTGCGCCCCGTGATCAGCGCCGCCCGTGTCGGCGAACACAGCGCGGTGGAGTGGAACTGCGTATAGCGCAAGCCCGCCCTGGCGACGCGATCCAGCGCGGGTGTCGGGATGACGCCGCCGAAAGTGCCCGACACGGCGTAGCCCTGGTCGTCGGTCATGATCAGCAGCACGTTCGGCGCGCCTTTGGGCGGCACCACGCGCGCCGGCCAATACGGTTTGGAATCGAGGGCGCTTTCCTTGATCACGCCTTCAAACTTCATCGGCGGCGGCGGCAGTTGCTTGCCGTCAAGCGTCACGGTGGCGCCAGGCGAACCCGGCACGCCGGTGACGTGCTGCGCAGCGACCGGGGCGGCGGCGAGCATCGTCGCAAGCAGCAAAGCAGCCACTTTCGCGGCGAAGGGGATATGGGTCGTTTTCCGTTTCATGCGCAATGCTCCCGTTATGATCTGCAGTGATGCTCTAGTAATGCCAAAATTTCGATCCATCCCGAGAGGCTGGCGCCTACGAACGCTGCCCCGGCTTTGCCTTGCCATGACTCTCGAACCCGTCGTCGGCAATGGGTGGTGGCGAACGCGCAACGGCTTTCATGCCACTCGGCACGGTACTCCAGACCTGTGTGCAAAAGCAATGGAGCACTTCATCAAATCAAAAGGTGTCCGGACAGGGCATCGGACCGCCGGTCAAGGCTGTATGAATCAGGGCAAGACACGGCGAATAAGCCCCGCCCCCACCCGTTCGAATGCAGCCACGATGTCGTTCCCGCATTCAAATTACGATTTTGTGAATGCCGGTTATCTTGCCCCTGAAGTTGGGCTATCTTGGAAGCGTGGCACTGTAATGAGATGCTGAGCCCGTTTTCGACACGTCATCCCGGATCCAAAGGGGTCAGGCCAAATGGGTGAGAGTACAGTCCATGCCGGAGAGATTGGCATTTCGACAAGTTTTTTCACATTGCCTTTGGTCCTTACGCCGAGTTGCGTTGCCGTACGCCGGTTACGCCCAGGGGTCGCCCAAATCGCCCGCTGCGACACCCGCTTCCCAGAAAGTGCAGCTGATGCTCGTGCAAACCACCGACTCGATGAAGGCGGACGACAAGATCCTTGCGCTTGGTCAATGTCAGCCAGCAGTCGCTTCATTTCTCGGACCGTCCGGTTTGGATCGCCGGGCACCTCACAATGCCTGCCTATATGGATGAGTGGATAGTTTCGGAAGGCCTCGACAATTTCAGCAACGATCCGCCCAACGCCACCTTGTCGGTCTACCAGCCGGGACGCACCGACAACTCGCTGACCGTGGTCGAGATCAGCCATCCGGTCATCGAGGGCAAGAATCTGGTCTATCGCTAAAAGCTGATCGCGGGCAAAATGCCTGCAACCGGAGGCAAAACGGCATTGTTCATCGACTGGATCGGCGTAGGCGGGGGCGTAGGTCCCGGATTTCACGGTGTCGAGGTCGGCGCACGCGGCATCGGCTTCCGCTGATCGGCAAGTTTTTGTAGTGAATTTTTTTCCAACAGGAGGCCACAATGGCGATATTAAATATCAGGACGGCTGCAGCAGGCTTCGCTCTCGCGACCTTCATGCTGTCGGCAATCGTTCCCACGCAGGCTCGGGCACAGACGATCGACCCGGCCGCCGTGCAGACCCTGCAACGCACGATGGATTACCTGTCGTCACTGAAGCAGTTCAGCGTGCACACGCAGAACACCCTCGAGGGGGTGCTCGAGACGGGGCAGAAGGTCCAGTTCGACGTTTCGAACGTCATCATGCTGAAGCGGCCCAACAAGCTGCTCGTCAAGCGGCACGGTGACCTCGTCGACCAGAGCTTTTCCTACGACGGCAACAAGTTGTCCCTCTACAACGCATCGCACAACTATTACGCCAGCCTGCCGGCACCGGACAGCATCGAGGCGATGCTGGATTACGCGCGCGAGTCCCTTGGCATCATCGCCCCCGCCAGCGACCTCGTCTACACGAACGCCTTCCCCCTGATGATGCAGAACGTGTATACGGCCATCATCGTCGGCAAGGCTGAGATCAGCGGGATCAAGACCGATCATCTGGTATTCAGCCGTCCGGATGTCGACTTCCAGATCTGGGTGCCGGAGGCCGGCAATCCGCTGCCGCTCAAGTACGTTGTCACCGATAAATTGCACTACGGGCAGCCCAGCACGACGGTGGTGATGAGCGACTGGAACGTCGATCCCAATCTGACCGATTCGGTTTTCAACTTCCTGCCGCCGAAGAACGCGACAGAAACCGATTTCCTGCGCCTCGAAACCAGCAGTTCATCCGCACAGTAAGCCCAACCGGAGCAAGGCAATGAAAAACATTTTCAAGACAGCAATTCTCGCCCCCGTCCTCTTTGTGCTGTTGATGCTGGGCGATGTCCCGCCGCAGACGGCCCAGGCTCCGCTGCAATTCCAGCTGGTGCCGGAAGCGCAGGCAATCTTCGGCGTCTGGCGCCGCGCAGCACGCCGCACCGTGATCGTCGGCAGTGCCGTCGTTGCAAGTGAAGCAGCCTCGGCCCAGAAGCAGCAGGCTGCAGCATCGAGCGCAGCACAAGCTTCGGCCGCATCGGCGGCGGCCGCATCGAGTGCAGCGGCCGCATCGGCTGCAGCCGCATCAAGCGCGGCGGCTGCATCGGCTGCCAAAGCCGAACACCCTGAAGCAGCAGCCGGCAAACCGCTGCCTTTGGGCACGGTGGTCGGGACACTGCCCGCCGGATGCACCTCGACACCGGTCGGCAACATCGACTACTTCTACTGCGGGGGCAATTTCTACCGCGCGGTGTTCCAGGGCAACAACCTGGTGTATGTAACGGCACAGCCCTGAATGCCGTAGCTCCGGCGATACCCGCCGGCCAGCAGGCCGGCGGGTGACGACCTGCAGGAAGGATGTTTCGATCCCGCCCTGATGGACTTCCCGCATGCCCCGGCCGAGATGACACGGCATCGAACCCTGCGCCGCCTCACCGCCGGCGCCAATGCGGCCCTGCTCCTCGCCGTTGCATTGGTCCCGCTGGCCGGGCGCGCCGATGAAGGGGGCGGCTCCTTCTGGCTGTCGGGACAAGTCGCCAGCATGGCGGCCGTGCCGCCGTCTCCGGGATGGTCGCTCGATCTGATGCCCTACTATTACAGCGGCCAAATGGAGGAATCCCGGATCCTGCCGCAGGGACTGGTTCTTTCCGACGGAAACGACACCCAGCTAACCCTGTTGAACGTGCAGCCAGGCTATGCGCCGGAGACAAAATTCCTCGGCGGGCAGGGATTCGTCGGACTGGGCTTCGGCGTTGGCACCGAGCGCGTCCAGGCTGACAACGCCATCTCGTCCGGACCCCTTGGCCTGCAGTCCTATGCCTCCGGTTCGGACAGCGGGGGCACCGACCTGTCGCCGGTCGTGAGTCTCGCCTGGGCTGACGGCGTGCATAACTGGATGACCTACCTGACCGGCAACATTCCGCTGGGCGCCTACGACAGCCAGCGCCTCGCCAACATCGGCATCGGGCATGGCGCGATCGACGCGGGCGGCGGCTACACCTATTTCAATCCGCACAGCGGACGCGAGTTTTCCGCGGTGCTCGGCTTCACCTACAACTTCGAGAACCCCGACACCGACTATACGAGCGGGGTGGATGCCCATCTGGACTGGGCGGTGTCGCAGACGATGGCGAACGACTGGCTGCTCGGGCTGGCGGGGTATGTGTACTACCAGCTGAGTGCCGACCGCTACCCGACCGCCGGGGCACTCGGCGCGCTTCAGTCCGCCATCCTGGGAGACTTCAAGTCGCGGGTTGCCGCCATCGGCCCGGAACTGGGTTACACATTCGACGCCAACGGCGGGCAGGCTTCACTGAACCTGCGTGGTTACTGGGAGTTCTGGGCGCAGAACCGCCCCGAGGGCTACGCGTTATTTGCAACCCTGGACGTTGCGTTCAGCAACTAAGGCAACAATGCATTGACACGCCTCTGCACGACCGCGTGGAAGCTGCCCTCGACGGCCCGTCAAAGCTGATCACGATGATGTCACAGGGCTAAGCCCACAGGATTACAATCCAGTTTTCCTGGACGCGCTCGGGTCATGTTCAGCGAGCCGCTCCACAAGGGATGACAGCGGGCTAACGCGTTCTGTGAACCGCGTCTATGCTTTTAATAACCGCGTCCGAAGTAAATCCGTGCCGGCGTATTCCGGCGCCTGAATCCTGGAGTTCCCATGCACCGTTCCCTGATCGTTCTGCCCGACGACTCTGCCCGGCCGATTCTCGAAGCCATTGCAGCGGCCAGGAAATCGTTGCGCATCAAGATGTTCCTGTTCTCCGACCCGGCGCTGCTCAATGCAGTGATCGCCGCACACCTGCGCGGCGTCAAGGTCCAGGTGATGCTGAACCCCGCCCGTCGCGGCGGCGAACCTGAAAACGAAGCCACCCGCGTGGCACTGGAGGCGGCCGGAATCGAAGTCGCGGAAACCAATCCGGCCTTCGCCCTCACCCACGAAAAATCGATGGTGGTGGACGACGAGATCGCTCTGGTGAAGTCGCTGAACTGGGAACCCCGCAACCTGACCGAAACGCGCGACTACGCGATCGTCACCGCACATCGCCACGAAGTGGGCGAGATCGTCGACTGCTTCGATGCCGACTGGAATCGCCAGGACTTCAATCCGGGCGACAAGGCGCATCTCATCTGGTGCCCGATCAACGGCCGCCGGCGGCTCTGCGAGTTCATCGACGAAGCGAAGCACACCCTCTTCCTGCAGAACGAGCGCTACCAGGACGAAGTGGTCATCGAGCACCTGGTGCGGGCAGCGAGTCGCGGGGTGAAAATGCACCTCATGGTGCGCCCACCCCATACGCTCAAGAAGGACAAGCTGGTGGAAGGCGTGAGCGGCCTGCGCATCCTGGATGACCTGGGTGTCAAGGTGCACACGCTCAAGCATCTGAAACTGCATGCCAAGATGCTGCTGGCGGACGGCATCGCCGGTGTTGTCGGGTCGATCAATTTCGCGCCCGGCAGTTTCGACGGCCGGCGCGAACTCGCCATCGAGTCACGCGACGCCGACGTGGTCGAGCGCCTGCACCGCATCGCGCACCACGACTGGGATAACTCGCACCCGCTCGACCTGAGCGATGCCGGCCTGCTGGCCGACCTCGAAGGCCGCGAACCCAAGAAAGCGGTCGCCAAGCTGGCGCTGGAACCAGGCAAGCACCACCGCCACCAATGACGACCTGCTCAGGGCTGCTGCAGCAGAATCCTGAGGCGCGTGGCCCCCTGCCCTGCCTGATCGGGGCACAGCGCGGTCCCGCTCCTGGAGATCATCGTTAACAGTTCAGCGCGGCGCTCCAGCACCTTCTTGAAACTCGTTTTCTCCGAAAGCTCGATGTCGGTTTCACCCGCAGGCAAGGTCCATACATTGACATCGTAGTCCGCCTTTTTCGCACGGTATTGCCGGATCTGCGCAGGGCCGATCGGCCGGATGCCGGACACCAGGGGCCAGGCCGCGACGACATCGCGCAGGTACGCGACCTGCGCCGGAGCGAGCGCGTTTCCCAGTGGCAGTCGGCCTGCAGTCAGCGCGCGAGCGCTCTCCGCGTCGAGTGCGTTGGTGAGGGATACCGCACCACTGAAGACGGCGCCATGATTGTCGTACTCGCACTTGCCTGCATCCTTGGGAATTGTGCCGGGCTTGATATCCGTGCAATCCTGGTTGGCCACCTTCAGCGTCAGTTCGGGTGTGCGATCGCCCTGCCGCAGGCGAAAAACGAGGCCACGCCGTGCGAATTCCAGCCCCGGCGTATCGAAATACCAGGCTTCCGTTGGCACCGCCCCATCGGGATGCAGTGCCAGCCCCTTAATGACATCCTGTGGTGATGCGCAAAGATTGATCTGGATTTCCGCACGCGGCTCAGGTGCCTCCGGTTGCACGTCGGCGCTGCAGCCGGCCAGCATTGCAAGCATGGTGGCCGCGATGCAGAGCGAGCATCCCGCAGGGAAATCATGGAAGATATTCATATGGGTCAGGGCCATAGGAGGTTCTCGAATTCTTAATGCGGACAATTCCAAGACCTGCCTTCGATGTCTACAGTATTCCAGACACGTCCCTGCCTGGATTATGATTCATGCCGGCGACCGGCATTCATGGCGTTGCCGAATCTTTTGCAAGAATCAGAACCATGCCAAGTATGTCGCGGGCGTGGAAGTGTTTTTTCATCGGGGAGGGGAATATGTCAAAAAGCAGACCCACAATCGGCATGGATGGACTTGCGCTGCCGATCCTGCCACCGGAACGCGACGCCCGCGTCTGGGCGCGCATGGTTCGCGTCATGTTCTATCTTCCCGGTTTTCTGGCCCTGCTGCTGGTCAAGACCGGCGACGCCGCAAGCTTCGGCGTCACGGTTGAACTGCTGATGCTGTCGAGCGCGGCAGCCATCATCGCCGGCCTGTTCGTCGGCACGCATTCGACCGGCGAGGGAGCGGACAATTCCTCCAAGACAGGTCTCTGGAGCGGTGCGCTGGTGCTCGAACTACTGGGCGCGGTTCCCTTTCTTTGCGCGGTGCCCCCGCTGTTCCATCAACTTGCGTCCAGCACGCTGCTGCATGCGGTGATAAACGTCACCCCCGACACCAATCTGGGCGCCGAAATGCTGCCGGCGGTCGCGATCCTGCCCTTCATGCTCTACCAGCTCGCCGGGTTCGGCACCCTGCACTACGTCGTGTCGAGGCCTGTGAACTGGAGCATCAACTTTGCCATTCTCGGCCTGATCGTTGCCAGTTACATTGCCAACCGTGAGGCCGCGTTCGTCATGGAAAGGCTGTTCGTCAGCATTCTGGTCTTCTCCATGGCCGCCACCGTTTTTTACGGCGTTCTCAAGTTGAAGAAAATGCAGGCGACGTACGATGCAAATCTCCCGCAGAAAGTGCCGAAAAAAGACAAGGACGCGTAAATAAGGCTGATATGCCTCGTTATTGCATGCGTACTGGACATACCGACTATGCTGGCGGAGCCGGCTTGATTGCGGCCAAAGGATAATAATCCTCGTTCCAGCCGGCCATTACCATGGAGATAGCGTGACGCTCAATCATTTCAGAGGCATGCTGGTGCGGTTCTGGCGGTCCGACCCTGGACTGTCGGCCTTTCTCACGCTTCTGATCCTGAGCGTGCTGGTGCTGCCCCCGCTTGAAGCGATGTGGAGTTGGGGAGAAATCCTGGACGACATCGCCTTCTCGCTGCTTTTGCTCGGCGGCATTGTTGCAGCGTCGGAGCGGATCAGGAACCTGGTGGCCATTGCGGTGGTGATCGTCATCGCGCTCGTGCTGCACTGGATCGACCGCGATGCGCCCTCGATCCTCCTTGCGCAGTGGCAAGCCCTGTTTGTGATCCTGTCTTTCGGGATGTTGACCCTTGTCATTCTGGGCCAGGTATTCCGCGATGGCCCGGTAACCTATCACCGCATTCAGGGCGCCATCGCTGCCTACCTGCTGCTGGGGGTGACTTGGGCCGGAGCTTACGAACTGACGGCACTGCATTTTCCGGATGCCTTCACCGGCCCCCTCGACAGTGGGAGCGACTTCTCGAACAACTGGCTGTATTTCAGCTATGCGACACTCAGCACCGTGGGTTACGGCGATATCGTCGCGCATCACCCCGTCGCCCGTTCCCTGGCGGTGATGGAGGCGCTGGTCGGCCAGCTCTACCCGGCGATCCTGATCGCCCGCCTGGTGTCACAGGAAGTCCAGGACCGCAACAGCCGCCGCAAGGGGTAAATCCCGCAAGTTTCCGTGACTGGGACCGCGCCATCATGATGACCCACCACACGCACCGCGCCACCTGGGCGCTGCACCGGGTGCTGCTGCGCCGCATCGGCTTGACCGCGCTGCTGATTGCCGGCGTGGCCGCAGGGGTGGTCTACTGGATCGAACAGCAGCAGATGCACGAAACGGCGGTCGAGCTTGCAGTGCAGCGCGCGGCGGAATTCGTTGCCGAGGCGAGCGCGACGCTGGCCGATCCCGACGCCGTGCGCGACGGCGCGGTCCAGGCAGAGTTTGAGCGTTTCGCTCGCGAACACCTGCCGCCGAGCGAAGGCGGCATCGTCGCCGTCACCCTCTACGACGCCGGCGACGTCCTGGCCGCACATCTTGCACGGCGCGATTTTGCGCAGCATGACGCGGCAGTCGCATTTCTCGCCCGCCAGCGGCCCGGCTCCCTCGGCCAGGTGGCCGCGCGTTCGGTGAAGATCGAGGCGGCCCGGCTCTATTTCGTCCAGGTACCGCTGCATGCCGCTGACGGCAGCGTGCTCGGCCAGGTGCTCGCGCTCTATGCACCGAGCGCGCGTCACCTGCTGGCCTTCGATCAGCGTCTGGCGCGCGCGGCCGGCTTCGCCCTCGCCGCGGTGCTGGTGACCGCGCTCGTGCTCTATCCGATCATGCTGCGCATGATGCGGCGCGTGACCACGCTGTCCGCCAGTCTGCTCGACGCCAACCTCGAGACTATCCGGGTGCTCGGCAGCGCCATCGCCAAGCGCGACGCCGACACCGATGCCCACAACTACCGCGTGACGATCTATTCGGTGCACCTGGCCGAGGCGATCGGACTCGATGCGGACACGATCCGGGCGCTGATCAAGGGCGCGTTCCTGCACGACGTGGGCAAGATCGGCATCCAGGACCACATCCTGCTCAAGCCCGGGCGCCTGACGCCGGAGGAGTTCGAGGAAATGAAATCCCACGTCGGCCACGGGCTCGATATCGTCGGACGCGCGCCCTGGCTTGCCGATGCGACTGCGGTGGTCGGCGGCCATCATGAAAAGGTGGCCGGCACGGGGTATCCGGACGGCCTCGCCGGGGATGCCATCCCGCTGACGGCGCGCATCTTCGCCATCGCCGACGTCTTCGACGCCCTCACCTCGCGCCGCCCCTACAAGGAGCCGCTCGGCTACGACGAGGCGACGGCCATCCTCGAGCAGGGGCGCGACAGCCATTTCGACGCACGGCTGCTCGACGCATTCGCGACCATCGCGCCAGCCTTGTATGCGCAATTCGTCAACACGGGGGACGAACGTGCGCACGAGGCGCTGATGCAGATCACCGACCGCTATTTCAGGCAGGATCCGGACATGCTGCTCGGTTGACACACGATGACGCTGATAGGCAAGCTGGAGTAGGATTAGACTTGTCGGAAATTTCATCACCACTACGGAGGCTCACCATGAAAATCACTTCCATGCCACTTCTGGCCGGCATGCTTGCCGCAACCTTGACCCTGTCTGCCTGGGCCGAGGCGCCTGCCACAGAAACGCCTGCCGCGGATGCAGCTCCTGCCGATACGGCGGTGCAGCAGGTGCGTGACAAGTTCCTGTCGACCTGGGAAGCGCACGGCAACTTTTACGCGGTCGAGCCCAAGAAACTGCTGTTCCAGGGCAGCTTCGAAGGCATGATGTTCACCGAGGATGGCGGCGGGCTGATGGACGGTGCGGACATCGTTTGCGCCGTCACCCAAGAATTCGACCTGACCAGCAACGCCACCCAGGCGACCGGAAAATGCTCGATCGACGCGAGCGAAGGGGATACGATCTACGCCCGTTTCGACTGCGAGGGCCAGCCCGGCATGTGTGATGGACAATTCACGCTGGTAGGCGGAACGGGAATCTTTGAGGGTATTTCCGGCGGCGGCGATTACCGCAGCCGCACCCAACTGGCCGAACTGGCCGCAAAACTTGGCAGCAACGCAGTCATCGGCAGCGCGGAAGGCATTGCCATTTGGTCTTCGGTCAAGACCTGCCTGAAGTAAACACGGTTATTTTCATTTTCAAGGATGCATGATGCACAAGATCTACGGAGTTCTCTCGGCGCTGGTGTTCGGGCTCTCAGCCCAGTCTGCCCTTGCCCAGCAATACGTCTACCCCAAGGAAGGCCAGTCGCCTCAGCAGCAGCAGCAGGATGAATACGCCTGCTACCAGTGGGCCGTTCAGCAGACCGGATTTGATCCTTCCAGAGCGGCCCCGCCACCACCGCCGCCACCGCCACCCTCGGGCGGCGCTGCGAGAGGTGCGCTCAAGGGTGCTGCGGGCGGCGCAATCATTGGTGCGATCGCGGGCGATACAGGCAAGGGGGCCGCCGCTGGTGCGGTCATGGGTACCATCGGCGGCGCGGTGAAGCAGAACAACGCCCAACAGCAGCAGGCAGCGGCCCAGGCCAGCGGTGCCAGCAATGCCGCCGCTGCATACGAGCGTGCAAAAGCCACCTGCCTGCAGGCCAGAGGGTACGCGGTCAACTAGAAAAACCGCCGGCGTACGGCCTTAGTAAGATCAATGGACATGGGGGCCGTCTCGGTGAGGCGGCCCCCCTAATTTTTCTTGGCAATTCGAATAAGGCCATTCCACACATCATGGCTGTAGCACGGCTTGACAGTCAGGTTTGTCGGGATGCCGCCTCACCTTGACGCATGGCATGGCCGGCGCTCCGTTCCTGGCCAGCCCCGGGCGCCATGCGCTTCATTGGGCTCTAGTGGCGCGCAACCAAGGAATCTCCCTCTTCGCGCGTCTCCGCACGCGCCGCCTCCCTGCCTGACACTTTCTCCGCTTTCGTCCACCCGCCATCCCGCTCGGCAGCGCTGCGATTCGCTGCGTAGCTGCCGCTCTCACACGCCTGTTCCATCTCCGATAATGAAATCGATACCCAGTTCCGGGTGATTCAGCATCCTGGTCCGGACCGAATCCTGATCCGGACATACGATGCGAAGACACCGTATCTGTGCTTTATTTAGAACCTCGGTACCTGGGGAGAGGGCATGAATTCGACAGCGTGGTCCCTGACCAACGATATGGCTGCGACGCTGATCCGCACTGCTGTTCTTGCTCCCTCGAGCCACAACACCCAGCCATGGGTGTTCCGGATTCGGAGTTCCTGTATCGATCTGTTGGCCGATCGTACCCGAGCATTGCCGGTGAACGATCCGGACGATCGCGAACTGACGATCAGTTGCGCCTGTGCCCTGTTCAACCTGCGCGTTGCCGCAGCGCATTTGCAACTGACGCCCACGCTGCAAGCGCCCAGCGATCCTGCCGATCCCGACTGCCTGGCGACGCTCGACCTGGCACCCGCCTCTGCACCCGATGCGGCGCTGGCCGCGCTGTTCGATGCCGTGGCGTTGCGCCGCACCTACCGCCGCACCTTTACGGACCGCCCCGTCGCGCCGGCGGCGCTCGACGCACTGGCCGAGGCGGCAACGCACGAAGGCGCCTGGCTCCATATCCTCGACAGCAAGGCCCAGCGGCAACAGGCCGCAGAACTGGTCGCCGAAGGCGACGAAGAGCAATGGGCCGATCCGGCGTGGCGGCGCGAACTGGCGGCCTGGATGCACCCGCGCCGCCGCGGTGACGGGCTTGCCCTGCCCGGGCTGGCGCTGCCGGTCGCGCAAGCCGTGGTCCGCACCTTCGACATGGGCTACGGCGTGGCGGCCCGCGACATCCAGCTCGCCGACGCCTCGCCCGTGCTCGCCGTCCTCGGCACGCCCGGAGACACGCCCGCGGACTGGATCGCCGCCGGCCAGGCACTGCAACGGCTGCTGCTGACGGCCACGCAGAGCAACCTGCAGGCCTCCTTCCTGAATCAGCCGATCGAGGTGGCATCGCTGCGCACGAAATTGCGCCAGCTCACGGGACGCAGCGGCCATGCGCAAGTGCTGTTGCGGCTGGGCCATGCAGAGAACGCGGTGCATGCCACGCCGCGCCGGCCGCTGGCAGAGGTGATCGAGATCACCGGATGATGGGGACCTGAGCACTTGTCACTGTGGAGGCAAAGAAATTGAGCCTGGCGCTCGGGCTGCTGGCCGGCCTGCTGCTGGCCCTGGCGGGTGCTGTGGCGTGGGGCAAACGCCGCTGGGCGCGCCGTACCCGGATACTTGCGGATCGCCTGATCGCGCAACGGCTGCCCACAACGGGGCAGGTGGATTTTCGTGCGCTCGCTTCCCTGCCTACTCCCGTACAGCGCTATCTGAGGACGGTGCTCAAGGACGGCACGCCCTTTATCGCCGCCGTTGACATCGAGCACGCCGGCCGATTCAATCTGGGCGAGGCCGGCGACCGCTGGCGACCGTTCACCTCCCGCCAGCGTGTGGTGACCCATCGGCCCGGGTTCGTGTGGGACGGTCGCATCGCCATGCTGCCCGGCCTGCCGGTATATGTTCACGATGCCTATGTGTCTGGCGAAGGCATCCTGCAATCCGCGCTGCTGGGGCTGGTCTCGCTGTTCGCGCTACGTGGCACGCCGGAACGTGGCCGAGGGCGAGCTAATGCGCTTCCTGGCCGAGGCAACGTGCTACCCGACCGCGCTGCTGCCCGGCCAGGGGGTGCATTGGCAGGTGGTGGACGCGCGCTCGGCCCGCGCCACGCTGACCGACGCGGCGATCACGGTGTCACTGCTGTTCAGTTTCGACGACAGCGGACTGGTGGAAACGGTCACGGCGGACGGCGCGCGGTCGCACGGTCGGCGGCCAGGTCGTCCCCACACCGTGGGAAGGCCGCTGGTCAGGCTACCAGTGGCGCAACGGCATGCAGGTGCCGACCACGGGCGAGGTGGCCTGGCTGCTGCCGCAGGGGCGCAAGCCGTATTGGCGCGGGCGCAGGACGCGGATCGCCTATGAGTTCGCTGCATGAATTCGCGACCGCTTGCCTGACGCAATGAAACGAATGCAAGCACGCTTATATTGCAAACTGGCGTCACAATGCTGCAAGGTTTCCGAAAAGAAGAATCTGGATGAATGAACTGATCGCATGGCTTCCTCCCGAACTGGCAACGCTGCCGCGCTACGTGGTGGCGCTGGCGATCGGCCTGCTGATGGGTCTGGAGCGCGAGCGCAACCCGGCGGCGAAGGCGGGCTTGCGCACCTTTGCGCTGACAGCGCTGCTGGGCGTGCTGACGACGCACCTGGCGACCGTGCTGGGCGAACCCTGGCTGATTGCGGTGGGGCTGCTGCTGGTCGGCGCGATGATCATTGCGGCCTATCTGAGGGATCCGCAGCCGGACGGCGACCCCGGCACGACGACGGTCGCGGCGCTGATGCTGTGCTACGGCCTCGGCGTGCTGGTATGGCATAACGAGATCCAGCTGGCGGTGATGCTGGGTATCGCGGCAACCATCCTGCTGTATTTCAAGCCGGAATTGCGCGGCATGAGCCAGCAGCTTTCGCGGCGCGACCTGCTGGCCGTTCTGCAGTTCGCGGTGCTGTCGCTGATCATCCTGCCGCTGCTGCCGAACCGCAATTACGGCCCCTACGGCGCACTGAATCCCTATCAGATCTGGTGGATGGTGGTGCTGATCGCGGGCGTGGGTCTCGCGGGCTATGCCGCGCTGCGGCTGGTCGGGCAACAGCGCGGCGCGGTAGTGCTCGGCCTGCTCGGCGGCCTGGTGTCGTCCACCGCCACGACGCTGGCCTTCAGTCGCCACGCCCGCGCCAACAGCGCGATGCTGCCGGTCGCGGTAATCGTCATCGTGCTGGCCAACCTCGTGGTGCTGGTGCGGCTGGGCGTGCTGGCGGCCGTGCTGGCGCCGTCGGTGCTGTCGCAAATGCTGCCGGTGCTGGCCGGCGGACTGGTGGCCGGCGGGCTGGGCGCCGCCTACGGTGTGAGAAAACTGCAGCCGCAGGGCGGGATGCCCGAACTGCCGATGGACAACCCCACCGAACTGCGCCCGGCGCTCGGTTTCGGCCTGTTGTATGCGGGCGTCCTGCTCGCAGCCGCCTGGCTGTCCGACTTGCTGGGCACCCGCGGACTGTACGGCGTGGCGCTGGTGTCGGGGCTGACCGATGTCGACGCCATCACGCTGTCCAGCCTGCGCCTGCTCAGCCTGGATAAGCTGACGGTGGCCGTCGCGGTCAATGTCGTCACGATCGCCACGCTGGCCAACCTGGCATTCAAATCAGCACTCGCGCTGTTCATCGGCGGCTGGAACATGGCACGCCATGCGATGGCCGGCATGGGCGCAGTCGGGCTGGGGATGATCGTGGCGTGGGCTATAATTCGCGGCTTTTCCGCCTGAGTAACGAGCCGCCATGGAAGCCGAAAACCTCAATCAGATCGAATCCAAACTCGCCGACCTGGACGAGCGTGCCACCCAACTCAGGGGGTTTCTTTGACTACGATCACAAGAAAGATCGTCTCGAAGAAGTAGCCCGCCTGTCCGAAGCGCCCGATTTCTGGAACGACGCCGCCCGCGCCCAGGAACTGGGCCGCGAACGCAAGTCGCTGGAAGACGTGGTGCTGGTGCTCGACCGCGTGGCGTCCGAGCTGAAGGACGCCGCCGAACTGTTCGGGATGGCGCGCGAAGAAAACGACGACGACACGCTTGCCGCCGTGCAGGCCGACATCGAGACCATCGAGCAGGACGTGTCCCGGCTGGAATTCCGCCGCATGTTCAACAACCCGGCCGACCCCAACAACTGCTTCATCGACATCCAGGCCGGCGCCGGCGGCACCGAAGCCTGCGACTGGGCGTCGATGCTGCTGCGGCAATACCTGAAATATGCCGAGCGCAAGGGCTTCAAGGCCGAACTGCTGGAAGAATCCGAAGGCGACGTCGCCGGCATCAAGTCGGCCTCGATCAAGATCGAGGGCGATTACGCCTACGGCACCCTGCGCACCGAAACCGGGGTGCATCGGCTGGTGCGCAAATCGCCGTTCGATTCGTCCGGCGGCCGCCACACCAGCTTCGCCAGCATCTTCGTCTACCCCGAAGTCGACGACTCGATCGAAGTCGACATCAATCCCGCCGACCTGCGCGTCGACACCTATCGCGCGTCCGGCGCCGGCGGCCAGCACATCAACAAGACCGACTCCGCGGTGCGGATCACCCACCTGCCGACCAACATCGTCGTGCAGTGCCAGAACGACCGCTCGCAGCACAAGAACCGCGCCGAAGCGATGTCGATGCTGAAATCCAAGCTGTACGAAGCTGAGCTGCGCAAGCGCCAGGCCGAGCAGGACAAGCTCGAGGCCGGCAAATCCGACGTCGGCTGGGGCCACCAGATCCGCTCGTATGTGCTGGACAACTCCCGCATCAAGGACCTGCGCACCAACGTCGAGGTCTCCGCCACGCAGAAAGTGCTCGACGGCGACCTTGATATCTTCATCGAGGCGAGCCTGAAACAGGGCGTGTAAACAATGGCTTGCGCCCGGATTAACGGGAGTATATCCTGTATATACACAGGAGGTCAGCCATGCTCACACGCGTCTTCAAAAGCGGCAATTCGCTTGCCGTTCGCATCCCCAAGGAACTCGCCATCGTCGAGGCCAGCCAGGACGTCGAGATTGAAAAAGTCGGCGATACCTTGGTATTACGTCCGGTCGTCAAGCGCAAGCTGACCGGACTTGCGGACGCCTTCGCCGCATTCCCGCCCGGCTTCATGGCCGAAGGCCGCGAATTCCACGAGCAGAAAGAGCGCGACTGGAGTGGCCTGGGCGAAACCGCCCAAGTCCATCAGGACAGCCCAGAATACAAACCGGCGAGTGACAAGTAAGTTCATGCGCTACTTGCTCGATACCAATATCTGCGTCCACCTCATCCAGCGCCATCCGCCCAACCTGCTGCGTCGCTTTCAGGAATTCAATTACGGCGATCTGGTTATCTCCGTTGTGACCCTGGCCGAATTGCGACACGGCGTCGAGCGCGACCCCGGCACCAAACACTCTGCCGAGCGTGCGCTGGATGATCTGCTGACTTATCTGCCTGTGCTGCCGCTCGATAACACTGTCGCCGTTCAATACGGTATTTTCGCCGCCGCCGTCCGTGACCGCCGCCGCGACGCACTCGACCGGCTGATCGCCGCGCACGCCGCAAGCCTCGGCCTCACGCTTGTCACCAACAATGAAGCGGATTTCAGGGACTATCCCGGCCTCACCGTTGAAAACTGGGTGGCGTGAACCAAGGTGCTTTCTGAGGTTCTCATCGAACTTGAGCGCAAGACTGAGTGGCCCCAGCTCAATCGCAAAAGCTGCTGCCGTAGACCTGCCCTCGTCAGCGATATCCGCCCCACCCCCTTTTAGGTAACCCCATGCGCACCGAAGCCCCCGTCACGCTATTTCTGAAGGATTACACCCCACCCGCCTGGTGGATCGAGTCGATCGATTTGCATGTTGCGATCCGCGACGACCATGCCGAGATCCGCTCGCGGCTGCACTGCAAGCGCAACCCGGCCGTTTCGGGCGGGGCGCTGGTGCTGAATGGCGAGGCGCTGGAATTGATCAGCCTCGCGCTCGACGGCAGCGCGCTTGACACAGATCGATACGCGTATGCCAACGATCTGCTGACGATTGCCGGGCCGTTGCCGGATGCCTGCGTGCTGGATACCGTGGTGCGCATCGCACCCGACAAGAATACCCAGCTGTCGGGCCTGTTCCGCTCGCACGACGGCTATTTCACCCAGTGCGAGGCGGAGGGCTTCCGCCGCATCACCTTTTTCGCAGACCGGCCTGACGTGATGGCGAAGTTCAGCTGCACGGTCGAGGCCGATCGCGAGCGTTTTCCGCACCTGCTTTCGAACGGCAATCCGGTCGAGGCCGGCCCGTGCGCGGACGACGCGACGCGGCACTGGGCGCGCTGGGAAGACCCCTACGCCAAGCCGGCGTATCTGTTTGCGCTGGTCGCGGCCAAGCTCGATCTGCTGGAAGACGAATACATGACTGCGTCGGGCCGCACCGTACGGCTTGCCGTCTATGTGGAGCCGGGCAAGCTCGACCAGTGCGGGCACGCGATGGCGGCACTGAAAAAAGCCATGCGCTGGGACGAACAGCGCTTCGGGCTCGAGTACGACCTCGACCTCTACATGATCGTCGCCGTCGGCGACTTCAACATGGGCGCGATGGAAAACAAGGGCCTCAACATCTTCAACACCAAATACGTGCTGGCGCGCCCGGACACGGCGACCGACACCGATTACCAGGGCATCGACCGCGTGGTGGCGCACGAGTATTTTCATAACTGGACCGGCAACCGCGTCACCTGCCGAGACTGGTTCCAGCTGTCGCTGAAGGAAGGCCTGACCGTGTTCCGCGACCAGGAATTCGGCGCCGACACCCATTCGCGCGCAGTCACCCGTATTCAGGAAGTGCGCGGCTTGCGCGTCGGCCAGTTCCCGGAAGACGCGGGCCCGATGGCGCACCCGATCCAGCCGGCCTCCTACGCCGAGATCAGCAACTTCTACACCGCCACGGTCTACAACAAGGGCGCGGAAGTCATCCGCATGATCCATACCCTGCTCGGACGCGAAGGCTTCCGGCGCGGGATGGACCTGTACTTTGAACGCCACGACGGCCAGGCCGTGACCTGCGAGGATTTCGTCGCAGCCATGCAGGATGCATCGGGAGTGGATCTCGCGCAGTTTCGCCGCTGGTACGCCCGCGCCGGCACCCCGCGTTTGCACGCCGCAGGCACATGGGATGCGGCGACACAGCGCTACACCCTGACGCTGACGCAAGGCCTCGCCCCCACTGCCTACGAAAAACGGCTGGGCGAATCGGGCCAGACGATTGTCGATGGCACGCTGCATATTCCCGTCGCGCTCGGTCTGGTATTGCCGGATGGCAGCGATGCGGCCTTGAGGCTCGCAGGCGAAGCCCAGGCGACCGGCACCACGCGCGTGCTCTCGCTCACCGAAGCCACGCAGACGTTTGTATTCGAAGCCATTGCCGCCGCACCCGTCGCCTCGCTGCTGCGCGACTTCTCCGCGCCGGTGATGCTGGAATTCGAGCAAACCGACGCCGAGCTCGCGCACCTGATGGCCCACGATTCCGATGCGTTCAACCGCTGGGAAGCTGGGCAACGTCTGGCGACACGGATTTTGCTTGCAGGCATCGCGGCGGGCGGTGCGGGCACCGACTGGATCCCTGAATCCTTTGTCGCGGCCTGCGGGCGCGTGCTCGACGATGGCCTGAGTGGCGACCCCGCACTTGCCGCCGAAGCCCTCAACCTGCCGGCCGAAGCGGTACTCGCCGAAGCCGTCGTTGCACGTGGCCAAGCCATCGATCCGGATTCCATCCACGCTGCACGCGTGGGCCTGCGCCGCCAGCTCGCTGCCCAGCTACGCGAAAAATTCGAAGCGGTGTGGGCAGCACTTGCACCGAGCGAAGCCTATGCCCCGGACGGTGCACAGGTCGGACGGCGCGCGCTGCGCAACACGTGTCTGACTTTTCTCGGCGAAAGCGACACCGCGTATCTGAAAACCTCGGTCGTGCCACGCCTCACTGCGCAACTCACGCCCGGCGGCAACATGACCGACGGCAACATGACCAATCAGATGGCCGCCCTGGCCACACTGGCCAATCTCGACCTGCCTGAAAGCCAAGCGGCGCTGGCCGATTTTTATGCCCGTTGGCAAAACGAGGCGCTGGTCGTCGACAAATGGTTTTCGGTGCAGGCCACCTCGCGGCTGTCCAATGGCGCGGCGCGTGTGCGTACGCTGATGCAGCATCCGGCGTTCGGCCTTAAGAACCCCAACCGCGTCTACGCGCTGGTGCGCGGTTTCTGCGGCGCCAACCCGCGTCACTTCCATGCCGCCGACGGCAGCGGCTACGCCCTCGCAGCAGACGTGATCAGCGAATTGCAGGCCATCAACCCGCAAGTAGCCTCGCGCGTCGCGCGCAGCTTCGACCGCTGGCGGCAGTTCGATCCCGCACGACAAGCCCACGCGCGCGCCGCGCTGGAGCGCATCGCAGCCGTCGAAAACCTGGCGAAGGACGTGGCAGAAGTGGTGGGGAATGCGCTGAAGGCTTGATCACTTTGGAGGGCTTCTCCTACTGCAATCGACGGCCCGCCGCTGCCCTTATTACTACCCCCCGCTCAGCGCCTGGAATATGTAGAGCGTCGCGCCCTCAGGCACATGATCGGAGAGCGTTTTTCGGTCGATCACGTTGGTGTCGTTGAGCGAAAGATTGACATGCCGGCGCAACGCGCCACGCTCGTCGAGCACGTAATCGGAGAAGCCCGGGGCAAGCGCGTCAACCGCGCGCAAGACGTCTGCGACCGAGCCGGCCGGCACCTCTATCGTGCGGTTCTCGAGCATCGGAAAAAAACGGTACAGATGCCGGGTCATTTCCACCGCGGGCATGTCGCTCAGCCAAATCGAACCGAATACACCGGCGGAAAGTGGTTGCCTAGACATTGCCAACTCTCGCCGCGGTCTTCCGAAAGGTAGACGTTACCGGTTGTTCCACCAAAACACAGGGTATCGCCCGACACGTCGAGGCCATGCCTCAGCACGATGTCATACGCGTTTTCCTGCGGCAGTCCGTTGTGGAAGGATTGCCACGATTGCCCGCCGTCCGTTGTTCGCGCCACGCACAAGCCCCCGCCTATCGCCATGCGTTCCATGTCCCCGCGCGCGGGAACAACCCATGCCGTCTGTCCGTCCTGCGCATCGACCGCGATCGGAAACCCGAAATGTACGCCGGCATCGGGCTGGCTGACTTTTCTCCATTTCTTCGCGCCATCGTTGCTATAAAACACACCGCAGTGGTTCTGCTGCCAAAGATGGTCCGGCTGCTCCTGACAGCCGGCCACGAAATGCGGATCGTGCCCCCAGGCTGATTCCGGGGTTGGCGTGTAATCGTTCAACATGCCCTGGTTGCGGCCCGTCCAGGATTGGCCTCCATCGGTGGTTTCCAGCACACCTGCGGAGGATACCGCGACATGCATATGCCGTGGATCGCGCGAGTCGATCACTATGGAATGAATGCCGGGCTCGAACACACCATAGTCAATGCTGGCCGGCGTACCGCTCCACTGGTTCTCGCTGGTCGCCTCGCCTGCGAACAGATCGCCGCCCCGGCTTTCATGATTCCAAAGCGGTCGGTTGAGCGTCCAGCTGTCCCCGCCGTCATCGCTGACGAACAAGCCGCCGGGTATCGTGCCGGCATACAGCCTGCCGGGTTGCTCGGCCGGGCCAAACGTCAGGCTCCATATCTTGAAAACCGTCGCGTCCTTGTATTCGGGCTGCCCTGTCGGGGCCTCCGGGTCGAAATCCGGCGTGGGCAGATATTTGACGATGTAACGCGCCCCTTCCGGATATTTCAGAGACAACACATCCACCCACGTCGACCCGTTATCGCGTGAGCGTGACAACTTGGGCCCCCAGTGACCGTGATCCAGCGAAGCCCACAACGTCCCGTCACGCGGATCGCGCGCCGCGTAACACACCGGGATACCAGGATGCTCGATAGGCCGAGGCACCCAGCCAGCATTCGAACGATCAAAAATCACCGTACCCTTGCGCGTACCGAGCATAATCATGTGTGACATCAATTTGACCCCAGACAAGTTGCGTTGCGTACAAGCCCCCGCTACCCGCACTCAATCACAGGGTAACGGCCATCTTGAATCAGCATAATCGGATGATGGTCTGGATTCAATGAATCAATTCCGACCGAATGCATCGTCCGACAACCAGTCAGTTTGAACAAACCAATTCAACGTCACTTATTCTGTCGAAGCGGTCTTACACCCAGCACGGCAAGTACGTCCGCAGGCCAAACCGGACAGTCGGGCTGACCAGCACATGGGGGCAGAAACGGGTCAAAGCTGGCTGTGAATATCGTTGGGCAGCGAGATCTCAATATCTAGAAATCCCAGTGCCTTGTTCTTGTAAAGTCTATATTGAAATTTGGATGTGGTTTCCCATTGCGAACAGCTTATCTTTAGAGACAGGAGTTACGTATGAAACGCCGTTATTTAGCTGTTTTGGCAGCCGCACTCGTGATGCCCTTCAGTACATGCTTTGCCGAAGAATTTCCAGCAGCTCCTCCAAACTTGAAGGAAATGGCAGCCCAAGGCTTGCCTCGAGTAAGTGCAGAGGACTTGAAGGCGTATTTCCCGGGTATCGTCGACTGGAAAGGAGTTAAGAGCAGGCGAATTATCACCCATAATCCAGACGGCACTTTAGTGAGTAAGGGATTCAAACACGGATTTGCGGATGTCCCCGGGAAGTGGCGTATCGATGAAAAAAACAATACCTACTGCAAGGCTCTGCCACAACAACGAGGAGGGGTAATGGCAACAGGAGGACTTGAGGAACATTGTTTTGCCGTATTCCGGGCCTCGGATGGCGTACACTTTTTTGACTACGATGTGCAGGATGGGCTTTATGTCAGCGTCTGGCGGAAGTCATCGGATCAGTGAAGTTATTGATGCCAGATCGACAATCCTTTTATATCTTTACCCCCGCTTCGGCGGGGTTGTTTTTTCAGGTTTAATGCAACCGAGAATGGCAGGAATGGCCGAATACCCGCCACTCAAAAACAATCCAGCAAGCGCAAGCCGCAACAAATAAAACGCACCCGCCGAAATGAAGTGTCCACAAGTGGCGCAATACCCGTGGGTTGTTACGCCCTGCGCTCTGTCATTCCTTGTCAGCAAAGACAACCGAACAAGTGCGGGTCATCCATCCGCCACCACCCCCAGCACCGCCTCGCCATATGCTTCCAGCTTTTTCGCCCCCAACCCCGATATCTCGCCGAGATCTACAAGCGTAGCCGGCTTACGCGCAGCAATCTCGCGCAGGGTGGCATCGTGCAGGATGACGTAGGCGGGAATGCCTTTTTCGTTGGCGGTTTCGCGGCGCCAGGCGCGCAGCGCGAGGAACAGCGGATCCTCGTCGTTGTGGTCGACCGCTAGGCGCGTCTTGCTGCGTTTTGCGCGGACTTCAATGGCGCGCAGCCATACCTGTTCCTCGCCTTTCAGCACGGGGCGCGCCGCTGCGGTGAGCTTGAGTGCGCCATAGGCGGTGTGGTCGACCTCCAGCAGGTCGCGCACCACCAGCTGCCGCAGCACGGCACGCCAGACCTTGTCTGTTTGCCCGGCGCCGATGCCGAACACGCTCAATGCGCCGTGGCCGAACTTGTCGACCTTTTCCGTCGTCTTGCCTAGCAGCACGTCGAGCACATGCCCGGCGCCGAAGCGCTGGCCGGTTCGATACACCGTCGACAGCAGCTTTTGCGCGGCTTCGGTGCCGTCCCACAAGGTCGGCGGATTGAGGCAGACATCGCAATTGCCGCAGGGCTGGCTGGCTTCGCCGAAGTAGCTCAAGAGCGCGACGCGGCGGCAGCTCGCCGCTTCGCACAGGCCGACCAGGGCGTCGAGCTTGGCGTGGCCGATGCGCTTGTGCGCGTCATCAGCATCGTTTTCGTCGATGAAGCGACGCTGGGTCACCACATCCTGCAGGCCCCACGCCATCCACGCTTCAGCGGGCTCACCATCGCGGCCGGCGCGACCAGTTTCCTGATAGTAGCCTTCGACCGAACGCGGCAGGTCGAGATGGGCGACGAAGCGCACGTCGGGCTTGTCGATGCCCATGCCGAACGCAAGCGTGGCGACCATGACCACGCCGTCTTCGCGCAGGAATCTTTCCTGATGGCGGCGGCGCGTCTCGTTATCCATGCCGCCGTGGTAGGCCAGCGCGGTGAAGCCGGCCTGCTTGAGCGCGTCGGCGGTTTCCTCGACCTTCTTGCGCGTGCTGCAATAGACGATCCCCGCTTCGCCTTTGTGCTCGGCCAGAAAATCGAGCAGCTGGCGGCGCGGCTCGGTCTTTTCGCTGATGCGGTAGCGGATGTTGGGGCGATCGAAGCTGGCGACGAACACGCGCGCATCCTGCAAATCGAGCCGGGCGAGGATTTCTGCACGCGTCGCGGTATCCGCCGTGGCGGTCAGCGCGATGCGCGGCACCTCGGGGAAGCGTTCGTGCAGCGCCGACAGGCCCAGGTATTCCGGGCGGAAGTCGTGCCCCCATTGCGACACGCAGTGCGCTTCGTCGATGGCGAACAAGGCAACCTGCGCCTGTTCGAGCAGGCCCTGGAAGCGCGGCGTCAGCAGGCGTTCGGGGGCGACGTAGAGCAGCTTCAGCTGGCCGCTGACGAATTCGCGCTCGACCTGCATCGCCGTCGCGCTGTCGAGGCTGGAATTCAGGAACGCGGCGGAGATGCCCAGTTCCTTCAGGGCCGCGACCTGGTCCTGCATCAGCGCGATCAGCGGCGACACCACCACCGCGCAGCCTTCGCGCAGCAGCGCCGGGATCTGGAAGCACAGCGACTTGCCGCCGCCGGTCGGCATCAGCACCAGTGCGTCGTCGCCTGCGGTCAGGGTATCGACGATGGCGGCCTGGTCGCCGCGAAACTCGGCGTAGCCGAAGACACGGTTGAGCAGGCTTGAAGGGGTATCGGACATGGGCAGAAACGGCGGGCGCTACGGGTTAAATTCTGGTTTTCCGGCTGGAAAATCAGCGTGTCACATCGGCTATAATTGTGTCACGTTTTGCCGCCTGGAAGCTGCACATGAAAACCCTGACCATCCGCGAGGCCCGCGAAGGCCTGTCGCACCCCGACCAGATGTTCGCCGACAGCGACGAAGTGCTGGTGGTATGCCGCGGCGAGCCGGTGGCGCGGATTTTGCCGGTCACGCCATCTGTGGAAGCACGCAGGAAAGCTTTTCGCTCGCTCGCCGCATTTCGCGCAACCATGCCGTTTCAGGATATTCCCAGCGAAGTCCTTATCCGCGAAGACCGCGACAGCCGCGACTGATGCCGGTCTATCTCGACACCAGCGCGCTACTGAAACGCTATCTGCCCGAGCGTAACAGCGACGCCTTCGAATCCTATTTCCGCGAGGTTGAATCGGCACAGATCAGCCGGCTCACGCTGGTCGAACTGCGCTCGGCGCTTGCTCGCAAACGCCGCGAAGGCCGCTTCGATTCAGCCAAGGAAGCCGAAGCGCTCAATGAAATCAGCACTGATATCCAGGATGGTCTATTGGCCGTCTGCCCGGCCAGCGACCTCCATTTCGTCGCTGCGTTTCACTTGATGGGGCAACTCGCCGAATTACCCCTGCGCACACTCGATGCCCTGCATCTTGCAACCGCGAAAACCCTGGAAACCGATACCCTTGCAACAGCCGACGATGTGATGCGCCGCGCCGCCGAAGCACTCGGACTCAACGTTGCCTACTTTGGCGATTGATTCACCCAAACCCACCTCGACCATGAACAACGAAACCACCGCCCCCGCTCTCGACGTAAACGAAGTTTCGACGAAACAGGAAAACGCTCAATCGGAGAACCTGAGTCAAAACCAGATCATCGCCGAGCGCCGCGCCAAGCTGGCCGTGATCCGCGCGGCGGGCATCGCCTTCCCCAACGACTTCGATCGCCGCGACTATGCGGGCCAGCTGGCCGCCGCCCACGGCGACAAGAGCAAGGAAGCGCTGGAGGCCGAGGCGATCCAGGTCCAGCTGGCCGGCCGCATGATGCTGAAGCGCGTGATGGGCAAGGCCAGCTTCGCCACGCTGCAGGACATGAGCGGGCGCATCCAGGTCTACCTTTCCAACGACCTCACCGGCACCGAGTCGCACGATGCGTTCAAGCACTGGGACCTGGGCGACTTTCTCGGGGTTTCCGGCACCCTGTTCAAGACCAACAAGGGCGAGCTGACCATCCAGGCGAAATCGATCCGCCTGCTGTCGAAGGCGCTGCGCCCGCTGCCGGAAAAATTCCACGGCCTCGCCGACCAGGAGCAGAAGTACCGCCAGCGCTACCTCGACCTCATCACCAACGACGTCGCGCGCGAGACCTTCATGCGCCGCTCGAAGATCATCCAGGCGATCCGCGAGTTCATGACCGGCCACGGCTTCCTCGAAGTCGAAACGCCGATGATGCACCCCATCCCCGGCGGCGCCGCGGCCAAGCCGTTCGCCACGCATCACAACGCGCTCGACATGGAACTGTTCCTGCGCATCGCGCCCGAGCTGTACCTGAAGCGGCTGGTGGTCGGCGGTTTCGAGAAGGTGTTCGAGATCAACCGCAATTTCCGCAACGAGGGGCTGTCGACGCGCCACAACCCCGAGTTCACCATGATGGAGTTCTACGAGGCCTATCGCGAATACGGCTATCTGATGGACTACACCGAAGCGCTGATCCGCCACGCGGCAGTGGCAGCCACCGGCTCGACCACGGTGAATTACCAGGGCCACGCCATCGAACTCGGCACGCCGTTCGACCGCCTCACCATCGTCGAGGCGATCCGCAAGTACCACCCGGTCTACACGGTGAAACAGCTCAACGACCGCGACTGGCTGATCGCGCAGTTCACCGCGATGAAGGCCAAGTTCCGGCCGCAGGACGGCATCGGCGGCCTGCAGCTCTCCTTCTTCGAGGAGACCACCGAGGCGCTGCTGGTCCAGCCCACCTTCATCATCGACTACCCGGCCGAGGTCTCGCCGCTGGCGCGCCGTTCCGATACGCAGCCCGACATCACCGAACGCTTCGAACTGTTCATTACCGGACGCGAGATGGCCAACGGCTTTTCGGAGCTGAACGACGCCGAGGACCAGGCCGAGCGCTTCATGGAACAGGTGCGGCAGAAGGAAGCCGGCGACGAGGAAGCGATGCATTACGACGCCGACTTCATCCGCGCGCTGGAACACGGCTTGCCGCCCACCGGCGGCTGCGGCATCGGCATCGACCGTCTGGTCATGCTGCTGACCGACTCGCCGAGCATCCGCGACGTCATCCTGTTTCCGCAGATGCGGCGCGAAGCCGTTTGATGCCGCCCGAGCCAGACAGCGGAATGGTCTGACGAGACCGCTTCGCTGTTGGCTTGATCATTGCTTCGCTAGAATCCCTTCATCCAGATCCCAATCCCTGAGGTTTTTTCCGCCATGACCGACGCCTTCAACACGCACGACGCCTTCACCACCGCCGCAGGCGGCCACCACTTCGCCTCGCTGAAAAAGCTCGAAACCGCTCTGGGCGCGTCGTTGGCGCGACTGCCGGTATCGATCCGCATCGTGCTGGAGTCGGTGCTGCGCAACTGCGACGGGGTGAAAGTCACGCCGGAGCACGTCAAGCAACTGGCGAACTGGCAGCCGAACGCGACGCGCACCGAGGAAATCCCCTTCACCGTGGCGCGGGTGATCCTGCAGGATTTCACCGGTGTGCCGCTCCTGGCCGACCTCGCCGCGATGCGCTCGGCCGCCGCGCGGGCCGACAAGGACCCGCAGAAAATCGAGCCGCTGGTGCCGGTCGACATGGTGGTCGACCACTCGATCCAGGTCGACAAGTTCGGCAGCCCGGACGCGCTCGATCTCAACATGAAGATCGAATTCGAACGCAACCAGGAACGCTACCAGTTCCTGAAATGGGGCATGCAGGCATTCGAAACGTTCAAAGTGGTGCCGCCCGGCGTCGGCATCGTGCACCAGGTGAACATGGAATACCTGGCGCGCGGCGTGATGGAAAAGGACGGCATGGCCTACCCCGACACGCTGGTCGGCACCGACTCCCACACCACGATGATCAACGGCCTCGGCGTGGTGGCCTGGGGCGTCGGCGGCATCGAGGCGGAAGCCGCGATGCTCGGCCAGCCGGTGTATTTCCTCACCCCTGACGTGGTGGGGGTGAACCTGACCGGCCATGCCAAACCCGGCGTCACCGCCACCGATGTGGTGCTGACCCTCACCGAAATGCTGCGCAGCGCCAAGGTGGTCGGCAAGTTCGTCGAGTTCTTCGGCGAGGGCGCCGCCGCCCTGCCGGTCACCGACCGTGCGACCATCGCCAACATGGCACCGGAATACGGCGCGACCATGGGCTTCTTCCCGGTCGACGAAGCCACCTGCCAGTATTTCGCTGCCACCGGCCGCAAGGTCGCACAGGTCGACCTGATCCGCGCCTACTACCAGGCACAGGGCCTGTTCGGCATCCCCAAGGCAGGTGCGATCGACTACTCGCAGACGCTGACACTCGACCTCTCGACCGTCGAGCCCTCCGTTGCAGGCCCCAAGCGGCCGCAGGATCGCATCGCGCTCTCCGCCATCGAATCGACCTTCGAATCGCTGATGCAAAAGCCCAAGGAGGCGGGTGGCTACGGCAAGACCGCCGAAGACCTGCGCCGCACCTACAATGCGGAAGGCGGCGGCGAGTTGCGCCACGGCCATGTGGTGATCGCGGCGATCACCTCGTGCACCAACACCTCCAACCCCGGCGTGATGATCGCCGCCGGCCTGCTGGCCAAAAAAGCAGTCGAACTCGGCCTCTATACGCCGTCGCATGTCAAAACCAGCATGGGTCCCGGCTCGCGCGCCGTGACCGAATACCTGAAGGCGGCCGGCCTGCTGGGCTATCTGGAACAACTCGGCTTCGCGGTCGTCGGCTACGGCTGCACCACCTGCATCGGCAACTCCGGCCCCTTGCCCGAAGCGATCGAGAAAACCATTCTCGACAACGATCTGGTCGCCTGCTCGGTGCTGTCGGGCAACCGCAACTTCGAGGCGCGCGTGCACCAGAACGTCAAGGCCAACTTCCTGATGTCGCCGCCGCTGGTGGTGGCGTTTGCGCTGGCCGGCCGGGTGCCGTTCGACGTCGAGAAGGAGCCCATCGGCTCCGGCAAGAACGGTCCCGTGTACCTGAAGGACATCTGGCCCAGCAACGAGGAAATCGCTGCCTTGCTGCACCACTCCACCGATGCCGGCGTGTACAAGAGCTATGCCGACGTCGGCGCCGACAACCCGCTGTGGGACGCCGTTTCCGCGCCCGCCGGTGCGGTCTATCAATGGGACGCGAAATCAACCTACATCCAGGAGCCGCCGTTCTTCGTCGGCGGCAAGGCCGCCAGCGGCGCCATCCAGGGTGCACGCGCGCTGGCGATCTTCGGCGACTCGGTCACCACCGACCACATCAGCCCTGCTGGCGGCATCAAACCGACTTCGCCCGCCGGGCTGTACCTGACCGAAAACGGCGTGCAGAAAGCCGACTTCAACAGCTACGGCGCACGCCGCGGCAACCATGAGGTGATGATGCGCGGCACCTTCGCCAACGTTCGCATCAAGAACCTGATGGTCCCGGGCAGCGAAGGCGGCATCACGCTGAGGAACGGCGAGGAGCTCGCCATCTACGACGCGGCCATGCAATACCAAGACGAGGGCACGCCGCTGATGATCTTTGCCGGCGAGGAATACGGCACCGGCTCCAGCCGCGACTGGGCCGCCAAGGGCACCACCCTGCTCGGCGTGAAGGCCGTGGTCGCCAAGAGCTTCGAGCGCATCCACCGCGCCAATCTTGCCGGCATGGGGGTGCTGCCGTGCCAGTTCAAGGACGGCGTCGATGCCGTCACCCTGAAACTCGACGGCTCCGAGACCTTCGACCTCGAAGGCACCGAATCCGGCATCACCCCGCAGCAGGACGTGACGCTGGTGATCCATCGTGCCGACGGCGCAACCGAGCGCGTCGCGCTCACGCTGCGCATCGATACGCCGATCGAGGTCGAGTATTACGACAAGGGCGGCATCCTGCCGTTCGTGCTGGGCCAGTTGCTGGGGTGATTCCGGCACGGGCTCACTCCGCCATCGAAAACACGGCAGGGAGACAGCGTCTCCCTGCGCAGCACGCCCGCAACTCCCAGGCGGACCGTCTTGCCCTCGCCCCTTCGGCAAAACAGCCTATACATGGATGTGATGCCTGTGACGCCTAACCAACAGCGTACAGGCATCGGTCCCATAAAAATACCTGCAACTCTTGAATTAACCCGCTGCATACATTAGCATTCTCTTAAATACTTTCGGAGCCACACCATGACCAAATCCACCGCACTGCTTGCCCTGTCCGCCCTGACTGTCGCCCTGCTGCAGACCGGTTGCGGCGGCGAAAAGCCGCTGACCTACCAGGCCAACATCAAGCCGATTCTCGACGCCAACTGCGTCGAGTGCCACGTGCCCGGCGGCAAGGGTTTTAACAAGACCGGCCTGCTTCTGGACAGCTACGACGGCCTGATGAAGGGAACGAATTTTGGTCCGGTGGTGGTGCCGGGATCGAGCGTCAGCAGCACCCTGTATCGTCTGGTGTCGGGCAAGGCCGATCCGTCGATCAGCATGCCGCACGGCATGGGCCCCCTGCCGGAAGCCGACGTGACCACCATCGCAGCCTGGATCGACCAGGGTGCCAAGAACTGATTTTTTTCGGATTTACGCAATGAACAACCGTCAATTTTTCCATTTCTCCGCCCTCCCCCTGTCGACGCGCATGGTCTACACCATGACGCTGCTGGTACTGGGCACGGGCTACCTGTTCGCCATGCTGCAGGTGTATTTCAGTCACGCGGGGCTGGACGGCAACGCCAACAACATTTCCGCCGAGGACATCCGCACGGCCTATCACGGCAGCGAGACCGACACCCGACTGGAAACGGCGCTGAAAGGCCCGATGTCCGAAATGCTGCCCGCCGATGAGCGCGAAGTCATTTTCAAATGGGTCAAGGACGGCTCGACCCAGGACGGCTTTACGCAGCAGGTGATGCCGATCGTGGAAAGCCGCTGCCAGGCCTGCCATGATGGCAGCAACCCGCACCTGCCCGTGCTGAACAGTTTCGAGGGGATTTCGAAAGTGGTCGAAAAGGATTCGGGCGCGACCATTCCGACGCTGGTACGCGTGTCGCACATCCATCTGTTCGGCCTTACCTTCATCTTCTTCATCGTCAGCAGCATCTTCACGCATGCCTACATGCGCCCACTATGGGCGAAATGCGTGGTCATCGTGCTGCCGTTCCTGACCATCCTCACCGACATCTTCTCCTGGTACCTGACCAAGTGGATCCCGGGATTCGCCTGGTTCATCATCGGCAGCGGCGCCTTGATGGGTATTTCGTTCACCATCCAGTGGGTCGTATCGATGTGGCAGATGTGGTTCTACACCCTGCCGGAAGATATCGAGGAATGTGGCGGTGCCTTGCCGGTGCTGGGCATGAAGGTACCCAGGGCCAACACTGCAGACGTGTAACGCAAGTTACAAGATATGCTCAGGTAAAACTGGCCGTGTGGACAAGGGTTCACACGGCCAGTTTTCTATACAGCGTGCGTTCGCTGATGCCTAGCTGATCGGCCAGCGACTTGCGGTCTCCGTCATGGTGGGCCAGCGCCCAGTGCAGATAGCGTAGCTCTGCGCGTTTCCAGGGGCACGATCGCATCCACGCCGGGCATGCCTGCCGCCGCGTCGCCCGCCAGTTCAGGCGGCAGATGGTCCGCCAGCAAGGTATCACCGTCGGCCATCAGCATTGCGCGTTCGAGTATGTTTCTCAGTTCACGGATATTGCCCGGATAGTCGTGCGCCTGCAGCCTGGCGCGCGCATCGTCACTCAGGGTGTAAGCACGCCCAGGCGCCAGACGGGCCAGCAGGGTATCAGTCAGCAAGGCGATATCCTCGCGCCGTTCGCGCAGGGATGGCAGATGGATCGGAAACACGCTCAACCGGTAGTACAGGTCGCGGCGGAAACTGCCGCGCTCGACCATGCCCTTGAGGTCGCGATGGGTCGCGGCGATCAGTCTGAAATCGGCGCGCAGCGTCTCCACGCCGCCCACCCGGCGAAACGTTCCGCTTTCCAGCAGGCGCAGCAACTTGACCTGCAGGCTCAGCGGAATGTCGCCGACTTCATCGAGGAACAGGGTGCCGCCTGACGCCGATTCGACCAGGCCGATCTTGCGTTGGTTGGCGCCGGTGAACGCGCCTTTCTCGTAGCCGAACAACTCGCTCTCGAACAGGCTTTCAGTCAGGCCGGAGCATTCCACCACCACGAACGGCCCTTGCTCACGGCCGCTCTGCTGATGAATGGCCTGCGCGACCAGTTCCTTGCCGGTGCCGGACTCGCCCAGCAACAGGGCGGTGGTGCCGGAAGGTGCAACCCGGCGCAGCATTTCCAGCATGCGGTTGAACGCCGGCGACTTGCCGACGAGGCCGCTTTCGGCGGGAAAACTGCTGGCCTCGCGCACGGTCGTCATGCGCTCGACGAAGTATTCGATCCTGCCCGACGCACCGACGATGGGCGTCAGTTCCACATCGACATGCTCGTCGCCGCGCGGCGTGTGATGCAGATGCAGCACCCGATGCGGTTCGCCGTCTGGCCCGGCTGGCCGCCAGCGGACAGGATTCGCCGCACTCGTCGCACGGGCAGGCTGGTGCCATGCGACACGGCATAGCAGGTCTGGCCGACCACATCGCGGCCGCCGCCGTAAGTGCGGCGATAGGCCGCGTTGGCCGCCAGAATGCGGTAATCGGCGTCCATGACGATCTGGGCGTCCGGGATGGTTTTCGAGAAAGCTGATCAGTTCGTTGGTCGGGGACATCACAATGCCAATCATGTCATAAATGACACGAGACAATACACAAAATTGCCATTTTGTCATGCGCGCCAAATCAGATGCATGGCGAAATGTCCGTATCTGATTGATTTGATTGAAATAAAAAGTCTTCTGTCTACGCTACATTTTTGGCATGACCCTTGCAGTATTGGACACACATCATGAAAAAATCCCTGCCCGACTTTCTGCACCATCCGCTCGCGCGCGAGATCTCGCTGGCCATCGTCATCAAGCTGCTGGTGATCGTGGCGATCTTCTACGCGTTCTTCGACGGCCGTGCGCTGCACCCGGATGCCGACGCGGTTGCAGAACGTCTGGCCAATCCACAGCAATCCATCCAGCCTTAACCCCTCAGGAGCCTCCATGCTGACCGAAGAACTCGTCGACCTGTCCCGGCTGCAATTCGCAGTCACGGCGCTGTACCACTTCCTGTTCGTGCCGCTGACGCTCGGTCTGGCGTTCATCCTGGTGATCATGGAACTGACCTACGTCATCACCGACCGACCGATCTACAAGGACATGGTGCGGTTCTGGGGCAAGCTGTTCGGCATCAACTTCGCGCTCGGCGTGACCACCGGCATCACCATGGAATTCCAGTTCGGCACCAACTGGGCGTATTACTCGCACTACGTCGGCGACATCTTCGGCGCGCCGCTGGCGATCGAGGGTCTGATGGCGTTCTTCCTCGAATCGACCTTCATCGGCCTGTTCTTCTTCGGCTGGGACCGCCTCAACAAGTGGCAGCATTTCATGGTGACGGTGCTGATGGCGGTCGGCTCGAATCTTTCGGCGCTGTGGATCCTGATCGCCAACGGCTGGATGCAGGATCCGGTCGGCGCCGAGTTCTCCTACGTCACCATGCGCATGGAAATGACCGATTTCTGGGCCATCGTCTTCAACCCGACGGCGCAGGCCAAGTTCGTGCACACGGTGTCGGCCGGCTACGTCACCGGCCTCGCTGTTCGTGCTCGGCATCTCCAGCTACTACCTGTTGAAGGGACGCGACCTCGACTTCGCCCGCCGCTCGTTCCGCATCGCCGCAGGCTTCGGCTTCGCCTCGGCGCTGTCGGTGATCGTGCTGGGCGACGAATCGGGCTACACCGTGAGCGAATCGCAGCAGGCCAAGATGGCGGCGATCGAGGCGATGTGGGAAACCGAACCCGCCCCCGCCGCGCTTCACGCTGTTCGCGCTGCCGAACGAGGCCGCGCAGCGCAACGACTACGAACTGCAGATTCCCTACGTGCTGGGACTGATCGGCACCCGCTCGATCAGCGAGACCCTGCCCGGCATTCGTGAAATCAAGGAGAAGAACCGCGCGCGCATCGAGTCCGGCATGCTGGCGGTGGCTGCGCTGGAGAAGATCGCGCAAGAACCGTGACGACTGGGACGCGCGTTCGCAATTCGATCTGCACAAGGCCGATCTCGGCTTCGGTCTGCTGCTGAAGAAATACACGGCCGACGTGTCGCAAGCCACGCCGGAGATGATCCAGCAGGCCGTCGACGAGCACCATTCCGAGAGTGGCCCCGCTGTTCTGGAGCTTCCGCCTCATGGTCGCGCTGGGATTCGCCTTCCTGCTGCTGTTCAGCCTGGCGCTGTTCCATTCGATCAAGGGCAACTTCATCGAGAAGCGGTGGCTGCTGCGCTGGGCGCTGTGGTTCATCCCCATGCCTTGGATCGCCGCCGAGCTCGGCTGGGTCGTCGCCGAATACGGCCGCCAGCCGTGGACCATCTACGGCGTGCTGCCGACCCACATTTCCGTGTCCAATCTCACGCCCGGCAACATCTACGGCTCGCTCGCCGGCTTCGTCGGCTTCTACACCGTGCTGCTGATCGTCGAGATGTACCTGATGACCAAATATGCGCGCCAGGGGCCGTCCAGCCTCGGCACCGGCAAATACCACGGCGAACGGTCGACGGGCGGCGCACTGCCCGCAGGCGCCCCGGCGAACAGGATCTAAGGAGCTGACATGGACTACGAAACCCTCAAACTCGTCTGGTGGCTGCTGATCGGCGTATTGCTGGTCGGCTTCGCCGTCATGGACGGCCACGACATGGGCATGGGCGTGCTGCTGCCTTTCGTCGGCCGCAACGACCTCGAGCGGCGCGCCGTCATCAACACCGTCGCGCCGCACTGGGACGGCAACCAGGTCTGGTTCATCACCGCCGGCGGCGCGATCTTCGCCGCCTGGCCGCTGGTCTACGCCACCGCGTTCTCGGGCTTCTACTGGGCGATGATGGCGGCGCTGTGGGCGCTGTTCTTCCGTCCGGTCGGCTTCGACTACCGCTCCAAGATCCAGAACCCGACCTGGCGCAGCACCTGGGACTGGGGACTGTTCATCGGCGGCGCGGTGCCGCCGATCATCTTCGGCGTCGCGTTCGGCAACCTGCTGCTGGGCGTGCCGTTCCAGTTCAACGACTACCTGATGTCGACCTACACCGGCAGCTTCTGGGCGCTGCTCAACCCCTTCGCCCTGCTGGCAGGCGTGGTGAGCCTCGGCATGATCACGACCCAGGGCGCGAATTACCTGATGATGCGCACCGAAGGCGACATCTACCGTCGCGTCCGCGCCGCCAGCCTGCTGTTCAGCGTGCTCACCTTCGTCACCTTCGCGCTGGCCGGCTGGTGGGTGGCGACCGGCATCGACGGCTACGCCATCACCAGCGCGATCGATCCCGGTGGCCTGCCCGATCCGCAGAACAAGACGGTGGTGGTCGCCACCGGCGCCTGGATGCACAACTACGCGCAATACGGCTGGGCGATGTGGGTACCGATTGCGGCCTTCGCCGCGCTCGCTTCGAGCATCCTGTTCTCGCGTCTGCACCGGGCCGGGGTGGCGTTCTGGTCGTCGTCGCTGGCCTGCGCCGGCATCATCGGCACTGCCGGCGTATCGATGTTCCCGTTCATCATGCCGTCGTCGAGCGACCCGCGCTCGAGCCTCACCGTGTACGACGCGGTATCCTCGCATCTCACGCTCGGCCTGATGCTCGGCGCCACGGTGATCTTCATGCCGCTGATCATCTTCTACACTTCGTGGGCTTACAAGGTGATGTGGGGCAAGGTCACCACGGAATACATCGCCGCCAACGACAAATCGGTTTACTGAAAGGAATCGCCATGTGGTATTTCGCCTGGATACTCGGAGTCACCATGGCCGTGCTGCTCGCCTCGATGAGCGCGATGATGTGCGACGCCAAGGAATGCGCACTGGACGAAGCGCGTAATCCGGCCGCAGACGACCCGCGGCAGCCTTGACCCGACCTGGCCTGCACGATGCAGGCCAGCCTGATTTTTGTAATGACCTGCCATCGTGCATGATCCACCAGGAGCTTTAATGAAACCGTCCCGACTTTTCCCCACCGCGTTGCTCGCACTCGGCCTCGCCGCCGGCACCCCCTTGGCGCTCGCCGAACCCGACTCGTCCAATCCGCACGCCATCGTGGTGGAAAACCTCAGCCGCGCATCGTTCGCCGACACGGTCGCCGCACTCAAGTCGCAACTCGCGTCCGACGGCTGGAACCTGGTTGCCGAGATCGATCTCGGCGCACGGCTGGCCAAGAAAAACGTGAACTTGCCTGGCGGTCTGACCATTCTCGAATTCACCAGCGGCGGTAGCACCATCTCGCTTCTGAAAAACGAGGCCACCCGCTACGTCGCCGGACTCATGCCCTGTAGCGTGTCGGTCTACGGCATGGACGATGGCCGGATCGTGGTGTCGCGCATGAACACCACCGCCATGGCCGGCATGATGGAGCCCAGGGTAATTGAGGTGCTGACGCAATCCGCAGCCCGGCTCGATGCCAGCATCGCCGCGGCGCTGGCAAAGGCCGGCAGTTGAGATCGGCGTCGAGCGCCTGGAGTCCGCAATGAGCACACCGCACGTCGTCATCATCGGATCGGGATTTGCCGCACTCACCGCGGTGCGCGAACTGCGCCGCGGCGGTCGGGACGTTCGCATCACGCTGGTTGCCCCCAAAGCCGAGCTGATGTATTACCCGAGCCTGATCTGGGTACCCTCCGGATTGCGGCGCGGCGCCGACCTCCACATCAACGTGTCGGGCTTTCTTGCCGAACAGCGGGTCGAATTCCACGCCGGCGCGTGTCACCGGCCTCGCCGATGGCGGGCGCACCATACTGACCGACAACGGCAGTGTCACCAACGATGCGCTGCTGATCGCCAGCGGCGGCCGCTTCCTCAAGTCCATGCCCGGCATCGAGCATGCGCTGACGATCTGCGAAGGCGCAGCCGCCGCCGAAGCGATCCGCGAACGCCTGGCCGACACTGGACGGCGGCACGATCGCCTTCGGTTTCGGCACCAATCCCAAGGAACAGGGCGCAATGCGCGGCGGGCCGATGTTCGAACTGCTGTTCGGCATCGACACGCTGCTACGCCGGCAGGGCCGCCGCGAGCGCTTCAAGCTGGTGTTCTTCAATGCCGCGAAAGAACCGGGCAAGCGCCTGGGTGCAAAAGCGGTGACCGGTCTGCTGCGCGAGATGGCCAAGCGCGACATCGCGACCCACCTCGGCCACAAGCCCACCGGCTTTGAAGCAGACAAGGTCAAAACCGAAGGCGGCGATATCCCTGCCGACCTGATCCTTTTCATGCCCGGCATGAGCGGTCCGGTCTGGGCGATCGATGCCGGGCTGCCGCTGTCAGACGGCGGCTTTTTCCAGGCCGACACGCATTGCCAGGTGACCGGGGCGGACAAGGTCTACGTCGCCGGTGACGCAGGCAGCTATCCCGGCCCAGACTGGCTGCCCAAGCAAGCGCACATCGCCGACCTGCAGGCGAAGGCTGCCGCGGAAAACCTGCTGCGGGCGCTCGACGGCAAACCGCCAGTCGCGCGCTTCAAGCCCGAACTGATCTGCATCGTCGACACGCTCGATCGCGGCATCCTGGTCTACCGCGACGAAAGGCGCGCGCTGATCCTGCCGCCCTGCCGCCTGTTCCACTGGGCCAAGCGCTTCTTCGAATGGCAGTACCTGCGCCGCTACCGGAAGGCCCGGCGCGCATGAGTGGCTGGCTCGACAGCGGCTGGGCGCGGGGCGTCTCGCTGGGCATCGCGATCACGATGATGATGCTGATCACGCTGTTGCCGCGCGGCCTTACCACCGCCGACGGCAACGCCATCAGCCACGGCGTGCTCACGCTCGTCATGTGGGGCATGTCGGCGGGGTTCGTGCATGGCGTCGGCTTCGTTCCGCGCAATCCAGTGTTGCGGGTAGCGCTCGGCCCCGTGATCGCCTGGCCGTTGATGGGCGTGGGGCTAGTTTTCTATATCCAGTATTTTTTGAGGTGATTGCATGCACGCGATAAACCCATCTGACATGTCCCCCTATCAGCGCATTGGCGGCGATACGAGTATCCGTAAGCTGGTCGACCGTTTCTATGAACTGATGGATGAATTGCCCGAGGCCTATGCCGCACGCAAGATCCATCCGGCCGACCTCACCGAATCCGGCAACAAGCTGTTCGATTTCCTGTCGGGTTGGCTGGGCGGTCCGCAGCGCTACGTCGAGAAACACGGCCATCCCATGCTGAGACGGCGCCACTTCCCTTACGCCATCGGCCCGGAGGAACGCGACCAGTGGCTCCTGTGCATGAAGCTCGCGCTGGAAGAAACGGTGGCGGATGCCGCGTTGCGTGAAACCTTGTACGCCCAGTTCTCCCAGCTTGGCGAACACATGCGCAACCAGGGTGGTAACGCCCATGCCTGCGAACACGAGGCCATCGAAGCCTGACCTTGTCTGCTGGTATAAGCCGTCAAGGAAGAAACATGCGTACCTCGATACCCATTGAGCCTCTCAATGAAACAGATTCTTACTATCCATTTCACAAGCCACGGGCCCATGCGTACAGTAAGGTGCATTAGCCATTGCTAATAAGCCTCAACCAAACGAAAGGAAATGATCATGTCCGAAACCACTGCCTGCCGCGCTCTCCCCCAGATCAACGCTCCGGCCCCCGACTTCGAAGCCAGGACGACCCACGGTGTCAAGAAACTGGCCGACTACAAGGGCAGATGGCTGGTGCTGTTCTCCCACCCGGCCGACTTCACGCCGGTCTGCACCACCGAGTTCATCGCCTTCGCCAAGCATCACCCCGAGTTCCAGAAGCTCAACTGCGACCTGCTCGGCCTGTCGATCGACAGCTACTACTCGCACGTGGCCTGGGTACGCAACATCAAGGAAAAATTCGGGGTGGAGATTCCCTTCCCGATCATCGAGGACCTGTCGATGAAAGTCGCCAATGACTACGGCATGATCCATCCGGGCGCGGCCGACACCTCGGCGGTGCGGGCGACCTTCGTCATCGATGACAAGGGCATCCTGCGCGCGATGGTGTACTACCCGATGACCAACGGCCGCTCGATTCCGGAATTCCTGCGTCTGGTCGCCGCGTTGCAGACCGCGGACAAGAACAAGGTCGCCACGCCGGAAGGCTGGCAGCCCGGCGACAAGGTCATCGTGCCGCCGCCGGGGGACGTGAATGCCGCCGAGGCGCGCATGAGCGAAGGCTACGAGTGCACCGACTGGTACTTCTGCAAGAAGTCGCTGTAAGCAGTCAGCAAGGCCCACCCCTCCGGGGCGGGCTTTTTTCTTTATGGGATGCCTCGAATCATGGCGGATAGGCGATGATCGTATTCAATGATTGAGACGACGACTTCCAGCATGGTCCTGGCCATTGTTTTTGCCATGCTGGGCAGTGTCGGCGCACTTGGCGGTGCCGCGCTGCTGCTGCGGTTTCCTGACGCGGTACGTACCCGTCTGCTGCCCTGCCTGCTTGCCTACGCCACCGGTACCCTGCTCGGCGCCGCCTTTCTTGGCATGATTCCAACAAGTCTGGAACAGGCCCCGGCACTCGCTGTCAGCAGCACGGTGCTGCTTGGAATCGTACTTTTCTTCGTTCTGGAAAAACTGGTGCTGTGGCGACATTGCCACGACAGCGACTGCGCTGTACACGGCCACCAGGGCGGCAAACTCATCCTGGTGGGCGACGCCTTCCACAATTTCGTCGACGGCGTGATCATCGCCGCCGCCTTCCTCATTTCTGTCCCGGTGGGCATCGCCACCTCGCTGGCGGTCATCGCCCACGAAATTCCGCAGGAACTCGGCGATTTCGCCATCCTGCTGGCGAGCGGCTACAACAAGGTCAAGGCCTTCACTTACAATTTGCTGTCGTCGCTCGCCACCCTGCCGGGCGTGGTGCTGGGCTGGTTCTGGCTCGACGAAATGCGTGGAGCGATCCCCTACATCCTCGCCCTCTCGGCAGCGAGCTTCATCTATATCGCCGTGGCCGATCTGGTACCGGGACTGCACCAACGTACTGGCGCAAAAGCCACCGTGTTGCAGGTTCTGTTGATGCTGTCCGGCATCGCCACCATTGCCCTGTTTCGACTCGGCCACTAGGAGAACCCCATGGCCAGCACCCACGAAAAAGGCGGCGGCAGTTTCCAGGGCATCAAGCTCTTGCTGTGCGAAAACCCGCTGCCGCCGATTGACGAAGCCATCGCCGCCGCCACGGCGGCACTGCCCGACAGCAACTATTACACCGAGCCATACTCCGGACCGCTGCGGCAACTCATCGCGCAACGGCTGGACGTGCCGGAACGCCTGATCCACATCAACGCCGGCTCGGAACTGATCCTGCGCCAGGTCTTCCAGCGACTCGGCCAGCGGGTTCACCTGCTGACCCCGACCTACGTGCTGTTCCCGGAAATCGCACTGGCCTTTACCGAAACGCGGCTGCCGCCCGAAGCCGGCTTCGCGTTCGATCTTGGCCAACTCGTCATCCCGGCCGACACCACGCTCGCAGTGATCGTCAATCCGAACAATCCCAACGGCGGCACCTTCGACATGACGCCACTGCCCGCCCTGCTGCAGCGCTACCCCGACACCAGCTTTCTCGTCGACGAGGCCTTCATCGGGATGGCGGGCCAGAGCGTCGCGAACTGGGTGCCGCGCTTTTCCAACCTGATCGTCACCCGCACGCTGTCCAAGGCGCACAGTCTGGCCGGCTTCCGGGTGGGCTACGCCGTTCTGCCCGAAGCGCTGGCGGACGACCTGAATCGCAACAACGACGCCTACCCGCTCGCGCGGGCAAGCCAGGCCGCAGCAATCGCAACCCTGATGCACGAGGACAAGATCGTTGAACGTGCCGACCAGCTCAGGGGATGGGCCGCAGCGCTCGCCAGGGAACTGGCGCAATTGGGCGTGAAAACCTTCCCTTCGGAAACCTATTTCTTCCTGGCCGATTTCGCACCACACGATGCATCGATGATCGCCGAAAGCCTGAAGGCCAGCGGCATCCTGATCAAGCCGTTGAATGACCCCCGGCTCGGGCCTGGCTATATGCGTGTGACCACCGCGCTGCCCGAGGACAACGCGCGTTTCATCGACGCGCTGCGGCCGTTGCTGTAAGCCCTCTCGCAGCGCATTCCCCTTTAAAGCCGGGTTGCGCCATGCCGCCACCACGCCCCTGCCTGCCGAAGCGCGGCTTTGTACTTTAAAAATCAGGCACTTGAAATGAACACTCAGCCAAAGGTGAAGGTCTGCGCGAACAGTTCGCTCACCTTGTCCGGCGGCAACGGTTTGGCGACTACATAGCCCTGGATTTCATCGCATCCCTGCGCCTTCAGAAACGCCACCTGCTCGGCCGTCTCAACCCCCTCGGCCACGACCCGCAGATTCAGGGCGTGCGACAGGCGAATGATGGCGTTCGCAATCTCGGCGTCATCGCTGTCGGACAGCACGTCTTTGACAAAACTCTTGTCGATTTTCAATGCGTCGATCGGCATCCGCTTCAACTGTCCCAGGTTGGAATGCCCGGTACCGAAGTCGTCGATATAGACATGCAATCCGCGTTGACGCAGGGCGTCGAGCATGTCGAAGGTACGTTCGGGATTCTCCATGGCCGCACTCTCGGTCACTTCCAACTGCAGATAGGCGGATTCCATGCCGGTCTCCGTCAGGGCCGAGTCGATATCCTCGATCAGACGCGCATCGGAAAACTGGCGCGGCGACAGGTTGATGGCCACCGGCGGGGGGTTGAGGCCGGCATCGCGCCAGGCGATCCACTGCTCGCAGGCCGCCCGTACCACCCAGCGTCCCAGCGGCAGGATCAGTCCGGTTTCCTCGGCCACCGGGATGAACTGGGCGGGACTGATGATGTTGCCCGAGCGGGTGAGCCAGCGGGCCAGGGCTTCCAGCCCCACGACCTTGCCGCTCAGCAGATCGACCTTGGGCTGGTAGACCAGGGCCAGCTCGTTCCTTTCCAGCGCATGACGCAGGCCGGTTTCCAGGGTCAGCTGCTGCTGCGCCACGTTGTTCAACTCGACGCTGAAATATTCGAACCCGCTGCGGCGCTGCTTGGCCTGATACATCGCCAGATCGGCCTGACGCAGCAGGCTATGGGCATCCAGGCCATCGTCCGGGTAGACGCTGATGCCGATGCTGGCAGAAATGGCATAACGCCGCTGATCGAGCTTGAAAGATTCGGACAGCGCCTTCAACAGCTTGCCTGCCACCCGGCTGGCGGCCCGCGAGGCGGGCGGGTGTGTCAGGATGACGGCGAATTCGTCTCCGCCCAGGCGAGCGACAAAGTCATCGGCCCGCAAATGCTCGCGCAGCCTGTCGGCCACGACGCGCAGCACCTGATCGCCCACCACGTGCCCCTGCGAATCGTTGATGTGCTTGAAGCGGTCGAGGTCGATGAACAGCAGCGATGCCTGCAATTGACCACGCTGTGCGCGAGCCAGCGCGTGGCCGAGATAATCCTGGAAATATGAGCGGTTGGGCAGGCCGGTCAACGGATCGTGATTGGCCAGCATGTCGAGCCGCATCTCGGAATAGCGCCGCTCGGCCAGTGCAGCCGACACGAACAGCCCGCCGAGCGCCATGGTCATCATGCTGATCTGCAACGCATACACGTCGCGCGGCGTGGTGGCGCCGCTCAGCCCGCCGAAGGAAACCACGCCCACGCCCAGCACGATCGTCGCCGACAGGAAAATGGCCAGGCTCGCACCGATGACGGAAAACCGCAGGGCCGCCCACAACACGCCCGGCAGCAGGACAAACAGGACGATTTCGGCAGGCCGCAGCAGATTGACATACTGCATCATCAGCCTGGTCAGTATCAGCATGCCCAGCACCAGCACCAGCGCTTCGAGGCGGGCGCCCCGGTTGGTCGGCAGCAAATCCCAGCGCGATGCCGTCAGCAACAGCGGAGCAATCAGGTAGACGCCCAGCAAGTCGCCCAGCCCCCATACCCACAAGCCCTGCACCACCATGCCGGCGGGCAGGTCGCCATAAAAGCGCAGGCTGGCGACCCCCGCCAGCGCACTCACCGCACATCCCAGCGGGGCGGCGACCAGTGTGAACTTGGCAACGCTGGATACGTAATCGAGAGTGGGGCTGAAGGGCTGAAAGTAGCGCGGCAGATAGCCCATGATTGCTGCCCCGGCGGCCGCGCCGAGTGCCAGACGGAAGGCGTTGTCCAGCGGCAGGAACTGGCTGTTGACGGCGAACGACCCCAGCAACACGCCCGCCACACCCGCCATGCCGAAACGCAGGCTTGCCACCGCACCGATCCCCGCAGCCAGCCAGACTACAGCCACCACCGTGGCCATGTATGCTGCAAGCTTGATGCTGACCCAGCCTGCCAGGGCGTAGACAAGTGCCGTCAGGCCAGCAATCAGCACAAATCGCCCGACCTTGGAGGGGGCCGGCATTGCCAGACGGGGCAAGGCGCGCACGCAGGCTAGGCGGCAGGATCCAATTCGGCGCGCACCGACTCCAGTGCGTCCTTGAGGGTTTCTTCAGACAGGCCATTGAGTTGCTCGGCCAGCATTTCTGCCGCGTCGATGGTGTCGGTTTCATCGGGCAGGCTGTCGGTATCAAGGTTGGCGACGAACACTGCCGCCGCCCCCGTCACCTGCAACAGCTGACGGCGCTCGTTCATCAGCATTTCGATTTCGTCGCGCAACAGGCGGACTTCATTTTCTTCCAGTGCGTGCAGGCTCATATGTGTCTCCGTGTTATTTGTCTGCTCAGCCAAACAGGGTCAGGACGCCTGTGTAGCCATACAAGCGATTGTGGGAAATTTCACCGTTGGCGAAGAAGCCGACCAGCGGGAAATCGCCCAGGGCGTCTCGAATCAGTTCCAGCTCCCGGTTCGACGTGCCGAACATGTGCTGGCCGCGCCCCAGGCAAGAATAATACACGCCACCGCGGATCGGCGCGTTCAGATGTGTCCCGATGGTCGAGAGCATCCGCAGCAGATCTTCTTCGGCAGTTTTCTGATCCCGGCGGCAGAACAGCACCTCATCCCCCGTCTCGACATGTTCGCCAACGGCCACCAGGTTGTTTTGCGGGTCGACACCCAGAATATTGCGCACCAGATAGTCTCCGGTATCCGAACCCTGCACCGGCAGGCCGATGAAAATATAGCCCGCTGCGCGCCGCAGGTCGCGTGCCAGCACCTCGCCGATCTCTTCCTTCATGACATCGAGCGCGGGGCGGTGATCCAGGCTGCCGATCACGTTTTTGTTGGCGGCGGTGATGCGATGACGCGGCCCCAGTGGTGAAACGCCTTGCGTCAGCCGCGTCGCGAGTTTCACCCGTTCGCTGAACAGCACGCCGGAAAGTCCGCCGTTCACCACGCCATCACTAATCTGCGCATTCTCGCTGCTGGAACTCGACAGTCCGCCGACGACAAAGCCGCTCGTCACGCGCGCGCCCAGCCCTTCGATCAGTTCCTGCATGCGGTTATTGGCCGGGTCGCCATGCACCAGCGCGAAGTAACCTTCCAGCGGCTGCGCTTCGATGTCCTGCGGGGTGCGCAACAGCGGCAGCATGCTGAATTCCTCCGCTGCGAACTCGCCCAGCATCACGACCATCGCCGGCTGTTCGAGATACTCGACCCCGGTGGCACAAATGCCCACGCCCACGCTGCCGGTCCAGTGCGACACGCCGGTCGTGCTTTTGAAAAATGCAAGGATCGCCTCGAGTTCGCCGACCCAGGCATCCGTCACATACAGGAACCCCAGTGTCGCCGTCGAAGGGATCGCACCCAGTTGATGCATGCATGCTTGCGCGGCCTGCGTCCACTCGGCATGCGTGGCATGGGCGTACCTGAACGGGGAGGTCATTGCGGTGGATAAGCAGCGACTCGCCCGCTTGCGAGCTTCGTCGAATGCTTAATAGTTCTATCAGTGTCCATGGTTGTCCACGATATTATGCGAAACTCAAACGCTTGGTACTGCCTACATGCCAGAAATTTCTGCGCTCTATCCGTCGATCACGCCTTACGCCAGCGGCATGCTGGAAACCGCAGGCATCCACCGCATCTACTGGGAAACCTCCGGCAACCCCGCGGGCATCCCGGTAGTGTTCGTGCACGGCGGACCGGGTTCGGGCACCTCGCCCGTTCAGCGCCGGTTCTTCGACCCGGCACGCTACCGCATCGTATTGTTCGACCAGCGCGGCAGTGGTCGCTCCACCCCTCATGGCGAACTCACCGACAACACCACGCCGCACCTGATCGCCGACATGGAAGCGCTGCGGCGCGCGCTCGGCATCGAGACCTGGCTGGTATTCGGCGGCTCGTGGGGCTCGACCCTGGCGCTTGCTTACGCCGAGACGCACCCCGAATGCTGCCGCGGACTGGTGTTGCGCGGCATCTTCCTGTGCCGCAAAAGCGAGATCGACTGGTTCCTCGACGGCATCCGCGCCTTCTTCCCGGAAGCCCAGCGGCAACTGGCCGAATTCATCCCGGCCAGCGAACGCCATGACCTGCTGACCGCCTACCATCGCCGCCTGGTCGACCCCGACCCGGCCGTGCACCAGCCCGCCGCCTATCAGTGGGCGACGTTCGAGGCGTCGTGCTCCACCCTGCTGCCGAACCCCGACCTTGTCGCGGCCTTCGGCAGCGAGAAAACCGCGCTGTCGCTTTCACGAATCGAGGCGCATTACTTCGTCAACGACATCTTCCTGCCCGACAACAGCCTGCTCGCGCAGGTCGACCGCCTGCGCCGCATTCCCGCGGTGATCGTGCAGGGGCGCTATGACGCCGTCTGCCCCATCGTGTCGGCCGACGAGCTGGCGCGCGCCTGGCCTGAGGCCCGCTATGTCGTCGTTGCCGACGCCGGCCACTCGGCGTTCGAGCCCGGCATCGCGCGCGAACTGGTCGCCGCCTGCGACGGCTTCGCCCGGACCGGGAGCTTCGACTGATGGCACTGTCGCCTTACGTCTTCGATGCCAGCGCGGACAACTTCAACCGCCTGGTGCTGGAAAACTCGCACAAGGGACCCGTGCTGGTGCATTTCTGGACCCCCAAGGCCGGCCCCTGCTTCATCCTGATGCCGCGACTGGTCAAGCTCGCCGCGGAATACGGCGGCAAGTTCCTGCTCGTCATGCTGAACGCCGACGAATTGCCGGAACTGGCACGGCGCTTCAGCGTGAACTCGGTGCCCACGGTGAAATTCTTCTGGCGCGGCGAAGTGGCCCACACCATCCACGGCGCCGACCCCGACAGCAGTTTCCGCGAAGTGCTCGACCGTTTCATCGCCGGCGACGCCAACCGTGCCCACGCGCTCGGCGTGGCGGCGTGGCAGTCGGGCAACGTCCAGCAGGCGCGCATGCTGCTCGCCAACGCGGCGATGGCCGAGCCCGACAACCTCGCCATCCCGCGCGACCTCGCCAAGTTGCTGTGGAGCGAGGGCGACAGCGAACAGGCGCTGAAGCTGCTCGACAGCCTGCCGCCGGAGGCGCGCGCCGACCCCGAGATTGCGCGCCTGCACGCGCACCTCGATCTTGCCGAAACCGCGCGCCTGGCGCCGCCGCTGGATGAACTCGATGCGAAAATTGCGCAGAACGCCAATGACCTCGCGGCGCACTACCAGCGCGCTGCGGTGCTGCTGGCAACAGACGACTTTACCGGCGCGATGGACACCCTGCTGCTGATCGCCCGCACCGATCGCAACTTCCGCCACGATATCGGGCGCACCCGCCTGCTTGCGCTGTTCGACCTGCTGGGCAGCACGCACCCGCTGACGCGGCAGTATCGTCAGGCCTTGTCCGAATCGCTGCATTGAGTTTCGACCATCCCGCCTTCGCGCCCTACCAGACCTTGATCGATGCGCTGGGGCTGGCGCATGGGTTGCTCGCGCCCACCCCGGATGGCCTCGACGCGCTCAACGCGCTGGCCGCGACGCTGGGTACGACTCAGGCGCGCGGACTGCCACTGCGATTTTTCGCTCCCGACAGCCGCCTGTCGGCGCGCGATTACGAAACCCACATCCTGCATACCGGCCAGGTTCCCACCCGCGCCGACACCTGGCACGACGTGCTGAATGCGCTGGTTTGGCTGCGCTTCCCGCGCTTCAAGTCCGCGCTGAATGCGGCCCACGGCGAGGCCATGGCGCTTGAGGCCGAAACCCGGCGCGGCCGCCGCCGCGACGCGCTGACGGTACTAGACGAATCGGGTGCATGGGTGATCAGCCGTGATGCGGCCTGGCCCCGGTTGCTGGCCGACCACGCCTGGCAGGAACTGTTCTGGCGGCACCGCCATGAAGTCACGTCAGCAGTGCGTTTTGTGGTGGTCGGCCATGCGCTGCTGGAAAAAGCGCTGATGCCCTACCCGGCGATGACAGGAAAATGCCTGACGCTGATTTCCGACACGCTGGATCCGGACGCCGCCGATGCGCAGGCCGCCACCACGCTCGCTGCGATCAACAACCCGCGTCAACTCGCACCCCTGCCCATACAGGGCATTCCCGGCTGGGACGCGGCCAACGCAGATGCCGCTTATTACAACAATGACACGGTTTTCAGGCCGGCACGCCATACGCCATCATGAGCGCCCACATACCAGCGCGTACACAGGGTCGCCCGGCGCGACTGGCTGCCACAGGGCAAACTTGGGTTGCACTGCCTGATGGCTGATCATCGCGTCGTCAGTGGAAAACACTGCGCGCGACAACAGGGCGATACGACGCCCCCTGCAATCCATCATCTGCTTGATCAGCATCTCGCGTATCGGGCGCAGACTGTCAGGATCGACCTGCCCCACCAACAGGGTGTGTCGTTCCCGAAAACTGACATGCCCCTTGGCCGTTTCAATGCTGGAAAGATCGATCGCAACCACTGCAGTGGGCGTTTCATTAACCACCTGCCATCGCCCATTCGCCCACGCCGGCATGATCGCCATCCCGGTCGCGATCAGGCCACACAGAAGCTTCCTCACTCCGCGCCTGCTGGCAACTCGCCCCCTGCCACCCAATCCTGCGCCATGTCGAGATCGTCGAACAGACGGATATCCGCCGACATGAACAGGCGGTTGACCCACATGCTCCAGGCCACCCACTGATCGCCTGTGAGGATCGCGATGCGGTCGAAATCGTTCTTGTGCTCGCGTGAAAACTTGAGCTCCTCCCACGCCACGTCGACGCTGTACGACAGCATGTCGCGCAGATCGAACAGCACGCTGACCGCGCCCTGGAACTGGACACCGTAGCCTACCGCCTGCTCGAACTCTCGGTAATCATCGAGCGTGAACTGGCCCATGACAGTCACCGCAATCTGGTTGCCATTGGTGTCAAGTTTGATCATGAATTTCTCCTTTTATTGATGGCTTCACTATAGCGGATCGGTGCCTGCAGGCACCGATGCCCGTACCGCCAGAATGCCCGCCAGCGCTACCACCGCCATGCCGATCCAGGCCATCAGCGGCAGGTGTTCACCGAACAGCACGACGCCGTACACCGCCGAAAATCCCACCGTAGTGTAGGCCAGCGAACCCACGATGAGGGTGCGCCCGCGATGGTAGGCCCGCGTCAGTGCCAGTTGCGCCAGCGTGGCGGTCACCCCGATCCCGATCAGCCAGGGCCAGTCTGCGGCCTGCGGGCGATGGTATCCGGCCACTGCCATCCATGCGCCCCCGCCCACGGTCGCGAGCAGCGTGAAATAAAACACCACGCGCCATTCGGGTTCGCCCAGTTTGCCCAGTTGCTTGACATTGACGTAAGCCGTCGCCGCCAGCATGCCCGACACCAGTCCGGCCAGCGCGGGCAGCCAGGCCTGCTGCTGCACCTGCGGGCGCAGCAGCAGCACGATGCCGACAAACCCCAGCAACACGGCAACGACCAGTCCGCGGCCATGGCGCTCGTGGAGCCACCATGCGGACAGGGCCGCCAGGAAAAGCGGCGCAGTGTAGTTGAGGGTGACCGCGGTCGCCAGCGGCAGATGCGCAATCGCATAAAAGAAAAGCACCAATGCGGAAAAGCCCGACAGTCCCCGCAGGAAGTGCGCACGCATGTGATGGGTGGCGAGGGGCGCCCAAAGCCGGCGATAGTGGAAGGCGATCACCCCCCAGATGGCTATCAGCCCGAAGATCGAACGGTAAAACACCAGTTCGGCGGGAGAAAAGCTGGAGGATGCATGCTTCACCAGCACGCCCATCAGCGCGAACAATGCCGCTGCCACCAGCATCCAGCTCGATTTCATTGAGAACAGGTCATCGAATGCATCTCACTGCAGCCAGACGAAAAAAACGGGCGGTGCGCGCCGCCCGTTGGGGAATTCTGGCACGCATCATTTCAGATGCGGCTCGATTTCGCGCCGCAGGAAGGCATGGAAATGCATCATCCCGTCTTCCAGCGGCGACTGATAGGGACCGGTCTCGCTGATGCCCTGCTGGTACAGTGCGCGCCGACCGCGGTGCATGCGCTCGCAGATGTCATCGTCCTCCATCGCGGTTTCTTGATACGCCGCCTGCTCAGCCTCGACAAAAGCACGCTCGAACAGCACGATGTCCTCAGGATAATAGAACTCGACCACGTTGCTGCATGACTCGATGCCGGTCGGAACGATCGACGACACCACCAGCACGTGCGGATACCACTCGACCATCAGGCCAGGATAATAGGTCAGCCAGATCGACCCGTGTGCAGGGGTCTTGCCCGGCTGGTAGGCCAGCACCTGCTCGTGCCACTTCTGGTAGACAGGCGAACCGGGCCTGGACAGCCCGCGATTCACCCCCACGGTCTGCACCGACCACCAGTCGCCGTATTCCCATTTCAGGTCGTCGCAGGTGACGAAATGGCCGAGACCGGGGTGATAGGGCGCGACGTGGTAATCCTCCAGATACACCTCGATGAAGGTCTTCCAGTTGCAGGCGTTATGCGTCACCTGCACGCGGTCGAGCATGAAACCGGAAAAATCCAGTTCCCGCGCCACCTGCATACCGGCCAGATCGGCCCGCACATCGCGCTCGCCGGCAAACAGCAAGCCCTGCCATTTCTGCAGGCCGCTGCGCTTGAGATTGAGGCAGGGATTGCCGGGAAATTCAGGCGCCCCCAGCAGGGCGCCCTGGCTGTCGTAGGTCCAGCGATGGATCGGGCAGACGATGTTGCCGGACTGCAGCTTGCCGCGCCCCTGCAGCATCAATGCCTGGCGATGGCGACAGACGTTGGACAGCAGTTCGATGCCCGATCCGCTGTTGACCAGCATCTTGCCACCGTCGAACACTTCCAGCGCGTGATAGTCGCCCGCTTCGGGCACCATCAATTGATGGCCTGCGTAACCGGGGCCGCGCTTGAACAAATGTTCCAGTTCCAGCGCGTAAATGGTCGGATCGAAGTACCAGGAAACTGGCAACTGAGGCGAAGATAGCGACAAGGCGCTGGATTCGGCGAGATCGCTCATGGCGCACCCTACTCAAAACCAAGCCCCCTTCCGGCCCAGACCGGAAGCGGCAAGCGGATCGTGAAACGACCACAATATAAACAGCATCGGGGCGATTAGGATGTTCGCCCCGATGCCCACCGGATAGACTGTTGACTCCTGTCGTTTAACAGACAGGAATAGAAGCGAACTTTAACATAGGCCACCCCCCGGGTAGGCGGCCCCGCGCTGAATTTGTTAAAGTAGAGCGCTTTGTTTCTGCCGGCTTCAATTTATGGCCAAATCCCGCGCCACCTCTCCACCCAAAGATTACGAATCCGCACTGGCCGAACTTGAAGCCATTGTGGGTGAAATGGAATCCGGCCAGATGCCGCTGGAAGCTTCGTTGGCAGCCTACAAGCGAGGTGCCGAATTGTTGCAATACTGCCGCCAGCAACTGGCCGGTGCCGAGCAACAAGTGAAGATTCTGGAAAACGGTGCCCTGGTTGAATTCAAGAACGGGCAGACTCTCAAGGCCGAAGACACAGATGACTGACTTTCCTGCATGGACCCAGGCCTGTCAGGCCCGCATGGAGAACGTGCTCGCCGAACGGCTTCCGCCTGCCGACATTGCACCGCAGCGCCTGCATGAAGCAATGCGATACGCCGTGCTGGGCGGCGGCAAACGGGTGCGTCCGCTGCTGGCGTTCGCCGCCGGCGAAGTCACGGGTGCCGAGGTCGAACATGTACAGCACGCGGCGGCGGCAGTCGAATTGATCCATGCTTATTCGCTGGTGCATGACGACATGCCGGCCATGGACGACGATGCATTGCGACGCGGCAAGCCCACCGTGCATGTCGAATTCGACGAAGCCACCGCCTTGCTGGTAGGCGACGCACTGCAGTCGCTGGCATTCGACACCCTCTCCACACAGCCGCTGGCTTCCGAAGCGGCCATACAACTGAAGATGGTACAACTGCTGGCGCAGGCTGCCGGTTCGCGCGGCATGGCAGGTGGCCAGGCGATCGATCTCGCCAGCGTGGGCAAGCCGCTCAACCTGACCGAACTCGAATTCATGCACATCCACAAGACCGGCGCACTGATCCGTGCCTCGGTGCTGCTGGGTGCACAGTGCGGCAAACTGGACGAGGCGACCGAAGCCGCGCTCGACCATTACGCCAAGTGCATCGGCCTCGCTTTCCAGGTGGTGGACGATGTGCTCGACGCCGAAGCGCCCACCGCCACACTGGGCAAGACGGCCGGCAAGGATGCCGCCGACAACAAGCCGACCTATGTGAGCCTGCTCGGCACGGCGCGCGCGCGTGAACTCGCGCTGGAACTACGCGCCGATGCGCACCAGTCGCTGACAGGACTCGGCGCCCCTGCCGAACGGTTGCGCCAACTGGCTGATTTCGTCGTCGAGCGAACCTTCTGACATGACCACATCCCTGCTCGACACCATTCTTGACCCGACCGACCTGCGCGCACTGTCGCCCGATGACTTGCCGGCACTCGCGGTCGAGTTGCGCAAATTCCTGGTCGATTCGGTCTCCCGCACCGGCGGCCACCTGGCCTCCAACCTCGGCGCCGTGGAACTCACCATCGCCCTGCATTACGTGTTCGATACGCCAGGCGACCGTATCGTTTGGGACGTCGGCCACCAGACCTATGTCCACAAGATCCTGACCGGCCGCCGCGAGGCGATGGCGCAGCTGCGCCAGCCGGGCGGCATCGCCGGATTCCCGCGCCGCGCGGAAAGCGTATTCGATGCCTTCGGGGTCGGCCACTCCAGCACCTCGATCTCGGCCGCGCTCGGCATGGCCGAAGCCTTCCGCCAGACAAGCTCGAAGCAGCGTGCGGTGGCGATCATCGGCGACGGCGCGATGACAGCCGGCATGGCGTTCGAGGCCCTGAACAATGCCGGCGCCACCCACCTGCCCCTGCTGGTGGTGCTGAACGACAACGACATGTCGATTTCGCCCAATGTCGGCGCGCTCAACAATTACCTGGCGCGGCTGATGTCGGGACGCTTCTATGCCGCCGCGCGACGCGCCGGCGAGAAAGTGCTGTCCGCGGTGCCGCCGATCAAGGAACTGGCGAAGCGCGCCGAGGAGCACATGAAGGGCATGGTGACGCCGGGCACCTTGTTCGAGGAATTCGGCTTCAACTACATCGGCCCGATCGACGGCCACGACATCGACGTGCTGCTGGATACGCTGGGCAACATCAGGCAGCTGAGCGGACCGCAGTTCCTCCATGTGGTCACCCGCAAGGGCAAGGGCTACGCGCCCGCCGAGGCCAATCCCTGCCTGTACCACGGCGTATCGCGCTTCGATCCGGCGACCGGTGTCAGCGAAAAATCCGGCGGCAAGCCCAGCTACACCCAGATATTCGGCGACTGGCTGTGCGACATGGCCGCGGCCGACACGCGACTGGTCGGCATCACCCCGGCCATGCGCGAGGGTTCCGGACTGGTGCGCTTCTCGAAGGAGTTCCCGAAGCGCTATTTCGATGTCGGCATTGCCGAACAGCATGCGCTGACATTTGCTGCCGGCCTCGCCTGCGAGGGTGTCAAACCGGTGGTTGCGATCTATTCGACCTTCCTGCAGCGCGCCTACGACCAGCTGATTCACGACATCGCGCTGCAGGACCTGCCGGTCATGTTGGCGATCGACCGTGCCGGGCTGGTCGGCGCCGACGGCCCCACCCATGCCGGCAGCTTCGATCTTTCCTATCTGCGCTGCATCCCCAACATGCTGATCGCCGCGCCTTCGGATGAGAACGAATGCCGCCGCCTGCTGACCACGGCCTTTCTGCACGACGGCCCCTCAGCGGTACGCTACCCGCGCGGCAGCGGCGCAGGCGCAGTGATCGAACCCGGCCTTGAACCGCTGCCGGTCGGCAAGGCGGTATTGCGCCGCAGCGGCCGTGACGTCGCCCTGATCGCCTTCGGCAGCCTGGTCGCCCCGGCACTGGCGGCGGCCGAGGCGCTCGATGCCAGCGTCGCCGACATGCGCTTCGTGAAGCCACTGGACCTGGACCTGCTGCGTGAACTGGCACTCAGCCATCGCCTGCTGGTCACGCTGGAAGAAAACGCGGTGGCGGGCGGCGCCGGCGCCGGCGTGGCCGAGGCACTCGCAATGCTTGGCATTGCGACCCCCGTGCTGCACCTGGGCCTGCCCGACAGTTTCATCGAGCACGGCGACCCGGCCGCAATGCTGGCCAGTTGCGGGCTGGACGCGGCGGGAATCGAGCATGCCGTCCGCCACCGGATAACCCTATTACCCGAGTAGTTTACTCAACTATTCAGGCAGTTTATACTCAGTCTAAACTGCATCGTTACAGGAGCCTGCCATGAACGAGATTTGCGACACCGTCTGCATGCCGGACGTACAAAGTTCGGCCGACACCCGGCAAATCGCCATCAACAAGGTCGGCATCAAGAGCATCCGCCACCCGGTCCGCGTGGCGGACAAGAGCGACGGTGTCCAGCACACCATCGCCAATTTCAACATGTACGTGTACCTGCCGCACAATTTCAAGGGTACCCACATGTCGCGCTTCATCGAGATCCTCAATACGCGCGAACGCGAAATCTCGGTCGAGAACTTCGAAGGCATGCTGCGCCAGATGGTCGAGCGCCTGGAAGCGCAGTCGGGCTACATCGAAATGAGCTTCCCCTATTTCATCAACAAGTCCGCGCCCATTTCCGCCGTGCAGAGCCTGCTTGATTATGAAGTCACCTTTGTCGGCGCCATCGAAAAGGGGCAGTTCAGCCACACCACCAAGGTGGTGGTGCCAGTGACCAGCCTGTGTCCGTGCTCGAAGAAAATTTCCGACTACGGTGCCCACAACCAGCGCTCACATGTGACCGTCACGGCAAAAACCAATGGTTTCCTGTGGATCGAGGACCTGGTGCGCAAGGTGGAAGAGCAGGCCTCGTGCGAACTGTTCGGCCTGCTGAAACGCCCCGACGAAAAATATGTCACCGAACGCGCCTACGACAACCCAAAATTCGTCGAGGACATCGTGCGCGACGTCGCCGCCGCCATGAACGCCGAACCGCTCATCGATGCCTACGTCGTGGAAGCGGAAAACTTCGAGTCGATCCACAACCACAGCGCGTATGCCCTGATCGAACGCGACAAATCCCGGAAGTAAATCCCTCTTGATGTGCCCGAACCAACAAGGCCTGCAATTGCAGGCCTTGTTGCATCCGGTCAGGCTGGTTCAATAACGCTGGATCAGCGTCATCGTCTCGCCTTCGCGCCGCATTTCCATCCGGTTCAGGAAACTCATCCCCAGCAAGGGCACATTCAGGCCGGACTCCACCACCATGCCGTCCACCTGATTCAGCGTGATGCTGCCGACCTTGACGGTATTGAATTTCACGCGCCAGGCGGGCACCACCCCGGCGGCAGTCCCTACGCCGGTAGCTTGCCCTGCCTTGTAATCGAGTCCGATGCGCCTGGCCTCGGTGGCACTGATGGCGATTGCGGTGGCGCCGGTGTCGACCATGAACGTCACCGGATAACCATTGAGCGATCCGGCAGCGGCAAAGTGGCCACGGGCATCGGCCGTCAGCGACACGCTCTGGCGCGCCGCCGTCGCGGCCCCGCCCGCAAAGGACTGCCCCATGGCCAGGGTGCGGCGTTTGCCGTCGACATCGAAGCTGGCGCTGTCCGAATCCGCCGCCACCAGTTTCACCCCCTGAACAGTCTGTCCGACGCTCAGGGTGCGTGGCTTGCTGCCATCGATGCTGACGATGGCCTTGTCCTTGAACAACCCCACCACCGAAACGCTGGTCGCCCAGGCAGGCGTGCAGGCAAGCCAGCCTGCGACTATCATGATCGTGGTTGAATTGAGCTTGAGAGTCATCGTGAATCCTGTTCTGATTTTTCGTCACTCCCCTACCGAGGGGCCCGGGTATTTCAGCACGTTCCTGGACCGCCACAACATTCCATGGCAGCTTGTGCGCATCGACGCCGGTGACGCGCTTCCAGAAAACCTTAACGGCGTTTCCGGCGTCTGCTTGATGGGCGGGCCGATGAGCGTGAACGATGAGCTGCCCTGGATTCCGCCGCTGCTGGCGCTGATACGCCAGGCCATTGCATCGGATATCCCTGTGATCGGCCACTGTCTGGGCGGGCAATTGATGGCCAAAGCGCTGGGTGGAACGGTCGGTCCCAACCCGGTCAAGGAAATCGGCTGGGGGGATATCCGCATCACCGACCCCGAAGCGGCGCGTCCTTGGATAGGAGACACATCTGCGCCCATGCTCGGGTTTCACTGGCACGGCGAAACCTTCAGCCTGCCACCGGGTGCTACCCGAATTCTAGAAAGTGCCTTCTGCGCCAACCAGGCCTTTATTTTGAACAGCCACCATATCGGCATGCAGTGCCATGTCGAGATGACGCCCGAACTCGTTGCGAGCTGGTGCGATAGCGGCGCCGAGGAAATTGCTGTCAGCCAGAGTCCGGGCGTGCAATCGCCTGACGCTATACTCAAAAACCTGCCGGCACGCACGTCGCAACTGCACCTGTTGGCAGACAAAATTTATTCCCGCTGGATTCAAGGGCTTAGCCGGTAATCATGTGACAGTCTTGAGAAGCCAGCTAGACAGCCGCACCTCACGGCGTAGGATTACGTTCTTGAGCCTGCCTGGACTCGAACGTACCAATAAGCAATGAATTGAAGGAACGGAGGATTTATGCAGAAAGTCGACTATGCCAACTTTGATTTCGGCGAGCGCCTGAACGGTTTCATTCACGAAGTGATGAATTATGGTGGGGCGCCCCGCACCGAAAAAGACCTGACCGAGGGCCAGAAGGTCTTCGTGCGCGCGGTCAAGCGTGAAATGGTCAAATATGCTGACCCCAACCGCCGGGGCTATCCGCACAATCTGCTGGAACAGATGGAATCCTTCACCCGCACCATTGGCGACTTGCATAATTCCTATTTCGATGCGGGCATGCGCAAGATCAGCGACTGCCTCTACAACCGCTGGAAAATGCTCTACGACGAAACCAAGAAGCTGGCTGCAGCCGGCGGCGACACCCAGCCGGCTTGGGTTGACATCATCAAGACCGAGCAGACCGACATGCCCGCATTCTTTGACGCATAACGCGTTGTTTCATCATGAAAAGCCCGGGAGTTCCGGGCTTTTTTACTGGCCGGCCCAATATCAAACCCGCTTATCCTTTTATAAAAATAAAGGATTATTCAGGGGCTTGGCCCGGTGCTATGCTCTTTAACTCTGCAATACCCCCCTTACAAGCCTGCCCCCCCCACTAAGTCTGAGGAGACAGTATGTCCAAACTGGTACGCCCCCATGGTGGCGGTGAACTCAAACCCCTGTTGCTGACGGGCGACGCACTCGCCGCTGAAAAAACTCGCGCGGCTTCGCTACCCAAGGTCAAGATGAGCTCACGCGAAACCGGCGACCTCATCATGCTGGGCATCGGCGGCTTCACCCCGCTGGATGGCTTCATGACCCACGGCGACTGGGAAGGCGTGTGCGATGGCTTCAAGATGCTCAGTGGCCTGTTCTGGCCGATTCCGGTCACCCTGTCGACCGATGACGAAACCATCAAGGCTGGTGACAGCATAGCCCTGACCGACGGCGAAACCGGCGAGCTCATGGGCACCATGAAAGTCACCGAAAAGTACACCATCGACAAGGCGCACGAGTGCATGCAGGTCTACAAGACCACCGACCTCGAGCACCCCGGCGTCAAGATGGTCATGGCCCAGGGCAAGTACAACCTGGCTGGCCCGGTCAAGGTGCTGTCCACCGGCGGATTCAAGGAAGAGTACGGCGACCAGTTCATGACGCCTGCCGAAACCCGTGCCGCGTTCGAGAAGGCAGGCTGGTCCAAGATCGCTGCGTTCCAGACCCGCAACCCGATGCACCGCTCGCACGAATACTTGGCAAAAATCGCCATCGAAACCATGGACGGCGTGCTGATCCACTCGCTGCTGGGCGCGCTGAAGCCGGGCGACATTCCCGCAGAAGTGCGTTCTGAAGCCATCAGCACCCTGGTCGACAACTACTTTGCTCCCAACACCGTGATCCAGGCGGGTTATCCGCTGGACATGCGTTATGCCGGTCCGCGCGAAGCGCTGTTGCATGCGCTGTTCCGCCAGAATTATGGCTGTTCGCACCTGATCGTCGGCCGCGACCACGCCGGCGTGGGCGACTACTACGGCCCGTTCGACGCGCAGAAGATCTTCGACGAGATCCCCAAGGGCGCGCTTGAAACCGTGAACATGAACATCGACTGGACCTTCTGGTGCAACAAGTGCGGCGGCATGGCTTCGCAGCGCACCTGCCCACATACCAAGGACGACCGCATTCTGTTGTCCGGCACCAAGGTTCGCGCCATGTTGTCCGAAGGACAGGATCTGCCGGTCGAGTTCAGCCGCCCGGAAGTCGCCAAGGTGCTGCAGAAGTACTACGCCGGCCTGTCGGCCGAGCAGAACGTCAAAGTCGAGTTGAAAGGCCACTCGGCAGCGTGATTTTTCCCGGATGGCAGCGATGCCTGACGGGATGAGCCCTGATCGTGAAACAGTCGATCAGGGCAAGGGTTTTAGGACACGAGCCTACCGGAAGCGGATTCGCGATACGCCCCGGCCAAGGACGGGTTCAGTTCTAATCGGACCGCGACGGTCGCGGATTGTTAGCTAACCAAGAAGGAGATTTTGATGCCAACCTACGTACGTACCGACAAGTGCGACGGCTGCAAAGGTCAGGACAAGACCGCTTGCATGTATATCTGCCCGCACGACCTGATGAAGCTGGACAAGGACGGTTCGGAAACCGGCCACGCCATGCGCGCATTCAACCAGGAACCCGAGCAGTGCTGGGAGTGCTATTCCTGCGTGAAGATTTGCCCGCAGCAGGCGATCGAATGTCGCCACTACGCTGACGTCGTGCCGCTGGGCGGCATGGTGCAGCCCCTGCGCGGTTCCGACTCCATCATGTGGACGATCAAGTTCCGCAATGGCGTACTGAAGCGCTTCAAGTTCCCGATCCGCACCACGCCCGAGGGTTCCATCGACTGCTACGGCGGCAAGCCCATGCCCAAGATGGCTGACATCGAAGCCATTGGCTCGTTCACCCGCGACATGATGGGTGGTTACCGTGCCGGCAACCCTGCCGAACTGATCCGTAAGTAATACAGGTTAAATTAGAGAGGTAAATGAAATGGCTGGAGAATTTGGTAATCCCGAAGTAATCCAGGAGGAAGTCGACATCCTCCTGATCGGCGGTGGCATGGCATGCTGCGGCGCCGGTTACGAAGTCATGCGCTGGGCCGACGCCGCCAAGGCCGAGCTGGGCATGGACCTGAAGATCAAGCTGGTCGACAAGGCCGCAATGGACCGTTCCGGCGCCGTGGCACAGGGCCTGTCCGCGATCAACACCTACATCGGCTCCGAGCAGGACCCCGCCGACTACGCGCGCATGGTCTCCAACGACCTGATGGGCATCACCCGCGACGACCTGGCCTACGACCTGGGCCGTAACGTGGATGATTCCGTGCACCTGTTCGAGGAATGGGGTCTGCCGATCTGGAAAACCGACGAAAACGGCGAGCGTCACGACGGCGCCCAAGGTCTGCCCTCACTGAAGGACGGCGGCAAGCCCGTGCGTTCCGGCAAATGGCAGATCATGATCAACGGCGAATCCTACAAATGGATCGTTGCTGAAGCCACCAAGAAGGCGCTCGGCATGGACCGCATCGAAGAGCGCATCTTCATCGTCAAGCTGGTCAACGACAAGAACGACCCCAACCGCATCGCCGGTGCCGTCGGCTTCTCGACCCGCGACCATAAAGTCGTCGTGTACAAGGCCAAGGCGATTCTGCTGGCTGCCGGCGGTTGCGTGAACATCTTCCGTCCGCGTTCGGTCGGTGAAGGTACCGGCCGCGCCTGGTACCCGGTGTGGAACGCAGGTTCGACCTACGCGATGGCTGCCGAAGCCGGCGCCGAGCTGACCATGATGGAAAACCGCTTCGTGCCCGCCCGCTTCAAGGACGGTTACGGCCCGGTTGGCGCATGGTTCCTGCTGTTCAAGGCCCAGGCTGTGAACGCCTACGGCGAAGTCTACATGGTGAAGAACAAGGAACTGCTGAACGACTACCCCCCCTACGGGCAGGCAGCCGTTCCCGCATCGTGTCTGCGTAACCACCTGATGCTGAAGGAAATGAAGGAAGGCCGCGGCCCCATCTACATGGACACCGTGACCGCGCTCGCCAAACTGCGCGAGACCCTGACCCCGCGCGAAGTAAAGCACCTGGAAGCCGAAGCCTGGGAAGACTTCCTCGACATGTGCGTCGGCCAGTGTGGTATCTGGGTGGGCGAGAACATCGAGCCGGAGAAGAAAAACTCCGAACTGATGCCGACCGAGCCCTACCTGCTGGGTTCGCACTCCGGTTGCTGCGGCATCTGGGTGTCGGGTCCGACCGACGTCGGCGCACCGACCTCCGAAGATCATGCCGATGCTGACAAGATCCCGGCTCACCTGCCCAAGGGCTGGAACTGGGGCTACCGCTCGATGACCACGGTCAACGGTCTGTTCACTGCCGGCGACGGCGTGGGCGCATCCGGCCACAAGTTCTCCTCCGGCTCGCATGCCGAAGGCCGCATGTGCGCCAAGTCCATGATCAAGTACTGCATCGACAACAAGGATTTCAAACCCGAACTCGACACCTCCGTCGAGCAACTGGTGGAAGACATCTACAAGCCGGTGCGTACCTTCCTTGAGTTCAAGGACTACACCACGGCGATCGACGTCAACCCCAACTACATCACGCCCAAGATGCTGCAGTTCCGTCTGCAGAAGATCATGGACGAGTATGTCGCGGGTGTCGCAACCTACTACACCACCAACGCCAACATGCTGGGCGTGGCGGAAGAAAAGTTGAACATGCTGAAGGAAGACGCCGAGAAGATGCGTGCGAAGGATCTGCACGAACTGCTCCGCGCCTGGGAAAACTACCACCGTATCCTTACGGCGGAAGCCCACATGAAGCACATCCAGTTCCGTCAGGAAAGCCGTTACCCCGGCTTCTACTACCGCATGGACAAGAACTTTGTCGATGAAGAGAATTGGCATTGCTTCGTGAACTCGGTCTACGACAAGAACTCCAAACAGTGGAACTGCTTCAAGCGCGCCCACGTGGATATTGTCGACAAGTCCAAGCTGTTCAAGCCCGCTGCTCACTAATTATTTAGTCAGTCAGTGAACTCCGGGCGCCTTCATGGCGCCCGGTTTTATTTCAGGTGGTTAAAAACTGCAAGGCCAACAAGGTTTAGCATGCAGCCGAAAGCGCGTAACCTAGTAAACCGCGTTAGAAAAAGCGCTTTCGTGTGTGTGTTACAGATGTGGGGTTCTCCCCCGAAAGGTAGTTTGAAATGAACGAAGACGAATTCAAGGACATGATTGAGGACTCCCCCTTCGCGGGCAGCCCGGTCAAACCCAATATGCTGGGGGAAAATACGTCATTCCCGTTTCGTTGCCATCGCAACGTCAAATGCTGGAACGCGTGCTGCAGCAACATCGACATACCGCTGACCCCCTACGACGTCCTGCGCCTGAAGAAACGCCTGGATATGTCGTCCGGAGAATTCCTCAAGCAGTACTCGCTGCCCTTCGAGATGGACAAGGATGGCATGCCCGGCATCAAGCTGAATCCGGTCGAAGGCGGCACCGCCTGCCAGTTCATGACCCCCGAAGGCTGTGGTGTCTACGAAGATCGGCCCACCGCCTGCCGCTACTACCCGGTCGCCTTGCTGACCATGCGCCGCTCCGACGAATACGTCGACCGCAGTGCCTACGCCATGGTCAAGGAAAAGCACTGCCTCGGTCATTTGGAAGACAAGACGCAAACCATAGAACAATATCGCGTCGAACAGGGTGTAGTCGAGTACGATCAGAAGGCACATGCCTGGCGCCAACTGGTCGTCAAGCGCAAATCGGCAGGACCCGCCATCGGCAAACCCACGCCGGTTTCCAACCAGTTGTTCTTCATGGCGAGCTACGACATGGATCGCTTTCGTGCATTCGTCATGAGCCCGAGTTTCAACGAAACCTACAACATCCCGATCGAAATCATGGCGTTGCTGGTTGCCGACGATGAGGCCTTGCTCGATTTCGGCCTGAACTTTCTGCGCCACGCACTCTTCGGCGAAGATTTCATCGAACAACATCCGGGCGCATATGAAAAACGTCTGGAACGCAAGCGTGCCCTGGCCGCACAGAATCAAGAAGCCGAATTCAAGAATAAAATGGCCGTTGAGGATGACAAATACTCGGGTGAGCATTGAACCGATGCGGCGCTTGATCGTGTTGACTGCTTTGGCCGGCCTGGCGCTGACTAGCAGCGCTGGGGCGGCTACGCTCAACAAGTGCATCGATGCGCAGGGCAATGTGACGTATTCCAACCTGCCCTGCCGCAATGCCAAGGAAGCGCAGAAGCTAGAAATCGATCCTGCTCCACTTCCCGACCCAGCACCTACGCCCATTCGCAACCAGTCCGCGCCACCGGCCCGAACGCAGGATGCTCTGCCCGCGTCCGAAGCGAAGCGTCCAGCAAAGGCAAAATCGCCCAGCAAGGCGGCCGTGAAAAGTTCCGCACGCGAATGCGACTCGCTTTCCGAAAAGCTGGGAAGCGTGCTCGACATGATGGACAAGGCGCACCGCAAAGGCTACACCCAGGAGCAGATGGACAAGTGGAACCAGGAAGTCAAAAACCTCGAAAGCAAAAAGCAGCAATCGGGCTGTTTCTGAAAAGGCCCCGCCGAACATGAACGCCCGTACCCTCGATCCCGCGCATCATCTCATCGAAAAAGAACCGTATTACGAAGCAGTCGGCGACGAAATCCAGTTGTTCGAGGCCGCCTACCGCCAGCAGATCCCGATACTACTGAAAGGCCCCACCGGCTGCGGCAAGACCCGCTTCATGGAGCACATGGCGTGGCGGCTGAAGCGCCCATTGATCACGGTATCGTGTCACGACGACCTCACCGCCTCCGACCTGGTGGGCCGCTATCTGGTGAAAGGCGGCGAAACGGTGTGGGTCGACGGCCCGCTGACCCGCGCGGTGCGCTGCGGCGGCATCTGCTACCTGGATGAAATCGTCGAGGCGCGCAAGGACACCATGGTGGTGATCCATCCGCTGGCCGACGACCGCCGCACCCTGCCGATGGAAAAGCTTGGCCAGGTCGTCGAGGCGCCGCCCGAGTTCTGCCTTGCCATTTCCTACAACCCCGGCTACCAGAGCGTACTCAAGGACTTGAAGCAGTCGACCCGGCAGCGTTTTGTCGCGCTGGAATTCGACTACCCGTCCGCTGCGCTCGAACGCCGCATCGTCGCCAGCGAATCCGGCGTTTCCGAATCCGTTGCCGACAACCTGGTCCGCTTCGCGCAGATGACGCGCAACCTCAAGGGCAGCGGTCTCGAGGAAGGCGCCTCCACGCGGTTGCTGGTGCATGCCGGCAAGCTTATCGCCGACGGGGTGAGCCCGGTCACCGCCTGCAAATCCGCAGTCGCCCAGGCGGTCACCGACGACGCCGACATGCTGAAAGCGATCCAGGAACTGTCCTCGTCCATCTTCTGATGGCGCCGCATTAATCATGGCGTTGGTGCCGCATTCAGCAGCCGACATGGAGGCCAACCTCCACACCTGGCTGGATACCGAATTCACCTTCTTCAAGGTCGAGGAACTTGCCGCCGAACTGACCGCGCTGGCGCGCGACGAACAGGACTTCATCCTCGACTGGATCCGCCGTATCGCCTCCACCCACATCACGCTGGCCTGGCAGTTCGGGCGCCGCGCGCCCGCGCTGTTGCCGCGCATGGAGCGGCGCCTGCTGGAGGCCTGGGCAGTGCACACCTGCGACGTGTTCGACCGCACCGGGCTGCAGAACGCGCTCCGGGTGATGGAACAGGTCGACAGCTTCGACGAAGCGCAGCACCGGAACGATGCGGCCGGCGCGCTGTTCGAGGACATCGCGCCAGTCCTGGGAAACTTCGTCTGCGGCCTGTCAGGGCGCCGCCTGCGCATCGAGGAGGGCGATGCCGCCTGGACCGACGGTGAGCGCATCGTGCTGCCGCCACTGATCGCCGCGCTGCCCGATCTGGACGACAATTTCCAGCTCGCCAAAGCCACCGTTGCGCTGTTGTGGGCACAGACCCGCTTTGGCAGCCTGCGCGTCGATCATGCCGCCATCGCCGCCGATTACGACGATCCTGAACGTGCGCTCAGCCGGCTGTATGCGCTGGAAACCCTGCGTCTCACCGCCCGCATCGCGCGCGAGTTGCCCGGGCTGCATCGCCAGATGCTGCGTCTGCGCACGCAGCTTGATCCCGCCCTTCCCCCCGCCTGGCAGCAAATTGAAGCCCGGCTTGCCACCCCGGATGCGACACTGGATGACAGCCTGGCCATGCTCGGCACAGCCTACGACGAGCCCGATTGCCCGCAATGGTCTGACCAGGGCTGCCTGCGACCTGAGGCCATTGCCGCCGCCCGAGCCGCGCGGCTGGACAAGGAAAAAGCCCGCCTGCGCATCAAGCTGGCCGAGCTGCTCGATGAACACAAGGCAAGCCAGGCCGACTCGAAATCGGGACCCGAGGCGCCTCCCGATCTGCAAGTGGCGCCACGCGACGAAAACGGCCGACTCGACTTTGAAATCACGCTCGACGGCGCGCCACTTGCGCCGCCCGACGACGTCAAGCAGTTGCTCACCTCGGTCTATCTCGATTTCGGCGAGATCCCCCCGGAGTACCTCACCCCCGCCGGCGACGGCGAATACGACCCGAATCTGGTGTTCGACCAGCCGGAAGACCCCGACGCCGTATGGCAAGGCACCTATCACGAGAAAGGCGCCGAGCTGTACCCCGAGTGGGACCATGGCCGTCAGCACTACCGCAAGAACTGGTGCGTCATGCGGGAAAAACCGGTCACCCCGGCCTACGACGATTTCTATCGCGACACGCTCGGCAAGCACGCCGGCGTGGTCAGACAACTGAGAAAAAAGTTCGAGGCGCTGCGCGACGAAAACCGCCTCGACAAACGGCAAACCCAGGGCGATGAAATCGACCTCGACGCCCTCATCGAAGCGCTGGCCGATTCGCGCGACGGCCGCGAAATGAGCGATCGCCTGTTCGTTCGGATGCACCGTGCCGAACGCAACATCGCGGTGATCTTCCTGGTCGACATGAGCGGTTCGACCAAGGGCTGGATCAACGAGGCCGAGCGCGAAGCCTTGGTCCTGCTGTGCGAGGCGCTGGAACTGCTGGGCGATCGCTACGCGATCTATGGTTTTTCGGGGACCACGCGCAAGCGCTGCGAACTGTTCCGCATCAAGACCTTCGACGAAGGCTATGACGAAGAAGTGAAGGCGCGCATCTCCGGTATCCGTCCGCAAGAATACACGCGCATGGGATTCGCATTGCGCCACATGACCAAGCTGCTGAATCAGATCGAGGCCAAGACCCGCGTGCTGATCACGCTGTCGGACGGCCGCCCGGACGACTACTTCGACGTCTATCGCGGCGTGTACGGCATCGAGGACACACGCATGGCGCTGCTCGAAGCCAGCCGCACCGGCATTCATCCCTTCTGCATCACGCTCGACCGCGAGGCGCGCGACTACCTGCCACACATGTACGGTGCGGCGCGCTACATCATTCTGGATGACGTGCGACAATTGCCGCTCAAAGTCACCGATATTTACCGGCGAATCACGACATGAGCTTGGACGAACTGAAAGTGGGTTTTTTCTACAGCAACGGTGCGTACGGACGCACCTGGGGCGTGCGCCAGCTGGCAAAAATAGTCGCCGATGAACAGACCGGTGAAAAGGTGGTTCACTTCAAGGGCGTCGCCGGCACCTGCCGCCGCAAGAAAGGACACTGCAGCCCGACGGAATTCGCCCGCTGGGCCAAGTATCAGGTCGCCCTGCACGAAAATGACTGGAAGCGGGTGGCAGACGAGGCACCGTCGCCCGAGGCATCCCGGGAAATTTAATCCGTGGTAGGTAAATCCGGCGCCGACGCATCCTCGATAGGCAGCGCGGATTGCGTGGCCAGATAATCCATGATGGCATAGGTCAGCGCACTGCAGCCCGTTCCTTCCAGCGCAGAAATCGCGAACACCGGCCCCTGCCAGCCGTAGTCCATGACGAATTGTGCGACCACTGCTTGGCGCTCGGCCTCGTCCACCATATCAATCTTGTTCAGCACCAGCCAGCGCGGCTTTTCGTACAGCGCCTGGTCGTACTTGCGCAACTCCTCGACGATGGCGCGCGCCTCGTGCACAGGATCGCCGCCTTCCCAGCGCGGTGATATGTCGACCAAATGCAGTAGCACCCGCGTGCGCTGCAGATGGCGCAGGAACTGATGCCCCAGCCCGGCGCCTTCCGCCGCGCCTTCGATCAACCCTGGAATGTCTGCGATGACGAAGCTGCGTTCGCTGTCGACCCGCACCACGCCGAGATTGGGCGCCAGCGTGGTGAACGGATAATCGGCCACCTTCGGGCGCGCGGCCGACACGGCACGGATGAACGTCGATTTGCCTGCATTGGGCATGCCCAGCAGGCCCACATCGGCCAGCACCTTCAATTCCAGCGCCAGTTCCCATTCCTCGCCCGGCTCGCCCAGCGTGTGCTGGCGCGGTGCGCGGTTGACGCTCGATTTGAAATGCAGGTTGCCCAGCCCACCCTTGCCGCCCTTGGCGAGGCACACCGTCTGGCCATCCTCGGCCAGATCGGCCACCACCTCGCCGCTGTTGAAATCGGTGAACACGGTGCCGACCGGCACGCGAACGGTAAGATCCTCCCCGGATTTTCCATAGCATTGCGCGCCTCGGCCGTTCTCGCCTTTTTGCGCCTTGAAAATACGCTTGAAGCGGAATTCGACCAGCGTATTGATATTGCGGTCCGCCACCGCAAACACACTGCCGCCACGACCGCCGTCGCCGCCGTCCGGGCCACCCTTGGGTATGTATTTTTCACGGCGAAACGATGCACTGCCGTCGCCGCCCTTGCCAGCCAGCACTTCAATTTTCGCTTCGTCGATAAATTTCATGTTGGGCCTATCAGTATTAATGCACCACAAACAAAAAAGCCCTATCCGGCGGACAGGGCTTTTATGCTGGCTGAGTCAGGCTCAGTTCAAATCAACTCAGGCCGCGACTGGCTCGATGCGAACCATTCTGCGACGGGCAGCGCCCTTGATTTCGAACTTGACCGTACCGTCCGCCTTGGCGAACAGGGTGTGATCCTTGCCGATGCCGACGTTGTCGCCGGGATGGAACTGGGTGCCGCGCTGACGCACGATGATGTTGCCTGCCAGAACCAGTTCGCCGCCGTAGCGCTTGACGCCCAGGCGTTTCGATTCCGAGTCGCGGCCGTTACGAGAACTGCCGCCTGCTTTCTTGTGTGCCATGTTTATGTGCTCCTTATGCGGTGATGCCGCCGATTTGCACTTCGGTGAAGTACTGGCGATGGCCTTGGCTCTTGCGATAGTGCTTGCGGCGGCGCATCTTGAAGATCTTGATCTTGTCGCCGCGTGCCTGATTCAGTACCGTGGCCGTGACCGTTGCGCCGCGCAGCATCGGGGCGCCCATCTTGATGTCGGCACCTTCGCCCACCATCAACACTTGGTCGAAGGTGATTTCGCTGCCGATCTCGGCTTCGAGCTTTTCAATTTTAAGTTTGTCACCGGCGCTCACGCGATATTGCTTGCCGCCGGTTTTGATGACTGCGTACATGGGGGTCTCCAACCAATACGAACCCAGGAAAGCGCGAGATTTTAGCGGTGAACATGCTGTGAGTCAAACAGTTTGACTCACCCAATCCGGGAATAAGCATTCCCGGGCGGTGAAAAACCGCGGGCAGGCTGCTACCATAGCGTGGTTTTCCAAATAATAAAGTCCCTAATCGTGTCTCTGGAGAGTCTGCAATCCTTCCTGGCCGACGACATGCGTGCCGTCGATCAAACCATCCGTGAAAGCCTGTACTCCGACGTGGTGCTCATCCGCCAGGTTTCCGAGTACATCATCAACAGCGGCGGCAAGCGTCTGCGCCCGGCATTGGTTCTGCTTTCGGCCGGCTGCTTCAACTACCAGGGCAATGCGCATCACGTGCTTGCAGCTGTCGTGGAGTTTATCCATACCGCTACCCTGCTGCACGATGACGTGGTCGATGAATCCGAATTGCGGCGCGGCCGCGAAACGGCCAATGCGCTATTCGGCAATGCCGCCAGCGTGCTGGTCGGCGACTTCCTGTATTCGCGTGCCTTCCAGATGATGGTCAGCGTCGAAAACATGGAAGTCATGCGCATCCTGTCCGACGCCACCAACACCATCGCCGAAGGTGAAGTCCTGCAGTTGCTCAACTGCCACGACCCCGACATCGACGAAGAAAATTACCTGCGCGTCATCCGCTACAAGACGGCCAAGCTGTTCGAAGCTGCCGGTCGGCTGGGGGCTGTCATCGGAGGCGGCACGGAAGAAGAAAAGCAGGCGCTGGCCACTTATGGCATGCATCTCGGCACCGCGTTCCAGCTGATCGACGACGTGCTGGACTATTCCGGCGACTTCCTGAAAACCGGCAAGAACATCGGCGACGATCTCGCTGAGGGCAAACCCACCCTGCCGCTGCTGTATGCGATGAAGCATGGCACCGCCGACCAGGCGGCCAGCATTCGCCAGGCCATCGAGCATGGCGGCCTCACCGAATTCCAGAGCGTGCTCGCTGCCATCAAGGATACGCGCGCCCTGCAGTACACCCGCGAAGCTGCACAACGCGAAGCTGAAACAGCCAACACAGCAATTTCTTGCTTACCTGATTCAAATTCCAAATCAGCTTTGCTACAATTAGCGGCTTTCGCGGTCGACCGCAGTTTTTGACCGCGTAATTTTAAATTCCCGTTTAGTGTTCTCAACAACTGGAATTCAGCGTATTGCGGCTGAATCCGCCATCTGCCTCGGGGTGTAGCTCAGCCTGGTAGAGTACTGCGTTCGGGACGCAGGAGTCGGAGGTTCGAATCCTCTCACCCCGACCAAAGTTTTTTGTTTATATTCAACTGCTTGTGATTTCGATGCCGCGTCCGGCAGCCGAAATATCGGTTTTTTGCTGCAGTTTTGCTGCAGCGACTCGCCGCAAGCCCCGAAATATAAGCCTTCTCGCTACACGTAGCTCCCAACCACGGAGCGCGTCATGGCAAGCATCAACAACCGATCCCCCTGGGCAGTCACTGTCCGCAACCAGCCCTCGCACTACTGCGAGTTCCGCTACGATCAGCGCGACAAGGCCGAAGCCTACGTCGCAGCACTGGCCAAGCAGGGCCTTGCCGGCTCCCTCAAGCGCCTCGAGAACGCTTTCCAGGTCGTGGCCCGCGACAAAGGCTACAAGCGCTTCTGCGCCACCTTCGACACCCTGGCCGAGGCACGCGTCACCAAGCTCAACATCGAGGCCGAGCGCATCTGCGTAGTAACACCCTTCTTGGGTGGCGCAGGTCCCTGGGAAAAGCGCGGGTTGACAGGTGCTTTCATGCTGCATAAATCCGACGCTAATTGGATAACGTCGGACTTATACAATATTTACTTGAAATAATACTTTGTTGGCTATACTTGTGTCTTATTTCCGTCACTATCTTGATTGCGCAGGATTAAAGCAACATGAAAAAGGACCAGAACCTCGCAATGCCCCCAGTACTGACGCAGTCGCTGCAAGCGCTCGGCACCCATATTGCCCGCCTACGCAAAGCGCGTCGCCTTATTCAGGCCGAGGCCGCTGTACGAGCCAACATCAGTCGCGAGACTGCCTCCCGCATCGAGAATGGCGACGCTGCCGTGGCCATCGGCCAGGTAGTTCGCTATCTGGCCGTAATCGCGCCCGGCGTCGAGTTAGGCAAGCTATACGCCACACCGGACGCAGCGCTGGCCCTGATGGAGCAGTCAGAGAAGCGTCAGCGCGCCCGAGCGCTTTCGGAAAAGGAACGCGAGCGTTATGACTTCTAGCGAGCTGGCTGTATTCATCTACCTCCCTGGCAGCATCGAGGCAGTTCCGGCGGGCCTGCTGACCCTGTCAGAGCTCGGTCCAACGGTCCAGGGGTCCGAGTTCGGTTATGGCACACGCTACCTTGACCGCCCCAATGCGCTGGAGGTCGACCCTGTCAGTCTGGACCTCCACAACCGCGCCGCTGCTCGCGGGGTCCTGTTGTATCCCAAGTCAGGCTTGACTGAGTTTGGAGCTATTCGGGATGCCGCACCAGATGCGTGGGGCCGCCGCGTTCTTGAAGCCCAACATCAGGTACCGGCCAACAGCCTGCCGGAATCGGAATATCTACTGGGCGCCGGGTCGAATCGCGTGGGGGCCCTGGACGTCCGGAAAGGCTTGTCGACGATGCCCAGTCAGGGCGGGCTGAGCAGCATTCAGAACCTGGACTATCTGCTTGAGGCGGCACGGCGAATTGAATCCGGGCTCAAAGTCCCGGCCAGACTGGACATGATATTCGGCAGCGGTGCCGCACTTGGTGGCGCCAGGCCGAAGGTGACGGTCATTGACCAGGACGAACGGCTCTGGCTTGCCAAGCTCCCCTCCACTACGGATAGCTGGGATGTGCCCCAGGTGGAAGAGGCGACCTTGCGTCTCGCGCGAGACGCAGGGCTTGATGTGCCGGAAACGCGCCTGGTAGCCCTCGGCAAGAATGAGCATGTCCTGCTTATTGAGCGGTTTGACCGTACTGGACGCGGCAAGGCGGCCACACGCAGGCACTTCATTAGCGCATTGACCCTGGTCGGCTGCACGGAAATGGACTCACCGCAGAAGAGCTACGTCGACATCGCCGACGGCTTGCGTTTGCATGGCGACGCAGCATGCCTTGAAGCCGACCTGGAAGAACTGTTTGTCCGCATGGTGTTCAACATCCTGGTAACAAATGACGACGACCATCTACGCAATCACGGGCTGCTTCGAGATGTGAACGGATGGACGCTAAGCCCGCTCTATGACGTGGTGCCCCGGCCGACCTATGCCACAGAACGCTTCCTGCACCTGGGCATTGGCGCCCAGGGTCGGCTGGCCACCTTGCCCAACGCCATGACTTGGTCTTCCCGCTTCGGTCTCACACATGACCGGGCCTACGCAGCGATCGACCGGGTATGGCGGGTAGCGCGTGAATGGAAAGAACGTTTCGAAAGTTATGGCGTCCCGCCAACCCTCGCTCATAAGGTCGAAAGCGCGTTTCGCCATGCGAGGGATGTTGGGGGAGGACAACTGGGCCTTTGACCAATCTTCCCGCAGCTTCTTGAGCCGCAGGGACGCGTCATCACCAGCGCAGTCCTGCAGCTTTGTGCTTCAGCTTTTAACCAGTTCAATCAGGCAGCACTATTCACCGAGCAATTCCGCCACTGGATGCAACTGCTCCACATGCTGTGAGACGACTTTCACGATGACGATGATCGGAATGCCCAGCAGCATGCCCCACACCCCCCACAGCCAGGCCCAGAACAGCAGCGAGACAAATACGGCAGCCGTGTTCATTTTGGCAAATTTCCCGGTCATCCAGGTGGCGACGAAGGTGCCGACGAAGGTCGCGATCGCCAGCGATGCGCCTGCAGCCACCAGACCCACCGAAAGAGAATCGAATTGCATGAACCCGGCCATCCCGAGGATGGTCGCAGTGAGCGCAGGGCCCGCGTAGGGGATGACATGCAACAAACCGGCGGCGACAGCCCAGGCTCCGGCATTTTCCAGACCGATCCAATGCAGGACGGTCCAGGTGAGCAGCCCGACCGAAACATTGGTCACCAGCAGCATGAACATGTATTTCTGGATGGAATCGTTGATGCCATCCAGGATATGCACCGTGATCCTTTTTCTCGCCAGCGTCGGTCCCGCGAGCCGCACCAGCTTGCGTTTGAACATGTCTCCGCCAAGCAGGAAAAAATACACTAGGAAGAGCACCATGGCCGCTTGTCCAATGCCGGCGAGCACCCCCCACGAACCGACCCAGAGAAAGCTGCTGAGCTTGAAGGTGGGCGGATCGATAACGACGCGCGTGGTGCGCGGTGCGGAATGCGCTGGCTGGTCGGTTTGGCTGGTTGCTCTTTCGATCGTGTCCGCGGCGGCTTGCACGTTTTTCATGTTGCTGTGCTGGCCGATTCGCATCTTTTCGAGCCCCGTCGATAATTTGCTGGCTGCCGCAGGCAGTTGCGCAACTATTCTCTGTGCCTGTCCACGCAGCGTATAAGTGCCGAACCCGATCGTGCAGATCACGGCCAGCATGACCATGCTGGCACCCACGACGCGCGGGATCCTGATTCGCTCCAGCCACACCACGAGCGGATTCAAGGTGTAGGCAAAGAGTATTCCCAGCAACAGGGTGATCAGAAAAGGTTGCGCCCAGTCCAGTGCGAAAATCAGCGCCACGGTCGCCATGATGCCGAGCGCAGTACCGTTCGCATTGACTGGCGAATGAAGCGTCAGCGGGATGGCCTCGGCAATCCTGTCGGACGTCGCGACAGTGTCCACCGCCGGCTCGGATGCGGGATTTCCGGTCGGCTCTGCTGGAATGGATGTGGAAATCAAGGGGCGCTGTCGGTTACGCAGTAAGAACGCTTGCGGTAAAAGGGGGGCTAGCGCCTGGTGCCGCCAAAAGCAAGCAGCGCACCGCCGACTAGAATGGCCCCTACACCCGCCCAGATCGGGATATTGACCCGCTCCTTGTCCGTCACCGAAAGCTCGATCGGTCCAAGGGTGGCCTGATGCGTTTCCCGGGTGTAGCTGAATCCGCCGTACATCAAGCTCAGCACACCGGCCAGTATCAACGCGAATGCGATTCCTTTAATAGCGTTCATTTCCCTCTCCTTTGGTGAATGAATCGGCAGGGCATGGCGAAGCAGACTGCAATGAGGGTCGCGAAGTCCTTGATGTAGACATCCTGTGGGCCTGCCTCATGATCCAGAGCATTCGCCCGGCAAGATCACCACAGCTCACCTGGACGTCGCCTATCGAGCGAGTCATTTCATCCCTGGCTGTCACCGTGGTTTTCTGTGCAAGCATTAATCCTTGTCGCCCTTTGCAGCATCCTGAATCTGCTCGCCGGTTTTTTCGATCTGCTCGCCGACCTTCTCTGTCGTCTGGTCGATCTGCTCGCCGACTTTCTCTGTCGTCTGGTCGATCTGCTTGCCGGCCTGCTCTGCGGGACCTTCCTGCTTCTGGCAGGCTGATAGTGTTACCAGCAATGCACCCATGATTACGGCTGCGCTGACGGTCTTTTCGATTTTCATCATGTAACTCTCCTTTTAATGGTTCACAAGTCCGCAGTGGAAGTGACCAGAATGCTTACTCCCTCTGCGGGATTTGGATATTGGGCGAATGCGACGCACCGACCAGGCTGGTCAGTCACATCGCGCTTCACCCATCAATCCCCAACTTCGTGGCCGATGACGCCACCGACGGCTGCACCGCCAACCGTTCCGACTGCGCTGCCGCCTGTCAGAACGGCACCGCCGACAGCACCGACGCCGGCGCCGATGGCCGTGCTCTTGTCCTGCGACGACATCCCGGCACAGCCGGCCAGGCCGAGCAGCATGGATGCAGCCACTGCGCCGTGCGCGAATCTCTGTTTTTTCTTCATGGAAACTCCTCTGTATGAAAACGGGCAATCGGCGGCTCGCGTCGATGCGCCTTCACATCATTCTGACTAGCGCATGGGTGAGGCTAGAAATCACGCGTCTTCTCCATGCGCATGCGGCGCCCTACCCTGGCTGCATTACGTGGTTGCGGATATTGCGCACATTCTGGCTAAGACAACTCGAAGCTTACGGAGCAACCCCTTCCCCGTCTGTCTGTTGCCGCACACAGGCCTCTATAATGGCGACGCCTCAAGCATTCGACTCAGCCCCTTTGGTGAGAAGCTTAAATCGCAGTCGACAAGCAGGACATCTCTCATGCAGGATTCTCATGACCCACGCCAGAACCACCTGCTCGCCGCCCTGCCGGCGGATGAATACGCGCGCCTTCTGCCTGATCTGGAATGGGTCCCGGCTCCCCTCGGCCACGTGCTCTACGAGCCCGGCGTCAAGATGCGCCACGTCTATTTCCCCACCACCTCGATCGTGTCTCTGCTCTACGTCATGGAGGATGGCGCATCGGCTGAAATCGCCGTGGTCGGCAACGAAGGCGTCGTCGGCGTCTCGCTCTTCATGGGCGGCGAGTCCACCACCAGCCGGGCGGTCGTGCAAAGCGAAGGCCACGCCTACCGGCTGAAGGCGCAGTTGCTGAAGGACGAGTTCTTTCGGGCCGGTCCGATGCAGCACCTTTTATTGCGCTACACCCAGGCGCTGCTGACACAGATGGCACAGACGGCAGTTTGCAACCGCCATCATTCACTCGACCAGCAGTTCTGCCGCTGGTTGCTGCTGAGCCTCGACCGCCTGTCCTCCAACGAACTCGTCATGACGCAGGAGCTGATTGCCAACATGCTCGGCGTGCGACGCGAAGGCGTCACCGAGGCCGCCGGCAACGTGCAGCGGGCCGGCCTGATTCATTACAGCCGTGGCCGCATCACCGTGCTCGACCGGCCGGGCCTGGAGGCACGGGCCTGCGAATGTTATGCGGTGGTCAAGAAAGAGTTCGATCGCCTGCTGCCCTATGTAATCGGGCCGTAATCCGTCTGGCCGGATGCGAGGCCGCACCTGCCAGCACGGCTTCTTGGCGCCTTATGTGCGCTACCGCCCAGACTGTCGCGGGTATTCACCTGATACTTTGAAGCGCCCATCCTGGGGAATCCGTTTTCCCTGGCGTGGCATCCGACAACGGAATGTCATCGTTCGCTCTCCGTATGCCGCCTGCCGGGTTTCCCCCCATGCCAGGAGCGTCCACGTGCCGACCACCCCGCCCGCCCCCGCTACCAATTGCCTGCTCGCGGCCTTGCCGCGCAGGGATCGCCAGCGTTTCCTGGCGGCATGCGAGCCCGTCGATCTGGTGTTCGCCGAGGTCCTGGCCGAGCCTGGCGAGCGCATCCGCCATGTTTTTTTTCCCACGCAAGGCCACATTTCCTTGACCACGCCGACCGAGGGCCGTGCCAGCCTGGAGGTGGGCCTGGTCGGCAACGAAGGCATGCTCGGGATTCCCCTCGCCCTCGGGGTGGAGGTATCGCCGCTTCACGCCGTGGTGCAGGGCGCAGGCCCGGCCCTGCGGATGGACGCCGCGCCGTTTCGCCGCGAGCTCGAATCGAGTGCCGCGCTGCAACGCGGACTGAAGCGCTACCTTTATGTAGTGATGAGCCAGTTTGCGCGGAACGCTGCCTGCACCCGCTTCCACGTGGTGGAGGCGCGCCTCGCCCGCTGGCTCCTGATGACGCAGGACCGCGCGCAATCGGACGAATTTCATGTCACCCACGAATTCCTCGCCACCATGCTCGGCGTGCGCCGCGTCGGCGTCACCAAGGCCGCCACATCGCTGCAAAACCGAAAACTGATCCGCTATCAACGCGGGGATATCACGGTCCTCGACCGCAGCGGCCTGGAAGCCGCTTCCTGCGGGTGTTACGCGGCCGACAAGGCGATCTACGAGCGGATGATGGGGTAGCCAGAAAGGTCTGCCTGCTGCCGCAACTTGCGCCAGAACACGGGTTGGCTACGATGAGGAAAACTGCAGGACGGTGCCGTGGCAGATCGACGAACAATGAACGGGAGTGGGTGTTCGGGCAGGATTTTCCTGTCCTGAATCACATTTTCGATTGTCTTACTGGTTTTAATGGGGAGTGCAAACATGCTTGAAACTATCGCAGTCATCCTGATTGTCCTGTGGCTACTGGGTCTGGTGACCTCGACCACCATGGGCGGATTCATCCACATTCTTCTGGTCATCGCGATCGTGGTGATCCTGCTTCGCCTCATACGCCGTTGAGCGGCTGCGCCTGTTTTCGCAAGCTGCCCCATCAGGGGGAAGGCCTCTTGGCGGGCGGAGCGTGCACAGTGTGCCGCGCATCCGGAATAAGCGGTTTTCTGCCGGGTTATGTGCGCCAACGTACAGACCACCCTTTTGTTTGTGACTAAACTGCATTCAGGTTACGACACGCAATATCCCGCCGAACCCAGTATCCCGCCGAACCTGATGGGTCGGCGAAATCAGGCAGCACTGTTTACTCACATCTGGAGAATCAACCATGAACCAATTCAATAAATTCCTTTCCGCAGCTTTCCTGGCCGTCACGCTGGTGTCCGTCGTGGGCTGTGCGTCCACGTCGAGCAAGGAAGGGACAGGCGAGTACGTCGATGATGCCGTCATCACCACCAAGGTGAAGGCAGCGATTTTCAACGAGCCCACCCTGAAATCGGCGGAAATCAATGTCGAGACCTTCAAGGGCGTGGTTCAGATGAGCGGGTTCGTCAACTCCCAGGCCGACATCAACAAGGCAGCTGAGCTTGCGCGCAGCGTCAAGGGTGTGACCTCCGTCAAGAACGACATGCGGGTCAAGTGAACGTTAGCTGAAGCGAGCCGGTGCCGGACAAATGTCCGGCACCGGCTACATGTGCGCGGGCTTCCCTGCCCGGGCACAAAATTTGAATTCAAGTTATCAGTAGCGTGAAATGCCCGCTATCACGCCTAGGCATGTGAAAGTAAATCCGGGCGCCTTCATCATCCAACGAGAGAGAAAATATCCATGAACGCGAACAACATTATGTCCGTCGAAACAGATCCGGCTGACGTCACGAAAGAGCAGCTGATCCGGGATTTCAAGGTCGTGATTGCCGACGCGGAAGCACTAATCAAGGCCACAGCCGGCCAGGGGGGCGAGGCGGTCGCAGCAATGCGCGCCAAGACGGAAGCGTCGCTTGCCATTGCAAAGGCAAAAATGAGCGAAACTCAGGCAGCGCTGCTGGTCAGAACCCGCGCCGCCGCCAAGGCGACGGACGAGTATGTCCATGTCCATCCGTGGCAGGCCATTGGCGCCGGTACCGCGGTTGGCCTGCTGGTCGGTCTGCTGATCGGTCGGCGCTAAGCCAGGCCGGACAATGTCTGAAACGCTGGGTTGGGGTGTTGGAAACCTGGACCCGGGTTGCTTAGCGGCTGAGCACGGTCTCGCCTGGCGGATCGGTCAGGCCGCATACCACAGCACGGCAAAGTAATGGCAGGCAGTACCCGCCATGACGAACAGATGCCAGATGAAATGGCCGTAGCGCAGGCGCGAATCGAGTGCGAAGAAAATCACCCCCAGCGTGTAAGCCAGGCCCCCGGCGGCCAACCAAAGCAGCCCCGATGCGGGCACGCGTACAGACAGGGGCTGGGCTGCAATCACAATCAGCCAGCCCATCAGCAAATACAGGCTGGTGGTGATTACGGGATGGGTCAGCCGGTTCAATGCCTTCAGCGTCACCCCGACCACGGCGATGCCCCAGACCAGCCCAAGCAGCGTCCAGCCCCATGCCCCGCGCAGCACACCCAGCGTGAATGGCGTGTACGTCCCCGCGATCAGAAGAAAGATCGCGGAGTGCTCGATGACCCGGAACACGCGCTTGGCGCGTCCGATCGGCAAGGCATGATAAAGCGTCGAGGCAAGGTAGAGCAGCACCATGGTCGCGGCAAAGACACTTGTGCCGACAATGAACCCCGTATCGCCACGCCGCATCGCATGCTGGATCAGGAACGGCGTTGCCACGAGCGCCGCAACCAGCCCGAGTCCATGACTGAGGCTGTTTGCGATTTCTTCCCCGTGCGATTGCACACGTTTGGTTACTGAAAAAGACAGGTTCACGGATTTGTGAGGTTGACTCATGCATAAGTTCAAACAATTCTGGAGCGATTTACGATCAAGCTTTTGGTTTATGCCTTCGCTGATCGTCGCGAACAGCATTATATTTGCGGCAGTGTTGATCGAAGCAGACTCCGCTGGGAGTGCCCGCTGGCTGGCCCAGTGGCCACGCCTGTTCGGGGCCGGGGCGGAAGGCGCGCGCCAGATGTTGTCCACGCTTGCCGGTTCGATGATGACCGTCATGGGCATCACGTTCTCCATGACCCTGCTGGCATTGGCGCTGGCTTCGAGCCAATACACCTCGCGCATCCTGCGGAACTTCATGCGTAGCCGCGTCACCCAGGTCACACTCGGGGCCTTCGCAGGCATTTTTGCCTATTGCCTGATCGTGCTGCGCACCATTCGCGGCGGCGAAGTTGAGTTCGTGCCAGGTCTGGCGGTGTTCTTCGCATTTGTTCTGGCGCTCGGCGGCGTTATCGTCCTCATTTATTTCATTCATCACATCGCCTCGTCGATCCAGGCTTCCAGCATCATCGCCTCGGTTGCGCAGGAAACGATCGCGGCCATTGATCGGCTGTTTCCGAATAATAAGGAAAACGGACCCGATGAAAGTGAGGGTCAGGACCAGGTGCTTCCGTCTCTGGATGAGCGGACCTGGTACACAGTGCCGGCAGCCGTGAGCGGCTACATACAGAGTGTGGACAATGATGTGTTGCTGCGCCTGGCGCGGGACAATAAGACCATCGTGCGGATGGAGCGCGGAGTCGGCGCGTTCGTTGTGCAAGAGGCTGCGTTGGCATCGCTCGCCCTGACGTACCCGCCGGATCAGGAGATGATTGCTGCCCTGAATGGGGCTTACAGCATCAGCCGCCATCGCACGATTGAGCAGGATCCTGCTTTCGGCATCAGGCAGATCGTCGATATGGCCTTGAAGGCACTCTCGCCCGGTGTCAATGACACCTCGACGGCCGTGATGTGCGTGGATTACCTGACGGCGATCCTGGCTCGGCTGGCCGTTCGGCAATTTCCGCCAGCGCACCGCTACGATGGCGAAGCGCTGCGTGTGACCACCATCGTGACGAACTTTGAAGGCCTGCTGGCCGAGGCCTTCGACCAGATTCGGCGTAGCGCCGAAGGCAATGTCTCCATCATGGCGCGTATGCTTGGCGCCATCGATACCATCGCCAGCCTGACGGCCAGCCCGTCCCACAGACGAGCCCTCAAGGAACAGGTGCAGCGGATCGCCGAGCTGGCCGATCGCAGCATCGCGTCCACACATGACCGCGCGCAGATCAAAAGGCGGATGATTCACGTACGCGAAGCGCTCGAAGCCGAACCTGCTTTGTGCGCAGGGGAAGAAAAAGGCATGGTTTAGTGAAACCGATCCGGGAAATGGGAAAAATATCCCGTTTATCGAATACCGGCGCAGTTGTCTCGGTATGAGGCAGTGTCGTGGATATCCATTTCGATACTAATTTGCCACACATCCATAGCCAGTTGCACGCGATAGAAGGAGAGATTGCCATCGAGGTTTTAGCGCAATGACGTCTCTGGTTGGACAGATACTGATCGAAATGGAAGCCCAGCGTGAAAAGGGTGCGGTCACGAAGGTTTGCCTTGTGAGTCAACGACCTCCGTCGTCCCCGGCTTCGAGGCACTGACCAGGCCTTAACCAAGACCGGAAGGAGAGTGATGAAAATCAAGTCGAAGGATTACCAGGTACAGGAAGGCGACAAGGTCAATCTCAAGAAGTGGCCAACGCGTGTCGAACCGGCTTACAAGTCAAAGAAGGATTACCGTAAAAAACTGAAAAAGCAGGTGGAAGAGTTAAGCGAACTGCAGCGTCTGCACTACGCATCCAACCGCTATGCGCTGCTGCTGATTTTCCAGGCCATGGATGCTGCAGGGAAGGATGGTGCCATTCGCCACGTGATGTCCGGCGTCAATCCCCAGGGTTGCCAGGTGTTCAGCTTCAAGCATCCGAGTGCGACGGAACTGGACCATGATTTCCTGTGGCGTACCACGCAGTCACTGCCGGAACGCGGCCGGATCGGCATCTTCAACCGATCCTACTACGAGGAGGTGCTGATCGTTCGTGTCCATCCGGAGATTCTCCGCAGCCAGGGGCTTCCGGCTGAGTTGGTCAACGAGAAAACGATCTGGGATGAGCGCTATCGTTCAATCGTGGGCCTGGAAAACCATCTTTGTCATAACGGCACCCGGGTCATCAAATTCTTCCTGCACCTTTCGGAAGAAGAGCAGCGCAAGCGCTTTCTCGATCGCATCGACGAGCCCGACAAGAACTGGAAATTCAGCCTGGCCGACATTGAGGAGCGGAAATTCTGGAAGCAGTACATGCAGGCCTATGAGGCGTGCCTGAGCGCAACGAGCACCAAAAACGCGCCCTGGTATGTGGTACCCGCCGACGACAAGAAGAACGCCCGGCTGATCGTCTCCCGGATCATTCTGGATACGTTTAATGCCCTGGACATGCACTACCCCGAGACCGACGCCAAGCGCCAGCAGGAATTGCTGTCGATCCGCCAACGACTGATGAAGGAAGATCCCAGTATCAACTGAGAGTGGTGGCTTATGCCAATCGTTGAGGGTCTGCTATCGGCAGCCAAGCGAACATCCGGGTGAACTTGCGCCGACAATGAAACCTGCATCGCCATGCTGCCATTTTTTCACCCTTTGAGTGGATCATGTTTAGGTTCATCGGCGTCGCTGCCCCAAGCCGTCAACGGAATCGGATGGGGGAATTGTCTTGCACGGCTACAAAGACACGTCTGATTCGTGCGGTAAAAGAGGGTAAAGCAAATGCACTGCCAATATTTGGTACCAGCACCGCAATCGCGCGTACGCCGCCTGTTTCGCTCCTTCGTGGCAGATAGGCGTACGCTGCTGGCCGCATGCAGTCTGCTCACCTGCGCCGGATGCGCAAGCCTTCCCGACGCGGCGCATGAACGTGAGATCGAAACGCCTCACGTACAGGCGGTGTCGTTCGACACCGCGCGCGGGCCGGTCTCCGCAGGCAAGAGTTCCGCCATCATGGCGCATCTCGAGCGCAAGTCCGGCGACATCGACATCCTGTCGAAGCACATGGCCATGGAACAGTCGATCAACGTGGATAGCCCGCTGGTGCTGGGCAACAAGCTGGTCCTGCTGCAGGACGGCCCGGCGACCTACCAGGCCATGTTCACGGCCATACGCGGGGCCAGCGACAACATCAATCTGGAAACCTACATTTTTCAAGACGACGACGTCGGTCAACAGTTTGTCGACCTGCTGCTGGAAAGACAGACCGCTGGCGTCCAGGTCAACCTGATCTACGACAGCGTCGGTTGCCTGAATACGCCCAAGGCGTTTTTCGAGCGCCTGAGTGCCAGCGGCATCCAGGTGCTCGAGTTCAATCCGGTCAACCCCTTGGCCGGGGACAAGAAGGAATGGCTGCTCAACAACCGCGACCACCGCAAGTTGCTGGTGGTAGATGGCCGCATCGCGTTCATCGGCGGCATCAATATCAGCGAATCCTATTCCAGCGGCCCATCCATCAAGTCAGCCAGGAAAAAGGGGCCGCGCGCCGTCGGTTGGCGCGATACCCACCTGCAGATCGAGGGGCCGGTGGTAGCCGAGTTCCAGAAACTGTTCATGGACACCTGGCGCAAACAAGAGGGCCCGCAATTGGCCGGGAGAAACTACTTCCCCACACTCGAAACACGGGGTCACGACATCGTGCGTGCGATCGGCAGCGCTTCTTCAGATCCCCACAGCCTGATCTATCTGACCCTGCTATCGGCGATCGACAATGCGGAACAGCGTGTCTATCTCACCAACGCCTATTTCGTCCCCGATCCGCAATTGCTCAAATCCATCACCGACGCGGCACGGCGCGGCGTCGACGTGAAGCTGATCCTGCCGAGCCATACCGACTCCTGGGCGGTGTTCTACGCCGGGCGCGCGCATTATTCCGAACTGTTGCGTGCTGGTGTCAAGATCTACGAGCGGCGTGGCGCGGTGATGCATTCCAAGACCGCCTCGATCGACGGTGTCTGGTCGACCATCGGTTCAACCAATCTGGATTGGCGCAGCTTCCTGCACAATGACGAAATCAACGCTGCAATTCTGGGCCGCGATTTTTCCCGACAAATGGACGCCATGTTTGACGCGGATCTGGCAGAGTCCAACGCCATCGATCCCGATCAGTGGGAGCGCAGGTCGCTGCCGACCCGATTCAAGGAGTGGGCAGCGCAGCTCGCGGAATACTGGCTTTAGCCCGGTTTACTTTGGGTGGGTTGCCGAGGGAAGGCTCACGACGCAAGGCAGGCGATCGCCATTACGGCGCGCCGTTTTCGGCAACGAGCAGGCGGGCAAAGTCCTCGGCGGTCACGGGGTGGCTGAAATGAAAGCCCTGCCCGCCTTCACACTGATGGGCCTGCAGGAATTCGAGTTGCGCGTGGGTTTCCACGCCTTCGGCAATCACCCGCTGCCTGAGGTTTCTCCCCATGCAGATCATGGCGTCCACGATGGTTGCATCACCCGCATCGGTGACGATGTCGCGCACGAACGACTGGTCGATCTTCAGGGTGTCGATCGGGAAGCGCTTCAGATAACTCAGGCTCGAATAGCCGGTGCCGAAGTCATCGATGGCAAGCTGCACGCCCATAGCCTTGAGGGCTTCCAGCACCAACGTCGACGATTCGATGTCGTGCATGAGGATGCTTTCGGTCAGTTCCAGTTCGAGATAGTGCGGTGCCAGGCCGGTCTCCTTCAGGATCAGCGCAACGCTATCCAGAAAACCTTCGTGCCTGAACTCCACCGCGGAAATGTTGACCGAAACAGGCACGGCGCGCAGGCCCGCATCGAGCCAGGTCTGGACCTGCCTGCAGGCTTCGCGCAGCACCCAGCGGCCGATCGGCACGATAAATCCGTTCTCTTCCGCGATCGGCACGAACTGCGCCGGCTGGATGAGTCCGAGATCGGGATCCTGCCAGCGGATGAGGGCTTCGGCACCGGTCATCGCACCTGAAGCGAGATCGATCTTCGGCTGGTAATGCAGCAGGAACTCTCCCTGCTTCAGTGCGCGCCGCAGGCTGTGCTCGACGAATAGCCGTCGGACCGCGCGTGCATTCATGTCGGCCTTGAAGAACTGATAGTTGTCGCGGCCGCTCGCCTTGGCGTGATACATCGCGGTGTCCGCGTTCTGCATCAAGGTATCCGCGTCGATGCCGTCGTCCGGAAAGACGCTGATGCCTATGCTCAGAGTGACATGGAATTCGTGTCCGTCGATCAGGTGCGGCATGTCGAGCGCTGCACGCAAGGATTCCGCAACGTGCGCTGCATCCTGCGGCTGCCCGATTTCATTCAGCAGGATCACGAATTCGTCTCCGCCCTGGCGGCATACCGTGTCGGTGGTGCGCACACACTCGACCAGGCGGTTCGCAACCGACTGCAGCAGCCGATCACCGATCGCATGCCCCAGCGAGTCGTTGATGTGTTTGAAATGGTCGAGGTCGAGGAACAGTAGTCCGACTTGCTTGTCGTGCCGCCGGGCCAGTCCGATCGCGTGGGCAAACCGTTCCGTCAGCAGGAGTCGATTGGGCAAGCCGGTGAGAAAATCGTGTTGGGCCAGATGGGCCATTTCCAGCGCCATGACCCGCGATTGGCTGACGTCGTGGAAGACGATCACCGCACCGGTGACTTGGCCGTCCCGGTTGTGGATGGGTGCGGCGGAGTCCTCGATCACTGACTCGAAGCCGTCGCGGCGGATCAGTACACTATCCATGGCCAGCCCCACCGTCCTGTCCTCTGCGATGGCGCGCAGCATCGGATTGACAGCGGGCTGGCGTGTCGTGCCGTCGAGAATATTGAATACCGCTGCAATCGGCCGGCCCAGCGCCTCCTCATGCGACCAGCCGGTCATCGCCTCCGCCACCAGATTCAGATAGCTCACGTTGCCCAGAAGATCGGTGGTCAGCACGCCGTCGCCAATGGAGTTGAGCGTGACCTGGGCACGCTCCTTTTCCTCGAACAGGGCTTCTTCCGCCGCGCGCAATACGTGTTCTGCCGCCTTGCGTTCGGTGATGTCCTCAACCGTTTGCACCAGGCCGAACGACTGCTTCCCGTCGAGCATGGCGGCGCTGTTGACGCGTGTCCAGACGATACGCTCGTCTCCCTGCAGGAAACGGAACTCCGTCTGAAAGGGGGTCTGGTCCCTTGCCGCATCGCGCCATTCGGCAAGGACGCGCGCGCGATCCTCCGGGTGGATCGCCGTGCTCCAGTTGGTGCCCAGCGTCTTTGCCAGGGTCAACCCGGAGATCGCATGATAAGCCGCGTTGGTGTAGACGCAACTCCCCTCGGCATCGGAGACGAAGATCCCCAGTGGGGAGGCATCGCTCATCGCGCGAAATCGCGCCTCGCTGTTTCGCAGCGCGTCCCGGTTGGCCTTGCACTCGATCAGGTAACGCAGGGCGCGCGGCAGCCAGTGGGCGTCGGCATGGCCCTTGACAAGATAGTCCTGCGCGCCGCGCTGCACGGCCAGGCGCGCGGTCTCTTCATCGCGTGCGGTGGCGAGGACCAGGATCAGCGCATTGGGGGCCGCCTGGAACACCTGATCGAACGCCTCGACGCCCCGGCCGTCAGGCAACGACATGTCAAGCAGGACTACCTCGATCCCGCCCCTGCCCAGCCTTTCCAGCGCATCGGAGAGTCGCGCCACCCATTCGACATTGAACGGGTTGTCTCCCGTGCCCACGAGCGACTTCTGGATCGCACTGGCATCAGCGCGATCGTTCTCGACGAGAAGCACGGTGGTCGGAGCATCGTTCATGGCATGGTTGATCGCGTTCAGTGGATGCTGACGCTGATCATGCGCATCGAATGCATGGGCGTTCTCATTGATGCGCAATCGTTCGATGCTTGTCGCGCGTTTCAGCGGACAGTTCCTCGACAGGCTCGTGATAGCCGATGCTGGACATTGCTTTCTCCTGAATTCATGGGTTCCCGGCGACGCACGCTCCCCCGCCACAACGCGCGGGACGGATGTAACGCGTCTTGAATGCGCCTATCCTGGCTGACCCGGCTGTGCGTGCACGTGGAGCAGGAAGCGTGGGGTGGCTTAGTGCTTCGGACTGCTGTCCTTGGTGCGAACCTCGAATGCCTTGATCTGCTGCTCGGCCTCGTCCTTCGTGATGCCGTAGGCCTCCTGGATCTTGCCCGCCAGTTCGATGCGCTTGCCAGAAATGACATCGAGGTGATCGTCGGTAAGTTTGCCCCACTGCGCTTTCACTTCGCCTCTGAACTGCTCCCAGTTGCCTTTAACGATATTCCAGTTCATTTCAACTCCTCAGGTTCGAGCCTCGACGGCGACATGGCCGATCGAGCATCCTGCGTCGCAGCCGTCCGGGCGCCGCTTGCGTTCGTCGCAGCGCGATAGGCTGCATGGAAAACCGGGCGACGGCATTCTGGCCAATCAATGAAGCGCAGGATGCATGGCAAAGACTAGCCGCCTGTTCATAAAGAGTCGGTGCGGTGGCATACATACGAAAAGATTGACGCTGTGTTCGCTAGCGCACTGAACCAGGCCCGATATTCGCCTAGCCTGTTCAAATGCCTGGTGCGAGATGCCATGTCGAACTGGCTTGTTAACGGATGTCGACAAGCCATCCGTGCCGACGTTTTTCCATTTTTCGAGGATTTGCCATGAACCGTCCAATACTTGTTTCCACGCTGTTCGCCATACTTAGCCTGAGCGCGTGTGACAAACCCACCGTGATCACTGTGCCCGCATCCCCCGCCGCTGTGCCTGGCCCGATGGGACCGCAAGGCGCCACCGGCAGCCAGGGTGAGATGGGTAGCCAGGGCGAGACCGGCAAGACCGGCGACGCCTCCACGGTGATCGTGCTGCCGCCGGATGCTTCTGCGCCAACGAACTGAATCCACTCGTCCATTAAGAGGAGAACATCATGTTGGGAACCATACTGTTGATCGTTTTGATCCTGATGCTGATCGGCGCCATCCCGACCTGGCCGCATAGCAAGAACTGGGGCTACGGTCCCAGTGGCGGATTGGGCTTGGTCGTGATCATCATCATCGTACTGTTGTTGTTGGGACGGCTGTGACGGGTCATCGCACGTTGCGGTCCGGCTGATTTGACCGAGCAGGAGTACGTGGTTGATGCGGGGCGCTGGTTTAATCGCTCCGCAATCGTTGCAGGACGCCCGCACACATTGCGGACCGCCGATGCTCAATCCGATTTCGGCATTCAAATACCTGGACTGCTTGCAGCAATCGAACCGGATGCTGCGTCGAATCAGATGGCGGATGGATGAGCCCGGTATTTGGCGTGCCTGTATGAGTAATTCTCTTGCCGCAATTTCTTACTGTAGAGTCTGCTGACGCAGATATTCGCTCTGTTTCATGTCGAAATAGGCGGTTCGGCCGACTTCGTGCAATTGGCGGGGATATTGCTCGGTGGCGGCGAACCAGTTCTGCAGTCGCTTGTGGAGTTGCAAGGGAGGCCGTGTGTTCAATGTGCCAAGAAATGCGTCGATGGCGAGGTAATAGCGCATGGTGTTGCGTTCCGCCACACCACGCATGCCACCGATATATTCAGGCTGGCCGTCGGGCAGCGTGCCGATAATGGTGAACCCCACCTTGCCGCTTCCAATGGTGGCGAGATAAGCCTTCATGGCGAGCCGTCCAGTCAATCCGTATTCATACGAATAGGTGAAATGCAGAAAGGTCTGGCCGTTCCCAACCGGTACCGCCTGCAACTGGATGTGATAGTTTCGGGTGCTCAGCGGCCCCTCCTCGGCATCGAGCCGGATCTCCAGGTAGGTCACCTTCGCCTCTGCGACGCGATAGGAAAACTCAATCGGATAGGCATCGTCGAGGGGCTGCGCGGTCTTCTTGCCGACACCCAGCCTCAGGACCGTTCCGCCCTCGTCGGTGGTGGCATGACAGTACTTGGTATTGATATGCAGGATCAGCACGTCGCACCATTCCTCTGCCCCATTGAGTGCCGCACTGACGGTGGCAAACGGATAATCGACCAGGGCGTAGATATCCCCCTTCAGGTCGCCGGACGATTCCGAAGAATCGAGGCTGAGCGCGCGCTGAAACGGGTTGTGCCGGAGTTGTTCACTCAACGACAGGTATTTCGCCTGGAGCAATGCGGCGGACTGCGCGTCCGGCACGGCGGCAAGCGCCAGCCCCGCGCTGGAAAAGGAATACGCCATCCAGGCCAGCAATACCCTTGTCAGCCAGGCCAGCGTCATTTCCCGAAATGCTTGCTCATCGCAACAGGATTTCTGGGGTTCCAGTTGCGAGGGGTCTTGCTTTCAGCTTCGAATCGTTGCGCCGACGAGAAAATGGCAGGCAACACCGTTTCCCCTGTCATGCGGCTCACCATGGTCCCCGTATCAATAGGGGATGCCGCTTCACGTGCAAATTGCCTTCCCAGCCGCAGTCCCTCGAATTGCAGCGGTAGCGGCTGACTGTGATGAACATGCTCAGGAGCAAATCGACAAGCCGACGCGGAATGCGGGTCGCAGAACCGTTGCAATGAGGGCAGACGTATTCGGGAGAGGAATAGCCTACTTCGTCTTGACGATCGCCAGCGGCTTCAGGGAATGCATTCATGGTCTTTTGTCTACCTAATGGTCGTGTCGCCGTATCGACTGCGCTGCGCCCTGGCTGTCGCGCTGATCAATCAAGCAGTGAGTCGGTTTCTGCCACGCTTCCGACTTCACCCTCACAGTCGTCCAGCGCTGTCTTCCTGTCGCGAAGGCGCGCGGCCATGAGTGAAGTGAATGCGAAAACGGCCGTTATTTATGGTGCCAATCGGCACACGTGGCGAAATGAAGTGATGGCTTTCAAGAATGCGTCTGCCCGAGAAACACTGACGCTGCGACACGCGAAGCATCAACGTCAGGCGGAGCACTAAGGTCAGGCGTCCTTGTTGCGTTGTTCAAAATCCTTGATCTGCTCCTCTGCTTCGTCCTTCGTGATTCCATAGGATTCCTGGATCTTGCCCAATAGCTGATCGCGCTTGCCGGCAATCACATCGAGGTGATCGTCGGTCAGCTTGCCCCACTGTGTTTTTACCTTGCCCTTGAACTGCTTCCAGTTGCCTTCAACGATATTCCAGTCCATCTCCATCTCCTTGAGTTCGGGCCTTGACTGGCGGAATTGCCAATCGAGCAGCTTTTGTCGCAGCGTGCCTCGGCCAAATGCGCACCCCACGCAGTGATAAGCTGCAACGGGATTCCTGTGGTGGCCACCAGACGGATTTCATGAAAACGCCGGACTTGGTGAAAGACTAGCCGCCCAAGCCGATGCTGTCTGTGCGTAGGCGAACATAAGCCAAAGCGTGGGTAAGACTCTGATGCGTTCAACAGGTTCAACTCATGACGTTGGAAAACGCTTGCGGCACGCAAAAATCAGGCTCATCAGCGGCTTGACGCTGGTGCCGTGGACAAGAATGGAAAGCGAGACCGCAATCAGCGTCAACTGGATCAGCTCCAGGGCCAGCTCTTCGGGGAGACCGTGCTGGATGGCATACATCAGGTAGTACAGCGAACCGATGCCGCGCACCCCGAACCAGCCGACCATGCCGCGTATCGGCCACGACGTGCGGGTAGCCCAGCAGGCCGGCGAGGACGCTGACCGGGCGCGCCACCATGAACAGAAACAGCGCCAGCCCCACCGCCCGCCAGCTCCAGGAATCGAGAAACAGCGTGCCGCCGATCAGCAGGACGAGCATCAATTCCGAGAGCCGCTCCAGATGTTCCTTGAATACCAGCGATCCGCCGCTGACGGTCGGCGGCGGCTCGTTATCCGGGCTCGCGTTTGCAGCGTCCGCTTCGACATCCGCCGGGCTGCGGCTGACTTGGAGCAGTCCAGAGCGGCGCCGGCGAGTTTGAGTTCGGTCTGACGCAGCGCGACGGCAGCGAAAAATACCGCCAGAAATCCCCACGCACTCAGCCAGCACACTCAGGCCGTACACCACACCGATCAGGCCGAGTCCGAGGAAGTCGTCCATCAGCTTGTGCTCTGGTGGACTCGCCGCGCAGCTTCCATCCCAGATGGGCCAGTGCGGCGCCGGACAGCGACCCCGATGGCGATGCCCGCCACGCGTGGCCCACAGCACATCGACCAGCGCCCAGCGCAGGCCGAATTCGCCGAGCTCGTGCAGTCCGAGCAATCCCATCCCCAGCATCACGAACGGAAAGGCGCTGCCGTCATTCATGCCCGCCTCGCAGGTCAGGGTGAAGCGGAGCTGGTCGCGGTCGCCGGGATGACGGATCTGGACATCGGTCGCCAGCACCGGATCGGTGGGCGCCAGGATCGCGCCCAGCAGGATGCCGGCGCCCAGCGGCAGGCCGAGCAAATAATAGGCGAAGGCGGCGACCAGTCCGACGCTGACCGCCATCGATACCGTTGCCAGCAGAATCGGGGTGCGCCAGCGGGCGAAGCTGAACGGCACCGGCATTTTGACGCCGGCGGAAAACAGCGAAATCAGCACCGCCACTTCGGTCAGCACTTCCAGCAGCGCCGATTCCTTGAGCGGATTGAAGTGAAACACATTGAGCACCGTCGGGCCGACCAGCAGTCCCACCGCCAGATAGATAATGGCCGGAGTGACCGGCAGGCGCTTGAGCATCGAGGCCGTCAAGCCCCTGGCGAGCAACAGGCCGCCCACGAGCAGAAACCATTGTGCGTTAGTCATTGTTCGTTCGGTTCATGGAATTTTCATTTTGGCGTAGCGGTGTAAGCGGTTTTCCAGGACAGTGAAGTTGCCAAGTGTGATTCCACTATTCCGCGATCGCCTTGGAGATGCAGGCTGGAATATTCGTTAATTGTGATTGGTCAGCCTCCAGCTTTTTCAGCGTAATCGGATTCAGGATTCCATGGTGTACGCCACCGTACAGACGCGCCCGCTCCCCCTGCGTAAGGTATGGATGTACGAGGCGAATTCATTTCCGCCGTCACGCTTATGCCATCAGGCCGCTGCCTGACCGAATGTGCGGAAACCAACCGAACAAGAGGAACACGATCATGAACGAAGCCACACAGGATTACATACGCCCCGGCTACGAAGCCCAGCCCATTCCGGGCTTCCCGCATGCCCCCCTCGACTGGTCTCGCGAAAGTGCCCAACAGGTCGCCCGATCGGAAGGCCTGACGCTGACCGACGAGCATTGGCAGGCCGTGCGCGCGCTGCAGGATATCTGTGCGCGCAATGAAGAACCCGCGATGAATGCTCGCGATCTGCACGATGCGCTCGATGAGCGTTTCCATTCCACAGGGGGCATCAAGCACCTCTACCAACTGTTCCCCAAGGGACCTTTGGCCCAGGGCTGCCTGCTCGCCGGCCTGCCAGCGCCGGCAGGGACACAGGACAAGGGCTTCGGCAGCGCCGTCTAGGCAGTCCAGCCCGGCAACAAGGCGTATCAACGGCCGTGCAGGCCCATTCTGTGGGACTGTGCGGCCGTGTCACGCATCGTTCAGATGTGTCCGTGCGTCAACCAGACCCGCCGGAGATCGATCCGATCAGGTGCGCGTCAGTGCGGTCTTCATTTCCACATCACGTAGGATTCCGCCTTGGCTGCGGCAGCGAGCAGCGCCATGAGTGGCAGCGCCCGGTGTGCCGTGCTCACCACCGGCTCATCCGCATCCTTGTCCTCGACCGGCTGGGGCTTGGCTTTTTCTGCGTCGACGGCGGCCGTCAACCGGGCCAGCGCGGCGGGAACATCCTCCGCCAGAATCGCGCCGGGCACGGTTGTGCTGTGTCCCATCATTTTCAGCATGGCGAGCGCGTCATCCCCGAACATGGTGATGTCGGCATAGGCATCGGTCGTGAAAGTTACCAGCATGATGATCTCCTCGATGAGTCTTGCATGTCTGCTCGCACAATCGCGCGAGCCAGTTGAGGCTGTTTTGCGCGCAACCATAAACCCTGGGTCGACAGGCTTTCAATCGCCCGTGCGCTCAAATTCGAAGCTCAATTCAACAACGCCTTCAGCTCAAAGTTACCTCGACGTAATGCTCCCGGCGATCATCCACCAGGGGGATCACGCCTTGCGGACGCCCTGCCCCGTCCACGCCGGCCCCGTCTAGCACGGCGCCGTCCACCGTCACGCGGATCGCCTGTCCCGTTTGTTCGCCGATGCGCCTGACGGTGATGTGGTAGACCGTCTCGCGATAGCGGTAGTGGATGGTGTACGTATCCCAATGCGTCGGGAGGCACGGCGCGATCCGCAGGCGGTCCACTTCCAGTTGCAGGCCCAGCAGGGTTTCCACGGTCAGCCGGTACATCCAGCCCGCTGCCCCGGTGTACCAGGTCCAGCCGCCGCGGCCGGTGTGCGGCGCCGCACCGTAGATGTCCGCGCACATGACGTAGGGCTCGACCTTGTAGCGTTCGATGGCGTCCGGCAGTGCTGCCGTGATGGACAGGGTTGAGCATGGCGAACAATTCCCACGCGCGTTCACGTGTCGCCCATCATGGCGAACGCCATCGAGGCCCAGATCGCGGCATGGGTATATTGGCCGCCGTTCTCGCGGACGCCGGGCACGTAGCCCTTGATGTAGCCGGGTTCCAGGTCTGACGTGTCGAACGGCGGGTCGAGCAGCTGGATCAGCTGCGCATCGCGCCGGACCAGGCGCTGGTCTACCGCTGTCCATCGCCTGGCGGGCGCGGAGCGGGGTCGCCGCCGCCCGAGATGACCGCCCAGCTCTGGCTGATCGAATCGATCTGGCATTCCTCGTTGGCGGACGAGCCCAGCGGCGTGCCGTCGTCGAAATAGGCGCGCCGGTACCAGGCGCCGTCCCAGGCATGCGTCTCGATGTTTGTGCGCAGCAGCGCCGCCTGCTCGCTGCATGCGTCGGCAAAGGCTGCGTCGCCCCGGCTGCGCGCCAGGCCGGCGAACCGCTGCAGGTTCTCGACCAGGAACCACGCCAGCCACACGCTTTCGCCCCTGCCCTCGTGACCGACGCAGGTTCATGCCGTCGTTCCAGTCGCCGCAGCCCATCAGCGGCAATTGATGCGCACCGAAGCGCAGGCCGTGCTTGATCGCGCGCACGCAGTGTTCGTAGAGGCTGGCCACTTCGGGCGAGCGTTGCGGCTGGTCGTAGTACGCCTCCTCTTCCGGATTCAGCGCGCGGCCTTCGAGGAAATGGACCGGCTCGTCGAGCACGCCGGTGTCGCCGGTCGCCGCCACATAGCGGCAGGCCGCATACGGCAGCCACAGATAGTCGTCGGAGAAATGGGTGCGCACGCCCTGCCCGTTGGGCGGATGCCACCAGTGCTGCACGTCGCCCTCGAGGAACTGGCGCCCGGCGCAACGGATCAGCTGCTCGCGGGCGAGCCACGGCGCTGCATGGATCAGCGCCATGGTGTCCTGCAACTGGTCGCGGAAACCGTAGGCGCCGCCGGACTGGTAGTAGCCGCTGCGGCCCCAGAACCGGCAGGACAGCGTCTGATACACCAGCCAGCCGTTGACCAGCACGTTCAGCGCAGGGTCGGGCGTTTCCACGTGCACCGCGCCCAGGGTGCGGTTCCAGTATTCCCACACCGCTTCCAGCGCCTGCCGTGCGCCCGCCCGCCCGCCGAACCGCTGGATGAGCTGCTGCGCTTCGTCGGTATTGCCCGCCGCGCCGAACACGAACACGATCTCGCGCTCCTGGCCTTCAGCCAGTTCGATCCGGGCCTGGATCGCGGCACACGGATCGAGTCCTGCCCCTGCCCTGCCCGACAGGCGCTTGCGGCGCATCGCCGCCGGGCTGGCCAGCGATGCCGTTGCGGCCGATGAACTCGGTGCGGTTGCCGCGTCACGCGAGCGTTCCCGCTCGCTGACCTGGGCAAACACCACCCGATTGGCGCATTCGCGGCCGTAGGCATTGCGGGCAAACAGCGCCCCGCTGTGGGGATCGGTTTCGGTGACGATGTGCATCAGATTGGCGTGCCGCCACTCGCCGAGCACCAGTTCCCAGTAGCCGGTCAGCGACAGGCTGCGCGCGCGTTTCGACTGGTTGTGCAGCTTGACCACCACGAACTTCACCGGGGCGTCCATGGCGACGTAGGTGAACAGTTCCGAGGCGATGCCGGACTCAAAGTGCTCGAACACGCTGTAGCCGAACCCGTGCCGGCACACATAGCCGGAGCGGCCGCGGGCAGGCAGCGGCGTCGGCGACCAGAACGCGCCCGTCTCCTCGTCGCGAATGTAGAGCGCCTCGCCGCTGCTGTCGCAGACCGGGTCGTTGTGCCAGGGGGTCAGCCGGAACTCGTGCGCGTTGTCCGACCCAGGTGTACGCGCCGCCGCTTTCGCTGACGACGGTGCCGATGTGCGGGCTGGCGATGACGTTGACCCACGGCGCCGGCGTGGTCTGGCCCGGTTCGAGGGTGACGACGTATTCGCGGCCGTCGGGCGTGAAGCCGCCAAGGCCGTTGCTGAAAATGCGCTCGCGCGCCGCCAGCGGATGGACCGCTTCGACAGCCGTTTGCCAGCGCAGGCTCCAGACGGTCCGACCCCCGCTCTGCCGACACGCGACGTTCCACCTGCTCGACCAGGGTCTCGGCGGTGTCGCTGAAGACGATGCGCGCGACCGTCTGCAGCAGCACCCGCTCATCCTCGGAAAGCTCTTCGGCGCGCCGCACGAAGACGCCGCCCGGTTTGTCGAGCACCTGCGCCTCGGGCCCCGCGTTGATCAGCCCCATGATCTGGTCCTGCAGCACCGCCCGGTAGCCCGAGAAATCCTCGTTCAGGATCACCAGGTCGGCAGCCAGGCCCTTCATGCGCCAATAGGCGTGAGCTTGCAGCACCTGCTTGACCAGGTCGATGCGGCTGGATGTCGCCGATGCGCAGCAGGACGATCGGCAGATCGCCCGAGATGCCAAAGCGCCACAGCCCGGACTGCCCCAGCTGGTTGCGGGCAATGACGCCGGGCGCGGCGCGGCGCAGGGCATTGCCGTAAATGACGGAGCTGGCCAGGCGACCATAGACCTGGGCATCGGCTTCGGTGACGTTGAGGTGGCGCAGCACCTCCTGGCTCTGGAACCAGGCCATTTCGAAGGCGCGCTCGACGAAGTGGCGGTCGCAATATTTCTCGAGCAGGGCCAATGCGGCCTCGCGCGTGTCCGCCACCCCGGAGATGATCTGCACGCTCGCCGATTCGTCGGGCGACAAGGTGAGCGTGCGGCGGATCGCCACGATGGGATCGAGCACCGAACCCTCCGTGTTCGACAGGGTCGCCGCGCCGTCGCCGCTGTCCAACGCCACCGGGTTGGCCGCCGTGCGGCCGCGCCCGATGAAGCGGGCGCGGTCGGTCTCGTAGGACGGCTCGTCGGCCACCGCGCCCGGTGCGGCCAGCAGGTGGAACATCCACGGCACCTGCTCGCCCGGCGTGCGGGGACGCCGCGTGCAGAGGATCGCCTGCGCGCTCGGGCAGGATTTCGGTCTGCACGAACAGGTTGCTGAAGGCGCGATGCGCCAGGTCGGCATTCAGCGGCGCCAGCACGACTTCCGCGTAGCTCGTCACCTCGATGTGGCGGGTGCGGGACGACTGGTTGGTGAGCGTGACGCGGCGGATCTCGACGTCGTCTTCGGGCGACACGCTGATCTCGGTGTGCGCTTCGATCGCCTGGTCGCGCCGCCGGTATTCGGCGCGCGCCTGCACGAAGATCGCCTCGTAGTGATCGGCACGGCGCAGCGTCGGCTGATAGCGCGGTCGACCAGTAGCGCCCGCTGTCGCGGTCGCGCAGGTAGATGAAGGTGCCCCAGCCATCGCAGGTGGCGTCCTCGCGCCAGCGGGTGACGGCCAGGTCGTGCCAGCGGCTGTAGCCGCCGCCGGCATGGGTCGCCATGACGTGGTAGCGGCCGTTGGACAGCAGGTGAACCTCGGGAATCGGCGTGTTCGGGTCGGTAAACACGCGCATGATCGCGCCGGCTTCCGCGGCGGGCGGGCGCGCGGCGGCGCTCACTTCGGCCGCGTGCGGGTGCAGGGTGGCGCCCTGCTTCGGCACCCGCTCCTGCAGCAGCAATTCGGTCGCCCGCGCGAGCGGGTCGGACATGAAGCGGCGCTGCATCGGCTGGTCGAGCAACACATGCGCAAAGCGCCAGCAGGCTCATCCCCTGGTGATGCGCCATGAAGCGTGCGCACGATGGCGTGCGTGCTTGCCGCGCGGCACCCGCGACGGGCGTGTAGTCGATCGCCTCGTAGAAGCCGTAGGCGCCGAGAAACCCCTGGCCGGCCAGCGTCTGCAGGTTGCGGCACGCTTCGCGCGGCATCACCATCAGCGCCAGCGCGCTGGCGTACGGCGCGATGACCAGGTCGTCGCCCAGCCCGCGCTTGAAGCCGAGGCCGGGCACGCCGAACGCCCGGTACTGATAGACCTGGTGCACGTCGGTGGCGTTGTAGCAGGACTCGGAAATGCCCCACGGCACGTCGCGTTGCCGGCCGTATTCGATCTGGCGCGACACCGCGGCCTTGCAGGTCTGCTCCAGCAGGGTGTTCGCGTAGCTCGGCATCATCAGCAGCGGCATCAGGTACTCGAACATCGAGCCGCTCCACGAAATCAGGCTCACGTCGCCGCCATGACTGGTCAGCAGGCGGCCGAGCGCGAACCAGTGCTTCTGCGGCACCTGTCCCTGCGCGATGAGCAGGAAACTGGCCAGGCGCGCTTCCGATGCCAGCAGGTCGTAGCAGGCCGGATCGCGGCGCCGTTCGCCGACGTCGTAGCCGATGGTCAGCAGACCGCACGCGGCGTCGTAGAGGAACTCGAAATCCATCGCCGCCAGTGCGCGGCAACGCTCCATCAGCGCGTCGATGGTGCCGAGCCGCTCGCGCGCGCGCCGGCTGCGTCGCGCGCCGGCCAGTTCCGCCAGCGTCGGAATGGTGCTGAAGTGCAGCGGGTCGGGCACCAGGATTCGCAGCTCGTCGCGCAGCGCACGGGACTGCCGGTCGAACGCCTGCGCCCAGTAAGACAGTTCGCCGTCGATATCGATATCGGCCGGCAGCCATGCCACCAGTTCCCCGCCGATGCGGTGAATCTCGCCCAGCGCATGACCGGCGGCAGCCAGTGTCTGCGGTGGTCCGTTCAGCGTGAGCGCGCGCAGCGTGTCCTGCAGGTTCCGGATCTTGGTCGCCAGATCCGGGGCGGGCGACGCGGGCAGCATGTTCGGCGAGCACCTGCAGGGTGTCCTGCAAGCCCTGGAACGCGTTGGGCGACAGCACCGGCTGATCTTTCAGTTCGGCCAGCCCGGCCTGCAGGGTGAGCAGGCTGCCGGCCAGGTTGCCGCTGTCCACCGACGAGACGTATTGCGGGTGGAGCGGTTGCAGCGTGCGCGTGTCGTACCAGTTGTAGAAATGGCCGCGGTAGCGTTCCAGCTTTTCCATCGTCGCCAGGGTGTTGTCGGTCCAGCCGCAGGCATTCTCCGGCGGGAGAGTAGCCGAAATCGTACGCCGCCAGGTCCGCCAGCAGCGACATGCCGATGTTGGTCGGCGAGGTGCGCGAGGCGATGGCCGGCGCCGGATATTCCTGGAAGTTGTCGGGCGGCAGCCAGTTGTCCTCGGGACCGACGAAGTGCCGCGAAGTAGCGCCAGGTCCGTCGGGCCGACGTCCGCAGGAAGGCCCGTTGCTCGACGCTCAGGTCCGGCGCCGCGGACACCAGCGGCCGGCTGATCCACCAGCCGACGACGGGCGACACCAGCCACAGCAACAGGACAGGCGCAGCAAAAGGTCCATTCTGCCGGCGCGCGGGTCCAGGCCAGCGCCATGCCCAGCGTCAGCGCCAGAACAGGCGCGACCCACATTTCCACGGAAAAATCGGCCAGCGTGCGGCGCGCGTTGCGGCTTGCGTAGGCGCGCAGTTGCCACAGCAACAGGCCGCGTCGCGTGAACAGCATCCGCACCCCCGAGCGCAGGATCGCATCCAGGCAAATCAGTGCGTCGTAGGGCAGCAGGATCAAGCTCAGCAAGGCGAGCACGAGTGGACGACCGGCGGATTTGCCGGTCAGGTTCAGGTGCGCCAGCCAGTCACGATCTGCCGGCTTGCGGATGAGCTCGATCACGGTGGACAGCAAGGTCGGCAACGCACACCACCGCCACGACCAGCAGGGTCCACAGCCACGCCGGGCCCAGCAGCCAGCCGCCTGCCAGCAAGGCGAGCAGCGCCGGCGGCACCAGGCTGCGCCGCAGGTTGTCGAAAAGCTTCCACCGCGACAGTGCGGAGAGCGGGTTGGGCTGCCTTGCCGTCCTGGCTCCACTCGGCCCGGCCGCCCCGGGCACGCGCGGCAGCAGCCAGCCGGCCAGCTGCCAGTCGCCGCGTATCCAGCGGTGGCGCCGGCTGGCCTCGATGGCATAACTGGCCGGATGCTCTTCGATGAGGTCGACGTCGGTCACCAGGGCCGAGCGCGCATAGCCGCTTTCCAGCAGGTCGTGACTGAGGATCAGGTTTTCCGGAAAGCGCCCGTCGACGGCCTGACGAAACGCGTCCACGTCGTAGATGCCCTTGCCGATGAACGAGCCTTCGCCGAACAGGTCCTGGTAGACATCCGACACCTCGCGCGTGTAGGGATCGAGCCCTGACTTCGCCCGCGAAGAGTTGGGTGAAGCGCGACTGGCCGGCGCTGGTCAGGCTGATCGAGGCGCGCGGCTGCAGGATCGCGTAGCCTTCGACGACGCGGCCCCTGGCGGCATCGTAGACCGGCCGGTTGAGCGGATGCGCGAGGTTGCCGACCAGGGTGCGCGCCGCGTCGCGCGGCAGTTGCGTGTCGGTGTCCAGGGTGATGACGTACTGGATCGAGGCGAGGATGGACGGATCGCCGACGATGTCGGAGAAAGCGCGTATCCGCCCCGCCCCGGAGCCGGGCATTGAACTGCTCCAGCTTGCCGCGCTTGCGCTCGTAGCCCATCCACACCCGCTCGAGCGGATTCCACACCCGCGGCCGGTGAAACAGATAGAAGATGCACGCGCGATCCTCGCGGTAGGTCGCGTTGAGCGTCTCGACCGCCGACGCGCGCGTAAGCGAGCAAGGCCGCGTCGTCCGGCAGCGTTTGCTCGGGCGCATCGCGGAAATCCGTCAGCAGGGCAAAGAACAGATTGGGATCGCGATTGCCGAGATAGCGGATCTCCAGGGCTTCGAGCAGGTCGTCGATCTCCTGCGGCGCTGCCCAGCAGGGTGGGGACGATCACCATGGTGCGGTGGCGATCGGGAATCCCCTTGGAAAAATCCAGGCGCGGCAGCGCGCGCGGCGGCAGGACGAGCGTGACCAGCAGGTTCACCAGCGAAACGGCCAGCGCCGAGGCGGCGACGAGGAGAGGCAGCGCAAACAGCCAGACCCGCCAGTCGCCAGGTTCGAACGCGCCGACGACAGCCAGTACGCCCGCTGTCGCCAGCGCAGTGAGCAGCAGGATGGGGCCGAGATACAGGGGCAGGCGGACATGCCGGCTCGCCCGGCTGACCCGGATTCTCCACGGCAACCGGCAGCCGACGGCCGTTCCAGGCGCGGCCGTCCGTGATCGATCAGGTAGTAGCCGACATGCGCGCTGCGATCGTGGGACGCCCGATCGCGCGGCCGCCGCCTGCGCGAGCACGATGGCTGCACGCGCCACCACCAGTTCGCTGCACGCACTGCCTCGCGCCACGTCTTCGATGACATGACGGTAGCGGTCGCGGGTGGCGAAATCCTGGCTGGCGTGCATCCCTGTCGGGTCTTCGCGCAAGGTCTGCTCGACGACACTGAGCGACTCGACGTAATTGCTGCCAGTCCATTGCGCCGATGAAGCGCAGGCTGCCGATGCTGTTGGCGATGGAGATCTGGTTGGCCGCGGCGGTTCGGCCGGCCGCCTCCGACAAGGCGGTTGCGGTCACCCCCTGTTCGAACAGCTTGTGCTCGACCCAGGTTTGGACGAACGCCATGGCAGGCCCCTGCGCCTGCAGCCTGGCGTAAAACTCCTCCACGAACGGCGCGGTCAGCGGCACATCGGCATTGGCAAACTCGGCCAGCAGCTGGATCAGCTGTTTCGGCTCCTGTTCGGCCGTCGCCAGCATGCGGTCCGCCCAGGTGATGGCCGCATCGCGCTCCTCGCGCCGGCTGGCGATCCGCACCCCGACGCGGCGCAGGTTTTCCAGCAACGCCAGCTGCAGCATGATCGGGAAGGCCCACAATTCGCCCAGCTTCAAGCGGCTCGACGGTCTGATAGGCGGCGACGAACTGGGTGGCGTTGTCGCTGTCGACGCGACCGTCCATGTGGGAGATCAACTCCAATGCCAGGTCGTAGACGCGGGGGAAACCGGCCGACGGGCCATCGGCCAGGCGCGGCAATTGCCGGCTGTAGCCGCGCGGCAAATGCCGACGCGCCAGGCCGATCTGCTGCTCGATCAGATAGAAATTGTCGAGCAGCCAGGCCTCGGCCGGGAAGATCCTTTGCCCCGGCGTTACGGCTGTCACGATGTCATACGCCGCCATCAGAACGCGCGCATTGTCCGCCAACCGCGGCAGCAGCCTGTCAGGCCCCGGTTGCGGATCGATTGTATGCTGACCGGCAAGCGTGGCCGCATGACGCTTCAGTTGTTCGATGCTGAACAGCTCCGAACGCAGCAACTCGGTATCCCGGCCGTTATGCAGCGCATTCCGCATGCGGGCCGACAATCCGAATTCTTTGATGGCTATGACATTCTCCTTGCCCGAATTTTGGGAGTCAGTATTTGATTCTTTTTGGGGAGCTTCGAACCTCAACTATCTAATGATAGGTGTTCACCAAGGGTGAATTTCAGGTATCGGGTTTCGAAACAGGATGGCTTTGAAGCGACGTTCCGGCCGCAAGACCTGACAGACTATTCCGGTTCGGCGGCCTCAGCACACTTTATTTTTTAAAAACAGAAATGGGACACCGGCCAGTTAATTACCATGATCGTTAAACACGAACAGCAGCTTCGGCCGAGGATGCGACGGTCGACTACCCAGCCATGACAGGCAGGTCGTCGGCCTCAACGGCCACTGGTGACCGCAACATCTGCGTCTGCAATGGATAGGCGGATTCAACTGGTGGATGCAACACACTAGAGACTGCGTATGCAGAAGGAGTGTTGCAGGTGAAACGAAGACCTCGGATCTATTACACGGAAAGCCAGAAAGCCTTGATGTGGGAGCGCTGGAGGAGAGGGGAGTCCCTTCAACAGATCGCCCAGTTGTTTAATCGAAACCACTCATCAATACAAGGCATACTGGTTGAGACTGGCGGGATAAGCCCTGCGCCTCGACATCGATCGCGCTTGGCGCTGACGTTAGCTGAGCGCGAAGAATTATCGCGTGCTTTGGCATCCGGTCACTCTATCCGTTCGATAGCCACCCTCCTTGAGCGAGCGCCCTCCACGATCAGTCGCGAGATCCTGCGCAACGGCGGGTAGAAGTGCTATCGGGCAAACCAGGCCGACCAGGCGGCTTGGGATCGGGCGCGTCGCAGCTTCATTACCTTGACATGTCGCCGGAGCATACGGTGCTGCCCGATGGGCGTACTGTGCCCGTGAACGGAGCTCACAAGTGGGAACCAAAGCTTACGACCTAACTACTGAATGCTGACTTGCGGGGCCTCCCTCGACGCTTCGGAGGCTCGATAGGCTTCAATTCATGCAGAGGACGGCTTTGTGACCCCACCAGTTTGCTGTCCAGCCACTTCCTGAAGACATCCGGGTGCCAGTAGACGCGACGCCCTATTGCCCTGGGGGCCGGCAAGGTGCCATCGGCAACCCAGTTTTCAATAGTGCGCTTGGAGACAGACATGATGCCTGCTGCCATTTCCTTGGTGATCGGCATGAAGTCCATATGAAGGTACCGGAAGTAATAGGTACCACGGTCTAGGAAGGCTGTTTATCCGACTGCAACCCTCCTCCCTCACGGCTCTGGCTGATACCGCTTCGACAAGGGGACTGAAATGGGCTGTGCTGCAATTTTGCTGCAGCAGCGTTTCGGGTTGTTGCGTTTTGTTTCAAGCAAGCTACACTAACCAATTGTTTTTAATGGATATTCATAGACAGAGCTACGGCGTTTAAGGCCAAAAAACGGGTTCGGGACGCAGGAGTCGGAGGTTCGAATCCTCTCACCCCGACCACTTTCTTTCCCTTTTATTCAGCCAAACGCAGTCGATGCCGTGATTGCGGGCGCTGGCCATCCGGGCCAGCCGGCACCGGCTCGCCCGCCCGGAATTGACACAAAAAGCATACGGATTTGCCATTCGCCATTGCGGCTAGAATGAATGCTTTTGCGCAGGAGCCCACATGTCAGACCCCGTTGTGTATGACCGTACCCCCGCCGAACTAGAACTCGAGCCGGGCGAATACTGGTGGTGTTCGTGCGGCCGCTCGATGACCCAGCCGTTTTGCGACGGCTCGCACGAGGGCACCGGGCTGGAGCCGATGTCGTTCGTCATCAAGGAAAAGACCACGGTGTGGCTGTGCAACTGCAAGCACAGCAAGGACAAGCCGTTCTGCGACGGCTCGCATAACGATTTGCCTGATGACATGTTCTGAGTTGCCGACTCCGGCACGATCTGTCCTGGCAACACCGCCCTGCAAACTTTGAAGCTCCTTCAAATTCGCTTCCCGGAAAAATGAAATGCCCTTCGAGCTGACTGCACTTTGGCCCGATGCGGGGCTGCCGTTTGCCTGGGGCACGCTGGTGGGGCTGGTGTTTTCTCTGGTCGGTGCGGCAGGTGGCATTCTGGCTTCGTTCGGCCTGATTTCGGTCCTGGGTCTCAGCGATGCTAACCAGGTGAAGCCGATGGCACAGATGCTGACGCTGGCAACGCCGCTGGTAGCGGTGCCCAGTTACCTGCGCCAATGCCGGGTGGTGCTCGGGCTGGCGGTGATTCTGGCATCGGGCGGCTTGCTGGGAGCGCTGGTCGGCAGCCGTCTGTCGATGCACTATCTGGCGGACCTGTCCGATTTCAAGCCGGTGTTCGCCATCCTGGTGCTGTTCATCGCGGCGCAGCTGGCGTGGTCGTTGCGCCCGCAGGCTCACGCCTCGGGGCCTTCGGCGCGCGCCGCTGCGGCCTTCGAAGGCATGGTGCTGCAAGGCCAGCCGCCCTGCACGCAGGGCGTTCAGCACCAGTCGTGGTCATGGCGTCGCATCGAATTCGAATTTGGCGGCGAATCGTTCGCCTATCGTCCCGCCCTGGCGTTTGCCGCAGGATTCATGATTGCGGCGATTGCCGCCGCGCTGGGGGTGGGCGGCGGCTTTCTGCTGGTGCCGTTCATGGCGATGGGACTGCGCCTGCCGATGTTTGTCGTGGCGGGCACAGCGGCTTTGGCCATCTTCATCAGTTCGTCCGCGTCGATCGCTAATTATGTGGCCATGGGTGTCCGGATGGACTGGAACCTGCTGGTTCCGATGCTGGCGGGCACCGTGCTGGGCGCATGGCTGGGCCCCTACGCCAGCCGACATTTCAGGGAAAGCTGGCTGCGCATCCTGCTCGCAGTGGTATTGCTGGGCATCGGGGGAAGCTATCTTGCAGGCTAGGGGCATCCGGCCTGCAGCAGGCCCAGCCATTGGGATGATGCATGGCGCCGCCGCCAGATCGCCCAATCCGCCTGGAGTCTGCGGAGGATGACGACAGCCGTGGAATCCGTGCTCGACTTCTGGTTCGGCCCTCCCGGCACGGCTTCCGAGATAGCCGGACGTCAGCGCAAGTTGTGGTTCGGCAAGTCTTCAGCCAACGACCAAACGGTGACTGAGCGTTTTGCCGACACGCTGATTGCCGCAACCGCGGGCAAGCTCGACCACTGGTCTGCCACCCCGCGCGGTCGCCTCGCCCTGATCATCGTGCTCGACCAGTTTCCGCACCACATCCACCGCGATCGCCCGCTGGCGTTTGCCACCGACCCCCAGGCGCTGGCGCTGAGCCTGGATGCGCTGACAGCAGGCGAAGCCGCGTTGCTTGCGCCGATCGAACGGGTGTTTCTGTATCTGCCGCTGGAGCATGCCGAGTCGGTCGACATGCAGGATTTGTCCGTTTCGCTGTATGAAGAACTGGCGCGCGAAGCAGGGGCCGAGGAACGCGCCCTGTTCGACGGCTTCCTGGATTACGCGCGCCAGCATCAGTCCGTCGTGGCACGCTTCGGCCGTTTTCCGCATCGCAACGAGATTCTTGGGCGCCCGTCCAGCGCGGATGAAATCGCGTTCCTGAAGCAGCCCGGCTCGCGCTTCTGAGAGCCGTTCGTATCCCTGGCTCGCCTCTCGCCAGAGCCGCGCATTCCTTTCTGGGATTGATGTCCTGCGGGTAAAATGGCGGCTTCCCGTACCCCCCGGCCCCCATCCGGCCGCTTCCATGTCCCGCCAAATCCTAGTCACCTCCGCCCTGCCCTACGCCAACGGCAGTATCCACCTCGGTCATCTGGTCGAATACATCCAGACCGACATCTGGGTGCGTTTCCAGAAGTTGCGCGGCCACGACTGCCGCTATGTGTGCGCCGACGACACCCACGGCACCGCGATCATGCTGCGTGCGGAAAAGGAAAGCATCACGCCCGAAACCCTGATCGGCCGGGTATGGGACGAGCACACGCGCGACTTCGCGGGTTTTCACATCGGCTTCGATCATTACTACTCAACGCACTCTGAAGAAAATCGTGAACTTGCTTCAACCATCTACCTGCGCCTCAAGGAAGCCGGCCTGATCGAGGTCAAAACCATCGCTCAGATGTTTGACCCGGTGAAAAACCTGTTCCTTCCCGACCGCTTCATCAAGGGTGAATGTCCCAAGTGCGGTGCCGCAGACCAATATGGCGACAACTGCGAAGTCTGCGGTGCAACGTACAGCCCGACCGAACTGAAGAACCCGGTGTCAGCCGTGTCGGGCGCCACCCCGGTGCACAAGGATTCCGAGCATTACTTCTTCAGGCTCGGCGACTGCGAAGCCTTCCTGCGAGAATGGACGACCTCGGGCGCACTGCAGGACGAAGCTGCCAACAAGATGCAGGAATGGTTCGCCTCCGGCCTCAACAACTGGGACATCAGCCGAGACGCGCCCTACTTCGGTTTCGAGATCCCCGGCGCACCGGGCAAATATTTTTATGTGTGGCTGGACGCACCGGTGGGCTATATGGCGAGTTTCGCCCGCTACGCCAAGGACAACGGCCTCGATTTCAACGCCTGGTGGGGGGCCGGTTCCACGACCGAACTGGTGCACTTCATCGGCAAGGACATCCTCTATTTCCACGCCCTGTTCTGGCCGGCAATGTTGAAGAACTCCGGTCACCGACTGCCGACGGCGGTATACGCGCACGGCTTCCTGACGGTGAATGGGCAGAAAATGTCAAAGTCGCGCGGCACCTTCATCACCGCCGCAAGCTACCTGGAGCAGGGACTCAATCCCGAATGGCTGCGCTACTATTACGCGGCCAAACTCAACGGCTCGATGGAGGATATCGATCTCAATCTGGACGATTTCGTCGCCCGGGTGAATTCGGACCTGGTCGGCAAGTTTGTCAACATTGCCAGCCGTTCGGCAGGCTTCATTCACAAACACTTCGGCGGCCGCATTCTGGATGAGGATGTGTCGAGCGTTTTCGCGGAAACTTTCCCGGGACTGGCCAGCGAACATGGTTCAGGCATGATTGCCGACCTTTACGAGCTGCGCGAGTACGGCAAGGCCTTGCGCCTGATCATGCTTGGCGCCGAGTCGGTCAACCAGTACATTGACCAGCACAAACCCTGGGAGCTTGCCAAACAGCCCGAGCGGCTGGGTGAACTGCATCGGGTATGCACCCTTGCGCTCAACGCCTTCCGCAACCTCACCATCGTTCTCAAGCCCGTGCTGCCGAAGATGGCAGAGCAGGTGGAACACTTTCTCAATGTGTCCCCGCTGACCTGGGCAGACTCGGGGGGGGTTCTGCCGCCAGGACACACAATACATCCCTACAACCATCTCGCCACACGCATCGATCCGAAGACGATCGAAGCCATGGTGGCTGCCAACAAACAGAACCTCGACCCCACGCCCGCCCCCGCGCCAACGCGCCATGCCGAAGCCCAGGTGCATGCCGCACAGCCCCAGGGCGGTGCGCCACTGGCCGACACGATCAGCATCGAAGACTTCGCCAAGATCGACCTGCGCATCGTGCGCATCGCCAACGCCGAGCATGTCGAAGGCGCCGACAAGCTGCTGCGCCTGACGCTCGACCTCGGCGACCTCGGCACGCGCCAGGTGTTTGCCGGGATCAAGTCGGCCTACGCCCCCGAGGCACTGGTGGGACGCTACACCGTGATGGTCGCCAACCTGGCGCCGCGCAAGATGAAATTCGGCATGAGCGAAGGCATGGTGCTGGCGGCTTCCGGCGACGCGCCCGGACTGTTCATCCTGTCGCCTGATTCCGGCGCCATGCCGGGCATGAAGGTCAAGTAAACCATGCAGACCCTGCGCCTCGTCATCCATGGCCGGGTGCAGGGTGTATGGTTTCGCGAATCGATGCGCCTGCAGGCCGAGCAACTCGGCATCACCGGCTGGGTGAGGAATCGCGCCGACGGCACGGTGGAAGCCGTGGTCCAGGGGGGCGATGCAAGCGTTGCGGCCATGGTTGGCTGGGCGCGGGTGGGACCGCCGCAGGCCAGCGTGACCCGGCTGGATCATTCAGATGCGAGCGGCGTATTCCTGAGCTTCGAGAAGCGCGCTTCCGAGGGTTCCGAATTTCCGGACTGAACAAGCAGGCAAAAAAATGCCCGGCTCAAGAGCCGGGCAGAGATATCCACCAAAGGAGGAGGATTGGAGGAGACAACACCGAAGATGCCATTGCGGCTCCCTCAGTGTTATTAGAATTTTCTAATATAGCGGTATACCTGTCAACACTTTGTTGCAAAAAAGGTATGAATTGGTACTTTTGTTTCATTCGCACAACAGTTCTTCAGTAGATCACGCTGACGGCTTCGGGCTTGAGCCAGCCTCCCAGCGACTCCAGCAGCCGGTCATCCAGGCGTCACCCGCCAGTCGTCTCCCAGCCGGATGCGGCAACTTGCATTGGGGTGATGGTATTCCACCCACACCGGGCAGCCGCCCTCCTCCACCTTGTAGGGCGCGAGCAATTCCGCCAGCTTGCGGCCACTGTTCGATTCGGCATGGCATTGGCCGTTGCAGGCCAGCGCAGTCCCTGGGCAAACCGGGTGCGGGCGCCGGCCAGGTCGTAGATGCGTTCCGCCGTCACCCGCACGCCACCCGAATAGTCGTCGCGGTTGACCTTGCCTTCGATGACCAGCAGCGCGTCGTCCTTCAGCAGTTGCCGGTTCTGCTCGTACAGTTCGTTGAAGATCACCACCTCGACCTGGGCCGTCGCGTCGTCCAGCAACAAGATCATCATCTTGCCGCGCCGCGTCATCTGGGTGCGCAGCGACACCACGATGCCGGCCAGCATCACCAGGTCGCGCGAGGGCTCCAGGCTGTCGAGCTGCTTCTTGGCGAAGCTCGACACTTCAGCCAGATACGAGGTGAAGGGATGGCCACTGAAAAAGTAGCCGAGTGCGGACTTTTCCTGCAGCAGCTTTTCCTGCTCCGGCCACACGGACACGTCGACCAGATCTTCGCCACCATCGAGCGCCTCGCCGAACAGGCCGACCTGGCCGCCGCTACGCGCTGCGCGGTCGGCAGTTTCCAGCGCGGCACCCACCGACGCCATCAGGCTGGCACGATGGTCGTTGATGCGGTCGAAAGCCCCGGCCTTGACCAGCGCTTCGAGCACGCGGCGGTTGAGATAGCGCTTGTCGACACGGCGCGTCAGATCAAACAGGCCCTTGTAGGGACCGTTGGCCTCACGTTCGGCGACGATCGCACCAATTGCCGCCTCGCCACTGCCCTTGATCGCGCCCAGGCCGTAGCGGATTTCGGTTGCGCTGACCGGTTCGAAGCGATAACCCGACCGGTTGATGTCGGGCGGCAGCATGGTCAGCCCGTTGGCGCGGCAGTCTTCGTAGAACACCCGCACCTTGTCGGTGTCGGACATTTCGGACGACATCGTCGCCGCCATGAACTCGGCCGGGTAATAGGCCTTGAGCCAGGCGGTGTGATACGCGATCAGCGCGTAGGCGGCCGAGTGCGACTTGTTGAAGCCGTATTCGGCGAACTTCTCCATCAGGTCGAACAGGCGCTCGGCGACCTTGGTATCGGCGCCGCGCTTGGCCGCGCCCTCGAGGAAGATGGTGCGCTGCTTGGCCATTTCCTCGGGCTTCTTCTTGCCCATGGCGCGCCGCAGCATGTCGGCGCTGCCGAGGCTGTAGCCCGCCAGAATCTGCGCCACCAGCATCACCTGCTCCTGGTAGACGATGATGCCGTAGGTCGATTTCAGTACCGGTTCGAGATCGGGATGGAAATACTCCGGTTTCTGCTTGCCCTGCTTGCGTGCGATGAAGTCGTCCACCATGCCCGAGCCGAGCGGGCCAGGCCGGTTCAGCGCCATCAGGGCGATGATGTCTTCGAAGCAGTCGCCCTTCAGCTTCTTCTCCAGGTCCTTGGCCGAGCGCGATTCGGACTGGAACACGGCGGTGGTGTTGCCGTCGGCGAACAGTCTGTACACCGCCGGATCGTCGAGCGGCAGATCTTCCAGGCGGAAGTCCTTGCGGTCTTCATGCCGCTGCACGAAGCGCACGGCCTCGGCCAGGATCGTCAGCGTGCGCAGGCCGAGAAAGTCGAACTTGACCAGGCCGATGGCTTCGACGTCGTCCTTGTCGAACTGCGACACCGCCGCATCCGAGCCTTCGGCGCGATACAGCGGGCAGAAATCGGTGAGCTTGCCCGGCGCGATCAGCACGCCGCCTGCGTGCATGCCGACGTTGCGCGTGATGCCCTCGAGTTTTTCAGCCAGCGGCAGCAGTTCGGCGAGTTCTTCCTCGTTCCGGGCGCGCTCGTCGATCTGCGGTTCCTTCTCGCGCGCCTCGGCCAGCGAAATGCCCAGTTCGTTCGGCACCAGTTTGACGAACTTGTCGACGAACAGATACGGCAGGTCGAGCACACGGCCGACGTCGCGCAGCACCGCCTTGGCCGCCATGGTGCCGAAGGTGGCGATCTGCGACACCGCGTCATGGCCGTACTTGTCCTTCACGTACTGGATCACGCGGTCGCGCCCGTCCTGGCAGAAGTCGATGTCGAAGTCGGGCATCGACACCCGCTCGGGATTGAGAAAGCGCTCGAACAGCAGGTCGTAGGCCAGCGGGTCGAGGTCGGTGATGCCGAGGCTGTAGGCGACCAGCGAACCGGCGCCGGAACCGCGCCCCGGTCCCACCGGCACGCCGTTGTTCTTCGCCCAGTTGATGAAGTCGGCCACGATCAGGAAGTAGCCGGGAAACCCCATCTGGATGATGGTGCCGAGTTCGAATTCCAGCCGTGCCACGTATTCCGGCAGTCTGGCGGCGCGGATCTCATCGTCGGGATAGAGCGCTGCCATGCGCTCGTGCAGGCCTTCGATGGAACGCTGCCGCATGTAATCGTCGAGGCTCATGCCGTCCGGCGTCGGAAAATCGGGCAGCTTGCTCTTGCCGAGTTCCAGCGTGAGGTTGCAGCGCTTGGCGATTTCCACGCTGTTGGCGAGCGCCTCGGGCAAGTCGGCAAACAGCGTCCGCCATTTCCTCCGGCGACTTGAAATACTGCTCGGCGGTAAACGGCCGCGGCCGACGCGGGTCGCCCAGCATCATGCCCTCGGCGATGCACACGCGCGCCTCGTGCGCCTTGAAGTCGTCCGGCGCAATGAACTGGATCGGATGGGTGGCCACGGACGGCAGATTGAGCGCCGCACCGACATCGAGCAGGCCGTCGATCAGGCGCTCGGTATGCGGCTGGCCGAAACGCTGCAGTTCCAGGTAATAGCGCCCGGGAAACAGCGCGGCCCAGGCCTCGGCTGCGGCGCGCGCCGCATCAGGCTTTGTCGTCCAGAACCGCCTGCGCCACGTTGCCGAGCATCGCCGCCCGACAAGGCCAGCAGGCCGTCGGTGCCTTCGGCCAGCCAGGCCGGATCGATCTCGGCACGACCGCGATGGATATTGTCCTGAAAGGCACGGGTCAGCAGTTCGCACAGGCGACGATAGCCTTCGCGATGCTGCACCAGCAGCAACAGGCGCGAGGGCCGATTGCGGTCCGTCGCATTGGTCACCCACACGTCGCAGCCGAAGATCGGCTTGATGCCCGGCACCCCGCGCCGCGCGATAAAACTTCACCCAGCCAAAGGTATTGGACAAATCGGAGAGACCAAGTCGCCGGCATCGCGATATCGCGCGCGCGCTTGACCGCCTCGCCCACCCGCACCAGGCCATCGACGACGGAATACTCGGTGTGCAGGCGGAGATGGATGAAATGCGGATCGGTCATGGGCGTGCAACGAAAAATCTAGGCCGCTATTTTAACGCCGCTGAACGGGAGAGCCAAAAACAAAAGGCAGCCGAAGCTGCCTTTTGTTTGGATCAAGCACCGCAAATTAGTTCGCGCGGCGCTTGAATTCGTTGGTGCGGGTATCGATCTCGATCATGTCGCCGATATCGACAAAAGCAGCCACCGGCAGTTCGTAGCCGGTGGGCTTGATGCGGGCAGGCTTCATCACCTTGCCCGAGGTATCGCCGCGCACAGCCGGCTCGGTGTATTCGACTTCGCGAATCACCGTGGTCGGCATCTCGACCGAGATCGCCTTGCCTTCATAGAACACCACTTCCAGCGGCATGCCATCGTCCAGATAGTTCAGCGCGTCGCCGAGGTTGTCGGCTTCGATCTCATACTGGTTGTATTCGGCATCCATGAACACATACAGCGGATCGGCAAAGTAGGAATAGGTGCATTCCTTGCGATCCAGCGACACCATTTCGAATTTATCGTCAGCACGATAAACCGTTTCGGTACCGGAACCATTGAGCAGATTCTTGAGTTTCATCTTGACGACAGATGAGTTGCGGCCCGATTTCGAGAATTCGGCCTTCACGACCACCATTGGGTCTTGGCCGATCATCACGACGTTGCCGGCGCGGAGTTCCTGTGCGGTTTTCATGGGTGTATCCTGCTGCGAGAGCGCTAAGAGGTTGAGAAAGCTCGCTATTTTAGCTTATTTTCAGCAAATTCCACCAGCTTGCCGGTCAGTTTCCCCGCCAGCCTGAGGCGATCACGCCACGCGTCCGCGTGCCGACTCGATCGCGCCTTGTTGCGCCCGCCATTCAGCCCAGCAGGCGGCCATATCCGGGCCCGGCATGCCGTTCCAGCCCTGCCACATGTCGCTGGACCGCCTGTGCGGCCGCTGCTATCCAGGTCGTCCGTGTAGTGCGCCAGCAGCGCGTTGAGCTTGTCCCAGTGCGCCTGCTCGGCCTGCGGATAGGCCTGCCACACCAAGGGATGCGCTGCCCACTGCGCCCGCACGCAGGAATCCTCGCCGCGCACGAAATTCAGATCGCACGCCCAGAGCAGGTGGTCGTATGCGTCCTGATCGGAGAACGGCAAGACGTGCAGCCGCAACGCGCCACGCTGATGCGCATCGCCCGCCTGCAAATCGAGGACACCCAGCCATGCTGCCAACTGCGGGATCACCCGACCCTCGGGCACCAGACACGTCACGGCATGCGCATCGGCTGCCCAGGCATCGAGCAAGCCCGGCAGCGCAGGGTTTTCATAGGCAAACAGCGACACCCGCAACTCGTCTGCCTGTGGCGCATCCAGTCCAAGCTGACGCCAATAGTCCGCGACACCCGACTTGAGGAAGGCTGTGCGCTGCTCATCGAAATCGGCTTCGACCAGCAAGCCGCCCGTGTCCGGGGTGTAGCCGGGAAAAAAGAAATATTTGGTCAGCGGCAAACGCGGATGCGGTGACGGCAGGCCGTGGTGCTCGGCCACCCAGGGTTCGGCACTCAGGTATTCGAGATTGATCCAGACCGGCGGCGGCGACTGTTCGCTCATCGCAGTCAAATAGGTTTCCGGCAAGGCGCAGCCGAACGCCTCGATCACCACCTGCGCCGGTTCAACCAGACCGAATGGCGTGCGCCATGCGCAGATCATCACACCTTCGCAAATTTGCTGATCCGCATTCACATCGCAACGGCAGGCCAGATGCGCTGAAACGCCTGCAGATCATCCACCCACAAGCGCACCGGCAAGCCCATGTTCCCGCACCAGTCCGCGCGCCAGACGCCAGGCAATACCGATGTCGCCAAAGTTGTCGATGACGTTGCAGAAGATGTCCCAGGTTTTTTGCATAGCGCGCATGCTACCGCATCACTTCGCGCTGCCGGGAGGCCATTGCCGCAATGCGGAGCGACAGCCCAATGGATATCAAACGACGCCTCGTTTCGCACCATTCCAGTGTTGAAATAAAAACCACAATCCAGCCAAGACCCTTGTTTTCAACCGGTTTTTACTTGTAAAAATTCATGCGCGGTAGTAAAAAGCAAAAAGTTTGGTTTCAAGAACCGTACAGGTTTGGCATTACCAAGGAGAACACCGGGTAGCGCGCTTGAATTCAGATCGGCGGCAATAAAAACCAGGCCGTCCAGTCATCCACCAGCGCAATTGTGCTTTATCGCGGTTAGTGTTGAGTGGTTGTATTTATTTTGTCCGCCCAGGAGGAAGTATTAAATGGCAACAGGTACAGTCAAGTGGTTCAGCGACGCCAAGGGTTTTGGCTTCATTACCCCCGATGACGGCGGCGAGGATGTGTTCGCACATTTTTCCGCCATCCAGAGCAACGGTTTCAAAACCTTGAAGGAAGGCCAGAAAGTCTCTTTCGAAGAAACCCAGGGACCCAAGGGAAAGCAGGCTTCCAACATCCAGCCACAAGGCTGAGTTGTTGAGCTGAATTAAAAAACCCCGCTTCGGCGGGGCTTTTTTGTACGACGCCTGCGAGTATTTCAAGGCCAGCCTTACATCTTGGCGACCATGACCTCGGCAAATTTCGAGCACTTCACCTCGGTCGCCCCGTCCATCAGACGCGCAAAGTCGTAGGTCACGGTCTTGTCGGCAATGGCTTTTTCCATGCTGGCGATGATGAGGTCGGCGGCTTCGAGCCAGCCCAGGTGGCGCAGCATCATTTCGGCCGACAGGATCAGCGAACCCGGATTGACGTAATCCTTGCCCGCGTACTTGGGCGCGGTGCCGTGGGTGGCTTCGAACATGGCCACGTTGTCGGACAGGTTCGCACCCGGCGCAATGCCGATGCCGCCCACTTCCGCCGCCAGCGCGTCGGACACATAGTCACCGTTGAGGTTGAGCGTGGCGATGACGTCGTACTCGTCCGGACGCAGCAGGATCTGCTGCAGGAAGGCGTCGGCGATCACGTCCTTGATCACGATGCCGTTCGGCAATTCCATCCACGGGCCTTCGCCGATCAGCTTGGCGCCGAATTCGCGCGCGGCCAGTTCGTAGCCCCATTTCTTGAAGCCGCCTTCGGTGAACTTCATGATGTTGCCCTTGTGCACCAGGGTCACCGATTTGCGCTTGTTGTCGATGGCGTACTGGATCGCACGGCGGATCAGACGCTCGGAACCTTCGACCGACACCGGCTTGATGCCGATGGCCGAGGTCTCGGGGAAACGGATCTTGGTGACGCCCATTTCCTTTTGCAGGAATTCGATGACCTTTTTCACTTCAGTCGACTGCCGGCTTCCCACTCGACGCCGGCGTAGATGTCTTCGGTGTTCTCGCGGAAGATCACCATGTCGACCTTTTCCGGCGCCTTGACCGGGCTGGGCACGCCGGTGAAATAGCGCACCGGGCGCAGGCACACATACAGGTCGAGCATCTGGCGCAGCGCCACGTTGAGCGAGCGGATGCCGCCCGAGGTCGGCGTGGTGAGCGGGCCCTTGATCGAAATCACGTAGTCCTTGACCGCCTGCACGGTTTCTTCCGGCAGCCACTGGTCGGCGCCGTACACCTTGACGGCTTTCTCGCCGGCAAACACTTCCATCCAGGCGATCTGCTTCTTGCCGCCGTAGGCCTTGGCCACGGCCGCATCGACCACCGGCGCATGGCCGGGGTGATGTCGACGCCGGTGCCGTCGCCTTCGATGAAGGGAATGATCGGCATGTCGGGCACGTTCAGGGTGTTGTCGGCGTTGACGGTGATTTTCTGGCCTGCGGCGGGAATCTGGATATGTGTGCTCATGGTGTCTCGAAACGTTGCTGATGCCCTTGAGGTACTTGGGCCCTGTTTGGGTAAAATGGGACTTTGTCCCTCCGAAGCGTGTCGCGCCTGATTCTTTTCAACAAACCCTACGGCGTACTCAGCCAGTTCACCCCCGAAGGGCGCTGGCAGGGTTTGCGGGATCATCTCGACTTGCCGGGCGTGTATGCGGCCGGGCGTCTGGATGCAGACAGCGAAGGCCTGCTGATTTTAACCGATGACGGCGCCCTGCAGAGCCGGATTGCCGATCCCAGGCACAAACTGCCCAAAACCTACTGGGCACAGGTTGAAGGCGCGCCCGATGAAGCGGCGCTGGAACCGCTGCGACACGGCGTCGATCTCGGCGATTTCGTCACCCGTCCGGCGCAGGTCCGGCTCATCGACGAACCTGCCGGCCTGTGGCCGCGCAATCCGCCGATCCGCGCCCGCGCGAGCCATCCCCACCCACTGGATCGAACTCGTCATCAAGGAAGGCAAAAACCGCCAGGTGCGCCGCATGACCGCCAAAGTGGGCTTCCCCACCCTGCGCCTGGTCCGCGCCGCCATCGGCGACTGGACCCTGGGCGCATTGCAGCCCGGAGAATGGAAAGAACTGCATGTCTGACATCTGGAAGCCCCACGTCGTCGTTGCCGCCATCGTCGAACGCGACGGCAAGTTTCTGCTGGTGGAAGAACACACCGCCGAAGGCCTGCGCCTCAACCAGCCCGCCGGCCACTGGGAGCGCGGCGAAACCCTGCTCGACGCGGTGCGCCGCGAAGCGCTGGAAGAAACCGCGCATCACGTCGAACCGCTCGCGCTGCTCGGCTGCTACAGCACGCTACTATCCGCGGCGCGACATCACCTATCTGCGCTTCGCCTATGATCTGCCAGGCCACCGGCTTTGATGCGGAACGCGCGCTCGATAACGGCATCGTGCGCGCCGTGTGGCTGACGGCGGACGAACTCGCCGCCAGCGCCGACCCCGCACCGCAGCCAGCTGGTGATGCGCTGCGTGCAGGACTATCTGGCTGGCCGGCGCTTTCCGCTCGATTTCGTGAGCCATCTATGAGCACACGCATCGTCGTCGGCATGTCGGGCGGTGTCGATTCCGCCGTCGCCGCCTATCTCCTGAAGCAGCAGGGCCACGACGTGCTCGGCGTCTTCATGAAGAACTGGGATGACGACGACAACACCGACCAGTGCACCGCGCGCCAGGATTTTCTCGACGTGCTGGCGGTGGCCGACGTGCTCGGCATCGAGGTCGAGGCGGTCAATTTCGCCGCCGAATACAAGGAACGCGTGTTCAGCTATTTCCTCGCCGAATACCAGGCCGGGCGCACGCCGAATCCGGATGTGCTGTGCAATGCCGAAATCAAGTTCAAGGCCTTTCTCGACGACGCGATCGCACGCGGTGCCGAATTCATCGCCACCGGGCATTACGTCGGCAAGGGCGTGGATGCCGCCGGCCGCGCCACGCTGCTGAACGCGCAGCGGATGCCAACAAGGACCAGAGCTATTTCCTCTACCGCCTGAGCCAGTCGCAGCTGCAGCCTGCGCTGTTCCCGCTGGCGCACCTGCCCAAGCCCGAGGTGCGCGCAGATCGCACAAAGATCGGCCTGCCCAACGCCGCCAAAAAGGACAGCACCGGCATCTGCTTCATCGGCGAGCGCAATTTCCGCGAATTTCTCGAGCGCTACCTGCCGCGCGATCCCGGCGAGATGAAAACGCCCGAAGGCCGCGTCGTCGGCCAGCATCAGGGACTGATGTATTACACGCTGGGGCAGCGGCAGGGGCTCGGCATCGGCGGGCAGAAGGACGGCAACACCGACCCCTGGTTCGTCGCCGCCAAGGACATGGCCAGCAATACGCTGGTCGTGGTGCAGGGGCACGACCATCCGCTGCTGCAGCGCTCGACGCTCGCCGCCGGCCAGCTCAACTGGATCAGCGGCATCGCGCCCGATCCGGACAAACCCTATACCGCCAAGACCCGCTATCGGCAGACCGATGCGCCCTGCCGCATCACCCGGCTCGACGACGACACGCTGGAACTCGCGTTCGACAGCCCGCAGTGGGCGGTCACGCCCGGCCAGTCGGTCGTTCTTTACGACGGTGAGGTATGTCTCGGCGGCGGCATCATCTCCTGAACCCGTATTGCACATGGATCGTTTAAAAGACTATATTCAGTCCGTATTTTTGCAGGAGTCTTCCCATGCGCTACTCGACTCAAGTCAAACCCATCAGCTATCTGAAAGCCAATGCCGCCGAAGTGCTGCAACAGCTCGCCGAGCAGCGCGAAGCCGATGATCATCACCCAGAATGGCGAGGCCAAGGCAGTGATTCAGGACGTGGCCAGCTACGAGGAAACCCAGGAGACGCTGGCGCTGCTGAAGCTGCTGGCGCTGGGCAACCAGGACGTCGAAGCAGGCAGAACACGGCCGCTGGCCGAGGTCGTCAAGCGGTCTGCGCGCGCAAACAGTCCAGCAGATCGATGGCGCCACAAGGTTCTGCTGACCGCAGGTGCGGCACGCGACCTGGAGTCGCTCTACGACTACATCGCTCGATCACGACTCGCAAAGCCGGCTGCCGACCACGTACTGGACAGGCTATTGAAGACCGCCGGCGATCTGGCGACCTTCCCAGAGCGAGGGTCGCATCCCCGCGAGTTGCTGACGCTGGGCATCCACGAATACCGCCAGGTCTTTTTCAAGCCCTATCGGCTGATTTACCGGATAATTCGCACCAGCAGGTCGTCGTTGTACCTGATCGCAGATGGCCGGCGCGACATGCAAACCCTGCTGGCGCAGCGGCTGCTCAGCGACCCGAACTGAGTGCACGACTTTTCGACCGATCTTCTCGCTACACATCACCCATGAGCAATCCTCCCATCCCCGTCCCTGCCGCCAACTTCATCCGCAACATCATCGACGAGCAGAACGCCGCCGGAAAATGGGGCGGCCGCGTCGAGACGCGCTTTCCGCCCGAGCCCAACGGCTACCTGCACCTGGGCCACGCCAAGTCGATCTTTCTGAATTTTGGTCTCGCGCGTGATTACGGTGGCGTGTGCCACCTGCGCTTCGACGACACCAACCCGGAAAAGGAGGAAGCAGGAATACGTCGACGCCATACCGAATCGGTGAAATGGCTGGGCTTCGACTGGGGCGAGCACCTCTACTTCGCGTCGAACTATTTCGACACCATGTACGCCTGCGCCGAATATCTGATCCAGTCCGGCCACGCCTATGTCGACTCGCTGACCGCCGACGAGATGCGCGCCTATCGCGGCACGCTCACCGAGCCGGGCAAGGACAGCCCCTACCGCAGCCGCAGCCCGGATGAGAACCTCGACCTGTTCCGCAGGATGCGTGCCGGCGAATTCGCCGACGGCGCCCACGTGCTGCGCGCCAAGATCGACATGGCCTCGCCCAACATCAACCTGCGCGACCCGGCGATCTATCGCATCAAGCGCGCGCATCACCACAACACCGGCGACACCTGGTGCATCTACCCGATGTACACCTACGCGCACCCGATCGAGGATGCGATCGAGCACATCACGCATTCGATCTGCACGCTCGAATTCGAGGACCAGCGCCCGTTCTACGACTGGTTGCTGGACAAGCTGGCCGATGGCGGCTTCTTCACCCGGCCGGTGCCGCAGCAGATCGAATTCGCGCGGCTCAACCTCACCTACGTCGTGCTGTCGAAGCGCAAGCTGATCCAGCTGGTCGACGAGAAACATGTTTCCGGCTGGGACGACCCGCGCCTGCCGACGCTGGTCGGCGCGCGCCGCCGCGGCTACACCGCCGAAGGTTTCAAGCGCTTCACCGACCAGGTCGGCGTGTCCAAATCCGACGGCTGGATCGACTACAGCGTGTTCGAGACCTGCCAGCGCGATGTCTTGAATGACAGCGCGCTGCGCCGCATCGCCGTGCTCGATCCGGTCAGGCTCGTCATCGACAACTATCCGCAAGGCCAGTCGGAAGACTGCTTCGCCCCCAACCACCCACAGCAGCCCGACCTTGGCAAGCGTGCGGTGCCGCTATCGAAGGAATTGTGGATCGAGCGCGAGGACTTCATGGAAACCCCGCCCAAGGGCTATTTCCGGCTATACCCGCCGCGTCTCGACGCGTCGGGCGTTATGCAGCCCGGCAACTCGGTGCGGCTGCGCTACGGCTACGTCGTCACCTGCACCGGCTGCGACAAGGACGCCGACGGCAATGTCGTCGCCGTGCACTGCGACTACCTGCCCGACACCAAGTCCGGCACGCCGGGCGCCGACTCGGTCAAGGTCAAGGGCAACCTCCACTGGGTGTCGGCCGCGCACGCATATGAGGCAGAGGTGCGCCTGTACGACCGCCTGTTCACGACCGCGCAGCCGGGCGGCGAAAGCGGTGACTTCCTGGAAGACCTGAACCCCGATTCGGTGCGCGTCATCCGTGCGCAACTGGAACCGGCACTGAAAGACGCCGCAGCGGAAGACCACTTCCAGTTCGAGCGCCACGGCTACTTCGTCGCCGACCGCGTCGACTCTAAGCCCGGAACGCCGGTGTTCAACCGCACCGTGACGCTGAAGGATTCGTGGGGCAAGGAAAAGAGCTGAACCTCGGTGCGTCGGTCCAGGAACAAATACGTTTCATTGTGGCTTCACGTAAATCGTGACAGGTCTCAACTACTGCCCGGGCCGAGCTTGTCGAAGCCCTGTACCGACTCGGGCATGCCCATCGTCAAGCTCGGGGCGAACGGGAACTGTGTCATGTGCAATGGAAAACTCAATAGAATGACGCTGCACCCGAGCCCCTGGATTTCCTGAATACAGCCCAACCACACCGATCGCCAAGACAACCCAAGATCCCTCACCCGCCCTCTCCCTGAGCACACCGACATGAATGCAAAACAGCGCGACCTTGCCCAGATCACCCTGGCCGTCCTTTTCATCGTTAGCCTGATCGCCTCCGCATTCTGGATCATGCGGCCGTTCCTGCCAGCCCTGGTCTGGGCCACGCTGGTGACTGTAGCCACCTGGCCGGTGATGCTCGGCGTCCAGTCGAAACTGTGGGGCAAGCGATCGCTGGCGGTCGCGGTGATGACGATCCTCCTGCTGCTCTTGCTGGTCGTGCCCCTGTCGCTTGCCATTGCCGCGCTGGTGGAAAATACGGATCGCGTCGCCGGATGGTCGAAGCAGCTGGCCGAGCTCCGGGTTCCGCCGCCGCCGGACTGGGTCGCCGGAGTTCCCGTGATTGGAAGCAAACTCCATCAGTTCTGGCAACAGTTTGTCGCTGAAGGCCTGCAGGATTTCGCCATCAAACTTGCCCCGTATACCAAGGTCATCGGCACCTGGTTCGCCGACCAGATGGGCAATTTCGGCATGGTGTTGTTTCAATTTCTGCTGACCGTGCTCATCGCAGCCATCATGTATGCAGGCGGGGAATCGGCCGCGACCTGGCTGAAGCGTTTCGGCGCACGCCTGGGGGGTCAGCGGGGCGAGAGTGTGGTGGTGCTGGCCAGTCAGGCCATCCGCGGCGTCGCGCTTGGAGTCGTCGTGACCGCTGTGGTGCAATCGGTGCTGGGCGGCATCGGGCTGGCCATCGCCGGGGTGCCGATGGCTGCGGTCCTGACCGTGCTGATGTTCATGCTGTGCATCGCCCAGCTCGGCCCGATTCTGGTGCTGGTCCCGGCGGTAGGCTGGCTGTACTGGAGCGGCGACCACACCTGGGGAACCGTCCTGCTGATCTGGACCCTGATCGTCGGCAGCCTGGACAATGTCCTGCGCCCTTATCTGATCAAGAAAGGCGCCGACCTGCCGCTGCTGCTGATCTTTGCCGGCGTGATCGGTGGATTGATCACCCTCGGCCTGGTGGGCATCTTCATCGGCCCGGTGGTGCTCGCCGTGGGCTACACGCTTATCGATGCCTGGGTCAAGGAAGAACTCCGGCCCGAGTAGACGCCCCTCTTGCCTGGCTCAGGGGTTCCGATCTTCCCAGTCGTCCCACGCCACCGCGTGCGTCTTGAGATAGCTGCTGACGGCCGAGCCCGTGGTCGGGAAGAAGAGTCCCTCGCCCAGCCGCGCAAACAGCCCGAATCGCTTCAGCTTGTCCTTGACCGGATCCTTCATCTCGGCGAAGCACAGCTCGATGCCGGCCGCCTGCAAGGTCTCGTCCAGTTCCGCCAGCATGTCGGCCGAGGTGATGTCGACGCTGGTGACCGGCTCGGCCGCAACCACCATCCAGCTGCACCGGCGTGGGCGATGTCGCCACCGCGTCCAGCACCCGGTCATGGAACAGCTCGGCATTGGCGAAGAACAGCGGCGCATCCCAGCGGAACAGCACCAGGCCGGGAATGCGGCGGGCGTCGGGATAGCGCGTGATGTCGTGGTAGCCCTTGACGCCCTCGGCACGGCCCAGCACCGCGGAATACGGGCGCCAGCCATCCCACAGGAATTCGATGACGGCGATCACGATCGCCAGGCCGATGCCGGGAATCGCGCCCAGCACCGCCACGCCGACGGTGCAGACGATCGACAGCCAGAACTCCCAGCGCTGGATGCGATAGATCCGTCGCAGGTCGGCGAATTCGAACAGGCCGATGGCCGAGGCGATCACGACCGCGGCCAGTGCGCTGGTGGGCAGGTTCTGCAGCAGGTCGGGCGCCACCACCAGCAGCAGGGCGACCGCCAGCGCGCCGACGACGCCGGTCAGCTGGGTCTTGGCGCCCGCGGCTTCGGCCACGGGCGTGCGCGACGAACTGCTGCTGATCGGAAAGCCCTGGAAGAATCCGGCCGCCAGGTTGGCCACGCCGAGCCCGACCATTTCCTGGTTCGGGTTGACATAGGTCCGGGTCCGCGCCGCATAGACCCGCGACAGCACGCTGGTGTCGGCGAACGACACCAGCGCGACGGCACAACCGCCGATCACGACGGGCACGATGTCGTCATAGGTGATCCACGGGATGGCGAACGCCGGCAGGCCTTGCGGCAGCGAGCCGAGGATCGCGACATCGGCGCGCGCGCCGAGGTCCAGCACGCCGACGGCGACGGTCGCGCCGACCACGGCGATCAGGATGCCGGGCAGGCGCTTGTGGCCCTTGAGCAACAGGATCACCGCCAGCGTGGCCGCGCCGACCGCGAACGCGGTCCAGTTGGCCTTGCCCTCCAGCACCGACGTGGCGATGGCCCACAGGTTTTTCAGCGGTCCGTCGCTTTCGATCGAAAAGCCGAACAGCTTGGGCAGCTGGCTGATCAGTACCGTCAACGCAATGCCGTTCATGTAGCCGTAGCGGATCGGCTTGGACAGCAGCTCGGTGATGAAGCCCAGGCGCGCCAGGCCCGCCGCGATGCACACCACCCCGGACACGATGGCCATCATGCCGGCCAGCGCGATGGCGCGCATCGGATCGCCGCCCGACAGCGGCACGACGACGGCAAGGATGACCGCGACCAGCGCGGAATCGGGTCCCAGCACCAGGATGCGGCTGGGGCCGAACAGCGCATAGACAAGCAGCGGAACGATCGTCGCGTAGAGGCCGTAGATGCCCGGCACGCCCGACGCCACCGCGTAGGCGATGCCGACCGGCACCAGCATCGTCGTCAGCACCAGTCCGGCGACGATGTCGTGACGCAGCCAGCCGGCCTCGTAGTGGCGCAGCGTTTGCAGGCCCGGCAGCCAGCGCATCCAGCCGGCCTGGCCGGCGGCCTGCTGCGAGCGCGGAATGCGACCCGGCTCCGGGCTTTGGGGTGTGGGGGTAAGGTCGGTCATGGGCGGGTGGCGGGTTGGCAGGCTCGAACTCGGCTACAGCGTCAGGTGTCGGCAAGGTTCAAGTTGCAGATGCGGACCAAGGCATCGTCCGGGTCGGGCGCGATGTTGAAGCCAAGGCGAGACGCCAGCTTCAGCATCGGCTGGTTGTTCGCCAGCACGAAGCCTTCCATTTCCCGCAACCCGCGCTGCTTCGCCGCGGCGATCAGTGTGGTCATGAGCGCGCGCCCAAGGCCCTGGCCGCCATAGGCATTGGCGACGGTCGTCGAGAACTCGCAGCTTGCAGGGTCGTTTCCGAGCAGGAACATGGCGCTGCCGGCGATGTCGATCCCGTCGTCGGCCGGGACGGTTGCCACGATCCCCAGCCCGCTTTCAGGGAAGCCGGCAAGCGCCTTGCGCAAGCGTTGGATATTGGGCTCACCCATCACGCGCATGAAGCGCATGTAGCGGGCCTCGGCACTCATCCGCTCAAAAGCCTGCAGGAATTCCGCTTCGTCGGATGGGCGCATGGCGCGGATGTGAACGATGCGCCCGTCGCGCAAGCTGAAGTCGAATTGTGCAAAGCCGGAGTCCATGGTCTGTGCCCTTGTATCTGTTCCAAGGATAAGCGATGAACCGCCCATGCACAGCATGGCCCGACTGCAAGGGCGGCATGGCGCCGGCAATAGCACTACCCGTATCAGTCCATCGCTGCATGCAGCGGGGACCAGGCAAATCGCGGCGCACTCGCCGCTACTTTTTTCTCCGGCTCGCGGCCTTGTGGTTCTGCCGCCATTGCGCCGGCGTGGTGCCGCTCCAGCGCCGGAATGCGCGCGTGAAAGCGCTCGCGTCGGCATAGTCGAGCGTCATGGCGATCTGGCTCACTTCCATCCGCGAGTCTTCGAGCATCTGCCGTGCGATCTCGAAGCGGCCTTCGTCAAGCAGTGCCTGAAAGCTGGTGCCGTAGTCATTCAGGTGGCGACTCAGCGTGCGAGGGTGTATCGAGAACATCGCCGCGATCTGGTCCGACCGGGCCTGGCCTGTCACCAGCGCGATGCGCAGCACGCTTCGTACCTGCCCTGGAAAATCGTCCTCGTGCCTGGCCTCGATCGCATCGATCTCCTTCAGCAACAGGCGGTGCAACTCGGGATCGGTTTCGGGCAAACGATGATTCAGCCAGTCGGCAGCGAACACCACCGCGTTCTGTTCGGCGTCGAAGACGAGGGAGGTGCGGAAAAAGCTGCGGAACGGCCGGACGTCGTCCGGCTTGCGGTGGGCCAACCGGATCTCGGTCGCCTTCCAGTCGGGTCCGCATAGTGCCCGCAGGATATTGAACATGGAGGCGACTGCACCATCCGCTACCTGAGCGGTGGCTTCGGTAGCGGGCTCATAGATTTCGTAGCGCAGCATCGCCGAGTCGTCGTCCATCTCCAGCTTCGTTACCGCGCCGCGGACATGAAGATGCTGAAACTGCACGAGGTTGCGCAGTGCCGTGCCGACGTCCGGCGAGTATTTCACCAGCAGGCCCACCAACCCCAGGGACTGCAGGCTGATCTGCTGGCCGAGCAGCAGGCCCAGATGTTCACAGCCGGTCCTGGCCGCGCAATGCGCGATCAGGTGGCTGCGGGCCACGTAGGATATCCGGTAGTCGGGGTCTTCGAACTGCGGCAGGTCGAACCCCGCCTCGGCAAAGATCTCCGCCGGGTCTGCCCCCAGGTTCCGGAGTATCGACGGCAGGGCCATTATGGTGCCGATGCGCACCCCGGCTTCTGAATTTGCCGGCGCCGTCCCGTTTTGTCGTGCCATGGTCTGTTTGCCTATTTCCTGAACATGTCCGGGATCATAAGCGGGCTTGTCAATAAATGTCCACCCGGCGTCCGGATATGCCCATCACAATGGCAAACCAAATGATAGATTGACATCCGATAGTCGATCACACGCCGTTCGTTGCGTACCAGGACTGCCTGTTTCCGATTTGATCACCCACTCATACTTTTACATGGAGCACCCTCATGCAACACGTCGTGACCAAGACCAAACAGATCCTCGCGCTCACCCTGATCGCAACCGCCCTTTCAACCGCCGCATGGGCGCAAAAGCCTGCTGCAGGAGAAGGCGCCGTGATCGTCAGCGAACCCGGCAAGGCATCCATCGTCCAGGCAGTGAAGCTTTCCGCCCAGGTCATCGGCATCGCGAAGGCGTCGCGCACGCTGACCTTGAAAGGACCGAAGGGCAACACTGTCGATATCGTCGCCGGCGACAAAGTCAGGAACTTCGACCAGATCAAGCTCGGCGACATGGTCGTCGTGCGCTACGCCGAGGCGCTGACACTGGAGCTGAAGAAAGTCGCCAGCGCGTCCGGCGAGGTGACCGTGGTCGAAGAGACCAAGCGGGCCAAGGCCGGTGAGCGGCCCGGCGTCGCCGGCGGCGTGCAGGTCAGCGCACTGGCCGAGGTCGTCGCCGTCGACCCGAAAGCCAGCACGATCACCATCAAGGGACCGAAGGGCAACGAGGTCACGCTCGACGTGATGAACCCCGACCAGTTCAAGGTCGTCAAGGTGGGTGACCAGATCGAAGTGACCTACACCGAGGCGATCGCGCTGAGCGTCGAGCCGGCCGCGAAGCCCGCGAAGGAGAAGCAGAAGTAAACCCGTCCGTGACCTGCGGACATTCACCCTAGAAACCGCAACTGGACGCGCCCGATAGTGCGTCCAGGCGGACGGCTGGCGCATGCGACTCCACACGGGCTTTGGCTCGAACCAGATCGGGGTCGTTCAGGGCGAAGCGCCGACCCTGCTTAGCGCGGCATGCAGGGGGCCGCTACAAAGCCAAACGCTTGACTGGACGCCCCCGAAGGGCATAAATGCCAGCAGGTGCGTAGCGTGCTCCACCATGAGGTGAAAGCAGCCGTGCGTGAAAACCCTTGTGTTCACGTGGTGTACCCTGCGGTTTCAAGCGATCAACTGCGGTTTTCAGGTTCGACGCGTGCCCGCAGGAATTCGTATCTGTCTATTTTTTTCAGAATCAAGGCGACACTATGGCTATCCATCCACTGGCCGGCAAACCCGCTCCAGCAGACTTCCTCGCCGACGTCGGCGCGCTGCGCGACGCGTACTTCTCGAACAAGCCCGATATCAAGAGCCCTTCACAGCGGGTGAGCTTTGGCACCAGCGGTCACCGCGGCTCATCCTTCCGCAACACCTTCAACGAGGATCATGTGCTGGCGATCTCGCAGGCGATCTGCGACTACCGCAGCAGCCGCGGTATCGACGGCCCGCTCTTCATCGGCAAGGACACGCACGCGCTGTCCGAGCCGGCTTTTGTATCAGCCCTCGAAGTGCTTGGCCGCCAACGGCGTCGAGGTCATGGTCGACCCAAACGACGGCTTCACGCCCACGCCGGCCATCTCGCATGCCATCCTGACCTACAACCGCGGGCGCGGCGCGGGACTGGCCGATGGCATCGTGATCACGCCTTCGCACAACCCGCCGGAGGACGGCGGCTTCAAGTACAACCCGCCGCACGGCGGGCCGGCCGACACCGACATCACGCGCTGGATCGAAGACCGCGCCAACCAGCTTTTGGCCGACGACCTCAAGGCTGTGAAGCGAATGCCTTATGAAGCAGCACGCCGTGCCGCCCATGCCTACGACTATGTCGGCACCTACGTCGACGACCTGGCCTCGGTGGTCGACATGGACCTGATCCGCGGTGCCAAACTCAAGATCGGCGTCGATCCGCTGGGTGGCGCCGGCGTGGCGTACTGGCAGCCGATCATCGATCGTTACGGCGTTGAAATCGACATCGTGAACCGCACCGTCGACCCGACCTTCGGCTTCATGACGCTGGACTGGGACGGCAAGATCCGCATGGACTGCTCTTCGCCCTACGCCATGGCCAAGCTGATCGCGCTCAAGGACCGCTTCGACATCGCCTTCGGCAACGATACCGATCACGACCGCCACGGCATCGTCACCCGCGCCGGACTGATGAATCCCAACCATTTCCTGGCCGCGTCAATTCATTACCTGTTCACCCATCGCCCGGACTGGCGCGCGGATGCCGCCATCGGCAAGACCATGGTGAGCAGCAGCATCATCGACCGCGTGGCCGCGAAGCTCGGCCGCACGCTGGTCGAAGTGCCGGTGGGATTCAAATGGTTCGTCGACGGCCTTCACGACGGCTCGATGGGTTTTGGCGGCGAGGAAAGTGCAGGCGCCTCGTTCCTGCGGCGCGACGGCACGGTGTGGACCACCGACAAGGACGGCATCATCATGGACCTGCTGGCGGTAGAAATGATGGCGAAGACCGGCCGCGACCCCGCCGAACAGTACGCCGACCTTACCCGCGAACTCGGCGCCCCGGTGTATGCGCGCATTGATGCCCCGGCTACGGCAGCCCAGAAGGCTGCCCTGCTCAAGCTGTCCCCCCAGGATGTTCCCGCAACCACACTGGCTGGCGACCCGATTCAGAGCATGCTTACCTCCGCACCGGGCAACGGTGCAGGGATAGGGGGCCTCAAGGTGGTGACCGAGCAGGGCTGGTTCGCCGCGCGTCCGTCGGGCACCGAAGAAGTCTATAAGCTGTATGCCGAGAGCTTTCGCGGCAGCGAGCACCTGCAGCGCATCCAGGAAGAGGCTCAAGCCATTCTGACAGCGGCGTTTGCCGGCGCTGCGAAGTGACGCAAACGCCGTGTGCACCGACCGTCATGCCGCATCGGACGATATTTGAGCGAAGGGAGAGAGCAGTATGCGCGGCGGCTCCATCCCGGTCGTCAATGCCAGTCCTTCAAACCTGAATGTTTTCGCTGTTCTGCCACGACGCGGCCGCCATCCTGCAACTGGCGGCTTGCGGACAAACAGTCTCGGCCTGGGTGGTACCGACCACCAAGGAACTCGTGATCGCCAGACACGCCCATGCGCTGGTGAAAGCTGGGTAATGACGTAAAGTGCGCACCTGAAGCGAACGGAGAACTGAATATGGAAGCAACAAGCACCCCGCGCAGCCGCTTTGCCGTGGACCTGATTCCCGGCCTCACGACCGCAGCGGTCGTTGTGCCGAAGGC
>CAVOSK010000005.1:0-78159 GCA_963698855.1 uncultured beta proteobacterium
CGAGGCCGTCAGGTCAGCCGGCAGGCCGAAGCGCTCGACGTCGCCCCGGTAGCTGAGCCGGGCGGGACGCGCACGGTCGGTTGGCAACTCTAGGGCAACCAAGCCAGCCAACTGCTTGCGCCAGTATCCCAGTTGCCCTTCCAGGACTTCACCACTCAACCAGTTGCGCTGCCACTCGGCGTAGTCGGCGTACTGAAGAGGAAGCGGGAGCAGCACGGCGGGCGACCCGGTATCGAATGCCGCATACAGGGTCTCCAGTTCCCGATCCAGCACACTCAGGGACCAGCCGTCCGATGCGATGTGATGCAGCGTGATCGCCAGCACGAATGCCTTGTCCCCCAGTCGGGCAAGCCCGGCGCGCAGCATGCAGTCGGCGGAAAGGTCGAATGCGCTGCGAGTGGTTGTCCGGATGAAGGCTTCCAGCGCAGCCGCGCAGCCGTCCGCGCCGCACGGCCGCAGATCCTGCGTTCGCAGGTCGACAGCGCGCGCGGGATCGATGACCTGGCGGGGCGTCCCGCCCTGCTGCACCAGCCGGGTGCGCAGCACTTCGTGGCGCGCGACCAGCGCGTTCAGCGCCGCCCGCATGGCTTCAGGATTCAATGCCCCGGAAATCCGGTAGACCCGGGAAATGTTGTAGTTGCCCGGCATCGGATTGAGATGCTCGACCAGCCACAGGCGGTTCTGGGCAAACGACAGTGCGCAGGGTGAACCCTGTCCTTTTCTGGGCGAGATGGTTGGGAGGGGGGGCTCATCCGCTCCCATCAATAGTTTTTCCTGTGCAGCCAGCGCCAACCCGTTCACAGTGGGCGTGTCAAACAACCGGCGCAAACTCAGATCAACTCCTAGTGAACGATTGATCCTGTTCACCGTTTGAGCGGCCAGCAGTGAATGGCCGCCGAGGTCGAAGAAGTTGTCGTGAATCCCCACCCGCGGCAGGTTGAGGATGTCTACCCAGATCTCGGCAATCGCGCTTTCAAGTGGCGCGCGCGGGGCTTGGTAGTCGGATGTGACGACTTTCTGTTCGGGTAGCGGCAGTGCCTTGCGGTCCACTTTGCCGTTGGGCGTCAGTGGCAGGCTGTCGAGTACAACAAAGTCACCGGGAATCATGTAGTCGGGCAGCCGCACCTTGAGCCGGGCTCTAGTGGCGTCGATGTCGACCCCCTGCCCCACAACATAGGAGACCAGACGTTTGTCGCCTGGGCGATCCTCGCGAAGCATGACCACGCTTCGCCAGATTGCAGGATCTTCCTGCAGGACGGCTTCGATCTCGCCAGGCTCGATACGGTAGCCGCGCAGTTTGATCTGATGGTCGACACGACCGAGATACTCGATCTCCCCGTTTGGCAACCGACGCGCACGATCCCCAGAACAGTACAAGCGCGCATTGGCATTGGTAAACGGATCGGCAATGAAGCGTTCGGCAGTCAGTTCTGCGCGATTCAAATACCCTCGCGCCACGCCCGCGCCACCGATGGCAATCTCCCCCACAATACCCACCGGTACCAATTGCCGATGGCGATCGAGGAGGTGGATATGAAGATCAGTGATGCGTACGCCGATCTGGCTTCCTGTAGAGTCAGCAAGATCCGTTTGTCGGATGGGGCGATAGGTAGCGTGCACCGTCGTCTCCGTAATGCCATACATGTTGACCAGTTCCGGCTGGGCGTCGCCATGCCGATCGATCCAGGACCGGAGCAACTGAAAGTCCAGCGCTTCTCCGCCGAAGATCACCAAACGCAACGCGACCAGTGAAACGGGATCAGCACCGACATCTGCGGCAATCAGTTGTTGAAACGCCGATGGGGTTTGGTTGAGCACGGTGATGCTCTCGCGCCGCAGCAGTGCGTGGAACGCATCGGCATCGCGGGCGACCCAATACGGCACCATGACCAGCCTGCCGCCAAAGGTCAGGGCACCCCAGATCTCCCACACCGAGAAGTCAAATGCATAGGAGTGAAAACAGGTCCAGACATCGCGCTCACCTAAGTCAAACCAAGATTGAGTCGCAGCAAAAAGTCGCGCGACATTGGCATGGGTAATCATCACGCCCTTGGGCTGTCCGGTGGAACCGGACGTATAGATGACGTAGGCAAGGTTGGCGGTGGTGGCCGTGGGGGGCAGATTGGCAATGGGCGCTACGGCAATCTCGGCCCAATCGCGGTCGAGGCACCAGGTCAGCACATCGTGTCTAGGCAGATGTGCCAGCAAGTGTTGTTGGGTGAGTAGAACAGAGATCTGACTATCGGCCAGCATGAAAGCCAGCCGCTCGGTAGGGTAGCTGGGATCGAGCGGGACGTAGGCACCGCCGGCCTTGAGCGTGGCGAGCAGGGCAACGATCAAATCGAGCGAGCGGTCAAGGCAGATGCCAACTAAGGTCTCGGTACCGACACCGAGGTTGCGAAGGTGGTGGGCGAGTTGATTGGCCCGTGCATTGAGTGCAGAGTAAGTCAGTTGGCTATCCTCGTACACCACCGCCACCGCCTCCGGCATTCTCTCAACCTGCGCCTCGAACAATTCATGCACACACTTGTCACGAAGATAATTGACGGCCGTATCATTCCACTCAACTAGCAATTGATGACGCTCGGGTTTGGTCAATAGCGGCAGCAGCCCGATTCTCTGCTCAGGATCAGCGACGATCCCCTCCAGCAGCGTCGTGAAATGCCCCGCCAAGCGCCCGATGGTGGCTACATCGAACAGGTCGCTGCTGTATTCGAGAATGCCGGCGAGGCCGTCCCGGGTTTCGGTGAGCGAGAGCGAAAGATCGAATTTGGCGGTGCCGTTGTGCAGGGGCAGGCGTTCGCTTTCGAGCCCCGGCAGCCGGAGCTCGGCTTCGGGGGTGTTCTGCAGGACGAACATGACCTGGAACAGGGGGTTGCGGCTCATGTCGCGTTCGGGCCTGAGGGCTTCGACCAGTTTCTCGAAGGGCAGGTCCTGGTGGGCGTAGGCGTCGAGGGCGTGCTGACGGGTGCGTACAAGCAGGTCGCTGAAGTTGGGGTTGCCGCTGAGGTCGCCGCGCATGACGAGGGTGTTGACGAAGAAGCCGATGAGGCCTTCGAGTTCGGGGCGGTTGCGGCCGGCGACGGGGGTGCCGACGGCGATGTCTTCCTGGCCGCTATGGCGCATGAGCAGAACCTGGAAGGCGGCCAGCAGGACCATGTAGAGGGTGGCGTTGTGCCGCTGGGCGAGGGCTTTGAGCGAGGCCGTCAGGTCAGCCGGCAGGCCGAAGCGCTCGACGTCGCCCCGGTAGCTGAGCCGGGCGGGACGCGCACGGTCGGTTGGCAACTCTAGGGCAACCAAGCCAGCCAACTGCTTGCGCCAGTATCCCAGTTGCCCTTCCAGGACTTCACCACTCAACCAGTTGCGCTGCCACTCGGCGTAGTCGGCGTATTGAATCGGAAGCGGTGTCCAGTTCGGATTTTGTCCCTGATGTCTGGCGGCATACGCCAGCGAAAGCTCGCGCGAAAAAATAGCGTGCGACCAGCCATCCGAGGCGATATGGTGCATGACAATCAGCAGCACATGCTCGTCATGACGCAGGCGCAATAAGAGCGCACGCGCCAAAGGAGGATCGGCAAGATTAAAAGGGCGACGGATGGCGGCCTGTAGACGTTCATCGCACACAGCCTGTTGCTCTATAGTTGGCAGTTGGCTCATATCCACTTCTTCAAGCGGAAAGCCGATAGATGCCGGGCCCTGCAAAATCCCGTTGTCTGTTTCAAGAATTCGGGTTCTCAACACGCTGTGCCGCTCGAGCAGGTCGTTCAGCGCCTGTTTCAATGCGACTGGCTGCAATTCGCCACAAAGCCGCCATGACTTGAACACGTTGTAGAGCGGATTGCCCGGCTGCAAACGATCAATGAACCACAGGCGTTCCTGGGAAAAAGACACCGTAACCGGCTCGTCGGGCGTGCCCCGCGCAATCTTCATCTCGCTCTTTAAGCTCGTCTGACTCGCCCGTGTCAGACGTGCCAGCAACTCACGCTTTTCCGGACTGAGTCGGGCGATTTGTTCGGTGGTGGCGTTGAAGCTGCTCATGGACTTACAAGCGAGGCAACGGGACATCGTCCCGGGTGTCGATCTGGATTAGGGTGGGACGCGCGCTTGCAAAAGCGTACTCCAGCACAGGCGTCACCTGCTCAATACCTTCAACGAAGATCCCCCCCCCTCCCAGGGCCTGCATGATCTGGTCGTAACGAATACCCGGTGTGAACTGACAGACCCGCTCCGGATAATCCGGCGGCCAATACGTCTTCTGGCGCAGGCAGCCGCCAGAGCCGCTGTTGTTTGCCACGATGATGACGAGGGGCAATTGGTGACGTACGGCCGTTTCAAGATCCATAATGCTCAGGCCGAGTGCGAAGTCTCCGTATATCGCCAACACCGGTCGATCTCATGCCAGGCAGACCGCCAGAGAATAAGGCACGCCTATGCCCATGCAGCCGTTGGCACCCGGCGTCAGGCGTGACAGCGGGCGTTCTGCCGGAAGCAGGTGCTGCGTCCATGCCATGGCGACATTGCCGTCGACGATGGTCACGGCGTTTTCGGGCAAAGCGGCAGCCACCTCACGCAGCCAGCAGGCGGGTGCCAGGGGGCCTGCGATGTCCCTGCATGATTCTGCCAGGCGCTGCTGATACGCCAGTTTGTGCTGCACGAGATCGCGCAGCCAGTTCCCGTCCACCTCGATGTGGTTGCTGTGGGTCTGCAGGGCATCGACCAGCCCCTGCAACAGGGCGGCAGGATTCCCAAGATATTCGGTCCCCTGCTTACGTGCCTGAAAAATGCCGTCCGCTTCGAAGCCAAGTCGGATCAGCATGGCTTCGGGATGGATTTCAGCACCGTGTCTGAACACCCAGTCCAGCGATGCCCCGGCCATCAGCACCAGATCGGCCTCGCCCAACAGCCAGCTGCGAACCCGCGACCCGCACAAGGCATAGCTGTCGGGCAGGTAACCGCGCGTCATCGGGCTGGACACGAACGGAATGCGGTATACATCGGCAATTTTGGCGAGCGCATCCCAGGGATCGCCCCAGCGCACCTCCTCCCCTATGATCAGGACAGGCCGGCGCGCACGACATACTGCAGTCAGCACGCCTGTCCAGTCGATCCCGGCCATGGGCTCGTTCCCGGAGGGGGGCACCGCATCGCCGCAACTCGCGGTGCCGTGCAACGCCTCCTCGGTGACATCCAGATAACATGGCCCCGGCCGTCCCTGCATCGTCAGCCGACACGCATGGTCGAGAAATCCGGCCAGATCACCCGTGTTTCCAGCCAGCGCGCCATGTTTGGTGATCGACTCGAACAGGAGCATCCCATCCAGTTCCTGAAAAGCCCCCATCTCGCGCATAGCGATGGACCGGCGACCTCCGATCACCAGCAACGGCCAGTGATTGTCGCGGGCAACCGTAATCCCCGTCGCACAATTGCTGACGCCCGGCCCGGCCGATACAACGACGGTGGCCCTGAGCCCACCAGCCAGGTAGTTGTGCGCAGCGGCAGCCTGCACCGCAGCCTGCTGGTGGCGGGTCGCGATGACCCGCATACCCTGCTTGCCACATGCGGCCAGTGTTTCATCAATCGGCGTGCCGCTAATGCCATACACATGCGTCACCCCGTTGGACATCAGCCGCCTGGCAACGATCTCATGGCCAGTCAAACATGCCTGGCGTTCCAGGATTGCCAGCGAGGCGAGACGTTCCGGGCTAAAATCGGCCAGATGCATGATTCAGGTTTCTGGAAGGGACAAGCGCGACAGATTCTGGTGCAACAATTGATTGCAACCCGCAACATCCACTTGGCCGGGTGTGGCTGCGGGCAAACGCCCGTCTGCTGCAAGCAATGCCTGCATGCTAGCGTCGATGGCGGCTTGAGCGGCAAACAAACAGGGCGTGCTGTAATTCACCAGTGACACGCCGGCAGCGCGCAATTCGGTGAGTGTGGCCGGCGGCGATTTGCCCCCGGCAATCTGGTTGAACACCAAAGGCAGTTTTACCCGACGCTTGACTTCAGCTAACACCGACAGGCTTTTTACCGCCTCGATCAGGATGGCATCCGCGCCGGCCTGGGCAAACGCTTCTGCGCGGCGCAGCGCTTCATTCTCGTCAGTGGCATCGGTGCGCGCCACCACAATCATGTCACCCCGGCAGGCCAACACCTTTTTCAATTTATCCAGATAGGCATCGAGTTTCATGACTTGCTTGCCATCCAGATGGCCGCACTGTCGAGGCCGCAGCTGGTCTTCCAGCACCACTGCCGACGCGCCAATTTGGACCAGTTGCCGAACCACATGGCAGGCCACCTCAGTGTCGCAATAGCCGTCGTCTATATCCACCACGATGTGGTGATGGGGTAAAACGGCGCGCAATCTCTGAACAAACGCGATCATGTCCGTCCAGGTGATGAAGCCGATATCCGGCATACCGTATTGGCTGGCGGCAAAACTGAAGCCGCTGACGAAAATGCCTTGGAAATGACGGCCCGCAATGCTCGCGGAAAAGGTATCGTAGACGCCGATCAAGGGTACGGTTTCTCCTGTGACCATCACCTGACGCAAGCGGGTGCCTGGATGCATCGGCTCCAACTCCCGCGTAACACTTTGGTTCATTGGTCGTTCTCCCGTAACAGCCGCGCCACTTCTTCGTCGGATAACTGCTCGACATGCGCAAGCAGATTCGCCATACGCACCTGCTGTGCCGCTACCATCGCGACTGCCAGTTGCACAATGGTGGGGTTCTGGAACAGGGCCGGAATCGGCATCTCCAGCCCGCGGTCGCGATTGATGCGACTGATGACCTGCGCCCCTCGCAGCGAATCGCCTCCCACGGCAAAGAAATTATCGTTCACGCCAACTTGGACGCAGCCCAGCACTTCCTTGAAAAGCGAAGCTAGGAATCGCTCGTCCTCAGTCCGGGGTTCTGCATAAACCTGGACCAGCGCAGGGGCGAGTTTCTCGTGCAGGCTGCTGCGCTGTATCTTCCCTGTCGCCCCCTTGGGTATTTCATCCAGAAAAATAATGCGGGAAGGCACTTTGAAATCCGCCAGCTTGCCGAACAAGTGCTCGCGCAATTCAGTTTCGTCCGCCACCGCACCGGCACGTAATACCACTGCGGCGGCCAGATCCTCACCCAGCGTGGCATGCGGAACGGCAAAAGCCGTTGCCTGTGCGACTGCCGGATGATCCAGCAGGGCTTCGTCCACTTCTCGGGGCGATATCTTCTCCCCGCCCCGATTCACAATCTCTTTCAGTCGTCCGGTAATGAACAGATAGCCCTCGTCGTCCAGATAGCCCTGATCGCCAGTGCGAAACCAGCCATTCGTGTAAGCCTTGGCATTGGCCTCCGGGTTGTTTTCGTAACCGGCGGTAACACCTGCGCCGCGAATCACGATTTCGCCTCGCTGCCCGAGATCAAGCACCTGACCAGCCTCATCCATGATGGAAACGTCTACGCCTGCAGCCACCCCAACCGACCCCGGTTTACGATGAGCAGGTGGTAGGGGATTACTGGCCATTTGATGCGAAGCTTCAGTCATGCCATACGCTTCAATCACGGGTGAGCAAAACAGGTCTTCGATTTCATGCAGGGTCCGCGGCGGCAACGCCGCCGACGAAGACCGGATGAAACGGAATGCATGCCCCGGCGCAGCGAGTCGATACTCAGGTCCATGACGGATGATCGACTGATGAATAGTCGGCACCGCTGTGTACCAGGTGGGCTGAAATTTATTCACCCATCCAAAAAACCGGGGGGCATCAAAACCCGGTGCGCAAATTACGCTTCCGCCTCCCGCCAGAGTGGAGAGCAGTGCGCCAACCAGCCCGTGAATATGGAAAAGCGGCATCACGTTCAAACACCTGTCCTGCTCATCCAAGGCCAGAAAACGCGCGATATTCGTGGCCGATGACACCAGGTTGGCGTGGGACAGTGGAACGATCTTGGGTCGCGAGGTTGTTCCCGACGTATGCAGAATGAGCGCGGTTTTCCGGTCCATGTCTGCTTCAACCCACATGGGGGTCCCATGAACCGCTGTGGCCAAATCGAAGCAGCCGGCAGGTCTCTCCCGATCAATTCTTACGTCGATCACGGTCAATCCCAGTTCCTCTGCCACTGCGCGCACTGGACTGCTGTCGCCTTCCGGTAAGAGAAGCGCTCGTGCACGGAGATCCTCCAGATAAAAGCGGAACTCCGCGGCCTGATACGCAGGGTTGAGTGGTGCGCACACCGCACAGGATGCCACCGACAGAAATGCAGTAGCCATTTCCGGTCCGTTGGGCAGCACCACTGCCACCCGGTCGTCCGTCCCAATTCCCAATCCCCGTAGATGGTCGCGGATTTGCCGCAAGTGTTCCAACAAACCGGCATAGCTCAGGCTATCCCGGCCGGGTGCCAGAAGCGCTGTATGTTGGGGTAAATGCTGCGCCTGACTTGCGACAAGCGAAAATAAATCAGGGCAAGATGCTGCGCGTTGCTCCCTGTGAGCTTCGATAGGCTCAGCCATTGGTCCTCCTTGTTCACTGCATTCTTATTCTATGGCAGCAGTGATCATGCCCGTTTTGCCTGAAAATGCAGGGCTTTCCCGTCTTTATGAGCATGCAGACACACCATGACAGGAAGCTTGCCCGTTGTACACCCAATGGCCTTGCCCTAGAAAGGGCTGCTGCCCTCAAGGAACAAAGGCAGCACCGGTCAGGCGGGAACCGGCTTTGGCATCGTGCTGCCGAAACCAGCCAGCCGGCATTTCGAGAGCGTGCCTGACGGGAACTGGAGAACAGTGACGATCCAGCGACATGGGGGCCATTTCGGAAACGGCCAGCACCTCGCCTCTCTCATTGAGAAAAGCGATGGAAAGTGCCATTGGTGTGTCCTTCATCCAGAAGCACATGGTCTGAGGCGCCTTCTGTACGAATAGCATGCCTTGGTCTTGCGCCAAGGCCTTTCTGTTCATCAATCCTTTAACCCTTGCAGTGGGGCTGGAAGCCACCTCGACCTGAATTGGCTGCCCGTGCATCCAAAGCGTCATGCGCCGAAATTCAGATTGGGTAGAAGCACCAATAGTAAGAATCGTCAGCAGAATCAGGGCGCCGCTACGAAGCATCACCAGTTTTCCTAGGTAAACACGACTGCGGCCACATCCTGATAGCGCCTGGCAAAATGCACGGTCAGCCCTTGCCGGATATGGTCGGGCAGCTTGTCGAAATCGCGCCGGTTGGCATCGGGCAGGATCAGTTCCGGAATCCCGATGCGGCGCGCAGCGATGACCTTTTCACGGATGCCGCCCACCGGCAGCACCTGGCCGGTCAGGGTCAATTCGCCAGTCATCGCCAGCGGTCGCTTGATCTGGACGTTCTTCGCCAGCGACAGCAGCGCCGTCGCCATGGTGACGCCGGCGCTGGGGCCATCCTTGGGCGTCGCGCCTTCCGGCACGTGCAGGTGGACGAAGCTGGTTCGAAAAACGTGCTGTCCGCACCATAGCTCGCTGAGATGCGACGCGACGTAGCTGTAGGCGATCTCGGCAGACTCCTTCATCACGTCGCCGAGCTTGCCGGTGAGCTTGAAGCCGCGGTTGAGGGTATGGATGCGCGACGCCTCGACCGGCAGCGTCGCGCCGCCCATCGCGGTCCACGCCAGGCCGGTGACCACGCCGACCCCGCGCATGCGGTTTTTCGCGGGTGAACACCGGCTTGTCGAGGTAGACCTCGACTTCCTTGACGCCGATCCGGATCGGCGTCGCAGCGCCGCTCGAGGATCTTCACCACGGCCTTCCTCGCCACCCGCGCCCAGCTGCTTTTCCAGGTTGCGCACGCCGGCCTCGCGGGCGTAGCCCTCGATCACGTGGCGCAGCGCGCCCTCGCTGATCGTGAGCTGGCTCTTCTTCAGCCCGGCACGTTCGAGCACGCGCGGCCACAGGTGATGCTTGGCGATGGCGACTTTCTCCGCCGTGATGTAGCCCGACAGGCGGATGACCTCCATGCGGTCGAGCAGCGGCCGACGGAATGGTGTCGAGCTGGTTGGCGGTGCAGATGAACAGCACCTTCGACAGATCGAAGCGCACGTCGAGGTAGTGGTCGAGGAAGTCGGCGTTCTGCTCCGGGTCGAGCACTTCCAGCAGCGCCGAGGCCGGATCGCCCTGGTAGCTGGCGCCGATCTTGTCGATTTCGTCGAGCATGATGACCGGGTTGGCCGAGCCGACTTCCTTCAGCGCCTGGACGAACTTGCCCGGCATGGCGCCGATGTAGGTGCGGCGATGGCCCTTGATCTCGGCCTCGTCGCGCATGCCGCCGACCGAGAAACGATAGAACTTGCGCCCCAGCGCTTCGGCGATGGACTGCCCGATCGAGGTCTTGCCGACGCCGGGCGGCCCGACCAGCAGCAGGATCGAACCGGCGATCTCGCCCTTCATCGCGCCAACGGCGAGAAATTCGATGATGCGGTCCTTGACGTCATCCAGCCCGTCATGGTCGCGGTCGAGGATGCTGCGCGCTCGCTCGAGGTCGATCTTGTCCTGGGTATGCACGCCCCACGGCAATACCGTCAGCCAGTCGAGATAGTTGCGGGTGACGGCGTATTCCGGCGAGCCGGTCTCCAGCAGGGAAAGCTTCTGCATTTCCTCGTCGACGCGCTTTTGCGCCTGCGCCGGCAGCGTCAGCCTGGCGAGGCGCTCGCGGAAGCTGTCGAGCTCGGCGGTCTTGTCGTCCTTGGCGAGGCCGAGTTCCTGCTGGATCGCCTTCAACTGCTCGCGCAGGAAAAACTCGCGCTGCTGCTCGCTCATCGTCTCGTCGACTTTTTCGCGGATGTGGGATTGCAGGCGCGCCACGTCGAGTTCCTTCTTCAGCAGCACCAGCACCTTCTCCATGCGCTTCTTCAGGCCGAAGGCCTCCAGCACCTCCTGCAAATCCTGCTTGGACGCGGTGGTGAGGCTGGCGGCGAAATCGGTCAGCTGCGAAGGCTCGTTCGGCCCGAAGCGGTTGAGGAAGAACTTGAGTTCCTCTGAATACAAGGGATTGAGCGGCAGCAGGTCCTTGATGGTGTTGATGATGGCGATGGAATACGCGCGGATTTCCTCGGAGTCCGGCTTGCCGGTCTCTCCCGGGTATTCGACCCTGACCTTGTACGGCGGGGTGTCCGACAGCCAGTCGACGATGCGGAAGCGCCGCACGCCTTCGGCGATGAACTGCATCTTGCCGTCGGTGCGCACCGGATGATGGATGCGTACGGCTGTGCCGACGCTGCGGAAATCCGCCCGCTTCACATCGTCGGTGTTGTCGGGCCTGACCACGACCAGTCCCACCATGTGATGCGCGGTTTCGCCGATCGCTTCCACCGTCGACAGCCAGGGGGCCTCGTTCATCAGCAGCGGCAGGGTCTGTGCCGGGAAAAACGGCTTCTCGGTCAGCGGCAGCAGATGCAGCTCGTCCGGCCACACCGGGGCGGCAGGCAACTGGCGGTTGTCGGGCAGAAGTTCACCTTCAAGTGAGGGATCGTTGGGCATGATGGGTTCTTTTCACTCCGGTCAGTCCGGATACTGAAGTATCGGGCCAATAAGCCCGTTTTCAAGGCCGGCCAGCGTTAGAGAACAGCCCGTTTGGAATGCGACTGGCCGATTCCCGGACACTTGCAAGCTTGGCCCGGTGACGTATTCAAAGCGTATCGGTTGTCATTGCAGCAGTCTGGCCAGGATGGCGCATCAGTTCCGCTTGTAGACATCCTCGAAACGCACGATATCGTCTTCGCCCAGATAGGAACCCGACTGCACCTCGATGATGTGCAGGTCGACCTTGCCCGGGTTCTCCAAACGGTGGGTGGTACCCAGCGGGATGTAAGTCGACTGGTTTTCCGTCAGCAGCATGACCGCGTCGCCGCAGGTGACGCTGGCGGTGCCGGACACGACGACCCAGTGCTCGGCGCGGTGATGGTGCTTTTGCAGGCTGAGTTTTTCGCCGGGCTTGACCATGATGCGCTTGACCTGGAAGCGGTCGCCCGCGTCGATGCCTTCGTACCAGCCCCATGGCCGGAAAACCTGCTTGTGGATCAGGTGTTCGCAGCGTTTTTCGGCTTTCAGGCGATCGACCAGTTTCTTGACGTCCTGCACCTGGTCCTTTTGCGCCACCAGCACTACATCGGCGGTTTCGACCACCACCAGATCGGAAACTCCCAGCATCGCAACCATGCGGGTTTCAGCCCGGACAAAGTTGTTGCGGGCGTTTTCCAGCATGACATCGCCGCGGCTGGCATTGCCCTGTTCGTCCTTCGCCGCCACGTCCCACAACGCCGACCAGGCACCGATGTCGTTCCATGCCATGTCTGCCGGCACCATCGCCGCACGCCGGGTATGCTCCATCACCGCATAATCGACTGATTCCGACGGACAGGCCTCGAACGCAGCGGGGTCGAGGCGCACGAAATCGAGATCCGGTGTCGCGGCATCGAGAGCCGCCCGACTGGCATCGAGGATGTCCGGACGCAGGGCCTGCAGTTCCTCCAGAAAATCAGCCGCGCGGAACAGGAACATGCCGCTGTTCCAGAAATAGTCGCCCGAAGCCACGTACTGCTGCGCGGTCGCCAGATCGGGCTTTTCGACGAATGCCGCCACCTGGAACGCACCTGCGGCATCCGGCAGCGGCTGTCCCTTGCGAATGTAGCCATAGCCGATCTCGGGCGTGGCCGCCACGATGCCGAACGTGGCGAGATGCCCGTTCATGGCAGCATCAGCGGCAGTGCGAATCGCCACATGAAAGGCTGCGATATCGTCGATCAGATGGTCGGCGGGCAGCACCAGCATCAGGGCGTCGGGGTCGTCGCGCGACAGCATCAGTGCGGCGACGGTAATTGCCGGGGCCGTGTTGCGCCCGACCGGTTCGAGCACGATGGCGTGCGGAACCGAACCGATCTGGCGCATCTGCTCGGCAATCATGAAGCGGTGTTCGACATTGCAGACCATCAGCGGTGCTGCCATTTCCGTCATGCCTGTCAATCGGCTGACAGTGTCCTGCAGCAGGCTCTTGTCGCTGGCGAGCGGCAGCAACTGCTTGGGCAATGCCGCACGGGACAACGGCCACAGGCGGGTACCGGAGCCACCGGAAAGAATCACGGGATGGATAGTCATCATGTCGGAGGTTCAGTCGATGTATGGGGATGGTTCGATTACGGCAATTATCATTCCAAATCCAGCAACGCATACGTTTTCGGCCGCCATGAATGCGTGCAGACGATGCCGGCAACCTGTAGTTGAATCGAACATCGACAAAGTCAGGCTTTGCCAGCCACCTGATCCCTATCCTGCCTGGCCCGGTGCGTTCGACCGCTCCAGGCTGCTCTGAAACGACGACAGGCAGCCCATGTCTGGCCCAACGGCAGCCTGGCCAGCGCACTCGCCCAGGCAGCGCATGTGCGCGGGTTCAGGCATGGCGGCGTGCTGATCCTTGCCTAGCAAGCTGCGCCAATACCCTTGAAGCCAGGACCGCCTTTCTTCATCGGAAATCGACAAAGACTTCCGCTGCAGTCGACCTTCAGCCAGCGCCCGTTGGAAATCCTGCAGGAACGGCCTGTCATATTGCGATATTTCCGGATAGTGATCGATCGAAAAGTCCCGGAACCACCCCCTGGCCAGGGAGGTGCTAATTCTTCGCAATGCATGCTGGAACGCGCGATTTTCGTCATATGAGACACCAATGTCCTGCGCGGGAATCAGCACGCGCTCCAGCGCCAGTGCATAGCATTCCTCGCGAACCAGCCGTATGCGATCCTGGTGCGAGAGTTGCTCGAACCCGGAGAAGGGAACATAGGCGAGCGATGGGTCATCCTTGATTTTCCGGTAAAGCGGCGCCTCGCCATAGCAGGTCGCACGGTGCAGTTCATCGTGCTCGAAAACGCGAAGCCAGGGATACTTGAAGTTGCCGAAAAATGCTTCGTTGCTCACCCGCATCGTCCAGCCCGCTGGTTCGGCATCCAGACGAGCGAGAATGCAGGCGCGGAGTGTCGCGTAGGCCAGTCTCTCCGCATCCGTTCCTGATGCCGTTCCTATACGGGCAGTGATGCGGTGGTAATCATGGATGTGCTGGTGCCACGCCTGCGGCAGGTATAAATAGGCTCTTTTGATGAGCGCCAGGCTGGCCAGGGATGCAATTCGAATGCGCCATCCCTCTTCATTGTCCAGCAGCGGCCGTTCCTGATTGGCGGAAATGAAGCCTTCGCGCACATCCCCTTCGGGAATCAGGCGCAGATGATACGTTCGCCTGTCCGAGCAAAGGGTCGTGCAAAGATCGCCCGCGTCGTCGCGCAAGAAAGTGCTTGCCTTGACCAATGGGTGGCCAAGGTCTGTTCCGCTTATCCAGAGGTCCCAACCGGAGCCGGATTGCCCCTCATCAGGAGAATCAGGCTCCAAGGCACGCGAGCCGACCAGAAGCATATCCATCCTCGTTTTGGTGTTAACGGACGCCATACGCTGACGCCTCCTGGCGGATGATGCATGCATTGCCCGATGCCGAACGCACGGCGGCCAGTTCGGACAGGAAATTCTCGGTGAACGCCTGAGCGTGCTGGTACTGTTCGACGAGAGGGCGCATGTCGCGCGACCGGTATATCTCCCGGTGAGCGCCGAACCATGCTTTCTGCATGTAACCGGGTATCAGGATCGGACTGCAGCCTTTGTTTTCAAGCACAAGATTGACAAGAAAACGGGCGACACGACCATTGCCGTCGTTAAAGCAATGTGTTTTCAGCACCATCATGTATATCAGTACCGCCTGAGCTTCCGCTGCTGCTGCACGCGGAAACTGATCGAGGAAAAAGTGCTTGATGGTTCCGGAAACCTGCAGGGGACTCACACGTGACTCGGTGGGATTTCCTGCAACACGATTCGGCAGCAGCTTGAAATGTCCGGGACAGTACCTCGCATCGTCAAGGCCCTGGAGTATCAGCCAATGGACATATCGCAGGGCAGCCTCCGGATGACGAGAAAGCAGTCTGGAAATCGAGCCATTTAGTCGAAGCCTGACCGCATGGGCATACAAGTCCGGTTCCGCCCGCGAGGGTGGAGATGGCGCCTTTTCGCGATGATCCTGGCCGGACAGATAGCTCTCGACCGTATCGCCTCCGTGCAGGCAGAAGTGTGCCTCGATGCTTGGCCAATCTTCCGGAATGGGCCAAGCACGCACAGGTGCAACCTCGAACTGCTCGGCCACTTGTGTCAGTTCTTCCAGAAAACGGATCATGGAAGGGTCGGGAGCCATCAGGTCTTCAGGTGTAGCGTTTAAGGCGTTGGTCAGGTTGTCGAGATCTCCCGTGGGAAATGACGCCCGCATGACCGGGTCAAGCCGCTCCCATTCGAGCAGCAGACGATAGGCACGTACCGCTTCTGTTCTGGCGTCCCCCTGCAATGGCTTGGACAGGGCAGCCTGCAATGCAGATTTCGCTTCAGCGAGGCGCCCCGTCAACATCAACACGGTCGCAAGATTGACTTGCGCATTCTGATGATCGGGGTCGAGCGCGATCGCCCTGACGAGCATGGTCTCGGCCTCTGCCAACTGCCAGCTGGAGCGCAGCAATGCACCCAATTTGTTCAGTGCATCCGGGGTGGGCGCCATCGATACGGCTTCGCGGCAGGAAGCCAGGGCTTCGGCATCCTGCCCGGTCGCGCAGTACGCATCAGCCAGGTTCAAGCGGATGACCGCCATTTCCGGTGAGAGCGTCTGCGCTCGCTGCAAGGCATGGACGGCCTCCTGACTCGCGCCTCGCGCCAGCAATACCACGCCAAGATTGACCCACCCTTCCCAGCGCGTCGGGGAGACGCGAATCGCATGCCGCAACTCGTGCTCTGCATGGTCAAGCTTTCCGTGTGCAAAGCTCTCCTGAGCCTTTTGCATCGCAGCAAGCCAAGCCTCCCCATTCCCCATTTGGTCGCCGGTTTCGGTCGTTGGTGGTTTTGAATACAAGCAATGACTCCCTGTCAGAACTTTTGAGCGTACACAAGCCGGCACAGACAATCCACATCTGTACTCTGGAGCGCTCAGGTTTATATGTATGCTTCATCCGCTCTCAGGATAGTTCATTCGGATTCAGGTCAATTGCCGCAAATACGCTCTCAAAAGACGCCCCGATAAAACTTTGGGCCGGAGCGGTAAACAGAGCCATAGCCATGGGACCAGGTTTGGCCCACCTCCGACTTCACGCATCCCGATAGATGAAATCCCGCCTGAACGGATAGTTCGGCTGACTGCCGTCGATACCCTTGCCCGCCAGCACCTGCCAAAGCTCCATCCAGCCATGGTCGAAGGCATAGGCGGACCCCGCCATGTAGATGCGCCAGATGCGGTATTTCTGTTCACCGATCATGCGCTGCGCTTCGTCGGCATGCCGCTCCAGCCGGGTGACCCAGTGCCACAGGGTTTTACCGTAGTGGAGCCGCAGGTTTTCGGCATCCAGGCATTCGAGCCCGCTGTTCGATGCGGCGCGCAGCACGTCGGAGGCATGCACCAGTTCGCCTCCCGGGAACACATACTCTTCGATGAACTCGGCGATGCCGCAGCCAAGACCGCTGGCACCGGGGCTGGCCGTGGTGATGCCATGGTTGAGAACCAGGCCACCCGGCTTCAACAAGGAGGAGATCTTGTCGAAATAGGCTTTCAGATTGGCGCGGCCGACGTGTTCGAACATGCCGACGCTGGCGATCTTGTCGTAGCCCCCTATCTCAGGTACATCTCGGTAATCCATCCGGCGGACTTCGGCTCGGCCGTCCAGGCCGCGCGCCTCGATTTGCCGGGTGACCCAGGCATGCTGATCGTCCGACAGGGTGATGCCGGTGGCGTGCACGCCGTAGCGCTCCGCCGCATGCAGGATCAGGCCGCCCCAGCCGCAGCCGATATCGAGAAACTGCTCGTCTGGTTGCAGCGCGAGTTTGCGGCAAATATGGTCGAGCTTGGCTTCCTGGGCAGCATCCAGACTCATGTCCGGCGTCTTGAAGTAGGCGCAGGAATAGATCCGGCGGCGATCCAGCCACAGGCCGTAGAAATCGTTGGAAACGTCGTAGTGATACTGGATGTTCCTGCGGTCGCGGGTGCGCGTGTGTCGCCACCATTTCCAGCCATCCGAGCCGGTTTTCGGGGTGCAGTCGCCTGCATTGCACAGGCGATCGCCCAAGGCGAGGATGTCGCGGATATCGCCTTCCAGATCGAGCGCGCCTTCGACATAGGCCCGCGCCAGCGCCCCCAGGCTGGGGTCGGCCATGGCTTTGAGGCTGGACAATTGGTGCAGGCGCACCCGCACGGCAGCGAGACTGTCCGGCCCGACCTGTTGACCATCCCACAATTCGACGACGAGCGGCAGACCGGCAGCCTCCAGCCGCCGTCTTAGCTGTTGCACCAGCAGTTGATCCAGCACAGCGCCGCCCTCCTCCGGGCGGCGTGATGTCATGGATAGCTCGTGCCGCCCGAACTCACTTTAGGCCAAATCTACCACCAGCGCAGCGCGGGTGTTTTCAGCCAGGGTCATGGAATCGACCGGGTAGGCATCGAGATCGATACCCATGCGAATCGGGCTGCCGGCCTTGGCGGCGGCGATCGAGGTCGCGTCGAGCTCGAAGCGAAGGAAATGCACGGCCGAGGTTTTCTCGGCGTTTTCACGCTCCATGTCCTCGTCGGCAATGGCAAGCACCCGAGGCTGATCCGCCACCTGCACCCACACCCTGTCCTCGATGCCCTTCAGATTTTCCAGCGCCACCTTGCGTTCATCCGGATCGGAATACTGGATCATCATGGTGGCCTTCCAGTTGGTGCCGTCCGGCACCAGCGGATTGTAGGCGTCAAGCTCGTCCTGGATGCCGGCATTCCTCGAACGTGCGCTCGGCGCGCAGCATTTCCTGGATCTGGTAACGCATGGTTTTCTCGTCCTCGAAAATCAGCGTGACATGGCCGCCCAGTTCGACCATGCGATTTTTCTTGTGCGCCATGATTTCGGCGCGCAGCGCGGTGCGCACCTTGGCATAGCCTTCCAGGGTCATCAGGCTGTCACGGGTAATGTGCGGCATGCTGTTCTCCTTGCATTGACTTCGATTACTTCAGACCGTAGGCAATGCGCAGCAGCGTGATCGGATGCTGCTTCTGCGCCGTGGAATCGCCCATGCCCTGCAGGATGCGGCGCGCGGCCATCGCGCAGTCGGAACTCACGTAATCGGGTTGCGGTTCGGCCATCTGGCGGAATACCGGCCTGCCGATCTTCATCGACTTGTCGAAATATTCGCTCTTCACACCCCAGGTGCCGTCGTGGCCGGAGCAGCGCTCGACCATCGTCACCGTGGCACCGGCCAGCTGCAGCGCATCGCGCGTCTTGTTGCCGATGTTCTGCACGCGCTGGTGACACGGCACGTGATAGGCGACCTTGCCGAGCGGCGACTTGAAGTCGGTTTTCAGCAGGCCGTCGACGTTGCGCGCCATCAGGTATTCGAACGGATCCCACATCGCCTCCTTCACTGCCTGCACATCGGCGTCGTGCGGGAACATCAGCGGCAGTTCCTGCTTGTACATCAGCGTGCACGAAGGCACCGCGGTAAGGATGGCATAGCCTTCGCGCGCCAGCTTCGCCAGATGCGGAATATTCACTTCCTTGAGCTTCTGCACTGCATCGAGATCACCCAGTTCCAGCTTGGGCATGCCGCAGCAGGCTTCCTTGTCCACCAGCACGGCGGGAATCTCGTTGTGCGCCAGCAGCTTCAGCAGGTCGTGGCCGATGCCGGGCTCGTTGTAATTGACGTAGCAGGTCGAATAGATCGCCACCTTGCCCGGCGTGCGCTCGCCGGCCGTCACTGCGAAATCGCCGCGCGGCCTGGCGGTGGCGCGGAATTTCGCGCTGTCGTAATCGGGCAGCTCGCAGTCCGGGTGGATCTGCAGCACGCTGCCGACCAGCTTGCGGACCGGCTTGCTCTTGAGGCTCGCGTTCACCGCCTGCACCACGACCGGAATCGTAGCGAGCTTGCCCATCGCGTCGGTCGACGACAGCAGCTTGTCGCGGAACGTCGTCCCGCCCTTCTTGAATTTGACTGCCTTGGCGCGCAGCATCAGGTGCGGAAAATCGATGTTCCACGGATGCGGCGGCACATAGGGGCATTTGGTCATGTAGCAGAGGTCGCACAGGTAGCACTCGTCGACCACCTTCATGTAGTCCGACTTGGCGACGCCATCCACTTCCATCGTCGAGGACTCGTCCACCAGATCGAACAAGGTCGGAAACGCGGTGCACAGCGACACGCAGCGGCGACAGCCATGGCAGGCGTCGAAAACACGCTCCAGTTCGTGGTTGAGCTTGTCTTCGTTGTAGAAATCCGGGTTTTTCCAGTCGAGCGGATGACGGGTGGGGGCTTCGAGATTGCCTTCGCGTGTGCTCATGCGAACTCCTGTTTGGTCTTGGTATGCGTCAAACAACAGATTCAAAAAAAGCGGGCCGAACCCGACCCGCTTTTTGTCTGGGCCGGATTAAGCGCCCAGGGTGTCCAGCGTCTTCTGGAACTTGTTGGCGTGCGAGCGCTCGGCCTTGGCCAGCGTCTCGAACCAGTCGGCGATTTCGTCGAAGCCTTCCGCACGTGCATCCTTGGCCATGCCCGGATACATGTCGGTGTACTCGTGGGTTTCGCCTGCAATCGCGGTCTTCAGGTTGTCGGCGGTGGGGCCGAACGTCATGCCGGTAGCGGGGTCGCCGCACTTTTCCAGGTATTCCAGGTGGCCGTGTGCGTGGCCGGTTTCACCTTCTGCGGTGGAACGGAACACCGCAGCGACATCGTTGTAGCCTTCGACGTCGGCCTTGGCTGCAAAGTAGAGGTAGCGGCGGTTGGCCTGCGATTCGCCGGCAAAAGCGGCTTTCAGATGGTCTTCGGTTTTAGAACCTTTGAGTTGCATAACCTATTCTCCTTGGTTGACATGGACATGCTTTGCAGCACTGATTTTTTCATCGTCGTCCAGCAGCCTGCTGCTGATTCAGAGCAGGCGGGACAGCGGCTGAAATCCGGTTTTTAGACTTAGTCTAATACCTGAACGAAGATTAAACCCGCTGCGATGACGCTGTCAACCTTGATGCCGCCGGCTGCATTTCCACCCCTGATTCGGAATGGGATTTTACGACCCGGCGTTGCGGAGTCCTTGATGGATGCAGGGTTTTCCCCGCAACAAAGGCCTTCCGGCAGGTAAACTCACGCACTACGGAGAGCCGACATGAGCAACGACACAACCAAGACCGACGCCGAATGGCGTGCCGAACTGAGCCCGGAACAGTACCGCATCCTGCGCGAGCGCGGCACCGAGCGTGCGTTCACCGGGCAATACTGGGATCACCACGAGGCGGGCGAATACCGCTGCGCGGCGTGCGGCGAACCCCTCTTCACCTCCGCCACCAAGTTCGACTCCGGCACCGGCTGGCCGAGCTTCCATCAGGCGCTGAACCCCGACGCGGTGGCTGAAAAGCATGACGTCAGCCACGGCATGGCGCGCGTCGAGGCGCTGTGCCGCCGTTGCGGCTCGCATCTGGGGCACGTTTTCCCCGACGGCCCCGCGCCCACCGGGATGCGCTACTGCATCAATTCGGCCGCGCTGCGTTTCTACAAAGAATAAAGACCAGGACTGAATCTTGCAAATCTACGATGCGCAGATTGCTGCAATCACCCCGGCCACGCCCAGCATCCACGTCCTGCGGCTTGCCATCCCGGATACGGGCTTCCGGTTCCTGCCGGGGCAGTGGGTCGACCTCAGCATCGGGGTCGACGGATCGTCCCAGACTTCCGGCTATTCCATCACCACCTCGCCCATCCATCAGGGCGAGATCGAACTGGCGATCAAGGCCAGCGCGCGCCACCCGGTGGCGCGCTGGGTGCACGAGCATGCCCGGGTGGGCGACCGCGTGCGCGTGTCCCAGGGCCAGGGCCCCTTCGTCTACCTGCCCGAGATGAGCGACAACGTGGTGCTGATCGGCGGCGGGGTCGGGGTGACGCCGCTGCTGTCCATCTTCCGCCACGTGCGCGACGCGGCACTGTCGACCCGCACACACCTGCTGTACAGCGTGTCGGACAGCCGCGAGATCCTGTTTCGCGACGAACTCGAAGCCGCGACCCGCAGGCATGACAACCTGCACGTGAGCATCACGGTCACCCAGCCCGATGCCTCCTGGCACGGCCTCACCGGGCGCGTCGACCCGGTCAAGCTGCATGCGCTCGACGTTCCTGACGACACGCTCTATTACCTGTGCGGCCCGAAGGGCATGGTCGAGGACATGAGCACCTTGCTGCATGATCTCGGCGTGCCGATGAGCCGCATCATTTTCGAGAAGTGGTGGTGACCATGAAGCCATTGGCCCGGATTCGCCAACTTTAGGTATCCTGCATCCCTTGCTAGTTTTCGCATCCACAGAACGGAGAATTTCCATGCGTCTTGTTCCCCTGCTCGCCGCGCTCGCCTTTTGCACATCGGCACTGGCCGGCCCCAACGATGTCGTCCGATCCTACCCGCCAAAGCAGGTCAGCGCCGGTACCTATGTCATCCACGGTCCCCAGGGCGTGCCGTCGAAAGTCAACCAGGGCTTCATGAACAACCCGGCCTGGATCATCACCGCCGACGGCGTGGTGGTGATCGACCCCGGTTCCAGCGTGCAGGCGGGCCGCATGGTGGTGGCCCAGTTGCGCAAGACGACGAAGAAACCGGTCACCCACGTGTTCAACACCCACGTGCACGGCGACCACTGGCTGGGCAACCAGGCGATCCTGGAAGCGTGGCCGAACGCCATCATGATCGCCCACCCCGACATGATCCAGAAAGCCAGGGACGGCGCCGACGCGTTCTGGCTCAAGCTGATGTCCGACATGAGCGGCGGCTATACCGATGGCACCCGCGCCGTGATCCCCACCGTCGCGGCGGCAAACGGCCAGGAATTCAGTATCGGCGGCAAGACCTTCCGCATCCATTCCTCCACCGACGCGCACAGCAAGACCGACCTGATGATCGAGATTGTCGAGGACCGCACGCTGTTCACCGGCGACAACGTGCTGAGCCGCCAGGTCATGAACCTGCGCGACGGCACCTTCAAGGGGGTGATGCAGGCGACCGACCAGGCACTGGCCCTCGACGCCCGGCTGTACGTGCCCGGCCACGGCAAGTCCGGCGACCGCAGCTTCGTCATCGAGCAGAAGGCCTGGTTCGACATCCTGATGTCGGAGGTCCGCCGCATGTACGACGAAGGCAAGAACGATTACGAGATGAAGCCGGTGATTGCCGAAAAGCTCAAGGCCTACAAGAAATGGCCGGAGTGGGATCCCAACCTGGGGCAGCAGATCAGCCTGGCGATTCTTGAGATCGAGCAGGAGTGAACCCGTGACCGCGCTGCTGCGTTCCGGCTGCAGCGCGCTCGGACGCGATCAATCCACCAGCCGGCTCACGCTGGCTGTCTGGCCCGGCTGCCACTCGCCGTCCAGGCTGACCCATTCGACCCGCTCGCCGAGCATGCGGATGACTCCCGGGCGACGGTTGTCGCCGGTATCCGAAAACTCGAAACGGTAATCGCGCTGGAATTGCAGCTGGCCGTTGCCATTGCGCGCAAAGCGGATCCTGCTCAGGGCCACACTGTCGTCGAGGAATTGCAGTCCGGCATTGCCGCAGGCGCGGCGACCCACAGCAATCGCCTGCTCGCGCACCTGCATGCCGGCGTACCAGTACCAGCCGCCCGCTCCGAACACTCCCAGCAGAAGGATTTCCCAGCTCACTGGCCTGTGGAATCGGACTTGACCGGGCTGCGGAACAGCGCCGCCACCTGCTTGCCGGGCTTGCGCACCAGAGCAGGCGTATTGTCGGTGCGCGGCGCATCGCTCGGCACATAGGGCGCATCGAACAGCGCGTCGCGCGGCGCGGTCTGCCGGGCACGCGGTGCACTGCGCTCGGGACGCTCCGCCGGGCGGTCCCCATGACGCGACGGACGCGACTGGTAAGCCGGCACGTCCGCCGCGCCGGGCTCGAAGCCGGGGACGATCACCGGCGGCAGGGCGTTGCCGATGAGTTTCTCGATATCCTTGAGATAGCGCGTTTCCGACTCGCTCACCAGCGAGATCGCCTCGCCGAGGGCGCCGGCGCGGCCGGTGCGGCCGATGCGGTGCACGTAGTCCTCGGCGTTGTGCGGCAGGTCGTAGTTGACGACGAAGGGCAGCGCTTCGATGTCGAGGCCGCGCGCGGCGACGTCGGTGGCGACCAGGATGCGGATGGTGCCTGCCTTGAAGGCGTCGAGCGCCTTGATGCGCTCCTGCTGGGTCTTGTCGCCGTGAATGGCATCGGCGTGAATGCCAACTTTGTTGAGTTCATTGGCGAGGCGGTTGCAGCCCAGCTTGGTGCCGGTGAACACCAGCACCTGGCTCAGCTCGCGGCTCTTGATCAGGTGCGCCAGCAACTGCCGCTTGCGCTCGTGATGCACCGGATGCACCACCTGGGTGACCGTCACCGCCGTGGCATTGCGCGCCACCTCGATGAAGGTCGGCGTATTGAGGATGCTGTCGGCCAACTTGCGGATTTCTTCCGGGAAGGTCGCCGAGAACATCATGTTCACCCGCTGCGTGGGCAGCAGGGCGACGATGCGCTTCAGGTCGGGCATGAAGCCCATGTCGAGCATGCGGTCGGCCTCGTCGAGCACCAGGGTATTCACCTGGTTCAGCATCAGCGTCTTGTTCTGCACGTGGTCGAGCAGGCGGCCCGGGGTCGCCACCAGGATCTCCACTCCGGCCTTCAGGATGGGGATCTGCGTATTGATGTTGACGCCGCCATAGACCACCAGCGAACGCAGCGGCAGATGCTTGGTATAAGCCTGCACGCTCTCCTCGACCTGGATCGCGAGTTCGCGCGTCGGGGTCAGGATCAGCGCACGGATCGGATGCTTGGCCGGCGAGGTACCGCTGTTGGCGAATGGCAGCATGCGCTGAATCAGCGGCAAGGCGAACGCCGCCGTCTTGCCGGTGCCGGTTTGCGCGGCGCCGAGGATGTCGCCGCCCTGCAATGCCAGGGGGATCACCTGTTCCTGAATCGGGGTCGGTGTCACGTAGCCCATCTCGTCGAGGGCACGCAGGATGTCGGGCGCGAGCCCGAGTTCGGCAAAAGTCGTCAATGTCTGTCCAGTTCGTTACGGTCCGGTCAAATCCGGATCCAGTCAAAACCTGCCGTCTGACAGGCCACGCGCACATCATCGTCCGCACAATCCAGCACCTGGGCCAGCGCGCGCTGCGCCAGGGCAGATGTATTGTTCTTGCGCGAGACGTGGGCCGCCATCACGCATTGCAGCTTGTCGTGCTTCAATTTGTCCAGCAAGGCCGCCGACTGGCTGTTTTCCAGATGACCGAAGCGGCCGCCTACCCGGCGCTTGAGGCTCGCCGGGTAGGGACCGTTTTCCAGCATCGTCGCGTCATGGTTACATTCCAGCACCAATGCGTCTACGTTGCTCAAAACTGCCTCGAGGTGTGGCGTGCTGCAACCGCTATCGGTCAGCACCCCGAGTCGGTGATTGCCGTCTCCGAACACATACTGTACCGGTTCCCGTGCATCGTGCGGCACCGGATAGGGCTGTATTTCCAGATCGCCAACTGCAAAGCCGGCATGGCTGTCGATCACCTGCACCGCCACGCCGTCGAGGTCCTGTGCCATCGCAAGCGTGCCGGCGGTCAGCCATACGGGCAACTTGAACTTTCGTGCAAGCCGTCCCACCCCGCCGATATGGTCGCCATGTTCATGGGTGACGACGATGCCGGCCAGGTCGGATGCCTGCAGATCCAGCCGGGTCAGTCGCGCAATGCTGTCGGCCAGACCAAAGCCACAGTCCATCAGTACCCGGGTGGAACCAGCTTCGACCACCAGGCCATTGCCTTCGCTGCCACTGCCGAGACTGGCGAAACGCATCACGTTCGCGCCCGCATCACTTCAGTTCGGAGTAAAGCAGATTGATGATGCGGGTCTGCGTATTGGCGTCGACCGGCTTGTCGTCCACGCCGGTCACGCTGACCCGGCTCTTGTCCTCCGCCCCGCTCACCATGATTCTCAATTGCGGCGAGACCTTATCCTCCTTGCTGTTCCAGAAGGCAAACTTGGCAAAAAAGCCATCGTCAGCCTTGCTGTTGTTATCAACACCGGGGTCGATATAACGCACGAAGTACACGCCCTTGGAACGGTCACGGTCTTCCACCGCAAACCCTACGCGATCGAGTGCCAGACCGACGCGGCGCCAGGCACGATCGAAACTCTCGTCCATTTCCAGTACCGGGATGCCGGCTTCCTTGAGAACGCGTGCCTGGTCCGGTGTCTGCTGCTTGGCCAGCAGCGATTCGGCACGATTCTGATCCACCCCGAAACGCAACATCAGACGACGCAGCATTTCAGCCTCGAGTTCGGGGTCGGGCGGACGCGGCTGCCATTTGGTCTGGTCCTTGCCTTCGGTGGCGTAGACCTCCTCCATGCCGCGCTGGCTGACATAGATTTCAGTGGTGCCATCCTTGCCCGCTTCAACTCGCGTCCGGAACTTGTCGCGCTCGGCGGTGGAATAGATCCCGTCGATCACCTTGCCGAGCAGGTTGCGGATCCCGTCCTGCGGAATCTTGGCACGGTTTTCCGCCCAATCGGTTTCCATCACGCCGGTTTCAGGCGAATCCATATTGATGATGAAACCGTTTTCCTGCCAGAAATCCTTGATCACCGGCCACACCTGCTGCGGCGTCGCCTGTACCACCAGCCAGCGCTGGGTTCCGGCACGTTCGATGTGCACTTTTTCCTGCTCGGGCAACAGGGCTTTCGTGGCAGTCGGCGCAGTCTTGCGCTCCTGGTTATAGGTCGACAAGGTCGCTGTCCCCTTGCCCTCGGTATCGGGAACGGCGTACCGGTTATCCGATGTCGGCGCCACCAGATCGGGGGGAACCTCCAGCGTGGGCAGTTTCCCCGCGGATTTGTAATCGATTTTCTTGGTTTCGGGCATGCTGCAAGCCGAAAGGGCCAGGGCCGTCATCAAAAACAGTGGCAATAAACGCATAGGGTGTCCTAATTCAGTGGGCTTGCATCAAGCCGGCGTGGCGCATGGCCTCACGCAAAATGTCGTGCTGCCCGGCCGACAACGGCGTCAGCGGCAGCCGCATGCCGGACGGGATCAGGCCCAGTTCGGCACACGCCCACTTGACCGGAATCGGATTGGCTTCGACAAACAATTTGCTGTGCAGGGGCAGCAACGCGTTATTGAGTTCGCGTGCACGCGCGAGGTTCCCTTCGCGCGCGGCCACGCACATTTCGTGCATGAGCCTGGGCGCGACGTTGGCGGTGACCGAAATCACGCCATGCCCGCCCAGCAGCATGAAAGGCATCGCCGAGGCGTCGTCGCCGCTGTAGAGCGCGAAGTCCTGCGGCGCACGGCGCAGCAGGTCGGCTGCGCGCTCCATGCTGCCGGTGGCATCCTTGACCCCGACAATGCCCGGCACGCCGGCCAGTCGCAAGGTGGTGTCGTTGGACAGGTCGGCGACGGTGCGCCCGGGCACGTTATACAGAATCAGCGGCAAGTCGACCGCTTCCGCTATTTTCTTGTAGTGCTGATAGAGGCCTTCCTGCGTCGGCTTGTTGTAGTACGGCACCACCGACAGCCCGGCCTGGGCACCCGCATTCTTCGCACAGGCGGTGAGTTCGATCGCCTCGGCGGTCGAATTTGCGCCGGTACCGGCGATCACCGGCACGCGTCCGGCGGCCTGCTCGACCGTCGTGCCGATCAGCAGGCAGTGTTCTTCGAAACTGACGGTGGGGGACTCGCCGGTGGTGCCGACGATGACGATGCCGTCCGTCCCTTCGTTGATGTGCCATTCGACCAGACGCCGCAACGCGTCGAGGTCGAGCGCCCCATCGTCCGACATGGGGGTGACGATCGCGACCAGGCTGCCCCTGATCATGCTTGTTTCTGCCATGGTGTTCCCGCGCTGCGCCTTGGTTGTGGCGGCAAATGGATAAATCCGGCTATTTTAATCCATCTGCATGCCCCCAAGGGCATATCCGGCAAGCGAAAGCTCAAAGCAGGCCCAGCCAAACCGCCAGCTGCCCGATTCCCAGCGCAACGCCGCGCGTGACCAGCGGCACTGCCCACACCCAGGCCGCTGTCAGTCCCAGGGCGGCAATCCCCAGCCCTGCCGAAAACATGTCCAGCCCCGGCGTGGTGCGCGCAACGATGCCGAATGCCAGCTGGATCAGCAGCGCCAGCGCCAGCAGGGGCAAGGCCAGTTGCACACCGGCAGCGAACAGCCAGCCGGCGCCCTCGGCCAGCAGATGCAGGTCGCCGGTTGCGGGCAACACGGCGATCGGCATGGCGACGAAGCCATGGCGCAGCGCGTCGACGACCAGCAGATGACCGCTGGCCCCCAGAAAGGCCAGCGCTGCCAGCCAGCCTGCCAGGGCCCGCCACGGACTGTCGGCTGTTGCGGCCTGTTCATCGGTCAGCGTCAGCAGGCCGCCGCTGGCCGTGTGGCCGGTCCACACCAGGGCTGCGGACACCGCGGCGAAAACCAGCCACACGCACAGCGCCAGCGCCGCGCCCCATCCGGCTTCCAGGCCCAGGGCCAGCATGCCCTGCACGCTGAAAGGGTCGACGGCCGCATGCGACAGGCCCGGTGCCAGCACTGCGGCCAGAACGGCGGCGATCGACACGCGCAGGACGACCGGCAGCCGCCCGGTCAGCGGATCGAACAGCGTCCATCCGGCGAGGCGGGCGAAGGCGAACAGCCACACCGCCAGACCCGCTTCGCTCAGGGGCATGCGCCGCTCATTCGATGAGGCCGGGGAAATCGGTCAGCAGGGTGCGCGCGAACTCGACCAACTGGCCGCCCATCCAGCTTCCCAGCAGCGCCAGCACGAGCAGCATGACGATGAGCTTGGGCACGAAGGACAGCGTGGGCTCGAGGATTTGCGTGGCGGCCTGGAACAGGCTGATGGCGAAAGCGGTCAGCAGGCCTGCCAGCAGGACCGGCGCAGCCAGCATCGCCACCAGCCAGAGCGCGTCGCGGGCGATGCCTTCCATCAGCGTAGTCCGCCTGCCATCAGAAGCTGCCAATCAAGGAACCGACCAGCAGGTGCCAGCCGTCGACGGTGACGAACAACAGCAGTTTCAGCGGCAGCGACACCAGTTGCGGCGGCAGCATGATCATGCCCAGCGCGGTCAGCACGGCCGCGACCACCAGGTCGATCACCAGGAAAGGCAGCACGACCATGAAGCCGATCTGGAACGCGGTCTTGAGCTCGCTGGTGAGGAAGGCCGGCGCCAGCGCGGCCAGCGGCACACTGTCGACCTGTCTGGGATCGATGCTTTTGTCACCTTCGCTGAACAGGCTCAGGTCTTCGGCCCGGGTCTGCCGCAGCATGAACGCCTTCAGCGGCGACGCCGCCTTCTCAGCCGCGGCATTGAAGCTCAATGCTCCGGACAGAAAAGGCTGGTAGGCCTCGGCGTCGATGGTCTTCAGCGCGGGCGACATCACGAAAACGGTCAGCAGGATCGCCAGCCCGGTCAGCACCAGGTTCGGCGGCGCGGTATGGCTGCCCAGCCCCTGCCGCAGCAGGAACAGCACCACGGCGATGCGGGTGAAGGCGGTGAACGCCAGCAGCAGCGCCGGCAGGAACGGGAACAGCAGCAGCCACGGCAGGCTCGCGCCCGGCACGCCGATCACCTGCCCGCCCGCACCGGGGGTCACGCTCAGCAGCGGCACGTTGCTGTCGGCGCCCCAGGCAACGGCCGAAAAAAACATCATCACGCCACACGCCAGAATCAGCCTCATTGCGCCTGCTCCCGGGCGCGGTCATCGGCAGGCTTCGGCAAGGTATGCAGCAGCCGCACATTGCCGCCGCCAACCCCCAGCAGCAGCCAGGTGCCGTCGACCTCGACCACCACCACGCGCTCGCGCGTTCCCACTGCGGTCGTGCCCACCACCTTGACCACCCCTTGCGTGCCCATGCCCGGCAGGTAGCGGCGGGCGAGCCAGGCCAGCGCGACGAATCCGCCCAGGATCAGCGCCAGGCTCAGCAATACCGTAAGCAGGCTGGTCGCGGTATCGGGCGCGGCAAATGCCCAGGAAGGAAGCAGCAGCAAGCCTGCCGTCGCAATCAATCTAGCCATGCCGGATGACCTCCCGCGCCCAGCGCGTCATGTCGTTCGAGTGGGCCGGCAACCGCACGGAGAGCGTTGCCTGCGTGGAGTCCGCCACCATGCGCCATGCCAGTGAGGGAGGATACGTGGCGGGTGCCGCTGCATCCAGCCAGCACTCCGCCAGTTGCGCATCCAGATTGCGGATCAGGGTGCGGGGGACGAAGGACGCGACGCCCGTCGCGTGCTGCCCCCCGAGACGGCGCGTCAGCCACAGGGTCGCGAACGCAGAATCGGGTTGCCAACATGGTATTGCCGCTGAATCGGTGGGCGCAGGTCCGGTTTGCGCTTGCAGATGCACCGCCATTCGCAGGCGTGCGGTCAGCATGGCGCCCAGGCGCCGCGACAGCCGCGCCGGCAGGTCATCGGGCACAGGCGCAGGCTGAGACAGGAAGGCGATCTCTGCAGGCGTGAGGTCAAGCAGTTTCATGGCAAGCCCTAGCGTATCCGCTGCCCCGGGTCGCGGCGATGCATCAATTCCACCAGTTCGTCGTGCTGGCGTTGCTCCAGACGCCTCTGCTGGATGGCGATCTGCGCCAGATAGCGCTGTTCCAGCAGACGCAGTGCCTTCACCCGCTGCTCCTCGCGCATCCATTCGGCGAGTCGCGCCTGCCAGTCACGGTAGGCATCATCGATGGCAGCCTGCGCAGTCTGCAACTCGGCAGCCTGGGCGCGCTGCAATCGATTCCTTTCCAGCAGTTGCTCGGCGGCTACGCCACTGCGCAATTCGTCCGCCAGCCGCGCGATATGCGCATCGCGCAAGGTGGTCAGCTGCACTTGTCGACCGCGCGCGCGCAACCAGATGCCATGCGCATGCTTGACCCCGCGCACCAGGGTTTCGCTGCGCCGTTCGGCCAGTTGCAACACCCGCGCCAGAGCGAACGGTTTCATCCGAGCACCTCATCGAGCCCGCTACGCGCGGTTTCCAGCGGCGCGCGCTCGGTCATGCCCTGCATCAGATAACCCTGCATGCTCGGGTACAGACGCACGCCCTCGTCCAGCACCAGGTCGGCGCCCGGCACGTAGGCACCGACGGCGAGCAGGTCGCGGCTGCGCATGTAACGCGAATAGAGATATTTGAAGCGACGCGTCCGCTCCAGTTCATCCTCGCTCAGCAGGTCGGGCTGGGCGCGGCTGATCGAGGCTTCGATGTCGATGGCAGGATAATGCCCGGCATCGGCCAGGTCACGGCTCAGCACGATGTGGCCGTCGAGAATCGCACGCGCCGCATCGGCGATCGGATCCTGCTGGTCGTCGCCTTCCATCAGCACGGTGAAAAACGCCGTGATCGAGCCGCTGCCGCTGCGGCCATTGCCGGCGCGCTCCGCCAGTTGCGGCAGCTTGGCGAACACCGACGGCGGATAGCCCTTGGTGGCGGGCGGCTCGCCGATCGCCAGCGCCACTTCGCGCTGTGCCATCGCATAGCGGGTGAGCGAGTCCATGATGAGCAGCACATGCTTGCCCTGGTCGCGAAAATATTCGGCGATCGACATCGCGTACGCAGCGCCGTTGAGGCGCATCAGCGGCGGATGGTCGGCGGGCGCGGCCACCACCACGGCGCGCGCCATGCCTTCGGCACCGAGGATGCGGTCGATGAATTCCTTGACCTCGCGGCCGCGTTCGCCGATCAGACCCACCACCACCACATCCGCCTCGGTGAAGCGCGCCATCATGCCGAGCAGGATGCTCTTGCCGACGCCGCTGCCGGCGAACAGGCCGAGCCGCTGCCCGCGCCCCACCGTCAGCAGGCCGTTGATCGCACGCACGCCAACGTCCAGCGTCTGCCGGATCGGCTCACGTTCGAGCGGATTGATCGGACGGCTGTAGAGCGGCACACGGCGCTCCAGCGACAGCGCGCCCATGCCGTCGAGCGGCCTGCCGGCGCCGTCGAGCACGCGCCCAAGCAGACGCTCGCCCACCGGCACCTGGCGCACCCGGTCCTGCGCACGCCGGCGCGGCACGTAGCGCATCCCCAGGCGTGGCGGCTGCGCCGCCATCGGGTTGTCCGGCACCACCCGCGCACCCGGCATCACGCCGTAAATGTCGGTGGCGGGCATGATGAACAGGCGGTCGCCGGAAAACCCGGCCACCTCGGCCTCGATGCTCTGCCCGCCCGGTACATGAACATGGCACTGGCTGCCCACCGGCAAGCGCAACCCCACCGCTTCCATGACCAGGCCGGATACACGGGTGAGCCGTCCGCTGGCGGCGATCGGCGCCGCCCAACTGACTGCGCGACGGCAGTCTGCCAGGTATTCGCGCAGGCGGACGGTGCGGTCCATCAATCGATCCAGTTCCGGTTCGAGCCAAGCACCTGCACCACCTGCCGCCAGCGCGCGGGCAGCGTGGCGTCGAGGTCGCCCTGGGTGGTTTCGATCAGGCAGCCGCCGCGCACGATGCGCGTGTCTTCCACGATGCGCAGGCGGTTCTTGTCCAGCACCTGGTCGAGATGCGGACGCACCAGCGCCGCGTCGTCCGGGTTCAGCAGCAGGCGCGCCTCGCGGCTGGTTTCGGCCATCTGCTTCAGCGCCAGGTTGACCACGTCGAGAATGCGCTCGGGGCGTGCCGCCAGTTCGCCTGCCACCACCTGACGCGCCACATCGAGCGCCAGCTCCAGCACCATGTCGGCGAGCCGGAAGTCGAGGTTGTCGAGCGTCGCGGAGAAGCTTTCGGCCAGCTGCTTCATGCGCCCGCAGGCCTGCTCACCTTCCACTCGCCCGGCGGCCAGCCCTTCGGCATAGCCCTCGGCACGCGCGGCTTCGCGCAGATTGGCCAGTTCGGCTTCGATATCGACGGGGGACGGCGCCTGCCCGTCTGCCGAGGCGGCCAGTTCCACCACTTCCCAGTGTTCGAATGCCGTGGTGTCGTCCTGCATAGCTCATGCGGTTTCCTCCTCTTCAGGGAACTGGATCGCTCCCTCCGATGCCAACCGCCGCAGGGTGGCACCGGCTTCGTCCTGCGCGGACTGGATCATGGCCACCGGCATCGCACCCAGGGTATCGAGATCGTCGCGCATGCGCCGTGCCGCGGTCGGGCTCATGACGGCCGTGAGCGCGTCGAGCACCTGTCCATCGCTGCCCTTGAGCGCATGCAGCAGGATACGCGCACCGACGTTGCGCAAAAAGGTCTTGCGGCCCGCCTCGGGCAAGCGCGCCAGGTCTTCGAATGCGAGATTGCGCACCCGCAGGCGGGCAGCCAGTTCCGCATCGTTGTGGTCGAGCTGGTTCAGGGCAGCCGCGGCACTGCCTTCGCTCATCTGTCCCAGAATGCTGGCGACCGCGGCTTCGCCCTGCAGAGGTGCGGCGGGATCGAGACTCGCCAGCCAGTCGTCCAGATCGCGCAGCATGTCCGGGTGAGGGACGTCGCTGTGGGCCAGGCTCTGCAAAGTGTCCGCACGAGTCGCGGCCGGCAGCACGTCGAGCACCGCAGCGGCAACGTCGCGCGGCAATTGCGACAGGACGGCGGCAATCAGTTGCGGCGGCTGCGCCTCCAGCCGACCGGCAATCTCGGCGGGTTCGCGCCACGCCAGCTTTTCCGGCAGTTGCGCCGCCGATGCACCGAGACGCTGCAGCACTGCCTGGGCGCGTTCCGGGCTCAAGGCCAGCTTCAGCGTTTCATCGAGAAAGCGCCCGGCATCCGCGGCAAATCCGGTCTGCTCGGCCGCTTCGGCAGCGTATTCGTGCAGGATTGCGCGCACGCGCTCGCGCGGCAGCACCCCCAGTTCGCGCATGGCGCTCCCGAGGCGGCCGACTTCAAGCGGACTCAGGTATCGCAACACGGCTGCGGTCGCTTCCTCGCCCAGTGAGAGCAGGAGTGCAGCGGATTTTTCGATGCCGGCCTGGCTCATGCGCGCATCCACAGCTTGATGACATCCGCCGTCACGCGCGGATCGGCCAGCGCCTGGATGCGTGCCGACTCGAGCTCGGCCTCGAAGTCCTCCACGGCTGCCTCGGGCAGGGGTTCGGCGCGGCGTACTCGCCGCCACCCCATCCATCCAATCAGCAACACCCCCACGCCCGCAGCGAGCCACCACGCAGGCAACTCGGGCGGCGTCTGCGTTCGCTCGGACGACGGAGATTGCGGCTGGACCTGCGGAATCGAAACGGGCTCGGCCGCCTGCGGTTCCGCCTCGACGACAGGCGCTTCGACTTCGGCACGCTGTTGTTCCCGGGCCGTGGCGGGCAAGGCGAACACGCTCAGGCTGTCGCCGCGCTCCTTCTGCAGGCCGAGCGCCTGGCGGGCCAGCTGCCCGGCACGCCAGCGCTCATTGGCGCTGGCGTCGAAATTCAGGATCACGACGGCCTGGATGCGCTGGATATGGCCTTCGGGCACCCGCGTGATGCGCACGACTTTTTCCTGCGGCCGCGTCTGCCCCGCCCCCCCGATGTTGCTGACCCGCTCGACGGTCTGTCGGGTTTCACCGTCTTCCAGAGTCGCCGTCACCTGCACATTGACGCGATCCTTGCCCAGCCAGGGCGTCAGCACGGCCAGCGCACGTTCTGCAAGATCCTGCTCCAGCACCAGACGTTGCGACTGCGCCGCCTCGGGCTGCATGACGCCAAGCAAAACCCCGCTCGGATCGAACACCTGCACGTCGGCCCGCTTCAGGCGCGGCACGCTGGCGGCGACCAGGGTCTGGATCGTCGCCACCTGTTCTGCCGAGAGTTGCGCCCCCTTGCTCAGCCGCACCAGGACCGCAGCGGTTGCGGGCGGCGCATCGCGCAGGAAGGGCGAGACCTTGGGCAAGGCGAGATGCACGCGGGCGAGCTCGACCGATTCGAGCTTCTGGATCGAGCGTGCCAGATCGATTTCGAGGGCGCGCTGGTAGCGCTGCTGCTCCTGCAGCGATGAAGCGCCAAAACTGGGGGCGCGCTCGGCTTCATCCTGGACGTCGTCATCGGATTTAGGCAGTCCCCGCGCTGCCAGGCGATAGCGCGCGGCATGCAACTGGTCGGCCGGCACTTCGATGGTGCCGTCGGTGACGGACAGGCGATAGGGAATGTCGATCTGCTCGAGCGCGCCGATGACCTCGCCGCCCGCGCGGTCCGACAGCTGCGTGAACAGTACGCGATAGGCAGGTGGGTTGAACCACAAAAAGGCGGCGGCCAGCGCAGCCATCGGCAGCAGCACCAGCAGGGCAAGCATGAAGCGGCGCAACGGGCTCGCTTCCGCGATCAGTTCGCGCAGACTGCTCAGCCAACCCGGCACTGCACAACCCTCGTCAGCATGGTCGGGACCGGCGGAATCGTCTCAAGCCTGATCGATTGGATATTCACACGGCGATTATAACCAGTCAGGCACCGCCACTGCGCGCAACACCACCTGCAATTGGCCTACCCGTTCGCGACCCTGAAACCACCACAGACCGCCTTTCTTGACCGCCAGGTCACCGGGCTGTCCGGCCAGCAGTTGCATCGCCACTTGTCCCAGCGTGGGCTGGTGGCCGACGATCAGCACCGGATAATTGCCGTCAGGCCATCCGGCGACGGCCAGCACCGCCTCGGCGCTAGTACCAGGTGCCAGCTCGGGCACCACCTCATAGTCGCGGCCCAGCGCCTGCGCAGTCTGCAGCGTGCGGCTTGCCGGGCTGCTCAGGATGCGAATGTCCGGCGGCAAGCGCGGGTTGAGCCAGTCGGCCATGCGCGCCGCCTGCTTGCGGCCCTTGCCGGTCAGTTCGCGTTCGAGGTCGGGGGTCCCGTCCTCCGCTTCGGCGTGCCGCCACAAAATGATTTCCATGCGTGTTCTCCTCAACGATGTCATTGGTCAAGTCATGACCATTGTGCGTCGGACCGGATAATAAAATATGACAGTTGCGAAATTCAGCGGGGCGCGTCCTGCTCCAGCGGCAGCCGCAACGTGAAACGGGTGCGTACTCCGGGATCGCTTTCGACCGCGACCGAACCGCCGTGCTTTTCCGCGACGGTGCGCACGAAATACAGGCCCAGGCCGGTCCCCGTCGTCTGCCCGGCCGCACTGCGGTTGAAGCGCTGAAACAACTGCGCGAGGTCTTCTCTTGCGATGCCGGGCCCATGGTCGGTCACGCTGGCTTCGACAAAGTCCCCCTCGATGTCGAGGCTCACCTCCACGCTGGAGTCAGTGGGTGCGTAATGCACGGCATTCAGCACCAGGTTCAGCATGGCGCGATGCAACAGGCCGAACTCGCCCTGCACCCACACCGGATCGTCGGGCAGCCGGCGCAGCAGCCGCACCGGCCTGGCGCGCGCCGCATCGTATGCATCGTCGATGGCCTGATGCACCAGTGCGGCGAAATCGAGTTCCTCGAAACGCGCGGCATCGAGCATTTCGGCGCGCGAAGTACGCAGAAACTCCTCCGCCAGCGTCAGTCCGCGGCTCAATGGCACGCGCAAACGTTCCTGGGCCGGTGCCGGCAAGGCGTCGAGCTGCATCAGGGCAGACGCCAGCGGCGCCCGGATATCGTGCGAAATGAAGGCCAGGGTTTCGCGCTGAACGTCCTGCAGATGGCGCAGCCGGTGCGCCGCCGCCTGCACCTGCTGGATGCGCGCCTCGAACGGATCGTGCGATTGCTGCCGGGGCGGCGAGTCGGACACCGGCCCCAGTTCCTGACGCAGGCGCTTCAGTTCGTGGTCGAGAAATCGGCCGGCGCTTTCCAGCCGCCGCCAGCTCCATAGCGGGTAGGCCAGCAGGATCGCCAGCAGCGCACCCGCCACCGGCAGCCAGGCGCGCAGCACGACCGGCAGGGCGGTCGCCGCAGCCGCCACCACCACGAACCACGCCACGCTGGCGAGCAGTCCGCCGAGCGGGTTGAGTCGCGGCAGCCACAGCAGCGGCATCAGCGCCAGCAAGCCTGCGGCAAGCAGGGCAATGGCCGGCGACAGGGTGCGGATCAGGTGTCCGCTGCGCATCGCCTCGACCGCATTGGCATTGAACTCCACCCCCGGCATCGGCTGGCGCAACCCCGAAACCGGGGTCGGCAGCAGATCGCCCATCCCGGCCGCAGTAGCACCCACCAGCACGATCTTGTCGCGGAAGGTGCCGGGCGCGAATTCCCCGGTCAGCACCTGCGCGTAGGACAGCGACTGCATATGACCCGGCGGCCCCAGAAAGGTGACGCGGCGCGGGGTCTGGCGCACCAGGGCAAATGGCATCGCGTCGGCTGCTGCGGGCGGCGTGCTGCCCATGGCGGATGGCAACTGGCCCGCCGCGGCCAGCACCGCCTGCGCAAAGTGCGGCCACACCGGCGCGCCCACGCCCTCCCACAAGAAAATGCTGCGAGCGATCCCGTCCTGATCGAGTTCGGCATGCACCCGTCCCAGCGCCGCGGCGTGCTCCAGCAGTTGCGGCAAAGGTAGCGTTTCCAGCAACTGGCCGTTGACGCGGCTGCTTTCCAGCAGCACCGGCAGCACCACATTGCCAGCGTGCCGCACTGCTTCGGCCAGCTCTGCATCGGCGGGCTGGTCAGTCGTGTCGGGCTCGGCGAACACCAGATCCAGACCGATTACCCGGGCGCCGTCGGCTTTCAGCCGATCGATCAGCGCGGCATGCAGGCGGCGCGACCACGGCCAGCGACCGAGCTTGGACAGACTGTCCTCGTCGATGGCGACAATCACGATGTCCGTCGGCGGCGGGCGGGTGTGCAGGCGCTGCCCGAGGTCGTACAGCAGGTTGTCGACCCGGCTCAACACGCCGGTGGAAGTCGCCAGCAGCGCGACCAGCAGCAGGATCAGGGCCGTGGAGAAACGGTCGTTGCGAAAGTAATGCAGCAGGGGCAGGTCACGACGCACAGCCGGATGTCAGCTTAAATCGCCAGCAAGGGCAGCAACAGCAGCAACAGGAGTTCCCAATGGGAACGCGGCGGTGCCTCGATCACCCGCGTGGCGTAAGGTCCGGCCGTGCCATCGGCCTCGACCAGGCGCGCGGCCAGGTAGTAATTCTCCGGCTCGACCGGAGCGACATGCACCTGTCCGTCATGGCTTTCGCCGCGCCATACCACCTGGGTGCGTTCCGCGTCGCGGGCCAGCACCAGTTCATAGCGCAACCCGGCAGGCGGGGGCGGCAACGTGAGCGTCAGGGCATCCTGGGCAAAGACGGGCGCGTCCTGGTTGAGTTCCGGCGCACCCGGCAACGGATCGAAGATGAAGGATTGCGGAGGCGAGAATGGCCCCTGCTCTTTCGCTTCGACGCTCGCCACCCGCCAGTGATACGCGCCGGGCTTCAACTCATGGGCCGGCGTCAGACGGGTACCCGGCGTGCGCTCGTCCAGCACGATGTCGGCAAACGCGGCATCGCGCGCGAGCTGAACCCGATACGCACCGGCTCCCACCACCCCGCTCCATTGCAGGGCGGGCGTCGCGTTGCGCACCCGCGCGCCGGGCGCACTCAGCAGCGGGGCGAACGGCCGCGCGTCGAGTTCGAACGCGTGCACGGCGTCCCGCCCCTGCAAGCCCAGATCGTCGATCGCGCGTACCCGCAGCCAGTAGTGGCCATCGGGCAGGTCGCCAAAGCGCAACTGCGGCGTGGTGCTGCTCTGCTCCAGCAGCAGTTGCTCGAACGAGGCATCCGCAGCGATCTGGCCCAGCCACGCCGCTGCGCCAGGCAGTTCGGGCAGGCTGAAGCGCATGGGCAAGGCATCGATGCGTCGCGGCAGCGCCGAAATTTCCGGCGCGGGCAGCAGGGTCACGGGCGGGCGTGGCGGCTTCCCGGCCTCGGCCAGGCTGCCCTGCCCTTCCGCCACGCTCACCGTCTGTCCCGCTGCAGCCAGGCCCACTTCGCCTTCGAGCGTTTCCTCGCGCGTCACCTGCGAATCGGCCTCCACCCGGAAGCGGGTGCCACGCACTGCCGCCACCGCCGACGGCGTGATCACCTGCAGGCGGCTGCCCGAAGTGCGGCCCGGATTGGCGCCGACCTCGACACGCCCCTGCTGCAGGCGCAGACGGGTATCCACCATGCCGCCTCCTGCATACACGCTCACCGAATCGAGCACCAGGCGTGCACCGGGTTGCAGCGTCAGCAGCGAACCATCGGCAAAGCGCAGCGTCACGCTGCTGTCGGCCGCGGTCGACAGGACCGTTCCGGAAGGGAGCTGCTCGCCCGGCTGCAGCGCACGTTCGGGCGTGGCATGCATGCTCACCCGTACCTGGCCGGTGACGGAAACCACCGTCGCCGGCGCCGGCGTATGGCGCAGCCAGGCGAGCGGAATGCGCAGGGACCTGCCCGGAACCAGGCGATAGGGATTGTCGATGCGGTTGAGCCGCTGCACCCGCGGCCAGTCGGCCGGGTTGGCCAGATAGCGTGCCGACACCCCGATCAGGGTGTCGCCTGGACGCAGCGTGTAGCGCCATTCGGGCGCGGCATCCGCGGAAGGAACCTTGGAAACCGGTTCGGCCGGGGCCGGCCCCGCGCCCAGCAGAATTGCGAGCACGCCTGTCCGCAGCCACCCACGCACGGCCATTACTCCACACGCTCCAGCCGGTAGCCCTGCCGATACACCGAAGTGAGTCGCCAACCATGTTCCGGCACCAGCTTGAGTTTGCTGCGCAGGTGGCTGACATGCACATCCACGGTGCGGGTGTCGATGTCGGGGCTGGAGCCCCACACCACCTGGATCAGGTGCCCGCGCGGCAGCAAGATGCCGACGCGGCCAAAGAAATACAGTGCGAGTTCGGTTTCCTTCTCGGTCAGCCTGACTGTCTCGCCGTCGAGTTCGAACCTACGGCTGCCGAAGTCCACCTGGATCGAGCCGAAGTCCTGGATCGGCTCCGGCCGCAACTGCGCCGAGCAGCGGCGCGCCACTGCGTGGATGCGCGCGATCAGCACGCTGCGCGAGGGCGGCTTGACCATGTAATCGTCGGCGCCCGCCTGGATCACCTGCACCACGTCCTCTTCGGCGTCGCGCCCGGTCAGGAAAATGACCGGCGGCAGCGTGCCTTTCAGCTTGAGGCTGGCCATGACGTCGGGACCGCTCATGTCGGGCAGCATCCAGTCGAACAGGCAGAGGTCGAAGCGCTCGTCGGACAGCGCACGCACGCATTCGCGGCCGGAGCGGAACCAGGTCACGCTGTGACCGACTTGTTCCAGCCATTCGATGATGTTTGCAGCGAAAGCGGCATCGTCTTCGAGAAACGCGATTTTCATGGGATGGGCCGGGGACGGGGCCGCGTCTGTCGTCATGGGAAAGAATATTGTGTGTTGATTGACAAGGACAACCTAGACGCAATCTACCAGTAGGGCTCAAATTTCACGAAATTTTTCAAATGCCGTGCAATGTCATCCGGCGCCCCTTGCGCCAGCTGCGCCGCCAGCCAGCCGAGCACGAATGCACCCATCGGCCCCGCGTCCATATGCGCATCCGCCAACAGATGCCATGCCACGCGCGCATCGTTGCTGCGTCCCAGGCTGTCCTGCGCCTCGCGCAACATCACCAGGTACTGCGTCTGCCGGCGGCCCGCGAACAGCGTCTGGAAAAACTCGGCCGCGTAGCGCTGACGCTTGATCGCGATGCGCAAGGCATGGCGCTGCGGTGCTTGCAACCGCACGAAGGTGCGTGCGCCGCGCACGATGGGAGGATGGCCTTTCCGCAGCGACCGGCGCGCCCATTTTTTCAACGGCGACAACTGGACGAAGCGCTGCGCCTGCGGGACGTTTTTCCCCGCGGCAGACAGGCGCCAGCCACGCTGCAGCAGCCAACGCTGGAAGTCCAGCAGCCACGCTCCCGGACGTGCCTGCTGGAGAACTGCCTGCATGGAAGCACGCAACTTGACGCGATGCGCCTGTAGCACGGCATCGACCGCTTGCCAGCCGGCTTCGTCCTGATAATGGGGTGCAATCGCCGGCAAGGTTTCACCGCACAGCACGTCCCAGTCGCGCGCCGGGCCGAGTGCGCCGGCCAGGGTGCGCAGGCCATCCATCAATTCCTCCGGCAGCACGCAGGTCGTGCGAAAGAGACGCAGCGCCGCGCGCAGGCGCCGCAGCGACACCCGCGCCTGGTGCACGTATTCGATGTCGTCAGATGCCAGTACTCCCGGCAGATTGGCCTGAAACTGCGCCAGGCAGGACTGGACGATTGCGGCAAAGCCGTCTTCGACGTTCATGCCGCTGCGCAGTGTCAAAGGAACGGATTTGACAGGTTCATCCGCTTGTCCATGCGCCAGGCGCACCCCGCGTTCGGCCTTGCTGATGTCGAACGGCAGGCAGTCGAGCCGCTCGGCCCAGCCCTGCGCCAGCTCGAACAGCGCGTCCGGCTGGCCGGCCTTGAGTTCGAGTTCGAGTTCGCAGATCGGCAGGCTGCGCCCGCCCGCGCGCACCTCGCCCACGTCCAGCGCCCCTTCGATTTTCGTGCCGCTGCGGCGGCTGATCAGCCAGGCGGTGCGATGGAAATGCGTCTCGAATACCGGCACCATCTGGACCCGCAACGCCTCCGGAACCAGCGCCAGCGCCGCGGCCGGAAAGCGGCTCCAGTCGGGGATGCCGCGCGGGACCGGCATTTCGTATTCGACACGCTGCGACAGGCCGCCGCGCCGCTCGCCCTCGGTCTTCAGCGTTTGCAGCCAGCGTCGCCCGATCCGCCGCACCCGGAGTGCGACGCCTTGCGCGCTCAGGGCAAAATCCGGGGTATCGTAATATCGGGTAACGAGGACCTGCTGCACCGGCACGCTGCGCCGCCGCGCCATCAGTTTCAGGAACGCCGCCACCTGGGACGATGGCAGCGCCAGCTTGAGTTCGACTTCCATCGGATGCGCAGCTGTCATATAACCGTCATGCCCGGATCGAGCCGGGCCCTTATCATTGCAATGTACACAGATACTAGACCATGAACCTTCCCAGCCCCGACACCCTCATCAATCGCGAACTCGGCATTCTCGCTTTCCAGCGGCGCGTGCTGGCGCAGGCGGCCGATGCCAACATGCCGCTGCTGGAACGGTTGAAATTCATCTGCATCTTTTCCAGCAATCTGGACGAGTTTTTCGAAGTCCGGGTGGCCGGGCTGAAGGAGCAGATCCGCGCCAAATCGACGCTGCGCTCGCCTGACGGCATGACGCCCGGCCAGCAATTCCATGCGGTGTCGGAACTGGCGCACGCACTCGTTGGCAGGCAGTACGAACTCTTCAACAAGGACATCATTCCCCAGTTGGCCAAGCACGGGATTCACTTCTTCCGCCGCACGCAATGGAACGAAGCCCAGGCTGCGTGGATTCGCGACTATTTCTTTCGCGAACTGATGCCGGTGCTGACGCCGGTGGGACTCGATCCCTCGCACCCTTTCCCGCGCGTGCTCAACAAGAGCCTCAACTTCGCGGTCGAGCTGTCCGGCCGCGATGCGTTCGGCCGCAATTCCGGTGCCGCCGTGGTGCAGGCGCCGCGCGCGCTGCCGCGGGTGATCCGCATGCCGGAAGACATCGCCGGCTGCGAATATGGTTTCGTGTTCCTGTCGTCGATCCTGCATGCCCACGTCGGCGAACTCTTCACCGGCATGACGGTGGAAGGCTGCTACCAGTTTCGCGTCACCCGCAATTCGGACCTGTTCGTCGACGACGAGGAAACCAAGAACCTGCGCCAGGCCCTGCAGGGCGAACTGCCACAGCGGCATTTCGGCGCGGCCGTACGGCTGGAGGTCGCCGACAACTGCTCGGACGCGATGGCCGCATTCCTGCTGGAACAGTTCGAACTGGAGCCCGAGGATCTCTACCAGGAACATGGCCCGGTGAACCTGGTGCGCCTGATGCAGGTGCCCGACTGGGTCGACCGTCCCGAACTGAAATTTCCTCCCTTCATCCCTGCCCTGCCCCCCCGGCTGGCCAAGCAGGACGATATCTTTGCCCACATCCGCAGGAACGACATCCTGCTGCACCACCCGTTCGAATCCTTCCAGCCGGTGATCGACTTCATCGAGCAGGCCGCCGCCGACCCCAATGTGGTCGCCATCCGCCAGACCGTCTACCGAACCGGCACCGATTCGCAGCTGATGCAGGCGCTGATCCGCGCCGCGCAATCGGGCAAGGAAGTCACCGTGGTGGTGGAACTGATGGCGCGTTTCGACGAGGAGGCCAACATCAACTGGGCTGCCCGGCTGGAAGAAGTCGGCGCCCATGTCGTGTACGGCGTGGTCGGCCACAAGACGCACGCCAAGCTGGCGCTGGTGACCCGCCGCGAAGAAGGCGCCCTGCGCCGTTATGCCCACCTCGGCACCGGCAACTACCATGCCCGCACCGCGCGGCTGTATACCGACTTCGGCCTCCTGACCGCCGACGAGACCATCACTGCCGACGTGGCCAGCCTGTTCACCCAGATCACCGGCCTCGGCAAGGCCGGCAAGCTGAAGCGCCTGTGGCAATCGCCGTTCACCCTGCACAGCGAGGTCATTGCCGCGATCAACCAGGAAGCCAAGCTGGCGGCCGCCGGCAAGCCTGCAGCCATCGTCGCCAAGATGAACGCGCTGCTGGAACCCAAGGTCATTGCCGCCCTCTACGCCGCCTCTCAGGCCGGCGTCAAAATCGATCTCATCATCCGCGGCGTGTGTGCGCTGCGCCCTGGCATCAAGGGACTGTCGGACAACATCCGGGTGCGCTCGGTGGTTGGGCGCTTCCTCGAGCACACGCGCATTTTCTACTTCCTGGGCGGTGGCGAGGAGCATGTCTATCTGTCGAGTGCCGACTGGATGGACCGCAACTTCTTCCGCCGCATCGAAACCGGCTTCCCCATCCTCAACCCCAAACTGAAAAAGCGCGTCATCGCCGAAGGTCTCAAGCCCTATCTGCGCGACAACGTGCAGGCCTGGGACATGCTGTCCGACGGCAACTACCGCCGGCGCAGCCCGCGTCGCGCCAAGCCTTTCAGCGCACAGACAGAACTGTTGAACCTGTTGAGCCGGCAGAAGAAACCCTGACGCGGATGCCCGGACAACGCCCGGGCTTGAAACGCGTCGACACCGCCCCCATTTCCCCTTGCGTCGTATTTGCAATCAACGGGAGATAAAGGCATGACCGCCACCAAAGAAACCCTGGGCTTCCAGACCGAAGTCAAACAGCTGCTGCAGCTGATGATCCATTCCTTGTATTCCAACAAGGACATTTTCCTGCGCGAACTGATTTCCAACGCCGTCCGACGCCGCCGACAAGCTGCGCTTCGAAGGCCTGTCCGACCCGGCGCTGTTCGAAAACGACAGCGAGCTGAAAATCCGCATCGCCTTCGACCGCGACGCCCGCACGCTGACCATCACCGACAACGGCATCGGCATGAGCCGGCAGGAAGTCATCGAGCACATCGGCACCATCGCCAAGTCCGGCACCCGCGAATTCTTCAGCAAGCTGTCCGGCGACCAGAAGAAGGACGCCGCGCTGATCGGCCAGTTCGGCGTCGGCTTCTATTCCGCCTTCATCGTCGCCGACCGCGTGACGCTGACCACCCGCCGCGCCGGCCTCACCGTCCGAGCACGGCGTGCGCTGGGAATCCGAAGGCGCCGGCGACTACACGCTGGAAACCGTCGACCAGCCCGGCCGCGGCACCGAGATCGTGCTGCACCTGCGCGACGACGCCGACGAGTTCCTCTCCGACTACAAGATCAAGTCGGTCATCCGCACCTATTCCGACCACATCACCCTGCCCATCGTGATGAAGAAGACGGAATGGAAGGACGGCGTGGAAACGCCCACCGACGAGGACGAAACCGTCAACCGCGCCTCGGCCCTGTGGGCGCGCCCCAAGAAGGACGTCACCGAAGACGAATACAACGAGTTCTACAAGCACGTCGCCCACGACTTCGAGCCGCCGCTGGCGTGGTCGCACAACAAGCGTCGAAGGCAAGCAGGAATACATCTCGCTGCTCTATGTGCCCTCGCACGCGCCGTTCGACCTCTACAACCGCGACAGCCGCCACGGCATCAAGCTCTACGTGCGCCGCGTCTTCATCATGGACGACGCCGAGCAGCTGATGCCGCAATACCTGCGCTTCGTGCGCGGCGTGATCGACTCGGCCGACCTGCCGCTCAACGTCTCGCGCGAGATCCTGCAGTCGAGCCGCGACATCGACGCCATCAAGGCCGGCTCGGTGAAAAAGGTGCTGGGCCTGCTGGAAGACCTGGCCGAGAACCAGCCCGAGAAATACGTCGAATTCTGGAAAGAGTTCGGCAAGGTGCTGAAGGAAGGCCCGGGCGAAGACTTCGCCAACAAGGACCGCATCGCCGGGCTGCTGCGCTTTGCCTCCACCCACGCCGACACCGACGCGCAGGTGGTCTCGCTCAAGGACTACGTCGGCCGCATGAAGGAAGGCCAGAAGGACATCTACTTCATCGCCGCCGACAGCTTCGCCGCCGCCAAGCACAGCCCGCACCTCGAAATCTTCCGCAAGAAAGGCATCGAAGTGCTGCTGCTGTCCGACCGCGTCGACGAATGGCTGACGCAGCAACCTCACCGAGTTCGACGGCAAGCCGATGAAATCCGTCGCCAAGGGCGGGCTCGATCTGGGCGAACTCGAAGACGAAGCCGAGAAGACCGCGCAGAAGGAAGCCGAAGACACCATGAAGCCGCTGGTCGAACGCATCCAGACCGCGCTCGGCGAGCGCGTCAAGGCAGTCCGCGTCACCCACCGCCTCACCGACTCGCCGGCCTGCCTCGTCACCGGCGAAGCCGACATGAGCGCCAACCTCGAACGCCTGCTCAAGGCCGCCGGCCAGGCCGCGCCCAGCGTCAAGCCCACGCTGGAAATCAACCCGAGCCATGCACTGGTCACGCGGCTCAACAGCGAATCCGACGAAGACCGCTTCGCCGACTGGGCCAACCTGCTGTTCGAGCAGGCGCTGCTGGCAGAAGGCGGCCAGCTCGACGATCCGGCGAGTTTTGTGCGGCGGTTGAATGGGTTGCTGGCGATGCTGCCGAGCTGAATAAAGGCAAAAGCCGTTCGTGTTGAGCAAATCGAAACGCGAATGGCCTTGATCTGTTGTCCCAAGCGCGACTGAGCAATCAGTCGCGCTTTTTGTTGCCTTTGGCTTGGTCACGATGTTGCGCCCGCATCGGAATGATACGATTCTAGGCACAAGAATATTTCTGACACTTCTGAGTATTGCCCACACTCAATGAATGAAGAATCGAATAAAGAGAAATTGGAGTATGAGGCGCGTCTTCAGCGGCGCTTGAAGATACTCAAAGAGCAACTCGAAGCGGGAAAAATACGCATCGCTGAGGGTCTGCAGGTCATAGAGAGTCTAAAACGTGTCCAATACGCACCTGATGGAAGCATAGATCTTGGTACCGTCGATGGATTCGTTCGCTCAATGGCATTGGGTGTTGAAGCCATGCACGGCCGAGAGCAGATGAAAGAATCTGCATCACTAGCGGAAATTCAAAGCGCTTATTTCGAATTTATAGGAACAAATTTCGGACAGTTCCACAAGGTGATGGTCGATCGCGGCTTAACGCCACATGATGCTGGCGTGGCCCTTTCGCGCAACCCCGAAACCGTTGCCGAATTAGCGAAGAACATGTCTGAGTTCCTATCAATAATTGAGGAATTCTGGTCTTCGGCAGGTCCGATTGCAATTGCGCATGTTGAGGACATGCATGAATCCTTAAAAGGAGTCTTTGGAGGTGATCTATTCCCATCTCCAGACGAGAATATCGCTTCCACTTGCGGGCTCTACACAGACACTCTTGTTCTACCTGACCCGTATCTCCGTTCAAAACACATCTACGAGAGGTCTACTGAAGAGGAAAAAGCTTACTACCTCATTAAGCACTCACTGAACTTACTTCAATATAAATCGCTAGCCTGTGCCGAAGTGACACCACCTATTGTTGTGGTGCTCCCCGATGCATCCGTAATAGAGGAAGGGGAAAAGGAGTTTTTTTATCGGCTCGGTCAGGACGATGCCATCGTTCACGCCGGACATGTCTTTGGTCATAAATTCGAATCATTCGAAGACCTGATGGAATTCTGTGAACGACTTGACACAATTGAACGTGCCGCTGCAGAAATCAAAGATAAAGACCGCGTTCTCTTCGACACGGAATGGAAAGGAACACTTTCAGAACAGTTGGAACGTGCTACCCACCACCCAGCCTTTTCTAAATTGATCGGAACCACTCACCCGGGCCGCATATTAGCGTCGCAAGCACTCGGTCGCATGAGCACAAGTAACGAACTATTGGTGAAAGCACGACGACTCCATGGAACTCCAGTCCTTGATGCACCTACATCTTGGCAGTATCTCGTATGGAAGCTTGAGTACGATGCTGGTCACACCGAAGCAATTGAGGGACTAGCCGATTTACACGTCGTCCGTGGCCTCCAAACGCTTGCAGACAACGATATGCAATGGCTTGGGAAAGTTCCAACTGCGGCGCTACTTGAAGTTCGAAGAACTGGTGCACTAGGCGAGGTCAGAAGCATCATCAATAAGGGGATTGAAGAATTGTCAACTACGAACCCAACAAATTTTCATCGCACAAGCGATCAAGTATTCGACAACATACATGCAGCATTCGCAGAGCATAGGAAAAACATTGATGCGCTGATAGCAAAGAAATGGAAGTTTGCTGGGAGCGAAATCGGATCATGGCTGGTCGTTGGATCATTAGCAGCCACGGCGGCAGCAACCGGCACCCCAGTGTGGGGCCTCGCCGCCTTGGCAGCCGACCAACTTCTTGACGCACCCAAATTGCGGAACATTCCTCAGTCAATAAAGGAGTTGGCAACAGAGAGCGACAAGCTAAAGCGGTCGCCTGTAGGAATTCTCTTCAAGCTAAGCAGATGAATCAAAGTGGGCAGACTCGAATTACTTATGCGCATAGAAGGCACGCTTACAAAATGGAACGATGATCGCGGCTTTGGATTCATCACGCCCTACCCAGGGCGGAGCGGAAATATTTGCCCATGTCTCGGCCTTTCCCCGGGATGGCCAGCGTCCCCGAATCGGTGAACGTCTCACGTTTGAAATCGGAACGGGCAAGGACGGAAAGAAGCAAGCCAGGAACATCCTCTGTCCCACACGACCGACCGAGAAGCCTTATCGCCTGAGCGAACCCGCTCGCCGCAGCGAGAAGCCTTATCGTTTGAGCGAACCCGCTCGTCACCGCGACAAGCCAGGTCTGTTCGGGCGCCTCATTCCACTTGGAATGGTGATCGCCCTGGGGTTCTACGGCTACGATCAATATACCCGTCGCATCCCTTCGCAAACAGATAGCGAAGTCCAAACACCACAAATGGCACCCGCAGCCCAATCAAGCAATGCGGGAGCCGAAGTTGAATCCGGCGAGCCCGTGACCTCCACGTCCTTCCAATGCGATGGCCGGCAACATTGCAGCCAAATGCATTCCAGAGCAGAAGCCGAGTATTTCCTGAGGAACTGCCCTGACACCAAAATGGATGGTGACCATGACGGAATACCTTGCGAAAACGACTCCAGATTTTAGGGCGAACGGAGAAACCCACATCCCATGTTCAAAGGCATTTTGATCGAGAAGGACGACGCGGGTTACCGCGCCGCACTGACGGACCTCGACGAGGGCACGCTTGCCCGAGGGCGATGTGACCGTGCGGGTGAGCCATTCGACGCTCAACTACAAGGACGCGCTGGCGATCACCGGCAAGGGGCCGGTGGTGCGCACGTTTCCGATGGTGCCCGGCATCGATCTGGCCGGCACGGTGGAGCACTCGACGCACCCCGATTACGCGGCGGGCGATGCGGTGATTCTGAATGGCTGGGGGGTGGGCGAAACGCATTGGGGCGGCCTCGCCCAGAAGGCGCGCGTGAACGGCAACTGGCTGGTGCCGCTGCCGGCGCAGTTCACGCCGCAGCAGGCGATGGCCATTGGCACGGCGGGCTATACCGCGATGCTGTGCGTGCTGGCGCTGGAGCGGCATGGCGTGACGCCCGCCCACGGCGAGATTCTGGTGACCGGCGCGGCCGGCGGCGTGGGCAGCGTGGCGACGGCGGTGCTGACCCGGCTGGGTTACCGCGTGGTCGCGGTGAGCGGCCGGCCGGCGGAAACCGACTACCTCAAGCAGCCTGGGTGCGGTGGAGGTGCTGGATCGTGCGACGTTCGCGACGCCCGGCAAGCCGCTGGGCAAGGAGCGCTGGGCCGGCGCGGTGGATGTGGTCGGCAGCCACACGCTGGCGAATGTCTGCGCGACGACGAAATACCGCGGGCGTCGTCACGGCCTGCGGGCTGGCGGGCGGCATGGATTTCCCGGCCACCGTCGCGCCGTTCATTCTGCGCGGCGTGACGCTGGTGGGCATCGACAGCGTGATGTGCCCCCGGCCCGAGCGGCTCGAAGCCTGGCGACGCCTGGGCAGCGATCTCGATGTCGCGAAGCTGGCCACGATCAGCCAGGAAGTCGGCCTGACCGAGGTGATTCCCCTCGCGTCGAAACTGCTCAACGGCGAGGTGCGAGGCCGGGTGATCGTGGACGTCAACCGCTGAAGCAAGCCGCTCAAGGGGTCGGCATCGGATATCGTTGATGCCAGAATTCGATGCCTGACCCTTTTATTGAATGAGGGCTGACACCTATTATTCTGTGATTACCCCCCGCGTTCCTTTGTTGGCACGCTGGACAAGATCCACTCCGACAAGGGGTTTGAACGGCTGGCTGATAGAGGGCAAGCACATGAAACATATTCACGGCTACTACTCCCCGAATGATTTGTACAACAAGATCATCGAGGGGCTTAACGCAATCGGCACGGACTTGTCCGAAGTCACGCTGGACGATCTTCAGCCGGTGGATGAATTTCATATCCGTGGAGACGCCGCGACAAAAGAGCTGATCACACTCGCCAATTTCACCCCCGACATGCACATCCTGGATGTCGGTTGCGGCGTGGGGGGTTCCACGCGTCGTTTGTCGCATGTCACAGGGTGTTGCGTGACCGGCATCGACTTGAGCGACGAATACATCGATGCCGCAGAAAGGTTGACGCAACTGCTCAACATGCAGGCGCGCGTCAAGTTCCTGGCGACAAGCGCACTGGATTTGCCGTTCGATGACAATACGTTTGACGGTGCCTGGTCGATCCAGATGAACATGAATGTCGAGGACAAGCTGGGGTGGCTCAAGGAAACCTATCGTGTAATCAAGCCCGGCGGGCGCGCTGTCCTGTACGAGGTATGCGGCAACAAGAACACACCGATTCATTTTCCCGTGCCCTGGGCGCAGGACAGTTCCATGAGCTTTCTGGTGCCGCCGGAATCATTCCGCGATGTCATCACGTCCGCCGGTTTTGAAATTGAAGTGTGGAATGACAAAACGGATCTCGCACAGAAGGCGTTTGCACATATGCCGGAACCCAAGGGGGAGCAAAACCTGCCGGAGCTGGGTGTGCACCTGCTGGTCGGAAACGACATCCGGACCAAGGCCTTCAATCTGCACCGCAATCTTGATGACGAGCGTGTCAGCCTGATCGAGGCTGTCGCTGTAAAGCCCAATATCTGACTGGACCGACAAAATGGGGCTGACCCCAATCCTAACTATCAAGGACCCGTGACAGTGACCTGGCTGTGAGCCCCCTCAATCTTGCACTGAGATTCACCCTGGAACTCTGCGCACTCGCGGCACTGGCTTTCTGGGGGGCACACGTCGAAGCCAGCCGGCCAGCAACGATTGCGCTGGCCATACTGGCACCCTTGATCGCTACCTTCGCATGGGGAGTGTTCGTCTCACCCAAAGCGCGGATTCAGGCGCCCAGGATGATACGTCTGAGCATCGAACTTGCAGTATTTCTGGCAGCAGCGGTTGGTCTTGTTGCGGCAGGCGAGATTGGATGGGCTATCGCATATTCCGCAGCAGTGGTCGTGCATGAACTTTGGCGTCTTGCCGAGTTAAAGCAATAGGGAACGGACCACGATATTTCGCCCCACGCTTTTGCCCTATCCCTTAAGCTGGCACTCCAGGCCCTGAGGTCAATGATCATTGAGCGCTTCCGTAAACAGAAATTGCATGAAAACACTTTTCTCCCTGATCGAATCTCCCTTCCACCCCAATTTCAGTGAGCTGTATCAGGAACTGGGCATAGCGGCGGAGCGTTTCGACTCGGCCCGCAACCTGCACCGGGCGCTGCAGAAACAGCCGCCCGATTTTTTCGTGGGGGAATTCATTTACGGCTGGGGCAACAACTACGCCGGTGCAAACGTCTCCAATCTGGATGTCACGATCCGCTCCCTGCAACGCTTTGCGCCGCAGGCGAAGCTGATCGTGTTCATGCATCCCCGTGAAGAGCCGCATATCGGCAAGCTGCTGGAACTGTTTCCCGTCCATGCGGTGTTGACCTACCCGGTAAGCGAGCAGGCCATGCAGGCGGCATTGGAAACCCCGACGTAAATCGGTTTGCTATCCCTTCCCCGCATGGGCGGGTTGAATGCGTGTAAACCATGGTTTACTATCCAGCCATGGTCGAAATCCTCAAAAGCGCGACTTTCGATAAATGGCTGCTCGGCTTGCGTGATCGCGCAGCGCGCGCCCGCATCGAGGCGCGTATCGTGAGGATGGCCCTGGGCAACCCTGGGGATGTGAAGCCGGTACGGAATGGAATCCATGAAATGCGGATTGATTACGGGCCGGGTTACCGGGTGTATTTCATGCAACACGGCCAGACGATCATTGTGCTGCTGGCGGGTGGCGGCAAACGAACGCAGGATGCCGACATTAACCGGGCGATTGAAATTGCCCGTGACTGGAAGGGGTGAATCATGACCGAGAAGTTTTCCCGCTGGGATATAGCGGATTATCTTGATACGGAAGAGGATATGGCGCTGTATCTTGATGCCTGCCTCGAAGAGGATCCCGGCGACGGGAGCCTGATCCGTACCGCGCTGGGCGATATAGCCCGTGCGCGAGGCATGACGCAGCTTGCGCATGACACTGGTCTGACGCGCGAGGGTCTCTACAAGGCGCTTTCGACTGAAGGCAATCCGGCGTTTTCCACCATCTTCAAGGTAATTCGCGCCCTCGGCGTCAAGCTTCATGCAACGCCCTGAGTGATCGGTTGAATCCGCAAGTCAATGAGCATCACCCCCTTCCAGGCGCTGGCCTGTCCCTTGGACGGCACGCCCTTGCATCGCCACGGTTCCGCCTGGCGCTGCGCCTCCGGCCACAGTTTCGACATCGCCAGCCAGGGCTACACGAATCTGTTGCCGGTGCAACACAAGCGCTCGCGCGATCCGGGCGACAGCAAGGAGATGGTCGCGGCGCGTCGGCGTTTTCTCACGGCCGGCTTTTACCAGCCGATTGCCGCAGCGGTGAGCCGGGCCGTGCTGGCCGATCTGCCCGCTGACGCACCCGGCAGTTGCCTCGATGCCGGGTGCGGCGAGGGCTACTACCTGCGCCAGTTGGCCGCAGCGGTGCCGGATGAACAGACGCTGGCGCTGCTGGGGCTGGATATTTCCAAATGGGCGGTGCTGTCGGCCGCCAAGCAGGACAAGCGGCGCCAACTGGGTGGTGGGCAGCAACGCCAAGCTGCCGGTGCTGTCGGGCACGCTGGATCGCGTGCTGTGCATGTTCGGCTTTCCCGTGTATCCCGAGTTTGCGCGGGTGCTGAAGCCGGGTGGCCGACTGCTGCAGGTCGATGCCGGGCCCGATCATCTGCGCGAGCTGCGCGAGATCATCTACCCCAGCCTGAAGCCGGAACGCACGGCCGAGATGCCAACGCCAGACGGCTTCAGCCGCCTGCCGCCACGGAAACGCTGCGCTTCTCGATCGACCTGAGCCAGCGCCGAACAGATTGCCGACCTGCTGACCATGACGCCGCATCTCTATCGCGCCAAGGCCGAGGGCCGCGCGGAGGCCGCTGCGTTGACGGCGCTGTCGCTCAGCGTGGATGTGCGGCTGACGGGTTTTGAACGGGGTCCGGGCTAGCTATTTTCCGTTGCCCGGCCCGCAGAAGGCCAACGGGGACAGCGTTAGCTTTCCCGATGTTTCCGGACGCTTTTATACTGGGCTCCAGATTGATGCCGGGGTTGTTCGCTTTCCGATGAGCGATCCACCCGGTACGTTGACGGTTGCAGTTTCTACTCGACCGAAACCATGACGCTCCATCCAATTCAGACAGAAGGAGGCCAGACGCATGAGCACGACGATAGCAGGCCCGGATGGCCGGTCACGCTGCCGCTGGTGCGGCGCGGCGCCGGAATTTCTCGACTACCACGATACCGAGTGGGGCTTTCCGGTCGACGACGATCATCGGCTGTTCGAGAAGCTGAGCCTGGAGGGTTTCCAGTCCGGCCTGAGCTGGCGGACCATACTCGCCAAGCGCGAGAATTTTCGCGCCGCGTTCCACGGTTTCGACTTCGACCGGATCGCCCGCTTCAACGAGCGCGACGTCGAGCGCCTGCTCAAGGACGCAGGCATTGTCCGGCACCGGGGCAAGATCGAGGCCGTCATCAATAATGCGCAACGGGCCCGGGAACTCGTCAAGCGCGAAGGCTCGCTGGCAGCCTTCGTCTGGCGCTACGAGCCCGACGCGACGCAGCTCGCGGAGCCGCAGACCGCATCGACCTCTGCGGAATCGCTGGCCTTGTCCAGGGACCTGAAGAAGCAAGGCTGGAAATTCGTCGGGCCGACGACGGTGTATGCCTTCATGCAGGCGGTGGGGCTGATCAACGATCATGTCGAGGATTGCGTGATCCGGTCCCAGGTCGAGCGCGCACGCAGGCGTTTCACGCGGCCGGGGGGCTGATGGATGGCGTATTCAATCCGGGTCTGCTTGATGCCGATCAACGGTAAGGCCAGGACGACTGACCGGGCAAGCTTGCCAAACGAGGTACCCGGCTCCTGATAAATGTGCCCTTCAAGTTGATGCTGCCGCCCACCCTGCCCGCCCCCAAATCCGCTCCAGCCGATGCATGACAAAGGATTCCCGCCCATCGCCGATGCCCACGCACGGGTGCTGATCCTCGGCAGCCTGCCCGGACAGGCGTCGCTCCGGCAGCAGCAGTACTACGCCCACCCGCACAATGCGTTCTGGAAAGTCATGGGCCGACTGTTTGACGCAGGCCCCGAACTGCCCTACGCGGAACGCGCGCAACGCCTGGTCCGGAACGGGATCGCGCTGTGGGACGTTTGCGCCGCAGCCCAGCGACCGGGCAGCCTCGACACCGCGATCGTGCATTCGAGCGTGGTGCCGAACGACTTCGCAGCGTTCCTCGACTCCCATCCGGGCATCGGCCTGATCTGCTTCAACGGAGGCAAGGCTGCCGACCTCTACCGGCGGCTCGTGCTGCCCGGCTTGCCGGCCAGCGCGCATGCCCTCCGCACCGACACGCTGCCCTCGACCAGCCCTGCCCACGCGGCCATGGCTTTTGAAGAAAAGCTGGCGCGCTGGGCGGCAGTGCTGTTCAAGAATGACCCCAGCGCTATCCGGGTGACGGACAAGAAGCAGTAACGGTAACTCTCCCGTTTTCTTGTTTTCGTTTAAGATATTTCACTCCAGATATCCCTGTCGTAACCGAGGCTTGGTTCATGAAACGATGGAACATCAAATACCCCCGCAGATTCGATCTGAGGTCGGCTGAAGATTACCCGAGATGGCGCGACGAAAAGCTGACGGCCTATCCGGTAAATGTAGGCGAACTGGTCGTTGAGTTGCGCGATATGACCGCGATGAGTCCTGCCGAGAAAAACAGGATTCTGGAGACGGTGGAACGGGCCAACATGTGCGTTTACACGGCAGGCGCAGCCGAACTGGGAATGGATTCCCTGCTCGCCTTGGGAAAACAGCTCGGCGTCTCCCGCACCGACAAATCCTCCCGGCACGCGCAGTCCGACGAACTGACCGATTCAGGCATTCTGAAGCGGGCCATCCCGTTCTCCACCCGGCACTGCAACTGGCACACCGACGCCACGTACTACGGATCGGACAGCACCATCCAGGCGCTGTTCCTGCTGTGCAAGCGCCCTGCGGTGGAAGGGGGCGGCAACAAGGTTCTGGATCACGAAGTGCTCTACATTCACCTCAGGGACAAGGATCCCGGCGCCCTTGAGGTGCTGATGAACAAGGACTGCTTCAATTACAGAAATCCTGCCACGGGTGAGATCGACCGGCACCGCGGCGGCAAGGTTTTCTGGACGAACGCCGACGGCCATTTGTGCCACCGGTTTTCCTTCAGGAAAACGGACATGGCCTGGTCCGAGGAAAGCGATGTCGTCGCTGCCAGACAAGTGCTGGAATCCCTGATCTCGGAAGAGTTGGCGCATGTCATTGAAGGGCGGCTGGAATCCGGGATGGGCCTGATTTCGAACAACGTGCTGCACACCCGGGAAAGACTGGTGGACAGCGACGATGCCGCGAGCAAGCGGCTGCTATTCCGCGCCAGGTTCTATGACAGGGTCAATCCCGAATAACCCCGCTTGAGGGGTATGGCATGCCCTCCGCCAAATTAACGGCACGGAGTGCCCCTCGCGCTTTAGCACGTCGTTCATGTCCGGCCAGATTTTCTGGCTTCCCGCCCAGCCTTCAGAACACATGTGGCACGATATCCCTGACGTTCGTCAACGCAAAAAACCACTATCATGCCCCCTGGCTTCATCCCTGCGCATCAACCATGACCACCACGCAACCTATCCAACTCGACGCCGCCCATTTCGACGCCAAAGCCCGCCAATGGGACGACAACCCGGTATTCCAGGAACGCGGGCTCAAGATCGCGCAGGCCATCCGACAGGCCGTGCCCTTGCATCGCCACATGAGCGCCCTCGATTACGGCTGCGGCACCGGCCTGCTGTCGTTCCCGCTCAAGGATGAACTCGGCACGATCCTGATGGCGGACAGTTCGGGCGGCATGCTCGACGTCGTGAACGAGAAGATCGCCGCGCAGGGCGTCACCAACATGACGACGCTGCAGCTCGACCTGCTGGCCGACCCGCCGCCGGCGCAGCGCTTCGACCTGATCGTCACCGCGATGACGCTGCACCACGTGCCCGACACCGACCACATCCTGCGCGTCTTCCACGACCTGCTGAATCCCGGCGGGTATCTGTGCATCGCCGACCTGGATCAGGAGGACGGCTCGTTCCACGGCATCGAGGTCGACGTGCACCACGGCTTCGACCAGGCCGACCTGGGCCGGCGCGCCACCCAGGCGGGCTTTGCCGACGTGCAATTCCAGACCGTGTTCAGCATCGCCAAGGAACGCGAGAGCGGGACGCGCGACTACCCGGTATTCTTGATGACCGCACGGCGCGCAGGCGCCTAGCGCGAGGACACCAGCGTGGGTTTCGAGTACATGTTTTTCGACGAGGCGCTGCGCGACCGTTTCGTGGCGTTCGCGGCGGACCGCGGCATCGCCAGCACGGTGCGGCCGGACGAGATCGCCGGCTTCGTGGTCGAACTGCCGGACGGTCTTGCAGACGGCCTGCAGGAAGCCATCGAGGCCGAGTACGACGCGATCATGGACGAGCAGATGCTGCTCGCCGAATCGGATGCGGATCTGGTCAGCCACCACGCAACCGGCGTCACGGTGACGCTGGCAGATGGCACCACCCGTGCCGTGCGCATTCCGCCACCGATCGCGCGCCGCCTGTTCGAGCATTTCACGGCCGGCGAAATCCACGAGATCGCCAGCGCGATCGCGCAAAGCGTCGAAAATCCGATCGATGGACCGATCTGCCGCAAGCTGCCCGAATAACGCCGCAGGCGCATTAATTTCTGACTGTAGGCCGCTTCCCCCCACCACTCCCATGACACACCCGACCATTTATCACATCCCCGTCTGCCCGTTCTGCCAGCGACTCGAAATCCTGCTGACGCTGAAGGACCAACGCGACAAAGTCACTTTCCAGGTGATCGACATCACCCAAGCCCGGCCGGACTGGCTGCTGCAAAAGACGCGCGGCACCACGGCGCTGCCGATCCTGGAGACTGCGGATGAGCACGTCATCAAGGAAAGTCTGGTGATCCTGCAGTACCTGGAAGACATCGCCCCGGAACGGCCGGTCGCCCAGCGCGACCCATACAGGCGCGCTGTGGAGAACATGCTGACGCGGATGGATGGCGAGTTTTTCAGCCAGGGCTACGGGTGGCTGATGAACCAGGATCCCGCGCGCCGCGATGCGCTGCGCGAAGGCATGCTGAATCAGTATGCGCAGCTGAACGATTTCCTGCTGGCGCATTCGCCTGTCGGCCCGTTTCTGTTCGAGGAATTCGGCTGGGCTGAGACGGTATTCACGCCATTTTTCCAGCGCTTCTGGTTCCTGGAATATTACGAGGACTTCGTGCTGCCCGACGAGGCGCGCTACGCGCGCGTACGCAACTGGATCGATGCCTGCGTCGCGCACCCTGCCGCGCAGCAAACCACGAAGGAAGAAGTGGTGAAACTGTATTACGATTACTCGCAAGGCGCGGGCAACGGCTCGTTGCCGCCGGGTCGCAGCAGGTCGTCGATGGCTTTCGCGCCCGACTGGCGATCACGTCCCTGGCCACCGCGGAACAAATACGCACACCATGCGACCGATGCCGAATTAGGATTGTGAGCTTATAGGCAGTTTTTCATGGCTGACAGTCCTTCCATCGAGAGGGTCCGCTCGAATGGAGGCTCGAATTTCAGGACCCGAATGTGCAGGCAACGGGGGCAACCCCACTTAATCCCAACCCAAAGGAGAAATTGATGTCGAGTGTCGGTTATCACGAACCCGTAGAAGAGCTTTCTGATGAAACCCGCGACATGCACCGTGCCATCGTTTCGTTGATGGAAGAGCTGGAAGCCGTTGACTGGTACAACCAACGCGCCGATGCATGCAAGGACCAGGAACTGAAAGCGATTCTTGAGCACAATCGCGACGAAGAGAAAGAACACGCGTCCATGGTGCTGGAGTGGATTCGCCGCAAGGATCCAAGCTTCTCTAAAGAGCTCAAGGACTATCTGTTCACCGACAAGCCGATTGCGCACAAATAGGGGCTCCCAACCTCGCTCCACGACTTCCCCGCCACGTCGTTTCGTTCAACTTCCTGCGGCCGAAGCTGATCTCGAACGCCAGCGGGAAATCGTTGCTCGGCGCCGTTCTTTTCGGCTATTTCACCTGAATAGTTGCAGGCTTGTAAGCTTGTCCGGGGCGGCGCGACTGAGAGACTCATGACCGGAGTCTCCCATGCGCGCCTTTCTATTGCTCTGCGCCCTGCTCGCCCCCGCCGCTCAGGCAGCCACCTGCACTGCCACCAGCGGACCTCTCCGCACCAGCCTGCTGGAGCTGTACACATCGGAGGGATGCAGTTCGTGTCCACCTGCGGACCACTGGCTGTCGCAACTGCCGCCCGATAGCGGCGTGGTGCCGCTGGCCTTCCACGTGGATTACTGGGACCGGCTGGGCTGGCGCGACCCGTTTGGCAAGAAGGCCTTCAGCCAGCGCCAGCGCGACCGCAACAGCGGGACGGGCTGGGTGTATACGCCGCAGCTAATGCTAGACGGCGCGGATTACCGCACCTGGCACCGCAGCCGCGCCCCGCAGTTGAAACCAGCGCCCGCCAGCGTGGACCTTGTCCTGACGCTGACGCAAACGCCCGAACGCATCGACGTCCAGGTGAATAGCCGCTTCATCGCCCAGGCCGCCAAAGTACATGCGCAGCTCTACCTTGCCCTCTATGAAAACCATCTTAGTTCGAAGGTGGCAGCGGGTGAGAATGCCCGTCGTACCTTGCATCACGAGCATGTGGTACGCGAACTGGTCGGCCCGCTCGATCCGAACGCGCGTCACAGTTTCAGGCTGCAGTCCGGATGGAAGGCCGCCGACCTGGGCGTGGCGGCCTTCGTGCTGGATCCGCAGGGCGAAACCCTGCAGGCGTTGGCTCAAGCGGCCTGCCCTTGAGCTAGGGCGTGTTTACATTAATTTCACATCCGCGACGAGGCCGATTCGGGATGCGGCTCGCGACAAAGGGATGCGCCCGAATCGACCCGTCCCTTCGGGTTGCCGCGAGAAAACGCGTCTGCGGCGTTGCGCCGCTTGGCAAGGCATGGCCCTTGCCGGCGCGCCGCGCCTTGCATCCATCGCTTTCTCGCGGCAACGCGGGTGAGAAATTAGTGTAAACACGCCCTAGTTCAGAGATCGGCGTTCAATCTTTCTTACGCCGAGCCTTGGCATAGCAGGATGTGCACTTTCTAATACAGTTCCTGATCGTGCCCGATGGCGCAGGCGCGGTGATCGATCCCGCCGGGCAGATGACCTACAACGCCCTGATCGTCGCGATGGGCAAGTTCTTCGCGTTCAATAACTTGCGATACTTCTTCGCCTTGCATCAGGATCCCGACATTGTCGCGTCGCTCTCGGCCACGCCAATATCTATGCGGTCCCCGCCCACTTCCTGCACGCGCAGGACACCTTCCAGTTCTATGACGAACGCTCGAAAACCCTGTTCCCCGGCGACATGGGCACCTCGCTGGCGCATCACGACGAAATCCTGACCCCATCCGGATGAAAGCCGAGCGTGCAGCCAACCTCAAAACATGGAGGGGTTTCATAGACGCTACATGGTCTCGATCAAAGCCTGCCGGTTATGGGCGCACATGGTGCGCGGCATGAAAGTGGAAATGATGGTGCCGCAACACGGCCGCTACTTTGCCGGGCGCGAGGCCGTCAACACCTTCCTGGACTGGATCGAGAATCTGGAATGCGGCATCGCCTCTTGACCAAGCAAGCGTGAAAGGGCCGACAGGGGCGTGCGGTGTGCCCATGTACGCGCCGTAGTTCATGTCTCAGGGGGTGGCTCATCGTTACGCTGCTAAGGGTTCGGTGGAACACTTCAGTGTAACGATCGATCCTATCCAGCCCTCGAGGAACAACACTTTGCTTTATGCATCAAGGGCCTAGATGGTATTTGGCGGAGAGGGTGGGATTCGAACCCACGGTAGGCTTGCACCTACGCCTGATTTCGAGTCAGGTACATTCGACCACTCTGCCACCTCTCCGGCGGCGCGTATTGTAACCGAGTCGAGCAGTTTGCTGGACGAAAATTTAACAGTCCGTCAGACTCCGGGCATGCTCAACAAGAACATGTCGGAATCAATCGGGTGCTTGGCCATGCTGGCGTTAGCCTTGGTATTGACCGCATGCAGCCGCCCCGTTCCGCCACCTGAGCTCAGCGGCGAATTGAGGGTGGGAACGCGCAACAGCCCGGCCACGTTCTATATCGATCACAACGGCGAAGCCGCGGGATTCGAGCACGACCTGATGGTGGCATTCAGCAAGGCGAACGACTGGACGCTTCGGTGGACGGAAAAATCGCGTCCCGAGGCGCTGCTCGGACTGCTCGACATGCAGCAGATCCACCTGGCGTCGGCTACCCTGCCGCTTGCGGTGGTCAAGGACCGCCATCTGGTTGCCAGCCCGGTGCTGTTCGAAACCCCGGTGCACATCGTATATCGCACTGCGGACAAGGCACCGCGCAACATCAAGGATTTGTCGGGCAAGAAACTGGCATTGATCATCGGTTCCGGCCACACCCCCATGCTGATGCGCCTGAAGCGCAAGAATTCCGAATTGTCCTGGGCGGCGCTGGAAAACATCTGGCCCGAAGAAATGCTGGCACAGCTGCAGGACGGCAAGTATGACGCGGTGGTCGTCAGCGGCATGGACTTCGATCCGATGCGCAATTTCTTTCCCGCTCTGAGTGTGGCATTCGACCTGCCCGACAAGCAGAAAATCGTCTGGGCCATGCCGAAACAGATCTCGACGGTCTTTCGCGCCTCCCTGGCGCAATTTGTGAAGCAGGCGCAAGAGGACGGCACGCTCACGCGCATTTACGAGCGCTATTTCGGCCACGTCAAACAACTCGACAGTACCGACATCCTCGGTATCCAGCAGCGTCGCCCGCAACGGCTGCCCGAATTGCGCCGGTATTTCCGCGAGGCGCAAACGCTCACCGGCATCGATTGGCGGCTGCTGGCCGCGATCGGCTACCAGGAGTCGCAGTGGGACCCGCTCGCCACCTCACCGACAGGCGTGCGCGGCTTGATGATGCTGACCGGCCAGACGGCCGACCGCATGGGGGTGAAAGACCGGCTCGATGCGCGTCAGAGCATTCTGGGCGGCGCGCGCTACCTGGCTCTGCTGAAGGAGACCCTGCCCGCCCGCATTGCCGAACCCGACCGCACCTGGCTGGCGCTGGCCGCCTACAACCAGGGACAGGGGCATCTGGAAGACGCGCGCCGCATTGCCCAGGCGCTCGGCGGCAACCCGGACAACTGGGCAGACGTCAAGGAGGCCCTGCCCTATCTGGGTCGGAGCAGTCATGCCAAGCTGATGAAATACGGTTATGCGCGCGGCGCCGAGGCATTGCAATTTGCCGAGAACATCCGCAACTACTACGACATCCTGCTGCGACTGGAGCCGGAATATAACCCGCTGTTCAACCTGGGCGGCATTGAGGAAGCGCTCGCCAGGCCCGGCTGACCCGGGCTGCCAGTTTCAGGCAGCGCTGAGCCGCTCCACCCCGCCCATCCACGGCCGCAGCGCCTCCGGCACGGTCACGCTGCCGTCGGCGTTCTGGTAGTTTTCCAGGATCGCCACCAGCGTGCGTCCCACCGCCAGCCCCGAACCATTCAGCGTATGCAGCAATTCCGGCTTGCCCTGGCCTAGCCGGAAACGCGCCTGCATGCGGCGCGCCTGGAAGGCCTCGAAATTCGAGCACGATGAAATCTCGCGGTAGGTGTTCTGCGCCGGCAGCCACACTTCGAGGTCGTAGGTCTTGGCCGCAGAGAAGCCCATGTCGCCGCTGCACAGGGCCATCTTGCGATACGGCAGGCCGAGCTTCTGCAGGATCGTCTCGGCGTGCCCGGTCAGGCTCTCCAGCGCGGCGTAGGAGTCTTCCGGCTTCACCATCTGTACCAGTTCCACCTTGTCGAACTGGTGCTGGCGGATCATGCCGCGGGTGTCGCGGCCGTAGGAACCGGCCTCCGAGCGGAAGCACGGGGTGTGGGCGACAAACTTCAGCGGCAGCGACTCGGCGGCGACGATCTCGTCGCGCAGCAGGTTGGTCACCGGCACTTCGGCGGTGGGGATGAGATAGAGCTTCTCGGCGTCCGCGCCAGCCTGATTGGCATAGCGCGGGACGTGGAACAAGTCTTCCTCGAACTTCGGCAATTGCCCGGTGCCGCGCATCGAGTCGGCGTTCACCAGATACGGTACGTAGACCTCGGTGTAGCCATGCTCCGACGTATGCAGGTCGAGCATGAACTGGGCGAGCGCGCGGTGCAGCCGCGCAAGTCCACCCTTCATCACCGAGAAGCGGCTGCCGGTGATTTTCACCGCCGCGGCGAAGTCGAGCTGGCCCAGGCCCTCGCCGAGGTCGACATGGTCGCGCACGGCGAAATCGAAGCTGCGCGGCGTGCCCCAGCGGCTCACCTCGACGTTGGCGGTCTCGTCCTTGCCCGCCGCGACCGACTCGTGAGGCAGGTTCGGCACGCCCATGAGGAAATCGTTGAGCTCCGCCTGCAACTCGGAGAGGCGCGCCTCCATCTGCTTGAGTTCGTCGCCCAGCCCCGCCACCTCGGCCATGACCGCCGTCGTGTCCTCGCCCTTGCCTTTCATCATGCCGATCTGCTTCGACATGCTGTTGCGACGGCTTTGCGCCTCCTGGGTGCGGGTCTGAATCGTCTTGCGTTCGGCCTCCAGCGCGTCGAAGCGCGCCGCGTCGAGGTTGAAGCCGCGCGCGGCCAGGCGTTCGGCAACAAGGGCTGCGTCTTTGCGCAGCAGCTGGATATCAAGCATGGGAGTGTAGGAAATGCGCCAAAAGGGCTATTTTCCACGATAGCCGCATCCTGCGGCTAGGGGCAGCGCTAAATTAAGCGGCGCTCAAGCCGCTTCCACCATCCCCACCGCTTCTTCGACGTCCACCGCCACCACGCGCGACACGCCCGGCTCCTGCATGGTGACGCCGGCCAGATGCTGCGCCACTTCCATGGTGACGCGGTTGTGGGTGATGAAGAGGAACTGGGTGTGCTCGGACATCGCCTTGACCAGGTTGCAGTAGCGCTCGGTGTTGGCGTCGTCGAGCGGCGCGTCGACCTCGTCGAGCAGGCAGAACGGCGCCGGGTTGAGCTTGAACATGGCGAACACCAGCGACAGCGCGGTCAGCGTCTTCTCGCCGCCCGACAGCAGGTGGATCGAGGCGTTCTTCTTGCCGGGCGGCTGCGCGAACACCTGCACGCCGGCATCGAGCAGTTCCTCGCCGGTGAGGATGAGCCGCGCCTGGCCGCCACCGAACAGCTGCGGGAACAGCTCGCCCATGTGGCGGTTGACGGTGTCGAAGGTTTCCTTGAGCCGCGCGCGCGATTCCTGGTCGATGCGGTGGATGGCGTCCTCCAGCGTGCCGACCGCCTCCAGCAGGTCGGCGCATTGCGCGGCCAGGTATTCGCTGCGTTCCTGCGCCTGCGTCAGTTCGTCCAGCGCGGCGAGGTTGACCGCACCGAGGGCGGCAATTTCGTTCTGCAGGCGGGTGATCTGCGCCTGCAGTTGCGTCGGTTTGGGACTGTCGGCCAGCCCCGATTCGAGCACGGCCTCGTCGGCTGCCGCCTCGCGCAGCTGCAGCTCGAACTGCGACTGCATCAGCATCGCTTCCTGGTCCTTGAGCTTCAGCTGCTCGATGGTGCGGCGCAACGGGTCGAGGCCCTGCTCGCACGCCAGGCGCGCTTCGTCGTGGCCGCGCAGCTGCGTGGTCAGTCCTTCCAGCGCGTCGCGCGCGGCCGCCAGCGCCGTCTCGGTTTCGGCACGTTTCGCCAGCGCCTGCTGCAGTTCGGCATCGAGCGCATCGGCCGGCAGCTGCGCCAGCTCGTCGCGGGCCTGCGCCAGCCGCGCCTCGTCGGCCGCGATCTCCTGGTCGATGCGCGCCAGCGTTTCGCTCAGTTCCCTGAGCTTGTTGGTGCAGGTGGTGAGCGCAAAGCCGGCTTCCTGATGCCGCCGCTCGGCCGCGCGCTGCAGCTCGCGCGCCTCGAACACGGCGCGGTCGGCCTGATCGCGCTTCTGGCGGGCGGCGTACAGGGCGTCGCGCGCGGCATCCGCCTGCATGCGGTATTCCTTGAGGCGCGCTTCCAGCATTTCCAGCGTGGCGTGCTCGCTGGCCGACTGGCGGGTGACTTCTTCCAGTTCCCCGGTGATCTGCGTCGCCCGGCTCTGCACGCGATCCACCGCCTGCTGCAGGCGCAGCAGCTCCATTTGCGCGGTGTGGTGGCGGCTTTGCGTCTGGCCGGTCTGCGCGCGCAGCGCCTGGATCTCGCGCTGGCGCTCCATGTAGCTTTGCTGGGCTTCGGCGTGCGCCGCTTCGAGCTGCACGACCTCGTCGCGCAAGCGGACGGCGTCGGCCGCCAGCCGTTCGAGTTCGCGCCCGCGCGCAAGAATGCCTTCGACCGCCGTGTGCGGACCATGGAAGGTGACGCTATGCGGGGTGAACACATGGCCCTGCGGCGTCACCACGCATTCGCCGGCGACGAGGCGCGCGACGCGCGAGCGCGCGGACTCGGCGTCGTCAGCCCAGTAGACGCCGGCCAGCCAGTCGCCGAGCGCGGCGTCGGCGGCGAGGTCGTCGCTGGCGATCTTGCTGGCCAGCCAGGTATCCGGCGCTTGGGCCGCCGGCGCACCCTGCCCGACCCACACGGTCAGCCGCGCGGGCGGCGCATCGGCAAACCAGTTCGACTGCGCGTCGGCCGCCACCGATTGCAGGCGCTCGCGCAGCACGGCTTCGACCGCGGCTTCCCAGCCGGGGGCGACGCGCAGTTTTTCCCACAGGCGCGGCGCGTGTTCGAGATTGCGCTGAGCCAGCCAGCCGCCGAGCTTTTCGTCGGCCTTCAGGCTTTCCTGCAGCTTTTTCAGCGCGGCGAGTTCGGCCTCGGTCTGGTGCAGCGCCTTGCGCGCGACTTCCAGTTCGCGCTGATGCTGGCCGCGCGCGGCGTCGAGTTCCGGTAACGCGGTTTCGGCGGCCTTGAGTCCGGCCTGGGCGGTGGCCAGGGTTTGCGCCAGCGCCTCGACTTCGACCTGCTTGCCGGCCAGGCCGGCCGCATCCGGGCGCGGCAATTGCGCCTGTTCCTGCTCCAGCCGGCGGCGCCGGCCATCCAGCTGTTCGAGCTGGCGCCTGGTATGGCCGAGGCTGTTCTCGTCGACCTGGCGCGCCTGTTCGCCCTCTGTCACCACGCGCTGCGCCTCGCCCACCCCCTGCTGCGCGTCGCGCAAGGCGGCTTCCTTCTGCGGCAGGGTGCTGTCGGTGGCCTGGCGGGCGGCGGCCTCGGCTTCCATCAGCACGGCTTCCAGGCCGGGCTGCTGGGCGTTCACTTCGTCCAGCGCTTCGTGCGTGGCGCTGCGGCGGGCCTGCTGGCTTTCCACCCGCGCGGCCAGTTCCTGCACCTGCCGATACAGCCGCTCGCGGGTGGCGTTCTGGTGCGCCATGCTCTGCTCGATGCGCGCCACCTCGGACTGCGCCTGGTAATACGCGGCCTGCGCGGTGTTCAGCGTGTCCTGCCCGGCGAACTGGGTCTGGCGTGCGGTTTCCAGCTCGGACTCGATATGGCGCAGCCGCGCGGTCTCGGCTTCCAGCCGGTTCTGTGCCTCGACCAGATCCTTGTCGATGCGCGCGCGCTGCTGGGCGGCATCGTGCTTTCTCGCATACCACAGGCGGTGCTGCGAAAACGTCAGGTCGGCCTGCAGGCTGCGGTAGTGCTGCGCGACTTCGGCCTGCGCGGTGAGCTTCTCGACCTGGGTCCTGAGTTCGCGCTGGATGTCCTCGACGCGGTTGAGGTTGTCGCGCGCGTCCCTCAGTCGGCGATTCGGTTTCCTTGCGGCGTTCCTTGTACTTGGACACGCCGGCGGCCTCTTCCAGGTAGCCGCGCAGTTCCTCCGGCTTGGCCTCGATCAGCCGCGAGATCATGCCCTGCTCGATGATGGCGTAGGCGCGCGCGCCGACCCCGGTGCCGAGGAACAGGTCGGCGACGTCGCGCCGCCGCACCCGCATGTTGTTGATGTAATAGGTGGAGTCGCCGCTGCGGTCGAGCACGCGCTTGACCGAGATCTCGGCGTATTGCGACCACTGCCCGGCGGCGCGGCCGAGCTCGTTGTTGAACGCCAGTTCGACCGACGCGCGCGAGGCCGGCTTGCGGGTGCCGGAGCCGTTGAAGATCACGTCCTGCATCGACTCGCCGCGCAGGTGCTTGGCCGACGATTCGCCGAGCACCCAGCGCACCGCGTCGATCACGTTCGACTTGCCGCAGCCGTTCGGCCCCACCACGCCGGTCAGCTGCGCGGGCACGGGAATCACGGTCGGATCGACGAAACTCTTGAAACCGGCAAGTTTGATGTGAGTCAGACGCAAGACAGTGCAACCTTGGCTTTTATAATGGTGTCTCCAAACGCCCCGCCGGGACGTTTTTGTGCCGCCATTCTACACGAGCCTTTTATGCCCTCCACGCCCGCCAAGACCCTGGAAACCTTTCCCAATCCCAAGCCGGGACGCGACTTCCACATCCACATGGAAGTCCCTGAATTCACGTGCCTTTGTCCCAAGACCGGACAACCCGATTTCGCCACCCTGATGCTCGACTACATCCCCGACAAGGCCTGTGTCGAACTCAAGAGCCTCAAGCTCTACATCTGGAGCTTCCGCGAGGAAGGCCACTTCCACGAGGATGTCACCAACCGCATCCTCGACGACCTGGTCAAGGCGACCAAGCCGCGCTTCATGCGGCTCACCGCCAAGTTCTACGTGCGTGGCGGCATCTTCACCAACGTGGTCGCCGAGCACCGCAAGAAGGGCTGGCAGCCGGCTCCGCGCGTCGACCTCATGCAGTTCGAGCATCAGTCGAACACACGCGGATAAGTCATTGTATTTTCTTGGCATAGACTTCGGAACTTCGGGCGCACGCAGCTGTGTCATCGACGCCGAAGGCACGCTCGTTGCCGAGGACGCGCGCGACTTCGGCAGCCTGGACGAATACGAGCGCGCCGGCATCTGGCGCGAGGCGCTGTGGGATCTGGTCGCGGCGCTGCCGCCTGCGATTCGCACGCAGCTGTCGGACATTGCGCTCGACGGCACCTCCGGCACCGTGCTCGCGTGCGACGAGGAACTCGCCCCGCGCCATCCGCCGCTGTTGTACAACGACGACCGCGCCGTCGACGAGGCGGCGCTGATCGCCAGGACCGCCACCCCCGGGCACCCCGCCGCCGCCGTCACCTCGGGGCTGGCCAAGGTGCTGTGGCTGAAGAAGCGGCTCGGCCTCACCGGCGCGCGGCTCTACCTCAACCAGGCCGACTGGCTCTCCGGCCTGCTGACCGGCCGCGTCGGCATGACCGATTACCACAACGCCCTGAAAATGGGCCTCGACCTCGACGACCTGAAGTGGCCCGACTGGGTCGAATACCTCGCTGACGTCGACTACCTGCCGGTCCCCATTGCACCCGGCGCCCGGCTCGCCACCGTGTCGCGCCCGCGCGCGCGCTACCTCGGCGTCAACCCCGGCTGCATGGTGCATGCCGGCACCACCGATTCGATCGCCGCCTTCCTCGCCGCCGGCGTCAGCCGCAGCGGCGACGCCGTCACCTCGCTCGGCAGCACGCTGGTGCTGAAGCTGCTTTCCGACACCCGGGTGGAGTCCGTCGAGCACGGCGTCTACAGCCACTGGTTCGGCGAACGCTGGCTGGCCGGCGGCGCCAGCAACGCCGGCGGCGCGGTGCTACGACAGTTCTTCGACGACCGCCAGCTCGCGCAACTGAGCGAACTCATCGATCCGACCGTCGCCAGTCCGCTCGATTACCTGCCGCTGCCCAAATCGGGCGAACGCTTCCCCGTCAACGACAACACGCTGGCGCCGCGCCTGTCGCCGCGGCCGGCCGACGACGCCGAGTTCCTGCACGGCCTGCTGGAAAGCCTCGCCCGCATCGAAGCCCGCGGCTATGGCCTGCTGGCCGAACTCGGCGCCACGCCGGTGCGGCGGGTCGAAACCGCCGGCGGCGGCGCACACAACCCCGCCTGGACGCGCATCCGCCAGCGCCTGCTCGGCGTGCCCGTCGTGCGCGCCATGCACTCCGAGGCCGCGTATGGCGCGGCGTTGCTGGCACGCGACGGACTGCAGTGCTTCGCTCGACGCGCAAGCTGATGCTTTCGGCCCGGGGGCGGGCCTCCTACCAGGGTCATTGACCTGTAGGAGGCCCGCCCCCGGGCCGAATTTCGCGCGCCCGCAACCCTATCCCATCGCCAGCAATCGCCCGACAACCCGGTGCCTGCGCAGCACCTGGGGCGGGAGCGCGAAGCCCGGCCCGCTGAGTTGACTTCAACAAACTCGAACGTGTTGGCATCCGGGTGCAAGCGGCGACTCGGCGGGTGCGCAGCACCGGGAGCGGAAGCGCATAGCCTGACCCGATTAATCGGTCTCTACAAACTCTAGGGTATTCATGTCCGGGTGCGAGCGGCGACTCGGCGGGTGCGCAGCACCGGGGGCGGGAGCGCGAAGCCTGACCCGGCTAGCTGACTTCGACGAACTCGAGAGCGTTCATGTCCGGGTCACGGCAGAACAGCGCCGCCCGCCCCGATCTGCTCGCGGTATAGCTCACCCCGGCCGCGTCGAGCCGGGCTTTCAGCGCAGCCATATTCGTCACGCCCAGCGCGATGTGGCGGTCGCGGCCGCCATGCTCGGGCCGCGTCGCACCGGCATCGGGATTGGGCAACTGCATCAGGTGCAGCTGTTGCCCGCCGCCGAGGTCGTACCACTCGCCCGGATACGGCAGCGTCGGCCTCGGCGCGCGCTGCAGCCCCAGCACCGATTCGTAGAAGGCTTTGGCGCGCGCCAGGTCGGACACGAGCAGGCCGGCGTGCAGCAGGGCGGCGACATCAGGCATGGCGCTTCTCCTTCAGTTGATCGTCTTCCATGTGGCCGGAAAACAGGCTGGCGGTGATGATCATGGCGGCGCCGATCCATTCCTGCACGCCCATGCGCTCGTCGGACAGGTAATAGGCGGCGATCGCCGCGACCACGAGTTCGAACAGGAAGATCACGATGGCCTGGTTGGCCGGCACGCGGGCGAGGCCATACTGCACGGCGTAGGTCATGCTGCCGATCAGGACGCCGACGCCCGCCAGCAGTAGCCAGGTGACGGCTTCGGCGTCGGCCATGAAATCGAGTTCAGCCGGCCGCAGCGCCAGGCCGGCCAGCGTCAGTACCGCCACGCCGGCCCACACCGCCACCGTCTTGGCGACCTCGGCCACGCCCTCCAGATGACGGCTGATGACGTTGCTCGCCGCGAACATCACCCCTGCCGACAGCGCCAGCCATTCGGCGTGATTGGCCGGCAGCGGCCAGTCGCCCGGCTGCCACAGCATCGCCAGCGCGCCGCCCGCCGCCAGCGCCATCACCGCCCAGCCGGCGCGGTTGAGCTTTTCGTGCAGCAGGAAGCGCGAGAACAGCACGGTCCACAGCGGCGACAGATAGAACAGCAGCAGCACCCGCATCACCTCGCCTTCGAGCACCGCCAGCACGTAGGCCAGGTTGGTCCAGCCCGCCGCCAGCGCCAGCGCGGCGAGCCACAGCCCGTGCCCGCGCGCATCCCGCAGCGCGCGGACGTGCAACCATCCCATCAGCAGCAGCGGCGTCGCATAGGAGAAAAAGCCCGATGCGATGCCGCCCACCCCGGCCTCCTCCAGCAGGCGATACGGATACCACACCAGCCCCCACAGGGAGGCGGCGTAGAACAGGCTGCCGATGGCGAAGGTGCGTTGCAGGCGTGGGGAGGGCATGGGCTTTATAATGTGAGGCTCGGTCAAACCATGGCTTCTTCAAGCCGGCATATCAATCTTGGCACTGCAATGAACCCGCGTCTCGATCTACTCCACCCCTACCCGTTCCAGAAGCTGCGCGAACTGTTCGCCGGGGTGACGCCGAATCCGGATCTGGAGCCGGTCAACCTGTCGATCGGCGAGCCGAAGCATCCGACGCCGCAGCTCATCAAGGATGCGCTGATCGCCGGGCTTCCAGGACTGTCGAATTATCCCATCAGCCAGGGCTCGGATGTACTGCGACGAATCCATCGCCTGGTGGGTCGAGCGGCGCTTTGGCGTCAAGCTCGACTTCGCGACCGAGGTGCTGCCGGTGAACGGCTCGCGCGAAGCGCTGTTCGCGTTCGCCCAGGCCAGCGTCGATTCCAGCCGCCACGGTCGCCGCGTCGTCATTTCGCCCAACCCCTTCTACCAGATCTACGAGGGCGCGGCCCTGCTCGCCGGTGCCCGCCCCTTCTTCCTCAATACCCTGCCGGAAAACGGCTTCAGCATGGACTGGACCAAGGTGCCGGAAGACCTGTGGGAACAGGTGAACCTGGCCTACGTCTGCTCGCCCGGCAACCCCACCGGCAAGGTGATGTCGCTGGACGACTGGAAAGAACTGTTCGACCTGTCGGATCGGCACGGCTTCGTCATCGCCGCCGACGAGTGCTATTCCGAAATCTATTTCGACGAAGGCAAGCCGCCGCTCGGCGCGCTCACCGCCGCGCAGCAGCTCGGCCGCGGCCTCAAAAATCTGATCGTGTTCAACTCGCTGTCCAAGCGCTCCAACGTGCCCGGCCTGCGCTCCGGCATGGTGGCGGGCGACGCCGAGCTGATGAAACAATTCCTGCTCTACCGCACCTATCACGGCAGCGCGATGAGCCCGGCGGTGCAGGCCGCCAGCGTCGCCGCCTGGAACGACGAGGCGCACGTGATCGAGAACCGCCGCCAGTACGCCGAGAAATTCGCCGCCGTGATGCCGCTGCTGAAGGACGTGCTGCTGTTCGACGTGCCCGACGCCGCCTTCTACCTGTGGGCGCGGGTGCCGGGCGGCGACGACGCCGCGTTTGCGCGCGGCCTGTATGAAACGCAGCACGTGACGGTGCTGCCCGGCAGCTTTCTGGCGCGCGATGCCGCCAACCTCAACCCCGGCAAGGGCTACGTCCGCATCGCGCTGGTCGACAGCCTGCCTGCCTGCATCGAGGCGGCCCGACGCATGGCCCGCTTCGTCGGAGAAACCGCATGAACCGAACCGTGAGAACCCTCGCCGCCGGCCTGCTGTTCGCCCCTGCGCTGGCCTGGGCCGACGCCGCCGCAGACGCCGAGCACGCCGCGATGCAGGTGCTGGTCGAGGAAAACGTGCTGAGCGTCTACCTCACCACCAACGACGCGGGCCGGCTGACCATTTTGTTCGGCAGCCAGGTGGCCCCATGGCAGATCGACGCCGTGCTGAAGAAGCTGGAACAGGATCCCGCGATCCATGGCGTGACCCACGCCCACGTCGACACCGACTTCTGCCTCATCCGCTGATTCATACCCGCACAATCTTCATCATCCCAACCAAGGAACCCGAACCATGCAAGACCTGCAGAAAACCATCGAAGACGCTTTTGAGCGCCGCGCCGAGATCACCCCGCGCAACGTCGAACCGCAGATCAAGGACGCCGTCATGGCCGTGATCGACCTGCTCGACATGGGCGAGCTGCGCGTCGCCGAGCGTACGGACGGCCAGAACTGGATCACCCACCAGTGGCTGAAGAAGGCCGTGCTGCTGTCGTTCCGCCTCGAGGACAACGCCTTCATCAAGGGCGGCTACACCAACTACTACGACAAGGTGCCGAGCAAGTTCGCCGACTTCAACTCCAAGGACTTCCGCGAAGGCGGCTTCCGCGTGGTGCCGCCGGCGGCCGTGCGCAAGGGCTCCTACATCGCCAGGAACGTGGTGCTGATGCCGAGCTACGTCAACATCGGCGCCTACGTCGGCGAAGGCACCATGGTCGACACCTGGGCCACCGTCGGCTCCTGCGCGCAGATCGGCAAGAACGTGCACCTGTCCGGCGGCGTCGGCATCGGCGGCGTGCTCGAGCCGGTGCAGGCCAACCCCACCATCATCGGCGACAACTGCTTCATCGGCGCGCGCTCCGAAGTGGTCGAGGGCGTCATCGTCGAGGACAACGCGGTGATCTCGATGGGCGTCTACATCGGCCAGAGCACCAAGATCTACGACCGCGAAACCGGCGAAGTGACCTACGGCCGCATCCCCGCCGGCTCGGTGGTGGTGTCGGGCAACCTGCCGTCCAAGGACGGCAGCTACAGCCTCTATTGCGCCGTGATCGTGAAGAAGGTCGACGAGAAGACCCGCTCCAAGGTCGGCATCAACGAACTGCTGCGCGGCATCTGACCGCTCCGGGGCCAGAGATGATCATGAAACGCACTCTCGTCGCCGGCGCCCTGCTCGCCGCCAGCCTGGCTGCCTGCTCGACCAATCAGGTATCCGGCCGCAAACAGTTCGTACTGGTTTCCGAGGAGCAGGCACAAGCCTCGTCGACCCAGGCCTACGCCAAAGCGGTGGGCGAAGCGCAGCAGCAGGGCAAGCTCAGCACCAACGCTGCCTTGAACGCCCGCGTCAAGCGCATCACCGACCGCCTGATCGCCGAGGCCAAGCATCATGTACCCGCCCAGCCGCGACTGGAAGTGGTCGGTCGCGGTCATCGACGAGCCCACGCTCAACGCCTGGTGCATGCCCGGCGGCAAGATGGCGATCTACACCGGCATCATCGAGAAACTGAAGCTTTCCGACGACGAAATCGCCCAGATCATGGGCCACGAGATCGCCCACGCGCTGCTCGGCCACGGTCGCGAGCGCATGTCGCACGCCATGGCCATGCAGGGCGGGCTGGCGCTCGGCTCCGTGCTCGCCGGCCAGGACCTGAGCGTGCTGGCGCCGGTAGCCGAAATCGCAATCACCCTGCCCAACAGCCGAGAAGGCGAAAGCGAAGCCGACCGCTACGGCATCGAACTCGCCGCCCGCGCCGGCTACGACCCGCATGCCGCGGTCAAGCTCTGGGAAAAAATGAGCGCCGCCAGCGGCAACGGCCCGCCGCAATTCCTCAGCACCCACCCTTCCCCCGACAATCGCATCGTGGCGTTGAATGCGCTGGTGCCGCAGATGATGCCGATCTACGAGAAAGCGAGACAGAAATGACCGATACCCTCCCCGGCCCCGAGAACCAACTCGACAGCCTGAAGACGCTGACCACCGTGATCTATGGTCTCTACGCACTGTCGGTGTTCGCCGGCATCAGCGCCATCGTCGCCATCGTCCTCAACTACATCAAGATCGACGACGCCCGGGGCACCTGGCTGGAAAGCCACTTCAGCTGGCAGATCCGCACCTTCTGGTGGAGCGTGGTGTGGCTCGTCGTCGGCGGCCTCACCTGGATCATCCTGATCGGCTGGGTCGTGTGGGGCGTGGCCTTCGTCTGGTTCGTCTACCGCATCGCCAAGGGCTGGCTCAACCTCAACGACGGCAAGCCGATGCCGCTGGCTTCCTGATCTGCGCTCAAGCTTTGGGGTGTCGTGGCCGACAATAGGACAAGACGGCGCAAGCCCCACCCGGCCGGATTCATCGGCCGGCTTGTTTTTCAGGGAGAACAAAAAATGAACATCCGCAATCTGCCACTGGCCCTCGCCTGCGCTGCGCTGCTCGCCGGCTGCGCCACCAAGGATTACGTCAACGAGCAGGTTGCCGGCGTGAACAAGCGCATGGACGGCGAGCAAGCCGATACCGACAAAAAGCTCGGCCAGACCGCCAGCCTCTACCAGGGGCTCGAAAATCGCGTCAACAGCCAGCAATCCACCCTCGACAGCCAGAAGACCTCCATCGAAGGCGCCTCGCGCACCGCACAGGAAGCGCTCGAGCGCGCCAACGCCGCCGGCGAGCTTGCGGCCGGCAAGTTTCTGTATGAAGCCTCGTTTTCCAGCGAGGTCACGTTTGGACCCGACGCCAGCAAACTGTCGGATGACATGAAAAAGGCACTCGATGCCTTTGTCACCCAGCTCAAGGCTGCCAACAAGAACGTGTTCATCGAGATCCAGGGCCACACCGACAGCATCGGCACCCCCGCCGCCAACCTCGCGCTCGGCCAGACCCGCGCCGAAGCGGTGCGCCGCTATCTGGCCATGCAAGGCGGCATCGCCCTGCACCGCATGAGCGTGATCTCCTACGGCGAAACGGCCCCGGTCGCCAGCAACAAGAATCGCGCCGGCCGCGCGCAGAACCGCCGCGTGACACTGGTGGTGCTGCAGTAACGGGGTTGCCGGAACCGGTATCCGCCTTCATCGCGGCAGGTTTGAATTCACCGGAAGCACGGCCCGGTTTTCTTCAGTGCCCCTGACCTTCTGGGTCTACCTGTTGCGCTGCGCCGACGGTTCCTACTACGCCGGCCATACCCGACAATCTCGACAAACGTATCGGCGAACACGCCACGGGTGCGTGCGGCGGCTACACCGCGAGCCGCCTGCCTGTCGAACTCGTATTCAGTCAGGAATGCCCGACACGCATCGAAGCATTGAACTTCGAGCGCCAGATCAAGGGCTGGGGCCGCGCCAAGAAAGAGGCGCTGACAAGAGGCGACTGGACAGAAATATCACGGTTGGCGAAGAACAGATCGAATAAATAGACTGGGGATTGTGCGGAATGTGGTTCGACAGGCTCACCACGAACGGACCTAAGACAGGCTCACCACGAACGGACCTAAGACAAGTTCACCACGAACGTCCGACACCAAGCCCACACGATTCAAACCGTTCGCCCTAAGCCCGTCAATGGGTCTCATCCCCCAGCCCGTTCGCCCTGAGCCTGTCGAAGGGCTGCCCGTCATAGGCCTCTGTATGCAAAGATGGGGTTCGACAAGCCTGTCTTGAGCCGCGCCAAGAAAGAGGCGCTGACCAGGGGCGACTGAGCGGAATGTGGTTCGACAGGCTCACCACGAACGGTCTTGAGACAGGCTCACCACGAACGGACTCAAGACAGACTCATCACGAATGGATCTAAGACAAGCCCCCATCACTCAGCCCGTTCGCCCTGAGCCCGTCGAAGGGCCAGCGTCCCCTACGAAATTCGCACCTCGGTCCCCACCTTCACCAGATCGAACAGCTCGGCGACATCGGCGTTCGCCATGCGGATGCAGCCGTGCGAGGCCGCCGTGCCGAGCTTGTGTTCCTCGTGGGTGCCGTGGATGTAGATATAGCGGGCATGCGTGTCCACCGTGCCGCCCTGGTTCCTGCCGGGCTCCAGCCCTTCCAGCCAGAGGATGCGGGTCAGGATCCAGTCGCGGCCGGGGTTCTCGGCGTTCAGCTCAGGCGTCCAGATCTCGCCCGTTGGTTCGCGCGACCTGAACGCGGCGCACAGCGGCGCGCCGGCGCCGATCTTCTCGGCGATGCGGTGGCGGCCGCGCGGGGTGCAGTAGCTGCCGTTCTGCTCGCCGGCCCCGTTGCTTGCGGTGGAAACCGGGTACTGGCGGATCAGCATGTCGCCGTCCGGATAGGGTTCCCACAGGTACAGCTGCTGCAGCCGCAGGTCCACTTCGATCAACAGCTCGCTCACTGCGCCTCCTTCTTCTGCTGCCGGCGCGACTCGAAAAACCCCGAGATCATCGCCGCGCATTCGTCCGCCAGCACCCCGCCGGCGATGTCGCAATGGTAGTTGAGCCGCGGCTCGGCGAACACGTCGATGATGCTGCCGTGGGCACCCGTCTTGTATTCCCTGGCGCCGTACACCACCCGCGCCACGCGCGCGTGCAGGATCGCCCCCGCGCACATCACGCACGGCTCCATCGTCACGTACAGCGTGCAGTTCACCAGCCGGTAGTTGCCCAGCCGCCCCGCCGCGTCGCGCAGCGCCATCACCTCGGCGTGCGCCGTCGGATCGTGGCTGGAAATCGGCTGGTTGTAGCCGCGCCCGACGACCTCGCCGCCGCACACCACCAGCGCCCCCACCGGCACCTCGCCCGCCTCCCATCCCTGGCGGGCCAGTTCGAGCGCGGCGCGCATGTAGCCCTCGTCTTCAGTCATACTCTTGTCCGCCACAAAGTATTACAATATGGTAGCGTAATACTTAAGGAGTTTCGTATGAAAACTATCACGGTATCCCCCAAATTTCAGGTCGTCATCCCGCGCGACCTGCGGCGCCTGCTTAACATCCAGCCTGGGCAAAAGCTCCGGGCCCGCATCCAGGGCGATCATATCGAACTGATACCCGAGCAGCCTATTTCCGCCGCGCGCGGGTTCCTGCCCGGAATCGACACCCAAATCGAGCGCGAGGACGATCGCGTATGAATGTGGTCGATTCCTGCGGCTGGCTGGAATATTTTGCCAACGGCAGCAACGCCGGTTTCTTCGCCCCCATTCTGGAAGCCACGGAATCGCTCATCGTCCCCAGCCTCTCGTTATTCGAGGTCTGCAAACGCGTCGCCCTGCTGCGCGGCGAGCAATCCGCCCGCCAGGCAGCCGACTTCATGGCGCGGGGAGAAATCGTCGGACTCAATGGCGACACCGCGCTGGCCGCCGCGCTTTACTCCGCCAAACACCAGCTTCCCATGGCCGGCAGCATCATCCTGCTCACAGCACTCGAACACCAGGCCACTCTGTGGACACAGGATGTCGACCTCAAAGGACACAAGGGCGTCAAATTCAAGGCAAAACCGGCCTGAACCATCCGACTTGAAAATTCACCGATCCAGCGGGCTCGTCACCCCGCGTCCGCCCTTGTTCAGCACATGGGTGTAGATCATCGTGGTACTCACGTCGGCGTGCCCCAACAGTTCCTGCACCGTGCGAATGTCATAGCCCGCTTCCAGCAAATGCGTCGCAAATGAATGGCGCAGCGTGTGCGGCGTTGCCGGCTTGGCGAGCCCTGAAGCCTGAACTGCCCGCTTCATCGCACGCTGCAACAGCTTTTCGTCGAGATGATGGCGGCGTTCTGCACCGCTGCGAGGGTCAACCGAATAACTACCCGACGGGAAAATATACTGCCAGCCCCACTCGACTGGCGCATTGGGATATTTGCGCGCCAGAGCATCCGGCATATACACGCCTGCCTTGCCCAACTGACGATCATCATTAAACAGTGCACGTCGCTGCTGCAAATGGTCCTGCAAAGCCACCACCACAGAATCCGGCAGCATCGTCACCCGGTCCTTCGCACCCTTGCCATCGCGAACCAAAATCTCGCGGCGCGTAAAGTCCACATCCTTCACCCGCAAGCGCACACACTCCATCAGGCGCATTCCGGTTCCATACAGCAGGCGCGCCATCAAACCATGCACCCCAGACATTCTGTCCAAAACAGCGTGGACCTCCTCGCGCGTCATCACCACCGGCATGCGCTGCGGACGCTTGGCACGCGTCACATTGTCCAGCCACGGCAGGTCGATCTCCAGTACCTCACGATATAGAAACAGCAAGGCGGACAGCGCCTGGTTTTGCGTGGCAGCCGCCACATTGCCATCTACGGCCAAATGCGTCAGAAACGCCTCGACTTCTGGTGCGCCCATGTCCCTGGGGTGTTTCTTGCCGTGAAACAGGATGTATCGCCTTGCCCACTGCACATATTGCGTTTCCGTGCGGATGCTGTAATGCTTTACCCGGATGCGATCACGCACTTGGTCAAGCAGTTTTGGCGGTTGAACATCAGGTGTGTCGCCCGTTTGCATATGCGTCCCCTCTCAAAGCCAAGCTTCAATTAGAACAACAGGTTGCCATGGATTCGACGACGTTATACACCTTTGCTGTTTTTTGTTATACACCGATTCAGGTGTCTACTTAACGTTGGTCGAGATAGCTGTCTCCGACCGATATAAGGCAGATGCAAAGGTCGTTACCAAAAATGCAGCCGATTCATAAAGCGACGGAATAATGATAAAAAGCGAAGTGTTGTTAAGAGCGGTGGATAACGCCAGCGTTAATACACACGCTCAGAAAAACACTTCGGTTCTTCAATAAGACCACGGTCTACAGGGGGCGCAGAATGATAAAAGAACAAAGCATCGCCATAAGTCCCCGACACCTCTCACGTCCAACTCAATTACGTTAGGCGCCATCAAAGAAGTGCTCGCTGCCATGGAACAAAGAGACGCACTCATGCGAGTCGGCAGAAATCTTGCCAACTTCCAAACTCTGGAACATATATTGAAGGAGTTGATCCCAACCCTCCAAGTCCGTGGAACCGTTGACGAGATTGCTAGAAACCTCAAAAGTAGCAGGAAAGAAGTCAAGAAATCTGGACTGGGCGACTTGTCGGAGGTGTTTCACTCATCAGTATTCAAAGCACCAGTGGACGAAAAACCGCCTGATGAAGTGACTGAACCGGTGTTCTCATTCACTATGAGCATTGACGCACCTCCTGATTGGGTTAAGGCAACCAAAGCAAAGTGGCGCAAGCTCGTGACCCAACGCAACAAGCTTGTCCACTCACAGTTGATGGAGTATGACTTTTCCGTATCGGAGGACTGCGCGCGATTGTGCGAAATCCTTGATGCCCAGAATCTTGAAATCTGCGCAATGCTCGACGAGCTTGCGAGGTTGCGCTCCAGTCGAGCCTTTGCAGTTGCAGCGTTTGTCGAGCAGTCCGAGAAGGGCAATTTATTTGAATTCGAGACTACTCAGAATGGCGCCTAACCCCTCGCTCAAGCGGAGCGCCAACGGCAGGACGCCAGGCCCGGTCTGGCGGTACGCGGTACCCGGGCCTGGCGTCCTGCCGTCCTGCCGTCGTCGCCCGCTTAGCTCGAACGTTAGGTGCACGTGAAAACCTGGCCCACTCTCCGTGTAATTTTGATCCTTGCAGCTCTGCTGCAAGGCCTGCTCATGGACGGCGTTGCGCCTCCCCCAGAAGACTCGCCTCTCCCCATACTGGGTGTCATCTTTATCTTTGGGGTCGTAGGCATGTTGTTCGTGGTCGGTATCCAAGCCTTCAACCCACGCTCCGCTTCTGTGTGGCGCTACCCCAGCTGGTCCATCAATCCATTTCTGCTCAAGGAGCCACTTCAGTTCTTCCATTTTAGGTGGCTATTACTTTCTTGCCTTGGGGGTTGGCGTCCTTGTCCGTCACTTGGTAACTTCACACACAATCCGGCCTGACAGCTTCTTTGCTGTCGCTGGCATTGGGTATGCTCGCTGGTGTCTGGGTATGCACGATCGTTTTCCGCCGAAAGATGAGCCATGGCACCTAACACTTCGGTCAACGGGGACTGGCCGTCAGCGGCTTCGGTTGGGTCTTGTGGTTCGCGCACGTTTTATCATTTGTGGGGTGCGTTGCGGCCAGCCCCTTACCTTCAACG
>CAVOSK010000006.1:0-145613 GCA_963698855.1 uncultured beta proteobacterium
CTTCCCGCAACCGGTTGGAGTTCGAACTGGTCGGCGATCCGACGACAATCACCACATCGCATTGCGGCGCCAGCGCCTTGACCGCGTCCTGGCGGTTTTGCGTGGCGTAGCAGATGTCGTCCTTCTTCGGGCCGGTGATGTTGGGGAAGCGTGCGCGCAGCGCCTCGACCACGCGCGCAGCGTCGTCGACCGACAAGGTGGTCTGGGTGACGTAGGCGAGCTTGTCGGGATCGGCCACCCGCAGGCTGGCGACATCCTGCGGCGTCTCGACCAGGTACATGCCGCTCTCGGCCTGCCCCAGCGTTCCTTCCACCTCGGGGTGGCCCTTGTGGCCGATCATGACGATCTCGAACCCCCGGTCGCGCATCTTGCTGACTTCGACATGCACTTTGGTGACGAGGGGGCAGGTGGCGTCGAACACGTTCAGCCCGCGTGCTTCGGCTTCCGCGCGCACCGCCTGCGACACGCCATGGGCGCTGAATATGACGGTGGCGCCGGCAGGCACCTCGTCGAGTTCCTCGACAAAAATCGCACCCTTGGCCTTGAGGTCGTTGACGACGAAGGTGTTGTGGACGACTTCATGGCGCACGTAGATGGGGGCGCCGAACTTTTCCAGCGCGCGCTCGACGATGGCGATGGCGCGGTCGACGCCGGCACAGAAGCCGCGCGGGTTGGCGAGAAGAATGGTGGACGTCATATCGCGATTCTCACGGTTACAGGATACGGATGATCTCCACTTCGAATTCGATTGCCAGATCGGCAAGCGGGTGGTTGAAATCGACCTTGATCGATTCCTCTCCGATTTCCAGTATATGGCCGGCCAGGGTCTGGCCATTGGGCAGGGAAAATTCGAACAACTGATCGGCTTCGAAAGTCATGTCGGCAGGCAGGTCGGTTTTCGGCAGGGCCTGGATCAATTCGGGCTGGCTTGCGCCAAAGGCCTGCCAGGGATCAAGCAGGAACACATGGCGTTCGCCGGGGGGCAGGTCGATCAGCCATTGCTCCAGCATCGGTGCCAGGGTGCCGTCCCCGAGCGTCACCGTGTCGGGCGCGGGATCGTCGAAATTGGAGATGATGTCCTCACCGCCGCGGGGACGCAGCGCATAACGGATCTCGAGAGTATCGCCAGCTACGACGGTGCGTGCTGTCATGATGCCTGGTCCGTTGTTACGGGCTTGCCGCGCAGGCTGTCCCAGATCAGCAGGGCCGCGCCGATGCTGATGGCGGAATCCGCCACATTGAAAGCCGGCCAGGCAAAGCCGTGATAGTGGAAATACAAAAAATCGACGACATGACCCAGGGCCACGCGGTCGATGACATTGCCGAGTGCGCCGCCGAGTACCAGTGCCAGGGAAAAGGCCAGTCGCGGCTCATCGGCGTGGCGCTTCAACAGGCGCACGATGATTACGGTGGCGATGATGCCCACTGCGATGAAGAACCAGCGCTGCCAGCCGCCGGCATCGGCCAGGAAGCTGAATGCCGCACCGGTGTTGTGCACCCGCACCAGCGAAAAGAATGGCAAGACTGGAATGGCCTGCTGGAAGTCTAGCGTGGACGACACCCACCACTTGGTGAGGTGGTCGACGACGATAACGGCAAATGCCACAGCCAGCCATTTGCGCATTGACGAGCGCCTCGTTTCAAGCATGGCTGCGCGCCTCGTCAGCGCCGGCCAAATTGCTGACGCAGCGCCCGCACAGGCCGGGATGCCCGGCATGCGCATCGACGTCGTCGCGGTAATGCCAGCAGCGCTCGCATTTTTTTGCCGTACTCGGCTTGACTTCCACGCGGTCGGCGTCGGCCGCGACCACCCCTGCCTGCGAGGTGATCAGCACGAAGCGCAGGTCGTCGCCCAGAGGTGCCAGAAGGGCCTGGGTGCCGGGACTGGCGTGCAGCGTGACTTCGGCCTGCAGCGACGAGCCGATGCCGCCGGCGACACGCACCGTCTCCAACTCCTTCTGCACCTCGGCGCGGACGGCACGGATGCGGGTCCAGCGGTCGAGCAGGTCGGCTTCGTCGGCCTGCCCCGGCAGGGTGTGCCAGGTGTGCAGGAATACCGAGTCTTCCCCGCCAGCCAGTTGTGCCCACACCTCTTCCCCGGTGAATGACAGGATCGGCGCCATCCAGCGGGCCAGTGCATGGGTCAGGTGATGCAGTGCGTTCTGTGCGGCACGGCGGGCCCGGCTGTCAGTCCCACTGGTGTAGAGGCGGTCCTTCAGGATGTCGAGATAGAAGCCGCCGAGATCTTCGGAGCAGAAGCCTTGCAGTTTCTGCACGATGAGGTGGAATTCGTAGGCATCGTAGTGCGCCTGCAATTCGTCCTGCAACTTGCGGGTCAGCGCCAGCGCATAACGGTCGATTTCCAGCCAGTCTTCCACTGGCATTGCGTGTGCCTCGGGGTCGAAATCAGACAGGTTGGCGAGCAGGAATTTCAGGGTGTTGCGGATGCGGCGATAGCCTTCCACCACGCGCTTGAGGATCTCGTCCGAGATGGTGAGTTCGCCGGAATAGTCGGTGGTCGCCACCCACAGCCGCAGGATGTCGGCGCCATACTGGTCCATCACCTTCTGCGGCGAGACGACGTTGCCCTTCGACTTGCTCATCTTGTGGCCGCGGCCGTCGACCACGAAACCGTGGGTGAGCAGGGCCTGGTAAGGCGCGCGGCCGTCGGTGGCGCAGCCGGTGAGGAGCGATGACTGGAACCAGCCACGATGCTGGTCGGAACCTTCCAGATACAAGTCGGCGGGGTGGGCGAGTTCGGGGCGGCGCTTCAGCACGCAGGCGTGGGTGACGCCCGAGTCGAACCAGACGTCGAGCGTGTGGCCGGTCTTGTCATAGTGCGCAGCATCTTCGCCCAGCAGTTCGGCCGGATCGAGTGCGAACCACGCCTCGATGCCGGCCTGCTCGACGCGTTGTGCGACGACCTCCAGCAGTTCGGCGCTCTTCGGATGCAGGTCGCCGGTTTCCTTGTGGGTGAAGAAGGGCATCGGCACCCCCCAGTTGCGCTGGCGCGAAACGCACCAGTCGGGGCGATTGCGGATCATCGCCTCCAGCCGCGCGCGGCCCCAGGACGGAAAGAACTGCGTCGAGTCGACCGCGGCCATGGCTTTGTCGCGCAGGGCGCCCTGGGTGCCGGCGTCCATGCCGATGAACCACTGCCGGGTGGCGCGGAAAATGATCGGCGTCTTGTGGCGCCAGCAGTGCGGATAGCTGTGCAGCAGCTTTTCGTGCGCCAGCAGGTTGCCGCTGGCGGCGAGGGTCTCGACGATGAGCGGGTTGGCTTGCCAGATGCTCATGCCGCCGAGCAGCGGCACGCCGGCGTAGAAGCGGCCATCGTCGCCCACCGGGTTGTCGACCTTGAGGCCGTAGCGGCTGCCGACCACGTAGTCGTCGAGGCCGTGGCCTGGCGCCGTGTGTACCGCACCGGTACCGGCGTCGGCGGTGACGTGATCGCCCACGATGACCGGGACTTCGCGTTGCTGGAACGGGTGCCACAGCAGCACGCCCTCGAGCGCCTGGCCGCTGGTGTGGGCGACGATCTCGGCGCCGTCGGCGAGGCCGTAGCGCGTCAGCGCGGCTTCACGCAGGCTGTCGGCCAGGATCAGCAGCCCCCTGGTCGTGCGCACCAGTGCGTACTTGAAGTCGGGGTGGAGCGCCACCGCCTGGTTGGCGGGCAGCGTCCACGGCGTAGTCGTCCAGATCACGATCTGGATCGGCTCGTCGATGGTGTCGATGTCGAAACGACGCGCGAGGTCGACCCTGTCGGCCACGGCAAAGCCGACATCGATCGCCGGCGAGGTCTTGTCCTCGTATTCGACTTCGGCTTCGGCCAGCGCCGAGCCGCAGTCGACGCACCAGTGCACCGGCTTGGCGCCCTGGTAGAGGTAGCCCGCATCCTGGATTTTCCCCAGGGCTCGCAAGGTATCGGCCTCGAACTGGAAATCCATCGTGCGGTAGGGGTGATCCCAGTCGCCCAGTACGCCAAGGCGAATGAAGTCGGCCTTCTGCCGTTCGATCTGTTCGGCGGCGTAGGTGCGGCACAGCTCGCGGAACTTTGCCGGGGAAATGTCCTTGCCGTGGGTCTTTTCCACCTGCAGTTCGATCGGCAGGCCGTGGCAGTCCCAGCCCGGCACGTAGGGGGCGTCGAAGCCGGACAGGGTTTTGGCCTTGACGATGATGTCCTTGAGGATCTTGTTGACTGCGTGGCCGATGTGGATGTCGCCGTTGGCGTAGGGCGGGCCGTCGTGCAGGATGAACTTGGGGCGACCGGCGGCGGCCTGGCGGATCGCTTCGTAGCGCTTTTTTTCCTGCCAGCTCTTGACCCAGCCCGGTTCGCGCTTGGCAAGGTCGCCGCGCATCGGGAAGGGTGTATCGGGCAGGTTGAGCGTGCTCTTGTAATCAGGCATGTCGATGCTTCAGATAGTGTTTGGCGTTGTCGACGTCGCGGCGGATCTGCGCGACGAGGCTGTCGAGGTCGGGGTATTTTTCTTCGTCGCGCAGCTTGTGCAGGAAATCCACGCGCACGCGGCGTCCGTAGATGTCGGCGTCGAAATCGAACAGGTGCACTTCGAGCACGGGAACGGCGTTCGCGCCCTTGACGGTGGGACGCCTGCCCAGGCTGGCGACGCCGGGCAGCGGCGCGCCGTTGAGGCCGCACAGTTCGACCGCGAAAATGCCCATCAGCGGTGGTCGGTTGTGCTTGAGCTGGATGTTGGCGGTAGGAAAGCCGATATCGCGGCCGAGTTTGTCGCCGTGCACCACGCGCCCCGAGATGCTGTAGGGCTGCCCCAGCAGGCGTGCGGCATGCTCGAGCTCGCCCGCGGCCAGCGCCTGGCGCACCAGGGTCGACGAGGCGCGTTCGCCGGCCACTTCGACCGTAGGCAGGAATTCGGCATCGAAACCGAGCGACTCGCCAGCCTGCTTGAGTAACGCAAAGTCTCCTGAGCGCCTGGCGCCATAGCGGAAATCGTCACCCACCAGAACGTAGCGTGCCTGCAAGGTGTGTCCGAGTACCTGTTCGATGAAGGCCTCGGCCGTCAAGGCTGAAAATGCACGGTCGAAGCGGAATACGTGCAGCCGGTCGACCCCCAGCCGCCGCAGGCATTCGGCCTTTTCACGCAGGCTGGACAGACGTGCGGGCGCCTGGTCGGGGGCGAAGAATTCGCGCGGATGCGGCTCGAAACTCAGCACACAGCTCGGCAGGCCGCGTGCCTGCGCCACATCCTGCAGACGCGCGAGCATGGCCTTGTGGCCGAGATGCAGGCCGTCGAAGTTGCCGATGGTGACGGCGTGTGGGGTGCCGAGTGAACGAAAGCCGTGGGTGATGCGCATTGCCTGAGGGACCGCCTTATTGAGCGGGTCGCCAAAAAGCGCTTATTCTAGCCGATTCAGTTCAATAGACCGCTGATGGACTCTTCGGGAGCCCTTCAGTAGTCTGTCATTCCGCCGCGCGCCGGACAAACTGTCGGGGTCGGAAGCCCATCAGGCCCAGCGCGGCGAAGTAGAGCGCGATGCCGCCACCGACCAGCAACGTCAGTCTGACTATCCGGTCGAGGAATCCAGCCGCCAGCCACCACTGTGCCTCACCCATGGCATAGAAAAGCATCGCTGCCATCAGGGCAACGGCCAGCAATACACGAAGAAAGTAACCAGGCCAGCCCGGTTGCGGCTGGTAGATCCGGTGTTTCTTCAGCTTGTGCAGCAGCAGCGCGGCATTGAGGCAGGCGCCCAGCCCGATGGCCAGTGCCAGGCCGGCATGTCCAAGCGGAAGAATGAACGCGAGGTTCATCAACTGGGTGGCGATCAGGGTGGTGATTGCAATCTTGACCGGGGTGCGGATGTTTTGCCGTGCATAGAACCCCGGGGCCAGCACCTTGACCAGGATCAGACCGACCAGACCGAGGCTGTAGGCGATCAGGGCCTGCTGGGTCATGCTGACGTCAAGCGCGTTGAATGCGCCGTAATGAAACAGGGTCGCGATCAGGGGCACCGCCAGAACCGCCAGTGCTGCCGCGGCTGGCAGCGCCAGCAACAGGGTCAGACGCAGGCCCCAGTCGAGCAGCCTGGAGTATTCGTCCGGCGAATCGTCAGCATAATGCTTGGCCAGGCTGGGCAGCAGGATGGTGCCCAGCGCCACCCCCAGCATGCCGGTCGGGAATTCCATCAATCGGTCGGCGTAATACAGCCACGATACGCTGCCGGTGACGAGGAAAGACGCGAAGATGGTGTTGATCAGCAGGCTGATCTGGGCGACCGAGACGCCCAGCGTGGCGGGGGCCATCAGCTTCAGGACGCGCCTGAGGCCAGGGTCGTCAAAGTGAAGCGTGGGGCGCGGCAGCATGCGGATTTTCAGCAGATGCGGCAACATCCACGCCAGTTGCAGCACGCCACCCAGCGCCACGCCCCAGCCCAGTGCCAGTACCGGCGGGTCGAAGAAGGGTGCCATCCACAGGGTGGCGACGATCATGGCCACATTCAGCAACACCGGTGCGAACGCTGGAACCGAGAACTTGCTGAAAGTATTGAGAATGCCGGCAGCCAGTGCCACCAGCGATATGAAGATGATGTACGGGAAGGTGATGCGCAGCAGGCTAATAGTGAGTGAAAACTTGTCCGGGTCTGCCCGGAAGCCCGGCGCGCTGACATAGGCTACCCACGGTGCGCCCACAACCCCCAGCAGGGCGACCAGCACCAGAACCAGCGTCAAAGCAGTGGCTACCTGATTGACAAGGGTTTGGGTCGCGTCGTGTCCCTTGCGGTTTTTGTATTCCGCCAGAATCGGCACGAAGGCCTGCGAGAAGGCGCCTTCGGCAAACAGCCGGCGCAGCAGGTTGGGAATCTTGAATGCGACGAAAAATGCGTCGGTCAGCATGCCTGCCCCGAACACACGGGCGATGAGTGCATCGCGCACGAATCCCAGGATGCGTGAGAGCAGGGTCATGCTGCTGACCGCAGCGAGGGCTTTGAGAAGGTTCATGAACAGACTTTGATTGTGCGCGCATTGTGAGGGTCGCACGGTCGTGCCGCAACTCTGCTGAAAGCGGGCTACGATACGAACTTGATTTTTTGGTGGGTTGTCCCGTACAATCGCGGGCTTTGGTGGATTTGCCTTGGAACTAACGAGGCACCTAGATTAAATTTTTTTTGCCCTGCACAGAGCGCGGGGTTTACAGGAGCAGAATTTATGGCGAACTCCGCCCAGGCGCGTAAGCGCGCACGTCAGGCCAGCGCGCAGCGCGACAACAACATGAGTCAGCGTTCGGAACTGCGTACCGCAATCAAGAAAGTGCGCAAGGCGATTGAAGCCGGCGACAAAGCCTCTGCCCAGTTGGTTTTCCAGTCATCCGTCAGCGTGATCGACAGCATCGCCGACAAGAAGATCGTCCACAAGAACAAGGCTGCGCGCCACAAGAGCCGTCTCGCGGCTGCGGTAAAAGGGATGGCCTGAGCGCGCACCGCCCGAACAAACGGGCGAGGCAATAAAAAACGCCGCTGAAGCGGCGTTTTTTATTGCCTGCCAGGCCCGAATTCATTCTGCATTTTCGGTCATCAATTCGTTGCTGCTGGCAAAGGTCTGCAAAAACCGGAAGGCGTTGGGATCAATGGCCTTGAGCTGCTTGTCCACGACTACGCAGCGAATGCCGTCCATCGTCTTGGGCTGAACATAGGGTGAATAGTTGGTTCGGTAGTTGGGATCGATGACCGCAAACGCGCCAGCCAGTCGGTCTGCCCAGTCGCTCGGCCGGAATCGGCTGCCCTTTGTGGTGATGCCCCGAATGATGAAGGGGGCGTTGGCGGTGGCGTCATCCATAGACAGGGTGGGTGGCTGCTGAAAGAGTTGGCGGATTTTAGCATGCAGCCCGAAGAGGGGACGGGCTGCGCTTGCATGGTCGTGCCATTTTGAAGATACTTGCGCAGTCTTTTCCGACGAAAACAGTCAACTATTAATGGGAGGCGTAGGATGAAAAACCCACTGGATTCGCTCTGGGGCACCGCCATAGCAGGCGTTGTGCTCACAGCTGTATTGTATGTATTTGCCAGAAACTTCTTGAGCTGAGGGCGATACGCAATGGAAAATATCGATCTGGTTGCAGCACTGTCCCGCTGGATTCATTTCATGGCAGGCGTGATGTGGATAGGCCTGCTGTATTACTTCAATTTTGTCCAGGTGGCAGCGCTGAAGAGTGCCGGCGCCGACGGCACGGCGACGGGCATCACCAAGCATGTCGCACCGCGCGCCTTGCTGTTCTTCCGCTGGTCCGCACTGGTGACCTGGCTCGCCGGTGCCGCATTGCTGGGGCCTTATTTTGTCGATGCCTTCATGCTTCGCAATGGCATGGGCCCAATCGGGATCGGCGCCTGGCTGGGTACTATCATGCTGTTCAACGTCTGGATGCTGATCTGGCCGAACCAGAAGAAAATCCTGGGCATGAAGCCCGCCAGCGATGACGAGAAAAACAAGGCACGCCGGGTGGCGTTCCTTGCCTCGCGCACCAATACCATGCTGTCGGTACCCATGCTGTTCTTCATGGCAGGCGGGTGGTCTCACCGGGCGCTTTTCGGCCTATAATCAAGGCGCTGCATGACAAGCACGGCGGCTTAGGCCGCCGTTTTTTATTTTGCTGTTCAGAGCTTCTTTACGGAGCAACCATTTCAAGACAGCCTGGTTTGAGGACTGCCATGACAACACATTTGATGAATACCTATGCTCGCCAGCCCGTTGCCTTCGTGCGCGGCGAGGGCGCCTATCTTTGGGACGAGGCCGGCAAGCGTTATCTGGATGCAGTAGCCGGTGTGGCGGTGAATGGCCTGGGCCATGCCCATCCCAAAGTGGTGAAAGCCATCGCCGACCAGGCCGCTACGCTGATCCATTCGTCCAATCTCTACCGCGTGCTGCGGCAGGAGGAACTGGCCGACCGCCTGTGCGCATTGTCGGGCATGGACAAGGCCTTCTTCTGCAACTCGGGTTGCGAGGCCAACGAGGCGGCGATCAAGCTGGCGCGCCTGTATGGCCACGGCAAGGGCATCGAGGTGCCGACCATCATCGTGATGGAAAAGGCCTTTCATGGCCGTACCATGGCGACGTTGACCGCGACGGGAAGCCGCAAGATCCAGGCTGGCTTCGAGCCGCTGCTGTCGGGCTTCGCACGGGTGCCGTTCAATGACATCGAAGCGGTCCGCCAGGTAGCCGAGCACAACAAGAGCGTGGTCGCGGTGCTGCTCGAAGTGGTGCAGGGCGAGGGCGGCATCAATGTGCTGCCGTCGGACTACCTCGCCGAACTGCGGCAGATTTGCGATGCGCAGGGCTGGCTGCTGATGCTGGACGAAGTGCAGACCGGCATCGGCCGTACCGGCACCATGTTCGGTTTTCAGCATGCCGGCGTGATGCCGGATGTGATCGCGCTGGCCAAGGGCCTGGGGTCGGGCATGCCGATCGGGGCGTGCCTCGCGCGCGGCGCGGCGGCGGACGTTTTCAAGCCCGGCAACCATGGCTCGACCTTCGGCGGCAATCCGCTGGCGTGCGCGGCGGCGCTCGCAACGCTGGATGCCATCGAGGAGGACAAGCTGCTGGAAAATGCGCGCATGCGCGGCGAGGCCATCCGCGACGGCTTGCGCCAGGCCTTTGCCGGCCTGGGCAGCGTGGTCGATATCCGCGGCGAAGGCATGATGATCGGCATCGAACTCGACCGCCCGTGTTCTGAACTGGTCGCTGTTGCGCGCGACGCCGGCGTGCTGATCAACGTCACCGCCGACAAGGTGATTCGCCTGGTACCACCGTTGATCTACGGCGAGGCCGAGGTCGATGAACTGGTCGCGGTGGTGTCTGGCGTGGTCAAGAATTATCTGCGGCAGGCGGCGTGATGCTGAAACATTTCCTGCAATTCAAGGATCTGTCCCGCGACGAACTGCTGTATCTGTTCGATCGTGCGCGTGTGATCAAGTCGCGTTTCAAGCGCTACCAGCCGTATCACCCGCTGGTCGACCGGACGCTGGCGATGATTTTCGAGAAAAGCTCGACGCGTACCCGGCTGAGCTTCGAGGCCGGCATGCATCAGCTCGGCGGGGCGGCGATCTACCTCAACACGCGCGATACGCAACTGGGGCGCGGCGAGCCGGTGGAAGACGCCGGCGAGGTGATCTCGCGCATGGTCGACATCGTGATGATCCGCACCTTCGAGCAGGACATCATCGAGCGCTTCGCCTCCCATTCGCATGTGCCGGTGATCAACGGGCTCACCAACGAATACCACCCGTGCCAGATCCTGGCCGACATCTTCACCTTCATCGAGCATCGCGGCTCGATCCTGGGCAAGACGGTGGCCTGGATTGGCGATTCCAACAACATGTGCAACACCTGGCTGCAGGCTGCAGAGGTGCTCGATTTCAACGTGCACGTCTCGACGCCTCCCGGTTATGAGGTCGAACCGGAGCGCGCGAACCTGTATGGCACCGACCACTTCGAGAGCTTCGTCGATCCGATGGATGCCTGTCGCGGCGCCGATCTGGTGACGACCGATGTATGGACCAGCATGGGCTGGGAAGCGGAGAACGACGAGCGCCTGAAGGCGTTTGCCGACTGGCAGGTCGATGCCGACATGATGGCGGTGGCGAAATCGGATGCCGTTTTCATGCACTGCCTGCCCGCGCATCGCGGCGAGGAGGTCACGGCAGAGGTGATCGACGGCCCGCAATCGGTGGTGTGGGACGAGGCCGAGAACCGGCTGCATGTGCAGAAGGCCCTGATGGAATATTTGCTGCTCGGAAAAATTGAAAGCTGAACATGAACATCGCTTACCTCAAGGACATGGATTCGCTCTATGTCGAAATCAGCCCTGAAAACCCCGCGCAGGCGTGGGAGGCGCACGAAGGCATCGTGCTCAACCTGTCGGAAGACGGCCGCGTCGTCGGCATCGAAATCGAGAAGGCCAGCCTGGCCACCAACCTCGACATCCTGAAGATCGGCGGCTTTCCCGGCCAGATCGAAATCATCGACAAGAACACATCCGGTTCCACTCACTGAGTCCAATCACCATGAGCGACATCAAAAAAGTTGTGCTGGCCTATTCGGGCGGCCTCGATACCTCCGTCATCCTGAAGTGGCTGCAGGATACCTATCAATGCGAGGTGGTGACCTTCACCGCCGATCTCGGGCAGGGCGAGGAACTCGAGCCGGCACGCGCCAAGGCGCTGCAATTCGGCATCAAGCCCGAGCAGATCTACATCGACGACCTGCGCGAGGAGTTCGTGCGCGACTTCGTCTTCCCGATGTTCCGCGCCAATACCGTATACGAGGGTGAATACCTGCTCGGCACCTCGATCGCACGGCCGCTGATCGCCAAGCGCCTGATCGATATCGTCAACGAAACCGGCGCCGACGCCATCTGCCACGGCGCCACCGGCAAAGGCAATGACCAGGTGCGCTTCGAACTCGGCGCCTATGCGCTGAAGCCCGACATCAAGGTGATCGCCCCCTGGCGCGAATGGGATCTGCTCTCCCGCGAAAAACTGCTCGCCTACGCCGAAGCCCACGGCATCCCCGTGGACATGAAGCACAAGGCCGGCGGCAGCCCCTATTCGATGGATGCCAACCTGCTGCACATCTCCTACGAAGGCCGCCATCTGGAAGACCCCAACGCCGAGGCCGAGGAGGACATGTGGCGCTGGACCGTGTCGCCGGAAAAGGCACCCGATGCGCCCGAATACCTGACCCTCGATTACGTCAAGGGCGACGTGGTCGCGATCAACGGCGTCGGCATGCGCGCGCACGAAGTGCTGGCCAAACTGAACGAACTCGGCGGCAAGCACGGCGTCGGTCGTCTCGACCTGGTGGAAAACCGCTATGTCGGCATGAAGTCGCGCGGCTGCTACGAAACCCCGGGCGGCACCATCCTGCTGAAAGCCCACCGCGCCATCGAATCCATCACCCTGGACCGCGAAGTCGCCCACCTCAAGGACGACCTGATGCCGCGCTACGCCAGCCTGATCTACAACGGCTACTGGTGGGCGCCCGAGCGGGTAGCCCTGCAGGCGCTGATCGACCATACCCAGACGACCGTCAACGGCAGCGTGCGCCTGAAGCTGTACAAGGGCAACGTCATCGTCGTCGGCCGTGATTCGAAGACCAATTCGCTGTTCGATTCCGAAATCGCCACTTTCGAGGACGATGCCGGCGCCTACGACCAGAAGGACGCGGGTGGATTCATCAAGCTCAACGCACTGCGCCTGCGCATTGCCGCGAAATTCGCCGCGCGGGGGAAGTGAACATGTCGCAATTCGAAAATGTAAGCGTCAGCAAGCAGGCCAACGTCTACTTCGAAGGCAAGTGCGTCTCGCACACTGTGCAGTTTACCGACGGCAGCAAGAAATCGGTCGGCGTGATCCTGCCGTCCACGCTCACCTTCAATACGGGCACACCGGAAATCATGGAGACTGTGGCGGGCGCGTGCCGCGTCAAGCTGGCGGGCGACAGCGAATGGAAAGCCTACGCTGCCGGCCAGTCGTTCAGCGTGCCGGGCAATTCCAGCTTCGACATCGAGGTTTCCGGCGAGCCGTATCATTACGTCTGCCATTTCGGTTGAGGTGGGCTGAGCCATGACCACCGTCACCGTCGTCAGGAAGGAAGGCCGCATCGCGATTGCGGCCGACACGCTGACGAAGTGGGGCGGCGGCAAGGAATCCGCCGACTACGTGGCGAACCACGAGAAGATCATTCGCGTCGGCGACAGCCTGATTGCGATCACCGGGTCGGCGACTTTCAAGTTGATACTGACGGATTACTTTGCCTCGCTGGAGGCGCCGCCGCAACTGGATTCGGCCGAGCGCATCTTTCGCGTCTGGAACACCCTGCACGGCGCCCTCAAGGAGCACTATTATCTGCAGGCCGGAGAGGACAAGGAAGAGGATCTGGAATCCAGCCGCATGGACGTGCTGATCGCCAACCCGCACGGGATTTTCGGGGTGGCGGCGCATCGCACGGTGCAGGCGTTCTCGAAGTTCTATGCCTACGGCAGCGGCAGTCCGTATGCCCTGGGTGCCATGTATGCCGCTTACCGGGCGCCGTCGCTCGACGCCGAGGCGGTCGCGCGGCTGGGGGTGATGGCGGCAGCCGAATTCCATGACGAAACGGGGCTGCCGATTCAGTCGTTTGTGATGGATGAAAAGGAGTAATCAACGTGCCGAGTTTTGACATCGTATCCGAGGTCGACAAGCAGGAAGTGCGCAACGCAGTCGATCAGGTCAACAAGGAAGTGTCCACCCGTTTCGACTTCAAGGGCTCCGATGCGCGCGTCGAGCAGGCCGACTATGTGCTGACGGTTTTCGCCGACACCGAGTTCCAGCTCGATCAGGTGCAGGACATCCTGTCGCAAAAACTTGCCAAGCGTGCCATTGACGTGAAATGCCTGGACATCGGCAGCGTCGAGAAGGTCTCGGGCAACAAGGTCAAGCGCAGCGTGACAGTCAAGACCGGGGTGGAAACCGAGCTGGCAAAAAAAATCGTCAAGTGCATCAAGGACAGCAAGCTCAAGGTGCAGGCCAGCATCCAGGGTGACAGCGTTCGGGTGTCCGGCGCCAAGCGCGACGTGCTGCAGGACACCATCGCGCTGGTGCGCAAGAGCATTGCGGATTTTCCCCTGCAATATCAGAATTTCCGCGACTGACGGGAGGTGAGCATGGCCAAGGTCCTGGTTCCGCTGGCGGATGGCTGCGAAGAACTCGAGGCGGTCACGATCGTCGACCTGCTGCGCCGTGCCGGCATCGAAGTGGTGACGGCAGGGCTCAAGCCGGGCATCGTGGTGGCCAGCCGAGGCGTCCAGTTGGTGCCCGATCTGTCGCTGGACGTGGCTTTGCAGGACGACTACGACATGGTGGTGCTGCCCGGCGGCATGCCCGGCGCGTCGCATCTCAAGCAGGATGCGCGCATCATCGCGCTGCTGAAAAAAATGGCGGCAGCCCAAAAATTTACTGCCGCCATCTGCGCCGCCCCCATGGTGCTGGCCGAAGCCGGCATCCTCGACGGCCGGCAGGCGACCAGTTACCCCGGTTTCCTCGACGCCATGCCCGGCGTGACTGTCAGCAGTGACGCCGTGGTCCAGGACGGCAAGGTGCTGACCTCGCGCGGACCGGGCACGGCGATGGACTTTGCGCTGGCGCTGGTGGAAGCCTTGGCGGGCCACGAAAAACGCCAGCAGGTCGAGGCGGCACTGGTCAGGCCGTAGCCTGGCCCGCCGCATCGTTCTATCATTACGCACACCCCAAGCCGACACCGGAGAGAAACATGCAGATTCGCGAAATCCTCACGCTAAAAAGCGACGACATCCACAGCATTGCACCGAGCGATTCGGTGACCAGTGCAGTCGGCAAGCTGGTGAGTCTGGGCGTGGGGTCGCTGGTGGTGCTGCAGGACGGTGAGATGGTCGGTCTGCTGACCGAGCGCGATGTCGTCAAGGGCATGGTCAAGCAGGGATGCGACCTCAAGGACGCACAAGTCAGCACCATCATGGTGACCGAGCCGGTGGTCGCCAGCGCCGAGGATTCGGTGGATTACGCGCGCGACGTGATGACCAAGTCGCACATCGGGCACCTGCCGATCCTCGATGGCAACACGCTGCTGGGGATCATTTCATTCCACGATGTGGCCCGTGCCTGCCTCAAGGAAGCCAATTTCGAGAACAGCCTGCTCAAGCGTTATATCAAGCACTGGCCCGAGTAGGCCGCCTTTCAGCGTATCGATTCGATGTTGATCGTCTTGTCAAGAATCTGCGGCAGGATCAGCGCGTAGCCCTGCTGCTGCCAGTGCGCCAGTTCTGTGATCGCGTTGGGCACGACTTCGATAAAGTCCTGAAAATCCTTCACCGCGTAGCCATAATCCTCGGCCGCCTGGCCGCATACCTTGAACGACACCCCAAGGTCGGCGTAGTAGCGCATGCGGTTGACCGCTTCCTGATATTTAGCCTCGTTCTTTTTTGCCACCGTCACGATTTCAGTGCCGTGGATCACGACGATGATGCTCAAATCCTCGGGCGAGTAGTTGTACGGCGATGCGAGCAGGGGATTCATTAACGAACGCACCCAATACAGCGCGCTGCCGATTTTCTGCGGGTCATCCAGGTAAAACTCGAACATGACTTTGGCTGGGGCATAAGGGGTGGCGACCCATTTTCCGGCCGCATGGGCCGGTGCAAGCATGCCCAGCCACAGCAGCGTCAGCAGGGTCAGGATGGGCTTCATGGCGCTCTCCTCATTATTTATTGCAGATGGTTGATTTATATACGTTGTGCAGCATTGTGCTGCAGTCGTCGCAGGGTCTGGAACAGTCGCAGCCGCGCCGGGTCGATTTCGCCTGCGGTGACCGCTTCCTGCAGTCGGCAACCGGGTTCGGTCTCGTGCTTGCAGTCGCGGAACCGGCACTGCCCCAGAAACGGGCGAAACTCAACGAAAGCGTGCGCCAGGGCATTGCCATCCAGGTGCTGCAGTGCGAATTCCTGCAGGCCAGGTGAGTCGATCACCGACGATTTGGCATCCAGTCTGTGCAGCCGGGTGTGGGTGGTGGTGTGGCGGCCGCTGTCGAGCGCTTCCGAATACTCGGCAGTCACGGCATCAACGCCAGGAAAAAGCGCATTGATGAGCGTGGACTTGCCCATGCCGGACTGACCGATCAGTAGCGTGGTGTGGCCATGCAGGGCTGGCCGCAACGGCGCCACGTCAGTCAGCGCAGATACTGTGACGAGCGGATAGCCTATGAGGGTGAGCAGCCCCAGGCGTTCGAGCGCTGCTGGCGTTTCCGGCAGGTCGGCTTTGTTGAGAATGATCAGGCTCGCCATGCCCTGGTCTTCGGCGGCCAGGATGCAACGCTGCACCAGTTCCATCGAGAAACTCGGCCGGGCAGCCACGACCACGGCAATCTGGGTCACATTTGCGGCGATGGCCTTGGTTTTGAAGGCGTCGGACCGGTAGAGCAGGCTGGTTCGCGGCGCCAGGCCTTCTATGATGCCCTGGGCACCCTCCAGACGAAGATTGACGATGTCGCCGCATACGGGACGCAGATGACGCCCCTGCACCATGCACGACAGCGGTTGCCGCCCTGGAATGTCGACAATGAATCTGCGGCTGTGCGCCGCAATGATCTGGCCTTGCAGCGTGTTCAGAATCTGGGAATTCCGTTGCCGGCCGACTTGACCTGATTCGAGAGGCCAAGAATGCGATGCTTGAGTTTTTCGGACAGCCTGGAGTAGTCGCCGTTCAACAGGGCTTCGGCGCCGGCTGTGTCGCCGGCCAGATGCAGGCTGACGACCTGGGCGGCGTTCTGGTGGAAGGTGGCGTGCAGTGTGCGTACCTCTTCATATCCTGGCAGCACTTCCATGGGCTTGCCGTCGCCGTAAATCCATTTGCCCAGTGCGCAACGGTCGTCGAGCTTGATCGTTTCCGGATCGAGCTCTTCCTCACTCTTGCCGGCCAGGTATGCAGTCAGTCGCTGCTTCCACATGACGTGGGCGCTGATAATTTCCATCCAGTTCATACAACTCCATTCAAATCAGGTTGAATCATGGAAATAAACGGATGAAGCGTTAATAGACTTTAAGTGCCTAGATTTCCAGCAGGCTGTCCACCTTGGCCGCGCAGATGAAGTCGTTTTCCGACAAGCCGCCGATTGCGTGCGTCCAGTATTCCACGCGACAGGTGTTGTAGCCGACGATGAGAAAGGGGTGGTGGTCTTCGCGGTGCGACACCCACATCACCGCATTGGTGAACGCCTGCGTCTGGTAGTGATCCTTGAACTTGAATTCCTTGGCGATTTTCATGCCGTCGCGCTGCCAGCCTGCCAGGCCTTTGAGCAGCGGCGTAATCTGTGCGTCGTTCAGCGGCGCGACGCCGCCTTCGCAGGGCGCGCACTTTTTGCGGACAAGTTCCTCGACAACCGTGGTCATGGCAACTCCTTACTTGAACTTGTAGTACTGCTGGTTGAGGTAAGCGGCCACGTGCGCTTCGTCTTCCGGAAACCAGCCTACGCCGACGTTGGCATTGCAAGCCGAAATCTGGGCCGCCAGTTGCTGCCTGGTTTTGACCTTGCGGTCGGCGCGCGTGTAAATCTTGCTGCCATCCCCTCCGAACATTCTGGCGTGGCAGCTGACGCAGTCCTTTTCATGCAAGGGTTTTCCGGACTTGGGGTCGCCACTGGCGTCAGGGGCGGCATGGGCTGCCGCGGAATACATTGCTGCTGCAAATAGCATCATCAGGATTTTCATGGCAAAACTCCGGGACAAGAGTGTTGAATTATGGCTGCAAGCCGAAGCTTCTGCCACCCCGTGGCAATCATGGTCTATGCGAAAATAGGGACCACATTAATCAGGAAACCGATATGGCGCTTAATCCCACGCATCTGCTCTGGCTGGACATGGAAATGACCGGCTTGTCGCCCGACACCGACCGCATCATCGAAATCGCCATCGTCGTCACCGATGCCGACCTCAACACCGTCGCCGAAGGCCCGGTGCTGGTGGTGCATCAGCCCGACGAGGTCATGGATGCGATGGACAACTGGAACAAGGGCACGCACGGCAAATCGGGGTTGATCGACCGCGTCAAGGCCTCGCAGTTGGACGAGGCCGAAGCCGAGACGCAGATGCTGGCGTTCGTGAAGCAGCATGTTCCGGCCAGGACGTCGCCGATGTGCGGCAACTCCATCTGCCAGGATCGGCGCTTCATGGCGCGCTACATGCCGCACCTGGAAGCGTTTTTCCACTATCGCAACCTCGACGTCAGCACGCTGAAGGAACTAGCCAAGCGCTGGCGGCCCGGGCTGTCAGAAGGATTCAAGAAGTCCAACAAGCACGAGGCCCTGGCCGATATTTACGAATCCATCGATGAGATGAAGTATTACCGCGAGCACTTCATCCGGCCTGCATGAGCGCAGGCGCGCAACGCGGCCCTGACGCAGCGCGGTTTTTCATGATTCCGGTTTGCGGTGCTGTTTGGGGAGATCGTGAATAAAAAAACGCCGGCCCAGAATACGGGCCGGCGCTGCGGAAAGCCTGGATCGGGCGTGACTCAGGGTTTGATGTAGACGTAGCCTTCCTTGGACTGCAGTTTTCCGATTTCGGCCACGCCGGAAGGCACCACCTGGGCTTCCATGAGCACGGCACTATCATCCAGTTTGCGGCCCTTGAGGGTGTTTTGGCATACATCGAAGGTGACGCCGCGGTTCTTCAGTCCGGCAACTTGGGGCGCGTAGGCGCCCTTTTCGTCCTTGGCGTCGTTGAGCAGGAAGTCGATGCCCTTGCCGTGGGTGACCACGACGATCTTTGCATCGGGGGCGGCATTGAGGTGGTTTTCGATGTTGCGCATGGCGACGCGGGCAACCGTGTAGTCGTTGACGTGATAAACCACTTTCTCCTGGACTTCAATTTCGGTGCCTGCGTTGGCCTCGGAGGCGACGAAGGTCATGGGCGCGGTTGCCAGAATCAGGGCGGCGAGCAGGGGCTTGAACGAGCGTGTCATGTTGAATCTCCTTAATTGATATCTAATGAAATATAAAAGGGCTTTATGGAAGCCTATCTATAGGACGCAAATACTGGCACGCTTATTCCATCCTTGCAGAACAAATTTTCTGGAATAAAAGGACCACCCGATCCGTCACCCCCACATGACCATCATCAGCCGTTTTCTGTTTGGCCCTCTACGTCCCAGCATCGAGGCGTTGCGTCCGCTGCTTTATCGCGTCGCCTATTCATGGTGCCACGATGCTGCTTTGGCCGATGATCTGGTGCAGGAAACCCTGTCCAAGGCCTGGTCACGGCGTGCCCAACTGCGCGATGAGGCGGCGCTCAAGGCGTGGATGGTGACGATCATGAACCACTGCTGGCTCGACCATCTGCGCAGCCGGCGCGACTTTGACGATATCGAGGACTGGCAGGACGAACTTGAATCCAGTACCGACACCCCCGAGGCGAGTTGCGATCGCGACCAGGTTATCGCCTGTGTGCGATCAGCGGTGGCGCGCTTGCCGATGGGGCAACGTCAGGTGCTGACCCTGGTGGACCTGGAAGAGTTCGGCTATGCAGAAGTGGCCACGATCCTGGCTATCCCGGTTGGTACGGTGATGAGTCGCCTGTCGCGGGCGCGAACGAGCCTGAGACAGACCTTGCTGAAAACCGCAATGCAGCAGCCCATGGCACAGCCGCTGCTGAGGAGAGTGAAATGAACCCCGTCGTGTCTGACGAAACCCTGAATGCCTTCGTCGATGGCGAACTCGATGTGGCCGAGTGTGAGGCACTGATTGCCAGAATGCGCGAAGACCAGGATCTGGCGCAGCGTGTCTGCAACCTGCGCAGCCTGCAGAGCATGGTGCGGCTGGCGTATGTCGATCCCCCTGCTGCCGACGGCCGCAAGTCACACAGCATGCCACGTTGGCAGTTGGTGCAGCGACTTGCACTCGGTTGTCTGGTCCTGGCAGCAGGATTGAGTGGTGGCTGGGCTTTGCGTGGCAATGAATCGAAATTGTCGGCAGCGCTCCCCACAGCGGTATCCAGTGGATTTCAGAAAGTTAGCCTGATGCATGAGGCCGATCCGAATCGGGTGATGCTGCATCTCGATAACGATGCCCCTGCCAAGATGCTGGCGGTGCTTGATGAGGCCGAACATTTGCTGAACGAGGCAAAACAACAGGGCAGGGCGATGCAGCTTGAGGTTATCGCCAATAGTCATGGACTCGATCTGCTGCGTGAAGGCGTGAGTCCCTATGCGGAGCGCATCGCGCGCTTGAAGCGCCTTCATGCCAACCTGCAGTGGGTGGCTTGCGGTCAGTCGGTTGCCCGGTTCACAAAAGAGGGTCAGCAGGTGGTGCTGTTGCCCGCCGCCCGAGTTGCGCCTACTGCCATTGGCGAAATCATTACCCGGCTCCAGCAAGGCTGGACCTATGTTCGGGTTTGAACACAGGGCCAGAATCGCAGTCCTGCTGCTGATTCTTCTGGCGCCCGCTGCAACAGCGGGCGCCAGTCCGGTGAACCGGCTGGCGAACCATCCGTCGCCCTATCTGGCGCTGCATGGCAGCGATCCGGTTGCCTGGCAGGAGTGGAATGCCGATACCCTTGCGCGTGCCCGGCGTGAAAACAAGCTGCTGTTCGTTTCGGTGGGTTACTTCGCCTGTCACTGGTGTCACGTCATGCAGCGCGAAAGCTACAAGAATCCGCAGATTGCTGCGCTGCTCAATCGCGATTTCATCCCGGTCAAGGTCGACCGCGAACTCAACAGCGGCCTCGACGATGCGCTGCAAACCTTCTCGGCACAACTCAGTGGCGTGGCGGGCTGGCCACTGAATGCCTTTGTCACCCCCGAGGGTTACCCGGCGTTCGTTGTGCTGTATATGCCGCCGGACGATTTTCGCAAGCTGTTGACCCAGCTTTCAGGGCGCTGGGCAACAGATAGCACAGGTATCCGCCACCTGGCCCGGCAGGCTGCGCCACCCCCCGCGCAACTGCCAGTCCGTGCGCCGTTCAGCGTTGCTCGCACCGAAAGCGCATGGCAGCAATTCATGGCCGGGGCGTGGCAGGAGGCCGACACATTGCATGGCGGCCTCGGGCAGGTCAGCAAATTTCCCATGGCCCCCCAATTGGACGCGTTGCTCGAGCGGCAAGCGCGGCAGCCGGATCCCAGGCTGGCCGAGTTTTTGCGTTTGACCTTCGATCAGATGGCGGCGCGCGGGCTGCGCGACCACATCGGCGGCGGGTTCTTCCGCTACACCACGGATCCCGGGTGGGACACGCCGCATTTCGAGAAAATGCTCTACGACAATGCGCATCTGGCCATGCTGTATCTGCGGGCCGCGACAGTCCTGCGGCAACCGCGTTACCGCAATATTGCCCGCAGCACGCTCGATTTCATGCAGGGCGAGTTGCTGGACGCCAGCGGCGGTTTCTACAGCAGCACCTCGGCGGTGGATGAAGCGGGACGGGAGGGCGCCGTGTATCTGTGGGAACCCGCTGACCTGAAGCGGCGGTTGCCGCCCGAAGTCTATGCTGCCGTGCGGCGGGTATGGCGGCTCGACGCTGCACGCAATTTTGCCGAGGGCTATCTGCCCGTGGAAAACGTCACCCCGACGGCAGACGAGCAGCAATTGCTCGCCGAGGCTGCAGATACCCTGCGTCCGGTGCGGCGGGCGCGCAGCCTGCCCAAGGACAACAAGATGAATGCCGGCTTGAACGGGTTGGCGTTGTCGGCGTTCAGCCAGTCCGTTCAACTGGACCCGGTTTATCGCTTGCGTGCCGACCGCCTGCAAAAATTCCTGCTGACCCGGCTGGTCAAGGAAGGGCGCCTGATGAAAACAATGGCGCAGGGAAAGGTTCTGCCGCAAGCCGAACTCGAGGATTACGCGTATGTCGTGCAGGGGCTGCTTGACCATGCCGATGCCACGGGCAACCGACAATCGCGCGAAGCCGCAGGGAAACTCGCACAAACCGCCTGGAACATGTTCTGGGGCGAACAGGGCTGGAAGCATGAAGCACAGCCCCTGCTCGCCACCTTGCAGCCCGAGCTAGCGATGGCCGATGGTGCGCTGTATTCGCCGTCGGATGTGCTGATCCTGGCCAGCCTGCGCCTGACGGATCCCGAATTGAATCGACGGGCGCGCCGTGCTGCATCCTTGCGTGTGCCGTCGATGGAGCGCGATGCCTTCGTCTACCCAACCCGCATGCGCTTGCTGGCGCAAGCGGCGTCAGGCTGAGCGCCCGCTTGTTCTAGTTGGCTGCGGGCCCCTGTGACGCTTCCTCTGCACGTTGCATAGGGCGGCGCCCGACCCGAATTTTCAGATCGAGCATTTTCTGCTTGCGCGACACCCTGAGGCCTGTTTCTTCACCCGGCTTCAGGTCGGCAATCAGGTTGAGCAGCGAGGCCGAGTCGGTGACCGGCTTGCCGTTGACAGCCAGCAGAATATCGCCCGGACGCACGCCGCCCGCGTCTGGCGGGGCCGCCCTTCAGCACCCCCGCGATCAGGGCGCCTTCCGCATTTTTCAGATTGAAGGATTCTGCCAGTTCGGGGGTCAGGTCCTGCACTTCGATGCCGACCCAGCCGCGCGTCACGCTGCCGGATCTTGATGATCTGTTCCATCACCTGACGCACGATGCTGACGGGAATGGCAAAGCCGATGCCCTGCGAACCGCCGGTTCGCGAATAGATTGCGCTGTTGACACCGACCAGGTTGCCGGCCGCATCGACCAGCGCACCGCCCGAGTTGCCCGGGTTGATGGCGGCATCGGTCTGGATGAAGTTTTCGAAGGTGTTGATGCCGAGATGGGTGCGTCCGAGGGCGCTGACGATGCCTGCGGTCACGGTCTGGCCGACGCCGAACGGATTGCCTACCGCCAGCACCCAGTCGCCCACCTTGAGGCTGTCGGCCTGGGCGAAGGTGATGGCAGGCAGGTCGCCCGCATCAATTTTAAGCACCGCCAGATCGGTTTCGGGGTCGGTGCCCACCACGCGTGCAGGCAGGATCTTGCCGTCTGCCAGCGCCACCTGAATTTCGTCGGCAGCTTCGACGACATGCTGGTTGGTGAGGATGTAGCCATTCTGGCTGACGATCACGCCCGAGCCGAGGTTGGATGCCTGGCGCGGGCGCGAATCCAGCCGGTCGCCAAAGAAATAGCGGAAAATCGGGTCCTGCAAGCGCGGGATGCGCCGGATTGTGTATCTTTTGCTGGGTAAAGACGTTGACCACCGTCGGGATGACTTTCTTTGCCGCCGGGGCGAAGGATTCGGACGGGGTTGCGCCCGCCAGTCGCTGCTTGCTGTGCCTGCTGGATGGTGAGGCTCTGCGGTTGCGGTTGCCAGCGCAGGAGGTCGGGCTTGAACAGGGCGATGATGAACAGCACGCCCAGGGCGACCGTCGTGGATTGGGCGAAAAGCAACCAGATTTTGCGCATGTTGATTGAATTCAGAGACTTGGCGTGAATTTTGCCAGCCGGCGATTATAGCCCAGGGGCGGTTGCGCATCGCGTTATCTCGCACATCGGGCTTCCGGTCAGGGCGGCAAATTGGTTAGAATGCCGGTTTTATCGCAACTCGTTCAGGTCAGGTAAACATGAGCCAGGAAGTCGATGGGCAAAAAGTGGACACACGTAAACGAAAATTCCTGATCGCCGCGACCAGCGCTGTGGGCGGGGTTGCGGCGGCGGGTGTGGCGGTGCCGCTGGTGATGAGCATGATGCCGAGTGCACGCGCCAAGGCGGCAGGCGCACCGGTGGAAGTGGATATCAGCAAGATCGAGCCGGGCATGCTGTTGACGGTCGAGTGGCGCGGCAAGCCGGTGTGGATCGTCAATCGCACCAAGGAAATGCTTGACCTGCTGCCCAAGAACGACGGCCAGCTGGCCGATCCCAACAGCGAACAGCCGCAGCAGCCTGATTACTGCAAGAATGCAACCCGCTCGATCAAGCCGGAATACCTGGTGGCAGTCGGCATCTGTACCCACCTCGGCTGCTCGCCGACCTACCGCAGGGATGTCGGCGCAGCGGATCTGGGTGCGCGACTGGCCGGGCGGCTTCTTCTGCCCCTGCCACGGCTCGCGATTTGACCTCGCCGCACGCGTGTTCAAGGGTGCGCCGGCCCCGACCAATCTGGTGATTCCGCCTCATCAATACCTCAGCGACGCCAGGTTGCTGATCGGTGTAGACGCAAAAGGAGCTTAAATAATGTCTGCCCTGCAAAAAATGATGGGTTGGGTCGATGACCGATTCCCGCTCACCGCAACCTACAAGGCGCATCTGTCCGAGTACTACGCGCCCAAGAACTTCAACTTCTGGTATTTCTTCGGTTCGCTGGCGCTGCTGGTGCTGGTGATCCAGATCGTCACCGGCATTTTCCTCACCATGAACTACAAGCCGGATGCGGAACTCGCCTTCGCCTCCGTCGAGTACATCATGCGTGACGTCGAGTGGGGCTGGCTGATCCGCTACATGCACTCCACCGGCGCCTCGATGTTCTTCGTCGTCGTCTATCTGCACATGTTCCGCGGCCTGATGTACGGTTCGTACCGCAAGCCGCGCGAACTGATCTGGATCTTCGGCGTGCTGATCTATCTGGCGCTGATGGCCGAAGCCTTCCTCGGCTATCTGCTGCCGTGGGGCCAGATGTCGTTCTGGGGCGCGCAGGTGATCGTCAACCTGTTTGCCGCCGTGCCCTTCATCGGTGAAGACCTGTCGATCTGGATTCGCGGCGACTACGTGATTTCGGACGCCACGCTGAACCGCTTCTTCGCCTTCCACGTCATTGCCCTGCCGCTGGTGCTGCTCGCACTGGTCGTGGTGCACCTGGTGGCGCTGCACGAAGTCGGCTCCAACAACCCGGACGGCATCGAAATCAAGAAGCACAAGGATCCGGTGACGCACATTCCGCTCGACGGCATTCCCTTCCACCCCTACTACACGGTGAAGGACATCGTCGGCGTGATCGTCTTCCTGATGGTGTTCTCGGCGATTCTGTTCTTCGCGCCCGGAAATGGGCGGCTACTTCCTCGAAGCCAACAACTTCGTTCCGGCCGATCCGCTGAAGACGCCGCAGCATATCGCGCCGCTGTGGTACTTCACCCCGTTCTACGCGATCCTGCGTGCGGTGCCGCCGATGTTCGGTTCGCAGTTCCCCGGCGTGGTGGCGATGGGCATGTCGATCGTGTTGCTGTTCTTCCTGCCCTGGCTGGATCGCAGCAAGGTCAAGTCGATCCGCTATCGCGGCCCGATCTACAAGATCATGCTGGCCCTGTTCATCATGTCCTTCATCGGGCTGGGCTATCTGGGCCTGTTGCCGGTCCACCCCGGTGGCGACGATTTTTGCCCAGATCTTCTCAGTGATCTACTTCCTGTTTTTCCTGTTGATGCCCTGGTATACCTCGATTGACAAAACCAAACCGGAACCGGAAAGGGTGACTGGCTAAATGAAACGCTTGAAGAATTTTCTTTTCCTGCTGGCGGCAGCTCCCGTCCTGGCCTTTGCATCCGGCGCCACTGTTCACCTCGACAAGGCGCCGGTCAACCTGGCCGACCAGGAGTCGCTGCAGCGCGGCGCCCGCATGTTCGTGAACTACTGCCTGAACTGCCACAGCGCCGGTTCCATGCGCTACTCGCGCATGCAGGACCTGGGCCTGACCGAAGACCAGATCAAGGACAACCTGATGTTCGCCGCCGAAAAGCCGGGTGAAACCATGAAGGTCGCCATGACCAAGGCAGACGGCAAGGCCTGGTTCGGCGCGACGCCGCCCGACCTCAGCGTGATCTCGCGTTCGCGCGGTGCCGACTGGCTGTACACCTACCTGCGCAGCTTCTACCGTGACGATACGCCGTGCCACCGGCTGGAACAACACCGTGTTCGACAAGGTGGGCATGCCGCACGTGCTGTGGGACCTGCAGGGCGAAATGGTGCCGGTCTACAAGAAAGAGGGCGAGCATGAAGTGATCGAGCGCCTCGAACTGGCCAAGCCCGGCAGCGTGACGCTGGCCGAGTACGATGCCATGGTCGGCGATCTGGTCAACTACCTGGAGTGGATGGGCGAGCCTGCCCAACTCCAGCGCAAGCAGCTCGGGCTCATCGTTCTGGCTTTTCTGGCGTTCTTCTTTGTGGTGGCCTACTACCTGAAGAAAGAGTTCTGGAAAGACATTCACTGAACCCGGTCATGCCGTTTAGCCAACAGCCGGACTGTGTCCGGCTGTTGGCGTTTTAAGCATCAAACACACGCAACACCTTAGGGAGCCCCCGCCATGATGACCTTGTATTCCGGCAGTACCTGCCCATACAGCCACCGCTGCCGCATCGTTCTGTTCGAAAAGGACATGGACTTCGAAGTCATCGATGTCGACATGCACAACAAGCCGGAAGAAGTCGCCAGCATCAGCCCCAGCGGCAAGATGCCGGTGCTGGTCGAACGCGACCTGATCCTGACCGAGTCCAACATCATCAACGAATACATCGACGAGCGTTTTCCGCATCCGCAACTGATGCCGCCGGATCCCGTCATGCGCGCACGCGCGCGGCTGGTGCTGTTCAACTTCGAACACGACCTGTTCACCCACGTCAACACGCTGGAGCACAGCCTTGGCAAGGGGTCGGACAAGGCGCGCCAGGAAATCCGTGACAGCCTGTCGCAGCTCTCGCCCATCCTCACCAAGCAGAAATACCTGATGAACGACGAGTTCTCCATGCTGGATGTGGCGATTGCACCGCTGTTGTGGCGCCTCGAGCATTACGGCATCGAACTGCCGAAGGTGGCCGCGCCCGTGCTCAAGTACCGTGAGCGCCTGTTCAGCCGTCCCGCCTTCATCAGTGCACTGACGCCCACCGAAAAGGCGTTGCGCAAGTAAGGCAGGCAGGTGGCCGAGATTTCAACCAAGCCGTATCTGATCCGTGCGCTGTATGAATGGTGCGCGGATTCGGGCTACACCCCGCAACTTCTGGTTGCGGTGGATGGCCGCACCCGCGTACCGCCGGCTTCGTCAAGGATGGCCAGATCGTGCTGAACATCAGTGCCGGCGCGACGCGAAATCTCACGCTGGACAACGACTGGATCCAGTTTTCCGCGCGCTTTGGCGGCGTCTCGCACGAGATATCCATTCCGGTCGATCGGGTCGCCGCCATCTTTGCGCGCGAAAACGGACAAGGCCTGCATTTCGAACCCGTCGACCCGCCCGAGCCGCCTGACCACGAACCGCCTGCCTCATCCGGACGAGGCGCCCGCACCCGCCCAAGGGCAAGCCTTCACTCAAAGTCGTCAAGTAATTGGTCAATCCATCGCGCGGCATCGTTATAATGTCGCCCGTCGCCGCTTTAGCTCAGGGGTAGAGCAACCGCCTTGTAAGCGGTAGGTCGTCAGTTCGAATCCGACAAGCGGCACCAGTTAAACATCCAATAATGTCCAGTAACACCCTGAAGCCCGCGTAAAACCGGGCTTTTTGTTTGTCTGTTCGTCCGATAAGGTTTAGTATGATCCTAAGAAATACCCCCACTAATGGGGGTATTTTGGGGGCATTTCGCCAAGACTCAAAACCACATACCCCCAAATAGGAGGAAACCCATGGCGCTTAGCGATTTGACTGTCCGTAGTGCAAAGCCGGGCCAGAAGGCCGCCCGCCTGTTTGATGGTGGAGGTATGTACCTGGAGGTCACACCAGCGCACCGATAAAATCAGGCACTTAGGCCACGGCCTTTTTGCTTTTTATGGCTTCATGTAAGTAGTATGTAAGTGATTTGGCTTTAATACCCCCTCCGAGATACGCAAGGCTAAACATTTGGCGTTTCCGGGGTACTGTTCGCCGAGGTAGAGTAGCAAGCTACATCCACACAAGAATTCGCAGGGAGGATCATCGTGAAACGCCTAATGCTTGTCCTTATGGCTTTGACCTTTAGTGCCACAGTGGCTGCTGAGTGGGTGAAGGTTGGTGAGACGGAGGACACGGTTCTGTTCCTTGCTCCAGACACCTTCCGCAAGGCAGGTAACCTCAGACGTGTCTGGGAGATTCAAGACTTCAAAGCCGATGTTTTCGGCGATGGAGTTCGGTCTTTACGTTACCAATCGGAATACGACTGCATGGGAGGGGGATTACGGGTCCTCTACCTTCAAGCATTCAAGAGCCAAATGGCGATAGGCGAAGCACTCAATGTTCCCTTTAACGGTAAAGACTGGGTACCGGTTCCTGCTAACAGTATCGCTTCGATCTCACTGGGGGTCGTATGCTCCATGTAGCCAAGGAAGGTTTCACCACAAAATTCTGAGGCCCATCTGAATTGGGTGGGCCATGATCCTTTCCCCCTATGGGGCCAGCTTTGGCAGTCACCAAGCCACGCCTCATTATGTCCACCTAGAGTTCACACCACCTATACACCATCGAGCATCAAATGCCCCAGAAGCTTCTAATTGCTTCCTAGGTCATTCCAGCAGTGTTTATTACCCCTGTAAACACACATAAACACCTCAGTAATTGATGCATCCATTGCACTCGAATTACAACTGAATTGATTCTGGCGGTAGCGCATAGGTAGCGCAGAAAAGAAAAGGGGTCAGGTATTTCTACCTAACCCCTTGATATTTGGTGCGCCGGAAGAGATTCGAACTCCTGACCCCTTGGTTCGTAGCCAAGTACTCTATCCAGCTGAGCTACCGGCGCATTTGAAGGAGACGAATTGTACGCATTTTTTTACACCAATGGTAGGGGGAAACACGCATAATTTGGCTGACGAGGCATGATCCGGCAAAGCGCTGCGAACGCTGGCCGGAATGCCGCTCAGGGAATTGGAACGGGCCCTGAGTTGAGCCCTCTCCCCAATCAGACAGGAGCTTCACTTGATGAGCCAAGCAATGGTATTACCCGGTTCTACCCGGAATCCGAACGCCCCCATGCGGTCGCATGACGGGTCGATGCACCTGCTTGGCGTGGCGCAGCGGCGCAGCCGGTGCCTGGCAATTGCCGCACCGGGGCTGATGATCGCTGCGCTATCCACGTCGCCCGCGGCGATCGCCAGCGAGCAGCGAGCCCAGGCACCCGCCATGATGCCCAACGTCCAGGTGCAGGGCTTCGAGATTCAGCGCAAGAACTTCCGTTTCGGCGAATTCACGGGCTGGCTCAAGCGCGACGGTACCTGGCACATCGAAGGCCCGGTCCGGCACAGAGGCCTGCTGTGCGGTACGTACGAAGTCGGCATGCGCTTTGGCGTCAGCAAGATGGAATGCACGGATGTGCAATGGATATCCGGAGTCACCTTCGTCACTTCCGAATACCAGTGCAACGATGCCGAGCGTCCTCACTCCGGTACTGAAATAGACGATTCCCTGGCCGGACAGTTCGAAGGCATCACCTGTGCCGAGCGGGTGATCCGCTGCAGCGGAACCTGCAAATAGCCCAGGCTTCATTCCCGGCGAAGCATGATCCGGCAGCATGCCGGGGTACGGGCATGCAAAGAGGGAGTGCCATCATGCGCCCGGCAACGGTGGCCGGGCAGCCGTGCGGGAACGGGGACATTAAACCGTGAACGGCCATGTGCGGCATGATGGAAGCAAGCCATATTTTGGGCTGACAATTCACGACCGAGGGCCGTGAATTTCTTTACTGAGCGAAAGAAACGTCGTGGCAAAAAGGCATCCACCCGCTGACGGGAAACATTCGAATATGCGACGCATAGCAGGCTGGGGTGGAGTCCTGGCCGTGTTGATCGTCGTCGTCCTGGGCATCCTGTGGTTCCAGAATCGGACCAGCCCCGGGACCGAGAGTCTGCTGCCATCCGCCCAGGCGAGCGATACCGCCCAATATGTCGGCGTCGCTGCCTGTCAATCCTGCCACGCGGCCGAAACCGCGGAATGGCGACAGTCGCAGCACCAGGCCGCGATGGCGGAGGCGAGCGAGCAGAGCGTGCTCGGCGACTTCAATGATGCGACGTTCAGCTACGCCGGCATCACCAGCACCTTCTTCAGGCGCGACGGCAAGTTCTACGTGCGCACCGACGGATCGGATGGAAAGCTGGCGGACTTCCAAATCAAGTACACCTTCGGCGTCCATCCGCTGCAGCAGTATCTGGTCGAGTTTCCGGACGGCCGGCTGCAGGCCTTGTCGATCGCGTGGGACACGCACCCCGCCAGTAAAGGTGGCCAGCGCTGGTTCCATCTGTATCCGAAGGATCGGATCACCCACGACGACGAACTGCACTGGACGCGCGCCGCGCACAACTGGAATTTCGTCTGTGCCGACTGCCATTCGACCGAGCTGAAAAAGAATTACGATCCCGCCGCCAACCGCTTCCAGACAAGCTGGGCGGAAATCAACGTCGGCTGCGAGGCGTGTCATGGCCCGGGCTCGCGCCATCTGGCCTGGGCCGAGGCGATGCAGGCCGGCAAGTCCACGGCGGACGACGCCAGCAAGGGCCTGAGCGTTCGTTTTGACGAGCGCCACGGCGTCACCTGGGCGCCGAACGCGGCGGGCAATGCGGTGCGTTCGCATCCGCGCACGGCCGAGCACGAAATCGAGGTGTGCGCGCAATGCCATTCCCGGCGCAGCCAGATCGCCGAAGGTTACGAAGCTGGCAAGCCTTTCCTCGACTACTACCGTCCGATGCTGCTGACGAGCCCGCTCTACCATCCCGATGGCCAGCAGCGCGACGAGGTCTTCATCTGGGGCTCGTTCCAGCAGAGCAAGATGTTCGCGAAAGGGGTGACGTGCAGCGACTGCCACAACCCGCACAGCGGAAAAGTGCGCGCCGCCGGGAACACGCTGTGCGCCAGCTGCCACCAGCCCGCCAAATACGATACGGCGCAGCATCATCACCACAAGCCGGGCAGCGCCGGGGCGGCCTGCACGGCCTGCCACATGCCGACCACGACCTACATGGTGGTCGACCCGCGCCACGATCACAGCCTGCGCGTGCCGCGGCCGGATCAGTCGGTCAGGTTCGGTACCCCGAACGCATGCAACGGCTGCCACGCCGACCGCAAGGCGGCGTGGGCGGCGGGCCAGGTGAAGCAGTGGGTCGGCCACGACCCGCAGGGCACCCAGCGCTTCGCGCCCGCGTTCGCTGCCGCCAATGCCGGCTTGCCCGACGCGCAGGCGCTGCTGGCGGCGGTCGCCGGCGACGCCACGCAGCCGGCGATCGCACGGGCTACGGCATTCGCCGAGCTCGGCACCCCGACCAGCCGGGCCACGGCCGCGGCGTTAATGGAAGGCTTGCGCGACCCGAGCGCGCTGGTCCGGCTGGGGGCGCTGCAGACGCTCGCCAGCATCCCCCTGGATGCACGTGCGCCTTTGGCGGTGCCGCTCCTCTCCGACCCCATGAGGGCGGTACGCATCGAAGCCGCCAGCGTGCTCGCGCCTGTCGCATCGCAACTCGACATCACACAGAAGGCCGCATTCGATCGCGCAGCGGCGGAATACATCGCGGCCGAACGTTACCGCGCGGACCGTCGCGAGCACCGGACCAACCTCGGATCCTTCCTGGCTGCGCTGGGACGCTACGACGAAGCTACGCTGGAGTTTCGCGCCGCGCTGGCGCTCGACCCGCGCTACGTTCCCGCCTATGCCAACTTTGCCGACATGCTCCGGGCCCATGGCAACGAGGCTGCGGCCACGGTCGTCCTGCTGGACGGTCTGAAGGCGGTGCCCGCTGCGGCGACCCTGCAGCATTCGCTCGGACTAGCTCTTGTCCGGCAAGGCGAAACGGAGTCTGCTGTCGTCGCGTTGCAGCGGGCTGTGACGCTCGATCCATCCAACCCGCGCTACGCTTATGTCTACGCCGTCGCGTTGAATTCGACCGGGAAACCGGCCGAGGCGATTCGCGTCGTCGAACAGGCATTGAAGCAGCATCCTTACAGTCGCGACCTGCTGACCGTGCGGGTGCTGTTTCTGCGCGACACCGGCAATCTCCCCGCCTCACGCCGAGCGGCAGAGCAACTGGCCAAGGCCTTCCCGGGCGACCCTGAAGTGGAACGGCTGCTTCACCAACTGCAAGCCGGGGCGTCGCGCTAGCCGAACCATCGCTTCGCATCGTGGCGATGGCCCGGCCGGGGCCGAAGCACAGCAATGCCACGTTCGCCACGTGGGGCGGTTCTACTTCGAGCCGCCGAGAATGAATGTATAGAACAGGCGGACGGCAGTTTTGTCGCCGGCGCTTGCTTCGGCACTGAGTTTTTCGTTGATATCGGTATAGAAGGTCACGAAGTTGTCCGTGCCCGTCGCACCTTGCTCATACGCGACAGAGAGCTTGTCCGAGAGCTGGAAGCCGAAGGAGGTCAGCCCCCCCGCGAGGCTGCCGGTCGCCGAAGTCAGACTGCTGTCAACCGGCTGTCCGCCGCGGCCGAACAGCAGCCAGGACAGTTTTTCCTGGTCGGGTACGTCCGGATCCGAAAACAGCCGGGTCCGGGGATTCTGGGCCGTGCCGGTGATGCTCATCCCGGCCGTCATCTGTGGTTTCTTGCGCACGGCCGAGATATCCAGGGTGGGATTATCCGGCGGTCCGTCGAACAGGATGTTGCCGCGCTCGATGTCGAGGCGTTGCCCCAGCATGGAATAGGAGCCATCGACCACCTTGATTTCCCCTTTGGACAGCACTGGCTTCCCGCGCTCGCCCTGCAGGCGGACCTGCCCCTCGATGCGGGAACGGAAGCCGCCGGTCTGCAAGGGCAAGCGCCCACCCAGCAGCTGGCTTTTCTCGCTGGATTTCACCTTGAAGTCATCTCCCAAGTCGATCATTACATCGAGCGTCATCCCGAGCGCCTGCGCTGTCCGCACTTTGGGGGCCTGGCCCTTGATTCGCACGTCCGACGAGAGCGTGGGGGCGTACGAACCGCCGAGAACCATCAGCCCCCGATTCACCGTGACCTTGCCGGTCAGCGTCGCCCCCTGCTGGTCGAGCACCAGATCGCCCGCCAGATTGGCATCCAGATCCAGATCCCTGCGTTCCACCAGTGCCAGGTTATCGCCCCGGAAATGGAGTTGCAGGTCGGGGTGTTCTCCCAGCTTTGCACGGCCGCTTGCCTTCAGTCGGCCGGCGCCATTCTTCAACTCGAACCTGTCCAGAATGATCTGCTGGCCATCCAGGCGGGCCTGCAGGGAGCCGTCGCTGAAATTCGAGCCGCTGGACAAATGCCGGATGCCGATGTCCTGGCCTTGAATTCGGCCCGAAACTCTGGGTTGCTTCCAGTCGCCCTGTGCCGCAACGTCGAGATCGAGGCGGCCAACGATGTCGAGATCTTTCTGTAGCAGAGGTCCCAGCCAGGCGAGCGATGTGACGTGTCCTGTCGCCTTCAGGCTCAGGGGAGATGCCGGTGGGACCGTCCAGGCCTGCCCGTCCCGGGCGACCTGGGTGGCGAACTGCAGGTCGAGCGTGCTGCCGTTCTTCAATCTCAGATCCGCCTTCGCCTCGACGCGACTGTTTCGGGCTCTTGCGTCCAGGGTGGCGTGGGTGGGTGTCAGGGTGAGGTCCTCTACGGTCCACGTTCCTGCCTCGTGCCAGATCCTGAGGTGGCCGTTGAGCGTGTCTGTCGCCACGATATTCCAATCGCCGCCCAGCAGTTCGTCGCTGCGCAAATCACGACGCAGCGGAAGACCCAGCATGGCTACTGGCAGTCCGTTGAAGCGGCCGGCGGTACGCATTTCCGAGGGGGTCAGGTCGAATCCGTCGAGGTGGAACTGGGCCTTGCCGGCACTCAGACGGGCCTGCCCGATCTTGAGACCGGAACGGCCCATTTTCAGGCTTGCCGGGGCTTCCAGCCGCAACGCCCGGGGCTTGTCCAGCTGAAGGTGCTCAAGGGTGCCCTGCCAGATCATTTCCTGATCCAGCCCCCCCGCCAGACTGGCTTGCAGCACCAGATCTGCTCCTGCAACGGCAAGCTTGCCGCGATGCGCGCGTTCGGTTCCGCTGATGGAAAGGGTGGCGCGGTCCACGGCGAGATCCCCCAGTTTGGCTTTGCCCAGCTGGGCCTCCACAGCAAGCGGGGCGTCGAGATCGGGCTGTACGTTGGCAGTCAGAGAAGCGTTGCCGATTGCGAGTTGATGCGGGCCTGACAGGTTTTTCGCCACGGCATTGAGTTGGATGCCTGGATGGCGCATGCGGCCGCTGAGGGTGGCCGAACCTTGGGCCTGGCCGTTCCACTGATCGTCGAATGGCTTCAGGTCGGCAATCCTGAAATCGACCTCGAGCCGGTCGCCCAGCGCCCCGAGCGCACCTTTGAACGCGGCATGGCTGGCACCCCAGTTGAGCGTGCCCAGCCCATCCCAGACGCGGTCGGCCTTCACGGAGGCCTCCACATGGCCGGACAGGCCTTGCTGGCGATACAGGCTGTCGTGGATGTCGGCCTTGAACTGGACCTGCCAGTCCGGTTCGAACTGGCCGCGGCCTGTCACAGATGCATTGATGCGGGCAGAAGGAAAGTCGCCAAACACTGAAGGATCGAGGCGCACCAGTCTGGCCTGGGCAGTGAACGGCCAGTTCCCCTGGGTCGTCAATTCGCCTTGCAGTTCGATCCGGCTTCCCGCATTGCGGATGTGCGCTTGGCGGAGCCTGATCCGGTCACCCTGGCGCAGGACATCGATTTCATAGCGCTGGCGGGAATCGGCCAACGTGGCCACCAGTTGCTGTCTGTCAGGGTCGGCCTGGATGTCCAGCTTGCCGGCAAGCCGGGTAGGTGCCATCCGCGTGTCGAAAGCCTGCAGGTCGAGCGCCTTGCTGGCCAGCTGCGCATCGAGCCCATCCGCGTCCAGACGGGCCTTGCCGGTGAGCACCGCGCCCAGATGCATGCCGAGCTGCAGGTCGTCGAGCACGAGTTGCTCCGGGTCGATCGCAAAGCGGGCGGCCAGTCGGGTGATCGGCAGGCTGTCTTGCGCCAGGGTGCCCGGCGTGCGGTTGATCAATTGGACCTCGCCGGTCAATCGGGTCTGCTGTGACGGGGCGGCCGTGAGGTGTCCGGTCAGGTTGGCCTTGGGCAGGGACGGGTCCATGACATGCAGGTCCAGCCGTGCCAGATCCGCCTTGAGACCCGTGATCTGGACGGGCTGGAAGGGGCGGATGACTGCCGCCGCCCCAGCCTGCAACCAGCTGGATTGTGCCTTGAGTCGGGCGCTGATTTCGGCCAGCGGACCTTGCAGGTCGATCCGCATCCGCGGCTGCAGCGTGTCGCCGCTCGGCGGAATCAGTTCAGCCGTGCTTGTAAGCGCAAAGGGGGCGTTCCCCGCCAGATTCAGCGTTCCGCTCAACCGGCCCCAGGGAGAATCGATGCGCTGCAATTCGAGGGTATGGACGCTGCCGCTGCTGGCGAAGCGGGACTGCACGTCCCGCAGCATCACGGAGAAATCGCCACGCCGGATGTCGATCAGGCCGATCTGCAGCCGGGCCACCTCGATGCCGAAGGGCAAAGCCAGGGAGGCGGGGGGCTGCATGGGTTCGTCGCTGGGCACCAGCTTCACGAACACCGCATCGGCCTGCAGCCGATCGATTCTCAGCTGTCGCTGCAGCAGGGCGGCAAGGGAAAAATCCAGGGCAACGCGGTCGGCGGTGACGACGGTTTCCGGGCTCGCAAAGCGCGCACGGTCCACCCGGACGTCGCCCAGCAGGTTGCCGCTGACCCCTTCGAATTGCAACTGTCCCTGCGTGGCCGCTGCCACCTTGTCCAGTGCCCAGCGCAGGGTCGCTTCGCGCCCGGCCAGCCAGGTGGTACCTGCGACCAGCAGGAGCAGAACGAGCGGGAGGATCCACAGCAGGCGACGCATCAGAACAGGGAACCGACCGAGAAGTTGACGCGCCAGGTCGCGTCAGCCTCGCCGTAGGCTACATCCAGGTTGAGGGGGCCGAGCGGGCTTGCCCAGCGGATGCCCGCACCATAGCCCAGTTTCGCCTTGTAGTCCTTGATGTCGTCGACCACATTGCCGGCATCGACGAACAGGGCGGCTTGCCATCCCGGGGCGACGGGGTGCATGAATTCGATGCTCGCCACACCGATGTAGAGTCCGGGCACGATGGCGTTGCCATCGGGAATGCCGAGGCTGCCGTATTCATAGCCGCGCACCGACTGGCTGCCACCGGCCCGGAACAGGTAATCGCTCGGTATGTTATCGGAGGTCGAGGCATCCACCGCACCGATTTCACCGCGCAGCAGCAAGGTGCCGCGGGCACCCAGCGGGTGATAGAGATTGCCCCGCGCATAGAGACGCAGGAAAGAAGTGTTGGAGAAGATCAGATCGGTGGCGCCGCCGGCCTGCAGGTTGATGACGTAGCCCTGGCGGGGATAAATCAGGGAATCCAGTTCGCGTCGGGTCCAGGAGGCGTTGAACGGCATGGAGCCGACATCGTAATAGTCGGACCCCGATATCCTGTTCCATTCGTAGTTCAAATCCAGCGACAGGTTGAGTTCGGTTTTGCCGCGGATGCGCTGCAGTTGTCCGACGATCCGGCCGGTGGCCGATTCCTCGTTCTGGATGTCGGTCCGCTTTACCTCGGCACTGATGATCGGCTGGAAACCGTATGCAATAGGCACCAGTTGCACGCGGGTGGAGGCCGACTGCTCGCGTTGCTCCAGCTTCAGGCTGCTCACGGAGCGCCAGCCTGGCCGGAAGGTGAGATTGTCCTCGTAGCGCAACTCGACACCGGCCCCCTGGTCGGTGCTGTAACCGGCACCCACCTTCATCTTGCGTTCCGTGTTTTCGACTACGGCGACCTGAATCGGTACGCGGGTTGCCTGCTCGGGATCGTTCGAGGCGGTCACGTAAACGCTGCTGAAATAGCCGGTGCGCTGCAGCCGGCTCTGGAAGTCCTGCAGCGCGTCATCATCGTAGGGTGAGCCGGGCTTGATCGGGTTGAGGCCGTTGATGATCTGTTCCGGCAGGCTATGCATGCCCGTGATTTCCAGGCCGCCGAAGCTGAATGCCGGGCCGCTGTCCGTCACCACGCGCAGGCTGACCGTATGCTGGTCGGGGTCGACTTCCGCCAGGCTCTCGACAATGCGCGCCGCCGGATAGGTCTCGCTGTGCAACTCCCTGATCAGCATCGCCTTGCCATCGGCCCAGAGGGCATCCTTAAAGACCATGCCGGAGCGAAGCGGCCAGGCCCGGCGCATTGCCGTGCTGCGATCACCGAATGTCCCGGCGTCTTCGGCAAACGCACCCTGATACTCCAGCTTGACTGAAGCGATACGGGATGCCTCCCCGGGTTCGACAGCCACCCGGGCGCGCCAGCCAGTATCGATTGGAACCACAGACTGCTCGACGCTGGGCGAGAAATAGCCCTCTGTTGCAAGCAGTTCACGAACCTCGTCCGGAGCGCTGCGTGCCAGGAAGCGGAAGCGTGCTTCGGAAAGCTTGGGATCCTGACGCTCCTGCATGATCTGCAGGTGGGATTCGATCAGGGGCCGCAGTTCCGCCGGGATAACGAGATCCACCTCGAATGCCTCGGCCATTGCGTTGCCGGAGAACCCGCAGAAGCTCAGGACGACGAGTAGGTGAAGCCGAAAATGGGTCAAGGCTGGATGCGTGTTGGATTTGCCCAGATTCTAATGGATGCTGCCAACAGGCGGCTGTCTTTGTCACACCGGGACGGGCTTTTCGTTCTTGTAAGATTTCGTGGCGAACCGGCTAGGGCAAAATATTGTCAGATTGGCTGGCGTTGTCATGATTGGCAATGAAAGGAGTGGTAGGCTAGGCGCCCACATGGATCGGCTGAGTCCTGCGCCACCATGCCAGGTAAACTGGGCAGATCGTATTCAATTTCCTAAATGAAAGGCAGCTCATGAAACACCCCATCAAATTGATCCCCACACTCGTTCTGGCGTTGATGGTTACGGCTTGTGCGTCGGATGAGAAAAAGCCCTCGGACAAGGCCCCCGCCTCCGGGGTGAAATCCAGTGAAATCGCTTCGGTGAGCGACAAGGGCGATGCAGCCGCCGCAGTCGAACTCAGCTCGATTTCCGCCAAGGTGGCGGCCATCGATCTGGCGAAGCGGACAGTGACGCTCGTCGGACCAGAAGGCAAAAACCTGGTCGTGGAAGCGGGTGACAAGGTCCGCAACCTGGATCAGATCCAGGTGGGCGACAAGGTGACGGTCGACTACTACGAGGGTCTCCTGGCTCAAGTCAACGCACCCGGCGCGGCCACGAACGAGGTGGGCATGATGGACGCAGCGGTCAGAGCGGCCAAAGGTGAGCGTCCGGGCGGCGGCGTGGCCACTTCGGTGACGGCGACGGTGACGATCGAGTTCGTCGACAATTTTCGCCATGTGGTCCAGTTCAAGGGACCGACTGGTAATTTGACCGTGCTCCAGGTCAAGCGGCCTGAGTTCAGGGAAATGCTGAAAAACCTGAAGGCAGGGGATACGGTCAACCTGACCTATTTCGAAGCCGTGGCCGTCAGCGTGCGGCCGGCAGGTAACTGATCGTTCAAGGCAGATTGTCGTTGCAGGCTGATCGTGGATACGTTCTGCGGTCAGCCTGTTTCATTTCCTGGCGTAGCCTTCGCAAGGTGAATTTTTTGGGATGAGTCGGAATGAATAAACCCTGGAGCCTGCTGGGCATCCTGGCGCTGGGCGTCGTCATGACGGGCTGCACTGCCACCACGACGGTGGCGGAAAATCAGCCAACTGAACTCGTGATCGCGCAGTCCTGGAGTGGCGACTATCCGGTTGCCGAACTGAAGCGTCTGCCGGCCGGGCAGCAGACGTCCCGGGTTGGTTATCTTGGCAACGCTGCGGCATTCAAGGCCGTATGGTCGGGTTTCAAGCCTGAAGAGGCCGTGCCTGAGATGGACTTCGCCAAGAACCTGGTGGTCTTCAGCAGGAATGTGGAGTTCTACAACCGCACCCGGATTCTGAAGGTCATGCTCAAGGATGGGGTGGCGGAAGTCATCGCCATGGAAACCATGTCGGCCATTCCGGTCGAGGACAAGGTGGCGATGGCGATGGCGGTGATTCCACGCGCCCATGTCAAAAGCATCCAGACCGGGTCGGAACGGCTTCCCGTAGCTACGGATTAAGCTACGCCGGAAGGGAAACCGTCCGTCCTGGGGCAACATCAATTCGACTTTCGTCACGCCGGCGAAAGCCGGCGTGACGAACAAATCAGCGCGTCCCCAGGTTACGACGGGCGACCGACTTGTTACTGCTCCACCTTGGTCCAGCTCGCATCGGGGTCGAAGCGCATCACCTTGCCCGCAATGTCGGGCGTGTCCGCACCCAGATCCTTCTGATACACGGTGCCTCCGTGGCTGCACATGAAAGTCATCACCCCGGAGGCACCCCAGCGCGCCGGATAGGCGATCAGTGCAAAGCCGCCGATCATGCTGCCGTTGACCAGATAGTTGTAGTTGCCTCCGGGCGCATCCTTGCCCTGGGCGGTGAGAATCCGGTAGTAGTAACCGTGGAAGGGCAAAGGGGCAGGGCCTTCGGCCGAGTAACCTTCATCGATAGCACTCGAGATGAGGGGGCCGAAAGGAGAGTCGGGTTCCCCTTGTCGGGTGGGCCAGTAGAGGCCGTCCTGTTTGCCTTCGCTGCTGCGGAAACGCTGCGCGTACTCGAGCAGACCATTGCCGTCGCGGTCCTGCTCGGCGTATTCCCGCTGGGCGTCACCGTAGGCCAGGCAGAATTTGATCGTGAAAAGTTCGTTCTCCCCGACACGGCGGTTGACGAGTTCTTCCGCCCCCGCCTTGGCATCGAACTGCCATCCTTTCGATCCCTTCACCAGCGGGAACGGGAACGGGTATTCGTTGTTGCCAAGCAGCAGCGTCGCCTTTGTCTCGCAGTCCTTCTCGATCTTGAGCGATTTGTCGTACGCGGTGATGAAATCCTCGCGCATCTCGCGGTCCGCGACTTCGTCTCCGGTGTAGATCAGGTTTGCGCTGCCCGGGCCGAGCACCATGTAGATCGATTTTATGTCGTGTGACTTGATCACCTCGTAGAGTGCCTGGGCAGCCTGTTGAGGCGACGCATACGACACCTGCTTCTCGGCTGGCGCCTTGGCCTTTGACGGCGCATCCTGCTCCGTCACACGTTCTGCTGCAGCCAGGTGAGTTGCTCCCAGCGCCATCGCAACGCTCATTGCAATCGAAGCGAGTGTCCCTTTGTTCATGCCTGGTTTCATCCTGTTCCCCTTAGCGACCACGTCCACCACCGCCGCTGCGACCACCACCGCCACCACTGCGTCCACCGCCACCGCCCATCGATGAGCGGCTCGACGCGCCACGGTTGCTGTAGTTCTGCGTCTGCTGACGGGACTGGCCGGAATTGAACGATGGACTCGCGCCGGAGGACTGGCTGAATCCACCTCCCCCCGACCGTTGTGTATCGCGGGAGCCGGCACTGCCGCCGAACTGCGAATCACCCCCACTCGGCCGTTGCATGTCGCGGGTACCGGCGCTGCCACCGAAATCCGAACCACCTCTGTCCGGACGCTGCGCATCGCGGGTGCCGGCGCTACCGCCGAATTGTGAATCTCCACCACTCGGTCGCTGCATGTCGCGGGTGCCGGCGCTGCCGCCGAAATCCGAACTGCCGCTTCTGTCCGGACGCTGCGCATCCCGCGTGCTGGCGCTCCCGCCACGATCGGGACGCTGCGCATCGCGGGTACCGGCGCTGCCGCCCCGGTCAGCACGCTGCCCATCCCGGGTGCCGGCGCCCGACTCGTATCCGCGTGCATCGCGGCGGGATGACACCGCGTTCGGATCCGACTTGCGGTACTGGTCACGCGTCTTGGCGTCGCCGTAAGCCACGCCCTTGCGCTGCGACGGATTGTGATTCCAGTTGCCGTTGCTTACATTGTTCTTGAACTTGGCGTTGTTGTTGATGAACGTATTGTTCTTGTTGATGTTGATGTTGACATCGCCACCGCGCCAGCCGGCGTTGCACCAGCCCCAGTTGTTGTTGCTGATCGCCACGCCGAGGCCGAAGCCGATCAGGCCCGCACCGATCACAGCGCCGGGTGGGTAGTAGTAGGGTGGGGGCGGCCAGTAGTAAGGGGGGTATGCGGGCGCCCACCATGCGCCATACACCACGGTCGGGTTGTAGGTCGGCACATAGACGACGTCGGGCTTGGCGGGTTCGATGATGATGATCGACTGTTCCTTGACGACCTTCATCCCCTCGTCACTCTTCAGGTTGCCCGCGGCCTCCGCCTTCTGACGCAGGGTCTGGACGGTCTGCAGCACCCGTTTCTCGTCGGCGAGGAACGCGTTGCCGAGTTCCTGCGTCCACTCGAGCTTGTCGTTCATCATCTCAAGCACCTGCGGGAACGCGGTCAGCGACTGTACCGAAGGATCCCAGTTCTTCTCGGCGACCGCGTTGACGAGGGCATCGCCCTTGAGTTCCTTGTTGTCCTTGACGAAGCGTGCGGCCTCGACGACGTCGAGCGGGTAGGTCGATGCCATCAATGACTGCGTCAGCAACTGGTCAGGGTAGAGTGCAATCGGCGCGAGCAGCGAGTCGAGTTTCTCCTGCGGAATCGGCGCCTGCGCTTCGGGAGCAGTTTCAGCTGCCGATGCCATCGACAGCGGCATCATCGTCGCGACTGCAATCATCACCAGCAGCGCCTTGAAGAAGCCTGACAGGTGATCGAGTCTGAACAGCATTCTCATGTTGCCCTGCCTGTTTGCTGGATCGTGAAACGGTTCAGATGAAATATTGAGCATGTAACTCTCCCTCGATTCGGGCATGGTAGGGACACTGGCAGCCTGAAATGCATTTCGACGCGGCCATTAGGTCTGGACCGTGGTGCAACGGCTTACATCCTTGTCTGCAAGCAAGTATACATAGGCAATACTAGCTTACGGGATCTGGGTGGTAAACGATTGTGAACCAAATCCGATAACAGAAGGCGTGTTGGGGATCGATTGCCCTGCATTCTGCCGGCGGCTCCCGAAACACTCTGCCGACAGGCCTCGCGAGGACATCGCTGAAACGTAGAAAATAGCTCGAAACCCTGCTCTCTTCGGATTGCGGCCGGTGTATTCTATTTCCGGCTTGAGAAGGCCAGAAGAACGGGGCAGGGGAAGCCGGGTGAACCCGTGTGGGTTCGCAGTCGGGATACCGGTCGTGGATGACCCTTGCGTTTTTTTTCTGCGCGTTCACGATTTTCAATCTAATGACCCAGGCACACAGAGGGAATACCGTGTCATCCATTTTCACTATTCGTTTCGGAGCGGCCGGCAATCTGCTGGGCCGCATTGCGCTGGTAGTCGTGATGCTTGTCGTGCCTGCGTTGTCATCGATGGCCGCGGATACCCCGGTAGCGTCCACTTCTAGCGAGATGAGCGTGCATGAGGCCCCGCGGGCGCCTGTGGTCCTGGATGGCAAGACGCTATTACTGGTGCGCGGGGTGTCGGCCTTCCCGGCAGAAAGGCGTGCCAGAGAAATCGCTGCCCGCATCGAGGCGCTGGCTGCCGACCCGGGCTTCGATCCGGCCAACTTGAAGATTTCCGAGTTGCCGGAGGCCGCGGTCATCTCTGCCGGAGATCAGCGTCTGGTCATGATTTTCGAAGCCGATGCGGTCCTGGAGTCGGTGGACCGCGGCATCCTGGCCGAGGCCTATCTTCAGCGTATCCGTGAGGCGATCGCGGAGTATCGCCAGATCCGGACAACCCGGGCGCTCACCTACAGTGCCTTGTATATCGCTGCGGCGACTATTGCATTCGCCGTTTTCATCTGGCTGGGGCGGCGTGCCGAGCGACGCCTCGATGCCGTGCTCGAGCGGCGCCTTCGCGCACGCATCGAGGGCTTGGAGTCGCAGTCCTACCAGATCGTCCGCGCCAAGCATCTGTGGGGCTTCCTGCAAGGTGCGATCAGGATGCTGTGGGTTGCGGCGGCCGTTCTGGCCGGGTTGTTCTACCTGGAGTTTGCCTTGAGCGAACTGCCGTGGACCCGCCTGATCGGAAACCGCCTCTTCGACCTGGTGATCGAACCCCTGCGCGTCATGGGCATCGGCCTGGCCGAAGTGACGCCAGACCTGATCTTTCTGGCGATCCTGGCCCTGGTGACCCGTTTTGTCATCAAGGCGCTGCGCATCTTCTTCACCGGGGTGGCGGACGGGGCGATCCAGCTGCAGAACTTCGACGCCGACTGGGCATGGCCGACGCATCGGCTGATGCGGATATTCGTCGTCGCTTTCGCGCTCGTGGTGGCATTCCCCTATATACCCGGATCGAGTTCGGAAGCCTTCAAGGGCGTCTCGATTTTCCTCGGGGTGGTGTTTTCGCTGGGGTCCTCGTCCGTGATCGCGAACATCATCGCGGGCTATACCATGACCTACCGGCGGGCGTTCAAGCTGGGCGATCGCATTCAGGTCGGCGAGCACATCGGCGATGTGACCGAGGTGCGCCAGCTCGTCACCCATATCCGGACCCCCAAGAACGAAGAGGTCGTGGTGCCGAACTCGCTGATCCTCAACAGCAGCGTGGTGAATTACAGCACGCTGGCACGGGAAGGCCAGCTGGTGCTGCATACGACGGTGGGGATCGGCTACGAGACGCCGTGGCGCCAGGTCGAGGCCATGCTGCTGGAAGCCGCAGTCCGGACGCAAGGCTTGCTCAAGCATCCGGCGCCGTTCGTGTTGCAGAAGGCGCTCGGCGACTTTTGCGTGAACTACGAGATCAATGCGTTCTGCGACAATGCGCAGGCGATGAACCGCCTGTACACGGCGCTGCACCAGAACATCCTCGACGTCTTCAATGAGTATGGCGTGCAGATCATGACGCCCAACTATGAATCGGATCCGTCGGAGGCAAAAGTGGTCCCCAGGGACCAGTGGTTCCTGTCGCCGGCCAAGCCGGCAGGGGAGTAAATGCCACGAATCCGATGCTAGGTGAGTTGTCGTTTGCGCGTGAATCGCCCTCTCGACCGAGAAAGCTGCGATGGGCAGCCAGGGCTGAAAAGCAAAAGGGGCCAATGTCGGCCCCTTGCTCAAGTTCCAGACTGCCAGTAGACCACGTCTGATTAACCAAAAATGGTCAACGGTCGCAACGAGGCGATGACTGCCTAAGTAATTGAATTGTTTGATGGCGGAGACGGAGGGATTCGAACCCTCGATGCAGGTTTAAGCCCGCATGCTCCCTTAGCAGGGGAGTACCTTCAACCTCTCGGCCACGTCTCCGAACCGCCGCGCATTGTATCGGAATGCGCGGCAGAAAGCCAACTCAGGCGCTGGCCTTGTCCAGTTCGAAGGCCTGATGCAGGGCGCGCACCGCGAGTTCCAGGTATTTGTCCTCGACCACCACGGAGATCTTGATTTCAGAGGTGGAGATCATCTGCAGGTTGATGTTCTCCTTCGACAGGATTTCGAACATCTTGCGCGCGATGCCCACATGCGAGCGCATGCCGACGCCGACGATCGACACCTTGGCGATCTTGTCGTCGCCGTTGACCTCGCGTGCGCCGATGGTCGTGGCGGTGGCCCTGACGATATCCATCGCCTTGGCGAAGTCGTTGCGGTGCACGGTAAACGTAAAGTCGGTCATGTTGGCGCTGCCGACGTTCTGCACGATCATGTCGACGTCGATGTTGGCATCGGCGACCGGGCCGAGAATCTGGTAGGCGATGCCGGGGTGGTCGGGCACGCCGACCACGGTGATTTTGGCTTCGTCACGGTTGAACGCGATGCCGGAGATGATGGCCTGTTCCATTTTGTCGTCTTCCTCGAATGTGATGAGCGTGCCGTCGCCTTCTTCCTGAAAGCTGGACAGCACGCGTAGCTTGACCTTGTACTTGCCGGCGAACTCGACCGAGCGGATCTGCAGCACCTTGGAGCCGAGGCTCGCCATTTCCAGCATTTCCTCGAAGGTGATGGTCTTCAGCCGGCGTGCCTCGGGCACGATGCGCGGGTCGGTGGTGTAGACGCCGTCGACGTCGGTATAGATCTGGCATTCGTCGGCCTTGAGCGCCGCCGCCAGCGCCACGCCGGTGGTGTCGGAGCCGCCGCGTCCCAGCGTGGTGATGTTGCCTTGCTCGTCGACGCCCTGGAAGCCGGCGACGACGATGACATGGCCCGAATCGAGGTCGCGCCGCATGTTGGTTTCGTCGATGCTGAGAATGCGTGCCTTGGTGAAGGCGTTGTCGGTGACGATGCGCACCTGTCCGCCGGTGTAGCTCTTCGCCTTCAGCCCCAGGTCCTTCAGCGCCATGGCCAGGAGGGCAATGGTGACCTGCTCGCCGGTGGAGACCATCATGTCCAGTTCGCGCGGATCGGGCTGTGCCTGGATCTGCCTTGGCCAGGCCGATCAGCCGGTTGGTCTCGCCCGACATGGCGGAAAGCACGACCACGACCTGATGTCCGAGCATCTTGAATTTGGCGACGCGCTCCGCCACTGCGCGGATGCGTTCGACGTTGGCGACCGAGGTGCCGCCGTATTTTTGTACGATGAGTGCCATGATGGTTTGAGTTGGGTTAAGCCGCAGATTTTAATGGATTTCGGGTAAACAGCGCAATCGATTCGACATGCGCGGTGTGCGGAAACATGTTGGCGACGCCGGCCGCTTCGAGCCGGTAGCCCTTGACGTGGCACAGCACCTCGGCGTCGCGCGCCAGAGTGGCGGGGTCGCACGAGACATAGACGATGCGGCGCGGCGCGCCGCTGTCGGGCAGGGATTTGACGACTTCGATGGCACCGCTTCTGGGGGGGTCGATCAGCAGTTTGTCGAAGTGCCCGAGCGCCGCGAATTTTTCCGGCGTCATTTCGAACAGGTTGTCGACCTCGAAGCGGGCGTTGGGCAGCTTGTTGTGCAGGGCGTTCGCGCGCGCCCGCTCGACCAGTTCCTTGCTGCCCTCGATGCCGAGCACGTCGGCGCCGCTGCTGGCGATGGGCAGGGTGAAATTGCCCAGCCCGCAGAACAGGTCGGCGATGCGTTCGCCTGGCTGCGGTTGCAGCAGGCGCACTGCACGGCTGACCAGGGCGCGATTGATCGCGGTATTGACCTGGGTGAAGTCGGTGGGCCTGAACGGCATGACGAGGCCGAATTCGGGCAGGCTGTAGCTGAGCTCGGGGGCGATTTCGGGCCAGAACGGGCGCACGGTATCGGGGCCTTTTTTCTGTTCCCACACCTGCACGTGGTGCTGTTCGGCAAAGCCGCGCACCTTGGCCGCATCGTCGTCGGACCAGGGTTCGAGCAGGCGGAACACCAGGACGGTGATGTGCTCGCCTACCGCAACCTCGACCTGCGGGATGCGGTCTGCGTTCGACAATTGCCCGATCAGATCGCGCAAGGGCTGGATCAGCGCCGAAACGTCCGGCGTGAGAATTTCGCAACTCGTCATGTCTGCGATGAAGCTCGAGCGCTTTTCGTGGAAGCCGACCAGCACGCCGCCTTTCTTGTTGACATACCGTGATGACAGCCGCGCGCGGGAACGATAGCCCCAACTGGGGCCGTGCAGGGGACGCAGGACGACATCGGGGCTGACCTTGCCGATGCGGGCGAGGTTTTCCTCCAGCACGCGCTGCTTGGCCGCGACCTGCGCGCTGGCTTCCAGGTGCTGCATCGAACAGCCGCCGCAGCGGCCGAAGTAGCGGCAGCGGGGTTCCGCGCGCTGCGCACTGGATTTCAGGATGGTGACGGCGTTGGCCGAGTTGTACTTGGCGTGCTTGCGGTACACGGAGATTTCCGCCCGTTCGCCTGCCAGCGCGCCGTCGACGAAGGTGACCTTGCCGTCGAGCCGCGCGACACCGTGGCCCTCGTGGTCGAGGGAAAGAATATCAACAATTTCGTTCATGCCCAGGCCGCCAGGAATTCCTGCCAGTGCGGCGCGGCGTGGCTGCTGACGGTGCTGCGTGCGAGTTCGATCTCGGCGGTGTAGGCGGCATCGGACAGGGTGCCGCGCATTTTCTGGAAGCGCAGGTACACCAGCCAGGTGTTCATCACATCGGTCTCGCAGTAGTTGCGGATGGCGTCGATTTCACCTTTCTGGAAAGCGTCCAGCACCTTCGATCCGTCCATCCCCAGCTTGCCGGGAAAACCGCACAGCTTGGCCATCTGGTCGAGCGGCGCATTGGCCCGCGGCTGGTACATCGCGAGCACATCCATGAGGTCGAGATGGCGGGTGTGGTAGCGCCCCAGGTAACTGTTCCACTTGAATTCCTTGTCGTCGTCGCCCCAGTCCCAGTAACGCGAGGCTGCCACGCCGTGAATCAGGCCGCGATAGTGCAGCACCGGCAGGTCGAAGCCGCCGCCGTTCCAGGAAACCAGTTGCGGGGTGTAGCGCTCGATGCCGTCGTAGAAGCGCTGGATCAACTCGGCTTCGCTGCTGTCGGGCTCGCCGAGCGACCATACGCTTGAGCTGGTCACCGCTCCTCAATACACAGGAAATGGCGACGATGCGATGCAGGTGGTGCGGCATGAAATCGCTGCCGGTCTTCTGGCGCCGGTTCAGCAGCACCATTTCGGCAAGTTCGGCCTGCGTCAGTGCATTTTCTGCGATGCCGTTGACTGCGGCGAACCCGGCAAGGTCGGGAATGGTTTCAATGTCGAAAACCAGGGTGGGGTGCATGGAGCGAGCGTACTGGCAAAAACCGCCATTTTACGCTGCCCGGGCTTCAATGCAGTGCTTCGTCGAGCGCCGAGGCCGCAATCAGGGCATCCAGATAGGCGACGGAAATCTGATGCAGGGGGATATCCAGCTTCTGTGCATACTGTTCCAGCGTCATCGACATCGTTGCGTTCGCAGGCGTGGGCCAATTGCAGCAGCCTCCCTTCGGGCGAAGGGTACGCGCTCAATGCACGGGCGCTGGTGGCCGACAGGCCGAGCTTGCGGATGAGGGATTCCACCGGCAGCGAGAGCGCGTGGGTGGCCGTCGACAACAGGCCGGTTTCGAAGGCCGCCGCGGCGCTCTCGGCCTCTGCCCCCAGGCGGGTGACCTTGCCCATGAACAATGCCCGGGTCAGTGCGGTGACGGCATAGTGGCGCGTCGTCTCGGTGGGATGGGTACCGGCAAGCGCCAGCAGCGCGGCGACACGGCTGGCGCGTTGCGGGCCCAGCATGACCAGGGCATGGGCGGCCGACTCGGCCGGACGACTGAGGCCGCCGACCCGGGAATTGGCGATGGCGAGCAGGCGCGGCGCCATGTTCGGGTTGAGGCGGAAAAACTGGATCAGGGTTTCGAGCGACTGGCGCAGGGCGATGGCCAGCAAATCGAGCTGCACGAATTGTTCGTGGGTGCTGTCGGCAGGTTGGGTGTCGCCGGAGAAGAAGCTGCCCTTGAACCAGGCACGCCCGGGCCAGTTCACCTGGGTATGGGCGTGCCGCACCCCATCAACGATCAGGCACGCGTTCGCTGCAGGCGGTGCATCGTCGGCATGGCAGGCGAGGTAGGGCCAGGCGGAGGCGCTGTCCAGCACGACAGGGTCGTTGCGGTTGAGGGTGGGGCAGAAGGTCAGGCCGGCATCCTGCAAAGCCAGGACGCGTGCCAGCTGCTGTTCATCGTCGATATCCACGCACCAGATCAACTGGCGTTGATCGAGCTGCTCGGGTACTTCGCTGAACAGCAGGCCGCTGCTGATCTTCACCAGCAAAGGCAGCTTGCCGGTGAGGCCGTCCTGCGTCAGCGAATAGAGGCCGGTCAGCAACATGTCCTCATCCATTTGCCGAAGCTCGGGCGGCGAATCGGCTGCAGCAATTTGGCCGCGCAGCACCAGCTGGTGGGCAACCAGGTTGGAAGCAGCGTCAAACAGCGGGTCGAACGACAGGAAGCGGGCACGCAAGGCCTCCTCGCGAACCGGCTTGTCGCTGTCGATGCCCAGCATCTGCGTTACCACGACAGGCTGCTCGGAATCGCTCGTGTTGATGCCGCCGCCGACGATGCGCGATGGATGGGGGTCTTCTGAGCTCATGTCGTTGAAAGCGGAATTGATGCGAACATTCTAGCGCCACGAACCATTTCGCGCGCGAATTGGTCATCATGCAGTATCGAATACATTTACCCGGGAGCCCCGACATGCTGAAGAACAAATTGCTGAACACAATGATCGCCGGATTGCTGCTTGCTTCGCAGACAAGCCAGGCTGCAATGCCTGATGAAATCGTCAGCACGGCAGCCGATCAGCAGCATGTGGCCGTCACCATCTACAACGACAACCTGGCCCTGGTAAAGGATGCCCGTCAGGTCAGGCTGGCGCGCGACCTGAACCAGCTGGCGTGGCGCGAGGTGTCGGCGCAGATGCGTCCCGAGACGGCGCTGCTGCGCAACCTGTCGAATCCTGACGGATTCAGGCTGCAGGAACAGAATTTCGATTTCGACTTGCTGACGCCGGAAAAACTGCTGGAAAAATATCTTGGGCGCGAGGTCATCGTTATCCGCAGCCACCCCACCACCGGCGCCGAAACCCGCGAAACCGCCACCGTGCTGGCGACCAACAACGGCGTGGTGCTCAAGTTTGCCGACCGCATCGAAACCGGGGTGCCGGGGCGGCTGGCGTTCTCGGGCGTGCCCGATACCCTGCGCGACACGCCCACGCTCGTCATCTCGCTGGTCAACCCGGCAGCGGGCACCCAGAACCTGGAACTGTCCTATCTGACCGGCGGCTTGTCGTGGCGCGCCGATTATGTGGCCGAACTGAATGCCAGCGACGACCAGATCGACCTGAACGGCTGGGTGACGCTGACCAACCAGAGCGGGGCCGCGTATCCCAATGCGAAACTGCAACTGGTGGCGGGCGACCTCAACCGGGTGCGCGATCCGCAGCCGTCACCGCGCGCGATGATGGCGATGGCCGCCAAGGTGGCCGATGCTGCCGAGATGCAGCAGGAATCGCTGTTCGAGTATCACCTCTATACGCTGCAGCGTCCGACCACGCTGCGCGAAAACCAGACCAAGCAGGTGGCGCTGATGTCGGCATCACAGGTGCCGGTGCAGAAGGAATACCTGCTGGCGGGCTCGAATTACTACTACTCGGGGCAGTACGGCGAACTGGGACAGAAGCTGAAAGTCGGGGTGTACGTCGAATTCGACAACAAGGGCGAAGGCTTGGGCATTCCGCTGCCCAAGGGCGTGATCCGCATGTACAAGCAGGACAGCCAGGGCAATGCGCAGTTCGTCGGCGAGGATCGCATCGACCACACGCCCAAGAACGAAACCGTGCGACTCAAGCTGGGCGATGCGTTCGACGTGACTGCAGACAGGAAACAGACCGATTTCCAGAAACTGGCGGGAACGGGGCGCTACAACTATGTGTTCGAATCGGCCTACGAGATCGTGCTGAAGAACGCCAAGCAGGAGCCGGTGACCGTTACGGTGCGCGAGCCGATGCCGGGCGACTGGACCATGGTGAGTGCGTCGCAGCCACATGCCAAGGCGGCCTCCGGGACCGCCGAGTGGCAGGTGAACGTGCCCGCGGAAGGCAAAACGACGCTCACCTACCGGGTGCGGGTCAGGTACTGAGGCCGTGCCCTGACGATCGGGGCTTGGCGCGCCGATTTGCAAGGCGGAATGCGTCCTGTTCCCGGCGTACGGTGCCCGGATCCGTCTTCGCAGGTATCATGGACAGTCCGCGCAGGGGTCGACCTGGCTCTTGCGCAGTGTTTTCTACGACGGAGATGAATGAATCAGCATGGCCACCGTGACACAGAACAAGCTTGTATACATTACCTATTCCATACTCGACGCGCGCGGCATGGTCGTCGAGCAGCACGATGTTCCCGTCGGCTATGTACAGGGGGCCAACAGCGGCATCTTGCCGGCGATCGAGTCGGCGGCGGCTGGCCGCAAGGTGGGCGAACGCATCGAGATTCCGCTGCCCCCCGAAGAGGGCTACGGCTTGCGCGACGAGAGCCTGGTGTTCGTCGACGACATCGACAACGTGCCGCCCGAATTCCGGCGCGTCGGTGCCGAGGTGATGTTCGAGAACGAAGCGGGGGAAACCAAGGTTTTCTACGTTACCGCAATCGAGGACGGCAAACTCACGCTGGATGGCAACCCGTCGCTGGCCGGGCAGAGCGTCACCTGCCTGGTCAACATCATCGATGTACGCGACGCCACCCCGGAAGAAATCCGCAACGGCCGGCCGCTCGACGTCCAGACCGGAACGGTGCATTAAGTCAGGCACGCGCAACTCGATCCGAGTTGAGCGCGCTGGCATAAAAAAGCCGGGAGTGTTCCCGGCTTTTTGTTTGGCTGCTGAAATGCAGACAGGCTTACTTGGCGGGGCAGGCCTTGTCGCCCGGAATCTTGCCCGGCAGACGCAGGAAAGCTTCGAAAGGCCCCATGACGCTCATCGCTTCGAATTTTGGACCCGTGAATTTCAGGCGGCCAAACATCATGGCTTTCATCGGGCCGTATTCTCCCGCACCCATCTCGTCCCAACGCTCGGTCGTGGCATGCATGGTGTAGTCGACGTCGTAATTCATCGTGGGGGTCTGGACTGCGCCGCCATACACGCAGATGGCCTTGCCGTCCTTCGGCACGATCTTCATTTCTGTCTCGGTCGCCTCACCGCATTCGGTACGGTAAAGCTTGATAATCTTGTATCCGCGCCCTTTGTCGTTCTTGATCCAGTCGCCGCCCAGACCGCCCGTCAGGGTGGCATCCTTGTTCCAGGCGTCGCAGGCTTGCGCGGTCCAGGCAACCGACATCATGGGGGGGGCAGCGTGAGCAGCGGTTGCGAAAACGGCAAGTGCGGCAAGCGCGAGTGATGTGTATTTCATGGGCGTCTCCTGTTCTGTGGTTTAAGTAACAACGTGGGATTGTATACGAAGAAGAATCCCTTCATGGCCGCCGGGCCAGCATCCGGCCCGGGACGATCAGTGGGGCAACCGGTTCTTGACCAGACCGTACAGCCAGGTGCCGTGAAGCGCGCCTGCGAGCGCAGCCAGCGCGCCGATCGATCCCATGCCGACCAGGGAGAATATCGGTCCTGGACAGAGTCCGATGATGCCCCATCCGAGGCCAAATACCAGGCCCCCCAGTATGTAGTTGATGCGCCCCGGCGGCTTGTCCGGCACCACGATGGGTTCGCCGTCCAGAGTGAGCAGTCGGCCAAAGCGTTTCAGCAGCAGCACGCCGATGAGGCCGGTGGCAATTGCGCTTGCCATGATGCCGAACATGTGGAAAGACTGGAAATGAAACATTTCCATGATGCGGTACCAGGATGCCGCTTCGGATTTGATCATGACGAAGCCGAAGGCCAGCCCGGCCAGTAGATAAGGCAGTAGATGCATGGCGGCTTACCCGAACAGTAGAAAGAGGTGTGGCGTGATGAAGTGCGCCGAGAACAGTCCCCCGGCAAAGATGCCCAGCACGGCCAGCAACGACTGCAACTGCAGGGTGGAAAGCCCCGTGATGGCATGCCCGGAGGTGCAGCCGCTCGCGTAGCGCGTGCCGAAGCCGACCAGGATGCCGCCAACAAACATCACGATCACGCCCATCCAGGTCAGATCGAACAGCACGGGGGGCAGAAATCCCCCGGCGATGGGGACATTCCAGTAGGAAAACATGGTGAGGGCGGCGACCGAGAGGTCGACCGGGTCCGGGTTGGCAAACACGATGCCGGCCATGAACCCACCCAGCACGGCGCCCACTGCGAACACCAGACTCCAGCTTTGTTCGCGCCAGTTGTACTGGAAGAAATCGACTCCCACCGACTTCGGCTGCGTCATGGCGCACATGTGGCGAAGGTTGTTCGAGATGCCGAACGAGCGATTGCCGATCCACAGCATGAGCGGCACCATCAGGCCGATCAGGGGCCCGGAAACGTACCAGGGCCAGGGTGCGTAAAGCCAGGCGAGTGCAGTGTTCATACGTCTCCTTGGATTTTGTCGATTAGTATAATTATTCCATGTCTCGGGAATGCCATGTACTTATTTATGGTTGGCTGCGAGGCTTTCTTCCACGAGTTGAATACGCTGGGTGAGCCGATCGAGTGCGGCCGCATTGCCTTGGCTGGCGGCCTGTTTTTCCTGCAGTTTCAGGTAGGTCAGCAAGGGTTGCCGCCATCCCTGGGATGAGGCGGTTTCCGTGGCGAGGGCCAGTGTCGCGGCGTCCGACTCCTGGCGCATGACCAGCAGGCTGGCGTCGAGCAGTCGTGCCAGCGGGTCGCTGATCTGGGCAAGCACTTCGTTTCGCTTGCCGGCGGGGGCGGTCACCAGGGCCCGGTGCTGGGTCGGCAAGCGGGCAACATCGACAACGTCCCATTGCAGGGTGATGAACTGATAGTAGGCCTGATCCGCGGCATCCGGCTCGATCCTTGCCAGGTCGGCATACTCGGTGCAGGCATCGGCGATCAGCATGGCACGGCGGGTGGCACAGCGCACCAGCCACAGGCGCGCGGTATCGGCCACGCGACCTGCACCGCCGGTGGCGATGACGGCTTGCTGGAAATAGCGTTCGGCCAGGGTGTTGTCGCCCAGCAGGGCATACTTCTTGTAGCGTTCGATGAGATCCGCCGAATCGGTTTTCCAGTCGGGAGGCGGCGGGCCGCCACTGCCGCAGGCGGTGAGCAGAATCAGCGTGGCAAGCGTGAGCAGGAATTTCATGGCAGCTTCACCTCCGGGTTGCGCGCAAACGGCCATTTCTTATTGATTTCACTGACCAGCGCATTGGCCTGGCGCACCGCGTCGTCGATCTCGGCGCGCAACTTCGCAATATCCTGCGTCCCTTCCTTGACGTTGGCGGAGATGTCGACGGCGTTGGCCATCAGTGCGTCGGCCTTTTTCAGGCTGGACTGGGCGTCGTCCAGCATCAATTTCACCTGCGCCAGAGATTCGCGCGAGAGATCGGCCATGCCGTTCTTGGCAAAAAGCCATCGATCGGTCTTGGCGGCCATGCCGTCCATTTTCAGCGCCAGACCGTCGAGCTTGGTGATGAGTGCGCGGGTCTTGTCCAGCGAATCGGTGACTGCGCGGGCTTTTTCCGGACTGCCCAGCACGCCTTCCAGCATGCCATATTCGCCGGTCATGCGACCGGTCACGGTTTGCACATTGGCCAGGGTGGCGTTGATCTCGCCATCCTTGCGGGTGAGGTGTTCGACGTTGGCCAGGATGGCCTTGACCCGCTCCACCAGTACCGGGATCTCCTTGCTGATGTCGGAGGTGAGCAGCAGCATGGTGGAGTTGTCGGGCAGGTCAAGGGCATCGGGATTGAACGAATCGATGCGGATTTTTGCACCGCCGACGAGCGGCTTGTCCAGCGTGAAGGTGCTGTCCTGCTTGAGCCATTTGGCATTGCGCTCCAGCAGTTCGACCTGAATGACGATGCCGCCGTAATCGTTCAGACCGAGCGTCGTCACGCTGCCGATCTCGATGCCGGAGAACACCAGCGGCACGCCGGGGGCCACGCCGTCGGCACTCGATGCGGCAAGTTGCAGACGATAGGTGTGCTCGAAAAAGCCGCGCGCATAGAGCAGATACGCGATGAACAGTGCGCCCAGCAGCAGCGATGCTGCGGCAAACAAGCCCACCTTGAAATGCAGTTTGTTCATACTGAAAAAAGCGCCTGGTTGTATAGAGTCCGGTTCCAGCTGAAATCGAAAATTTCCCAGATGCCGCTCATGTTGTCCTGAGCCGCAAGCTGCTGGATGAATTCCGGGTAGGGCACATCGTAAAGCATGGCGCCTGGGCGGTCGATGACCAGACGTGGGCGTTTCAGGATGAGTGCACGCGCCAGTTTGGCCACGAAACGCTGCGCCGGCGTCATGTCGGGATCGCGCAATGGCGCAATCTCGGCATGGCCCAGTTGATCCAGTATGGCCTGTGCCTGAAGGGTCGATTCGGACACGCCGTAATGGCGCTGATACAGCGGAATCAGCGCGATGTTGTCGAGTGCCGACAGGTTCGCACGCAGCGGCAGGTCGAGCGCGACCCGCGCCACGTCATCGGACAAGGCGGCAACCGCGGCCATCAGCGCAGCGCGGTCGGCATAGGGGGTCAGATGTATTTGAGCGCTAATGACACCACCTCGATGGCCACAATGGCGAAGAACACCCGCATCATGCCGCGCAGCACGGAAACCGGAACCATGAAGAGCTTTTTCGGCGTTTCGAGACCGGCAGTGAGCGGGATTAGGGTGACGGCGAGACCGAACAGGGCGCACTTGAGGAGGAGGCCGGCGACGATCCTGAAGTCGAAAATCTTTGCCATCGTACGTGTGAATGGCTCGAAGCCTGCGATGCTGGCACCATAAATCGACAGGTAGGCCAGCAGCAGTGCCGACAGGCCGGCGAGGCCAGCCAGCAAGACGACAGAAATCACGCCGCCGATGAGCCGCGGCAGGAACTCGAACTGCATGGGCGGAACCTTGCAATGCGCCAGTGCGTCCAATTCGTTGTTAACCTGCATCAGTGCGACTTCAGTGTTGATGGCGCTGCCCGATCGCAGAGCAATGAACAGCGCGGTCAGGAAAGGCAGCAGTTCGAGCACCAGCACACGGATGGTCATTTCACTGGCGAATGCGGTCAATCCGAAGTCGCGTGCCGTCGACAGGATAATGGTAATGATGAGCCAGGAAATGACCAGCGAATAACCGATAAAGACATGCAGGATCTGCACCGCTGTGAAGTAGACCTGCTTGATCACCACGTCGAAGGTGGCGTGGTTCCAGGTGGTGCGGTCCAGCAGCAGAAGCGAAGCCCTGGTCAAAAAGGCAAAGGTGTCGTAGCCGACGGTAAACCAGCCGGCGAGCTTGGCGCCGAGCGATTCAATTGAAGCCGCGAGGAAATTCATCGCGGCATCTTAACGCTGTCGAAGGCACTTGTCCCAAAGAGAGCGTAAACGTCACCACCGGGTGCTTGCAGCATTGGATGGCAGCCCCTACAGTCTTGTAGTCAGATGGAGAAAACAATCGATGAGAAGCACCCTGATATCTACGGCCGCGTTGTTGCTGTGCGTGTCGGCAGCCTCGGCGCTGGCGGCGCCCGGAACGGTTTTGCGTAACGACAAGATTTATAGTCAGCCCAGTTCGGGTTCTGCCGTTTCGGGCAGCGTGGCCAAGGGGGCCAGCGTCAACATCCTGTCCAAGCAGGGCGGCTGGCTGCGCGTGACCGCGGGCAAGACGACCGGCTGGATGCGGCTGCTGTCGGTGCGCGCTGGAGCGGGCGGCCTGGGCGGCACAGGCGTGGGCGACGTGGTGGATGCAGCAACCACCCGTTCCGACCCCACCCGCGTGGTCGCCGTGGCCGGCCTGCGCGGCCTGAACGACGAGGAATTGAAACAGGCCAAGTTCAATGCGGCCGAACTGGCACAGATGGATGTCTGGGTCGTGACGGTTGCTCAGGCCAAGACCTTCGCCAGCCAGGCCAGCCTGGTCGCGGTGAAGGTGCCAGCCTTGCCCGATCCAAAGCCTGCAAAGGCCAGCTCGTCGTGGGAGAGCAACTGATGAAAATAAAATTGATGATCCTGGCCCTGTCGCTGGCCTCTTTCAGCGGCGTGGCAAGCGGCTTCGACCTGGGGAAATTCCTGGAAGGCAAGCAGAACAAGGACAAGGCCACGGAGCCCGCCCCCGCCCAGCCGCCAGCGACCACGACTACTAAAGAGAGTGCCGCCGCGCCGCCCCCTGCCAAGCAGAAAATCGATGCCAAGCAACTGGGATTTGCCCTGTTCGGCGATTACAGCCTGGAAGAGGAAAACCGCATCGGCCGGCAGATTTCCGGCAATCTCCTGGGCGCTGTGCCGCTGGTGCGCGACGACACCCTGCAACGCTATGTCAACCTGGTCGGCAACTGGGTTGCCCTGCAGAGCGGGCGCCCGGATATCACCTGGCGGTTCGGCGTGCTCGATACCGATGACATCAATGCCTTCGCGGCGCCTGGCGGATACATTTTCGTGACCAAGGGCTTGTATCGTCTGCTCGACAGCGAGGCCGAACTGGCAGGCGTGCTGGGTCATGAAATCGCCCATGTCACCAAGAAGCATCACCTCAAGGTGCTCAAGCAATCCAGTCTGATCAGCGCGCTGGGGCAGGTGGCCGGCAGCAAGGCCCAGAACAGCGACGAACTGGTGCAGAACCTGATCGGCAATGGCGCCGAAATCATGGCGCGCGGGCTCGACAAGAATGCCGAATACGAAGCCGACCGCGTCGGCATGGTGTTCGCAGCGCGTGCAGGCTACGAGCCCTGGGGGCTGCCCGAGGTATTGCAGGACATGGCGGCACTTCCGGCCAAGGATGAGCGCACCAGCCTGCTCTACAAGACCCACCCGCACCCGGCCGACCGCATCGCGATACTGGGCGAGTCCGTGGGTGGGCGCCTCGATGCCATTCACGGCAAAGACCTGGCCGATCGTTTCTACCGCATTCGGTGAATCGCATCTCGTCCAAACTGGTGCAGGCAGGACTGTCTGCACTGTTCGTCCTGCTGATCGCAGGGCATGTTGGCGGGCACATCACAATTGCTCCGATGCAGCGTGCCGAGGCCTGGCTGTACGACACCTGGCTGATGCGCACGGCGCCGGCCGGGGTGGACGATCGCGTGGCCATCCTCGACATCGACGAAGCCAGCCTGAAGCGCGTCGGCCGCTGGCCCTGGAGCCGCGACACCATGCGCGAACTGGTCGACAAGCTGTTCGACCAGTATTACGTGGGCGCGCTCGGCTTCGACGTCGTGTTCGCCGAGCCGGACACGAGTTCGGGCCTCGATAGCCTGAATCGTCTGGCGCAGAGCGATCTTGCCGGCAGCCGCGATTTCCAGGCAGCGCTGGGGCGCCTTGCGCCGCGCCTCGATTACGACGCCCGCTTTGCGCAGGCGCTGGCCGAGCGCCCGGTTTCGCTGGGCTACTATTTCATACCGCAAGGCTACGGCGACGCCAGATCGGGCAGCCTGCCGCCGCCGTCGCTCGCCCTCGACGCATTCCGTCCGTTGCAGCCGGGCATGCCGCCGGCTACCGGCTACGGCGCCAATCTCCCCGTTTTCCAGCAGGCGGCGCAGGGCGCAGGCTTCTTCAACATGCGCGCCGATGCGGACGGCACCGCCCGCCGGATGCACCTGGTTGCGCCTTATGGCGAAGGCTATTATCAGGCGCTGTCGGCATCCACCCTGCGCGTGGCGTTCGGTGGCGACCCGCTGGTCGCCGGGGTCGAGCCAAGCAGTTTCTTGGGACGCCGCTACGCTGCACCATGGATCGAAGTGGGCGGCATCCGGGTGCCGCTGAGCGCGGATGGCAGCGTGCATGTGCCGTACCGGGCCGGCTCGCCGTTCCCCTATATATCTGCAGCCCAGGTACTGGCGGGCAAGGTGCCGCTGGCGCAACTCGAGAACCGCATCGTGCTGCTGGGGTCGACCGCGCCGGGCCTGGCCGATTTGCGCGTCACCCCGTTTTCCAACGCCTTTCCGGGGGTCGAGATCCATGCCCACCTGATTGCCGGCATGCTGGACGGCACCACGCGCTACACGCCGCCGTGGGCCGCCGACGCGGTATTGATTGCCGTCCTGCTGCTGGGCGCGTTGCTGACGCTGGTGTTGCTGCGCTTTGGCCCGATCACCGGGCTGGTCGCGAGCCTTGGATTGCTCGCCTTGCTGCTGGCGGCCTATGCGGCGGCATGGTCGCGTTTCTGGGTGGTGCCGATGGCGACGCCGATGCTGACGGTGGTCGGCCTGTATGCGTTCAACACCGCCTACGGTTTTTTTGCCGAGACGCGCAACAAGCACCAGATGACCAAGCTTTTCGGCCAGTACGTGCCCCCCGAACTGGCTGCCGAAATGAGCCAGGATCCGGCGCACTACACGATGGAGGGCCAGTCGCGCGACATGACCGTGCTGTTTTCCGATATCCGCGGCTTTACCAATTTTTCCGAGAAACTGCCGCCGGCCGAGCTTGCCGAAGTGCTGAACGCCTATCTGTCGACCATGACGCGCATCGTGCAGCAGCAGCGCGGCACCATCGACAAGTACATCGGCGACGCCATCATGGCGTTCTGGAACGCGCCGGTGGACCTGGCCGACCACGCCACCCGCGCGGTGCAGACCGCGCTCGAGATGCAGGCCGCATTGCCGCAACTCAACCAGGAATTTGCCGCGCGCGGCTGGCCGGAGGTGAAGATCGGCGTCGGCGCCAACACCGGACGCATGAGCGTCGGCAACATGGGATCGGAATTCCGCATGTCGTACACGGTGATGGGCGACGCGGTGAACCTGGGTTCGCGTCTGGAAGGCATCACCAAGCAGTATGGCGTCGGCATCCTGGTCACCCGGCCCACGGTCGAGGCCGATCCGGTGCACGCGTTCATGAAAATCGACGACGTGCGCGTCAAGGGCAAGGAAACCCCGGTGGCGATCTATGAGCCGCTGGGAGTCAAGGCCAGCCTCGATGCAGTTGATGAAACAGCATGCCGCCGATTTCGAGGCAGCATTCGCCAGCTATCAACAGCAAGACTGGGATATCGCAGAAACCGCCTTGCGCGAACTCAATGCGCGCGCGCCACGACCGTTGTACGATGTCTATCTTGAGCGCATCGCGCATTTCCGCGAGGCCCCACCCCCGCAACGACTGGGACGGCGTGTTCGTCTACACCACCAAATGAAACTCACCATACTCGGTTGCAGCGGCGGCATCGGCAGCGGGCGCCACACCACCTGCTTCAAGGTCGACGACGACATCCTGATCGATGCCGGCACCGGCATCACCACCCTGAGCCTGGATGAACTGCTGGCGATCGACCATGTGGTCCTCACCCACGCCCATCTCGATCATGTGCTGGGCCTGCCGCTGCTGCTCGACGCCGTGGGCGAAAGGCGCATCACGCCTGTCGTCGTGCATGCGCTGCCCGAGGTGCTGGAAGTCCTGTCGGCCCACATGTTCAACTGGCAGCTGTGGCCGGATTTTCGCGAGATTCCGAGCGCCGGATGCTCCGTGGGTGCGATTCGATCCCTTGCAGATGGGGAACAACCTGACCTTGGGCGCACGCACGTTCACCCCGCTGCCAGTCAACCATGTGGTGCCGGCATGTGCCATCCAGATGCGTGCGGCGGGCAACAGCCTGGTGTTCAGCGGCGACACCACGCAGCAGCGATGCTTTCATCGCCGCGCTCAACGCCATCCCCGACTTGCGCCACCTCATCATCGAAACCTCGTTCGAAAACGCGCTGCCGATATCGCGCAGGCATCCAAGCATCACTGGCCGGATTCGCTGGCGACGGCATTGCAGGATCTGCGCGTGCGCCCGCAAGTCTGGATCACCCATCTGAAGCCGGGCAACGAGGCGGCCATCATGGATGAGTTGCGTGCGGCTGCGCCCGACTGGACGCTGACGGCGCTGCAGCAGGGGCAGGTTATATTTGTCTGACTGCTGCAGGCATCCGATGAAGGGATGGCCGGGCAACAATGGAACCGGGCCCGTTCATTTCCCAGATGCCGAACCCGCACGATCACTCCCTACATTCTGATTGCGAGGCCTGCATGTCGTCGACACGGATCGAAAAAGATTTCCTCGGCAGCAAAGAAATTCCCGCTGACGCTTATTACGGCATCCACACTGCCCGGGCGCTGGATAACTTCACCGTGTCCGGCGTGCAGATCAGCCACTTCCCGCGCTTCATCATCGCGCTCGCCATGGTCAAGAAGGCCAGCATGGCTGGCGAATCTCGAATTCGGGCTGCTGCCACCCGACAAGGCGCAGGCGATCGGCCAGGCGTGCGATGACATCATCGGCGGCAAGCTGCACGAACACTTCGTCGTCGACCTGATCCAGGGCGGCGCGGGCACGTCGACCAACATGAACGCCAACGAGGTGATCGCCAACCGGGCGCTGGAGATTCTCGGCCACGCCAAGGGCAGCTACAAAGCAGCTGCACCCGAACGACCATGTGAACCTGTCGCAGTCCACCAACGATGCGTATCCGACCGCGTTCCGGGTCGGCCTGCTGCTGAGTCACGCCGGGGTGCAGGAGGCGCTCGAGCACCTGATCGGCACCTTCGAGGAGCGGGCGCAGGCGTTTCAGGCGATCAACAAGATTGGCCGCACGCAGTTGCAGGATGCCGTGCCGATGACGCTGGGCCAGGAATTCCAGGCGTATGCCGACACGTTGCGCGAAGAGAAGCAGCGCTTCGTCGATCTGGAACGGTTGCTGGGCGAGGTGGGCCTGGGCGGCACCGCGATCGGCACCGGCGTGAATGCGCCCAAGGGCTACGCTGCAGTGGTGGTCAGGCATCTCTCCGCGGTCAGCGGGTTTACGCTCACCACCGCCTCCAATCCGATCGAGGCGACCTCGGACACCGGAATTTATCTCACCTGGTCGGGCGTGCTGCGCCGCACCGCGGTGAAGCTCTCGAAAATCTGCAACGACCTGCGCCTGCTGGCCTCGGGACCGCGCGCCGGCATCGGCGAGATCCGCCTGCCGCCGGTGCAGGCCGGCTCGTCCATCATGCCCGGCAAGGTCAACCCGGTGATCCCGGAGATGGTCAACCAGGTGGCCTACCAGGTGATGGGCAACGACCTGACGGTGATGCTGGCCAGCGAAGGCGGCCAACTGCAGTTGAATGCCTTCGAGCCGATCATGGTTGCCAATCTGTTCCAGTCGATCGACATCATCAAACGCGCGATGCGCATCCTCGCCGACCGCTGCATGGCCGGCATCACGCCCAATATCGAGTCGTTGCCAGAAGAACCTGGATGCGATCGATCACCCTGGTCACGCTGCTGAATCCGCAGCTGGGATATGAAGTCGCCTCGGAACTTGCCATGGAGGCGCTCGACCTCCAACCGCACCATTCGGGAACTGGTGCTGGAACGCGACCTGATGAGCCGTGACGCATACGACGCCCTGGTGAAAGCGTCGACGTCGGTCGACTAGGGTCTGTTCACGGCAATTTCAAGTCAGTCCGGCGGGGGAGATTCGGACGCGCCCCTTGTCGCAGCCCGCCTGCCGTGCAGGCTACGCAGATCTTCCCGTACGGACTGTATCCCGAATTGACCGCACAGTCGGCGCGTTGACAGCGTGATCCACCCCGGGATGTGGCAGGCTCTGATCGTGCGCATCACGGCACGAAACGCGCCAGTTCCGCTTCAAGCGTCTGCGCATTCAGGCCCTCGAACGCTTCCCTGCTGAACAGGGTGACCGCGCCGGCCATTTCGCTCCAGCCGTAGCCGCGGCACGCATCGCTCAGCCTGGGGCTGTCCTGCGGAACGCGGGCGACAAGATGCAGGCAGCCGGGGCTGTAGACGAGGTTGTAGGGGATGTTGCACTGATGCAGGTGATCCAGTTCAATCCAGGCGCTTTCGGCATCGACGAAGCGCAGGCAAGGTAGCGGGTAGGGCTGGCTGCCGCCGTTGTGGACGAAGCTTGGATCCTGAATGGGCAACGGCTTCGCCTGAACAAAACTCTGGAAATGCAGCTGGTTGACCGAAGCGCCGGCGCCATGGCTGTTGTAGCCGAGGCAGAAGCCTGGCACGCCGGATTGCGCGCAAACGTCCCAGGCCCAGCCGAACAGTTCGGGGCTGAGGCACTGCGGCATCTGGCGCAGCGGCTCCGGCACCAGCAGGCCATGCAGGCGGGCGAAGGGGAACTTGTTGTACAGCATGCGTGCCGGCTTGCCGGCGAGATCGCCTTCCCAGAATATCTCCCGGGCAAGGAACGCCTTGTTGAAGTGAAAGCCTGCCGGCTCGAAGGGACGCAGCAGGCCTTCGAATTTCATCCCGCTGCTGCGCGGCGGGCGCAGGGCGCGAATCGGGTTGTACATCGTCTCCCAGGGGCCGGCGCGGCGGCTTTCCATGATGCTCAGATGGTCGAAGCCGATGGTGTTCAGCTTGAGAAAAACCAGTACGTCGTCGTCCGGCTCGTTCAGCTTCTGGCCGCGCTTGAGCGCCTCGGTCATGGCGGCTGCGAGTTTCGCATGGCGCGACGACAAGGCGGGCGCGAGTTGCGTCCATAGACTGGGGTCGTAGGCGGCATTGGCCAGCACCAGGATGTAAACGCCCAGGCCGTGGTGGCTTTCCAGCATCGCAGCAAGTCCCTCGGCGAAGCTGTGTTCGAGTTCAGCCGTAGAGGAGAAGGGATGGAACATGGGGATCGGACGATAGTCAGGGATGGCGGGGACTATAGCCGAACTCTGCCGGGTGCCCGAAACAAAAGGGCCGCTGTCGAAAACAGCGGCCCTTTTTACTGCTCAGGATTTGCGAACGATCAGCCGAAGCTATCGGCGGTGATGCTCTTGTACCAGCCCTGAGCGTAGCCGGCTTCCTGTTTGCGGAACAGGTCGGACGCATCCGCCGGGCTGAGGCCACCTGCGCCCTTGACGCCCGCCAGCATGCCGTCATCACCGAGGCGGTATACGGCGGCGATGCTGATGCCGTAATCGGGGCTGATGAGGCTGTAGCAGGTATTGACGTGCGACGGCAGAGGGATCTTGGTGCCGCGGAGCATCGAGACGATCGCTGCGGCGGTCATCTTGCCGATATTGTTCGCCGAGTGCCCCGATTTGGGCAGCGCGCCAGCGACCGCTGAGTCGCCGATGACATGTATGCCGGGTACCAGCGTGGATTCGAAGGTGTGCTGGTTCACAGGGCACCAGCCGGAGTCGTTGGCCAGCCCGGTTGCGGTAGCGATCTGGGCGGCACGCTGCGGCGGGATGATGTTGACCACGTCGGCCTTGTGCGAGTCGCCATCGTCGGTGAAGACCGTAAGGGTCTTGGTGTCGACGCGCACCACCTTGCCGCCCTTGGAAGCGGGTACCCATTCGATCATGCCGGGATAGAGTTCATCCCAGGCCGCCGTGAACAGGGCCTTCTTGGAGAAGTTGTCCTTGGAGTCGAGGATCAGCACCTTGGAGCGTGGTTTGTTGTTCTTGAGGTAGTAGGCGATCATGCTCGCGCGCTCCGGCGGCCCGGGCGGGCAGCGGAAGGGCATCGGCGGCGGATTCATGATGACGGTGCCGCCGTCGGGCATCGCGTGCAACTGTTTCAGCAACAGCAGCGACTGCGGACCGGCTTTCCAGGCATGCGGCATGATGAGGCTGGCGGCTTCGTCATACCCTTCGATGGCGTTCCAGCGGAAATCGATGCCCGGCGACATCACCAGGCGGTCGTATTCGATGACCTTGCCGCTCGCCAGCGTGACAGCCCGCTTGCCCGGGTCGACGCCGGTCACCCGGTCGTTCACCACGTTCACGCCGTGCTTGTCGCGCAGTGCGGTGTAGCTTTGTGTGAGCTCATCGATCGTGCGCATGCCACCCAGCATCCAGTTGCTGCCCGGGCAGGTGATGTAGTTGGCGTTCTGTTCGATCAGCGTGACGTTGAGTGCCGGGTCATAGATGCGCAGGTATTTGGCGCAGGTGGCACCGCCGAAACCGCCGCCGATCACCACGACGCGAGGCGCCGCCTTGGTTGCTGACTTGGTGGGTGACGATGTGCAGCCGGCAAGGCCGAATGCCGAAAGCGCGCTGCCGGCGCCCATCAGCTTGACGAAGTCTCTACGTGAAATATTGGCCATGTTTATTTCCCCTGTTTTTGCAGACTGCCGAGATAATTCGCGACTTCGACGATTTCTTCGTCGGTGTAGCCGCTTGCGTGGCGCCCCATGACCGTGGAGGCGCGCTGACCCGAGCGAAACCCTTTCAGCATGTCGATCATGCGGGCGGGCGGGATGTCATTGATGCTCGGGATACTGCTCGGACTGACGCCATTCGTGCCATGGCAGGTGTAGCAGGTCGTCGCGATGACTGCACCGCGCGAGATTTCGGTCTGTGCCAGAACCGACGCAGAACCGAGCAGCGCGAAGGCCGCGGTCCATGCCGCCGCAATATGCGGCGCGCTGAGTGTTGCTTTTACCATTTCTTCATCCTCTCAAAATGACTTCGCAGGGTTTGCCTGGCAATCCAGGCAGGTGACGGTGGGGTCAGATATCGACTCCAAAAGTGGCTTCCTGGCCCAGCTTGTTTTTACCGCTGCCGGCTTTGGAGGCTTTTTCCTTGGCGGCCTGTTGCTCACTGGCCAGTTTCTTTTCCAATTCGCGCTGCGCCTTCACTGCGGCAAGGCGTTCCTGCTCCGCTTTCGCTGCGCGTTCCTCCGCTTCCTTCCTGGCCTGAGTCTGAGCGGCTTCGAGAGCCTGTCGCTGCCTGGCTTCCTTGGCGGCAGCCAGCGCGGCGGCGTCCCTCGCCGCCTGCTGGCGCGCTTTCTCCGCTTCCTGTTTGCGCTCGGCCGCCTGTTTGGCCTCCAGTGCAGCACGCTGGGCACGGGCCTTGGCCAGGGCCTCCTGAATGTCAGTCTGGATTTGTTGCCCGGTTTGACGGATGCGTTCGCCGGCCGCTTTCAAGTCATCATCGGACACGGAAGCAGGTGAGCTTTTATTGGTCGAATTCCCGCCGCCGGCTGCGAGGGCGCCTCCGGCGAGCGCCAAGCCTGCCGCCAGGGCGGCAACGACCGTGATCACTTTACTGGAAGTTTTCATACTCAAGCCTGTAACGGAAATTGAATAAAATGTGCATGTGGCTGGCTGCACCTTGATATCAGAACCTTGATATCCGAATTGCGAAACCGGAATGCCAACATTGCTACTGGGATTTGTTACGGCAAGCGGCTAGAAAAACTTGAGGGCAATGTAGAGCCACCTAGATGGCGGCTTGCCAGGGGCAGGAAGGCCGAGGTGGGATGTCGCGGGTTGAAGCCTGAATCCGCCTGACGATGCGGCACAAAACGCATCAGGCGGCGGGTGTGCAAGAAGGGGGACGTCTAGAGTTCGCCGTTGGCGCCGGCACGCATGACGCTGTCCATCTTCTCTCGGATGTCCAGCGCGCCCTGGCGAAGCTCCGGCGTGATGCCCATCTTCGTGCCGGCCAGGTCGAGCCAGGTCACGTCCCAGTCCAGCGTCATCACCCAGATGTTCTTGTCGGCGTCCTCCATGACCGCGATGCGGCAAGGCAGGAACACGGCCATTTCGGGGATGATGCGGAGCAGGTCGCGCCCGACGGCGATGTCGCAGAAGCTGAAGACCTCGACGCGTGGCGCGGTGTCGTCATTCAGCACTGCCTTGAAATCCTTCCACATCAGGTTGTTGCCGACGTATTTCAGGTTGACCTGGTTGGCGCGCAGCATCATCGACTCGACCACCTCGTCAAATTTCAACCCGGGTTTCGCCTTGTACTTGACGGCAAAATAGTTCATCGCCTCACGCGCGTCCATCTGCATCATGTTGGCCATCATCGGCATCGCCATCTTGAGCCAGCGCTTCTTTTCCTCGGGAGTCAGCACGCGATTCATCTGGTAATCGCGGTAAGGCGGTGGCATTCCCTGCTGCACCATCATCGGGCCATAGGGCGTCTGGGTGATGCCGATCCAGCCTGACGCGGGTGCGCCCTGGAGATAGGGGTTCACTGCCGGTGCCGGTGCCGGTGCCGGTGCGGGAGGCTCTGCGGCGAGTGCCGACAGGCTGAACAGGCAGGCGAGCGTGAACGGGAAGCGGCGCATCATGTCGAGTCTCCGGAGTAATTCTGCCAATATCGTACGCATCATGAAGCGTACGTCAATGAGCCATCAGGCCCGTTCGCGGAAAGTGCTTTCCAGCGCGTCAAGTTCGGTAGCCGCGCCAGCCAGATCGTCACGATTGAGGCGGGCCTCGAGGCGGGCGGCACCATCGTGAATCGCTTTGGCCCGTACACTGGCTGCCGCGCCTTTCAGGGCATGGACCTCCTTGCGGCACGATTCGGCATCGCCTTGCTCGATTCCGCTTCGCAATTTCGCCAGGCTCGATGCGGTGGTGCTGCCGAAGAGGGCGGCCAGTTCCTCCACCAGGGCCGGATTGCCGGGATAGCGCGCATGCAGGGCCGGTAGGTCGAGCAGCGCCGAGCCTGCGGCCTGCGGCAGCCATTGACCGAGGACGGCTGTCAGTGCTGCCTCGGTGTAGGGTTTGCTCAGATAGTCGTTGCCGCCGGCGGCGATGCAGACCTCGCGGAAACTGCTGTCGGCATTGGCGGTCAGGGCAATGACCGGGATGTTGCGGACTGTGGTCGGCATCTGGCGAATTCGCTGGGTCGTCTCATAACCATCCATCCCCGGCATCTGGCAGTCCATCAGCACCACATCAAAGGCCTCCTTTTCCAGCAGATCCAGTGCCTGCTGCCCGCTCGAGGCAACGCTGTATTGCAGGCCCAATTCACTGAGCTGGTGCGCCAGCACCTTCTGGTTCACCGGGTGGTCTTCCACGGCCAGGACACGTCCCTGCAATCGGACATTGGCTTGGCTGGCCTGTTCGGCCAGCGGCAGTGTGGTGGGAGGCAGCAGGAGCAGGAGGGTGAAGCAGCTCCCCTGGTTGGGCGTGCTTTCGACCTTGATGAGGCCCCCCATCAGGCCGGCCAGCTGGTTGCTGATCGCGAGCCCCAGCCCGGTGCCGCCGAAGCGGCGCGAGGTCGACGAGTCGGCCTGCGAGAAGGCCTGGAACAGGCGCGACTGGGTTTCCGGGTTCATGCCGATGCCGCTGTCCCGCACGCTGAACCGGCAGCCGATTTCGTGATTCACGGTTTCGAATGCCACGCGCAGCTCGACTTCTCCCTGATCGGAGAACTTGATGGCGTTGTCGACCAGGTTGAGCAGGATCTGGCGTATGCGGGTCGGGTCGCCGAGCAGCGCGGCAGGGGGGGCTTCCGGCAAGACCAGCTTCAGCTGCAGGTTTTTCTCCAGGGCGCGCGCCTGGAACAGCGACACCACGCCCTGCGCCAGCGCCACGGGCGAGAAAGCGATCTGCTCGATGGCCAGCTTGCCGGCCTCGATTTTGGAAAAGTCGAGGATGTCGCTGATGATGGTGATCAGGCTTTCTGTCGAGCTTTTCAGCGTCGCGACGTATTCGCGCTGCTGACCGTCGAGTGGTGTCTTCAGCAGCAGCCCGCTCACGCCGAGAATGCCGTGCATCGGCGTGCGGATTTCGTGGCTGACCTTGGCGACGAACTCTGATTTGGCACGCGCCATCTGCAGGGCGGCTTCACGTGCGGCCTCCTTGGCGGCTTCGGCGGCACGGCGCTCGGATACGTCGCGCATGATGGCCTGGATGACCGGCTTGCCGTCGAGTTGCATCGCGTGCAGGGCGATCTCGGCAGGGAAGACCGAGCCGTCCCTGCGACGTCCCTGCCATTCCATTTCGGCATGTCCGCTGTCGCGTGCCTCCCGGATGGCCTGCATGGCGTGATCCGTCGCGGTTTTGCCGTTCGCCTGCAGCGGGGTGCCAAGTTGCGGGATCGGCGTAGCGAGGAAGGCATCGACCGAATCCATGCCGAACAGGGACAGGGTGGCGGGGTTGCAGTCGATGAAACCCTTGTCATCGAGAATAACGACGGCGTCGGAGTTGGTTTCGAACAGGGTCTGGTATTTCTGCTTCTCGGATTCGAGCTGGCGCGTTTGCGTGAACATTCGGCGACCGACCAAAACGACCACCAGCGTCGCCAGCAGCGTTGCGGTGATGCCGAGCACCAGCATCAGGTTCCGGGTGGCTTGGTAGGCCGTATAGGTCTTGCCGAGTGCCACCTCATTGTCCTTGCGCTGCAGCTGGGTCATGTTATCGAGGGCATCGACCAGGCGGTACTGCAACGGGATGGCCTCGTTCTGCAGCAGCGTCAGTGCGCCGTAATTGTTCTGGTCGAGCGCAGCATCGACCACATTGAACATGATCGGCTGGTTGGTGAAGGTGATCGCATCCAGTTCGTTCAGCAGGATCTGTTCATCCATGGACTGGATCAGAGCTGCCAGTTGCCGTCTGTCCTTGGCGTAGCGCTCGCCATAGGCCAGGAACTGCATGAAAAGCTTGTCCTTTTCCCAGGCATCGATCGAGACCACGATGTTGTGCATCACGATCGCACGGTCGCGCAAGGTATCGCGCATCTGCGTCGCCAGGCGGGTCTTGAGGTTGTTGACCGACACCACTTTTTCCAGTTCGGCATTCAGGTGCGCCATCTGGGTGACGCCCAGTCCGATCACCGCCAGCATCATCAGCAGGGCGGCTGCGATGCCCAGCCAGACGTTGAAAAGCAGGCCGCGCAGCTGGTTGGGAATCATGATCTTATCCGCGCCGGAAGGCCACGACGTGATCGACCGCCAGCTTGATGCCGATCTTCTCGCCGATGGCGTGATTGTGATGGGAAGGGACCAACGACAATGCGCGCTGGCCGCTCGGCAATTTGAGCGTGTAGAGGAACTCGGCGCCGCGAAAGGCCTTGTTCTCGACTTCGGCCAGCAGCAGGCTGTCGTCGTCGTGGACGATGTCGTCGGGCCGCAGCAGGACGTCGACTTGGCAGCTGCGCACGCATTCGTCGCAGCCGCTGGCGTCGCACTCGACCGGAATGTGGCCATTGAGAACGCCGAGTTCGATTTCGACCTGATGGTCGTTGATGACCTCGCCGGTGACCAGTGCACCCTGGCCGACGAAGTCGGCGACGAAGCGGTTGGCCGGCTCGTGGTACAGGTTGTAGGGCGTATCCCATTGCTGGATGCGCCCTTCGTGCATGACGCCGACCCAGTCGGCCAGGGCAAAGGCCTCGTTCTGGTCGTGGGTGACGATCAGCGCGGTGGTGGCTTCGCGCCTGAGGATGTCGCGCACCTCGATCGACAGCCGTTCGCGCAGTTCGACATCCAGATTGGAGAACGGCTCATCCATCAGAATCAGCCGCGGCCGCGGCGCCAGCGCGCGGGCCAGCGCCACGCGCTGCTGCTGGCCGCCGGAAAGCTGGTGCGGAAACTGCTCGGCATGGCCGGCAAGGCCCGACCAGGTGCAGCAGTTCGTCGACGCGTGTTTGCCGCGATGCCTTGGTTTCACCACGCAGACCGAAGCCGACGTTGGCCGCCACGCTCATGTGCGGGAACAGCGCGTAATCCTGGAACACCATGCCGACGCGGCGTTTTTCAGCCGACAGCATCCAGTCGGGCAGGCTGACGACCTCGCCGCCGATGCGGATCTCACCGCTTTGGATCGGCTCGAATCCGGAAATGCAACGCAGCGCGGTGGTCTTGCCGCAACCTGAAGGACCGAGCAGGCAGCCGATCGCGCCTTCGGGCAAGGTGAAGCTGAGGTCGGCAATGATTTGTCGTTGCGCATACGATTGCGAAACCGAATCGAGCACCAGTTCAGCCATGGGGTTGCGTTCCGCGCCAGCTCAAAAGAATGATAGGGATGATACCTGCAATGACGATGGCGATCGAAGGCAGCGCAGCACGCTCCCACTCGCCTTCCGATGTCATTTCGAACACCCGCACCGCCAGGGTGTCCCAGCCGAACGGACGCGTCATCAGGGTGATCGGCATTTCCTTCATGATATCGACGAAGGCGAATGCGGCTGCAGTCAGCAGGCTGGCGCGCAACATCGGCAGGTGGACGCGGGCCAGCAGGCCTGCCGCGCCGGTGCCGAGGTTGCGTGCGGCTTCATCGACGTTGCGGGTAATGCGGTGCAGCCCGCTGTCGATGGGGCCGAAGCCCACTGCAAGAAAGCGCACCAGATAGGCCAGCAGCATCACCAGCAGCGTGCCCTTGAGGATGTCGCTGCCTTCGAACCCGAACCAGTCGCGGCCAGTGTCGATCAGCCAGTTGTCCAGCCAGGCCACTGGAATGAACAATCCTACCGCCAGCACCGCGCCGGGAAAGGCGTAGCCGATCGTGGCGAGGCGCTGCGTCCATACCATGGTGGCGCCGGGACGCTGGCGGCCAGCGTAGGCGAGCAGGAGCGCGACAGCCACCACCATCAGTGCGCCCATGCCAGCCAGCAGCAGGGAGTGCCAGGCAAACGCCCAGTAGCGGCTGTCGAGGTCGTTGGCGATAACGTCGCGCGCCCACAGAGCGAGTTGCGCCACCGGAATGACAAATGCGACCGCCAGCACAGCGCCTGCATACATCAGCGCCAGGCCGGCCAGCAGCGGCGAGAGCCGGATACGGCGCGATGTGGCGCTGCGGCCGACTGCGCCATAGCGCATTTTCATGCGCGAGCGCTGCTCGAACACCACGGCGACCAGAACGAACAGGATCAGGATCGAGGCGAGCTGCGCCGCCGCCGGCAGCGAGAACAGGCTGTACCAGGCCTTGTAGATGGCGGTGGTGAAGGTGTCGTAGTTGAAGATGGCCATGGTGCCGAAATCGGCCAGGGTTTCCATCAGCGCCAGCATCAGGCCGGCAGCGATCCAGGGACGCGCCATCGGCAGCGCCACCCGGTAGAAGCCCTGCCAGCGCGACAGGCCGAGCGACTGCGCGGCTTCCAGCGCGATCGCGCCCTGGGTGGCAAAGGCATTCCTGGCGATCAGGTAGACGTAGGGATAGAGCGCCAGCGACATCACCAGGATGACGCCGCCGCGGGAGCGGATCTCGGGCAGTTTCATCGGCCCGAATGCCTCGCGCAGCACTGTCTGCAGCGGTCCGGTGAAATCGAGCAGGCCGATCGCGACGAATGCGGTGACATAGGCCGGCAGCGCCAGCGGCAGCAGCAGCGCCCAGTCGAACAGGCGGCGGCCGGGGAAATCGCACATCGCCACCAGCCAGGCCAGCGAGACGCCCAGTACGCTGACGCCGACTCCCACGCCCAGTACCAGCCAAAAGGTGTTCATCACCAGTTCGGGCAGCACGAACTCGGTCATGTGGGTGAGGATGTCGCCCTCGACTTGCGCGAAGGCCGAGAAGGTCACGGCAACCGGTACCAGTACCAGTGCGGCAACCAGCAGCGCGAACAGCATCCAGCCGTTGAGGCGAAGCCAAACAAAAACGCCCGCTGAGGGCGTTTTTGGGAGTGCAGCAATGCTGTTAGACAACATGGATCATTTATTTGTATCCGGCACGGTCCATCAATTTTACGGCCTTGACCTGCAGGCTGCCAGCCTCTTTCACGTTGACGAGATTCTGCTTGAAGCTGCCCCAGGCCGCCACGGTCTTGTCCGGTGCAACGGCGGGGTTGACCGGATATTCCAGATTGACGTCGGCGAACAGGCTTTGCGCCTTGTCCGAGGAGAGCCATTCGATCAGCTTCTGCGCGCCAGCGGGATTTTTGGCATGGCGTGTGACACCTGCGCCCGAGATGTTGACGTGCACGCCGGCAGCCTTGTTCTTGAGGTTCTGGTTGGGCCAGAAGATCGCCAGCGGCAGGTTCGGGGTTTTCTCCATCAGGCGGCCAAAGTAATAGGTGTTGACCAAGGTGACGTCGCACTGGCCGGCAGCCACGGCTTCCATCGCCTTGGTGTCGTCGGGGAAGGGCGAGGTGGCGAGATTGGCGACCCAGCCGCGCACGATCTCCTCGGTCTTGCCCTCACCGTACTCGTAGATCATCATCGCGACCAGGCTCTGGTTGTAGACTTTTTTCGAGGTGCGCAGGCAGAGACGGTCTTTCCATTTCGGGCTGGCCAGGTCTTCATAGGTTGAGAGGTCGGTCGGCTTCACCCTTGCGGTGTTGTAAACCACGGTGCGTGCACGCACCGACAGTCCGAACCACTCGTTGCCGGGGTCGCGCAAATGGGCCGGCACATTGGCCTGCAGGGTTTTGGACTGGATCGGTCGCAACAGGCCTTCTTCTGCCGCCTGCCACAGGTTGCCGGCATCTACCGTCAGCAGCACATCGGCCGGGGTATTCCGGCCTTCGGCCTTGAGGCGCGCCATCAGCGGGCCTTCCTTGTCGGTGATGAATTTGACCTGCACCCCGGTATCCCGGGTGTAGGCGTCGAACAGGGGCTTGATGAGCTGCTCGTTGCGGGCGGAATAGACGACGACTTCTTCGGCCAGCGCGGGCAGGGTTGCCAGCATGAGCGCCAGGGCGGCGAGGGGTTTGAAGGGGTTAAACATGATGTCGGCCTCGGAGTAGATGATTACGATAATCGTACTAGAAATGATAACGGTTATCAATAGCGATTATGAAAATTTGCCGTGCATCAGGTATCAGGGCCTTTCAAACTGGATCAGGGTTTGTAGTTCGCCCTCAAAGCGGGTGTCCACCCGAATGGAGCCCGGACGTTCATCGAGCGCAAAGCCGGGCTGGGTAGGGGGCGTGACATCGATCAGATTCAATAGTTCTTCCGGATATCGAATATCCAGCGTCACCCTCATCGGATAGTAACCATCGAGAAACTTGCGCATATAGGGGCCATTGGTCAGATTGAAGTAGCCATTGCCGGTGTTGCGAAAGGCACGGGTCTGGGCTGACAGGCACAGCGTCGCCCCAGGTTCCACATTGCGGAGCTGGATGCTGGCACCTTCGATCCAGGCTTGCTCGATGCGGTCGGCAGAATCCACCTTGAGGTTGCGGATGAAGCCCTCGCGGAAGGTGATTTGCGCGAGGGGCACGGCGTCGAGATGTTCATGGCACTGCGACAGACTGACCCACCCGCTTTCCAGGCTGCCGGCATCGATGACAATGCGATTATGGTGGTGATGTACCGGCTTGGCCGGTGCGGTTTCCAGGAAATGCAGGCTGCCCTCGTTGACCAGCGCAGCACTTTCGAAGGTGAGGTCGGTTGCAGCACTCGTCGGGTCGGCAGACAGGGCAACGGCCAGCAGCAGGGGCAATCGTGAGCGCATCGCGACAGACTTCATGGGCGGGTAATCTGCTCTATAGTTAGAAAAGAAAAGCGGCCAGTTGTGGCTGATATCAAATCTGAGGAAACCATCATGAATGACACGCCCAACCCCGCATCAAGCGAAACCAGTATCCATGAAAATGCACAACTTGTGCAATGGCGCGACGAAGCCGAGGCTGCGGTGTCCGGGCCCGACCTGCGCGAACGGGTACGGGATCTGGCAGCACGTGCGCTGCACGAAAGGCGGATGGCGCTGCAGGATCTGGGCGAGATCGTCAGCGCAATCACTTCGGGCGTCGGCAGCGGTCTGACCAAGCGCGGCGGAGAAATGAAGGACGGCCTCAAGCAGGCTGTGTCGGGACTCGACGATGCCGTCGGCAGCGCGGCGCAGGCGGCTTCCTACACCTTGCGCGAAGCAGCCGAGCACGGGCGCGCATTCAAGGACAACGAGTTGAAGTCCAGCCTCGAGCAATTGCGGGATCTGGAAGCGCAGTTTGTCGACACCCTGAAACAGACAGCCAGTCAGTCCGGCGGCAAGCTTAAGGAAGAGTTGGACAATTTGAGCGAGCATCTGAGAAACAGCGGCACCCACACCGGCGAACAGGTGCGCGAAGCGTTGCAGCAATTGGCCAATGGCGTGAAGACCGGCAGTGAAGCCGGCCGCGCCGGCCTCAGCGAGACAGCCAGTGCGGCGACCGAGCGGCTGTCCCAGGTGGCCAGCGGGATCCTCGATGCGCTGTCGGATTCACTCAAGCGCCAGAGCGAGCGCCTGCGTTCCTGATCATCTTCAAGCCGGCGGCTGACTTGTTGCCGCTGCATTATTTGCGGCTACGGCGGAGTCGTTGTCGCTTTAGCGACTTATGAATCCGGCGTGCCCCTTGCGGGTACACTCACCGCATTACTGATACCAACAACGCTCAATGCTCTGGGAAACCATTTCGGTCGTGCGCGACCTGCCGCGCTTGCATGAAATCGCCTCGGTGATGATTCGCTATGGCTGGGGCGACCTTGTTCGTGTGCTAGGCATCAGCGGTGTGCTGGAGCGTGCCGGGCGGGTCCTGCACTGGCAAAATGCCAGCGAAATGAGCCAGCTCGATGCGCCCGTGCGCATTCGCCGCGCGCTGGAGGAACTGGGCCCTACTTTCGTCAAGCTCGGGCAGGTGCTGGCGACGCGGGTGGACATGTTCCCCCCGAACTGGATTGCCGAATTCGAGAAACTGCACAGCCAGGTTCCGGCAGTGCCCTACGACCAGCTGCATGCTTACCTGGTTGACGCGATCAAGGGCGAGCCGGGCGTGGTGTTTGGCGAATTCGACCCGGTGCCGCTGGCGGCTGCTTCCATCGCACAAGTCCACCGTGCCACGCTCAAGGATGGCACGCCGGTCGTCGTCAAGATCCGTCGACCCGGCATCGAGGCGGTGATACGGTCGGATCTGCGCATCATGGAACATGCCGCCCGATTGCTGGAAAGCGAAATGCCGGATGCCCGGCGCTACGACCCGGTGCACATCGTTTCCCAGTTCCGTCGCTCGCTCAATCGCGAACTCGATCTGGCCAAGGAGGCGCGCAACATCGACCAGTTCGCCCGTCACTTTGCCGATGACCCGCTGGTGAAGATCCCCCGGGTCTACTGGGAATTCACCAATGATCGGGTCAACGTCCAGGAACAGATGGTCGGCATGACGGGAGTGGTTCCCGACAAGCTGCGCGCCCGCGGGCTCGACCCCAAGTTGCTGGCAACGCGTGGTGCCGACACGGTGCTGCGCATGGTGCTGGAGCATGGCTATTTCCACGCTGATCCGCATCCGGGCAACGTACTGTTCCTGCCGGACAACCGCATCGGACTGATTGATTTCGGCATGGTCGGCATGCTGACCCATGCCCGTCGCAACCAGATCGTCGACCTGCTCCACGCGCTGTCTTACAAGGACGAACAGGCGCTTCTGCAGGTCTTGCTCGACTGGAGCGGAGAATCGGTCGGCGACGAGGATCGTCTGGCCTACGACGTCACGGAATTATTGCAGAGCTACGACGACCTGCAGCTGAAGGATGTCAAGATCGCCGCATTGCTGAACGACATCACTGCCATGATGCGCGACAACAACCTGCTGCTGCCAGCGGACCTGATCCTGTTATTCAAGACATTGATATCACTGGAAGGCCTGGGTCAACAGCTCGATCCGGAATTTCACATGCTCGATCACGTGACGCCGTTTGTGGAACGCGTGATTCAACAGCGCTACACCCCGCAGGCGCTGCTGAAGCGAGGCCGCAAGAGCGTGCGCGAGGCGCTTGAAGTGGTGGCTGACCTGCCGCGTGACATGCGACAACTGCTGCGGGATGTGCGGCGAGGACGGGTGAAGATCGATCTCGACCTCAAGCGGCTGGACCATTTCGGCCATCAGCTCGACCGTGCGAGCAACCGGCTGACCATGGGCTTGTTGACGGCTTCGCTGGTCGTCGGCTCCAGCATCATCATGACAGTGGAAGGCGGCCCCCAGTTGTTCGGCCTGCCATTGTTCGGACTGCTGGGGTTCCTGATCGCATTTTTCAACAGCCTGTGGATCATCTTCTCCATCTGGCGGTCAGGCAAACACTGACTTACAACGGCTAGACGGCGGGAGCCAGCGCCTCGATTTCCTGACCTGCGTGGCTGACAGACAGTTTCGACAGGGGAACCGGACGGCCCAGCAAATAACCCTGCACATGGGCGATGCCCAGGCTTTCGACCTTTTGCAGTACCGCTTCGGTTTCCACGCCTTCGGCCACCAGCACGTACCCTGCGTCGCTCATCATTCGGGCGAAGTCCGCCACCACCTGGCTGGCCCGGTCGTCCTGCGCCAGTTTGTTCACCAACGAGATGTCCAGCTTCACTACGTCCACCGGCAAGTCGACCAGATAGCGTAACGGCGAATAACCGGTGCCGAAATCGTCCATGGCGATGCGGTAATGAATCGTGCGCAGCAGATCGAGATAAGTTCTCACCTCGGCCATTTGCGTGATGAGCGAGGTTTCCGTGATTTCCAGCATCAGCGGATGCCGGGCATTGTGACGCGACAACTCCAGCAGGCGCGACACGGTTTCGGGATGCGAAACGCTCTGGGCGGACAGGTTGATCGAGATGCCGTACCCGGGCGGAATCTGTCCTGAGCTCAAGTCGGCATCGACCTGATGCAGCACTGCGAGGTCGAACTCGGTTTCCAGGCGGCGACTGCTGACGACCGGCAGGAACGCGCCCGGCATGATGAGTTCGCCGTGATAGCGGATGCGAGCCAGCGCTTCGTAATAATCCACCTGGCGACCCGGCAGGCCGTGGATGGGCTGGTAGTGCATTTCGATCATGCCGGGCGTGGCCAGCGCCTGGAACAGCGCACTGGTCTCGCGGCTGGCCACCAGCGTCTGCGAGGCGCGTTCGGTGTCTTCCCCGTAGGCTGCGATACGGTTGCGCCCCGGTTGCTTGGCGGTATACATGGCAATGTCGGCCTGCTTGGGCAGATCATCGATATGGTCGATCTGATCGGGTGGACAGAATGCGATCCCGATGCTGATGCCAACCGGCTCCCTGATGCCGAGTTCGCCGAAACCCGCCGCGTCGATCAGGCTCTGGCAGCGCTGAGCGATCTGCTTGGCCTGGGCGGGCGTGGTGCCCGACAGGAAAGTGGCGAATTCATCCCCTCCCAACCGGTACAGGCGGTCGTTGGCGCGCAGTGCCATCACCAGCGCGTCGGCAATGACGGTCAGCACCCGATCCCCCTTGGCGTGTCCATAGGTGTCGTTGATGGTCTTGAAGCGGTCGCAGTCGAACAGCAGAAACGCCACCCCCTGCGGAACGGTCTTCATGTTGTGGCGGAAATGCTCCCAGTCTTCTTCATAGGCGCGCCGATTGTGGCAGCCGGTGAGTGCGTCCTGCCGCGCCTGGGAATGAAACTCGCGGTTCTGGTTTTCCAGCGAGCCATGCAGTTCGCGCAATTGCAACTGGTAGTCGTAGAGCGAACGGCGGATGTTTTCGAGTTCGATGATGCGCATGGACTGCGAGCGTGACGCATTCGTGTTGAACCGTCCCTGCTGCATGGCGTCGATGTCCTGCGACAGCTGCCGCAACGGGCGCACCAGCAGGCGGTTGTAAGCCAAGAATCCCAGCAGCGCGGTGGTCATCAGCAGCACCAACAGGGCGAACAGGGTGCGCGACAGGATTTTCTGGAACATCAACTGGTCGGGATCGGGCTGTGCGCTGAAAGTCAGGTGCGAAAACAGCTCCGCCGCCGGCAGGACTTCGCCTGGCTTGAGCGCGAGACCGAGACTGGCTTTATCCACGATGCGAAGCGTTTCCTGACGCAACAGTGCCGGCAGGAAATCGAGCCGGATCAGGCCATGGCCCTGCAGCGACTGTTGCCGGTCATCGCCGTAGATCGGAAATTCGTGATAAAGCACGATGGTGCCGGCCTCATGGGTCAGCCAGCTATAAGCCTGGCGAGGGAGTTCCTGCTTTGGGAGAATGGCGGGCATGCCTTGTTGTGGATCCGGACCGGAAGCGAGTGGGGCTCCTGACGCCGTATACAAGGCTACTTGCTCATTGAGCCTGGTCAGCATGCCGCTTTCAAAGACACGCTGGTCGCGCCAGTAGTTGTAGTATTCAGGCAATACCAGTTGTTGCCTGGTTTCATCCCACCCGGCCAGATTGATCGCCTGCCTCTCGATTCTCCCCAGCAGACGTTTGACGGCAACATCGAGTTCGGAGCGCGCGGCATCCAGGCGGTGGCGCTCGAGATCACGGGTGACGCCACGTGTCTGATAGACAGCAAATCCGCCGATCAGTATCACCAGGCATAGCTGGCCGATAACGAATGCAAACGCGATCTGCTTGATCGAAATGGATGTAAGCCATTTCATCGTGGCACGGATTTCTGAAAGCGTTCGAGATAATTCAGCGCATGTTCAAGCAGATCGAATTCATGCTCGCCATCCATGAAATGATTGGCGCCGGTCACGACGACCATGGGGGTCTTCACGTGCTTGAGCGCCTTGATCCAGTCGCGCCCCAGACTTTCATCCTGGTCGCCCATGATGAGTTGTACGCTGATCGGCGATGCCTTCAGGGCCGCAAGCGTGCGTGACGGATCCCAGCGAACGTAGGTCAGCAGATCACCAGGCGTCGAATTGTATTTTTTGCAGTAGGACAGGGTATGCGCCACCAGCGTGCGCTGCTTGTTTGCAGCCTGGCTTTCCAGTTCCTTGACCAGGTCGGAACGCGAGGGGGTGTCGACCTGGGCCTCGATCAGCGAAGCGCCGATGAAAGCCCTGACGGCCTTGTCGGGATGGGCGTCCAGATAGGCCAGTAATTGCAGGCTGCCAAAACTGTGCCCGATCAGCACGATCGAGTGGTGGCCGCGTGACTTCAGCCAGCCCACCCAACGCGAGACTTCGGCGATGTCGTTATCCATACTATGGCGGTGTACCGCTTCGCAGGCCAGGCTTTGTTTCCTGGCAGGAATGCCGAGGCTGAGCGTGGGCGACAATACGGAATACCCCGCGTCATGCAGGCCTCGCGCCAGCGTGGCGACGGTGTGGAATTCGCGCGTCTGCAGGAATCCATGCAACAGCAGTACCGCCGGCTTGTTGCGTTGGCCGGCCAGATACTCGGCGCTGGCACGGATGCCGGGGCGCATTTCCAGTTCGACGATTGCCGCCTGTGCCCAGGCTGGAAGCGCCAATAACAGCAGGCAGATCAGGAAGGCGCGCATGGGAAAGGGGATGAACGAGATCACAGGTTCTAACGGCTGCCGGCCGCTGAAACTGAAGTCGCATGCGACCGGTCGGACCCGGACCAGATGTTACACTCCGCCCCAAATTCTGGTTCCGACATGTTCGATCTGAAACGCCTGTTTTCTCCCGATGGCGCGTGCGCTGAAGTGCTGCCAGGCTGGCGTTCGCGTCCGCAGCAACTGGCCATGGCCGAGGCGGTCGAGCAGGCGATCGCCGATAACAGCGTGCTGCTGGCCGAAGCCGGCACCGGCACCGGCAAGACGCTGGCTTATCTGATTCCTGCGCTGCTGTCGGGTGGCAAAGTGGTGATCTCTACCGGCACCAAGGCGCTGCAGGATCAGCTTTTCCACCGCGACCTGCCGGCCGCGCGTCGGGCGCTGAAATCGCCGGTCAAGGTGGCCCTGCTCAAAGGCCGCGCCAATTACGTTTGCCACCATCACCTGCAGCGCAACCTCGCCGACGGCCGATTCGCCCATCGCGACGATCCGAAGTGGCTGGCCAAGATCGCCAGTTTTGCCAAAACCAGCACCAGCGGCGACCGGGCTGAGGCCGAGGGGATACCCGAAGATGCGACCGCCTGGCAATACGCCGTTTCCAGCCGCGACACCTGCCTAGGCAGCGATTGCTCGTTCTACAAGGAATGTTTCGTGATGGCTGCGCGCAAGGCCGCACTCGACGCCGAAGTGGTCGTGGTCAACCACCACCTGTTCTTCGCCGACCTGTGGCTGAAGGACGAAGGCGTCGCCGAACTGCTGCCCGCGTGCAACACCGTTGTCCTCGACGAAGCCCACCAGCTGGCCGAAACTGCCGCGCAGTTTTTCGGCGAAACCCTGTCCACGGCCCAGCTGATCGAACTGGCCGGCGACACCAAACGCGTCGCAGCAGTGAAGGCCGGCGACTTCCCGGCCCTGCGCCGCGCAGCAGAAGACCTGACCAAGGCCACACGCGACCTGCGCCTGGCGTTTCCGCAGAACCCGGTCAAGTCGACGCTTGCCGAACTCGCTCGTTACGAGAAATGGCCGGATGCATTGAAGACCCTGTCGACTGCGCTGGATGAACTGGCCAGGCTGCTGGAAACCCAGGCCGAGCGCGACGCCGACCTGAAGAACTGCTTCGATCGCGCACAGGCGGTGCAGGCTACCCTGGCCAACTGGCAGCGCGCCGACGATCCCGAAAATCCGCGCGTGCGCTGGCTGGAGACCACCCTAAGCTCGCTGCTGATGCACGCCACGCCGCTGTCGGTCGGGGCGATGTTCGGCGCCAAGCTCACCGAGCGCGCGCAGGCGTGGATTCTCACCTCGGCCACCTTGTCGGTCGGCGGCGACTTCACCCACCTCAAGACCCGCCTCGGCATCGAGGCATGCGAAACCCTGTGCGTCGACAGCCCCTTCGATTACCCGCGCCAGGGCGTGCTCTATGTCCCGCAGGGTTTGGCCGCACCCAACACCCCCGAGTTCACCGAATCCGTCGTCAACGCCGCCTTGCCGGTGCTGGAAGTGAGCGGCGGGCGCGCGTTCATCCTGTTCACCAGCCTGCGCGCGCTGGACAGGGCACGCGGCTTGTTGATCGATGCGTTCAAGTCGCGCGGCTGGGACTATCCCTTGCTGGTGCAGGGCGACGCGCCGAAGAACGAATTGCTGGCGCGCTTCCAGCAAGCCGGCAACGCCGTGCTGCTGGGCAGCCAGAGTTTCTGGGAAGGCGTCGACATGCCCGGCGACGCGCTGTCGGTCGTCATCATCGACAAGCTGCCGTTCCAGCCTCCGGACGATCCGGTGGTGGCTGCGCGCATCGCCCAGGCCGAGAAGAATGGCGGCAAGCCGTTCATGGATTATCAGTTGCCGCATGCGGCGTTGAGTTTGAAGCAGGGGGCGGGTCGGTTGATTCGGACCGAGACCGATCGCGGGGTGCTGATGATTTGCGATACGCGGTTGGCGGACAAGCCGTATGGGAAGTTGTTGTTGAATGCGTTGCCGGCGATGACGCGGACCAGGAAACTGGAGGTGGTGGAGCGGTTTTTTGCGGCAGAGGGGAAGGGGTGTGTGGGGAGGTTGCGCCGGCTACGGTGGAGTAGGTCGCCTGCCGCTTACCTAACCACCGTTCGCCCTGAGCTTGTCGAAGGGCCTGATCGTTTTAGTTGAAATGTTCGCCAGACCACTGACCGTTGGCCGGGGGTAGCCCGGCAGCAAGTTACTTTCTTTTGTCTCGCCAAAAGAAAGTAACCCAAGAAAAGGCGACCCCGCTCATCCCCGAAATCCCGAAAATCGAACCTGCCGGGTGGGCGGCAAAGAACTCGCCCCGCTTTTGCTGTTTTGAATTGGTTTTTTGTGAGCGGGGCTCAAACACCTTTGCCGCTGATCCACCCGACAGGCTCAATTTTCGGCGGGACTGAGAGGGGATTAAAGTCAAAACCAGGGCAGTAATAACTGGAGGATTTGTGTACCTGTGTTACGACACCCCAGGTGGATAACGGCCTTCGGCCTCATCCGCCTACACGTGCTAAGCATCGACTTATTTTTCAGGCAATGGCTTCATCGGAAGCGGTGCCTTGAAACTATTTAACTTCCAAGTTGCGCACCATTCATTTGCCAAAGACTCCCGCAGGATGGTTTTGTATTCGGGTTGGGTAAGGCTGCTGTTGATTTGCTGGACGTCTGCCACTGAAACATAACCCTTCACGCGTGCAGCTCGCTGGATGTCTTCTTCGCGCCCATTGTTGACAATCAGGTTAATTGCCTTGAACTCGGCAGGAAGCTGCAATAAGGGAATGCGCTGCCATGCTTTACCGTCGTATTTGAAGATGACATAAGGTGGGTTCGGCCGTCCCCACTTGTTGTAGGCAAGACATAAATTCGGCTCAGCTACGATGTAGGGCGTGCCGTTCAACACATTCAGGGCCAGCAGATTAAGGTTGGCGCGTCCGACGTCTTCGCTGTATTCGCTCTTGAAGGCGAGGGTCTTGTTTGAATGGGGTAGGGAGAATGAAATGGTGTGCTCCCTGATCGGCGGTGACTGCCCGATTTCATGCCGCCCGCCATGACTTTGTGACCGCTCCACAATGATCTTGTTGCCATCGTGCAGCAGCACCTCTTCCTTCCAGCTCGTCTTCCCACCCATCGCGCACGCGCTCATGCCGGCCCCCAGGATGATCAGGGAAATGCCCAGCAGCCAATTCGTCATTTGAGTTTTATTCTTCACGCCTCCAACCTCCATTCAAAACAACAGTCCGCGTAGGGCGGACGAGCACCCTGAAGGGCGTAAATTGCGCGTTATCCGCCGGATCTTGATGTAACACAAGCATGCAAACCATCCAGCCCACCGCCCTGGTTTTGACTTTAATCCCCTCTCAGTCCCGCCGAAAATTGGGCCTGCCGGGTGGATCAGCGGCAAAGGTGTTTGAGCCCCGCTCACAAAAAACCAATTCAAAACAGCAAAAGCGGGGCGAGTTCTTTGCCGCCCACCCGGCAGGCTCGGTTTTCGGGGTTTCGGGGATGAGCGGGGTCGCCTTTTCTTGGGTTACTTTCTTTTGGCGAGACAAAAGAAAGTAACTAGCTGCCGGGCTACCCCCGGCCAACGGTCAGCAGTCTGGCGAACACTTCAACTAAAACAACCAGGCCCTTCGACAGGCTCAGGGCGAACGGTGTGTGGTATGCCATTCACTCAAAGAGTCTGCACAAACCCCAACACCTCCCCCGCATGCCCCGGCGCCTTCAACCCCCGCCAGCTCTTCACCAGCTTTCCCTTCCACATCAAACACAAACGTGCTGCGCTCCACCCCGCGCACCTGCTTGCCATACATGTTCTTCAGCTTCATCACCCCGAACAGTTCGCAGACCTTTTCATCGGTGTCGGCAAGCAACTCGAACGGAAACTCATGCGTAGCCTTGAAGCCTTCATGCGACTTGATGCTGTCGCGCGAGACGCCCACCACAATCGTGTTGGCCTTGGCGAAATCCTTGTACAGGTCACGAAACTCCTGACCTTCCAGCGTGCAGCCGGAGGTGTTGTCCTTGGGATAGAAGTAGACGACGACATTCTTGCCGCGATGCTCGGACAGCTTGAATGTGGTGTCGCCGGTGGAGGGCAGTTCGAAATCCTTGATAACGGGATCGCTCATGGTTGGCCTTTCTTAACGGGTAGAGGATTTGAGTAAAACGATGACTGCGCCGGCGCCGCCATCGACGGTGCGGGCCTGGCAGAACGCGAGGACGTCTTCGCGCTGCATCAGCCAGTGGCGCACCTTGTTTTTCAGCACCGGCAGGCGGTTCTTCGAGCCGTAGCCCTTGCCGTGGATGATGCGAACGCAGCGCCGGTCTTCGAGATGGCAGCGGTTGAGAAAGGCGGCCAGCGCCACGCGGGCTTCGTCGCCGGTGTGGCCGTGCAGGTCGAGTTCGCCGCGGATGACCCAGCCGCCGCGCCGCAGTTTCCGGAGCGCGGCGGTGGGCACGCCGGGGCGCACGAAGACGAGCTCCTCGCCGCTTGAAACGGCAGCATCCCAGTCCCACGGATCGGACAGCGCATCGACCATGACCTGCTGCTCGTCGCGCAGGCGCTGGCGGGCGAGGGGTTTGGGACGCGGGCGTGCGATGTCGGCGCGATTGGACGGCGGCAGCGGGACGGCATCGGCGACCGCGCGACGAAACAGCACCGCACCGTCCGGTTGCGGTTTCGGCTTGTGCGGCGCCTGGTGCAGGGAGGCGGGGGCGGCAGCTTGCTCGCGCAACGCGCGGCGCACGCGCGACAGCGCCTCGAACGAGGCGGGCGCGAGCGCGCTGCGGCTGCGCTTCATGGGCTAGCTCACTGGCTCACTTGGTTTTGCCGAGCGCGTCCAGGTAGCGTTCGGCGTCGAGCGCGGCCATGCAGCCGGTGCCGGCGCTGGTGACGGCCTGGCGGTAGATGTGGTCCTGCACGTCGCCGGCGGCGAAGACGCCTTCGATGTTGGTGGCGGTGGCGTTGCCCTTGTTGCCGCCCTTGGTGACGATGTAGCCGCCTTCGAGCTCGATCTGGCCTTCGAAGATGGCGGTGTTGGGCTTGTGGCCGATGGCGATGAAGACGCCGGTGAGCTTGATGTCCTGGGTCTGTCGTTCTTGGTGCTCTTGATGCGCATGCCGGTGACGCCGGTCTTGTCGCCCAGCACTTCGTCCAGGGTGTGGTCGGTGGCCAGCGTGATCTTGCCTTCCTTGACCTTCTCCATCAGGTTGGTCGACGAGGATTTTCTCGGACTTGAAGGTGTCGCGGCGATGCACCAGGGTGACGTGGCTGGCGATGTTGGCCAGGTACAGCGCCTCTTCGACTGCGGTGTTGCCGCCGCCGATGACGGCGACTTCCTGGTTCTTGTAGAAGAAGCCGTCGCAGGTGGCGCAGCCCGACACGCCCTTGCCCATGAAGGCCTGCTCGGACGGCAGGCCCAGATACATGGCCGAGGCGCCGGTGGCGATGATCAGCGCGTCGCAGGTGTAGGTGCCGGAATCGCCCACCAGGGTGAAGGGCTTCTCGGTCAGCTTGACGCTGTTGATCTGGTCGAAAATGATTTCGGTGTTGAAGCGCTCGGCGTGGCGCTGGAAGCGGTCCATCAACTCGGGGCCCTGCACGCCGTCGACATCGGCCGGCCAGTTGTCGACTTCGGTGGTGGTCATCAGCTGGCCGCCCTGCTGCATGCCGGTGATGACGACGGGTGACAGGTTGGCGCGCGCGGCATACACGGCGGCGGAATAACCGGCGGGGCCGGAACCGAGGATGATGAGTTTGTGGTGTGCGGTGCTCATGGTCTGTGTCCGGGTTGATAAGGAAAGCAGGCTATTCTAACCAATCTTGGCGACGGCATTTCCATGCTGTTCGCCCGGTATTCATTTCATGCGATCCATCCGGCGCTGGATGAAACCCGCCTGTGTCGCCGCCTCGCATCCGGATGGAATATCCGCGATTTATCCCGATCAGTCATAACGATTAAGATATGCGGGATAATTCACGGCACTTCTGTTCGTAAAGTCTCCATGGCGCGTCCCGCTTCCCGTTCGTCGACCCCTTTGTCACCTCGCATGCAGCGCCTGCTGCGCGAAGCCCGCGCCCTGCTGGTGGGGTTTGCCGCGTTGCTGCTGGCGGCGATTCTGATCACCCACAATGCGGCCGATCCGAGCTTCAGCACCACCGGGGACGGCGGCGCGATACACAATCTGGGCGGACGCTTCGGTGCATGGCTGTCGGATCTGCTGCTGATGCTGTTCGGCGTGTCGTCCTGGTGGTGGGTGGTGTTGGCGGTAGCCTATGTCATCCATATCTTTCGTCATCTCGATGAAACGCCGCTGGCAGGCGGGCGACAACGCTGGTTCCGGCTGGGCGGCTTCGGCCTGCTGCTGCTGGCCAGCACCGGAGTCGAGTGGCTGCGCGCCTGGCATTGGGAAATAGCGCTGCCCGATACGCATGGCGGGGTGCTGGGTTCCGGCGTAGGCGCTACGGCTGGCGCTTTGTTGGGGTTCACCGGCGGTTCTCTGATTTTGCTGCTGCTGATGGCGGTGGGTTTCAGCCTGTTCACCGGGGTGTCGTGGCTCAGCATGGCCGAGCGCACCGGGGAATGGGTGGAGCGGGGCTACTGGAAGGCGATCCAGACCTGGCATGCCTATCGCGACCGCAAGCTGGGCGAGGTGGCGCTGCAAAAGCGCGAAGCCAAGGTGTCGGTGGAGAAGAAGAAGCTCGACGAAGCGCCGCCGATCCGCATCGAGCCGGTGATGAAGGAAGTGCCGCAATCGGAGCGCGCCGTCACCGAAAAGCAGGCGCCGCTGTTCTCCGACATGCCCGATTCGCCGCTGCCGCCGCTGCATCTGCTCGACCCCGCCGATGAGGCGGTGGAAACGGCCAGCGCCGAGTCGCTGGAATACACCTCGCTGATGATCGAGCGCAAGCTTGCCGAGTTCGGCGTCGAGGTCAAAGTTGTGTCGGCGTCGCCCGGCCCGGTGATCACGCGCTACGAAATCGAGCCGGCGATCGGGGTCAAGGGCAGCCAGATCGTCAATCTGGCCAAGGACCTGGCGCGCACGCTGTCGGTCATCAGCATCCGCGTGGTCGAGGCCATTCCCGGCAAGCACACCATGGGGCTGGAAATCCCCAACCCCAAGCGGCAGATGGTGCGGTTGTCCGAAATTCTCGGTTCCAAGGCCTATCACGACAGCGCCAGCCCGCTGACAGTGACGCTGGGCAAGGACATCGCCGGCAATCCGGTGGTCGCCGACCTCGGCAAGATGCCGCACCTGCTGGTGGCGGGCACCACCGGCTCGGGCAAGTCGGTCGGCGTCAACGCCATGATCCTGTCGCTGGTCTACAAGTCCGACCCGTCGGCCGTGCGCATGATCATGGTCGACCCCAAGATGCTCGAGCTGTCGATCTACGAAGGCATCCCGCATTTGCTGGCGCCGGTGGTCACCGACATGAAGCAGGCTGCCAGCGCGCTCAACTGGTGCGTCGGCGAAATGGAGCGGCGCTACAAGCTGCTGTCGGCGGTCGGCGTGCGCAACCTCGCCGGCTACAATCAGAAGGTGCGTGATGCCAAGAAGGCTGGCACGCCGCTGACGCATCCGTACAGCCTGACGCCGGACAACCCCGAACCGCTGGAAACCATGCCGATGATCGTGGTGATGATCGACGAACTCGCCGACCTGATGATGGTGGTCGGCAAGAAGGTCGAGGAACTGATCGCGCGGCTGGCGCAGAAGGCGCGCGCGGCCGGCATCCATTTGATCCTGGCCACGCAGCGGCCGTCGGTCGACGTCATCACCGGGCTGATCAAGGCCAATATCCCGACCCGCATCGCCTTCCAGGTGTCGAGCAAGATCGACTCGCGCACCATCCTCGACCAGATGGGCGCCGAAGCGCTGCTGGGGCAGGGCGACATGCTCTACCTGCCGCCCGGCAGCGGGCTGCCGCAGCGCGTGCACGGCGCCTTCGTGTCGGACAACGAGGTGCATCGCGTGGTCGATTACCTGAAGTCGCTGGGCGAACCCGAATACATCGAAGGCGTGCTCGAGTCGCCCGAAGAGGCAGGCGAGGGGGCGGTGAATTCGGTGAGGCGGCGGAAGCCGATCCGCTGTACGACCAGGCCGTGGCCTATGTGCTGAAGTCGCGCCGCGCGTCGATCTCGTCGGTGCAGCGCCAGCTGCGCATCGGCTACAACCGCGCCGCGCGCATGATCGAGGACATGGAGCGCGCCGGCCTGGTGTCGTCGATGCAGTCGAACGGCAACCGCGACGTGCTGGCGCCCGGGGGCGATGCATGAGCTTTTATGCGCTGATTCCCGCCGCCGGCACGCGGTTCGCGCATGGGCGGGAACATTGAAAAGCAGTACATGCCGCTCAATTCGGTTCCCATGATCGCGCACGCGATGATGGTACTGGCGCGCGAGCCGCGCATCGCCAGGCTGTTTATCGTGCTCTCGCCTACCGACAAACGCTGGAACAACTACGCATGGCAGGGCTGGGAAGAGCGCATCGAAGTGCTGCGCTGTGGCGGCGCCACCCGTGCCGAAACGGTGCTGAATGGCCTCGACGCCATCTCCAAAGTCTGCGCCGCCGATGACTGGGTGCTGGTGCACGATGCCGCGCGGCCCTGTTTGCCGGATGAAATGCTGGCGAAGTTGCTGGACGAAGTCGCTGATGACCCGGTCGGCGGCCTGCTTGCCGTGCCGGTAGCCGACACCCTCAAGCGCGCCGCTGCCGAGTCGGCATCCGGCGTGCGGGCCGAAGCCACCGTGCCGCGAGCCGGCCTGTGGCAGGCGCAAACCCCGCAGATGTTCCGTCATGGCATGCTGGTCCAGGCGCTGCGCGCGGCCGGCGGCGACATGACCGACGAGGCGTCTGCCATCGAACGAATTGGCCTTCAGCCCAGGCTGGTCGAGTCCGACAGCCGCAACCTCAAGATCACCTACCCGCAGGACCTCGAACTGGCGAGCCTGATACTGGGGAAGCTGAATGCGTGACATCCGGGTCGGCCACGGCTTCGACGTCCATGCCCTCGTCGAAGGCCGCAAGCTCATCATCGGCGGCGTCGACATTCCACACGAACTGTGGCCTGGCCGGTCACTCCGACGCCGACGTGCTGCTGCACGCGATCTGCGACGCGCTGCTGGGCGCGGCCGGGCTGGGCGATATCGGCCGGCATTTTCCGGATACCGACGCCGCGTTTTCCGGCATCGACAGCCGCGTCCTGCTGCGCCGTGTCGCCGAGCAATTGCAGCAGCGCCGCTGGCGGGTCGGCAACGTCGACGCCACGATCATCGCGCAGGCGCCGAAAATGGCGCCGCATATCGCGCGCATGACCGCGCACATCGCGGACGACCTCGGCGTCGCCATCGACCGCGTCAACGTCAAGGCCACCACCACCGAAAAACTCGGCTTCACCGGGCGCGGCGAAGGTATCGCCGCCGAAGCGGTGTGCCTGATCGAGCGTGACTGATTCCGGTCTTCCTGAATCCCCGCGGGCCAGCCCCGATACCCTGCGCCTGTTCTTTGCCCTGTGGCCGGATGCCACCACCCGCGACGCGCTCAACCGGACGGGCAAGTGGCTGCACCAGCACTGGGGCGGCCGCCGCATGCGCGCCGACACCTTGCACATCACCCTGGCGTTTCTCGGCAGCACGCCGGCCGAGCGGTTGGACGACTTGATCGCCTGTGCCGACAGCGTCCGGTCGGAGGCGTTCGAACTGGTCCTCGACCAGGCCGGCTACTGGCGCCACAACCGGATCGGCTGGCTGGGGGCGAGCGAGACGTCGCCGCAACACGTCGAACTGGTCGGCACATTGAATACGGCTTTGCGGGATGCCGGCTTTGCCATCGACGCCCGCCCGCACGTGCCCCATGTCACGCTGCTGCGCCATTCCACTGGCGGCGAAGTGCCTCTATGCATGCCGGTGCGCTGGCCGATCAGCGATTTCGTGCTGGTGAAGTCCATCACCGAGTCCAGCGGTGCACAGTATGATGTGATCCGACGCTGGCCGCTGGCGTGAAAAATGCGCGCAGGATAGTCTTGCGGCCTTCTGATACAGCACGATTCTGATCCCTCCTCGATATGCCGGAATTCAGTCAAGACCTCAACGCGCTGCTCGATGCGCGCTTCCCGATCCTGGTCAGTGAAACCCATGAGGAATCGCGTTTGCTCGGGCGCGTGCGCGAAATCTGTACGGCGCGTGAGGTTCCGCTGTTTGTCTGGAGTCTGGCGGATGGACTCAAACGCAGCACCGAGACAAGCGCTGTGTATAACACCAACGAATTTTCCGATGCTCTGAAGCATGTCGATGCGACGCCGCAGAACGGTCTGTATGTATTTCTGGACGCCCATCCGTTTTTTTCCAGTCCGCTGAATGTACGGCTGATGCGCGAAATTGCCTTCGATCATTACCGCCGCGACCGCACGCTTTTGTTCGTCAGCCCCGGGCTGGACCTGCCGCCGGAACTGGCCCGCATGTCGGCGCGGCTCGCCATGCCGGGCATCACGGCCGGCCGGGTGCGCACGCTATTGAAGGAGGAGTTCGATCGCTGGCAGCGCGACACGCGGCGCAGTCTGCGCATCGACCGCGACATCCTGCCTCTGCTGGTGCATCAACTCGCCGGACTGGGCGAAGATGAAGCGCAGCGCCTGATTCGCCAGGCCATCAACGTGGACGGCGAACTCAACCTTGGCGATGTCAAGCGCATTGCGCGATTCAAACAGGACCAGCAGGCCAGCGCGCTGGAAATGGAATTGCCCGACGTCACGCTGGACGATGTCGGCGGATTAGGACGCCTCAAGACCTGGGTCGGCCAGCGGCAGGCGGTATTTCAGAACCCGGCGCTGGCCCCTGGATTGCCCGCGCCCAAAGGGATCCTGCTGCTCGGTGTGCAGGGGGCGGGCAAAAGCCTGGTCGCCAAGGCGATAGCCGGAAGCTGGAAGGTGCCGCTGCTGCGGCTGGATTTCGCAGCCCTGTACAACAAGTACATCGGCGAAACGGAAAAGAATCTTCGGCGGGCCCTCAACGAAGCGTCACGCATGGCACCGTGCCTGCTGTGGATGGATGAGATCGAAAAGGGGCTCTCGGCGGGTGACGCCGACGACGGCGTTTCGCAGCGCATTCTCGGTACCCTGCTGACCTGGATGAGCGAGCGCGATCACCCGGTGTTCGTCGTCGCTACCGCCAACGACGTCAGCAAGCTGCCGCCGGAACTGCTGCGCAAGGGCCGTTTCGACGAGCTCTTTTTCGTCGACCTGCCGACCGCACCGGTGCGCGAGGTCATTTTTGGCCTGCACCTGAGAAAGCGCGGTCTCGACCCGGCCGGATTCCAGATGCCCGGCCTGATCGAACTCAGCGAAGGCTATTCGGGCGCGGAAATCGAACAGGCCATCGTGGCGTCGCAGTATGCGGCCCTGGCTGAAGGCGGGGCACTGATGCATGCGCATGTCGAGCGCGAACTCGGCCAGACACGCCCGCTTTCCGTGATCCGCGCCGAGGATTTTGAACGCTTGCGTAGCTGGGCGAGCCAGCGCTGCGTCATGGTGGACTGACCCGGGGTGGCCAAAAAATCCTGCGCAAGGTGGTTTTTTCTCGACAGGAATAAGGCCTTTCGGTTATGATGCGCCCCGCATTAGGCGCGTAGCTCAGCTGGTTAGAGCACCACCTTGACATGGTGGGGGTCGTTGGTTCGAGTCCAATCGCGCCTACCAATTTAATTGGTCGGCATCAGCCGGCCTTATTGGGGATGGATCCCTCTGGAGGTTGCGAAATGTCACCGCGAACTAGCAAGGCTGTCACTGGATAACAACCCGGCGCATAGCTGTTCGCAGAGTTTCTGCAATCTTTACAAGCAACACCTGAAAGCGCGGCCGGTCCGCGCTTTTTTCGTTTCTGGAGTTTGAATCATGGTCAACGTTACGCTTCCCGACGGCTCGGTCAGGCAATTCGACGCCCCGGTCACGGTCGCGCAGGTCGCTTCCAGCATCGGCGCCGGCCTCGCCAAGGCGGCGCTCGCCGGGCGGGTGAACGGCAAACTGGTCGATACCAGCCATCTGATCGACGCCGATGCGCAGCTGTCCATCGTCACCGACAAGGACGCCGACGGTCTCGACATGATTCGTCATTCCACCGCGCACCTGCTGGCCTACGCGGTGAAGACGCTGTTCCCGGACGCGCAGGTCACCATCGGCCCGGTGATCGAGGACGGCTTTTACTACGATTTCGCGTACAAGCGCCCGTTTACGCCGGAAGACCTGATCGCCATCGAGAAGAAAATGGTCGAACTGGCCAAACAGGACATCCCGGTCGAGCGCAGCGTGATGCCGCGCGACAAGGCGGTGACCTTCTTCAAGGAGATGGGCGAGGTCTACAAGGCCGAGATCATCGCGTCGATCCCGAGCAACGAGGACATCTCGCTGTACCGCGAGGGCGATTTCATCGACCTGTGTCGTGGCCCGCACGTGCCGTCGACCGGCAAGCTCAAGCATTTCAAGCTGATGAAGCTGGCCGGCGCCTACTGGCGCGGCGACTCGAAGAACGAGATGCTGCAGCGCGTGTACGGCACGGCCTGGACGAAGAAGGACGACCTCGAGGCCTACCTGTTCCGGCTGGAGGAAGCCGAGAAGCGCGACCATCGCCGGCTGGCGAAGCAGCTCGACCTGCTGCATCTGCAGGACGAGGCGCCGGGCATGGTGTTCTGGCACCCCAAGGGCTGGATCGTGTGGCAGCAGATCGAGCAGTACATGCGGCAGAAGTTCGTCGAGTACGGCTACCAGGAAGTCCGCACCCCTGCGGTGATGGACCGCAGCCTGTGGGAGAAGTCCGGCCACTGGGAAAACTACCGCGAGAACATGTTCACCACCGCGTCGGAAAACCGCGACTATGCGGTCAAGCCGATGAACTGCCCGGGCCACGTGCAGATTTTCAACAGCGGCCTGCATTCGTATCGCGACCTGCCGCTGCGTCTGGCCGAATTTGGCTCGTGCCACCGCAACGAACCGTCGGGCGCGCTGCACGGCATCATGCGCGTGCGCGCCTTTACCCAGGACGATGCGCACATTTTCTGCACCGAGGACCAGATCGAAGCGGAAGTGGCCGACTTCATCGTGATGCTGCAGAAGTGCTATGTCGACTTCGGCTTCAACGACGTGCTGGTCAAGCTGTCGACACGACCGGACAAGCGCGTCGGTTCGGACGAGAGCTGGGACAAGGCGGAAACCGCGCTGGCCGCGGCGCTGGACAAGAACGGCCTGGCCTACGACCTGCAGGCGGGCGAGGGCGCGTTCTACGGTCCCAAGATCGAGTTCACGCTGAAGGACACGCTCGGCCGGCTATGGCAGTGCGGCACGATCCAGCTCGATTTCAACCTGCCGGTGCGCCTGGGCGCCGAGTTCGTCGACGAGGACAACAGCCGCAAGCCGCCGGTAATGCTGCACCGCGCGATTCTCGGCTCGATGGAGCGCTTCATCGGCATCCTGATCGAGCACCATGCCGGCAATTTCCCGCTGTGGCTGGCACCGGTGCAGGTGATGGTGATGAATATCAGCGAGCACCAGGCCGCTTATGCGCAAAAAGTCACACAGGCCCTGCGCCAGGCCGGCATCCGCGCGGTTTCGGACTTGAGTAATAACAAGATTACCTATAAAATTCGGGAACATAGCTTGCAGAAGCTGCCTTATCAGGTGGTCGTCGGCGACAAGGAAGTGGAGACCGGAGCGGTTTCCGTCCGTGCCCGCGGCAACCAGGATCTGGGGCAGCTTGGTTTGGATGACTTGATTGCGCGCCTGAAACAAGAGATCATGGCGCGCCAATAAAGTGGGTCAGGCAAGGCGCAGGGATCGATCCCGCGCCTTGTTTGCATTTTTACCCCGGTGATCGCGGGGATGTTTTGGAGAACAGCTCATCGCGACAGAAAAGAAGCAGACACGCATCAATGGTGAAATTACAGCCCCTGAGGTGCGTTTGGTCGGTGTGGAAGGCGAGCAGCTCGGCATCGTAAAAATCTACGATGCGCTGCGTCAGGCAGAAGATGCGGATCTGGATCTGGTGGAAATTGCCCCGACGGCGCAGCCGCCGGTAGCCAAGATCATGGACTACGGCAAGTTCAAGTACCAGGAAAGCAAGAAGCAGCACGAAGCCAAGCTGAAGCAGAAGCAGGTCCAGATCAAGGAGATCAAGTTTCGCCCGGGCACGGACGAAGGCGACTACCAGATCAAGCTGCGCAACCTGATCAAGTTTCTGGAAGAGGGCGACAAGACCAAGATTACATTGCGTTTCCGCGGGCGCGAGATGGCCCACCAGGAAATCGGCATGAACCAGTTGCGGCGCGTTTCGAACGACCTGGCCGAATTGGCGGTGGTCGAGCAGTTCCCCAAGATGGAAGGCCGCCAGCTGGTGATGATGCTGGCGCCGAAGAAGAAGATTTAACGGTTTACGAGACCGGCGTTTCTCGGCCCGTTCGGGGTCTAATACGCCACACAATACGTGCAGTCGGGTTGGTGAAGCATTCCATGCCATGGGATCACCTGGCCGCATGAGATAAAAGGAAGCATCATGCCTAAGATGAAGAGCAAGAGCGGCGCCGCCAAGCGGTTCCGTGCGCTGGGCAGCGGCAAGTTCAAGCGCTCGCACGCGTTCATGCGTCACATTCTCACCAAGAAGAGCACCAAGCGTAAGCGCCAGTTGCGCGGCATGGAAACTGTCAATGCCAGCGACCACAAAGCGATTGCCCGCATGTTGCCCTACGCTTAAAGGAGAGAATAGATGCCACGCGTCAAACGGGGCGTAACCGCCCGAGCCAGCCACAAGAGAATCCTCGATGCCGCCAAAGGCTATCGCGGTCGTCGTAAAAACGTATTCCGTGTCGCCAATGAAGCGGTGATGAAGGCCGGTCAGTACCAGTACCGTGACCGTCGTCAGCGCAAGCGCCAGTTCCGCGCACTGTGGATTGCCCGTATCAATGCCGCTTCACGTCAGCATGGCCTGACCTACAGCGTGTTCATGAACGGCCTGTCCCGTGCCGAGATCGGGATCGACCGCAAGGTGTTGTCCGACATCGCGATTTTCGACAAAGATGCCTTTGCCAAGATCGTCGAACAGGTCAAGGCCAAGCTGGCGGCTTAAGCCGTCAAACTGTAACAAAAAAAGGCCGCAAGGCCTTTTTTTGTTGGTTGTTTCATTTTTCCGGATTCAGAATCCGCCTGGCCACTCACCATTGCGAGTTGCTTGATTTGGAAATGAAATAAGCGAAACGAGAACTCGCCATGCGCAATCCCAACGAAATCGTTGCTGACGCTCTGAATGCCATCCAGGCCTGCCCCGACCTGCAGACGCTGGAGCAGGTGAAGGCCAGCGTATCTGGGCAAAAGCGGTCAGCTGACCGACCTGCTGAAAAGCCTGGGCGCGATGCCCGCCGACGACACGCAAGACTGCCGGCGCCCGCATCAACGAAGCCAAGCAGGCGGTCGAGGCTGTCGCTGAAGGCCCGTCGCGAAGCGCTGCAGCAGGCTGAACTGGATCGCCAACTGGCGGCCGAAACGCTGGACGTGACGCTGCCGGGACGGGGCTTGTCGCGCGGCGGGCTGCACCCGGTGTCGCGCACGCTTGTCGCGCATCCAGGCCCTGTTCCGCTCGATCGGCTTCGAGGTGGCGACCGGCCCCGAGATCGAGACCGATTTCTACAACTTCACCGCGCTCAACATCCCGGAAGACCATCCGGCGCGGGCGATGCACGACACCTTCTATCTGCAGGGCGGCGAATTGCTGCGCACCCACACTTCGCCGGTGCAGGTGCGCTACATGCAAACCCACCAGCCGCCGCTTGCGCATCATTGCGCCGGGACGGGTCTATCGCTGCGATTCCGATGTGACGCACACGCCGATGTTCCATCAGGTCGAAGGCCTGTGGGTGGACGAGTCGGTCTCGTTCGCCGACCTCAAGGGCGTGCTGGCCGACTTCATGCGCAACTTCTTCGAGCGCGACGACCTGCCGGTGCGGTTCCGGCCGTCGTTCTTTCCCTTCACCGAGCCTTCGGCCGAAATGGACATCGGCTGCGTGATGTGCGGCGGCGAAGGCTGCCGGGTGTGCTCGCATACCGGCTGGCTGGAAGTGCTGGGCTGCGGCATGGTGCATCCCAACGTGTTCAAGCACGTCGACATCGATACCGAGCGCTACATCGGCTTTGCTTTCGGCCTCGGCGTCGAGCGTCTGGCCATGCTGCGTTACGGCGTCGACGACTTGCGGTTATTTTTTGAGAATGACATTCGCTTCCTTAATCAATTCAACTAAATAGGGCGCATACATCATGCAATTTCCAGAATCCTGGCTGCGCAATCTCGTCAATCCCGCTCTTGATACCGCACAACTCGCCCATGTCGTGACCATGGCAGGGCTGGAGGTGGAAGCCATGACGCCGGCTGCGCCGCCATTCAACAATGTGGTGGTGGCCGAGATCCTGTCGGCAGAGAAGCATCCCGATGCCGATCGCCTGCGGGTGTGCCAGGTGGACGTCGGTGAAGCGGCGCCGGTTACCATCGTGTGCGGGGCGCCGAATGCCGCGGCCGGCCTCAAGGTGCCGTGCGCCCGTCCGGGCGCAACGCTGCCCGGATTCGAGATCAAGGTGGCCAAGGTGCGGGGGGTCGAGTCCTTCGGCATGCTGTGTTCGACCAAGGAACTGGGGCTCGAAGGGGCTGCGGACGGCCTGATGGTGCTGCCCGACGATGCGCCGGTGGGCGAGGATTTCCGCGGCTGGCTGAATCTGGACGATACCCTCATCACCCTGAAGCTGACGCCGAACCGTGCGGACTGCCTGTCGATGCAGGGCCTGGCGCGGGAGATCGGCGCGATCACCGGTGCCGAAGTGCGCTTGCCGCAGATTCACGAAGCGGCAACGCGCATTCAGGACTCCGTGCCGGTTCAGGTGCATGCTGGCGAGGCATGCCCGCTCTATCTGGGCCGCGTGGTGCGCGGCATCAATGCGCAGGCGACCACTCCGCGCTGGATGGCCGAGCGTCTCGAGCGAAGTGGCATCCGGCCCGTGCTGGCGCCGGTCGACATCACCAACTACGTGCTGCTCGAACTGGGCCAGCCGATGCACGCCTTCGCGCTGTCGCGTCTCAACGGCGGCATTGAGGTACGTATGGCGCGCGCGGGCGAAAGTCTGGAACTGCTGAACGGCCAGACTGCCGAACTCGCCCCCGACATGCTGGTGATTGCCGATGCCAGCGGGCCGGTGGCGCTGGCCGGGATCATGGGCGGACTGCCGACCAGCGTGGAACGCGTCACCGTCGATGTTTTCCTCGAAGCCGCCTTCTTCGCGCCGTCGGCCATCGCCGGCCGGGCGCGCCGGCTCGGCCTGTCCACCGATTCGTCGCATCGCTTCGAGCGCGGCGTCGATTTCGGCGCCAGCCGCCGGGCGATGGAACGTGCGACCGAGTTGCTGCTCGACATTTGCGGCGGCCAGGCCGGCCCCATCACCGAGGCCGTGGCGGCGTTGCCGCAACGGGTGCCGATCACGCTGCGGCTGGCGCGGCTCGAGCGCGTGGCAGGGATCCGACCTCGAGGCGGACCAGGTTGCGCAAGGCCTGAGCGCGCTGGGTGCGACAGTCGAACGCCGCGACGACAGCCTGATCGTGACGCCGCCGAGCTTCCGCTTCGACCTCGCGATCGAGGAGGACCTGATCGAAGAGGCGGTGCGTCTGTTCGGCTACGAGAACATCCCGGCGCAGCCGCCTGCCGCGCCCTCGCGCATGCTGCCGCAGGACGAAAGGGTCTTGCCCGACGACAGCCTGCGCCAGACGCTGGTCGACCTCGATTACCAGGAAGTCATCACCTACAGCTTCGTCGACCCGGCGTGGGAAGCGGCGCTCGATGCCGACGCCCGCCCCATGCCGCTGGCCAATCCGATCGCCAGCCAGTTGTCGGTCATGCGCACCACCTTGTGGGGTGGGCTGATCGAAACCCTGCGCCATAACCTCAACCGCCAGCAGGAGCGGGTGCGCATTTTCGAGCTGGGGCGGGTGTATGCGTCGCTGGATGCGCAGCCCATGAAGGTCGGCGGCCTGGTTTACGGCGACGCGCTGCCCGAACAATGGGGCGCCAAGGCGCGCCGTGTCGATTTCTTCGATCTCAAGGGCGACCTCGAGCGCCTCTGCGGGCATGCGCTCGAGTCGCGCCGTGGTGTCCACCCTGCGCTGCATCCGGGGCAGTGTGCCGAAGTCTGGGACAACGGCCAGGCCATCGGCTGGGTCGGCGCGCTACATCCGCGTCTGGTGCAGGCGTTCGGCATGCCGGCTGCGCCGGTACTGTTCGAACTGGATAGCCAGGCGCTTACCCAGCGGCGTCTGCCGCGCCATGCCGGTTTGTCGCGTTTCCCGCTGGTGCGGCGCGATCTGGCGCTTGTGCTGGATACGCAGACCCCGGCCGGCGAACTGCTGGCTGCCCTGCGCGAGGCGGCGCCGGCCCAGGTACGATCGATCGAGGTTTTCGACGAGTACCGTGGAAAAGGCATGGCGGAAAACCAAAAAAGCCTTGCTATACGGGTAGTTATGCAAGATACTGAACGCACATTGACGGATCAGGAAGTGGAGGACGCCATGCAAAAGCTGGTCGATACCGCGCTTCGTCAGTGCAATGCCAGTTTGCGTGCGTGACGCTTTTTCTCACGAGCCATCCCTGACAAAACGATCATGACCACTCTGACCAAAGCTGATCTTGCCGAACTCCTGTTCGAAAAAGTGGGTTTGAACAAACGCGAAGCCAAGGATGTCGTCGAATCGTTTTTTGACGAAATTCGGCTGTCGCTCGAAAAGGGCGACATCGTCAAACTGTCCGGTTTCGGCAATTTCCAGTGCCGCGAGAAACCGCAGCGTCCGGGCCGCAACCCCAAAACCGGCGAAGAAATGCCGATTTCCGCGCGTCGCGTGGTGACCTTCCACGCCAGCCAGAAACTCAAGTCCCAGGTCGAAGGCGCCCAAATTGGAACGCCCCGCACGGAGTGAACTCCCGCCGATTCCGGCAAAACGCTATTTCACCATCGGTGAAGTCTCGGAATTGTGCGCCGTCAAGGCGCATGTGCTGCGTTACTGGGAGCAGGAATTCACCCAACTGCGTCCGGTCAAGCGGCGCGGCAACCGGCGCTACTACCAGCACCACGAAGTATTGCTGATTCGTCGCATCCGCGAATTGCTGTACGAGGAGGGATTCACGATCAGCGGGGCACGCCAGCGCCTGGAGCACGATGCCGACCCTGCATCCGATGCCGCTTCCGCCAGCACCGCCCCGACTGCGCTGGATGTCGGGAAATTGCGTGCGGAAATCACCGCTATTCTGAAAATATTGGGCTGACAGGCTTTCGCGCCGCGGCGGTCATCTGTTAGAATCGCTGGCTTCGTCGGGGCGTAGCGCAGCCTGGTAGCGCACTTGACTGGGGGTCAAGTGGTCGGAGGTTCAAATCCTCTCGCCCCGACCAATATTCGTTGTGTGTGCAACTGTCCAGCACGACACAACTTCCATCAGGCAGCATTGTCTGACCCCTTCACAAGCCACTGTCGAAGCCTGATTGCGCACGAACTCGGGTGCTCGCCAGGGGATGTTGCTTGTTACGTTCGATCCAGGTCCGTCAGACTGTCATGCTTGATCGATACACTATTGATTGCCGTTTGTTCAATTAAGGAGAGAGTAATGGAACACACTTTGCCCGCACTGCCTTTTGCCATGGATGCGCTCGCACCGCACATGTCCAAGGAAACCTTCGAATACCACTATGCCAAGCACCATCAGGCCTACGTGACCAACCTCAACAACCTGATCAAGGGCACCGAGTTCGAGAGCAAGTCGCTCGAGGACATCGTCAAGAGCGCCCCGGCTGGCGGCATCTACAACAACGCCGCCCAGGTTTCGAACCACACCTTCTTCTGGAACTGCCTGTCGCCCAACGGCGGCGGCGCCCCCTCCGGCGCGCTGGCTGACGCCATCAACAAGAAGTGGGGCTCGCTGGACGAATTCAAGAAGGCCTTCCAGACCAGCGCCGTCGGCAACTTCGGCTCCGGCTGGACCTGGCTGGTGAAAAAGGCCGACGGCTCGGTCGACATCGTCAACATGGGCGCCGCCGGCACCCCGCTGACCACCGCCGACAAGCCCCTGCTGTGCGTTGACGTGTGGGAACACGCCTACTACATCGACTACCGCAACATGCGTCCCAAGTTCGTCGAGACTTTCCTCAACAACCTGGTGAACTGGAAGTTTGCCGAAGCGAACTTTGCCTGAGCAGCATCTGCTTGAGTGGTGACTGAAACCGGGGCGTAAAGCCCCGGTTTTTGTTTCAGCGTGCGCTGACGTCCGCCAGCCGCAGGATCTCCAGATACCCGCCGCGCATCATGGCCTGCGCCTCGCGCAGCGCGCCGGCGTGCTGCGCTGCCACGACTTCACCCACGGCCGCAGCGTCGAGCAGGCGCAACATCTGCGTCCAGAGATCGCGCTGGCTGCCCACGCTCGCCGGTGCGGCCAGGCCCGCCCGCCGCAGTTCGGCGGCGCGGCCGACGAGGCGGAATTTTGCCGCTTCGAGCTGCGGCGGCAGCGGCAGGGACAAGTCGAACGCGATATCCAGCCGGTAGGGATCGTCGGCAGGACGGGGCCCGGGCGCCGGGAGCGGACGCCAGGCGAGTTCGGCGGCGGTGGGCGGGTCAGCGCGATCGGGATCGAGCGGGAATTTGTAGAAGCCCCATTTCGCGCCCATCCAGCACTCGATCAGCACCCGGTCGCCATCGCCCAGACAGAGTTCGCCGTTCGGCGGGTCGAGGGCGGCCGCGCCGGAAGGAGGGCCGTAGGCACGCGGGTCGAGCTTCCAGCGAGTGAAATCGCGATTTGGCGGCGCGCCGTATTCGGCCTCCAGCGCCTGCCACAGGGTGATGAACTGGCGGTAGTCGGCCCGGTAATCCGGATTGCGGCGCAAGAACTCCCATGTCCACTGGTCGCGTGTCAGGCTCGAACAGCAAGCGTAGGGATACTGCCGCGTGTCCATGTCAGATGGGCAGAAAGATCATCTTGGTGACGCTGACCACACCGAAGCGGATTTCGCGATTGGTCTTGTCTTCGATGATCAGGGCCAGCGTGTCCTCGATGCCGATGAGCTTGCCGAACTCCCGCTCGAAACTGAGGTTGGCCACGCCGTTTGCATCAAACCCGTTGGAGAGCAGCAGGGGTTCGCCGCGTGTGTTTCTGGCGTTGGAGACCTTCCAGACGACGGCCTCGGTATTGCGCGCGGCGTTGTAGAACTTCTGGGCACTCACCTCAGTCAGCAGATAGAACTCGGTCTTGTCGTTGAATGCCGCCATCTGCATGACCAGCAATCCGTTCATCAGGGCTTTCACCCGGTCCCCCGTGTAATCCTCGTTCCAGGCATTGCTGAGTGTTTCTTTCCAGTTGAGTTTTCTTTGCGGCGCTACATTCCAGTGGGCCAGCGGCTCGAACAGGTCGGCGGTCGCCTCGTCCGCACTGGCAAAGCCGGACTTGCGCCATTCGTTGGGGTTGCGGCGATAGAACTTGAGCGTCAGTGTTTTGAGGCTGGCGATGATCTGACGCTGGCAGAATTCGGTCACATCGTCGATATCGCCCTTGGCCAGATCGGTGACGGTGAAACCCTGCTGGCTGCTGCTGCCGTCCTTGCGCTGGATGGGTTGAGTCGTGCAGGACGAGAGCAGGGCAACGGTCAACAGGCAGGCGGTCAGGGCAGAGAAGCTGTTCACGAAGAACAGCTTACCTCAATCTTCTTCGCCCAGTCAGGGGGTTCGGCGGCATAGGCTTCGTGTTCGGGTTGCTCGTCGAATGGATGCGCCAACAGGGCGTGCAGGCGCGCGATCTCACTGTAGTCATGATGGTCGGCCGCCCGGCGGATGGCGACTTCGGCCAGATGGTTGCGCAGAATGTACTTGGGGTTGAGCGCACGCATGGCTACAGCACGTGTGGCATCGATCGATTCCAGTTGGCGCAGGGCCGCGGCATAGCGCGTCGCCCAGGCGTCGAAGGCGGCGCGGTCGAGGAAGCGGTCGCGCAATGGCGTGTTGGGCGCAGCGGCCGAACTGTCGAAGTCGCACAGGCGGCGCATGAAGATCGTGTAGTCGACATGGTTCTGCGCCAGCAACTGCAGCGCGTCCATGATGAGCGGCACGGTCTCGCCGCCCGCGGGCAGGCCGAACTTGGCGGCCATGCGCTCGAGGTAGGCCTGGCCGAACTGCTGCGGGTAGTCGCTGATCGCGGCGGAGGCGGTTTCCACCGACAGCAGCGGCACCAGCGCCTGTGCCAGCTTGGTGATGTTCCAGGCGGCGACGTCCGGCTGCTGGTCGAAGGCGTAGCGGCCGCCGCTGTCGGAATGGTTGCAGACGAAGCCGGGGTCGAAGGCGTCGAGAAAGCCGAACGGACCGTAGTCCAGCGTCAGCCCCAGGATCGACATGTTGTCGGTGTTCATCACGCCGTGCGAAAAGCCGACCGCCTGCCATTGCGCCATCAGCTCCGCAGTGCGGCGGGCGACTTCGCGCAGCAGTTCGGCGTAGGGTTCGGCGCGGGATGCCAGTTCCGGGTAATAGCGCGCGATGACGTAGTCGGCCAACTGGCGCAGCGGCTCGACCTGGTTGCGGTAATAGAACACCTCGAACGAGCCGAAGCGGACGAAGCTCGGCGCCAGCCGCGTCACCAGCGCGGCGGTCTCCTCGTCCTCGCGGTAGACCGGGCGGTCGCTGCCGACGATGGCGAGCGCGCGCGTGGTTGGGATGCCGAGCGCGTGCATCGCCTCGGAACAGAGGAATTCGCGGATGCTGGAGCGCAGCACCGCGCGGCCGTCGCCGCCACGCGAGTAGGGGGTGCGGCCGGCGCCCTTGAGCTGCACCTCCCAGCCTTCGCCCGCGGCGTTCTTCACTTCGCCGAGCAGGATCGCGCGGCCGTCGCCCAGTTGCGGCACGTAATGGCCGAACTGGTGCCCGGCGTACAGCGCGGCGATCGCATCCATGCCCGGCAGCAGCTGGTTGCCGGCCAGGGTTTCGATCATTTCCGGGCGGCTGATTTCGCTTTCGTCGAGATCGAGCAGGCGCAGCGCCTCCTGGCTATGGCATACCAGATAGGGATCAGGGACCGGGGTCGGGCAGACGCGCGAATAATAGGTCTCGGGCAGGCGCGCGAAGCCGTTGTCGAAGCGCAGCGATTCAAGTTTGGGCATGGCTGAATTCTACGGCCTGGCCCGGCCTTCGCGACCCGTCTGCGGGCAGGGTTACCTGCCGTGTCCGGGGGCAGACCGGATCAGTCCAGCGGCTTGCGCAAGCGCTCCGGCGCGGGGGTGGCGCAGTGTCCCAGCGCGATCACCAGCGCCGGCGTCTCGCCTGCTGGCAGATTCAGGGCGGCGGCCAGCGCGGCGGCGTCGAATCCGCCGAGCGGGCAGCTGCCGAGCCCCAGATGCGCCGCCTGCAGCAGCAGGTGCGCTGCGGCAAAGTTGCACTGGCCCTGCGCCCAGGCCGTGACGGCATCGGCGTGGTAGAGCGCGCGATAGGCGTCGTAAATCGGCGCGGTGTCCGCGCCGCGCGCCTCGACGTAAAGCGTGCGCGCACGTAATCCGAATCCGGGTTGAGGTCATCCACCAGCGCCACGATGGCGATGAAGACCGCAGCCGTGGCTGCGGCAGGCTGGTCGAAACAGGCGTGGGCGATGGCGGCCTTGCCTGGTGCCTCGGTCACGCTGACGAAGCGCCAGGGTTCCAGGCCGAAGGCGGATGGGGCGAGGCGGCCGGCTTCCAGCAATACCACCAGTTCATCCGCAGACACCGGACGGTCGGCAATGAATTCACGGCAGGCATAGCGCTGTTGGATGGCGTCGAGCAGGGATGGCTTCATGAGGACCTCCTTCCATGGATGCTATGAACCATAGCGCATGGAAGGCCGGGGGCAGCGTTCAGTGCCCGCGCATCGCTGCGCGGGTTTTCACCAGCGTGCCGTCGCGGTAGTCGGCCATCGCCTGTTCGATTTCCTCGCGCGTGTTCATCACGAACGGACCGTACTGCACCACCGGTTCGCCGATGGGCTGGCCGGCCACCAGGATGAAGCGCGCGCCGTCGGCGCCGGCCGCGATCTCCACCGTGTCGCCCGCGCCCAGTACCGCCAGCGTGTGCTTGGCCAGGTCATCGCCGGCGAGCCGGGCGCTGCCTTCGAAGACGTAGACGAAGGCGTGGCGTGCCGCGTCCAGCGGCAGCGAGAACGCTGCGTGGGCGGGCAGGGCGACGTCGAGGTAGAGCACGTCGGTGGACGGATCCTCGATGACGCCGCGGGTGCCGTTGAATTCGCCCGCCAGCACGCGCACCCGGCCGGCATCCTGCGCCACTTCGGGAATCGCCGCCGCCGAGAACTCCTGGTACGCCGGGTCGGACATCTTCTCGCTGGCCGGCAGGTTGATCCACAGCTGGAAGCCGCGCATCAGGCCGTCGGCCTGGCGCGGCATTTCGGAATGGATGACGCCGCTGGCCGCCTTCATCCACTGCACGCCGCCGGGCTCGAGGTCGCCCTGGTTGCCCATGCTGTCGCGGTGCTCCATGTGGCCGTCGAGCATGTAGGTGAAGGTGATGAAGCCGCGATGCGGATGGTCCGGAAAGCCGGCGATGTACTCGTCCGGGTTGTCGCTGCCGAAGTGGTCCAGCATCAGGAACGGGTCGAGGTTGCGCAGCGCCGGCGTGCCGATGCTGCGGTGGACGGTGACGCCCGCGCCTTCGGTGACCTCGTGGGCGGGAACGCGCTGGCGGATGGTGCGTGTGGTCATGTCTGTCTCCTTGCCGGGTCTTCAATGCTATGGAAGTATGGCTGTCTTTACGCTGCGGCGAGCGCTGGCCAGTCGCGCATCAGCACCTGGACAATGCGCTCGACGCTCGCTGCCAGCAACGGGGAGTTTCTCATGTGTGCGGCCATAGCTTGCGAAGGCTTGCCGCCGCTGTTCACATTCAAGTCCATGAAATCCTGCTTGCGGGGCTACTGGTGGCGGTGCTTGAAGATCACGCTCGGCCGGAACGCTTGGCCTACGCGGCCCATTCGCGAACCTGCCATCTTTCGACCTGGGAGCGGACCTTGATCGACTTGCTTGCAGATCGCCTGACAGGCGGGCCTGTTCGGGACCGGAATGAGTAAGGGGGCGATATTCAGAACGGGGTTGGTCGGCGGCAGGGTATATGTTATCCATCCTCCTGCTTTGCATCCCCGCCATCAACACTTGGGTTGCCCCAGCGTTATGATCGCATGTCCTTTTCTTTCGCCTGCCTTCAGTGAGGCAATTCGCGGGATTGAAATTGACGGCTTGCTGGGATTGGATTTCCTATATCCTAGAAATCAGAGCCTAAAAAATGACAAGGAGGAATGATGGCAGCTGACAATTGTTTCGAAACCTTACGCAAATCGCCCTTGGCGGTCGAATTGACGGATGAAGCGTGTGACCTGCTGAGCGAGCTTCTCGTGTGCCGCAGACTCAAGGATGGCGAAATCCTGTTGAGGGAAGGGGATATCGACAACAACCTGCATGTCATTGCGGATGGTAATCTGGCAGTGACCCACGAAACGCCTGAAGGCGAGTGGGTGGTGCTTCATGTACTGCGATCCCGCGACCTGGCAGGCGAAATGGGTTTCCTGGACGGACAGAAACATACCGCCACCCTGAGATCGGTCGGCCAGACAGACTTGATAAGCCTCGAACGCGATGCGCTGGAGAAGCTGCTGGATGCGCATCCCCGGATTGTCTACCAAGTGATGCGCGCCGTGATCCGTTCCGTGCATGGCACCCTCAGGCGCATGAATGTCCAGTACGTCGAGATGACGAACTACATTAACAAGCAGCACGGACGTTACTAGGTTGACAGGTTCAACCGGTCCGATGGCCGCTGTTGATCAAAATGGCCTATAAAAAGATCCATTCCCCGATCCAAAAAGAGGGAACACCATTCATCCAAGAGGAGGTTTGCATGGCCACACTGCCCGCTTCTGATTCGCCCAAGTCCCCGGAAAACATGCCCTTCGTGGCACCCTGTCGGACCCTGGGCCTGACTGCTCCCCTGCGCTGGTTGCGCCTGGGCTGGGGCGACATGATCCGGGCACCGCGACTGAGCCTGACCTACGGCATCGCGCTGATGGCGCTCAGCATGCTGATCGCCTCACTATCCTGGCGCTACGGCACGATTGCGCTGTACATCGGGCTGTCCACCGGCTTCGTGTTCATCGGCCCGGTGCTGGCAGTAGGCCTGTATTCCATCAGTCGACAGTTGGGCAGAGGGCAGGAGCCGGTGATGGGCTATTGCCTGAGGGAGGGCTGGCACCACATTCGGGAGTTGCTGGTGCTGGGTGTCGTGCTGCTGGTGGTGATGCTGGTATGGGCACGGGCAGCGGCGACGGTGCACGTGTTCTTCCCGGTCGAGTCCAGTCCGAGTCTGGAACAGATGCTGCCCTTCCTTGGGATTGGCAGCCTGATCGGTGCTGTATTCACCGCCATCGTGTTTGCCGCCAGTGCCTTTTCGCTGCCCATGATCATGGACCGCAAGGTGGATGCCGTCACTTCCGTCGTCACCAGCGTGAATGCCGTGTTGCGCAACAAACAGCCCATGCTGCTATGGGCGAGCCTGATCGGTCTGTCCGTGTTGCTGGGATTCGCCACCGCTTGCGTGGGATTCGCCGTGCTGCTGCCACTTATCGGGCACGCCACCTGGCATGCCTATCGGGAAACCATCGACGCCTCGATGTGGCCGCAGAACGAGGCAACTGATAGCTGAATGATGGCGCCTGTCCGCAGGAGTCCAGGACAGGTAAAGGACCAGTCATCATGATGGAGGAGACGGATGGGATATGCGCCATCCGCTTCCAGAACCTCGAATGACTAGCACCCTGGCAGAGCCCTGCTACCCCTTGAGTAAAGCCCGCTGACCTGAAATGAACAAGCTTTACCTGTTTGCAGCGCTTGCCGCTGCGGCTTATTTTGCGTTCGCTCCGGATGCCGGTACGCCTCCGAGCCAGGAACCTGCTTACGCACCCGGTGTAGTACTTGATATCCAAGGCAGGGCCGCTCCTGCGCAGGAGACACAAGGCAGCGATGATGCTGCGCTCGAACACGCTTATGTCAATCGCCTCAGCAATCTGCAGATCGAAGGGCAGGGGTCAGTGGTGAAAGTCCTGCCGGACGACCGGGACGGCAGCCGGCACCAGCGCTTCATCGTCCGGCTGGATTCCGGGCGCACCCTGCTCGTGGCGCACAACATCGATCTGGCGCAGCGCATCGAGACCCTGCGAGCAGGCGACAGTGTCGCGTTCTATGGCGAGTACGAATGGAACCCGAAAGGCGGCGTGATTCACTGGACCCACCATGACCCGCAGGGGCGTCACCCGGCCGGCTGGATCCGCCACGACGGCCAGACCTATCAGTAAGACCCAGCGGTCACCCCGCCCGGGATGCTGGCATACGCCGAGCCGGTCATCGAGGTGCTGCGCAGGCATCTTGCTGTGGTGACCGGCCAAGCAGCCGGTTACATTTCGACACAAGCTGTTACACGGGTGTGCGTTGCGGAAATCCTGGCGATACATCGGTTCTTCAGAATGACTTACATGCCGCACCCGTCGTGGGCCGGCTGTTTCGAACAATTCTCTGAAGGAGAGCGCCATGAAATCGATCCAAGCTTCATTCACCAAACGTGCCCTGATTGCGGGCCTGCTCGCAGGCAGCGGCATCCTCGCGGCATCGTCCTTTGCGATGACGGCCGGCGGGCCAGAAGGCAAGCCTGGCTGCGAAGCCCGCCAGGGACAGAAAATCCACGCCAAATGGGAAGCCCGCCGGGCCGAGCATCTGGCCGAGCTGAAGCAACAGCTCGAGCTCCGGCCTGAGCAGGAGGCGGCATGGAACGCCTTTGTCAGCGCCAGCCAGCCGGGCATGCATCCGATAACTGGAGAAAAGCAGGCCATGCGGGCCGCGTTCGAAAAACTGACCACGCCGCAGCGCCTGGACAGGATGCTGGCCATGTCCGAGGCGCGCAGTGCCCGACTCGCCGCGCGGGCCGAGGCGATCAAGGCTTTCTATGCCCAGTTGACGCCTGAGCAGCAAGGCGTGTTCGATACCGAGGCGATGCCCGGCCGCCACCGGGGCCATGATCGTTCCCACTTCGAATCCTGAGTCGCCAGGACAAGACGCCATCTAGACGTGGGCGGGAGACCGCCCGCGTTTTTTTATGTCAGCACGCGCCGCAAGGCTGGATTCCCGTTGGCGAGGGAACTGACGGCACCCGGGCCGCTCACACATTCAAGGCGATATGGGAGACAACGATGGCCTACGCGAAAATCATCTGTGCGGCAGGTTGCGTGCTGGGCCTGGCGGGGGCGCCGGGCGCCTTGGCTGCGCCGCCGGCGCCACAGGAGCGGGCGATACTGAAGGTCGATCCGCATGCCCTTTATCGGGCGGTCTACGATATCCATACCGGCACGACAGCGGCAGGCGTCAGCAGGGGCCTCTACTACGCGCGCGGCTTGATCGAGGCCTACCGCAAGCAGGGCGTGGCGCCGGGGCAGTTCGATATCCATCTGGTGCTGCATGGCGATGCCGCGAAGTTCCTGCTGGTCGATGCCGCCTATCAGATGGCCGTCAATGATCTCTTTGCGACCAATCTCAACGCCGGGATCACCCGCGATCTGCTGGACCTGGAGGTCAGCGTCGAGATCTGCTACAGCACGATGAGGTCGATGGGCTGGACGGCCGCCGACGTATTGCCGGGCGTGACGATCGTGCACGACGGCTACACGCGGCTCATTAGTCTGCAGAACGACGGCAACGCGTATATCGGCGGATTCTGAGCGTTCGGAAGCCGGGCTGGCGCAATCGCGCAGCGTCCCCCCTAGCAGTATGCTCGCCCGTATTGCCTGAATACGGATACCGCGCATGCTCAACATCATCGCTGCCTGCCTCGTCATCACTGCGCTGCTGGCTTATCTGAATCACAGCTTCCTTGGCATGCCCACCACGATCGGGGTGATGGCCGCCTCGCTGGCTTTTTCGCTGGCGCTCATCGGACTGGACGCGGTGAACCTGTCGTATGGATTGCGAGAATACGAAGAATCGCTGCTGCGCTCGATCGACTTTTCCGATGTGCTCATGCAGGGCATGCTGTCTCTGCTGCTGTTCGCCGGCGCGCTGCACGTCGATCTCAGCGAACTCAAGGCCTACCGCTGGCAGGTCGGTGCGCTGGCCGTGCTGGGCACGCTGCTGTCGACCGTATTGGTGGGCTGTGGCATGTGGCTCGTGCTGCCATTGGCGGGCCTTGCTTTGCCGCTGATGTACTGCCTGCTTTTCGGCGCGCTGATTTCCCCGACCGATCCGATCGCGGTGATGGGCATCCTCAAGTCCGCCGGCGCACCGAAAGAACTGGAACTGGTCATCGCAGGCGAGTCGCTGTTCAACGATGGCGTGGGGGTGGTGTTCTTCTCGCTGCTGCTGGGGATGCTGGCGAGCGGTCTCACGCCGACGCTGGGGCAGGGCTTTGAATTGCTGCTGCACGAAGCGGGTGGCGGCCTGCTGTTCGGTCTGGCGCTCGGCTATGTCACCTTCCGACTGCTGAAGAGCGTGGACAACTACCAGGTCGAGGTGCTGTTGACGCTGGCTGCCGTCACCGGGGGCTACGCCCTGGCGAGCCGGCTGCATGTGTCCGGCCCGCTGGCGATGGTGGTCGCCGGGCTGATGATCGGCAACCACGGCCGTGCGCTGGCCATGTCGGATACGACGCGACGCTACGTCGACATGTTCTGGGAGTTGATCGACGAAATCCTCAACGCGACGCTGTTCGTCCTGATCGGCATGGAAGTGCTGCTGGTGGTGTTCTCGCTCCATGAGCTGGCCGCCGCTTCCCTGGCTATCGGCGTTACGCTGCTGGCCCGCCTGCTCACGGTCGGCTTGCCGGTGGCGTTGCTGCCGCATTCAATCTGCCGCGTGGGTCCTGGAAGGTGCTGACGTGGGGCGGGCTGCGCGGCGGCATTTCGGTGGCGCTCGCGCTGTCGCTGTCGGCAGGCCCGGAACGCGACACCCTGGTCGCGCTCACCTACAGCGTGGTCGTGTTCTCTATCCTGGTGCAGGGGCTTTCCATCGGCTACGTCACACGCCAGGAAGGGCTGCGCCGCTGATCGAATGCCACGCAATCCTTCGGGCCATCACTCGGGCACCTGACAGGCTGGTCCTATTCAAGACCTGAAGCACAGGGCGCTACTTTTCAAAGACGGTTCCCGGCTGGCCCTTGTCATTGATGAGCACGACCAGAGTCTTCAGCGGCTCGGTCTTGCTGGTGTTCCATGCCGAGTGCCAGGAATCCGGATTCGCCGAGGGTGAGTGGATGTAGTAGGACACGCCGGGACTGAGATGCAGCGTGGGCTTGTCGTCCCGCTCCACGATGCCCGTGCCTTGCAGGACATAGACGAGGTAGTGCCCGGGATGGCTGTGCCGCGGGGTCATGAGCCCGGGTGCCAGTTCCATCGTGTACATGTGGGCGGTTTTCCCCGGCATGTCGGCAAGCTCGATGTTCATGAGCTCGGTGCGCGCAATCTGCGGCTTGTCGGAACTGATCGCCTGTTGGCCAGCCGCGCCGATGGCGATCCCCAGCGCTGTTGCTAGGGTGAACCTGCCAATTGTCTGATTGAACATCGTGTGGTCCTCGAGTGTGCTTGAACGCCGGCGTGAACTTTTCTGGCCAGTATAGAAAGAATTGGCGAGCCTAATGATGTTGTTTACAAGAGTTGCAGATTTGTCTACTTAGAATCCGGTTCAATTGAAGATGCAGCAGGGGGCCTGGGCGATGTTTCTGATTGATACGGGCAAGGCCGTCAGGGTACTAGGGCGTGTTTACACTAATTTCACATCCGCGACGAGGCCGACTCGGGATGCAGCCTGCGAAGCGGGCCGCGCCGCAGTGTCGTTCACTGCAAGCGGCTCGCGACAAAGGGATGCGCCCGAATCGACCCGTCCCTTCGGGTTGCCGCGAGAAAACGCGTCTGCGGCGTTGCGCCGCTTGGCAAGGGATGGCCCTTGCCGGCGCGCCGCGCCTTGCATCCATCGCTTTCTCGCGGCAACGCGGGTGAGAAATTAGTGTAAACACGCCCTAAATAATTGACCATCTTTTCTGTGCCAAAGCAAACCCCGGGGATTAGGATGCGGGATGGCGAAGCGTGCCTTGAGCGTGTGGAGGATAAGACGCGGGCATGCATGGGTCGTCTGAGTATTCTTGTTTTAAAAGGAGAAGGCAAATGATTGCAAGAGGAGTTCTGCTGTTCAGCGCCAGTTTGATATTGGCGGTCTCATCGGTTCATGCAGGTGACGCCAGTGTGGGCAAGTCAAAATCGGGAGTCTGTGCCAACTGCCATGGCGACAACGGCAAGGAGGAGCCTGCGATTGCCGGGATGGATGAAGCCAAGTTCGTCCAGGAAATGAAGGCATATCAGTCGGGTGCGCGCAAGGACAAGAAGATGATGAAAGCCACGGCCGGCCTGAGCGACGCGGACATTGCCGATCTGGCAGCCTACTATGCGACGCTGAAATAACCCATCTTCAAAATAGCCGAAGCGGAAGAGGATTGCCTTCTGGTTTTGGGCGGGTGCGGTGGTTGCCGCACCCGCTTCGATCCGATCTTCACGTCTTGGTGAAGTGGTTTTCAGCTCAATTACAGCCCGGATGTTCTCTCATCCCACCTTCGGCAAGCGCTCGAGCGCGGCCTTGATCGCCTCTTCCGGGTAGGCAAAATCTTCCAGCTTGCCGCTGAAGTAGCTGTCGTAGGCGGCCATGTCGAAGTGGCCGTGCCCGGAGAGGTTGAAGAACAGCGTCTTCGGCTCGCCGCTTTCCTTGCAGCGCAACGCCTCGTCGATGCAGGCGGCGATGGCGTGGTTGGATTCCGGGGCCGGGATGATGCCTTCGGCGCGGGCGAAGGTGACGCCGGCCTCGAAGGTGGAGAGCTGGTGCACCGCCACCGCTTCGATCAGTTTCTCGTGGTAGAGCTGCGACACCAGCGCCGAGTCGCCGTGATAGCGCAGGCCGCCGGCATGGATGCCGGGCGGCATGAAATCGTGGCCGAGGGTGTACATGAGCATCATCGGCGTGAGCTTGGCGGTGTCGCCGAAATCATAGGCATAGTGGCCGCGCGTCAGAGTGGGGCAGGAGGCGGGCTCGACCGCGACCAGGCGCACGTTCTTGCCGGCCGCCTTGTCGGCGAAGAAGGGGAAGGCCGCGCCGCCGAAGTTGGAACCGCCGCCGCAGGGGGCGAAGATCATGTCGGGGTAATCGCCGGCCTTCTCGAACTGCTTCTTGGCTTCCTGCCCGATCACGGTCTGATGCAGGAGGACATGGTTGAGCACCGAGCCGAGGGCATAGTTGGTGTCGGCGTGCGTGGCGGCATCTTCCACCGCTTCGGAAATCGCCAGGCCGAGCGAGCCGGGGTTGTCCGGGTCTTCGGCCAGGGCGGCGCGTCCGGAGTTAGTCTCCATGCTCGGGCTGGCGAACACTTCCGCGCCCCAGGTCTGCATCATCGAGCGGCGGTAGGGTTTCTGGCCGTAGCTGACCTTGACCATGTACACCCGCACCTCGAGTCCGAACATCTGGCCGGCCAGCGCCATCGAGCAGCCCCATTGCCCGGCGCCAGTCTCGGTGGCGATGCGCTTGATGCCGGCTTCGGCGTTGTAATAGGCCTGCGCCACCGAAGTGTTGACCTTGTGCGAGCCGGCCGGGGAGACGCCTTCGTACTTGTAGTAGATCTTCGCCGGGGTACCGAGCGCCGCTTCCAGGCGGTGTGCGCGGATCAGCGGCGAGGGGCGCCACAGCTGGTAAATCTCGCGTACCTTGTCGGGGATCGGGATCCAGCGCTCGGCCGACATTTCCTGTTCGATCAGGCTCATCGGGAAGATCGCCGTCAGCGCCTCGGGCCCGATCGGCTTGCCGTCCGGGCCCAGCGGCGGTGCCGGCCGGTTGGGCATGTCGGCGACCACGTTGTACCAGTGGGTGGGGATCTCGGATTCGTCGAGCAGGAATTTCGTTTGCGGCACGTCAGTCTCCTTGTTGTCGTGTTTGGGGCTCCATTTCGGACAAGCAAGCCTTGTTTGAAATCATCGGTCAAACGCGTCATGCCGTCAACGGACAGCCCCTCGACCCGATTGCGCGACATCCTGCCCAGGCGCGTAGGCTGGATGGCAAAGCGGCTGTATGCTGTAGCGGTTGCTGTGCGGGGAGTGCGCATGAAGATCCGGACGATACTGGCGATGAGCCTGATACTGATGCTACTGGGCTGCAGCAGGCTCACCCTGGAAAACTACGACAAGATCACCGTGGGTATGCCTTACGACGAGGTGACCCGCCTGATCGGCCCACCCGACAAATGCGACGATGTGATGGGGGTGCGCAACTGCCTGTGGGGCGATGCGGAACGCTCGATCCAGGTGAGCTTCGTCGGCGGCCAGGCACTGCTTTTCTCGTCCAGCAATCTTCAGTAGCAACGGTCGATAGGCGAGGGCAGCCGCAGTGTGAAATCGGGCAGGACTGAACCGGCCCTATCCAAAACCTGAATTCAGGCGTGTTTCCATGACAACTTCCCAATTCGTCATCATCGCAGTGCTGCTGGCAACCATGGCCATGTTCCTGTGGGGGCGCTGGCGTCACGACATGGTCGCCCTCGGCGCCTTGCTGGCGTGCGTGTTCGCGGGTCTGGTGCCCGGGCGCGAGGCTTTTTCCGGGTTCGGCCACCCCGCGGTGATCACGGTCGCGTGCGTGCTGGTGCTCGGCTACGGGCTGCAGATTTCAGGGGCGGTGGATGTGCTGGCGAAGCGCCTGCTGCCCACGGCGGCAGGGCCGACCCTGAGCATTCTGGCGCTCATCAGCCTGGCAGCGCTGCTGTCGGGCTTCATGAACAACGTGGGGGCGCTGGCCCTGCTGATGCCGATCGCGATCCAGATGGCCGCCAAGCACCAGCTGCCCGTTGGCAAGGTGCTGATGCCGCTGTCATTCGGTTCGATTCTGGGCGGCATGACTACGCTGATCGGCACGCCGCCCAACCTGATCGTCTCGGGCTACCGGGAGACGACCGGGATGGGCGGCTTTGCCATGTTTGACTTTGCGCCGGTGGGTGTCGTGGTGGCGGGCCTCGGCATCCTGTTTGTCGGACTGGTGGGCTGGCGCCTGGTGCCGGCGCGCCGGCAAAACGATAACGGTAGCTTCGAGTCGGGGGCCTACATCAGCGAGGTCCGGATCGTAGAAGGCAGCAAGGCGGTCAACAAAAGCCTGCGCGAGGTCGAGCACATGCTCGATGAAACCGATGCCCAGATCATTGGCCTGGTGCGCCGCGAGGTTCGGCTCTCGGCGCCGAATCCGGGGCGGATCCTGCACGACGGCGACATTCTGGTCATCGAAGTCGAGCCCGAGTCGCTGGCTGCCGCCCTCTCCAGCCTGGGACTCCAACTGGAAGAAGACGTGCCCGCCGATCCGGAAGCGCCCGTTACGGATGAAGCCGGCGACGTGCAGCCGGACAGCGCCGCCGCAGCGCCCGACAGCGAGGCACCCACGGAAGCGTCGCGAGAGAAAGCCCGGTCCGACGAGCCGGTGATACAGGAACTGGTGGTGATGCCGGACGCGGCACTGGTCGACCGCTCGGCCACGGATATCGAGCTGCGCACCCGCTACGGCATCAACCTGCTGGCGATTTCCCGCCAGGGGCGGCGCACGATCAAGCGCTTGCGGTCGGCGCGTATCCAGGCGGGGGACGTGCTGCTGATGCAGGGGGCGGCCGAAGCCCTGGCCGGCTTTGCAGCACAGTTTGGCTGCCTGCCGCTGGCCGCGCGTGATATCCGGGTGCCCAAGAAGGGGCATGCGCTCACCGCCTCTCTGGTGATGGTCGTAGCGGTGGCGGTGACGGCCCTGGGCTGGCTCCCGGTGGCGGTCGCGTTCGCGGCCGGCGCACTCGCCTTCGTCGCGCTGGGGGTGGTGCCGCTGCGCTCGGTCTACACCGCGGTCGACTGGCCGGTGATCCTGCTGCTGGGGGCGATGCTTCCGGTGGCGGATGCCATGGCGACCACCGGCGCGGCCGACATGATCGCGCGCCATCTGATGGACAACGTGGCCCAGGGCCATGCCGTCGTCGGCCTGGGAGTGATTCTGGTGGCGACCATGCTGCTGACCGATTTCATGAACAACGCGGCCACGGCGGCGGTGATGAGCCCGATCGCGATCAGCACCGCCAACCAACTCGGTGTGAATGCCGACGCCTTCCTGATGGCGGTAGCGGTGGGCGCCTCCTGTGCCTTCCTGACCCCGATCGGCCACCAGAACAACACCCTCATCCTGGGGCCGGGCGGATTCCGCTTTGGCGATTACTGGCGCATGGGCTTGCCCATGGACATCCTGGTGGTGGCGGTCGGCGTGCCCATGATTCTGTGGGTCTGGCCGCTCTAGGGTTCGATCGAAAATTCTCGATCCGGACCGTCAGGCCTATGGCAGTCGAGGCCTATTCCTAATTCTGGGGGCCGGCAGTGCCCTTCATTCACGCAGAATCAGCCTGGACTTGTCGAGTTCGTAGGACCAGGGCAGGCCATCGTTCTTCCAGCCATTGACCATGCGCCGGCCCTTGTTGGGGCCGTCCTTGGCCATGTCGCCTTCGAAGCCGTCGACCACCGACCAGACGTTGGTGTAGCCCTGCTTCGCGAGGAAGTCCGCGCCCAGCGCGCTGCGGTCGCCCGAACGGCAGATCAGCAGGATGGGATCACCTTTTTCGATGCCCTTGTCGAGCGACCAGTATTCGAAGTTGGATAAAAAATCAGGATTGGGAAAGCGCACGAAGGATTTCTTCTTGTCGTCCCACTTGCTGTAGTTCATGTTGCCGAAGGGGGCGTTGCCATCAATGCCCTGAGGCGCGCCGACAAACAGCAGTTCTTCCGGCGTGCGCAAATCAAGAAACAGCACCTTGGGATGGCTCTTCAAAAACGCCGGCACGTCCTTGGCTTCGATATAGAGGGCGAGCTTCGTTTTCTTGATGTCGGGCAGGCCGGCCGAATCCACCGCAAGAACGGAAATCGGCCACGCAATCAGGGCGGCAAGCAGGGCAGGCAGCAAAGGAAATGTCATCGGGGTCTCCTCGGGACATTGAACAATTCGGGCGGGTTTCGTCCTGACTTTGGCAACGCGGGCAAGGAAACCCCGCTGGCGTGAAATGAATGGAGGTGCGCTTCACCTGACCACGCCAATCCGCGCCATGTCCTAGAAATCCAGCTTGAACGTGACGCCCACGCGTTTATCGCGAGCCATCAATGGGTCATCGGAACGATGACTCACTGCGGGCGGTGGGGCCAGTTCAACCTGCCATTCGGATGTCGTGCCACGACGCATGAGCGGGTCAGGTGCAGACAGGTGCGCCATCAGCGGGGGTGTCGGACCATCCACCCGAGACAGGTAGGACGACACACCGTAGGAATCCGAAGCGGTGGAATTAACCTTCCCTATCCCCTTTGCGCAAACGGCATGAGGCATCCCCGTCATCATGGCCAGACCCAATAGGGCGACTTTGCGTTTCATCATCCTTCTCCACCTTGTTATCCTATTTTATCTATAGCCCTATCCATCCTGTGGTCAAGCCCGGTACCGCTAGGGCGGCATCTTTCGCGTGATACGGGATCGTTAAATTTTCTTGCCGGGTCGTCATGACCCGTCCCGGGTGCTAGATTCTGTATGGGTACGTTGAAACCCCATGAATACCAAGGAGATAACATGCGCACGATTCTATCCATCGCACTGCTCGGACTGTCGTTGAACACCTGGGCCGCCCCTGAAACCTACAAGATCGACGACACCCACAGTTTCGCCAACTGGAGCATCCGCCATATCGTCGGCAAGACCACGGGCACGTTCACCGGTGTCAAGGGCACGCTGATGCTCGATCCGGCCAACCCCAACACGGGGCGCGCGGACGTGATGATCAGCCTGTATTCACTGGAATCCGGCCATCGCGCGCGCGACGTCCATGTCCTCACCAGCGATTATCTGGATGCGAACGCCTATCCGGAAATGCGTTTTGTCGCCGACGGATTCCGTAGTACCAGCAAGGATGCGGGCGTGATGAGCGGGAAGTTGACGCTGCATGGCGCGACCCGCCAGGTCGAGATTCCCTACAAAATCCTGGGCACGGCGACCGACCCCTGGGGCAACGTGCGCACTGCGTTCGAAGGCCGCTTAAATCTCAATCGCTCGGATTACGGCATCACCAAGCATGTCGACGGCGGCAGCGGCATGATCGGCAACGAAGTCGAAGTCACCCTGCTGGTCGAAGCGCTGAAACTCGGACCCGACGGCCAGCCGGTCAACATGAAGGCCAAGCCCGTCGCGCCGCCCGTGGCCGCCCCGGCGCAGCCGGCAGAACCCGCCAAGAAGGACAGCAAGCCGGATTTGAAGGACATGTTCAAGGGCATCTTCAACTGAGGGCCGGTTCCTGCAGCGACGCATTACCGAACAGCGGCTTGAGCGACCCCCATACCCGGCCTATGTCCGGTGCTTGGCGGCCGGACCGGCTTCAGGCGACGCTGCCGAAGCTGGAGTCGGTGGCGATGTAGGGCGCCTTCAATCCGGCCAGACGGCAGCTTTGCGCGATCGGGCCGCCCGGGAACAGGGTATACAGGTATTTCACCCCCCCCTTGGCGTGAAAGTGTTCATCCAGCGCATCGTGCAGTTCACGCAGGTTGATAGTGGTTTCGTCCTCGTGCTGGGCGAAATAGGCTTGTAGGGCGCGAATGGTTTCCCAATGGTCCTCGGCGAGCGCGAGTTCTTCCTCGCGGGCGAGGGCCATTGCCTCTTCCCGGGTCCACTCTGGCGGGGCATGGGGAAAATCGGGATCGATGACCGGTTCGCGGGTCAACTGATTGATGTCGGTGGAAACGTGAAGCATGTGGATTCTCCTTTAGAAAATCAGGGATAGCGTAAGCGTAGGTCAGTCGCCCCCGGATTCAAGTCTGGATGCAGCAGGAAATGGCCGGGCGTGACAGGCCGGGAACCGGGACAGCTACGGAGGAGGCCGCAGTGATGAAAAAGGATTTCCCGCTGGGCAAGGTTTACGGCCTGCTGGAGCCGGGGCCGGTGGTGCTGGTCACCACGACCCACAAAGGCAAGGCCAACATCATGACGCTGTCCTGGCACACCATGATGGAGTTCGAGCCGCCGCAGCTCGGGTGCGTGATCAGCGGCCGCAATGCCTCGTTCAACATGTTGCGCAAGTCGAGGGAATGCGTGATCAACATCCCGACGCAGGAACTGGCGAAGCAGGTGGTGGGCATCGGAAATAGCAGCGGCCGGACGATCGACAAGTTCTCCCGCTTCGGTCTTATGGCGGTCGACGCCGCCCGGGTGGGCGCGCCGCTGATCGCAGAATGCTATGCCAGCCTGGAATGCCGGGTGGCCGATACGCGGCTGGTGAACCGCTACAATTTCTTCATCCTCGAGGTGGTGCAGGCCTGGGTCGACCGCACGGTCAAAAAACCGCAGACCCTGCACCATCGCGGCAACGGCGAGTTCGTGGTGGCCGGCGAGACGATCCGGCTGCGCTCTGCGATGAAATAGCGCGACACGCTGCCTTGATGCGTCGGTCCGGCGCCAAGCTCGGGGATAATGCGCTGCATGCATGCGGTTCCCTACTGGCGCTTGTCCGGCTTCTATTTTTTCTACTTTGCCTTCGTCGGCGCGATGGCGCCGTTCTGGGGGCTGTACCTGCAGTCGCTGGCCTTTGACGCGTTTCAGATCGGCGTGCTGATGTCGCTGCTGCAGGTGATGCGGATATTCGCGCCCAATATCTGGGGGCATATTGCCGACCGTACCGGGCGCCGTACGGCGATCGTGCAGATTGCGGCGCTGGGCAGCGTGCTGGTGTTCGCCGGGGTTTTCGTCAGCGACGGTTTCTGGTGGCTGTTCGCGGTGATGGCGGCGCTGAGCTTTTTCTGGAGCGCCTCGTTGCCCTTGGTCGAGGCGATGACGCTGTCGCATCTGGGCGAGCGCACCGATACCTACGGCCGTATCCGCCTGTGGGGCTCGATCGGCTTCATCCTGGTGGTGGTGGGGCTGGGCTATGCCTTCGACCATGTGTCGATCGCCTGGCTGCCGTGGGCAGTGCTGGTGGTGATGCTGGGCATCGTCGCATTCGCCCGTGTGATTCCCGAGTCGGAGATCCTGCCGCACCCGACCGATCATCATTCGGTGTGGGAAATCGTCAAGCGGCCCGAGGTGGCCTCGCTGCTCGCCGCCTGCCTGCTGATGCAGGTGACGCACGGGCCGTACTACACCTTTTATTCGATCTACCTGGTCGACCACGGCTACGACAAGTCCACCGTGGGCTGGCTGTGGGCGCTCGGCGTGCTGTGCGAAATCGGGATTTTCCTGATCATTCCGCGGATTTTCGCCCGGGTGACGCCGCGCCGACTGATCCTGGCGAGTTTCGCGCTGGCGGCGTTGCGCTTTCTGCTGATCGGATGGGGGGTGGAGCAGGCCTGGCTGGTGTGGGGGGCGCAGGCCTTGCATGCGTTCAGCTTCGGCACTTATCACGCCGCCGCGGTGGCGCTGATCCATCTGCATTTCCGCGGTCGCCACCAGGCGCGCGGGCAGGGGCTCTATACCAGCCTCTCCTACGGGATGGGCGGCACCATCGGCGGGCTTGCCAGCGGCATGACCTGGGAGTCGCCCGGTCCGGCGTGGACGTTCACCCTGGCCGCCGTGAGCGCTGCGCTGGCGTGGGCGGTGTATGCCGTATGGGGGAATACAAAATCCGTGCCTGCACCCGGCAAGCTATGAAATAATTGTGTTTTCGCACTGATTGCCTGTTTGTATGTCCGGCCAGACCTTATTCCAGAAATTGTGGGACGCCCACGTCGTGCACGTCGAGGACGACGGCACCACGCTGCTCTACATCGACCGCCACCTGGTGCACGAAGTTACCAGCCCGCAGGCGTTCGAAGGGCTGAAGCTGGCCCACCGCACCCCGCGCCGGGTCGATGCCGCGATTGCCGTGCCCGACCACAACGTGCCGACCACCGACCGCTCGCAGGGCATCGCCGACCCGGTGTCTCGCCTGCAGGTGGAAACGCTCGACGCCAACTGCGCCGAATTCGGCATCACCGAATTCAAGATGGACGACATCCGCCAGGGCATCGTCCACGTCATCGGCCCCGAAGAGGGGCTGACGCTGCCCGGCATGACGGTTGTGTGCGGCGATTCGCATACCTCGACCCACGGCGCGTTCGGCGCGCTGGCGTTCGGCATCGGTACCTCCGAGGTCGAGCATGTGCTGGCCACGCAATGCCTGTGGCAGAAGCCGTCGAAGACCCTGCTGGTGAAAGTCGAGGGCGAACTCGGCAAAGGCGTGACGGCCAAGGACATCGCGCTCGCGATCATCTGCGAGATCGGCACCGCCGGCGGCACCGGCTATGCGCTCGAATTCGGTGGCTCGGCGATCCGCGCGCTGACGATGGAAGGTCGCATGACGCTGTGCAACATGGCGATCGAGGCCGGCGCGCGCGCTGGCATGGTGGCGGTCGACCAGATCACCCTCGACTACGTCAAGGGCCGTCCTTACGCCCCCAAAGGCGCTGACTGGGACAAGGCGGTTGCGTGGTGGCGCACCCTGCATTCGGACCCTGACGCGGCGTTCGACCGCGTGGTCGAACTCGAAGCCGCGAAGATCGAGCCGCAAGTCACCTGGGGCACATCACCCGAGATGGTGACGACTGTTGGCGGCCGGGTGCCGGACCCGGCCGAGGCGCCGAATCAAGTCAAGCGGCACGACTGGACGCGCGCGCTGGAGTACATGGGGCTGCAGGGCGGCACGCCGATCACCGGGATCGCGGTGGACAAGGTATTCATTGGTTCCTGCACCAATTCGCGGATCGAGGACCTGCGCGAAGCCGCCAGCGTGGCGAAGGGACGCAAGGTCGCCCCCAATGTGAAGCTGGCACTGGTGGTGCCCGGCTCCGGGCTGGTCAAGCAGCAGGCCGAGGCCGAAGGGCTGGACAGGATTTTCACCGCGGCAGGCTTCGAATGGCGCGAACCGGGGTGCTCGATGTGCCTGGCGATGAACGCCGACCGGCTGGAGCCGGGCGAGCGCTGTGCCTCCACTTCCAACCGCAATTTCGAAGGCCGCCAAGGGCAGGGCGGGCGCACGCATCTGGTCAGCCCGGCGATGGCCGCTGCCGCCGCGTGTGCAGGACATTTTGTCGATGTACGGAATTTTTAGGAGAACGCCATGAAACTACTGATAGCTCTTCTTCTGGCCTCGGCCTTTGCGCTCGCCGGTTGCAATACCGTGCAGGGCATGGGCAAGGATATCGAAAAGGCTGGTGAAACCATCCAGAAAGCCGGTAACTAGCGTGCTGGCGTTCACCACCCTCGACGGGCTGGCGGTGCCGCTCGACCGTGCCAACGTCGACACGGACGCCATCATCCCCAAACAGTTTCTGAAGTCGATCAAGCGCGCCGGCTTCGGCCCCAACCTGTTCGACGAATGGCGTTACCTCGACCACGGCGAGCCGGGCAAGCCGAATCACGACCGTCCGCTGAACCCGGATTTCGTGCTCAACCAGCCACGCTACCAGGACGCATCGGTGCTGCTGGCGCGCGAGAACTTCGGCTGTGGTTCCAGCCGGGAACACGCGCCGTGGGCGCTGGAGGATTACGGGTTTCGTGCCATCATCGCACCGAGCTTTGCCGACATCTTCTACAACAATTGTTTCAAGAACGGCATCCTGCCGATCGTTCTCGACGCGGCACTGGTCGATCGCCTGTTCCGCGAGTGCGGCGCAATCGAGGGCTATGCCCTGACGGTAAATCTGGCCAAGCAGACGGTGACGACGCCCACCGGCGAAGAGATTCCTTTTGAAGTCGATGCGGGGCGCAAGCACCGCCTGCTGAACGGGCTGGACGATATCGGCCTTACCCTGCTGCAGGGCGACAAGATCAAGGCGTACGAGGAACGGCGCAAGATCGAGGCGCCGTGGTTGTTTGCATGAATTTTAGATTCACAAAGTACACGTCCGGGCTTGTTTTGGGTAATCCGATTGTGAGCTTGGTGTCGATTGTGGAAAGTTAAGGTTTCAAGAACATGAAAATTGCAGTCTTGCCGGGTGACGGCATCGGTCCGGAAATTGTTGCGCAGGCGCTCAAGATGCTGGAGGCGCTGCGTGCTGACGGCGCGAAAATCGAAATGGAAACCGCACCCATTGGCGGCGCCGGCTACGATGCGGCAGGCGATCCGTTGCCGGAAGCGACGCTCGCGCTCGCGCGTGAAGCCGATGCCGTATTGCTCGGCGCCGTCGGCGGTCCGCAATACGATGCACTCGATCGCCCGTTGCGTCCCGAACGCGGCCTCTTGCGTATCCGCAAGGAACTCAATCTGTTCGCCAATCTGCGGCCGGCGCTGTTGTACCCTGAACTCGCGGGTGCGTCGTCGCTGAAGCCGGACGTGGTGTCCGGACTGGATCTGATGATCGTGCGCGAATTGACCGGCGACGTGTATTTCGGCCAGCCGCGCGGCATCGAGATCAGGAACGGCGAGCGTGTCGGTTTCAACACCATGCTGTATGCCGAATCCGAGGTGCGCCGGGTGGCGCATGTGGCGTTCGGCATCGCGATGAAGCGCGGCAGGAAGCTATGCTCGGTCGAAAAGGCCAACGTGCTGGAGTGCTCGGAACTGTGGAAGGAAGTGATGATCGAGGTGTCGAAGGACTACCCCGAGGTCGAACTCTCCCACATGTACGTCGACAACGCCGCGATGCAGTTGATCCGTGCGCCCAAGCAGTTCGACACCATCGTCACCGGCAACATCTTCGGCGACATCCTGTCGGACGCGGCGTCGATGCTGTCGGGCTCGATCGGCATGCTGCCGTCGGCCTCGCTCGACGAGCACAACAAGGGCATGTACGAGCCGATCCACGGCTCGGCACCCGACATCGCCGGCAAGAATCTGGCCAATCCGCTGGCGACGATCCTGTCAGTGGCAATGATGTACCGCTATACCCTGGCCGACCTGGCGACAGCCGACCGCATCGAGACCGCGGTGAAGAAGGTGATCGCGCAGGGCCTGCGTACCAGCGATATCTGGACCGAGGGTACGCAGAAAGTGTCCTGCAGCGAGATGGGCGATGCTGTGGTGAAGGCTTTGTGATTTTCTCCGCGAAGGACGCGAAGGCACGCGAAAGCGAAATTCGACTTCGTACACTTCGCATTCTTCGCGGATAACGTTTTTCTGGAGATGAACATGATGAAGGTAGGGTTGATCGGCTGGCGCGGCATGGTGGGTTCCGTGCTGATGGGGCGCATGAAGGACGAGCGCGATTTCGACCACATCGAGCCGGTGTTCTTCACCACCTCGAACGTCGGCGGCAAGGGACCCGACATCGGCCGCGACGTGCCGCCGCTGAAGGATGCCAACAGCATCGACGACCTCAGGCTGTGCGACACCATCATCACCTGCCAGGGCGGCGACTACACCAAGGAGGTGTACCCGAAGCTGCGCGCGGCCGGCTGGAACGGCTACTGGATCGACGCCGCCTCGGCGCTGCGCATGAAGGACGACGCCATCATCATCCTCGACCCGGTCAACAAGCAGGTGATCGAGGACGGCATCGCCAACGGCGTCAAGACCTACGTCGGCGGCAACTGCACGGTGTCGCTGATGCTGATGGCGATGGGCGGGCTGTTCGACGCCGGGCTGGTCGAATGGGTGTCGCCGATGACCTACCAGGCCGCCTCCGGTGCCGGTGCGCGCAACATGCGCGAACTGATTGCCCAGATGGGCGCGGTGCATGCCGAGGTCATGGACCTGATCGCCGATCCAGCGTCGGCGATTCTCGAAATCGACCGCAAGGTGGCCGATTTCATCCGCTCCGACCGCTATCCGGTCGACGCCTGGCCGGTGCCGCTGGCCGGCAACCTGATTCCATGGATCGACGTCGCGCTCGAATCCGGGCAGTCGAAGGAAGAATGGAAGGCACAGGTCGAGGCCAACAAGATCATGCGCCGCAGCGACAAGCCGATCCCCATCGACGGCCTGTGCGTGCGCGTCGGCGCGATGCGCTGCCACTCGCAGGCGCTCACCATCAAGCTGACGAAGGATGTGCCGCTCGCCGACATCCACAGCCTGATCGCCGCCCACAACCAGTGGGTGAAAGTGGTGCCGAACGACCGTGAGATCACCATGCGCGAACTGACCCCGGCGGCGGTGACCGGCACCCTCACGGTGCCGATCGGCCGCATGCGCAAGCTCAACATGGGGCCCGAGTATCTGACCGCGTTCACGGTGGGCGACCAGCTGCTGTGGGGGGCAGCCGAACCCTTGCGCCGGATGCTGCGGATATTGCTGGAAGCCGCATGAACGCTTGGATGTGAAGGATAAAACCGCGGCTGGTGCGATTGTTGCTCTAAAGATTGCGCCCGGCGAGCCGTCAATAGTCACGTCAAGGATTCAACAGCCCCGCAAGACGGGGCAAACAGGGAGAAACGGGATGAAATTGAAGCGCTTCACCATCCAACTGGTGGCTGCTGGTCTGATCGCCGTGCCGCTGACGGCGAACGCCGCAGGACTGGGCAAGCTGTCGGTTACCTCGGCGCTGGGCCAGCCGCTTGCAGCCGAGATCGAGCTGTTTGCGGCAGACAAGGCCGAGCTCGACAGCCTGACGGCCAGTCTGGCCGCCGATCAGGCTTTTCGTGATGCGCGCGTCGATTACGCTCCGGTTCTGACTTCCCTGCGCTTTACGGTCGAGAAGAAACCGGATGGCAAGGCTGTGCTGAAAGTGACCTCCAGCCGGCCGATCAACGATCCCTTCATCGACATGCTGGTCGAGCTGAGTTGGGCGTCGGGACGGCTGGTTCGCGAATATACGATGCTGCTTGATCCGCCTGGCATGGCCACATCGCAAACTGTAACGCCGGTGGCGGTCGTATTGCCGCCTCAAGCAGCCGTTGCCAAACCGACGACCGCTGCCAAGCCTGTCGCGGCCGCCCAAGCGCCAATGACGTCTGCGCCCGCAGCGCCCAAATCCCCGACCCCCGCACGCACGCAGCCGTCTGCTTCGAAGATGGACGCCGCGCCGGACAGCATTACGGTCAAACGCGGTGACACTTTGGTCGGCATCGCCAATCGTGTGAAAACTGAAGGCGTCAGCCTGGAACAGACTCTGCTCGGACTGTATCGGGATAATGCCCAGGCTTTTAATGGCAACATGAACCGCCTGAAAGCTGGCAAGACCCTCAGCCTGCCGTCGGCAGAGCAATTGGCGGCTATTACGCAGAAAGAAGCCTTGCGTGAAATCAAGCTGCAGGCGGAAGACTGGCGCGCCTATCGACAGAAATTGGCCGCGGCCGTGAGTACTGCGCCTGACGCCAAGGCTGCTCCGGATCAGGCCAGCAGCGGCAAGATCACCCCCAAGGTGGAAGATCGCGCCAAGCCGGCACCCGATGCACAGAAGGATGTGCTGAAACTCTCCAAGTCCACTTCGTCCTCTGCCGAGGCTGCAGCCAAGGCAGGCGAGGCACGCGCCCTGCAAGAGAAATTGCGCGCCCAGGAAGAAGACGCAACCGCACGTGAAAAGGCGCTTAAGGAATCGGATCAGCGCGTGGCCATGCTGGAAAAGCAGGTTCAGGACATGCAGCAGCTGGTCGAGATGAAGGAAAAGGCACAACTCGAGGCCCCGGTTGCCCCGCTTCCTTCCGAAGCAAAACAGGCCCCTCCGATTGCCCCGGTGGTCAAGGCGCCAGCAGCCAGCACCGAAACCGCAGAAAGCTGGTTTGCACCTCTGTTGGCCAACCCTATGTATTGGGGTGGCGGTCTTGCCGCACTCGGGCTGGGAGGCGTGCTGTGGTGGATGATGGCAGGTGGTGGTCGCCGCCGCAAAGGCAGCGGTGCATCGCTCGATGACAGCATCATGAGCGGTGGTGACGTTCGTCCGAATACCGTTATCGGTGCTGCATCAGGTGGCAGTGTCAACACTGGCGATACCTCATTCCTCACCGATTTCAGTCAGGCAGGATTGGGCAGCATCGACACGCATGACGTCGATCCCATTGCCGAAGCCGAGGTCTACATGGCCTACGGGCGTGATGCTCAGGCCGAGGAAATTCTCAAGGAGGCGGTCGGCAAGAATCCGGACCGCCACGAGATTCGCGTCAAGCTGCTCGAAATCTACGCTGCACGGCGCAACACCGCGGCGTTCGAATCAGTTGCCGGCGAACTTTACGCCGCGCTTGGCAGCAAGCAAAGCCCGCTATGGGACAAGGCCTGTGAAATGGGCCGCAGCATTGATCCGACCAACCCACTGTATGGCGGGGTGCAGTCCGGCGCGGCTACGGCTGCCACAGCGGCAGCAACGGTGGCTGCCACCGATGCGGTTGCTGGCGGGGCGATGGCGTTTGCGGACGAACAGGCCGCAGCCCCGACCGAATTCGCACCCATGGACGCTCCCGTGTCTGAACCCGAGCCCGAGACCGAGCAGAACCCCATGACAGCCGGGGCACCGCTGGAGTTCGAGTCGGCAGGCCATGTGCTCAATTTCGACACACAACCCGAGGTGGCGGCAACGCCCGCTTCGGGCTACGTGGAAATGGACACCCAGGGGCTCGATTTCGACTTGCCTGACCTGGAACTGCCGTCTACTCAGGACGACACGCTGAAGCTCGACCTGGGTCTGGAGGAAGACAACGGCCCGGACAGCAAATTCGATTTCAGCGGCCTCGACCTCGACCTCGGCGATACCGGCGGCAACGATCTCGAACTCGACGAAGTCGGCACCAAGCTCGACCTCGCGCGCGCCTATGTCGAAATGGGCGACAAGGAAGGCGCGCGTGAAATTCTCAACGAAGTGCTGGCCGAGGGCGGCGAGAGGCAGAAGGCCGACGCGAAGGGCATGTTGAGTTCGCTTGGCTGAGTTTCCCCATCCGGCTGCCCGCATCCTGTTGTGGTGCGGGTGGGCTGTGGCGGTGGAACGCGCCGCCTTGCCCCTGCTTCCCATCCTGGCCGTCGCATCCGCGACGGCCTTTCTGTTTGCGTCTGCACGTATCCAGTTGCTGATATTGCTGCGCCGGACGCGCTGGCTGATGGTCGTGCTGTTGTTGACCTATGCCTATGTCCTGCCGGGAACCCTAGTTTGGCCGTCACTGGAATGGGCCAGTCCGTCCGCCGTAGGTTTGTGGCAGGGCACACTGCGTGTCGGACGGCTGCTGCTGATGCTGGCCGGGCTGGCGGTGCTGCTGGCGTACACGCCGCGCCCGCGACTGATCTACGGCCTGTATGTGCTGGCCAGGCCGCTGACCTGGATCGGCTTTGACCGGCGCGCCTTCGCGGTGCGCCTGGGGCTGACGCTGGACTATGTCGAACACGCGCCGAAACCGGTGCGCTGGCTGGATGCCCTGCACGCGCCGCTACCGGACGACGCGGAACCTGACAGCTACACGCTGCATGCCGAGCGCTGGCAAGCACGCGACAGCGCCGTCATACTCGCGGCCGTGCTCCTGGTGGGTATCGTACTGGCATGAGGCCGGGTTGAAATGAGGCCAAGTTGAAATGAGAGTCGTGGTGGGTCTGGAATACCGTGGCGTCGGATTTTGCGGCTGGCAGTCGCAGCCGCAGGGCTGCGGCGTGCAGGACGCGCTGCAAACGGCGCTGGCGGCGATTGCCGGCGAACGGATCGTCGTCACCGCAGCCGGGCGCACCGACACCGGGGTGCACGCGGCGTTCCAGGTGGCGCATTTCGATACCCATGTGAAGCGTCCGCTCAGCGCCTGGGTGCGAGGCGTCAACAGCCATCTGCCGCCGAGCGTGGCGGTGCTGTGGGCTCGCGAGGTGGACGAGGATTTCCACGCCCGCTTTGCCGCTACCCAGCGCGGTTACCGCTACGTCCTGCTGAATCATCCGGTGCGGCCGGGGCTCGATCAGGGCCTGATCGGCTGGCACCACCGTCCGCTCGATGCCGATGCGATGAACCGGGCGGCGGCGCACCTGATCGGACAGCATGACTTCTCCGCGTTCCGCGCCGCCGAATGCCAGGCCAGGTCGCCGGTCAAGGAACTCCGCCTAGCCCGGATCGAGCGGCGCGGCGATTATCTGCTATGCGATTTTCGCGCCGACGGTTTCCTGCACCACATGGTGCGCAACCTGATGGGCTGCCTCGTCCACATCGGCAACGGCGCGCAGCCGCCCGAGTGGATGAACGAGATCCTGGCCGGCCGCGACCGCACCCGCGCCGCACCGACCTTCGACGCCGCCGGCCTGTATCTCAGCCACATCCGGTATCCTGCGCACTTTGCCTTGCCGGAAACCTCTGAAAGATGGCTGTACGCGTAAAAATCTGCGGCATCACCCGGGAACAGGATCTGCACGCCGCCTGCGACGCTGGCGCGGATGCGCTGGGTTTTGTGTTCTTTGAAACAAGCCCGCGCAACGTGACAACCATGGCCGCAGCCGCGCTGGTGCGCCAACTGCCGCCCTTCGTGCAATCGGTCGGCCTGTTCGTCAATGCCGCCCCGGCGTTCATCGAAGCCGTGCTGAGGGCCGTCCCGCTCGATCTGCTGCAGTTCCATGGCGACGAGACAGCGGCCGACTGCGCGCGCCATGGCCGGCCCTATATCAAGGCGGTGCGCGTCAATCGGGACACGGATTTGCTAAAATGCGCGGCTGACTTTGCAAATGCACGCGGCCTGCTGCTCGATGCCTATGTGCCGGGCGTGCCGGGCGGCACCGGTGAACGCTTCGACTGGAGCCTGATCCCGGACGGCTTGCCCATGCCGATCGTCCTGTCCGGCGGGCTCGCGCCGGACAACGTCAGCGAGGCGGTCGAGCAGGTTAAGCCATGGGCGGTAGACGTGTCTTCCGGCGTCGAAATGGCAAAAGGCATCAAGGACGCGCACAAGATTGCGCAATTCATTGCGAAAGCGAAAAAAGCATCATGAAGCTGACTGATCTCCCGGATTCTCACGGCCACTTCGGCCCCTACGGCGGCATCTTCGTCGCCGAAACGCTGATGGCCGCGCTGGAGGAACTGCGCGTCGAGTACGACAAGGCACGCCAGGATCCCGCCTTCATGGCCGAGTTCGAATACGAACTCAAACATTATGTCGGCCGTCCGAGCCCGATCTACCATGCCAGGCGGCTGTCCGAACAATATGGCGGCGCGCAGATCTACCTCAAGCGCGAAGACCTCAACCACACCGGCGCGCACAAGATCAACAACACCATCGGCCAGGCGCTGCTGGCGCGGCGCATGGGCAAGAAGCGCGTCATCGCCGAAACCGGCGCCGGCCAGCACGGCGTCGCCTCGGCCACGGTGGCCGCGCGCTACGGCATGGAGTGCGTGGTCTACATGGGCGCCGAAGACGTCGAGCGCCAGGCGCCCAACGTCTTTCGCATGAAGCTGCTGGGCGCGACAGTCGTGCCGGTGTCGTCGGGCTCGAAGACGCTGAAGGATGCGCTCAACGAGGCGATGCGCGACTGGGTGACCAACGTCGAATCCACCTTCTACATCCTCGGCACCGCCGCCGGCCCGCATCCGTATCCCATGCTGGTGCGCGACTTCCAGTGCGTGATCGGCCGCGAATGCCTCGTCCAGATGCCCGAGCTGACCGGTCGCCAGCCGGATGCCGTGATCGCCTGCGTCGGCGGCGGTTCCAACGCCATTGGCATCTTCCACCCCTATATTCCGGATGAGAGCGTGCGACTGATCGGCGTCGAAGCCGGCGGTTCCGGCATCGCCAGCGGCAAGCACGCCGCGCCGCTGTCGGCGGGAACCCCGGGCGTGCTCCACGGCTTCCGCAGCTACCTGATGCAGGACGACAATGGCCAGATCATCGAAACCCATTCGGTTTCAGCGGGCCTCGACTATCCAGGCGTCGGCCCCGAGCACAGTTACCTGAAGGACAGCGGGCGCGCCGAATACGTCGCCATCGACGATGACGAGGCCATGGCCGCTTTCCACGACCTGTGCCGTCTCGAAGGCATCATTCCAGCGCTCGAATCCAGCCATGCCGTCGCTCATGCCAAAAAACTCGCGCCGACGCTAGGCAAGGACCAGATCATCCTGGTCAACCTGTCCGGGCGCGGCGACAAGGACATCAATACCGTGGCCAAGGTGTCCGGGATTACGCTCTAAACCCTGTCGTCAGCCTATTTGAATCGTTTCCAGAAGACAAAATCATGAGCCGCATTGGCCAGACCTTTATCGCGCTCAAGGCGCACAATAAAAAAGCCCTGATCCCCTTCATCACTGCCGGTGACCCGGGCAGAGGGCTGACGGTACCGCTGATGCATGCCTTGGTCGAGGCGGGGGCCGACATCATCGAGCTGGGGGTGCCGTTTTCCGATCCAATGGCCGATGGCCCGGTCATCCAGCGCGCGTCCGAACGGGCGCTGGCGAACAAGGTCGGGCTGAAGGATGTGCTGGCGATGACGGCGGAGTTCCGCAAGTCCAACCAGACAACGCCGGTGGTGCTGATGGGCTACGCCAATCCGGTCGAGCGCATGGGCTACGAGACCTTCGCCCTGGCGGCGAAGGCCGCCGGGGTGGACGGCGTGCTGACGGTTGACATTCCGCCCGAGGAATCGCATGGCGTGGCGGATGTTTTCAAGGCAGCCGGACTCGACCCGATCTTCCTGCTATCACCGACCACGCCCGAGTCCCGGGTGGAGCAGGTGGCCGCGGTTGCTGGCGGGTTCATCTACTACGTGTCGCTGAAGGGCGTGACAGGTTCGGCGAACCTCGATACAGCCGAAGTCGCGCGCAAACTGGATATGGTGCGCAGGCATTGCAGTCTGCCGGTCGGTGTCGGCTTCGGCATCCGCGACGCGGCGACTGCCGAAGCCGTGGCTCGCATTGCCGATGCAGTGGTAGTGGGCAGTCGCATCGTCAACGAGATTGAAACCGCACCCGAGGGTGGGTGCGTCGAGCGCGTCAAGGCACTGGTGCAGGACTTGCGCCGCGGTGTCGATGCGGCATCGAAATAAAGGGAGAAGACCATGAGTTGGTTCCAGAAAATTCTGCCGCCCAAAATCAAGCGTCGCGCGCTGGCCGACAAAAAATCCATGCCCGAGGGGTTGTGGTCAAAATGCCCGGCCTGCAACGAGGTGCTCTACCGTGCCGACCTGGAAAGCAATCTTGAGGTATGTCCGAAGTGCGGTCATCACCATCGCATCGGTGCACGGCAGCGTTTGGCGATGCTGCTGGACGCGGAGGGGCAGCACGAGATCGGCGCCCAGGTGACACCGCTCGATCCGCTCAAGTTCAAAGACAGCAAGAAATATCCCGACCGTCTAAAGGAAGCCCAGTCCGGCACATCGGAAACCGACGCGCTGGTGGTGCTCGGCGGCAGCGTCAAGCGCGTGCCGGTGGTGGCAGCGGCCTTCGAATTCAAGTTCATGGGCGGGTCGATGGGCTCGGTGGTGGGCGAGCGTTTCGTCCTGGGCGTGGAGGCGGCGATCGAGTCGAATTCCGCCTTCATCTGTTTTTCAGCCAGCGGCGGCGCACGCATGCAGGAAGGTCTGTTCTCGCTGATGCAGATGGCGAAAACTTCGGCAGCGCTGACGCTGTTGTCGCGCCATCATCTGCCCTTCGTTTCGGTGCTGACCGATCCCACCATGGGAGGGGTGTCGGCGAGCTTTGCCATGCTGGGTGATCTGATCGTGGCAGAGCCCAACGCCCTGATCGGTTTTGCCGGCCCGCGCGTGATCGAGCAGACGGTGCGCGAGACGCTGCCGGAGGGTTTTCAGCGTGCCGAATTCCTGCTCGAGAAGGGTGCCGTCGACCGCATCATCGACCGCCGCCAGATGCGCGATGAGCTTGCCACCACACTGTCGATGATGATGGGCAGGTCAGCCATTGCAGCTTGATCGCCAGTGGTGACTTGATCTCGCAGCCTTTGACTACGCTGGAAGCATGGCTGGCGCGACTGGAACAGTTGCACCCCAACACCATCGAGCTGGGCCTCGAACGAGTTCGCCGAGTCTGGGACGCGTTTGGCCTGGAACCGGCCTTCCCGCTCATCATGGTTGGCGGTACCAACGGCAAGGGATCCACCAGCGCCTATCTGGAAGCCATTCTGCTTGCCGAGGGTTATAAAACGGGTCTCTACACCTCGCCACACTTGCTGCGTTACAACGAGCGGGTGCGGATTGGCGGACGAGAAACCACCGATACTGGACTGGTGCGCGCATTCGAAAGGGTCGATGCTGCACGCGGCGACACCTCTCTGACCTATTTCGAATTCGGCACACTGGGTGCGATGCTGCAGTTCATCGATGCCGGCGTCGACGTGGCCATTCTCGAGGTGGGCCTTGGCGGGCGGCTCGATGCGGTGAATGTATTCGATGCCGATGCCGCAATCGTCACCAGCATCGATCTGGATCACATGGACTATCTGGGCGACACCCGTGAAGAGATAGGCTTCGAAAAGGCGGGCATTTACCGTGCCGGCTGCCCTGCCATCTGCAACGATCCTGACCCGCCTGTCAGTCTGCTCGAGCACGCGCGACAGATCGGCACCGATTTGCGTCGCATCAACCGGGATTTTTCCGCCCTGAGCGCCAAGGGGCAGTGGACCTATCAGGGCACTGTTATGAAAAGGCCAGCATTGCCCCTGCCTGCCATGGTTGGCACTTTTCAACTGCGTAACGCAACGGGCGCGCTGGCCATCCTGGAAGCATTGCACGGCAGGCTTCCGGTGAGCGAGACAGCGATTCGCAAGGGACTCTTAACGGCACACATGCCGGGACGGTTTCAGCGCATTGCAGAGGCGCCCGAAGTAATTCTGGATGTGGCACACAATCCCGAAGCGGCACGGGCGCTGGCCGCCACGCTGCATGCGCAGCCCGTGTCAGGACGCACGATCGCAGTGGTAGGGATGCTGGCAGACAAGGATGCCGACAGTGTGGGGGCTGCATTGTCCGGCGAGATCGATGAGTGGTGGGTTTGCACGCCTGCAACGCCGCGCGCCCTCGACGCAGCGGAACTGGCCGCCATTCTGCGTCCCCATGCGGGCAGTTCGCCGGTCAGGGTTGAGCCGGATGTGGCCTTGGCGCTTGCCAAGGCACGAAGCGATGCGGATGAAGGTGATAGAATTCTCGTCTTCGGTTCGTTCTATACCGTTGCCGCCGCGCTAGACCATGCCGCCACCAAGCACTGAAAATGACCTCAAACGCAGAGCCAGACGCCGCCTGATTGGTGCGGTCGCACTGACCCTGCTGGCGGTGATCGTATTGCCCCTGCTGCTGGAAGACGAACCGCCGCCTGCCAGTACGCTGGCGGTGAAAATGGTAGCGTCTTCCGCACCTGAACCCCGCGAAGCAGCATTGCCCAGCGAATCCGAATCCCTCAATGCGCCCATCGTTGCTGACGCGACGCGGCTTCCGCCCCCGCAACCCGAGGTGACGGAGCCTGCGCATGCGGAGCCCGCGCCAGTCGCCTCCGCCCCCAAGCCTGAACCGTCCAAGCCTGCTCCAGCCAAACCCGAACCACCCGTCAAGCCGGCGCCCAAGCTGGCACCCAGAGCTGCGCCCAAGCCGGCACCCAGAGCGGCAGCCAAACCGGTTGAAGCACCTGCACTCCAGACCAAGCCTGCCGCAGACAGCGAGGTCTACGTGGTACAACTGGCCGCCCTGTCCGATGCTTCCAAGGCCAACGCACTCAGAGCACGTGCAGCCAAAGCCGGCCTGCCGGCCTACACCGACAAAGTGGGCACCCTGACACGGGTGCGTGTGGGACCCTTCGCCACGCGTGAAGAAGCCGTGGAAGCCGCGGTGAAACTGGCCGAGAAGGGAATGGGCGGGCAAATTCTTACACGATGAGCATGCTCGATATCATCGTGTTGCTGGTCTTGGTTCTGACCGTGGTTCGCGGCCTGATGCGTGGCATGATCGAGACTCTGTTCTCGTTGGCAGCCTGGATACTGGCGTTCGTGCTGGGAAGATGGGGCGCGTTGCTGGTGGCGCCGCTGTTGCCCATTGGAATTGAAAACCAGGGAATACGGTATTTTGCGGGTTTTGCAGTGATCTTTCTGGTGGTGCTGATCGGTGTGCTGTTGTTGGGGCACGCACTGGCTTCGCTGGTCAAGGCGGTCGGACTGGGCAGTGCCGACAAGGTGCTCGGCGGGGTGCTGGGGCTCGCCAAGGGGCTGGTTATCCTGGTCGGTTTTACGCTGGCAGCCGGGCTGACCTCGCTGCCCCGCACAGACTTCTGGAAACAGGCGCTGCTGTCTGACAGCCTGCAGGCGATGGCCATGCGCACCTTGCCGTTGGTGCCGAAAGACGTCGCGAAATACGTTCGTTTTGAATAATTTTATGCATAGGTGCATTGCATGTGCGGGGTAATCGGAGTCGTAGCCAATTCGGCGGTCAATCAGCTTTTGTACGACGGGCTGATGGTGTTGCAGCATCGCGGCCAGGACGCGGCTGGAATCGTGACGGCCGAAGAAAGCCGCTTTCACATGCACAAGGAACCGGGGCTGGCACGTGACGTGTTCCGTACCCGCGACATGCGCAACCTGCTGGGGGACATGGGGGTGGCGCATGTGCGCTACCCGACTGCCGGCAGCGCGTCTTCGTCGGCCGAGGCGCAGCCGTTCTACGTGAATTCGCCCTATGGCATCGTGCTGGGCCACAACGGCAACCTCACCAATACCCATGAATTGCAGGAGTCGCTGTTCCGTGCCGATCTGCGCCACGTGAATACCAATTCGGATTCAGAAGTGTTGCTGAACGTGCTGGCGCACGAACTGCAGGTGCGTGCCTCCGGCCGCCAGTTGAGCCTGGACACGATCTTTGGCGCGGTGGCGGGTGTCCATGCGCGCTGCAAGGGCGCGTATGCCGTGACGGCTTTCATCGCAGGCTACGGCCTGCTGGCGTTTCGCGATCCGCATGGCATTCGTCCGCTGGTGATCGGCGTCAACGACCAGGTTCTGCCGCACGAATACATCGTCGCCTCTGAAAGCGTGGCGATCGACACGCTGGGCTTCCGACTGTTGCGCGATGTGGCGCCGGGCGAAGCCGTGTTTATCGATTATCAGCGCCAGTTGCACAGCCGGGTATGCAGCGACAAGGCCGTGCTCAACCCCTGCATTTTCGAGTACGTGTATCTCGCCCGCCCGGATTCGGTGATGGACGGCATCTCGGTCTACAGTACCCGGCTGGCCATGGGCGTGTCGCTGGCCGAAAAAATCCGCCGCGAGTTTTCCCATCTCAAGATCGATGTGGTGATCCCGATTCCCGACACCAGCCGCCCCTCTGCGCTGCAGCTGGCGAACCATCTCAACGTGCCGTATCGCGAAGGTTTCATCAAGAATCGATACATCGGCCGCACCTTCATCATGCCGGGGCAGGCCCTGCGCAAGAAATCGGTCCGGCAGAAGCTCAACGCCGTTTCCGAGGAGTTCAAGGACCGTAACGTGCTCCTGGTCGACGACTCGATCGTGCGCGGCACCACCAGCCGTGAAATCGTCCAGATGGCGCGCGACGCCGGTGCTGCACAGGTGTACTTTGCCTCGGCCTCGCCGCCGGTCCGCTTCTCCAACGTCTATGGTATCGACATGCCGACGCGCAACGAACTGATCGCCAACGGCCGCACCGACGAGGAAATCGCGCGCGAAATCGGCTGTGACGCATTGATCTATCAGGATATCGACGCCATGGTGGAGGTGGTCCGTGCCGGCAATCCTGCGATCCAGGATTTCGACACCTCGTGTTTCGACGGCCGCTACATCACCGGTGATGTCACGCCGGAATACCTGAATTACATCGAGGCGGTTCGCAACGGGGAGACGCCGCCATCGGCCCTGTCATCCCAGCAACTCGACCTGAATCTGGCGACGGGGAGTGATTGACGGTGTCCGGCGCCGGGCGTACATTTTCCCCAGCGCCGATTTGAAACCCAGCTTGCGGGCGCTTGATAAATCCGGCTAAAGCGTTGCAAGGGAAACCCCGACACGCGCTTGCCGTTCGGGGTTTTTTTATTTTGGACGGAAAAATGAACGACGAATACGACATTGAAACGCTCGCTGTGAGAGCAGGAACGGTGCGCAGCCAGTTCAACGAACACTCGGAGGCGATGTTCCTGACCTCCAGTTTCGTGTTCAGCAGTGCGGCGGAGGCTGCGGCGCGCTTCAAGGGCGAGCAACCCGGGCCGATCTACGCGCGGTTCACCAATCCCACCGTCAGCATGATGGAAGCGCGGCTGGCCGCGCTTGAGGGCGCTGAACGCTGCGTGGCATTTTCCTCCGGCATGGCCGCGATCCTGGCGACCGTCATGGGCCTGATGAAGGCGGGCGAGCACATCGTCGCCTCGCGTTCGATCTTCGGCTCCACGGTGCAGTTGTTCAGCAACATTCTCGGCCGCTTCGGCATCGAGACGACCTATGTTTCGCCGACCGATCCGGCAGAGTGGCGTGCCGCATTGAAGCCGAACACGAAGCTGTTTTTCGTCGAATCGCCGTCCAATCCGCTGACCGAAGTGAGCGATATTCGCGCCCTGGCATCGATTGCCCGCGAAGCAGGTGCGTGGCTGGCGGTCGACAACTGCTTCTGTTCGCCGGCTCTGCAGAAGCCGCTCGAATTGGGCGCCGATATAGTGATTCATTCGGCCACCAAATATCTCGACGGCCAGGGCAGGGTACTGGGGGGCGCCGTGCTGGGCAGTCAGGCCTTGATGGAAGGCGTTTACACCTTCTTGCGTACCGCGGGGCCGACCTTGTCCGCATTCAATGCCTGGGTGATCCTGAAAGGGATGGAGACGCTTTCAATCCGGATGGACGCGCATTCGAGAAATGCGCTGGAACTGGCGCAATGGCTGGAGGCCCAGCCGCAGGTGGCGCGCGTTCTGTATCCGGGCTTGCCATCGCATCCACAACACGCACTGGCGATGGCGCAGCAGAAATCCGGGGGCGGCATCGTCGCCTTCGATCTCAAGGGCGGCCAGGATGCGGCTTGGAAACTGATCGACGCGACGAAGCTGTTGTCGATCACCGCCAACCTGGGCGATACCAAATCCACCATCACCCATCCGTCTTCCACCACCCACAGTCGCATGACGGCTGAGCAGCGTGATGCGGCAGGCATCGGCGACGGCCTGGTGCGGATTGCGGTGGGACTGGAATCGGTGTCCGACATCAAGGCCGATCTGGCGCGCGGGCTGGCATGATGATGCGATGGCTCATGCTGTGCCTGCTCGGGATGGGAGGGGCCCACGCAGCGGACATGACCGTGCTGCGCTATGTCGACCAGGATCCGGGAGGGGAGCCGTATCTGACCCGCATCCTGGTCACGCCAGATTACTTGCGCATGGACAGCGGCAGGGATGAGGACGATTTTTTTCTGTTGGACCGGCGCCAGCGCAAGTTGACCAACGTCATGCGTGAAAGGGGCCTGGCGATGGTGTTCCTGCCCGAAACGCTGCCCCCCCGACCCGTTGACTGGAGTCCCAAGCTCGAAACCCGCCCGGCCGCACCCGGCACCGAGCGCTTCAGCCTCAGCATGAAGGGCGTGGTGTGCAGCGAAGGCATCGCGGCGCTTCGTGCTGCGCCGGATGCAGCGCGCGCGATGGCCGAGATGAAATCGGTGCTGGCTTCGATGCAGTACCGGATGTGGAAGGAGTCGCCCCCGGAACTGCAGCATGACTGCGATCTGGTGAACCTGGTATGGGAGTCGGGAACGACGCTGAAACTCGGATTGCCGCTGGAGGAACGTGAATTCACGGGACGGTCGCGCAGCTTCGAAGGCGAAACCCTGCAGCCGCTTCAACCCGGTCTGTTTCGCCTGCCGGACGGCATGGCGACGATCAACGCGCCCTCATAAGTCCTCTACCTTGAGCGCGCAGCCCGACGCGTCGCACACGACATAGCCCCAGCGGACATACCAGTCCGGCACGACCCAGCGCTCGCAGGCATGGCCCCCGACCGCATGCACATGCCGTGCCGGGCGATGGGTGTGGCCGTGGATCAGCCGTGCAGCCTGTTGTTCGCCGAGGACGCGCACAACTTCATCGACATTCACATCCATGATCGCGGCCGCCTTCGCCGCCTTGGCGGATTCGCTGCCGGCCCGCGCCCGGCGTGCCACATGGCGGCGCATGGCCAGGGGCAGCTGGCGCAGCAGCGCCCGCGTCAGCGGATGGCGTGCGCGGCGGCGAAAGGTCTGGTAGGCGGTGTCATCGGTGCACAGGGTGTCGCCGTGCATCAACAGGGTCGGTGTGCCGTACAGGTCGACCCGCGTGGGGTCGCTCAGCAGGGTCATGCCGGATAAGGCTGCGTAGCGTTCGGCCAGCATGAAGTCGCGGTTGCCATGCATGAAATACACCGGCGTGCCTGCATCCACCAGAGTTTTGAGTTGGTGCGCCGCATCGTGCGCAAGCTGCCCGTCGTCGTCGTCACCCACCCAGGCCTCGAACAGATCGCCCAGGATGTAGAGCGCATCCGCGCCTGCGGCCTCCTCGTTCAGAAAGCGAAAAAAACGCCCGGTCGCAACCGGGCGTTCGTCAGCGAGATGCAGGTCGGCAATAAAGAAAGTACGCCCGGTTTTTGCAGACGAGATCAGATTCACCGAAAATTCAGACGATTTCCGCCTGGGTGATGACAACATCTTCCTGCGGCACGTCCTGATGGCCGGCGCGGTTGTCGGTCTTGACCTTCTTGATCTTGTCGACCACGTCCATGCCCTCGACCACCTTGCCGAATACGGCGTAGCCGTAGCCTTGCGGGGTCGGCGAGGTGAAGTTGAGGAAGCTGTTGTTGGCGACGTTGATGAAGAACTGCGCAGTCGCCGAATTGGGATTGGGGGTGCGCGCCATGGCAACGTGTAAGCCTCGTTCTTCAGACCGTTGGACGCCTCGTTCTCGATCGTGTCGCGGGTGGGTTTCTGCGTCATGCCGGGTTCAAAACCGCCGCCCTGGATCATGAAGCCATCGATGACGCGGTGGAATATCGTGCCGTCGAAAAAACCCGTCGCGCACGTATTGCAGGAAATTCTCCACCGTTTTCGGCGCTTTCTCGGCATCGAGTTCGAGGGTGATGATGCCGTGATTGGTGTGCAGCTTGACCATGGTGTCGTCCTATAGAGAGGTTTCGTGAATGATTTTCCAGCGGCCGTTTTCGCGGCTCCAGAATTGGCGTTTGAGGGTGCGGTCGCTGAGGTTGCTGCTCTGGTAATCCTGCACGAAGCTGACCAGGGCGAAGTCGGGACGCTCAGGGTAGAGCATCAGGCTGATCTTGCTGAGTCCTACCTTGATCCATGACTTGCTGGCGTTGACCTTGTGCTTGCTGGCACCAAAGGCCTGCAGATCCTGCGAACCGGTGCGGAACGATGCGCTGTAGTGGCCAAGCAGGCGGGCGGTGTCGCGGCTTTCCCAGTCCTGCCGCCACTGGTCGAGCGCCGCAGCGAGGTCGTTGCGGCGCGTATCGAGCGCGTCGTAGGCCACCCATTCGACCTGTTCGGCGATGACGACGGGCGTCTTGCCTGTCTTGACGTACTGGCCGAGCCGGGTCAGATCGTCGTTGGCCAGCACCACGCAGCCTTCGCTGGCGCGGGGTGTGCGGCTGTAGGTATTGCTGCGGGCTGCCATGGATCCAGATGCCATGGCCGTTGCGGCCCTGTCGGGTATCCCATTCGTTGGGGTAGGACAGGGTGAAGGCGCCGCTGCCGTAGAAATCGGCGAGTTCGCGCGGTGACTTGAAACCCGAAATCGTGTAGATGCCGATCGGAGTGCGGTTGTCGCCTTCCTTCTGCTTGCCGGCGCCCGCCTTGCCGATGGTGACGTAGAAATCGGCCACGCGGAACGGCAAGCCAGAACGATTCTCGTAGACATACAGGCGCGAGCGGCTGGCATCGACCACCAGTGCATGCCGATAACTTTCGTCCAGATCCAGCAGGTAGACGGGGATCTTGTCATCGGGCGGCGAATCGGTCGCAGCGCGCACGCGCTGGCGCGCTTCATCGCGCAGTTGCTCCAGATCGGCATTACGGGAATTGCCGGTGTTGCCCAGGGTGTGCAGACGGCTGCGCACGCGCGAGCAACAGGTCGCCCTTGATCAGCTGCGCCAGCCTGAAATTCGAATGCTGCTGCGTCAACTGGTCGACGGCAGTGAGCGCCTCCGGCATGCGGCCCTGCGAAACGGCCAGCAGGCTGTCGACCAACTGGCGGTCGGCATCCGGCCCGGCTGCGTGGAGCGCCGGGGTCGCAAGCAGGAGCGCGAGCAGCAGGTGGCGCATGATTACCGGGTCGATTCTTTAACGATGCGCCACTGGCCGTTCTGCATGGCCAACTCCAGCGTCTTCGTGACGGTGGAACGGTGGCGGTCGGAACGGTAAGCCTGGCGGAAGGTGGCTTTGGCGGTGTCGCCCTGCGGGTCGATCTTGAGGTCACTGATCTTGACCTCGATCGTCTTGGGGCTGGTGATGCGCGCGCGACGCTGCGCTTCCCACTGGCTGCGGGTCATGCCATCCGCCGCGTAGTCGTCGGCATAGGCCGCAAGGTAGGCGTCGACGTCCTTTGCCGACCAGGCTTTCGCCCACGCGGTGATCGCGGCATCGATCGCGCTTTCTGGCGAGGCAGTAGCGGGCGTGCCCGGTTTCGCGGCAGCAGGGTTGGCGGCGGCCATCTTGGCTTCGGTCTTCGGCGCGGTGCTCGCGGGTTTGGTCGCCGCCGGCTTGCGGGGCTGCCCTTGGATCATCTCCTGGATCAGCGCCAGTTTGGTTTGCGCCGTGGCATTCTTGCTGTCCAGTTCGAGCGCCTTGTCGTAGGCGATCGACGCCATCTTGGCGTAGATGTCGCCTAGGTTTTCGTGCGCGGTGGCGTAGCTCGGATGCGTGCGGATGGCCATTTCGAGTGCGTTCTTCGCCGCATCGTACTTGCCTTGCGAGGCGTAGAGCACGGCAAGATTGTTGTAGGGCTCGGGCAGTTCGGGGTAGTCCTCGGTCAGTCCGCTAAACACGGCGATGGCATCGTTGGTCTTGCCCTGATCGGCAAGGATCAGGCCCTTGAGAAAGCGTGCCTGGGCATCTTTCGGGTTTTTCGCAAGATAGCGGTCGGCGCGTTCGAGCGCGCCAGGCAAGTCCCCTTTGCGAAATTGCTGGTTGATTTCCTGAACTTCGTTGGCCAGAACGGGTGCGCTGATAAGTATGGCGCAGGTGGCAAGGGCGGCGAAGAAACGGGACAGGACCATGTGATATGCTCGGATCATCTTGGGAGTCTGGCATTCTAACAACATCGACCCGACTGAGACAGTCGCCGCCCTGCTTGATTCCCGTGTGTCCCCATTTCCGTCCGTAGCCTGCTTGCACCATGTTGCACATCACCAATACCCTTACCCGCACCAAGGAAGCGTTCGTCCCCATCACTCCGGGCCAGATACGCATGTACGTGTGCGGCATGACCGTATACGACTTGTGCCATCTGGGGCACGCTCGGGTATTCGTGGTCTTCGACATGGTGACGCGCTGGCTGCGCGCCAGCGGGTATCGCGTCGAGTACGTAAGGAACATAACGGACATCGACGACAAGATCATTAGGCGCGCGCAGGAAAATGGCGAAACGCCGGCCGCGCTGACCGAACGCTTCATTGCCGCAATGCACGAGGATGAGCGTGCGCTTGGCGTGCTGCCACCCGACCACGAGCCGCGGGCCACCGCCTATGTGGCGCAGATGTTGGCCCTGATCGCGCAACTGGAAAAAAATGGCCTGGCCTATCCGGCGCCTAATGGCGACGTCTATTACAGTGTGCGCGGATTTTCCGCCTATGGCCGCCTCTCCGGCAAGAGTCTGGACGAGTTGCGTGCCGGCGAGCGCGTGGAAGTGGATCCCAACAAGCGCGACCCCATGGATTTCGTGCTGTGGAAAGCTGCCAAGCAGGGTGAACCGGCCTGGGATTCGCCCTGGGGGCCGGGCCGCCCCGGTTGGCATATCGAATGCTCGGCGATGAGCGCGGACCTGCTCGGCAACCAGTTCGACATCCATGGTGGCGGTCAGGACCTGCAGTTTCCGCACCATGAAAACGAGATCGCCCAGTCAGAAGGCGCGCATGGCTGCCGCTTCGTGAACTACTGGATGCACAACGGCTTCGTGCGGGTGGACAACGAAAAGATGTCCAAATCGCTGGGCAACTTCTTCACCATCCGTGAAGTGCTGGGAAAGTACGATGCCGAAGTTGTGCGTTTCTTCATCCTGCGCGCACACTACCGCAGTCCGTTGAACTATTCGGACGCCCACCTGGACGATGCCAGGGGGGCGCTGACCCGCCTGTACACCGCGTTGAAAAATGCCCCTCTGACAACGTCTGCACCCGACTGGAGCCAGCCGGTGGCACAGCGCTTCAGGGCGGCGATGAATGATGATTTCAATACTCCGGAAGCCTTCGCGGTGCTGTTCGAGTTGGCCGGCGAAGCGAATCGGGGTGACGCTGCTGCGGCGCAGACACTGCGCAGCCTGGGTGGGGTGCTGGGTCTGCTGCAGCGAGATACAGCTGATTTCATGCAGGCTGGTGGATCCAGCGATGGCATGAGCGAGGCGGAAATCGAGGTGCTGATTGCGGCACGTCAGACTGCGCGCAAGGAAAAGGACTTTGCCGAATCCGACCGTATTCGGGATAAGTTGATTGCGTCGGGAATCGTGCTGGAAGATGGCGCTGGCGGGACGACCTGGCGACGCGCTTGAAACGGCGTGCAAGAAAAAGGGGACGGCGCTGCCGTCCCCTTTTTTTGGCTTTACGCTACCAGTAATTACTGGGCGGGTGCGGCCGGTGCTGCTGTGGGTGCCGGCATGAAGGCAGCCGGGTTGAACATCTGCAGCAATACGTTCGGGTCGAACGGGTTCGGGTAGGCGGCAGGTGCGCCCGCAGCCGGAGCGGCAACCGGAGCAGCCATTGCGCCATAGGTGGCCGGATTCAACCAGGTGCCCCAGGTGCCATAGGTGGCGGGATTCATCGAGGCGCCCATCCAGCTGGTGTACAGAGCGGGGTTCAGGGGCTGCATCGACAACTGCATCAGACGCGGGTCCATTGGAGCCATCATCCACTTCATGTACATCGCGGGATTCAGGGTCTGCATGGCCATGTTGAGCGTTTGCGGATCCAGCGGCGACATCATCCAGCGCATGTATTTGCCGGGATCGAGCATCGGGGCCATCATCGCAGTGTAGAAGTTGGGATCCATCGAAGCGGCCATCCACTTCATGTACATGTCGGGGTCGGCAAACTGCATGTAGTTGGCCAGCGAGCGCGGATCCATCATCGAACCCATCATCTTGTACCAGTTGCCTGGCTCCATCATGTTGATGCCCATCTGCGAGTAGAAGCTGGGCTCGGTCACGGCGTTGAACCAGGGCACGAACACCTTGGGGTCACGGTAGGCCGACGCATTGCGGGTAAAGTCGGTCATGCGCTCCAGCCACTGGGCACTGGTTTGCGGCGTGGCGGGGGCTGCGGCAGGGGCTGCAGCGGGTGCGGTACCATTGGCGAAAGCAGCGGAAACGGAAACCATTCCAAGGGCGAGAACAAGGGATTTCATTTTCATGGACGACTCCTTCGGGGTTGATCAAACAAACAAGACACAAACAAGATACGTAGATCCAGTATCTTGTTTATATCAGCATATTGTCAATGCCTTATATTGGAGTTTGTTTATACTTGATTGATAATAATCAATATGAAATTCAACCAACTTGTCTACATCGGCGCGGTCAACTGGTTGCATCCCGCATGGAATGGTGCTTTTTACCCAGATGACCTGCCGGATGACTGGCTGTTGTCGTATTACAACACTCAATTTAATACAGTCTACCTGCCCGAATCGATCTGGCAGACCGTTCCGGGGTCCACCTGGGCGGTATGGTTGAACGAGACACAGGAAAGCTTCGTATTCGTGCTGGGGCCGGGTGCCTCGGAGTGCGCCGAGCCCGCATCGGAGCGCGTGTTGCTGGCGACTCAATCTTGGATGGCCGAGCACGTCTGGTGGCTGGATGAACTCCCCGACTTGCGTGCTCTGACCCATCGTATCTCCCAACACGCGGTAACGGGGGAGCCTCTGTTTGTGTTCAGCCGCAGCGGGAATCTCGCCTTGATGGAAGAAGCAGATACCCTGAGACAGGTGATGGGTTACTAGAATCCGCGATAAAACTGGTCAAGCCATGCTGGCCACGGGGTGCCTCCGTTAAAATGGGCATTCACTTACAAGTAATTGGGTGCGTTTTCTTGCAAAACGACAATCTGGTCGAAATCGAAGATGTCGCATTTGGCTATGGAGATCGGCAGGTTCTGAAGGGAATCAATCTGACTGCCAAACGCGGGCAGGTTATCGCTATCATGGGTAGCAGCGGTTGCGGAAAAACCACACTCCTGCGGCTGATTGGTGGGCAGATCAAGCCCCGCCAGGGAGAAGTGCGCGTGGCAGGCGAGTCGCTTGGCCATCTCAACCAGAATGGCCTTTACCGGTTGCGTCGCAAGATGGGCATGCTGTTCCAGTTCGGCGCGCTGTTTACCGACATGTCGGTATTCGACAACGTCGCATTCCAGTTGCGCGAGCATACCGACCTGCCCGAAGACGCCATTCGTGACCTGGTCCTGATGAAATTGCATGCGGTGGGCTTGCGCGGCGCAGCGCAGTTGATGCCTGCTGAACTGTCCGGGGGCATGGCGCGGCGCGTGGCGCTGGCACGTGCGATAGCTCTGGAGCCCGCACTGGTGATGTTCGACGAGCCGTTCGCAGGGCTTGACCCCATTTCGCTTGGCGTGACCGGCAACTTGATTCGCCGACTCACCGATACTCTGGGGCTAACGTCACTGGTAGTGACCCATGACGTGCATGAATCGCTGAAAATCGTCGATTACGTCTATTTCGTTTCTGAAGGCGTGGTCGTGGCCGAGGGGACGGCGGATGAGATCCGTGCCTCCGACTTGCCTTATGTCCATCAATTCGTGCATGGCGAGGCCGATGGCCCGGTGCCTTTCCACTATTCGGCACCATCCTATGCAGATGACCTGCGTCTGGGCGTCCGGCATGCTTAGGCAGGCCATTGAAAACCTGGGAAACCGCACCCTGGAGGGGGTGTGGCGCATCGGTTATGCAACCCGCTTCTTTGTGGCGATTCTGCTGCATTCGGGTACGGCATTTCGCCGCTTCGGCCTCACCATCCGCGAAATGTATTTCAGTGGCGTGCTTTCGCTCGTCATCATTCTGGTCTCCGGCTTGTTCGTCGGCATGGTGCTGGGTTTACAGGGCTACGAAACCCTGCAAACCTATGGCTCGGAAGAGGCCCTCGGCATACTGGTGGCGTTGTCGCTGGTACGGGAGTTGGGGCCGGTAGTGGCTGCCTTGCTGTTTGCCAGTCGTGCCGGCAGTGCAATCACGGCGGAAATCGGCCTGATGAAGGCAACCGAGCAACTGTCGGCGATGGAGATGATGGCGGTGGATCCGATCGCCCGCGTGGTGGCGCCGCGCTTCTGGGCTGGCGTCATTTCGATGCCGTTGCTGGCAGCGCTGTTTTCGGCGATGGGGATTTTCGGCGGCTATCTGGTAGGGGTGCAACTGATCGGCGTGGATGAAGGTTCATTCTGGTCGCAAATGCAAAGTGCGGTCGATTTCGAGCAGGACATCATGAATGGCGTCATCAAGAGCGTGGTGTTCGGCGTCGCCATCACTGCCATTGCGTTGTACGAAGGCTACGATGCCCCCCCGACTGCCGAGGGGGTATCAGGTGCCACTACCCGGACCGTGGTGGCCTCCAGCCTGGCCGTGCTCGCACTGGATTTTGTTTTGACTGCATTCATGTTCCGGGGACTCAACTGAAATCATGAACAAGACCGTACTTGATCTCTGGGTGGGATTATTTGTCATCGCGGGCATCGCCGCGCTGCTGTTTCTGGCACTCAAGGTCGGAAGCATGAACGCCGTAAACACTTCGGACAGCTATGAAGTCGTCGCACGTTTCGAAAACATAGGCGGCCTGAAGTCGCGGGCGCCGGTCAAGAGCGCGGGCGTGGTGGTGGGTCGGGTAACGGATGTCCACTTTGACAATGAATCCTACGAAGCCGCGGTTACGCTTCGACTGGACAAGCGCTATGCTTTCCCTAAGGACACCACAGCCACCATCCTGACCTCAGGACTGCTGGGTGAGCAGTATATCGGCCTCGAAGCAGGGGGCGACAGCGAGAAATTGAAGGACAAGGACCGCATCCTCATCACGCAGGACGCAGTGGTGCTGGAAAATCTGATCGGCCAGTTTTTGTACGGAAAGGCTCAAGAAGGAGTACCACAATGAAACTCAATGCACTGACGCGCACTCTTTTTGCAGCAGGCATGCTGCTGACCGTGCTGCCAGGGCAGGCAGAAACGATCAACCTGCAGCAGGCCGTGGAAATGAGCTTGACTGCAGATCCCCGCATCAAGGAACGAGAGCAGCTGATTGAAGTTGCAAAGGGCTTGGTGCAGGAGGTTGAGGGAGAAGGCGGCTGGCGCATCCGGGCCAACCTCTTCATCGGCCTGACACCTCAAGTCGAAGGGGGCTTTTATCAGGATGGCGCCTATTCCGGAACAACGCCGCGTACCGACGGCCACGACTGGAATGGGGTTTCCGACTGGACGCGACTCGACTTTGCGTTGATTCATCCACTCTATACCTTTGGCAAGATCGAGCATTATGGCGAGGCAGCACAAGGCAAGGTCGACATCACGCTCGGCGAACTTCAGGCAACGCGCGGGGACACCGTTTATCAGGCCAAGAAGGCCTATTTCGGCTATTTGACGGCGCGTGATGTGCGCGCTTTCCTCGAGGACATGCAAATCCGTCTGGACAAGGCAATTGGAAGCGCCGAGCGTGATCTGAGAGAGGAAACCGGGGAAACCCGGCAGTCCGACCTGTTCGCCCTGCAAGCCGCCAAAGGTTTGATAGCGAAGTACGTGCATCAGGCACGCGCAGTCGAAAAAATCGCCCTCGACGGCCTAAAAATTCTGATCGGCGTCGACAAGAAATCGAACCTTACCCTTGCTGACGAGCGGATCGAACCGGTGCCATTTCCGCA
>CAVOSK010000007.1:0-1563215 GCA_963698855.1 uncultured beta proteobacterium
TGCCACCGAGTCGCAGCCCGGCGACAACAGCGAGCCAGTCCCAGTTCGCGCGCGGGCCGGGCTCACCGGCAACCAGCGTGGGAGGCGGGGCAGGCGCAACCGGTTCGGCCGGCACGGCAACTGCCGCGGGCGCTTCCTCCTGTCGCACCGGCGGCGGAACGACCGGGGAAGGCTGTGCAGGCACTGCGGCAGGCGGCGGCGCGGCGGCACGCACGCTTGACGCGACCGGCCTGGGCGCGGAACGCCCCGATGACGATGACGACGTCCCCGCTGGAGCGCCTCCCGAACCCGGAGCAAAAGCCAGCATGCGCAGCAGCGTCATGCTGAAACCGGCAAACTCGTCCGGCGCTAGGCTCAGATCCTTGCGCCCGTGCAGCGCGATCTGGTAGTAGAGCTGCACGTTTCGCGTCCAGTCGGGCGGCAACGGCCTGCATCCGTTCCAGATCAGCCGTGCTTTCGCACCGCGCGCCGGGGCGTGCAGCATCAGGGCCAATCTGGTGCAGCAGGCTGCCCAGATCCTGCAGCGCCGCATCGTAGGAAATACTGCGCTCTTCCATCTGCCGCGCCGATCAGCAGCCGATCGCCATCCGCGCCGCCAGCGCGTCGAGCAGGTCAAACAGATAGTCGCGTCGAACCGTGCCGAGCATGGCTCGCACCTGCGCTTCTTCAACCTTGCCGCCGCCGTAGGCAATGGACTGGTCGAGCAGCGACAGCGCATCGCGCATGCTGCCCTGCGGCCGAGCGCGCCAGCAATTGCAGTGCGGCAGGTTCGGCGTCAACCTGCTCCTGCGCCAGCACATCGTCCAGATGCTGCGCCACCAGCGCGGGCGGCATCTGCTTCAGATTGAACTGCAGGCAGCGCGACAGCACCGTCACCGGAATCTTCTGCGGGTCGGTGGTGGCAAGGATGAATTTGACATGCTCCGGCGGCTCTTCCAGCGTTTTCAGCATGGAATTGAAGGCCGCCTTGGACAGCATGTGCACTTCGTCGATCATGTAGACCTTGAAGCGCCCTGCCGTCGGCGCGTACTGGGCGTTGTCCAGCACCTCGCGCATGTTGTCGATGCCGGTATTCGATGCCGCGTCGAGTTCCAGCAGATCGACGAAACGGCCGGCATCGATCTCGCGGCAGGCCGAGCAGACGCCGCAGGGCGTGGAGGTGATGCCGGTTTCGCAGTTGAGCGCATTTGGCCAGAATGCGCGCCACGGTCGTTTTGCCCACGCCGCGCGTGCCGGTCAGCAGATAGGCGTGGTGCAGGCGCTGCTGGTCGAGCGCATTGGAAAGCGCTTTCACCACATGCTCCTGCCCCACCAGTTCGGCAAAGATGCGCGGCCGCCATTTGCGCGCCAGCGCGAGTGCGGGGGATGCGGAGTCGCCGAAGAGGTCAGTCATGGGTTGAGGGGCTAGGGATCAGGATTCAGGGGTCAGGGAAAAGCCATTTGCTCACGGTTCGCACTGGCAAAACCGTTACGCCCTGATCCCTGAATCCTGACCCCTGAATCCTGGAAAAGTGGCGAGCCAGAGCCCCGGCACTGGCATCGGTCGCTGTGGCTGCTTCCTTCCGGACCTGACCCGATTCACGACTTAGCCATGCGGGGAGGCCCGCCGCGTGCATTTTAACCCAGGTTGCCCCCGGAAGACGGCTTATTCCTCATCCGCCGGCACCGCCAGCCGACGCTTTTTCACCGCGTCGGCCAGCAGGCGCAGCAGCGGGATGGTGTCGTCCCAGCCGATGCAGGCGTCGGTGATCGACTGACGCGTAGTCGAGCGGCTGGCCCGGCGACCAGGTCCTGGCGGCCTTCGTTCAGGTGGCTTTCGATCATCACGCCGATGATGCGGCGTCGCCGCCCGCAGCTGCTCCGCGATGTCGGCACCGACGTCGATTTGGCGCTGGAACTGCTTGCTCGAATTGGCGTGCGAGAAGTCGATCATCAGCTGCTCGCGCAGGCCGGCCGCAGCCAGTTCGCTGCAGGCCAGGTCGACGCTCGCGGCGTCGTAGTTGGGTGCCTTGCCGCCGCGCAGGATCACGTGGCAGTCCTCGTTGCCCGCGGTGCTGAACACGCCGACGTGGCCGGACTTGGTGATCGACATGAAGTGGTGGCGCGCGGCCGCCGCCTTGATCGCATCGACCGCGATCCGGAGGTTGCCGTCGGTGCCGTTCTTGAATCCGACCGGACAGGACAGGCCGGACGCCAGCTGGCGATGCGACTGCGATTCGGTGGTGCGCGCGCCGATCGCGCCCCAGCTCACCAGGTCGGCGATGTATTGCGGCGAGATCAGGTCGAGGAATTCGGTCGCGCACGGCAGGCCGATTTCGTTGATTTCCAGCAGCAGCTTGCGCGCCAGGCGCAGGCCCTCGTTGATGTCGAAGCTGTCGTCGAGGTGCGGATCGTTGATCAGCCCCTTCCAGCCCACCGTGGTGCGCGGCTTCTCGAAGTACACGCGCATCACGATGACGAGGTCGTGCGCCAGTTCGTCGGCCAGCGGCTTCAGCTTGTCGTGCGTATTCGAGCGCGGCGACCGGATCATGGATCGAACACGGGCCGACGACGACGAACAGGCGGTCGTCCGCGCCGCGCAGCACGTCGTGGATGGCGCTGCGGGCGTGCGCCACGTGTGCGTGCACGGTTTCGTTGGCGCGCAGTTCGCGCATGATCTGCATCGGGGCAAGCAGTTCGCCGCTTTGCTCGATGCGGGTATCGTCGGTTCGGGTGGCAGTCATGTTCGGGCTCCGTGGTGTTGTGCTGTTCCCCGCTGCGGCGCAAACGAAAAAACCGCCAGCGGGCTGGCGGTTTCGTTGAGGCCGTGCTGTTCGTCTCAGCGCCTCCCGACCGCCCTGGGCGTGGGATAAAAGCGGCCAAAAAAAGACAGTGGGATCAAGTTCATGCGCGCCAGTCTACCAAAACCTGCCTGCGCACGCCAATCCGCATCAAGTTGGCCGCAAAGCTGCCGTGATATACCCCACCAGTACGCCCTATAATGGGCCATAAATAAGGGGACGGGGAACGCATGATGGCTCAGGGTACGGACAACCAGCACAGCGGTCAGGAATTACGGCGTGACCGGCGCTTCCAGGTCTCGCAAGCAGCCATCATCACGCAACCGGGCCACACCGAAATCGCCTGCGAAATCCGCGATTTCTGCCTCGGCGGCCTGTTTCTCAAATTCACCAATCCGGAAGCAGCGATCGCTTCTCTCGCCAAGCGCGCAGATGCCGAGGTGGAAATTGTCTTCACCCCGGCATCCATCAATACCACCCAGACCTTTCGCGTGCCGGCACAGCTCAAGCGCCTGAGCCCCCAGGGCATTGGCGTTGCGTTTGTCCGGCAGCCGGTCGATGCACTGCGGGCGCTGCAAAAATTGCGCATGGCCGGGCACCGGCAAAAGCTGGCCGCCATGCCTGCTTCGAGCGCCCATCCGCAATTGCGCGAAGCCAGTACCACGCTGTTGAGCGAAACCTTGCAGCAGGTGCATGACCGGATGATGCGCATGCTGGGCGACAAGCTCAACGCGGCAGCGCTGCAGGCCTCCGGTATTGCCGAACATAGCGGTCTGCTGAGTGCGGTTCAGGAATTCAACCAGCATGCCCCGAGCGTACAAACCCGTTTCGTGCAGCAGGTGCTGGATGCTCTGAAGCAGGCACGTCCGGTTCAAACCCAGCCCACACGCGACTCCGCAGATGGCGGACTGGCACTGGTCGACGAAATGGATTTCGAGGATTGGCTCGCCACCTCATCCGAAGCCCACAAGCTGGAAGAGCTGTTCCGTGAGCAGCTCGCCGACATCGAACCGCGCATCGGGCAACTGTTCGGCTTCGCCTGTGACCACAGCAACAACCCCTTTGGACCAGCCGTCATCGGCCACGCCTACCGCAGCAGCCTGGAAGCCATACCAGTGCTGGCACGGGCGCGCCAGGTCGCCTATACCACGCTGCGCGATGTCCTGTCCGACCAGCTCGCGCCGCTGTATGCGGAGTTGCTGGCGCTGCTGCCCGTGTCGCAGGCCGAGACACAGAGCGAGCAGCCCCTGCAGCCGGAGTATCCCCAGGAAACCGCTGTGCCAGCGGACGCCGGCGACATCCCGGCCCAGCAGGCCGAGCCTTCCGCATCCGCCGCAACGCCGCAGCAAGCGCGGGGGGGGCCGGGACAAGGTCAGGGCACCCTGAGCCGCCTGACCGGATCGCTGATGGATTTCTTCCGTGGCCAGTCGGCATCGCCCGCGGGTGCCTCGCCCCAGGCAGGCGCCCCTACGGCGCCGATGGGCGCAGCGCCCGAGTCCGGCGTGCCCGGCAGCCCAGGCGCGGCCATGCCAGCCAGCGCGGGTCCGGGCTCTGCCCGCGGACCAGCCGGAGGTCAGCCCGGCATGATGAGCGCACCCGGCGTGGCAAACTCGCCGGTGCTGCAGCGCCTTGCCGCGGCCGGTGCACTGCCCGCCAACGTCAGCCAGGAAATGCAACGCTCGGTCGACATGTTCGGTGCACTGTTCGACACCATGCACGCCGAGAAATCGGTCAGCGAGGGGATGCGGCCATTTTTTCATCAGCTGGAAACCAGCCTGATCAAGCTGGCGATGTCCGACCCGCAGTTCCTGAATTCACCCGTTCACCCTGCGCACAAGGTGCTGAACACGCTCGACCGCATCAGCATGGTGGCGGGCGACGACGGCAAGATCACGGACGAGCGCCTGCTGCGGCTGATGAGCCGCTGGACCGACCGCATCAACGCCGAAGCCGACAAGAACCCGGGCGTGTTCGAAGAGGCGCGCACCCAGCTGGAGCGCGTGGTCAAGCCACTGCTGAACGAGCGCGCAGCCCGCGTGTTCCGCCTGCAGGAAATGTGCGAAGGCCGCCAGGCTGCAGAAGTCACCAAGCAGCGCATCCTGCGCGAGTTGCTGGCGCGCCTCGACGAGCGTCCGATCCCGAATGCGGTGATCGAATTGTTGAACGGCGGATGGCGCAACGTGCTGCTGATGGACGAAATTCGTCATGGCATCGACAGCGAGGATGCGCGCGAATCCTGGCAGGTATTGCAGCACCTGGGTGAATGGCTCAACCCCGAATTGGCTACGCCGCCCGCCACCTCCGAGATCCAGACCTTGCTGCAGCGCATCGACCAGTCGCTCACACAGGTCTGTGCCGACAAATTTGCCCAGGACCGCATCGTCGACCAGCTGGCGGCGACGCTGTTCGACCAAGACAAGTCGCAGCATCAGCGCACCTCGATCGCAGCCCGGCTCAACGACATGGCAAGCGAACCCCTGAGCGAAGTCCAGGACAACCTCGCCGAGCGGCTGCGCGTCGGCGACTGGCTGCAGTTCAAGTCGCTGGAGGCGCCTCTCAACCTGATCTGGATTGGCGATCAGCCTCACGTGTACGTATTTGCCAATTACCGCGGCATCAAGAAGCTCGACCTCAAGCGGCAGGATCTGCTGCAATCGCTGGAAAACGATGAGGCGCAATGGACCGAGGACCTTGAACTGCCGCTGATGGATCGTTCCTACAGCGCGATGATCCAGAAGATGCAGCGCGACCTGCTGTGGCAGTCCGCGCACGATGCCACCACCGGTCTCGCCAATCGCAAGACCTTCTTCCGCGCCATTCGTCGCAACTGGCTGCGCAGCAAGTCGACCGATGGCGGGTACGCCATCGGCGTCATCCAATTCGACATCAGCAAGCCCGACGGCGAGACGGCCGGTGTCGAGATCCGCACCCCCATCCTGCGCGAATTCGCCCATATCCTGCCCGAAGCATCTGCCGCCCAACGCGCTGCTTGCGCGTGCTGGCGAATCTGGAATCGCATTCTGGATCGAAGCCGTCGACAGTGCCGCCGCGCAGAAACAGGCCGAGGCCCTGTTGCACGTGATCACCGCGCAACCGCAGGAAATCAACGGCACCCGCTACCACATCCAGGCGGCAGCCGGCCTGATGTGGGCAGGCGACTGCCTCAGCCCGGAAGCCTATTACGACAACGCCAATGCTGCCTGCGCCCGCGCGCGCGAATCCGGCACGCCCGTCATGCAATACAGCAGCGAGACCGAAGACGGCGGCGTGCTGGCGCTGGCGAACTGGGCACACGATCTCACCGCCATCCTCGCCAACAACCAGCTCAGCCTCATGTGCCAGCCGGTCGTGGCAGCGGCCGATCTGGCACGCACGCCGCTCTATTACGAAGTGCTGCTGCACCCCACCGCACACGACGGCCGTATCGCCACCCGCGACCTGATCGACATCGCCGAGCGCCTGCAGCGCATCACCGAAGTCGACCGCTGGGTCGTCCGCAACACCATGCAGTGGATGCGCGACCACGCCGACAAGCTTGCCGTGTTGGGCGGCTTCTCGATCAACCTGTCGGGCCAGTCGGTCAACAACCCCCTGTTCCTGAAGTTCCTGCTGGCCGAACTGGCGCGCGGCGACGTCCCAGGCGAAAAGCTGATTTTCGAAATCAGCGAAGCCGATGCCGTCGAAGGCCATGCCCAGACCCAGTTGTTCATCCGGCAATTGCAGCGTCAAGGCTGCCGCTTCACCCTCGATGACTTCGGCGTCGGCAGCAGCTCCTACACCAGCCTCAAGAGCATGAAGCTCGACTACCTGAAAATCGATCGTGCCCTGGTGCGCGAAATCGGCACCAGCATGATCGACGAGGCGCTGGTGCGTTCGATCCAGGAAACGGGCAGCTTCCTCGGCATCAAGACCGTGGCCGGTTTTATCGAGGACGAGGAGGCGCTCGCCAAGCTCAGGGAAATGGGCATTGACTGCGTGCAGGGGTATTTGATCGGGGAGTTGCAGCCGCTGGAGAGTTTGGCCTGAGGCTTGGCCCCGTCATTGCGAGCGCCAGTAAGCCAGTTTGTACTCGCTCGAAGCGATGGAATGCGCAGTCTCCCAGCGCCATCGCTTGAAGGCGACCGGATAGAAGCGCATTGGCCAACGCACCGTTCGCGCTGAGCCGTCGAAGGGCTCCTGACACTGGACGGATTTCGCAAGACCACTGACCGTTGGCCGGGGGTAGCCCGGCAGCTAGTCACTTTTCTTGTCTCGCCAAGAAAAGTAACCAAAAGAAGGCGACCCCGACATCCCCGAATTCCCGAAAATCGAACCTGCCGGACGGGCAGCGAAGAACTCGCCCCACCTTGCTGTTTTTAATTGGTTTTTTGTGGGCGGGGCTCAAACACCTTCGCCGCTGATCCGCCCGGCAGGCTCGATTTTCGGCGGGGCTGTAAGGGGAATAAAGTCAAAACCAGGACGGTAATGACTGTTCGTCCGAGATATGAATTGGAATTGCGAGCTAGTAAACGGCGAAGTCTTTTCCAACGAGAAACCTACTCACCCAGCTCCCTTAAGAGTACGGTGGAAGAATTCATTCATGACTACAAGAGCCTGCTTCGCATCCTCTGCCAGCATCTTTGTGGGATGTTCTCGCCCAGCAAGAAAGCGGTTCCCAAAACTCTTCAAATATGTAGATGCTTTCCGGTGGGTAAAAGGGTTCCGAATCAGCCGAAGTTCGTCTGTTTGAGAAATGAGCTCGCTTGAGAAAAGCCGGTTCTCCGATGCAATCTTCAAGGCATCAGAAAATTGAATCCCAAGCTTAGCAAGCCCACGTTCAGACAATTCATCGACAAGTGTGTGCTCAATAAATGCTGTCGCAAGGAGCACGGTTGCAATGTAATGCCCATCGATGAAGCACTCACGCGCTTCGATTAGGATGGTTATGGTATCGAGAGGACCGACTATGGCGCCTATTTGCGGGCGCAGTGCTGACACCCAAAGTATGCGATCGGCACGTCCCAACCTCCTCTGCTCATCACTCTCGGCGAGTGCCTGCAGAATGTCTGAGCTTGGCTTCAGCGTCTTTTCCAACTCAGACACGTTAGCGCCGCATGTTTCGCACGAGCCAAAAACTTACGCTGTCCCGCCCACCGTCAACCCATCGATCCGCAGCGTCGGCTGCCCGACGCCGACCGGCACGCTCTGCCCTTCTTTTCCACACGTCCCCACGCCTGAATCCATTTCCATGTCGTTGCCGATCATGCTGACGCGCGTCAGCACTTCGGGGCCGTTGCCGATGAGGGTGGCGCCTTTGACCGGATAGGTGATCTTGCCGTCTTCGATCATGTAGGCCTCGGCGGCGGAGAAGACGAATTTGCCGCTGGTGATGTCGACCTGGCCGCCGCCGAAGTTGACGGCGTAGAGGCCGTTCTTCACCGAGGCGATGATTTCGTGGGGATGCTTGTCGCCGCCGAGCATGAGGGTGTTGGTCATGCGCGGCATCGTTAGATGCGCGTAGGACTCGCGCCTTGCATTGCCGGTGATCGGCATGCCCATCAACCTTGCGTTCATCATGTCCTGCATGTAGCCGGTGAGGATGCCGTCTTCGATCAATACGGTGCGCTGGGTCGGGTTGCCTTCGTCGTCGACGTTGAGCGAGCCGCGGCGCAGCGGGATGGTGCCGTCATCAATAACCGTCACGCCAGGGGCGGCGACGCGCTCGCCAATGCGGCCGGAGAACGCCGAACTGCCCTTGCGGTTGAAGTCGCCTTCGAGGCCATGGCCAATCGCTTCGTGCAGCAGGATGCCGGGCCAGCCGGCGCCGAGCACGACGGTCATGCTGCCGGCCGGCGCGGGACGCGCGTCGAGGTTGACGCTGGCCTGGTGCACGGCCTGGCGCGCGTATTTTTCGAGGATCTCGTCGGTGAAGTAGCTGTAGTCGAAGCGCCCGCCACCACCACCGCTGCCCTGCTCGCGGCGGCCACCCTGTTCGGCGATGACCTGCAGCGACAGGCGCACCAGCGGGCGCACGTCTGCGGCCATATGGCCATCTGAGCGTGCGACGTAGATCACTTCATATTCGGAGGCCAGGCTCGCCATCACCTGGATCACGCGCGGGTCCATGGCACGTGCCATTTTTTCCAAACGCTCCAGCAGGGTGACCTTGGCGGCATCGTCCAGACTCGCCAGCGGGTCGATCGCGTGATACAGCTGGCGGCCGTCGGCGCGGCGTGCCACGGCGGCCTGGCGCGCCTGGCCGGCGCGTGCGATGGCACGGGTGGCATCGGCGGCGGCGCCCAGTGCGTCGAGGCTGATGTCGTCGGAATAGGCGAAGGCGGTTTTCTCGCCCGAGATCGCGCGCACGCCCACCCCCTGGTCGATATTGAAGCTGCCGGACTTGACCTGGCCTTCTTCGAGGCTCCAGCCCTCGGAACGCGAATACTGAAAGTACAGGTCGGCATAGTCGACGTCATGCGTCAGCAGACGCCCGAACACCGGCGCCAGCCTGTCGGCGTCAAGCCCGTTTGGCGTCAGCAGCGTGGCCTCGGCGGCACGAAACAGCTGTTCGGCGGTTTGAATGGGGACGAAGGCGTCAGTGGGGTTCATGGCGATATCCTGAATGGTGGATCACTGTATTACTTGCCGGCTGGCTCGCGTTTGGCCACCGCACGGCGTTCGATCACCTCGACTTCGATCTGCTTGCATTCGACGAAACGATGCTTGAGTGCGGGCAGGCTCTTCCTGAGGCTGGCCTGGTAGGCGGGGTTGATGTTGGCCATGACAACGCCGGAGCCGCGGGGCAGGCGATCGAGCACCACGCCCCAGGGGTCGACGATCATGCTGTCGCCGTGGGTTTCGCGGCCCGAAAGATGGTAACCGCCCTGCGCCGGAGCGATCACGTAGGCGAGATTCTCGATCGCACGCGACCGGATCAGGGTTTCGAAATGCGCGCGTCCCGTGGTGGCGGTGAACGCCGACGGCACCACGATCATGTCGACGTCCGGCATGGCCCGATACAGTTCCGGGAAACGCAGGTCATAGCAGACCGACAGCCCGATGCGCCCGAACGGGCTGTTGACGACCACGACCTTGTCGCCCGGTTCCATCAGTCTGGCTTCCTGAAAGTGCTCGTTGCCGAGGTCGAGGCCGAACAGATGAATCTTGTCGTAGCGTGCCACCTGCTTGCCGCGTTCGTCATACACCAGGCAACTGTTGCGCACCTTGTTCGCCACGCTGGCCTCCAGCGGCACCGAGCCGCCGATCAGCCAGATATGGTGTTTCTTCGCCATGCGCGCCAGAAAGGCCTGGATCGGGCCGTGGCCTTCCGCCTCGCGAACCTTCACCACGTCGGCATCCTTCATCCCCATGATGCAGAAGAACTCCGGCAACGCGACCAGCCGCGCACCTGCGTCGGCCGCCAGTTCGATGAGCCGCTCGGCTTCGGCCAGGTTGGCCGGCACGCTTGGGCCAGAAGCCATCTGGATCGCCGCCACCCGTATGGTGCCCGCCTGCACAACCGGCTTGTTGACTTGTGCGCCTTTGGGGCGCGCCATGCTTGATTTGGTGAATTTTTTCGTCGTCATGAATCTTTCCACACTCTAGGGCTCGGTCGCCTGAAACTCAGATTTGGCCTTGGACAATCGTTTGACATCAGGTGCCAGCCACGGTCCGGTCACCATGTATTCCTGGCTGACGGCCTCTTCGATCGGGTCGCGCAGCAGTTTTTGCGCAGCAAACGCACCCATCCCTGCAAGGGGTCCGGCGATCAGGGCACCGGCCACGGCCACGCCCTCGGACAGTTTCGGAATGACCTTTACGCGCAACTGCACCGATTCCTGATTGAGATTGGCCAGCCCTGACATGTTGACCTTGGCCGACGGTCCACGCATCTTGAAGTTGTCGCTGTACACCACCCCCCGCGCAATGCGCAGGGTGGCGCCGATATCGTCGAACGCATAGCCTTCGTTGAAGATATCACGGAAATCAAAACTCAGCCGGCGTGGCAGCGACTGCAGGCTCAACACGCCGAGCAATTTACCGGCACCGGGGTCGACCTTGAGAAACTGCCCGTCCTGCACCTTGAATTCGATTTGCCCTGCCAGCGTGCGAACCGAAAAATCGGCCGGGGAGCCCTCCCATGTGGCGTTCCCCTGAATCTCGGCGCTGCCGCGTTTGAGCGTGTCAGGAAAGCCGAATCGGGCCAGAAACCTGCCCGCATCGATGATGTTCAGGCTCAGGTCTGCGCGGGTTTCGGTTATTCCTCCCGTATGCCACAGACCGTTCATCCGGAACACACTATCGGCATGCGTCAGCTGCAGGCTGTCGATCACGAGTCCTTGCAGCGAGGTATGCGCCAACGCATCGAGCCGCCCCAGGGGCGTGTCTTGCAGGTTGAAATCCTCCACCGTCACATCCAGCAACGGGAACTCCGACGCCTTCATGCTGCCGGCCTCGGTCTCGCCGACAGCGGACACCCGGTCCGGCACTGTGAAGTGCTTGAACTGTGCGGATAACCGGGCCGGTTGAGCGCCTGCCGGTCGATAGGTCATCACGCCATTCAACTCGCGTCCACTCACCTGAGTGCGGAACAGTCCGTTGCGGATGCGCCCCTGCAGCCGAATATCCCGGAAACGTCTTCCCATCAGGTCGAACACGTCGAAGCTGAGGTCGATCGACGACAGCGACAGGGCATCATCGTCATCCCCCCCCTGCAGCATCGCCAGCCAGCCGGAGAATTCCAGACCGTGCCCGCTACCCGCCAGGCGCAGGCCCGGCTCCGAAGGCATCATGGCGGGCCCCCCAAAACGAATCTCGCCCCGGTTGAAACGTCCCTCTGCCGAACTGCGCCACACCGCACCGACGGTCTTGCCCAGACGCACTTCGTGCAGCCGGCCATCGCCTTGTGGCTGGATGGTGACCAACAGCGGCAGGGGCCTGGCAGCCGGCTTGGCCAGCGGGGCAGGCAGGCTGGACCCCAGCCCGACCAGGTCGGAAACGATGCGGACACGATCGCCCTCGGGTTCCATGTCAATCTGCCCCTTCCATGATGCCTGGCCGGACAGCCGCGTACTCCACACCTCGCCGAGCCAGGGCGTGACGCCCGCCGCCGTGGCGCGCCCTTGCGCCAGAATCTGAACCTGGCCATTGCGGGTGGAGGCATCGACCCACAGGGGTCCGCCCAGCAACTGCCCGGTGATGTTCTTCGCGTCCAGACTGTTGTGGGTGAAATTGATGTCGCCGCGCACCTGCTCGATCCTCGGCTGGCCGGCCGGAAACAGGGTATCCCCCTGAAATGACAATTTGCCGGCTACGGTTGCGTTATCGGCATGCTGGAGCGGTATATGCATTTTCAGGGTGAGCCGCATCGGACCACGGCCATCCAGTGCATCGGTGACGCCCCGCAGTCGTTCGCCCACCGGGCTGAAGTTGGCGAAGCGAATGAAATCCGGGACGGAGCCACTGGCTTCGCCATCGACATGAAGCTGCTCCTCGTGGTGGAGCAAGTCCGGAATGACCGCCTTCACGGACGACAAGGCCGCGCCATAAATCCGCGCTTCGTCCGACCTCACCTCCATCATCTTGCCTTTGAACAGCATGGATGCCCGGATGCCCTCGATGCGCGGCCAGCCCTGCACATAATCGATCACGCCGTCCTTGATGCGTACATCAACGCGAAACAATCCATCGCCTTCCACGAACGGGAACTGCGCCAAATCCCCCCGCAGGATCAGTCCCACATCATCGGAATAGCCGGCAATGACACTCTGCCTGGCCCAGTCGACCGTACGGTCGCCAATGCTTTTCGGCAGGTAGCGATAGACCGCCTTGCCATCGGCCCGGGTCAGTTTCGCGCTCAAATCGATTATTCCCGGATGTCCCGGAATCAGTTCATAGCGTCCCTTGGCAGAGCCCGCCGCATCCTGGTTCGAAAACGCCGCGTCCTCCAGGATCAACTGGTGACCGCGGGTGGTCTTTTGCCAGCGGCCATGAGCTTGCATCATGTCGAACCCGACAAGCGGCTCCCGGAACAAGTTGGGCAGATTCAGTTCCAGTTGCTTCGAGTCGATTTCGAATATCCCTGCACGTGCATCCCCTTCAATCCGGCCAGACAGGTTGGCGAGTCCGGGGCCATCATCGACGGCTGCCACACCCAGGCCGCTGAAACGGGTAGTGATGCTGAAGTTGTCCATCCCGGGTTCCGCCCCGGTCCACTGGAACTGCAAGGTATCAAGGCGCCCCTGCGGCTGCAGGGCTTGCAGGCGCGTGCGCAGCGCGTCATCCATCGGCAGGCTGGGCAACAGGGTTTCCCAGCCGCCCAGACTGAACGCCTGCGCGGTAATCTCGTGCGAGCTGGCATTCCACGCCAACCCCATGTTGAATGAAGCGCCCAGGGACCCGCCCGGCCTTGCTATTTGTAAATTCTCGAATGCCACACGCTGACCTGTCTCGCCTCGCTGCCATACCGCATTGCCGCGTACCTGTGCCAGCCGCAACGCAGGCAGGCCATCGCCCAGCGTGGTCTCGATCGATCGCAGGTCGAATCCTGCCCCCACGCGGGACAGCGCACCCCGTACCACATCGAACCGCAAATGCAGCGCACCTCTGCCCTGCCGGGGCTGATGGGGCAAAGCCAGCCAGGTAGCCAACTGCGGGAACGACACCCCTGCCAGATCGGTTTTGATGGTGCCGTTCCAGGTCTTGACGTTGTCCACATCGCGGGCGCTGAATTGCGCATCCACCGTCAGCGGCCGTGCCAGCAGGCTGGCAGGTGCAAAGGCGCTGAATTGCAGGCGATGGGTGTGGAATACGTTGGTCAGCTTGAAGTCGACCGCAGTCAGCACCAGCGGCGGTGCATCGCGCACTTCGTCCCGCCAGGTGAGCGAGGCGTTGCCGACGTGCACCCTGCCCTGTCGCAGCAGCCAGTTGGAAAAACGGCTGTCGGGTGCGGCGGGATTGACCGGAATGCCACCCACGTAAAAATGACCGTCGCGTGCTCGCTGCACCTCGATCGACAAGCCCTGCAATTCAATGTGATTGAAACGGGGTTCCAGAAACAGCAGCGAGCGCCAGGCAAATGCAGCCTTGAGCTCTGGCAGGTACAAGGCCGGTTCCCCCTGCCGGTCGTACAGGTGCATGCCTTGCAGGCGGAACTCTGGACGCGCCTGCTGCCACTCGCCGGACACCGCTTCGAGCGTCACGCGCTGACCCAGCGCACGCGACATCAGATCCGCCACCGTCTCGCGGTGATCGGCAATATTGGGCAGCACCCAGAAAAACATCAGCGCCGCTGCCATCGCGAAAACCAGCACGGCCAATGCAGCCAGGGCTGCCAGCCAGCGCGCGGCGCGACGCAGAAATGGCGGGAAATCGGGAAAAGCGATCATCAACAAGGGATCTCGAATCCCTTGATTCTATGCGTTTGGCGGGGCCTTGCGGGTGGAATGCGGTGGTAAATTCTAGTTTCTCACTCACTGGTGAAACGATGGATCTGTCGACGGTCACGCTTGGTGGGGCGCCCCTTGATGGCCGCTTCCGGACTGGTGGCCAGTTTGCGATCTCTCACCTGTTGTTGGCGGCGTGCGTGGCTGGCAGGATCTTCCTCATAGAGCAGTTGTGCCACCGGTGCCGGGCCGCGCTGCAGCGACAACCCAAGCACGGTCAGGGTCCAGTCGAATTCACCGATGCGGAGTTCCAGCCGGTCTCCCGCCCTGATTTCGCGCGCCGGCTTCGCGCGCTCGCCGTTCAGCCTGACACGGCCGTTCTCGATCGCCTGGCAGGCCAGGCTGCGGGTCTTGAAAAAACGGGCGGCCCACAGCCATTTGTCGAGCCGCATTTTTCCATCCGTCATCGTGGGTCGGTCGCCTGTTCGAAAGAGTCTCCGCGAATTGTGCCGGTTTTGCCCAGCGACAACCATGCTTTTGGCTGATCGTGCATCGGGCCCGGCATCCCGAAGGGAATCTGCCTAACCGTCGGCACGGGGCATGATTGCGTAGGGCTTATCGGGCCAGCCTCGGTCCCGTCGCAAGCCCGATATAATCGAGCTTCTTACGATGCAAGGACACGCCATGCCCAAGATTCTCGCTTTTTCCGGCAGCATTCGCCACGATTCCTGGAACCGCAGGCTCATTCAATCCGCAGTGGAAGCCACCCGCGCCGGGGGCGGCGACGTCACCCTGGTCGACCTGGCCGACTATCCGCTGCCGCTCTACAACGGCGACCTCGAGGACAAGGAAGGTGTGCCCGACAACGCCCTGCGCCTGAAAGCCCTGTTCAAGGCGCACGATGCCCTGCTGATCTCCAGTCCGGAATACAACAGTTCGATTCCGCCGCTATTGAAAAACACGCTCGACTGGGTGTCTCGTGAATGGCAGGGCGAGTCGGGGCTGGTGCCATATCAGAACAAAGTCGGCGCCATCATGAGCGCCTCCCCCGGCGCGCTGGGCGGAATGCGCATGCTGCCGCACCTGCGGCAGATCCTGAACACGCTTGGCGTACTGGTGCTGCCCGGCCAGTTCGCATTACCGCATGCCGACCTTGCTTTCGATCCGGAGACTGGCGCGCTGAAATCACCGGCACGGCTGCACAGCCTGGTGCTGGATCTGGTAAGCACCACGCTTCGTTGCGGCGGTCAGGCAAAAAGCCGGTTTCCCGGCGCTTGATTCAATACTGACAGTCCTTGCAGAAACTAAGCGGACTTGCGGCGGCGCGCCATGCCCAAGCCCAGCAGACCTGCACCCATCAGGAACAGCATGCCGGGCTCAGGGATTTCATCGTCACCGCCACCGCCACCGCCACCTTCACCCGAGCCGAGCAGAGCGATGTTCGACAGACCCTGCTGTCCGTTAAACGCCCAGGAACCCGTGATGTCTACCGGATTCAACTCGACGATGAAGATGTCCGGATCGGTCGTAGAAGTCGGGCTCGGATTGTCTTGCGCATCCCCGAAGTGGAAATACAGGAACACCCGGGCGAAATCGTCCCACACGGAAGAAGCGAATGACCAGCCGCCGGCAGTCCCGTTAACGCCGGTGATGTTGAGCACACCGCCGTTGCTGTTGGCGGTGTCGCGGTCCACAAGTGTGGAGGTATCCGGCAAGCTGAGCCCGATGAGCCCGTTCAGGTATGTTACAAGCTGGGGGTCCCCGAGATTGGTAAGGCCAGCACCCGTGCACGCCAACGCCGGATTGACTGTCACAGTGCGAATGCCAAGAGATGCGTCACCGCAGACGATGGCGGCAGCTTGAGCGCCAGACATGCCCGCAACGGTAAGTGCCGCTGCGATGATGGTCATTGTGGTTTTCATTTCGGGCTCCAAAATATTCTTAACCATAATATAGCAAAATTAATGCCAGAAAAATGAAGGATTAACAACACGTTGAATTCAATCAATTATTCTCGCGTTTCCATGATTTAACTATTTGTTTACAAATATATATGAAGCTTGTCCGAAAAAAGAACCCGGGGAGCTTTCTGCTGCAGAGAAAATCGGAGTATTGCCTTGAACGTCAGGACAGGCCAAGCAGTTGTACCGGCTTGCCCGAGAACGGGGTGATTGCAGGTTCTCCCCCCGCCTCAAGCGGTTCAAGCTGAAATTGTGAGCATTGCCAGGTTGCGCTGCATCGTGCGTCCGGCATCGAACGCATAGACGCAAGACTTAGGGATGAACCAGACCGGTTTGGCTGTGCGACGGGGACGGGCATGGCATGACTGAGAGATACATAGCCCGAAAGCGCAGCGACCAGGGCCAGGCAGAGCGTAAATCCAGGAAAGCTGCCTGTTCGGTAGCTACGGCGGTTATCGGTTGAATAAACAGGAAATGGACATTGGTGTGACATGTCGGCCCCTTGAATCAGAAACAGCCTCAACCCGGAATCGCATCGCACCCTCCAGATAGATTCTCATATCGTGGAAGCCTGGCTCACCCAGGATCAAACGCGTTGCAACTCCAGCCTCACTACGGGCATGCCCTATTACGAACATCAACAGTAACGACCATTTTCCGACAAACCTTAGGCACTTCTGGCGATCGACCATCACTAGGGCGTGTTTACACTAATTTCACATCCGCGACGAGGCCGATTCGGGATGCGCTCCATGTCGAGTTCGACGTATTTCAGCCGGCGGTCCTTTTTAAGCGCCTGCATCGCCGCCACTTCGTCAGCACCAGCCGGGAGTTCGATCACGTGAGTGTTGCTCCGCTGGAAGCGCCCCTTGGATTTTGCGTTCTGTGACTTCAAAACCTTGGCAAACTCTTTTTCAGACAGGCCAGCTCGCGGCGCCACCAGCAGACGTCCCTTGGCATAGCCGACGACGGCCCCGGGACTCACGGAGGAATCAATAACTGTGGCTGATTTGCTGGCCGGCGCGGCATGACCAAAACCAGCATAGCCCGACAAGGCCGCAACGAGGGCGAGACATCAGGGTGAAACCTGGGGCACTGCCGTTACGGTAACCACAGCGATTATCGGTTGACGAACGGGAAATGGGCATTGATGCGACATGGCGGCTCCTGATGGAAAACAAACTGCCTAGATCAGGACACGCGAAGCATCAGCCAGACCACGGCTTCCTTGGCAGCCCCGCTGTCTTTTTCAAGACCGGAAGCTTTGCGTCCCCGCCTCGCGACGGGTTTGCCCTGTACAGGATATCAACAGTAACGACGAGATTTCGGCAGACTTTAGAGCCGGTTTGAAAATCCAGAAAACTATTTATTAATACGTTTCAAAGAGTTACAAAAACACCACCCAAAAGCAGGGGCGCTGTTTACAGCACTAGCATGAACGGATTCATCTTCGGCTAGCGTCAGGCCGGTCCACGCAACACCCCAGAACGCCAATCGCCTCGTCAGGCTCAGGGCTGCAAGCATCCTGTCCTTGGCCACGAAATACTTGCGGGCATAGGCAACCAGTTGGGCGTCACTCGGATGATCCACGGTTTCCACCCCGACCACCTTGTCCACGACGCCATGGTCGTGTGAATGAATGTGCTTGATCAGTTCGAGCTTGGCGTGGCCGGGGCCGACGATCAGGATTTCGGTGGCGCCGTCCAGTGGCTTCCACGACCTCATGATAGTAAGTGCTGGTCTTCGGGCTGGCGACTGCCGCTGACCGATCCCCGCTTGCGGTGTAGATTGCGGTGCGGCGTGGCCGGCTCACCACCGATTTTTCGACGTCATCCGGGCTGATGTGCATGACATGGGCTTCATTGTGGTCGAGCCAGACAACTGCATGGTAGTGAGACATGATTTCCCTTTCGTGGAGTGATGAACAAGACTTCTGTCACTTTCAGCTTAGGGGACGAGGCACTGGGATTCAAGGAAGGCCCTGATTCGCTCACTGCCCCCACTACGCGCCTGCTGCTTACTTCACGGCTTCCTTCAGTTGATCCAGGATCGCCGGATTTTCCAGGGTGGAGACGTCCTGGGTGATTTCCTCGCCCTTGGCGATCGCCCGCAGCAGGCGCCGCATGATCTTGCCGGAGCGGGTTTTCGGCAGGTTGTCGCCAAAGCGGATTTCGTCGGGCTTGGCGATCGGGCCGATTTCCTTGCCCACCCAGTTGCGCAGTTCGGCGGCGATGTTGCGTGCCTCCTCGCCGCTGGGGCGGGCGCCCTTCAGCACCACATAGGCCACCACCGCTTCGCCCTTGATGTCGTGCGGGCGGCCCACCACGGCGGCTTCGGCCACGCGCGGGTTGGACACCAGCGCGGATTCGATCTCCATGGTGCCCAGACGATGGCCGGACACGTTCAGCACGTCGTCGATGCGGCCCATGATCCAGAAATAGCCGTCCTTGTCGCGGTGCGCCGAATCGCCGGCGAGATAGGTCTTGCCGCCGAGTTCCTCGGGGAAATAGGTCTTGAGGAAGCGCTCGGGATCGCCCCACAGGGTGCGCAGCTGCGAGGGGAAAGGCCGCTGGATCACCAGAAAGCCGCCCTGGCCCTTTTCGACCGGATGGCCGTGCTTCGTCGGTGATCGCGGTCATGATGCCGGGCAGCGGCAGGGTGCAGGAACCGGGCTTGGTCGGCACCGCGCCGGGCAGCGGCGCGATCATGTTGGCGCCGGTTTCGGTCTGCCACCAGGTATCGACAATCGGGCAGCGCCCGCCGCCGATGACCTCGTGGTACCACATCCAGGCTTCGGGGTTGATCGGCTCGCCCACCGTGCCCAGCAGGCGCAGCGACGACAGGTCGAACTTGGCCGGCTGGCTTGGCACCCAGCTTGATCAGGCTGCGGATCGCGGTCGGCGCGGTGTAGAAGGTGGTGACCTTGTGCTTCTCGACGGTCTCCCAGAAACGTCCGGCATGCGGATAGGTGGGAATGCCCTCGAAGATCACCTCGGTCATGCCCAGCGCCAGCGGGCCATAGGCGACATAGGTGTGGCCGGTGATCCAGCCGACGTCGGCGGTGCACCAGTAGACGTCGCTGTCGGGCTTGGCGTCGAACACCCACTGCATCGACAGGATGGCGCCGAGCAGATAGCCGCCGCTGGAATGCTGCACGCCCTTGGGCTTGCCGGTCGAACCCGAGGTATACAGGATGAACAGCGGATGCTCGGCGGAGACCCACACCGGCTCGCAGGTTTCGGCCTGGGTCTGGGTGAGTTCGTGCCACCACAGGTCGCGCGAACCCCAGTTGACCTCGCCGCCGGAGCGGCGGTACACGATCACGCGCTCGACACAGGACGTGTCGCCCATCGCCAGCGCACTCGTCGACCGCGCGCTTCAGCGGCACCGCCTTGCCGCCGCGCAGCGATTCGTCGGCGGTGATGATGATCTTGGCCTTGGCATCGTCGATGCGCTCGAACAGGCTCTTCGACGAGAAGCCGCCGAACACCACCGAATGAATCGCGCCGATGCGCGCGCAGGCCTGCATCGCCACCACCGCTTCGATGCTCATCGGCATGTAGACGATCACCCGGTCGCCCGCCACCACGCCGAGCGACTTCAGGCCATTGGCAAACTGGCAGACGCGCGCGTGCAGTTGCTTGTAGGTGACCTTCGTCACCGCGCCGTCGTCGGCCTCGAAAATCAGCGCGGTCTTGTCGCCCTGGGTGGCCAGATGGCGGTCCAGGCAGTTGTAGGAGACGTTCAGTTCGCCATCGTCGAACCACTTGTAGAACGGCGCCTTCGATTCGTCGAGCGTGCGGGTGAACGGCTTGTTCCAGGTCGATGGTCTGGCGCGCCTGATCCGCCCAGAAGCCTTCGTAGTCGGTTTCAGCCTGCTGGCACAAGGCCTGGTAGGCCGCCATGCCGGACACATTCGCCTGTTTGACAAATGCCTCGTCGGGCGGGAAAACACGGGTTTCGGTCAGTATCGACTCGATGGCTGCCATACAATCTCCTCCACTGATAAACGTGTTGTGATAACGATGATTCTAAATCAAGCCATCCTAATCCAAGCCGCCGACATCCCAAGCCATGACCCATCCTGCTCTTGAGCGTGTTGCCCGTTGTTCCCGCTATGGCCAGCCGCCTGCTGGCGGCGCAGCCGCAACTCGCCGACGCGGTGGCCGGGCAACTCGACCAGCGCCTACACCCGCGAGGCCATGCAGGCGTTTCTGGCCGAACCGCCGTGCGCCGACGAAGCCGCGCTGCATCAGCGCCTGCGGCAACTGCGGCAGCGCGTCTGGCTGGTCACCACCGCACGCGACCTGGCGGGCGACGCCGATCTGGCCGAAGTGACTGCGACCTACAGCGTGCTGGCCGAAGTGTGCATCGCCGCCGCGCTCGATTTTCACCACGCGGCGCTTGCCGCACGCCATGGCGAGCCGCGCGACGAACACGGCCAGCCGCAGCAGATGGTCGTCGTCGGCATGGGCAAGCTCGGCGGCGGCGAACTCAACGTGTCGTCCGACATCGACCTGATCTACCTCTACCCGGAGGAAGGCGACACCGCCAGCGACGATCCTGAAGCCAAGATCCGCTCGCTCACCAACCACGAATTCTTCATCCGCCTCGGGCGCAAGCTGGCCGCCTCGCTGTCGGAAAACACCGCCGACGGCTATGTGTTCCGCGTCGACCTGCGGCTGCGACCGTGGGGCGATTCCGGACCGTTTGCGATGGGCTTCGCCATGCTGGAAGACTATTTGGTGGCGCAGGGACGGCCGTGGGAACGCTACGCCTGGATCAAGGCGCGCCCGCTGACCGGCAGCCCACCACGACGAACTGGCGGACATCGTGCGGCCGTTCGTGTTTCGCAAATACCTCGACTTCGGCGCCTTCGCCGCGATTCGCGATCTGCATGTGCAGATCCGGCGCGAGGTCGCGCGCCGCGAGATGGCGCACAACGTCAAGCTGGGGCCGGGCGGCATCCGCGAAATCGAATTCACCGCGCAGGTGTTCCAGCTCATCCGCGGCGGCCAGATCCCCGCCCTGCAACAGCGCCCGACCCTGACCGTGCTGGGCGAACTGGTGGAGAGCGGGCTGATGACGGCGGATGCGCAGCAGGAACTCGCTGCCGCCTATGATTTTCTGCGCCGTCTGGAACATCGCATTCAATATCTGGACGACGCGCAAACCCAGTTGCTGCCGGACGATGCCGAATCGCAGGCGATGCTGGCCGAAGCGATGAATCTGCCCGACTACGCTGCGCTGATCGCCGCGCTCGACGCGCACCGCAACAAGGTCACGCGCCATTTCGACCAGATGTTCGCCGCACCGCAAACCGACCAGGACAGCCATCCGCTCACCGCCGTCTGCTGCGGCACGGCGGATTCCGACACCACTCCACGCGCTGCTCGAAAACGCCGGTTACGACGATCCGGCCCGGGTGCTGGCAACGCTCGACGCGCTGCGCCACAACACGGCGCGACTGCCCGAGTCGACCCAGCTGCGGCTCAATGCGCTGTTGCCGCCCGCGCTCGAAATCATCGGCGGCCAGCCCGATCCGGCCGGCCACGCTGGAGCGCTTTGCCGCGCTGATGCAGGCGATCGCACGCCGCTCCACCTATCTGGCGCTGCTGGCCGAATATCCGGCGGCCCTGCTGCAACTGGTGCGGCTGCTGGCGGCGAGCCCCTGGGCGGCGCAGATGCTGACGCGCCAGCCGCAATTGCTGGACGAACTGATCGCGCCGCAACACCTGCTGCGCGTGCCCGACTGGACGCGGCGTGCCGCCCAGCTGCACGACGAACTCGACGCCCATCCCGGCGACACCGAAGCGCAGATGGATGCGCTGCGCCGCTTCAAGCAGGTGCAGACCCTGCGCCTGCTGGCGCAGGACGTGGCGGGCCAGCTGACGGTGGAAGCCCTGTCCGATCACCTGTCCTATCTGGCCGACACGCTGCTCGACCGAAACCCTCGCGCGCTGCTGGGCCGGACTGAAATCGCGCCATCGCGACACCCCGCGCTTTGCGATCATCGGCTACGGCAAACTCGGCGGCAAGGAACTGGGCTACGCCTCCGACCTCGACATCGTGTTCCTGTACGACGATGCCGACGAGCGGGCGCAGGAAATCTATGCGCGGCTGGCGCAGCGCATCAACACCTGGCTCGGCACCCTGACCCCGGCCGGCATGCTGTACGAAACCGACCTGCGCCTGCGCCCGGATGGCGCGTCGGGCCTGCTGGTGAGTTCGACCGAGGCTTTCCGCGATTACCAGCTGCACCACGCCTGGGTGTGGGAACACCAGGCGCTGACACGGGCGCGTTTCGTCTGCGGCGATGCGGCGATCGGCGAAACCTTCGAGGCCCTGCGGCGCGAGGTGCTGTGGCATGCCGCGCGATGAGAGCAAGCTGCGCGAGGAAGTGCTGGCCATGCGCGAGAAAATGCACGCCGGCCACGTCAACGACAGCGACCTGTTCGACCTCAAGCACGACAGCGGCGGCATCGTCGACGTCGAGTTCTGCGTGCAGTATCTGGTGCTGCGGCATTGCGCATGCCATCCCGAACTGGCCGACAATCTTGGCAACATCGCGCTGCTGCAACGCGCCGGGGCGATCGGGCTGATCCCGGCCGACATTGCGCAGGCCGCCGCCGACGCCTATCGCGAACTGCGCCGCCAGCAGCACGCGATCAAGCTCAGCGGTGCGGCAGTACGCCCGGGTGCCGCCGCCGCAGTGGAAAGCGTGCGCGATGCGGTGCTGGCGCTGTGGAACAGGTGATGGGGCAGCCTGCCCCATCTCGTGCCATGATGGATGCGCCACCGAACCGGGAGACGCCCGCATGAACGCCGCCACCTCTGCAGACGCACGCGAAGCACTGCGCCAGTTTCGCGTCATCTTCGGCGCGGTGCGCCAGCACTTCCAGGCGGTGGAGAAGGCCTGCGGCGTCAGCGGTGCGCAGATCTGGGCGATGGCGGCCTGCGCCAGCAGCCCGGCATGAAGGTCTCCGAACTGGCGCAGGCCTTGTCGATCCACACCTCCACCGCCAGCAACCTGCTCGACAAGATCGAGAAAGTCAGGCCTCATCCGGCGCGAGCGCAACGCCGCCGACCAGCGCGTGGTGCGGCTGTACCTCACCGATGCAGGAGAGAAGGCGCTGGCGCATGCGCCGCAGCCGCTGACCGGCATCCTGACGCACGCGCTCGAGCAACTGCCCGACGCGGTGCTCGCCCGCCTCAATCAGGACCTCGCCGCGCTGATCGGCCACATGGGCGCGGTCGACGTCCAGGATGCGCAAAAGCCGTTGTCGGAAATCTGAGACCAGGGCCGGAAAACCTCTCCCCGGCGCTCACCCCCAAGGATCAGGCATCTCGCTGGAGCAGCACGGGCAGCGGCGCAGCCTGGCCCTGCTTGGGCTGTCCGGCGTAGACGGTGAGGTGCGGATAGGGAATCTCGATCCCGGCAGCGTCGAAGGCCTTTTTCAGGCGATACAGATAGGCGCGCCGGACGCCCCACTGCTCCAGCGGCCTGACCTTGAAGCGGCAGCGGATCACCACGGCGGAGTCGCCCCACTGGTCGACGCCGGCGATTTCCAGGTCTTCCACAATCTTGTCGGCAAATTCCGGATCGCCACGCAATCCGACCGCCACCTCGCGCATCACGGCATAGACTTCGTCGACGTCTTCGCGATAGGCCACGCCGACGTCGATCACGGCATGGGCAAAGCTGCGGCTGCGATTGGTGACGGTATCGATGGTGCCGTTGGGGATGTAGTGCACGCTGCCTTCGTAGTCGCGCAGCCGGATGTAGCGCAGCGTCATTTCCTCGACCAGCCCGCCCTTGCCCGCCACCTCGACCACGTCGCCCTGGCGCACCTGGTTTTCCAGCAGCAGGAACAGGCCGGTGAAATAGTCCTTGACCAGGCTTTGCGCGCCGAAGCCGATGGCGATGCCGAGCACCCCGGCCGCGGCGAGGATGGGCGCGATCGAGATGCCGACCTCGCTCAGCACCAGCATGGCGGCGATCAGGGTGATGAGCACCGTGGCGATGTAGCGGAACACCTGTTCCAGCGTATTGAGCCGCTTGACCCGCTCCAGGTCGTCCTGATCCTGCTGCATGTGCAGGCGCAATCGTCGCCAGCGCCTTGCGCGACAGCCGCAGCGCGAGCCAGGCCAGTGCCAGAATGATGAGGACGTGCAGGGCGGTGACGGCAAAGCCACGCCAGTCGGTGAAATTTGCCAGCAGGGTGTTCATGGAATCCATGGGGGTTCTCGCGCTGTTGATCTGCCGCATGCATGCCGGCAGGGTGGGTTAAGAGTCTGGTAATGGGCGAAGCTGGCGTCAACCGGACAATGCGGGCGATCGCCCTGAATACACCGCGCCGGGATTGCGACGCTGATCCCGGCGCATCGGCATGCGCCGCCTGCGATCAGGCCATTTCGGGTTGCGGCGTCGGCGCCGCTTGCCAGTCGAAGCCGTAATGCGTGATGCCTTCGATGATGCCCCACGCGCACGGCGTGCCGGCGAAATAGATCTGCTCCATGCCGCGCAGTTTCTCCAGTTCGGGGCTGTGGTTCGACACCACCACCGCCCGGGTGTCGCCGACCAGCATTTCGATGTCGTTGCCCGAGTCGCCCGCGACCAGGAAGTCGTGCAGCGGCAAGCCCCATTTGTACGCCAGGTAGCGGATCGCCTGTCCCTTGGAGGCGCGGATCGGCAGCAAGTCGAGAAACGCATCGTGCGAATAGATCAGGTTGGCGTGCAGCCGCGCCTGACGCAGGCGCATTTCGAGTTCGCGCAGGCTCGGCACCGCCTGCGGGTCGACGTTGTAGCTCAGCTTGAGCGGACTTTGCTGGTCGTCGGATTGCAGCGTCAGGCCGGGGACGTCGGCGAACAGGGCCGCCAGCGCTTCGCGTCGCCACAAATGCTGGATATGCCGCATCCATCCGGTGTCGGGGCGCACGTCGGGGCCGTAGTGGATTTCGGTGCCGACCGCGGTAATCAGCACATCGGGCAGCGGCACCTTCGACTGCCGCAGCACCTCGAGCGCGCTCGGCAGGTGGCGCCCGGTGGCCACGCCGAAGCCGAAGCTGCGCGGCCGCTCGCGCAGCATGCGCACCAGCGCGGCGAGACCTTCGCGATCGCCGACCAGGGTGTTGTCGATATCGCTCACCAGCAGGCGCTGCACGGCGGGCATGGGGTTGAGCGTCGGGCGCTGGCTGACGCGTGCGCGCCGCACCTGCTTGCGGGCGCGATGGACCACCCGGTCCACCGCGTCCAGGTATTTTTCGACGTGTGCGTCCCAGGTGTAGTGCTGGGCCACGCCGCTGATGCCACGTTTCGCGTAGCGCTGCCAGGCACGGCTGTCGGATATCACGTCGAGCAGGCCTTGTGCGATGGCGGCGCTGTCGAGCGGGTCGACCAGCACACCGTTTTCGCAATGCTCAAGGATGTCGCGCGGGCCGCCGTCGTGGGTCGCGACCACCGGCAGGCCGCTCGCCGCCGCCTCGATCAGGGTGAGGCCGAACGGCTCGGTCAGCGCCGGGTTGACGAATACCCCGCGCCGCTGTGCCGCCAGCCGGTACAGCGCCGGGATGTCGTCCGACTGATGCTGCTTGGGCAGCGCGACGCTGCCCCACAGGTCGTAGTGGTCGACGTCGAGCAGCAGGTCGGTCAGCACAGTCGCCTGGGCTTCGTCCATGGTGCGGATGTCGTCGCGGTTGCCGGCCACGATGGCGAGGTTGGCGCGCTCGCGCAGGTCAGGCGACTCGCCGAAGGCCTCCACCAGGCGGCGCAGGTTCTTGCGCACCTCGGGACGGCAGATGGTGAGGATGAGCGGCTTTTTCGGCTGCGCGAAAAAGCGGTCGACCATTGCCGGCACCTGCGGCGGTATCGGCTCGTGGCCGGGCGGCGCGAAGCGCGAAGTGTCGGTGCCGGGCGCAATCACCACCGTACGCGCCGGCTGGTGGTTTTCGTACATGCCGTATTGCTCGCTGCTTTCCTGCGGCGTGCTGGTGACGATCAGCGAGGCGTGCGCCAGCACGGCCTCCTCGGCGGCGATGCGATGGCCGAAGTTGAACTGGCGGTCGATCGCCTGCGCCTTGCGCCCATGGTCGAGCAGGCGCTGGCGCTTGCAGCGTCCGAGCGAATGGCCGGTATGCACCAGCGGGATGCCGAGCAGTTGCGACAGCTGCACGCCGACGTAACCCGCATCGGCGTAATGGCTGTGGATGACATCGGGCAGGCGCGGCTGCTGGCGCAGATAGCTGATGGTGCGGTCGACCATCTGGTCGAGATGGTTCCACATGCTTTCCTTGCGCACGTAGCGCTTGGGGCCGAACGGCAGGCGCACCAGCCGCGCCCGCTCGCCCAGCGTTTCCATTTGCGCGGCATAGTCCATCGACACCGCAGGGTCGTCGACCAGGCGGGTCAGCACGTCGACCTGCTCGATGCGCTTGTGCCGCCCCAGCGCCCGTGCCAGTTCGATCACATACAAGGTCTGCCCGCCGGTGTCGGCGTCGGCCCCCAGTTCCAGATCGCGCCCGCGCATCAGGCCGTGCACGCTCAGCATCAGGACATACAGATCACGCACGCACCGCCTCCCTTTCGAGCTGCCAGTCACGGATGAATGGCGTATAGAAATCCCGCGTCGGCGGGATCGCGCCACGAATCCCGCAGATTGCCCGGGCAAACGCATCGGCCCGCGCCAGCTGGGTGGCCAGTGGCCAGCCACGCAGCATGCCCAGCATGAAGATCGCGGCAAAACCGTCCCCGGCACCCACCGTATCAACGATCGACGGCAGGGCAACCCCTGCCACCTTCTCGATACGCCCGGCACGATCCAGCGTCCACGCGCCGGCTGCGCCCTCGGTCACCACGATGCGCTGCAAATCGAAGCTGGACAGCAACGCCGCCGCGCAGGCCGTGGGTGTTGCACCGCTCAGGCTGAACATCTCGCAGAGTCGCGGCAGTTCATCATTATTCAGCTTCACCACGGCGGCCTGCTGCAGCGACCATTCCAGGACATCGGGGTCGACCCAGGGGTCGCGCAGATTGACGTCGAGAAACGCGCAGGTCTGGACCGCCGCCAGCAGTTCACGCAGCGCGCGTCGCGACGGACCCCGCTGCGCCAAAGTGCCGAAATACACCAGGGCCGGATGCGCCGACAGGGCCGCCATCCGCGCCATACTGACATGGATGTGATCATAGGCCTGATCGGGAAGGATATCGAACACATGCCCCGAAGCATGCTCGGTAACCCGCACGCGCCCGGTCGGCCTTGCAGGATCGCGCTGCACACCGCGGATATCCAGCCCGCGTTCGCCCATTGTTTGCAACAGCTGATCGCCCAGCGCGTCCTTCCCGGCCCGGGTGACCAGCACCGGGTGCGCGCCCATCGCACCAAGATGGCATGCCACGTTGAACGGCGCGCCGCCCAGCACGTTGCGGTCAAGAAACTGATCCACCAGCGTTTCGCCGAAGGCAACCACAGTATGCGCTGCCGTATAGACCGCATCCTCAGGCGCGTGCGCGACCGTCGCTTTGCTCGATGCATTCATGTTAGAAACTTTCTCAATGGTTACCCCTGACAATGGGGCTCTGGCCCTGAGGCCAAAGCTGTTGCCCCTGGCCCACCGAAGTCGATTCGGACTCCAGCACAGCCGTCCCAATACGACGAATCATGCCTGCCAGCCGCCGCAACCATCCCTGCGACAAACAGCGTGGGCAAGCCCGCCGCGCGGACAATCGGCCGGACGACTCAAAGGTTCCTGTCCGGGAATATTTCGTGGAAGGACCGCTGCATAAGGCGTGAAACCCCTCGGTCGACAAGACTGGAGGACAAAGCCGGGCGATGTGACACGCCTGCATGCCAGGTCGCAAACTGTCCGCCGCTCCGGAATTCCTGAAAGGGTTACGGGCGGATACGTTAAAAAACAATGCTTTATTTTTGCACAAAATCAATGTCCCGGGCAAGCCCAGGGCTGCCCCAGTTTGGGTCAGCCCAGAGCATCCAGGCGTCGATTCGACATGGATTCAAGCCAGCGTGCGCTTCAATCTGCGGCGGGCAAACAACTTGCGTATTTCCTCTACCCACAACACCAGGCTGGCTGCAGCGATGATGGCCGGATAGTCGCCAAGAGGGATGGGTGTCGTGTGGAATAGTTTATTGAGTACAGGTGAATAGATCACCGCAGCTTGCAGCAAAATACCCAGGCCCAAGCCACCCAGCAACCACTTGTTGCGGACCAGCCCGAAGCGCAATGAGGATCGTGTTTCGGATTCGCAATTGAGCACATTGAACCACTGGCAGGCAGCCAGAACGGTGAAAGTTTCGGTTTGCACCAGTTCGAACGGCACGCCACTGGACAAACGCCAGACGAAGAAGCCGAGCGTGGACAGCGTCATGGCAGGCGTCATGAGGACGATGCGCTTAAGCAGTGTTCGGCTCAACAACGGCTCGCCCATGGGAACCGGCGAACGCTGCATTTCGTCGCCCTCCATCGGCTCCATGATGAGGTTCACCGTCACCGTGCCTTCGGTAATGATGTTGATCCAGAGAATCTGCACTGCCGCGAGTGGCAGCGGGTAGCCCAGCAGCAGCGCCAGCATCAGCACGGCAATCTCGGCCATGGATGTGGCAAACAGATAGAGGATGACTTTTTTCAGATTGCCGTAAACCAGCCGCCCTTCTTCCACCGCCTTGATGATGGTGCTGAAGTTGTCGTCGGTCAGGACGATCTTGGCTGCGCTCTTTGCCACCTCGGTGCCGGTGATGCCCATGGCCACGCCCACATCTGCGCGGGCAAGCGCGGGCGCGTCGTTGACGCCGTCGCCGGTCATGGCGACGACCTTGTGGCGGGACTGGAAAGCTTCGACGATGCGCAGTTTTTGCGCCGGATGCACCCTGGCGAATACGGCGATATGGTCGAGATCGCGGCGCAGGTCCTGCTCCGGCATCTGCTCCAGTTCAGCGCCGTCGACTGCACGGTCTCCTTCCCTGGCCATGCCCAGCATGCGCGCAATCGCCAGCCCCGTGATCTTGTGGTCGCCGGTCACCATCACCGGTCGAATGCCCGCCTGCAGGCATTCGTCTACCGACAGCTTCACTTCCTCGCGCGGCGGATCCATCTGGCCGATCAGCCCCAGCAGAACGAGCTTGCCGCGAAACTGTTCGAGGTCCGAGTCTGGATCAAGCGCAGTGTCCAGCACCATGCCCACGGCCAGCACGCGCAAGGCCTGGCTGGCCATGATTTCGGCCTGCTTCAGGATGCGATCGCGCTCGGCGTCATCGAGTTCGGCCGGTTTGTTATCGACATAAGCGAAGCCACTCAGGTCAAGCACCGCTTCCGGTGCGCCCTTGAGATACACCCGGTGGCAACCGGTTTCACTGGCATGGCCGGTGGCCATCATCTTGCTGGCCGAATCGAAGGGTACTTCGCCCCAGCGCGGCCAGTGCTTGTTGAGCGTATCCGGGTCGACCCCGCCTTTCATGGCCAGCGTCAACAATGCGGCCTCGGTGGGGTCGCCCAATGGGCGCCAGCGCGGATCCTCGCGATCGGGCGAAACCAGCTTGGCGTCGTTGCACAGCGCGACTGCTTCCAGCAAGGCTCTTGATGGAAGCTCCCTCAACAACTTCATGTTCATTTTCAAGCAGGTCCCCCTCGGGGGAATAACCACTACCCGTCACGGTGATGGTCCGGTTATCCGGTAGCCAAAGCAGCGTGACGGTCATTTCGTTGCGGGTGAGCGTGCCGGTCTTGTCGCTGCAGATCACCGACGTCGAGCCCAGGGTTTCGACCGCAGACAGGCGTCGCACGATGGCGCCACGCGCCGCGATGCGCTGCATGCCGACAGCCAGGGCGATGGTCATGGCCACGGGCAGCCCCTCCGGCACCATCGACACCATCTGGCTGACCGCAACCATGAAAATATCGGTGAACGGCAGACCGCGCATGAGCCCCAGCCCCAGCACGATGACGAACATGGCCAACGCAGCCGCCACCAGGTAACGGCCAAACTGCGCTATGCGGATTTGCAAGGGCGTGTCGGGCTCCTCTGCCGAAGTGGTGAGTTCGGCGATTTTTCCGACCTCGGTGGACAGGCCCGTTGCCACCACCAGCGCCCGGCCACGGCCTGCGGTGAGGTGCGTGCCGGAGAACACCATGTTGGTGCGGTCCGCCAGCAGGGTTGCCAGCGGGCAGCGCGCCGGTTGACTTGGCAACCGGCAGCGATTCGCCGGTGAGCGCGGCTTCGCCGGCTTCGATGGAAAACGATTCGATGAGCAATGCGTCAGCCCCGACCGCATCGCCTGCCGCCAGCGCCAGCAGGTCGCCAGGCACCAGTTCACGGCTTTCGATCATCTGTTCCGTGCCGTCGCGGATCACGCGCACGCGCAGCGCTGCCATGCGCTGCAATGCGGCCATCGAACGTTCTGCCCGGCCCTCCTGAAATGCGCCGATGATGGCGTTGACGAAAACGACAGCCAGGATGACGAGGGCATCGCCATGTTTGCCAAGCAGCAAGGCAAGCGCTGCGGCAATGAACAGAATGTAAATCAGCGGGCTTTGAAACTGGCTTAAGACCAGCCGGGCAAGCGAGCGCTTTTCCCCTTCGGGCAGTGCATTCTCGCCATAATCCGCCAGACGCCGCGCCGCCTCTTCACGGGCAAGCCCCTTGCGGATATCGGTATGCAGCAGGCTCGCCGCTGCGCTGACCTCCATGCTGTGCCAGGTCTGCACGGGTTTGTCGGCGTCACTGGCCATACAGATAGAGGAATAATGTGTTCAGCAAATAAATGACAAACAATAACAAGCTGATCCAGCTGACGGTGCGAAAAACCCGGGATGGAGGCCGCAGCACCAGGCCGACCACCGCCAGTCCGCTCATCATCATCGCGGAGAAGGCCGAAGTGGCATGGGTGATCGAGACATCGGCCAGCAGGGGCCCTTGCAGATAAAGCAGATCGTCGATGGCCAGGATGGCAATGTTGAACAGATTGCTGCCGAACAAATTGCCGATGGCCATGTCCACCGCGCCCAGGCGCAGGGCGGCCACCGTGACCACGACCTCGGGCGCGGAAGTCACGGCAGCGACGAACAGCGTGCCGACGAAACTCTGTCCCCACCCCATCACCTCGGCCAGGTCCTTGGCGATAAACGGCAGCCAGATGCCGGCTGCCACCACCCATGCCGCGGCCATCATGTAGCCGCGTACCGCCTGCTTCAAGCTCACGTCGGGATGCAGCTCGACCCGGTCTTCCACGTACTCGCTGACTTGCGCATGCTCGTAGCGGTAGAGCGAGCGCATGGCCAGCAGATACAACAGCAGGATGACCGGCGTGTAGAGGCCGACATGGCCAAGCGAGGGAAAAGTCCCCGTGCGGTAAAGCAGCAGGTTGAAGCCGGCGAAGCCGATCAGCGCGATGCCGTAGCCGGCCGACAGGACATGCCCCTGGCGTGCGCGGGTATAGACGGATTCCTTGCGGTAGAGAAAATCCAGCACCACGATGATGAGCAGGTTGAACACGCAACTGCCCATGATGTCGCCCACGGCGATATCCGGGACGTTGGCAGCCGTGACCGCGGAAACGCCGGTCACCAGTTCCGGCAGCGAGGTGACCGTGGCCAGCATGATCAACCCCACCCAGCCGCGGCTGAGGCCGCTTTTCTCGGCGATGATGTCGCCATAGCGCGAAAGTTTCACCCCTGCAAAACCGATCACGACGAGACATGCGGCAAGTTGCAGCCAGACGATCATGCACCGGACTCCATGGCCGAGGGCACCACCAGCACATCGCAGGGCGACTTCTCGCAACAGATGCTTGGTCATGCTGCCCAGCAACAACTCGATCACCTCGGACTTGCCGTGCTTGCCCGCCACCACCAGATCGGCGGCGGTTTCCCCAATCAGCGCAGGAATAGCCGCTTCCGGCATGCCGTGTTCCACCCGGATCCCGGGCCGGTCTGCCAGGCTCTCCGCCAAGGCTTGCAGCGCGGCCAGGGCGGACTGCCGTTCTTCCTGGCGAAAGCGCTGGATATCCGCCTCGGATACACCGGCATACTGCAGCTTGCCCTCGAACGGCACCTCGAATGCATGCGCCAGTATGAGCCGGGCGGTAGGCGCGATGCCGCGCGCAAGCTGTGCCACCGTCGGGCTGTGTAATGACAGGTCGAGGGGCGCCAGTACACGCCGGTACTTTTCAGCAGGCGAATTTCTGACCACCAGTACCGGCACGGTGGCCTCACGGACCACCCGCTCGGCAGTGGACCCCAAAAAGAATTCGCGCGCCGGGTGCTCGCCCATTGCACCCAGTACCACCAGGTCGACGCCTTGTTCCCGCTCGACGCGGGTGATCTCGCGGTGAGGCTGTCCCACTGTCAGCATGGGGGTGACGTCGATCTTCCAGCGCGCGGCCAGATCTTCTGCGGACTGGCGCAACATGCTCTCGAAATAATCACGCAATTGCGCTTCGGTTTGTGCATCTCCATGCAACAGACGATCGTGCAGACGTTTCATCGCCTGTCCGGGAAGGCTGTGCTGCAGGATGAGCGCGGGCATTGTGCTGAACCGCCAGCATCGCGGCACGCTCGCACGCGCGTCCGGACGTAGCGGAAAAATCGGTGGCAGCCAGCAGGGTTTCGATTGGTTTAGGTTTCATCATGGATTGTGCTGCATCGTGTTGCTGGAGTTCCTCCGCCGCATAGTCCGCGGCATCCTTGTAGGGATGAAACACCCGTTCCGCCCCGGCTTTTTTCAACAGGCTTGCATCAGCCTCGCCGTGCGCGGCTACCGCCACCTGACCAGTGTAGCCATGCGCGCGCAGCGCGGCCATGAGGGCGCGATTGACGCCGACATCGGACAAGGCACTGACCACCCAGCGCACCCGCCCCAGCGGCAGACTGGCGGGCAGCTCGGCGTCCTCGGCATCGCCAAAGCGCACGTCGAGTCCGTGGCGGCGGCTGCGCCGCACCGCTTCGGGATCGAAATCCACCCCCAGCGTGGCGACGCCCTGTTCGTGCAGGCGTCTGCATCAGGCGCCCGCCATACCGGCCCAGCCCAAACAGGATCACTGCGGGCGCCGTCTCAGTGTTCTCGATCGCCGTCAGTTCGCGAAACGGCGTCCGGCGCTCGAACACCCTGAGTCCGCGCTTCAATCTTTCGTACAAGGCCTGGCCGTTCAACACCATGTAGGTGCAGATGCTGATGGTGGTCAGACCCACCAGCGTCACCAGGCCCAGGGCATCGCCGCCGACATGGCCCAGCGTCACCCCCATGGCGACGAAGACGATGGAAAATTCGGAAATCTGCGCCACCGTCAGCCCCGCCATGAAGCCGGTGCGCTTGCGATATCCCATGTAGCCCATGATGGCCATGACGATCAGGGGATTGCCGATCAGCACGAAGCCGGACAGCACCATGGCCGACAGAATCTGTCCCTCGAAGGCCTGGAATTCCAGCTTGGCGCCGAGGTCGAGAAAGAAAAACAGCAGCAGGAAATCGCGCACCGGGCTCAGGCGATTGCTCATGGCCTCGCGGTAGGGCGAAGTGGCGAGCGAGAACCCGGCCAGAAAGGCGCCCACTTCCTTGCTGAAGCCCATCGCCTCGCCCAGCGTGGCCAGCGCAACGCCCCAGCCGATGGCGAACAGCAACAGCAATTCCTGCGAACGCGCCACCAGATCGAGCAGACGCGGCAGCACATAGCGCATGGCGACAGCGAGCATCAGGCCGGCGATGGCAAGCTTCAACGCGATCGTGCCCAGGGTGGCGACGACCCCGCCCGCTTCGGCCATGTTCAGGCTGCTCATGGTCATCATGGCGATGACCACCGCGATGTCCTGGACGATGAGAAAGCCCACCGCGATGCGGCCGTGCAGGGAATCCAGTTCCTTTTTGTCCGACAGCAGCTTGACGATGATGATGGTGCTGGAGAAGGTCAGCGCCACCGCCACGTAGATGGCCTTGAGGTGATCCATGCCGAGCGCCAGACCGAGCAGGTAGCCGAACAGGATGGTGAAGAACAGCTGCCCCAGCCCGGTTGCCAGCGCCACCGCGCCCAGGCGGCGCACCAGGTGCAGGTCGAGCTTGAGCCCCACGGTAAACAGCAGCACCGCCACGCCGACCTGGGCCAGCAGATCGAGTGGGTCGTGCGCCGTCACCCAGCCCAGGCCGACCGGACCGGCCAGGATGCCCACCACGATGTAAGCCAGTATCAACGGCTGGCGCAGCCGAACCGCCAGCGCGCCGATGCCGGCAGCGGCTGCAAGCAGCAGGGCGATTTCCTGAAACGGGGCGTTCATGGCCTGGCAGCCGGCGGGATGGTCGCGAGGGGGTCGCGGCGGGGTGCCCAGGCATTGCATGCGCCCATGGCCGGTCACTCCACGCCGGCCACCAGCACATCGCACTCCGCGGCCTGGGCGATATCCTTGCTCACGCTGCCGAGCAGGAAGGCTTCCAGCCCGCCATGCCCGTGCCGGCCGGCGACGATGAGGTCGGCATGCCATTGCTGCGCCATTTCGAAAATGCGTGTCGGCACATGACCCATCTCGACATGGCCGGCGATATCGCCAGGCAGGTCCGACAGCAGGTTGCGCATCAGGTTGGTCGCGATGGCGCGCATGTCCGTATTGGCCGCCTTGCGCGCCGCTTCAGGCAGGCGGCGGTCAAGTTCTGGCGCGAGGACATGCAGTACGTCCAGGTGTACCCCCTCTGCCAGCCGCCGCGCCCAGGCGAGTGCCACATCCGAATCCACTGAGAAATCGACCGCTGCGAGCACGTGCTTGTAAGGCCAGTTGGGCCGGCGCACGATGAGGAGCGGGCCGCTGCGAACCCGCAGCAAACGCGAGGTGGTGGACCCCAGGAAGGAACGCATCCGCGAATGATTGCCGCGTGCGCCCGCCACCACCAGGTCCGCCGCCACTTCCTGCGCATAGTCGGCAATTTGCGCATGGATGCGGCCGATCCGCCTGGCGGCGTGAGTTCGGATGCCGTACTGTTCGGCAAGCCCCGGCAGCAGCGCGTCGATCTGCGCGCCCGCACCCTCCAGCGCGTCATCGTCGAGCGCCGCGGCGTCGATGTTCTGTCCCGGATAGAGGCTCAGCGGCGGCACCACGTGCAGCACATGCAAGGCGGCGCCGAACTGGCCGGCGATCATGGCGGCGCGGCGTACGGCACACGCCGAGGCATCGGAAAAGTCCGTGGCGGCAAGGATGCATGAAACCGTTTTCATGGGGCTCTCCTGGTAACGCGCGGGGTGTCCGCTGCAAGCGGACAGGCAATTCCCATTATGCAGCCTGCTTGCGGCGGCCGTCACACACCGGCCCGACCGCGCCAGGCGATGCGGCGCAGAGTTACGGCCCGGTTCAGCCCAGCTTGTTGTCCGCGATGTGGTAATGCGGGTCTGCGCGCACGTCGATCTCGACCATGTCCTTGGCCTTGGTCAGCAGCTCCAGGCAGTCGGGGCTCAGGTGGCGCAGGTGCAGGCGCTTGCCGGCCTTGCGGTAGCGCTCGGCGAGGCTGTCGATGGCCTCGACCGCGGAGTGGTCCATCACCTTGGCGCGGGCGAAATCGATCACCACTTCGTCGGTGTCGTCCGCGGGGGTGAACTTGGACAGGAAATCCGAGGTGGAAGCGAAGAACAGCGTGCCGTAGAGCTGGTACACCTTCCAGCCATGGTCCTCGACCCCGACGCTGACGTCGATGTGCCTGGCGTGCTGCCAGGCGAACACCAGGGCGGAAATGATCACCCCGGTGACCACGGCGACGGCGAGGTCGGTGAATACGGTGATCACGGTGACGGCGACCACCACGAAGGCATCGCTCCGCGGCACCCGGCGCAGCGCGGTGAGGCTGCCCCAGGCGAAGGTTTTCTGCGACACCACGAACATCAGGCCGATCAGCGCGGCGATCGGGATCAGTTCGATCCAGCGTCGACAGAAACAGGATGAACGACAGCAGGAACAGCGCCGCGGCGATGCCGGACAGGCGCTGCGTGGCGCCGTTGTTCACGTTGATCATGCTCTGCCCGATCATCGCGCAGCCGCCCATGCCGCCGAAGAAGCCGGTGACCACGTTGGCCGTGCCCTGCGCCACGCACTCGCGATTGGGCTGGCCGCGGGTGTCGGTCATTTCGTCGATCAGGTTCAGCGTCAGCAGCGATTCGATCAGGCCGATCGCCGCCAGGATCAGGCTGTAGGGAAAGATGATCGTCAGCGTTTCCCAGGTGAACGGCACGGCGGGCAGGTGGAACTGCGGCAGGCCGCCCTCGATCGACGCCATGTCGCCCACGGTCCGGGTGTCGACGCCGGCAAGAATCACCAGCAGCGACACCGCGACGATGCCGGCCAGCGCCGACGGCAGGGCTTGGGTCACGCGCGGCAACAGGTAGATGATCGCCATCGTCAGCGCGATCAGGCCGAGCATGGTGTAGAGCGGCAGGCCCGTCATCCACACCGGATTGCCGGCGGCGTCCGGGATCTTGAAGTGGCCGAGCTGCGCCAGAAAAATCACCACGGCGAGGCCGTTGACGAAGCCGATCATCACCGGGAACGGCACCATGCGGATGAATTTGCCGAGTTTCAGCAAGCCGAAGGCGATCTGCAGCAGGCCCATCAGCACCACGGTGGCAAACAGGTATTCGACGCCGTGGGTCACCACCAGCGCCACCATCACCACCGCCAGCGCGCCGGTGGCCCCCGAGATCATGCCCGGCCGGCCGCCGAAGGCCGCCGTGATGAGGCCGACGATGAAGGCCGCATACAGCCCCACCAGCGGGTGCACCTGCGCGACGAAGGCAAAGGCGATGGCCTCCGGCACCAGCGCCAGCGCGACGGTCAGGCCGCTGAGCACGCACAGCCTGGCCTGGGAAGGGGAATAACTCGGGCAGGAAATGAATTTCATGGATACGGGGTAATGGGACGATGTGCCCGCGCTATCCGGCTGTGGGACTCACCCGGGGCAATGCACATTGGGGACGGCAAATTCCCCCGGTGCACCTGCGCAGGGTGGAACGATGTGTAGCGAATAAGGCGTGAGTCCGGCACGAGGGGGCTCTGGTTTCTCGCCGGGGCCCATTTTCCCACAAAACCCGTTCCAGTCCGGACACGAGCAGATCCGTCCCCACTTGGCGCGATGCCCGCACGCATGAAAAAGGCCACCCGTCGGGGTGGCCTTGTGACGAGGGAACGCCTTGCTTACTGCCTGCCGCCAGCAGACTGCTGCCGCATCATCATCTCCAGCATCATTTGCATCATGTCCAGGCGTTTTTCCAGCATGTCGAGGCGCTGGTCGGTCATGGCGTTACTATCCGCCATCCGGCATCCCTGGCCGGGTCCCCTCATGCATGGCGTGCCATCGCTCAACTTCCTGGCCTTGTTCAGGCGGCAGTTTTCACCGTGCATGGGTCCATACCCCATGCCCATGCCTGGCCCCATTCCCATGCCGGCCATGGGTGCGGGCGTGGCCTGTTCTGCGCTGTCGGCTGGCGCCACAGGGGCTTCTTCCGCCGCACGGGCAACAGCAGGCAGCGCCATGACAGCGGCCAATGCAAGCATGAGGGTGGTATGTCGGATGGTATTCATGGCAGTTCTCCTTGAGGGAAAGGGATGAAGGTCGAGAGGCGGCAAGTGCCGCGCCCGGGCAATCAGGCCCATCTTAGTCCGCGGAAAAGTTGCCGAGTTCGCCAGGGTGGAAATTATTCCGGCCCGGGCCAGACTGCCGCCGAACCTGCCCCAAGGCCATCCGGGCGCGTCCACCGAAGACGCGCGGCGCATCCCGGCCGGGTTTACGGTGCCGCGTTTCATCGCGCAAGTCACGTTAGAATGGCGACGTCTTCAGGCCACAAACCGGTCCGAACCCAGATCCCCGATCGATGACGCTTTTCTTTGTTGTTCTGACCCCTTTTCTGGGTGCAGCCCTGGTTGCGCTGGCGTCCCGCCTCGGGCGTTCGCATTCCGCCTGGGCGGCCGGTGCCGTCACGCTGACGTCGCTACTCTGGCTGGCGCCGTCGTTCAGCCTGCCTTTTGCCGGCACCACCCTGATCCAGCAGCTCGAATGGATGCCCGCGCTGGGGCTGAATCTGTCGCTTCGCCTCGATGGCCTGTCACTGCTGTTTGCCGGTCTGATCCTCGGCATCGGCCTGCTGATCGTGCTGTACGCACGCTATTACCTGTCCGAGCGCGACAGCATGGGGCGCTTCTACAGCTACCTGATGCTGTTCATGGGCTCCATGCTCGGCATCGTGCTGTCGGAAAACCTGATCCTGCTGCTGATCTTCTGGGAACTGACGAGCCTGACGTCCTTCCTGCTGATCAGCTACTGGCAGCACCGCGAGGAAGCGCGCCAGGGTGCGCGCATGGCGCTGACGGTGACCGGCCTGGGCGGCTTCGCGATGCTGGGCGGCTTTCTGCTGCTGGGCCACATCGTCGGCAGCTACGAACTCAGCGACGTGCTCGCCGCCGGCGACCGCATCCGCGCACACTCGCTGTATGTGCCGACGCTGTTGCTGATCCTGCTCGGCGCGTTCACCAAGTCGGCACAATTCCCGTTTCATTTCTGGTTGCCGCATGCGATGGCCGCGCCCACGCCGGTATCGGCTTACCTGCACTCGGCGACCATGGTGAAAGCCGGCGTGTTCCTGCTGGCACGGTTGTATCCGGCGTTGTCCGGCACACCGGAATGGTTCTGGCTGGTGAGCGGCGCGGGGCTGGTGACGTTGCTGCTCGGGGCCTATGTCGCACTGTTCAAGCACGACCTCAAGGGCCTGCTCGCCTACTCGACCCTCAGCCATCTCGGCCTCATCACGCTGCTGTTCGGCCTGTCGACGCCGCTCGCCACTGTCGCGGGCGTGTTTCACATCATCAACCACGCCACCTTCAAGGCCTCGCTGTTCATGGCCGCCGGCATCATCGACCATGAGGCCGGCACCCGCGACATGCGGCGCCTGCATGGCCTGTGGAAATTCATGCCCTACACCGCAACGCTGGCGATGGTGGCCGCCGCCGCGATGGCCGGCGTGCCCCTGCTGAACGGCTTTCTTTCCAAGGAAATGTTCTTCGGCGAGGCGATGCAGATTTCCGAACACCTGATCGGCGGCTGGCTGCTGCCCACGCTGGTCACCCTGGCCGGGGCGCTGGCCGTGGCCTATTCGATCCGCTTCATCCACGATGTCTTCTTCAATGGCGAGCCGGTGGATCTGCCGCACACGCCGCACGAACCGCCGCGCTGGATGAAGGTGCCGGTGGAAATCCTGGTGGTGCTGTGCCTCGTGGTAGGCATGGCGCCTGCAATTACCGTCGCGCCACTGCTGGCGGTGGCGGCGCAAAGCACGCTGCAGACCGCATTGCCGGCGTATCACCTGGCGCTGTGGCACGGCGTCAATCCCGCCCTGATCATGAGCCTGCTTGCAATGGCGGGAGGGGGGCTGATCTACATGCTGCGCTATCCGTTGGTAGCTTGGCACGACCGTAACGACGGCCGTCTCGATGCGCGCATCGTCTACAACGCGCTGCTCGATGCGCTGACTGCGCTGGCGCGCGGCCTCACTCGCCTGATCGATACCGGCTCGCTGCAGCGCCAGGTGTTCTTCCTGCTGGTGGCCGCGCTGGTGCTGGGCGTATCGCCCTGGCTGGCAGGCGACACGTCGCTGACCGGCAGCCGCAGCAGGATGCCACTCGACGCCGTCAGCCTGCTCGCCGCCGGCGCATTGATCGTCGCCACGCTGGCCACCGTCTGGCTTGTCCGGCAGCGCTTCACCGCACTTGTCACCATTGGCGTGGTGGGGCTGGTGGTGTCCCTCATCTTCGTCAAGTTTTCCGCGCCGGACTTGGCGCTGACCCAGCTTTCGGTCGAAATCGTCACCATCATATTGTTGCTGCTGGCACTCTACTTCCTGCCGCAACAGGGTTCGTCCGAGCACGCCCCGGCACGCGTCTGGCGTGACGGCGTAATCGCGCTGCTGGCGGGCGCCGGCACCGCGGCGCTGGCGTGGGCGGTGCTGACCCGGCCCTACCAGACCATCGCCGGCTACTACCTCGAAAACAGCGTACCGGGCGGCGGCGGCAGCAACGTAGTGAACGTCATCCTGGTCGACTTCCGCGGCTACGACACGCTGGGCGAAATCACCGTGCTGGCCCTGGCCGGACTGGGCATCGTGGCGATGCTGCAGCACCTGCATCTTCCTGCCCCGGTTCGCGACGGCGCCGGTCGCCCGTGGGATCCCGACGCCACCCCGGTGATCATGGCCACGCTGACGCAGATATTGCTGCCGCTGGCCTTGCTGGTCGCCGTGTTCATTCTGCTGCGCGGCCACAATCAGCCCGGCGGCGGCTTCATCGCCGGCCTCGTCACCGCGGTGGCGCTGATCGTGCAATTCCTCGCCAACGGCACCCACTGGACCCAGCAGCGCATGCCGTCCGACAGCCATCCGCTGGTTGCCTGGGGGCTGGGCGTCGCCGCCATCACCGGCCTCGCCAGCGGGTTGTTCGGCGCGCCGTTTCTCACTTCGACCCATGGCCATCTGCATTGGCCCGTCGTCGGCGACTTCGAACTGGCGTCGGCGATGGCATTCGATCTCGGCGTATTCCTGGTCGTCGTCGGCGCCAGCCTGATGATCCTGCTCAATCTCGGCGGCCTGCACCACACCCCCCCCAAACACAGGAGCCCCCACTGATGGAGGCCATGATCGCGCTCGTCATCGGCGTGCTGACTGCCGGCGGGGTGTTTCTCGCCCTGCGCGGCCAGACCTTTCCGGTGGTGCTGGGGCTGACCCTGATGTCGTATGCCGTCAACCTGTTCCTGTTCGTCATGGGCCGGCTCGCCATCGGCGTGCCGCCGGTGATCAGCGCCACGGCGGAGGCCTACACGGATCCGTTGCCGCAGGCACTGGTGCTCACCGCCATCGTCATCAGCTTCGGCATGACGGCCTTCGTCATCGTGCTGGCGCTCAAGGCACGCTCCGAACTGGGCAACGATGACGTGGACGGCCTGCACCGTGACGAGGACAGGCACCGATGAGCGGCTTCGCGCACCTGCCCATCCTGCCGGTGGTGCTGCCGCTGTTCGCCGGCATCTTGCTGCTGGCTCTGCGCCAGGAACGCCCGGCAGGAGATGACCCTCAGGCGGCCCCCTCCTTGCAGGGGCTGCGCAGCCGCGTCTTGTCGATGCAGCGCGGCATCGGCCTGCTCGCCACGCTGGCGCTGATTCCGCTGGCGATCGCGCTGGTACACACGACCAGCGATGGCAGCTTGCTGGTGTATGCGCTCGGCAACTGGGTGGCACCGTATGGCATCGTGCTGGTGGTCGACCGCCTGGCGGCGTGGATGCTGTTGATCACATCGCTGCTGGCCGTATTCGCGCTGCTTTACGCGATCCGCGGCATCGATGCCGCGGGGCGTCACTTTCATGTGCTGTTCCAGTTGCAGCTGTTCGGCCTCAACGGCGCCTTCCTCACCGGCGACCTGTTCAACCTGTTCGTTTTCTTCGAGATCCTGCTGCTCGCCTCCTACGGCCTGTTGCTGCACGGAGGCGGACGCAACCGCGTCAAGGCGGGGCTGCATTACGTCGTCATCAACCTGGTGGGGTCGACCTTGTTCCTGTTCGCGGTCGGCACGCTCTACGGGGTGACCGGCACGCTCAACATGGCCGATCTGGCGGTCAAGCTCGCCCACACGCCGGCCGAGAACCTGGCGCTGGTGCAGTCCGCCAGCCTGCTGCTGTTCGGCGTGTTTGCGCTGAAAGCGGCACTGCTGCCGCTGTACCTGTGGCTGCCGGCCGCCTACACCCACACCAGTGCGCCGGTGGCAGCACTGTTCGCCATCATGACCAAGGTCGGCGCCTACGGCATCCTGCGCGTTGACAGCCTGATGTTCGGTGCCGATGCCGGGCCGCTGGCCAACCTGCTCGACCCCTGGCTGGCGCCGCTGGCGCTCGCCACGCTGGTACTGGGCACCCTCGGCGTGCTTGCCAGCACCACGCTCAAACAGCAGGCAGCGTATCTGGTGGTGGCCTCGATCGGCACGCTGCTGCTGGCATTCGGCCTCGGCAGCGTCGATGCGCTGGCTGCCGGTCTGTATTATCTGCCGCACACCACTTTTGCCATCGCCGCGCTGTTCCTGTTGGCCGACCTGATCAGCCGGGCGCGTGGCCCCTTCGCCGACCGTTTCGAATCCGGTCCCGCAATGCCTGGCGCTCGGATGCTGGGCGGGCTGTTCTTCGTCGTCGCCATGGCCGCCACCGGGTTGCCGCCGCTTGCGGGCTTTATCGGCAAATTCATGCTGCTGCAGGCCGCATTCGATTCGCCGCTGCTGACCTGGGTGTGGAGCGTGGTGCTCGCCACCGGCCTCGCCGCCATGATTGCGCTGGCACGTAGCGGCAGCCTGCTGTTCTATCGCACCCACAGCACCCATGATCCGGCCGCATTGACGCCGCCGACGCCTGCCGCGCTCGCACCCGTGGCAGGCCTGCTGCTGCTGGGAGTCGGCCTGGTGCTGTGGGCGGGGCCGCTCTCCCGATACGCCACCGCCACCGCCGCACAGCTGCTGGCGCCACAGCACTACATCGAGGCCGTGCTGGGACGGTCGTCTGATAGTGAACCGCTTGCAGAGGCAGCACCATGAGACGCTTCCTGCCCCATCCCCTGCTGTCGCTCGCCCTGGTCATTCTGTGGCTGCTGCTGGCCAACCAGGTGTCAGCCGGCCATCTGGCGCTCGGGGCACTGCTGGGCTGGCTGATTCCCTTCGCCACCTCGCGCTTCTGGCCGGAATCCATCCGCATCCACCATCCGCTCACCCTGTTGCGCTACCTGTGGGTGCTGATCGTCGACATCGTGCGCGGCAGCTTTCACGTTGCACGCCTGATCCTGCAAGGACCGACCAAGCTGCGCCCGGCCTTCGTCCAGGTGCCGCTGACGCTCAGCACCGACCTCGCCATCAGCCTGCTGGCCAATACCATTTCGCTGACCCCGGGCACGGTGTCGGTGCTGCTGAGTGCGGACCGGCGCACATTGACGGTTCACACGCTGGATACCGATGACGCCGAAGCGCTGGTCGCCGAAATCAAGCAGCGTTATGAAATCCCGCTGAAGAAGATCTTTGAACAGGACATCGAGCCATGCTGAGCACCGCCCTCCTGATCGCCTTCGCTCTCATCAGCCTGGCCTTCCTGCTGAGCTTCTGGCGCCTGCTGGCAGGCCCGGACGCCCCCGACCGCATCCTCGCGCTCGACACGCTCTACGTAAACACCATCGCCCTGCTGGTCGTGTTCGGCATCCATCGCGGAAACGCCATCTATTTCGAGGCAGCCCTGCTGATCGCCATGATGGGTTTCGTCGGCACCGTGGCGCTATGCAAATACCTGCTGCGCGGGGACATCATCGAATGAGGGAACTCGCCACATGATCGATATCCTGCTGTCCGTCCTGATCCTGACCGGTGCGGTCTTCACCTTTATCGGCTCGCTCGGACTCGCCCGCCTGCGCGATTTCTACACCCGCCTGCACGGGCCCACCAAGGCCACCACGCTTGGCGTCGGCTGCCTGCTGGTCGCCTCTGCCGTGTTTTTCAGCATGCGCGACACAGGCGTCAGCCTGCACGAGGGGCTGGTCACGCTGTTCCTCTTCATGACCGCGCCGGTGAGCGCGCACCTGCTTGGCAAGGCGGCACTGCACCTCAAGATCAAGTCGCTTGCCCCCGTTCCGGCACAGGACAACGACCCCTCGGATCCAGCCTAAAGCTTGCGGCCCGATGGCCGAAGAAGAATCCTGCCAACGATTCGTCGCCTGAACCGCGCGAACCATCCGCGGGCCATGTTTTTTCAATGATTTCACTCCCTCCTCAGGATTCACCATGAACCCCTCCCTCATTGCGCTGCCGCTGACGGCCACCCTCCTGCTTTCGGCCTGTGCAACCAACGACCTCGGCGACAGCCGCGACCTCAACAAGACCGAAACGGGTGCCCTGATCGGCGCTGCGGGCGGGGCGGCACTGGGCGCGCTGATCAACAAGAACAACCGCGGCAAGGGGGCGCTGATCGGTGCCGTCGGCGGCGGGCTGGCCGGCGGCGCGGTCGGCTACTACATGGACAAGCAGGCCAAGGACCTGGCATTGCAGCTGCAGCCGGAAATCCAGCGCGGCGAAGTCAGCATCGACAAGCGCGCGCGCGACAATGCGCTGATCGTCAACATGACTTCCGCCACCGGCTTCGACAATCTCTCCACCGTATTGAAGCCGGGCTACACCACAACGCTGAAGAAGATTGCCGCCGTGCTGAACCAGTATGGCAAGACCACCGTCACCGTGATCGGCCATACCGACAGCGTGGGCACCCATGCCGACAACCAGGTGCTGTCGGAAAAGCGGGCGCAGGCGGTGCTGGATTATTTCGCCAGCCAGAACGTCAACCCGTTGCGACTCGACGGCTACGGCAGGGGTGAAACCGAGCCGCGCGCCGACAATGCCACCGAAGCCGGCCGCCAACTGAATCGGCGGGTCGAATTGATCATCGTGCCGGTGGTGGCCAGCTAGGGCGTGTTTACACTATTTTCTCACCCGCGTTGCCGCGAGAAAGCGATGGATGCAAGGCGCGCCGCGCCGGCAAGGGCCATGCCTTGCCAAGCGGCGCAACGCCGCAGATGCGTTTTCTCGCGGCAACCCGAAGGGACGGGTCGATTCGGGCGCATTCCTTTGTCGCGAGCCGCTTGCAGTGAACGACACTGCGGCGCGGCCCGCTTCGCGGGCTGCATCCCGAATCGGCCTCGTCGCAGATGTGAAATTAGTGTAAACATGCCCTAACTTCCCTCCGCTGAGTGACGAACGACTATGGGCGGGTACGTCGCGCTTCGTCCGGTGGGCTCCATCCGTGTCAGGCTGCTCCAGGCCATATGTTCTGGAATGTAAAAAAAAGATGGTTCTCTATATTTCTGCCTTGCATTGCCGCTAACATCCTGGCCGCACTCCATATAAATCTAAGTCGCTGTTTTCTGAACTTCAGGATTTCCCAATGCTGCAAGCTGCTGCTGCCCTGTCCGGTCCCCATGCCCAATCGAATCGCCGCTTTCCCGGCCTGGGCATGAAGGCCCTCCTGCTGCTCGCCGCTCTGCTGGCTGGCGGCTTCTCGGCAGCCGCCCAGGCGGATGCCGACCTGGTGCTCAATCACTCCGATTCACCCGACCCCGGCCCTGCGGGCGGTGTGTTCACCTACACCCTGCGTATCGACAATAACGGTCCGGGGCCCGCCACCGCCGTCACCCTCACGGATACGCTGCCTGCCGGCTCGAGCTTCGTCGGCGTCACGACGACAGCGGGGAGCTGCTCGCAATCGGCCGGAACGGTGTCGTGTGCATTGGGCGACATCCCGTTCACCTTCCCGGTCACCAGCTTCCAGACCGTCACCATCCGGGTCATCCTGCCCACCGCTGGCGTGTGGACGAACGTCGCGACGGCAGGCGCGTCGACTGTCGATCCCAATTCCGGCAACAACGTCAACGTTGCCCAGCCCACCACGGCGCAAGCTGCCGCCGACATGCGCATTGTCGCCACGCCGTCGGCAGCGACGGTGACAGCGGGGCAGAACTACAGCTACGCCCTGGTTTCGACCAATCTCGGCCCGGATTCGCTCGCCGCGGATGCACGTCAAACCATCAGCTTCTCCGTGCCTGGCGGTGCCATGATCACGAGCGTGCCGACGGGCACCGGCTGGACGTGCACGCCAGGCACAGGCTATCCGCGCAGCAGCGGCACGATCAGCTGTTCCCGCATCGGTGCGCTGGCTGTGAGTGCCTCTGCCCCCACCCTGACGGTGCCGGCAGTGCTGAACGTTGCAGGGACCGTGACGGCGGCGTTCGATGTCGCCGCCTTCAAGACCGATGGCAGCGCCATGCCCGACGGCAACCTCACCAACAACACCAACACCGTAAATGTGGTGTCGAACACCGGTTCGGATGTCAGCATCACCAAGACGGCTTCGCCAACCAGCGTGGCGCAAAACGCCAACGTCACCTACACCCTGACCCCGCGCCTCAACGGGGGCATGCCGCCAGGCTCGACCGGCTCGGGCCTGATTACCGTCACCGACACCCTGGGTGCGGGTTTGAACCTGGTTTCAGCCACAGGAACGGGTTGGACCTGCGACAACGCCAGTCCGGTCGTCACCTGCACGCGCCCCGGGCCCTACACCGGCGGCAACTACACCAACATGCCCACCATCACCGTGGTGGCGACAGCAGCCTCCGCGGGGACGCTTTCGAATTCCGCGACCATCGTCATTCCGGAAACCGACCCGGTGTCCAACAATACCGCGACGGTCAATATCGTCTCGACCGACCAGGTCAACCTGAGCATGACCAAGTCGACCAGCTTCAACCCGGTAGTCGTGGGCCAGGCCTTCAATTACACCCTCGTGGTGCGCAACCTCGGGCCGCTGGCCGCGCAGGCGGGCGATGTGGTGACCGTGACGGACACCATCCCGGCGGGGGTGACCCTGCGAGCCGCGCCCTCAGGCAGTGGCTGGTCGTGCAGCCCGACGGCCGGCCTCCCGGCAGCCGGCCCCGTCGCATTGACCTGCAGCCGTACGCTGACGGCCGCCTTCAACGTCAACAGCAACCTCCCCACCATTACGGTGCCGGTGGCGCAAACTGCCTCCGGTGCGGTCGCCAACACTGGCTGTGTCACGTTTACAGGCCTGGCAGGACGCAATGACGCAAGCACGGCGAACAACTGCAGCACGGCTACGGCTACGGCAACCGCCTCGGGCTCGGAGGCGGATCTGGTGCTGGCCTCGAAAACGGCTGCGCCCAATCCGGTCGAGGCGGGCGAGAACCTGACCTATGTCATATCGGTGCGCAACGACGGTCCGAGCAGTGCGACCAATGTCGTGGTCAGCGACACCCTGGGCAGCCTGGTCGGCACCGGCAGCCTGCAGTCTGCGACGCCTTCGCAGGGCGGTTGCTCCCCGGCGGCGCCCGCCAACGGCACAAGCATCAATCTGAGCTGCAATCTGGGCACCCTGCTCAATGGCGGTACGGCCAGCGTCACCGTGGTAGTGCGCCCGAGCATTGCGGCCACGGGGTCTCGCACCAACACCGCGAGCGTGTTTTCGCAAAACATCGGCGACCCGAACCGAACCAACAATACCGGCTCGGTCACCAGTACGGTGACGGCAAAAGTGGACGTTCAAGTCACCAAGACCGCCAATCCGGCCTCCGTTCCCGCAGGCGCCACCGTGACCTATGTCGCCACGGTCCGCAACAACGGACCCTCCACTGCGCAAACCGTCAGCATGACCGACACGCTGCCTGCCAACGCCGCGTTTATCGCCTTGAGCAATGTGAGCGGGGGTGGAAGCTGTTCGACGCAGCCCGCGCCCGGCGATGCGGGAGGCGAGCTGATCTGTTCCTGGGCGAGCATCAACAGCGGTGCGCAGGAAACCGTCACCTACACCGTGCGCCCGCTGGGTACGGCGGCAGGGCAGAATCTGGTGAACAACGTGGCGGTCACCACGACGACGCTCGAATCGAACTTCGCCAACAACAATGCCGCGACCACCACCCCGGTGACGGCAGCCCAACTGGATATTTTGGTCAACAAGGAAGACGGTGCCGACCCCATCGACCTCGGCACCAATACGCGCTACACCATCACGATCAGCAATGGCGGCCCGTCCTTCGGCACCAATCTGGTGATGACCGATATCTTCCCCGATCCTGTGGCTTCCCCCACTGCGATTTTCAGTTACCAGGGCGGATTGACGGTGGACAACGGCGGAACCTGTACCGAGCCCCCGGTAGGCGCGACCGCAGGCACGCTGACCTGCACCTTCCCAGGTATCGCAAGCGGGACCGTGGCCACGGTGGCCTACGACATGAAAGCCGAGGCCATTACCGTCCCGGGAGCATTCAGCGGGACAGCCTTCAACAAAGTGGATGTGAGGGTGGACGAAGCCGAGGCGCTGATGACCAACAACGAAGTGGTCGAGGCGACCACCACGCGCAGAGTGAGCATCGCCACCGATCTGGGTCTGACCAAGAGCACCCCGGTGACGACCGTCAATCCGGGCATGGAAATTCCCTACACCCTGACCGTGACCAACCATGGCCCTCTCGAGAGTGATGGCGCACAGGTCATCGATGTACTGCCTGCCGGCGTGAGCTTTGTCTCGGCACCGGGCTGCAACGAGGTGGCGGGCAGCGTCACCTGTGCGGTGGGTGTGCTGCCTGTCGGCGAGAGTCGCAGCTTCATCATCACCGTTCTGACCTCCAGCCCCTATACCGGCGCCGACCCGTTGGTGAACGAGGCCACGCTCGATGCTCTGGGCGACACCGACCCCGGCAACAACACGGGCTCGGCAAGTGCGCCTCTGCCGCCGAAAAACGTGACGAACATTCCTACGCTCTCGGAGTGGATGATGCTTGTGCTTGCAAGCTTGATACCGCTCAGTCTGCTGGTGATGAGGAAGCGAGATGCCAGCCGGCGCGGATGAGTTCATCCGGGTGAATCCTGCATGACATGCTCCCCGTTTGCGCGGGAGGCATAAAAAAACGCCACCCTGCACGGTGGCGTTTTTTTTGGCAGTCATCAAGGAGCGTTTTTCCGTCTACAGTGAATGCATGCTGACCCTGTTGCGCGTCCTGTCTCGTCTTGCCCTGCTCGCCAGCCTTGGCCTGGCGATGCCCGCCAACGCGGCGATGGTACGGGTGCTGACGGTGCAGGGGGCGATCAGCCCGGCCAGCGCCGATTACCTGCTGCGCGGCATCGACCGGGCGATCGCGGACCAGGCGGCACTGATCGTAATCGAGATGGACACCCCGGGCGGGCTGGACAGTTCGATGCGCGACATCATCAAGGCCATCCTGGCGTCGCCGGTTCCGGTCGCGACCTATGTCTCGCCCCGGGGCGCCCGCGCCGCCAGCGCCGGCACCTACATCCTGTATGCCAGCCACATCGCGGCGATGGCGCCGGCGACCAACCTGGGGGCGGCGACGCCGGTCGAACTGGCTCCGAGCGGCGGCGACAAACCGGCTTCGGCAGAAAAGCCCGACGCCGACAAGGCCACTTCAGACAAGCCTGATCCCGGCCCGCCGGGCGACGCCAAGACGCGCAAGGCGGTGCACGACGCCGCGGCCTATATCCGCGGCCTCGCCGAACTGCGCGGGCGCAATGTCGAGTGGGCCGAACGCGCGGTGCGTGAAGCGGTCAGCCTGTCGGCAAGCGAGGCACTGAAGCTTGAAGTGATCGACCATGTCGCCGCCGACCTAGACGATCTGCTGAAGCAGATCAACGGCCGCAACATCAAAATGAATGGCCAGACCGTGACCCTGGACACCACCGGCGCCAGCATCGAGCATGTCGGTCCCGACTGGCGCAGCCGCCTGCTGGCGGTCATCGGCGACCCGAGCATTGCCTACATCCTGATGCTGCTCGGCATCTACGGGCTGATCTACGAGTTTTCCAACCCCGGCATGTTGTTCCCCGGCGTGGTTGGCGGCATCTGCCTGCTGCTCGGCGCTGTTCGCGCTGCAGGTGATGCCGATCAGCTATGTCGGGCTGGCGCTGATGATTCTCGGCATCATGCTGATGATCGGCGGAGGCCTTCATCCCCAGCTTCGGCGCCCTCGGGCTGGGCGGCCTCGTCGCCTTCGTCATCGGCTCGGTGATGCTGATCGACACCGACCATCCCGGCTACGGCATCCCGTGGGCGCTGATCGTCCCGGTGGCGCTCGCGAGCGGGCTGTTCAGCTTCGTCGTCGTCGGCATGGCGATCAAGGCGCGCGCGCGACCGGTGGTCACCGGCGCCGAGGAAATGGTCGGCGCCCGCGGCGAAATCCTCGACGACATGGAACACGAGGGCTGGGCCCGGGTTCACAGCGAGCAGTGGCGGGTGCGCAGCAGCGTGCCGCTGAAGCGCGGCAATATAGTGCGGGTGCGTGCCCGGCATGACCTGACACTCGACGTAGAACCCTTACAAGGAGACTGACCATGTTTGAATTCGGCGGATTGACCATCGTGTTCCTGATCGTCGCGCTGCTGGCCGCCAGCCTGCGCATCCTGCGCGAGTACGAGCGCGGCGTGGTGTTCATGCTCGGGCGCTTCTGGAAGGTGAAGGGGCCGGGGCTGGTGATCATCATTCCCGGGCATCCAGCAGATGGTGCGGGTCGACCTGCGCACGGTGGTGCTCGACGTGCCGAGCCAGGACGTGATTTCGCGCGACAACGTCTCGGTCAAGGTCAACGCGGTGGTGTATTTCCGCGTCATCGACCCGGCCAAGGCGATCCTGCAGGTGGAGGACTTCCTCGATCGCCACCAGCCAGCTGGCGCAGACCACGCTGCGCGCGGTGCTGGGCAAGCACGAACTCGACGACATGCTGGCCGAGCGCGAGACGTCTCAACCAGGACATCCAGCAATTGCTCGACGCGCAGACCGACGCCTGGGGCATCAAGGTCTCCAACGTCGAGATCAAGCACGTCGACATCGACGAAACGATGGTGCGCGCCATCGCCAAGCAGGCCGAGGCCGAGCGCGAACGGCGCGCCAAGGTGATCCACGCCGAAGGCGAACTGCAGGCCTCGGAAAAACTGCTGGCCGCCGCCGAAATCCTTGCCGCCAGGCCGCAGGCCATGCAGCTGCGCTATCTGCAGACGCTGTCCAACATCGCCGGCGACAAGACCAACACCATCGTCTTCCCGATGCCGGGCGAGTTGATGAACCTGATGATGCGGTCCGAGAAAAAGGCCGATTGACGGCCCCAAGTAGCCCCAACGCCAGCGCGGTTTAGGGAACCTTGAGCCGGTAAAACCCTCTATACTCTCGCTCATGCCCTTCGGGGTTTGTTTATGTCTCTTTCACGTGAGGAAACCACATGAATCCGCAAGCCACCACGATCGACCGTAGCCAGACTGCGGTCTCCTCGACCAATAAGGTCGTCAAGAACACCTACATGCTGCTGTCGATGACGCTGGCGTTTTCCGCGCTCACCGCCGGCCTGTCGATGTCGCTGAACCTGCCGCACCCCGGCCTCATCATCACCCTGGTCGGCTACTTCGGCCTGCTGTTCCTGACCACCAAGTTCCGCGACAGCGGGCTCGGCATCGCCTTCGTGTTCGCCCTGACCGGCTTCATGGGCTACACCCTCGGTCCGATCCTCAACGCCTATTTGTCGCTGCCCAACGGCACCCAGGTGGTGATGATGGCGATGGGTGGCACCGCCGCGATCTTCCTCGGCCTGTCAGCCTACGTGATGACCTCCCGCAAGGATTTCAGCTTCATGGGCGGCTTCCTGATGGTCGGCATCCTGGTCGGCTTCCTCGCCGGCCTCGGCGCGATCTTCTTCGAGATGCCCGGCCTGTCGCTCGCGGTGTCGGCCATGTTCGTGCTCTTGATGTCCGGCCTCATCCTCTACGAGACCAGCAACATCATCAACGGCGGCGAAACCAACTACATCATGGCGACCGTCACCCTGTTCGTGGCGATCTTCAACCTGTTCACCAGCCTGCTGCACCTGCTGGGCTTTGCCAGCAACGACTGATCGTCGATGTCGGCTGCAAACGATACGGCGCCCCCTGTGGCGCCGTTTTTGCGCGCCACTTCGGTCGACCCAGCGGCGCCGTTCTGGCGCACACACTGAATGAACCCGGCGGCGCCGTTTTTTATCGATACCCACTGCCATCTCGATGCGGCGGAATTCGACGCGGACCGAGACACGGTCCACGCCGCCGCGCTGGCGGGTGGCGTCGCCACGATGGTGATTCCCGCCATCAGCCGCGACAATTTCGCCGCGGTGGCCGCCACCTGCACGCGCTATGCGGGCTGTCTGCCCGCATGGGGGCTGCATCCGATGCTGATCGACGTGCACCGTCCCGAGCACCTTGCCGACCTGCGCGCGCAGATCGAGGCGCAGCGTCCGGTTGCCATCGGCGAGATCGGGCTCGACCTGTTCGTCGACCTCGACTACGCGACGCAGGAGAGCTTCTACGTCGAACAATTGAAGCTCGCGCAGGAATACGACCTGCCGGTGCTGCTGCACTGCCGCCGCGCCAACGATCAGATTCTGAAGCACCTGCGCAAGATCCCGGTGCGCGGCGGCATTGCCCACGCCTTCAACGGCAGCCCGCAGCAGGCCGACGAATTCATCAAGCTGGGATTCAAGCTCGGATTCGGCGGCGCCTTCACCTGGCCGCGCGCCAACAACCTGCGGCGGCTCGCGGTCGACTTGCCGCTGGAAGCCATCGTGCTGGAAACCGACAGCCCCGACATTCCGCCGCTGTGGATCGGGCGCGGCCGCAATGCGCCGGGCGAACTGCCGCGCATTGCGCAGACGCTGGCCGAACTGCGCGGCTGCGACCTCGACATCGTCGCGCGACAGACCAGCGCCAACGCCTGTGCGCTGCTGGGCCTGCCGCCAACTGCTAGTCGCTGAGCAGCCGCGTCTCCCCCACCCGCAGCACGAAGAACTCGGCCTCGTCCACGCCTGCCTCGTTGCGCGCCAGCGCCAGGTCGCGCGGCGGCGCATCGAGCGGCTCGTCCGACATCTCGAAGGTGCCCCAGTGCACGCCCAGCGACTGGCGGGCGCCGAGGTCGCGATGCATGCGCAAGCGCCTCGCCCGGGTCGACGTGCTGCATCCGCATGAACCAGCGCGGCGCGTAGGCGCCGATGGGAATCGCGGCAAGATCGAAAGGCCCGAGGCGGCGGCCGATTTCGGCGAAATCCGTCGAATAGCCGGTGTCGCCGGCGAAGAAGAAATTGAGGTCGGACGCCGCAATGGCCCAGCCGCCCCACAAGCTCTGGTTGCGGTCGAACAGGCCGCGCGCACTCCAGTGCTGCGCCGGGGTGAGCGTGAAGCGCACGCCGCCGAGTTCGGTTGCCTCCCACCAGTCGAGCTCGGTCACCGTGTCGATGCCGAGCCCGGTAAACCAGGGCTTCAATCCCAGCGGCACGAAGAACCGCAGCGTGCCGCCGCTGCGCGCGTGCAGTTGGCGCACGCTGTCGACGTCGAGGTGGTCGTAGTGATTGTGCGAGATCACCACCGCATGGACCTCGCGGAAGGTCCGCCAGCGCCACGCCCGGCGGCTGGTAGCGCCTGGGCCCGGCAAAGCGCACCGGCGAGGCACGCTCGGAAAAGTGCGGGTCGGTCAGCACGTTGATCCCACCCAGCCTGAGCAGCACCGTGGCATGACCGATCCAGGTGACGCTGGGATTGGCCGCAGGGGCACTCAGCAGGGCCAGGTCGGGCGTCACGCGCCAGTCGCGGTGCGCGGGATCGGCCGGCTTCGGCAACCCGTCGAGGCGGCGCTGCCATTGCCAGCGCCAGAACCCCTCGGTCTTCAGCGCGCTGGCATCGGCGTTGCGGAAACCGCTGGGCGTGTGGTGCGGCTTGGCCGGGTCGAAGTCGGTGTTTTCCTGCGGGCTCATGCAGCCTGCCAGCAGCAAGCCCGCAAGCGATGCCATCCCTTGCCGTGCCAGTCCGTGAATCTGCTTCATAGCCAGCGCCGCACCCGGGTACTGTAGTCACGGTAGTCATCGCCGAAGCGGGCTTCGAGATGCGCCTCCTCGTGGCGGATCACGCCGTAGCGCAGCATCAGCCAGATCAGCGGCGCGAACAGCAGCGGCCACGCCGTCGCCAGCAGCAGCGACACCCCGCCGAGGATGAACCAGTCGCCGACATAGATCGGGTTGCGGCTGAAGCGAAACGGCCCGCCGGTGCACAGGCTGGACGCCGCCTTGTAGGGATTGACCGTGGTGCGGTGACGCCAGAAGGTCACCAGCGTCCAGCCGAACAGCGCGAGCCCGATGCCCACCAGCAGCCAGCCCAGCGGCCGCGTCGTCGCCCCCCAATCGAGCGGGAGCGCATGGACATGCCGGTCCAGCCACCAGCCGCCGAGCAGGGCGGCAGCATAGGGCGCGGGCGGCAGCACCAGTGTGCGCGGTCGGTGGGCGTGATCGGTCATGACGATTCGGCGAGCTCTCCTGGCTATAGGGGGTAGCGTAACGCAATGTGTCTGCCGACAGCACACAGGCGCAGTTCCCGTTTTTGGCGGCTGGATCAGGCAAACTCCCAGGAACTCCGTTACCCTGACATCATCAGATGACAGGATCCCGCCATGAAAAATCCCATGAAAGTCCTGTTATTGATTCTGGCCTGCATCACCCTGCCTGCCGCGGCCGCTGAATGGAAAATGGACGCCGCGCAGAGCCGGCTCGGTTTCAGCCTCAAGCAGATGAACGTGCCGACTGAGGGCGGGTTCAAGCGCTTTCTCGCCACGGCGACGTTCGACCCGGCGAGCCCGGAAACCGGCCAGTTCAGGGTCGACGTCGACATTGACAGCATCGACACGGGATCGGACGAGGGGGACCAGGAGGTCAAGCGCCCGGTATGGTTCGACACGGCGCGCTACCCGCGGGCGACCTTCGTCAGCAATCGGGTCTGAAAGAAACGAACGGCAGCTTCACCGCATTCGGCAGCCTGGCGATCAAGGGCCAGACGCGACCCGCCTCGGTACCCTTTGCGCTGCTGCGGCAACCCGGCGGCAGCTATCTGGCGCAGGGACGCTTCCAGCTGAAGCGCTCGGATTTCGGCATCGGCGGGGGCGACTGGGACGAGGTGGTCGCCAACGATGTCGAGGTCCGGTTCAAGATCGTATTGCTGCCCTGAAGGAATCCCCCATGAACAAGCTTGTCCTGACCCTGCTGCTGACCCTCTCATCCAACCTGTGGGCGGCCGAGCGTTTCGTCCTCGATCCGGAGCACACCTTTCCCAGCTTCGAGATCCGCCACCAGAACGTTTCCTGGATGCGCGGCAAGTTCAACCGCAGCCGCGGCCAGGTGGTGCTGGATGCGCAAAACCCGGGCGACAGCCTCATCGAGGTGGTCGTGGACGCCAGTTCGGGCGATACCGGCCACGACGAACTGAATCGCAAGCTGCTCGGCAACAACTTCTTCAATACCGCGCGCTTTCCCGAGATTCGCTTCGTCGCCCGCGACCTCACCTATCAGGACGGCATCCCGGTATCGGCCCGGGGCGAACTGACGATGCTGGGTGTAACCCAGCCGGTGCTGCTAGAAATCCGCGAATTCGCCTGCGGCAGGCATTTCCCGAGCTTCCGCAACTTTTGCGGCGCGGACGTGCACACCACGATCCGGCGCACGGAGTTCGGCATGGTCTACGGCATCCCGCTGATCGGCGACGAGGTGAAGCTGGCGATCGAAGTGGAAGGCTTTCGCGAGTAGCGCTGGACCGGCTCCAAATCCGACGGTCGACATGCCATCTGCCATGCCCCTCACGATCGACGACCGCAGCAGCGGGAATCTGCACGCCTCGATCGGCTCCGACTGGCGGGTCGTGTCCGACACCGTCATGGGGGGCGTTTCAAGCGGCAGCCTGGTTCCGACAGAGGTCGCAGGGCGGCCCTGCCTGCGGCTCAGCGGAGACGTCAGTCTGGAAAACAACGGCGGATTCGTCCAGGCCAGCCTCGATCTGGGTCCGGCCGGCGCGCTCGATGCGCGCGATTTCCACGGTATCGAACTCGATGTCCACGGCAATGACGAACGCTATAACCTGCACCTGCGCACCCTGGACACCCGGATCGTCTGGCAGTCCTATCGTGCCGGCTTCATGGCCGCGCCGCACTGGCAGACCGTGCGCCTGCCGTTTTCGGAATTCCACCCCTACCGCATCGATCCGCCGCTGGACCTGCAAACCCTGCGCAGACTCGGCGTGGTGGCGATTGGCCGGTCGATGCAGGCCGATCTTTGCATCGCCCGCATCGTCCTGTATCGGTGAGGTCCTAGCGCAGGTCGCTTTGCGAGATGGCGCGCAGGAACTCGTTGCGCTGCTGGTCGCTGTCGCGGAAGCAGCCGGTGAAGGCCTGGGTGACGACGCGCTCGTCGCCGCGCCGGTCTTCGCCCAGCAGCAGGCACAGCTGTTCCGCCTCGATGATGCATGCCGCGCCACGGGCCTTGCCATGGCTGACCAGCGCCTCGGCGATGTCGCGCGTCATCCACTCCTGGTAGGTGAAGCGATGGCCGATCGCATCGACCATGCGCGCGATGCGGCCGAAGCCGTGCAGGCGCCCGCCGGGAATGTAGGCGACGTGCGCGACGCCGCGAAACGGCACCAGATGGTGCGGACACACGCCGTGCACCGCGATGCCGCGCACCACCACCATGTCGTCGCGATCGTCGGCAAAGCCTTCGCCCAGCGCCTCGGCAGGTTCGATCGCGTAGCCGCCGAGCAGGCGCTTCTGCCACAGCTCGCGCACGCGCTGCGCGGTGCGCCCGGTATGCACCGAATCCGGCGCCACGCCGCAGGCGGTCAGCATGTCGTTCACCGCGCGCTCGAACGCGTCCGCATCGAACGGTGCCGACTTGAGGGATGCCGAGGCTGCCGCCAGCGTGCGGGAGATGGCAGTCGTGATCGCAGGCGTCGGCCATCAGTGCAGCGTCGCCTTGAGGAATTCCAGCGTCCGCGTCCACGAATCGGTGTCGGCCTCGTTGTCGTACTTGAGCGGCAGGCCGAACTGTGCGGCGTAGCTGTCGGCCTCGCGGTTGGTGAAGGTGTGCTTCACGCCCGGATACGCAACGAACATATAGTCCGCCTTGGCGTTGTCCATTTCGAGCTTGAACGCCTCGACCTGCGCAGGCGGCACGATGGGATCGGCCTCGCCGTGGAAGATGCGCAGGCTGGCCTTGATGTCGCCCGGCTTGACCGCGACGTCGGTCGCCAGCACGCCGTGGTAGGTGACCACCGCCTTCAGCGGCTCACCGGCACGCGCCATGTTGAGCACGACGCCGCCGCCGAAACAGTAGCCGAGCGCCGCCAGTTCGCCTTTTTTCACATTGGGCTGACTGTCGAGGAAATGCTCGGCGGCCTGAAAGCGGCTCAGGGCCAGCGGCGGATTCTTGTTCACGCCGCCCGCCAGCGCGCCGGCCTCCTTCGGGTTGCTCGCAACCTGGCCGTTGCCGTACATGTCGACCACCAGCGCGACATAGCCCTCCCGCGCCAGCATGCGCGCGCGCTTGCGCGCGTAATCGTTGACGCCCCACCACTCGGGCACCACCAGCACGCCAGGGCGCTTGCCCTTGATCGCATCGTCGTAGGCGAGGAAGCCCTGCATGGCCGTATCGCCGGCCTTGTAGCTGACATCCTTGCCGATCACGGCGGCGAGGGCGGACGAAGTGAACAGCAGCAATGACAGGGCGAGGGCGGTTTTCATGGGGGTCTCCGGATGGGGTGATTCAAAAGCATACCGCGCCCGCCCGGACAATAACAACCGCGTTCTGGCAACGGCCATGCACGTCCCGCCATGCGCTGACGGCCGGGGCGGTAGAATCGCAGGCGCCCCCTCATTTCTTGCCCCGCCCCCCATGACCGATCCCATCCGCCTGGCCAAACGTGTCGCCGAACTGCGTGCCTGCTCGCGCCGCGAAGCCGAACAGCTGATCGCCGGCGGCTGGGTACGGGTGGATGGGGTGGTGGTCGAGGAACCGCAGTTCCGCGTTGCCGGCCAGCGCGTCGACATCGACCCCGGGGCCGATCCCGCCCAGGCCGAACCCGTCACCCTGCTGCTGCACAAGCCGCCCGGCCATCAATGGAACGACGGCGACACCCCCGCGTCGCGGCTGCTCGGCGCAGCCAGCCTGTGGCCTGCAGACGACACCGGCCTGCGCCCATTGAAAAAGCACTTCACCCAGCTCACAGCCTGCGTGCCGCTGGAAACCGAAGCCGGCGGTCTGGTCGTGTTCACCCAGGACTGGCGGGTGGCGCGCAAGCTGACCGAGGACGCCGCCACCCTGGAGCACGAAGTCATCGTCGAGGTCGCGGGCGAACTGGTTCCGAACGGACTCAAGCGATTGAACCAGGGGATAGCGGTCGATGGCCACACGCCGCGGGCGATCAAGGTCAGCTGGCAAAACGAGACCCACTTGCGGGTGGCGATCAAGGGCATGCGGATCGGACACATCGCGCAGATGTGCGAGGCCGTCGGCCTGCACGTGCTGTCGATGAAGCGCATCCGCCTCGGCCGCGTGCCGATGGGCAAGCTGCCGCCCGGCCAGTGGCGCTACCTGCGTGCCGACGAGCGGTTCTGATCCGCTATTGAGACGTTCTCAGGGCGCGCCGAACAGGTCTGTGTGGACCGCGTCGGCATGGCGAGTGTAGACCCGGTTCCGGCCCGCCTTCTTGGCGGTGTAGCACGCCATGTCGGCGAGGTTCAGGGTGTCGGCAATGGACTGCCCTGCCTGAATCGGGACGATGCCGATGCTCACCCCGATCGACAGGCGCTGGGAACGCCAGTGGAACTCGAACGCCTCGACGGTCGTGCGGATGCGCTCGGCAATCTCGATGGCCTTGTCCAGCGCAACGTGCTCCATCAGCACCGCGAACTCGTCGCCGCCGATGCGCGCCAGCGTGTCGCGTGTGCGGACCTGGCCTTTCAGCAATTCCGCGACCTGGCGCAGCAGTTCGTCACCGGCGATGTGGCCGCAGCTGTCGTTGACGGCCTTGAACTGGTCGAGGTCGAGAAAGCACAGGACGTGCTTGTCTGCCGGTTCGGCATCCTTCGACAGGAGTTGCTGCAGGCGTCGCTCGAACTCGCGCCGGTTCAGCAGGCTGGTCAGCATGTCGTGGCTCGCCTGGTAGGCAAGCTGATCTTCCAGAACCCGCTTGTCCGTAATGTCGCGGCATACGGTCAGAAGTCTCTGCGCGTTCAGACCGGGTTCCAGGGTGGCGCGCTGGTGCACCCAGAAGACTGACCCGTCTTTCCGGACGACCCGATACTCGAGGTCGGTCGGAACTTGCGGGTCACGGAACAGACTGTTCGCACAGCCAAATACCTTCCGCTGATCCTCAGGATGAATGACTTTCGCGGCAGACTCGCCTATCAGCTCCCCGACCTCGTAGCCAAGCATCGCAGCACCATTACGGTTGATCGACAGAATTTCCCCCGTCGGGCTGATGGTGGTGTAGATGTCGGGGGCATTCTCGTACAGCACCTGGTACCGTGCCTCGGTGATTTTCAGGGCTTCCTCGGCCCTGACGGTTTCCGTAATGTTCCTGAAGATGCCACGCGTCGATATCACGCCGCCTTCCTTGACGATCGACCCGCAATCGCCTGAAAGGTGGACGGTCTCGCCCGACTTGGCGACGAACTTGAAATCGATGCAGGTCAGGGCTTCGCCGTTCAGCAGGCGGCTGAAGCGGTCCTGGCAGCAGGCCATGCTGTCAGGATGCAGGATGTCGAGCAGATTGAGCGATCGGGTTTCGTCCTCGCTGTATCCGAGGGCTTTTCTCCAGGCACGGTTGGTGTAGGTGATCGCCCCGTCCGGTGCGACGCGCTGGATCAGGTCGCTGGTATGGTCGAACACGTCGACGAAAAGCTCTTCGCTTTCGATCAGCTTCTTTTCGAGCTGCCGCCGGCTCCGCTCGTTGCTGGCGCGCCTGAGCAGGTCGTCGACCAGGCGGGGCAGGCTTCTGAGGTAAGAGGGCGTGCAGCGGATCAAGCGACACATGCCCGATTCGAGACAGCGGACGGCGACGTCTTCATCGCCGCTTCCCTCGAAGACGAGCACCGGCACCTCCAGCCCGCTCGCATCGAGCAGGCCGACCAGGTCGATCGCGGAAAAATCCGCCTGTTCGAGCTCGCTGAAAGCCAGATGCCAGCCCGGAAAATCGAGGGCCTGCTGCAGCGCCTGCGCCGAGTCGATGTGATGCACGCGCATGCGGGGGGCGTAGTGGCTCAGCGCCTGCTGGATCGCAGCGGCGTTCTCGGTGGAGCAGGCCATCAACAGATTGATCTCGCTATCCGGCAAGCAGATTCCCCCAGGGTCGACAGGCGGTTCGATGCTGCGATTCGTGGTCTTGACAGTGTCATATCGGCCAATTTCTGGAAAACTTGTACCAGGGCCTGTTCACACGGTTGTTGCGCCTGCGGCGAGGCCGAACAGCTGAACTGCGAACCCGTCCTGCGCCCACGCGCCCACCCGTCGCCAGCCCGCTTTTTCCGCCAGCGCGCCGAATTCATCGGCATGGTACTTGTAGGAATGCTCGGTATGCAGCGTCTCGCCCGGGTCGAAATGGAAGTCCAGCCCGGACAGCGTCACCGTCTGCCCGGCGAGGCTGACCAGATGCATTTCGATCCTGCCGGCGACCGGATTGTAGAAAGCGTAGTGGCGGAACCGGGCGGGGTCGAAATCGGCCCCGAGTTCGCGATTGATCCGCTGCAGCAGGTTGAGATTGAAGGCCGCGGTGACGCCGGCTGCATCGTTGTAGGCACGATGCAGCTGCAGCGGATCCTTCTTCAGGTCAAAGCCGATGAGCAGCTGGCCAGACGCGCCCGCCAGGCGGCGAAAACGCGCCAGCAGGGCGGTCGCCTCGTCGGGCGGGAAGTTGCCGATACTGGACCCGGGATAGTAGATCAGCCGGCGCCCCGGACCCAGATACGCCGCCGCCGCTTCGAGATCGCGGATGAAATCCATCCCCAGCGCAGTCACGTCGATCCCCGGGTGGTCGTGGGCGAGCGGCTCGGCCGCATCGGCCAGCGCGCTGCCGGCGATGTCCATCACCACCAGCTGGCCTGGGCGCAGGACGTCCAGCAATGCGCGCACCTTGCCGCAATCGCCCGCGCCCGGCTCGACGATGCAGTCGACCTTGCCGACAGCGGATGCGATCTCGGGCAGGCGGGACGCCATCAGTGCGCGTTCGGTGCGGGTGAGCACGTATTCGGGCTGCTCGCAGATGGCGTCGAACAGCCGGCATCCCGCTTCATCGTAGAAATACTTCGGCGGAATCGACTTGGGTCGGGCGGCGAGTCCGGCCAGCACGTCGGCCCGCAGGTCATCGCGCGCCGACGGAAAATCGACGAACCGGAAAGCCACTCAGGCTACGACCTGCACCTGGGACCCGGCCTGAAGCTGGCCGATTTCCGTAGCCCCGGCAAAACCATGCTGGCCGAACACCGCCAACACCGCATCGCGGGATTCCGGCGTGCAACTCACCAGCAGGCCGCCGCTGGTCTGCGGATCGGTCAGCACGGCGCGCTGCCAGTCAGGGATGCCAGCCAGACTCACTTCGGCGCCGTAGCTGTCCCAGTTGCGCAGGCTGGCGCCGGTCACGTGGCCGTCCTGCGCCAGTTCGCCCACCCCCGGCAGCAGCGGCAGGCTGCTCATTTCGACGCGCGCCTGCAGCGCCGAGGCGCGGGTGATTTCGAGCAGGTGGCCGAGCAGGCCGAAACCGGTGATGTCGGTCATCGCGTTCACGCCCTCGATGCCCGCCAGGTCGGCGCCCGCGGTGTTGAGCTGGGTGGTGGCGGCGATCATGGCCGCGTATTGGTCGTCGCTGAGCGCGTCCTTCTTCAGCGCCGCGCTGTAGATGCCCACCCCCAGCGGCTTGCCGAGGATGAGGCAATCGCCGGCCTGGCCGTTTCCGTTCCGCTTGACCCGGCGCGGATCGACCACGCCGATGCCGACCAGCCCGTAGATCGGTTCCGGCGCGTCGATGGAATGGCCGCCGGCGATCGGGATGCCGGCCGCCTTGCATACCGACTCGCCGCCGGCAAGGATCTGCCGGATGACGGCGTTGGGCAGCTTGCCGATCGGCATGCCGACGATGGCCAGCGCGAACAGCGGCCGCCCGCCCATCGCATACACGTCGGACAGCGCGTTGGTGGCGGCGATGCGACCAAACTCGAACGGATCGTCGACGATGGGCATGAAGAAATCGGTGGTGGCGACGATGGCCTGCTCGTCGTTCAGCCGGTACACCGCGGCGTCGTCGCCATGCTCGATGCCGACCAGCAGGTCGGGGTAGGCCGCGGCAAGATGCGAAGCGAACGGGGTGTCGGACAGGATGTCGCGCAGCACGGCCGGTGAAATCTTGCAGCCACAGCCGCCGCCATGCGAGAAGCGGGTCAGCCGGATGGGTTCGTCGGGAAGGGGTTCACTCATGATTCAAAATACCTGTCTTCGGTTTGGACGCCTAGAATTCTATTGGACTTGGATTCAATGTATAGCACGGACATGGCCTACCCCGTCAGCGGCTTCACCCCGCAGCAACTCGTCGACAAGCTCGCGCAGGCGCGCGGGCAGTTGCGTGCACTGATCGACGCCCTGCCCGCCGAGGGATGGCTGGGGCCGCGTGCCGAGCACCTGAATCCGCCGCTGTGGGAAGTTGGCCACATCGTGTGGTTCCAGGAGCGCTGGTGCCTGCGCGCCCGAACCGACGGCAGTTTCACCGACAGCCTGCTCGCCCGGGCCGATGCGCTTTACGATTCATCGACGGTTCCGCACGACACCCGCTGGGATTTGCCCCTGCTGGCGCCCGCCGCGGTCGACGACTACGCCGACCGCGTCACGGCCGCCGTCACGATGCGGTTGCGCGATGAATCCAACAACGCGCTGGCCTACTTTGCCGAGCTCTGCCTCTATCACGAACTCATGCACATCGAGGCCTGGTGGATGGCTTTCCAGAACCTGGGCTACGCGCCGCCCGTGCGGCCGGCCTCACCCGATATTCAATCTTCACGCCCCGACCGACTGCTGTTCGCAGAAAGCGAAATTGACCTGGGCAGCGGACAGGATGAAGGCTTCATCTTCGACAACGAGAAATGGCGCCACGCGACCCGGGTGCCGGCGTTCGACATCGACGCCCGCCTGGTGTCCGAGGCGCGCTTCGCCGAATTCGTCGATGCCGGCGGCTACCAGCACGCAGCATGGTGGACGCAAGCGGGCTGGTCATGGCGCCAGGCGTGCGCAGCGGAACATCCTGTCTACTGGAAGATACACAATGGTTCGTGGCAGGTGCGGCGTTTTGCGACATGGACGCCGCTGATTGCGGACGCCCCCATGCTGCACGTCAACCGCTACGAGGCCGAGGCCTGCGCCGCCTGGCTGGGTCGCCGGCTGCCCACGGCCGGACAGTGGCTGCGCGCGACCCGACAGGCTGACTTCCGTTGGGGCACCGGCTGGGAATGGCTGCGCGACCCGTTTGCGCCGTATCAGGGATTTGCCGCCGACCCCTACCGGGACTATTCGCAGCCCTGGTTTCACACGCACGGCGAATTGCGCGGCGGCGGGCCGTTCACCGACCCGCATCTCAGGCGCAGCGGCTTCCGCAATTTCTACCTGCCGCACCGGCGCGACCCTTTCGCCGGTTTCCGCACCGTCCAGCGCAGCCGAATAAGGCCTGCGCCCTTCACGGCTCCGGCAGGAACAATTCCAGCAGATCGTTCAGATAGCGCTGGCCCTGCAGCGTCGGCTTGAGCCGGGTCGGGTCGCGTTCCAGCAGGCCCTTCGGCTACGGGCCCGTTTCGAGGGCCGCGGCGCACACGCGCAGCGGCAGGCCGGTGCGTTCCTCGAACAGCGCGGCAGGCACGCCTTCGTTGAGCCGCAGGGCGTTCATCATGAACTCGAACGGCAGGTCGTCGCGCGTCAGCGTGCGGGCGTCGGCGATGTGCGTGCCCTGCTCCACCGCCTGCATGTATTGCAGCGGATGCTTGGTGCGCATCTGCCGCAGGATGCGGTCGTGAAAACTGAGCTTGGAATGGGCGCCGGCGCCGATGCCGAGATAGTCGCCGAACTGCCAGTAATTGAGGTTGTGGCGGCTGGCGTGATGCGGCCGCGCGTAGGCCGAGGTTTCGTAGTGCTGCATGCCGGCCTCGTGCCAGCCGCGCTTCGATGGCGAGCTGCATGTCGGCGGCCAAGTCGTCGTCGGGCAGGTTCGGCGGCGCCGTGTGGCCGAACGGCGTGTTGGGTTCGAGCGTGAGGTGGTAGGCCGACAGGTGCGGCGGCTGAAAGGCGAGCGCGGTGTCGATGTCGGCCAGCGCCTCGGCCAGCGTCTGCCCTGGCAGCGCGTACATCAGGTCGAGGTTGAAGGTGTCGAAATGGGTGGCGGCGAGTTCGGCCGCGCGCCGCGCTTCCGCGTCGTCATGGATGCGCCCGAGCGCCTGCAGATGGCGCGGGTTGAAGCTCTGGATGCCGAGCGAAACGCGCGTGACGCCGGCTGCGCGGAAACCGGCGAACCTGGCCGCCTCCACCGTGCCGGGATTGGCTTCCAGCGTGATTTCCGCGCCCGGCAGCAGGGGCGTCAGCGTGCGCACGCCGGTCAGGATGCGGTCGATGCCCTCAGCCGAAAACAGGCTGGGGGTGCCGCCGCCGAAAAACACGCGTGTGGATCCTGCGCCCCCAGATATCGGGCAGCGCACGCTCCAGGTCCAGCAGCAGCGCATCGATATAGTCGGCTTCCGGAATGCCCTGCGCCGCATGCGAATTGAAGTCGCAGTACGGGCACTTCTTCACGCACCACGGCAGGTGGATGTAGAGCGACAGCGGCGGCGCCACCGTCAGGCCGCTGCCGGCAAAGCGAATCATCCTAGAGACGGCGGCTGGGCTCATTCGAGTGGGTTGTGATGCGGTGCGATGGCAAGGCGCGACGAGGCGGCTGGCTCCTGCCAGCAACGAGAAGCAACGCCGCTAGCGCGCGGCAGCGCGGCCCAATCGAATGTGCAGCGTGCACGCCCATTCGATTGCGTTGCAGGGGGTGTTGCAATTCAGAATCCATGCAGACTGGCCAATGAGTGAAAGCGGTCAGCTGCCGTTTCTAGGATGCTGGACTCAGCCAAGCCGCTGCAGCTGCTTCAGCTTGTCCACCAGTTCGCGCAACGCCTGGCCGCGATGGCTGAACGGCGTTCTTGGTGTCCTCGTCGAGTTCGGCGCCGGTTTTGCTCGAATTCCGGGACGAGGAAATACGGGTCGTAGCCGAAGCCGTTCTCGCCGCGCGGGGTGTCGATGATTTCGCCATACCAGCGGCCTTCGGCGATCACCGGCTCGGGGTCGTCGGGGTGGCGCACGTAGACCATGACGCAGGTAGTAGTGCGCGCGGCGATTGGACTGGTTGGCCAGTGCGGCAATGAGCTTGTCGTTGTTGCGCGCATCGGATTTGGGCTCGCCCGCATAGCGGGCCGAATACACGCCAGGCGCGCCGCCCAGCGCCTCGACGCAGATGCCGGAATCGTCGGCCAGCGCCGGCAGGCCGCTGTGCGCGCTGGCATGGCGCGCCTTGGCCAGGCAGTTCTCGACGAAGGTGACGTGCGGCTCGGGGCAGTCCGGCACGTTGAATTCGGACTGCGGCACCGCCTCGATATCGAGCGGCGCCAGGATGCGGGCGATTTCGCGCAGCTTGCCGGCGTTGCCGGATGCGATGACGAGCTTGCTCATGCTGCCAGCGCCTCGTGTTGCGCTTCGGTAATCTGCGCGATGCCGGCGGTAGCCAGATCGAGCAGCGCATCGAGCGTGGCGCGCGAGAACGGCACGCCTTCGGCGGTGCCCTGCACCTCGACGATGCCGCCGCTGCCGGTCATCACCACGTTCATGTCGGTGTCGCAGTCGAAGTCTTCGATGTAGTCGAGGTCGAGCACCGGCTGGCCCTGATAGACGCCGACCGAGACGGCGGCGATGCTGTCGTTGAGCGGGGTTTCGGCGAGCTTGCCCTCGCGCAGCAGTCCGGCGATGGCGTCGGCCACCGCGACATAGGCGCCGCAGATGCTGGCGCAGCGGGTGCCGCCATCGGCCTGCAGCACGTCGCAGTCGATATGCAGCGTGCGCTCGCCGAGCTTCTTCAGGTCGACCACGGCACGCAGGCTGCGTCCGATCAGGCGCTGGATTTCCTGGGTGCGCCCGGACTGCTTGCCGCGCGCAGCTTCGCGGTCGCTGCGGGTGTGGGTGGAACGCGGCAGCATGCCGTATTCCGCGGTCACCCAGCCTTCGCCGCTGCCTTTCTTGTGCGGCGGCAACCTTGTCGAGCACGCTGGCGGTGCACAGCACGCGGGTGTCGCCCATGGCGACGAGCACCGAGCCTTCGGCGTGCTTGGTGTAACCGCGGGTGAACGACAGCGGCGCGCAGCGCATCGGGCGCGCGGCCACTGGGACGGGTAATGGCAGACATGGCAGGCAGACAAAAAAGGAAAACGCGATTTTACCGCGCCGGCCGCGGGCATGCGCAGCCGCTTGTTTCCCGGGTCAGTCGGCTGCCGCTACTTGGCGGAAATCTTCTGGATGGCCTGCTGGATTTCGGCAATCGCGCGTTCGATTTCGTCGTCCGACACCGCCGGCGTGCCGGACAGCGGGCTCATCGCGTTGATCTGTGTGGTGACGCCGCCGTCCGGCAGCGCCAGGGTCGAGATGGAATCCTTGCTCGGCATCCGCGCCGTCGCCCCAGGTCATGGCGATCAGGCTGAGGTTGTCGCCGTGCTCGCCGCCGCGGAATTCAGCGTGATCCATCAGATGACGCACCGCGTCTTCCAGCGTGTAGGCATGCAGCAGCGCGGACAGCTTCCTGGGCATTGATCATGCCCCAGATGCCGTCGGTGCACAGCAGCATGGTGTCGGCGTCGTGCAGCGGGATCGGCGCGTTGCATTCCACCTGCGGCGCGACATAGCCGCCCAGGCAGTTGGACACCTTGTTGCGCTCCGGATGGTGCCCGCGTCTTCTTCGCTGATGATGCCGTCGCGCACCAGTTGGGCCACCGCGGTGTGATCCTCGGTGCGCGCGATCAGGCTGCCGTCGCTGAACAGGTACAGCCGCGAATCGCCCACATGCGCCCAGTACGCCATGTTGTCCTGCATCACGGCGGCGACGCAGGTGGTGTGGGGGATTTCCAGCAGATCCTGGTCGACGGCGTAATCGTTGATGGCGTAGTGCGCCGCGTGGTCGTGTCGGCCAGGAACGCCATCGGGTCGTCCAGTCGCGGCTTGGCCATTTTCTGGAACTGGTCGGTCAGCGTCTGCACTGCGATCTGCGCAGCGATTTCGCCGTGCATGTGGCCGCCCATGCCGTCGGCCACCACCATCAGCAGTGCTTCGCGACTGTAGGAATAGGCGACCCGATCCTGGTTGTTTTTGCGGCCGCCCTGTCGTGATGCCTGATAGATGGTGAATTTCATGGCGATACTTTAGAACAATTCCTTGTTCAGTGAACGTTTGATGCTGCTTAAAAAGAGATGGCCGTGGCGGTGACATCGCGCTGCGGTCCATCAACACCTTCTGCAGGCTGAACACGCTTTGCGGGCGCTCCATGTAGTTGAGCTTGAGGCAGTGGTCGATGGTTTCCAGCAGTTGGTCGGAATAGGCGCCGCGCCAGTTGACCGATCGCCGGCACCAGCTTGTCGTTGAGCAGGCGCGCATCAGCCGCCTGCGGCGGGTAGCCCGCCAGGCAGGCGTACAGGCTGGCACCCACGCTGTAGACATCGGTCCACGGTCCCAGCCGTTCGCGATTGTGGTATTGCTCGGGCGCGGCAAAGCCTGGCGTGTACATGGGCTGCAGCTTGCTTTCTTCCTGGCGTGAGTGTCTGCCGCGCCGCGCCGAAGTCGATCAGCACCGGCGAGCCGTCCAGGCGGATATACAGGTTCGACGGCTTGATATCCAGATGCAGCAGCTTGTGCGTATGCACTTCGCGCAGGCCGTTCAGCAGATGGGCGAACACCCGCCGGATGAAGCTTTCGCGGATGGTGCCGCGATTGGCCTGGATGTGCTGCTGCAGCGTTTTGCCGCGCTCGAAGCGCATCACCATGTAGACGGTGTCGTTGGCGCGGAAGAAGTTGGTCACGCGGATGACGTTGGGATGGTCGATGCGCGCCAGCGCCCGGCCTTCCTCGAAAAAGCATTTCATCCCGTGGCGGAAAATGTTGTTGTTTTCGGTCGAATTGGCCTGCACGATGACCGAGCCTTCGGTACGCAGCACCAGCGCGCCCGGCAGGTATTCCTTGATCGCCACCGACTGGTTGTTGTCGTCGCGCGCCAGATACACCATGCTGAAGCCGCCGCCGCCGATCTTGCGCACAATGGTGTATTCGTTCAGCCGGTATCCGTTGGGAAGCGCCTGGTTGGGTTGAGTCGCCATAGTCGAACGTCTATTATCTTTGTCTGTTTAGCCGGCCACGCCGGGAAAATCCACATCGCCTCCGCACCGGCAATCATTTCCTATAACCCTCTACTCGCACACCATTCATGACAACCAGCATGACCGGGTTCGCCGCCCACAGCCTCAACCTTGACCATGCCAGCGTCAACATCGACCTGCGCAGCGTCAATCAGCGCTATCTCGAACTGCATTTCCGCCTGGCCGACGAATTCCGCGCCCTGGAACCGCAGCTGCGCGAGCTGATCAATCAGCGCCTCGCCCGCGGCAAGGTGGAGTGCCGCATCAGCCTGACCGCGCTGCCTGCTCGCCACGCAGGATAACGGCTTGAACCCGGCCATTCTTGAGCGGCTGGCGCACTGGCAGGCCGACGTGCTGCAGCGCCTGCCGGACAGCGTGCCGCTTGAGCGTCAACGAGATTCTGCGCTGGCCCGGTGCGGTGCAGAGCGCCGCGCTGTCGCAGGATGCGCTGAACGAGGCGACGCTGGCAGGCGTGCGCGCCACGCTGGACGAACTGGTGGAAAGCCGCCTGCGCGAAGGCGCCAAGCTGAAACAGCACATTCTCGACCGTCTCGCCGCCGCCGAAGCACAGGTGGCCAGTCTGCAGCCGCTGTTGCCCGCGCTGGTCGCCGCCCAGCGCGACAAACTGACGGAACGCCTGCGCGACGCGCTGGGCGAGGCCGGGCATGAACGGCTGGCGCAGGAAATCGCGCTGGCGGCGCAAAAAGCCGATGTCGACGAAGAGCTCTCCCGCCTCGCCACCCATTTTGCCGAGGTGCGCCGCGTGCTCGAATCAGGCCGGCGCGGTCGGCAAGCGGCTCGATTTCCTGATGCAGGAACTGCATCGCGAGGCCAACACCCTGGGCTCCAAGTCGGTGGCAGTGGAAACCTCGCGCGTCTCGCTCGAACTCAAGGTGCTGATCGAGCAGATGCGCGAGCAAGTTCAGAATATCGAATAGTCAGGAACCTGGAACGAACATGATCCCTTCCCCCAGCAAAGGCGTGCTTTACATCGTCAGCGCCCCGTCCGGCGCCGGCAAGACCAGTCTGGTCAAGGCGCTGCTCAAAGCCGATCCTGCCATTCGCCTGTCGGTGTCCTACACCACGCGCGAGCCACGACCCGGAGAAACCGACGGCCGTGACTACCATTTCGTCACCCGGCAGCGTTTCGAAATGATGCTGGCCGATGGCGAGTTTCTCGAGCACGCCGAGCGTCTACGGAAATTTTTACGGCACCTCGAAAGGCAGCATCTCGCGCGACCTCAACGCGGGCCACGACATCCTGCTGGAGATAGACTGGCAGGGCGCAGCGCAGGTCAAGCAGCACTTCCCTCATGCCGCTTCCATATTCATCCTGCCGCCGTCGTTCAATGCGCTGCGTACCCGCCTCAGGGGACGCGGACAGGACAGCGAGGAAGTGATCGAGCGCCGCCTTGCCGCTGCCGCGCACGACGTCGCTCACGCCGACGCAGTTCGACTATATAATCGTCAACGATGATTTCGACCACGCCCTGCAGGACCTGATCGCGATCACCCACAGCATTCGCCTTGAATCCGCACGCCAGATGGACCGGCACGCGGCGCTGTTCGACGAATTCCAACGCATCTAAACCGCACCGCCTGAAGCAGGAGCAACCCTATGGCACGCATTACCGTTGATGACTGTATCGACATGTTCCCCAACCGGTTCGAGCTGACGCTCGCCGTAACCTATCGCGCACGCCAGCTGGCGCAGGGCTCGCAGCCCATGGTCGAATCGAAGGACAAACCCATCGTCACCGCGCTGCGCGAAATTGCAGCGAGCAAGGTTGGCCGTGAAATCCTCAACCGGGGCCGCGCCTGAATCTCGGCCTGTCCCTGACCTGGCGCACGCCAACCGCGCGCCGGACATGACGCACGCCTTTGAATCGCTGCGCCCGGCGCTGTCTTACCTGCCGCCGGACGAAGTCGGCGTCATCGAGGAAGCCTACGAATTCAGCCGCCTCGCTCACGAAGGCCAGTTCCGCAAGAGCGGCGAACCCTATATCTCCCATCCGCTGGCTGTCGCCGGCATCCTGGCAGGCTGGCATCTTGATGCGCAGACACTGACCGCCGCGCTGCTGCACGACGTGGTGGAGGACACCCCTGCCACCGCCAGCGAGATCGAGGCGCGCTTCGGCAAGGCCGTGGCACTCCTGGTCGAGGGCGTCTCCAAGCTCGACAAGCTGGCCTTCGCGTCCGAACAGCACGCGCAGGCGGAAAACTTCCGCAAGATGCTGCTGGCGATGGCGCAGGACGTGCGGGTCATCCTGGTCAAGCTGGCCGACCGCCAGCACAACATGCACACGATGGACTCGATGCCGGCCGAAAAGCGCCGCCGCATCGCCACCGAGACGCTGGAAATCTACGCGCCGATCGCCAACCGGCTGGGTCTGCACTCGGTGTATCAGGAGCTGGAGGACCTCGGCTTCCGCTACAGCCATCCCAACCGTTATCAGGTGCTGGCGAAAGCGGTCAAGGCAGCGCGCGGCAACCGCCGCGAACTGGTCGAAAAGATCAAGCTCACGTTTCAGGAAAAACTCGCACAGGCCGGCGTCGAAGCCACCATCACCGGGCGCGAGAAGCATCTTTACAGCATCTACCGCAAGATGCAGGAAAAGAACCTGGCGTTCTCCGAAGTGTTCGATATTTACGGCATTCGGGTGGTGGTACGCGACCAGCCTTCCTGCTACCTGGCGCTGGGCGCGCTGCATGCGGTGTACAAGCCGATCCCGGGCAAGTTCAAGGACTACATCGCGATTCCCAAGGCCAACGGCTACCAGTCGCTGCACTCGATCCTGTTCGGTCCCAACGGCACCCCAATCGAGGTGCAGATCCGCACCACCGACATGAACCGGCTGGCCGAATCCGGCGTCGCCTCGCACTGGATGTACAAATCGGCCGACGCCGCGCTGAACGACGTGCAGACGCGCACCCATCGCTGGCTACAGTCGCTGCTCGACATCCAGGCCGACCATGGAGACTCGACCGAGTTTCTGGAGCACATCAAGATCGACCTGTTCCCCGACGAGGTCTATGTGTTCACGCCCAAGGGCAAGATCATGGCGTTGCCGCGCGGTGCCACGGCGGTGGATTTCGGTTATGCCGTGCACACCGATGTCGGCCGTCACTGCATTGCCGTCAAGATCAATTACGAACTGATGCCCCTGCGCACCCAGTTGCGGAACGGCGACCATGTCGAAATCCTGACTTCGTCCAACGCCAGCCCGAATGCGGCCTGGCTCAACTTCGTCGTCACCGGCAAGGCGCGTTCGCACATCCGCAACTACCTGCGCAATGCGCGCGTCAAGGAAGCGGCCGCGCTGGGCGAGCGCCTGCTCAACAACGCCATCGCCGCGCTGCATCCCGAATCGGCGGAGCCCGATTCTGCCGTGTGGGAACGCCTGCTCAAGGATTACGCCATGCAATCCCGACAGGATCTGTTCACCGCCATCGGCCTGGGCGCCAAGCTGCCGCTGGTGGTGGCGCACCAGTTGCTGCACGTGCAGGGCGAGAAATCCGGCGAACCGGCCCACCCGCACGCCATCAGCATCCGCGGCACCGAAGGGGTCGCAGTCGAGCTGGCGCAGTGCTGTCATCCCATTCCGGGCGATCCGATTCTCGGCTTCATCCACAAGGACCGGGGCCTCATCATCCATACCCACGACTGCCCGTCGATCCGTGCGTTTCGCACCGACCCGGACAAATGGCTGGATGTCGAGTGGGAGGCCGAGCCCGGCCACATGTTCGACGTCTCGATCAAGGTCGTCGTCGGCAACAAGCGCGGCGTGCTGGCCAAGGTCGCCGCCGCCATTGCCGAGCATGGCTCCAACATCGGCAACGTTTCGATGGAGGAAGAGGACGGCAGCCCCTACACCGTGCTGTTTTTCACCGTGCAGGTGGAAAACCGCATGCATCTCGCTCGCGTGATGCGCGGCCTGCGCAGCCTGCCCGACGTGGTGCGGATTTTCCGCATCAAGGGCAAGAAGGACGGTCGCGCCGTGCAGTCCCAGTAATCCATCTCGCCTACTCATCTCCGGAATCATTCAACATGAACAAGCGCATCATCCAGACCCCCGACGCCCCGGCCGCCATCGGCACCTATTCGCAGGCCGTTCAGGTCGACCAGACTGTGTACCTGTCGGGGCAGATCGGTCTCGATCCGGTATCCATGCAAATGGTTGATGGCATCGACGCGCAAATCCATCAGGTGTTCAGTAATCTCGCCGCGGTAGCCGTTGCGGCTGGCGGCTCGCTCGGCGATGTCGTCAAGCTGAACGTGTTCCTGACCGACCTCGGCCATTTCCCCAAGGTCAATGAAATCATGACCAGCTATTTCAGCCAGCCCTACCCGGCGCGCGCCGCGGTCGGCGTCGCCGCCCTGCCGCGCGGCGCGCTGGTCGAGGCCGATGCGGTCATGGTGCTCGGATAAGCCATGTGAAAACGGCCTCGCCGTTTTCCTTTCCCGTCAGTCCGGCGACCGTCGCCAAACTCGCCAAGCTGGGTCTTACCCGCGATGCCGATCTGGTGTTGCACCTGCCCCTGCGCTGGGAAGACGAAACCCGCATCACGCCGATCCGTGACCTGCTGCCGGGGCAGACGGCGCAGGTACAGGCGGTGGTGCGCGAGGCCAGCGTCGCCTACCGCCCGCGCCGCATGCTGACCCTGACGGTAGAAGATGCCAGCGGCGTGCTCGGCATGCGCTACCTGAATTTCTATCCCAGCCATCTCAAAGTGTTCCAGCCGGGGACAAGCTTCCGCTTCATCGGCGACATCCGCGGCGGCTTTCTCGGCCTGGAAATGGTGCACCCACGCTTCTTCAAGGCGGACGACGCGACGCCTTTGCCGACGCAGTTCACGCCGGTGTACCCCACCACGGCCGGCCTCGGACAGGTGACGCTGCGCAAGCTGGTCATGCGTGCCCTGGAGGCCCCCATTCACGACACCCTGCCTGCCGACTGGCTGGCCGAACTCGAACTGCCGGAACTGGAATCCAGCATCCGCCTGCTGCATCAGCCACCGCTCGACAGCGCGCTGGCCGAACTCGAATCGCGCCGCCATCCGGCCTGGCAACGACTGGCTTTCGACGAACTGCTGGCGCAGCAATTGTCGCTGGCCGCAGCACGCAAGCAGCGGCGCAGCCAGCGCACCACGCCGCTGCCGGCAAAGCGGCAGTTGACCGCAGCGTTCATCGACGCGCTGCCGTTCGATCTGACTGCGGCACAGGTGCGCGCCTGGCAGGAAATCAGCGACGATCTGACGCAGGTACATCCGATGCGCCGCTTATTGCAGGGCGACGTCGGCAGCGGCAAGACCGTGGTCGCCGCGCTCGCCTGCCTGCAGGCGATCGAGAACGGCCAGCAGGCCGCCTTCATGGCGCCCACCGAAATACTTGCCGAGCAGCATTTCCGCAAGCTGGCGCCGCCGCTGTCCGCGCTTGGCGTACGCTGCGCCTGGGTTTCCGGCAGCCAGCGCAAAACCGAACGTACCACGGCCTGGCAGGCGATCGCCGGTGGCGAGGTCGATCTTGCTTTCGGCACCCACGCCCTGTTCCAGGAAGGCGGCCGCTTCTCGCGGCTGGGACTGGCAGTGATCGACGAGCAGCACCGTTTTGGCGTCGGGCAACGGCTGGCGCTGATGCACAAAGGCGCCGAGCCGCACCAGCTGATGATGAGCGCGACGCCGATCCCGCGCACCCTGGCGATGAGCTTCTTTGCCGACCTCGACGTGACGACCATCGATGAACTGCCGCCGGGACGAACCCCCATCGTCACCAAGCTGGTGAGTGCCGCGCGACGCGACGACGTGCTGGCGCGGGTGACGGACGCCTGTCTCGCCGGCGGCCAGGCCTACTGGGTCTGCCCCCTGATCGAGGAATCCGAGAAACTGCAACTGCAAACGGCCGAGGACACCTTCTCGACCCTCGCGACGCAGCTTCCGGAGCTGCGCATCGGCCTGGTGCACGGGCGGCTGAAACCTAACGACAAGCAGGCGGTGATGGCGGCGTTCCAGGCGCACGAAGTCGACCTGCTGGTCGCCACCACCGTCATCGAAGTCGGTGTCGACGTTCCCAATGCCGCGCTGATGATCATCGAGCACGCCGAACGCATGGGCCTGGCGCAACTGCACCAGTTGCGCGGACGCGTCGGCCGCGGCAGCCGCGAATCGGTATGCGTGCTGCTGTATCAGACGCCGGTGTCGGAACTCGCGCGGGCGCGGCTCAAGGTGATTTACGAGCTCACCGACGGCTTCGAGATCGCGCGCCAGGATCTGTTGCTGCGCGGGCCCGGCGAACTGCTCGGTCACCGTCAAAGCGGACTGCCGATGCTGCGCTTCGCCGATCTGGAGCGCGACGTCGCCCTGCTGGAAGCCGCCCGCAATCTGGCGCAACGCTGCCTGGCCAGCCACCCCGACATCACTGCCCGCCATCTGGAACGCTGGATCGGCCATCGGCAATCCCTGTCGAGCATCTGAAGCAGGCGACTTCTCCTGTCGGATGACCCCGCAGCTACGGCATAATGCGGGCTTCCTGCTCATTCGACGATACGCCGTGCACAATTCCCGGCAAAGCTGGCTTGCCCATCCACATTCGCTTCCACGCCCGCTGCGCGCCTGGCTCATCGACCGTGGCTCGCTGACCCAACGCCTGAAATCCCGTTGCACGGCATTCCAGGTAGTGCCGCTCAGCATCGGCCTGGCGCGCCCCAACCCGGATGAGTATGCGCTTCTGGGCAGTGGTCCCAGCACCCGGGTATATGTACGTGAGGTCCTGTTGCTGTGCAATGACGTGCCGGTGGTATTCGCCCATAGCGTGCTGCCCTATCCTAGCCTGCGCGGTGGCTGGAACAGCATCAGCCGACTCGGCAGCCGTCCGCTGGGCGAGGCCCTGTTCAGCGACCACCGCATTCAGCGCCAGCCGCTGACTTTCCAACTCCTGCATCACGACCATCCCCTGTTCTGCAGCATTGCACAACGGCTTCCCCTGTCTGCTCGCAGCCTGTGGGCGCGACGCTCGGTGTTCAGCCTCAACCGCCATCCGCTGCTGGTGACCGAGGTGTTTCTGCCCGCGGTCGACACGCTATGACCCTGTCAGATCGCCTGTCGCACTACAAAAAGCTGATGCGGCTCGACAAGCCGGTCGGCATATTGCTGCTGCTTTGGCCCACGCTGTGGGGACAATGGCTCGCCAGCGATGGCCGCCCGGACGGGCCGATTCTGTGGATTTTTGTCGTGGGCGTGGTGCTGATGCGCTCGGCCGGCTGCGTCATCAACGACTACGCCGATCGCGAATTCGACCCGCACGTGGCGCGTACCCGCGAGCGTCCGCTGGCAGCCGGCAAGGTGTCTCCCAAAGAAGCGCTGCTGCTGGCAGCGGGTTTGTCCCTGCTGGCTTTTTTGCTGATCCTGCCGCTCAACCGTCTGGTGCTGGGCCTGTCCGTCATCGCCCTGTTTCTGGCCGCGAGCTATCCGTTCACCAAGCGATTCTTTGCGATACCCCAGGCCTACCTCGGCATTGCGTTCGGTTTTGGCATTCCGATGAGTTATGCCGCGCTGCTGGGCGAAATTCCGCTTGAAGCCTGGATTCTGCTGGCCGCCAATACCTTCTGGGCGATTGCCTACGACACGCAATACGCCATGGTCGACCGCGCGGACGACCTCAAGATCGGCATCAAGACGTCGGCCATCACCTTCGGACGGTATGACATTGCTGCCATTGCCATCTGTTATGCCGCTACGCTGGGGCTGCTTGGCTGGGTCGGCCTGCAAAAGGGACTGGGCATTGCGTTTTACGGAGGACTGGCGACTGCGGCGGCGATTGCGCTTTACCACCTATGAGCTTATCCGGGCACGCGACCCCCAGCAGTGTTTTCGCGCCTTTTTGCACAACACCTGGTTCGGTGCCGCGGTATTCGGCGGCATTGCGCTCGACTATCTGTTGCGCAGGCTATGACGGACAGGCCACGCGGGACTGCCGGCTGCCTGGATAGGCCTGCTTGATCTCGCCGAGCCCCTTCAGGGCGTCCGGGTCTTCGCTGCGGATTACGAAATAAAAATCCGTGCCCTGACGCGGCTGTACTTCCACCCGCGTGCCCAGCACGCCCTTGTCCTCGACTTCGCGCACGCGGCGGCGCGCAGCCTCATCGTTGGCATACAGCCCGAGCGAAATGGCATTGCGCCAGACACCGTCCTTGACCACGAATGCATCCTGCAGACCCGCTGCTGCCAATTCACCGAGTTTGGCCTCAGCCGATTCCGGGCTGGGCAAGGGCGGAAACAGGACCCAGTGTCGTGTATCCATCGGCACCTCGGTAAATGACATTACCCGCTCACCCGCCATGGCCTTGAGTTGCTCGCGCACCAGCGGAAACTCATCCTGGTTGAGGCCACGCCATTCGACGCACAAGTCCGCCGTCGCTGCCACGGTCGGCGCGTCCTCCCTGCCTGCCGGTCCGGACTGACTGCGCAGGCTGAGGCGGTCGACGTTCATCGGTGCTGTCTGTTCCAATCCCGACTGCGACCAATACGCGCTGCCGATGAAAACGCCCGCGACCGCAAGGTTGGCCGCCAGCAAGACCCAAGTAAGCCATTTCATCCTGCAGTACCCTCCCTTGCCACACAATCCATGCCTTCCAGCACCAGAGCCGGCACATGCTCCGCGTCTATCGACAGATGAGGCAGCAGCTTCTCCGCATCTCCCCCAGTCAGAATGCATTGCGGCGTCTCACCCGCAATTGCATTCAGTCGCGCATGCTGCAATTGGACAGCCCCACACAGCGCCGCCACGATCCCGCTCTCGACCGCGTCTGGCGTGGAGAGCGGAAAAGCGTGCCAGTTGCCGCTCACTTCTGCGACGCGGGCCGTTCCCTGTTGCAGTGTCTGCTGCATCATGGCAACACCGGGCACGATCAGCCCGCCCAAGAACGTTCCGTCAGCCGCCAGGGCATCCACGGTCATCGCAGTTCCAGCGGATACCACCAATGTCGCCGCCCGGGAGCGCTGGCGCGCGGCAATCAAGCCCATCCAGCGGTCCACACCCAACTGTTGCGGGTGCGCGTAGCTGTTTGTGATATCCGTGAATCTGGCTTCGGCAACCAGCCAACTGGGCGTGATGGCGAATGGCGCCAGCAGTCTGCTGATTTGTTCCTCATGCTGCGCGCGCGCCACGCTGGCGATGTAACAGCGTGTCCCCGGCTTCAACACCAGAGCAAGAGAAGCCAATTCCGTGTAGGCCAAACTTCCCTGCTCATGCCATACGCCGCTTTCTACCAAGGCCCATTTCAACCGCGTGTTGCCTGCATCGATCAGCAATCGCCGCGTGCTCATCGTGCGTCTCGATCCAGCCGCAGGCTGATTTCGCCGCCGCTAAAAGCGTTCAGCACGCCAAGATGATCCCGCAGCAAAAAGGCCCCCGTTTCGTCCACGCCCGCTGCCACCCCATTCATGACACGGGCATCGGGTACCAACAGCGCCACGGCCTTGTCAGCATAGGCATCCAGTGCCATCCATTCGTCGCGCAAGGCGGAAAATCCGTATTGGCGAAAGCTGCTCAACATCAGCTGCAACTCCATCAAGCAGTCCGCCAGCAACTGATTGCGGCCCACGGTCACGCCCATCTCCGCCAGGTCGACCACGGCCTGGTCGACAGCGTCGCGCTGGGCTTCACTCAAGCGTACATTCAGCCCGATACCCACTACCGCAAAGGCATCCCCGTCCAAATCCCCCTGAACCTCGACCAGAATGCCGGCCAGTTTCCGATAGTCCACCAGCACATCGTTTGGCCACTTCAACCTGGCCGAATGCCTACTGTGGCGGTTGACCGCACGCGCAATCGCCATCCCGACCGCCAGGCTCAGACCGGCAAGGCCCTGCAGTCCCTGGTCGAATCGGCACAATACCGAAAATGTAAGGCTTCCACCGAGCACAGCATGCCATTGACGACCGCGTCTGCCTTTGCCGGCCTGCTGGTGTTCCGCACAGAACACTGTGCCATCAGGTGCTCCACTTGCTGCAGCTGCCATCAATGCACTGTTGGTCGAATCCACGCTATCCAGAATGTGCACGTCGAATGCGCGGGAAGCCTGGCCTAGATGTTGGGACACCGCTGCCTCATCCAGCCATTCGACAGGCGCAGGAATCCGATACCCTTTACCACGCACCGCATGGACGACCAGGCCCATGGCTTCTGCCTGATTGAACGCATTGAAGATGCTGCCGCGAGAAAGCTGAAATTCATGCGCCAAATCCTGGCCCGAATGAAACGCGCCATCAGACATGCGGCGCAAAATCTGGAACAGTGATTTGGAGGGTCGTGTAGGCACGGTGCAATTTTACATGGCAGCAAGTTCGAATTTTCTTGGATTGCGGTGCTGCAATAAAAAACCCCCTCTTTTTGGGAGGGGGTTTTGGGTGCCTGCTGGCACGAATAAGGAGTCTGACGATGACCTACTTTCACAGGCGAATGCCTACTATCATTGGCGCGGGAGCGTTTCACCGTCCTGTTCGGGATGGGAAGGGGTGGTTCCACTCTGCTATGGTCGTCAGACAAAGGGGTGAGGAATGAGCTTTTGACTCATCCCAGCATTCGAATTGTCTGGGGTGCCGCCGGTCTTGCGACCGTCAGCCGACTGTTTAGTCACGCAGGTTTTCACCGGCGTGTCTGGAAGAAGGTTTAATGGGTTGAGGTTGTATCGCACACAAACACACACTGCATGCTTCTCAAAATTATAGGATCAAGCCTCACGGGCAATTAGTACTGGTTAGCTTAACGCATTACTGCGCTTCCACACCCAGCCTATCAACGTTGTGGTCTTCAACGACCCTTTAGTGCACTCAAGGTGCAAGGGATATCTTATCTTCAGGCAAGTTTCACGCTTAGATGCTTTCAGCGTTTATCTCTTCCGTGCTTAGCTACCCGGCGATACGACTGGCGTCATAACCGGTACACCAGAGGCACGTCCACTCCGGTCCTCTCGTACTAGGAGCAGCCCCCGTCAAATATCCAGCGCCCACGGCAGATAGGGACCAAACTGTCTCACGACGTTTTAAACCCAGCTCACGTACCACTTTAAATGGCGAACAGCCATACCCTTGGGACCGGCTACAGCCCCAGGATGTGATGAGCCGACATCGAGGTGCCAAACTCCCCCGTCGATATGAACTCTTGGGAGGAATCAGCCTGTTATCCCCAGAGTACCTTTTATCCGTTGAGCGATGGCCCTTCCATACAGAACCACCGGATCACTATGACCTGCTTTCGCACCTGCTCGACGTGTCAGTCTCGCAGTCAAGCCTTCTTATGCCATTGCACTATCAGTACGATGTCCGACCGTACCTAGAAGACCTTCGTACTCCTCCGTTACAATTTGGGAGGAGACCGCCCCAGTCAAACTGCCCACCATGCACGGTCCCCGATCCAGATAATGGACCTAGGTTAGAACCGCAACAACACCAGGCTGGTATTTCAACGTTGCCTCCACATGAACTAGCGTCCACGCTTCACAGGCTCCCAGCTATCCTACACAAGTCTTGTCACAGTCCAATGCAAAGCTACAGTAAAGGTTCATGGGGTCTTTCCGTCTAGCCGCGGGGAGATTGCATCTTCACAAACATTTCAACTTCGCTGAGTCTCGGGTGGAGACAGTGTGGCCATCGTTACGCCATTCGTGCGGGTCGGAACTTACCCGACAAGGAATTTCGCTACCTTAGGACCGTTATAGTTACGGCCGCCGTTTACCGGGGCTTCGATCAAGAGCTTGCACCCCATCAATTAACCTTCCGGCACCGGGCAGGCGTCACACCCTATACGTCCACTTTCGTGTTTGCAGAGTGCTGTGTTTTTATTAAACAGTCGCAGCCACCATTTCACTGCAACCCCATCGAGCTTCAAGAGCAAGTCTCTACACTCTACCGGGGCGCTCCTTCTCCCGAAGTTACGGAGCTAATTTGCCGAGTTCCTTCACCCGAGTTCTCTCAAGCGCCTTAGAATTCTCATCCTACCCACCTGTGTCGGTTTGCGGTACGGTTTTCGTTTACCTGAAGCTTAGTGGCTTTTCTTGGAAGCTTGGTATCAGTGACTTCGGCTCCAATGGAGCACCGTCATCATGTCTCGACATTAACCCCCCGGATTTGCCTAAGGGATCTGCCTACACACTTAAACCGGGACATCCAACACCCGGCTCACCTAACCTTCTCCGTCCCCACATCGCAGTAAACGAAAGTACGGGAATTTTGACCCGTTTCCCATCAGCTACGCATCTCTGCCTCACCTTAGGGGCCGACTCACCCTGCGCCGATGAACGTTGCGCAGGAAACCTTGGGTTTTCGGCGAGGGGGCTTTTCACCCCCTTTATCGCTACTCATGTCAGCATTCGCACTTCTGATATCTCCAGCATCCATTACCAGACACCTTCGCAGACTTACAGAACGCTCCTCTACCATATGCAATAAAGTGCATATCCGAAGCTTCGGTTACGTGCTTAGCCCCGTTACATCTTCCGCGCAGGACGACTCGACTAGTGAGCTATTACGCTTTCTTTAAAGGATGGCTGCTTCTAAGCCAACTTCCTAGCTGTCTATGCCTTCCCACATCGTTTTCCACTTAGCACGTCATTTGGGACCTTAGCTGTCGGTCTGGGTTGTTTCCCTCTTGACACCGGACGTTAGCACCCGATGTCTGTCTCCCATGCTCGCACTTCACGGTATTCGGAGTTTGCTATGCCGCAGTAAGCCGCAATGGCCCCCACTAACATTACAGTGCTCTACCCCCGTGAGTGATACATGAGGCGCTACCTAAATAGCTTTCGAGGAGAACCAGCTATCTCCGGATTTGTTTAGCCTTTCACCCCTATCCACAGCTCATCCCCTAATTTTTCAACATTAGTGGGTTCGGACCTCCAGTGCGTGTTACCGCACCTTCATCCTGGCCATGGATAGATCATCCGGTTTCGGGTCTACGCCCCGCTACTATGCGCCCTATTAAGACTCGCTTTCGCTTCGCCTCCCCTATTCGGTTAAGCTCGCAACGGAACGTAAGTCGCTGACCCATTATACAAAAGGTACGCAGTCACCCCTTGCGAGGCTCCCACTGTTTGTATGCATGCGGTTTCAGGATCTATTTCACTCCCCTCCCGGGGTTCTTTTCGCCTTTCCCTCACGGTACTGGTTCACTATCGGTCGACTACGAGTATTTAGCCTTGGAGGATGGTCCCCCCATGTTCAGACAGGATTTCACGTGTCCCGCCCTACTTGTCTCATGCCTAGTTCCACACTCTTGTTTTCGCGTACGGGGCTATCACCCACTATGGCCAGACTTTCCAGACTGTTCCACTAACAAGAATGCTAAATCATGAAGGCTCTTCCCAATTCGCTCGCCACTACTATGGGAATCTCGGTTGATTTCTTTTCCTGCAGCTACTTAGATGTTTCAGTTCACTGCGTTCGCTCTACCCACCCTATGTATTCAGGTGAGAGTGACCTTGCGGTCGGGTTCCCCCATTCGGAAATCTCCGGATCAAAGCTCTATTGCCAGCTCCCCGAAGCTTATCGCAGGCTTACGCGTCCTTCATCGCCTGTAGTCGCCAAGGCATCCACCACATGCACTTAGTCGCTTGACCCTATAATTTTGAGGACCGAATGCTTGCGCAATCGATCTCGCATTACAGGTGTGTTTGCTTTCCATACCACCAGGCTCGGCGCCCAATGGCATGGTCGATACAATTTCAACCCATGTTGGGATGTTCATCACAAACATCCCACCTTCTTCCAAATTTTTAAAGATCAGCCGTTACGCATAAAGCGTAAGCACTGAAGCCAACCAAGCTTCACTGCTTACGATTCACGCTGATAGGTACTACACAAACCCCAGCCCCTAGATCCTAATTCCTAGCCCCTAGTTGTCTGGTGGAGGATGACGGGATCGAACCGACGACCCCCTGCTTGCAAAGCAGGTGCTCTCCCAGCTGAGCTAATCCCCCTCTGTCTTTCGATAGCCTTCGCATTGCCGCGTTGCTCGACACCTTGTGTGCACCAGCACACAGCGGCGTCTCGCGCCTTGCACTGCTCGACTCTCGAAACCCAGAGCCCAATCAGGCAAACCGCCCAGCCACCACATTGTCTGGTGGGCCTGGGAAGACTTGAACTTCCGACCCCACGCTTATCAAGCGTGTGCTCTAACCAACTGAGCTACAAGCCCGGCTTTAAAACAACCGATAGGTGTGAGTGTTGAAGCGGCTTTCTCTAGAAAGGAGGTGATCCAGCCGCAGGTTCCCCTACGGCTACCTTGTTACGACTTCACCCCAGTCATGAAACCCACCGTGGTAAGCGCCCCCCTTGCGGTTAGGCTACCTACTTCTGGCAGATTCCACTCCCATGGTGTGACGGGCGGTGTGTACAAGACCCGGGAACGTATTCACCGCGACATGCTGATCCGCGATTACTAGCGATTCCGACTTCATGCTCTCGAGTTGCAGAGAACAATCCGGACTACGATCGGCTTTCTGGGATTGGCTCCACCTCGCGGCTTGGCAACCCTCTGTACCGACCATTGTATGACGTGTGAAGCCCTACCCATAAGGGCCATGAGGACTTGACGTCATCCCCACCTTCCTCCGGTTTGTCACCGGCAGTCTCATTAGAGTGCCCTTGCGTAGCAACTAATGATAAGGGTTGCGCTCGTTGCGGGACTTAACCCAACATCTCACGACACGAGCTGACGACAGCCATGCAGCACCTGTGTTCCAATTCCCTTTCGGGCACTCCCGCATCTCTGCAGGGTTCTGGACATGTCAAGGGTAGGTAAGGTTTTTCGCGTTGCATCGAATTAATCCACATCATCCACCGCTTGTGCGGGTCCCCGTCAATTCCTTTGAGTTTTAATCTTGCGACCGTACTCCCCAGGCGGTCAACTTCACGCGTTAGCTTCGTTACTAAGGGATTTCACTCCCCCAACAACCAGTTGACATCGTTTAGGGCGTGGACTACCAGGGTATCTAATCCTGTTTGCTACCCACGCTTTCGTACATGAGCGTCAGTGTTATCCCAGGGGGCTGCCTTCGCCATTGGTGTTCCTCCACATCTCTACGCATTTCACTGCTACACGTGGAATTCCACCCCCCTCTGACACACTCTAGACTGCCAGTTCAAAATGCCATTCCCAGGTTAAGCCCGGGGATTTCACATCTTGCTTAACAATCCGCCTGCGCACGCTTTACGCCCAGTAATTCCGATTAACGCTCGCACCCTACGTATTACCGCGGCTGCTGGCACGTAGTTAGCCGGTGCTTCTTCTGCTGGTACCGTCATTAGCACACCGTATTAGGATGTACCGTTTCGTTCCAGCTGAAAGAGCTTTACAACCCGAAGGCCTTCTTCACTCACGCGGAATGGCTGGATCAGGGTTGCCCCCATTGTCCAAAATTCCCCACTGCTGCCTCCCGTAGGAGTCTGGACCGTGTCTCAGTTCCAGTGTGGCGGATCATCCTCTCAGACCCGCTACTGATCGTCGCCTTGGTGAGCCATTACCCCACCAACTAGCTAATCAGACGTCGGCCGCTCGAATAACGTGAGGTCTTGCGATCCCCCACTTTCCCCCTCAGGGCGTATGCGGTATTAGCACAGCTTTCGCTGCGTTATCCCCCATTACTCGGTACGTTCCGACGCATTACTCACCCGTTCGCCACTCGCCACCAGGAGCAAGCTCCCGTGATGCCGTTCGACTTGCATGTGTAAAGCATTCCGCCAGCGTTCAATCTGAGCCAGGATCAAACTCTTCAGTTCAATACCTGCTATTACTTCAATACTTCTTCGCTCAACTCAAAATGAATTAACTTCAATTCAAGTGTGAGCATTTATGCTAGTTGTTAACCCAACCTAAGTCAGGCCAACGACCGCAACAACACCCACACCTATCGGCTGTAAATTGTTAAAGATCAATCGATTAAACCCACATGTCCAACAAGCAGGCCGTTTCGAGAAGGTGCGCATTCTACAGAGCAAAAAACATCCGTCAACACTTTCGGCGAATTATTTTTAAATAATTGTGACGCGGGCGAACCTGCGCTTGCCTACTTGCGCCACCACGGTCGCGCCCACAGGGACGCTTACGCCTTTGTCCGCCACGCGTTCGCCGTCAAGCCGGACACCGCCCCCGGCAATCTGGCGAATGGCGTCCGAGGTGCTGGACACCAGCCCGGCCTGCTTCAACAACTGCGGAACCAGCAACCCACCCTCGACACCGGGAAGGCTGACTTCCGGCATTTCGTCCGGCAGCACCCCTTTCTGGAAGCGCGCCTCGAACTCAGTCAGAGCCTGAGTGGCCGACGCCGGCCCATGAAAGCGCGCGACAATCTCCTGCGCAAACCGCACCTTGATGTCACGCGGATTGGCACCCTCGGCCACTTGCCGCTTCCAGCCTTCAATGGCCGCCAGCGATTCGAATGACAACAACTGGATATAGCGCCACATCAAATCATCGGAGATCGACATCAGCTTGCCAAAAATCTCCCGCGGCGGTTCGTTGATTCCAATATAGTTGCCGAGCGACTTTGACATCTTGTTGAAGCCATCCGTGCCCTCCAGCAACGGCATGGTCAGGATGCACTGCGGCGTTTGGCCATGATGCTTCTGCAACTCGCGCCCCATCAGCAGATTGAATTTCTGGTCGGTGCCGCCGAGTTCGACATCGGCTTTCAGTTCGACCGAGTCATAACCCTGAATCAGGGGATAGAGAAATTCGTGAATCGCGATTGGCTGCTGGCTACTGTAGCGCTTGTGAAAATCGTCCCGCTCCAGCATGCGCGCCACGGTATGCGTCGCCGCCAGACGTATCATCCCGACAGACCCCAGCCCTTCCATCCATTCAGAATTGAAACGTACCTCAGTCAGGGCCGGATCAAGGATCTTGAACACCTGCTCCTGATAGGTTTTGGCATTTTCGGCAACCGCGTCTCGCGTCAAGGGCGGACGGGTGGTGTTTTTACCGGTCGGATCGCCGATCATGCCGGTGAAATCCCCGACCAGGAATACCACTTGGTGTCCCAGCATCTGAAATTGGCGCAATTTGTTCAGCAGCACAGTGTGGCCCAGATGCAGGTCGGGCGCAGTCGGATCGAAGCCCGCCTTGATCCGTAAAGGCCGGCCGGCTTTTAGTTTTTCGATCAACTCGGCCTCGACCAGCAGTTCGTCGGCTCCACGCTTAATGTCCTGCAAGGCATCCAGCATCAATTTCCTCTCTGTAACGGGGTCAAGTTTGGCCGCCCTTGTCCGTAAAATGATGACTACCATTTCACCCAACGCAGACAAGCTGCTGTTTGGATTGAAAAAATCCCCCGGGGCAATTGTGGTAAACTCCCGGTTCGATTACGGAAGGGAAACGGTCTATGCCGCTCACCAAACTGAGAATCTTAACCCATCGCATGACAGGAGCGGAACGTCGATTCAGACTGCGTACGCTTGTCGTGCTTTCCAGCCTGCCGCTTTTTGGCGTCGTGGCGGCATTCGGCCTGGCACCGGATACCAACACGCTCGACATCACTCCGCAAACCATCACAGAGGCGATCGCCCTGCCCGCATTGGCCGGCGTGAACACTGATGGCACGTTTGCACGCGAAAGCATGATTCAGTCCGGCGACACCCTCACCACTGCACTGTCGCGGCTCAAGATTGACGATTTGGAAATTCAGCGCCTGCTGGCCACCGATGCCGTACGTCAGTTGGCATCCAGCATTCGCGCAGGAAAGCGCATTCAGGCCACCACCACACAGGATGGCCAGTTGTTGACCATTCAGTTCGAACGCAGCGATGCTCCCTCCCTGATGGTGCGCCGGCAGGGCGACAGCTTTGTCGCCGAAGAGAGCAGCGAACTGCTTGAAACGCGTGTCGTAATGCGCTCTGGCCGTATCCTGTCGTCGCTGTATGGTGCTACCGACAGCGCCGGTATCCCCGACAAGATTGCCGACCAGATGGCTGAAACCTTCTCTACCAGCCTGGATTTCCGCGAAGACCTGCGCCGTGGCGACACCTTCTCGGTCGTTTACACGGTCAACTATCGCAACGGTGAACCCATTGCCGCCGGCAAATTGCTTGCAGCCGAATTCGTCAACGCCGGCAAACCTTACCGCGCCGTCCTTTTCCGCAATCCTTTTGGCCACGAGGGCTATTACACGCCAGAAGGCGAATCGCTGAGAAAAGGTTTTCTGCGCTCGCCGCTCGAGTTCTCGCGCGTCACATCGAGCTTCAGCAATTCACGCAGACATCCGGTTTACGGTTTTCACCGGGCTCACACCGGTGTCGACTTTGGCGCACCCACCGGCACCCGGGTGAAAGCCACGGGGGATGCCACCGTCGTTTTCGCCGGGCGCAAGGGCGGTTATGGCAACCTCGTCATCCTACGGCATCGCAACGGTTATGAAACCTATTACGCCCACCTGAGCGCATTTGCTTCGGGCGTTCGTTCCGGCCGTTCCGTCAGCCAAGGCCAAGTCATTGCCTTTGTCGGCTCGACCGGCGCGTCCACAGGCCCGCATCTGCATTATGAAGTCCGTATTGCAGGCCGGCCACAAAACCCCATGGCCATCAAGCTGCCGGGGGCACCACCACTGCCGGTGGCGCAACGCGAGCGCTTTCTGCAGCAGACTGCGGACTGGTCTGACAAACTGGCTTTACTTCGCGGCACCAACCTCGCTGCACTCGATTGACTCCGGCACCAGAGCATGAGGCCGAGCTTTATGTCGGCCTCATGTCCGGCACCAGCCTGGATGGCGTCGATGCAGTCCTCGCCGAAATAGGCCCCGATGGCCAAATTCGGCAGCTAAAAACCCATTACCGCCCCTACCCGGATCGACTGCGCCAGCAGTTGCTGGCATTGCATGCCTCGCAGCCCGATGAAGTCCACCTGGCTGCGATGGCTGGCAATGAACTGGCACGCCTGTACGCCGACGCTTGCAAGGAACTGCTCAGCACAGTATCCCCCGCAACCGTACGCGCGATCGGATGCCACGGCCAGACCCTGCGCCACCGCCCGGCCGACGGCTATACGCTGCAGATCGGCGATGCCGCTCTGCTGACCGAACTCACCGGCATCACGGTCGTCAATGACTTCCGCAGTCGCGACATCGCAGCAGGTGGCCAGGGCGCGCCGCTGGTACCCGCATTTCACGCCCAGATGCTGCGGGACCCCGAAGTTCACCGCGCCGTTGCCAATATCGGGGGCATCGCCAATATCACCGATTTGCCGGTTGACGGCGAGGTGCGCGGATGGGACACGGGGCCTGGCAATATGCTGATGGATGCGTGGATCAGGCGACACAACGGCGTCGATTACGATCGCGATGGCACATGGGCGGCAAGTGGCAGTGTCCAGCCCAGCTTGCTGACGGCATTGACCCACCACCCCTACCTGACCCAGCCCCCACCCAAGAGCGCCGGGCGCGAACAATTCAATCTTGACTGGCTGGACGCAATACTCGACCACCTCGATCGCCCCCCTGCTCCAGCCGATGTGCAGGCCACGCTGCTCGAATTCACCGCCATCAGTCTTTGCGAGGCGGTCATCCGCGAATGCCCTGGAACACAGGAACTATATGTCTGCGGCGGCGGGACCCACAACCGGACATTGATGCAGCGCATCAGCGCATACCTGCCGAACATCAAGGTAGCGACAACCAGCGCGCTCGGCATCGACCCTGACTGGGTGGAAGCGCTCGCTTTCGCCTGGCTTGCCCGGCAGGCGCTGCATCATGAGACCGCGAACCTGCCCTCGGTGACCGGTGCGCGCGGTGCGCGCATTCTGGGCGCAATCTACCTTGCCTGAACGGCAGCCACAAAAAACGCGGCTTTGGCCGCGTATGCAATAAAAAAGCGGCCCGAGGCCGCTTTTTCGTTGTTGCTGCCCTGACTGCTCAGGCCGAGAACGACGAACCGCAACCGCAGGTGGTGGTGGCGTTTGGATTCTTGATCACGAACTGCGCGCCTTCCAGACCTTCCGAATAATCGATCTCGGCGCCCACCAAATACTGGAAGCTCATCGAGTCAACCAGCAACGTTACGCCATTCTTGACCATCACGGTGTCGTCCGCATTCTGCGCTTCGTCGAAAGTAAAGCCATACTGGAAACCCGAGCAACCACCGCCAGAGACGAACACGCGCAGTTTCAGGTCGGCATTGCCTTCTTCGTCGATCAGGCTTTTGACTTTGTTGGCCGCGCTATCGGTGAAGATAAGCGGGGATTCCATTTCGGTTGTTGCATTCATGATGGTGCTCCTAAAAAATGTGTGGGGTAATTATCCGCATCACCCGCCTGGCGTCAAGCAAAGACCCTGTTAGAGCTGCGGAGTTCCTCCCAGATCAGGGCAGCATCCCCACATCGGTCAGCGCGGTCTCTTCGGGCAAATCGAACAGGAGGTTCATGTTCTGCACTGCCTGTCCTGCTGCCCCCTTGACCAGATTGTCGATCACCGACAGCACCACCACGGTGTCGCTGCCCTGCGGCCGATGCACGGCGATACGGCAAACGTTTGCGCCCCGCACCGAGCGAGTTTCCGGGTGTGAGCCGGCTGGCATCACATCGACAAATGCTTCGCTTGCATAACGTTTCTCGAACAGGCTTTGCAGATCGACGTCGGCACTGATTCTGGCATACAGGGTCGCGTGGATGCCGCGAATCAACGGCGTCAGGTGCGGCACGAAGGTAAACCCCACCGGCTTGCCGGCAAAGCTCTCCAGGCCCTGTTTGATTTCAGGCCAGTGGCGATGGCCACTGACAGCGTAGGCCTTGAAATTGTCTGCTGCCTCCGCAAACAGGATATGGGTTTCCGGTTTGCGCCCGGCACCAGAGACACCCGATTTAGCATCTGCAACGAGAAAACCGGCATCTACCACGCCGGACTCCAGCAGCGGCAGGAAACCCAGTTGCACCGCCGTTGGGTAACAACCGGGGTTGGCGATCAGCCGCGCCCTCTTGATAGCAGCCCGGTTGATTTCGGGTAGGCCATAAACCGCTTCGGCCACCAAATCGGGGCAGGCGTGTTCCATCTTGTACCACTTCTCCCACACTGCCACGTCCTTGATTCGGAAGTCCGCCGCCAGGTCGATCACCTTGACGCCAGCGTCGAGCAGTGCGCGAGTCTGTTGCATCGCCACGCCATTGGGCGTCGCAAAGAACACGACATCGCAGTTTTCCAGACCGGCTTCTTCCGGGGTGGAAAATGCGAGTTTCACCCGCCCGCGCAGGTTGGGGAACATGTCGGCCACAGGCATTCCGGCTTCCTTGCGCGAAGTGATGGCTTTCAGTTCCGCCTGCGGATGGCACGCCAGCAAGCGCAGCAATTCGACGCCGGTGTATCCGGTGCCGCCCACAATACCGACTTTGATCATGTTTGGTTCCGTTGCAAAGAATAGGGTTTATTGTAAGTCACCGCCCAGGAGAGACAAAAAAAGCCGCCCTTTTTTGGACGGCTTTTTCGTGCGGGCAAGCGGCTGCCCCCAATACAATCAGCGCTTGGAGAACTGCTTGCGACGACGCGCCTTGTGGAAGCCGACTTTTTTCCGTTCCACTTCGCGGGCATCACGCGTCACCAGACCAGCTGCTTTCAGCGCCGGCTTCATCTCGGCGTCGAGTTCGATCAGCGCACGGGTGATGCCGTGGCGCACTGCGCCGGCCTGGCCGGACTCGCCGCCACCGGACACGTTAACCATGATGTCGAAGCGGTTCAGGTTGTCCGTCAGCACCAGCGGCTGGCGCACGACCATGCGGCCGGTTTCGCGCGAAAAATATTCATCAACCGGCTTGTCGTTGACGACGATCTTGCCGCTACCTGCCTTCATGAACACGCGCGCAACCGATGACTTGCGACGACCCGTACCGTAATTGTAGTTACCGATCATGTTGTGACCTTAATATTTAAGTGTTGATTTCCAGCGGCTGGGGCTGTTGTGCTTCGTGAGGATGCTCCGCGCCCGCATAGATTTTCATTTTCTTGATCATGGCGTAGCCGAGCGGGCCCTTGGGCAGCATGCCCTTGACTGCCTTCTCCAGCGCACGTCCAGGGAAACGCTCCTGCATCTTGTCGAAGTTCGTTTCGTAGATGCCGCCAGGATAGCCGGAGTGACGATAGTATTTCTTGTCGAGTCCCTTGTTGCCGGTCACGACCATCTTGCCCGCGTTGACCACCACGATGTAATCACCGGTGTCGACGTGAGGCGTGAACTCGGGCTTGTGCTTGCCACGCAGACGGTGCGCAATCTCGGAAGCCAGGCGACCCAGCACTTTGTTATCAGCGTCAACGACGAACCAGTCGCGTTTGACTTCATGGGTTTTAGCGGAAAAGGTTTTCATGATCCAACCTCTGCACAGAGGATATTCTCGGAAAGCCGGGCATTTTAACCGCCAGGAATCTACAAAGTCAAACACTGGATACAAATCCTGTATCACCCTGACATACAATCATTGCCATGTCTGCCTGGCTCGCCACCCACCTTGTCGCTGCAGCATTGTTGCCGCCGCTATCGCTGGTGTTGCTGCTGGTCGCCGGGCTTGTCGTTCAGCCCCGCCGCCCCCGGCTCGCCATGTCCCTGATTCTGCTTTCAACCACGGCACTCTACGGCCTGTCCATGCCCTGGGTCAGTGGCATGTTGCTGAGCAGCCTGGAAGTCAGCGGCCCCGTCAGTACATCCAGCCTGAAGACCGCAGACGCCATCGTGATTCTCGGCGGCGGTCGGCGCAAGGATGAGGCCGAATACGACGGAGACACCCTCAACGCCCTCAGCCTGGAACGCCTGCGCTATGCCGCCTTGCTGCATCGCAGCAGCGGATTGCCCATCTTGGTCACCGGAGGCAAACCTGGTGGAGGAAGCCTGAGCGAGGGCCGCATCATGCAACACCTCCTGCAAAGCGAGTACGGCCTCCCCACCCGATGGGTCGAGGATGCCGCACTCACCACCTGGGACAACGCCCGGCTTTCCGCAATGCAACTCAGGCAGGCTCATGTTCAACGTATCGTGCTGGTTAGCCACGCCTGGCACCTGCGTCGTGCCGTACCGCTGTTCGAATCACAAGGGCTCAGTGTCATTCCCGCCGGCATCCAGTTTTCCAGCGCCCATGTGGATTCCATTCTCGACCTGCTGCCCACTTCCGCCGGGCTGCGCGACAGCTCCTTCGCCCTGCACGAATGGCTGGGGATTTTATGGTACAAACTCCGCTCGACTGTTGCCTGAAGGAAATCCATGAAAGCCCGCGTCAAACTCATCGAAGGCGTCAGCTTCGTTGGCCAGAGCGAATCCGGCCATAGCGTCGTCATGGACGGCGCGCCCGAATCCGGTGGCAAGAACCTCGGCGTACGGCCAATGGAAATGCTGCTGCTGGGTCTGGGCGGCTGCTCGGCGTTTGACGTCGTCCACATCCTGCGCAAGGGTCGTCAGCAAATCACCGACTGCGTCGCCGACATAGCCGCCACCCGCGCCGACACCGACCCCAAGGTGTTCACCAGAATCCACGTCCACTTCACCGTCACCGGCAAGGCGCTCGATCCCAAGCGCGTCGAACAAGCGGTACACCTGTCTGCCGAAAAATACTGCTCGGCCTCGATCATGCTCGGCAAGGTGGCCGAAATTTCGCATGATTTCGAGGTCCTGGAAGCCTAGTCAATTCGAGGCCTGGCTCGCGCTTCCGCGCTGCTGCTCGTCCTCGATCATGCTTGGCAAGGTGGCCGAGATCATCCACCATTTCATGATGACTGAAAGCTGATCTGGTGAAAACCGGCTTCAGCGAGTTCACGATGCAATTTTGTAGTCCAGTTATTCGCAAGTGACTTGAGTTTGTTTCTGCTGCTCACACCATTTTTGCCACATGCCCCGCATGGCAAGCTCGAAATTGCGGGCGAAACGCGGCGCATCGCATAGTGGTGACGCCAGTAACTGACCTCTCAAAACCGCCCGCAGTTTGGCCAGCGCCTGCGTATCCCCGGCAAAAGCCGACGCCTTTGCCACGTAGTCGTTCTCGTCGGTCGCAATCCATTCCGGTAGACCGACGTTGTGCAGGAGCGTTTCGCCCTGATGGCTGATGAAACGCTGGCCCTGCATTGACAACACTGGCACCCCCATCCAGATCGCCTCAGCCGTCGTTGTAATGCCGGGATAGGGGAATGGATCCAATGCAATGTCTACCTGGTGGTAAGCCTGAAAATGCGCTTCGTGGCTGGCAAACTGCCCGTCTAGGATCAGGCGTTCCGGCACAATGCCGAAGCTGGCAAAACTGGCCGTCAGGGTCTCGCGCATCCCGGCTCCGCCCAGATGCTTGCTCTTGAGATACAAGCGTGCGTCGGGCACGGCCTGTAAAAGGCGCGCCCAGCATGCCACCACCTGATCATTGATCTTGTTCAAGTTGTTGAAGCTTCCAAAGGTAATGAAGCCATTATTCAAGGCTGGCAGCGGACCGACCTCAACCGGCAGATCCGGAGGGGAAAAGCAGATATACGTTTCCGGCAGGCGCCAGGGCGTCTCGATAAACTGGTCCTCCTCCTCTGCCGGCAAGGCCCAGGCATCCGCAAGCACATAGTCCATTGCATCGAGCCCGGTGGTGCCCAGATAGCCGAGCCAACTCACTTGCACCGGCGCTGGCTTCCAGGCAAACACCGGCAGACGATTCTTGCCGGTATGCCCGGCCAGATCGATCAGGATGTCAATGCCGTCGGCCTGGATCAGATTTGCCAACGCCTCGTCATTCACCCTTGCATGACTGGCATCGCGCCATTGTTGGACGGTTTGGCGCAGCCGTTCATTGAGCGCGTCCTTGCGTTGAGATGTCTCATAGGCGAATACCTCCAACCTGTTCTGATCGAGGTTTTTCAGCACGTTCTGCAGGAAGAACCCAACCGGATGTTGTCCCAGATCACCTGACACCAGACCGATGCGCAGGCGGCGGTCTGGATCGGGAAAATTGCCACGAGACGTGAAGGGCACCGCCTTGCGCGCAGCCTTCTCGCCAAAAGCACGCGCCTCGGACAACATCTGTGCTGGCGTCCCACCGGCCTGATAGTTGAGCATCATCAGCAGATTGCTGTGCAGATAAAACAGTCCGTCCGGATCGAGTGCCAGGCCGCGCCGAAAGGTCCCGAGGGCTTCGTCATGGCGCCCCATGTCCAGCAAGGTGCCGGCAAGATGATTGAATGCCGCATCGGAATCCGGATTCAAGTCCAGCGCCCGTTGCAGCGCGCCTACCGCAGCCTCGTAGCGGGATGTTTCTCGGAGCAGCTTGCCAAGATCAACATGTACTGCGACATCATCGGGTTTGAGCTCCACCGCGCGTCGATACGCCGCCTCTGCCACTTCGAAGCGGCCCAGCCGACGCAGGGCATGGCCCATCCCCCGATACGCCTCGACATAATCCGGCCTGCGTTCGATCGCGTGCTGAAAGGCCTCCACGGCAACCTCGTTGCGCCCTTGCAGATGCATGACATGGGCGAGATTGAGATACGCTTCGACCAGGTCGGGCTTGAGTCTGATCGCAACTTGATAGGCCGCCTCCGCGTCTTCCAGTTGCTCCATGTCCCGCAGGGCATCACCCCGGTTCATGTGGTACTGGGCGGTTTCCGGACGCAGGGCGAGGGCGGTGTCGTAAGCCGACACCGCGTCGTCGTGGCGCTTAAGCTTCTGCAGCACATTGCCCAAATTGTTGTGCGCTTCGGCCAGTTGGGGCGCCACGGTCACAGCGTGCCGGTAGGCCGTAACAGCCTCGTCCAGACGCTCCAGTTCTTCCAGCGCGTAGCCGAGATTGAACCAGGCCGGCGCCAACTTTGGATCGACATCCACTGCGCACCGCAGCGGCTGCAGCGCGTCCTGCAGGCGACCCTGCACCAAAGCGGACGAGCCGATCAGATAGTCGAGCCGGGGGATTCTGGCATGGTGACGCTGCATTTCTCGACCCAGGGTTTCCACCTCGGCATAGCGGCCAGCCTGGAACAGGGCTTCGATCTGGCGCAGCGCCTCTTTCAAGGGAACGGGCTTCCCGGATTTCTGCTTGTGCCCCGAACGCGCCTGCTTAAGCAACTCATCGGCCAGGGGATGGCGCAGGCCTTTTCCGATCGCCTCGGTGATGATCTTTTTCGCCTCCTTCGCGCGGCCCAGCTGCAGCAGACATTGGGTCAGCATCAGCCAGTGGGGGACATGGCCGGGCGCCGCCTGGCGCGCCTGCTCCAGCAGGGGCCGCGCCGCCTGAAAATCGCCCTGCTGCATCAGCAGTTCACCCAGTTGTCCGAGCAGCACGGGATGCTGCGGGTTTTGCTCCAATAACCGCCGGTACAATACCGCGGCCTCGGCAGGACGCCCGCCCTTGCGAAATTCGATCGCCTGCAGCAAACCTTGCTGCAGGTCGGGAGGCAGGGAAAACGGATCGGGTGCAGGCGTCATCGGGCATCAGGAGAAAGTAGTGGGAACAGGCCAGGGCCAAATTGGGATTTTACCGATGGTCCGACATGAGCCCAAAAAAAACGGGCTCCCGAAGGAGCCCGTTTCAATTTCCAGATTCAGACCGGGCGAGCCCGGCGTTGAATTAGAAGGAGTGACGCATGCCGATACCGAAGGAATCGGGGCTGGAGTTGGCGTTGCCGATGGTCTGGTCGGAAGCACCCGCACCAGCGCCGAGGCCGTAGCCACCCAGGCTGTCGTTGCTGACAGAGGCGTAGTAGCCGTAAACGGTGGTACGCTTGGACAGCACGTAGTCAGCACCAATGGTCCACTGGTCAGCACCGTCGTTGCCGAAATCGCTGTCGTCGGCGTTCAGGTAGTTGGCCTTGAAGTTCCAGGCGCCCATCATGTAGCTGCCGAACAGGCCGTATGCGTCACGGCTATCGCGAGACACCGCCGAACCGCCGTCCATGCTTTCATACAGCGCAGCCAGTTTGAAGCCGGCAATGTCGAAGCCGCCGACGATACGCCACATGTCCGAATCCGAATTCGCGGCAGCGGAATTGTGGTTTTCGTACGCAGCGCCCAGCATCAGGGGGCCGTTCTTGTAGGTACCGTTGATGCTCCATGCGTCGTAGTCGTTGTTGTCCAGGCCGGATGCCGGGTTGGCATTCCAGTCAGAAACATAGGCAGCCACTGCATTGAAGCCGTCGAAATCGGGAGAGACATAGGCGATCGTGTTCTTGGTGCGCAGATCGAACTGGCTCTTGCCGGTGCTGTTGGCGCCCAGGATGTTGCGCGAGTCACCAAGGGTGTCGCCGAAGTTGTCGACCATGCGGCCAACCATCTTCATCGGGGTGTCGTGGTTACCCATCAGCGCCGTACCCCAGCCGCCCTTCAGGCCGAGGAAGGTGTTGCGCGAAGCCAGGGTACCCGACTGCTCGTCAGCGTTGAAGCCGGATTCGATCTGCCAGATTGCGGACAGGCCGCCACCCAGATCTTCTGCGCCCTTGAAGCCGATGCGGCTGGCGGTAGACGTGATGCTGGGGTTGCTGCTGTCTTGACCCGAGACGTCCGGATCAACGAAGTTCATGGACAGGTTCAGCACGCCATAGACGTCGACGTTGCTGGTGGCCGCAAAAGCGGCGGGAGCGGAAACGGCGCTGGCGATGGCCAGGGCGATCAGCGATTTTTTCATTGCTTTCTCCTAAAGAAAAATGAATAACCAATTGTGGTGAAGCTCTGCAGAGCTGTCCTGCACGGATATGTGCTTGGGGGACAGCGCCCATTATCCAGACCCAGAACGTCCCCACAAGCAAAGCTGTTGTTTTTTACATCACATGGCGGTAGAAGTGTTGTTTTGTTGCACCCAAACAACGAAATACCCGGTTTTGGCTTCCGAATCAGTCACGCAGCCTGACGGAACGCCTGATTGCCGGGCGCCCTATTGATCGACCGACCCTGGTTACAATAGCCTGCCCCACCAACTTGCCAAGGAGAATTCCATGCGCTGGGAACGCGGACGCCGCAGCGACAACATCGAAGACCGGCGCGGGATGCGTGCGGGCAAGCGGGGCATGGTCGGCGGCGGCATCGGGGTAATCGTGCTGGCGCTGGTGGCCATGTACTTCGGGATGGACCCATCGGTGGTATTGAACCAGGTGGGCACTCTGGCGCCGACACAGGAGGAGCAAGCGGTCACGTTCAGCCCGGAAGAGGAAAAACTGAAGGAATTCATGTCGGTGGTGCTGGCAGACACCGAAGACGTGTGGGGCTTGCTGTTCCGAAGCTCGGGACAGCAATACCAGCAGCCCAGGCTGGTGCTGTTTTCCGGCACGGTACAATCGGCGTGCGGGTTCGCCGAGGCGGCGATGGGGCCGTTTTACTGCCCGGGCGACCAGAAGTTGTATCTGGACATGCGTTTCTTCAATGATCTGGCGCAACGCCACGATGCACCGGGCGACTTTGCGCAAGCCTACGTGGTCGCGCACGAGGTGGGCCACCACGTGCAGACGCTGCTGGGCGTGTCGCAACAGGTGCACGCTGCGCGCCAGCGCGCAGGCGATGCCGAAGCCAATGCGCTGCAAGTGCGCATGGAATTGCAGGCCGACTGCTTTGCCGGTGTGTGGGCGCATCACGCCGACAAGGCGCGGCAGATTCTGGAACCCGGAGACACCGAGGAAGCACTGGCTGCCGCAGCCGGAGTGGGCGATGACCGCCTGCAGCAGCAAGCGCGCGGGGTGGTGGTGCCGGAGTCCTTCACCCACGGTTCGTCCAAACAGCGAATGCGCTGGTTCAGCCGCGGCATGCAAAGCGGTGACCCGGCGCAGTGCGACACCTTCAGAACGGCAAAGCTGTAATGCCTTTGCACCATGCATATCTGGGTTGACGCCGACGCCTGCCCTGCCGTCATCAAGGACATCCTGTTCCGCGTGGCCGACCGGCTGAAGCTGCCGCTGACGCTGGTAGCCAATCGTTTGTTGCGGGTGCCGCCATCGCCACACATCCGCGCGCTGCAGGTGCCGATGGGCTTCGATGTTGCCGACAACCATATTGTCGAGGCGGCCACGCATGGTGATCTGGTGATCACGGCGGACATCCCGTTAGCGGCGGCGCTGGTTGAAAAGGGCGCGTTGGTCCTTGATCCGCGGGGGGAACGCTACAGTGCCGAAAATATCCGCGAACGGCTGGCCATGCGCGACTTCATGGAAAGCATGCGTGGCGCTGGGGTGGACATTGCCGGGCCGTCCTCCCTGTCGCAGGCTGACCGCCAGGCCTTTGCCCGGCAACTGGATATGTTGCTGGCGCGGCGGGTGCCCGATTGACACATACCGAATCGGTCAGTACAGCCCCTACACCCAGCGCCCAGCACCCATCATGCCCACCATCAGCCGCACACCGCTATAAGCCAGCCATGACAGCATGCGGTGCGGCCAGGCACGGCGCCGCCAGTCGGCCGGGTTCAGCACGACAGCATCGCGGATCGCCTGGTGCAAGCGCAGCTGCAGGTCGCGTCCGAAAGCCACATCATCGACCACGATATTCGCCTCGCGCGCCAGCAACAAGCTGAACGGATCGATGTTGCTGGACCCTACCGTCGACCAGTGTCCGTCGACCACGGCCACCTTGGCATGCAGTTCGCTCGCCTGATATTCGTAAATGTTCACCCCGGCGGTGAGCAGGTCGCGATACAGGGCGCGCGAGGCAGTTTGAAAAAAGGGATGATCCGTGTGGCCCTGCACCAGCAGATGCACCCGCACGCCACGCGCCGCAGCATGCTTGAGCAACTTACGGAACCGGTGCCCTGGCAGGAAATAGGCATTGGCAATGAAAATCTCCTCGTGCGCCAGCGCCAGGGCGGCAAGATACACCCGCTCGATATCACGCCGATGAGCGAAGTTGTCGCGCACGACATAGGCAGCGCGCACATGGCCGTCGGTCGGCCAGGACGGCTTGATTCGGGGTGGATTTTTCTCGCCTGTTTGAAGTTGCGTCAAGGCCACTAAATGCCATAGATGCCGAACGCTCTTACAAATGGGATCCAGCAGCGGCCCCTGCACTTCGACGCTGAAATCGAGCCTCGGTGCTGCGAATCGCACTGGCTCGTAATCATCAATGAGATTCATGCCGCCGACGAAAGCAGTACGCGCATCGATCACCGCCAGCTTGCGATGCAGACGCCGCAGACTGCGGGGATTGGCGCGCCAGCCCGCCACCAGCGGCCGATAGACCAACACGCTGACGCCGCCCGCATCCAGGGCCGCCCGCCAGTCGGACGGCAAGTCGCGTGACCCCACGCCATCGATCAGCAGTTGCACCTTCACCCCGCGTTGCGCGGCGCGGATCAGTGCATCCCGCACCATCCCGGCACTCGGATCGGCATTGAAAATGTAGGTTTCGAGAATGACTTCGGATTGCGCGGCATCGATCGCAGCAATAAGGGCCGGAAAAAACTCGGCGCCGTTCTGCAGCAATCGCAGCCTGTTGCCGGAAACCGGTTCGACGCCACGAAAAAAAAATCTGCTCAAGCGATTTTTCATGGGCTCAAGCTAATGCCGCTTCAGTGGCTAACCAGCCACTCCCGCTCACGTTCCGCATTGGGCCAGCGGCTGCTCCCAGGCATCAGGCCGGACTGAGCTTGGCCGTCAGTGCGGCGTGATCGGATATGCGGTGCCAGGCGTTGCCGGTGTGGACCTGGGCGGCCTGGATGGTGAATCGCCGCACATAGATACGGTCGAGCTGGAACATCGGCAGGATGGAAGGATAACTGCGCGCCGCCTTACCATGGTGAGTCTCGAATACTTCGGACAGCCCAAGTTCGTCGCCGAAATAGCGTCCGACGCGCACCTGCCAGTCGTTGAAATCGCCCGCCAGTATCAGTGGCGCCCCGTCCGGCACCATTTTGCGCACGCGTGCAACGATCATCGCCAGCTGGCGCTTGCGTCCACCTTCGGTCAGTCCGAGGTGAACGTTGATGCAATGTACCGGTGTGGCCACGCCGGGCACGTCGATTTCGCAGTGCAGCATGCCCCGGCTCTCGAAGGAATGGGCCGAAATGTCCTCGTTTTCCCAAGAGAGGATCTTGTGCCGCGACAGGATTGCATTGCCATGATGGCCGGTGTCATAGACGCAGTTCTTGCCATAGGCGAAGTCGGTGTAAACCTGGCCAGCCAGGAACTCGTGCTGCGGCCGGCCCGGCCAGTGCTGAAAGCGGCTGGCACGCAGGCCATGGCCGCCCTGCACTTCCTGCAGGAACACGATGTCGGATCCCAATGTGCCCAGGCGATCACGCAATTCATGCACCGTCAGTCGACGGTTGAACTGCGATAGGCCCTTGTGGATGTTGTAGCTGGCGATATGCAGCGGAGAAGTCATGCAACGAATTATAAGCGCGCCGGCAACTGGCGGATGGCAGCCGCGTTGCTGGGAGAGAAGCAGCGTTCCGCCGCCGCTTCCCACGGCAGCCAGATGGCTTGCAGATGCTCGTCTGGCGCCACGGTGACAGGCCGCGGTGCAGGCAGGCGCAGGCCGAACACATGCTCGGTGTTGTGGGTCACCCCCGGCGCGTAGCGGTGACGCCAGCGTTCATAGATCTCATAACGGTTTTCGATGTCCCATGGCGCCAGTTCGAAGCGTGCCGCATCGAGCCCGGTTTCCTCGCGCACTTCACGAATCGCTGTGTCTTTCAGAGTTTCGTTCGCATCCTGCGAACCGGTGACCGACTGCCAGAAACCTGGGGCATCGGCGCGTTCCATCAACAGCACCTGGCCGTCGGCCGAGTGGATGACGACCAGTACCGAAACGGGAAGCTTGTGCGCGATCAAACGATGCGGACGTTGAGCGGGCTGCCTGTCGTCAGGATGGCGATCAGGCGATCGATGTTCGGATGCTTGCCCGGGTGAAGGCTGGCATCCTCGGTGTGTTCGGCGAAAATCGCCAGTCCTTCGGCGGCGGCCTCGGCGTTTATCGCGCCGTATTGCTGCGCAAGGTGTGCATATACGCGGAACGAGCCGGCAGTGCCGGGCGCATTCGCGATGACGGCAACCTCCGCACCGCCAACGTCGGCAAGGATGATTTTTTCACCCGCAAATTCGGGCAGGGTTTTCAGGGTGTCAGCGAATGTCATTATCAAGTTCTGTCCACGAAGGCCACGAAGTCAAATGAAGGAAAACCATCTTCTTCGAGTTGCTTCGCGCACTTCACGGAGGAAAAGGTGTTAAGCCGCCTTGTCCGAGACCGCCGTATTGCGCAGACGAATGTGCAATTCGCGCAACTGCTTGTCGTCGACCACGTTGGGCGCGTTGGTCATCAGGCACGAGGCGCGCTGGGTCTTGGGGAAGGCGATGACGTCGCGGATCGATTCGGCACCGGCCATCAGCGTCACCAGGCGGTCGAGGCCGAACGCCAGACCGCCGTGCGGCGGCGCGCCATATTGCAGGGCGTCGAGCAGGAAGCCAAATTTCTCGCGACGCTCTTCCTCACCGATGTTCAGTGCAGTGAAGACCTTCTCCTGCACATTCTCTTTGTGGATACGCACCGAACCGCCGCCGACTTCCCAGCCGTTCAGCACCATATCGTAGGCCTTGGACAGACACTTGCCCGGATCAGTCGCGAGCCAGTCTTCATGGCCGTCTTTCGGCGCGGTGAAGGGATGGTGCAGCGCGTCCCAGCGGCTCTCGTCCTCGTTGTATTCGAACATGGGGAAATCGACTACCCACAGCGGCGCCCAGGCACGGCCGTCAACGTGGCCTTTCTCATGGCCGATCTTGAGGCGCAGCGCGCCAAGCGCGTCGTTCACCACCTTGGCGCGATCGGCGCCGAAGAAGATCAGGTCGCCATTCGCAGCTCCCGTGCGCTCCATCACCGCACGCAGCGCGTCTTCGGAGAGGTTCTTGACGATGGGTGACTGCAGGCCAGCTTCGTTGAGCTGGGCCACGTCGTTGACCTTGATGTAGGCCAGGCCCTTGGCACCGTAGATCTTGACGAACTCGGTATAACCGTCGATTTCGCTGCGGCTCATCGAGGCGCCGCCGGGGATGCGCAGTGCAGCCACACGGCCTTTCGGATCGTTGGCCGGGCCGGAGAACACCTTGAACGCGACGTCTTTCATGGCATCGCCGACGTCGACGATTTCCAGCGTCACCCGCATGTCGGGCTTGTCGGAGCCATAGCGATTCATCGCTTCCTGGTAGCTCATGCGCGGGAAGGCAGCGGGCAGATCGACATCCTGCGCCTTTTTCATCATGTCGCGGATCATGCCCTCGACCAGCCCCATGATCTCCTCTTCGCCAAGGAAAGAGGTTTCGAGGTCGACCTGGGTGAATTCGGGCTGGCGGTCGGCACGCAGGTCTTCGTCGCGGAAGCACTTGGTGAGCTGGAAGTAGCGGTCGTAGCCGGCCACCATCAGCAACTGCTTGAACAATTGCGGCGACTGCGGCAGCGCGTAGAACATGCCGTCGTGCACCCGCGACGGCACCAGATAGTCGCGCGCGCCTTCCGGAGTGGAGCGCGTCAGCATCGGCGTCTCGATTTCCATGAAGCCGTTGGCATCCAGGTAGTCGCGCATGATCTTGGAAACACGATAGCGCAGGCGCAGGTTCTTCTGCATCGGCTCGCGGCGCAGGTCGAGGTAGCGGTAAGTGAGGCGGATGTTCTCGTTGATGGTGTCGTCGTCGATCTGGAACGGCGGCGTCAGCGAGGGGTTCAGCACTTCCAGCTTTTTGGTCAGCATCTCGACCATGCCGGTCGGCATGTTTGGGTTTTCGGTGCCGGCGGGACGCGCGCGCACCAGGCCTTCGATTTTCAGCACGAACTCGGAGCGCACCTCTTCGGCCAGCTTGAACGCTTCCGGGGTATCGGGGTCGATCACCACCTGCATCATGCCCTCGCGGTCACGCAAATCGATGAAGATCACGCCGCCATGGTCGCGCCGGCGATGTGCCCAGCCACACAGGGTGACAGTGTTACCGATGTCGGCAGCGGTGACGCCACCGCAGTAATGAGTACGCATGCTCTTTCCTATTGAGTTCCTGGGCGCGCTTCGCCTGAAGCCACCCCCATCGAGACGATGTATTTCAATGCGCGATCGACCGACACGTTCAGTTCGATGACCTCGCTCTTTTTCACATAAAAATAGAAGCCGTTGACCGGACTCGGGGTGGTGGGAATGAACACCGCCACATACTCGTCCGGCAATACCCGCGTCACCTCGTCCGGCACATTGGTCTGGAATGCCAGCGACCACGCCTGCGGATGCGGATAGCGCACCAGCAGCACCTTGCGGAACGCGTGGCCGCTGCCCGACAACAAGGTGTCGGACACCTGCTTGACGCTGCCATAGATGTTCTTCACCACCGGGATGCGGGTCAGCAAGCCTTCCCATAACTCGATGATCTTCTGGCCAAAGAAGTTGGCCCCGAACATACCGGTGAGAACGATCACCAGCAGCGTCAGGATGACCCCCAGGCCGGGAATCCGCATTCCCAGCCAGGCCTCGGGCTGCCACTGGGCAGGCAACACGGTGAGGCTCTGGTCCATGGTGCCGATCAACAGGTCGAGCACCCACAGGGTGATCCCCAGCGGCACCCAGATCAGCAGACCGGTAATGAAATAACGTCTCATCGGCAATGGATTAAAAGCGGCGCAATTCAGTCAGAAACAAAGAAGCGGACGGCTTGCACCGCCCGCTTCCCGGTTCGATCCAGACCTGCTCAGTTACATGCCGGGCAGGCACCGGTGCCGCAGGCGGGCGACGGTGCATCGGACTTGGCTTCGGCTGGCTTGCTGGTGCCGCCTTTGAAATCGGTGGCGTACCAGCCGTTTCCTTTCAGCGCGAAGCCCGGCGCCGCGACCTGCTTGGCGTATTCGGCCTTGCCGCAAGACGGACACACGGTAAGCAGCGCATCGGACACTTTCTGCATTTCGTCCCGCGCAAAGCCGCAGGACGCACACTTGTAGGCGTAAATTGGCATGGAATTTCTCCGACAATCAAGAAGTTGCGCAATTATACCGAATCGGCCTCGGACTGGGGTCACACGAGGGACAATGCAGCGCCTTTCAAGCCCCCAACTGGCTCCAGCCCAGACTTGGTCAGAAGGGGATATCGTCATCCATATCGTCGAACCCGCTGCTGGCCGGGCGTTGCGCCGCGGCCGGGGCGCTGCTGCGCGGCTGGCTGCGCGGCGCCGATTGCGCCGGGCCGCCATCGTCCATGTCCGCCATGCCGCCGCCACTGCGCCCGCCCAGCATCTGCATGCGGTCGCCGCGAATCTCGGTGGCGTATTTCTCGATGCCTTCCTTGTCGGTGTACTTGCGGGTGCGGATCGAACCCTCGACATAGACCTGGCTGCCCTTCTTCAGGTATTGCCCGCAGACTTCGGCGGTACGGCCGAAGAAGCTGACCCGGTGCCATTCGGTCGCCTCGACCATCTGGCCGGTCTTGTCCTTGTACTTGTCGGTGGTGGCGATGGCGAGGTTGGCGACGGCTTCTCCGCTCGGCAGGTAGCGCATCTCGGGGTCGCGCCCCAGGTTGCCGACCAGGATGACTTTGTTGACGGATGCCATGTTTTCCCCCGAAGAAATTGAGTTGTTTGAAGCGTGTGGTGTTGCCGATTCTATCAGGGCAATCAGGCAGCCGTGGCTTCCAGCAGGCTGCGCGCACTGGATTCATCCCAGCCCTTGATGCTGACCTTGAGCATGGCCACCCCCTCTTCGCCCAGCACCACCGCCTCGACCACCCCGGCCACCGCAGCCAGTTGCGCTTTCAGCAGCGCGGCCTGGTCTGCCGGCATCACGCCGACGCGGAACATGCGGGTCTTGATCGCGGGCGGCGGCGTCATGGTCAGGCTCACCAGCAGCCATACCGCCATCAGGACCACGCAGAACAGGAACACGGCATGGAAGCCCACGTGCTGTGCCAGCCAGCCGCCGAATACGCCGCCGAAGAACAGGCCCAGCGCCTGCGCCGTATTGTAGACACCCATCGCGGTGCCCTTGGCCGATGCCGGGGCCAGCTTGGAGATCAGCGAGGGCAGGCTGGCTTCGAGCAGATTGAAGGCAACGAAATAGAAGAACAGCGCCCACACGATGCCCCAGAAATGATCGATGCCGAACGCGAGGCCCAGTTGCGCCAGCAGCATCAGCGCCACCGCGCCGACGAATACCGGCTTCATCCGGCCGTACTTTTCACCCACGATGATGGCCGGCACCATCAGCAGGAAGGAGCCCAGCAGCACCGGCAGGTAGACCGCCCAGTGATGGTCGACGGCAAGACCGCTGTTCTTGAGCGCCACCGGCACCACCACGAACATCGCCATCTGCGCGGCGTGCAGCGAGAAAATTCCGAAATCGAGCCGCAGCAACTGGGGATTGCGCAGCACGTCCTTCAACCGTGCCGGATTAGCCTGGGCATCGGCGTGGAAATGGCTGTCCGCCGGATCCGGCACCCAGACCTTGACCACCCAAATTGCGGTCAAAGCCAGCACCCCTGTCAGCGCAAAAATTCCCGGCACGCCGATGACGCGATTGAGCGCCGGCCCGGCCACCAGCGACACGGCGAACGTAAGGCCAATGGTTGAGCCGACCATTGCCATCGCCTTGGTGCGGTGCTCCTCGCGGGTGAGGTCGGCCAGCATCGCGGTGACGGCGGCGGAAATGGCGCCCGCGCCCTGCAGCGCGCGGCCGAAAATCGTCCAGTGGATATCGGTCGCCGTCGCCGCCACGAAGCTGCCGAGGGCGAATACGACGAGGCCGAAGATGATCACTTTCTTGCGGCCGATGCGATCGGACGCCATGCCGAAAGGAATCATGAGGATGGCCTGGGTCAGGCCATAGATGCCCAGCGCGAGGCCGACCAGGGTGTGATTGTCGCCGCCGGGCAGATGCTCGGCGTACAGCGCAAACACCGGCAGGATCAGGAACATGCCCAGCATGCGCAGACCAAAAATGGCCGCCAGTCCCGATGCGGCGCGCTTTTCAGCGCGGGTCATGGTTTCGGACAGGTCGATGTGGGCCACTGCGGGATATGCCAACCGGGGTTAGGCGAATTCGGGAAGTCCGTTATATTAGCAGGTTGCGAATCACGCCCCCCGCTGTCAAACAATGGAATTTATCCGCATCCGTGGCGCCCGCACCCACAACCTGAAGAACGTCAACCTCGACCTGCCGCGCAACAAGCTGGTGGTGATCACCGGGCTGTCGGGCTCGGGCAAGTCCTCGCTGGCATTCGACACGCTGTACGCCGAAGGCCAGCGTCGCTACGTCGAATCGCTGTCGGCCTATGCGCGACAGTTTTTGCAGTTGATGGAAAAGCCCGACGTCGACCTGATCGAGGGCTTGAGTCCTGCGATCTCGATCGAGCAGAAGGCCACCAGCCACAACCCGCGCTCGACCGTCGGCACCGTCACCGAGATCCACGATTACCTGCGCCTGCTGTATGCGCGCGTCGGCGACCCGCAATGCCCGGAACACGGCATCACGCTCGCCGCACAGACAGTTTCGCAAATGGTCGACGCGGTGCTGGCGCTGCCGGAAGACACCAAGCTGATGATCCTGGCGCCGCTGGTGGTGGGTCGCAAGGGCGAGAACCTGGAACTCTTCGCCGAGTTGCGCGCGCAGGGCTTCGTGCGGGTGCGGGTCGATGGCGGCGTGCACGAGATCGACGCCGTGCCCAAGCTCGACAAGAACAAGAAGCACACCATCGAAGTGGTAGTGGATCGATTGAAGGTACGCGCCGACGCCAAGCAGCGCCTGGCCGAAAGCTTCGAAACCGCATTGCGTCACGCCGACGGCCGCGCCCTAGCGGTGGAAATGGACTCGGACCAGGAACATCTGTTCTCCGCCAAGTTTGCCTGCCCGATCTGCAGCTATGCGCTGCCCGAACTGGAGCCGCGCCTGTTCTCGTTCAACAACCCGATGGGCGCGTGCAATACCTGCGACGGCCTCGGCCAGATCACTTTCTTCGATCCGACGCGCGTGGTCGCCTTCCCGCATCTGTCGCTGGCCTCTGGCGCGATCAAGGGCTGGGACAAGCGCAATCAGTTCTTCTTCATGATGCTGCAAAGCCTGGCGATGCATTACGGCTTCGACCTCGACACCCCTTGGGAAGCGCTGCCCGAGCGCGTCCGCGACGTCATCCTCGACGGCAGCGGCAAGGAGGCCATCGCGTTTCAGACGCTGGCGCCGCGCGGCGGCTTCACCGCCAAAAGCTATCCGTTCGAAGGCGTGCTCGCCAACATGGCACGCCGCTATCACGAGTCCGACTCGATGGCAGTGCGCGAGGAACTCGCCAAATACCAGAACAACAAGGCCTGCCCCGCCTGCAATGGCACCCGGCTACGCGAGGAAGCGCGCCATGTGATGGTCGGCGGCGTGCCAATCTATCAGGTCAGCGCGATGCCGCTGAAGCAGGTGCTGGCGTTTTTCAAGAACCTCACGCTCGACGGCCATCGCGCGCAGATCGCCGACAAGATCGTCAAGGAGATCATCGCCCGCGTCGGGTTTCTGAATAACGTCGGACTCGACTACCTGTCGCTCGACCGTTCCGCCGACACGCTGTCGGGCGGCGAAGCACAGCGCATCCGGCTGGCCTCGCAGATCGGCTCCGGCCTCACCGGCGTGATGTATGTGCTCGACGAACCGTCGATCGGCCTGCACCAGCGCGACAACGACCGCCTGCTGGCCACGTTGAAGCATCTGCGCGACATTGGCAACTCGGTGCTGGTGGTCGAACACGACGAGGACGCGATCCGCGCCGCCGATTACGTGGTCGACATGGGACCGGGGGCCGGCGTGCATGGCGGCGAAGTGGTGGCGGAGGGCTCGCCGGAGGAGATCCGCCTGAGTGAAGACTCGCTCACCGGCCAGTACCTGTCGGGACGGCGTGCGATTGCCATGCCGAAAAAGCGCCGCACACCGGACCCCGAACGGCAGCTGGTGCTGACCGGCGCCAGCGGCAACAATCTGCAGAACGTCACGCTCAACCTGCCGGTCGGACTGTTCGTCTGCGTCACCGGCGTCTCCGGCTCGGGCAAGTCGACGCTGATCAACGACACGCTCTATACCGCCGTCGCGCGCCATCTGTACGGTTCGTCGGCCGAGCCCGCGCCGCATGGCGAAATCCACGGCCTGGAATTCTTCGACAAGGTCATCAGCGTCGACCAGTCGCCGATCGGCCGCACCCCGCGCTCCAACCCGGCCACCTACACCGGGCTCTTCACGCCCATCCGCGAACTCTTCGCCGGCGTGCCCGAGGCAAGGATGCGCGGCTACGGCCCCGGGCGCTTCTCGTTCAACGTCAAGGGCGGCCGCTGCGAGGCCTGCCAGGGCGACGGCGTGATCAAGGTCGAGATGCACTTCCTGCCCGACATCTACGTGCCGTGCGACGTCTGCCACGGTGCGCGCTACAACCGCGAGACGCTGGAAGTGCAGTACAAGGGCAAGACCATCCGCGACATCCTGGAAATGACCATCGAGCAGGCACACGAATTCTTCTCCGCCGTGCCGGTGGTCAGGCGCAAGCTGCAGACCCTGCTCGACGTCGGCCTCGGCTACATTCGCCTCGGCCAGTCAGCCACCACCCTATCGGGCGGCGAGGCGCAGCGGGTCAAGCTCGCGCTGGAGCTGTCGAAGCGTGACACTGGCCGCACCCTCTACATCCTCGACGAACCGACCACCGGTCTGCATTTCGCCGATATCGACCTGCTGCTGAAAGTGCTGCAGCGTTTGGCCGAGGCCGGCAACAGCGTGGTCGTCATCGAGCACAACCTCGACGTCGTCAAGACCGCGGACTGGCTGATCGACCTCGGTCCAGAAGGCGGTGCCGGCGGCGGCCGGATCGTCGCCGAGGGTTCGCCGGAAGCGGTGGCCGACAATCCGGCGAGCCATACCGGCAAATACCTGCAGCCGGTGCTGGCGCGGCACTAGGAGCCCATTTCAGTCAAATCATGTCCCGCGTTGAGATCAGGATCGGATGGATGCAAGGCGCAGCACGCAGGCAATGGCCATCCATTGCCAAGTGCTGCAACGCCGCAGACGCCGATCCTGATCACAACCCAGAGGGCCGGCTGACTGCGGGCACATTGCGGCGTTGCGAGTGGCTCGTGGAGAATGACTACACTTCACCACCCGCGCCTTGCACCGCATCCCGCAGTCAACCAGCGCGGGGCATGATTTGACTGATATGGACTCCTAATGGCCGATCCCGTCCGCCTTTCCAAGCTGATGTCCGAGCGCGGGCTGTGCTCGCGCCGTGAGGCCGACAGCTACATCGAGCGCGGGCTGGTCTTCGTCGACGGCAAACGCGTCAGCGAACTCGGCACCAAGGTCGACCCCGACTGCGCGATCCGCCTCGACGACGCGGCCAGCCAGCAGCAGCAGCAACGCGTGACGATCCTGCTGCACAAGCCCGTCGGTTATGTGTCGGGCCAGCCCGAGCCCGGCTACCAGCCTGCCGTGACCCTGATCCGTCCCGAGACCCTGTGGCAGGACGGGCGTGCCAGCCAGGCCTTCCATCCCGCGCATCTGAAAGGCCTGGCCCCGGCCGGCCGGCTCGACATCGACTCGACCGGTCTGCTGGTGCTGACGCAGGACGGGCGCATCGCCAAGCAGCTGATCGGCGAGGACTCCGCGGTCGAGAAGGAATATCTGGTGCGCGTCGATGGGCGTCTGGATGAAAAGGGACTCGCGCTGCTCAACCACGGCCTCACGCTCGACGGCCGCAGATTGCGCCCGGCGCGGGTCGGCTGGCAAAACGCCGACCAGCTGCGCTTCATCCTGAAAGAAGGGCGCAAGCGGCAGATCCGCCGCATGTGCGAACTGGTCGGATTGAACGTGGCGGGTCTGAAGCGGGTGCGCATCGGACGCGTGCGGCTGGGCGACCTGCCGCCCGGACAGTGGCGCTACTTGCGGCCGGATGAACGCTTTTAGCCGCATCTTCGTAAAACAATGCGGTCCAGGCTTGTTCTCGAGGCTTTTTGGCGTTATTAATAATGATAATGGTGCGGGTTGCCAGATTCGCCGCCTTTTCTTCAATCGACACAAAGGAGATCACATGCCATCCAGACTACTCGTCGCACTTTTCGCCGCACTTGCCCTCAGCGCCTGCCAAAAAGCGGAAGAAGCAGCTGCCCCCGCCATGCAGGATGCCAAGGAAGCTGCGGGCGCCGCGGTCGATTCCGCCGCTGTGGCCGTTGAATCCGCTGCCGACGCCGCCGGTGATGCCGCTGCGGCTGCAGGCGACGCCACTGCCAATGCGGCAGCCGATGCCGCACAGAGCACCGCCGATGCTGCGGCTGCCGGTGCCGAAAAGGTCCAGGACATGGCGGACCACGCCAAGGACGCCGCCAAAAAATAAGCCTGCTTGACGCGATGCAAACGGCCAGGGTTCCTGGCCGTTGTTGTTTGCACGTGATGTTCCGGGCGTCACGCCAAGCCGCCCAGGACGCTACAATTCCACCACTCTTTCCTGCCGGTCACGCCATGCGCATCGCCCTGTTCCTGTTCATCCTGTTATGCGGGCCTGTCCTGGCTGCGTCGCCCGTCCCGGTAAAGAGCCTTCCACTGTCCAAGGTCGCAATCCACCCCCAGCGCGAGGCATCGGCGCAGGTAGTGTCGCTCAATCTCGCGCGGCTGTCGGCGGAAATCGCCGCGCGCATCGCCAGTATCCCGGTCGAGCCGGGGCAGCGCATCGCCAAGGGTGCGGTGGTGGCGCAGCTCGATTGCGCCGACACCCGGATCGCCGCGCAACGCGCGCAAGCCACGCTCGAGTCCTCGCAGGCCCGACTCAGGCTGGCACAACAGAAATTGCAGCGCAGCAGCGACCTGGCCGCCAAGAACTTCATTTCCAGCGACGCACTCGACGCCCGCAAGACCGAGCTTGATGTGGTCGCCGCCGAGGTCAGGCTCGATACCGCTGCGCGCGCCGCGGCGCAACGTGATGTCGGCAAGTGCACGCTGCGCAGCCCGTATCCGGCGATCGTCGAGGCGCGGCTGGCGCAGGTGGGTGAACTGGCGAGTCCCGGCACGCCCATCGTGCAATTATGGGATACCTCGCGCATGCAGCTTAGCGCGCAGGTTCAGCCCGACGACGCCGAATGGCTGACACAGGCACAGCCGGTCTTCGTCAGCCAGGGCGACGAATACGCCGTGCGCCTATTGCGCGTCTCGCCCGCAGTCAACCCGGCGACACGGACCCGCGAAGCGCGCTTCAGCTTCGGCAAGAACGCCCCGCCTCCCGGCGGCAACGGCGTGTTGCGCTGGCTTGACCCGCGCGCCTTTGTTCCGGCTGACTATCTGGTCAGACGCGGCGGCCAGCTCGGCGTGTTCATCGTCAATGGCCAAACCGCACGCTTCATGCCGCTGCCCGATGCGCAGGAGGGACGCCCGGCTTCGGCGTCAGCCCTGTCCGATGACGCCCGCATTGTCACCGACGGCCGCTTGGTCTTGCGAGACGGCATGGCCGTCAGCCAGCGCTGATATCCGGCCTTCCGTCTAGCATTCATGAGTCTCTACGCACGCTTCATCACCAACCACCCGCTGGCGAATGTCTCGTTCGTGGTGATCCTGCTGCTCGGCATGCTCGGCTACATGAACATGCCGCGAGAGCAGGATCCGGAAATCAACTTCAACTGGCTGGTGGTAAACACCGTGCTGCCGGGCGCATCTGCCGAAGACATTGAAAAGAAGGTCACCGATCCGCTGGAAGAGGCCATCCGGACGCTGCCCGACATCCGTTTCGTCTCCAGCACCAGCCGCGACAACTCGTCGACCATCCTGGTCAGGTTTCGCGAGATTTCCGAACGCCAGTTCGACAAGCGCGTGACCGATTTGCGGCGCCTGGTGCAGAACAAGTACAACAGCGACCTGCCAGGCGATGCCAAAGAGCCCGACGTGCAGGAGCTCACCACGTCCAACGGCTTCCCCACGGCGATGGTGCTGCTGACCGGCCCGGCCAACGACGAGCGTCTCCGACGCACTGCGCGGCAAATCAAGGACGATCTGGAACGCCTGCCGGGCGTGGACAGGGTTCTGACCACGGGGCAGGCCGATCCCGAACTGCGGATTGAGTTCGCGCCTGCAGAAGCGGCCGCGCGCGGGTTGAATGCAGCGCAGATTGCCGATGCGACGCGGGCGTGGTTCCGCGACACCTTCGCCGGCCGGGCGCGGGTGGGCGACGACGACTGGCTGGTGCGGGTGATCGGCCAGCAGGCCGACGCGGACTACCTGGGACGTTTGACGGTTCTTTCGTCCAGCCTGGGATCGCCCATACCACTCTCCGCATTAGCTACTGTGGAAACGGCGCGTGCACGAGCCGGCAGCCTGGCCTCCTCCAACGGCCAGCCTGCCGTGATTCTGTCGGTCACCAAGAAGAGCAAGGTCAACACGCTGAACCTGGTGGCGGACATCAACCGTTACATCGTCCAGCACTTACCGACACTCGAATCAGGCGGCAATGAACTGATGCTGTTCGACGACCAGACTGTGCCGACGAAGCATGCGATCGGCGTGATGGAGGTCAACGCGCTGATCGGGCTTTTGATGGTGCTGGGGCTGTGCTGGCTGTTTCTCGGCAGCCGGCTGGCGGTGCTGGTCAGCCTCGGCATTCCGTTCTCGCTGGCCGGCGCATTCGCCGTGCTGTATGCCTTCGATTTCACCCTGAGCATTCCGGTGCTGCTCGGCATCGTCATCGCGCTCGGCATGCTGGTCGACGATGCGGTGGTGATCACCGAAGCGATCTATTACCGCATCGCACGCGGCACCGAAGCGCTGGCCGCAACACTTGCAGCCATCCGTGAGGTCGGGTTGCCGGTGCTGGCGGCCGTTTCCACCACCATCGCCGCATTCCTGCCGCTGATGCTGATGCCCGGCATCGTCGGCAAGTTCATGCTGCTGGTGCCGCTGGTGGTGACCCTCGCGCTTGCCATCAGCCTGCTCGAAGCCTACTGGATGATGCCGGCGCATGTGGTCGGCCTCAAGCTCAATTTCACTCGCCCGACGCGATTGCAGCCGCTGCGGGAGCGCTACACTCACGCCTTGCGGGTCAAGTACACCCGCCTGCTGATCCGTCTGATGCGCCACCCGTGGATCAGCGCCCTGGTCGTGCTGGCGCTGTTCGTCGGCGCGGTGGGGCTGGTGGCGGGCGGCGCGGTGCGCACGCAGTTCTTCGCCTTCGACCCGATCCGCCTGTTCTACGTCAACCTCGACATGCCCAGCGGCACCGCCATCGACGTCACCCTGCGCGAAGCCTCCAAGGTCGAAGCCGTGGTGCGGCGCCACCTGAAGGATGGCGAAGCACGAGGTGTGACGTCCTATTCCGGGGTGAAATGGACCGACACCGAGCCCCTCTACGGCGAGGCCTACGGCCAGATCAGCGTGTCGCTGAATCCGCGCAGCGCGGGCATGCGCGAGGTCAGCGAGGTGGTGGAGGCGATGCGCCGCGACGTGGAAGCGCTGCCCAGTCCCGGCAAGATTTCGTTTACCCAGATTTCCGGTGGGCCGCCTGCCGCCAAGCCGATCAAGCTACGCCTGCTGGGAGACGACGTCGACGAACTGCGCGCGGCCACGCGCGAACTCAAGCAGGCCGTCACCCGGATCGAAGGCACCCGCGACGTCACCGACGACGATTTGCCTGGCCGGCCCCAACTGGTGCTGCAGCTCGATTCCGAGGCGTTGAAAAGCGCCGGCCTCGACCCTGCCACCGCGGCGCGCCTGATCCGCCTGCATACCGAAGGCGAAATCATTGCCGAAACGCGCGACCAGGGTGACAAGATCGAAGTGAGAGTGCGCGGCGCCACTGCGAACAGCGAGCGCATGGTCGACATCCAGCAATTGCTGGGCGACCCGGTCGCGTTGCCGGGAGGCGGCACCACCACGCTGGGGGCGCTGGTTCATGCCGACACCCGCACCGGCTCGGGCGGCATCAAGCATTACAACCTCAAGCGCGCGATCACCATCGAATCCGATCTCGACAAGGACCGCCTCGACACCGTGGAAGCCAACTCGGGCATCGCCGAACTCTGGAGGGCAATGGAAGCGCGCTATCCCAATACGCGCATCGATTTCACCGGCGAGCTCGACGACATCAACGAAAGCCTGGACGCGATGAAAATGCTGTTCCTGCTCGGCGTCGGCCTGATCTATCTGATCCTGGCCGCGCAGTTCCGCTCCTACTGGCAGCCGCTGCTGATCCTGCTGACGGTGCCGATGGCTTTTACCGGCGTGGTGTTCGGGCTGTTCATCACGCAGAACCCGCTCAGCCTGTACACCCTGTATGGCGTGATCGCCCTGACCGGCATCGCGGTCAATTCGTCCATCGTCCTGATCGATGCCGCCAACGCGAGGCTGCATGCCGGGATGAGCCTGATCCACGCGACCCTGTATGCCGCGCGGCGCCGCGTCGTGCCCATCCTGATCACCACCGCGACCACCATCGGCGGCCTGTTCTCGCTGGCGGTCGGTCTCGGCGGCAAGTCGCTGATCTGGGGGCCGATGGCGGCAAGTCTGGTATGGGGGCTGCTGGTCGCCACCACCCTCACGCTGTTCACCATGCCGACCCTGTTCCGGCTCGCCATGCAGTTGGGACCAGGCTTGCGCACTGGCCTCGCGCGCAGGCTGGGCCGCACTGCAGCAGGCTGACGTGATGGCCAGGCCGGATCCGCGCACGCTGCTGCTGGCTTCGTTCCACGCTGCGGTGGCTGCCGCCGACCCGGCGCGGGTGGTGCCGCCGCACCTGCCCGTACCGCCGCGCGGACGCACCCTGGTGGTCGGCGGCGGCAAGGCCGCCGCCAGCATGGCCGCAGCGCTCGAAGCCCATTGGCCAACCGACGCGCCTTTGTCCGGCATCGTCGTCACCCGTTACCAGCACAGCCTGCCCACCCACCGCATCGAGGTCGTCGAAGCCAGCCATCCGTTGCCCGACGGGCGGGGCGAAGCCGCTGCTTTGAAAATGCTGGAGATGGCTTCGCAGCTGGACGCGGATGATCTGCTGCTGGCGCTGATTTCGGGTGGCGGCTCCAGCCTGCTGGCCGCACCGGTAGAAGGCGTCACCCTGCAGCAACTGCGCCAAGTCACCAAGGCCTTGTTGCACGCCGGCGCCGCCATCCATGACATCAACACCGTGCGCAAGCACCTCACCCGCCTGTCGGGGGGACGGCTGGCACAGGCGACAAACGGCGCACCCGGGCTGGCGCTGATCATTTCGGACGTGGTCGGCGACGATCCCAGCGATATCGCCTCCGGTCCCTGCACGCCCGACCCCACCACCTGCGCCGACGCGCTGGCGCGGCTGGCGCATTTCGGGATCGCCCTGCCATCTGGGGTCAGACGCCACCTCGAAGCCTGTGCCGCTGCCCCGGACCGGGACACGCCCAAACCCGGGGATCGCTGTTTCTCGCGCATGCAGAACCGGGTGATTGCCAGTGCGCACGCCAGCCTGAAGGCGGCAGTCCGTTTCTTCGAATCGCAGGGAATCCAGGCCCTGCTGCTTTCGGACTGCGTCGCGGGCGATGCCCGGGCCGTCGCCCGCCAGCATGCTGCGCTCGCCGCGGCGTGCAGCGCCAGTCGGCCACTGGCCCTGATTTCGGGTGGCGAAACCACGGTCAGTCTGCAACCGCGTCACGGCCGCGGCGGACGCAACAGTGAATACCTGCTGGCGTTGACGTTGGCAGTGCGGGGGAAACCCTTCTGGGCAATCGCCTGCGACACCGACGGGATCGACGGCAGCGAGGACAATGCCGGCGCACTGCTCACGCCCGATACGCTTGCCCGCGCCCATGCGCTCGGCATCCATGCTGAAAAACTTCTGCAATCACATGACAGCCATGGATTTTTTTCGGCCCTGGGGGATCTGGTTGTCACCGGCCCCACCCGCACCAACGTCAATGATTACCGAGCGCTGCTGCTAGGGATGGGTTGACGTTGCCTAATTGAGCCGCTGCACCTGCACCGGATCCCCAACCTTCAGTCCATACTTCGCCGCCGCGCTGCCACGGTTCACCGCGAGCTCCAGCAGTCCGACGCTGTTGACGAACCAGAACCCCTCGCCCTTGCCAACGAAACCGAAGCTCTCGCCATGCCTGAAAAGTTCACCTGCCGCGCTAACGCGCGCATCCTGCGGCACGCCACGCACGCCGGTCCAGGCGTTGCCGAAGTGATCGATGTAGATGACGCGGGGCAGGTCACCCGCATCGAACTCGACCCCGAGCTTTTCTAGCGGGCTCAGTTTGTCCGCAGGAAACTCGCCACGCGCGATATCCGCTGCGACCCGTGCGAACAGGTCTCGGCCATGGAACGTTGCCGACAGGGCATCGGGCTTCCAGGTGATGCGCCAGAACCGGGAATCGGCATTGCGTGCAGCGGCAATGGAAAGAAGCCCGTTGTCGGGCCCGACAAACCAGCGGCCGCCGGCCAGAACGACCACGGCATCGCGCGGGGTGCCGACGCCCGGGTCCACCACCGCAAGAAACACACTGCCCGGGGGGAAGCCCGGTGCAAAAGCAGCCAGCAGATGAGCACCCGCATGCGGATTGAAATCCGGCACCTCATGCAACAAATCCACCACCTGCTGCGCGGGGGCGCATTCGGCAAGGCGTGCCTTGATCTGTCCCACATAGGGATCGCGCAGGCCAAAATCCGTGAAGAGTACGATCACCTTGTTGTTTCCAGCTTTAAGTCGAACGTTGACTATGCCTGACAGCACAAACTTGCTGCAACCCCTCGCAGCGTTGTCGTGGACTTCTGAATGACTTGAGAATGCAGGGCATAAAAAAGCCGGGGCAACCCGGCTTTTTTATGCATGATGGAGGCGAGTCTTATTCGACCTCGACAGCCGCTGCGTCACTTTCCGGTCGGTCGACCAGTTCGACCAGTGCCATGGGCGCATTGTCGCCATTGCGGAAGCCGTATTTCAGGATGCGCAGATAGCCGCCGGGGCGGGTCTTGTAGCGCGGTCCCAGTTCACCGAAAAGCTTGACGACAATGTCGCGATCGCGCAGACGGTCGAACGCCAGGCGATGGTTCGCCAGGCTGGGCTCCTTGCCCAGGGTGATCAGCGGTTCGACGAAGCGACGCAGTTCCTTGGCTTTCGGCAGCGTGGTCTTGATGACTTCGTGCTTCAGCAGCGATACGCTCATGTTGCGGAACATGGCCAGACGATGGCTGGTAGTACGGTTAAGCTTGCGGTTGGATTGACGATGACGCATGGCGATTTCCTTTCGATCAGTATTCTTGGGCTAGGCTGCCAGCCACGGCTACCCGCACTTTATATAGGTTGGAGTTTGGAGGTCTTGTTAAATGTTCAGGGGCGTTCAAGTCCGGCGGGCGGCCAGTTCTCAAGCTTCATCCCCAGCGACAGGCTCTTGGAAGCCAGCACATCCTTGATTTCGTTCAGCGACTTGCGGCCCAAGTTGGGAGTGCGCAGCAATTCGGTCTCCGAGCGCTGGATCAGGTCGCCGATGAAATAGATATTTTCCGCCTTCAGACAGTTTGCCGAACGCACGGTGAGTTCGAGATCATCGACCGGACGCAACAGCAGGGGGTCGACCTGCGGCGACCGAGGCGACTCCGATTCTGCCGGCGTACCCTCAAGATCGGCAAATACCGACAACTGATTCACCAAGATGCGGGCGGCCGTGCGAACGGCTTCCTCTGGCTCGACGACGCCATTGGTTTCGATGTCGATAACCAGACGATCAAGGTCCGTACGCTGCTCAACGCGCGCACTTTCGACGGAATAGGCAACACGCCGAACCGGGCTGAACGAAGCATCCACCAGGATGGAGCCGACCGAACGTGACTCTTCAGACACCTTGCGCGCGGTGGCAGGCTGATAGCCACGCCCACTCTCGATCTTGATTTCCATGTCGAGTTTGCCGCCCTTGGTGAGGTGGGCAATCACGTGGTCCGGATTCAACACTTCGATATCGTGTCCGACTTCGATGTCGCCTGCGGTCACTACGCCTTCACCGGACTTGGACACCTTTAGCACGGCTTCTGATTTGCCGTGCATCTTGAACGCTATGCCCTTGAGGTTAAGCAGAATGTCGACGACATCTTCCTGCACACCTTCAATCGTTGAGTATTCGTGTACGACACCGCTGATTGTCACTTCGGTTGGCGCATAGCCCACCATGGACGAAAGCAGAATGCGACGCAGCGCATTGCCGAGCGTATGACCGTAACCACGCTCGAAGGGCTCCATAATGACCTTGGCATGCAGCGGGGAGGCACGATCGACCTCCACAATACGCGGCTTGAGAAATTCCGTAGCGCTTTGCATAGAGTTGCGATTCCTTAAGACTGACCCAGCTTATTTGGAGTACAGTTCAACGACCAACGACTCGTTGATAGTCGAAGGCAGTTCCGAGCGTTGCGGTGCGGCTTTATAGGTGCCCTTGAGCGCCTTGGCGTCCACCTCGACCCACTCGGGATATCCACGCGCAGCTGCAGCATCAGCTGAGGCCTTGACACGCAAGTGTGCTTTCGCTTTTTCAGACACTTCGACCACGTCGCCGGCTCGGACCTGATATGACGGTATATTGACTCGACGACCATTCACCGTAATTCCGTTGTGACGCAGAATCTGCCGTGCCTCGGTACGCGAAGCGCCAAAACCCATGCGGTAGCAGACAGAATCCAGTCGCGACTCCAGCATCGAGAGCAGGTTTTCACCTGTTACACCCTTGCGGCTGTCTGCCCGCTTGTAGGTCAGGCGGAACTGGCCTTCCAGAACTCCGTAAATACGACGGATTTTCTGCTTCTCACGCAGTTGCACGCCATAGCCAGACAGGCGGGCACCGCTCTTTTGACCGTGCTGCCCAGGTGCATAGGAACGACGCTCAATGGCGCATTTATCAGTGAAACACTTCTCGCCTTTCAGAAAGAGCTTTTCGCCTTCACGACGGCACTGACGACATTTGGGATCAAGATTACGAGCCATGATTTTCCCTAGAATTAGATACGACGCTTTTTGGAGGGGCGGCAACCATTGTGCGGAATCGGCGTGACATCCGAAATCGCAACGATCTTGAAGCCCAGTGCATTTAGCGCGCGCACAGTCGACTCACGACCCGGGCCGGGGCCCTTAATACGCACTTCAAGATTCTTGACGCCGTATTCCTGAGCCATCTTGCCAGCGTTCTCTGCGGCGACCTGCGCTGCAAATGGTGTGGACTTACGCGAACCCTTGAAGCCCGCACCGCCCGCAGTCGCCCACGACAGCGCATTACCCTGGCGATCCGTGATGGTCACGATGGTATTGTTGAAAGAAGCATGAATATGGGCGATGCCTTCCGCCACATTCTTCTTGACTTTTTTACGCACGCGCGTAGCTGTTTTCGTTGCCATGGTTAACCTTTATTTTCTGATGGCCTTGCGCGGGCCCTTGCGTGTCCGCGCATTCGTGCGTGTACGCTGCCCACGCACCGGCAAACCCTTGCGGTGACGGAATCCACGGTAGCAGCCAAGATCCATCAAACGCTTGATGTTCATGGTGATTTCGCGGCGCAGATCACCCTCGACCGTGAACTGGGCTACGCCTTCGCGCAGGCGCTCCATTTCAGCTTCGGACAAATCCTTGATTTTGGAAGCTGGAGCGATGCCCACAGCTTCGCAAATCTTGCTGGACGTGGTCCTGCCGATACCGTAAATGGCGGTCAACGCTATAACCGCATGTTGATGATTAGGGATGTTTACCCCAGCAATACGAGCCATTAGCAAAGCTCCGAACGCAAAACAAAAAATTATAACACGTCAACCCATCATTAGGTTGACACGATTTCAAATTAGCAACTAAGCAACGCGTGCCGTTAACCCTGGCGCTGCTTGTGTCGGGGGTCGGCACAAATAACGCGTACGACACCCTTGCGGCGCACAACCTTGCATTTACGGCACATTTTCTTTACAGAGGCTTGCACTCTCATGGTTTTCTCCATTTACCCACCGGCAACGTTCAACCGGAAAAAAATTCACTTCGCCCGGAAAACGATCCGGCCTCTTGTCAAATCATAAGGTGTGAGTTCTACAGTCACTTTATCCCCGGGAAGGATACGTATGTAATGCATGCGCATCTTCCCTGAAATATGACTCAACAACACATGCCCATTTTCCAATTTGACACGAAAAGTAGCGTTAGGCAGGTTTTCAAGTACCTCACCCTGCATCTGTATGACATCTTCCTTAGACATCAGCGACCCATTAAACCACTCTTGAAATTGGCCTTTTTAAGCATGCCTTCATACTGGTGGGACATGACATACGCTTGGACCTGCGCCATGAAATCCATGGTCACAACCACAATGATCAGCAAGGAAGTTCCACCAAAATAGAAAGGAACATTCCACTTCAGAATCAGAAACTCGGGCAACAAACACACCAGCGTGATGTAAATTGCGCCCACCAGCGTAAGCCGGGTTAGTATCTTGTCGATATAACGTGCAGTTTGCTCGCCCGGACGGATCCCAGGCACAAAAGCACCGCTCTTCTTCAGGTTATCTGCCGTCTCCTTGGGGTTGAATACCAAGGCCGTATAAAAGAAGCAGAAGAAGATGATTGCCAACGCATACAGCAACACATACACAGGCTGTCCTGGTGAAAGGGTTGACCCTATATCCTTCAGCCAGCCCATGTTTTCACCGCTTCCGAACCAGCCCGCCAGGGTGGCTGGGAACAGAATAATGCTGGAGGCGAAAATCGGCGGGATCACACCAGCCATGTTCAGCTTCAACGGCAGATGCGAACTCTGGCCGCCGACCACCATCTTTCCTACCTGTCGCTTGGCGTAGTTGACCAGAATCTTTCGCTGCCCACGCTCGACAAATACCACCAGGGCCGTTACCAGCAGCACCCCTACAAACAGCATCAAGACCAGCGGGATCGAGAACGCACCTGTACGCGTCAACTCGAGCGTACCGCCGATCGCGGATGGCAAGCCTGCCACGATGCCCGCAAAAATAATGATCGAGATACCGTTACCCAGGCCGCGCTCGGTAATCTGTTCACCCAGCCACATCAAAAAAATCGTGCCTGCAGTCAGCGTGACGACTGCGATCAAGCGAAATGCCATTCCCGGGTCCAGAACCAAACCAGCCTGAGACTCCAGAGCGATGGCTATGCCCAACGCCTGAAAAACCGCGAGGAACAATGTTCCATAGCGAGTGTACTGTGTAATCTTGCGACGACCTGATTCACCCTCTTTTTTTAGCGCTTCAAGCTGGGGCGAAACGGTTGTCATCAGTTGCACGATGATCGATGCCGAAATGTACGGCATGATTCCCAGCGCAAAAACGCTAAAACGCGACAAAGCACCACCCGAGAACATGTTGAACATGCCCAGGATGCCTCCTGTCTGCGACTTAAACAGCTCATCCAGCACCAGAGGATCGATACCGGGAACCGGAATGAAAGTCCCGATCCGGTAAACAATCAATGCGCCAAGAAGGAATAGCAGGCGCCGCTTAAGATCGCCAAACTTGTTCAAGCCGGATTTGGGCGTAGCCAAAGCGCGTATCCTCAGAACTTAATCGGTGATGGTGCCGCCCGCCGCTTCAATCGCAGCACGTGCACCCTTGGTCACGGCCACGCCGCGCAACTTGACTGGCTTTGCAATCTCGCCAGCAAGGTAAATGCGCGCGCCCTTTGCCGAAGCACTAATGATTCCGGCCTGCTTGAGAACCAGCAGATCAATCTCATCCACTCCCACGGACGCCAGTTCATACAGGCGCACACGCGCAGTATCTGCCTTGGTCAGCGAGACGAATCCGCGCTTGGGCAACCGACGATGCATCGGCATTTGCCCGCCTTCGAATCCAACCTTGTGGAATCCGCCTGCACGCGACTTTTGGCCTTTGTGACCACGACCCGCAGTCTTGCCAAGGCCCGATCCGATACCTCGTCCTACACGGCGTTTGTCTTTCTTGGCGCCGTCTGCCGGTTTGATGTTGTTCAGTTCCATTTAAGCCTCGCACTTCACCAGATAGGCAACCTTGGTAATCATTCCGCGGTTTTCCGGCGTATCCAGCACCTCTACAGTATGGTGCATCCGACGCAGACCTAGGCCACGCACACAGGCACGATGAGGCGCCTTGGTGCCGATCAGGCTCTTGACCAGCGTCACCTTGATTTTCTTCTTCTCGCTCATGTCTTACCCCGTGATGTCTTCGACAGACTTGCCGCGCTTGGCTGCAATATCTGAAGGTGTAGACATTTTCATCAGGCCGTCAATCGTTGCACGCACGACGTTGTAAGGGTTGGTCGAGCCCAGGCACTTGGCCAGCACGTTCTGCACGCCCATGACCTCGAATACGGCGCGCATTGCGCCACCTGCGATGATGCCTGTACCTTCCGATGCCGGCTGAATCAGAACGCGAGAAGCGCCATGCTGTCCCACCACGGTATGATGGAAAGTGCCATTTTTAAGATTGATCTTGACCAATCTGCGACGCGCTTCCTCCATTGCCTTCTGGACTGCGACCGGCACTTCGCGAGACTTGCCCTTGCCCATGCCAATGCCGCCATCGCCGTCGCCAACCACGGTCAGCGCTGCAAAACCCATGATTCGACCGCCCTTCACCACTTTGGTGACACGGTTGATCGAAATCATCTTTTCGCGCAAGCCGTCGCCGCGCTCTTCGTTACTCGTAGGTGCTGTACGGGCCATCTTGATTCTGCCTCGTTAAAATACCAAACCGCCTTCGCGGGCCGCTTCAGCCAGGGCCTTGACTCGCCCATGAAACTTGAAGCCAGCCCGGTCAAAAGCCACTTTTTCAATTCCCAAGCTCTTGGCTTTCTCCGCCAGTCGCTTGCCTACCGCTGTCGCAGCGGCCACATTGCCACCGTTGGCCACCCCGCCACGCAACTCTTTGTCATTCGAAGAAGCGCTGGCCATGACCGTACCGCCATCCGCAGAAATGATCTGGGCGTAGATATGGCTATTGGTGCGGTGAATTGCCAGGCGTATCGCCTTGACGGCCGCGATTTTGGCGCGGGTTTTGCGCGCTCTGCGAATCCGTGTTTGCTTGGTGTTCATTTTCTGTCCTTAAGCCTTACTTCTTCTTGGTCTCTTTCTTGATAACCACTTCGTCGCTATAACGAACACCTTTGCCCTTATAGGGTTCCGGCGGACGATACGCACGCACATCAGCAGCTACCTGCCCAACAACCTGACGATCGACACCTTTAATAACAATTTCGGTTTGGGTCGGAGTTTCGACCTTAATACCTGCAGGCATCTTGTGAACCACCGGATGCGAGAATCCCAAAGTGAGATTCAGCGCATCGCCTTGAGCCTGGGCACGATAACCCACCCCAACCAACGTAAGCTTTTTCTCGAAACCCCTGGAAACACCTTGCACCATATTATTGACCAGCGCACGCAATGTCCCGGCCATTGCATTTGCCTGAACACTTTGACTGGTGGGCGCAAAGGTCAGCACCCCATCATTAAGCGCGACCGTGACATCGCCTGACATCGACTGGTTCAAGGACCCGAGGGGGCCCTTGACCGAAATTGCGCTTCCCAGCGAAACCTCGACGCCATTCGGCAACGTAATAGGATTATTGGCTACACGTGACATTTCAGCTCCCTCTTACGCGACGACGCACAGGACTTCACCACCCACGCCCTTGGCACGCGCATGGCGATCAGTCATCACACCGCTCGAGGTGGACACAATGGCAACGCCCAAACCGTTCATCACGCGTGGCAAATCTTCAGCGCCCTTGTAGATGCGCAGCCCTGGTTTGCTTACACGTTCGATTCGCTCGATTACCGGGCGTCCAGCGTAGTACTTAAGCTGCAGCTCGAGTTCAGGCTTAGCGGCCTCACCACGAACAGCAAAATCTTCAATATACCCCTCGTCCTTCAGGACCTTGGCGATTGCAACCTTGACCTTGGAAGAAGGCATCGTGACTGCAGCTTTTTCGACCGATTGCGCATTACGGATGCGGGTCAGCATGTCCGCGATGGGATCACTCATACTCATATCGTCTACCCCTTACCAGCTAGCCTTGACGATACCCGGGATCTCTCCCCGCATCGCATACTCACGCAACTTACCGCGCGCCAGGCCGAACTTGCTGAACACACCACGCGGCCGACCGGTCAACTGACAGCGATTACGCTGCCGAACCGGGCTAGAATTGCGCGGAAGTTCCTGCAATGTCTTGTACGCGGCCATACGATCTTCATCGCTAGTTTTCACGTTAGCGATCAAAGCCTTGAGCTCAGCACGCTTGGCAGCATACTTCTTCACCATGCGCGCACGCTTTTCTTCACGATTAATCAAGGACAACTTGGCCATGCCTACCTCAATTCTTAAACGGAAAACTGAAGGCGGCAAGCAGAGCACGCGCTTCATCGTCAGTCTTGGCGGTGGTGGTGATCGTGATGTTCATCCCACGCAACGCATCAATCTTGTCGTATTCGATTTCAGGGAAAATAATCTGTTCCTTAACACCCATGTTGTAGTTGCCACGGCCATCGAAAGATTTCCCTGAAACACCACGAAAGTCACGAATCCTCGGCATTGCCACCGTCACTAGACGATCCAAAAACTCAAACATCTGCGTACGGCGCAACGTGACCATGCAGCCCACCGGATAGTTGTCGCGAATCTTGAAGCCAGCGATCGACTTCTTGGATTTTGTAACCACCGGCTTCTGGCCTGCAATTTTCTGCATGTCCGATACCGCGTGATCCATCACTTTCTTGTCGGCAACCGCTTCGCCCACACCCATATTCAGGGTGATCTTCTGTATGCGAGGGACCTCCATGACGGACTTATAGCCAAACTGTTCTACGAGCTTTGGCACCACTGTTTCACGATAAAATTCTTGAAAACGCGCCATGATCACCCCTGTGCGTCAACCATTTCGCCATTGGACTTGTATACGCGAACCTTGCGCCCATCCTCCAGCACCTTGAAACCCACACGATCCGCTTTTTGCGTGCCGACATTGAACAATGCGACATTTGAAGCCTGGATCGGCATCTCTTTTTCGATGACACCACCCTGGATATTGCGCATAGGGTTCGGCTTTTGGTGTTTCTTGACGCGGTTCACGCCCTCAACCACCAAATGACCATCGTCAAGCACCTTCAGAACCACTCCGCGCTTGCCTTTGTCTTTTCCAGCCAAGATGACGACCTGATCGCTTTTATGAATTCGTGCCATGATTCCCTCTCACAGAACCTCGGGCGCAAGCGAGACGATCTTCATGAACTTCTCGGTACGCAACTCACGGGTGACCGGACCAAAAATACGGGTACCGATCGGCTCTAATTTATTGTTCAGCAGCACAGCGGCATTACCATCAAAGCGCACCAGGGAGCCATCTGGCCGACGAACACCCTTTGCGGTGCGCACCACGACAGCATTGTAGACATCGCCCTTTTTCACACGGCCACGTGGCGCCGCATCCTTGATCGTAACCTTGATGATGTCGCCCACACTTGCATAGCGGCGATGACTGCCGCCCAGCACCTTGATGCACATAACAGAGCGCGCACCCGTGTTGTCTGCCACGTCCAATACGGACTGCATCTGAATCATTTAATTGCCTCCAACTTTATCCACCATCGCGGTGGCCAGTTTTGGATCCCGTTCGGGAGAAAACCCCACCTGGAGTGGGATTACTTGAGTCGGCGAACCGGACTTATTCCAACCGGCTCACCAACCGGAAAACCCGGCACTATACCGGGTCCCTGAACCTAATGCAAGCCTTAAACGCGTGCGCGCTCAAGTAATTTGCAAACCGTCCAGGCCTTGGTCCGCGACAACTTGCGCGACTCCTCGATCTGGACCATATCGCCCTCATGAAACTCATTGTTTTCATCATGCGCGTGATACTTCTTGGACAGGCGAATCACTTTTCCGATGACCGGATGCTTGACCCGACGCTCAACCAGCACCGTCACAGTCTTGTTCATCTTGTCACTCACCACACGCCCAGTCAGCGTGCGAACCACTTTCTTGACATCAGTCATGCTTGACCCGCCTTCTCGCGCATTATGGTCTTGACACGGGCAATGTCGCTGCGCAACTTGCCCAGATCGGCAGTCTTATTCGACTGCTGAGTGGCCACCTGCATACGCAGAGCAAAGTGGGCACGCAACAGGGATTCAAGTTCCTGTTTCAACTCTGCGGCATTCTTGCCACGCATTTCTTTCGTATTCATCTTTAACTCCCGATCATGCGGGTTACGAAAGTCGTTGCGATCGGCAATTTGGCCGCAGCCAAACGGAATGCTTCACGCGCAATCTCTTCGTTCACGCCATCCATCTCGTATAACACCTTGCCAGGCTGAATCTCGGCCACATAGTATTCCGGAGCACCTTTACCGTTACCCATACGCACTTCAGCAGGCTTACGCGAAATCGGCTTGTCCGGAAATATACGGATCCATACACGTCCACCACGCTTGATGTGACGGGTCATCGCGCGACGCGCAGCTTCAATCTGACGCGCAGTCAATCTGCCACGACCGACGGCCTTAAGGCCAAAATCTCCGAAACTCACATTGGCGCCACGGGTCGCCAGACCCGTGTTGCGGCCTTTCTGCTCCTTGCGGAATTTTCTTCTAGCTGGCTGCAGCATGTTTTACTCCTGGTTTCTTGCCGCGCTTTTCCTGTTCTGCGGCTGCAGGCTGTTCGCCACGGTTCAGCGCATCACCCTTGTATACCCACACTTTGATGCCGATAATTCCGTACGTGGTTTTAGCTTCGGAAAAGCCATAATCTATTTCAGCGCGTAGGGTGTGCAAGGGCACGCGACCCTCGCGATACCACTCGGTACGCGCAATTTCCGCGCCGTTCAAACGGCCCGAACTCATGATCTTGATGCCCTGAGCACCCAAGCGCATTGCATTCTGCATCGCACGCTTCATGGCGCGCCGGAACATTACACGTTTCTCAAGCTGTTGCGCTATGCCGTCGGCAATGATTTGAGCATCAGTTTCCGGCTTGCGGATTTCTTCGATGTTTACGTGAACCGGCACAGTCATCAGTCGCGAAAGCTCATTTCGCAGCACCTCGATGTCTTCACCTTTCTTGCCAATGACAACACCAGGGCGACCACTGAAAATGGTGATACGTGCATTTTTAGCCGGACGCTCAATCAACACCTTGGAAACCGAAGCATGAGCTAGCTTTTTCTTCAGGAAGTCGCGAACCTTGATATCTTCAAGCAGCGTGCTGGAAAAGTTACGGTTCGAGCCATACCACTTCGCCGTCCAGATGCGCTGAACACCAAGGCGGAACCCGATCGGATGTATTTTTTGTCCCATGGTGTTTCCTTAATCTCCAACCGTCACGGTTATGTGACAGGTCGGCTTGCTTATACGGTTGCCACGACCTTTGGCACGGGCAGTAAAGCGCTTCAGCACTGCGCCTTGATCGACGTGGATCGTTTTTACTTTCAGGGTGTCAATATCAGCACCCTCATTGTGCTCAGCGTTGGCAATCGCCGACTCAAGCACTTTCTTGATAATACCCGCACCTTTTTTCGGGCTGAAAGCCAGAATATTCAATGCCTTTTCCACGCGCAGCCCCCGGACCTGGTCAGCAACCAAACGGCCTTTCTGTGCGGACAGGCGCGTACCACGCAAAATCGCAGAAACTTCCATCATGCGCTCCTTATTTCTTCGCCTTCTTATCCGCAACGTGACCCTTGAAGGTGCGCGTCAGGGAGAACTCACCCAGTTTGTGGCCTACCATGTTCTCAGTCACAAACACAGGCACATGCTGACGGCCGTTATGGACCGCAATCGTCAAACCGATAAAATCGGGCAGCACTGTTGAACGCCGCGACCAGGTCTTGAGCGGGCGCTTGTCATTGGAGCCACGCACGGCTTCGATCTTTTTCAGCAAATGCCCATCAACGAATGGGCCCTTTTTAATTGAACGTGCCATTTCTTTCTACCTCAATCAGCGCGCGTTACGGCGGCGGACGATCATGTTGGAGGTGCGCTTGTTGCTGCGGGTACGATAGCCCTTGGTAGGAGTACCCCACGGGCTGACCGGATGACGACCCGCTGCAGTCTTGCCTTCACCACCACCGTGTGGGTGATCACAAGGGTTCATCACCACACCGCGAACGGTCGGGCGAATGCCGCGCCAGCGGTTAGCACCGGCCTTGCCGATCGAACGCAGGCTGTGCTCTTCGTTACCGGCTTCGCCCAGCGTGGCGCGACAATCAACATGCACCTTGCGGATTTCGCCCGAACGCAGTCGTAATTGGGCGTAGCTGCCTTCACGCGCCAGCAACTGAGCAGATGTACCAGCGGAACGCGCGATTTGAGCGCCTTTCCCAGGCATCATCTCAACACAGTGCACCGTGCTGCCAACCGGAATGCCACGCAACGGCAAGCAGTTGCCTGCCTTGATGGGAGCCTCGATACCGCTGACCAGCTGCGCGCCCACATCGACACCTCGCGGCGCAATGATGTAGCGGCGCTCGCCATCGGCATAGCACAACAAGGCAAGATGCGCAGAACGGTTGGGGTCATATTCAAGACGTTCGACCTTGGCGGGAACGCCATCCTTGGTCCGACGGAAATCCACCACGCGGTAATGCTGCTTGTGACCACCACCTTTGTGGCGAACCGTGATGTGACCATTGTTGTTGCGACCCGATCCTCGCTTTTTAGGCTCGAGCAATGCTGCCACGGGCTTGCCTTTATGCAAGCCCGGGGTTACGACCCTGACGACTGCGCGGCGACCGGCAGAGGTGGGTTTGACTTTAATCAGTGCCATGTTCCTTCTCCCTTACTGACCGGACGCGAAGTCGATGTCCTGACCCGGCTTAAGGGTGACATACGCCTTCTTCCAGTTGTCACGACGACCCATGACACGACCGGAACGCTTGACCTTGCCCTTGACGTTCAATACCTGAACACCCGCAACCTCGACCTTGAACAGGCTTGCGACAGCCGCACCGATCTCCTGCTTGGTCGCATCGGGCAATACACGAAAAACGACCTGATTCAGCTTGTCCGCGACGCGCGTGCTCTTTTCCGATATCACCGGCGCGAGAATGACTTTGAGCAAACGCTCTTGACTGATCCCACTCATCACACCATCTCCTCAAACTGCTTGATCGCCGCCTTGGTGATCAGCACGTTACCGAATTTGACCAGACTCCATGGATCGGCCTGATGCGGCTCGACCACGTAGACGTTCGGCAGGTTGCGCGAGGACAGCCACAGGTTTTCATCCACGCTGTCGGAAATAATCATGACCTTGCCATAGCCCATCGATTTCAACTTGCCAGCCAGCAGTTTGGTCTTGGGCGAATCGATACCCAGGCTCTCGACGACCTTGAGCTTGCCCTCGCGCGCCAACTGGGACAGGATCGTCGCCAGGCCAGCGCGGTACATTTTGCGGTTCACCTTGTGAGCGAAGTTTTCATTCGCCTTGTTCGGGTGCGCAACACCACCTCCGCGCCAGATTGGACTCGAAGTGCGGCCCGCACGTGCACGGCCAGTACCCTTTTGGCGCCACGGCTTGTGCGTGGAAGCAGTCACTTCAGCACGCGTCTGCTGGGCACGATTTCCACTGCGCGCATTGGCCTGGAAGGCGGTTACAACCTGATGTATCAGCGCTTCATTGTATTCGCGGCCGAACGTATCATCCGATGCGGCAACACTGGTCACCTGCTGACCTTGTTCGTCGATAACGGTCAAATCCATTAGGCACCCCCTTTCACTGCCGGGCGCACCACAACATGACCACCCTTGGAACCCGGTACGGCACCCTTCAGAAGAACAAGGCCGCGCTCGGCATCGACGCGCACCACTTCAAGATTCTGCTTGGTACAGGTAACCGCGCCCATATGTCCTGACATGCGCTTACCCGGAAATACTCGACCCGGATCCTGTGCCATACCGATGGAGCCCGGCACGTTATGCGAACGCGAGTTACCGTGAGTAGCACGCTGCGACTTGAAGTTGTGACGTTTGATCGTGCCCGCAAAGCCTTTGCCCTGGGTCACCCCCGTGACATCGACCTTCTGGCCGGCAGCAAACACCTCCACCGAGACAGCGGCCCCGGCCTGGTATTGCGCAGCGATATCAGCGGGCACGCGGAACTCGCGCATCAATTCGCCGGCATCCACACCCGCCTTGGCGAAATGACCCGCTTGCGATTTCGTGACACGGTTATTGCGGCGGCTGCCATAGGCAACTTGGACAGCGGAATAACCGTCATTTTCTGGCGTGCGCACTTGCGTCACACGATTGTTTGACATTTCCAGCACCGTCACCGGAACGGATGCACCGTTCTCGGTAAAAATGCGGGTCATGCCGACCTTGCGGCCAACTAGCCCGATACTCATCTTCGTATTTCCTATCTCAAGCCTGCAGCCGAGGCCGCGGACATGGGTTGTAGGTGCCGATTACTATTGACCGGCGACTTGATACAGCTGAAGGGGCGGCATTATACCCACGCCGCCCGATTTTTACAACTTGATTTCGACGTCGACGCCTGCAGGCAGATCCAGCTTCATCAGCGCATCGACCGTTTTGTCGGTCGGGTCCATGATGTCCATCAGACGGCGATGGGTGCGGATCTCGAACTGATCGCGCGACGTCTTGTTGACGTGCGGTGAACGCAACACGTCGAATCTCTCGATCGAGGTCGGCAACGGAACCGGGCCTTTGACTACAGCGCCGGTACGCTTGGCGGTCTCCACGATTTCTAGCGCGGACTGATCGATCAGTTTGTAGTCGAATGCCTTCAGGCGGATGCGGATTTTCTGGTTTGTCATGTTGTGATTACTCTTCGATCTTGGCGACGACGCCTGCGCCGACGGTACGGCCACCTTCGCGGATGGCGAAACGCAGACCCTCATCCATGGCGATTGGCTGAATCAGCGACACCTTGATGCTGACGTTGTCGCCAGGCATCACCATCTCGGTGCCAGCCGGCAATTCGATGCTGCCGGTGACGTCGGTGGTGCGGAAGTAGAACTGCGGACGATAACCATTGAAGAACGGGGTGTGACGACCGCCTTCGTCCTTGCTCAGCACGTAGATCTCGGCGCTGAACTTGGTGTGCGGCTTGATGGAGCCGGGCTTGGCCAGAACCTGGCCGCGCTGGACTTCTTCACGCTTGGTGCCGCGCAGCAGGACGCCGACGTTGTCGCCCGCCTGACCCTGGTCGAGCAGCTTGCGGAACATTTCAACGCCAGTACAGGTGGTCTTGACGGTGGGAACGATGCCGACAATCTCGATCTCTTCGCCAACCTTGACGACGCCACGCTCGACACGACCGGTGACGACGGTGCCGCGACCGGAGATGGAGAAGACGTCTTCAACGGGCATCAGGAACGGGCGGTCAATCGCACGCTCGGGCTCGGGGATGTAGTTGTCCAGGGCATCGGCCAGCTTCATGATGCTGGGCTCGCCGATGTCGCTCTGGTCGCCCTCGAGCGCCTTCAGCGCGGAACCAATAATGATGGGGGTGTCGTCGCCAGGGAAGTCGTATTTGGACAGGAGTTCACGAATCTCCATTTCGACGAGCTCGAGCAATTCGGCGTCGTCGACCATGTCGGCCTTGTTCATGTAGACGATGATGTAGGGCACGCCAACCTGACGCGCCAGCAGGATGTGCTCGCGGGTCTGGGGCATGGGACCGTCGGCGGAAGACACGACCAGGACGGCGCCGTCCATCTGGGCAGCACCGGTAATCATGTTCTTGACGTAGTCGGCGTGGCCCGGGCAGTCAACGTGAGCGTAGTGTCGCTTTTGAGTCTCGTACTCGACGTGGGCGGTGTTGATGGTGATGCCGCGCGCCTTTTCTTCAGGCGAACTGTCAATCTCGTCATACTTCTTGGCAGCACCGCCAAATTTCTTCGACAGAATGGTGGTGATCGCCGCGGTCAAGGTGGTCTTGCCGTGGTCAACGTGTCCAATCGTGCCTACGTTTACGTGCGGTTTGGTCCGCTCGAACTTTTCCTTAGCCATTTCAAGTACCCTTTAAATTCAAAATTATTTCTTGGCGATGATCGCTTCAGCAACACTCTTCGGTGCTTCAGAGTAGTGCTTGAATTCCATCGAGTAGGTCGCACGGCCCTGCGACATCGAACGCAGATCGGTCGAATAACCGAACATCTCGGCCAGCGGCACTTCTGCCTTGACCAGCTTGACTCCGGCGGCATCTTCCATGCCCTGGATAATGCCGCGCCGACGGTTCAGATCGCCCATCACATCACCCATGTAGTCTTCCGGCGTCTCAACTTCAACCGCCATCATCGGCTCAAGCAGGACCGGACTCGCTTTGCGCATGCCGTCCTTGAACGCCAGAATCGCGGCCAGCTTGAACGCCAGTTCCGAGGAGTCCACATCGTGGTAGGAACCATCGAATAGCGTGACCTTGACATCCACGACCGGGAACCCAGCCAGCACGCCGTTATTCAGCGCCTCTTTCAGGCCCTTTTCGACCGCGGGGATGAATTCACGCGGAACGGTACCACCCTTGATAGCGTCGATGAACTCAAAGCCCTTGCCCGTCTCGTTCGGGCCCATCTTGATCCAGACGTGGCCATACTGACCCTTACCGCCGGACTGTTTGGCATGCTTGCCTTCCTGCTCGATTTCCTTGCGGATTGCCTCACGATAGGCCACCTGGGGTGCACCCACGTTGGCTTCCACACCAAATTCGCGACGCATGCGATCCACCAGAATCTCGAGGTGCAGTTCACCCATGCCGGACATGATGGTCTGTCCGGACTCCTCGTCTGTGCGCACACGGAAAGACGGGTCTTCCTGTGCCAGACGACCCAGCGCAATACCCATTTTTTCCTGGTCGGCCTTGGTTTTCGGCTCGACAGCTACGTGAATCACCGGCTCCGGGAAAATCATCCGCTCCAGCGTAATCGGCGAAGCCAGATCACACAGCGTGTCACCAGTGGTGACATCCTTCAGGCCCACAGCTGCCGCGATGTCGCCCGCACGCACTTCCTTGATCTCTTCGCGCTGGTTCGCATGCATCTGCAGAATGCGGCCCAGGCGCTCTTTGCGACCCTTGACCGGGTTGTAAATTGTGTCGCCAGACTTGACCACGCCGGAATACACCCGGAAGAAAATCAACTGACCCACATAGGGATCGGTCGCAACCTTGAAAGCCAAAGCCGAGAATTTCTCATCGTCCGACGGCTTCCGCTCACCAATGCTTTCGTCGTCCAACTCGCCTTTGACGGGCAGAATATCTGTGGGCGCCGGCATATACTCAACCACGGCATCCAACATGGCCTGCACGCCTTTATTCTTGAATGCGCTGCCACACACCATCGGCACAATTTCGCTGGCAAGCGTACGGGCACGCAATCCCGCCTTGATGTCCGCTTCCGACAGGTCGCCTTCTTCGAGATACTTGTTCATCATCTCTTCAGAAGACTCTGCCGCAGCCTCGAGCATGGCTTCGCGCCATTTTTTGCAGGTCTCGACCAGATCAACCGGGATGTCGCGAAGATCAAACTTCATGCCCTGGCTGGCTTCGTCCCAATAAATCGCCTTCATGCGAACGAGGTCGACCACGCCTTCAAACTTTTCTTCTGCGCCAATCGGCACCTGAATCGGCACTGGATTAGCCTTCAAACGCAAACGCATCTGATCATAGACTTTGAAAAAGTCAGCTCCGGAACGGTCCATCTTGTTGACGAAGGCCAAACGCGGAACCTTGTACTTATTCGCCTGGCGCCACACGGTTTCGGACTGCGGCTGCACACCACCTACGGCGCAATACACCATACAGGCCCCATCCAGGACACGCATGGAGCGTTCAACTTCAATCGTGAAGTCGACGTGGCCCGGCGTATCAATGATGTTGATACGATGCTCAGGATAGCCACCGTCCATGCCCTTCCAGAAACAGGTCGTTGCTGCCGAGGTGATCGTAATGCCACGCTCCTGCTCCTGCTCCATCCAGTCCATGGTGGCTGCGCCATCATGGACTTCGCCGATTTTGTGCGAAACGCCCGTGTAAAACAGGACGCGCTCGGTGGTGGTCGTTTTGCCAGCATCAATATGGGCCGAGATGCCAATATTGCGGTAGCGCTCAATAGGAGTCGTGCGTGCCACGTTATTACCCTAACTATAAAATGCGATGTGCTTAGAAACGGAAATGCGAGAAGGCTTTGTTGGCTTCAGCCATACGGTGCACTTCTTCACGCTTCTTCACTGCGCCGCCACGGCCTTCAGCGGCATCCAGCAATTCGCCCGCAAGCCGGGCGCCCATGGATTTTTCGCCACGCTTGCGCGCCGCATCCTTCAGCCAGCGCATGGCCAGCGCAGTACGACGACTCGAGCGCACCTCGACCGGCACCTGGTAGTTGGCACCGCCGACGCGACGGCTCTTCACCTCGACCATCGGGCGCGCATTATTCAGTGCAGTACCGAACACTTCCAGGGGGTCCTTGCCGGACTTCTGGGTGATTTGCTCGAAAGCGCCATAAACGATGCGCTCAGCGACCGACTTCTTGCCGCTGGACATGACAACGTTCATGAATTTTGAAACTTCCTGATTACCAAACTTCGGGTCAGGCAGGATCTCACGTTTGGGAACTTCGCGACGACGGGGCATTTTCCAGTCTCTCTATCTAATAAAGCTTATTGCGGGGGCCGAGTTGAATCCTGATGACGACTCAATCAAGCCTTTTTCGGGCGCTTGGCGCCGTACTTCGAGCGCGACTGCTTACGATCTTTCACGCCTGCAGTATCCAGGCTGCCGCGAACGGTGTGGTAACGCACACCCGGCAAATCCTTGACCCGGCCGCCACGCACCAGCACAACCGAGTGCTCTTGCAGGTTATGGCCCTCGCCACCGATATAGCTGATGACCTCGAAGCCGCTGGTGAGCTTGACCTTGCAAACCTTACGCAAGGCCGAGTTCGGTTTCTTGGGCGTTGTGGTGTACACACGAGTGCACACGCCACGGCGTTGCGGGCAGGCCTTCAAGGCCGGAACCTTGCTCTTTTCCACCGGCGCCTGACGCGGTTTGCGGATCAGCTGGTTAATCGTTGGCATGTCAATAATTCCGATAATTAAGGTGAGCGTTTTATTTAAAACAAGCGGGACGGCACCGCCGCTTTTCCAGCGTCGCCGTCCCGGGCTACAGTCCTGCGCTTTCCGGCGGGCTTATGGCCGGAAAAAGACGCGTGATTCTAGGGGAGACCCTTCCCCGTGTCAAGCCACTTCCTGATTCTCGGCAGGATTCACGTCCCCGCCTTCGATCAGATGCTCGGCCCCCAGATCTTCTCCAGCCGCCTGGCGACGACGGGTATTGTGGTAAGCCAGACCGGTGCCAGCCGGGATCAGACGTCCGACAATCACGTTCTCCTTCAGGCCGCGCAGTTCGTCCCGCTTGCCCATGATGGCAGCTTCGGTCAGCACGCGCGTCGTTTCCTGGAAGGAAGCGGCTGAAATAAAGGAGTCTGTCGACAGCGACGCCTTGGTGATGCCCAACAAGATGGGATCGTAGGAAGCAGGTTCCTTGCCCGCTGCCACCATATCATCATTGATCTGCAGCACTTCCGAACGCTCGACCTGTTCGCCAGGAATGAGGCCGGTATTGCCCGGATCCACCACCACTACACGACGCAGCATCTGTCGCACGATGACTTCGATGTGCTTGTCGTTGATCTTCACACCCTGTAGGCGGTACACGTCCTGCACCTCGTCAGTGATGTAGCGCGCAAGCGCTTCCACTCCCTGCAAGCGCAGGATGTCGTGCGGATCGACTGGACCGTCAACGATCATTTCGCCCTTCTGGACGATCTGGCCATCGTGTGCGGTCACATGCTTTTCCTTCGTGATCAGGTACTCGTGCGCCACCCCGTCCATATCGGTGATGACCAGACGCTGCTTGCCCTTGGTGTCCTTGCCGAAGGAGACGGTGCCAGTAACTTCTGCCAACACGCCTGCATCTTTCGGTGAACGTGCCTCGAACAGTTCGGCAACGCGCGGCAAACCGCCGGTAATGTCACGGGTTTTCGAGGTTTCCTGCGGAATCCGCGCAATCACATCGCCCACCGCCACATCCTGCCCGTTCTTCACGGTAATGATGGAGCCGATCTGGAAGGTGATGTTGACCAGGGTATCGGTACCCGCGATCTTGATTTCATTACCCGTCTCATCCAGCAGCTTGACCTGCGGGCGGACGCCCTTGGCGGCGCTGCTGGCCTTGCGCTTGGGATCGATCACCACCAAGGTCGAGAGGCCGGTGACGTCGTCAAGCTGCTTGGCCACCGTGACGCCCTCTTCGATATTCTCGAAGCGAATCTGGCCGGCATATTCAGTGATGATGGGACGGGTATGCGGATCCCAGGTCGCCAGCACGGCACCAGCCTTGATCTTGGCCCCATCGGTCACCAACAGGGTCGCACCGTACGGCACCTTGTGCCGCTCGCGCTCACGACCGCTGTCGTCTGCAATGATGATTTCACCGCTACGCGAAATAGCCACCAGTTCCTTGCGGGCATTGGTCACATAACGCATAGCTACGGTGTACTGTACCGTGCCATTGGACTTGGCATCAAGCTGGCTGGCCGCGGCAGAACGCGAAGCTGCACCACCGATGTGGAAGGTCCGCATCGTAAGCTGGGTGCCCGGTTCGCCGATAGACTGCGCGGCGATGACGCCAACAGCTTCACCTGTATTGACCAGATAGCCTCGGCCCAGATCGCGTCCATAGCACTGGGCACACAGGCCAAAGCGTGTTTCGCACGTCAGCGGTGTGCGCACCTTCACTTCGTCGATGCCCAATGCGTCGATGGTGTCACAGACGTCTTCCGAAAGCAGCGTCCCGGCTTCAAACACAGTTTCCTGGGTTTCAGGGTGAATGATGTCACTGACAGCCACGCGCCCGAGAATCCGCTCACGCAGGGCCTCGACCACTTCACCGCCTTCAACCAGCGCCTTCACGACCAGACCATTTTTGGTGCCGCAATCGTCCTCGATGACGACCAGATCCTGGGTCACATCGACCAGACGGCGCGTCAGGTAACCGGAGTTCGCAGTCTTCAGCGCGGTATCCGCCAGGCCCTTGCGAGCGCCGTGGGTCGAGATGAAGTACTGCAGCATGTTGAGGCCTTCACGGAAGTTCGCCGTGATCGGGGTCTCGATGATGGAGCCATCCGGCTTGGCCATCAGACCGCGCATGCCAGCCAACTGGCGAATCTGAGCAGCGGATCCCCGCGCGCCGGAGTCAGCCATCATGTAAATCGAGTTGAATGATTCCTGATTGACTTCCTTGCCATGGCTATCGATAACCTTCTCGGTGCCCAGTTGTCCCATCATGGCCTTGGCAATGGCGTCGCCAGCGCGCCCCCAGATGTCGACCACCTTGTTGTAGCGCTCGCCCTGGGTCACCAGACCCGAGGTGTATTGCGACTCGATCTCTTTCACCTCGGACTCGGATGCGTCCAGAATCTGGTGCTTTTCGTTCGGAATCAGCATGTCCTTGATAGCAATCGACATGCCTGAACGCGTTGCATACGTGAATCCGGTATACATCAGCTTGTCGGCCAGAATCACCGTCTCACGCAGCCCACAACGCCGGAAACTGGCGTTGATCAGCTTGGAGATTTCCTTTTTCTTCAGTGCCTTGTCGATAAAGCTGAACGGCAAATCGGGCGGCAGAATTTCTGACAGCAACGCACGGCCCAGCGTGGTTTCTACCCGCTTGACCGTCTCGACGCGATTTTTGTCAGCGTCCAGCGTCACTTCCTTGATGCGCACCGTGACACGGGCGTGCAGCTCGGCTTCGCGATTGTCGTAGGCGCGGCGCGCTTCGGTGACATCCGCAAAGATCATGCCTTCGCCCTTGGCGTTGACCTTCTCGCGCGTCATGTAATACAGGCCCAGCACGATATCCTGCGACGGCACGATGATGGGTTCGCCGTTGGCGGGCGACAGCACGTTGTTCGAAGCCAGCATCAGGGTGCGTGCCTCGGACTGCGCTTCCAGCGACAGCGGCACGTGGACGGCCATCTGGTCGCCGTCGAAATCGGCGTTGAACGCCGCGCAGACCAGCGGATGCAACTGGATCGCCTTGCCTTCGATCAGCACCGGCTCGAAGGCCTGGATGCCCAGGCGGTGCAGCGTCGGCGCTCGGTTCAGCATCACCGGATGCTCGCGGATAACCTCTTCCAGCAGATCCCAAACGATCGGCTCTTCGTCCTCCACCATCTTCTTGGCGGCCTTGATGGTGGTCGCCAGTCCCAGCACCTCGAGACGGTTAAAAATGAAGGGCTTGAACAGTTCCAGCGCCATCTTCTTGGGCAGGCCGCACTGGTGCAGCTTCAGCGTCGGTCCCACCACGATGACCGAACGCCCGGAATAATCGACGCGCTTGCCCAGCAGGTTCTGACGGAAGCGGCCGCTCTTGCCCTTGATCATGTCGGCCAACGATTTCAGCGGACGCTTGTTGGCGCCTGTCATCGCCTTGCCGCGCCGGCCGTTGTCGAGCAGGGAGTCGACCGATTCCTGCAACATGCGCTTTTCGTTGCGCACGATGATTTCCGGCGCCTTTAGTTCCAGCAGGCGCTTCAAACGGTTGTTGCGGTTGATCACGCGGCGATACAGATCGTTCAGATCGGACGTTGCAAAACGTCCGCCATCCAGCGGCACCAACGGACGCAGTTCTGGCGGCAGCACCGGCAGCACTTCAAGAATCATCCATTCCGGCTTGATGCCGGATTTCTGGAAGCCTTCGAGAATCTTCAGCCGCTTCGACAGCTTCTTCAGCTTGGTATCGGAACCGGTCTTGCTGATTTCCGCATGCAGGGTTTCCACTTCGGTATGCAGGTCGAGCGAGCGCAGCAATTCACGCACGGCTTCCGCACCCATCAGCGCCTTGAATTCGTCGCCATATTCTTCCAGCTTGGAAAGATAGTCTTCCTCGGTCAGCAACTGGCCGCGGTTGAGCGGCGTCATGCCGGGCTCGACCACCATGAAGCCTTCGAAGTAGAGCACGCGCTCGATGTCGCGCAGCGTCATGTCGAGTACCATGCCGAGACGGCTGGGCAGCGACTTCAGGAACCAGATGTGCGCGACCGGCGATGCCAGTTCGATATGCGCCATGCGTTCACGGCGCACCTTCGACAGCGTGACTTCGACGCCGCACTTCTCGCAAATCACGCCGCGATGCTTGAGGCGCTTGTACTTGCCGCACAGGCATTCGTAGTCCTTGACCGGGCCGAAGATCTTGGCGCAGAACAGGCCGTCGCGCTCCGGCTTGAATGTACGGTAGTTGATGGTCTCCGGCTTCTTCACTTCGCCGTACGACCAGGAACGGATTTTATCCGGCGACGCCAGGCCTATCTTGATGGCGTCGAACTCTTCCTCGTGGGTGGCCTGCTTGAATAGATCCAACAGTGCTTTCATGGCTGTGTCCTCACCCTAAATTAAAAACGTTCCAGATCGATGTCGATGCCGAGCGAACGGATTTCCTTCACCAGCACGTTGAAGGATTCCGGCATGCCCGCCTCGATCTTGTGGTCGCCCTTGACGATGTTCTCGTAAACCTTGGTACGGCCGTTCACATCGTCCGACTTCACGGTCAGCATTTCCTGTAGCACGTAGGATGCGCCGTAGGCTTCCAGTGCCCACACTTCCATTTCGCCGAAGCGCTGGCCGCCGAACTGCGCCTTGCCGCCCAGCGGCTGCTGGGTCACAAGCGAGTACGGGCCGGTGGAGCGCGCATGCATCTTGTCGTCGACCAGGTGATGCAGCTTCAGCACATGCTTGTATCCCACGGTGACCTGGCGATCGAAGGCTTCGCCGGTGCGGCCGTCGTATAGTGTGACTTGGCCGCCTTCGGGCAGTCCGGCCAGAGTCAGCATGCGACGAATTTCCTCTTCCGATGCGCCGTCAAACACGGGCGAGGCGAAAGGCACCCCTTTTTGCAGGTTGCGGCCCAACTCCAGCACTTCGTCGTCGCTGAAACCATCGATATCTTCCAGCCTGCCCGACTCGTTGTAAATCTGCTTCAGGAAACCTCGCAGATCCTTCACCAGCGTCTTGGTCTGTGCCGCCAGCATCTGGCCAATCTTCTCGCCCAGACCCTTGGCTGCCCAGCCGAGGTGGGTTTCCAGAATCTGGCCCACGTTCATCCGTGACGGCACGCCGAGCGGATTCAGCACGATGTCGACCGGACGGCCGTCGGCCATGAAGGGCATGTCCTCGACCGGAACGATTTTCGACACCACCCCTTTGTTACCATGACGGCCGGCCATCTTGTCCCCGGGCTGCAAGCGGCGCTTGACCGCCAGGTAGACCTTGACCATCTTCTGCACACCGGGCGGCAATTCGTCGCCAGCGGTAAGCTTTTTCTTCTTCTCCTCGAACATGGCATCGAACTCGATGCGCTTCTGTGTGAGGCTGTCCTTCAGCGATTCGACCCCACGACTGGCATCGTCGTCGGCCAGACGGATGTCGAACCAGTCGTGGCGGTTCACCGATTCCAGATAATCATTGGTGACCTTGCTGCCCTTTGCGAGCTTTTTTGGACCGCCGTTGGCCACTTTCAGGTGCAACAGCTTTTCCAGACGCGCAAAGGTATCGTCCTCGACGATACGCATGCGATCGGTCAGGTCCTTCTTGTATTCGGCCAGTTGCGTATCGATGATGGACTGCGCACGCTTGTCGCGTTCGATGCCTTCGCGGGTGAACACCTGCACGTCGATCACCACACCGGACATGCCGGACGGCACCTTGAGGCTGGTGTCCTTCACGTCGCTGGCCTTTTCTCCGAAGATGGCGCGCAGCAGTTTTTCTTCAGGCGTCAACTGGGTTTCACCCTTGGGCGTCACTTTACCGACCAGCACGTCGCCAGCTTCGACCTCGGCACCAATTGCGATGATGCCGGACTCGTCAAGACGGCCCAACTGGCGCTCTGCCAGATTGGAAATGTCGCGTGTGATTTCTTCCGGGCCGAGCTTGGTGTCGCGCGCCACCACCGACAACTCCTCGATATGGATCGAGGTGTAGCGGTCTTCGGCAACGACCTTTTCGTTGATGAGGATCGAGTCTTCGAAGTTGTAGCCGTTCCACGGCATGAAGGCGACCAGCATGTTCTGGCCCAGCGCCAGTTCGCCCATGTCGGTCGACGCGCCATCGGCGATAACGTCGCCACGTGCGATGACGTCGCCCACCTTCACCAGCGGACGCTGGTTGATGTTGGTGTTCTGGTTGGAGCGCGTGTACTTGATCAGCGAATAGATGTCCACGCCAACTTCACCGGCACGTGCTTCGTCGTCGTGCACCCGGATCACGATCCGGCTGGCGTCGATGTAATCGACGATGCCGCCGCGATGCGCAGTCACCACGGTGCCGGAGTCAACCGCAGCGGTACGCTCGATGCCGGTGCCGACGAAGGGTTTTTCCGGACGCAGACAGGGCACCGCCTGGCGTTGCATGTTCGACCCCATCAGCGCGCGGTTGGCGTCATCGTGTTCGAGGAAGGGAATCAGCGAGGCTGCCACCGACACAATCTGCGCCGGCGCCACGTCCATGTATTCAATGCGATCGGGGGTCGACAGCGTGAATTCGTTCTTGTAACGGCACGAAACCAGATCGTCCTTGAACTTGTTCTTGTCGTCGAGATCGGCGTTGGCCTGCGCGATCACGAACTTGCTCTCTTCAATGGCCGACAGGTAGTCGATTTCGTCGGTGACCTTGTCATTGATCACCTTGCGATACGGCGTTTCAATGAAACCATACCAGTTGGTGCGAGCGAACAGAGCCAGCGAGTTGATCAGGCCGATGTTCGGACCTTCAGGCGTCTCGATCGGGCACACCCGGCCGTAATGGGTCGGGTGGACGTCTCGCACCTCGAAGCCTGCCCGTTCACGCGTCAGGCCACCCGGGCCGAGCGCGGAAACACGACGCTTGTGGGTAATCTCGGACAGCGGGTTGGTCTGGTCCATGAACTGGCTCAGTTGGCTGGAGCCGAAAAATTCCTTGATCGCCGCCGACACCGGCTTGGCATTGATAAGATCATGCGGCATCAAGTTGTCGGATTCGGCCTGCGACAGACGCTCACGCACTGCTCGCTCGACTCGCACCAGTCCGGCACGGAACTGGTTTTCTGCCAGTTCACCTACGCTCCGCACACGGCGGTTGCCGAGATGGTCGATATCGTCGATCTCCCCACGGCCGTTACGCAAATCGACCAGGATCTTGATAACGGCGACGATGTCTTCGGTCGACAAGGTGCCGGTTCCGGTCAGTTCATCGCGGCCGATGCGGCGGTTGAATTTCATGCGACCCACGGCTGACAAGTCGTAGCGATCTTCGCTGAAGAAGAGATTGCCGAACAGTGCATTCACTGCATCTTCTGTGGGCGGCTCGCCCGGACGCATCATGCGGTAGATCGCCACCTTTGCGGCGTATTCGTCGGCAGCATCGTCAGTTCGCAAGGTTTGCGAGATGAACGCACCGTGATCGAGGTCATTGGTGTACAGGGTATTGAACTTGTCGGCCTTCGCCTCTGCCAGCTTCACCAGCAATTCTTCGGTGATTTCGTCGTTGGCGCGTGCCACCAGCTCTCCGGTGTTCTTGTCGACCACATCGTGCGCCAGCACGCGGCCGACAACGAATTCTGCTGGCACTGCCCATTTCTTGACCCCGGCAGCATCAAGCTCGCGAATGTGCTTGGCCGTGATGCGCTTGTCCTTGGCGACGATGACATGGTCATCCTTGCCGCAGATGTCGAAGCGCGCGATCTCGCCGCGCAGGCGCTCGGGCACCAACTCGAACTGCACGCCCTGCGTGTTGATGTAGAAGGTATCCTTGCTGAAGAAGCTGTCCAGGATCGCTTCCGGCGTATAACCCAGCGCTTTCAGCAGTATGCTGACCGGCATCTTGCGGCGACGGTCGACACGGAAAAACAGGATGTCCTTGGCGTCGAATTCGAAATCCAGCCATGATCCGCGATAGGGAATCACGCGGGCCGAGAACAGCAGCTTGCCCGAACTGTGGGTCTTGCCGCGATCGTGCTCGAAAAACACGCCGGGTGAGCGGTGCAGCTGCGACACGATCACGCGTTCGGTGCCGTTGATCACGAACGAGCCGGTCGGCGTCATGAGCGGAATTTCGCCCATGTAGACTTCCTGCTCCTTGACTTCCTTGATTGTCGGCTTGGACGCTTCCTTGTCCATGATGACCAGGCGCACCTTGGCACGTAGCGGCGCACAATAGGTCAGGCCGCGCTGCTGGCATTCCTTGATGTCGAAGACCGGCTCACCCAGCAGATAGCTCACATACTCGAGACGCGCATTGCCGCTATGACTGACAATCGGAAAAATCGAAGTGAACGCGGCTTGCAGGCCCTCGTTCAGGCGCTCGTCACGCGAGCGGCCTTCCTGCAGGAAGGCCCGATAGGATTCGAGCTGGGTCGCCAGAAGAAAAGGCACCGGAAGGGTGTTGGTACGGCTGGCAAAGCTCTTGCGCAGACGTTTTTTCTCGGTAAAGGTATAAGCCATGGGGTCTCCTTGACGATCAGGGGCAAGCGGGCTCGCGAATTACGGCCGGCGCTTTGTAACGCACACGCAAAAAGCAAACTACCCGGAAGCCGATTCCGGGTTCCGGGTATTTGCTGCTTGCGTCTGCCGCGGGCTTCCCCGCAACACACCACCGATAAATGTGGTGAAATAAATACGTCACCGGAACGAGGCAGCACGCCTGCGCGTGCCGCCTTGGAATCCGTTGACTTTATTTGACGTCGACGTTAGCGCCAGCTTCTTCCAGCTGCTTTTTCAGCGCTTCGGCGTCAGCCTTGGACACGCCTTCTTTAACAGCCTTGGGAGCGCCGTCGACCAGATCCTTGGCTTCTTTCAGGCCCAGGCCGGTAGCAGCACGCACCACCTTGATGACTTCCACTTTCTTGTCGCCAGCGGAATTCAGCATCACGGTGAACTCGGTCTGCTCTTCAGCAGCAGCAGCACCACCACCCGCGGCGGGGGCTGCTACGGCAACTGCAGCGGCAGCGGCGGAAACGCCGAATTTTTCTTCCATTTCCTTGATCAGCTCGGACAGATCCAGCACGGTCATGCCGGCAATCGCGTCGAGAATTTCAGCTTTAGAAACAGCCATTTGTATTACTCCTGTCAATTTGCTTCAGATTAAAAAACAATATCATCGATTCGGATGTCGACAGGCCGCTCAGGCAGCCTGCTTATCGCGCACCGCAGCCAATCCGCGAACGAATTTGGTCGGCACTTCGTTAAGCGTGCGAACAAATTGCGTAATCGGGGCCTGCATGGTGCCCAAGAGCTTCGACAGCAGTTCCTCTCGGCTGGGCATGCTGGCCAGATTCCCCACATCCTTGGCGGACATGATGAAATTGGGCATGGCACCGGCTTTGATCACGAACTTGTCGTTGGTCTTGGCAAACTCGTGCATCACCTTGGCAGCGGCCACCGGATCTTTGGATATGCCGTAGGCAAGCGGGCCGACCAGCTGGTCGGCAATGCCTGCAAACGGCGTATCCGCAATCGCGCGGCGCACCAGCGTGTTCTTCAACACGCGCAGATAGACCCCTTCAATGCGTGCCTTCGCGCGCAACCGGGTCATGTCTTCCACCGTGATGCCACGGTATTCGGCTACGACAACCGTCTGGGCGCCCGCAACCTGCGCGGACACATCAGCAACGACGGCCTTCTTTTCTTCAAGATTCAGACTCAAGGTCTTACCTCCTTCTCAGTTACGGAGCAAATCCCGCTTGTGCCCACGGGACGCTCCGGCTGGCGACCTTGACAGGAAAACCCTGCTGGGGAACGCCATCTGCGTAGGTTTTACTTGGGGCAAGCAGAGGACCGAAATACCGTCACCCAATTGCCGCCTCGTTAAAATTAAATCCTTGCGGATACCTACGGTCTTTGACAACCCGTCAACCGAACATCTGGCAGACGGCCCAAAGTACTTACTCGGGCACCCTCAAAAGATGCCCGCATTCAACTCAAGCGTTAACGCTGGCCTGGTCAACACGTACGCCCACACCCATGGTGCTGGACACCGACAGGCGCTTGAAATAGATGCCCTTGGAACTGGCCGGCTTGGCACGCTGCAGCGCATCCAGCAAAGCAGCCAGGTTCTCCTTCAGGTCTTCAACTGCAAAGGAAGCACGGCCGATGGTGCAATGCACGATGCCGCCCTTGTCGGTGCGGTACTGCACCTGACCAGCCTTGGCGTTTTTGACCGCTCCTGCCACATCCGGGGATACCGTGCCCACTTTCGGGTTCGGCATCAGGCCGCGCGGGCCCAGAATCTGACCGAGCTGACCGACCACGCGCATTGCATCCGGCGTGGCGATCACTACGTCGAAGTCCATCTTGCCGGCCTTGATTTCGGCTGCCAGATCGTCGAAACCAACGATATCGGCCCCGGCGTCTTTCGCCTTCTGCACGTTATCGCCCTGTGCGAACACGGCGACGCGAACCGTCTTGCCGATTCCTTTCGGCAGGACAACGGCACCGCGCACCATCTGGTCGGATTTACGCGCGTCGACACCAAGATTCACCGCGATATCGATCGACTCGTCGAACTTGGCGGTCGCGCTTTCCTTGACCAGCTGCAGGGCATCGGCCACCGGGTAATTACGGTTACGGTCGATTTTTTCCTTGAGTGCGCGCAAGCGCTTGGATGTATTGGCCATGTCAGACTCCCTCCACGAGGATGCCCATCGAACGGGCCGTACCAGCAATCGTGCGCACCGCAGCATCCATATCGGCAGCCGTCAGGTCAGGCTCTTTGGCCTTGGCGATCTCTTCCAACTGCGCGCGGGTAATGGTGCCGACCTTGTCGACATGCGGTTTGGCGCTGCCCTTGTCGAGCTTGATAGCTTTCTTGATCAGCACCGTTGCGGGTGGCGTCTTCATCACAAAGGTGAAGCTCTTGTCCGCAAACGCGGTGATCACCACCGGAATCGGCAAGCCGGGCTCCATGCCCTGCGTCTTGGCATTGAACGCCTTGCAGAATTCCATGATATTCAGACCGCGCTGACCCAGCGCGGGACCGATGGGGGGCGACGGGTTGGCTTTACCCGCCGGCACTTGCAGCTTGATGTAGCCGACAATCTTCTTTGCCATGATGGCTCCTATTAAATGAGTACCAACGCGCTTTGGGTTTCCCTACTCACGCTCCTCTCCGGCGTACCGGACACAACTTACGGACAAACGCCCGAATTCAACCTTTTTCGACCTGACCAAATCCCAGTTCGACTGGTGTTGCGCGGCCAAAAATCATGACCGATACGCGCAACTTGCTCTTGTCGTAATTCACTTCTTCCACATTGCCATTGAAGTCGGTAAACGGACCGTCGATGACCCGCACCGACTCGCCCACCTCGAATAGCACCTTGGGCCTGGGCTTTTCTACGCCTTCGCGCATCTGGTCAAGAATGGCCTGGACCTCCTTTTCGGAGATGGGGGCCGGCTTGTTTGCCGTACCGCCGACGAATCCGGTGACCTTGGGCGTACTCTTCACCAAGTGCCAGGTCTCGTCGTCCATTTCCATCTGCACCAGGACGTAACCGGGGAAGAACTTGCGCTCGGCAGTCTTCTTCTGCCCGGCCTTCATTTCCACCACTTCCTCGACTGGCACCATGATCTCGCCGAAGCGGTCCTTCATGCCCGCACGCTCAATGCGTTCGACCAGGTTGCGCGCCACACTCTTCTCGAAGCCGGAGTAGGCATGAACCACATACCAACGCATACTCAACTCCCCTGTCCCATGGCCAACTTGACCAACCATAACAATATGCCGTCGACCGCCCACAGAAAAAGGGCCATCACGACCACAAAAGCCATGACCACACCGGTCATCTGGATGGTCTCCTTGCGGGTCGGCCAAACAACTTTCTTGGCCTCGTCACGCGCATCGAGCGCGAAACGGAAGAACTGCTTGCCCGGCCCCGACATGCCGGCCACGACACCAGCCAAGACTATGCCGGCAATCACCGACAGCACACGCACCACGGTGGGCGCATCCGCAAAAAAATAAAAGCCGGCCAATCCTGCGATGACCAGCAATACCGCTACCAGCAGCTTGATTTTGTCAGCCATGAATGCTGTGCGCCTTACGGCTTATCCTGTGGCAGGCCAAGAGGGTCTCGAACCCCCAACCTTCGGTTTTGGAGACCGACGCTCTACCAATTGAGCTATTGGCCTGTATTTGTCAAAGGGCGGAGTCAACGCGCATCGCGCGACACTTCACCCTCTTGTAAAACCGCCTGCCTTACTCTTCGATCTTGGCGACGACGCCTGCGCCGACGGTACGGCCACCTTCGCGGATGGCGAAACGCAGACCCTCATCCATGGCGATCGGCTGAATCAGCGACACCTTGATGCTGACGTTGTCGCCAGGCATCACCATCTCGGTGCCAGCCGGCAATTCGATGCTGCCGGTGACGTCGGTGGTGCGGAAGTAGAACTGCGGACGATAACCATTGAAGAACGGGGTGTGACGACCGCCTTCGTCCTTGCTCAGCACGTAGATCTCGGCGCTGAACTTGGTGTGCGGCTTGATGGAGCCGGGCTTGGCCAGAACCTGGCCGCGCTGGACTTCTTCACGCTTGGTGCCGCGCAGCAGGACGCCGACGTTGTCGCCCGCCTGACCCTGGTCGAGCAGCTTGCGGAACATTTCAACGCCAGTACAGGTGGTCTTGACGGTGGGAACGATGCCGACAATCTCGATCTCTTCGCCAACCTTGACGACGCCACGCTCGACACGACCGGTGACGACGGTGCCGCGACCGGAGATGGAGAAGACGTCTTCAACGGGCATCAGGAACGGGCGGTCAATCGCACGCTCGGGCTCGGGGATGTAGTTGTCCAGGGCATCGGCCAGCTTCATGATGCTGGGCTCGCCGATGTCGCTCTGGTCGCCCTCGAGCGCCTTCAGCGCGGAACCAATAATGATGGGGGTGTCGTCGCCAGGGAAGTCGTATTTGGACAGGAGTTCACGAATCTCCATTTCGACGAGCTCGAGCAATTCGGCGTCGTCGACCATGTCGGCCTTGTTCATGTAGACGATGATGTAGGGCACGCCAACCTGACGCGCCAGCAGGATGTGCTCGCGGGTCTGGGGCATGGGACCGTCGGCGGAAGACACGACCAGGACGGCGCCGTCCATCTGGGCAGCACCGGTAATCATGTTCTTGACGTAGTCGGCGTGGCCCGGGCAGTCAACGTGGGCGTAGTGTCGCTTTTGAGTCTCGTACTCGACGTGGGCGGTGTTGATGGTGATGCCGCGCGCCTTTTCTTCAGGCGAACTGTCAATCTCGTCATACTTCTTGGCAGCACCGCCAAATTTCTTCGACAGAATGGTGGTGATCGCCGCGGTCAAGGTGGTCTTGCCGTGGTCAACGTGTCCAATCGTGCCTACGTTTACGTGCGGTTTGGTCCGCTCGAACTTTTCCTTAGCCATTTCAAGTACCCCTCAAATTTGCACAAGAACGATGCGGTCCATCTCAACCAACATCCCGACAACCGCCTTTTCAATACGGGCGCCGTTTCAACAACGCCCAAAACTGGTGCCCATGGGCAGGATTGAACTGCCGACCTCTCCCTTACCAAGGGAGTGCTCTGCCACTGAGCTACATGGGCCTCGGACTTAACTACCAGATAAGCCCACACTCAAACTGGAGCGGGTGAAGGGAATCGAACCCTCGTCTTAAGCTTGGAAGGCTTCAGCTCTACCATTGAGCTACACCCGCTTCGCCCCACTCGAACTGCTGAACTGCTATTTAAATATTCTGGTGGTGGGGGAAGGATTCGAACCTTCGAAGGCAGAGCCGTCAGATTTACAGTCTGATCCCTTTGACCGCTCGGGAACCCCACCCAAACGAAGCGCGGAATTATAGGGGGTTTCGGAATCCCCTGTCAAACACCACGAGTGAAATTTAACTGCCTCATACGTTGAACAGGAAATTCATGACATCGCCATCCCTGACGATGTATTCCTTGCCCTCGGCGCGCATTTTTCCGGCCTCCTTGGCACCCTGCTCGCCCTTGCAGGCGATGAAATCATCGAATGAAATCGTCTGCGCCCGGATGAAGCCGCGCTCGAAATCGGTATGGATCGCCCCTGCCGCCTGCGGCGCAGTGTCGCCCTTGTGAATGGTCCAGGCACGCACCTCCTTTACCCCAGCGGTGAAATAAGTCTGCAGGCCAAGCAAATCATAGGCAGCGCGAATCAGGCGGTTCAGCCCCGGCTCATCCCAACCGAGTTCCTTCAGGTACTCGACCCGCTCTTCCGGCGACAATTCCTGCAATTCGGCTTCCAGCGCTGCGCACACCGGGACAACCGGCGCCCCCTCCTTTTCGGCAAAGGCTGTCAGCGCATCGAGCATGGGGTTGTCGTGAAACCCGTCCTCGCTGACATTGGCCACATACAAGGTGGGTTTGACCGTCATCAGACACAAGGGCCTGATTGCAGCCAATCCCTCGGCATCGAGCCCGGCGGCGCGCGCCGGTCGGCCTTCGTTCAGGGTGGCCACCACGGGCTTCAGGGCAGCCACCATCGTCTGCGCCTCCTTGTCTCCCGCCCGCGCCGGCTTTTCATAACGCGCCAGCGCCTTTTCGGCACTCGCCAGGTCAGCCAGCGCCAGTTCGGTTGCAATGGTTTCCACGTCCGACAACGGGTCGATCTTGCCTGCAACGTGGATCACGTTTTCGTCATGGAAGCAGCGCACCACATGGCAGATCGCGTCGGTCTCGCGGATGTTGGCGAGAAACTGGTTGCCGAGCCCCTCCCCCTTCGATGCACCCGCCACCAGCCCGGCGATGTCGACGAATTCCACAATCGCCGGCACGACTTTCTGCGGCTTGACGATCTCAGTCAGCTTTGCCAGCCGGGGATCCGGCACCTCGACCACGCCGGTATTCGGCTCGATGGTGCAAAAGGGATAGTTTTCCGCCGCGATGCCCGCCTGGGTCAGCGCGTTGAATAAGGTGGATTTGCCGACGTTAGGCAGACCGACGATGCCACATTTGAGACTCATACTGTTTCCTGGGATTTAGGTGAAGCGGGTTTGGTATTGGCACGCTGGATGGCGGAATTCCACTCGCCTTGCTCGATCAAGGGCCATAAATCGATCGCACGCTCAATGGCGCCCTCGATATCGGCCTGCTCTTCACGGCGCGGTGGTTTCAGCACGTAGTTCACGACTTCGTTGCGATCGCCCGGATGGCCGATGCCGATGCGCAGGCGCCAATAGTCCTGGGTACCCAGATGCGACGTGATGTCCTTCAGTCCATTGTGGCCGCCCATGCCGCCGCCGAACTTGAGGCGCAACTGGCCGGGGGGAATATCGAGTTCATCGTGCACCACCAGGATTTCGGCGGGCTCGATGCGATGAAACCGTGCGAGCGCGCCCACCGCCTGGCCCGAGCGGTTCATGAAGGTTTGCGGCAGTTGCATCCACACGCCTTTCGGGCTGCGCCCGACGATGCCATGAAAGCGGGATTCCGGCGCAAGGGACACTCCCCACGCTTGAGCGAGGCGCGCGCAAAACCAAAACCCGGCATTGTGCCGGGTTTCTTCGTAGTCGCGCCCCGGGTTACCGAGGCCGACAATCAGGCGGGGAGCAATCAGAGCTGTCGCTGTCATGCAGCATCCAGCACGCAATCCTGGGCGGATTGCGCAGCCGGATTACTCCTTCGGCTCGGACTCTTTGCTCTCGGCCGGCTCTGCCGGTGCCACTTCAGGCTCGACCGTTGCCGAAACCTTGGGCGTATTGACCGAAGCCACCGTGGGGTTTTCCGCTACGACGTGCGCAACCAGTTCGACACCCTGGGGTAGAACCAGTTCATTGGCATGGATGGAGGTATCGACTTCCATCTTGCCCATGTCCACTTCGATGAACTCGGGCAGGTCGCGCGGCAGACACTGGATTTCGATTTCGGCAATGATGTGGTGCGGCTTGCCGCCACCGGTCTTGACCCCGGGGCAGGCCTCGGCATTCACGAAGTGCAGCGGCACCTTGACGTGGATTGCCTGGCCCTTGACAACGCGCTGGAAGTCGATGTGCAGCACCTGCTGCCTGTAGGGATGCCACTGTGAATCGCGCAGTAAAACGGACTCCTTGGCACCATCGACATTCAGCGTCAGCACGGAAGCGTGGAATGCTTCCTTGCGCAGCGCGTGGTAGAGCGCGTTGTGATCCAGTTCGATTTGCACCGGGGCAGCGTCGCCACCGTAGACGATGCCGGGGACTTTGCCGGCGTGACGCAGACGGCGGCTCGCACCCGTACCTTGCAATTCACGCTTGGCAGCAATGACTTCGATTTCCATGAAAATTCTCCTAAAAAACCTGCTTGATGATGCATTGCCAAAATTGGGTCAATGCATGACTAAAGCCCCCGCGACCAGGGGCATTCGACCAGCGCTACTCCATGAAGAGCGAGCTGACGGAATCTTCGTTGCTGATGCGGCGGATGGTCTCCGCCAGCAGTTCAGCCACCGACAATTGCCGGATTTTCTTGCATGCGCGCGCATCGTCGCGCAGCGGAATGGTGTCGGTCACCACCAGCTCGTCGAGCGCGGAATTGGTCACGCGCTCGGCGGCGCTGCCGGACAGCACCGCGTGGGTACAGTAAGCCATGACCTTCTTGGCGCCATGCTCCTTCAGCGCGTTGGCCGCCTCGCACAGCGTGTTGGCGGTGTCGACCATGTCGTCCATGATGATGCAGGTGCGGTCCTTGACGTCGCCGATGATGTGCATCACCTTGGCTACGTTGGGCTTGGGGCGACGCTTGTCGATGATCGCCAGATCGCATTCGAGCCGCTTGGCGATCGCCCGCGCCCGCACCACACCGCCCACGTCCGGCGACACCACCACCAGATCGGGATGGTTGCGCTTCCAGATGTCGCCCAGCAGGATCGGGCTGGAATAGATGTTGTCGACCGGCGTGTCAAAAAAGCCCTGGATCTGGTCCGAGTGCAGGTCCATCGTCAGCAGGCGGTCGATTCCCGCGATCTGCAGCATGTTGGCCACCACCTTGGCGGTGATCGCCACCCGCGCCGAACGGGTGCGGCGATCCTGCCGCGCATAGCCGTAATAAGGGATCGCTGCGGTGATGCGGCCGGCCGAGGCACGCTTCAGCGCATCGACCATCACCATCACTTCCATCAGCGTGTCGTTGGTCGGCTGGCAGGTCGACTGCAGCACGAACACGTCCTTGCCGCGCACGTTCTCGAGGATTTCGACCATCACCTCGCCATCGGAAAAGCGCGACACCGTGGCGCGGCCGAGATGGATATTGAGATGGCGCACCACATCGCTGGCCAGACGCGGGTTGGCATTCCCGGTAAAAACCATCAGGTTGTCAATGGACACGTGCGTCTCCGGCGATCGGACTCAGAACATCACAACAAAAACAGCCGCCACCGGCGGCTGCTCGCTCAACTGGCTGGGGAGGTAGGGATCGAACCTACGAATGTCGGAATCAAAATCCGATGCCTTACCACTTGGCGACTCCCCAATAATCATGGGCACTGCTCAGGCGCAGCAGTCGTAAAGCGGATGCTTGTCGAGACCCTGCGCCACAAAACCCTGCATCGACCCGGGCAGCTGGCGCAGCACATCACGCGCCTCCGTTTCCGTTCCGAACGATGCAAACACACAGGCGCCCGAACCGGTCATTCGCGCCTCGCCGAATTGCGCCAGCCATTCGAGATGACGCGCGATTTCGGGATATCGACCGACCACGACGGGCTGCAGATCGTTATGCCCCACGAGGGAACTCCGACCGATGCCGGGCTGCAGCCCGGCCAAGGTCACATGACCTGCGCCTGCGGAAAAGGGCGCTATTTTGAGGGGTGGCGTGTTGCGTGTCAATTCCGGCGCAGCAAAAACTGCAGCGGTCGGCACCTGCACCGGCGGCATCAACACCACATACCACGCCGGCGGCACGCTCACCGGACGCAGAATTTCGCCCACGCCTTCGGCAAACGCCGACTGTCCGAACACGAACACGGGCACGTCGGCGCCCAGTTGCAGCGCCAGATCCTGCAGGGCTTGCCGCGATAGGTTGACCTGCCACAGGCGATTGAGCGCGAGCAGGACGGTCGCGGCATCGGAACTGCCGCCGCCGAGCCCGCCGCCCAGCGGCAACACCTTGTCGAGGCGGATGCTCACGCCAGCGCCTTCCGGTGCATGCGCCTGCAGCAAGCGCGCCGCACGCACGGTCAGGTCGTGTTCCTCGGGTACGCCGGGCAGGTCGGCCTCGCGCACCACGCGGCCGTCATCGCGCAGTTCCAGGTGCACGGTGTCCGCCCGGTCGATCAGCCGGAACACGCTTTGCAGCAGATGGTAGCCGTCGGCACGGCGGCCGACGACGTGGAGAAACAGGTTGAGCTTGGCGGGTGCGGGGTAGGTGTGGCTCATTCGCTGCGCCATTCGTCCGTCACCAGGCGGATCACCAGCCCCTCGCGCGTCAACACCAGCTTGCGCGGGTGCTGCGGCGCATCGGTCGAATACTGCAGGTACTCGATCACCCAGCCATCCTGCCTAAGCTGCTCGATGTGCCCGGCAGCATCACGCGTAGTCTCGAAGGTGCTGCCGGGCGCGGGACGCGCCTGCACCCACCATGTCAGGCCGGAAACGGGAAGCCCGTATCCCAGCGCTTCGCGCGTCAGCGATTCGGCATCCGGGGCGTGTCGCGCAGGCTGATTCGGCACCTCGAGTATGACGCCAGCGGCATTGCGCTCGATGCGGGCGACGCCCTGGCCCAGCGGCGAGGTCAGCAGCACCTCGTCGCTGTCCGGGCGATGCTGCCAGTGGATTTGCCCGGACAGGCTCTCTTCGTCGGTCTTGATGCCGATGCGGCCCTGCAGGGTCCAACTAGATGGCAGCGGAATGTCCCGTTGCGCAGGTGGAACCGGGGGCGAGGACGCGCAGCCTCCCAATGCCAGCGCCAGCAACAGCGCTGCGGCCGGGCGCAGCATCAGGGCTTGAGCCGATTCAGGGTTTCCAGCAGTATTTCGTTCTGTGGATGGGTTTGCAAACTGGTCTGCCACAATTTCCCGGCTTCGATGCGCTGGCCGCTCGCCCACAGCACCTCTCCCAGATGCGCCGCAATCTCAGGGTCGGGACGCAATCTGTAGGCACGCTCCAGATACTCCTGCGCGCGCACCAGGTTGCCTGAACGGTACTGCGCCCAGCCCACGCTATCGAGAATGAAAGGATCATCCGGTGCCAGCGACAATGCCTTGTCGAGCAGGGTGATCGCCTCGGCCAGCCGGTTCGTACGGTCGGCCAGCGTATAACCCAGCGCATTGTAGGCCTGGGCATCATCGGGACGCAGGATGATCACGCGGCGCAGGTCTGCTTCCAGCACATCCAGCTTGTCCAGTTTTTCGGCGACCATGGCACGGTCGTAGAGCAGATTGCTCGAATCGGGAAAGCGCTTGAGTCCTTCTGTTAGCATCTGGTAAGCAGCTTCCAGTTGCTGGCTGTCACGCAACAGTTCGGCCTGAGCCTCGATAAGCCGAACTTTTTGAATATCGTTATCAACTTGAGTGAATGCCAGCAGCGCCAGCGCTTCCTGGATTCTGCCGGCCTGCGCCAGCAGTGCTGCCTGGCGCGCGCGCGCCGACACCAGATAATTGCCCGACTTGACTTCGGCATACTGGATCGCCGCCACCTCCGGCTGCTTCATCCGTTCGGCCACCTGCCCGAGGTAGTAATACACCGTGTCCAGGTCGCGCGGATCGTATTCCAGCGTCTGCGTCAGAAAATCGCGTGCCTCTTCCAGGTCGCCCACCTGCAGCGAGAGCAATCCTGCTGCGAAGCTGACTTCTGCGTTGCGCGGAAAATCGCGGGTGAGGCGGGTGAATTCGGTACGGGCTTCGGAGACCTGATTGGCGCTTACCAGCGCGCGCGCATAAGCCAGACGCAATTCGCGAGCGTCCGGATAGGCCGCCAGGAATTCGCGCATGAACGCTAGCGAATCGTCACGCGAGGCCTTGCCCAGAACCTGGGCACGCAACAATGCCGCAGCCTCCCAGCCAGGGCGCAACGCGTCGGCCTGCTGCAGGGCCGCAACCGCCAAATCAGAACGGCCAGCATTCGCTGCGGCCTGCGCGACCGCATAGGATGCCTCCGGCAAGGCCGGGTAATCGGCCGCCAGACGCTGGACCAGTTCCAGCCCGGCCTGGGTATCGCGCATCTTGCCCATCAACGCCGACAGGTGCATGAATCCACTGGCGCCATCCTGCTTGAGCATGGCGCGCAGGATAGGCTCGGCCTCGCCGACCTCGCCTTCGTTCAACAGCAGCGCTGCCAGCGTCTGCTGGGCGCGATCCGAGCCCTGATCGGCCGCAGCCCACAGGCGCGCGGCCTCCAGTGCGCCCGACTGATCGCGCGCAAACACCGACACTTCGGTGGCCCGTCGTGCGATGCGCGGATCCTTCGTTTGCCGGGCCAGATTGAGATAGGTCGACTGGGCGACCCCGATCTCCCCCCGCTGTCCGGCCACCTCGGCTACCAGAAACTTGAACAGGATGTCGGATGTCAGCGGCTGCTTGGGCAGAGCGGCCTGCACCCGCGCCCGTTCCGCCGCCTCGGCATCGGCCGCGGGTTCTGCCGCGGGCTCGGCCACCGCCTTGGCGGGTTGCTGCGGCGGCGTTTCCGCTGCAACGGGCTGCGATTCCGCCGCCACAGGCTGCGATGCCTTGACGCCGGGCTGACTGCATGCGGTTGCGAGAATCAGCGCCGCAACGATGGGAAGGTATTTGAACTGTGCCATGTGTATTGCCTGGTTGGTGGGAGGTGCCTGCCTCGATTCTAAGCTTTCGAGGCCTGGCTGCAAGCAAGGTTCATTTGCACACCCTGTGTAGCCGCTATTGCGTGCGCAATGCTTCGATCGGATCGAGTCCGGCAGCGCGCCGCGCCGGGTAGAAACCGAAAAAAACGCCGATGAGGAATGAAACGCCTACCGCCAACAGCACTGAAACCGCCGTCACCTCGACCGGCAGGCCGGCCAGACTGCCAACCAGCCACGCGCCGCTGATGCCAAGCAGCAGACCGATCCCGCAGCCGATGAGCGACAAAGTCAGCGCCTCGATCAGGAACTGCCACAGCACGTCGCGGCGGCGCGCGCCGATCGCCATGCGGATGCCGATTTCGCGGGTGCGCTCGGTCACCGACACCAGCATGATGTTCATGATGCCGATGCCGCCCACCACCAGCGAGATGGCGGCGATCGCGCCGAGCAGCAGGCTCATGATGCGGGTGGTCGAGGCGGCGGTCTCGGCAATCGCCGTCAGGTTGCGCACCGTGAAGTCATCGTCCTGCCCTGCCTGGATCCGGTGGCGGCTGCGCAGCAGCTCGTTGATGGTGGTTTCGGCGGCGTCCATGCTTTTTTCCGATACCGCCTGCACCATGATGAAGCGGGCGCGGTTGCGCAGGCTGTTGCTGAAAATCTTCTGCTGGGCGCTGCTGAACGGCACCATCACGGTATCGTCCTGATCGCGGCCGTCCAGGCTCTGGCCTTTGGCTGCCAGCACGCCGATCACCTCGAACGGGGCCTGCTTGATGCGGAGGATCTTGCCGATGGGATCGTCGTCGCCGAACAGTTCGCTTGCTACCACGTCGCCGATCACCGCCACCCGCGCGCCGCTGCGTACGTCGGCCTCGTTGAAGAAGCTGCCCGCTGCCACCCCCCAGTCGCGCACCACGGCATAATCCGGCGTGGTGCCATAGACCGAGGTGCTCCAGTTGACGCCGCCGTAGATCAGCTGGGCGCCGCCGGGCGTCACTGGTGCCGCGGCCACGATGTCCTTCAGCTCGCGGATCGCGTCGGCATCCTCCAGGGTGAGCGTCGGTGCGCTGCCGCTGGCGATGCGCGCGCCGCCCGACGAAGTCGCACCCGACATGATGATGAACAGATTGCTGCCCATCGACTCGATCGCACCCCGCACCATCACCTGCGCCCCCTGGCCGATCGCCAGCATGAGGATCACGGCAGCGACCCCGATGACCATGCCGAGCATGGTCAGGAAGCTGCGCATGCGGTGCGCAATGAGCGCGTGCCATGCCGTTTCGAGCAGGCTGGTAAAGATCATGCCGCGGCCGCGGCTTGCGGCCGGTCCTCGATCACGCGACCGTCCTGGAAGCGGATGCAGCGCTGCGCGTAGGCGGCAATATCGGCTTCGTGGGTAACCAGCACCAGCGTGATGCCCGCCTCGCGGTTGAGCTGGCTGAAGAATGCCATCACCTGGCGACTGGTTTCGCTGTCGAGGTTGCCGGTCGGCTCGTCGGCGAGAATGATGCGCGGACGGCTGGCGAGCGCGCGAGCGATCGCCACCCGCTGCTGCTGCCCGCCAGACAGTTGCAGCGGCGTATGGTGCGAGCGCTCGCCCAGCCCCACCCGCTCGAGCATGGCCTGTGCCTGCTGTCGTCTCGCCTCGCGGGCCATGCCGGCGTACAGCAGCGGCAACGCCACGTTGTCGAGCGCACTCAGCTTGGGTAACAGGTTGAAGCCCTGGAACACGAAGCCGATTTCACGGTTGCGCAGCGCCGCCAGCTGGTCGGACGACAGGCGGCCGACCTCCTGACCGCCGAGGCGATACACGCCCCGGGTGGGCCGGTCGAGGCAACCGAGCAGGTTCATGAAGGTGCTCTTGCCCGAACCCGATGCGCCCATGATGGCGACGAACTCGCCCTCGGCGATGCCGAGGCTGACTCCGCGCAGCGCCTGAAATACGCCCGCGCCGGTCGGGTAATCCTTTTCGAGATCCACCACCTCGATCAAGGGCGATGAGGTTTCCGCCATCAGAACAGGCGCCCGCGCGGCATGCCGCCGCTGCCCTTGCCGGCGGTCAGGTCCGCCACGATCACTGCATCACCCACCTTGAGGTCGCCGGAGACGATCTCGGTCAGCGCCTTGTCGCTGATGCCGGTCTTGACCGCCACCCGCACCGGCTTGCCGTCGGCCAGCACGTACACCGCCGACCCGCGTGCCTTGCGCGCCTCGCTCGCGGCACCATCCGCCGGCGGCCGGAAGCGCAAGGCCACCGTCGGCACCCGCAGCACGTTGCGCCGGGTTTCCACCTGCACCCGCAGGTTGGCGGTCATGCCCGGCAACAGGACGAGATCGGGGTTGGCAACATCGACCACCACGTTGTAGGTGACGACGTTCTGCTCGGTCTTGGCGTTCAGCCGCACCTGCCGCACCTTGCCGCTGTATTCGGTGTCGGGAAAGGCATCGACCCGAAATTTGACCGGCTGCCCCACCTTGATCTGCCCGATATCCGCTTCCGAGACGTTGGAATCGATCTGCATCCGCGTCAGGTCCTCGCCGATCTGGAACAGCGTCGGCGTCTGGAAACTTGCCGCCACGGTCTGGCCGACGTCGACTTGGCGGTTGACCACGGTGCCGTCGACCGGCGAGCGGATTACCGAAAAGCCGAAATTGGTCCGCTCGCGCGACAGCTGCGCGCTCGCCACCCGCACCTGCGCCGCCGCCTGCGCGCTGGCCGCCAGCGTCTGGTCCAGTTCCTGTCGCGACACGTATTCCTGCTTGAACAGCGTCTGCATGCGCGTCGCATTGGCCTCGGCCAGCTCCAACTGCGCCTGGGCGTTGGCGAGGCTGGCGGTGCTTTGCGCCAGTGCCGCCTGGAACAGCGCCGGATCGAGCTCGGCCAGCACCTGCCCCGCCTTCACCTGCTGGTTGAAGTCGGCATGAATGCGCCGCACCGTGCCCGACACCTGGGTACCGACATTGACCAGGGTGACCGGGTTGAGCGTGCCGTTGGCCGAGACCTGGGCGCTGACGTCACCCCGGTCGACTGCCTCGGACCGGTATTGCGGCACGACGGGCTTGTCCCGGCCGCCCCACCACCAGCCCGCCATCACCGCCGCGATGACCAGCACGATTAGCATTCCTGTTTTTTTCATTGCACGCCTTCCTGCCGGCCGCTTTCCAGCCAGTCCCAACTCAATTCCCCAATGGCCTGCGCCAGTTCGGCCCGTGCCACCCGCAGCCCCAGCCGCGTGAGCAGCTGGGTATAGCGTGCCTGCGCCAGGCTGGCCTGCGCGGTCAGCACGTCGAGCAGAATGCCGAGTCCTGCCTGATAGCGCCCTAACGCCAGCTTTTCGGTGGCGGCGGCGCTCTCCACCAGATCGCTGCTGCGGCTGTCCGCCTCGGTTTCGCTCTTCAGCTTGTGATAGGCGCGCCAGACTTCCAGCGCCACCTGGTTTTGCACCCCATCGCGCTCCGCCGCTGCCAGTTCGGCCTGGGTTTGCGCGGCTGCGATCTGGTAGGTGTTGCGGAATCCGGTGAACAGCGGAATCGCCACGTTGAGTCCGATGCTGGAACTGCTGCCATCGAGAAAACCGCTGTCCTGCCACTGTGCGCCGGCAAAGGCCGACAGGCGCGGTTTGCCATCGGCTTCGGCACGCCGCACGTCCGCTTCGCTGGCCTCCAGCCGGGCCTGCGCGGCACGCAGCTCCGGTCGGCGGCTGCGGGCCGCCTCGATCAGGCTGTCCACCGCGATGCTCATGTCCGTCGTCTGGCTGAACGCCCGCTCGTCCTCGACAACCGTAAAGCGGTTCTGGCTGGCGTCGCCCATCAACGCGGCCAGTTCGCCCTGCAACCGCGCCGCCGCGCCGTCGGCACGGATGCGTTCGATCTGGCGCTGGGTGTAGATGGTCTTGGCCTGCAGGCGATCGGCCGGTATCCCTGTGCCCGCCGCCACCCGGGCGGCGGCGGCCTGCAGGGCGGCAAGCGCCGACGCCTCGACTTCTCGGGCCGCAACGACCGCAGCCTGCGCCGTCAACAGGTTGAAATAGGCCGTGACGGTTTGCAGATAGAGGTCGCGCACGTTTGCGTCCTGGCTCGCCATGGACGCGGCCAGCAGCGATTCCGCCGCATCGCGCCGGGCATCGCGTCCGCCGAAGTCGTAGAGCAGATACTGTGCGTCCAGTCCGATTTGCCACCCGGTGTAGTCGTTTGGCAGCACGCTGTCGCCGTAGCGCGCCAGCGTGCCGCCCAGCGACACATCGGGCAGATAGGCGCTCTCGGCCTGCCCCAGTTCGGCGGCGCGCAGCCGCACTGCCAGCCACACGCTGCGGGTGGCCGGATTGGCACACAGCGCGCGCTCCACTGCGCGTGCCAGCGTGACCGTTCCGCGCAACGGCGCGGTGTCGCACACCGCTGCCGGGCGCGCGGCCGCCAGCGGCGATGGCAGGGTGCGGTCGAACACCATGAAGGGATCCGCGGCAAAAGCCGCACTGCTGACCAGCATCCCCAGCAGGAAAGAAAATCGCGTATTCAAAATCGGGGAGAGTTTCAGAAGTAACGCACGCTAAATAGAATTGCAGTGTATCGGTTCGGTTCCCGCCTGCGCGGACAATTCACATTTCATGGTAAAAGGCCTGTCAATCTCAGCCTTCCGCTCATTCCGGGCCGGCCATCGAACCAAAGCATCCCAACGCCATGCCCGAATTGCCCGAAGTCGAAACCACCCGCCTGGGGCTGTTGCCGCGCCTGCAGGGCCGCACGCTCAGCCGCATCGTCGTCCGCAACCCACACTTACGCTGGCCGGTGCCGGATGATCTGGAGGCTCACCTGGCCGGCATGACCCTCAGCCAGCTCAATCGGCGCGGCAAATACCTGTTGTTCGACTTCGGCGCGGCCACGCAGATCGTCCACCTCGGCATGTCCGGCAGCCTGCGCTTTGCCGGGCCCGACGAGCCGGCCGCGCTGCACGACCATGTCGACTGGCTGTTCGACGACGGCACCACGCTGCGCCTGCGCGACCCGCGCCGCTTCGGCGCCGTGCTGTGGACCGACGACGTGTCGCACCACCCGCTGCTGGCGCATCTGGGCCCGGAACCGCTGACGCCAGCTTTCGACGCCGCCTATCTGCACGCGCAGTGCCAGCGCCGCAAGACCGCCGTTAAGCAGGTCATCATGGATGCGCAGGTGGTGGTCGGCGTGGGCAACATCTACGCTTCCGAATCCCTGTTCCATGCCGGCATTCGCCCCACCACTGCCGCGCGCCGCCTCAGCCGCCCGGCTTGTGTGCGGCTGGCCGCTGCGATCCGGCAGGTGCTGACGGCAGCGATCGCCGCGGGCGGCAGTTCGCTGCGCGATTACGTCCACAGCAGCGGGGAACTGGGCTATTTCCAGTTGCAGACCCGCGTGTACGACCGCGCAGGGCTGCCATGCAAGACCTGCGCCACGCCGATCCGCCGCATCGTACAGGGCCAGCGCGCAAGCTTTTATTGCCCGCATTGCCAACGCTGACAGCTGTCTGGCGCAGCGATCAAGTTTTTCATTACCATGTCGTTATATATCTGTGCCTTATCCGGTGAATTGCCCCGATGAACCCCACGACCCTGGTTGACGAATTCGAGCAGTACAGTGCCTGGCGCGATGCGGTGTTCGTGCGCGTCGAGGCACTGCGCGATTGGCTCGACGCCCAGGAGCTCTGCGATGTCGAATCCGAGATACGGCTCAACCAACTGCTGGGCCGGCTGCAGGAAGACACGCTGAATGTGGCGTTTGTCGCCGAATTCTCGCGCGGCAAGTCCGAGCTCATCAATGCGATCTTCTTTTCGGATTACCGGCAGCGCGTGTTGCCCTCGTCCGCCGGGCGCACCACCATGTGCCCCACCGAACTGTATTACGAACCCATACGGCGCCCGTCGTTGCGCCTGCTGCCGATCGACACCAAGACCCGCCCCGGCAGTATCGCCGACTTCAAGCGCGATCCCGATGCCTGGACCGAGTTTCCGCTGAATCTCGAATCGGCCGATGAAATGAGCGCGACCTTGCTGCGGCTGGCCGACACCATGCAGGCCGACGCAGCCACCGCAGAAAGCTATGGCCTGATCAATCCCAACGACGAGGAAACGGCACGCAGTCTGGCGCGCGACGGCAGTATCGCGATTCCGCGCTGGCGCCATGCCCTGATCAATTTCCCGCACCCCCTGCTGAAGCAGGGCCTGGTCATTCTCGATACCCCGGGCCTCAACGCCATCGGCACCGAGCCCGAACTGACGCTCAGCATGTTGCCCAGCGCCCATGCCGTGCTGTTCCTGCTGGCAGCCGATACTGGCGTCACCAAATCGGACATCGAAATCTGGCGCCATCACATCGCCCCGGTGCAGGCATCGAGCCGTGCACGGCTGGTCGTGTTGAACAAGATCGACGGCCTGTGGGACGAACTCAAGACGGACGCAGAAATTGACGCCGAAATCGCCAAGCAGACTGCCAGCAGCGCGGAGTTGCTCGACCTGCCAGCCAGCCAGGTGTACCCGGTGTCGGCGCAGAAAGCCCTCGTCGCCAAGGTGCGCAATAATGCGGATCTGCTGGCGAGAAGCCGTCTGCCCGATCTGGAAGCAGCGCTATCGCAGGAACTGATCCCCTGCAAACAGTCGCTGGTGAGCGAGTCCACCCAGGCAGAGGTCGAGGACGTCGTGGTCAGAATCACCGAGCTGCTGGAAACCCGGCTGTCCAACACCCAGGATCAGGTCGATGAACTGCAGGGCCTGCGCGGCAAGAACCGCGATGTGATCCAGCACATGATGGTCAAGGCCAACGAAGACAAGCAGCAGTTCGAACGTGGCCTGCAGCAGTTCAACGCATTGCGCAACGTTTTTGCTTCACAGGTCGACACCCTGCGCCACCGTCTTGGCATGGAGACACTGCAAGAGATAGTCAACCAGACGCGTCAGACGATGGAAAAAAGCCATTTCAGCGCCGGCCTGCGCGAGGCGATGGGATATTTCTTCCGTCAGGTGGATGCCAATCTCAACGCATCGGGGGAGATTATCCAGGAAGTTCGCGCCATGATGACTGCAATGTACCAGAAGTTCAGCGATGAACACGGTCTGGGCGCCGTCAACACGCCGGATCACAGCCTGCACAAATACCAGAAGGAAATGGCGCGACTGGAGCGCATTTTCGAGGAACGCTTCAATACGTTTTTCAAGATGCTGACGCTGGGCCAGCATCAATTGACCGCGCGTTTTTTTGAAACGCTTGCCAGCAAAGTGGTGCAGGTATTCGAATTCGCCAACAGCGAGACTGAATCCTGGCTGAAGGCCCTGATTTCACCGATGGAAACCCAGGTCCACGAGCACAAGATCCAGTTGAAGCGTCGACTGGAAAGCGTCAGCCGCATTCACGCCGCGACCGAGACGCTGGACGAGCGCATCGCCGAGATCGAGGTTGCTACCGGAACCGTGCGCGACCAACTGGACCATCTGGCGCGAATCAACGCACGCATAGCCGATGCCCTGTCAGATGACCTGAGCCGGGCACGTCTGGCCAGAAGAGCCTAAAGCCCGCAGTCTATTTGCCCGCAGTCAGGCGCAGAAACTTTTCCTGCAGTTGATCCTTGGTTTCGGGGTAATCCGGATTCAGCGGGATGCAGTCGACGGGACACACCTCCACGCACTGTGGCGTATCGAAGTGGCCGACGCATTCGGTGCACTTGTTGGGGTCGATGATGTAAATCTCGTCGCCCTGTGAAATGGCGTCGTTGGGGCATTCTGGCAGGCAGACGTCGCAATTGATGCACTCGTCCGTGATCAACATGGCCATGGCATTCTCCGGGTCATATCAGTTTTTACTTATTTTCTCATTTAATCGCTGCGCCACCAATGGGTGGACGAAAGGCGACACATCGCCACCCAGCTGCGCAATCTCGCGGATCATGCTGGCGGAAATGAACATGTACTGGTCCGATGGGGTCAGGAACAGGGTTTCGATGTCAGGTTTGAGATTGCGGTTCATCCCGGCGAGCTGGAACTCGTATTCGAAGTCGGACGCCGCACGCAATCCCCGCAACACCGCGATCGCCCCCTGATCGGCGACAAAATCGATCAACAGGCTGGAAAAGCCTTCCACCCGAACCTGCGGCACGTCGGCCAGCACTTCGCGCGTCATCGCCACCCGTTCCTCGATGCTGAAGAAGGGCTGTTTGTTGCGAGACTCAGCCACCGCGACGATGACGCGGTCGAACAGACGTACCGCACGACGCACCAGGTCTTCATGGCCACGCGTGATGGGGTCGAACGTGCCAGGGTAGACAGCGGTCAGCATCGATTATTCCTTCGTGAGGAGTGCGAAATGCGAACGCCCAGCGCGCCCGCTGCGGTGGATGATAAACCCGGGCGGCGCGTTCACTGCCGCGCCCTGCTCGACATAGGCGCTGCCACCGGATTTGAGATGAGGGGCGAGTTCCGTCAGCACCGGCCCGGACAGCCCGCTGTCGAAAGGTGGATCGATGAAAACCAGGTCGAAGGCCTCGCGATTACTCGCCAGCCAGGCAAGCGCATCGGCACGCAGGATATCGACTGCACTCGCATCGAGCAGGGCTCGGTTTTTTTCCAGCGCGCTGACTGCCTTGGCATCCCGCTCGATCATGACGACCCGCCGCGCACCACGCGAGGCCGCCTCGAATCCGAGCGCACCGCTGCCGGCGAACAGGTCGAGGCAGGTCCAGCCCGGCAGGTCCTGTCCCAGCCAGTTGAACAGAGTCTCGCGCACGCGGTCGGGCGTGGGACGCAAACCTGTACTGTCGTGAAAATCAAGCAGACGGCGGCGGTACTGCCCACCGATGATGCGCACGCGGTTGGCCGCGCCATGCGCCCGCTGCGGCGCTGCGTGCTTAGCGAGCACCGCCCGCCCCCCCCACCACCACCACGGCCATCTTGTCCGGATCGATATGACGGGCGAACGCCTGCTTCACCGCCTCCACGTTCACCGCATTCACCTTGTCGACCCAGGTATCCAGGTAATCCAGAGGCAGCCTGTAAAACCCGATCGCCGCCAGGTATTCGAGAATCTTCCTGTTGCTGTCGATGCGCAGCGGAAATCCGCCCGTCAGATTGGACTTGGCCTGGGTAAGCTCGGCCTCGCTGGGGCCAGTGGCGATGAAATCCCGCAGCGTGGCTTGTGCCACCTTCAACGCATCGTCTGTCTGCTCGAGCTTGGTCTGCAGGCCGAGCCGGAAAGGCCCGGCCTCCATCAGCGGCAGGAAATAGCTGTAGGCGCTGTAGGCATAACCTCGATTGTCACGTACCTCGCGCATCAGACGCGAATCGAAGCCGCCGCCACCCAGCACGTAGTTGCCGACATACAGCGCAAAATAATCGGGGTCGCTGCGCGCCATGCCCACTTCACCGACCAGTACATGACTTTGGGTGGAAGGGTGGGCGATGCGCGAGTCCGATGCCGGCGCTGCGGCAGGCTTTGGCAACGCCGGCGCGGCCGCCCCCAGGGGCAAGCCGCCCACCAGACGTTCGGCTATGGCCTCGGCTTCGGCGCGCGTGATGTCCCCCATCAGCGAGATGACGGCATTGGGGGCGCTGTAATGGGTGCGATAAAAGGCCTGCAACTCGTTGCGCGTCATCTGCGCAATCGCGGCAGGATCGCCCGCCTCATCGTGTGCATAGGGGTGCGCACCATACAGCGCCCGATAAAACGCCTTTTCGGCGACTGTGCCGGGGTCGGCCTCGGCCTCGCGAATGGCGGCAATCAGCCGCTGCTTTTCACGTTTCACCACGTCATCGGGGAAATCGGGCTGCTGCAACACCCGTGCAAACACATCGAGCGCCCTGGTTTTTTCGTCCGTTGACGACAGGGTGCGCAGCGTGACCCCTGCGCGGTCACGGTCCAGGCGGCCCGACAGTTGCGCGCCCACGTCAGCCACGCCATATGCGATGTCGGTTTCGGACAGCCCCCCTGCTCCCAGATCGAGCAGCGCATGGGTCAACTGGGCCAGGCCTGCCTTGTCGGCCGGATCGCGGGCGCTGCCGGCGCGAAAATCCACCGCGATATCGAGCATCGGCAACTCGTGGCTTTCGACAAAATACACCTGCGCACCCTGCGGGGTTTGCCAGTGCTGGATCGCAAGGGCCGCCTGGGCCGAAAGCGGCAGGCCCAGGCATAGCGCGACAAGGAAGGCCTTGATACGGACGCTATTAATTGACATGGCGCACTCCCGGTACGGCGGCACGGCCCGTCTGTTGCGTCAGCGCTTGCGGGTCGAGTTCGGCCACGCTCAGTTGGTCGTCCTTGAGCCACTGCTGCGCCGCAACCTGCACCTCCTGGGCGGTCACCGCACGCAACTTGTCGACCCGCCTGGCCAGCGCCTCGGGCGGCAGGCCTGCCGTCACGTATTCACCCAGCAGCATGGCCTGATAAAACAGCGAGTCCCGCTGGTAAACGTCGGCGGCGATGACCTGCGCCTTGATCCGTGCCAGCTCCGCTTCGCTGATCCCCTCTTCCTGGATCCGCCGAATTTCCGAGCGGATCGCCTGCTCCAGTTCGGCCACCGACTTGCCCTCCGCAGGGGTCGCGTCGATCAGGAACATGCCGGGGCCGCGTGAAACGGCATCGTAGCCCGCACTGGCGTTGACTGCGATCTGCTGCGTCTTGACCAGCGATTTCTGCAGCCGCGCCGAATCGTTGCCGGAGAGAACGCCGGCCAGGATTTGCAGCGCATAGGGCGTGGTGTCCTTGTCCCAATCCTTGAGCGTGGGGGCATGCCAGGCCATCACCAGATAGGGCACCTGCGCCGGCGCCTTCACCTCGATGCGCTTCTCGCCGACCTGCTCGGGTTCGATTTGCGGCTTGCGTTCCGGCAGGGCACGCGCCGGCAGGACGCCAAAATAGCGCTTCGCCAGCGCAATGACCTCGTCGGTCTTGACGTCGCCCGCCACCACCAGCGTGGCATTGTTGGGCGCATACCAGCGCGCATACCAGTCGCGCGCATCCTGGCCCGTCATGTTCTGCAGATCGTCCATCCAGCCGATGATGGGGCGGCGGTACGGGTGCGTCTGGTAAGCCGTCGCCATCAGTCGTTCGTATACGACCGACTGCGCCTGATCGTCGGTGCGCAGGCGGCGTTCCTCCATCACCACCTGGACTTCCTTGGCGAACAGTTCATCACTGATGACCAGGTTGGCCATGCGATCGGCCTCAAGCTGCATCGCAAGTTCCAGCCTGTCTTTCTGCATCTGCTGGAAATACGCCGTGTGGTCACGGCTGGTGAACGCATTCTCGCGACCGCCTGCAGCGGCGATGCGCTTGGAAAATTCGCCTGGCGGCACGTTGTGTGTGCCCTTGAACATCATGTGCTCGAGCACGTGCGCCACCCCGGTGGTGCCGTTGAATTCATCCATCGATCCGGCGCGGTACCACACCTGCGACACCATCACCGGCGCGCGATGATCTTCCTGCACGATCACCCGCATGCCGTTGTCCAGCGTGACATCCGTCACCGCTGCCTGCGCGCCGCCGACCGCGAGCGCCAGAAAAATTCCCCACATGCCATGCATTGGCTTCACTCCTGATTGATATTGCCTGAACACATCGAACAATACGGGACCGGGCCCGTGCGGCGTTGACTGCCTGAATGATAAGATACAGCGTCCGTCAAACAGCTGTGCTGACCCCTTTTATCCGTGTTTAGTTTCTTCAAGTCCAAACCTGCTCCCGAAAAGGAAGCGACTCCGCCTGACCTGCCAGCGGTTGAGCCCGACGTGCCTCCGCCAGCGGCCGAAACCGCGACGGCCGCAGCCCGCCCGGGTTGGGCGCAGCGGCTGAAGCAGGGGCTCGCCAAGACCCGTGGCCGACTCGGCGGCCAGTTGTCCAGCCTGCTGGGTGTGGGCCGCAAGATCGACGCCGAACTGTTCGAGGAGCTAGAAACCATCCTCATCACGGCCGACATCGGCGTGGCCGCGACCCAGACTCTGCTCGACACCCTGCAAAAGAAGGTACGGCGCGAGGGGCTGACCGAAGCATCCGAACTGCAGACCGCCCTCAAGCTGGCGCTGGTCGATCTGCTCTCCCCGTTGCAGGCGCCGCTCGACGTCACCCCGCACAAGCCTTTTATTCTGATGCTGGCCGGGGTCAACGGCGCCGGCAAGACCACCACCATCGGCAAGCTCGCCAAGCTGTACCAGTCGCAGGGCCTGTCGGTGCTGCTGGCCGCGGGAGACACCTTCCGCGCGGCAGCACGCGAGCAACTGCAGGTCTGGGGCGAACGCAACAATGTAACCGTGGTGAGCCAGGAAAAGGGCGATTCGGCTGCCGTGATCTTCGATGCCATCCAGGCCGCGCGGGCACGCGGCATCGACGTGGTGCTGGCCGACACCGCCGGACGGCTGCCGACCCAGCTGAATCTGATGGAGGAAATCAGGAAGGTCAAGCGTGTCATCGAGAAAGCCGCACCGGGCGCCCCGCACGAAGTGCTGCTGGTGCTGGACGCCAATACCGGACAGAACGCCGTCGCCCAGGTCAAGGCCTTCGACGACGCGCTCGGCGTGACCGGCCTGGCCCTGACCAAGCTCGACGGCACGGCCAAGGGCGGCGCGATTGCCGCCATCGCCCAGGCCCGTCCGATCCCGGTGCGCTATATCGGCGTCGGCGAAGGGCTCGACGATCTGCGGCCGTTCGATGCCCGCGAATTCGTCGAGGCCGTATTCACGGCATGATCAGCTTCAGCCAGGTCACCAAGCGCTACCCCGGCGGACACGAAGCCCTGACCGGCGCCAGCCTCACCATCGCAAAGGGTGAGCTGGTTTTTCTGACCGGGCATTCCGGTGCCGGCAAGAGCACCCTGCTGAAACTCATCGCTGCCATCGAGCGCCCCACCAGCGGCGTGCTGTCGGTCAGCGGCCAGAATCTCAATCGACTGTCGCACCGCGCGGTGCCCTACCTGCGCCGCAACATCGGCCTGGTGTTCCAGGATCACAAGCTGCTGTTCGACCGCAACGTGATCGAGAACGTGGTGCTGCCGCTCGACATCGCTGGCCTCGACCGACGCGAGTCGCTGAAGCGCGCCCGCGCAGTGATCGACAAGGTCGGCCTCCTCAATCGCGAAAAGGCCAATCCCATCAGCCTTTCGGGCGGCGAACAGCAGCGCCTGTGCATCGCACGCGCACTGGTGAACCGGCCGGCCCTGCTGCTGGCCGACGAGCCGACCGGCAACCTCGATGCCGGCTACGCCGCTGACATCATGGCGATGTTCCGCGACTTTCATCAGGTGGGCACCACCCTGTTGATCGCCACCCACGACGACCGGGCCATCGCAGCGCTCGGCGGCCGCATCCTGCATCTGGACCACGGCAAGGTCGAGGAGATGTCAGCATGATCGGCTGGCTGCGGCATCAGAAGCACGCACTCACTTCCTCGTTGCGCCGCCTGATCAGGCAACCGGTTGCCACCCTGCTGACTGCGCTGGCAATGGGCGTGGCGATCAGTCTGCCGAGCGGGCTGTATCTGATGCTTGGCAACCTCGACCGGCTGGCGGGCGACCTGCCGGCACAGCCCGAAATCAGCGTATTTCTCGATGCAGGGGTAACGGAGCCGCAAGAACAGGCCATCGCCGCCCGGCTGAAACAGACCGATGTCGCAGAAGCCCGCTTTGCTCCCAAGGATGAAGCGCTTGCCGCGCTGAGCATGGAGCAGGACCTGGCCGGTATTACAGCCGGGCTGACCGAAAACCCGCTGCCGGATGCCTGGATCGTTCGTCCGCTGGCGAACTCACGAGAGGATCTTGCCAGGTTGTCGGCCGAGCTGGCCAAACTGCCTGGCGTGGCGGAAACCCACCTCGATAGCCAGTGGGCAGAGCGCCTGCAGGCCGCGCTGACCATCGGACGCACCAGTGTATGGCTACTGGCTGGCCTGTTCGCGATCGCGCTGGTCGCCATCTCGGGCAATGCCATCCGGGCTCAGGTTTTGAGCCGCCGCGACGAGATTCTCGTCAGCCGCCTGATCGGTGCCACCGACCGATATATCCGGCGTCCCTTCCTCTATCTGGGAGCCCTGCAGGGTCTTCTGGGAGGACTGGCTGCCGGCGGCGTGCTGGTGTTGGCTGGCTGGATGTTGCACCCGCCTGTCGCACATCTGGCCAGTTTGTACGGGTCGGCTTTCAACCTGCTGCCGCCCACGGTATTCGAAATCGCCGCCGTATTGGGCCTGACTACCCTGTTTGGCTGGATCGGTGCCTGGATATCGGTAGCGCGCGCACTCCATCAGGTCGAGCCTTCCCGCTGAATACGTGGCGGAGGAACTCTTCCCCACCTTAGCACTCATAGTGCGAGAGTGCTAAAATGGCCATGGAAGGGAGTTTATGAATCATGAATGAAACAATGTCCTTGCCGGTTCCCGCAGCTTACAGTCTGGATAGTTACATTCAGACGGTTAATCGTTACCCCTTGCTCAGCCTAGAGGAAGAGCAACGGTATGCGCGCGCTTGGCACGACAGGGAAGATGTCGAAGCGGCCCGCATGCTGGTGGTGTCACATTTGCGCGTAGTGGTGAGTGTGGCCCGGCATTATCTGGGTTACGGGTTACCGCACGCCGACCTGATCCAGGAAGGCAACGTCGGCCTGATGAAGGCAGTGAAGCGCTTCGACCCGGATCGCGGCGTTCGTCTGGTGTCCTTCGCATTGCACTGGATCCGCGCTGAGATCCATGAATACGTGCTGAAGAACTGGCGCCTGGTCAAGGTGGCGACCACCAAGGCCCAGCGCAAGCTGTTCTTCAACCTGCGCAGCCTGAAGCAGTCGCTCAATGCGCTGACCTACGAGCAGGCCGACAGCATGGCGCGCGAACTCAACGTCAGCCGCAAGGACGTGCTCGAAATGGAAACCCGCCTGTCGGGCCATGACATTTCCATCGATCCGACGGTGGATGATGGAGAAGAAAGCTACAGCCCGCTGGCGTATCTGGCGAGTCCGGACGAAAACCCGGCGCAGGTGCTGGAGCGCGAGCAGACCGAGCAACTGCGCCACAGCGGCCTGGTTGCTGCACTGGAGAATCTTGACGAGCGCAGCCGCCACATCATCAAGGCACGCTGGCTGACCGAAGGCGAGGCGGCGACCCTGCATGAACTGGCTGCCGAGTATGGCGTATCGGCCGAGCGTATCCGCCAGATCGAGGCGCGCGCGCTGCAGAAAATGCGCGATGTGATTCCGGCCTGAGCTTTTTTGCCGCCCCAATGAAAATGCCCCGCTCATGCGGGGCATTTTCATTGGGGCGCTTTGATCCGGGTCAGAGCATCCAGCCTATCAGCACGGAAAGCAGGCTGATCCATGCCCATACGATCATCGCGACCACCACCACCATGGGAAGACCCTGAAAAGTCAGAAGCTGTTTCATTGCGCGCACTCCATTAATGTTCGCTAATTTTACTTTGTTCGTCGTTGTCGCTCAAGCGCCGTGTCGGCAGCAGAGGATCGTCGTCGTCCATCAGGATGCGTTCGGCCGGGCCTTCCAGATCGTCGAACTGGCCGCTTCGGATCGACCAGAACACGCCCACGACGATCAGCAGCACGAACACGCCCGAGAGCAGAAACAAAAACCCCAGAATGCCGCTCATGGCGCGACCAGTTCCCGGGTGCTGTGATAGTGCAGTTCGCCATCCTGCATCAGCCGCAAGTCGACCAGCCAGCGGCCCGCGGCAGGCAAGGCCAGCGCTCCGCTGTAGACGCCTGCTCCAGCCGCGTCCAGCGGCAGCGTGAGTACCGGCGCTGGCGTACCGGGGCGCTGCAGTCGCAGTTCGGCAGATACGCGGTCGACCGGCAGGCCGGTGCGATCCTTGATGCGGACCAGCACGGCTCGCGTGCGTCCCGTGCTGTCCAGCCCGCTCACCTCGATCTGCCAGCCGAGCAGCGATTCGCGGTGCGCTTCGCTCAACTCTGACGATACGGCCTTGGCCGCATCCCGATCGTGAGCAACCACTCCGGAGAAGCCGCTGTACACGGCGCCGCCATCGCTGCCCAGCCACCAGCGCCCGATCGGTTCCGGCAGGCCTTGCGTCGAGATATACAGGAGCGCGGCATTGACGAACACCAGGCCGATGAAAAAACCGGTCAGCAATTTGGGCGCCCAGTGCATGCGTCCGGCGCCGCGTCGCCGGAACTGGGTCATGGCAAACAGGACCAGCGCCGCCGCAAGAAACACCGAGATGTGGATGGCCACCACATCCATTCCCGGCCAACGGCCCATGATGAGGATGAAGTAGCCCACCAGCGGAATGAGGCCCGCGAGCAAGGCGCGCAGCATGGGCGGCAGACCCCGGAACAAGCCGCCGACCGCGTACAGGACCAGCACCGCGCCCAGTCCGCCAAACAGGGTGATTATCGTATTCATAGGCGCTGGCTCGGGCTGTCGAAGCGGACTGTTTCGGCACGCGCTTCCGCTGGCTTGCCCTGCGGGGTGATCACCAGTTCGAAGCGCCGCGTCTGCGTCGCCAGTTCAGGCGACAAGCGGACGCTGGCCTGGACCAGGCCGCTGTGGCCCGGTTTGATGGTGATTTCTCGGAAATTTCCAAGGTCGAGCGCCGCGTCCGGGATGCCGCGTGCACTGATCACGTAGACCTGGTTCTGTGCTGCCTTGTTGGTGATGCGGATCTGGTAACGGTTGCGGATGTCGCCGTCCGACAGCACGACATACAGCGGCTGGCGGATCTGGTTGACGGCTCGGTCGAAGCTGCCGCGAGTGCTGATGCTGTAGACGAGATAGGCGCTCATCAGGATCAGTGCCACCCCGTAGCCGATGGTTTTCAGGCGCTTCCATTGCACCCTGGGCGGGGCCGGAATCTCGGCGGCGAGATTCTGTTCCGAATCGTAGCGAATGAGGCCGCGCGGAAAGCCGAACGAATCCATGATGGTATTGCAGGCGTCGATGCACAGCCCGCAGGAGATGCATTTGTATTGCAGACCGTCGCGAATATCGATGCCGACCGGGCAGACCTGCACGCACAGGCCGCAGTCGACGCAGTCGCCGTAGCCCTTTGCGTGCCGCTCGGCGAGCGCACGCTCCCCTGCGCTCAGGTTCGTCTGACGACGTTCGGCCGCCGGCGCGCCCTCACTGGATGCGTCGGCGCGACGGCGCTCGGCGACGATGCCGCGCCCTGCACGCACCACGGCACGCCCGGACGTCCCTTCACCGCGTCGGGCGTCGTAGTGCACCGCCAGCGTTTCGTCTTCGTACATCACACTCTGGAAGCGGCCATACGGGCAGACATAGGTGCAGATCTGCTCGCGCATCAGTCCGGCGGCGGCATAGGTGGACAGCGTCAGGATACCGACGGTGATATAGGCCGCAGCAGCGGCCTGCCCGGTGAAGAAATCCGTGACCAGTTGCGGCGCATAGGTGAAATAGGCGACGAAGCTGATGCCGGTCCAGAACGATGCCAGCAGCCAGAGCGCATGCGTGCTGCCGATCTTGACGAGCTTCTCGCGCTCCCAGGGCTGGCGATAGAGGCGCACCCGCGCCGGGCGCTCCCCCTGGATCTTGTGCTCGATCCAGATGAAGAAATCGGTCCACAGGGTCTGGAAACAGAAATAACCGCAGAACGCACGGCCGACCAGACCGGTGACGAAGAACAACAGGATGGCGGCGATGAACAGCAGCAGTGCCAGCCAGATGACATCCTGCGGATAGATCGTGAGGCCGAAAATCAGGAACCGGCGGCCGGGAATATCGAACAGCATCGCCTGTGCAGGCGCATCCAGGCGCGCCCACGGCAGCCAGGGCAGAAGGAAATAGATGGCGTAGGCCAGTACCAGTACCGCGGTCTTGAAGCGACGGAATCGTCCCTTCACCGAACGGGTGAAGATGGGAATGCGCTTCTGATAGAGGCCAAGCTGGTCTTCTAAGCCTGTCTGCATGGTGTGGCCCGTAGCATCGATCGGATGCAAAAGCCCCCGAGGACGGGGGCTTTGCGTGTCTAGTCAGCCTGCGGTCTTACTGCCCGCCGCCCAGTTCATGGACATAGACCGTCAGAACCTTGATCTGTTCGGGCGTCAGGCGCCCTGCCCAGGCCGGCATCACCCCTTTGCTGAGGCCGTTGGCGATGACGCCACGAATCGCCGCCACCTTGCCATCTTCGCCCGGTGTCGTCGGCACATTGGCCCACAACCAGATGTTGTCGGTCAGGTTGGGCGCACCGATCTCCTTGCGGCCCTTGGCATCATTGCCGTGGCAGTAGTAACAGGCTGCGGTTTCACCATGGAACAGCGCGTCGCCGGCCGTCGCCTTGGCGGCATCATGGCCGATGCCGGACAGCTTGGCCACATAGTTAGCCAGCTGGTCGATCTGCTCGCCGCCCAGCACTTCGCTGAACGCCGGCATGAAGGCGCGACGCCCCTCCACCAGTGTCTGGTGGATCTGCTCGTAGGAACCACCGTACAGCCAGTCGTCGTCGGTCAGGTTGGGAAAGAACCCGACCACGCCCTGGCCGCCCGCCTGGTGACAGGCTGCGCAGTTTTCCGCGAACAGGGCCTTGCCGGACGAGAGGATGAAGCCGTTCATCTCCGGGTCCGTGGCGATTTGCGCGTAGGACATGCCCGACACCTTGTCGAAGTAGGGCTTCTGGGCGACCGCCGCCTGGTTCAGGTCTTCCATCAGCAGCGCACGGGTGTTCCAGCTATGCGTCTTGGTTTCGCCCGCGCTGTTGACGTAGGTGATGTCCGACACGCCGCCGATCCAGCCTTTCCCCCATGGCCACGACGGGTAGATCGTCCAGTACACGATGGCGAAGACCACCGTGGCATAGAACGTGTAGACCCACCATACCGGCAGCGGGTTGTTGAATTCCTGCAGGTCGCCGTCCCAGGCATGGCCGGTGGTCTGCACGGTCTGGGATTGTAGTTTTTGCTCGCTCATTGCTTGTCCTTCGTGTCGTCCTGATCGCCAGGCTGATCGTCGAGAAACGGTATGTCGCGGTAAGACTCGAGTTGCTTGCTGCGCTTCTTGCTACCGTAGACGTAGATCACGATGCCGATAAAGGTGCAGAAAAAAATGATCAGGGCCAGCGGTTTTGTGTTTTCGGGTTTCGAGAACCACATCAACCATTCCATCAGCAAACCTTTGGCCCGGACCGATTAGCGGTTGTCGACGAATGCGTCGTCGCTATATTTGCTGAAATCGACCATGGTGCCCAGCACCTGCAGGTAGGCCACCAGTGCATCCATCTCGGAAATGCCGGAGCGGTCGCCATCGTAGTTGCCGAAGTTTGCCTGCTCGACCAGGTTCTTCTGTGCATCCGGGATGTGCAGCTGGCGCGCCACGGTTTCACCGAATTTTTCCACGTTGGCTTCGTACTCCGCCTGCGACAACGAATACGGCACCCCGACCTTGCGCAGTGCCTTCAAGCGGTCGGCGACATCGGAAGTGTCCAGCGGCGTTGTCAGCAGCCAGGGGTAATTCGGCATCACCGATTCAGGCACCATCGAGCGCGGCGCAGCCAGATGCTGCACCTGCCATTCGTTGGAATACTTGCCGCCCACCCGCGCAAGGTCGGGACCGGTGCGCTTGGAGCCCCACTGGAAGGGATGGTCGTACTGCGACTCGGCAGCCAGCGAATAGTGGCCGTAACGCAGCTTCTCGTCGCGGAACGGGCGGATCATCTGCGAATGGCAGGTATAGCAGCCTTCGCGGATATAGATGTCACGGCCGCGCTGCTCCAGCGCCGTGTAGGGCCGCACGCCCTCGACCTTTTCGATGGTCTTGTCGATGAAGAACAGGGGGGCGATTTCCACCAGGCCGCCAACGCTGATCGCCAGCATGGTCAACACGGCCATCAGGCCGATGTTGGTTTCAATCCATTCGTGTTTGAAATTCAGGTTCATGGTTATCGTCCCCGGTTCATGCGGCGGCCAGCTTGGCGGCCAGCTTGGCTTCCAGTGCGGCGTTCTCGCGTTTGCCCTGACGGATGGTCATCAACATGTTGTAAGTCATCAGCACGGTGCCCGTAAGGAAGAACATGCCGCCGATAGCGCGCATTGCGTAGAAGGGCATCATCGCTGCCACCGATTCGACGAATGAATACTGCAGGTTGCCGAACTCGTCGAAGGCGCGCCACATCAGGCCCTGGGTGATGCCGGAAATCCACATCGAGACGATGTACAGCACGATGCCGATGGTGGCGAGCCAGAAATGCCATTCGATCAGCTTGCGGCTGTAGATCTTGGTGTCCCACAGCTTGGGCATCATGTGGTACAGCGAGCCGAAGGAGATCATCGCCACCCAGCCCAGCGCACCGGAGTGCACGTGGCCCACGGTCCAGTCGGTGTAGTGCGACAGCGCATTGACTTCTTTCAGCGACATCATCGGACCTTCGAAGGTCGACATGCCGTAGAACGACAGCGCGACGATCATGAAACGCATCACCGGGTCGGTGCGCAGTTTGTCCCAGGCGCCGGACAGGGTCATGATGCCGTTGATCATGCCGCCCCACGACGGCATCAGCAGCAGGATCGAGAACGCGGCGGCCAGCGACGAGGTCCAGTCGGGCAGAGCGGTCCAGTGCAGGTGGTGCGCGCCCACCCACATGTACATGAAGCCCAGCGCCCAGAAGTGGACGATCGACAGGCGGTAGGAGTAGATCGGACGGCCCGCCTGCTTGGGCACGAAGTAATACATCATGCCGAGGAAGGCGGCGGTGAGGAAGAAGCCGACTGCGTTATGGCCGTACCACCACTGCGTCATCGCATCCATGGTGCCGGAGAACAGGCTGTAGGACTTCATCGAGAACAGGTCGATCGGCATGGCCAGGTTGTTGAAGGTATGCAGCAGCGCGGTCGCCAGGATGAAGGCCAGGTAGAACCAGTTGGCGACGTAGATGTGCGGCTGCTTGCGGCGCATGATGGTGCCGATGAACAGGATCAGGTAGGTCACCCACACCACTTCGATCAGGATGTCGATCGGCCATTCCATCTCGGCATATTCACGGCCTTGCGAATAGCCCATCACATAGGACAGCGCTGCCAACACGATGATGGTCTGCCATCCCCAGAAGGTAAAGCTGGCCATGCCGTCGGAAATCAGGCGGGTCTGACAGGTGCGCTGCACCACGTAGTAGGAGGTGGCGAACAGCGCCGAACCGCCGAAGCCGAAGATCACCGCGCTCGTATGCACCGGGCGGAAGCGTCCAAACGAGAAATAGGGACTGTCGAAGTTCAGAAACGGCCAGGCCAGTTCGGAGGCGATGTACACCCCCACGAACATGCCGACCACCGCCCAGACCAGGGCCATGACGGAGAATTTCTTGACGATATCAAAGTTGTACTGCTCCGCCCCGGAATATGTGCTTACCGCCATGGACCGCTCCTGTTGACCTGAAAAAGCGCGGTGAACCGCGCTTTGAACAGCATATGCTTATATTAAAAAACTGCAGGATTATATGACAGCCGACCGGCCTACCGCAACCCGAAAACCCGGCTCAAGGCGATGCCAGCAGGGCGCTCAGGTCGTGGGCAATGGCGTCGGGGCTGCTTCCATAGGGCATCAACAATCTCAAACGCCCTTGCGGATCATAAATATAGGTTCCTGCGCTGTGGTCGATCAGGTAATCGTCGGCCGACTTGATCGAAGCCTTCTGATAGACCACTTTGTATTCTGTTGCCAGCAACTGCAGTCCGTGCTCATCTGTAGCCATCCCAATAAAAGTCGGATTGAAGGCTGGCACGAACTGGCTCAGCAAGTCCGGCGTGTCGCGCTGCGGGTCCACCGTCACGAAAATGACCTGGACCCGATCGGCCAGTGGCCCCAGTTGCTGAAGCGCGGCAGCGAAATCGGACAGTGTGGTGGGACAGACGTCGGGACAATGGGTGTAGCCAAAAAAGATGGCCACCACCTTGCCTCTGAAATCGGCCAGAGTGCGCGCGTGCCCGTTGTGGTCGGTCAAACTGAAATCGCGCGCGAAATCGGCGCCGGTGATGTCGGTCGCCTGGAACGCCGGCGGCTGCGGGGCGGGCTGGCAAGCGGACAGCAAGCATGCCGCGGCAAGGCCGGCAGCGGCAAGCCAGCCTTTCACGCCTTGATCTGCTCGAAGAGATTGCCCGGAACGTCGGCCAGGCGGTATTTTCCTGTTTCAACCGCCTTCGCCAGTTTTTCCAACGTGGTTTCCTGCAGCAGGTCGATGATTTTCTTCTTCACCGGAATCCAGCGGGAGTGCAATGGACACGCGGTTTCGTCGCTGCATTTCTTCAACCCCAGCAAGCAACTCTGGGTGAATGCCGGGCCTTCGGTCAGGAGCAGGATCTGCATCAGGGTGACCTTGTTGCCGCCTTCACGCAAGCAGAACCCGCCGAGGCGGCCACGGAAAGAAAACAGCAGGCTTCCCTTCGCCAGGCCTTGCAGGATTTTGGCCAGATAGGGCGCAGGCACGCCGAGCTGGGCAGCGATATCCTTATTCAACACCGGGGTGGCGTCCGGCTGGGTCGCCATGTAGATCAAGGCCTGCACGGCATACTGGCTGGTTCGGGAGAGGATCATCTCGTGTCCCTGAAGAGGAGTAGGGCACAATATAAAACAATCCTGTCCGAATATCCATATAGAAGCCCATCTATATGGACGGCCCGAATCCCCATTGAAATCAAATGGGTATTGGGAAATAGTGGTCGACCAGCATCGCGCCGAACAGCAGACTCAGGTACCAGATGGAAAAGCGGAAGGTTTCCTTCGCCAGCGCATCGCTGTATTCCCGATACAGTCGCCAGGCATACTGGATGAAGCGTCCCCCGAGCCCCACGGCGCCCAGCAGGTATATCCAGCCGCCCATGCCGGTGCCGACCGGCAGTATGGTCACGGCAAACAGCAGCAGCGTGTACAGCAGCAGGTGCAGCCGCGTGTAGGCTTCGCCATGCGTCACCGGCAGCATCGGTAATCCGGCCCGGGCATACTCGTCGCGCCGATAGAGCGCCAGCGCCCAGAAATGCGGGGGGGTCCAGGCAAAGATGATGAGGAACAGCAGCAGGGCGTCATGGTGGACCTCGCCGGTGGCGGCGGCCCAGCCGAGCACCGGCGGCATCGCGCCGGAGGCGCCGCCGATCACGATGTTCTGCGGCGTGGCCGGCTTCAGCAGCGCCGTATAGATCACCGCATAGCCGACGAATGTGGCCAGGGTGAGCCACATGGTGAGCGGGTTGACAAACACGTGCAGCAGAACCAGTCCGGCACCGCCCACCACACCTGCAAACACCAGCGTCTGTGTACTGGTCAATTCGCCGCGCGGCAGCGGCCGCGCCCGGGTACGTGCCATCAAGGCGTCGATTTTCTGCTCGACCAGGCAATTGAATGCCGCCGCGGCACCCGCTACCAACGCGATCCCCAGGGTCCCCGCCCACAGCGCATTCCAGTCCGGCCACCCCGGCACGGCGAGAAACATGCCGATGACTGCCGTAAAGACGATCAGGCTGACCACCCGCAGCTTGCAGAGCGCCAGGAACTGCTGACAGCGGCAGGCCGCGCCCTCGAGCATCAGGGACTCCATCCTCATCACTTGCGCACCCGGAAGTTTAGCGCCACCAGGCTGGCCAGCAGCAGCGCGGCCCCGGCGTTATGTGCCACGGCCACGGCCAGCGGCAAGCTGAACAGGACATTGCTGATTCCCAGCGTCACCTGCAGCAACAGCAACCCACCGATAACCAGGCCCAGGCTGGCATAACCCGGCGCCCGCAGCAGACGCAGCACGAGCCACCCAAGAAACAGGAAAACGACCAGTGCCATGACCCGGTGCACCCAATGGATGGCTGTCAATGCGGTCATCGGCAGCAATTCCCCAGTGGCCGTCTCACCCAGTTCGCGATGCAGCGTGAAGCCGTGGTCGAAATCCATCGGCGGCACCCACACCCCCTGACACAAGGGGAAGTCGGTGCAGGCCAGGGCTGCGTAGTTGGCACTCACCCAGCCACCCAGCGCAATCTGTGCCACCAGCAATGCCAGCCCGATCGCCGCACTGCTCCGCAAATGGTCGACACGCGCATGGTAGGCGTGCGCATCCTGCGCGCGTTCACGCAGCCAGAGCCACATCAGCAGGGACAGGGTAGCTAGGCCGCCCAGCAAATGCGCACTGACAATGAATGGCTTCAGCAATCGGGTGACCGTCCACATCCCGAGCAAAGCCTGGAACACGATCAAGGCCAGCAGGAACAGCGGCAGTCCGGGGCCACCACTCGTTTCGTGCCGCTCGCGCCAGCCCAATACGGCGATGGCCAGGACGAGCAAGCCCAGGGCGCCAGCCAAGTAACGATGCAGCATTTCCTTCCAGGCTTTCGCGTGCGAGACCGCACCGTCGGGTCGTACGGCCAGTTCGGCGTCGATGGCTTCGGCTGCGTGGTGTGGCGTCAACTGGCCGTAGCAGCCCGGCCAGTCCGGGCACCCCAGGCCGGCATCCGACAAACGCACATAGGCGCCCAGACTCACCACGCCAAAGGCGAGAATCAGTGCTGCCAGTATGAAATTGCGATAGAGCTTCATGATCGGATTGTCTGCTTCAGCCTATCTGGGACGCTTTGAGCAGCAGTTTGAGGTCTTTCATCATGCGCTTGGGGTCGACCTCTGCAGGAAATCGCAACATCAAGTTGCCCAATGGATCGACCAGATAAATGTGTTCGGAGCGGTCATGCGACGCGGGGAACTGCCCGGCGAAGGCCGCATCGTCGGGTCGCCACACCAGCAATCCCGGGTGTTCGCGCAACAGCGCCGGGTCTGGACGAGTCGTGTCGGTCAGCACCCACAAGCGTTCGATACGCGACTGCTCCCTGCCCTGTGCAATGCGTATCTGCCGCATCAGATAGAGTTGCTGTGCACAGTCCGCGTCGCAGCCAGTCGCGCCCACATGCACCATCAGCCATTTCCCTTGCAGCGCATCCAGATTGAAGGGGGCGCCGTCGAGCGTCGTCCCCGCTGTGTGCTGCAAGGGTGCGACCTTGAGGAGATCGCCGTAATTGGTATGGCCCGCCGGCCGCCAGCCAAAATAGGCCAGATAGGCAGCAATCACCGGCACTGCAAACACACCGAGCAACAACAGGAATTTACTGCGCGAGGTCAATTTCATCTTGAAGCATCACATCGGCCACCGGGCCTGTCACACGTCATCACCTTGATGACGTTTCAAATTCAACACCAGCCACAACACCGCCAGCGTAATCGCCAGACTGTACCACTGGAAGGCATAACTGACATGCATGCTGACGCCGCTATCAGGCCGCGGCCAGTTCCTCAGCAAGCCATCCTCCCCCCGACTGGTCTGCAACAGCAGCACCGGTTGCAGGATCCCCCCGTAGCTTGCCGCATACCGCTCGAAATCCAGGTTTTGCCAGACCCGCCCCTGTGGCGTCGTATTCGCCAGTTCGAAGTAGCGGCTATGCGGATCGACGGCCATCCCTTCCAGGCTCACCGCGCCACGCGGGATCGGCGGCAGCGTTACCTGATCGCGGCTGCGCCCGGCCGGCATCCAGCCGCGATTGACCAGAATGGCTGACTGACCGCCGTCGACCTTGAGCGGCGTCAGCACGTGATACCCGGCCACCCCTCCATGCACCCGGTTGTCGAGCAGGATCGTTCGGGCATCCTCGAATACGCCACGCACTTCCAGCCTGCGATGCAGTGCGCTGTCTCGATCCAGCAGCGTGCTGCCGACATGGATGGGGGCCTCCCGCATGGCGACATCGTAACGCGCCTGCAGGGCGCGCTTGGTTTCTGCCCGCCCACTCTGCCAGTTGCCCAGCCATACCGTCAGCACCAGGAAAAACAGCGTCGCCAGTGTCGGCCAGAGCGTCGGGGCGAACTGCCATGCGCCGATGCGAACTTTCAGCAAGTGCATGGTGCAGGCAATCCGGTTAGACTGAAGTTTTGCCGAGCATCCCGTTCCATGCGCATCATTGCCCTGCTTTTCATCGTATTCATCCTGGCCAGCCTCGCCAGTGCACTCTACTATCTCATCAAGGACAAGGGCCATTCCGATCGCACGGTGAAAATGCTCACCGTGCGCGTCGCGCTTTCCCTCACCCTGTTCCTGATGCTGATGGGGGGTTACTACTTCGGCCTCATCCCGCAAGGCGGGCTGCGCTAGCCTACAGCCCCCCAAAAAAAAGCCGCGCATCACGCGGCTTTTCTTCTATCGAGCACCGCATCATGCGCGGCGCTTGTTTGATTGTCCTGTCCTGACTCGCCTAGATCATCCAGTAAACCAGGATGAACAGCAGCACCCATACCACATCGACAAAGTGCCAGTACCACGACACCGCTTCAAATGCGAAGTGGTGATCAGCAGTGAAATGCCCGGCAATGGAACGCAGCAGCATGATGATCAGCATGGTCGTCCCGATCAGCACGTGAAAGCCGTGGAAGCCGGTCAGCATGAAGAAGGTTGCACCGTAGGCCCCCGCGCCCAGGGTCAGCCCCAGCTCGGTGTAGGCATGATGGTACTCGTACGCCTGCAGGCCGAGGAAGAGCGTACCCAGCGCCACGGTCATCGCCAGGCCGATGATCAACTGGCTGCGATTGTTCTTCTTCAGCCCCCAGTGCGCCCAGGTCACGGTCACGCCGGAAGTCAGCAACAACAGGGTGTTGATCGCCGGCAGGCCCCAGGCACCCATCGGCGTGAATTTGAATCCATCTGCCGTCAGTCCGGGGCCGGCTGTCGGCCAGGTCGCCGTGAAACCTTCCCACAGCAAGCTTCCCGTTTCGGCGTCCGCCAGCCAGGGTACCGACAGCACCCGGGTGTAGAACAATGCGCCGAAAAAGGCGGCGAAGAACATGACCTCGGAAAAGATGAACCAACTCATCGACCAGCGGAACGAGGAGTCGACCTGCTTGTTGTAGCGTCCGGCCTCGCTGTCGCGGATCACTTCGCCGAACCAGCCGTACATCATGTACAGCAGGATCGCCAACCCGGCGAGGAGCACCCAGCCACCGTGGTCGATCTCGCGCATGGTCATGACGCCGCCCACGGCCATCACCAGCAGCGCGACCGAGCCGATGATCGGCCAGAGCGAAGGTTGCGGCAGATAATACTTGTCGGTTTGTGCCTGGCTCATGTCTTCCCCTTCTTTATCGTTTAATGATTGTTTGATTGCTTAATTCACGAACTGCAACGCCAGATACACCAGCAGCAACATCGCCAGCACAAACGTCACGCCGCCGATCAACCCGGCGATGATGATCTGCGCCGGCGTCAGGCTTTGTGCATCGGCATCGTAATCACGCCGTTTGCGCACACCGAAAAAGCTCCAGAACACGGCAAGAGCGGCCTGGAGATTCCCCCTCTTAGCCATTGGGCGTGGTTTTCCCCACTGTATTCAGCGCACCCGCGGCCTGCGCCTTCGAATCGGCATTGAAGAAAGTGTAGGAAAGGGTCACCGTATGGACATCCTTATCCATTGCCGGGTCCAGTACGAACATCACCGGCATTTTGCGACGTTCGCCTGCCGCCAGGGTTTGCGGAGTGAAGCAGAAGCACTCGATCTTCTTGAAGAACGTGGCGGCACGCGCCGGGCCGTAACTCGGCACGGCCTGCCCCACGATTGCCTGATCGCTGTTGTTGGCCACCTCGTACTCGACCTGCACCAGTTGCCCCGGGTGAACCTTGAGACTGCGCTGCGCCGGCTTGAACTGCCAGGGCAGCCCTGAATTGGTATTGGCATCGAACTCCAGCGTCACCCAGCGGCTGGTATCGACCTGGGTGTTCTTCACCAGGCTTTGCTCGTCACCGGCATTGATGCCGGTGACCTCGCAGATCTTGTAATAGAACGGCACCAGGGCAAAGCCGAAGCCGAACATGCCCAGCGTCACCACGACGAGCTTGGTCAGTGTCTTGGCATTGCCCACCGCCATGATTTATTTCAGCCCTGTGTACAGCGTGAACAGAAACAGGCCGAGTGCGAAAAGTGCCAGGATGACCGCCGTGCGGTATTTGCCGGTGCGTTTGTCGGTCATCGCTGCTATCTCTCCGCTCACTTCACCACCGGTGCGGTTTCAAAGGTGTGGTACGGCGCCGGTGACGGCACTGTCCACTCCAGCCCTTCCGCGCCTTCCCACACGCGGGCGGGCGCCTTCGCACCACCCTTGATGGTTTTCAGCACGACCGCCAGGAATATCAGCTGGCTGAAGCCGAAGATGAAAGCGCCTACCGTGGCAATCTGGTTGAACTCGGTGAACTGCAGCGCATAGTCAGGGATGCGGCGCGGCATGCCGGCGAGGCCGAGGAAGTGCATCGGGAAGAACACGATGTTCATGCCGATGACCGACAGCCAGAAGTGCCACTTGCCGAGCGTCTCGTTGTACATGTGGCCGGTCCACTTCGGCAGCCAGTAGTAGATGCCGGCGAAGATGGCGAACAGGGCGCCCGACACCAGCACATAGTGGAAGTGCGCCACCACGTAGTAGGTGTCGTGCAACTGGATGTCGACCGGCGCGATCGCCAGCACCAGGCCGGAGAACCCGCCGATGGTGAACAGGCAGACGAAGGCGATGGCGAACAGCATGGGCGTCTCGAAGGTCATCGATCCCTTCCACATGGTGGCCACCCAGTTGAACACCTTCACCCCGGTGGGCACCGCGATCAGCATGGTCGAGAACATGAAGAACAGCTGCGCCGCCGCCGGCATGCCGACGGTGAACATGTGGTGTGCCCAGACGATGAACGACAGGACGGCGATCGACGCCGTCGCGTACACCATCGAAGCGTAGCCGAACAGCGGCTTGCGGGCGAAGGTCGGGATCACCTGCGAGACGATGCCGAATGCCGGCAGGATCAGGATGTACACCTCGGGGTGGGCAAAGAACCAGAAGATATGCTGGAACATCACCGGGTCGCCGCCGCCAGCCGCGTTGAAGAAGTGGGTGCCGAAGTTGCGGTCGGTCAGCAGCATGGTCACCGCGCCTGCCAACACCGGCATGGTGGCGATCAGCAGATAGGCGGTGATCAGCCAGGTCCACACGAACAGCGGCATCTTCATCAGCGTGAGGCCGGGCGCACGCATATTGAGGATGGTGGTGATGATGTTGATCGAGCCCATGATCGACGACAGGCCCATGATGTGCACCGCCAGAATCGTCAGGTCATAGGAAATGCCGCCCTGGATGAACAGCGGCGGATACATCGTCCAGCCCCCCGCCACCGCGCCGCCAGGCAGCAGAAACGAGGCCATCAGCATCAGGCCGGCCACCGGCAGCACCCAGAACGCCCAGTTGTTCATGCGCGGGAACGCCATGTCGGGCGCGCCCAGCATCAGCGGCACCTGCCAGTTCGCGAACCCCGAGAAGGCCGGCATGATCACCCCGAAAATCATGATCAGGCCATGCATCGTGGTGAGCTGGTTGAAGAAATCGGGGTGCACCATCTGCAGGCCCGGCTGAAAGAGCTCGGCACGAATCAGCAGGGCCATGGAGCCCGCCGCGAACAGCATGATCAGCGCAAACCACAGGTAAAGCGTGCCGATGTCCTTATGGTTGGTCGTGGTGATCCAGCGCATGATTCCGGTGGGATGCGCGTGGTGTCCGTGGTCGTCGTGGGCGTGTGCTACGTCAGACATGAAGTGCTCTCCTCTCGGTTATTCACTGCGCGGCGGGGGCGGCCGCTTCGGCTGCGCCCCCGCGAGCGGCTGCGATCTCGGCGGGTTGCGCCGCGTCGCCCAACTTGTTATCCCAGGCGTTGCGCTGATACGTCACCACCGCGGCGATGTCGGCGTCGGACAACTGGCCGGCGAATGCAGCCATCGCCGTGCCCGGACGGCCGCTCATCACGATGTCGATGTGACCGGCAATCGGCCCGGTTGCAATCTTGGAGCCGCTGATTGCCGGGAATGCGCCCGGCAGCCCCATGCCGTTGGCCTGGTGGCAGGCCGCGCAGTTGGCCTGATAGACCTTCTCGCCGCGTTCCACCAACTCGGCGACTTCGAAGGTCTTGCTGTCGTCGGCAGCTGCCGCTTGTGCGCTGCCCTTCTTCTTCGCCACCCAGGCCTTGTAGTCCTCCTCCGACACCACTTCGACCACGATCGGCATGAAGCCATGGTCCTTGCCGCACAGCTCGACGCACTGGCCGCGGTAGGTGCCGATCTTGTCGGCCTTGAACCAGGAATCACGGATGAAACCAGGAATGGCATCCTGTTTGGCGCCCAGAGCGGGAACCCACCACGAATGCAGCACATCGTTGGCCGTGATCAGCAGGCGCACGCGCTTGCCGACCGGCACCACCATCGGCTCGTCGACTTCAAGCAGGTAGTTTTCACCCTTGGGGGCGTTGCCTTCGATCTGTTCGCGCGGTGTCGAGAGATTGCTGTAGAAGCTGATGCCGTCGTTGAGATAGTCGTAGCCCCATTTCCACTGGTAGCCGGTGACCTTGACGGTGAGATCCGGATTGGCCGTGTCCTTCATGTCGATCACCACCTTGGCCGCCGGATAGGCCATCCCCATCAGGATGACGAAGGGAATCACCGTCCAGATGACTTCGACCGTGGTGTTTTCGTGGAAATGCGCGGCCTTGTGTCCTACCGACTTGCGGTGCTTGAACAGGGAATAGAACATCGCACCGAACACCACGACGAAAATTCCCAGGCACACCAGCATGATGAGGTTGTGCAACTGGAACACATGCTCCGCCACTTCGCTGGCAGGCGTCTGCAGGTTGTATGCATATTCCGCCAGCGCCTGCTGGCTGACCGCCAGTGCCGTTCCAACCATCCCTGCTCGTTTCCACATGCTCTTCATCAGTTCTCCCCCGTCCTCTCGTCCCTGTTATTCGTATTCGTTGCAGCGCGCGTAGCTTTTATGTCTGCAACTTGTTCCGTAAGGTGGCGGCCAGTTGCAGGCGCGCCTCGTCGCTCAGGTGATGGCCGACTTCCGTTTCGCGGCCATGCGACCGCACCCTGAGCCGGCAGTTCTTGCCAGTAGCAGAGCAGTCGCAAGCAACCTGGACCCAATGCCGATTCATCTTGCGGCGCCCGCTTTGTTTTCCCGCGCGCCACTCCAACACCACTGCATCGCCGTCGATCGTGAGCGTCTCGTAGTCGGATTCCCGTTTGCGCACAGTTTCCAGCGCCCACGCCAGCAACCCGATTTCCAGACCCGCAAACGGCAAAACCAGCCAGTAACCCAAAACCGCAAAACCGATCGCCGCTCCGAAGCACACTCCGACCAGGCTCCAGAAAACCAGACGCTCCTGGTCACGCGTCAGCGAACATCTGGGGCGGGAGTGGAAGACAAACCCGCCTGCCAAGCTGCGTGCAACACCGTCCGTATCCAGCTGTTCCATATCGGTTTAGGGAAACCGTGTGCGGCAATTCGTCGCAGACAGTACACGATGCCACTCGCGTAAACAAGCCGAAATGTAATTTTAACTATTTGATTTGAAACAGAATATTTGTATTGTCGACTATTCTAAGATACTAACGCTTCAGGCAGGATCAACCATTGCGGCCATTCTGCTGGAAGAGCAGGGGCGGGCAAAAAGTCCTGCACGCCAAGACATGGCCCAGGCAGTCGGGCACCAAGCGCCTCCAGATTGGCGGCGAGTTGCGCCATCGCCGGGTCGATGGTGTTGCCTACCCAGCCGGCCCAGGGCAAACCCCTGCCGGCAATCGACTCGGCGGTCAGCAGCGCATGGTTGAGGCAACCGAGGCGCAGCCCCACCACCAGCACGATGGGCAGGCCGAGCGCCTGCGCCAGGTCCGCCATGTCCTCGCGTTCGTTCAGGGGAACGCGCCAGCCACCCGCGCCCTCGACCACCACCACGTCGGCCTTGGCTGCAAGACGCGAATAGGCCGCGACGATCACCGCCAGGTCGATCCGCACGCCCGCCTGCCGTGCGGCGATATGCGGCGCAATCGGCTCGGCAAACGCATAGGGATTCACATCGCGCAGGTCGGCCGGCACGTTGGCCGCCTGCAGCAATGCCGCCACATCCTCGTTCAGTTCGCCCGGGGCATACGACTCCACACGCGCTTCAGCGCGTAGTGGATCGGAGTCCCCTTGTGGGGCATACGACTCCATCCCGCTGCGCGGGACTTCAGCGCGTAGTGGATCGGAGTCCCCTTGTGGCGCATGGCCGGCCGACACCGGCTTCATCGCCGCCACGCGCAGGCCTTGCGCGCGCAGCGCGTGAATCAGCGCCACGGCCACCCGGGTCTTGCCGACGCCGGTGTCGGTGCCGGTGACAAACAGCCCACGTGCCATCAAACCAATCCCAGCTTGCGGCGGCGTTCGCCGATGTTGAACTGGATCACCTGCCTGCCGTCCTCGCGCAGCGTCTTGTCGCCCACCCACGCATGACCGTAGATCACCTCGAAGGTGGCAGGCAGTCGTCCATCCAGACGATGGGTTTCGTAGGCCTGTTCCAGCCGTGTCCAGGCCGATTTGCCGAGCAGGCCCCGTCTGCGTGCCGAAGCCGCGTTATGCGCTCCGATGCCCTTGAGATCGCGCATCAGCGTCTTCAGATCAGCGTAGGTCAGCGTCAGCATCTCCATTTCCATTACCGGACTGGAAAAACCGGCGTGGACCAGCATGTCGCCGATGTCGTGCAGGTCGGTGAACCGGTTGACGTGCGGCGCGTCGTCGATCGCAGTAAACGCCGCGCGCAATTCCTTCAGCGTATCGGGGCCGAAAGTGGCGAAGATCAGCAGGCCGCCCGGCGCCAGCGTGTGGTGAAACCCCCTGAAAGTGGCTTCCAGATCCTGCGCCCATTGCAGCGCCAGACTGGACCAGACCAGGTGCATGCTGCTGGGCGCGAGCGGCAGTTGCTCCATGTCTGCGCACACCAGGTGGGTCAAGCGTCCAGACCCGGGGGTCAGGCGTTGCGCCCAGGTGGGCTGCGGCAACCGCGCGCGCGCCGTCTGCAACATGGCCGGCGCGATGTCGAGGGCATGGCATGTCGCCTCCGCATAGCGCGCACGCAGGTGCGCCAGTCCATAGCCGGTTCCGCAGCCCACATCGAGTACGCGCTCAGGCCGCAGCGTCACGAAATCGAGCCGCTCCAGCAGGCGGTCGCACACTTCGCGCTGCAGCACCGCGTGGGCATCGTAGCTGGCTGCGGCCCGGTCGAATGCGCGCCGCACTTCGGCGAAATCAAGTTCGTCAATCGTATTGGGCATGGCGTTCGCCCCCTCTCCCGCTTGCGGAGGATAACCAGCGACTCGCCCGCTTGCGGGCTTAGTCGAATGGCTAGGAGATCCATCAGGGTTGGGGAGGGGGAAGCGCTCACGCTCGTCAGCCATGAGAAAAACTCCGGATCGCTGCAGCCACTACTTCGCCGTGCGACAGGTGCGGCGCATGCGCGGCACGGGCCAGTTCGATGTGCTGCGCGGCTGGCAGGCTTGTGGCCAGCCAGGTACCGGCTGCCGGCGGGGTCAATGTGTCGAGCGCGCCATGCAGGATCAAGGTCGGCTGCGTCAGCCGGGGCAGTTCATTGCGCAGATCGGTGTCGCGCAATATCGCCAGCCCGCCCGCCAAAGCCTTGGCGTCTGCCTGTGGCGCGGCCAGCAGCGTCTGCCGCAATTGCTGCAGCACCGACTTTTGCCCAGGCATGCCGCGCGTCTGCAGGCTCATGAAACGCAGCAGCGTCGCCTGAGGTTCTGCCAGCAGTGCAGTCCCGAATGCCTGTAGGTCCGCGACAGCCATGCCGCAATCCCAATCCGCTGAGGCGACGAATTTCGGTGTGGCCGCCAGCAGGATCAGGCGCGAAATCCTGTCCGGATGATCGAGCGCCGCGCGCATCGCCACCTGACCGCCGAGCGACCAGCCAAGCAGCACGGACTGATCAGGCAGCTGCAGCGCAAGATCATCAGCCCAGGCCTGCAAGGTGTTTTGCGAGAGCGCATCGCGCCCGCCATGCCCCGGCAGGTCGAGTGCGCGCACCTCGAAGGCCTCCGCCAGCATGCCAGCCAGCGCATCGAACACGCGCGCGTTCATGCCCCAGCCGTGCACCAGCGCGAGGACGGGCTTAGTCGATCGCATGCAAGGCCTCGACCAGTTGCGCGACATCCTCGGCGCCATGCGCGGCCGACAGCGTGATGCGCAGGCGCGCCGTGTTGGCGGGCACCGACGGCGTGCGTATCGCCTGCACCAGCAGGCCGCGTTGCAGCAGGCTTTGCGACAGCCGCACCGCTTCGGCATTCGCGCCGATCACCAGCGGCTGGATCGGTGTCGATGACGGCATCAGCTTTCCAACCTTCAGGCTGTCCAGGCCCGCGCGCAGTTGCATGATGTGGCTGTGCAATCGCTCGCGCCGTGCATCGCCCGCCTCGATCTGGCGCAGGCTCTCCAGCAGGCACGCAGCCAGCAACGGCGGCGAGGCGGTCGTGTAGATGTAGGGCCGCGCTTTCTGGACCAGCCAGTCGATCACACTGGCGTGCGCCGCCACCGCTGCGCCCGCGACGCCGGCCGCCTTGCCGAGCGTGGCGAGATAGATCACGCGATCGCTGGCACGAGCGCGTTCGGTCAAGCCGCCACGACCGTCATCCAGCACACCAAAGCCGTGCGCGTCGTCGAGATACAGCCAGGCGTCGAAGCGCTCGGCCAGATCGAGCAGCGCGTCGACCGGCGCGATGTCGCCATCCATGCTGAACACCAGATCGGACACGATGACCCTGTCCTGCGCCGTGCTGGCCGCCAACTGGCTTTCGAGCTGCGTCAGGTCGATGTGGCGGTAGCGCGTGAAGCGCGCGCCGCTCAACTGCGCGGCATCGACCAGCGAAGCGTGATTGAGCTTGTCGCCGAACACTTCGCCACGACGCCCGACCAGGCTGGTCAGCACACCGAGATTGGCCTGGTAGCCGGTGGAAAACAGCAGCGCCGCCGGCTTGCCGACGAAGCGCGCGAATGCGGTCTCGAAATCGTGATGCAGGCGGTGATGCCCGGTGATCAGATGCGCCGCCCCCGCACCGACGCCGCACTGGTCGAGCGCTGCATGCGCGGTGGCGACCAGCGCCGGATCAGCGGCGAGTCCGAGGTAATCGTTGCTGCAGAAGGAAACGACGCGCTGGCCGTCGATCGTCACATGCGCGCCCTGCGCGCCATCAAGCAACAGACGCCTGCGTTCGAGATGATCGGCCTGCAGCGCCGCCAGCCCCCGCTGCATGCGGCTCAGCGCGGCGAAACTCATAAATGGGCCCGACTCACAACGCCGTCAGGCCCAGCGCGTCGAACAGGCGCTGGTCGCGCTCCCACTCCGGATTGCCTGTGGTGAGCAGCTTCTCGCCGTAGAAAATCGAATTGGCGCCGGCGAGGAAACACAGCGCCTGCACCGCGTCGCTCATCTGCTGGCGGCCGGCCGACAGGCGCACGAAGCTCTTCGGCATGCAGATCCGCGCCACGGCAATGGTGCGCACGAATTCCAGCGGCTCGAGCGCCTCGGTGCCGGCGAGCGGCGTGCCCTCGACCTGCACCAGCAGGTTGATCGGCACCGACTCCGGCTGCGGGTCGAGCGATGCCAGCTGCGCAATCAGGCCGGCGCGCTGGGTGCGCGATTCGCCCATGCCGACGATGCCGCCGCAGCACACATGCAGGTCGGCGTGGCGCACGCGCTCGAGCGTATCGAGGCGGTCCTGGTACTCGCGGGTGGTGATGATGTCGCCGTAGAACTCGGGCGCGGTGTCGAGGTTGTGGTTGTAGTAGTCGAGCCCGGCGTCCTTCAGCTGCTCGGCCTGGCCGTCCTTCAGCATGCCGAGCGTGGCGCAGGTTTCCAGCCCCAGTGCCTTGACCTCGCGCACCATGTCGAGCACCGGCTCGAGGTCGCGCTGCTTGGGTCCGCGCCAGGCCGCGCCCATGCAGAAGCGCGAGGCGCCGGCGTCCTTGGCCGCTTTGGCGGCGGCCAGCACATCGTCCAGATTCAGCAGGCCCTGGTTTTCGACGCCGGCGTCGTAACGCGCCGACTGCGGGCAATAGCCGCAGTCCTCGGAGCAGCCACCGGTCTTGATCGACAGCAACGTCGACAACTGCACGCGGTTGGGGTCGAAGTGTTCGCGGTGCACGGTTTGCGCCTGGAACATCAGGTCGGCGAACGGCAGTGCGAACAGGGCGTCGATTTCGGCCACCGAACGGCGCACCACAGGTTGTGTCATGTCATTCATTAATTGCCACCTCGATAGTCATGTCCTGCCACGGTTCGCGCGCGGCCTTGTAGATGTCGAACAGCGCCCACGGCACGATGATCAGTACCGCCGTGCCCAGCACCAGCATCAGCCCCTGCCAGCCGCCGAGCATCCCGTAGATCGCCGGGCCGATCACCATCAGGCTGCCCATCACGCCGTAGAACCGGTAGCCTGCCCACTTGTTGTAATGCGCGGTGCGCGGGTTGGGATGGTGGGCGATGCTGGCATAGACGAAAATCGATGCGCCGAGCCAGAGCATCACCGGCGGCAGCGACAGCACGAAGGGCAGGAAACCGATCTTGTGGCTGGCGAGCAGCTTGCCGAGCAGCAGCGCGGTCAGCGAAGCCATCAGTGCCACCACGGTAATGATGTTGAACAGCTGTGCCGAAAAGCGGGAGGACGACGCTGAGATGAGACGTTTGGCTTTCATGGCCCGGATTCTCGGGGGCGCCGCAGCCCCTGTCAAACAGAATGGTCGGCCAAATTGAACATCCGCTCAATATTTAATCGGTTGTTTCCCCGTAATTGCCTGCTGTGCGGCGCAGCTTCGGGCGACCGGACCGTCTGCAGCGGCTGTCAGGAGGACCTGCCCTGGCACCGCCAGCCTCAGTGCCCCCAGTGCGCCACTCCCACCCCGCTTGGACAGATTTGCGGTGCCTGCCTCAGGCGCCCACCCACGTTCGACCGCACCCACGCAGCGCTGATCTATGCGTTTCCGCTCGATCGCATGATCCCGCGCCTGAAATACCACGCCCAGCTCGCCATCGCGCCGGTGCTGGGCGAATGCCTGGCACACGCCGTCCGGCACCTGCCGCGGCCCGATCGCCTCGTCCCCATGCCGCTGCATGCACGACGCATCCGCGAACGCGGCTTCAACCACGCCACCGAAATCGCCCGCGAGCTGGCAAACAGGCTCGAGCTTCCGCTCGACACCACCAGCTGTCAGCGCGTCCGCGACACCCCGCCGCAAATGGGACTCAAGCACGATGCGCGACGGCGCAATGTGCGTGGTGCGTTCGCATGCCCGGGCGACGTCAGGGGCCAGCACATCGCGCTGGTCGACGACGTCATGACGACCGGCACCAGCCTTGACGAACTGGCCGCGACGCTGAAGCGGGCTGGCGCGCGCGAGGTGTCGTGCTGGGTGGTGGCGCGTACCCTGCCGCCGGGTGATTGACGACCGCACAGATCTGCCGAGCGGGATTCGGGCGAGGCGCCCCTCCCACAGGAAGGGTGGGAATCTTGTGAGAAGGCCCGTCCTGGTACTTCAGGGTGCCCAGGTCGAATGCCGGGCCAGGAACCCCTCAGCCGTAGATTTCTTCCACCGCAAAAATCCGCCGGTGTTCGCGCATGGCATAGCGGTCGGTCATGCCGGCGATGTAGTCGGCCACCGCGCGCGCGCCTTCGAGCGATTCGCGCGCCTGGTGCTCGGGCGGCAGCAGGCGGGCATCGCCGGTGAACGCGGTGTAGAGGTCGCTGACGATGCGCCCCGCCTTGGAGCTCATGCGCGCCACCTTGTAATGGCGGTACAGGTGGCGGTGCAGAAAACGCTTGAGTTCGCGGTGCTCGTCGAGCAGCGCGGGACTGAAGGCTGCCAGCGGCGGTGCCGTCCGCACCTCGGCAATGGTCTGTGCGCCGCTGCTCTTGATGTTCATGCGCGTCGTGTTCACCAGGTCGATCACCAGCGTGTTGATGATGCGGCGCACGGTTTCGGTCACCTCGCGGCGCCCCTGCAGCGCCGGATATTTCGCGCGCACCTCGGCCAGATGGCGGGCGAAGATCTGCACCTCGGACAACTGCTCCAGCGAGATCAGGCCGGAACGCAGGCCGTCGTCGACATCGTGGTTGTTGTAGGCGATCTCGTCGGCCAGGTTGGCGATCTGCGCTTCCAGCGACGGCTGCTGCTTGTCGATGAAACGCTTGCCGAGCGCACCGAGCTTCTCGGCGTTGGCGAGCGAGCAGTGCTTGAGGATGCCCTCGCGCGCCTCGAAGGTGAGGTTCAGTCCGTCGAATTCGGCGTAGCGCTCTTCCAGCAGATCGACCACGCGCAGCGACTGCAGGTTGTGCTCGAAGCCGCCGTGCTCGCGCATGCAGGCGTTGAGCGCGTCCTGTCCGGCGTGGCCGAACGGCGTGTGGCCGAGGTCGTGCGCCAGCGCCACCGCCTCCACCAGATCTTCGTTCAGGTCGAGCATGCGGGCGATGGTGCGGCCGATCTGCGCCACTTCCAGGCTGTGGGTCAGGCGGGTGCGGAACAGGTCGCCCTCGTGGTTGACGAACACCTGGGTCTTGTACTCCAGCCGGCGGAACGCGGTGCAGTGGATGATGCGGTCGCGGTCGCGCTGGAATTCGGAGCGCGGCGCGGCGGCGGCTTCGGCGATGCAGGCGCCCGCGGCTGTGGCCGGAATGCGCGGCGTAGGGGGCATACGGATTCCATCAACGCTCCTTCAGTGCGGCGCGGTCAGCACGCCGGTCAGCACATCGGCCGGCACGTCGCCGGTGATCACCGCCTCGCCCATTTTCTTCAGCAGCACGAAGCGCATTTTTCCGCCTTCGACCTTCTTGTCGTGACCCATGTATTCGAGATAGGTCTCGACGCCCAGATCCGGCGCCACGTCCGGCAACCCGGCGGCGCGGATCAGCGCGCGGGTGCGTGTCGACGTCCGCCTCGGTCAGCCAGCCCATGCGCTGCGAGGTCTCCGCCGCCATCACCATGCCCGCTGCCACCGCCTCGCCGTGCAGCCAGTTGCCGTAGCCCATGCCGGTCTCGATCGCGTGGCCGAAGGTGTGGCCGAGGTTGAGGATCGCGCGGATGCCGCCTTCGCGCTCGTCCTCGCCCACCACCTGCGCCTTGATCTCGCACGAGCGGTAGATCGCATGGCTGATCGCCGCCGGGTCGAGCGCGCGCAGCTTCTCCATGTTGGCCTCCAGCCAGGCGAGGAATTCGGCGTCCCGGATCAGGCCGTACTTGATCACCTCGGCCAGCCCCGCCGACAGTTCGCGCGCGCGGCAGGGTCTTCAGCGTGTCGGTATCGGCCAGCACCACCTTCGGCTGGTAGAACGCGCCGATCATGTTCTTGCCGAGCGGATGATTGATCCCGGTCTTGCCGCCCACCGACGAATCGACCTGCGACAGCAGCGTGGTGGGAATCTGGATGAAGGGCACGCCGCGCTGGTAGCACGCCGCGGCAAAGCCGGTCATGTCGCCGATCACGCCGCCGCCCAGTGCGATCAGCGTGGTCTTGCGCTCGGCGCGGTCGGTCAGCAGCGCATCGAAAATCAGGTTCAGCGTTTCCCAGTTCTTGTAGGCCTCGCCGTCCGGCAGCACCACCTGCGCCACCGTCACCCCGCCGCCTTCCAGCGTCGCCGTCAGTTGCGCCAGATACAGCGGCGCCACCGTGGTGTTGGTCACCACCATCACGCGCTTCTGCGCCAGATGCGGCAGGATCAGCTCAGCCTGGCCCAACAGGCCGGCGCCGATATGGATGGGGTAGGAGCGGTCGCCGAGGTCGACGGTGAGGGTTTGCATGGGGAAATCAGGGTAAGTAATCGTATGGCTGATTGTAACCAAAGCCGTCCTGCCAATCGTGGCGGTTGTCATTGGTCCGCCCGAACAGGGCTGGATATCGTCAAATGAGATGAGTCAGGTGTACAGTTAAGCCAGCTGAATTCTCATCTCAAAGTGGGATGCTCAATTCAAAGCTGACGATCGGCAAATGAAAATCGGGCCTAGCAGTCATTCACAGGCACTGCACAGGCGCCTGAAATGATTGGATTCCAACGGCCGCCTTGCAGACATCTCCTCGCAAGAAAGACTAAGGATCAACTCAAACGCGCGACACATGGACAACTTCGACCCCGCGCTGATCTCTGTCGTCATGCCCTGCCACAACGCCACGCCCTATGTGGAAGAGGCAATTGCCAGCGTGCTCGGGCAAAGCTATCCGCAGGTGGAACTTGTCGTGGTGGACGACGGATCGACCGATGGCTCGACTGAAATCCTGCAGCGCCTGGCAACGCAAAACCCCGAACGCATCACCCTCGTCTACCAGAATCGCGCCGGCCCCTTTGTCGCGCGCAACCATGCGCTCGCCCACGCCAATGGCAACTACATCGCCTTCCTCGACGCCGACGACGCCTGGCATCCGGATGCGCTGCGGCTGATGCACGAAGCGCTCGAGGCCGGGCTCGCCGATGTCGCCTGGTGCGGCTGGCAGGCCATCGGCCCGGCCGCCACCGATACCCAGCCGAATACGCCACCCGAGTTCGAAGCAGAGGAAGCCGTCATTTTTTTCCTGGAACATGGCGCATGGCCGATCAACGGCTTGCTGATCCGCCGCCCGTTCATCGACGCACTGCGCGGGTTTTCGGAGCGCGCACCCACCGCCATGGACTACGACCTGTGGCTGCGGCTGCTCGCGCGCCAGCCCAGACTCGTGCGTGTGCCCGACGTACTGGCGTTTTACCGCCAGTACCCGCGAGGACAATCCCACATCCCGCATTGGCAGCAGGTGTTCGACGCCGTCGCCGTGCGCCGCGACTTCGCCCGCTACCATCCCGAGCTCGTCGAGCGCCTCCCTCCCGCCCGCCTCAACGAATTGATCTACGACCCGCTGCTGAAAGAGGCCTATCGCTGCCACTGGCGCAACGACACCGAATCCGCGCGTCGCCTGTTCCGCCGCGCGTTCCGCAAGGCAGACTGGAAAACCGGCGACCTCAAGCACCTCGTCGCCAGCCTGTTGCCTGCACCGCTCTATCGCAATCTGGTCAATCTCGTTACCCGTCGCCGCAGCACCCGCATCTAGAACCAATTCCAGTTCGCGGTAGGAATAGCAGCACGGACCTCCTCACATTCATCCGTCCGACGCCCCCTAGTGCGTTCTATGCCTTCGGGTTAACCTGTCTTTGGCGGATTTCAGCGAAACGGGGTGCGTTTGGGCAGCGTGAGAGTTCAGCCGGGCGCGGAATTGCTCCGGACCCTGCTCCCGACCAAAGGCTAGGCAGGAGCAACACCACCCACGCAATCCCCTCACCGTTTCGGACGGGAAGGAAGCTTCGAATACGGGCAAACAGCTTGCTCGCCGTGATCCACCACTTACCGCGCTTGACCTCACTTACAATGCCAAGCGATGAATGTTCCGCCCCCGACCCTGGATTCCCCCCGATCAATACGGGCTTCGCCGTGAGTGGCAAAGCGGGATCTAACAGCGGCCTGGCCAGGCCAGGTACCTGCCTGAACAGCGGATTGGTTAATTGTCGATTGTGTTCATACCCGGCTTGAAGAGCAGGGACGCTAAGCCGAGCCATGCTCCACCCTTTCCGCCCCCACCCCGCTGGTCAGCGTCGTCATTCCCGCTTATAACGCCGCAGCTTTCCTGGCTGACACCCTCGACAGCGTACTGGCGCAGACCTACCCAAACCTGGAAATCATCGTCGTCGACGACGGCTCCACAGACGCCACGCCACAGGTGCTGGAAAGCTATGGCGACCGGATACGCGTCTTGCGCCAGGCCAACGCCGGCCAGGCGGCTGCCCGCAACTACGGGGCCCGCGAGGCACACGGCGAAATGTTGGCCTTCCTCGACAGCGACGACCTCTGGGACCCGGACAAGATCGCCCGCCAGGTCGCTCTGCTGGCCCGTTTTCCCGAAGCACTGGCCGTTTATTGCGATCACCGCGCCATCGATGCCCAGGGAAACCCGCTGTCATCAAGCGGGGCCCTGGCACTACCCGCGATCTTCTGGGGACATTCTCCGGGCCCTGCTGCTGAGTCCCTGCATCGTCACACCGGGCCTGGTCCTTTTGCGTCGCCATGCCTTCGATGCGAGTGGTGGCTTCGATGAGCCACCCTTGATGCGCGGCCATGAGGATTACGCCCTTTGGCTGCGTCTGGCCACCCAGGGTTCGTTCATCTACAGCCCGGACACCCTGGTTTCCTATCGGCGGCACAACCAGCAGGCCACCAAACAGAAACACTATGAAATGCACATGGCGCGCGCCAAGTTGACATGCCATGATGGCTATTCGCGATGTTGTTCGAGCCAGCCGGAACAAGGACTTGAAGCGCCTGTTCGCCTGGGTTCTGGAGGAATCCCAAATCAGCGCCGCCTGGGCCATGCGGCAAACAGGCGATCATGCCGAAGCGCGCAGAATCGCCGCCGCAGCCCTGGCACAACGGCCTACCTCGATGCGCGCCTGGCTCGCCCTGGGCGCCGCCCTGAAGCCACGCTGGCCGAAGCCAAGACCTTCGAGAAGAGCCGCCATGGCCAATGACCGTCCAGCCAGCACTTCGGCCGACGGCAGGAGGTGTCGGTCATCATCCCCACCCACAACCGACCAGCTCTGCTGCAGGAGGCCTTGTCCAGCGTGCTCGGACCAGACCGTTCTGCCCGCCGAAATCATCATCGTCGACGACGCCTCCGACCCGCCGGTCAGCCTGCCAGCGAGCCTCCATGGCGTCCCCCTGCGCTTGCTGCGTCACGAGCACGCACGAGGCGGAGCCGCCGCCAAGAACACCGGCGCCCAGGAAGCCCAAGACATGAGCTGATCGCTTTCCTGGACGACGACGACCTGTGGGCACCCACCTACCTGGAACACGCTACGACCCTGCTGGCGCAGCATGGGAGCATCGACGTGCTGTTCATGGGAGTTGAATGGTTTGGCAGGCATGCCCAGCCAGGCCGACAGGCTTATCAGCAGGCCATGAATAAGGTACTGGCCGAGGCCGACGGCAAGCCCCTTGGCCCCGGCGTGCTGGGATTTGGTCATAGCGCTGGTGAAGGCCCTGCTGCAGCGCGTGCCCATGGCCTTCCAGAGACCCGTGGTCCGACGTGCGGCCTTCCAGCGTATCGGCAGCTACCAGGAGCACTGCCTGCTGTGGGATTGCGACTGGGCGCTGCGGGCCGCGCTCGACGGCAAGGTCGCCTTGAGCGAAGCGCCTCTTTACATGCAACGGGCGGACTGCCCAAGGTTATTCATCCCGCCCGGCACGTGAAAGTGGAACAGACGCTATCCAACATCGAGATACGCGAGCGCCTGGCCGCCACGCTATCGGCGAAGGATGCAACCACCCAGGCGCTGCGCCATGAGTTCAGACGATCAGCCGGTCAATATTGGTTCCACCTGGCCTACCAGTTGCAGCTTCAAGGCGACACCCGGGCGGCTTTCAAAGCCTGGATCGACCAGTCAACGGACTGGCGTTTAAGCCCGGCAGCGTGAAACTGCTTCTGCGCATTCTGCTCACCCGTCTAAATCGACCGTGATGCAGGGAAGGTTGCGGCAAATCATCACCCCCAAGAGCACCAAGGGCGCAACAGCACATGCTTGCATGTAATATGTCCGATGACAGGATGGCGCCAGCAACTTCCCGACTATTTGTTGCAGGGGAACACCCTGCACTATCAACTCATATGACCACTTCTCAGAAACACCATGCCCCCTAATCCTGGCCTGGCCCGCGCAGAAAAGTATCAAATTCCCGCCTCCCAAAGACAGGATCACGCATTGGCCATTGCTCGCAGTGGTTTAGGCAATTACTACAAAAGCCCTGTCGAAACCGTCGACTTGCTCACGGTGCATCAGCGCGTCAATTCCCGTGTACTTGATTGCACCCTCCGTCTGGAAAATGGTCAGCAGCATCGAGTGATGGTAAAAATCTATGAGCCGATTGGCTCTGGCACGAAAGCCAGCGTGGAAAAATTGATCTCAGATGATTTCGACATCAACACCCGCCTCCATCACCATTTCAATTCCAATCCACGTTTTAAAGTACCGGTTCCACTTTTCTTTTCTGCCCAAGACCTGGTGATCGTCACCGAACACATGCCAGGAATGCAATTACAGGAAAAACTGATTGAACGGGCAGGCTGGTTTCCAAGCCAGGCCACAGTGAGGGATCTGGAACTGAATTGCCGGTCGTGCGGCGAGTGGCTCAGAGAACTTCAGAGCGCAACATTGGATGGCGTTTCCGGGGGGCTGGATTTTGAAAGAATGCGAGACATGATCGCCATGCGCCTGGGATGGCTGGTCAATGACAGCAGCATACCGATCGACCCAGGAAAACGCGATCTCATCCTCGCCCACTTCGACCGCGAGGCAAGTGCCTTGCAACCAGCCGATCTCGCAGTGTCCAGCATTCATGGCGATTTCTTTCCGGGAAATGTTCTGGTTGACGAGGATCGCGTCGTCGGACTTGATTTTGCGATGTGCCGAATGGGCTCAACCTTCGCCGACCCCACCTATTTCATGTTCCAGCTGGAGACCCTGACCTACAAGCCAAAATTTAGACGGGGTCTGATCAGAAAACTTCAGGACGCTTTCCTGCAAGGCTACGATCCGGCCATGCCCAGGGACAACTTTTTTACCTCCAGCCCCATCGTGCGTATGCACTTCATCTTCCATAACATCATGCGACTAGCCGGCATGACCACCGCCAAAACCAATACTTCCTGGAAACGCAAGCTGCATAACTGGGGGGTTTCCATTGCCGTCACCAACCGGCTTTTACGCATTGCGCGCGCCCATTGAAGACATGAATTCCAGTTTTGTGATGTGGCATAACACTTGCGTCACACTTTCATACAAGAATGGCTCGTCCGACCGAGCATTTAAGCCAGGCACACCACAAATAAACAACGTATCCGCCAGATTTTCAGAGCGGCATTCCTGAAAAAGCGGGATCAGCCCTCCTGCTGTGCCGGCTTGGTGTTGCGTTTTCGTCGACTTTGCCAAAGACTCGGCAAATAAACGCGTTTCAAAATTGTGCTACATGCTTGCTAACAATGGCAGGGCCAGAGAACAACCGCAGCATTTGCACGGCAAACCCCAGGGACATCACGTTTAACCAACATTGTCGTCAATACCTACTTAAAACCTTACGCATGCTCACCCTCGCCAAAAACCTCTACGACTACCGCGAACTGATGGCCACGCTCGCGTGGAAGAACATCACCCTGCGCTACAAGCAGGCCTACCTCGGCATCGCCTGGGCCATCCTCAAGCCGGTCATGCTGATGCTGATCTTCACCCTGGTGAAGAGCTTCGTCGGCATCGACAGCGGCGACATTCCCTATCCCATCCTGGTTTTCGCCGCGCTCATGCCGTGGACCTTCTTCCAGGAATCCACCTCCGAGGGCGTCAACAGCGTCGTCAGCAACACCGCGCTGATCAAGAAGATCTACTTCCCGCGCGAGATCTTCCCCATCACCTCGGTGCTCACCAAGCTGGTGGAACTGGGCATCAACTTCTTCATCCTGGCGGGGCTGATGGTCTGGTACCAGATGGTGCCCAGCATCTACATCCTGTGGGTGCCGCTCATCATCGCTCTACACCGTGCTGGCGGCGCTGACCATCGCCTTCGTCGGCGCCGCCATCAACGTCTACTACCGCGACGTGGGCGCAGGCCCTGCCGGTGCTGCTGTCGCTGCTGATGTACGCCTCGCCGGTCATCTACCCGCTGCAACTGGTCAAGGACAAACTGCTGGTGCAGCAGGCCGCGGGCGAGTGGTCCGATACGCTCTATACCCTGTACACGCTGAACCCGCTGGCCGGCATCATCGACGCCTTCCAGAGCGTCGTCCTGCGAAGCCAGCCGCCGGACCTGAACGCCATGATCCCCGGCGCCATCATGATCGCCATCCTGCTGCCGCTGAGTTACCTCTACTTCAAGCGCGCCGAAAGCTATTTCGCCGACGTCATCTGAGCCAGAAACCCATGCCCACCATCGAAGTCAGCCACCTCACCAAGGAATACCGCCTCGGCGCCCTGCAGGGCCTCAAGCAGACCCTGCTCAACACCGGCCGCACGCCTGACTGGGCAAGCCGGTGCCGGAGCGCCCGCTGTTCAAGGCGCTGGACGACGTCAGCTTCTCCATCGAGCAGGGCGAGGTGGTCGGCATCATCGGCCACAACGGCGCCGGCAAGACCACCCTGCTGAAGATGCTGGCGCAGGATCAGCACGCCCACCAGCGGCATCGGTCAAGGTCAACGGCCGCATCGCGCCGCTGATCGAGGTGGGCGCCGGCTTCGTGCCCGACTTCACCGGGCGCGAGAACGTCTATCTCAACGGCGCCATCCTCGGCATGTCGAAGCAGGAGATCGACCAGCAAGTTCGACGAGATCGTCGACTTTGCCGAGATGGCGGAATTCATCGACACGCCGGTCAAGCGCTACAGCTCGGGCATGCAGGTGAAGCTGGCGTTTGCCGTGGCCACCAGCATCGAGTCCGAAATCCTGATCGTCGACGAGGTGCTGGCGGTGGGCGATCTGGCGTTTCAGCGCAAGTGCTTCGATCGAATGGAAACCTTGATCAAGGGAGAGAACAGAACAGTTCTGGTTGTCAGCCACAACATCCGGCAAGTAGAGCGACTGTGCAAACGAGTATTGCTTCTTGATCATGGGGAAATTGTTGCTGACGGCGAACCCAAGCCAGTTTGCAATCGCATGTTCGAAGAAATGGACTCAAAAATTGCAGCCCAAGCCAAACATAATTCAAAGCCAAGTGCAGGGCGGACTGCTTCAGATGGCAGCGTGGAATTGATCGATATTTCACTCATAAATACTGACGGCCAAATATCCACCACCTTAAAAATGGGAAGCGGCGCAACTTTAAAAGTTCGATACCATGTCCGCCAAAGCCTGGAGGAGCCGATATTCGGGGTTGGTATTCACACAAGTGATTTCATTTACTTAAGCACGGAACAGAGCTATGGCCACCTCAAATTAGACTCCATGGAACCCGGCATCCATGAGTTGAGCTTCAAGATGAAGTCCATCCCCCTTCTCCCAGGCGTCTATTCATTCCGCCTGGGAATTGCTGGAGGAAAATCTGGTGGTGCCTTTTTTTATAAGGACAACGCCTTAAATTTCCAGATAACAGCTACCGGTATTAGTCGTGCCTGGAATACAGCGGCAGATGAAGGCTTTTTTGCACTTGATGCCGAATGGGCAATATCCCAACAGGAACCCACACTTGCGGAGCATTAAATTGATGAATAAAAAGACAGACAGCGCTCAAGAAGATGCCAACAAAACCGACAGTGATACGTCCGTATATGAATACTCATTCGATCTTGACAGCGAAAGGTCAGCATCCAGAGTTGCGCGGCTGATTGGAAAGAACAAAACGATATTGGAAGTTGGCTGCGGCCCTGGCTCACAATCAAAGGTATTTCACGAGCAACTTGGTTGTGATGTTGTAGGCATCGAGATAGACCCTGCACGTGCAGAAAAGGCACGAGCCTACTGTAGAGAAGTGCATGTCGCCAATTTGGAGATCGATGCTCTTAGTGGTTTTCTTAACGACGAGAAATTTGACGTTATTGTTTGTGCCGATGTGCTTGAGCACTTGAGAAATCCTGGGGAAATCCTGAGCGGGCTTAAAAATCACTTAAAACCTGAAGGCTATCTGGTTACTTCCATACCCAACATTACTCATGCCTCTATTGTGTACGAGATGATTCATGGGCGCTTTGAATACAAAACAGAAGGGCTACTTGACTCAACACACATCAAACTCTTTTCTTGCGCATCTGCTTTATCACTCGTTGAGGACTCGGGCTATTGGATAGCCGAATTGCAGAAAGCCCGCACGCTTCCTCAGTACACAGAATTCAAGACGAATCCGATTAGCGCTGAGGACAAGCAAGTTCTCGCAACCATCCAGTCCAGAAACCCTGATGCAAACACTTACCAATTCATTATCAAAGCACACCCTCTAAACAACTCGGATACACGCAGCAGCCATGATTTCACCATGCGGGAGGAAATCCGACATCTACAAGAAAAAGTCGCTTCCTATGAGTCCGAAGTTCAACGGCTGAGATCAAAACTCAACTGGTATCGAATTCCTTTTGCTGTGCGACTTTTGAAAAAGCTGAGTCCCGTAAACCACATCTCAACAAAATAACTCTTGGCAACAGGGAAAGAATATTAAGCAGGCCAGTGCGAACCAAAAGAATCGAGCAAGCATGATGCCAACCCATATTTCAATCGTCGTCCTCAACTGGAACGGCGCCGACGACACGCTTGCCTGCCTGGATTCGCTCGCCACCCTGACATATCCAGAATTCGACGTAGTGGTAGTGGACAACGGCTCGACCGACGATTCGCTGATGCGCCTGCGTCCCTATTCCGCGCCCTATCCGCTGACGCTGCTGGAAACCGGGCGCAACCTGGGCTATGCCGGCGGCAACAATGTGGGCACGCGCCATGCGCTGGAGCACGGCGCGAACTTTGTTCTGATACTGAACAACGACACCACGGTAGCGCCTGACCTGCTGAGTCGCCTGCTGGAATCTGCGCAACGCAACCCGGATGCGGGCGCGTTCAGCGCGCGGATCATGTATTTCGACGAGCCGGAAAAGGTCTGGTTTGATGGCGCGCGCTGGAACCCTGCCAGCCTGCAACTGGAATGGCCAGGACAAGGCGAGAAAGAAAGCGTGCTTGGCATGGTTGATCACGACACCGACTACGCTTGCGGTGCCGCGCTGTTTTTTCGGTCCGAGGTAGCGCACCAGATCGGGCTGCTTGATGAATCGTTCTTTCTGGTATGGGAAGAAGTGGACTGGGGATTTCGCGCACGCAAGGCGGGATGGCGCAATCTGGTTGTACCTGCGGCCAAGGTCTGGCACAAGATCGGCGTGTCGTTCGGCAGCGAAGCCTCGCCCTTGCGCACCTATTTCAGCATTCGCAATGAATTGCTTTGGTTCAGCCGGCATGCACCATATTCTGCGCGCCTGCGGCTGTCGATGAAGAATCTTCGCCGGCTGATTCCAAAATTCTCCATTAGACGCAAGCAATCGCTCTGGATCGGCCGCCTGGCATGGGCCGTGCCAGACTACTTCCGCGCGTGGATGGGGCGGGGCAACCGGCTGGAATACCTGGCCGCCCGCCGGGCGATCCTGGATTATGTGCACCGACGCTTTGGCGACTGCCCGGACGAAGTCCGCGCCTGGAGCAAGGCGTGGGCGGCGAAACAACGCAAGGCATGAGCCAGGTCAATCTCGAACCCTTTTTCACCGAGGGCGAGCCCCGCCTCACCCTGGCCAGAGCCATGCGCAGCATGGCCCAGCCTGGCGCAGTGAAGTTGATACGGGATACGCTTGAAGGTGCGGACTGCCTGTTCTTGCGTGCTGCAGCCTCGGTTAACTTTCGGCTGAATGGCAGTTACACACTGCAGCGCTGCATGGCCGGCGGCTGGCTGCTGGCAAGCCGCGATCCAGCGGGATCGAGCTACTGGCTGCCCACTGCCGCCACCTTGCGCCGCGCAAGCGCGCAGGGCCACATTTTGGAAGAGCGCGCTGCAGAACTGGGGGACTTCGATCTGGATACGGCCAGTGCCGCCGCTTCCTTTGCAAGCATCCCGGAGGGCTGGGCACTCGATGCAGTGATCTGGCGGCTCAATGACCCCACTCTGCTCGAAGAACTGCAAACGCTGACCCCCATCGAAACCCAGGGGTACTTTCTGCTGGGCTCGCACACGCGCTACGGCCAGCCTGCCGATCTGTACCGCCATCTGATTCAAGGCTGGGTGTATGAAGACCGCTTTGCCTGGCCGCACAAGCGGCGCATCTGCTCGGAGAACGACGCACACGCGCTGCACCTGATTTTCAACGGTTTGCACCGTGCCACCGGCAAGCGCATTTACGGACTCTTCAAAACCCAGTTGCTGTTGTCTGTGCTGTCGCGCCAAAGCGAGGACGGCGGATTCCGTCATGGCGAATGGACCGACAACATGGAGTCGCACTACCGGCTGCATTGTTCGGCAATGCATCTGATGATGGATGCGCTGAGCGAGAATGACGATCCGGTTGTGCGCTCGGCGCTGGCACGCGGGATGGCGTTCATCTCAGACAAGCGCGATGCCACTGCGACGGGCGCCTGGTTTTATCACGACGAACTGGAAACGAGCGAGGCCGGGATGCGGCGCGCGCCGTTCAAGTGGTGGCCGGGCACGGCTTTGGGTAAGTCGCCCCAGAACATGCTGGTGCTGAACACCCAGCTCGATACGCTGGTGGCGTTGGATCGCTATGGCGCACTCACGGGCGATACGCAGTATGCGCCGCTGGTCGAGTCTGGCTACCAGGCGGCACGTGCGGTGATGGCGCTGCGGCCGATGGAATGGCTATACCAGCTGGTGTTTTCTGCAATCAACCTGACGCTGTTGCCGACCGAGCGGGCCGCCCGCCTGCCGCTTTGGCAACGCGTATGGAAGCGCGTCGGCTGGCAGGTTTTCATACCGCGATTGCCGCGACTCAAAACCCGCTTCCCCCGCCTGGTGATGCCGGGCGGCTATGTCGACCGCGAACTGAGCCTGCAGACCTGGGCCTACGACTATCTGGCGGTAAACCTGATGGATCTGGTGCGTGCTGCACGCGGCCCTCGCGCTGCGATTTTCATGCCATACGTGAACGGCATTCTCGATTACTGCGCTCGTACCGGGATTGCGCGCCGCTGGCTGGAACACAGGGGCCGCGTCTACGCCGTTGGCTTTTACGCCGAGGCCCTGGTGATGCTGAATCAGGCTGCGCCTCGCCCCGATGCCGACGCCATGCTTGCCGAAGCACTGTTGCTGTGCGTGCGCAATCGTCTGGGCCTGCCGCCGTCGCTCATCGGCGGCAACGCCGAAGCGCAGGCCGGCAGCCCCCCCGTTCCCCAAACGGCTAATCCTGACATTGTTGTGGCCAACCTGTCCCGGGCAGACCGGGCCACCTGCCTGGTGGTGAACGCGGGGCAGCATGCCATCAGGCTCGAAGACGCATTGCGCAGCGTGCCTGATGGCTGGACGTTACCCGCTAGCGAGTTGCCCGCCGGCGGCTGGATTCGTATCGAAGCATGACTTTGCGCATCGGCCTGGTCACGTCGGAATTCCCCCCCGATCTCGGCGGGGTCGAGACCTATGCCTGGCAGTTGGCAAAGGAGTTGGGGCGCCGCCCGAATTTGCAGGTGACGGTTTACGCACCGCATAAATCCGCCAGCATCGCCGCGCCACCGGGCGTCACGATCAAGCCGGTTCTGGCAAGCTGCATGGGCCTGGACTGGCCCAGACTCAAGAACGAACCCATCGACGTTTGGCACGCCTTGTCCGCGGCCCACGCCTGGCTTGCCCTGAAAGGCCAGCCCACCGTGGTTTCGATACACGGCAACGATTTTCTCGCCCCGTATCCGCTTACAAAACGCCCCGCGCTGATGCTGCCAGGTCTGCGCGCACTGCGTCCATTCGTCTGGCGTCGCTTTCGGCCTTTGTGGCAACACGCCACGCTACGCATGCTGGCTCGCGCCCTGCCGCACGCTACTGCCATTATTTCCAATAGCCGTTACACGGCCGATGTGCTGTTAAAACAGCATTCCGCTTGTGCTGACAAGGTGTATGTCGCATGGGTGGGTGTCGACCCGTTGTTTTTCGACGTGCCGCGCGCGCCAAAAAACGAACAAGCACCACTACTGCTCACGGTCAGCCGCCTGTCGGAGCCCCGCAAGAATATCGATCTGGTATTGCACGCTCTGGCCGCACTTAAGGGCCGCTTCGAATTCGAATATGCCGTGGCCGGTGAAGGCGGATTGCGGCCCGATCTGGAGCGGCTGGCCAACACACTGGGCCTCGGTGAACGTGTGCGCTTTGTCGGACGGGTAAGCGATGCCGAACTGCGCGACTTGTACGCCCACGCTGATCTGCTCGTGTTGGCCGCCTCTATCGAGCCTGGCAGCCATGAAGGATTCGGCATCGTCTATCTCGAAGCTGCCGCCAGTGGAGTTCCCAGTCTGGCCGCGCGCCTCGCAGGTGCTGCCGAGGCGGTGGCCGAAGGCCGTTCGGGCTTTTTCGTCGACACACCCGAAGTTGCTACCATCCGAGACGCGCTGGCACGCTATCTGAAAGGAGAAATCCGTTTCGATGCTGACACATGCCGCCAATTCGCCCGAGGCTTTGACTGGAAACGTATCGCGGACATGTGCGAGACCGCGTATCGGAAAATTCCTGTGCGAGAATCAGGCTCATGAGCGAAGCTTTCATCCCAACGCGCATCAGCGTCATCATGCCGTGCTACAACGCCGCCGCCTATGTTGAAGAAGCGGTGATCTGCGTGATGAACCAGACCTATCCGGACGTGGAACTGATCGTGGTGGACGATGGCTCGACCGACGGGAGCACGAACATTCTGCAGGAACTGGCTACGCGCTACACGCCGCGCATCCAGTTGCACTTTCAGGATCGACAGGGGCCCTATCCTGCCCGCAATCTTGCGCTGGAGCATGCGCAGGGCGGCTATGTGGCGTTTCTGGATGCTGACGATTATTGGACGCCCGACGCGCTGGAAAAACTCCTGGCAGCATTGAATGAGCACCAGGCTGACATTGCCTACTGTGGCTGGCAAAACGTGGGTGAAGGCGCGCCAGGGACCTTGCCTTTTGTCCCGCCGGATTACGGCCAGATGGATACGGCTGCTGAGTTCTTGCGTTCGTGCCCGTGGCCCATCCACGCAGCACTGGTGCGTCGGGAAGCCATCGATGCGGTCAAGGGGTTTTCAGAGCGGCGTTTCTCCGCCATGGATTACGACCTCTGGATGCGGCTCTATGCGCACACCCAGAAGATTGTGCGCGTACCCGAGGTGATGGCTTTTTATCGCTGGCACGACAAGGGGCAGATTTCCAAAACCAGATGGAAACAGGTTCTGGACGCCCTGCAGGTTAAACGTGATTTTGTGACGCACCATCCAGAACGAGTCGCCCATCTGCCCAAGGACAAGCTCATCGAACTGTCCGACGGTTTTCTGTTGCGCGAAGCCTATCGTGCCTACTGGAAACGCAATCTGGTGGATGCGCAAAACCTGTTCCGTCGCGCCTTGTTTAAGGGTTACTGGAAAGCAGGGGATCTTAAATATTTGTTACCTGCACTGTTGCCAAAAACCATATTTGCCTATCTGGTAAAAACCGCAAATCGCACAAAAGAGAATCGCGTAACGTGATTGCGCAACGTGTTCCGATACTGATGTATCACCGAATTGGCCAGCCGAAAAATGCAGCCGAGCGGAAATATTGCGTTGAACCTCAGCGTTTTTCCGCACATGTCCAGGCACTCAAGCAGGCAGGCTGGCAGGCTGTATCTGCCGATAGTTTTATCGACTGGCTGGACGGCAAGCAAACCTTGCCGGACCTGAGCTTTGTGATGACTTTCGATGATGGATTTCTTGGCGTGTATGAACATGCCCATCCGGTATTGAAGGCGCACAATTGGCCGGCAACCATGTTTCTGGTAAGCGGACTCATTGGCCAGACTGACAGCTGGCCAAAAACCGGAAACCCGGCGGAACATTACTACCCATTACTCGACAAGCATCAGATAAGCGTCATGCAGCGCGAAGGCTGGAGCTTTAATGGACACTCGCGCAACCATCGTGATCTCACCTCCCTCTCCAAAGAAGAGCTTGACGAACAGGTTTCAGGCTGCCGTGAGGATTTGCTCGCATTAGGTCTGAACCCACGATTTTTTGCTTATCCGTTTGGCCGGTTTGGCGAGCGCGAGGCCTCGGCTGTGCGTTCTGCCGGTTACGAAGCAGCGTTCTCGGTTCAGTCCGGTTTCAACCGCCAGGATGTTGACCGTATGCGTATCCGTCGCCTGGATATTTTTGGCACCGACACTCCCGCCATGCTGCTACGCAAGATTTCATATGGGAGCAATGACGGCAGCCTGACTGAGTACGTTCGAATCCTGACTCGTCGCTTCACAAGCCGGTTTTTCTGAAACGCCAAACATGCACGCTTCCATTGTTGTCTGTACTTACAATCGCGCCGACTCGCTTGCCCACACGCTGAGCTGCCTCAAGAAACAGCAGTTGCATTCAGACGTTGACTGGGAAGTGATCGTGGTCGACAACAACTCAAAGGACTCGACCCGGGCCATGGTGGAAACCGCAATACCGGCTTTCCCGCAGTTGCGTTACGCGTTTGAAAGTCGGCAGGGGCTGTCGCATGCCCGCAATCACGGCATTGAACTGGCAAGCGGCGACATCGTGCTGTTTACCGACGACGATGTCTGCCCCGAACCGAACTGGGTTCAGATCATCCTCGACAGCATGGCAGAACATGGTTGCGATGCCTGCGGCGGCTACATTGCGCCGGTCTGGGAAAAGCCGCCGCCCGCGTGGCTCACCGAACGCTTTTATGGCTTCCTCGCCATCAAGATCGACACGATGGAGCGACAAATCACGTCGACATCCGACACCCCTTTTGGCGCCAACATGGCCTTTCGCCGCGAACTCTTTGCACGGCATGGGACATTCGACGTGACCCGCGGGCGCATGGGCAACGTGCTGGCCAGCGGCGAGGATGGCGAATTGTTCGAGCGCATTCTCAAGAGTGACGGCAAAATCATGTACTTCCCCCGTGCCCGTGTGCATCACCGGGTCGAAGCATTCCGCGTGGAAAAAGCCTACTTCCGGCGCTGGCGTTTTCAGACCAGTCGCAATCTGGCGATCAGTCGTGGCGTTCCGGGTAAACGGCGCATTCTCAACATCCCGCCTTACCTTGTGCCCCAGACGCTGCGCGCTTTGTGGCGCGCCGCGTGGGGTCGACTGACTGCCCCCGCAGACGAAGCGTTCAACCGCGAAATGGTCGTTTGCCATTTTTTCGGTACTTTGCAAGGCTTATGGCAAAGCAACCAAAAATGATCCGGCCGAACTCGCGACAAGTCGATCCCTCGGCTGCACCATTGCAGGTTCTTGAAGAAAGAACTTTCGCCGCCACCCGGGCAATTGGTATCGCCGTCACTGATGCGGGAAATTCCTTTTTTCCATCATGAATTCTTTACCACCCAAAGGCCCGGTCTTCATCGTCGGCGCGCCCCGCTCCGGCACCACCCTGCTGCAATACATGCTGCGCTCCCATCCGGCGTTGTCACTGCCGACTGGCGAATCGCATTTCTTCATCCCGCTGTACCGCAACGCAGCGCAATACGGCGATCTGTCGCAAGCCGACAATGTGCGGCGCGTGTTGCGCGCAATGGAAGCCCAGAGCGCGGAATTTCTCTATACCGATTTGCATGGCTTGAAGTTCGACGTGGAAAGCCCTGGCGCAGGAGTTCGTCGCAGAAGGGCGCCGCACCATGCGCGACATCATCACCGGCCTGTTCGAGAAAAACGCTGCTGGCGAAGGCAAGCCACGCTGGGGCGACAAGACGCCGTACTACGTCTGCATCTTCCCAAAGCTGCTGGAATGGTGGCCGGATGCGCAGATCATCCACATCGTCCGTGACGGACGCGATGTTGCGCTGTCGATGTTCGCACGCCGCCACGATTTTCGCGCCTACAACACCTATCATGCCGCGAAACAGTGGGAGCAGTACGTCGAGACAGGGCATGCCTTGGGCCAGGCACGTTCCCAAAGCGCAATATCTGGAACTGCGCTACGAGGACATGATCAGCGACCAGACAGCCGCCTTGCAGGCTATCTGTGCATTCCTCGGGGAGGCCTATTCGGACGACTTGCTGGACTACAAAAAATCTGGCGAGGCTGGCAAAGACGCCTCTGCTCCAGAAACCCATTCAGAAAGTCCAACCAGGACAAATGGAAGCATGGCATGACGCCCTGGCAGATTCGTGTGTTTGAATCGGCTGCCGGCGCATACGCTCGAGGAAATTCGGCTACCCCTTGACCACCTCGGCCAAACGGCTGCCCTTGCCCCTGCGCGCACTATTCCGCTGGCACAATGCGCTCGCCTCACGCTGGTTTCGCGCGTTTGGCCCCAAGAAGAAGCCATGGACACCGCCCTCACCCTCCTGATCTGCACCCACAATCGCGCCGACCTGCTTGAGCGGGTGCTGGCTTCGATCAATGCGGCCAAGCGGCCCGCCATGCCGGTGCAAATTCTGGTGGCGGCCAATGCCTGCACCGACGATACGGTTGCAAGAATGCAGGCGTATCAGGCGCAGCAGGCCGAGCCATGGCTGGTTGCCGCTGCAGCTGATCGAGGTTCCCACGCCCGGCAAGTCGCATGCGCTCAATCGCGCCATTCCCGAAATCGACACCGAACTCACCGCCTTTGTCGATGACGACCATCGGGTCGACGAAAATTATCTGATCGCCATCGAACAGGCAGCGCAGACCTGGCCGGATGCCGGACTGTATTGCGGCCGCATCCTGCCGGACTGGGACGGCAGCGAGCCTGCCTGGGTTCATGACGAAGGGCCCTACCGGATTTATCCGCTGCCGGTTCCGCGCTACGACCAGGGCGACGCAGCCCAAAACCATCACCGCCGATGAAGGCCCCATTCCGGGCGGCGGCAATCTGGTGGTCCGCCGCCATGTGTTCGAACTGACCGGACAGTTTTCCACCGAACTTGGGCCGCACGGCCATGATCTGGGCGGCGGCGAGGACAGCGAATACGTGCTGCGCGCACTGACACGCGGGGTGCGACTGCCAGTATGCGCCGGACATGGTGCAGCATCACTATGTCGATACCGAACGGCTGCAGACTTGGCTATCTTGCTGAAAAAAAGCTATCAGCGCACCCGCTCCACTTCACGCATCCACGGCAACGGCCGGGTGCCGCTCTATATGTGGCGCAAGCTGGCGGAATACGGTTTTCACAGCATCTTCAGCCTGTCGTGGGCCAAGCGCCGATTCTTCTGGGTGCGCACCGCCGCTGCCTTGGGTGAGATTCAGGGCCGCCGCGAGTCAGGCCATCGCGGGCAGGGGCTGACACTGCCACCCGACCGCGGCATGCTCGGCGTCGAGGCGCTGGCACTATTGACTGCGGCGTGCGGCCTGATCGCCTGGTTCGCCAGCGGGGACGCCCGCTGGGCCGGCCTTCTTCCTGCCCTGGCTGTGGCCGGCGATCGGAACAGACGGCTCTGCTCGCCAAATCGCTGTCGGATTTTTCGCAGACCGGGCCGCGCATCCGTGAGGAAGTGCTCACCCATTACCGACGCTACACCCTGTTTGCGCTGGCACGCCTGACAGCCTGTGGGCATTTGCGTTGATGCTGTTCACCGGCGGGCGGCGGCGTGCTGCTGTACTTCATGCTCGACACGTGAGTCTGGCGGGCGCATGGTCGACCTGGTCTGGCCTTGCTGGCCGCCATTCTGGGCCTGCTTGGCGCATTCGCGCTGCAGTTCATCCGCAAGCTGCGCTTCAACCCGGGCCTGCTGGTGGCGTCGATGCATTACCGCATGAGCCGGCTGTATCGCGCTGTGGCAGTGGATGACACCTGAACGCATTCGTCTGGCTTCAGCAATGCGCTCGGCATCGCGGCCTTGCTGCTGGTGATCACCGCCTCCTGGCAGCTGGCCGAGGCAGAATCAGGCTCGGCGACCTGATTGCGCTGTGGGCCGCCGTTCTGTTTTATGCCGGGACCATCGCCTGGGCCGGCTGGCAGCCGCGAAGCACGCGCACCGCGCACGACTACCCGTGCGCGCAGCGCGATGCACCGCCCAACATCCTGATGATCGGCTCCGACACGCTGCGCGCCGACCGCCTGGGTGCGCTGGGCTACCACCGCGCGCTCACGCCCAACATCGATCCGCTGGCCGCACAAGGCGCGCTGTTCGCCAATTGCTATGTGCCCTGCGCACGCACCGCACCCAGCCTGATTTCGATGCTCACCGGCACCTGGCCGCACACCCATGGCATCCGCGACAATTTTGTGCCGATGACGAGAAACGCGACTGAAGGTCGATGCGCTGCCGCAGCTACTGAAGCCGCTGGGCTATCGCACGCGCGGCATTGTCGGACTGGTGCGGCGCCGACATGGGCAAGTTTTCCTTCGGCTTTGATTACACCGACCTGCCGGAAGACCAGTGGAACCTGAAATACCTGATCCGCCAGGGCCCCAAGGACCTGCGCCTGTTCGTGTCGCTGTTCACCCACAACCGGCTGGGGCGGCTGCTGCTGCCCGAACTGTATTACCTGGGCGGCGTGCCGCTCACCGCAGCCAATGGGCAAGCGCGCACGACGGCTGGTTTCGCGCCTGGCCAGCGGCAACGAGCCGTTTTTTCTCAATGTGTTTTATTCCACCACCCACCCGCCGTTTGCCTCGGAATGGCCGTGGTACACGCGCTTTGCCGACCCGGCCTATGCGGGCGAATCCAAGTTCGCCATGGCGCAACTGACCGACCCGTTCGACATCATCCGCCGCCAGGGCGCGCCCAAAGAAGAATTCGATCTCGATCAGATCATCGATCTGTACGACGGCTGCGTGGCCCAGTTCGACGACGAAGTGGGCAAGATGCTGGCCCATCTTGAAGCCTGCGGACTGGCCGACAACACCATCGTCGTCGTCTATTCCGACCACGGCATGGAATTTTTCGAGCACGACACCTGGGGCCAGGGCAACTCGGCCGTGGGCGATTTCAGCCCGCGCATCCCGCTGGTGATCCGCGACCCGCGCCAGCCCGCCGACGGCAGGATCGATCAGGTGGTGCGCTCGATCGACCTCGCCCCCACCCTGCTGGAACTGGCCGGCGCGCCTGCAGCCACGAGCATGGACGGCGTTTCGCTTGCGGGCTGCCTGACAGGGAAAGAGCCTGCCCAGAACTCGATGCCTTCAACGAAACCGGCATCTGGATTACCGATATTCCCGGCCTGCCCGAAAAACATCTGCGCTACCCGGATCTGCTGGAACTGATGGAAGTGCCGGATCGGGAGCAGCGGCACCCTCGCGATCAAACCTGAATACCGTAATGCCATCCTGGCCGCCAAGGACCGCATGATTCGTCGTGGACGCTGGAAACTTGTGTATCAGCCGCTTGAATCCGACTACGTGCTGCGCCTGTTCGATCTGGATACTGACCCGGCCTGCCAACACAATGTAATGGATCAACATCCAGAGATTGCCGATTGTCTGCAGAAAGCCCTGATGAAATGGATGGGGCAGGACCCCCTTGGAATTTGTCAATGACGGGCCGGGTATCAGTCATCATTCCAACCCACGATCGACCCGGCATGCTCCGCGAAGCCCTGGCCAGCGTTCGGAATCAGACGTTCCATGACTGGGAGATCGTTGTTGTGGACGATGGCTCGCAGCCACCCGTGGACGCAGAATCCCTGCAAAAAGAATTTGGCGAGCAGATTAAGGTAATACGAAATGATCAGCCACTGAAGCAGCCATACGCCCGTGATCAGGGGGTTCAGGCAGCGACCGGTGACGTGGTCGTTCATCTTGACGATGATGACGTCCTTGCGCCGAAGGCGTTGGAAATGGGTCTGGCCATCCTTGAGAACGACCCTTCGCTGGAACTCGTCTACCTGGGTGTCAAAGGTTTTGGTGAAAGATCTGCCCAGTTTGAAGTATCGCAGGGGCGTTCGATGCAGGACGTTGCTAGACCGGGCCCAAGGGCGCGAAAGTCATGGTGGCCTCATCCACTTCGGCCCCGAATTGTTCGCGGCGCTGCTCTCCTCGGTTCCAATGGCGTTTCAACGGTCCATCGAGTACCGCAGAACCTGGAACAAGGTCAGCGCGCTGCGCCGACGCGTCTACATGCACGATCCGGATATCGTTACCGAAGAGCAAGCCATGCTGAGACTGCATCCACCGCTTCGGGAATCCGAATGGGCAATTTATGCAGCAGCATGCTGCAAGACCGCTTTGCTTCTCGAACCCGTATATCTGCAACGATGCGAAATGCAAGGCTATTTTTCAATTGATTCCCAGAAAGAGCGGGCTGTATTGTCCTTGATTGATATCAAGGCCCACCTTCTCGCGGCAGCAACTCAAGTCAACGAATTAAGACCCTCGGTAGCCGATATCAGAAAGAGCCTGGCCACAGCATACTTTAGCCAGTCGCACTTCTGTTTTAATAATGGGCGGCGCTTTCCTGCTTACAGGGCATTGATCAATGCGATGAGGACCCGGCCAGCCGTATCGTATCTGAAGTTCGGCCTGCGCATGCTGCTCCCGCGGGGCAGGAATTCCAATTAAACCCATTCTGGTTCTTCATGCCAGAGGAGAACATATGAAAGGTGAATTATTCGCCAAATGGCTGGTGTTGTTGGAAAAAACGTTGCTGGCTTATCCGAGTGACCGCTTACGTTTTTCCAGATGGCGGTGTTGATTGCCGACCCGAAATGACTGAGCATTTTCACGTCTACAGGCGGGGCGAACAATTCGTCTCCGAGGGTTCCGCCACGTGTTCGCTAGGCTTTCGGATCGACCATACTGGAAGGCAATTGTCTGAAGGCGTCTTCGCCTCCTGGAAGTGGGATGGGCAAGAACTGCGCGCCACCAATTGCCGCTATGGCATGTATCCACTTTTCTACTACGCCACGCCTGACGCGTTCTGCATTTCGTCATCCTTGGCGACCCTGCTGCAGCGGGGTGCTCCGCGCGATTTCGACCACGCAGCCTTGGCCGTATTCCTGCGCCTCGGATTTTTCCTGGGAGAAGACACCCCGTTCCGCGCCATCCGGCAGTTACCCCCCAATGCCGCGTTGCGCTGGCGGGATGGCCATGTGGACCTTACAAGCAACCTTGCGCATGGCAAGTTGCAATCCATCAGCCGCGCCGCGGCAGTGGAGGGTTATGCATCCCTGTTCAGGGCAGCCATCCAGCGCAGGCTACCCCTGGATAATGCGTTCGTCATGCCGATCAGCGGAGGCAGGGATTCACGGCACATTCTGTTTGAACTCCTGAAGTCAGGCCGTCAGCCTAAATTATGTGTAACCGCCAGGCATTTCCCGCCTCGACCCAATCCGGATCTGGTGGTGGCCAAGAACCTTTGCAGAGTGCTTAACCTCGGCCATGAAGTATTGGAACGCCCTGCATCGCGGGTGCGTGCAGAGCAGCGGAAGAACGTGGAAACCCATTTCTGCTCGGAGGAACATGCATGGGCATTGGCCATGGCCGATCGACTCAAGGGCGAGACGAGGACTCTTTACGATGGCATTGCCGGCGACATCCTCTCTGCCGGCCTGTATCAGAGCGAGGAAAAGCTGCGGCTCTACTACGCCGATACGCAAGGGTTGGCACGCTCCCTACTGGAATCACGCACGAACGAAAATGTCTTGCGACGACTTCTCACACCAGATTTATACAGCGGCGTGGGCCCGGAGTTGGCAGTCGAGCGTTTGAGCACAGAACTCAAGCGGCACGCCGACTCACCCAATCCCGTGCGATCTTTCTACTTCTGGAACAGAACCCGGCGTGCGGTAGCACTCCTGCCATTCGGGATACTGAAGGACTTCCAGGTTCATACGCCCTACCTCGATCACGATCTGTACGACTTCCTGACATCCCTGCCGCCGGAAATCGTTCTCGACCATCAGTTTCACACTGAAACGATTCAGATGGCCTACCCGGAGCACCGGGGAATACCTTTCGAGAAAAAACAGGTCGAAAGCGTGCGAGACCCTTCTTATTTCCGCCGTCTCTGTCGAGAATTGGTCAGTGCGGTGCTGCGTCATGGCCATTCGGAATTGATACGGAGTTCACTGGTGTTGCCGCGCGTGGCCATCGGTGCAGTGGATGGGAATTCAGGGTGGACCTGGTGGGGTGCGACGCGCGCCCTGCTTCTGCTGCAACTGGAAGAGCTTGCGCAATGCGCCGCACGGGCAGACCGGAGTTGAACCATGACGTTAGTGTTTCGCCTGAAAGAAACGGCCACACTGCCCCGGCTTGCGTGGTGTGCCCGGATCGTACAGGGTTCGCACGAGGTGATCTGAGCTGTGGTAGCTGGGTTGAGGGGGACGCTGGCTTTTTCTGCGAGGGCGCGTGGAGCGGGGAATACCGGCTCAGGGGAATCCCAGAAGCATTGACCTTCACCGGGACGGGCGGCGTAATCCGGGGCGATGACGTGGTTTTTTGTGCCCCCACACACACCCTTCAGGCGCTTTACCTGCTGAAGCAGGGCGGCGAGAGTGACCTGTTCCAACTCGCTCGCTTTCCTGTTGCAGCAATGCGGAGATGACATCGATAACCGCTACAAATCCTACGATTTCGACATGATGTCGATCATGTATGGCCTCAAGGACTACACCAAGTCCATCCCCACCCGCGCCGGGAATCGGGTGCACCTTTACTACCATTGCAACGTGGCTGTAACCCCTGGCCTGGAGGTGGTAACCCAGCCCAAGATGCTTCCCGAAGCGTTTCCGGACTACTCGGTATACCGCGACTTTCTGCAGGAACAGGTCACCGCACTTGTCAGTAACGCCTCCGATGTTGCAGCGCAAGATCCGCTACTCGCCACTGGCTACAGTTTCCTCCGGCTACGACTCGCCTGCGTGCGCTGTGCTGGGCAAGTCCGCCGGCTGTACCCAGGCCGTCACATTTGGCACCTCGCGTTCAGGCGAAGACGACAGCGGCCTGCAGATCGGCGAGATCTTGGGCCTGACGGTCAGAGAATTCGATTCGCTAGCTTATCTGCAAAGGACCGACTGCCCGGAAGCGGAGTTTCTGGCCACAGGCTATGGTGGCGATGACTGCATCATGGCAGCACTGGAAGAAGTGTTGCCGGCCAGTCTCCTTCTGACCGGCTATCACGGTGACAAGATCTGGGGGCAAGATGTGAAAGCGGGGCCGCACATCGTGCGTGGTGACCCATCCGGTGCTTCACTCGGCGAGTTCCGTCTTCGACTCGGCTTCCTGAACCTGCCGATCCCTTTCATCGGCTGCACCCAACACGAATCGATCATGCTGAACTCGAATTCAGCGGCGATGCGCGCCTGGTCCGTTGAAAACATGCACTACAACCGCCCCATCCCGCGCCGCATCGCCGAGGAAGCCGGCGTTCCCCGCCACCTGTTCGGCCAGAAGAAGAAGGCCATCGCGCGGCCTTATCAGACAACCGGCACACGCAACCCTGAGTTGTCGCGCGTTCTTTCTCCGGCCTCCTATCAGGCGTTCTGCAGTTTTACCGAAGGCAAGCCTATGTTCGAAGGCGTCTTGGAACGCATTGGGTTCACCTTCATGCACGCCCTCTACCGCTTCAACCTGCGAATTGTGCGCAGCGTCAAGCTCGCCTACCTGGTCGGGGCGCTTGGTTTCAAACTGCCGTCCAAACCGATTATCCCGTGGAAATACAGCAAGCCGCGCACAAAGCATAGCCTTGTCTTTCACTGGGGCTTTGAGAGGATCAAGGTCCGCTACCGGCACGACTGAGCACCGTTGTGGAAGAGTAAATCCTAGCAGAACCACCACGGTCGACAACAGCAAGCATCACGCCATGGGCCTGAAAAAAGCTCATATATGGAAACGTCCATGATCGCGATACCGCCCTAGCTTGGTCAATCTCCCAGAGATTGGGGCGCGATTCATGGGGGCGTCTGAATGACCTCTTGGATCCACAACAACAAACACAGCTCAATCCGGGCAAAAACGACAATAAGGATTTGTTGGCGATCCAATCTTCGGTGCTGTAACTTCTGTCACTGAGTTTGGTGAATCGGAGGTAATGCTCTCAACACCCGTAGTTTCAACTTTGGTCGGGGCTTCATCCACATCCGGTAGTGATTGAGCTGTTTCGACCGGCATATTCTGAATGGGCTCAGGATAGGGTAGTTTCCCCCCTAGTTCGGTGTAACGGCGCTTGAGGCCTTTTGAATCCGGGGTGCGCTTCAATCCCTCCGTAACCATTTCAAGAGCCATTTTCTTGTCGCCGGTTTCCTGATAGTGGTCAGCTAAAGCCTGATAAACAACAGGAGAATCCAGTTCATAGCGTAATGCTTTGTGAAACTCAGCTACAGCCTCGGCACGCTTTCCCATCAACTTCAGCGCACGGGCTTTGTTCACGTGCACCTCGCCCCGCATGGCATAGTTTTCCTCAGTATGTGACAGCACGTAATCGAAATTGCCGACAGATCGGTTGAGGTTATATTTCATGTCTTCCTTGTCCCCCATGGAGGCATAAGCGCGATCCAGGAAGCGCAAGCCGTCGCAATAATGGTGCATATGTATGGTGTTCCGATCACGCTCGCCCAGTCGTGAATACACACGTGCCTGACACATGGCTTTCTCTGCGGGTGTCGCCGCATAAGGCGCCACTGCCAGTGTAGGCATTGAAGTCAGCAACAGCAGCAAAGCAATCCAGTATTTACTCAATTCTTGCTCCTTCTTTTTAAACTCAAGGATAAGTCGCGTGTCTTTTCGGCTACTCTTTCCCAGGAAAACTCTTTCAAGACCCTGGAGTTTCCACACCTTCCCATTTCGCCCGCTTCGTGCACATTGGAAATCAGCCTGATCAAACCCTGCTTTACATTCTCTAAAGAGGTGGCATCAATCCGCAAGCCAGTCTGGCCATCAATAACTGCTGCGCCCGTGCCGCCTGCCTCGCCCGCCAATACAGGCTTACCACACGCCGCAGCTTCGATGAACACCATGCCGAAGCCTTCGTTGTCGCCATTGATTTCACGGTTGGGCATGGCAAATACATCGCAGGCATTCATCCAGCGCGGCAGGTCGGTTTCGGTTCTACCGCGCCTATCCGGTGGACGACTCTCCTGCAATTGATGTTCCGCGATCAGTCCATCGAGGTATGTCGGCGTCTTCACCAATGCCGGCGATGACGTAGTGCACCGGGACACCTTCGCTGAAGCATTTGCGCGGCGCACGGATCATCTGATCGAATCCCTTGCGGCGCGACAGGCGGCCGACCGAGAAGACCAGTCTTTTCGTCGGGGCGGATGCCGAGACTTTCGCGCAGACCGGTGGTATCGAGCCCGGGCGAAATACTGACACGTCGACGCCTGGATAAATGATGGTGATGCGTGCCGCATCGATGCCCATCTCCAGCAGGGTGTCGCGCGTGTGTTCGCTGTTGGCGATCACCTGGTCGGCATGGCGCAGGGCAAAGCGCATGGCCTTGTATTTTCCGCCACGTCCCCAAGTGGTGAGTTCCTCGCCATGAGCATAGATCACGACCGGGCGAAACGTCAGCCGCGCCACCGCCCACGCCACCAGGCCTTCGGGCAGGGCACGAAAGGCGTGGATGGCGTCGAAGCGGTGGGTGAGCGCCAGCGCCAGCGATTTGAAGAAGAAGCGCGCATACATCGCCAGCGACTCGGGGCGCAGCCAGGGCACGCGCTTGAGGTTCAGGCGGTGAATGGTGTTGGGATGGACCGCATCGACTGCGGCTGCGCCCGGCACGTCGGCGGTGACGATGTGGATTTCCTTGCCGCCAAGGCGCTTGTAGACCTCGGCCGCCCATACGGCGGTGCCGCCCTTGGTGGGCAAGAACAGTTCGGTCAGCACCAGCAGGCGATTCACGTGCTCATCCTTTCAGCATCGACAGTACGGCTGCGCAGACTTTGCCAGCCCGGGCGCGTCGACAAGAGTGGGCAACACGGCGTTGACTGCGGCAGAAGCGCTGGCCGCTTTTGCTCAACGCACAGCCGAGGTTGTAGCGGGCGCTTTGCATCCGTTCCGCCACTCCCTGCCTGACCGGGAACGGAAAGTTTTCCGCCAGCCGCGACGAGATCGGTCAGCGTGCGCACGTTTTCACGCTGCGCCGCAACCGGATTGCGGCGCGTGGCGCTGCCGCCATGAATCACGTAGACGCCGAGGCTTTGGCAGATCACGCCGATGCGGCGGCTCTGCGCCACCAGCCGGGTCAGAAAGTGCACGTCCTCGCAGACCTTGAAGCCGGTGGGGTAGCCGCCCAGTTCGATGAAGCGTGCGCGCGGAACAGATAGCGTATGGGTGTCGCCAAAATGGTCGGCCACGAAAGCGGCAATTTCTGCGGGCGTTTCCATCACCACGCGCACCGCGCCGGCGGCCTTGGTCGAGCAGCATGCGGCCGGATTCATGCTGCGCCATCGAGGTGCCGAGCAGGCTGCCTGCGTCGTCGCGATATTCGTAATCGCCGGTCAGAAAATCCAGCGGCGCGTCTTCGACGATCCACTCGGCATGCAGCTTGATGCGATCGGGTTCATACCAGTCATCGGCATCGAGAAACGCCAGCCAGTCGCCGGTGGCCGCCGCCGCACCGGCGTTGCGCGCTACCGAGACGCCGCTGTTGGGCTGCTGGATCAGTCGCACGGCGTCGCCGAACTGGCGTGCGACCTCGGCGGTGGCATCGGTCGAGCCGTCGTCGACCACGATGATTTCGTGCGCCGGCCAGCTTTGCGCGCGCACCGATTCGATCGCGCGCGCCAGGGTTGCGGCGGCATTGAATGCAGGGATGACGACCGAGAAGCGCGGGTTCATGCCGCCCGCCCCAGCCAGGCCAGCGGCAGCGCCAGGCCGCTCAACTGCGCCACCCGGCGAAAGCGCGGAATCTCGTCGAGGCGGGCGCGCCAGGCGGCAAGGCGCGGCTTCAGCCGGGTTTCGATCCAGGCCGGATCGCGCCGCTGGATCGCATGCGCCAGTTCGAGCGGGGTGATAAAGCGCAGATTCGGAGCAGGCCGCCAGCGCTGCGTTCAGGCCCGTTTCGAGCGCGTCCAGGCTGGCGTCCAGCGCCTGCAGAAAATTGAAGCGATGGGTTTCGACCAGGCATGCGCGCCCCTGCCGGGTGCGCGCCAGCAAGCCGTCCACCAGGCGCTGCGGCGCATGTCCCAGCGCCGGTTCGAAATAGACATCGCGCACCAGATAGGTTTGCCCCGCGAGTGAACGCTCGCCTGTCAGCATCGTTGCATCCACGCAGGCCGGCTGCCCGGCGGCATTGCGGCAGGTGGCGCGACGGCCCGGCGTGATGACGACCTCGACCCCGGCCTGCGCCCAGGCAGCTTCGACCGCATCGTTCCAGACAAAGGTGGTGGCGACCGCCACCTGCGGCGCGTTGCCAAACACGGCCCGGTAGGCCGCGGCCTCGGCAGCGACGGCCTGCCGGATCGCTTCGGGCGACAGCGCGTGCGACGGCAGGCTGGACGCATCGACCCAGCGGCTTTGCAGGGGCGAAGGCAGGTCCTCGGTGGCGGCGGGATCGGGGGCGGTGAGCCAGTCGCGCACGCTGGCATCGGACTGTGCAGCCGCCAGCACCGCAGGCGGCCAGTAGTGGCATCTGGCCATGCAGTTGCGGTGCGAACACGCCCGCCCGGATGCCGGCCTGCATCGCCGCGCGCACGTCGTCGAAGCGCGCATCGGCAAGCGGCAGCGCGTGATATTCGGTACACGCCGCTGGCGGCGATGCGCGCGCCGTCCGGCACTTCCAGCACCACGCCCAGCGTCATCACGGCCGGATGCCCGCTGCGATCGCGCATCCGCTGCAGCAGTGCCGACAGGCGGGTCAGCGCATCGGCCTGCGCCAGCGGCCCCGCGCCCCAGTCGTCGCTTTCGATGATGAGCACGGGATGACGCAGCACCGGCTCGCGCCAGCGCGCGGCAAGCGGCCGCGCGAAAGCCAGCAGCACGGCTGTCCACAACAGCAGCAGCATCGCGAGAGCGAGTGCCAACACGGTCATCGATACCCCATCCGGCTGGCCACATCCGCCACCTGCGGCAACACGCGTTCGATCTTTTCCCGGTTGCGGCCGTCCTTCCATTTGTCCAGGCGGATTTCGGAAAAGGCGTTGTAGGGGATGTCGAGCACTTCGGCGCAGTGCGCCTGCAGACGCGCGTCGAAATCCAGCCCACATCCCTCGAACACCTGGCGAAAGGTGGCGACCGGATCGCGCAGAAAGTCTTCGTAAAACACTTCGACCCATTGCCCCGCAGGCACGCTGGCTTTGGCATCGAGGATGGCCTGGTTGATGGCGGCATACTGAAACGCGGCGACGTCCTCGACCGGCGCGTTCACATACTTGCGCCAGCCGTCGGCGAGAAAGAAGCACCACTGGTGCAGTTGTCCGTTTTCCACCGCCACGGTCGCCGGCAGATCGTTCGACCAGGTGGCGAATTCGTCGGGTTTGCGCCAGCCCTCGATCAGCGAATTGAGGTTGTCGCCCGGGCTGCGCTTGATGAAGACGAACACGGCATCGGGAAACAGCGCGTGCAGATAGGGCACGCACAGGCCGTTCTGGTTGTTCTTGTCGACCCAGCGATGCTGGCCGGTCCAGCTGTAGAAATAGCGGCTGACGGCATCGCGATCCGCGCTGCTGGCGTCGCCCGCATCCAGCGCGTGGGTGTCCCAGTGCTTGTCGGCCGGCGGATGCAGGTCGGTCCAGTAATCGTGGGTTTCGCGCTGCAGGCTGCCGATCTCGCGCGATTCCGACAGGGTCTTGTAGACCAGTGTGGTGCCGGCGCGCGAACAGCCGACCACGATGATCGGGCGCTGCGCAGGTCGTCGCGTAAGCGTCCAGCGCATACCACGCAGGCCGCGTTGAACGCGTCGCGCATGCCAGGCAAGCGTTTTGCTTACCTTGTTCAGGAATTCATTCAAAGTCTTGGCTTTCTGACAATAATGCAATCATTAGGTAAACACTGATCAAGTTGGGCTACCGTGTGGTTCGACAAGCTCACCACGAACGAAGTCAACTAATTACTGTTCGTCCTGAGCTTGTCGAAGGACTTGTTCAGCATTCCCTCAGCGTTCTTTATAAACAGGATTCGTGCCAATCGGCAGGCTCGTTTATATTGAGCGGACATTATCCCGCATCACTCTGACACAACACACCATGGATGGCATTTTTGGCTGGCTCGGCGACCACGGCGCACATCAGGATCTGATCAGGCACATGGGGCAGCGCAGCCCGCCTGTCGCCGGAAGGCGTGCTGCACGAACACAGCAGCCAGATGCTGGGGGTGGCGGCCTGCTCGCGCTTCGGCAAGGCCGACATCCACGTTGAAAACGGCCTGGCCGCCGCGCTGCATGGGCCGCCCACGCTTTCTGGACGACGAACTGGCGTTCATCGCCCGCGACCAGAGTCCGGCCGTGGCGGTGGCGCACGGCTGGGTGCGCTTCGGCGAAAAACTGCCCACCCTGATGCACGGCAACTTCGCCTTCGCCGTGCTCGAACCGCTGAAGAAAAAAGCCTTTCTGGCGCTCGACCGCGTCGGCGCCGAGCGCCTGTGTTATGCCAAACGCGGCGGCCAGCTGGTGTTCGGCAGCAGCGTGCAAAGCGTGGCGGCCCACCCCGCCGTGGGGCGCGTCATCGACCCGCAGGCGATCTACGACTACCTGTATTTCCACACCATCCCCGCGCCGCGCAGCCTGTATCAGGGCGTGCACAAGCTGCTGCCGGGACAAATCGTCACCCTGAAAAACGGCCAGATCAGCACCGGTTTTTACTGGCAGGCCGATTACACCCCGGCCGACGCCGGCTTCGACACCCACCGCCGCAATTTCCGCGACCGTGCTGGACCAGGCCGTGCGCGATGCCGATGCGCCCGCCACCGCGGCGTTTCTCTCCGGCGGCACCGACAGCTCGACCGTCGTCGGCGCCCTCACTGCCGCGCGCGGCGCACCGGTCGACACCTTTTCCATCGGCTTCGACGCCGACGGGTTTCGACGAGATGGAATACGCGCGCTGCGCCGTCGAACGCTACGGCAGCCGCCCCCACGAGTATTACCTGAAGCCCGCCGACATCGTGACCGCGATTCCCATCATCGCGCGTGAATACGACGAGCCGTTCGGCAACGACTCGGCCGTGCCGACCTATTTCTGCGCCAAGGCTGCGCGCGAAGCAGGATTCGAGCACATGCTGGCCGGCGACGGCGGCGATGAAATATTCGGCGGCAATGCGCGCTATGCCAAGCAGCGCCTGTTCGAGGCCTATGCCCACCTGCCCGCCCTGCTGCGGCGCGGGCTGATCGAGCCGATCGCACACCTGCCGGGCCTGTCCGACCACTTCCCGCTGTCCAAGCTGAAAAGCTACGTCACCCAGGCCAAGATCGGCCTGCCGCTGCGACTGGAAACCTACAACTTCCTGCACCGCACCCCGCTCGACCAGATTTTTGCCGCGGATTTCATCCATGCCGTCGACCCCTCGTCGACGGATGCCGCACTCACCGAAGTTTACGAGCGCACCGCGTCGGACCATTACATCAACCGCATGATGCATCTGGACCTGAAGTTCACCCTGGCCGACAACGACCTGCGCAAGGTCGGCACCATGACCGAGGCGGCAGGCATCGAGGTGCATTACCCGCTGCTCGACGACCGCATGGTGGCGTTTGCCAATCGCCCTGCCGGTGGATTACAAGGTGCGCGGGCAAAAACTGCGCTGGTTCTTCAAGGAAGCGCTGACCGACCTGCTGCCGGAAAAGATCATCAACAAGAGCAAGCATGGCTTCGGCCTGCCGTTCGGCGTGTGGAGCAACCAATACGCACCGCTCGGCGAACTCGTCGGCGACAGCCTGTCGGATTTCAAGCAGCGCGGCTGGATCCAGCCGGCGTATCTGGATCACATGCTGGCCATGCAGCGCGGCCCGCATGCCAGCTATTACGGGGTGATGATCTGGGTGATGATGATGCTGGAGCAGTGGCTGCAGGCGAACGAACACTGACGTTCGCAAATGAAGCACGCGCCGAGTCGGACGAGGCGGCGGCTCCTGCGCCGTCAGTGCTACAAGCGAAGACCACGTCATCCATCTGCCTATACGCGCTGCCCGACCCGCTCCTGATCGAACCGGCTGGACGGATGCGGCAACGTGCCAGGTTTTACCTGAGTCAGGGCTGGCTCAGTGCTTCCCCAGCACACCCGAGAACTTGGCCGCCAGCACCAGAATAATCATCAGGTGATAGGTCAGGTCGAAATAGGCCAGCCCGAGGAAGGCCCCCCCGGCCCCATAGCCGACCAGGCTGACCTGGATCATCGCCGCCAGATCGGCCGCCCATTTTCGTTCAGGGTCGTTCTTGCATACACGTATCACCTGGTTGGCACGCAGCCAGGCGAACACCGCCAGCAGGATGAACATGCCGAACCCGATGAAGCCCTGCTCGCCCATCACCTCGAAGTAGATGCTGTGCACGTCGTGCACCCGGAAGGGCTCGGGTGCGTACTGGCGGAAGGTCGGTGGCCTGAACATCTCGAACCCGCCGCCGGTCACCCGGTCCTTCGCCACATTGAATGCGGTATGCCAGGCGTTGATGCGCCCCAGCGCCGACTCGTCCTGCTGGTAATTCTGGATGGAATGCATGCGGTCGTACCATTCCTGCGGCATCACCGCAGCCATGATCAGGACCGCAATCACCATGTAGATGCCGGTAACGAACTTGTGGCGGCTCTTGAACCACAGGAACAATCCCATGGCTGCCATCGCCAGCAGCCCGCCACGCGACTGGCTGCCGATGGCGGCGACCCCGGACAACACCATGGCTGACGCCAATCCCGTACGAACCCATTGCTGGGTAGCCTGCAGATGCAGGTAGCGGATCAGTGGGATCAGCATCGCCAGCACCAGCGCCATTTCGTTGTTGCCGCCAAAGAAGGTGCCGGATGGCCCCTGCACCCTGAACTGCCCGCCATGGACGATGGTGAATATGCCGCCCTTTGACGCCGTAGTAACCCAGTGACAGCGCGATGACCCAGATCATCCAGTGCAGGTGCTGGCGTTCCTTGATGATCATGGCCGTGAGAAAGACCATGAGCTGGATTTTCCAGACCTTGTTCCACTGGAGCCAGGCCAGATTCGGGATAGAAGGCGAAAAAGGTCGTGATGAACATCCAGCCGATGAACATCAGCAGCAGTACCGTCTCGCGCGTCCAGACCATTTCCTTTTTCTCTTGCGAGAACAGGAAGGCCATGATGGTGACGATGGCGCAGATGAATGCGAACGGGAAGTCGTAGGCAAAGCCCCAGGTCTGCCGGTGCGGGTTCATGTAGCCGAGCCAGCACCACAGCAGGATGCCGATCCAGGGACGCTTGAAAATGAACGGCAGAACGCCGAACACAATTGCGGTGACCAGGATGTCTCTCATGTGTTCTGCTCCTGTGCGGTCACGCCCGTAAACCAGCGGACTCTACGCGGCAAGGCCATGCCCGCCAGCATGCCGGAAGCCAGCCGCAGCGCCAATGCACGCTCATGGCGCAGGCCACGGTCCTTGACCTGATAAAGGCGGCCCTTGCCTGGCTGCACCATGCCAAGCTGTTCGCCCAGTGCCAGCCGTGCGACGGCTTCGCCATAGACCTCGGCACTATCCTCACCGCGCGCCAGAACAGCTCCAGTTCACCGTCGCCTTCGCGTACCTCCGGGCTGATGTGGGCAATCAGGCGACCGGTGTCGATGCCGGCATCGATGTAATGCAGGGTGCAGCCGATCTTTTCCGGTTCGCCGTTGTAGAGCGCCCAGAAGGTGCAGTCGGCACCACGATATTCGGGTGAAAGCCCGCCGTGCAGGTTGATGATGCCGAGGCGGCCTTCGCTCAGCAGGTCACCGCGAATCAGCGAGGTGCCGAACACGCAGATCAGATCAGGCTTGAGTTCACGCGCCAGTCTTCACCACGTCGGGATGATTGATGTGCGGGACTTCGCTCACCAGTTCGGGATGATCGAGCCGGGGATCGCCATCCGGAAAAAAGAATTTCGCCTCGGGTTGCCGGTATAGCGGCGGCGGTCGCGCAGCCAGCGCCAGACCTTGCGAAACAGATTGTCGGGGCGCAGTTTCTTCAGGGTTTTCTTGAGGTTCCACTCGCCGCCGGTTTCCTGCACGATGGCCAGCGCATCGCCCGCGCGGCACAGGGCATTGGCGACATACAGGTGCCGGGCGCTGCGCCCGCACAGGATCATGATCCGCAAGCCGGCTCATCGCGCAAGCCCTTTGGCTGCAGCCGGGACGGGGGGCACCGACGACGTTGGCCATGTCCATGATCAGTGCATCGGCAAAGAACTTTGCCGCCCAGTTGGGGAATTCGAAGCGCGAATAGGCGCCCCAGATCGGCGCCGACCCGGGAATGGCACCGCGCACGACGGCGTCATCCTCTTCCAGACGCTGGGTACGCTTGACGTAGGCAATCGCCCGCCACGCGGCATCGCGGTAGCTCGTATCCCCGCTGATCTGCGCCAGCCGCAGCCAGCACAGGGCCATTTGCGCGACGCCGGTGACGCAGGCGTAGCTTGCCGTCGGACGTCCAGCCGTCGCCGTAGGTACCGGCGAGCCAGCCATCGCTGCGCTGCTTTGCCATCAGCCCGCGGGCTGCGTTTTCGGCCGCCCGTAGATAGCGCTCCTCGCCCAGCAGCACCGCCACTTCGATAAAGCCGCGAATGGCGTAGGCAATGGTGTGGGTGAAAGGATGCCGACCCGGCACAAAGGCATTGGTGGCGAACCAGCCGCTCGGCGTCTGCTGGGTCAGCGCCCAGTCGAGGTTGCGCCGCGCCGCCAGCAGAAAACCGGTCTCGTTCGCCACCACGCCCATGGCTGCCAGCGCCCAGATGGCGCGCGTGTTGTAGACATGCGGCACACCATTGTGCTCGAACTTGCGCTAGCAGCCGTCCTCGTCCTGCTGCGCCACCAGCCAGTGGCCGGCACGCACCCCGGCTTCCAGGCAGTCCTGGCGATTGAGTGACGTATAGCCGGCCACCATGCCATGCATGATCTGGCCCTGGTTGAAGATCACCGGGTGGCTGCCGGCCTCGCCAAAATGCCCGGGAAAGGCACCATCGGCAGTTGCAGCGAGAGCTCCCAGTCGATCATTTTCTGGGCGCGCCCGATCAGTTCCGGGCGGTCGAGGTGTTGCGCTGCGGCAAGGAAGGTTTCGATGATGTAGCCGGTGGTTTCGGGATAGCTGGGCAGCCAGCCGTCCTCGAAGCTCCAGCCGGCAGCGACCCCGCCGGCATCGGATTGGCCCTTGCGGACGTCCTGCGCGCGGCACAGCCAGTCGATGGCGCCACGCAGATGTGTGCGGTTGTCCTGCTCGGGCTGGCGGGCGGTTCCTGCCATGTCCTGCATCACCAGACGCAGATGGCGTCCTTGCCAGGGTTTGTAGCGCAGGGGAAGCTGGATAAGAGATGATGGTTTCATGATTCGGCTCAGGTCAATTCGTGTTCAGGCAGCAGCCTGCTTCAAGCTTTCGGCCAGCGGCACGTGGCTGACCACATAGCGATGCTTGCCGGACGCCTCGGGCGGGATCTCGTCCAGCAACCGCAAGGTCAACCTGCAGCGCATCTCCCAGGCGGGCCTGCAGTCCATCGACCACGGCCTTCCGGGCGGCCTCGTTCCAGCCGGCATCCGGCACGACCTGCACCTCCATGCGGTCGAGCGCATGCTGGATGCACTTGAACTGGGCGATCCCCGGCACGGCGCGCAGCACATAGATCACCGCCAGCGCATGCATGATCGCGGCCATCGGCGGCGACGACAAAATCGGTCTGCCGCCCCGTCACCTCGGCGATGACGTGCAGCCCGCTGCCCGCCGGCGGCCGGCTCGGCCGGCACAGGCGCACCACATCGCCGGTGCGGTAGCGGATGAAGGGCTGCGCCTCTGAAGCCAGGCCGGTCATCACGGCCTCGCCCGTCTCGCCGGGCGCCACCGGCTGGCCGGCCTCGTCCAGCACTTCGAGGATGATGGCTTTCGCTCATCAGCAGCATCTGCCCGTCCGGCGCCTCGTGGGCGGTGAAGCCGATGTCGCGGCTGCCGAACTCGTTCGCCACCGGCGCGCCGAAGACCCGTGCGATGAGTTCGCGCTGATGCGGATACAGCGGCTCGCCGGTGGTGCAGACCACGTGCAGCTGCGGCAAGCTGCAGCTTGCGCTGCGCGCGCCTCGGCATGCGCCGCCAGCAGCGCGAGCTCGACTGGCATAGCCGTACAGGCACTTGGGCTGCCAGGCCTGGAGCGCATCGAGATAGTCGTCCATGCGCTGCGGGCGACATGGCGAAGGCGTTCAGCACCAGCTGGTTGACCAGCCGGTCGCGCAGTGTCTTGATGCGGTCGGTCTTGTTGAGCTCGACCGGCGCGCCCCACAGATAGGCTTCGCGCTCACCCGGCTCCACGCCCCACCAGCGTCGTGCGCGCATGCGGCCTGCGGCATCGGAAGCCTGGCGCGCGCGGCCGAAGTAGAAGATCAGCGGCTCACCGCTGGAGCCGCCGGTGGTGTACTTGAACACACCGCCCGGCACGCCGCGCCAGACCAGTTGATCGACGTTGTCACGGGCATCGCGCTTGTTCATGGTCGGCAGGCGTGGCAGATCGTCCAGCGTCACACGCCCCGCCTGACCGCATCCTCCAGAGCCGCCTGCGCGCAGGCGGTCGGCATGCCAGGGGCTGTGCGCCAGCGCGCTGGCCAGTAACTGATTCAGGCGTTGCGTCTGATAAGCCTCGATTGCCTCCGCGACAGCCATTGCGTACGCTCGAGTTCGGCGAGCATCGCAAAGGTGGGGCGGTGCATCGCCGCCTCCTGCAGCGCGGTAGATCGCTGCGGGCAAACCAGGCTGGGAATCATTGATCGCCAAGCTCCACGTTTCAGCAACGCTCTGAAGTATGGCTCGCATGGCTTCCGCATACACGTTGAGCAGCATCGGCTTGATTTTTGGCCAGGTATAGACGTTCGCAACTGAAGGCCCGAGCCAAGCGAAGCCGATCAGCCAGCTCGAGGCTCAGTCAGGATGCGCACGATGGCATCAGCCATGTCGGTCACTGCATCCGGTTCGACCAGCAGCGCAGTTCTCCCATGCTCGACGATGTAGGGCACGCCTCCCACTCGGGTGCTGACCACCGGCACCCCGCAGGCGAGCGCTTCCAGCACCGAGTTGGGCATGTTGTCGACGGGCTGGGGTTCGAGCGACGATCGAGCACTGCGGTACAGCGTCGGCATATCGAGCTCGTCTCCGACACGCGCCGAGAAAATGAACGTGATCACCCAGACCAAGAGATGCGGCCAGTTGCTTGAGTCGCGCTTTCCTTCTGGGCCACTGCCGCCACGATGAGGTGTGCTTGAGGAATGCGTGCAGCTTGACCAGCGCGCAATGCACGGATGGCACTGGCGTTATCGTAGATAGGCTCCAGGATTCGCGTGCTACCAGGATGACCGGAGCGCATCCGCAGAGGACAGCACCAGGATCGAAACGTTCGGTATCGACGATGTTGGGACGATGTCGGCCGGCATGCGCGTGCGCGGCGAAGCACCGGCACGCAAATAACCCGAAGGGACGACCAGCCGTGCGGCGCGGCGCATGCTGAAGCGGACCCAGGCTGCTTGCCGTGCCAGAAACTCACCCGCAAAACCACCACGATAATTCACCACAACGGGTGTGCCGCGCAGGCGCCCAACCCAGATCGCGGGCGCGGCAAAGAGATGCCACGACCAGCCCGAGTTGGCCATCAGATGCACTACGTCGGCACGGCCCAGGGCGTGCCAGAGTGCGGCCAGATAGGGGAGCAGCCGAGCCATCGCGACGCAAGCCGCGTACCCTGCCCATCCATCGGGGATGGTAAGGCGCATTCACTTGCACCAGTTCCACGTCGATGCCTTCTTCCAGGAGCAGGCGCTGCAGTTGAATAGTCTGGTTGGCCATCCCGCCGGAAGGCGGCGGCAGCGGGCCAATGAGCGCCACGCGCATCAGGCAGGAACCTCGTGGGTGGACGCCTTCAGCAACGCGCCATACACATGCCGATAGCGCGCCACGCTGGCGGCCCAGTTGCGCTCGGCCTCGACGAACTGGCGGCCGTTGCGCTTCATGGCGTCCCAGCCCTGCTCGTACTTCAGCAAGCCCACCACCTTGCTGGCGAGGTCCCCGCGTGCTGCCGGCGCGGAACAGCACGCCGGTCTTGCCGTCCTGGATCAGTTCCTTGTGGCCGCCGACGTCGGAGGCGACCATCAGCCTGCCCTGCGCCATCGCTTCCAGCGGCTTCAGCGGGGTGACCAGTTCGGTCAGCCGCATCGGGTGGCGCGCGTAGACCAGCACGTCGACCAGGTCGTAATAGCGGTTCACTTCGGCGTGCGGCACGCGGCCGGTGAACACCACGCGGTCCCTCAGGTCGAGCGCCATCACCTGCTGCTTCAGTGCCGTATCCTGCGGCCCGCCGCCGACCAGCAGCAGCTTGACGTCGGGCATCTGTTTGAGGATGGCCGGCAGCGCGGCGATCAGCAGATCCAGTCCTTCGTAGGCGTAGAACGAGCCGATGAAGCCGAGCACGCGGCTGTTGCCGAGGCCCAGCTTCATTTTCAGTTCGACGTCGGGCTTGCCGCCGACGCCGAACTTGTCGATGTCGACGGCGTTGGGGATGACGGTGATCTTGCCCTGCGGGATGCCGCGCGCGATCAGATCGTGGCGCAGGCCTTCGCAGATGACGGTGACGGCGTCGGCGTTTTTGACCGCCCAGGTTTCCAGCGCGCGGGTGAGCTTGTAGCGCAGGCTGCCTTCCTGCGTGCTGCCGTGGTCGACCGCGGCGTCTTCCCAGAAGGCGCGGATTTCATAGACGACCGGGATGCCGAGCTTGCGGCCGACGCGGATCGCCGGCACCGCATCGAGCACCGGCGAATGCGCGTGGATGACGTCGGGCTGCAGTTCGTGCGCCAGCGGCAGCAGGCGCTTCTCGATCGCGCCCATGACCGCGAACGGGTCGCCGCCGGGCAGTTTCGCCAGCAGGCCGGTGGGCTTGGGCGTGCGGTAGAAATGCAGGCCGTCGGCGTCCTCTTCCATCACGCTGCAATTGATCTGCTTGGGGCCGGACAGGTGATAGGTGTCCCAGCCCATTTTCCGCTGGTTGCGCAGGATCGCCGCGCTGCGGAAGGTGTAGCCGGAGTGCAGCGGCAGGGTGTGGTCGAAGACGTGGAGGATTTTCATGGTACGTCGGCATTTTCCCATGCCGTCGTTGCGGGGGACGCCTACAAGAATGTAGGAGCACCCGCAAGGGGTAGGCCGTGGTTGTATGGCTGCTGAATCAGCAACAACCACGCTCGCCCGCCCCCGGGCCGATTGCGGACAGTCGTGCGGCGCGGGTATTCGCGGCGGGGGCGCCGCTCCTACAGCGAGGGCTATCTGGTTCGCGATCATGCCGCCCGCCTTTCCGCGTCCTCAATGCCCAGCACCTGCCCCAGGAAGGCGTCGAACATCAGCACCGTCCACAGGATCACCGAATAGTCGCGGCGGCCCGACTGGTGCGCCTCGACCACCTCGCGCAGGAAGGCCTGGTTGAACATGCCGGTGGCGGCCAGCCGCTCGCCCAGCACCACGCTGCGGATGGTGGCCGCCAGCGGGCCGCGGAACCAGGCTTCGAGCGGCACCGAGAAGCCCATTTTCCTGCGGTACAGCACGTCGTGCGGCAGATACGATTCCATCGACTTCTTCAGCAGATACTTGCCTTCGGTGCCGCGCAGCTTGAGGTCGATGGGCAGGCCCGAGACCCAGCCCATCAGTTCGTGATCGAGCAGCGGCTCGCGCACTTCGAGCGCGTGCGCCATGCTGGCGCGGTCGACCTTGGTCAGGATGTCGCCGACCAGATAGGTTTTCATGTCGAGATACTGCACCAGCGACAAGCGGGTCGTCGGTGGGCGCCACCGCGGCATGGCGGCGCAGCACTTCCACCGCCTGGTAGCCCTGCAGTTCGCGCTTGAAGGCCGGCGAGAACAGCTGCTTGCGCTGCGCGTCGGACAGCAGCGAGACGCCATGGAAATAGCCCTCGACGGTGTCGCGCGCCAGCGCCTCGAACGTGGTCTTGGCGCGGAACACTTTCGGCGCCCAGTCGGCCTTGGGATAGAGCTTGCCGAGCGTGCCGAACAGCGGACGGCGCAGCGCGAGCGGGATGATCGAGCGCATGCGTTCTTCGTAGCGGAACCAGCGGTAGCGCCGGTAGCCGGCGAAATGCTCGTCGCCGCCGTCGCCCGACAGCGCGACCTTGACGTGCTTGCGCGCCAGTTCGCACACCCGGTAGGTCGGCAGCGCGGACGAATCGGCGTAGGGCTCGTCGTACACCTGGGCGAGCTTGTCGACCAGGCTGAAATCGTTGGAGGCGACGGTTTCGACGTGGTGGTTCGTGTGGTAGCGGTCGGCCACCTGCTGCGCGAATTCGACTTCGTTGTACGCGGGGTCGTCGAAGCCGATCGAGCAGGTGTTGACCGGCGTAGTCGACTGCGTCGCCATCATCGCCACCACCGCGCTGGAATCGACGCCGCCCGACAGGAAGGCGCCCAGCGGCACGTCGGCGATCATGCGCAGGCGGATCGATTCCTGCATGCGCGCGACCAGTTCGTCCATCGCGGCGGCCTCGTCCGTCACCTCTACCGGGGTGAACGGCATGTCCCAGTACTGCTTCGGCAGCGCGCGCGCCTGGCCGCGCTTGAGCGTGAGCGTGAAGCCCGGCGGCAGCTTGTACGCGCGCTTGAAAATGGTGCGCGGCTCGGGCACGTAGCCGTAGGCAAAATATTCCTCGACCGCCAGCGGGTCGATGTCGCGCGGCAGGCCGGGATGCGCCATCAGCGACTTCAGCTCCGAACCGAAAATGAATTCGCCGCTGTCGAGAAAGGCGTAATACAGCGGCTTGACGCCGAAGCGATCGCGCACCACGAACAGGGTTTCCTGCTTGCGATCCCACAGCGCGAACGCGAACATGCCGCGAAAGCGCGCGACGCAGGCCTCGCCCCAGGCTTCCCAGGCGTGCACGATGACTTCGGTGTCGGAGTGGGTGCGGAAGACATGACCGAGCGCCTCGAGCTCGGGCACCAGTTCCTGGAAGTTGTAGATCTCGCCGTTGAACACGACGACGACCGAGCCGTCCTCGTTGAACAGCGGCTGCTGGCCGGTCGACAGGTCGATGATCGACAGCCGCCGGTGGCCCAGCCCCACGTCCCGGCTCCAGATGCAGGCCGCCTTCGTCGGGGCCGCGATGAAACTGCGTTTCGTTCATGCGATGCAGCAGTTCGCGTGAAATCTCGCTGCTGTCGCGTGTATCGAAAATTCCGGTGATGCCGCACATTTCCTTGTCTGTCCCCTGTCGCTGTCGAGTTTTCAGGCTTGCTGGCAAAGCCCTGACGTCAGTGCCCCAGCGTCCGATCGTAGACCCTGGCATAGGCCTCGGCCATGGCCGGGATGCTGAAGCGCTGCTCGGCCTGTCGCCGCGCGTTGCCACCGTGCTCGGCGATGCGCGCCGGTGCGTCGAGATAACCGAGCAAGGCCTGTGCCATGCCATCCACGTCGCCCGGCTGCACCAGCGTGCCGTTGACCCCCTCCTCGACCAGTTCGACATTGCCGCCCACCGCGGTGGCGATCACCGGCAGCCCGCTCGCCAGCGCTTCCAGAATGGTGTTGGAGATGCCCTCGTTTTTCGACGGCAGCACGAACACGTCGAGCGCCTGCATGATGTCCGCGATGTCGTGGCGCTCGCCCGGCAGCCAGGCCAGCTGCGCAAGCCCCGCGGATTGCAGCAGCTCGAGGCAGGCCGCGCGCGCCGGGCCTTCGCCGACGATGACCAGTCGCACGCGTTCAGCCCGTTCGGGCTGCTGCTGCACCAGCTGGATGAACGCGCGCGCCAGCGTCGGGTAATCCTTGACCTCGACCATGCGGCCCACCGAGCCGAACACCACCGTTGCTGTCGGCGGCGAACCCTGGCGGCAGCACGTCCGGCCGCACGTCCGTCGCGTGGATGGAATTTTGCGCTGTCGACGCCGTTGTATATCTGGTGCAGCTTGCGCGGCGGCACGCCGACGGTCCCGCGCAGCCAGGTCTCGAGGTCGCGGCTCACGGCAATGTAGTTCGACACGAGCGGCCGGGCGGCACGGCGCAGCAGGTTGTATTTCCAGTTGCGGCCGTAGAGGTCGAACACGTCGCGCCCATGCTCGCCGTGCACGGTGGCACGGATGCCGGCGCCGGCAACGACGAACTGCGCCTCCAGCGCCGCCAGGTTGCGGGTGTGCACCAGATCGGGCTTGAGACGGCGCAGCAGCTTCCAGAGCCGCAGCGTCCAGCCGAGGCCATGCCCCGGAGCACGGTGCAGGGCATGGAAATCGACCGGCTGCGCGGTGATGCGCTGGCGAAAATCGCTGTAGTCGGTGAGCGCCACCACGGTATGCCGATAACGTTGCGGCGACAGGGTGTTGAACAGGTTCACCATGCCGTTTTCCATGCCGCCGGTGTCGAAGCGGTGCACGATATGCACGATGTGCGCAGTCACTGCCCGTCGACCTGGTCGAGGCTGCGCGCAACGATGCGGGCTCCATGTCGGCGGCAAAACGCTGCCAGCGTCGGCTCTGCGGTCTGGATATTCGCATCCTCATACGGCGTGGCGATCAGCACCGACAGGCCGTCGTCGCGCTTCAGGCGCACCCGGTCGAACGCCAGGATCAGCTTGGCCAGATGGTCGTTGACGACGGGACGCTGGTTGATCAGGTTCCACTGCCACACCAGCAGGCGCTGGCCGTTGCTGCCGCGCAGCTTCGCCTGCCGCACCTGGCGCGACTGGCCGCCGATCTGCACGTTGACGAGGGTTTCACCGACGTTCGACCATGCCGGGTCCTTCTGCCTGATCATGAAATTCTGCGAGTTGATGAGTTCGGCATCCTGCCGCTGGGTCACGTAGTAATTGAGCTCCAGCAGCACGTTGCGTCCGTCCCGCGTGTAAGACTGGCGCAACTGGCGGTCGGCGCCGACCCAGTGCGGCACCCAGGTGGTGAAGGCCTCGCCGGGCTGCCAGCCGCCCTGCGTCTCGACCTGCAATTCGGGCATGGCCGGCAGCGGCCGCGTGTCGAGCCAGAGGGCGTAGGCCGGCCACACCCCTGCAACCAGCAGCACCAGCAGCGTAACCGGCAGCAACGGCCGCGCAGCCGCATCCGGAACCGCAGCAGCCGTTGGTACAGGCTCGGGCTCCGGCTGGTCGTCCTCGCGCCAGAAGCTGCCGATCCAGAACAGCAGCAGCATGACCAGGCCGAAAAACACCCAGCCGTAGATGTAGTGGTCGACGCCGAGCGCCAGCTTCATGTCGGACAGGTGCGCGATCATCACGATCATGTAGGCGCGGCCGCTGTTGGCGAAGATCGGCACGATGATCGCGGCGATGGAAAACAGCAGGCGCCGCTTCCACGAACGGTAGGTGAGGTAGGCGTACAGCACGCCGAGCGTGACCGAGGCGATCAGATAGCGCAGCCCGGAGCAGCCTTCGACCACCGACCAGTCGCCGCTGGGAATGCTGAAGAAGGTGCCTTCGCGATACACCGGGATGCCGGTCGCCTGCAGCATCGCCACGGTGAAATCGGCGGTCACCCCCATCAGCGGCTGGATCAGGAACTCGCCCACCGGCACCGCAAAGAACAGGAACATCAGCGGGAAAGAACGCCGCCCACACGAACGCCCAGCCCAGCAGCGTCCACACCACGGCAATCAGCATGGCGATGAACGCGTATTGCGCGACCACGTTGACGCTGCCCGCATCGGCCAGCAGCCAGCCGGCGCCGGCGACGCCAGCAGGATCAGCCCGCGCAGGTCGGGGCGCGGCTGGATCCGTGCCAGCACATCGCGCTGGCGCCAGATCAGCCAGGCGCTGATGGGGAAGATCAGATAGCCGTGGGTAAAGGTTTCCGAGCGCTCCCACACTTCGGCCATCGAATAGAACGTCGGCCAGAACAGGGCGGTCAGCATCAGCAGGACGCCGAGGGTCAGCACAGCCGGGCAGCAGCCATCCGCTGCGCGGCGTGGTGGGTAGCGATTCGGGCAAGGCACTCATGCGGGACAAGTCTCCAGATCTGGGGCCGCGAGCGGGCCGCGTTCGAACAGGGGGTCGATCGCGGCCAGATTGCGGTCCCAGTCGTAATGCGCAAGGATGCAGTCGCGCGCCTGTGCGGCGGTCGAGCGGACTGCAGTTGGGCCACCACGGCCTCGGCGAAGTCGGCCTCACCCTGCGCCAGAATGTAGTCGCGTCCCGCCTCGGCACGGAGGCCTTCGGCGGCCTGGGCGCTGGCGACGACGGGGCGCGCCATCGCCATCGCCTCGAGCACCTTGTTCTGCACGCCGCGCGCGATGCGCAGCGGCGCCACCGCGCAGGCGGCATGCGCCAGCCAGGGCCGCACATCGGGCACGCTGCCGGTGACGACGACGCCGGGCTGGCGCGCCAGCGTGCCGACGGCTTCGCCGGGACGGCTGCCGACGATGGTGAACTGCGCAGCCGGCACCGCTTCACGCACGGCCGGAAATATCCGCTCGGCGAACCAGGTGACGGCGTCGATATTCGGCCAGTAGTCCATGGCGCCGGTAAACACGATGCCCTGCACATCGGCCGGATAGGGATTCGGATAGTCGCGCGCCGGCGAGAAATAGTCGGCGTCGACGCCGTTCTCGAACGCGCCGATCTTGTCGCGTGCCTGCGGCACGCGCTGCTGCAGCAGCGCCGCCTCGGCGGGCGACACCAGCAGGGTGGCGTCGAATTCCTGCGCCACCCGTGCTTCCCATTCAGCCAGCTTGCGACCTTCGCGCGCATACACCCATCGACAGCGGCCAGCGCTGCGTCGGCGCGTACTGCGTCCACTTGTCGGAATCGACGTCGACCATGTCGAGCACGCGGCGCGCAAGATCTGCGCGGCATGAACTGCGCCATCGCCGAAGAAAACGCCAGCCCGCACGTCACTCTCCCGGATGCGGCCAGATCGGCTGCCCAGCGCCCGAGTTCGCGGCTGCGGTAGTACGGCAGCGTCAGCGCCTCGCCGGTCAGCAGGCCGGCCAGGCTCGCCAGCTTCGCCCGGCGCGGGTGCAGCGGCAGCAGCTTGATCGACTTGCAATAAGGCTTGAGCGCATCCTGGTATTGCCAGTCTTCGGGATCGTCGACGAAGGCGCCGAGGTGGATGTCGATAGCGCTTGCCGAGATGACGCAGCAGATGGAACGAGCGGATCTTGTCGCCCTTGTTGGGCGGGAACGGGATGCGGTGCGCGAGAAACAGCAGGCCTTCGTTCATGCGATCTGGCCTCGCGAAGCGAAACCTTCGCCCCTTCCCCCGCAAGCGGGGGAGGGTTGGGGAGAGGGCGGCACGGTGACGGCCAATACGAAGGCAAGCTGAAATTCCATGCTGCGCCCTACCCCAGATTCTTGACGATATGCGGCCCGATCACGTTGGCAACTGCCAGCGGCATTTTCTTCCAGGCCTGGATGAACAGGCGGTATTTCGGATTGAGCGGGTTGATCTCGGGCACCTCGGTATCCGTGACCAGGAAATACTCGTAATACAGCGACGTCGGCTCGAAACCCCAGTTCTTCTTGAAGTCGAACGAGCCGGTACCGCGCTTGCTGCGGCCAAAATCGAACACCTTGAGGCCGCGTTCACAGGCGCGTCGCATCAGTTCCCAGTACATGAAGTCGTTGCCCGCCACTGCGCGTGCCGCATCCACGCCGCCGCCGTAATACGGCAGCACCTCGTCGCGGAAATAGAACGACATCACGCTGGAGATCACTTTTCCAGCCAGGGTGATGGTCAGCACCTCGCAGTCGTCGCCGAATTCATCCTTTAGCAGGCGAAAGAACTTGCGCGAGAAAACCGGCGTGCCCAAGCGATGCACGCTTGCCGAATAGGCTTCGAAGAACCGCGTGGTATCGGGATCGATTTCGCTGACCAGCCCGGCCTTGATGCCCTTCCTCACCATCGCCCGCTGTTTGCGCGGAATGGCGTTGAGGTTGGCTTCGATTTCGGGCGCGATGGCTTTCTTGAAGGTGACGTACAGATCCTTGGTCGGCCAGTGTGCATGCTGGGCGATCTGGTTGCGGCATTCGAGCGCGCCGACCTTGAGCCGGGTGGCCAGCGCCTGCGCGGCTTCGTCGAGTGCGCGCCAGGCAGCGTCATGATCGGCCAGGATGCCGCCGTAGGCACAGAACGGCAGCGATGACAGGCTGTGTCCGAACAGCCGGCTGTTGATCTCGGCCAGCGGCAGCACCCCTACGATGTCGCCGCCACGCTCGGCCAGCAGAAAATGCGTGCGATGGCCGAACGCGTCCTCGATCACGCGCTTCCAGCCGGCGCGGTGGAAAAAGGTCGCGTCCGGGTGCGCCTGCACATAGGCATCCCAGCGTGCTGTGTCGCTCGCTTGCAGCGGGCGAACCATGACTTCAGCCGCCAATGCGGCGGAAATGGCGAGGGGTTCGGCTTGCATATTCAACCCGGATGCTCTGATTGGGTGCCCACCCACGTAGGAGCGGCGCCCTCGCCGCGAAATCGGGCGTTGGTCGCTGCGTGGGCGTAATTCGGGGCGAGGGCGCCCCTCCTACAATATTGTTTTGTCTTGTTCATTTATCGGCCAGGAACACGCGGTCGACGCGGTCCCATTCGAAATCGTTCAGCAATTTGCGCAGTCTGCCCGGCATACGGTGCAAATTGACGTAATGGCGAAAGCGCGTCTTGGCTGAGAGGCCCGCCTGGCGCGGCTGTCCGGCGTCGACTTCCCAGGGGTGGAAATAGAACATGCACGGTGCCTGCTCCTGATCGTTGACGCGCTGCAGCATCCAGCGTGAGAGTTCGTAGGGCAGCAGCCGGAACCAGCCGCCTCCCGCCGCAGGCAGGTTGCGGCCCATCATCGGCACCGTGGTAGGAGGCAGTTCGAGGAGGCCGCCCTCGCCGTTGGGGCGGTGTGCAAAGCGTGGCGCGTCCGGCATGCCGTAATGGTCGTGACGCACCGGGTAGATGCTCGAGCTGTACACATACCCGGCATTTTCGAGTTCCTCGACCGCCCACCAGTTCTTGCGGCTGATGGAAAAACTCGGCGCGCGATAGCCGCGGATCGCCACGCCACCGAGATCTTCGAGCAGATGCTTGGCACGGGTGACGTCGTCGCGGAACTGCTCGGGGGTAAGGTCCGACGCGCGCTGGTGACCGTAGCCGTGGCTGGCAAGTTCGTGGCCGTTGTCGACGATGCGGCGCACCACCTGCGGATAGCGTTCGGCGATCCATCCGAGAGTGAAGAAGGTTGCCCGGGCATCCGTATCGTCGAGCAATCCCAGAATCACATCGATATTGCGCTCGACCCGGCACGGCAGGCTGTCCCAGTCTTCGCGACGGATATGCGGGGCGAACGCCGAGACCTGAAAGTAGTCCTCGACATCGATCGACATCGCGTTCCTGATCATGGCCATCTATGCCGCCTTGACCCCTTTCTGCATCGGCAGCCAATCCTTCAGCTTATGCGCGATGCGCATGGCGGCACGGCCATCCCAGTATTCGGGGATGCGCCCGGTCTTGCCGCCGCTCGTCATGACATCGGCGAAGGCGGCACGAATCGCAACGGGATCGGGTCCGACCAGGGTGTTGGTGCCCTCGACCAGCGTGATCGGGCGCTCGGTGTTGTCGCGCAGGGTGAGACAGGGCACGCCGAGCGCGGTGGTCTCTTCCTGGATGCCGCCGGAGTCGGTCAGCACCAGTTTGGCGTCGCGCATCAGGCCGAGCATTTCCAGATAGCCCACCGGCGGCAGGATATGCAGGCCGTCGAGCTTGTGGGTCAAACCGAATTTTTCGATATTGCCGCGGGTGCGCGGATGCAGCGGCATCACCACCGGCAGGCTGCGGTTGATTTCGCCGATGACGTCGAGCAGCGCGGCAAGCGTGGCGGGGTCGTCGACATTGGACGGACGATGCAGCGTCAGCACGGCAAATTCCGCCAGCACGCCCCCCAGTGTCCGGTCGCTTGGCACCGCGTGCGCGAGGTTGCGGTGCAGGGTGTCGATCATCACGTTGCCGACAAACTCGACGCGCGCGGGATCGATGCCTTCGCGCTGCAGGTTGGCGAGCGCGCTTTTTTCAGTGGTGAACAGCAGATCGGAGATCTGGTCGGTCAGCACGCGATTGATTTCTTCCGGCATGCTGCGGTCATAGCTGCGCAGCCCGGCTTCGACGTGAATCACGCGCACGCCGCGCTTGGCGGCCACCAGCGCACAGGCGATGGTCGAGTTGACATCGCCCACCACCAGCACCGCCTGCGGCTGCACGCTTTCGAGCACCGGCTCGAAGCGCTTCATCACCTCGGCCGTCTGCACCGCATGGCTGCCGGAGCCGACTTCCAGGTGATGATCGGGACGCGGAATGCCGAGGTCGGCAAAGAAGCTGTCGCTCATTGCCGCGTCGTAATGCTGGCCGGTGTGCAGCAGTTGCGCTGCGATCCCGGTCTCGGCAAGCGCCGCCATCACCGGGGCGATTTTCATGAAATTGGGCCGCGCGCCGGCGACACACAGGACCTGGGTCATGGGCAACCCTAATGTGCAGCGTCGCGGTGTTCCGACGCCATCCCGTCTTCTGTCGCCGTGTTGCGTTCGCTCACGGTGTAGAGAATCTTGCGCACGATGGGCAGGATACGATTGACCGACCGCTCGACCTGCTCGATGCGTTGCGTCAGCAGCGCGGCGTCACCATTGTGCATGCCGCCTTCAGCCGCCGGGTGATTGATGCCGGTGGCGCCATGAAAATCCTGATGTGCCACCTCGCTTTTCAGGTCGGTGATCACCTCGTTGACTTCCTTTTCGCCAAAGTGATTTTTCTCTTCGAGAAAGCCGAACAGCAGCAGGCGGTCGCAGGTGGTGTTGAGGCGCCGCGGGATGCCGCCGGTGAAGCGGTGCAGCACCGCGAACGCCTCGTCGTCGAAACCCGGCGTGCCCTGCCAGCCGACGGTCCGCAGCCGGTGCTCGATATAGCCGCGTGTTTCGTCCATGTCGAGCGGCCCCAGATGATAGGAGGCCACCACGCGCTGGCGCAGCTGCTGCATGTCGGGGCTTTGCAGGATGCCTCGAAACTCGGGTTGCCCCAGCAGGAAGGTCTGGATCAGCGAACGGTCGTCGTTCTGGAAGTTGGACAGCATGCGCAACTCTTCCACCGCACGCGGCGTCAGGTTTTGCGCCTCGTCCACCACCAGCAGTGCGCGCTTGCCTTGGCGCGTGGCGGCAGCCAGAAAGTCTTCCAGGTTTTTCAGCAGGGCGGATTTTGTCAGCCCTTCATGTTCGAGACCGAACGAGGCCGCGACGCTGCGCAGCGTGTCCTCGGCGTCGAGCTGGGTCGAGACCAGTTGCGCGGCGACCAGGTTGTGGGCTTCGAGCTGGCGAAACAGGTTGCGCACCAGCGTGGTCTTGCCGGCGCCAACCTCGCCGGTGATGACGATGAAGCCCTCTCCCAGCGACAGACCGTAGTCGAGGTAGGCCATCGCCCGCTTGTGGCCCTTGGAGCCGAAAAAGAAACGCGGATCGGGGTTGAGCTGAAACGGCTTGGCACTAAAGCGGTAATAGTCTTCGTACATGCGGTTTCCGTTGAATGGGTGCTGATGCAGGTCAGCTTGCCGATTGATGAAGCAATGGCCATGCCATGCCCGGGCGGCAATCAGAAGGTCATGGAAGCAGAGGCTGTAATGCTGTTTGTCGTCGTAGCTGCTGTCGGGAAGGTTCGAATCATGCCGCTGATGACGAAGGATCAGCGCACCCGACAGGTCGCGACCGAACTGATGGCTGACGCCCAGGCTGCCCGTATAGTAGTCGGTGTCCTCGGCCACGACCGAGTCCAGGCCCGCGGGGGAGTGGTAGTTGGAGTAACGCAGGCCGGCAGTCAGGGTGGTAAGCGGTTGCAGCAAGTAACCGTAGCTGAGGTTGACGCCCCGGGTTTCGTCCTCGGGCAGGCCCTCGATCTGCTGGTATTGCCTGCGCGTGTTGAACACGCTTAATCCCAAACTGGTCTTGCCCTTCGACCAGGCCACGGCGCCCAGCAAGCTTTTGCTGAGGTAAATACCGTTTTGCAGGCCAATCGGCACGGATCCGATCGGTGCGGCCCCCTGCAGGACGCAGTTCGTCTGACCCGCAGGCGGAAGCACGCCATCACCATAAAACAGTCCGCCATCACAACTCCAGACATACAGCGGCTGCGTATTGAGCAACTGTTGCGATATGTCGTTCACACCATCGGTGTAACTGGCTGTCCATACCGTATTGCGGGTGCGGTAATTGAAATTCATGCCGTAGGTGCGGCCAAAATAGCTCTCGCCAATCGACGCCCCCAGGTTGGTTCGGACATTGGGTGCCCAGTCGAACCCTGCCGTCCAGTAGGTGCCGCTGATCTCGCTGCCGGGGACAGACTGATAGTCATTGTTGTCGTACCCAACCGTGCCCAGCAGTCGGAATTTGCGCGTCAGTTCATAGCCCAGATTGGCACCATAGCTTTCGAAGCGGGCATTGTCGCTGTTCTGCACGACCGCATCGCGCCAATAATAGGTCAGGCCCCAGGAAAGATCGTTGAACTGGGTGCCGTTGGTCAGGCTCGCGTTGATCACGCTCGAATTGATGTTGTTGAATTCGCTGCTGTCAAAAATGGCGCCTTGCTGGGTGAAGCGGGCCATGCCCTCGGCAAAGTTGCCGAAACGCTTCTGGATGTAGGGGCTGATCGTATAGGTGCTGGTCGTCGTGCGGTTGCTGCTGTTGATTGCGGTGTCAACCTGGGAACCGCTCAGCGAAATCAGTTGTTGCGAAATGCTCGCGGTGGCGTCGATGAACAGGAAATCTTCCATCAGTTCGGCATTGCCGAGAGCACTCAGGTTCGAATAAAACTCGTTGTCGAGGTCATCGCCAAAACGGGCGACGCCTGTCAGACCGTAGTTCATGCCGGCCCGGACCCGGCGGGAGCCTTTCGAGACCAGGCTGAAGCCCGGCGTTGCGGTCAGAATCAGCGCATCTTTCGGATCGTCTTCGGATTGATTCTGATTGTCGGTGTAGGTGACGGACCCGCTCACATACGGCTGGAAATCCCAGTCGAGAGCGTGAGCATCCGTTATGAATGCCAAAGCCATGAAAACAGAAAAAGCTCCTGCGAGGGGAGCTTGTCTGCGCGGCGCCGATTTCGCGCTGCGAGGGCGGCGTTTATTTGCCGTAACTGCCATAGTAACCATAGTAATAATCTGCGCCCGGCGTCGGGGTGGTCTTGTTCAACAACATGCCCACCACCTCGCAGGACTGGATGTGGCTGAGGGCTTCGCGCACGGCTTCCTGCGAGGTTCTTTCAGCCTCCACCACCATGACGATCTGTCCCATATGGGTAGCCAGCACGCTTGCTTCACTGGTCGCCAGCAGTGGCGGGGAGTCGAACAGGATTATACGGTCAGGGTAGCGATTGCCGATATCCTCGACCAGCCGGGTCATGGCGGCGCTGGCCAGAAGCTCGGTCGCGCGCTTGTAGGTGCGGCCGGCGGGCAGCACCGTCAGCTTGGCGATATCGGTCCGTATCAGGACGTCGGACAGCTTGAGGTCCTTGTCCTGCAACACGTCCAGCAGGCCCTTGTCGGCGTGGATGCCGAGGTACTCGGGCACCCGCGGCTTGGCGACGTCGGCGTCGACCAGCAGCACGGTGCGATCCATTTCCATCGCCATCGAAATCGCGAGGTTGATGGCGCAGAAGCTCTTGCCTTCACCCGGCAGCGAACTGGTCACCATGATCAGGTTGCCGTTCTTGACGCGCGCGGTGCCCTGGCCGAACGCGTTGGCAATCAGTGGGCGCTTGATGATGCGGAATTCTTCGGCGATCTGGCTCTTTTCGGCATCCGGCGCGACCACACCCATGCGATGCAGACGCGCCAGGTTGATCGACTGCACCTGACTGTTGCCTTCCAGTGCAGGCGCGTCCGGGACATTGAAGATCGGCTCTACCGGGGTGGCGACAAACGGTGCCGAATGGCTGCCACGCTGCTTGTTGAGCGCGTTCTCGATCAGGCTGCCACCTTCCGGATGGTCAACGCTGCCTTCGGGGGGCGTCGGGCGCGGTGCGCCGGTACCGATCCTGCCCGCCGCTTTTTCAATGATGCTCATGGTTTCTCCTAGCCCGCCCGCGAAACGACCAGTTGCACGATCATGACCGCGCCATAGGCCGCGATCAGACTTCCCAGCGCAGCCAGGTAGGTCAGCAGGCCCTTGCGTTTGCGGCGGCGGGATTCATCGGTCTCCACCCGCGCCACCGCCCCCAGCAGGGGCAGCCCGGTCAGTTCGCGCAGGACACGGCGATCGGTCACCGTCTTGCGCAACTGGCTCAGCAGGAAGGCCACGGCAATACCTGCGACCAGGCTGCCCAGCGCCACCAGCGAGAGCAACAGGGGGCGGTTCGGCCAGGCTGGCTGGCTCGGCACGAAGGGCGGATCGATCACGCGGAAATCGACGGTGTCGGTTTTGCTTTCGACTTCGCCCGACATGGTCACCGACTCGCGACGCTGTAGCAGGGTTTCGTAGTTTTGACGATAAGCGCCGTAATCGCGCATCAGCTGAGTGTATTCCTGCTCCACCTGCGGAATCATGTTGGAGGCTTTACGCAGTTCGCCAAAGCGGCGCTGATATTCGGCTACGCGCGCACCCAGCGAGGAAACGGTCGCGTCCGCCTCGGCGATAGCGATGGTGAGTTGCTGATAGACCGGATTCTGGATCCTGGCACCCGCCGGGTCGGCCTTGCGCTGGGCCAGGTCAATCTTTTTCTGCGCCTCCAGCTTCTCGATCAGGCGCTTGGTCGCCTGGATGTCGGGGTGCAGGTCAGTGTACTTCAAGCGCAGCTGATCCATCTGCTGCTGCAGCGCCTGGATGCGGCCATCGATTTCGCTGTTGGTTGAGACCACCGCGGCGGCGGCGCTGAGTTCAGGTTCCTCGTCGGCCAACTGGCGCTTGAGCTGGTTGCGGCGATTGACAGCTTCCTGCTGGTCGAGTTGCGCCTGCCGCAATTGGGCGCTGACCTCGGCCAGCTTGGAATAGTAGCCGCCACCCTGCCCCGGCATCATGCCGATGTGCTTCTGCTTGAATTCCTTCAACGCATTCTCGGCGTCGGTCAGCTTTTGCTGGTATTGCTGCAACTGCTCCTCGATGAAGCGCGACGAACTGGAAATATCCTGGCGGGTCTTGCCGAGGCTGGTTTCGACGAAAATGGTCAGCAGCGACTGCACCACCTTCTTGGCAAGGTCGCCATTGGGATCCTGGTAGCTGATGGTATAGAGGTTTTCGCGTCCCGCATCGGCAATCGAAATCTTGCTGGCCAGGCCATTCAGCATCGCTTCCGTCTGCTCCGGCGTTTTGGCCTTAACGTCCAGATCGGTCATGCGTGCCACCTTTTCCAGCGTCGGACGGCTCACCAACTGGCGCGTCATCAGCTTGATCTGCTGTTCGATGTTTGGACTCACCGTCAACCCCGACAACAAAGGCTTCAGCAAGGTTTGGGTATCCACATAGACGCGCGCAGACGCCTCATAACGGTCGGGGATCAGCATCACCCAGGTCCAGCCGACGATGCACACCAGCCATGCAACAGCCACCCCCCACCAGCGCCGCTGCCAGGCGGCTTTAGCGTAGCCCAGAATTTGCTGCAACACTTGATCCATGCGGATTCTCTACCCTGGAAAACAATCACACCGTCGGTTGACGGTGTGATTGACGATTAGAACAGGCTTTCAGGAATGACCAGCACATCGCCCGGACGAATTTCCACGTTGGCGCTGCTGTCACCGTTACGCAACAAATCCTCGAGCCGCACCCCCTGTTGGACGCGTTCGCCATCTTCCTTGACGATACGCGAGATGTAGGCCTTGTTGCCATCGGCGTAGTCGGTCAGTCCCCCAACGGAAATCATCACATCGACCAGGCTCATGCCTTCGACATACCCCAGTGCCTTCGGATCGGTGGCCTCGCCCAACACCCGGATTTGCTGGTTATAGGGCCCGATGCCGCCACTCGACGATGACTGTGGCGATGGGTTCCTGGATATATTTGGAGAGCGCTTTTTCGATGTCACGCGCAAGCTGGGTCGGAGTCTTGCCGGAGGCCTGCATATCCTCGATCAGGTTCATGGTCATCTTGCCATCGGGCCGGATCGGGAATGAGCCGGACACTTCAGGGTTGCGCCAGACGAACACGTTGACCGAATCGCCGGGACCAAGCAGGTAGTTCCAGCCGCTTATCCGCGCATCCACGGCCACGGGAGGTGGCGCGAATTTGGGCGCGGGGGGGTAGGTCGGCGTATTGGAACAGCCTGTTGTGGCGGCAACCGCCAACACGAAGCTCGCGCGTGCGATGTGCTTGTTGATCGTAAACATGTCCAGCCTCCCTATATATGTGCAGTGGATCCGCAGGCATTATGCCAGAGCGGATCATAAACCCGACTTCATCCCCTGCGTACTGTAAGCAAGCTGCAAGCCAACTGCCAGATCACGGCACAGGCATAATCTGTAGTGACGCACTGCCTGCCTGAACGTCCCGCCCCCGTCGACCGTTCGACAAGGGTGTCGTAAGCCCGCCGCATGCCGCGGTATCATGCCGCCCATGAACCCTCATGATATAGACAGCCTGGATGCCCTGCGCCAGCACATCCGCGAATTTGCCACGGCACGGGCATGGGAACGCTATCACACACCCAAGAATCTGGTGATGGCGCTGAGCGTGGAAGCCGCAGAACTGCTGGAACCCTTCCAGTGGTTAACGGCTGAACAGAGCCTGCAGTTGAGCGCAGAACAGCATGAGGAAGTGCGCCAGGAGATCGCCGATGTGCTGATTTACCTGACCCGGCTGGCCGACGTGCTGGACATCGATCTGCTCGATGCCGCCGCCGACAAGCTGGCCATCAATGCGCGCAAGTACCCGGTCGACAGTTCACACGGCAACGCCACCAAATATTCGGCCCACAAAACCAATCGAGACAACTCAAATGACTGACCCGTATTACAAGCACCATGTGTTTTTCTGCACCAACCAGCGCGACGACGGTGCCAAATGCTGCGGCGCCGCAGGTGGCCAGCAGATGCGCGACTACCTGAAGAAGAAGGTCAAGCACGCCAACCTCAACGGCACCGGCAAGTGCCGCATCAACAGCGCCGGCTGCCTCGACCGCTGCGACGAGGGCCCGCTGCTGGTCGTGTATCCGGAAGGCGTCTGGTACACCTACGTCGACGAAGCCGACATCGATGAGATATTCGACGTCCACCTCAAGCAGGGGCGCACTGTCGAACGCCTGCAGTTGAAGTAACGTCCGCCTCAGTGAAACGCTACAAACTGCGCATCCCGGTGCCGGCCGGCAAGCTGGAAACCGTGATCGACGACCCCGAAACCGATCGCCGCGGCCTCTTGCTGGTCGCCCATCCGCATCCCCTGCACGGCGGCAGCCTGGAGAACAAGGTGGTCACCACGCTGGCGCGCGCCGCCAATGAAGCCGGCTGGGTCAGCGTGCGGCCGAATTTTCGCGGCGTGGGCATGAGCGATGGCGAATTCGACGCCGGCATGGGCGAGACCGACGATCTGCTGGCGGTCGCCCGCTTCGTCGAGGCCAGCTATCCCGACCTGCCGTGGGCGCTGGCCGGATTCTCCTTCGGCGCCTTCGTGCAGAACCGGCTGCGCCAGCAGCTTCATGCCAAGCGCCTGATCCTGATTGCGCCGGCGGTCACCATGTACGAGTTCGACCCGGTGCCGCCCGACTCGGTGGTGATCTACGGAGCCGACGACGAACTGATCCCGCCAGCCGCCATACAGCTGTGGGCCGAGCAGCAGCACCTCGGCCAGAAAGTCATCCCCGGCGCCGGACATTTCTTTCACGGCAAGCTGAAGGAACTGAAGCAGGCGTTCATGGAGGCCTGCCCGTGCTGAAGGTGCGCAACCTAAGCAAGCGCTACGGCGACACCGAGGTGGTGCGCGGGCTCGACCTGGAGGTGCGCCGCGGCGAATGCTTCGGCCTGCTCGGCCCCAACGGCGCCGGCAAGACCACCACGCTGCGACTGTTGCTGGGGCTGATCGAGCCCGACAGCGGCAGCATCGAACTGGCCGGCATCGCGGTGCCGGCAGCATGCACGCGAGGCACGCATGAAGGTCGGCGTGGTGCCGCAGACTGGACAACCTCGACCCCGATTTCAGCGTGTGCGAGAACCTGCTCGCCTATGGCCGTTATTTCGGCATGGAGAAATCCGCCATCGTCGCGCGCGTGCCGATGCTGCTGGAATTTGCCGGGCTGGCGAACAAGGCCGACGCCAAGATCGCGCAACTGTCGGGCGGCATGAAGCGGCGGCTCACCCTCGCGCGCGCGCTGGTGCACGACCCCGATATCCTGTTTCTCGACGAACCGACCACCGGGCTCGACCCGCAGGCGCGTCACCTGATCTGGCAGGGCCTGCGGCGCCTGATTGCGGACGGCAAGACCATCGTGCTGACCACGCATTTCATGGACGAGGCCGAGCGGCTCACCGACCGCCTCGCCATCCTCGACCATGGCCGCCTGGTCGCCGAGGGAGCGCCGCGCGCGCTGATCGAATCGCATATCGAGCCCGCGGTGGTCGAGGTCTTCGGCGAGGGACTGGCCGACTGGACGCGTGACCACGCACCAAGCCTGTGCCAGCGCTTCGAGAACGTCGGCGAAACCCTGTTCTGCTACACCCCTAACGCCGACGCCATCATCGGCTCATTGAAACTCGCCCCGACCCTGCGCTACCTGCACCGCCCGTCCAACCTCGAAGACGTGTTCCTCAAACTCACCGGGCGCGACTTGCGTGATTAAGCTGCTTCGTCTCCCCCACCTGTCCTGGCGCTTCGTCCCGGTGTGGCAGCGCAACTACCTGGTGTGGAAAAAGCTCGCCATTCCGGCCATCCTCGGCAACCTGGCCGATCCGATGCTGTACATGCTGGGTCTCGGCTACGGCCTCGGCAGCCTGCTGCCGGACGTCGGCGGCATGCCCTACATCACCTTCCTCGCCGCCGGCACGGTCGCCTACAGCACGATGAACGCCGCCACCTTCGAGGTGCTGTATTCGAGCTTTTCGCGCATGCACGTGCAGCGCACCTGGGACGCCATCCTCAACGCGCCGCTCACGCTCGACGACGTGATGATGGGCGAACTGACCTGGGCGGTGACCAAGAGCCTGCTCTCCGGGCGTCGCGATCCTGGCGGTGATCTGGGGGCTGGGGCTGTTCGGAAGCTTCTGGATGACGCTGTGGATCATCCCGGTGGTCGCGCTGGTCGGCTTCTGCTTCGGCGGCATGGGGCTGGTGATGAACGCGGTGTCGCCCAGCTACGACTTCTTCCTCTATTACTTCACGCTGGTGATCACGCCGATGGTGCTGCTGTGCGGCGTGTTCTTCCCGGTGACCCAGTTGCCGGCGTTCCTGCAAGGCGTCTCGGTCTGGCTGCCGCTCACCCATGCCATCGACCTGGCGCGCCCGCTGGTCGTCGGCAGCGTGCCCGACAACATCGTGCTGCACGTCGTCGCGCTGCTCGTTTACGGCAGCCTCGGCTACGTCATTGCGCTGGCGCTGACGCGGCGGCGGCTTCTCAAATGACGATTTCGTTCCCCAATCAATTCTGACGCGAAGGCGAGCTGCAGACAGTATGCGGAATACGGCAAGGCGAAGCCGACAAATTCAGAGTTGATTGGGGAACGAAATCAAACCCCGGCAGCCTGCTGGTCGGCGTGATAGCTCGAGCGCACCATCGGTCCGCAGGCGGCGTGCCTGAAGCCCATCGCCAGCGCTTCCTGCTCGAACTGCGCGAAGCGCTCGGGCGTCACGAAGCGCAGCACCGGCAGGTGATGCTGCGAGGGCTGCAGATACTGGCCGAGCGTGAGCATGTCGACGTCGTGCGCGCGCAGGTCGCGCATCACCTGCAGGATCTCGTCGTCTTCCTCGCCCAGACCCAGCATCAGGCCGGACTTGGTCGGGATGTCAGGATGGATCGCCTTGAAGTCCTTGAGCAGTTTCAGCGAGTGCGCGTAGTCGGCGCCGGGACGCGCGGCCTTGTATAGGCGCGGCACGGTTTCCAGATTGTGGTTCATCACGTCGGGCGGCGCGGTCCCGAGCATCTCCAGCGCGCGGTCGAGGCGGCCGCGGAAATCCGGGGTCAGGATTTCGATGCGTGTCGCCGGCGAACTTTCGCGCACCGCCGCGATGCACTGCGGCGAAATGGCCGGCGCCGCCATCGCGCAGGTCGTCGCGGTCGACGCTGGTGATGACGACGTATTTCAACGCCATCAGCGCGATGGTCTCGGCCAGGTGGCGCGGCTCGTCGGCGTCGAGCGGCAACGGCGTGCCGTGGCCGACGTCGCAGAACGGGCAGCGCCGCGTGCACAGGTCGCCCATGATCATGAAGGTGGCGGTGCCGTGGCCGAAGCATTCGCCGAGGTTGGGGCAGGAAGCCTCCTCGCACACCGTATGCAGCTTCGCCTCGCGCAGGATGCCCTTCAGCCGGCCGACGTTGGGCAGGTTGGGCGACTTGGCGCGAATCCACGGCGGCAGGCGCATGCGCTCCTGCGGCACGATCTTGATCGGAATGCGGGAGGTCTTGGCCGCGCCTTTGTGCTGGATGGGGTCTGCCATAATGTGCTCGGAACAACTTCGAAAGCGGATTTTAGCCTATGCGATTCCCGACCCTGACCCTGCTGGCTGTGTGGTGTGCAGCGGCCAGTGCGGGCACGGATACCAGCCTGGACCCCGAAACCGGACTCGCCACCTGGCAGACCGAAACCGGCGGCGTCCAGGTCCGCCTGACCCAGATCAGCACTGACCAGGCGCGCGTCTTCTATCAGGCACGCGGATTCTCGCCCGAGGCCGCGGAGCACTACGCCACCGAATGCGTCTTCATGACCGTGGTGCGAAACACCGGCGACACCCCGATCGAGCACCGCCTGGCCGAATGGCGCTATGTCGTTGCAGGCCAGCCAGACGCGGGCCATCCGCAGCAAAGCCGAGTGGGAAGCCCTGTGGCAGCAGCGCGGCGTCAGCGAAGCTGCGCGCATCGCGTTCACCTGGGCACAGTTCCCCGACACGCAGACCTTTGCGCCGGGCGACTGGAACCAGGGCATGACGACCTACAGCGTGCCGCGTGGCGGCCGCTTCGACCTGCGCTTCGTGTGGCAGGCTGGCGGCAAGCCGTTTTCAGGAATACTCGAACAGGTGAGGTGTGCCGATGGAAATGCGTAATGCCCTGGCAGGGCTGATGCTGGGCGTACTGGCCGGGCTGTGCACACCCGCAGCCAGCAGCCTGGCGGCCGATCTTCCGGACCTGTCTCACAGCCTGACCCGGCAGGCACCGACGCCGGCGCCGGCGCTCAGGCTGAAGGACCTGGACGGCGCGACGCACGACCTCGCCCAACTCAAGGGGCGCGTGGTGCTGATCAATTTCTGGGCAACCTGGTGTCCGCCGTGCCGACGCGAAATGCCCTCGATGCAACGGCTGCTGCAGGCACTCAAGGGCGAGGCCTTCGACGTGCTGGCGGTCGACGTCGGCGAGGATGCCGACACCATCGATGTACTTCACCAGCCAGCTCGACACCCGGCCGAGCTTTCCCATCCTGCTCGACACCCGCAGCCATACCCTGCAGGCATGGAAGGGGGCAGGCCTGCCGACGACTTTCCTGGTCGACAGGCAGGGCCGCATCGTCGCCAGCGCGATCGGCGGGCGCGAATTCGATCACCCGGAAATCGTTCAGGCGATCCGGGAATTGCTGGGGAAATAGCTGGGGTCAGGGGTCAGGGGTCAGGTCAGGTCAGGAAGGAATTATCGCGGTCATCAGCCGCTCATCCCCTGAATCCTAGACTTCAACCCACACCTGGCCGGCTTCGACCTTCACCGGATAGGTCCGGATCGGTTCGTCGGCCGGCTCGCAGGTGGGCTTGCCGGTGGCAAGGTCGAAGTAGCTGCCGTGCAGCGAGCACTTGATCCTGCCGTCCTTGATGCAGCCCAGATAGAGCGAGTAGTCCTCGTGGCTGCACATTTCGTCGACCACGTAGTGCGTCCCGCCGGCATTGCACAGCAGCAGGCGGCGGCCAGAGACGACGACACGCTTCATCTGCGCCGGCTTGAGCTCGTCGGCGGCGGCGATGGCGACGAATTCGCCCATCACTTCACCCGCGCCACGGCACGGCCGGAATCGAGCACCGCGCGGATCTGAGTCGCCGCCTCGGCGAGGCTGGCGGCCTTGCCGACATGCTGCAGGATGATGGCCCCGGCCAGCACCAGCGAATCGTAGGTCGCGCCCTTGTCGCCCTTGAGCGCCAGGATGCCGGCCTCGGCTGCCGCACGCGCGGTGGCCTTGATGTCGATGGCGGCGACGATCTCGTCCTCGCCCGCTTCGGTGGCGACTGCGCCGGGCAGCGGCACCGCGCGCACCGGCTGGTCGATGCCGAGGGCGACCGGATCGACCGTCGCCTCGATTTCGGCGCCGCGGTCGTGGTAATGGAAATACTTGCCGGTCTGGCGCAGGCTGGGAATCACCCCGCCCTCGACGCCGCGCACGATGCAGGCGCTGTCGAACCCGGCTTCGCGCGCGAGATCGGCATACACCGGCGGATACGGCTTGTGCACGTAGCCGGTGACGAAATGGGTTTGCTTCCTGCCGGCGATGGGCTTCGACAGCACCTCCACCGTGGTCAGCACCTGGCGCTTGATGATCTGCGCGCGCAGCGGAGTGAGGTTGTGCAGGCCGGGGTTGGACTGCGCCTGGTCGACATAGGTCCAGCCGATGGCGGGGTCGGCGAGGCGCGCGGCGGCCTCGACGGGCGACAGGTTCACCGGAACGCCGGCGGCTTCCAGCACGTGGCGTGCGGTCACGCCGTATTTGGGGCCGACCTTGTCGAGGCCATGCGAGACGACGTGCACACCGAACTCGGCCAGCAGCGGTCCGAGAAAGGGTGCGGCCGGCAGGCAGCGATTGTAGCCATCGTAGGGATCGCCGATATCGACCACTTCGTCGACCTCGGCGGTGACGCGGCGGGTGGTTTCGAGCACCGCGTCCAGCACGCCGCGGTTCTCGTCCTGCGTTTCGCGCTTCATGCGCAGGGCGATAAAGTAAATGCCCACTTGCACCGGATCGATGACGTTGTCGATGATGGCCTTGGTGCCCAGATGCGCTTCGGTGCGGCTGATGTCTCTTGGACAGGTCGGGCCCGGTGGCGATGCGCTGGATGATCGAACGCATCAGCAGCCTGGGGTCGGACGGCAGGGTGTCGGTGTTCATGAAAGACTCCAATGGAAGCCGCAAGAATACTAATAACCGACCAAATCAGTCAACAATAAATCGACTCCAGCAAGGTGCTGGCCGAGCATCTGCGTCCGAGTTCCTGGCGTCGACCCGGCCAGGCCCAGATCACGGCATTGCGTGACCCGCATCCCGGCATAGCCGCAGGGGTTGATGGCGGCAAACGGGCCCAGGTCCATGTCCACGTTCAGCGCGAGGCCGTGATAGGTGCAGCCGTGCTTGACGCGCAGGCCGAGCGCGGCGATTTTCGCGCCGTCGACATAGACGCCGGGCGCGCCGGCCAGACGCGAGGCGGTCACGCCCTGCGCCGCCAGCAGGTCGATCACCGCCTGCTCCATGCGCGCGACCAGTTCGCGGATGCCGTAGCCGCGCCGCCTGAGGTCGACCAGCACGTAGGCGACCACCTGGCCGGGCCCGTGGTAGGTGATCTGGCCGCCGCGGTCGATGGGGACAACGGGAATGTCGGTGGCGGCGATCAGGTGCTCGGGCTTGCCGGCCTGCCCCTGGGTGTAGACCGGCGGATGCTCCAGCAGCCAGATTTCGTCCGCCGTGTCGGGCGTGCGCTGCGCGGTGAAGGCCTGCATCGCCCGCCAGGTCGGCACGTACTCGACCCGCCCCAGGCTGCGGACGATCGCCTCTCCGCTCACCCTCTCGGCCACCTCGCGCTCACAGCGCCATCTTCACCCACGGGTGGGCCGTGATCTCGCGATACAGCGCGTCGAGCTGCGCCTTCGAGGTGGCGCGCACCACGCAGGTGACGGAGAGGTAGTTGCCGCTGCTGGATGCGCGCATTTCGACGGTTTCCGCCCTGAAATCCGGCGCGTGACGCAGCACCAGCTCGACCATGGCCTGCGCGAAATCGTCCATCGGGGACAGGCGCCGCTCGCCCATGATCTTGATCGGAAAATCGGTGGGGAATGTCAGCAGGGTTTCTTCTTCGCTCACGCGCGCATCACCTGTTGTTTGAAGGCCTGGTACAGCCCGTCCATGCGCTGCGCCAGCGGGCCGGGCACGCCGACACCGACCGCTACGCCGTCCAGCTTGACGATGGCGAGGATTTCCTTGGTCGACGACGTCATCCACAATTCGTCGGCGCTGCGCACCTCGGCTTCGCTGATCGGGCGCACTTCGAAAGGAATGCCGTGTGCCGCTGCAAGCTCCAGCACCACGTCGTAGGTCACCCCGGTGAGCATCAGGTTCGACGGCGGCGGCGCCAGCAGCACGTCGTGCTGCACCACGAAAATATTGCTCGCCGTGCCCTCGGTCAGCCAGCCGTCGCGCAGCATCACGGTTTCGGCGCACGCGGCGTCCACCGCCTGCTGCCGCAACAGGATATTGGCCAGCAGCGAAATCGCCTTGATGTCGCAGCGCATCCAGCGGTTGTCGACGGCAGTCACCGCGCATACGCCCGCGCGCTTGAGTTCGGCCGCGGCGGTCACCAGCGGCTGCGCGAACATGAACACCGTGGGCGGCACGCCCCTGGGGAAGGGATGGTCCCGCGGCGCGACCCCGCGCGTGACCTGCAGGTAGACCGACTGATCGGCGAAGTCGTGCATCTCGATCAGCTGCAGGATCAGCTCGCGCCAGCCGTCCATGCCGTGCGGATTGTCCAGGCGGATGCCGTCGAGGCTGGCCTGCAGGCGGCGCAGGTGGTTGTCGAGCCGAAAGGGCTGCCTCGAATACACCGGCACCAGCTCGTAGACGCCGTCGCCGAAGACGAAGCCACGGTCGAATACGGAGACGGTCGCCTCGGCGTCCGGCAGGAAGCGGCCGTTGAGGAAAACGCTCACTGGGCGAAGAAGAGCCGGATCGAATCCCAGCCGCGTCCGAGGACGCCGGCCACGCTGACGTCGTGCAGGGCGACCAGCGGATAGTCGCCGAGCGGCTTGCCGTCGAGCGTCAGCCTCAGCGTGCCGATGCGCTGGCCTTTCCGGATCGGCGCGACGATGGGCTGCTCGGTGGTGACCTCGGCCTTGACGCGTTCGGCAGCGCCGCGCGGCATCAGCAGATGGAAATCCTGCATGAAACCCATGTTTACCAGTGAGCGCGAGCCGCGATAGAGCTTGGCCACCTTGACCGGATGCTGGGCGCGATACAGCAGCACGCTGTCGAAATTCTCGAAACCGTAGTTCAGCAGTTTCAGGGCATCCTGGGTGCGCTGCGCATCCGTCTTCGCCCCCAGCACGACAGCGATGCGGCGCTGGTTGCCGCGCCTGGCCGACGCCGCCATGCAATAGCCGGCCTCAGCCGTGCGCCCCACTTTCAGGCCGGTCACGGTGTCGTCGCGCCACAGCAGGCGATTGGCGTTGTAGTAGGTGATGTCCTTGTAGGCGAATTCCTTCTGGCTGAAAAAAGCCATGCGTCCTGGAAAGTCCCGCACCAGTGCGCGCCCGAGCAGGGCGAGGTCGCGCGCGCTCGACTCATGGCCGGGCTCGGTGAGGCCGGTGGCATTCATGAAACGGGTTTTCGTCATGCCGAGCCGCTTGGCCTCACGGTTCATGCGCTCGACGAATGCCGCCTCGCTGCCGTCGGCGGCCGTCACCAGCGTCAGCGTGGCGTCGCTGGCCGAGTGCACCAGCATGGCCTGCAGCAGGGTGTCGACGCTGACCGAATCGCCCGCCTTGAGGAAGACGCGTGCTCCGTCGACCCGGTTGGCCGCTTCAGGCACCGTCAGCATCTCGCCGAGGCTCAACTTGTTCTTGCGGATATCGCCCAGCAGCACATAGGCCGTCATCAGCTGGGTCAGCGAGGCCGGCGCCAGCGGCAGATCGGCCTGGGATGCGGCCAGTTCGTGCCCGCTGGCCTGGTCGATCAGTACCCAGGCACGCGAGGCCAAACCGCTGGGTTGGGCCCACACCGGAGCGACGGCGACCAGCGCCAGAAAAAGCATCAACACTCTCATGAGGTTTCCTGTCTTTCACGCCTTACCAGGACTGCATTCAGGTCGAGACGTTCCCGCACGCGTTCGCGATCAGCCTCGGCATCGTCAACCCTGGCATAGGGTCCGACCTGCACGCGATGCAACGATCCGATCAGCACCACGCGGGTACGGGCAGGGTCGAATGACAGCGTGCGCTGCAATCGCTCGAGCAGCTTGTACGCATTATCGGCCTGCGCAAAGGCCCCCACCTGCAGGTACACGCCATCATTGAACGCTGCGCCCTGTATGTCATGCGTATCGGGATCGATGCTTTCCACCCGCACCTGGCCACTGCCGTTGCCCAGCAGGCCCAGCTTGTACGCAGCGGTATACGACAGGTCGATGATGCGGGACGCGTGGAACGGTCCGCGATCGTTGATCCGCACCACCACCGACTTGCCGCTGCCGACCGAAGTCACCCGCGCATAGCTCGGAATCGGCAGGGTGGGATGGGCTGCGGTCATGGCATACATGTCATACGGCTCGCCCGACGCGGTCTTTTTGCCCTGGAAGCGGCGGCCATACCATGAGGCCTTGCCCGCTTCCTGGTAGGGGCGGCGCTCGGTCTGCGGAGTATAGGTGTTGCCCAGCGCGACATAGGGACGATTGGCAAAACGGTGCAGCGGTTCCTTGCGTGGCACGGCATCGGGAACGGCATCCAGATTCGGGGGCGGATTGGCTTCGGGACCGTCGTCGAGATAGTAGCCGCCGCTTTTTTTAGCGGCAGCGGGCGGGTTGCTGCTGCACCCCGTCAGCGCCAGGGCGATGGCGGCTAAAGCCGGAATCAGGATCGTTTTCATGCGAGGCATTTTATCGCGTCAGGTTTTGTTGAGCTGGCGGTGAGACGCCACGCTCATCAGGATACCCACCCCCAACAGCAGGGTGATCAACGCCGTCCCGCCATAACTCATCAGCGGCAGTGGCACGCCGACCACCGGCAGAATGCCCGACACCATGCCCATGTTGACGAACACATAGGTGAACAGATTGAGGCTCAGGGTGGCTGCCATCAGCCTTCCGAACAGCGTCGGTGCCCGTGCTGCGATGAACAGGCCGCGCACGACAATGGCCATATACAGGCCCACCAGTAGAATCACGCCAACATAGCCGAATTCCTCGCCAAACACGGCATAGATAAAGTCGGTGGTGCGCTCGGGAATGAAATCGAGCTGGCTTTGCGTGCCTTCCATCCAGCCCTTGCCGAACAACCCGCCCGAACCGATGGCAATGGTGGACTGGATGATGTGATAGCCGTCGCCCAGGGGATCGGACGTCGGGTCGAGCAGGGTCAATACCCGACGCTGCTGGTAGTCGTGCATCAGCCCCCACACCACGGGCAGGCTCGCCGCGCCGAGGGCGCCGCCGCCAAGCATCACCTTCCACGGCAGGCCGGCGAAGAACAGCAGGTAGAAGCCGGACGCCCCGATCATCAGTGCCGTTCCCAGATCGGGCTGTCGCAGGATCAGCAGAAACGGCACCAGCAGCAGCGCACTGCCGACCAGGAAATGCCTGGCACGCAGGACCGCCTTCGTTGCGCTGGAAATACCAGGCCAGCATCAAGGGCAGCGCCAGTTTCAGCAGTTCGGACGGCTGGAAAGCTATGACGCCGAGATTCAGCCAGCGCCGCGAGCCGTTGCGGATCTCGCCGAACAGTGCTACCCCGATCAGCAGCGCCACCCCCACCGCATACAGGGGCGGCCCCACCTTGGAAAGCAGATGCGGCGGCACGTTGGCCATCACCACCATCAGGAAAAGTGCCAGCCCCATGTTGATGAGATGGCCGCTGACGCGTGCCGGACTCTGCCCGGAGGCGCTCGCCACCACCGCCAGGCTGATGCCCAGCAGCAACAGCACCAGTGTCAGCAGGATGCCGTCCAGGTGACCCAGCCTGCGCACGATCCAGGAGCTAGTCTGCGGCACTGTTGGCCTCCAGTTTCATGTTGCCGGGTCGCTTCCCGGTCAGGTAATAATCGAACACCGCGCGCGCGATCGGCGCTGCAGTGGAACCGCCATGAGCCGCCGTTTTCGACCATCACCGCCACTGCGATGGTCGGGTTTTCTGCCGGAGCGTAGGCCATGAACAGCGCGTGGTCGCGATGCTTCCGCGCCACCCGGCTCTCCTCGTAGCGTGCACCCTGCTTGATTCCGACCACCTGTGCAGTGCCGGTCTTGCCGGCCATGGTATAGGCGGCGCCCGCCGCCGCAGCCGCCGCCGTGCCGCCCGGACGCATCACGTCCATCATGCCCTGGCGCACCACCTCGAGATGGGCCGGCTTGATCGTCACCTGATCGCGCACCCTACCCGGCAGCGGCTGCCAGACGTGCGTCAACGGGTCGCGCACCGCCTGCACCAGCCGCGGTTCGATGCGCTTGCCGCCATTGGCGAGCATGGCGGTCGCCGTCGCCAGTTGCAGCGGCGTGGTCAGGTTGTAGCCCTGACCGATGCCCGCGATCACGGTTTCACCCGGATACCAGGGCTTGTTCCAGCGGCGCTGCTTCCAGTCACGCGAAGGCAGCAGGCCGGGCGACTCGCCTTCCAGGTCGATGCCGGTCTTCTCGCCAAGGCCGAACTGCGCCAGATAGTCGTGCATGCGGTCGATGCCCATGTCCGCAGCCAACTGGTAGTAATAGATATCGCACGACTGGGATATCGACTTGCGCAGATCGACGACGCCATGGCCACCGACCTTCCAGTCACGGTATTGATGGCGGCTGTTGGGCAAGGTGAAATAGCCCGGATCGACGATCGCTGTCGGAAGGCTTGCGCAGTCCCAGTTCCAGCCCGGCCAGCGCCATGAAGGGCTTGATGGTCGAACCGGGAGGATAGATGCCGCGCAGCACCCGGTTCACCATCGGCCGCTCGGGCGATTCGTTCAGCTCCTTCCAGGTTTCCGGATCGATGCCGTCGACGAACAGATTGGGATCGAACCCGGGCTTGCTCACCAAAGCCAGCACGCCGCCGGTATTGGGGTCGATCGCCACCAGTCCGCCCAGATAGTCGCCGAAAGCATGTTCGGCCACCGCCTGCAGTTCCGCATCGAGATGCAGACGCAAATCCTTGCCCGGCACCGGCGGAATCCGCGACAGCATGCGCACCACGCGGCCACTGGCCTCGGTCTCCATCTGATCGAAGCCGGTGCGGCCATGCAGCAAGGCTTCGTAACTTTGTTCCAGCCCGGTTTTGCCGATATGGACACTGCCCTTGTAGTTGCGGTCGCGGCCTTCCTCGCGCAGGCGCGTCAGGTCACGGTCGTTGATCCGGCCAATAAAACCCACCACATGCGCCATGCCGGGCCCGGCCTGATAATTGCGAAACAACCGTGCCTTGACCTCCACGCCCGGCAGCCGATAGCGGTTGGCTGCCAGAACCGCCACTTCCTCGTCGGTCAGCTTGCTTTTCAGCGGCACCGTCTCGAACTCGTGCGATTCGCCCAGCAAGCGACGAAAACGCCGCAATTGCCCCGGCGTGATCTCGACCAACTTTCCCACTTCGGCCAGCGTGGTCTCGAGATCCTTGATATGCGCCCGTTTCAGCTCCAGCGTATAGGCCGAATAGTTTTCCGCCAGGATACGATCCTTGCTGTCCAGGATCAGCCCGCGGTAGGGCGCAGTGGGCACCAGGGATATGCGATTGCTTTCGGCACGTTGAATGTAGTACTCATGCTGCACGATCTGCAGATAAAACGCACGCGCTCAGCAATGCAGCCGCCAGCAGCACGACGAAGGCCCGCCCCCACCTTCAGCCGTCCCTGAAATCGGGCCAGCTCACGATCCAGATTCTTCAGCGGGGTGGCGAGGATCATGCACGATCCTGCAAGCCCTTGCCATGCCAGAGTCGCACGAACAGGGCGATCAGGTACCACAGCAAGGTGCTGCTGAACACCGGCAACAGCAGGGCCAGACCGGACGGCGGGTTGACCGCCAGCCAGCCGACCAGCAATACCACCAGCTGCACGGTCAGCAGAATCGGGAATAGCTGCGCCGCCTGCCGGAGCCGGGTCGAATTGCAGCAGTCGCAGACGCAGGAACAGCACCAGATAGACGCCGATCACGTAGGCAATGGCATGCTGGCCGAATACCGTGCCATCCTGAAAATCAGCCAGCAGACCGAGGAAAAATGCCGCGCCGAAGCCGATGCGCGCAGGCTGATGCAGCACCCAGAACAACACGCCGACCAGCACGAAATCCGGCCGGATCGCCAGCATCCAGCCTGCCCACGGCAGCTGCTCGAGCAGCACCGCCAGCGTCAGCGTGCCGAGAAGGCGACGCCAGCTGTTCAGCGTTCGCGGGCCGCGCTCAAGGCTTGGTCACCTGCGGCTCGGCGATCAGCACCAGCACGGCACGCGAGCGATCAAGGCCCCTGCCAGCGGCAGGCATTCCACCCGCAGATAGGGGCTGGCCTGGGAACGGGAGACTCGGCTTACGCGCGCCACCGGAATCCGGCCGGATAGACCCGATCGATGCCCGACGTCAGCAGTCGGTCACCCGGCCGGATATCGGTCTGGGTCGGCATGTAACGCAGTTCCAGCCGCCCATGCCCGATGCCGGCAGCCAGCCCGCGCTGACCGGTGCGCTCGACGAAAACGGGGGTCAGCTGCTCGGGGCTGCTCACCAGGGTGACCTCGCTCGATAGCGGATACACCCGGCTCACCTGGCCCACCAGCCCGCTTGCATCGATCACCGGCAGGCCACTGCGCACACCCGATTGCGCCCCTTGATCGACAGTGATGCGCTGGGCAAACCAGTCGTGCCCACGATAGAGCAGGGCAGCATGCACCATCTGCTGACCGGGTCGCGCCTGCAAATGCAGCAGTGCACGCAATTCGGCATTTTCACGGCCCAGTTCCTTCGCGCTCATTTACGCCAGCCAGCAGTTGCGTGCGCTCGGCCAGCAAGACATCGCGTTCCTTTTGCAGAAGACGATGGCGGGTAAAGAAACCGCCAAGTTCAGAAGCGACATCACCGGGCGCAAGCATGACTTCGCGCACCGGCCGCAGCAGCAGCGAAAAACCGCTGCGCAGGCCATCGAGGGCGTGATATCGGGAGTCGACCACCACACAGGACACCCCGAGCAGCAGCCAGATCAGCAGGCGGGTCGTCGGACCCAGCCGGCGGGCGAACATGAGTTGACCGGGTGTCGCCATCAGCGGCCTGCCTGAATGACGCGCACGGCTGCGTTCACTCGTTGGTGAACACCGACGCCAGCTTGTCCATTTCTTCCAGCGCCCGCCCGGAACCGCGCACCACGCAGGTCAGCGGGTCGTCGGCGACGATCACCGGCAAGCCGGTTTCTTCCATCAGCAGGCGGTCGAGGTCGCGCAGCAGTGCACCGCCGCCAGTCAGCACCATGCCCCTTTCGGCAATATCTGCGCCCAGCTCCGGCGGGGTCTGCTCCAGCGCCTGCTTCACTGCACTGACGATGGCGTTCAGCGGCTCGGTCAGCGCTTCCAGAATTTCGTTGGACGAGACGTTGAAGCTGCGCGGCACGCCCTCGGCAAGGCTGCGGCCCTTCACTTCCATTTCCAGCACTTCGGCGCCGGGAAAAGCCGAGCCCATTTTTTTCTTGATCTGCTCGGCGGTAGCCTCTCCGATCAGCATGCCGTAGTTGCGGCGGATGTAGTTGATGATGGCTTCGTCCATGCGGTCGCCACCGACGCGCACCGAGTTGGCGTAGACCACGCCGCCGAGCGAGATGACGCCGACCTCGGTGGTGCCGCCGCCGATATCGACCACCATCGAGCCGGTCGCATCGGCTACCGGCATCCCTGCGCCGATCGCCGCTGCCATCGGTTCCTCGATCAGGTATACCTGTCGCGCACCCGCGCCGATCGCCGACTCGCGGATCGCCCGGCGCTCCACCTGGGTCGAGCCGCACGGCACGCAGATGATGATGCGCGGGCTGGGGCGGAACATCCGGGTGTCGTGCACCTTCTTGATGAAATACTTGAGCATCTGCTCGGTAACGGTGAAATCGGCGATCACGCCGTCCTTCATCGGACGAATGGCTTGCAGGTTGCCCGGCGTGCGGCCCAGCATCTGCTTGGCTTCCGTGCCCACCGCCTGAACCGTGCGTTTGCCGCCTGCCGCCGGATCGGTGCGGATCGACACCACTGAGGGCTCGTCCAGAACGATGCCCCGGTCACGCACATAAATCAGCGTGTTGGCCGTGCCGAGGTCGATCGCGAGATCGGTTGAAAAATAGCTGGTCAGAAACTTGAACATGGTTGCTGTCGACGCCTGCGTCTGGCAGGCGAAAGGGCGGAAAAAACAAGGGGGCTATGATACCCTAACGGGCTTCGTTCCCGTAAGTCATCAGGTGCTTCCATGTCCCTCACCCAGGACGACGTCAAGCGTATCGCCCGCCTTGCGCGCATAGAAATCGACGATGCCGAGGCACAGGCCACGCAGGCGCCAGCTCAACACCATTTTCGATCTCATCGCCACCATGCAGGCGGTGGACACCCAGCGGCATCGCGCCGATGGCTCACGCACAGGAAGTCTATCAGCGCCTGCGCGACGACGTCGTGACCGAAACCGACCGCCACGCCGCCTTCCAGGCCGTGGCACCGGCCGTCGAAAACGACCTGTACCTCGTCCCCAAAGTCATCGAATAAGCCATGTCCGACGCAAGCCTTTCCGCGCTCGCCGCGCAACTGGCCGCCAAACAGATATCCAGCCGCGAGCTCGCCCAGCAGTACCTCGACCGCATCGCCGCGATGAATCCGATCATCAACGCCTTCATCACGGTGGACGCCGACAAAACACTGGCCGAGGCCGCCGCCGCCGACGCCCTGATCGCCGCCGGCAAGGCCGGGCCGCTGACCGGCGTGCCGATCGCGCACAAGGACATCTTCTGCACCGACGGCTGGCTCACCACCTGCGGTTCGAAGATGCTGCACAACTTCGTCGCACCCTATGACGCGCACGTGATCCAGCGCTTCAAGGCCGCCGGCATGCCGTCACTGGGCAAGACCAACATGGACGAGTTCGCCATGGGCTCATCCAACGAGACCAGTCTATTTCGGCGCGGTAAAAAATCCCTGGAATACCGCTTACGTGCCCGGCGGCTCCTCTGGCGGCGCCGCGGCCTGCGTCGCCGCGCGCATGGCACCCGCTGCCACCGGCACCGACACCGGCGGTTCGATCCGCCAGCCCGCCGCGCTGTGCGGCATCACCGGCCTCAAGCCCACCTATGGCCTGGTGTCGCGTTTCGGCATGATCGCGTTCGCCTCCAGCCTCGACCAGGCCGGGCCGATGGCGCCCTCGGCCGAGGACTGCGCGCTGCTGCTCAACGTGATGACGGGCTTCGACCCCAACGATTCGACCAGCCTGGAACGCGAGAAAGAGGATTACACGCGCGACCTCGACAAGCCGCTGACCGGCCTGCGCGTCGGCCTGCCGCGCGAATTCTTCGCCGAAGGCCTGAACAACGAAGTCGCCGCGTCCGTGGAAGCCGCAGTCGCCGAACTGAAAAAACTCGGCGCGACCACGGTCGAGATTTCACTCGCCAACTCCAAACTCGCGATTCCGGTGTATTACGTGCTGGCGCCGGCCGAAGCCTCCAGCAACCTGTCGCGCTTCGACGGCGTGCGCTACGGCTACCGCGCACCCGGAATACAGCCAACCTCGACGACATGTACTGCAAGACCCGCGCACAGGGCTTCGGCGCGGAGGTGAAGCGCCGCATCATGATCGGCGCCTATGTGCTCTCGCCACGGCTATTACGACGCCTATTACCTGCAGGCGCAGAAGATCCGCCGCCTGATCGCCGACGACTTCACCGAAGCCTTCAAGACCTGCGACGTCATCCTCGGCCCGACCGCACCCGGCACCGCCTTCAAGCTCGGCGAAAAATCCGACGATCCGGTCGAAATGTATCTGAACGACCTCTACACCATTCCCGCCAACCTCGCCGGCCTGCCCGGCATGTCGCTGCCGTGCGGCTTTGATTCCAAAGGCCTGCCGATCGGCCTGCAACTCGTCGGCAACTATTTCAGCGAGGCGAAGATGCTCAACGTCGCCCATCAGTTCCAGCGCGTCACCGACTGGCATGCGCGTGCGCCGGAGGGCTTGAAATGAAGTGGGAGACCGTCATCGGGCTGGAGGTCCACACCCAGCTCGCCACCAAATCGAAGATTTTCTCGGGCAGCAGCACCGCCTTCGGCGCGGCGCCCAACACCCAGGCGAGCGCGGTCGACATCGCGCTGCCCGGCGTGCTGCCGGTGTTGAACAAGGGCGCGGTGGAATGCGCGATCAAGTTCGGCCTGGCGATCGGCGCGACCCTCAACCGCGTCAACGTGTTCGACCGCAAGAATTACTTCTACCCCGACCTGCCCAAGGGCTACCAGATCAGCCAGTTGGCCAAGCCGATCGTCGAGGGCGGTGCGCTGAAGATCGTGGTGGACGGCGATGAAAAAACCATCAACCTGACCCGCGCCCACATGGAAGAGGACGCCGGCAAGTCGCTGCACGAGGACTTCCACGGCATGACCGGGATCGACCTCAACCGCGCCGGCACGCCGCTGCTGGAAATCGTCTCCGAGCCGGAGATGCGCTCCTCCGCCGAAGCGGTGGCCTACGCCCGCGCGCTGCACACGCTGGTGACCTGGATCGGCATCTGCGACGGCAACATGCAGGAAGGCAGCTTCCGCGTCGACGCCAACGTCTCGGTGCGCCCGGTCGGGCAGGCCGAATTCGGCACCCGCCGCGAAATCAAGAACCTCAACTCCTTCAAGTTCCTGCAGCAGGCCATCGACTACGAAGTCCGCTGGCAGATCGAGACGCTGGAAGACGGCGGCCGCATCGAGCAGGCGACGGTGCTGTTCGACCCCGACACCGGCGAGACGCGCATGATGCGCAGCAAGGAAGACGCGCACGACTACCGCTACTTCCCCGACCCCGACCTGCTGCCGGTGAAACTCGACGAGGACTGGATCGAGGCCGTGCGCGCCGCGCTGCCGGAACTGCCCGCCGCGATGCAGGCGCGCTTCCAGAGCGACTACGGCGTGTCGGCCTACGATGCCGGCGTGCTGACCGGCTCGCGCGCGCTCGCCGACTACTTCGAGGCTGCCGCGAAGGCCTGCGGCCAGGGCAAGCTCGCCGCCAACTGGGTGATGGGCGAACTCTCGGCCGCGCTGAACAAGGCCGAGCTCGACATCACGCAGAGCCCGGTCTCCGCCGCGCAACTCGGCGCGCTGGTCGCCCGCATCCAGGACGGCACGCTCTCAGGCAAGCTCGCCAAGCAGGTGTTCGAAGGACTGTGGGAAGGCGCCGGCGAAGTCGACGCCATCATCGAGGCACGCGGCCTCAAGCAGATGTCCGATTCCGGCGAACTGGAAAAGATCATCGACGAGGTGCTCGCCGCCAACCAGAAGTCGGTCGAGGAATTCCGATCCGGCAAGGAAAAGGCCTTCAACGCGCTGGTCGGCCAGGTGATGAAGGCCAGCAAGGGCAAGGCCAACCCGGCCCAGGTCAACGAACTGCTGAAGCGCAAGCTGGGTTGAGCGCCGCGAGTACTGTCAGTCAGTCCTAGCTGAACAGCAGCAGAGCGATCAGCCCCCATACCACCAGGGTGGCGATCAGGTTGCGTGAGCCGTGGCAATTGCGGAACAGGCGACTGTCCCAGAAGGCAAGGGTGCCGTTGCTGCAGGGGGTCAGGCGTGGCAGGAAGGGCCGCACCTCCGCACAGTAGTCGGCATAGCTTTGTCCGAACACCTCCTTCAGCAATGCCTCCTCGCGCTTGACCCGGTTCGTCATGTAGAACCAGTAGAGCACGGTGTAGCCGATGATGACCGCAAGACGCCCCTGGTCGAGCAACAGCAGCAGGCCGAGCACGATGAAGTAGCGCCCCAGGTACATCGGGTTGCGCACCAGCGAATACGGGCCGCGGAAAGCCAGCGTCGAATTCTTGTCGAGCGAGGCAAAGCACCAGAGCTGGATGAACTCACCGACCATCGACACCGCAAACGCCAGCCAGAAATTCTCCGCCCGCCAGCCGAGTTGCCAGAACAGCAGCACGGCCAGAGCAATGCCCAGCACAATGCGGTAGCGCACCAGGAATTTCCTCAGCGCGGCGTTGTTGAACAGGGCATTGATGGACTCGAACATGGTCGGGGGGCTCCGGAAAGGATTGAGTGTATTTAACGACGGCGGCGGCGGCCTGCCAAGCGACCCATCCCGAGGTAGCCCTTGAGGACCCACCATTTGCGCCAGGAATTCACACCGTCCAGCAACTGCTGCCGGCCTTCATCCAGGGTACCGGGCAGGCTTCGGCCCCACGCCTTGTAGACGCCGGACAGGTCGACTTTTTCCAGCGTGCGCGCCAGCGGCGGGAGCCAGCTCGGCAATGGGACATGCGACTGGAAATCGATCAGGACGGGGTGCTGCGACGCATCGACCAGGATATTGCCGCGATTGCGCAGGTCGAGATGGGCAATCCCGCGCGCATGCATGGCTTTGACCGTGGATTCCAGGGCCAGAAAAAAATCCGTCGATGGCTGGCCTGGTGGAAGTTCGGTCAGCGCACGTCCCTCGACGAAAAGGTAGGCCAGCGCGAAGGCATCCACCCGCACCGGATTCTCGGCAATGCCGGGTATGCCCTGCAGCCGTTGCAGGGCCTTCAGTTCGCGTCGGGTAAACCAGCGGCCAACGGTATGCCGCACCCATCCGGGGCAAACTCCGAAATCCTTGACCACCCAGCAGCGGCCGTCACACTCCACCAGTCGGACATCGGCATTGGCGATGCGCCCCCGCGCCAGATACCGGGGCGGAGTCGCCTCGAGCAGGTCGCGCGTCGGTACGGGGTGGGTCAGCATGAATCAGGTCGGAGCCGGCATGGATGGGCACGCACCCCGGCTTTCAGGGCAAAGCGCTTGAAGCGGCGGATTTTACCACCAGACCCGATCCGGCCTGACAGCCCTTTCCGCCGGTGCGGCTGTCCCCGACGTCAGATCACGCTGACGGAAAGCAGCAGCGGCGAGGGGTCAGGGTTGGTTGCCCGACAAAACCCTGAAGCGTGCCTTGTCCGCCGCGTATTTCTCGCGCACATCCACCATCGCCTCTTCGTTCTTCAGGATCAACCGCTTCAGTTCCAGGCGTTCATTGATGGCCTGGTCCAACTGCTCCTTGAGGTTGGCCGATATGGGCTGGCCAGCCTTCTCGAAAACGGCGACACGCCCGTTCAGTTCGGCCAGATTGGCATCCACTGCCTTGGCGCGAATTTCCGCGCCCTTGATCGCCAGATTATGGTGTTCCAGCGCACGATCGCGCGCCAGATCGATTTCCGCTTCGCTGGTGTAGGTCGACATCAGCGCGCGATCCAGTTGCGCCTGTGCTTGCTGTTCCTGCTGGATACGCGACTTCTCTGCCTTTCGCTCGGCTTCCGCCTTGCGCTCGGCTTCGGATTGCGTGCGTTTGATGACGTTGCCCTGCTTGTTCATCTCGGCCGCACCGCTTTGCTGGTAGGTCGGCGGCAGCGTGTCGCTGTAATGCACGCGGCCATTCCCGTCCACCCAACGGTACATCGCTGCCTCGGCCGACCCCGCACCCAGCAGCAGGGCAACCGACAGCGCGCTAAACGCCGTAACTTGCACGGTAAGCTGCCACTGCCTGCAATTCAGCTTGTCTGTTTGCATCTTGTTCCAAAAACTCCACCAGATTGTCCAGGGTGACGACCGCCACCACCGGAATGTCATATTGTTCACGCACTTCCTGAACCGCCGATTTTTCGCCGGTACCACGTTCCATCCGGTCCAGCGCAATCACCACCCCAGCAGGTTCGGCCCCCGAGCTGACGGATCAGTTCCACCGACTCGCGCACCGAAGTGCCCGCCGACATCACGTCGTCCACAATCAGCACGCGGCCCTGCAGCTTCGCACCGACCACCGTTCCGCCTTCGCCGTGATCCTTCGCTTCCTTGCGGTTGAAGGCAAACGGCACGTTCCTGCCCATGCCCGCCAGCGCTATCGCGATGCTCGCCGCCAGCGGAATGCCCTTGTAGGCCGGGCCGAACAGCACATCGAACGCGATGCCCGAATCGACAATGGCTTTCGCGTAAAATTCGCCCAGCCGTTTCAGCTTGTCGCCGTCGTTGAACAGTCCCGCGTTAAAAAAATAGGGGCTCATGCGCCCCGCCTTGGTCTTGAACTCGCCAAAACACAGCACATTCGAGGCGATGGCGAATTCCACAAACTCGACTTTGTAATCGGACATTTACCCTGACTTCTTGAATCAATCTTGATGCGAATTATATCGGCCAACCTCAACGGCATCCGCTCCGCCGCCACCAAAGGCTTCTTCGACTGGCTGCCCAGCCAGGGTGCCGACGTCGTCTGCGTGCAGGAACTCAAGGCACAGGCCGCCGACCTCAAGCCCGAATTCATCCAGTGCGACGGCCTCACCGGCGCCTTCCACTACGCCGAGAAAAAAGGCTACAGCGGGGTCGGCATCTATACTCGCAGCCAACCGCAGAAAATCATCGAAGGCCTCGGTGTGCCCGAATTCGATGCCGAGGGCCGCTACATCGAGGCAGATTTCGGCAACGCTCGCGGTCATCTCGCTCTACCAGCCGTCCGGCTCCAGCAGCGACGAACGCCAGCAGGCCAAGTTCCGCTTCATGGACGTTTTCTTCCCGCATCTCGAAGCGCTGATCGAAGTCCGGCCGCGAGATCGTCATCTGCGGCGACTGGAACATCGCCCACAAGGAAATCGACCTCAAGAACTGGAAATCCAACCAGAAGAACTCCGGCTTCCTGCCCGAGGAACGCGCCTGGATGACCCGCCTGTTCGACGAACTCGGCTGGGTCGACGTCTACCGCAACCTCTATCCGGAGCACACCGGCGAGGCCTACACGTGGTGGAGCAACCGCGGCCAGGCCTGGGCCAAGAATGTCGGCTGGCGCATCGACTACCAGATCGCCACCCCCGGCATCGCCGCCAAGGGCCAAAACCGCCAGCGTCTACAAGGATCAGCGCTTTTCCGACCATGCGCCGCTGATCGTCGATTACGATTACCCGACCTGAACTGACAGCGCGCACGGCGCCGCCGCCCTTCAACTAGCCGAGTCATGGCCATGCCCACAGCCAGTCGCAATGCCTTGTGCCCTTGTGGCAGCGGTCTGCGTCACAAGCACTGTTGCGGCACGCAGTGCCGCTTGAGCCCATATCATCCGTCTCCCGCCAAAGATCTGCGCCAAGCCGGCCTGGTATTGCACAAGCTCGGCCGCCTCACTGAGGCGATCGATCTGTACGATGTCGTGCTGAAGGAACAGGCTGCCGACTGGGATGTTGCGCACATGCGGGCCGTGGCTCTTTTTCAACTCGGATTGATTCCGGAATCCCGTGCGGCCTTCGCCAATCTGCTGTCGACCCCTGCGACCGAACTCCCGGCATTCTGGACCAATCTCGGCTTATTGGCCGCCGCCACAGGAACGGATCCGCTTTCCACGACTTCTCGAAGCCGTTTGAGCGGGCAACCCCGTTCGCATGGGCCAGCACCGGTAGCATCCGATATCGATGCCCGCACTTTTCCGACTGTCTCGGTTGTGATGCCTGCCTACAACCATGCAGCCTATGTCGGGCACGCCATCGCATCCGTATTCGCCCAATCACGTCTCCCCATGGAACTCATCGTGATCGATGATGGCTCCACAGACGGCACCGCAGAGGCGTGTCGTCGCGCGATTGCCTCCTCGCCCATTCCGGTCGCATTCACTTCACGGGAGAACCGCGGCGCGCCGGCGACGCTCAACCAAGCCATCCATATGGCGCAGGGCGAATTCATTCAGATCCTCAATTCAGACGACACGCTTCCGGCCAGCAGAATCGAGGCCATGCTCTCGGCGCTGCTGAAGCGAGCCGGTGACTGGGGGTTCGCGCGGGCGGCATACCTGGATTCGCAGGGAAATCGCCTCGATCCGGGACAAGGCCGCCAAGCCATTTCCCTGACAGCCGCACAGGATTCCGTCGTCATGTCGGGGACGGTGGGTTTGGGCCTGCTTCGCGCCAATTCGGCCATTTCCTCCGGGAACCTGACTTTTCGCAAGGCGCTATGGCAGGCCCTGGGTGGGTTCCGCGACTATCGCTACAATCACGATTGGGATTTTTGCCTGCGCGCCTCGCTGGAGAGCGAGCCCGTCTTGGTGCCCGAGCAACTCTATGGGTACCGCGTCCACCCTAGCAACACCATCACCGAAAGCACGTCAGCCCCACAGGTCGAGCGCAACAGGATGATGGCCGATTTTCTTGCCTATTCATGGACGAAAGACACTTGGCCGAATCCGCTCGCGCCCGCTCCTGCCAACTGGGGACATGACTATCTGGCGTTGCTCGGCGCCACCGATTCCCTGCAGCATCTTCCCATTGCATTCATCGAGCAGGCTCTCGGCCATACTGCTGCACTGCAAGGATGAAAGCCTCCCTCATCATTACTACCGAGTCAGATGTATTCCGGCACAAGCAGCGGGACTTTTTCGCCTCGATCGCACGCCAGACCTGCCCTCACGATGCTTTTGAATTGATCATTGCCGATGGCAATGGCAGGGCGGATACCGCTGAGGCTGCCGAGGAATTTGTCACGCTGCATCCATCCATCTCCACGACCTACCTGCAAAGTCCAAGCCCTGCCCGCGCGTTGGGGAACAACCTGGGGGCGGCCAGCGCCAGCGGGGAACTGCTGGTGTTTCTTGCGGACGATTTTGATCCCACGCCTGATTTTCTCGCTGCACACGTCGCGTATCACGAACTCAACACCGATCTCAACGCCGCGGGGATCGGACCCGGATTTTTCCCGGAGAACTTGCGCGCGGATCTTTTTGCTCGCTGGCAAGAAGACTCCGGGCTCATATTTGGCGTTGCCATGCGCCGCACCCTCAGCACATGGCCCAGACAGTTCTTCTTTGCGGGCAATGCTTCGATCAAGAAAGCGAAATTCGACGCGCTCGGCGGCTTCAACGAGGCCTTCCAGCACGATGCCTGGGATGATTTCGAATTCGGATTGCGTTGGGCCGGCGGCGGAGGCTACTCCCAGTTCCTGCCCGCAGCCATGGCGATTCATCGCCATGGCGTGACCCTTGATGAACGGTGTCTCAGCATGGCGCGGGCAGGTGAGGCCGCCCATATACTGGAAGCGCTCCACCCCGATATTCATCGGGCATGGGAAGCGAAGCTTCATCGACTTGAGCTGCCCCTCCCATCTATGCCCGTGAACGATGCGCCGCCGCAAGCCTGGATCGCCTACTACACCCAGTGCCTGGATCAGGCTTTTGCGCGTGGATACCGGTCCCACAGGGAGCATGGCCCTGCATAGGTTCGCTGTCGAGCGCCAGTTGGCGGGCGCTGCAGGCATTGCAACGGGTTAGCGCGCACCTGTGACAGGCAACTTGAATCAGGAGGGGTTTGTGCGGGAATCCGCCAGCCAGGGGTTGAATTTCGGGTCGTTGTACATCTTGAACTGACGGTACACCTTGAAGCGCAGTGTGCCGGCCAGGCAGCCGCGCGCCAGTTCGTCCAGGCACCACGCCAGGTCCGCACGTTGTTCTTGCAGCCGGGACAGCCTTGCACGGCTCATCGTGTGATGCGCCGCATCGGCATCGGCACGCCGGGTCTGCCAGTCCATGTGGAATATCTTCAGACTGAGGATGGACAAGCGGTCGATCAGGGCGCCGACCGTTTCCGAATGCAGGCGTGCCGACTCTGGCAGGCTTGGCAATGCGCTCAGGGCCTGTTCGTCGATACGCTCGATGGCATCGTTGCGGCGCTGGTTATGGCCGTCGATCAACCGCTTGCTGTTGGCAATGGCACTATCCGGCACATCGCGACGACGCGCCTGATCCTCTTCATCCCATAGCGCGACATTGCAGCGATGGTTGTCCCCGATCGCCCGCCACAGGTCCCCCGACGGGATCACAGGGGCTTCACCGCCATGCTTCAGGTGATCGAGCAGGGCTGAGTGGAACCGCGTGACAGAGGTGGCGTTCAGTTCATCCAGCGGATTCATGGCTTTCCTTTTTCTGTTGTGGAGATCGTTCGGCCGCGAAATCGGCAAGCGGCCCCTGCAGTGCCGTGACGACCCCCGCCCAATCCCCCGGCTTAGGCTGGCGGAACAGGCGTGCGGTCGGGTACCAGGGGCTGTCGCTGCGATCGAGCAGCCAGCGGAAATCCGCGATGTACTGCAACATGACCCATACCGGGCAGCCCATCGCACCGGCCGCATGGGCGATGGACGTGTCGACCGTGATGACCAGGTCGAGTTCGGCCATCAATGCAGCGGTCTCGGCATAATCGGTCTGTTCGTCTCCCCAGTCGAGAATGGGGGTCTTCACGGTTTGCAGCTCCTCGCGGCCGGCTCCGATCTGCAGGTTGATCCAGGCCACGTCGGGCAGTTCGAACAAGTCGACGAGTGCCTGAAGGGAACAGGAACGGTTGCGGTCGTCCACGTTGTTGGGATTGCCGGCCCATGCCAGGCCGACACGCAGTCTCGCCGGTATTGCATCCAGGCGCTGTCGCCAATAGGCGCGCCGGTCGGCGGGCGCCGCCAGGTAAGGCACTTCGGCAGGAACGTCGTCCAGTGAACGGGTGCCGCACAGGCGCGGCAGGCTCAGCAAGTGGCAGAGGTAATCGTGTGCGGGAATGGCCGCATCGCCAGCGTAGACCTCCGACAGGCCTTGCGCGTGACGCAGCAGTCCCGCCACGTGGGACTGGCGCACGTACAGGGCGACCTTGCCCGCCTGCACGGCGAGTCGCCCGGCATAGCGGATGAACTGCAAGGTGTCGCCGATCCCCTGCTCGGCGATCAACAGCAGGGTCTTGCCTTCCAAGGCCTCGCCCTGCCAGGGACGGGGCATCCCCGCCATCGCCGGCAGCCGGTAGTTGGCAGCATATTCCGGGCATCGCATGCGATATTCGTATCCTGCCCAACCCTGCGCATACTCACCCTGCGTCAGCAGTACCAGTGCCCGGCTGAAGCGTGCCTGCATCAGGTTGGCATCCAGCACCAGGGCTCGATTGAAGGCGTCCAGCGCCTCGTCGAGATGACCCAGCTTGTGCAGGTCCAGGCCAAGATTGCTCCAGGCCGGGGCATAGGCCGGGTGCAGGTCCAGCGCCTTGCGATACTCCGCGACAGCCTCCTCGAGACGGTTTTGCGCGCGCAGGCACAGGCCCAGATTGTTGTAGAAATCCGGCACATCCCCCCGTTTCGCCAGCGCCGCGCGGATCCGTCCTTCTCCTTCAAGCGGCCGCTTTTCCTGCATGTCGAGCACGCCCAGGTAGTGTTCCGCGATCGCGTCGTCACCCAGCGCCAGCACCGCTTCGTAGCCTTCCCGCGCGGCAGCCAGGCGGCCGGCTTGATGGTCTGTCATGGCCTGCTTCAACAAGGCTGCCGGAGCATCCTCGGCTGGCGCCGCAGTCAAGGCTTGCGTGGCGCCCCCCTGGCCGCAGCAATGCTTGTAGCGCTTACCGCTGCCGCATGGACAGGGTGCATTGCGGCTCACCGGCGCGGCGCAGCGCTTGTCAACCTGGCCGTTCAGCGTTTCCAGCATCTCGGCGCATTTGGCATCGGCGGGAAAAGTGCGCTGGCGTTGCGCCAGCAATAGCCTCGCCGAATCGAGCCGCTCTGAGATCGATGAAGTCTTTCGCCAGCGACAGTAACTGGATCGAGCCGAGTACCGGCCTCGGCATCGCCGCCACGAAAGCGGGCACTTCTTCATCGGAGAGGAATTGCCAGATATTGAACAGACCATGAAATCCCAGGGCCTTGCACTGCGGATAGGCTGGTTTCGAACGAAAAGCGATCCGCCACCTCGGGTGACGCGAAACGCATGCCGTAGCGTGAATCAAGCAGCGGCCGGTAGTGGCGGCAGATCATTTCGTCCTCGAGCTCGAAACGGTCTATCTCGGGGGTCCTGAAGCGCCTCCAGCAGGCGCCACGAGCGCAGCGAAAAGCTACCGTTGCCGACGCAATGCGCATCCTAGTGGAAGCCCGATCGGGCACTGGTGTAATCATGGTCGAAGAAGCCATCATCCCAGGCGTTGGGGTTGACGATATAGCCATCCCACTGGATCAGCAGCACATTCGCGGATCTGCATATCGTAGCAGGTCATTCATGATGAAATGCGAATATGCCGCACGCTCTGCCATGGATGCAATAGGAAAGCCCTGAACAAGTCTCGCCGCCAGCGTCGCCGACAGGAATCACCGCCGTCGTGGCGAGACTTGTTCAGGGCTTCCTTAATTGCTCACCATTCTGCTTGATCCATCGCAGAAATGTGACGCTGACTGATCGGCGACAATCGCCATATCGAGGCGACGAGCAGTGCTGCTTGGGATCCGAAATGATAGGCGTTTCCGCCGTTTCTTCGGCTGTATAGCGACCCGTATCCAGGTACTGGCGTACGGCATAGTGCAATACTTCCAACCCCTGCTTTCCATCAGTCACCAGTTCCCACAACCGAGCCTGGTGGTGCCCAAGCGTTTGATCCTTTCCTCCCATTTGCCTTTGAATCCGTCCCAGACCTGACTTCAGGCTCAACTGATCGAACGAGCGCACGGGATAATGCCTTAACACGGTCGATGTGAGGATGCTAACCGGCTGTGCGGATGGCTCATGTGTCCCCTTGAACACCACCTCGTGATTGCCTTGCCTGATTTCATAGCGATCCAGATAAGGCGCTATCAAATTGACATTTAGCGCAATTTTCCAGACGTGGGGATTCAGTTCAGGATCAGGATGTGGATAAGCATAACGATGCCTGATCCTTCGAGCAGGATGGGGCTCTTTCATGTCATCCATTGCAGTGGGCACATGCTGGATCCAGCTCAGGCGACCATGGCTGGCATGCAGCCCGGCAAGTTCCGTCTCAAGCGCTGAACGGCTTTCAGCATCCAAAATCTCATCGGCATCGAGCGGAAATATCCAATCAGGACTGAAACGTTCCAGTGCGGCTTTGAATAAATTATTGGTAATGAGTCTTTGATTATATGTCGCCGTTTGATTCACCGTGATCGGCAATCCTTCTTCAATCAAAGCCGACAGAATTTCGCCCGTCCCATCAAGAGAGTTGTGGTCTGTAATCAATATGTGATCCACAAACTCCAGGTTATCCCGAACGAATGCTTCCACAATGTCAGCCTCATTGCCAATCACCGCGACAGCTATGAGCTTGAGATTGCCTTTGCATTGTCTTGCTTGGACAAGTGGCTTGGCAGTCGTTACTTCGTTCCTCGGATAACGCCCTGGTTCAGGGGGCTTGCTCACGCTTACGTTTTGCGGCTGTTTGAGGGCATTGAATGTAAATGGTTTATCCAATATCGCCGCACGGGTCGCCTCCAAATAGCCACGACCGTATAGCCGGTCAGGTTCGAGATAGGTGCCTTCCGCCCATTCGTTCCAGGCATTGATGAACACGATCCGTTCATCGACGGGTGCAGTCCGTTCGCAGCGATCGATTGCCCCCGAAAGCCAACGATGGTAAGACTGAAGAGAAAAGTTGGTCATAACGGTAGCGGCGGACTTTTTTCTGGCCGTATTGTCCCAACCGAGTGTGACGGTCCTGAACCGCCGGAAAGGGGGCTCCGGTTTGGACATGAAATGCTCAATGACCCGGTTGTAATCGAGAATTGCGCCCGTGAAGGGACCTCGAAATCCTGATACGTTGTCTTTGCTGAGAACTATATTCCTAGTGCCATGGGGTGGGAATTCGCAAGTGGCATCAAGTCCGGCTGCTGTGACATAGGGACCTGAGACATCGAACGACTCGACCGCAACAAGATAAGGGGGGCATTCACCTATACGGTGGGCCTCCTCGCGCCAGCGACGGACAGTAGCGGCCAGGTCGGGGAGTAGTGTGGCCCGGTAGATGAGCAGCAAGGGACGCCCATTGACTCGAATGTAGCGAGGATCCCGGAATATGGGCAGAACACTATGGAAGAAAGCAAGGTCACTTTCCGGACAATGCTCCTGCGCCATCAACACTTCGCTCTCCTCTCCATCCCAGCGTCGAGTCCAGTTTTCATTGGCCCAGCATAGGCAGAAAGGGAAATCAGGCTTCCCGCTCGCCAGCACTTCGTCGAGCGGGCGTTCGAGCAAACGTTTACCTCCCTTGAACCAGTAATAGTGATAACAAAAGCCATGTATGCCGTATTCCTTGGCAAGGTCGGCTTGGGCTTCGCGCACCTCGGCAAGCCTCAGGTCGTAAAAACCGAGGTCCGTTGGCAGGCGCGGCTGGTAGTGGCCGTCGAAAAGCGGTTTCGCGCGGGTGACGTTGGACCATTCGGTGAACCCCTTACCCCACCATATATCGTTCTCAGGGATGGGATGGAACTGGGGCAGGTAGAAAGCGATGATACGGACTGGAGAACTCATGGTTAGCCTCTGTGTTCTCAACTTAGCTTGCAGGCGCGGATTCGAAGCCGAGTTGGGCTGCATATCGGAACAACTCAGTGTGGCTCATAAGGTGTGCGCCACGATTGAGGCGTGCGAGACGCCGTTGCCAGGACCTTCCCTTGACATCGAGCAACGCTGGATAGGGAACGGTGATCAGCGAATCGATCTGATGATGCCATCGCTCAAGCATCACAGACTCCTCTTCGCCGAGCATCGCTTCGATTTCATTGCCATCGCTCATACTGTAAATTCGATGACTATAAGCAGGCTCGTCGAGGAATACAGGCTCGGCACAAAGTCCGGCCATAAGGCAGAATGACCACTCGCAAGGCTTGCAGTTCGGCTTGAAGCCACCAACTTCGCGCCAAAGATCACGCTCAAAGAAAAGATTTCCCGCACAAAACACAGGGTTTTGCTCTTGGAATACGTCAATCGCGCTATGACAGGAATAGATGGAATCGAATTCACGCATCTTGGCATCAACTGCCTCGTTTTGCCCGTAACTGATCTGACTCGATGCCTCGTCGACGAAACGAACATTGGAAAAACCCCAGCGAGCGTTGGCACCGGCAAGCATTCGTACCATGTATTCAACGCGTTCCGTGGAATACTCGTCGCCCGTACCAAGAAGACTCACATAGCGCCCAGATGTCCCTGCCACACCTGCATTGATCTGTGCGAAGTCGTCAAGTTCATCCACTTTTACAAAACGGTGAGGAAGCGGACAAGACTTCAAAAGCCTCGCGATCTCTTCCGTACAGTCATCCAGTGACCCGTTATTTATAACGACGATTTCAATGTTCGGATAAGTCTGTCCGATAACCGAGGCGAGCGTCCTCTCCGTGTGGTGCGGGTTACGACTGACGCGAATGACGATAGATACAAGCGGTAGTTGAGAAGGCAGCGGCGGCAGATTATTACGCCGAAAAAAGCCTAGGTAGGCCTTTCCCGTGCCATCCACCGCAACATCGCCTGCCAGTTTCCGCTGCCTGATCACACTAACGAGACACCGGCCGAGATTATAGAAAAACGGCGGATAGGTTGTGGTCATAAATGGCAGAGCCGCCATCAGGAGGTGTGTGGCCTCTTCGGCATCGCCCATTTGCAAATGGATAACGCCGAGCATATGGAGCGCATCAAAGCTCTCCGGGTTCATGGACAGCGCCGAACGGTAAAACCGTTCGGCCTCATCCAAATGCTCGGCCTGTTGCGCCGCGAGGGCGCGATTCATCAGCGCGATAAAGGTATTGCCGTCAGATACATTACATTCATTGGGCGCGGAGCCAGGCTCTACGATGAGGGCACCACAACATTGCTTGTAACGCTTGCCGCTGCCACATGGGCAAGGCTGATTGCGCCCTACTATGCTAGTGCCGAGGATCTCCTGGTTGCCCTGTGCCATTCTTTAAGGTGTCTCGATGATTTTGATGTCTTCGATGCGGCGCAGTGTAGGGGTGAGGAGTTCAAGTGGGTATTTATGCATGAGAAATCCCGGGAAATCCATTTCGTGCGATCAGTTCGCGCTCCGCAATCTTCCGACGCGAGCGAATTATGCATGTAGATATGGGAACCTCAAGCACGCCCTTGTCATCGCCGCGTGCCGCTGGTGCTCCTTGTCCACTGAATTGCCCGGATGTTGGCCGCATTTTCCTGTCTGTCTTTCGGCCTCAATCTACATAGCCGGTCATCATCCACTCGGATCAATTCATTCGTCACGCATGAAAATCCTTTGGACCACCCCGTGTTCAGCAGGCACTCCGAGCGTGTGCGTGGACTGCCCCGTGTTCATTAGGCATCCTGGGCCTATGATTAAGGCTCAAAGACCATCAAATCCGGGTGATTATGCTTAAATAGCTCGAATTTTGCATCCCCCACTCGGTAGCAATAATTCACGAATCCAGCGGCAACAAGTTCGTGCCGCTGCCCTCAAGCGACCCCAATCGATATGTTGAAATATTCTGTGCATCATTACGATGAAAGACTCCTGCTCAAGGTCCCACCATTACTTTTGTTTGCCATACTTTATGGAATCCGACACTTTTTCTTTGTAGGTGCAGCCACACTGATGCCAATGGACATCGTGACGATTCCGTGGATCAACTTTCAGACCAGCCCCTATTTCATGCTGATGGATTTGCCTGCTGCGCTGGTATTGCTTTCCATTGGACACCGTGTTCCCAATGGACTGAACATCATGCGCCAAGTGTGGAAATATGGCCGCTGGCTGCTGATATCTTCCTATATCGCAGGCATCGCATTATTTATTAACGTGAACAAAGAGGTCATGACCGACCCTTCCTCCTGGAATTTCCCGGATGGTATGCTCGTAGTCGTGATTGATTTCGTCATTGTTGCTTATTTGATGCGCTCTGAACTGGTCAGGGATGTTTTCAATGACTTTCCGGATTCAATCGAGCCACGCAAGAAAGAGCCTCCCTCAAATTCCTGATCGGCGTATCAAAGCAACAGCTGCAACTGCAACTGCAACTGCAACTGCAACTGCAACTGCAACTGCAACTGCAACTGCAACTGCAACTGCAAACAGCATGCAGCACAACGCCTGCATAGCAGCAATCCCACCACCCTTCTTCAGTTGCGAGTTCCCGGTTCCCGCTTATAAATCCGTCGCCGGATATCCAGCCCGAATTCAAGCGGTTCCACCACCTGCCAGTTCGGGCTATACGGCGACAGGTTTGGATTGAAATAGGGGTCCCCTGTCACGTAAATCGCTCGCCACTTGGCTAGAAAACGTTCACTATCTTTAGGATGCGGGTCTTCATGGTGGCGGCCACGGGTAAACGACTCGTGATGTAGTAAGCTGGCTTGCGCGCAGAACAGGGTTCGGTAGCCCTGCTTGCCGGCTCGTAAGCAAAGGTCGACATCCCCGTAGCCTACGGCGATGGTTTCGTCGAAGCCGCCTACCTCCTTGAATACCGTGCCGCGAATCAAGAGGCAGGCCGCCGTCACCGCAGACACCTCACGATTGCAGATTAGCGAGCCCATGTAACCCAGGTCCACCGGCGCATCGTTTGCCAGCCTAGAACGACCAAGGTTTTCCGCCACACCACAGCAGGCCACCACCACGCCTGCATGCTGGATTATCTTGCCGTCCGGGTAATACAGCTTTGCACCGACAATGCCCACGTCCGCCTTCTGGCCCAACTCCAGCATGCGCTCCAGCCAGCCTGTTTCGATGGCCTCGATATCGTTATTGCAGAAAAGATAGTGCGTGTGGCTGCCATCGAGTTGTGCCACAGCCCAGTTGTTGATGGCTGCGAAATTGAATGGTCCACTGTAATGAAGCAAGGTCACCCGCGAGCGGATGCTGTCAAAGTAGGCGAGCGCAGCCGAATCATCAGATTCATGGTCGATCAACACGATCTCATGGCAGATATCGCCGACTGTACGTTCGATGCTATCGATGCAGGCCCGCACCAGGACCGCGTGGTTCCTGGTCGGGATAATGATCGCCACCTTCAGCCCTGCCGCCAGTGGATAGCGCACATCGAAAAAATTGAAGCTCTTTCCCTCGTAGACCGCGCCGTCTTCGCCACAGCGTTGCAAATGGCGTAGCAGGATCGCGCTGGAGGTTTCCATGACCTGATGGATCATTTCATGGCCTGCCGAACCGCCATGGATGCGCCAGCGATAGAGCATTTCCGGGATATGGACGATCGTATCTGCCCGCTCGCTGGCACGCAGTATCAGGTCGTAGTCCTGAGAGATACGCAGCTTTTCGTCCAGGCCGCCCAACTCCCGCAGCAGGCTTGCCCTGAAACCGATCAGGTGAACGATGTAGGGATGGCAACGTAGATATTCCGGCGAAAACATGGGACGAAATATGAAATGTTGTACCGTCTTGCCATCCTCGCCCACCAGCACCTCGTCCGAATAGAGCATGTCCGGATCATCTGCCAGCACGGCCTCGGCAACACGGAACAGTGCCTGCTCCTCGAGCTGGTCATCATGGTCCAGCAGCACGACGAAATCACCTTCAGCCATCGCCAGTGCCCGGTTGGTGGCGCGCGACACCCCGCCGTTTTCCGTAGCGAAATTCAACCTGATGCGCATATCGCGAGCCGCGTAATCCTCCAGAATAGTCCGCACATGGGAGCTGCTGGAAGCATCGTCCGCAATACACAACTGCCAGTGTGGATAAATCTGCGCACACACCGAGTCCAGCATCTCTCGCAGCATGGACGCCTGCGTATTGTAGGTCGGCACCAATACCGTGATCAGGGGCGGCGCAGCCATGGCCTTAATACGTTCGCGAATCGTGCCCCGAAATGTTTCGGTGAACGACGCCCGATAATGTTGAAATGCATGCATGCGCCGATCGGATTCCACTGTTGCAATGTCAGGCTTCTCATGTGCAAACAGCCCGGTTTGGCTTGGGCTGTTCGCGGCATCGAGCCATTGCAACAGCTCTCGCTTCATGCCCCTCAAGCCGTCCTTCCGCCATGTTCGGAACAGGGCTCGCACTCGAGCGGGCATGGCCAATGGACGGGACAGAAAGCTGGACAAGCAGCGCGCCAGAATCCTTCCCTGTCGGAGACGCCGGACAACCCACCGCAGCGGGCTGGAAATCTTCCAGCTTGTCGACGCATGGAGCGCGGATATCTCGTGATCGCGTAACACCAGGGCATGCGATGTCTCTTGGAGCCGTTCTTCCTGCCGATGGATAATCTGCGCCTGTTCAGCCAGCATGGCTTGCAAGTCAAGCACCTTGTGGTCACGCCCCTTTAAACGAGCCGCTCCCATATCCATGGCCACGCGCAGACCCTGGAGCTCCTTCCATTGGGTGGAACACGCCAGTGCCTGGGAAACCACGGCATCTCCAGCCTTGTCGGGTGCCCCACGCTGATGCAGCCAGGCTGGCTCGTCTTCACCGCCGGGGAGTGGCAGTAAAAGGTGGTAATCCGCTACCATTTCTTTCGCCGAGCGCATGTTGAGCGTCAATATATTGGCCCGGATGTTTCGCAGTTTCATCCTGTCCTCATGAATTCCGTGCAGGCAAGCCAGCATGGCCTCGACGCTCGGCTCGAACAAATAGCCTGTCTTCTCAGGAAGAATGCGCTCGGCGAAACTCCCGAGCCGTGTCGCAACTGGCGGAATACCCAACATGAAGAGTTCACTCAGCGTATAGCTGAACGTCTCGGGCACCACGCTGAGCAGCAGACCCACATCAGGACGCATTGCAGCCAGAATGGTCTGCAATTCAGCCTGTGAATACTGGCTGATCATCTGTATGTCAGGCTTGTCTCTGAACAACTCGCCCATTTCCCGCGCTCCCAGGAGCGTCACTTCGGCGAATTCCAGCAACCGATCCATGCCTTCGGACAACAATCCGACTCCCTTGCTCTCTGAAAGCATGCCCAGCACCACGATACGCAACTTGCCTCCTTCATTCCCACCGGAATAGGGGATGGGCGACAACTCATTGAGGTGTCCATGGGGAATTGTTACAAACCGGGTTGGATCGAGGTGCGGCATCAGCCGCTGGAAATGTTCCCTAGTCGACCTACTGGGCACGACAATGGTCAGATTTCTGCGTTCGATCAGATCAAGGTATCGTTCTCGTACTCGCAAGCGTTCTTCGAGCGAGAAAATCCGGTGAGCCGGGTTGAAAGCCGGATTAAGTTCGGTGCACTGCGCCAGACGCTCCACATCACAACGCTGGCAAACGCCTTGAAAATAGATATGGATCGCTGGACAGTAAGGGTAGAAGTCATGCTGGACCAGTATTGTCGGCAAACCCGTGTCCAGCGCATCCAGAGAATGACCGATCAACGATGAAACCAGGATCGCGTCGACACCGTAATCATGCACGATTGCATTCAGTGCCTGTCGGTACTCGGGATGCGTGCTCACCGTCGCCGGAATCGACGATGTAAAGCGCCAGAAGCCCAACGGCTCGGCATCGTCGTTGCCGGCAAAGAGCATGAGCCCCTGAGCCATCGCATGGCTTTGGCTCCAAGGCCTGAGAATCAGATTGATACGCTGCTCGTCTGCCTGGCTGTAATTCTGGATCCAGCGCGCAATGCCACCGCCAAGATCGTGTACTACATGCAGTTGCACGGGTTTCTGCGCGTCCCTGCCATGATCCGGTGCCATGCGCGACAAGCCCATCCGTTGCCGCGCCAATTCGATATCAACCACCAAGCGATACTTTGCCGGGGGATCTTCGGCGACGAACTTCTCCACAAGCGCCGCGTATTCAGGATGAAGGCTTGCCAGAATTTCAGCGGAATCCGCCATCAGCGCCTCGCGCTCGCCCTGAAAGCTGATGCCCCCTGAATGAAAAACAAAGACATCCGCGCAAAGCACGTTACGCCAGCCGGCCTTGGCCGCCCTTCGGCTGAAATCGTTTTCCTCGCCATAGCCGCGGCCAAAGCGCCCGGCATCGAAAAGTCCCACCTGATCCAGGCATGCACGCTTGATATACATGCAGAACCCGACTGCCGTCGGAAGATCTATATGTTCGCCTGCATTCACTTGCGCGAACACGGAATCCAGTTCCACCAGCCCGGGCGTCGGCAAGGCATTGTCGGCACAAGTATTCGGGTAACTGCAAATTGTCGCGTTGTTGGAAAAGGGGGTTACCGTGCCGATTTCTTTTTCGTGATAGGCACAGTCGCGAATCCGGTCCAGCCAGTCATTGGCCACCTCGGTATCACTGTTCAGCAGCACAACATCGCGCTCCGCGTGCAGCGACATGCCGCGATTCACAGACTGTACGAAACCGAGGTTATGGGCGTTGCGCAGCAGAGTAATTCCAGCGCGCCCGACCAAGGTGTCCAGGTAACCAGACAATTCTGGCTCCGGACTGGCATCGTCAATCAAAATAAGCTCGAATGGTGTGAGTAGGTGATGCGCCATCACACTCTCGATGCAGCGACGAGTCTGTGCCAGGCCCCGATAGACTGGGACGACAACGTCAACCGGAATCAGCGAAATATCAACTGGCACGAGCATTCCTACGCAGGCGCATTAACGGGCGTTCGACAAAAAGGTACGAAAGCATTGCGGTCACCAGAACAAGCGGCAATGAAAGAGCAAGTATCCAGATCAATTGCCCGCCGGTCAGTCCGTGAAACCAGGAAGCCGCAGCGAGCCAGGACAATACCGGCAGGTGCCACAGATACAGGCTGTAGCTGATCAGGCCCAGGAAAACCATGTACCGGTTCCCGAACACCCTTTGCAACACAGCGCCCCCACCCACTCCGGCAAGCAGAACTGCCGCGATTCCGAGTGAAAGCGTCGGGGTCCAGGCATAGAAAATCAGGTGGTCGCTCCAGTATTCCGCTCGCTTGCCCGGTAGCCAGTAGATTGCCACGAGCACCAGCGCAATCCCGAGCAAGCCGAGAGCGCCGCCACCTGCTGGCGGTAGGAGCCGTGCCGGCAGGTGCTGTCGATTCGCGTGCAACACGGCGGCCAGCATGCCCATGCCGAATGCATCCATCGAACCCGGCAACTGGTAAGCGGCATGCACACGCATCTGCAGCGGCGCGTCGGCCAGTCGCACAGCCACGCCGTGGCGCCAAAGATACATGGCTGCCAGACACCCGAGCAGCAACCAAAGAGCACGTTTCGGTCGCAACATGAAAGCGAGGAATGGCAAGATCAGATAGAAGCCAAACTCAATCGGCAACGTCCACCAAACGAGGTTGATATTTGGCTCAACGCCAAGCGGCGGTGGCATGAACAGCATCAGAAGATGGCGCATCAGCGTCCCCAGATCCTGAATCAGGAGTTGCCCGCTGGTCCACCATGCCAGCAGGACGAGCAACGCCAGTTGCACGTAATAAGCCGGGAACACCCGCATGACACGGTGTGAAAAGTAGCGCCCAAGGCGTGGCCGCTTCTCTTTGCCCGGCCTGCCATTGTGCGAACGGTGTAGCCAGCAGGAACCCGGACAGCACAAAGAAGATGGTGACACCGGCAATCCCCATACTGAAGAGCGGCGTCAGATCGACATCAAACCCGAACAACTCGACTATCAGGGGCGGGTGTTTCGCATAAGCCCAAGCGTGATACATGAAAACCCAGAGCGCCGCCCACCCGCGTATGCCGGTTAGGACTCTTAGGTGGCGAGCATCCTCTTGAAAACAAGTTAGCCCCCACTTGAGCAAGCTCGAAATAGCTTTCATCAAGCCTCTTCGCCATCGCGAGCCAGGGATATTTCTTTGGGCATATTTTCCGACGGCAAACAGGGATCAACGAGGTAAAATTGCCGACACTTGGTCTCGTTGAACACACGCCCTCGATCTTCGCCAAGAGTAACTACTGCCACCAACTGTGTCCATCCTGCAAGGGCATCAAATCTGGGAATAGGACGGGTTCAAACGGTCTAATTATATCAACTTTGCCACGCCCAGGCCCGAAGGGAGCCGGCGAAAACTGGCTTGGACGCCGCTCCACTTCTAGCGAAACGGGGAAATGGTCGCGGATTAAGTTCGGTTAGAACAAACCACGAAGTACTTATATGAATGTTCGCATCTTCTTGCTTACGGCGATCCTCATAATCGGGGCCTGGCTTCGATTTGATCAGTTTGCCTATCAAGTGGTGACTGACGATGAATGGCACGCCCCCATTCAACTGGTCACACATTCACCACGTGAATTCCTGCTCTCATTCGGCCTTGCCGACTACAGCATTCCACTGACGCTCCTTTACTGGAACGAAGCAAACTGGTTCGGCTTAAGTGAGTTGGGGATGCGATGGCCGATGATGCTGGCCAGCCTGCTTATACTGAGCCTGTTTCCCATCTGGGTTTCCCGCCATCTCGGATGGCGCACGGCGCTTGTATTCGCATTACTTCTTGCCATATCGCCCCTGCTAGTCAATTACAGCCGGAATGCCCGCCCCTATACCATAACCTTGTTTCTGGGCTATCTCGCCCATTACGCATTTTTCCGCTATTGGAACAATCATGAAGGGCGAACGGCAAGCGGCATTCTTTATGCTCTGAGTGCAGCACTATCCACATGGCTACACCTGATCAGCCTGCCATTTGTCGTGGCACCCATCCTCCAAGCAGGCGTTCCCGCCCTTAGGGAATGGCGCAAAGGAAACTGGGGGCCTATACGCCGCATTTTTTATCTGGTGGCGCCTACAGCTTTATTGATCGCACTGCTAATTCTGCCGCCCCTGCTGAATGACCTGGGTGCATTGGTAAATAAAGCGGGCAGCGACCTCCCCAATGCCGATACCTTCATCGGAGTCTGGCATACCTGGCTCGGTACGACGTCACCATTCGTCGTTCTTGTCTGCCTGGGCTTGGCCGCATTGGGAGGTGCGCGCGTATGGAAGGAAACTCCTCTAGCGAGAAGTGCCGCACTTGGCCTCTTGCTCACCCTGATATTCCTGTTGGTTACCAGGCCGGCATGGATTCACAATCCTCTGACCTTCGGTCGCTACCTGCTTCCAGCAATGGTCCTGCTGCTGTTGGCAGTTGCCGCAGGTGCCGAAATCCTTGCCTCGCGCATTAAGCTAAGGTGGGGAAACGTGATGTCCATTCCTTTCCTCCTGCTTCCGGCGATCCTGCTGATCATCGCATCCCCTCTACCTGAAACCATGCTCAGGCCGAACAGTTACACGCTGCACTCTTATTTTCAATTCGATTACCGCAAAGATCGTCAGATTGTAAGAGAAAGGATGGAGGCCCGAATTCCCTTGTCCCCTTGGTGGGAGACGCTCCGAAAATCACCCCATGAAAGCATGCTGATCGCGGTCGCGCCGTACTATTTCTTCAGCCCAAAATGGGATGCACCTCGCTGGGAACGATTGGGCAAACAACGTGTTATACCGGGCTTCTTGACGGGATTATGTGTCGACAAGCGCGATGGTGAACTTCCAGAAGGTAGCCGCTTCGCGATGCGCAATGCGGTTCATCTGGGCAACGACGCGGCGCTGCGTCAAAAACAGGTCGACTTGATTGCATATCAGAAGCCCTATTGGGAAAGACATGACAAAGGTCTCATCCTTATTGGCGCTGACACAGCGCACTGCCTGGATGCCTTACGTGCCAAATACGGCAAACCAACCTATGAGGACGATAAAATCGCCGTGTTTACATTACAGCATTCCAAGCCTGTACAGCCGCATGCTCAATAACAAATCCATCATGGTCGTCATGCCCGCCTACCGCGCCGCCAAAACACTGGCAGCCACCTGGGAAGCCATTCCTCACGATATCGTGGATCAGGTATTGCTGGTCGACGACGCCAGCGACGACGAGACTGTCTCCAAAGCGCATGGGTTAGGCATACCGGTCGTATTACATGAATCGAACCGCGGATATGGAAGCAACCAGAAAACCTGCTACACCTTGGCGCTGGAGCAGGGTGCGGATATCGTGGTCATGCTGCATCCTGATTATCAATACGAACCCCGCCTGGTATCCGCCATGGCCGGCATGATTTCTTCCGGCGTGTACGACGTGGTCATCGGTTCTCGCATCCTAGGCGGTGGAGCATTGCAGGGCGGTATGCCCATCTGGAAGTACCTGGCGAATCGTGCACTGACCGCCATGGAGAATCTGATGCTGGGTGCCAAACTATCGGAATACCACACCGGATATCGCGCCTACTCCAGGGATGTTCTGCAGTCCATTCCCTGGCAAAAGAATTCCGACGATTTCATTTTCGACAACGAGTTTCTGGCCCAGGTCATCATCGGCAAATTCAGATTGGGTGAAATATCCGTCCCCACCAAGTATTTCCCAGAAGCAAGTTCCATCAATTTTCCGCGTTCCCTGCGTTATGGCTTCGGGGTCATCAGGGTTTCGCTGCTGGGTCTGCTGGCGCGCACCGGTATGTACCGCCATAGGCTATTTCGACATGGTAGCTGAATCACAACGCAAAATTGCCCGGGCAGACTTTAAACGCTATCACCGCCTGGTTTACTCAGTCTCCCGGATTGAATGGCTGCGCGAATTCACCTTGCATGTACTGACCGGCTTCCTCACCGTAGCCGCCCATTATTCGGTCATGTGGCTGCTGATACGAAGCGGGATGGCTGCAGTCCCAGCAAGCGGCATCGGATTTCTGGCGGGGGCCGCCACGCGGTTTGTCCTTTCCTATACGAAGGTGTTTTCCCCTGCGGACGGCGTGCCGGTCACGCTGGCACGTTTCATCATGGCCCTGGGACTTCAGTGGATAACCAACATCACCCTTCTGGATTTGCTGTTGCTGACAGGTCTGCAGCTCTGGCTTGCGCAAATCGGCACCACAGTCATCCTGACTTTCATCAACTATCTTGTATACCGACTTTGGGTATTCAAATCATGATCATGGGAGTCATTCCAGTCAGGTCTCATCCAGTTCGCCAGAAACTTTAGTCACGGGGCTCGTATCGGATTGTCCTGGCATTTCCTCTGAACCAATTTGTCATCTTGCCTATCATCATCCTCTTATTCCGGAACAGCACCTGTCACAGACCCTGCCTAGGCTTGACGGCAAGCACACGAAAATCGCCCAACTCCTGAATAGGCAAATCATTTCCCGGGACTCTAAAGCCGAATGCTACTGAAACTGGGGAGACGTCGTGCTAACAGTAACAATCACGATTCCTTCAAGTCCCCGGGAAGATCGCGGATAGCCTTCCGGACGGGCGATAATTCAATAGGTCTGTATTTTAGACCGTTATCCGACAGGATACGGAATACGCGCCTTCGACGACAGGCTGTGATCGACGGCGCGTCGTATCGACCCTTCTATTGCTCCATCATGTCCGTTTCGCCAGGCTTCGCCCCCTAGATAGGTGTCGAGATGCCGGATTACGATTTCATGCTCCGTAGGACGGCCCAGTCGAAAGCGAAGATAAGCAGAATCGTAGATCAGGTGCATCGGGACAAGATAGGCGAACAGATAGAACGCCAGGCGCGCAACGCGTTCCGGTTCTTCAACGGTTTCAGCAATGAACCTGTGCGCACAGTCGCCCAGCACCTCAACAGGGGTTTGCATCAGCATCGCTTCCAGACCGATGCTGGAATTGATGGTGAGTATCCTTTCGCAACGGCGGATGAACGCCACGCTGTCGGGCGAGTTGTCCACCGTGTACCAGTCCACCTTGGGTGCGAACAGGCTTCCGGGATGGCCGCGTACAAGCACGTCCTGGTCCGGACGACGCAAATGGGAGGTAACCAGCAAAGACTGGTTGTCGTAGCCATGACCGAATGCCAACAAATTCGAATCGTCCTCGACCTGGAGTGCGACACCGAGTTTGAATCGTACTTCGGGTGTTTCGCTGTCCCTGGGTAGATAAAAGAAGCGACGAAGCGCCTCAATGTCGTTCCCGGCATCGGGACGAAAACCGCTGGTCCGATAGCGCCGCTCTGCCTCGGTATTGCCATTCACCCCGCTGAAATCGAGATAGGCTGTCGGCCGATATTGGGGCCAGCGCAGGGGCCCTATCTCGAGATGTATCACTGGAATGCCTTTCACCGCTGCTGCTGCGCTCAGCGATGGGCAGTTGCACCAGGTCAGAATGGCCTCGATTTCTTCTACCGGTGTCTGCGACAGGATTTTCACGAAGGCTTCATCGAGACAGGGCACCTTGTCGCTAAGCATGCGACTGAAGGCAGCAATGGGGTTTCCGTCACTTTCCGCCAGCAGCGCCTCGAAAATCGCTTCGGACATGAATCTGTATTCATGACCAGCCATGATCTCGGGCGTCGGTATCTGATACTGGAGCCGCTGCGCAGAGGGCGGCTGCAATTCCCAACGTTTTTGCGCCTGCCAGTCTTCCGGGCTCCTGAGGTAATCCTCGCTCGCAATGAACAGCATGCGCTCGCCAAACGACGACAGCAGGCGGTAGTACACCCACAGATAGGGTGCACGGTAGCCCCGCAGGGGAAAAGGCAAAAGGAATGCCGCGATCATTGATCCACAGCCCCCGGCAAAGATATCTGAATCGGCGCATGCACCACCCCGACCTGGTCGCGGGCCGACCAGAACCGCAAATGGCCAACCGGGCGACGCTGGTCCAGTTCTTCCCGGCCCTCGCCTTTAAAGCAAGCCAGACCGCAATGTACGAGGTATTCCCCGGAACTGATGGGCAGGCGCACCCGGTATTCCACCTCGCGCCTTCCCGGATGCAGGTTCAAAAGCTGGTTGGCGTTGAGATTGTTATCCCCCCAGATATCGCCGCCCCGCACACCCGAAATCGAGACCCCGAGTGCGACATTCTGGATGGCTTCCGCTGCGAGCAGCACGAACCTGAATATGACTTCTTCGTTGGGTTTGAGCAAAGGGTTCCCTTCAAGCGAACTGCCGTCACCCTTGTACAAATCAAGATGCTCAATAATTGCACGGGCGCTGCCGAAGCGCTTTTCCCCCAAACCCTGATTCGAATCACGTTGCTGGATAGCCTTCAGTTCACTCACCGTCATCAGGCCAGTATCGCCCCCCGCATCGGACACCGGCTCAATTCGCTTTGCCTGCACCTGGTTCAGCATACCTTTCTCGTAAGCCAACACGGCGGCCAGCACATCGGGGGTGTCCTGAATCACCCGGCCTCCTTCCAGCACAATGCAGCGGTCGGCATATTCCAGAATGCTCGCGGTGGCATGCGTCACCATCAGGATGGTCACGCCCTTCTTCTTCAAAGCCTCCATGCGCTTGAAGCACTTGTACTGAAACCCGATGTCACCCACTGCGAGCGCCTCGTCGACGATAAGGATTTCCGGATTGACGCAGGCCTGCACGGCGAATGCCAGACGCACATACATGCCGCTTGAATAGGTCTTGACCGGCTGGTCGATAAATTCGCCGATATCTGCAAAAGCCGCTATCTCGGCGAATCGTTGCGTCATTTCTTCACGCGACAGACCCAGAATCGCGCCGTTCATGAACACGTTCTCGCGACCGGTAAATTCTGGATTGAAACCTGCGCCCAGTTCCAGCAATGCCGCGATGCGTCCCTGTGTCGTCACTTTGCCGTCACTCGGCTCAAGCGTGCCACTAATGATCTGCAACAACGTGGACTTTCCAGCGCCGTTGCGGCCAATGATGCCGACCGTTTCACCGCGCCGGATTTCGAAGCAGACGTCGTTCAGCGCCCAGAATGCACGGTGATAGCTGCGGGGTGCCCACGCAAATAAACGTTGAAGCCTGGGCATTACCATCTGTTTGAGACGGTCTCGCGGCGTATCGTAAATCGAGAAGTACTTGGAAACCCCCATTACCCGGATTACGCACTCGGAAGGACGCCCAGCCTCGATTTCGTCAGTCGTGTCATTCATGCCCATGCTTGTATTGATTGCGTCACGCATGTCCGACCCGCTTAGTAGCCCGAACACCCGACACCGCGGATGGATAATGCCGATCGCGCAGGGCATTGAAGCGCTTCTCATAGCCTTCATACACCCCATGCGAGATCGCCAGAGTCAACACCATGAAGGCCAGCCACATTCCCAATGCCCCTATTGGAGAGTAATTGCAGCAACCGAACAAATGAATCAGCGTCAGCATCACGGGAAGATTGACCAGATACACGGAATACGAAATTCGGGCCAGAAACCCACTCGCCGATGCAAGCCAGCCTGGCAAACGGCGCTCGATTCCAACCAGCAAAACCCCCGCACACCCGATGGGTACCAGGCTCAGATAAAACGTCTTGGCAAAGAGTGATTCGCTCAACTCAGCGTCCGTGGTCAGACCGTAATAGACAGAGCATGCCACGAAGACCATCGCCATCCCGGCCGCCAGCCCGGGCTTTTTCAACCAGGCAGGATGCCGGTCATACACCCATGCCAGCAACACACCGAACATCAGGGTATCGAAACGTAAAAAAATGACTTTCCTAAGTTCAGCATCCCATGTTTCGATCGAGTTTGCGAGCAGCAGACGCGCCATAAGAGACAGTACGATCACCGCCACGGCCACGACCAGGATCGAACGGACGTGCGGTAAACCCAGCAACCTGCTCACCATAAGAAACAGGGCCGGAAACAGCAGATAGAACACTTCTTCCAGCGCCAGGCTCCAGGCCTCGGCGAAAAATGGCGGATGGGGCCCGAACAGGTTCTGAATAAAAAACAGATATTTCCAGGCCGCATCCAGCTTAGCAGAATAGATCCCAAACACGACCAACAGTACATTGACCAGCAAAAACAGATAGTAGTTGGGCAACGTGCGGAACCAGCGACGTGCATAAAACCCACCCAACCAGTTTGCGCTGCTCCCCCTGGACAGCCGAATGAGGATGCCCCCGATCAGAAATCCGCTCAGCGCGAAAAACAGCTCCACACCCATGAAGCCGCCAAAACGGAAATATTCTGTCCAAGGCATGGCGGAGCGCAATAAATAACGGCCATGGCTCAGCAGCACAAGCAATATCGCCAGTGCCCGGCACAGGTCGAGCCAGTCGTTCCTGCGCATGACGGTCATTACACCCTCAGCGTCACGGCGTAGACACTGTCCGCAACACGATGCACACTAAAATCGCGTCCCCCACAAACATCACGGCGACACGAATTGCGAACCGCCCACTCGGGTGTGCAGGGGATGGATACCCTGATGATATGGATTCATGTAGGTTAAACGCGATGTGTTGGTCGAAGAAATCAGTTTTGAATAGGTTGGGCCAGCCCGTCCCGCCAGCAGTAGTCTCCTGGCGGGCAGCGGGCAGCGGGCCTGCCTGCAACTAACGGCCTACGGCTGCTGCACTCTACAGTGCAAGGCGTTCAGGATAGACTGTGTAGCCCCACCACTCCAGCCAAAACCCGGAATGTTGATTAAATACCGATGCAACCCGAAATCGGGAAGCCCGCAGTATCGTTCAATCCATCATTCACTACTTTTCGCAAGTAATCTGGATAGATTTTCTCACCATAGCTAAGGACTCAGGAATTATTCAGGGCTTCCTTAGGGTTTTCTCAGTGCTTCCAGCGTGGCGTCGTCAAGTACGATCGGCTTGACGCCTTGGTATTGCTTCATCCACTCCTCGCGTTCTCTGCCCAGAAGCTCGCTCCGCAACATCGCCATGATTTGCCCTTTAACCTCTTCAAAGGATTGCTGTCTAGCTTCTTTGGTTTCCAGCAGCAAAACGATGTGGTAACCAAATCGGGTTCGCACCAGACCGCTTATCTCGCCCGGCTTTAAGGCGTAAGCCGCCGCCTCGAATTGTGGCACCAGTTTGCCTGGAGTCGTCCATCCAGGCAATTCGCCATTGTTTCTAGCACTGCCGAAATCCTCGGAAAACTCCTGCGCCAATTTGCCAAAGTCCTCCCCGTTCCGCAGCCGGGCCAGCACCTGTTCCGCTCTTTCTTTAACCACCGCATCGGCAGATTTCGGGTCCTCCACATTGACCTTAAACAGGATATGCGAGACGCGAATCCCCGCCGGGTTGACATAAGACGCCTTGTTCACTTCATAGCGCTCACGCGCCAGATTTTCCAGATTCGGCAGCGATTCGGCCAACTTCTGGGTTTCACCGTCGACAAACGCGCGTACCACGATATTTCTGCTGGACCTGGCGATACTCGCGCGCACTTCGGGCAAATCAGGGGTGCCCGCGGTGGCGGCGGCCACCGCCAGGCGCTGGTCGATCAGCACATTGGAAATAAAGCGGGTCATCTGCTCCCGGCTCATATTGGCGCGCGCTTCCGGGGGCACGGCTTCTAACTCCTGCTCGATATCCGCCAGCGACACACTGCCGCGGCCATCGGATATCGTCTGGGCATGCGAAGCCGAAGAAAGGCCCATCAGTGTCAGGGCACCCAGTAAAGTCAAAGAATTTGTTATTAAGGTCAACGATCGCCTCATATCCACTCCACTCAAAAAATATAACAACTACTGATGTCGAACGATCACAGACCATAACGTCAAAAAAAAGTGCCCGGACAAACCGGGCACTATGGACATCAGTTTTTCGTGATTACTGGAAGTCTGCCGATGTTTCATCCAAAATATAACGGGTCTCAGTTCCTGTTTCATCGTTGATAAACAGATAATACCGCGTGTTCGGCTGGATCTGACAATAACTGGAACCCGTAATGACATATATGTTTCCAGCTGAGTAGACACCTTTACAACCGGTGGTGGTGCTCTCAAAGGTTGATGCCGGGTTGCTGCTTAGCCAGGCATTCAAGGAAGACGACACCGCTCCGCCGTATGCACTGTTGACTTTGATATATTTCGGAGATGTGCTCACGGTCGACTTGGATTGATAGCGCACGCCCAGTACATTTCCGGGTCCGAAGCTGAACCCGTCATAAGTACTATTTAACGCACAGCCATTGCTTCCACTACTGGCACTTTCTCCGTTCAGGCAACCCGGAACATAGCTGAGCTTGGATGTAGAAGTGCCTGTCTGATCCGCAATCAGGCGGTTGCTTGCAGGCCACCACGAGCCCGATCCGGGGTCGTTACCACCGGTAGGAGGAGGCGTAGTGGTTTTTGTGGCGCTGCAGCTCGCATTCGTGCCACCGTTCGAGCCATTGCAGCTCCACGTATAGGTGCTCGTATTCGTTGCGACGCTGGATGACGTGCCTGCGGAACAGAGGTTGGTGGCAGGCGCGGTACTGAACGTCCCGCCGTTTGAACTGCCGCACGAGCCATTGACTGCAGCCGGGGCGGTGCTGAAGCTTGCGACCACGGTGCAGTTCGCATTCACCGCATTGGTGGTGTACGAATTGCCGCTCGGGGTGCCACCGCAAGAACCGGACCAGGAAGTATTGTAGTTAGTTGCAGGTGACGCAGTCACGGTTGCCGAATTGCCGCCGGTAACTTGCTGGCTGGAAGAAATCGTGCCGTTGCCACCACTGACGGAGGTGGTCACCGTATAGGTAACGCCACGCGTCGCGTAACAGTTGGCCTCGGCGCCGCCCGTCAGGCTGATGCAGGACCAGGAATACGAAGTGGGAGCACTGACGACCAGCGCAGGTTTGCTGCCGGTTTGGCACAGCGCCCCGTTTGAAGGCAGGCTCGACACGGTTGTGTTGTTCGCGGTGCCACAGGCTGCGGGATCAGCGGAGGTGCTGGTAAACCCCGAGGTCGCGGCAACCGCTGCGCCCGACGACGACTTCACCACGACCTTGGCTTCAGTGGAAGAACCAAACGTATCCAACCCGTCGGCCGGCGTACCTACAACTTTGAACATTGCGCCGCTGACGGCCAAGCCGACTGGCGTCGTGAAGTACACAGCCTCTCCGGAGACATGATCGGACAAACTGACACTTCCTGAAACAGACGTGTCATTCATCAACAAGTCGATGCTGGAAAGCGAACCGCCGGTGCAGGTGGCGGCCAATTGCAGGGTTTGCCCATCGGCAATGACCGAGTTTTTCGGCGTAACCTCGCAGTTGATTGTTGCGGCCAGCGCAGACCCGCTCAACAAACTGGTGGCGATCAATGCCCACCGCAATTTACTCATCTGATTCATTTCTCTTCCTTTCAAGACCGACATCTCAATTTACCGGGGGGGCAACCATGCCTTTTCCAGGCACAACACTACCCTTCTATTGCAAACGCACAATCATAGAATGGGTATACGACATAAAGTTCAAATTATATCGCAATTAACTAATATATCCGAACGGTGTAGGCTGCCGCCTCCAAGTCACTCTACGGTTGGCAGGAATCAAAACAATGATCCCATACAGCCTGTAACGGCAGGTTCACCCCTTACTTGAGATTCTTTTTGTTAAATCGGTATAGGCCTAGCCCAGGCAAGCATGCCGGATGGGCAAATCCCATTTCGAATTTCGGCCCGAGCAGGAACCCGTGCACCTGCGCCACAGCCATGCCCCCCCCTTGATCCCCTACTGTGTGACCTGGCAAGGGATTTCCCGACGTGGACCGAAGCCCAGTTAACATGGTCTGCAAGAAGCCATCTACCCAGGCGAGCGCGCATAAAAAAACCCCCACATATGTGTGGGGGTTGATCGACATACGGGGCCCGCTTGCGCAGGCCCATTGTTGCAGTTTTACAGGCCGTTGGAGTAGGCACGCATGTAGGAATGCTGAGTGGAAGAACCGAAGTTCACCGAAGCATCAGCCGAATCGCGAACCGTCGCCGAGAAACCAATTACCGGAAGTCCGCCCACACTCGTCGCCGAAGACTCAGTGAAAGACAAGTCCATCCAGCCTGCGGCGCCTACGGCTTGAATGCCCGCATGGTTAACACCGGTGCCGAACACGTTCGTATTGTTAAAGTCGAGCACGTTGACTTCATAACAGAGCGCAGCCGACTCACCGATGGCCGGCGAGAAGTCCGTACCACCCGTTACGCGTTTTTCTTCACGATCGGTTGTATCGAAGCTGATGTCGTCGCACGACTTGCCGTCCACGACTGCACCGCTGGCGTTCTTGGTGAAGAACCAGTTGCTGAATCCACCGCCCGGAGTGTCATTCGCAATGGAGCCGCTGTCGTCGTAAAGATCAGTGTAGTGATGCTTGGTTGGGAAGGTCACCACCCAGCTAGAAGCTGCATTTGCGCCCGTTGCGTACTCATTGATCACGGAATTTGCACGCAGCAGCCAAGAGACACCGTCAACAGAGGAAACATAGCCATACGCCTGATCCATGCCGTCAGACAGGCGGTAGGCCGTGCTGAACGTTTCGCCATCATTGAGGTTCGGCAATTCATTGCCCGGAGGATACACGTAGCCTGAGTTACTAAAATTCTCGAGCGCGGTGGGCTCGGCATCGATTGCCTTGCCAGTCACCACGTTGATGAAGGTAGAGTGGCCTTTCAGGACATTTTGGGGTGCAGATATATAGACGTTGTTGATATTGTTATCAACGTCCGTGAACAGCTGATCCACCTTGGCGCAGTCACGCGGCACACCGTTCACATGCTTGGCATTGTACTCGAGGACATTGCTTGAGGAGCCGGTCGAACGGTCGCTCTGGCCCATCAGGAAGACTTCAAAGTAACCCTCTCTGACGCGATCCATGGATTCGGTGGCACCGTCCGAATATTTCCCGGTGAACAATGCGTTGGTGAAAGCGACTTCGGTGGAATCGAAGGGGCCGGCGGGCAACAGCGGCGAGGTACAGGATTTATCGAAGGTGCGAATCAAGGCACCGGAACCATCGGGAGTCGAAGTTACAACGCCAGTCCACACATCATACGGCGACAGGATGACGTTGAAGTCACGTACTTCGCGGCTGTTAAGCGCTTCACGCCAACGGATCTTCATGACCACGGTGTCGGAAGAAGTATTGGTTATGGAAAAGAGGGTGTCAAAACCATTCTTGACAGTGTAATAAGGGAACAGCAGAACTTCACCCAAATTGTTTTGAGAAACGTTCAAGGCCTGAGCCGGGGTCGCCATCATCACACCGCCGGTAAGAGCGGAAGCGACAGCCAGGGACACGAGTTTTTTACGGATATTCAATTTCATAACTTCTACTCCTTGCAAGGTAAAAAAAAATCACCAAAGTTAAGCCAAGCGCTTGGCTCCAGCTACAACACTTGTTACCGACATCCCGAGCGAAAACTTTAATTAATTTTGCCCAAGTGTTAGTTGGATGTGTACCACCACTCCCGATCCTTGTAAATCCACTTCTCGGAAATGGCTTTTTGGGTTTCGATTGATTCCCCCCCTAATCCTGGGAAGCCAACCCGGTAAGTCACCTCCACCGAAACAGTCGCAACGGTGGATTCATCATAACTGACGTTGGCAACCTGCGCCATGCGCCAATTGATAACGCGTCCGTACTTTCCCATGTATTGTTGCAGGCTTACAACACTCCGGTATTCAGGTGACGTATATGCATACGCTTTTTCGATATCCCCCTTGATCAGGGCGTCCCAGCGAGCTTCGGCACGTTCTTTCAGCGCCGGACGCTGTGACGCCTGCCACTGCTCGCTACCTACTGGCAGCTGCGTAGCACAGCCGGAAAGAAACAACGAGACCCCACACGCCAGACCAGCCATTGAAATAGCCATGCGATTACTTACACGAGGAACCAAGCACCACCTCCATAACAATACATGATCCGAAACCCTATCTGAACACCAATTGTCCGATCTCACCCCCATCTCCCTGCATCCTGACTATCGTTGGGAGCCAGACTTGTATGTCGAATACACTACGACTCGAGACCAATTGAGCGCGCACCCTAACAAGCGAGCAACTTAACGTCAAGGAAAGCAGATCTCGTGAAACACCCAATTACTGCGGGGTTCCCCATCAACCGGATCAATCCGCCAATTGAGAAGACGTGAAATGAAGCCCGCCAAATAAAATAGAATGGCTTTTTGCGCTACGAACTTAGCCATGCAGCCCTCACCAGAATATCTCGCTACCGCGCAACAGGCTTTTTCTTTGTGCCAGAAGGGGCAGTACCAGCAGGCGCTTGAGTTGGCCGAAACACTTCTCGCCCTGCCTCCGCTGCAACCCAGCCTTTTTAATCTGGCGGCAGTGTGTGCCCGCTCGCTGGGATTGCCCGGCAAGGCCGAACACTATTTACGAACAGCCATCGAACTTGCTCCAGACTACGCCAACGCCCACGCCAATCTCGGCCTGGTGCTGCAGGATGCAGGCTGCTTCGATGAAGCCGAGGCGGCATTTCAGATGGCACTGAAACTGGACCCGACTCATCAGGAAGCCACGATCAGCCTGGGCAATCTGTACCGGGCCACAAAGCAACCTGAACACGCGGAGGCTGCCTACAGGCAGGCTCTGGGGATGGCACCGGAAAATGTCAACGCACTCTACAACCTGGGGCTTTTGCTGGTGGAATTGGATCGCCCCGACGAAGCTGAGGCCGCCTTCCGCCAATCTTTGAAAATTCAGCCCAATCAGGCCGATGTATATATCGATCTGGGCAACGTGCTCAAGGACAGGCTGCGCCACGATGAAGCCGAGCAGGCATACCGCAAGGCCATTACGCTCTGGCCGGAATATGCAGATGCCCATTTCAATCTTGCTATCCTGCTCATGGAATCCAGGCGGATGGAGATGGCCTGGACTTCTTTACAACGCTGCCTGCATCTCCAACCGGATCATGCAAATGCGCTCAATGCGATGGGCAATCTACTCAATCAATCAGGGAGGTTGGATGAGGCCGAAGAAGCGTATCGTCGCGCCCTGATAATCAAGCCTGACTCCGCCAATCACCGTAGCAATCTTGGAAACCTGCTTATGGAGTCCAAGCGACTCCCGGAGGCAGAAGCCGAGTTTCGTCAAGCCTTCTCTCTCGAGCCAACATACGGGTATGCGCTTGGACAAGCTGCTAGTTGCGCCCGCCAACTACTTTCCTGGTCGCATGCTTCATCAGACGAGTCGAATATCCTTTCAAGTATTGAACTCGGTACTTCAGGCATTCCCTCCCGCATAATCATGTTCTTGCCTTCCGCAAGCGCACAACTTCAATTGCAGGCGGCCTTACTCGCCACCGGTGACAAACTGCGACCCTTCCTCGACAAACCGCCCATATTCAGCCCGGTTAATCACGAGCCTAGCCAACGTATACGGATTGGGTATCTTTCGGCGGATTTTCGTGAGCATGCCGTAATGCACTTATTAAGGGGGGTCTTAGAGACTCACGATCGTGCACGATTTAAAATTCATGCCTACTCCATGGGCACCAACACCAAGGACAGCTATCGCAAAAGTGTCGAGGAGAGCGTCGAAGTCTTCCGCGATATTCGGATGATGTCCGACAGGGACGCCGCGGACTTCATTGCTGGAGACGGAATCGACATTTTGGTCGATCTAACTGGAAACACGAAAGACTCCCGTATAGGTATTGCTGCTTCCCGTCCCACACCCATCATTGTCAACTGGCTGGGCTATCCAGGCACGCTTGGTCATGCAAGGCTGGCTGACTACATCATAGGCGATCCCATTGCGACTCCAGCCAATCAGGCTGAATTCTTCAGCGAAACGTTGGCTCAGATGCCCAATTGCTGCCTGCCCAATGACCGTAAGCGCCCAATTAGCCAAGTTCCAGAACGCGACGATGAAGGACTGCCTGCAAATGCATTTGTTTTCTCAAGCTTTAATCAGAGCTTTAAACTCATACCGGAAACCTTCGATGTTTGGTGCCGTTTGATGCGTGAAATCCCTGAAAGCATTCTCTGGATGGGAGGCATTCCGGCAGCGGCCATCGACAATTTGAGAAAAGAAGCTGATGTGCGGGGTATTGATCCAGGTCGAATCATCTTCGCGCGAAGAAAGCAGAGCATTGCCGACCATCTCGGTCGCCTGAGCCTAGCGGATTTGGCCCTGGATACTTTTCCTTACACCTCCCACTCCACAGGGTGTGACACACTTTGGGCAGGGGTACCGCTCATAACAAAAATTGGTGACACATTTTCCAGCAGGATTGCCGCGAGTCTGTTACACACGGTTGGTCTACCAGAATTAGTCACGGCGACCTGGGATGAGTATTTCCAGCTTGCATACAAGCTGGCAACCCAGCCTGAAAAATTGAGATTCGTACGCGAAAAACTGGCCCATAACCGTCTTTCGTCGCCTTTGTTCGACACAATTCAATTCACCCGTGAACTCGAGTCTTTGTATCTAAAAATGTGGGGGCAGTACCAAAGTGGGATTCGCGAGCCCATACTTGTCTGATGCTTGACGTAAGGCTGAGAGGTTACTACAGGACGTTGAGTACTGCCCGAGGGAACAAACATTCACCTCAGAGAAGTGCCCTGTATTTGTCATACAGACGCAACACCTTCGGCACATAAGCCTGCGTTTCACGGTAGGGCGGTATCTTTCTGCCGTGTCGTATCACGGCATTCTCGCCCGCGTTGTACGCAGCGACCGCAAGCTTGAGGTTGTTGTCGAACATGTCCAGCAAGTCACGCAGGTAGCGGGTGCCGCCACGAATGTTCTGCTCGGGATCGAAGGCGTCCTTGACCGCATAGCGTTTGGCCGTTCCGGGCATCAGTTGCATCAGGCCCTGGGCTCCCGCACGCGAAACGGCGGTCGGGTTGTAACCCGATTCGGCCGTGATGACCGCATGCACCAGGGCGGCATCGATGCCGGCTTCCCCGGCGGCCCGCTCGATCTGCGGCGCATAGACGGCAGCATTGCCCTTCACCACTGCGGCACCGGCCCGGTTATGGCCCCCCTCCACTTCCATCAAGGCGGACAAGCGCTGGTATTGGTCGTGCCCCGGGGCGTTGGTGTAATGCGCCACCTTGTCTGCGTCTGTGTAAACAAACACATCGGCCCGGGCCTGGGCGGTCAGTGCGAGCAGCAGGATGACGAAAACTGGGGACACGGTTTGACCAGTGCTGTACTTAAAGAAGCAGATTCTAACATTCTTCCAGTCCATCCATCCGTCCACAGCCATAGCGGTTGACCCGCCATCGCTCGAACCGTTCTGGCCGGGCACCCTGCAAGCAGGCAGGTCTGCACCTACTGGGCCTTCACGGTAGTCTGCCTGGGTGGCAACTCCACCGATTTGAGCATGCTCTCGAGCCCTGAAAGACGCTTGCGGTATTCCTTGGTGATTGCAGCTGCATCCGGTGTGTTGAGAAGCACATGCGGGGTGATCAGGATGATCAGCTCGGTGCGGTTGTCTTTCCAGGTCTGGGTGCCGAACAGTCCGCCAATGAGCGGGATCTGCGAAAGGAATGGCAAGCCCTGGTTGCCGTTGTCTTTTTGCTCCTTGATCAGGCCGGCAAGGATGATGGTTTCGCCGGACTTGACTGTGACGGTGCTGTTGGCGGTGCGTTTCTGGATCGTCGGGGAGTCGATATCGGAGGTGGTCGTCTGGGTGGCGTTGCTGACCTCCTGGTTGATCTCCATGGTGACCTGCCCGCTGGCATTGACGCGCGGCGTCACATCCAGCATGACGCCGGTTTCAGTATATTGAACGCTGTTGATGATGCCGACGGCCGAGCCTTCCACTGACTGCGTCTGGCTGAGGGTAGGCACCTGGTCGCCGACCTGAATCTTGGCCTTCTGGTTGTCTGCCACGGTGATATGCGGCGAGGAAACGATCTTGAGCCGGGAATCCGTGGCGAGGGCATTGAGTACGGCACCGTAGTTACGCGCTGAGCCAGGTGTAGGAAAAACCGGGTATGAGCGCAGTGAGTCCCTGAAGCGCCGGTGTCGAGCAGGCCGTTGCCATTCCCATTGTTGAAATACCACTCCAGTCCGTAAGTGAGTTCGTCCGTCAGGGAAACTTCGGCGATGGTCACCTCGACCAGAACCTGGCGCACCGCCACATCGAGCTTGTGGAGTGCGGATTCGATGTTGTCGTAATCGGCAGGACTGGCAAGAATCAGCAGGGCGTTGTTGTCCTTGTCGGCGATGATGCGCACGTCCTGGGGCAGCCCCACACTCTCACCCGTTCCGTAGGCTATTTTCAACGATGAAAACTGCCCCGTATCCTTGTCGGACGCGGTGGCTGGCTTGGCCGATTTCACCTCGGCGGGCGTGGCGCCGGGCGCAAGGCTGGGCGGCGGCGTCACCTTGACTTGCGCTGCCTTCGCGGAACTGGAAAAGGCCTCGTTGAGGAGGCTGGCCAGATTTTCGGCCTTGCCATGCTCGACCTGATACACATATAGCCGCTGGCCGCCACCACCCGCGCCCGGACGATCCAGGCGCTCGATCCAGGTGCGCGCCTGCTCCAGAAGTTTCGGCTGGGGCGTAATGACCAGCATGGCATTGAGCCGTTCGAGGGGCACGACCCGGGCGATACCGGCGAGCGGGCCCAGGTTCTTGTCGCCAAACAGTTTCTCCAGTTCGCCGGTGACCGTCTGCACGTCCACGCTTTGCAGGGTGAACAGGCCAACCGACATGCCGGAAATCCAGTCCACGTCGAACATGTCGACGGTCTCGATCATGTGCCGCAGTTGCAGCTGGGTGCCGGACAGGATGAGCAGGTTGCGCAGCGGATCGGCGCGCACACTGGAAGGCTCGCCCGTGAGGGGCTCCAGGATCTTGGCCATGTCGACCACGCCGATGTGCTTGAGCGGGACAATCTGAATGCTGTAGCCGCCGGGCAGCGGCTTGCCGCTTTCGGCAAGTTGCGGGGTGGTGTTGCCCTTGCCAGCGGTTGCCGAGGGCACGATGCGATATACGCCATCGGCCTCATGGATCATCACCGCTCCATTCATCCGCAACACTTCCTCGAGCGTGTGCATGGCGGCGCTTCGCGGAATGGGCTTGGCGGTGCGCAGGGTAATCGTTCCGCCCACGCGCGGGTCGACGATGTAGTTTTCCTTGAGAATGTCGCCCAGGATGGTGCGCACCACCTCGCGCAAATCGGCGCCTTCGAAATTCAGCGTCAGATTGCCGCTCGCATCGCCAATGACCGCAGGCATTTCAGCCGGCTTGACCACTACGCCGTTGCCATAAAAAAGCTTGTAGCGTTCTTCCAGGGGTGTCCCCGCCTTGGTGTCTGCGACCAACTTGGTCTCTTCCGACGACACGACTTCCTTGCTTCCGTCTCCCGACGGGGCAACTGCGGGGGGCGTCGCGCATCCCCCGACCAAGGAGGCGAGCAGGACGGGGACAGCCATTCGATTTGCTCGGCCCGTCTTCGGGGTGAAAGTTTTCATGCTTGACAATTCCAGGGTTGGTTGCTGTTTGTGGCGTCTCAGTCCTTCGGTTTCACGCGACAGACTGCCATTTCATCGCTACTTGTAAAAATCCTTCAACATCGGGTTACTCTTACGATCTTCCATCGTTTGCGGTCCCGCTTCTCTTGCTTGGGGTGTCAAGGGTACGGCTTGGGGTGTCAAGGGTACGGCTTGAGGTGTCGTGGGTACGGCTACGGGTCTGTCAGCCTGCCTGGCTGAAGCATCCTGTCCTTTCGCCCACTCGGCGGGTAGTTTCGGGCGTTGTGAGGGAGCCGGGACGGCCTGGGTTTTGACTGGCTGTTCACTTTGAGGCGCACCTTGAGGCGCGGCAACGGGCTTGGGACTCGCCTGAATCTTGAGCCGAACTTCTTCCCTGTCATCGTACTGGGAAAAAACGATGCGATTGGGCTCGACCAGATCGAGTTGGAGACCGTTGATGGTATATCCCTGATAAATCTGGCGCACCTTGCCGCTGGAAATTTCCTTGACGATCGCGATATTGAATTCGTCGGTGATCGTGGTTCCCAGCAACTGAAACTGTCCCTTTTGCATGGACGGCGGCGGCGGTGGCGGGGGCGGCGGCGCTTTCCGGCGGGTGGGCACGAAGAGTGAACGCTCGAGCGTCCCGACATAAGCCTTTTCCAGCGCTGGCAGGCGATAATCGGGGGGCAGCACAATCTCGATCGGTGCCGACGGATGAACCACGGCTACGGGCATGGATTGAACCAGTTTCTTGCCCCAGCCCAGTTCCCCACCGATCAACAGCACCAGCGAAGCATTCGCGACCGCCCAGGCCAGAATCACCAAATTCCTGATGTTGACAAGGGCCATCATGATTTGTTGAGCACCGGCTTGGCTACCCGGGCAAAGGCATAGAGGTCGAATTGCACCAGGGTATCGGGTTCGACACCCGGGGCCGGCTTGGCGTTTCTCCCACGTTCGAGCGGATGACCAGATTGTCCACATACAGATAAGGCAAGGCCGTTTCCAGTTCGTACAGTGCTTTTTGCACCGCAGGCAAGGGGCCACGCAACCGGAAGCTGACCGTGACCTTACGTTGCGCGCCGTCATCCTTGTGCGAAGAGAACTGGGTGCTCTCCACGGTGAGCCCGTTGGTTTCGACGATGGCCTGCGCCATTTGCTGCACCTCGGCCGCGGCCAGCGCCGGGGAACTGGCCTTGAGATAGAAACGGGGCGCATTCCGTTTTTCGATCAACGCAATGTTCGACTCGATGTTTTTCCGCTGGGCGGCGACACGCAGGTAGCGCGATGTTCGATCCAGCCGATCGGCAATTGCCGCATCGTAAAAGAGGTGGGCCTGCTTCCAGGGCACGTAGACCAGCACGGCCAGAACAGCCAGCACGGCAAACAATAGCGCAATGGCAAGCACACGGCTTTGCACAGGGGTGATCGTCAATTTCATGGCTTCTCGCCTTGCGGCTTGCCGGGCTTGCCAACTGCCTTGGCCGGCTTTTTGTTTCATGCAAAGCCTGCTGCGCGGCGAGCGCCACGGCCGGATCGACGGCCTTCGATTCGACTGCAAGCTGGAAGCGTTCCTCGTTGTCCCGCCCCTTGACCAGCGGCGACTTGTAACTGGCACCTTCCAGCAGGGCGGATTGCTCGAACAGACCAATCAGCTTGGCCGAGGAGTTGGTCGTTCCCTGCATGGAAATTTCCATGCCGTGAATATCCAGTTGCTGCAGCCAGGTATTGTCAGGGAGTATGCGGGTGACCTCCTCCAGCAGGGCGACCCTGGAAGGCGTGGCCAGCTTGCGCTCGAAGGGGAGGGTATATTCGGCCAGCAGTCGCTCCTGTTCCTGCTTGAGCGACATTCACGGCATCGGCTTGTAGCCGGGCCTGGGCCAGCAACGGCTCCAATTCCATCGCGACCTCGCGTTTTTTCCAGATCGGAATCACCAGCAATACGGCAAACAGCACCAGTGTAATCCCAGCCATGGCGGCATAAAGCTTGTATTCGGAGCGGTCCGCTTTGGGGCGCATGCCCGGCGGGAGAAGATTCAGGCAGTCGCCGGCACCTTCGAGTTCGTCGCTCGCCACCACGGCATGGGGGGTAACGCCCCAGCTTCTCAAGTGCGACAGGATTTCGTCGACGGCCTTTCTGGGGGTAACGCCCAACTGGACATGCAGGCGATTGCTGCCGAGATCCTGGCGCAATACCCTTTGATCGTAATAGGCTTGATCGGCTGTATAGGGCGTTTGCCGCCCCAGTTCGAAACCGAGTACCTGGTTCAGGTTCTCGGCCGCGGCAAGCGGCAGAACGACCTCCTTGCGCAGCACTTGCGAAGACGGCAGGCAAATGCCAACGGGTCGGGAACCGGCCTTGGCACGCAGGGCATCGAAGGCAATCTTGGTACTGGCGGTTTCACCTGGGGCGAGGATGACGCGCCCCACCTCATACCGTTTTTGTCCACCCAGGCGCCAGAGTACGAGCGCACCCGCTTCCATCCCGACCCACAGCATGCGAGGGGAAGGTCGGTTCCTGGGCCGCAAGCCGGGCGGCACCAATGCCCCCAGTTCACGGCCCCACCAGCGAAAGAATTGCCCCAGAAACGCCTGGCGACTCTTGCGCTGCCTGCGTCGGGAGGATGTCATGCGCGCCATTAAACCAAATCAGGGCGGATCAAAGCCGTCCCTCCTGCCAGATAAATGTGACAAACGGCCGTTTCGGGTCCTGCGTCAGCCTGATAACCGCTTCACGGACAAACTGCGTGCCATCCGCTGCCTTCGCAAACGACCGCAGATTATACACTTGGGCTGTGGCAGCCGTTTCGAACCCCGCGGCCGGCGGGAAAGCCAGGGGCGCCATCCCCGCTTCCAGCATTTCCTCTCGTTCGGCAAGATGACTGTCCACGTTCTCTGCGATCGCGTTTGGCAGGGCCAGCAGGACCTGGCGCGAAGCGATCGTGCTGTTGATGCCAGCCTGCCGGGAAAAGACGGTGAGCGCCCCCGCCAGCTTGCGATACAGATCGGGCGTGACGCCGATGACGCCTTGCAGCTCGGCAACCGTCCTGAATTGCGAATTGGTTGGAATGTAAGGCAGCCCCTTGGCCTCGTATTGATCCCGCTCCGCGCCCTGGGGACGGACAAGCTCGTCGGCGTCCCGCCAATCCAGGATGGCGTCCAGCACCTGATTGGCTTGCTCCTCGTCCAGACCGGTCGACAGCAACAGCCCTTTGAGCAAATCATCGTTGGCGGTATTGAGGTCGATCCTGGCAGTTTCATCGCGCATGACGAGACGAATCGTGCCTTCATCCAGGCCGAATTCGTGCGCCCTGCCGTCGGCTTGCCAGCGCGCGCCATCGCTGACCGGCTTGGCGAGCTCGTACAAGCCGCGATAGATGCCTGCATCAGCCAGGGCGCGTGCCCTGGCGATGGAAACCTGGTTCCCCGTGGTCAGGGCAGTGTTGCGCGCCCCGTAGACGAAGCTGCCCGCGATGACAGCGAGCAGGGTGACGACCCAGAGCACAAGCAGCAGCGCGATGCCACGCTCAAACCGTCCCGGATTGCCTGAAAAAGAGGGAGTGCCCGGACGCATGGTCATTCAGCCCTGAGGGGTGTCGCGACGACAATATCGGGCCAGGTTTCACCGTTCTCCATGGTGAGTTGCAGTCGGATCAACTCGGGGGGGCTTTTTGCTGCAGCCATTGATCGTGCCAGGCAGGCTCGTCCGTATCGCTTTCAGCCCCGAAGTAGGCAAAGGCCATCTCCTTGATGGCCTTTGCCAGCACCTTGGGCTTGGCATCATCCAACGGCGCAAACCCTGGCTCACGCGGGTCGGGCATTTTCCAGCGCATCACCAGATCGCGTCCGCCATCGCCCTCGGCGAGTTCGAGGGCGATGAGGTAATTGCTCGCTGCGCCATCGCGGATCGCCACCGGTCCCACGATCCGCAGCGACTCGGTTTCCCCGGCGAAGGCAAGCTGGTCCTCGTTGTCCACCCGCCAGTTCAGGGGATAGGTTTGCTCCAGGGTACGCCGGATGAAATCAACGACGATCGCCTGGCGGGAAGAGGTCACCATGCGTTGCTCGCCTGCCTCCCAGCTCCGCATGCCCAGTCTCAGACCGGCGAACAGCAGGGTCAGGATGAAGCCCACCAGGGTCAAGCCGATGAGCAATTCCAGCAGAGTGAAGCCTTGTGACCGGCGCATCGGGGTCATGATCCGGGGCCGGCGCGCAAGGTCACCAACCGAAGGCTCCGCGGCTTCGTGGCGGTTTCGTCCCAGTTCACAGCGACTTCGACCTGATAGAGATCGATCGTCTGGGCCGCCGCCTCCAAGGGCGAGGCTGCTTCCCCATAACGGTGGACCGAGACACGCCAGGTATAGCCCTGCTCCTCGCCGGCGTCGTCGCTTTCCGCCAGGGGTGACTCGATCCCGACTGCCGCCAGCTTCATTTCCGCGATAGTCACGGCCTTGCTGTAGTGCTCCGCCATGCCGATATTGCCGAGCCCCCCGGAGAAGATGCGCATGAGCACCCCCAGCGCCATGGCAAGGATGATGAAGGCGACCAGCACTTCGAGCAGGGAAAAACCCCGGCAAGTCTGTTTCACGGCGTATCCAGAATCTCGGTCTGGCCGGTGAGCCAGTCGACATCAACGTGAAATTTTCGCTCGCCCATGGCCAGGGTGACCCGGCCTCCGGTTGAACTGCCGTCAGGATAAAAGCGGATGGCGGCGGTATTGGCATCGACGACTTCGCCTTGGGCAGTGTAGACACCGATTTCCGCCTGGTGCGGCAGAATCCGGGGCTTGTCGTCCCCACTCAGCAGAAAGCTGCGTGATTCGACGTTAAGAGTCAGGGTCGCCTCGTTCCGGCTGACGATGGCCTGGGATCTCGCTTTTCGCAGACCGGCCGCCACTTGACGCGCCCCGGCCTTGAGTTCGGCTGTCGAGCCCCCGATGCTGAACATCGGCGGGATCAGGGCATAGGTCATCGCCAGCAGCGCCAGCACGACCAATATTTCCAGCAGGGTAAAACCGTTGTGACGGGCGATCACCAACTCACGACATCCTTGTCCTCGCCTTCGCCCCCTTCGCGCCCGTCTGCACCGAATGAACTGATGTCGACAGAGCCGTGCTGGCCCGGGGAGGCATAGTGGTAATCAGCACCCCATGGATCCTTGGGGAGGGTCTTCTTGCGCAGGTAGGGGCCATTCCAGTTGGTCGCCCCAGCGGGTGCCTCGACCAGTGCCTGCAAGCCCTCCTGGGTATTGGGATAGCGCCCGACCTCGAGTTTGTACATGTCCAGTGCGGCCATGAGTTCCTCGACCTGGAGCTTGGTGGTATCGGTTCTTGAACTGCCGACGTATTTCATGACCCGCGGACCCGCCAACGCTGCAAGCATGCCGAGGATCACCAGAACCACCAACAGTTCGAGCAGCGTAAAGCCGCGTTGCGCCCGCGCCGATTTCAGTTTGAACAACATTTCAAGCTCCTGTTTCAAAAATTCACTAACTGCATGCCGGGACTCGGACTGGCGTCAGCGCCGGGTCAAACTATTCCACAGGTCAGGCCGCCAGCTCATTGACGCTCAGAATAGCCACGAGTATGGACATGATGATGGCGCCGATGACCAGGCCCAGGCCCAGGATCAGCGCAGGTTCGAGCAGACTGAGCGTGCGCTTGACCGCGGTCTGCACTTCACGGTCGAAAACGTCGGCGACCTGGATGAGCATTTCGGACAGCCGCCCGGTTTCCTCGCCGACCATGACCATGTGCACACCCAGCCTTGGAAAGACCTCGGCTTCCATGAGAGGGGTGCCAAGTCCCTTGCCTTCGCGCAGCTTGGTCGCCACTTCGTCGAGCCGCTCGGCCATGACGCTGTTGCTCATGGTTTCCTTGACGATGGACAGCGCGCCGAGAAGAGACACGCCATTGTCGAGCAAGGTTCCCAGGGTGCGCGAGAAACGGGCCATTTCTATTTTTGCGATCAGGTCGCCGACCAGCGGCAGCGCGAGAAAGCGCTCGTCCCAGCGGTAGCGGCCGTCCGGGTCGGCCATCTGGCGCCTGAACATGACGAACAGGGCCAGGCCGCCCGCAATCAGCGCCCACCACCAGGCCTGGAAAAACTCGCCTGCAATGATGACGATCTGGGTCGGCAGAGGCAGGGCCTTGCCGGATTCCTCGAACATCTGGGTGAACTGCGGCACCACAAAAATGAGCAGCACGATGACCGAAACCACCGCAACCAGAACCAGTATGGCCGGATAGACCAGTGCCGATTTGACGGTTTCCCTGAGGTCCTTGGCGCGTTCCATGAACTCGGTCAGGCGAACCATGACGACTTCGAGTGCGCCACCCGCCTCGCCCGCACGGATCATGTTGAGGTAAAAGCGGGAGAAGACCCCCTTCTGCGCCTCCATCGCGGCGTACAGGGACGATCCTCCGCGAACGTCCTGGCGAACCTCGTCCAGAATTTCAGCAACTTCGTCGTTGGCCGAGAGATTGATCACGACTTCCACGGCACGGTCGAGCGGCAGGCCGGCCCGCAGCAGCGTGGCGATCTCGCGCGTCATCATGGCAATATCGTCCTGGCTCACCCGCGCCCGCCCGAAGCCGCCCAGCCAACCGCTGCCATTGCCCGCCGTGGCTTCCTCGATCTGGATCGGCATGTAACCCTGTGCCTGAAGGTGCTCGGCCACAAAATTCGATGCACGCGCATCCATCTCGCCTTCGAGGATGCCTCCTTGCGCGTCTACGGCCTTGTACTGATAACAGCGGCATCTCATTCTTCCCGGGTCACGCGCAGCACTTCGTCGAGCGTGACGACCCCGGCGAGGGCCTTGCGCAGACCATCCTCGTACAGGGTCTGCATCCCTTCCTCGATGGCCTGCCGGCGAATCTCGGACGAAACGGCATGGCGCATGACCAGGCTGCGAATCGCATCGGTCATCGGCATCATTTCCATGATGCCGAGTCGACCCGCGTAGCCGGTGCCACTACAGGCTTCGCAGCCCACCGGGCGGCGCATCACGATCGGCGCATCGCCGGCGAACCGCTTGAGCTCGAATTCCTCCACGACTTCGGGCAACGGCTCATACGGTTCGCTGCAGGCCTTGCAAAGCGAGCGCACCAGACGCTGGGCCAGGATGCCGTTCACGGTGGACGTCAGCAGATAATCTTCAACCCGCATGTCGAGCAGGCGGTTGACCGTGCTGGGCGCATCATTGGTGTGCAGCGTGGAGATCACCATATGCCCGGTGAGCGCCGACTGCACTGCAATCTGGGCCGTCTCGAGGTCGCGTATTTCGCCGATCATGATGACGTCCGGGTCCTGGCGCACGATGGAGCGCAAGGCATTGGCAAAAGTCAGGCCGATCTGCGGCTTGACCTGGATCTGGTTGATGCCCTCCATCTGGTATTCCACCGGGTCTTCCACGGTGAGAATCTTGATGTCCGGCTTGTTCAGAAGCTGGAGGGCGGTATATAGCGTGGTGGTCTTGCCGCTGCCGGTGGGACCGGTGACCAGCACGATGCCGTGCGGCTGGGTCAGGGCGTCGAGAAAAAGCTTGAGCGTTGCCGGATCGAAACCCAGGGTGTCGAAATTGAGCGGCACGCCGCCCTTGTCCAGCACCCGCATCACCACACTTTCGCCGTGCATGGTCGGCACGGTGGAAACACGCAGGTCGATCTCCTTGTTTTTCGCCCTCAGCTTGATGCGGCCGTCTTGCGGCAGGCGGCGCTCGGCGATGTCCAGATTGGCCATGATCTTGATGCGCGAGATCACCGCCGCAGCCAGTCGGCGCGGCGGCGATTCGACCTCCTGCATCACGCCATCCACCCGGAAACGCACGATCAGACGGTTCTCGAACGGCTCGATATGAATGTCCGAGGCTCGCGCTTCGAGGGCCCGCTCCATGATCAGGCTCACCACACGAATAACTGGCGCTTCGCTGGCCAGGTCCTTCAGATGCTGGACGTCACTGCTCTCTTCAAGTTCGACCGGTCCTTCGGCCTCGCCGACGATCTGTCCGATATTGCTGCGGCCCGCAACATAAAGCCGATCGAAAGCAGCGTCGATCTCACTGGGCAAACCGAGCAGAACGGCAATTTTTCGCCCGGTCACCAATCCGAAGGCATCAATGACGTAGCGGTCGAGCGGGTCGGCCATTGCCAACACCAGGCGATCGGCATCCTCGCGCACAGGCAAGGCGTGGGCCGCCTCGAGAAACCGGGTCGACACGAGTTCCTCGAAAACCGGCAAGGCAGGATAATCCTCGGCACCAGCAAGAGGAATGCCAAACTGCTCCGACAAAGCCTCGTAGAGATCACGCTCGGTGACCAAGCCCTGTCTCAGCAGAACGGCGCCAATACGCTCAGCCCCTCCCCCGTCCTTCTGAAGCTTGAGCGCATCGAGCAAGTCCGCGCGCTCCAACACCCTCCGCTCAATCAGGATTTCACCGATGATTTTTTTGGACGACAAGGCTTTCTCTACAAATAAAATGAGTCATTGTACTTATATTTGACCCGTTACGAATTGGGTTCCAGGCGGCGCATTCGTCCATGCATACCCGAATAACGAAGCCGCGCCTTTGCCAGGTTCCAGCGGCATCGGTCTGTTGCAGACACTTCAGAGTGACTCTGGTTCCACGCTTCAGCTTCAGGCTGCCAGGTGCTCCAGGCGGCATTGAACGGCGATGACGAAGCGCTTCCAGGGTAGACGTAGATGCCCCGGCAGGCTTGCATGATCCCCGCACGGCCAGTCCATGATCGGGAGTGCAGCGCGCCCTATGCTTCAATTGTTATGCCATCGAGCGCAAGCGCAGCCACGCTGCAGTCAATTCCCCGCTCGCCAAGACAGGTTCGATACCCGCACGAAGCCTGCTGACGGCAGGCGAGTCCGGGGCATCTTTGACTGCATGTTTCCCATGCCCCAGAATTCCTGCCGGAACAGAGCCGCAGGCTCCATAGTTACGGGCCCCGAAATGTCCAGCAGGCACTCAATCCCGCAGACGCAGATCATTTTTCCTTTACCTTCGCGGGTTCTGCAAACAGAACCCTGCAAATTTCCGGGGGTGGTGCAGTGGTAGTTGGTGTAGTGGTGGCCTATGAGCCGGATCCGGCAACGCTGGGAGTGCTGCTGAAAGCGCTCAGGCCGCAGCTCGACAAGGTCATCGTGGTCGACAACGGATCGAGACTGGATACCGAAAACCGTATCGACCCGGACCTGCGCTCGGACACATGGTGCCAGGTCGTTCGATTAGATTCGAACCTTGGCATTGCGGCAGCCCAGAACGTCGGGATTGCACTTGCCCGTCAAGCCGGGACTGCTTTCGTCATTCTGTTCGACCAGGATAGCGAACCGGCTCCAGACATGGTTTCTAAACTTGTGAACGTTGCAACGGCCAAGTCGTCTGCAGGTGTGGCCGTCGCCGCAATCGGCCCGCGCTATACCGACAAGCGGCAGGACAACCCTCCGCCATTCATCAGGATTCAGGGCGTGTCGGTCCAGCGCCAAAGGTGTTGCGACACGCACGCCGTGGTCGAGGTCGACTATCTGATCGCCTCCGGCAGCCTGATTCCCATGGCGACCCTCGATGCAGTTGGCGGAATGCGCGAAGACCTGTTCATCGACTACGTGGACATCGAATGGGGCATGCGTGCCAGGCAAGCCGGATTTCAATCGTTTGGTGTCTGCGGGGCCAGGATGCAGCACGGCCTTGGCGAAGATCCGATCAAGGTTTTGGGGCGCAAGGTTTCATGTCATAGCCCACTTCGTCACTACTACCATTTTCGCAATGCCGTTCGCCTTTACTGCGAGAGGGGAATGCCTTGGAACTGGAAAATCGCGGACGGGTGGCGACTATTGCTAAAGTACGGCGCCTATAGCTTGTTTGCCCGACCCAGGCACCAGCATTGGTGGATGATGTCGCTGGGGATCGTTCACGGTCTCGCGGGGCGAATGGGAAAGCTTGATCAATCCTGAAACTGCCTCCCTGTAAACAACGAACAAGCTTTCAGGTTGCAGCCATTCTCCCGGCATATCAAACACACTTGGACAATACATTGGATGCCCCCCTCCAGCCCGTATCGGTGGTCATTGTTAACTACAATGCCGGCGCGCTTTTGCTCGAATGCGTCCGCACGGCGCTGTCGCAGGCCGAGCAAGTCATCGTTATCGATAACGATTCGTCCGATTCGAGCATGAACGACCTCGCCAGTGAACTGCCTGCCGAGGGGCGGCTGGTGATGCATCTTGCCGGGAAAAACCTGGGGTTTGCTGCCGGATGCAATATCGGGACAGGACTTGCAACCCAGGCTTATGTGTTATTCCTCAACCCTGACTGCATTCTCGGTCCAGGGTCGCTGAAGCGCCTGCTCGAGGTCCTGAAGGGCGATTCGAGCATCGGGATGGTGGGCGGGCTGTTGACCAACCTGGATGGCAGCGAACAAGGGGGCGGACGACGTTCAGTGCCCACGCCGTGGCGCTCGTTCGTGCGCGCTTTTGGCCTGACACGCCTGAGCCGCCTCTGGCCCCGGCTTTTTCACGACTTCCACCTGCATGAACAAGCGCTGCCCGACACCCCCATCGAAGTGGAAGCTATTTCCGGTGCACTGATTCTGACAAGCAGGGCCGCGATCGACGATGTAGGCCCATGGGACGAAGCCTATTTTCTGCATTGTGAAGATCTGGACTGGTGCATGCGTTTTCGCCAGCACGGCTGGAAAATACTTTTCGTTCCCGATGCTCCGGTGACGCATCATCGCGGCCACTGTAGCCAGCACCGGCCGATTTTCGTTGCATGGCACAAGCATCGGGGGATGGTGCGGTATTACAGGAAGTTCTTCCGGCACCAATACCCGGGCGTATTGATGTGGCTGGTCACATTGGGGGTTTGGCTGCGATTCCTGGGGTTGGCGTTCTACTACACGCTACGGGGCGTCATCCGCAAGTTCCACAGCCCGAGGAGCGACAAGCGTGATTGATGCGTCAGGATTGGCACGGACATCCCTGCTGCGCCGTATAGACGCGATGACCCCAGTAATCCGACGCCCTGAAAGACGCGCGGCCTGACTGCCACGCTAGCGGCTCGATCGTACGACTTCCCGACAGCACGCGTCTTCACCAGTAATCGTTTGGCCTCATTTCGGTAATTCCGGTCGCCCCGGTAAAATTCGGGGATGATTGTCTATCTCCACGGCTTCAATTCCTCCCCCGCGTCCGGCAAGGCCAAAGCAGCTCGGTGAGCATATGGCCAGTCTCGGGCGGCAGGCGGACTATCTCTGTCCGGCGCTGCCCAACAGCCCGCGCGAGGCCATCGCCCACGTCGAGGCCGAACTGGCGCAGCGACGCCCTGAAGCGGTCACCCTGGTCGGCAGTTCGCTGGGCGGCTTCTACGCCACCCATCTGGCAGAAAAGCACGGCTGGAAAGCGGTGCTGGTGAACCCGGCGGTGCATGCCCACAACCTTGCTGCGCAGCGCGCTCGGCCCGCAGACCAACTGGCATACCGGCGAGAAGTGGGTGCTCACCGAAGCAGCATCTGGCCGAACTCGCCGCGATGGATGTCGAGGCCATTACCCGGCCCGAGCGCTATCTGCTGCTGGCGCAGACCGGCGACGAGGTGCTCGATTACCGCGATGCCGTGGCCTACTATGCGGGGGCCACGCAGATCATCGAAGACGGCGGCGACCACGGCTTTGCCGGGTTCGAACGCCACTTCCAAACCATTCTGGATTTCTGATTTTCCATGCACGTCATTTTTGAAGAAGACGGCCATTTCAAGGCCGGCTCCATCCTGTCCGAAACCGACGCCACGGCGCAGGTGGAAACCGCATCGGGCAAGCGCAGCAAGATCAAGGCGGCCAACATGCTGCTGCGTTTTGCCGCGCCCGCGCCGAGTGAGGTGATGGCCGAGGCCGAGACGCTTGACGGCGGAGCTCGACGCCGATTTCCTGTGGGAAGCGGCGGGCACGGACGAATTCGGCTTCGAGCAGCTGACGCAGGAATACTACGGCCACACGCCGCAACCGGCCGAATCGGTGGCGCTGCTGCTGAAGCTGCATGGCTCGCCGATTTATTTCCACAAGAAAGGCAAGGGCCGCTACCGCCCCGCCCCCGCCGAAACCCTGGCCGCGGCCAAGGCCGGGCTGGAGAAGAAGCGGCTGGCGGCCGAACGGCAGGCGAAACTGGCGGAGGAACTGGCGGCATTCCGGCTGCCCGAGGAATACGCGTCGCTGATCCCGCGCATCCTCATCGCGCCGGACAAGAACACGCTGGAATACAAGGCGCTGGAAGACGCGGCGGCGGCCACCGGGCTGTCGCAACTGCGACTGATCGAACGCTGCGGCGCGATTCCGTCCACGCTCGAGTTCCACCAGGCCAGTTTCCAGCTGGAATACTTTCCGCGCGGCACCGGCTTTGCCGATGTCACCGAGCCGATCGACCCGCCCGAGTTGCCACGGAGCACTGTGCGCGCATTTTCGATGGACGACGAAGCGACCACCGAGATCGACGATGCGCTTGTCGGTGCAATGGCTGGACGACGGCAACATCCGCGTCGGCATCCACATCGCCGCGCCCGCACTCGGCATCGCACCCGGATCGGAGCTCGACAAGGTGGCGCGCGAACGGCTGTCGACCGTGTATTTCCCCGGCAACAAGATCACCATGCTGCCGGACGCGCTGATCCACCATTACACGCTGGGTGAAACCCACGATTGTCCGGCGCTGTCGCTGTATGTGGACGTGGCGTCCGACCTGCGCGTGCTCGGCACCGAAACCCGGCTGGAAATGGTGCATATCGCCGACAACCTGCGCCACGAATTGCTGGAAGTCGAATTCAATGCCGACACCCTGCGCAACCCGGACGTGCGCCGACTATCCCTACCGCCGCGAGCTCGAATGGCTGCATGATTTTGCCGCGGTGCTCGAGGCGGGCCGCGGCAAGGCCGACACGGTGGATCGCGTCGACTACAACTTCAAGGTCGACGGCGAGCGCATCAGCATCGTGCCGCGCAAGCGCGGCAGCCCGATCGACAAGGTGGTGTCGGAGTTCATGATTTTCGCCAACGCGCACTGGGGCGGCTGGCTGGCGGAAAACCGCGTGCCCGGCATCTACCGCGCGCAATCGGGCGGCAAGACCCGGATGACGACTTCGCCCGACCCGCACGTCGGCCTTGGCGTCGACCAGTACGCGTGGTCGTCGTCGCCCTTGCGGCGCTATGTCGACCTGGTCAACCAGCGCCAGCTGATTTCGCTGGTGCAGCAGACCGACCCGGCCTATCCGCCACGCAGCGAACAGCTGTTCTCGGTGGTGCGCGAATTCGAGCTGGCGTACGACGCCTACAATGAATTTCAGCGGCGGCTGGAGCGCTACTGGATGCTGCGCTGGCTGATCCAGGAAAACATCAGCGAAGTGACCGCCAGCGTGATTCGCGAGGATCTGGTGCGCTTCGACAGCCTGCCGATGGTGACGCGCGCGCCGTCGGTGACGGGCGTCGCGCCGGGCTCGAAGGTGCGGCTGGCGATCTCGAGTATCGATCTGCTCGACATCAGCTTTCACGCCGAATATCTGGAAACGCTGGAAACGCCGCCTGACAGCAGCGCTGCCGTTCCGTAGAATCAGGTCTGCCTCCACTACCTGATCCGCATGGTGTCTGCCCCGCCCCTCCCTCTCGCCGAACCCTCCAAGCAAGGCACGCGCATGGCGCTGGCCCTGCTGGCGTCGGCGGCGGTGCACGGCATGGTGCTGTCGACCCAGTTCGTGCAGATCAATCCACGCCTGTTCGAAGATCCCAACCTGCCGATGGAAGTGGTGCTGGTCAACGCCAAGAGCACAGGAGTCGCCGCTCAACCCGGATGCGCTGGCGCAGGTCAACCTGGCAGGCGGCGGCAATACCGACGAGGACCGGCGCCTGAAGAGCCCGTTGCCCGCCAGCAGCAAATCCCAGATCGGCAGCGAGGAAGCCGCCTTGCAGGCACGCGTGGCCGAACTCGAACAGCAGGCCAAAGCCCTGTTGACGCCAGCTGCAACCCGAACGGCCAGGTGCAGAATACGCCCGCAGGCCGCCCCGCCCACGCCCGCGCAGCCCGCCATCGACGCCAGCCAGCTCAACCAGCAGGCGCGCGAAATGGCCCAGTTGCAGGCGCGCATCTCGCAGCAGTGGGACGAATACCAGAAGCGCCCCAAGCGCGCCTTTGTCGGCGCCAACGTCAGGGAATATGCGTTTGCACGCTACGTCGAAGACTGGGTCACCAAGGTCGAGCGTGTCGGCAACGTGAATTATCCCGAGGCCGCACGCCGCCAGGGCATCTACGGCAGCCTCAAGCTCACCGTGTCGATCTACGCCGACGGCCGCATCGAAGCTATCGATGTGGATCGCTCGTCCGGCTCCAAGATTCTCGATGCCGCCGCGATCAAGATCGTCGAACTTGCTGCCCCTATGCCGCTTTTCCCGACGACATGCGGAAAAAAGCCGACATCCTGTCGATCACGCGCACCTGGACCTTCACCCGCTCCGACCAGCTGGTCGGGACGGACTGAGCGGGGCGTCCATGGGCGCCGCCGCACCACCGAATTCGCCTCCTATTCGCCGCGTCGCAGTTTCCGATGCGCCCGAAATTGCGCGCCTCGCCCACGCGCTCGGCTATCCGGCCAGCGCGGGCGAGATGGCCTCGCGCCTGCACGTCCTGCAGCCCCTGCCCGCCCATTTCGTTGCTGTCGCGGAAGGTCCCCGCGCCGGTCTGCTGGGATGGGTCGCCGCCGAGCGGCGAATGCGGCTCGAGTCGGGCGAGCAGGTCGAAATCGTCGGCCTGGTGGTCGACGCCAAGCATCGGCGCGCCGGTGTGGGCAAGGCACTTGTGCGCGCGGTGGAGCAATGGGCGGCAAGCCAGGGCGTCGCCACGCTGTCGGTCAGCTCGAACATTGCCAGGGCGGAAGCGCACGCTTTCTACGAAGGCATGGGCTATGCTCGTGCGAAGACCCGGTACGCATACATCAAGCGGTTGGCCGCGGGCTAGCGGCCCGACTGCCATTGCCGTGTATAATATTATGATTTCCTTATATTTATTCCTGACTTTCTCGGAGTTCAACCATGCATACCGGCACCACGCTTACCCAGTTCATCATTGAAGAACAGCGCCGCACCGCCGGCGCCACCGGCGATTTCACCTCGCTGCTGAACGACGTCGTCACCGCCTGCAAGGCGATTTCCAACGTCGTGAACAAGGGCGCGCTGCTGGGCGTGATGGGCTCGCTCGACTCCGAAAACGTGCAGGGCGAAACGCAGAAAAAGCTCGACGTCATCACCAACGACATCATGATCCGCTCCAACGAGTGGGCTGGCCACCTGGCCGGCATGGCGTCGGAAGAGATGGACGAGGTCTATGCCATCCCCACCCAGTATCCGCTCGGCAAGTACCTGCTGGTGTTCGATCCGCTCGACGGATCGAGCAACGTCGACGTCAACATCTCGGTCGGCACCATCTTCTCGATCATGAAAGCCCCGGTCGCCGGACGCGCCGCCAAGGCCGAAGACTTCCTGCAGACCGGCACCAAGCAGGTCTGCGCCGGCTACGCGATCTACGGCTCGTCGACCATGCTGGTGCTGACCTTCGGCCACGGCACCAACGGCTTCACGCTCGATCGCGATGTCGGCGAATTCGTGCTGACCCACCCCAACATGAAGATTCCCACCGAAACCAAAGAGTTCGCGATCAACGCCTCCAACATGCGCTTCTGGGAAACGCCGGTGCAGCGCTACGTGGACGAGTGCCTGGCCGGCAAGACCGGCCCGCGCGGCAAGGATTTCAACATGCGCTGGGTCGCTTCGATGGTCGCCGAGGTGCACCGCATCCTCACCCGCGGCGGCATCTTCATGTACCCCAAGGACACCAAGGACCCCGCCAAGGCCGGCAAGCTGCGCCTGATGTACGAAGCCAACCCGATGGCCTTCATCGTCGAGCAGGCGGGCGGCGCCGCCACCACCGGACGCGAGCGCATCCTCGACCTGGGCCCCGAAGGCCTGCACCAGCGCGTGCCGGTGATCCTCGGCTCGAAGACCGAAGTCGACACCGTGACCGGCTACCACCACGAACAGACCGCCTGAATCAGGCCGTGAGCCGCGTAATAAAAAGCCGGGGACACCCGGCTTTTTTGCGCCCGCAAGAATCGGGTGGCAGGCACGCGACGGGCACGCTAGAGTCGCCACATGCCAACCTCGCTTGCCGATTCCAGCCGCGATTACGCCCGTGTCGCCGAGGCGATTGCCTGGCTGAGCGCGCACCGCCGCGAACAGCCCGATCTTGCCGCGTTGGCGCGGCAGCTCCAGCTCAGCGAGATGCACGTCCAGCGCCTGTTCACCCGCTGGGCGGGGATCAGCCCCAAACGCTTTCTGCAAAGCCTGACGCTGGATTACGCCCGCTCGCAGCTCACCGCGACGCGCGACCTGCTGAGCCTGAGCTTTGACGCGGGGTTGTCCGGCCCGGGTCGGCTGCACGATCTGTTCGTCACGCTCGACGCCGTGACGCCGGGTGAAGCCAAGAGTGGCGGGCTGGACGTCAGCATTCGTTACGGTGTGCATCCGACACCGTTTGGCGACGCGCTGATCGCCGCCAGTGCGCGCGGCATCTGCAAGCTGCATTTCCTCGCAGCCGGCGACAGGCCATCCGCCCTGCTGCGCGCCGAGTGGCCGCGCGCCACACTTGTGGCCGACGCCTCCAGCACCGCGCCGCTGGTCGCGGCGATCTTCCACGCCGCCCGGCCAGCCGGGCCGCTGGCGCTTTGGGTCAAGGGCAGCAATTTCCAGATCCAGGTATGGCGCGCCCTGTTGGCGATCCCGTCGGGACGGCTCGCCAGCTATCGGGCGATTGCCCAGGGCATTGGCCGGCCGCACGCCGCCCGCGCGGTTGGCAACGCGATCGCGGCCAACCCGCTCGCCTACCTGATCCCGTGCCACCGCGTCATCCGCGAATCCGGTGCGCTCGGCGGCTATCGCTGGGGCCTTGCGCGCAAGGCCGCGATTCAGGGCTGGGAATCGGTCCGCGGCGGCGACGGATGATGCGAAGCCATATGCACACTGTCGTAGCGCGTCGCGTGCGGATGCGCATCGATCTCGTCGGCCTGGGCCTGCAGCCGCCGGTCCGACATCCAATGGAAGAACAGCGGAATGAAGAACACGGCGAGGAAGGTGGCGGCGAGCATGCCGCCGACGACGCCGGTGCCGACCGCATGGCGGGCACCTGCCCCGGCACCGGTGGAGACCGCCAGCGGCAGCACGCCGAGAATGAAGGCGAGCGAGGTCATCAGGATGGGACGGAAGCGCAGGCGGGCGGCCTCGAGCGCGGCGGCCACGCTGGAGTAGCCTTCCTGCTTCTTCATCACTGCGAATTCGACGATCAGGATCGCGTTCTTCGCCGCGAGGCCCAATAGCGTCACCAGGCCAATCTGGAAGTAGACATCGTTGGTCAGCCCGCGCAGCCACACCGCAGCGAGCGCGCCGAAGGTGCCGAAAGGCAGCGCCATCAGCACCGCCAGCGGCAGCGACCATTTCTCGTATTGCGCAGCGAGGATGAGGAACACCATCAGCACCGCGAGGCCGAGCGCCAGACCCGAGGTGCCGCCCGAACGCTTTTCCTGGAACGAGGCGCTGGTCCATTCGTAGCTGAAGTCGGGCGGCAGCACCTTTTGCGCGATTTCGTCGACGATGGCGAGCGCCTGTCCGGAACTGATCCCGGGCACGGCGCTGCCCATGATCTTGACCGCCTGCGCGTTGTTGTAGCGGTCGAGCGTTTCCGGACCCGACGAGAAGCTGATCCGCGCCAGCGCCGACATCGGCACCATCTCGCCCGCGGCGTTGGGGACGAACAGCGCCGACACGTCCTGCGGCGTCTTGCGCGCGCCCGGCTCGGCGGACATCAGCACCTGCCAGGTGCGGCCGTACTTGTTGAAGTCGTTGACGTAATACGAGCCGAGCGTCGCCGACAGCGTGCTGAACACCTCGTCGATCTTGACGCCCAGCATCTTCGCCTTCTCGCGGTCGACGTCGACGTAGAGCTGCGGCACATGCGGCCGCCACAGCGTCAGCACCTGCGCCAGCCGCTTGTCCTGGCGCGCGGCGGCGAGGAAGGCATCGCTCACCTCGGCGAGTTTCTTCGGCCCGCCCTCGCCCTTGTTCTGGATGTAGAACTCGAAGCCGCCGGCGTTGCCGAGTCCGAAGATCGGCGGCGGCGCGAACGCCAGCACCAGTGCCTCGCGTATGCCCGCCGTGGCGCCCATCATCTCGCCCACCATCTGCGGTATGGCTTTCTCGCGCTCGTCCCAGTGGCGCGCGGCGACGAAGATGGTCGCCGCACTGTTGCGGAAGCCGCCGCCGAGGAAATCGAGCCCGGCGAAAGCCACCACGTGCTCGACCGCCGGGTCCTCGCGCACGATCGCGTCGACCTGCTTGACCACGGCCTCGGTGCGCGAAAGCGCCGAGCCGTCCGGCAGGTACACCGCGCTGATGTAAAAGCCCTGGTCCTCGTCGGGCACCAGGCTGCCGGGCGTGGCCTTCCACAGGACGACCGCGGCGGCGATCATCAGGAGATAGATCGCCAGCGCGATGGCCGAGCGCCGCATGAGGAATTTCACCCCACCCTGGTAATGCCGGGTCATGCCCGCGAACCCGCGGTTGAATGCGCGGAAGAAACGCCCCGGCGCATGCGGCTTCTCGCCCTTGAGCAGGGCCACGCACAGCGCCGGGGTCAGGGTCAGCGCGACGAGGCCGGAGATCACCACCGAGATCGAGATGGTGACGGCGAACTGGCGATACAGTTCGCCGGTCAGGCCGCCGAGAAAGGCGATCGGAATGAACACTGCGCACAGCACCAGCACGATCGCGATCACCGGGCCGGTCACCTCGCGCATCGCCAGCAGCGCGGCCTCGCGCGGCGATTTCCCGTGCTCGTGGATGATGCGCTCGATGTTCTCCAGCACCACGATGGCGTCGTCGACGACGATGCCGATCGACAGCACCATGCCGAACAGCGTCAGCGTGTTGATCGAATAGCCGAGCAGCAGCAGGCCGACGAAGGTGCCCAGCAGCGATACCGGCACCGCCAGGATGGGAATGAGCGTCGCGCGCCAGTTCTGCAGGAACACGAACACCACCAGCACCACCAGCAGGATCGCCTCGCCGAGTGTCTTCACCACTTCGCGGATCGACACTTCGACGAAGCGCGTGGTGTCGTAGGGAACGGCGTAATCGAGCCCTTCGGGGAAGCGCTGTTTCAGGTCCTCGACCGTGCGCTTCACTTCGTCGCCGACCTCGAGCGCGTTGGCGCCGGGCTGCAGGAAGATGCCCACCAGCGTCGCCGGCTTGCCGTTGTACAGCCCCGCGAAATCGTAATCCTTGGACCCGAGCTCGACCCGCGCGACGTCTTTCAGATACAGCAGCGAGCCGTCGGCATTGGCGCGAACGACGATGTTCTCGAATTCCCCGGGGTCGGCCAGACGGCCCTTGGCGGTCAGCGAATAGACCAGGGACTGGCCGTCGTCGACCGGCGGCTGGCCGATCTTGCCGGGGGCGAACTGCGCGTTCTGCTCGTTGATCACGCGCGTAAGGTCGGCCACCGTCACCCCCAGTTGCGCCATGCGGTCGGGCTTCAGCCAGATGCGCATGGCGTAGTCCTTGGCACCGAAGATCTGCACGTTGGTCGTGCCCGGAATGCGCTTCAGCCGGTCCAGCACGTTGAGCGTGACGTAGTTGCTGGTGAAGAGGTCGTCGTAGCGACCGTCGGGCGACAGGAAGGCGAGCACCTGCAGGAAGGCCGACGAACCTTTTTCCACCGTCACGCCCTGACGCCGCACCTCTTCCGGCAGCCGCGCCTCGGCCTGCTTGACCCGGTTGTTGACGTTGAGCGCGGCCTTGTCGACGTCGGAGCCGATCTCGAAGGTGACCTGGATTTCCAGGGCGCCGTTCGAGGCCGAGGTCGAGCTCATGTACATCATGTCCTCGATGCCGTTGATCGCGTTTTCCAGCGGCGCGGCGACCGTCTGCTCCAGCACCGTCGCCGAGGCGCCGGGATAGACCGCGCGCACCGTGACCACGGGCGGCGCGATCTCCGGATATTGGGCGATCGGCAATGCCCGCATCGCCAGCAGCCCGGCCAGCACGATCAGGATGGACAGCACCACCGAAAAGATCGGCCGGTCGATGAAGAAGCGCGAGAACATGTCGGATCCTTATTTCTTTGCCGGTGCAGCCGCAGCACCCGCTTCTGCCGACGCCGTGCCCGCTTGCGTCGGCGCGACGGGCATGCCGGGGAAGAAAATCCGCGCCATGCCGTCGACCACCACCTTGTCGCCGGTCTGCAGGCCGCTCCTGATGACCCAGCGGCCGACGCCCTTGCCGGGCTCGCCGCTGCCGGTCCACGCGCCGACCTCGACCGGGCGCGGCAGGGCGACCGTCATGCCCTGCTCGCCGGGGCTGGCGACGTAAACGAACTTGCCGGTCGGGCCGTCCTGCACCGCGGGTTGCGGCACGCTGATTGCGTTAGGCAACTGCCCGCCCTCGACGACGACGCGCACGAACTGCCCGGGCTTGAGGGCGCCGGCCTGATTGGCGAACTCGGCGCGCATGTCGAACGCGCCGGTCTGCGGATTGGCCTTGTAGTCGCTGAAGTTGAGCTTGCCGGTGGCGTCGATCCGGGTGCCATCGGCGAGCAGCAGGCCGACCCGCTGCCGGCCCTGTTCGAGCGTGCCTTCGGCAAGCTGCTTTGCCAGCGCCAGCCGCGCCTCCTCGCCTATGGAAAAACGCGCGTAGATGGGCGCCACCTGCGCCAGCGTGGTGAGCGCCGGCCCCGTCGGGCTCACCAGTGCGCCTTCGACCAGGAGTGCGCGTCCCATCACGCCGGTCAGCGGGGCGTGGATTTCCGTGTAGCCAAGATTGACGCGCGCATCCGCGAGCGCGGCCTCGGCCGCCCGCACGCCCGCCTCGGCGACGGCGAGCGCGGTTTGCGTGGCATCCAGCGCACGCGTGCTGACAAACCCCTGGGTCGCCAGCCTGCGATTGCGCTCGAGTTCGAGTTGCGCTTCCGCCAGCAGGGCCTGCCGGTTGGCGAGTTCGGCCTGCGCCGCGCGCACCTGCGCCGCAAAGCTGGCGGCATCGAGCTTGTACAGCAGCGCGCCGGCCTTGACCGGTGCGCCTTCCTCGAAGAAGCGGCGCTCGATGACGGCCGCGACGCGCGGACGTACTTCAACTTCGCGCGAAGCCTCCAGCCGGCCGACATATTCGAACGCGATCGGCAATGTTTGCGGCACCACTGCTTCCACCGTCACCTGTGCCGGCGGCGGGGCGCCGCCACCCGGTTGCGCCGCCTCCTGTTGCCCACATGCGGCGAGCAACACGCCCAAACCCATTGTTGCTGCCCGCGTAAATCGACGCATGATGTCCCCTGCCTATTGAATGTCCCGCCATGATAAAAGCATACATGCGTGAATGTAAATTGCAGCGCGTGCAGCTTTGTCGGACAATCGCCGCATGGTCAAACGAACCCGAGAAGAAGCCCAGGCGACCCGCGAATCCCTGCTCGTGGCCGCGCTCCAGGTCTTTCGCGAGCGCGGCGTCGCGCACACGCGGCTGGTCGACGTCGCCGAGCGCGCCGGGGTGACACGCGGCGCCATCTACTGGCACTTCAGGGACAAGGCCGAACTGTTCCAGGCCGTCTGCGAACGCGGCACCCTGCCGGTGGAGGCGCTGCTCGCCGAAGCGAGCCAGAATGCGCAGCACGATCCGCTCGCCACGGTCAGGCAGCTTGCGCTGATGGCACTCACCCAGTTGGCGCAGCATGCCGACACCCAGGCGATGTTCGACGTCATATTCCACAAATGCGAGTTCACCGCGGAACTGGCGCCGGTCGTGGCAAAGAACGATGCCGACCGCGATGCCTGCCTGTCGCAGGTGCAGCAACTGTTCGACCAGGCCGTCGCCAGCGGTCAGTTGCCGCCTGCCACCGATACCCTGCTTGCCACGCACGGGCTGCACGCCTACATGGTGGGGCTGATGCACGAATGGGTGCTGAGTCCGCAAAGCTACGATCTGGCCGCCTGCGCCGGACCGCTGCTCGACACCTATCTGAGCGGCCTGGCGACCCGCCCGCCGGTCTGCCGGCCGCTCACTTCCTAGCTCGGGGCGGCCGGCACTGCGGACCTGAACAGCGCCAGCGCCCGCTGGCGTTGCACAGCATGCTCGACGATGGGTTGCGGATAAGTCTTGCCGATGATGCACCCCGCACCGCGCCTGCTCGCCGGCAGACAGCGTCCACGGCGCATGGATGAACCTGTCCGGAACAGCCGCAAGCTCCGGCAGATAGCGGCGAATGAAGGTGCCCTGCGGGTCGAATCTTTCGGATTGCGTCACCGGATTGAAGATGCGGAACCAGGGTTGGGCATCGCAACCGACCGAGGCGGCCCACTGCCAGCCACCGCTGTTGGCGGCGAGGTCGAAGTCGATCAGCTTGTCGGCGAAATAACGCTCGCCGAGCCGCCAGTCGACCAGCAGGTCCTTGGTCAGGAACGAGGCCGTCACCATGCGCAGGCGGTTGTGCATATAGCCGGTCTGGTTGAGCTGGCGCATCGCGGCATCGACCAGCGGGTAGCCGGTACGCGCCTCGCACCACGCCTCGAAATGGCCCGGCGGATTGGGCCACGGCAGCGCGTCGTATTGCGGCTTGAAGGCATGCCCGGCAGCGACGTCGGGGCGGTGCCACAGCACCTGATGATAGAAATCGCGCCAGATCAGTTCGGACAGCCAGGTCTGCGCACCGCGCCCGCCCTGCTGCCAGGCCGCGGCGGCAAGCTGGCGGATGGAGACGGTGCCGAAGCGCAGGTGCACCGACAGAAACGACGGCCCCTTGATGGCGGGGAAATCGCGCGTTTCCTGATAGCGGTCGATGCGCCCGAGAAAATCGTCGAACAAGCGGGCGCCGCCCGACATGCCGGTGGGCAGCTTGAGCCCGGCTGGACTGGCGGGCGCAAACCCCATCGCCTGCAGGTCGGGGATGGCACTCGACCGCGCCGCCAGCCGCCCGGCGTGGACAGCGACCGGATAGGCCTGCAGGGCATGCGGCGTCAGCGCCTTCAGCCAGGCGTTCTTGTAGGGCGTGAACACGCTGAAGGGCGTTCCCGCCGCGGTAAGCACTTCCTCACGCTCGAAAATCACCGTGTCCTTGTAGTGATGGACGGCGACGCCCTGGGCGTGCAGTGCAGCTTCGACGGCAGCGTCGCGCGCCAGCGCGGCGGGGTCGTCGTCGTGATTGAAGAACACGGCATCGACCGCGAGCCTGGCAGCCAGTTGCACGATCTCGTCGCGTGCGACCCCATGCCGGACGATGAGTCCGCCGCCGCAGGCCTGCAGCGCCTGCTGCAGTTCGACGACGCTGGCGTGGATGAACGCGACCCGACGGTCGGCCGGGTCGGAGAGCGCATCGAGGATTTCACGGTCGAAAACGAAGGCGCAAACTACCTCGCGGGCAGATTCGAGCGCGTGGCAGAGCGCGGCGTGATCGGTAGTCGCGCAGGTCGCGGCGAAACCAGACCAGGGCGCGATGGTATTCAGGCATGGGGCGGGTTGGTCGCTATAGTGTATGAACCAAGGTGCAAAAAGAGGTGTTTGCTCGATTTGAGGCAGATTACAATGGGAAGGCAATCATGGATACCGTCAACCTCACCCACAATTTTCTGATCGCCATGCCCGGCATGGTCGATCCCAATTTCAACGGCACGCTGACCTATATCTGCGACCACAGCGACCAGGGGGCGCTGGGCGTGGTGGTCAACCGGCCGATCGATCTGGATCTGTCGATGCTGTTCGAACAGATCGGGTTGTCCTTGCCCGAACGCCTGCACAAGGATGCGGTGTACTTCGGTGGCCCGGTGCAGACCGAACGCGGATTTGTGCTGCACACGCCGCCGCTCACCTTCAGTTCCACCCTTGTCGTCAAGGACGCAGTCAGTCTCACCACCTCGAAGGACGTGCTGGAGGCAGTCAGCCAGGATGCCGGACCCGAGAAGTTCATGGTTTCGCTGGGATACGCAGGCTGGGCGGCCGGCCAGTTGGAAGACGAGATCAAGCAGAATGCCTGGCTGTCGGTGGCGGCCGACCCGCAGGTCATTTTTGACCTCGCGCCGGAGGAACGCCTGCCTGCCGCAATGAAGTTGCTGGGCATCGACTTCGCCAGCCTCTCCGAAGAAGCCGGGCACGCTTGAAGCCGGCAGACACCCACGGCACGGTGCTGGCCTTCGACCTGGGCCTGAAACGCACCGGCGTCGCCTCGGGCGACCTGTCGATCGGGGTCGCGCATCCGCTCAGCGTGATCGCGGCCGACTCCACCGAGGCGCGGCTCGCCGCCATCGCCAGGCTCGATCTCCGAATGGCAGCCGGTGCTGCTGGTGCTGGGACTGCCCACCCATGCCGACGGCAGCGAACATGAAATGACGCGGGTAGCCAAAAACTTCGCACGCAAACTAGAATCACGCTTCAATCTGCCGGTGTTTCTGGTGGACGAGCGGCACACCAGCACGGCGGCCGAATCCGAGCTCCATGCACGCGGCATCCACGGCAAGAAGAACAAGGCACTGACGGACGCCGTCGCCGCGCAACTCATACTCCAAGGATTTTTTGATGCACGCCTCATTGCCTGACGCCAACACCCTGATTAGCGCAACTTGCCGATGCCATTGCGCCCACCCTCACCCCCGATACCCTGATTGTCGGCATCCACACCGGCGGCGTGTGGGTGGCCGAGCGTCTGCATGCCCTGCTGCGCTGCAGCCACGCCGCTCGGCACGCTCGACATTTCGTTCTACCGCGACGACTTCTCGCGCATCGGCCTGCACCCGCAGGTGAAGCCGTCCAACCTGCCCTTCGACCTGGAGAGACCGCGACATCCTGCTGGTCGACGACGTGCTGCACACCGGACGCACGGTGCGCGCGGCCATGAACGAACTGTTCGACTACGGCCGGCCGGCCTCGATCCGGCTGGCGGTGCTGGTCGACCGCGGCGACCACGAACTGCCGATCCGCCCCGATTTCGCCGGGTTCACGCTGACCGTGCCCGACAACCAGAACATCAATCTTTCGCGGCTCGACGACGGCCATCTGACGCTCACGCCTCACATGAACCCACAACTCACTCATGACGGCAGGCTGCGCCACCTGCTCACGCTCGACGGCCTGCCGCGCGCCATCCTGACGCAGATTCTCGATACCGCCGAATCCTTCATGGACGTCGGCGAACGCGAGGTGAAGAAAGTCCCGCTGCTGCGCGGGAAGAGCATATTCAACCTGTTTTTCGAGCCGTCGACGCGCACCCGCACCACCTTCGAGATCGCCGCCAAGCGGCTGTCTGCCGACGTCGTCAACCTCAATATCGCCACCTCCAGCCAGACCAAGGGCGAGGCCATCCTCGACACCGTCGACAACCTCGCCGCCATGCACGCCGACATGTTCATCGTGCGCCACGCGCAGTCGGGGGCGGCGCATTTCATCGCCCGCAACGTGGCGCCGCACATTTCGGTCATCAACGCCGGCGACGGCCGCCACGCCCATCCGACGCAGGGCCTGCTCGACATGTTCACCATCCGCCGCTTCAAGGGCGAGTTCCACAACCTGACCGTAGCCATCGTCGGCGACGTGCTGCATTCGCGCGTGGCGCGTTCGCAGATCCACGCGCTGACCACGCTGGGGGTGCCGGAAGTGCGCGTGATCGGCCCCAAGACGCTGCTGCCCACCGGCGTCGAGCAGATGGGCGTCAAGGTCTTCCACGACATGGAAGCCGGCTTGCGCGGCTGCGACGTGGTCATCATGCTGCGCCTGCAGAACGAGCGCATGAAGGGCGCGCTGCTGCCCAGCGCGCAGGAGTATTTCAAGTTCTTCGGCCTGACGCCGGAAAAACTCGCGTTCGCCAAACCGGATGCCATCGTCATGCACCCCGGTCCGATGAACCGCGGCGTGGAAATCGATTCCGAGGTGGCCGACGGCCCGCAGTCGGTGATCCTGCCGCAGGTGACCTACGGCATTGCGGTGCGGATGGCGGTGATGGCGCTGCTGGCCGGAGGCAGCCCGGCATGAGCAGCAGACAGAGGCGCCGCGCAGCACGGCCCGCAGCGATCGTGACGATCAAGCGCAGACATCGACACTGCCAGCACCCGCAACACGATGACCGAGGCAGCCGCATGAAGATACATATCAAGAACGGGCGCGTGATCGACCCGATGAACGCGCGCGACGAAATCGCCGACGTGTTTGTGGCGGCGGGCAAAATCGTCGCCAACGGCGACGCGCCCGGCCGACTTCCACGCCAACCGCACGATCGACGCCAGCGGCCTGATCGTCTGCCCCGGCCTGGTCGACCTGTCGGTGCGGCTGCGCGAACCCGGCTTCGAATACCGCGCCACGCTGGAATCCGAAATGCTCGCCGCTGCCGCCGGCGGCATCACCTCGCTGGCCTGCCCGCCCGACACCGACCCGCCGCTGGACGAACCGGGGCTGGTGGAAATGCTGAAATTCCGCGCCAAGAACCTGCCGGGGCCGCGCGTCTACCCGATCGGGGCATTGACGCAGAAGCTCGAAGGCAAGATGCTGACCGAGATGGCCGAGTTGACCGAAGCGGGCTGCCGCGCCTTCACCCAGGCCGATGCGCCGCTCACCGACACCCAGGTGCTGCTGCGCGCGATGCAGTACGCCGCCACCTTCGGCTTCAGCCTGTGGCTGCGGCCGCAGGACATGGCGCTGTCGCGCGACGGCATCGCACACGACGGCGCCGTCGCAACGCGACTGGGCCTGGCTGGCATCCCTTCGCTGGCCGAAACCGTGGCACTGGCGACGATCCTGCTGCTGGCGCGCGAAACCGGCGCCCGCATCCATCTCGCCCGGCTGTCGACGCGCGAGGGCATCGCCATGGTGCGCGCGGCCAAGGCGCAGGGCCTGGCCGTTACCTGCGACGTCGCCTGCACCCACGTCCACCTGTCGGAGAACGATCTCGTCAGCTTCGATTCGCACCTGCATCTGGTGCCGCCGCTGCGGGGCCAGCGCGACCGCGAGGCCATCCGCGAGGCGCTGCGCGACGGCTCCATCGACGCCCTGTGTTCCGACCACACCCCGGTCGACGAGGACGTCAAGCAGGTGCCGTTCGGCGAATCGGCGCCCGGCGCCTCCGGGGTCGAACTGCTGCTGCCGCTGACGCTGAAATGGGCGCGCGAAATGGGGGTGCCGCTGCTGCAGGCGATCGACCTGATTTCGTGGAAACCGGCGCAGATCCTGGGAGTGCCCGGCGGCAACCTGTCGGTCGGCAGCTGCGCCGACATCTGCATATTCGACGAGACCACCGAGTGGGTCGTCACCTCGAAGACCCTGGCCAGCCAGGGCGACAACACGCCCTTCCTCAACCATCCGATGCAGGGCCGGGTGCGCTACACGCTGATCGACGGCCATATCGATTTCGAGTCGCCGCATTGAGTGTCGCATCGCCGTCCATGGCGGGCAATGGATCGGCCCGCCATGTCGCCGGGTGTCGTTTCCGGTGCTGCTGCTCAGCCTGGTTGCCGGCGCGCTGGCTGTCGCCGGCTTCGCGCCGCTCGATCTGTGGCCGTTGCCGCTGTTGAGCCTGGCGCTGCTGTTCGGCTGCTGGCGCGCACCCCTTCGAGCGCGCAGCGGCTTCCTGATCGGCCTGGCGTGGGGGCTGGGGTTTTTCATCGCCGGGGTGAGCTGGATATTCGTCAGCCTGTCGGTCTACGGCGGCATGGCGACATGGCTGGCAGCACTGGCGACCTTCCTGTTTTGTGCTTTGCTGGCCCTGTTTCCGGCCGCGGTCGGCGCCCTGCAGGCGCGCTGGCGCGTGTCGCCCGCGTTGCGCCTGCTGGGCTGTTGATGCCGCTGCTGTGGGGCGTCGACGGAGTGGGTGCGCGGCTGGCTCTTCACCGGCTTTCCGTGGCTGGTAACGGGCTATTCGCAGGTGCCCGCCAGCCCGCTGGCCGGCTACGCGCCGCTGATCGGCGTGTATGGCGTGTCGTTTCTGCTGGCGCTGATCGCGGCGCTGCTGGCGTGGAGCGTGACCGACGCGCGGCCGGAGGCGACACGCCTGGGCCCTGGTGGCGATCGTGCGCTCGGCGGTCGGCGGCCAGCTCTTGCGCGGCATCGCCTGGACCACGCCGGACGGCGCGCCGACCTCGGTCGCGCTGCTGCAGGGCAACATTCCACAGGACATGAAATGGCAACCGGAAAAAACCCAGGCCACGCTGGAAAGCTACGCGCGCATGGCCGCCGCCGTCGCCCGCGCAATTGATCGTGCTGCCGGAAACCGCCCTGCCGCTGTTCGAGTCCGACCTCCCCGATTTCTATCGCGACGGGCTGACATCGCTCGGCCGGAAAAACGGCGGCGACGTGCTGACCGGCCTGCCGACCGGATCGCCGGCCGGCGCCTACTTACAACAGCGTCATCAGCCTCGGCAGCGCGCCCAGCCAGCGCTATCACAAGGTGCATCTGGTGCCGTTCGGCGAATACATTCCGCTGAAAGCGGTGTGGGGCTGGGTGATCGAGGTGCTGCATATCCCGCTGTCGGACTTTGCGCGCGGCGCGGTCGACCAGCGGCCGCTCGCCATCGGCGGCCAGCGCGTGGCAGCCAATATCTGCTACGAAGATGCCTTCGGCGAGGAAATCATCCGCCAGCTGCCAGAGGCGAGCGTGCTGGTCAACGTCAGCAACCTGGCCTGGTTCGGCGATTCGTTTGCGCCCTGGCAGCACGCCCAGATGTCGCAGATGCGCGCGCTGGAAACCGGGCGCATGATGCTGCGCGCCACCAATACCGGGGTCACCGCGATCATCGATGCACAAGGTCATATGCTGGCCAGTCCTGCCGCTGTTCACCAGCCGGCAGCCTCTCCGGAGAAATCCAGGGCTACGCCGGCAGCACGCCCTATGTGCGCTGGGGCAATGCGCCGGTGCTGACGCTGTGGGGAATACTTGGGATCGGCCTGCTGGCGGCGGCGCTCAGGCGGCGGCCCTGATCCGCGTGGCGTTGCGGCCACCGCGCTTGGCTTCCAGCAATGCGGCATCGGCGCGCGCCAGTGCCTCGTTGTCCTGCTTGTCGTCGCGGCTGTACTCCGACAAGCCGCCGCTCCACGACAGCTTCTGCGTCACGCCAGGAATCAGCTCCACGCTTTCCGGCATATTGGCGCGCAGCCGCTCGGCCAGTTCCTGCGCGCGATCCAGCGGCGTGTAGGGGAACAGCACACAGAACTCGTCGCCCCCCAGACGGGCGATGAAATCGCTGTTGCGCAGACAGTTCTTGAGCGCATTGCCGAACTTGATGATGAGCTGATCGCCCGCCTCGTGGCCGAAGGTGTCGTTGACCTGCTTGAAGTTGTCGATGTCCAGGATCAGCAGGCTGTGCGACCAGCCATCCTTCAGGCTGGCAAACAGTTCCTTCTGCTTTTCGTCGAAGCTGCGCCGGTTGTTGACCTGGGACAGATGATCGACGCGCGCCTGGGACGTCACCTCTTTCTGGCGGCCCAGCATCACCTTGCCGAGTTTCAGCATGGTTTCGAGCGGCGGTCTGGAACTCCGCCAGACTCATCGGATAATCCGACGCGCAAGCGCTGCTGCCGCAGGTCATTGGTGAACTTCACCAGCATGCGCAGGTTGTCGGTCACCCGGTTGCGCACCGCCAGGGTGGTCGCCACCACCAGGATGGCAATGATCAGGCTGGCCACCAGCCAACCCAGCACATAGGGCGCCACATTCTCGACCACCGGTGTGACCGGACGCCACACCGCGATCGTGCCACGGCGTGCCGGCCAGTGCGATCCAGTGTCGGCTGGGCATGCGCGCTTGATCGGCCTGATTGCCGCGCCGCATCAGCACGTTGACCGTGCCGTCCGCCTGGCTTTGCTGCAGTTCGGCGTAGGCGGCCGCATCCGGCAACGGCAGCGTATCGAACAGGGCCTGCAATTGCGGCACGCTCTGCTCGACGATGACAAACCCGAGGCGCTTGCCGTCGCCATCCAGTACCGGATGCGACATGGACAGATTGAAGGTGGCGGTGGCGATCGCCCCCGCACCTTCGCGCCCGGCCGTGGCCAGAAGCTGCCGCGTATCTCCCGGCAGGAAACCCGGCAGCAGTTGACGCTGGCCGTCGGTAACGAACAGCACGGTGGCATCCTGATTCAGGGCATGCAGGTTGGCAGCCTGCGCCTGACATACCTCCGGGCGAGCCCGTGGCAAAACAGGCCAGCGTCTGCGGGTGCGCGGCAATTCGCGCTGCGCTGCGCTGCATGGCATCGGCCATGAACTCGATCTGCGTGGCCATCACCGGCTTGTCGAATTCCTCCGGGGCGGGCTGCGCCTGCGGCCGCGACACATAGAACGCGAGACGTGACGGCACCCGCCAGCAGCACCAGGGCTGCGGCGAGGATCAATCCAAACCGCAATATCGATGTATGGGGCATGACGTATGCGCCAACTGGCACCAACCTCTTATGTTTATTGTCTCCGCAATGGCCGGCTTCCGATGTTTCCCGGAAAGCCAGCCGACTTGGCGCTCTACACAGCAAATATCCATGCCCCAACGTGATTGCACCCGACAGGCCAGCCTGTCGGGTGCATCTATCATCTCCGTGTAAAGAATTCCGACACTATTGCCGGCCGGTGCTGCCGAACCCGCCCTCGCCGCGGTGGCTCATCTCGAAATCGTCCACCACATTGAATTCGGCCTGCACCACCGGCACGATGACGAGTTGCGCCAGACGTTCCATCGGCGTGAGCTCGAATGCCTGCTGGCCCCGGTTCCAGGCGGATACCATGAGCTGGCCCTGGTAATCCGAGTCGATCAGCCCGACCAGATTGCCCAGCACGATGCCGTGTTTGTGGCCCAGCCCCGAGCGCGGCAGAATCAGCGCGGCATAGCCAGGATCGGCCAGATGGATGGCCATGCCTGTGGGAATCAGCCGGGTTTCACCGGGCGCAAGCATGATCGGCGCATCGATGCAGGCGCGCAAATCCAGTCCGGCGGAGCCGGTTGTGGCGTAGTGCGGCAGTTGATCGCGCAGGCGGGCGTCGAGAATCTTCACATCCATCTTCATTTTCGTCGGGATTTCGTCAGTTCAGTTGATTTGCAAGGTTGCGTCCGGCGGATCAAATGCCGTGCCTGGGTGAGTTTGTCGGCCCGCGGCAATGCGATGCTGGCCCTGGTCGTCGAACAGCACCAGTTCGGCCGCATCCTGCCCGAGCGTGTCCTGCGCCAGGTTGCCGACCAGCAGCGGCAGCTTCTTGCGCGTGCGCTTGGCTTCGGCATACTCGGCCAGATTGCTCGGTTTCGGCGGCAAACCCCACGCAAAATGGGGCATCGGGCAAGGCGGCCACTTCGGCCAGGATGTCGGGGTTGGCGATCAGATGCAGCGCCAGGCCGTCAGCACTTTTCTTGATTTTCTGCGTCGCGCTGGCGTCCACCCGGTAATCCGCCACCGCCGCGACGGCAATGAACACGTCGCAGGGCAATTCAGCCAGCACCGCCTCGCCGCATGTCCGCCGCGCTTTGCACGTCGATCCGGCGCACGCCTGCGGGGGTGGCGAGGCAGGTTGGCCCAGAAACCAGACAGACTTCGGCGCCCGCCTCGGCAGCCGCCTGCGCCACCGCATAGCCCATCTTGCCGGAACTCAGATTGGTCAGCCCGCGTACCGGATCGATCGGCTCGAAGGTGGGGCCCGCGGTAATCAGGACACGCTTGCCTGCCAGCGCGCCCAGGCCGAACAAGCCCGGCAGCGCCGCCATGATTTCGGCCGGCTCCAGCATGCGCCCCAGGCCGACTTCGCCGCAGGCCTGCTCACCCGCCGCCGGTCCCAGCACGGCCACGCCGTCTGCACGCAGCTGCTCGAGGTTGCGCCGGGTGGGCGGGGCCGCCCACATTTCGCGGTTCATCGCGGGCGCGACGGCCAGCCTGCAGGCTGCGCGCCAGGCACAGGGTCGACAGCAGGTCGTCCGCCCGGCCGTGCGCGAGCTTGGCCAGGAAATCGGCCGAAGCCGGCGCCACCAGCAACAGGTCGGCATCGCGCGACAGATGGATGTGCTCCATGCCGTCGCCGCTGGCGGCCTCCCACAGGGACGTCAGCACGGGCTTGCCGGACAGCGCCTGAAAGGTCAGCGGGGTGACGAACTGCTGCGCCGCAGCAGTCATCACCACCTGCACGTCGGCACCGGCCTTGACCAGCAGGCGACACAGTTCGGCCGCCTTGTAGGCCGCGATCCCGCCGGTCACCCCGAGAATGATTTTTTTGTTCGCCAGCGACACGGTCTCGGCTTTCCATAACAATGGCAATATTCTACGGGAGAGGGGTAGGCATGGCGATTCGTGACTGGCCGGAGGACACGCGTCCGCGCGAGAAACTGCTGAAGCAGGGCGCCGCGGCACTGACCGATGCCGAACTGGTCGCGGTGTTCCTGCGCACCGGCGTGGTCGGCAAGAGCGCGGTCGACCTCGGGCGCGAACTGATCGAGCGCTTCGGCGGCCTCGGCGGCTTGTGCCGCGCCGACAAGAAATCCGCCTGCGCGGCGCCCGGCGTCGGCGAGGCCAAATACGCGCTGCTGCAGGCGGTGATGGAAATGGCCCGGCGCACGCTGGCCGAGGACATGCAGGCGGGCGACGCACTCTCGCTCGCCCCACCGCCGTGCGCGACTACCTGCGGCTGATCCTGCGCAACAAGGCATATGAAGTGTTCTGCTGCGTGTTCCTCGACGCGCAGAACCGGGTCATCGCCGCGGAAGAGCTGTTTCGCGGCACGCTGACGCAAACCAGCGTCTATCCGCGCGAAATCATCAAGCGCGCGCTGGCACACAATGCGGCCGCGCTGATTCTGGCGCACAACCACCCCAGCGGGGTGGCCGAACCCAGCCAGGCCGACCACAACCTCACCCGCCAATTGGCGGACGCACTGGCACTGGTGGACGTGCGCGTGCTCGACCATTTCATCGTGGCGGGCGCGTCCTCACTGTCTTTCATGGAGTCCGGCCATCTTTGAACCCATGACGAACTTGCCTCGCGCTTGCAAGCTGTGATATAAATCGCGGTTCTCGGGTTGACCCTCAGGGTTAACCCCGCCAGAAAACCGGATTTGTTAACCTTTAATTTTGGAGCAGCGTCATGGCTCGCGTATGTGTCGTTACGGGCAAGAAGCCCATGGTCGGAAACAACGTTTCCCACGCCAACAATAGAACCAAACGTCGTTTTCTGCCCAACCTGCAATACCGCCGGTTCTGGGTCGAGAGCGAAAACCGCTGGATCCGTCTGCGTTTGTCGACTGCCGCCCTGCGCACCATCGACAAGAATGGCATCGATGCTGTTCTGGTTGACCTGCGCGCCAGCGGCGTTGCCGTTTAAGGAGTTGCATCATGGCTAAAGGCGGACGCGAAAAGATCAAGCTGGAGTCCACTGCGGGCACCGGCCACTTCTACACCACCACCAAGAACAAGAAGACCATGCCCGAGAAAATGGAGATCAGCAAGTTCGATCCCAAGGCTCGCAAGCATGTGATGTACAAGGAAACCAAGCTGAAGTAAGGCTGGTTGACCGCCCAATAAAAAACCCGCCTTCGGCGGGTTTTTTAATGGGCGCTTTGCTTCCGGGTAACGAACTCCTTCGGGTAACGGACGGCCATCCAAGCCGTCCGGCAACACATCAGGCATAGCAGCGCAGGCGCACCGAGAAATCCTTCAGCGACTGGATGCCGCTATCTTCAGCGCGCTTGCACCAGCGCCTGCAGCTGCTCCAGCAATTGTTCACGCGTGGCGGTGGAACGGCTCCAGATGGCAGCCAGTTCCTGCCGCATCCGATAGACGGTTTGCAGACGCTCGCTCTTGCCCAGCAGGCGTATCCAGTTCGGCCTTGTCGGCAGCGGCCAGCTCGGCCGGCTCCTTGTTCAGCCAGCGGCGGAAACTGTCGAGATTCCAGTTTTGCGGCAGGTTCGCACCGGCCTTCAGCCTGGCGATCTCGGCCGCGCTGTCTTCACGCACGCTGCGCACAAAGCGCGTCATCACGTCGTAGCGATGGGTGATGACGGCCTGCAGCGTGTCCAGATCACACAGCGGCTTGGCGGGCTGCCACTTCACGGTGGGCGCCACCTTGCGGATGGTGGCCAGCCCCACATAGGACATCAGCTTGATGTAGAGCCAGCCGATGTCGAACTCGTACCACTTGTTGGACAGGCGTGCCGAGGTGCCGTAGGCGTGATGGTTGTTGTGCAGTTCTTCGCCGCCGATCAGGATGCCCCACGGCACGATGTTGGTGCTGGCATCTTCGCAGGCGAAGTTGCGATAGCCCCAGTAATGGCCGACGCCGTTGATGATGCCGGCAGCCGTGATCGGAATCCACGCCATCTGCACCGCCCAGATGGTCAGGCCGATCGGACCGAACAGGACGAGATCGATCGCCATCATCAGCCAGATGCCCGCCGCCGAGTGACGAGCTGTAGACGTTGCGTTCCAGCCAGTCATCGGGCGTGCCGTGGCCGTATTTCTCCAGCGTCTCGGCCACCTTGGCTTCGGCGCGATACAACTCGGAGCCTTCCCAGAACACCTTCTTGAGGCCGCGCGTCTGCGGGCTGTGCGGATCTTCGGGCGTTTCGCATTTGGCGTGGTGCTTGCGGTGGATGGCGACCCATTCCTTGGTCACCATGCCGCAGGTGAGCCACAGCCAGAAACGGAAGAAATGGCTGACGATGGGATGCAGATCGACGGCGCGGTGCGCCTGCGAACGATGCAGAAAAATGGTGACGGCGGCGATGGTGATGTGGGTGAGTGCCAGCGCAGCCAGCACGTAGCCCCACCACGGCAGATCCAACAAGCCTAAGTGCATGTGTGCATGTTCCAAAACAGGACAAATCAGTCTGGCAATCTACGGACAAATCCCATAAAAATCAAGGATTATTCGTCATTCAGCCGCTCGCAGTCGCCATGTGGATCACGCGCTGCGGGAAGGGAATTTCGATCCCGGCGGTCTTGAAACGTCGCCAGATCGCCCAGTTGATATCGGACCGCAGGTTGCTTCTGCCCTTCGCCGGCATCCCGTATCCAGACCGCCAGTTCCAGCAGGACGCCATTGTCGGCGAATTCCTTCAGGTAGCACCTTGGGCAGATTGTCCGCTTCGTCGCGAATCACCCGGGTTGGTCATGCGCCGCCTCCAGCATCAGGGCTTCGGCCTGTTCCAGATCGGTACCGTACGACACCTGCACGGGCAGCGTGATCCGCACGTTGGGTTTGGTCAGCGAATGGTTGATCACCGTCTGAGAGATCATCGTTTCGTTCGGGACGATGGTTTCGGTACCGTCCAGCGCTTTCAGCAGTGTATAGCGCGTATTGATCTGGCTGACCTCGCCATATTTGTTGTCGACCGTGACCAGATCGCCGATGCGCACCGAACGGTCGAGCAGGATGATGAAACCTGATATGTAGTTGCTGGCAATTTTTTGCAGACCGAATCCGATGCCCACGCCGAGCGCGCCGCCAAACACCGATAGCACGGTCAGGTCGATTCCCACCGCGGGCAGGGCCACCAGCACGGCCAGTATCAGAAACAGGGTGCGTGCGGCTTTCGACAGGGCCATGCGCAGCGATAGATTCATCTGCGGGATGCGCATCAGGCGGCTTTCGAGCAGACGCGCCAGCGCCAGCGCCACAATGATCGCCACGACAATCACAATCGCCGCCTGGAATAGCAAGCCGAGCGAAAAGCGATGGCTGCCCGACTGGAAAGACAGCGCATCCATCGCGGCATGGATGCGCGGCAACAAGCCGGAGACATGCAGCGCGAAGGCACCCCAGATCAACCAGGCAGCCGTACGCTCCCACGCTTTCAGGGCTGCGCTGGAATGGAATACATAGCGCAGGGCGTACACCACGAACCGAACCAGCATCAAGGCCAGCAGCAGCGGGACGGCCAGATTCAGCAGATGCGTGCTCGGCAGCCACAAATCCGCCAGCGCCCGCTCAACCAGCACAACCAGCATCATGACCAGCGGGAAGACCAGGCGGCATATGCCCTCACGCCCCGCCGACAAGGGGCTCTGCGGATCGATCGGGTAGCGCCTGACGAAACGCCTGGCCATCCAGGCCAGCGCTACGGCAAGTCCCAGCAGGGCAAGCTGCCACAGCACCTGGGTGTCCTGGCCCTCGTCGATCAGGCGGGTGAGCAGATTGTCGAAGGGTGGCTTAATCAACTGGATTACCCAAGAAAAGGAAGCAGGGAATGATCAAGGCCGGCACGGACAGGCGATGTACAGCCCGTCATCGCCCATCCTTCTCAGAAAGAGTAGGTGTATTGCGCGCTGAGGATATTCACCGAGTTCTCATAATCGCCCCGCAATGTGCCTGCACCCGGCGCGGTGGAATCGATGCTGGCATCATCGACGAACAGATAGGCATAGCCGAAGTCGAGTGCGGAATTCCCCGACAATCGGTATTGCCCACCCAGCGCGACCCAGGTACGGCTATTGTCTGGAATGCGCGGAGTGCGGTATGCGTTCTCTACCGGCGTTTGATCGTAGGCGACGCCGGCACGCCACGACCATGCTGCATCCTGATGCCAGGTCACGCCCAGCGAATAGCGCCAGCTGTCCTGCCAGTTCTCCGTTGTGGAAGACACGACGCTGCCCGAGGTACGGCGCACCGTCAACTCGTCGAATGAGCTCCATCCCGTCCAGGTGATATCGGCCAACAGTTCGACGCTTGGATTGAGCTTGTGAAACAGGCTCAGCGATGCAGAGGCGGGCAAGGTGGCATCGGCAGTGACCGGTCCGTTTTGCAGCTGCGGACTGCCGGCCATCGGTGGCGGCACGTTGGCGAAGCTGACGTCGCCCTCAAGGGTGTAATCGACTTCGGAACGATAGGCAATGCCGACCCGGGTGTCGCCCAGGACGAACAAAGCCCCCAAGTTATAGCCCCAGCCATAGTCGTTGCCTTTTACACTGGCCAGCCCCTGCAAGTTGGCACCCAGTGCACCCCCTGCCAGCGCGCTGTAGTTGACCATGTTGGTCAGCGTGGCGTCGATGTACTGGGCGTTGAGACCGACCCCCAGCAAGATGGTGTCGTTCAGCTTGTACGACAGGGACGGATTGACATTGATGGTCTTCACCTCTGACTCGACGGCCTGAAAACGTCCCATCCAGGTCTGATCGTATTCGGTCTTGAGCCCGAAGGGCGCGTTCACGCCTATGCCCAGGGACAGCTTGTCGTTGACCGGATGGGTGTAATACAAATTTGGCACGAATCCCAGGTCGCCGGCATCGCCCCCGGTATCGCCCAAGGTCTGGAGCGGCGCCGCCGTTGAGCTGCCATTCTGGAACTTGGCTGAGGGCATGACGAGGCTTCCGGCAACCACCAGCTGAGCGCCCGGCAGCAGGCCCATCCCCGCCGGATTGAAGAAGACCGTGCTGGCATCCTGTGCACTGGCGGCCTGACCTGCATACGCATTGCCAAGGCCGCTTGCATTCTGTTCGATCAGGGCAAAGCCGGCGGCCTGGGTCAGGCCTGCGAATCCGGCCAGCGTCAGGCCGAAGGAAAGGCGCTTGAAGGGGAAAGAGGACATCAGCTTCTCCGTAAGTCGTGAATGGAAATCAGCGCGCGAAATCCGCGTACATCGCCTCGACCGCCGCGCGGTAACGATCGAGCACCAGGTTGCGTTTGACCTTGAGGGTGGGGGTCAGCAGGCCGTCGTCCACGGTCCATGGCTCGAGTTCCGAGATGCATGCGGCGAATCTGGGCATAGCCCGGGAAAATGCTTGAGATGATCGGCCACGCGCCGGATCAGCGCCTTGACCACCTTGGGGTCGCGCAACGACGGTCGGATGTTCCGGGATCGACGCTGCAGGCTGGCGGCAAACGCCTGCCAGTGTTCCTCGTTCAGACACGGTCAGCGCGGCCAGATAGGGTCTGCCTTCACCGACGACCATCACCTGCTCGAACAGGGGATCGAGCAGGATCGCCGACTCCATGTCGGTGGGCGGCACCTTCTCGCCGTTGTTCAGCACGATGATGTCCTTGATACGTCCGACGATCGCGTAATGGCCATCGGCATCGACGCGTGGCCTTGTCGCCGGTGTGCAGCCAGCCATCGGCATCGATCATGGCGCGGGTGGCCTCTTCGTTCTGCCAGTAGCCGCGCATCACGCAGCGGCTGCGCGTAAGCAGTTCGTCGTTGTCGCCGATCTTTACCTCGATGCCAGGCATCGGCTGGCCGATGCTCGATGGCACGTTTGAACCAGGGCGATTCACGCACACCACCGGGCTGGTTTCGGTCAGCCCGTAGCCCTGATAAATCGGTACGCCCAGTCCAATGAACACCCGCGCGATATCGGGCGAGAGCGCCGCACCGCCGGAAATCGCCATCTTCAGCCGCCCGCCCAGTTTTTCGGTGACATTGCCCGCCACCAGCTTGTTCAGCAGCGGCCACAGCAACAGTTCGGGATGCCAGCCTGCGCGGCCCTGGGCACGTTCAAAACGGCGCCAGCCGACCCGAACCGCCAGACTGAACAGCATGCTGGCGAAGCGCGCCCTTCTTCTCCAGCCCGTCCTGAATGCGCCCATAGACCCGCTCGTAAATGCGCGGCACCGAGATCAGCACAGTGGGACGGATAGTCTGCAGATCCTGCGCCAGCTGGGCGATGGAGCGCGCGATAGGCGACTTCGGCGCCGATCAGCATCGGCAGGTAGTAGCCGCCGGTGCGCTCCAGCGTGTGCGACAGCGGCAGGAAGGACAGGAACACCTCATGCGGACCCGAAATCCGCGCACTGCGATGCGTACAAGGCGTTCCACAGCATGTTTTCGTGCGTCAGCATCACGCCCTTGGGCCGTCCCGGTGGTGCCCGAGGTATACACAATGCTGACCAGCAGATCGGCGCTCGGATGGCGCTCGGGTACCGGCGTATCGCTCGCTGCCGCCAGCCAGTCGGCCACCACCACGAAACGCGTGCTCCAGTTCACCAGTGCCATTTTCCGGCGGCGGTCAGACTGACGATATGCTGCAGCGCTGTGGGCCGAGCCGGTGATTTCGGCCAGTTTCTTGTGCTGGAACTTGCCTTCGACCAGCAGCAGCTTGGCGCCGGAATGATTGAGGATATACGCCGCGCTGTCCGGGCGGTCGTCGAGATACAGCGGCACGGTGACCAGCCCCAGCCCCAGCGCGGCCTGATCGAAGATCACCCACTCGACGCAGTTCTTCAGCATCACTGCCGACGCGGTCGCCGGGAACCAGGCCTTCCTTCACCAGCGCCGCCTGCCAGCGCGCCACCTGCTGCCGCCACCTGCGCCCAGGTGAAGCTCACCCAGGTGTCGCGCGCGCTCGTCAAACTGACGGTAGGCGACCTGCGCCGGCGACGCCGCGACCCGTGCGCGGAACAGTCCGCACAAGCTGCCCAGTGTATCGGGATGGAGCGTGGTTGTTGCCGCTTCAGCGGATTCACAACCACGGCCTACCTCTTGCGGGTGGAACGATGCTGCCGTCATGTCGGAAATTTGGAGCGCGCCTCCTGGAACGCCGCATTGATAACCGCAAAGCCACGGCGGGTCAACCGTCGGATTTGACCACGACGGCAGCAAAGAAGCCGTCCGTTCCGTGCACCGCCGGCGACATCTTCAGCAGGCTGCCGGTATCCAGGTCGAATCTTGCTGCTGCGCCAGCAGTTCGTTGACCGGCAGCAGGGTGAATTCGCCCTCGGCCAGCAAGGCTTCGACGATGGCCTCGTTCTCTTCCGGCAGCAGGCTGCAGGTGGCATAGACCAGGCGGCCGCCGGGTTTCAGCAGCTTCGCCGCCGCACGCAGGATGGCGGCCTGCTTCTGCGTCAGCTCGCGCCACGCTTTCGGGCGTCTGACGGAATTTCAGGTCGGGATTGCGGCGCAGCGTGCCCAGGCCCGAACACGGCGCATCGACCAGCACGCGGTCGAGCTTGCCCGCCAGCCGCTTCACCCGCGTGTCGTTTTCGGATGCAAGCAACTGCGGCATGACGTTGGACAGTCCCGAGCGCGCCAGCCGCGGCTTCATCTTGGCGAGCCGCTTTTCCGCCACGTCGAACGCATACAGGCGCCCGCTCGACGCCATCATCGCGCCGATCGGCAAGCGTCTTGCCGCCGGCGCCGGCGCAGAAATCGCACACCATTTCGCCGCGCCGCGCGCCCAGCAGCAAGGCCAGCAACTGGCTGCCTTCGTCCTGCACTTCCAGGCTGCCGTCGACGAAACAGCGGATGACGGTTGATCGCCGGATGATCCTTGAAGCGGATGCCCCACGGCGAATACGGCGTCGCCTCGACCGCCAATCCTTCTGCGCGCAACTGCGCCAGTACGACATCACGATTGGCCTTGTGCGCATTGACCCGCACATCCAGCGGCGCCTGCTGCTGCAGAGCCCGGCCCAAGCGCGAGAATGTCGGCGTCGTGCATCGACAGCTGCAGTTTTTCGATCACCCAGTCGGGCAGACTCGGCCGCCACGGCGAGCGGCAGGTCGTCCGTTTTGGCATTTCGGATATGGTCGATCAGCTCGGGCTTGGCGAATTGTTCCAGCGTCGCCCCGCTCATGCCGCGCGCCTTGATCAGCCAGGCGATGATCAGCGTGCGCGGATTGGCGGCAGGCACCACCACCGACAGATAGCGATAACGCCGCAGCACGCCGAACACGGCTTCGGCCACGAACGCACGGTCGTGCTGGCCCAAGCTTTTTATGCTCACGAAAAAACGCCGACAACTCGGCATCGGCCGGACGTTTGAAGTCCAGCACCAGATCGAGCGCCTGGGTGGCGAGTTGCAATAGAGGCGGGGTCAGTTCCATCAGAGGGGATCAGGCAGGTTGCAGACGGCAGGAGACATCCTGCCAGGAATTCATTCGTCGTCGCCGAGTTCGGGGTCCCAGCCTTTTTCACGTGCCTGCTCGGTTGCCCTTTTGTACAGGCCGGCGTGGCGCTCGCGCAATTCGGCCGGCAGACGGCTCGGCAGGTTGCTGTATTTGTCCCACTCGGCATCGACCTTGTCGGACAGCGCCTGCATTTGCCCCAGACTCCAGCCGGCGCATTCCTCGGTTTCCGGGATGAAGCCGAACAGCCAGCCGTCGATCACGACGCGCGCCAGCATGGTGAGGCTGTGCTTGTCCTGGTGAAACCCGGGGTAGGTCGTTTGTTGTTCATGCGGTGTATCGCCTGGCTCTTTCGGGTGTTCGTTATAGGGAAAGCGCGTGTGGCCGTAGCGGATCACCAGCACCGCAATCGGCCAGCAGCAGGATCGAGGCGGTCACGCCCATCATGCGCCAGTCGTCGAGGCTTTTCATGTCGAGCACCAGATAACGTGCCAGCGCCACGATTGCAATATAGATGGGGAAACGCACCGGCAACTGCCCGGAGCGGAAATACACACCCACCATGGCGAGGATTTCCAGATACAGGAACAGCAGCAGCAGATCGGCCAGCGTCACCGTTCCGGCGTCGATCATGACCCTCACTTCAAACACGCCCGCCACCAGGGTGGCCAGCGTGATGATGACGAGACCGATGGTCTCGAACACGCCCAGCACACTGAGGGCCAGCGCGGGAAGTTGCGGTCTTTAGCTGGATTCATGGAAACAACTCAGAAGGGAAGGGCGAAGGATATCATCAAGCCAAGTCCTGATGCCAGCTTGTGTTCCTGCCATTCGCGCCAGATGGCGACCGACACGGCGAGCAGCACCGGGCCCAGAAACAGGCCGATCAGGCCAAAGGCATTGATGCCGCCCAGCACGCCCAGAAACACCAGCAGAAAACGGGATGCGCGTCGGTCCGCTGATGACCAGCGGACGGATCAGGTTGTCGACCCAGCTCACCACCAGCGCGCCCCACAAGAACAGGCCCAGCGCGGCCTGGGTTTCGCCGTGCGCCAGCAGGCTCAGCGACAGCCCGATCCACACCACCGGGCCGACAAAGGGAATCAGCGATATCAGCGCGGTAATCACCCCCCACAGCGCAGGCGCCGGAATGCCCGCCACCCAGTAGCCCAGCCCGGCGAGCACGCCCTGCGCCAGCGCGGTGAGCACAATGCCGAACACGACGGCGCGCACCGTCACGCCGACCGCCTGGATGTAGCCGCGGGCCGCGTCGCCCAGCCAGCGCGTGGCCACGCCGCGAAACTGCGCCAGCACGCTGACGCCATGGCGAAACAGGAAGAACAGGGCGAACACCGCCAAGCGCAAATTTCGCTGCAATGCGCCCGACGCCACCGGCCAGCGCCTTCAGTGAGGCGGTGTCGGCCAAGCCCAGCGACGCCGATCTGCGCGCGCAGCCAGACCGGCATCGCCCTGCACGCTCTGGTATTGCGCGGCGAACCATGTCCCGCCCGGCCAGGTGCGCACGGCCGGGGGCAGCGGCGGCAGGCCCTGGGCCATCAGATCTGCTTGAAGCGTCGCGGTCGCTGCCGCCACATCCAGCGCCACGGTGAACATCACCCACACCAGCGGCAGCAGCAGGGTGGCCGCGACGCCCAGCGGTCATCAGCAGCGCGACGAGATTAGGGCGTTCGGGCAGGCGGTCGAGCAGCCGCTGGTGCAGCGGCCAGGTGACATACGCCAGGATTCCCGCCCAGGCCAGCGAAGCGAAAAACGGCGACAGACACCCAGAAGGTGAGCCCGAAAATGAAGACCAGAAACGCAAACGCCGCGACTCGGCGGGCGAGCGGGGAATCGATGTTGAGTGGCATTCTGTTAGCTTACCGGATGTACGCCCGGTCAGGGATTGCAGAAGTCGCAGCGTCCGGGGTCGGCGTGTGCCACGCCGGTGCGCTCACACGTCTCGCGTCGCTCACATTTCAGACAGCCATGGACATGGGCACGAATCTCCCGCGTCGCGCTCCTCAGTCGGCACAGGGCAAGCCGGTAATCCGCTCCACGACCCAGAAGCCAGGCGTGCCGCAGGCCGGGCAATCCGAACTCAGCCTGCTCGCCAGGTCTTCGGCGGCGGAACGAATCACGCCCATGCGCGCCGGATGGGCATGGGCACGCACATCATTTTCCAGAAACACCTGCGTATTCCCGGCCTGTTCCTGAGCCCGCTGGAAAGCGCGCGCAAGAATGTCCCGGCTCGCGATTCCTTGTATCAATGCGGGGATCGTCCTCGCCTTGCGGACGCAGCACCAGATGATGTTCGGGAAAGCCTGCCGGGCGGGAAAATTGCGCGGCGGCCTCCCAGTCATCCGTAAGCAGATGGGCAAAGCGCGTCGCCTGCTGCGCCATCCCCACGACTTCGATGCCGCGTTCGTCGTCGATGAACACCAGCACCTCAACGTTCCAGGGGAACAGGCCCGCTATCGGGTCGGGACCAAACGAGCCCTCGCTCGCCTGTCCCAGCGGCAGGCCGGACAATTCCATGCCGATGCGCACCTTGCGGCGTGCGGCCTCGAGTTGGCTGCCGGCGCGCGGGAAGTCGCGGGCGAAGGTGCCCAGCGTGTCGGTATCAAACCCGCTGACCCGCTCAAGCCACTCCGAGGCTCTGATACAGCGCCGCGCCGATCACCACCAGTGCGACCGTGGCCCAGCCCAAGTGGGCGACATAGCGATGCAGCACCGCTTCCATGCGAGCGCCGCGGCCGATCAGCGCGGCCAGCGTGAACGGCAGCAGTGCCATCGACAGGGCGCCAGCGGCAATGGTGAAGACCTTGTAGGGAATCGGCGAGAAACCGGCGATGAAAACCGCCCAGAATCCCCAGCGCCCGAACCAGTCCACCGCGACCACATAACCTGCCCAATACTTGGTGGTGCGCAGCCATGGCTCGATGGCATCGAATGCATAGTAGCCAATCAGGTAACCGAACAGGCCGCCCGCCACCGAAGCCAGCGTAGTAATCAGCGCAAAACGCCAGGCCCGCGATGGATTGGCCAGGCTCATCGGCGCGAGCATCACGTCCGGCGGGATCGGAAAGAATGACGACTCGGCGAAACTCAGTCCACCCAGGTACCACGGTGCATGGCGGTGGCGCGACCATTCCATTGCGCGCTGGCAGAGGGAGGAAAAAACCGCATGGCGGTCAGGCGCCACGCACCATGGCCATGATCTGGGTGGCGTCGAGCGTGCTCGCCTTCTGCTGGATCTGCGGCAGATAGTGCGTCTGCATCTGCTTGGCGGGGCCCAGCAGATTTTGGTAGGTGTCGCGCAAGACGGCTGTATTCATCGCCCGCCCGCCGGCGTAGTAGCGCTTGGCCAACTGGCCCAGCGCGTAGGTGGTGGCAAAGGAGAACGCCATGCCGGTTGCTGCCCCGCCCACCTTGCCGAGCAGCCCGCCGAGCAGTTTGCGGCCGAACTGCTCGAGGTACTGCGAGGTCAGACCCACGCCCGCAGCAGCGATGAATTCGCGGATATGACCCTGGTCGAGCGCGGCGCCATGGGCCTTGCCGATGCCGTAGACCATCTTGATCTGCAGCGGGATGATCGCCATCGACGCCCACGACTGCGGCAGCAGCTCCAGCGCGCCGTTGAGCAGCGCGTAGTTGAGAATCGATTTGTCGAGTTCCGCGTCGTCCACCTTCGACGGCACCGACTTTGGCGCCGCCGCAACGGTGACGGGGGCCGCGGCCTCGCCCAGATCAACGATGGCGTCGGCCTCTCGCTCGAAGGTCGCAACCTGTCCGGAATCGAGCTTGAGCAGCGTTTTCAGCTCACCCAGAAACCGCTGCTCGGCTTCGCTCTGGCGCCCGTCCGCGTCGCACACGCACACGGCCATCTCATAGGCCAGCTGGCGTTCGTCTGGGTCAACCAGACCCGCTACAGCTGCTTCGAGCGTCACCCGCTTCAGCAACACATCCTGATAGAGCCGGGCCAGGTCGGGTGCGCCGGCGTCGGCGGCCAGGGAATCGGCAATGCGACGGATCTCCTCGCGCTCGCGGTCGTGCTTGGCGCCGTCGGCGAAGGCCGCAAACAGGGCGATGGCGAGGATGGCGCGTTGCTGTTCTGGATTCATGGTCAGCCTTTCGTCGCGTGCAGCAGGTCGGTGAACTTCAGTCCGGTCATGTCACGGATGACGCGCGCCAGGTAATACAAAATGAACATCATCATCAGCGTCGACGGCAAGGCGATCGCGGGATAGCTCACAAGCGTGAGCTTGCCCAGTTCCTCGTTGAACGCGGCGCTGCCCGCCGGGCTAGTGACGATCCAGGTCGCGAGGTAATAATTCATCGCCGCGGAGAAGAAAAACGTGCCGCCGAGCATCCAGGTGGCGCGCTGCAGCCGCGCCTCGAACGCCTGCACCGACCCCCGCGCCTCTAGCTGTGCGCGCACCTTCGCCACGTCGAGAATGGCGGGACTGTAGAGCAGGGTCTTGACGAGCGGATAACGGGTCCAGGTCGATGCCAGCACCACGATGCCGATCACCCCTGGAATAGCCGCTTCCTTCACTGCCAGCCATTGCGGGTCGAGTTGCAACAGGCCGATGCCGCCGGTCAGCAGGATGCTGACCAGGCCGAGGACCGCGAACAGGTTGAGCTTGCGCCGCAGCAACAGATCCCGCGCACCCCACGCCAGCGGAAAAGCCAGCGCCAGCAGCAGCGCATTGACGGCCCCCAGATCCTCCGCTCCGCTCAGTTTCATCAGGATCAGCGAAGGGATGATCAGGGTGACCAGCAGTTCGGTCAGCGTATTGGGTTTGGCAGCGGCAGTCATGTGCGGTTCCGGTTCGGTTTTCAGTTCCTGGCGACGGGCAGGCCCTCGCCAATCCAGCCGGTGATGCCGTGGCGCACGTTATAGACCCTTGTATAGCCCAGGTCTTCAACCAGATGCCGGGCCAGCGTGTCGGTGCGGTTGCCGGTACGGCAGATCAGGATGACTGGGTCATCCTTGTTCACCTCGGCGGCAAAGCGCGGGGCGAATTCCGGATTCGGCCGCCCGCCCGCGTCCACGAAGGTCAGCTTGCGGCTGCCTTCGACAATGCCGGTCTGACGCCACTCTTCCGGCCGGCGGATATCGTAGACCGGCACCCCCTGGTCCTGCAGCGCCTTCAGTCCAGCGCTGTCGACGTTGGTATAGGGCGGCTCGGCGCATCCGCCAAGCCCTGCTGCAATCAGCACCACGCCAAATAGCCGCGCCAGCATCAGTCCGCTCTCTTGCGCGTGGCGATCAGGCTGGCGATCACGCTCGAACCGATCAGCACGGCGACGATGGCCAGTGAAGCGCCCACCGGCACGTGATACCAGGGCATGATCAGCATCTTGGTGCCGATGAAGGTAAGCACCATGGCGAGGCCATACTTCAGCAAGTGGAAGCGGTCCGCCACATCGGCCAGCAGGAAATACAAGGCCCGCAAGCCCATGATGGCAAAAATGTTGGACGTGAAAACGATGAACGGATCCGTGGTAATGGCGAAAATTGCCGGGATCGAGTCCACGGCGAACACCAAATCGGTAATCTCGATCAGGATCAGCACCAGGAACAACGGCGTGAAATAACGCACCCCATTCTTCATCACCATGAACTTCTCGCCGTGATCCCCCTCGGCAATCCGCAGGTGTTTACGTGCAAACCTCAGCACCGGGTGGTTTTCGAGATCGGGGGTCTGTTCCACGATCACCAGCATGCGTATGCCGGTCACGACGAGGAATGCGCCGAACAAGTACAGCACCCAACTGAATTCCCGCACCACCCAGGCCCCTGCCAGGATCATGATGGCGCGCATGACAATCGCTCCCAGCACACCGTAGATCAGGATGCGACGCTGATACTCGGGCGCGACATGAAACGATGCAAAAATAAGCAGGAAGATGAATACGTTGTCTACCGACAGCGACTTCTCGATCAAGTAGCCGGTCAGGAACTCCAGCGCCTTGCGGTCGGCGATTTCCGGCCCGACCGATCCATTCAGATACCACCACAAGCCCGCATTGAAGGCGAGCGCCAGGCTGACCCATACCAGCGACCAGGCAGCCGCCTCTTTCACGCTCACTTTGTGCGCCTTCTTGCCGCCAAACACAAAAAGGTCCAACACCAGCATCACCAGCACAAAGCCGATGAAGGCAGCCCACATCCATGGCTCGCCGATGTTTATTGTGGCGTCCACGTTCGCTCTTCAGGCCGGGCGATCAGGACGACTGCACCGCACGCAGGGCGGCGATACGCTCCTCCAGCGGCGGATGGGTCATGAACAGGCGCTTGAGTCCGGACGCGCCGCCGCCGGCGATGCCGAAGGCCGCCATTTTTTCTGGCAGCGGGGCCGGGTGCAGGCTCGCGAGGCGCTCCAGCGCGGCGATCATGTTCTGCTTGCCGGCCAGGCTGGCACCACCGCGGTCGGCGCGGAATTCACGCTGGCGCGAGAACCACATCACGATGATCGAAGCGAGGATGCCCAGCACCAGCTCGGCCACGATCATGGTGACGAAAAAGGCCGGACCATGGCCGTTCTCGTTCTTGAACACCACGCGGTCGACGGTGTGGCCGATGACGCGCGACAGGAACATGACGAAGGTGTTCACCACGCCCTGGATCAGCGCCAGCGTCACCATGTCGCCATTGGCGACGTGGGCGATTTCGTGGCCGATCACCGCCTCGGCTTCCTGCCGCGTCATGGTGTGCAGCAGCCCCGCCGAGACGGCGACCAGCGCATTGTTCTTGTTCATGCCGGTGGCGAAGGCGTTGACCTCGGGCGAATCGAAAATGCCGACCTCGGGCATGCCGATGCCGGCGTCGGCAGCGTATTTCTTGACGGTATCGACCAGCCAGACTTCAGACGAATTCGCCGGCGCCTCGATCACCCGCACCCCCATCGACTTCTTCGCCATCCACTTGGAGATCGCGAGCGAAATCAGCGAACCGCCGAAGCCCATGACCGCGGCAAAAATCAGCAGCGATGTCAGGTTGAGCCCGTTGGCGGTGAGGTAGGGCTCGACGCCCAGCACGCGCATGGTGACGGACAGCACCAGCACGATGGCGAGGTTGGTGGCGAGGAACAGAACAATGCGTTTCATGATGTTCTCCTTGGATGAAGGACAAAGCCTATTAAACGGACAGACGACAGGATACAGACGGCCAATTAACAATAAAATTCGATTTTTATACTGCTATTGTTCGATTTTATCGATTCGAAACATTGGTCATGCTCAATTACAAGCATCTGCATTATTTCCGCACGGTCGCCAAGTCCGGTGCAATCAACCGCGCCGCCGAGAAACTGCATCTGGCGCCGCAGACATTATCAGGCCAGATCAGCGCGTTCGAAGCGCGCCTCGGCGTGGCGCTGTTCCGTCGCAGCGGCCGCAGGCTGGAACTGACCGACGCCGGCCGCACCGCCCTCGCCTACGCCGACGAAATCTTCCAGGTCGGCGCCGAGCTCGAAGAGGCCTTGCAGAATCGCGCAGCCGTGCCGGTGCACCCGTTCCGCGTCGGCATCGCCGACGTGGTCCCCAAGGCGATCGCCTATCAGCTGCTGGCACCCGCGCTGACGCTGGCCGAGCCGGTCCGGCTGGTGTGCCGGGAAGACCGGCTGGAGCAACTCGCCGCCGAACTGTCGATCCATCGGCTCGACATGGTGCTGGCCGACCGGCCGCTGCCGTCCAGCATGGACATCAAGGGCTACAGCCACCCGCTCGGCGAATGCGGCATCGCCTTTCTGGCCGCACCGCCGATCGCCCGTTCGCTGCAGCCGGATTTTCCTGCCAATCTGCATGCCGCGCCGCTGCTGATCCCGGGCGAGGACAGCGCCTTGCGCGCGCCATTGCTGCGCTGGCTCGAACGCAAGGGCATCCAGCCGGTCATCGTCGGCGAATTCGACGACAGCGCGCTGATGAGCGCCTTCGGCCAGGCGGGTGCGGGCGTTTTCCCGGTGCCGCTGACGACGGCGCAGGCCGTGATGCGGCAATACGATGTCGTCGAGGTGGGTGAGACGCTCGACATCCGCGAACGGTTCTTCGCCATTTCCGTGGAGCGGCGCCTGAGCCACCCGGCGGTGCTGGCGGTAAGCGAGGCGGCGCGGCTCAGGTTTCAGCTGCAGGACACGGACTGACGGCGCCTATTCTGGCAGGCACGATTCCAGCCAGCGCACCGCCTCGGCAGGCGTCATGATCCGGAAATGCGGCGCACAGCGCCGACGCAGCTTGAGCAGCGCACGATCCTTGCTAACCAGGCCCAGCGCGTGGGTGGCGGCAGCCAACTCAAGAAACATCTGGTCGTCGGGGTCGCTGCAGCGCGGCATCCGACGCCACGCGGGCTTTCCCCCTGGCGTGGACAAGAGCCCGGAGTGGATCGGATTCCCCTTGTGGGGCTGGCTGGCGTCCGCTTCCACCGTCCCGGCCATTTCCGACAAGCATTGATAACGCGCGACCAGCGTAGCCCGCTGCGCCGGATCCAGACCAAATTCGGGATACGCCAGCACGCGCCGCCATTCCTCCAGCGTGCTTGCCGTCACCACGCAGCGCAGGCGGCCCGCTTCCAGCGCGAGCCGCAAGGGCCGCGCGGCCGCGTCGTCAAAATGCAGCAGGTCGAGCACCACGTTGGTGTCGAGCACCCACAACGGGCTATTCAATATCGGTGTGCTCGGCGATGAACTCGCGCACCCAGTGCTCCGGCTTTGCGCTGGAAAAACGCCCGACGATCTCGCCCCTGACGAACAGCAGCACCGTGGGAAAGCCGCGCAGGCCATAGCGCCCGGCGAGCTTCATGTTGGCGCCCTCGTCGACCTCGACCTTGGCCATGCGGATCTTGCCGGCGTGATGCGCGATGACGCGCTCCAGCACCGGCGTCAGCGCGCGGCAGGGCGGGCACCAGTCGGCCCAGAAGTCGACCAGGATCGGCCGCGTGTGCGAGGCCTCGATGACGTCGCGATCGAAATGTTCCAGATGGGTATCGAAAATCGGGCCGGGTGCGTGCGTGCGGTGTAAATCAGTCATGGCTTGGTGGGTCGGATTGGAATCAGGCGCAACGGCTCACTTCGAGTCGATGCCCAGCTTTTTCAGCTTGCGCCACAAGGATACGCGGTCGATGCCCAGCATTTTCGCCGCCTGGGTGCGGTTGCCCTCGGCCAGTTTCAGCACGTGACGGATATGCTCGGCTTCCTGCGATTCGAGGGTGGCCGGCGAAGCCGCCATCTGCGGCTTGAACACGCGCACGGTGAGCGCGCCCAGGCTCTGCGGCAGATGCTCGATGCCGAGGCTGTCGCCCTGCGCCAGCGCCACGCCGCGCTCGATGAAATTCGACAGCTCGCGCACATTGCCGGGGTAATCGTACTCGGCCAGACGCTGCATCGCCTCGGGGGTGATTTCCTGGACATTGCGGTCCATCGTCGCCGCATATTTGCGCAGCAGGTAATACGCCAGCAGGGGAATGTCGTCGCGCCGCTCGCGCAGCGGCGGCAGCGTCAGCGTCACCACGTTGAGCCGGAAGTACAGGTCGTTGCGCATCTGCCCGTCCTCGACCGCGGCCTTGAGGTCGCGATTGCTGGCGGCCACCACTCGTACGTCGATCGGCACCGGGGAGACGGAACCGACCCGCATCAACTCGCGCTCCTGCAGCACGCGCAGCAGCTTGATCTGCATCGACAGCGGCAATTCGGCCACTTCATCAAGGAATAGTGTGCCACCCTCGGCCGCCTCGAACAGGCCGATCTTCGTGCCCTGCGCGCCGGTGAACGCGCCTTTCTCGTGGCCGAACAGTTCGTTCGCGGCGAGCTCCTCGTGCAGCGCGCCGCAATTGAAGGCGATGAACGGTCCCTCGGCACGCTGGCTGTTCTGGTGGATGAAGCGCGCCATCAACTCCTTGCCGGTGCCGGATTCGCCATGGATCACCACGCTGCAGTCGGTGCCGGCGATCTGGCGCGCGGTTGCCAGCAGGCGCTGCATGCCGAGATCCTGCGTGATGAGCGTGGTCTGGTTGGACAGATGCTCGATGCGCAGCTTGAGTTCGCTGTTTTCGCGCCTGACGCGGCGCACTTCCAGCGCGCCGCGCACCACCTCGCGCGCCTCGGCCAGCCGGAACGGCTTGGCGATGTAATGATAGGCGCCGGCCTTCATCGCGTCGACCGCCGAATCCAGCGTCGCGTGGCCGGTGATCATGATCACCGGCACGTCCGGCGTGGTGGCACGGATGTGGCGCAGCACCTCCATGCCATCGATGCCGGGCATGCGCAGGTCGCTCAGCACCAGATCGAACTGGGTCGACTGCATCGCCGCCAGCCCCGCCTCGCCGCTCTTGCACGCGGTGACGGCGTAGCCCTCGCGCTCGAATACATGCTTGAGATTGGACAGTGCGATCGCCTCGTCGTCGATCAGCAGGATATGCGGTTGCGGTCCGGCGTTCATGTCGGCTCCTGTTCGAGCTTCAGCGGCAGCCAGATGGAAAAGCGCGTGCCGCCTTCGGGCCGGTTCTCGGCCGCGATGCAGCCGTTGTGCTCGCTGATGATTTCCTCCACCAGATACAGGCCCAGCCCGGTGCCGTCGCCTGCCGAATGGGTGGTGAAGAACGGATTGAAGATCTGCGCCAGATGTTCCGGCGCAATGCCCGGGCCATTGTCCTCGATCTGGATGTGCAGCACGCTTGCCGCCTGGCTGACCGGCGTGATGTCGCCCATCAGGTAGTCGGTGTTCGCCGGCATCGAGGTTTCCCAGTTCGTTTCCAGCGCGTTGATCACGATGTGCGTGGCGCCGGCATCGGCGGCGTTCTTCAGCAGGTTGATGAAGACCTGGTGCAGCCGCTCCCGGTCCGCCCACAGCGCGCGTTCCGGTGTGCTGCCGACGCACACCTCCACCGCCGGCGGCAGTTGCCGGTTGACCAGCGCCAGCGATGCCTGGATCAGCTCGGCCACGCTATGCGCCTGCAGGTGCAGCTTGGGCTGGCGGACGCTGTCGAGCAACCGCCGCACGATGCGACGCGCGCGCTCGGCTTCGCCGTCAATCTGCGACATCCATTCGTGACGCAATTCCGGTTCGACCGCATCGCCGTCTTCCACCAGCAACTGCACCGAGGTCGAAATATTGGAAAGCGGGTTGTTCAGCTCATGCGCCACCCCCGACACCAGGACCCCCAGCGCGACGGCTTTTTCCTGCTGTCGCAACTGGTTCTGCTGCATCTGCAGGCGTTTCAGCATGGCGTTGAAATGATGCACGAAGGACTGGATTTCCTGGTCCTGCGACGGCAGCGTCAACTGCTGGTTCTGGCGCTCGGCAAGTTCATCCAGTTGCGACTCCAGTTCCCGCAGGGGTCGCACCACCTGCCGCACCAGAAACAGGGCGCTGACGATGCCCAGCAGAAGCACCGCCAGAAAAACCGTCAGCAGGGTCCTGCCCGAGGTCTGCACGGCTTGCGCCAGCACGGCACGTTCACGGCGGCTGAAATTTTCAGCCGCCATCGACAAGGCATGGCCTGTTTCGCGGATCACCTGCTGTTGCGCCTGGCGCGCGGGCAGCGCCAGCGCCGGATATTCCTGCAATTGCGCACGGTATGACACCAGCGTCCGGCCGACCCGTCCGAGTTCGCCGGGCGCGGCTATTTTTTCAAAGGCCTGGTGGCCGTCTGCCAGCGCTTTCTCGGCCGCATCGAACTGCAGCATCAGTTGATCGAGGCTGGCCAGGTCGTGATACAGGAACAGGTTCTTCTCGTCCCGGCGCATTTCCTGGCTGGCTTCGCGAAACGCATTCACGGCCTCGCCCGCCACGATCCGGGTTTGCAGGTAATAGAGGTCGGCGAACACCACGAAAGCGAACACCAGCAGGATGGCTTCGGAAAAACCGTAGGTGGTCAGGATTTTTCCGCGCAGGCTGGACATGGACTCTGGAAACCAAGGAGGTACTCAGGGTGTTGCATGTTACAACACTGTTGCACACGCCTTGCAACACGACCAGCCCAAAGCATTGCGGATTGCAACAATCTGGAGGCACGCCAAGCGAATAACCAATTGTATATATTGAACATTTGTTTCTGGCACGCTGATTGCTTTATGGTAAGCATTCCCCGCTTCTGGAGCTGACCATGATCAAACTGACCGACAACATCAAGCGCATGCTGAACGCACTGGCCTTTGCCGATGCCGGCGAGAACCTCACCTTGCGCCAGAAGGGCAGCGTCTTGAACCGCGGCGAGAGCATCGAAGCCACGGCTGCGGCAATTGTCCCCGCCCAGGCCCGGCCGGCGAACACGCGCCAGCAAGTCGCTCTGTACATGGGCAGCGAATTGCCCGCCGACATCATGCACTATGTGGTGCAAACCTGCGCCCGCCTCAAGCACGGCCTGACCGTGCTGACCTTCCAGCCCGACAGCATCACCCAGGAACTGCTCGCCCCGTATGCCGATATGCTCGCTGCCGCAGGCATCACCCTGCAAACCGCGGTGCTGTCGGGGGATCCGGTTTCCGGGCTGGCCCGCTATCTGCGCCGCCACCCCGAAGTCGCCTTCCTGGCATGCAATGAAACCGGCTACCTGGGGCGCAGCTTCCTAAATGGATCGCAGCGCCAGGACGCGCTGCCGGTACCGGTGGTGCTGGTGGCCTCGCAGGAAGACAGCGCGCACCACGTCAGCACGCCCATGCCCGGCGTGCGTGCTGCCTGATCGACCCAGCGCAGTGTCGCGCCAGGCTATCTGCCAGCCTGGCGTCAGCTTCATCTCGCTCCGGCAGTTCGAACCGCGCAACGAAAGAATGCCAACGCAGCGCAGGCCTGCTAACGTTATGGCATGGAAGAGCGTTTTTACCGGGAGCAGGAAATTGCACGCGAGTCCGCATTCCTTCCCGCCGCCACCTACAATCTGGCGCACACCCTGCTGGCGCGCGCGGGCAAATGCCTGTTCGTGCCGATCCGCAGCCTGCAGTACATGGCCGTGCTGGACGCCGAAGAGTTCATTTTCGTCGACAGCCAGAACAAGGCCTGGGTCGAGCTGGCGTGGCAGCATTTTCGCCCGCAAGCCCGCAACGCGCTCGACGAGCGCGTGCCCTTCGAGCTTGTGCACTACACACCGCAAGCCACTGAAACGATGAAGCGCTTGCCGGGCGAGTTCTACAAGGCCCTGCTCGTGCTCGCCGAACGCGATCTGCCGCGGCAGGATGCGCGCGTTCTGCCGCTTAACCGAACTTAATGTAGAGAAGTTCCCTGGTTTTGCCGCCGCGGCCTTAAAAAGCTAAAATGCGTGGCTTTGCGACGTGCCTGCCGCGCGTCGAAGTTGCCACCATTCCCTGTTCGGTAAGCCTCTCATGCAAGCCTACAAGCGTTTTCTGCCTTTTCTAAACTGGTTCCCGATGACGGGCGCCAGCCTCAAGCTGGATTTCATGGCGGGACTGACCGTGGCGCTGGTGCTGATTCCCCAGTCCATGGCCTACGCCCAGCTGGCCGGCCTGCCTGCCTATTACGGACTGTATGCCGCCTTCCTGCCGGTGGCGATCGCCGCCATGTGGGGCAGTTCCAAGCAACTCGGCACCGGACCGGTGGCGGTGGTGTCGCTGCTGACCGCGTCGTCCCTGTCGACGCTGGCCCAGCCCGGATCCGAAAACTTCATCGCGCTGGCGATCCTGCTGGCGCTGGCGGTCGGCATCGTGCAGTTGGCGCTGGGACTGCTGAAACTGGGGGTGATCGTCAGCTTCCTGTCGCACCCGGTCATCGTCGGCTTCACCAATGCGGCGGCGCTCATCATCGCGATGTCGCAATTCAACAAGCTCTTGGGCGTGTCGATGCCCAAGAGCGAGCATTTCGTCAACGATTTCATCGGCGTGCTGAAGCAACTGGGTGACACCCACTGGCCGACGCTGGCGCTCGGCCTGCTGGCGATCGCCATCATGTGGGGAATTCGGAAAAAAGTGCCCAAGCTGCCCGGCGTGCTCATCGCCGTGGTCGTCACCACCCTGCTGTCATGGGGTCTGGGATTCGAGAAGAATGACAAGGGCACGCTCGCGCAGATCGTCGACCCCGATCTCAAGATGCTGGTCGAACAGATCAACCAGTCGGTCAACCAGATCGACGAACTCGGCAAGCAGAAAGCCGCCCTCGACGAGCGCGCGCAGGCGCTGATCAAGAAGGAGGGCGACGACAGTTCCGGCGTCATCCGCACCCACGCCGAGATCGAACTGGTCACGGCACGCATCAAGGGACACACCGAGGAAAGCGCCCAGCTCAGAAGCGTCCTGCGCAAGATCCTGGTGGTGCGCCAGGTCGATGCCGAGGGTCATACCGTCGGCCTGTACGCCAAGGGACAGGCGCCGGCTGGCGTGACGCTCGATAAAACCGAATACCGGATTCGCAGTGTCGCCCAGGGTGCGTTCAAGCTGCAGGGCGGCGGCGAAGTGGTGGGGCTGGTCCCGCGCGGTCTGCCCGAATTCAAGATGCCGCATTTCACCTGGGACGGCTTCCTGTCGGTATTGTCCGCGGCCATCGTGATTTCGCTGGTCGGCTTCATGGAAGCGATCTCCATCGCCAAGGCCATGGCCGCCAAGACCAAGGACAGGCTCGACCCCAACCAGGAGCTGGTGGGCCAGGGCCTGGCCAACATCATCGGCAGCTTCAGCCAGTCCTACCCGGTGTCCGGCTCGTTCTCGCGCTCGGCGGTCAACCTCAACGCCGGCGCCAAAACCGGCATGGCATCGGTGTTCACCGCGCTGATCGTGCTGGTGGCGCTGCTGTTCCTCACCCCGCTGCTGTACCACCTGCCGCAGGCGGTGCTGGGCGCCATCATCATCATGGCGGTGATCGGCCTGATCAACTTCAAGGCGGTCAAGCACGCCTGGCAGGCCAGCCGCCACGACGGCGTTGCAGCGATCGTCACCTTCGTCGCCACCCTGGCCTTCGCGCCGCACCTGGACAGCGGCATCATGGTGGGCGCGGGCCTTGCGCTGGGCCTCTACCTGTACCGCACCATGTCGCCGCGGATCGCCATTCTGGGCCGTTTCAACGACGGCACGCTGCGCGACGTCAAGGTCTATCCCGACCTGCCGACCAGCGAGCATGTGGTGGCCATGCGCTTCGACGGCCAGCTGTATTTCGCCAACGTATCCTACTTCGAGGACACGATCCTCGAAACGATATCGAAACATCCGACCGCCAAATACCTGCTGATCGTGGGCGACGGCATCAACCAGCTCGATGCGACGGGCGAGGAAGTCATCCACCACCTGGTCGAGCGGACCAAGTCCTCAGGCGTCACCCTGGTGTTCTCGGGCCTGAAGAAGCAGGTGCTGGATGTGATGCGATCGACCGGCCTGTTCGACTACATCAGCCAGGACAACATCTTCCCCAACGAGGACATGGCGCTGACGGCCATCTACGAGCGCCTGGGCGATGAAGCCAAGGACGACCTGTTCTGTCCGGTGCGGCCCGCCACTACGTAAGTCGTGCTGAACACGCTCTTGCTCATCCCGTTCGGCGGGGCGCTGCTGATTGCCCTGCTGCCGGGAGGGTCCGGCCTGCTGATCCGCCGCGTGGCACTGGCGGTGACCCTGCTGACGCTCGGCTGGGCCATGTGGCTGGCTAGCGCGTTCGATCCCTCGCTCGACGCGGCGCAACTCGTCGAGACCCATGTCTGGAACCCGCGCCTGGGCAGCGCGTTCACCCTCGGCGTGGATGGCATTTCGCTGCCGCTGGTGTGGCTGGCCACGCTGCTCGCGCTGGTCGCGGTGCTGGCCTCCGGCAGCATCCAGGACAAGCCCAAGGGCTATTACCTGCTGCTGCTGCTGCTGGAAGCCGCGATGCTGGGCGTGTTCGTCGCCCGCGACTGGTCGCTGTTCTACGTGTTCTGGGAACTGACCCTGCTGCCGCTGTTCTTCCTGATCGACCGCTGGGGCGGCAAGAACCGCAGCCGCGCAGCGCTCAATTTCGTGCTCTACACCATGGGCGGTTCGGTGTTCATGCTGATCTCGCTGCTGATGCTGTACGACGCCTCGCCGCTGCACAGCTTCGACATGGACGCGATCCGCGAGGGCGCCAAGACGCTGCCGCAAAGCGCCCAGGTCTGGCTGTTCGTCGGCCTCCTGATCGGCTTCGGCGTGAAGATGCCGATCTTCCCGCTGCACGGCTGGCTGCCGCTGGCGCACGTCGAAGCGCCGAGCCCGGTGTCGATCCTGCTCTCCGGCATCCTGCTGAAAATGGGCTCCTACGGCCTGCTGCGCGCGGTGTGGACGCTGCCGTCGGCGGCCGAGGCGCTGCAAAGCTTGCTGATGGCGCTGGCGCTGGTGAGCATCGTCTACGGCGGCGTGCTGGCGTGGAACCAGCGCGATCTCAAGGCGATGATCGCCTACTCGTCGGTGTCGCACATGGGCGTGGTGCTGCTCGGACTGGCCGCGCTGAATACGGCCGGGCTGACCGGCGCCGTGACGCAGATGGTGGCGCACGGCCTGGTGGCTGGCGCGCTGTTCCTGCTGATCGGCCTGTTGTACGAGCGCACCCACACCCGCGACCTCGGCGACTACAGTTCGCTGGTCAAGGCGATGCCGCGCTTCGCCTTCTTCACCGTGCTGGCCTTCATCGCCGCCGTCGGCATGCCCGGCACCGCCGGCTTCATCGCCGAACTGCACGTGCTGGTCGGCGGCTTCGAACGCTGGGGGGCGTGGGTGGTGCTGCTCTCGATCACCGTGGTCATCAGCGCGGCGTATGCCGTGCGCACGGTGGGACGCCTCTTCACCGGCCCGGTTTCGGCGCGGATGCAAAACCTGCCCGACCTGCGGCGCAGCGAACTGACCGCCGCCGCGGTGTTGACCGGCGGCAGCATCGCGCTCGGCCTCTACCCGGCGCCGTTGCTGCACCTGATCGCCGCCTCGGTCAGCCGCCTGGTCCAGCCGCTGGCCCCGTCGCTTCCGCTATGAGCACGCACCACACGCCCCCGGCCAACGATCCGACTGCCTGGCTGCACGATCTGCTGCACCAGCTGGAGCACGTATTGCCGGCGCAGGCGCCGATCCGGGATTTCGTCCACCACAACACCCTGCACGGCTTCCAGCACCTGCCGTTCCGCGAAGCCCTGGCGGCAGCGGAGGCCGCAACCGGCACGCATGGTTTCGAACCGGTCGACACTTTCCGCGCGTATTTCCGGCAGGGCCGGATCGACCGTTCCGACCTCGACGCCGCACTCGATGAAACCCCCGATCTGCGGGCGGATGCGCTGCTGCCCGGCAGTATCTCGCGACGCGAGGTGCTGCTTGGCGGGCTGCAATTCGATCTGTCGCCGCTCACTGCCAGCACTCTCGCGTGGCGGATCGCCGACATGGATGCGCTGCAGCGCTTTCAGGAGGGGGTGAGCGAAGCCGCGCAGGCGCGCGTGCTGGGAGAATCGCCCGCCCGTGCGCTGTCCGAACTGTGGGCAGCCTGCCAGGCTGTTCTCGGGGTCGCCTGACGCACGACGAATCGATCGAGCATCTGCCCGAGGAAGACGAGGCCACCCAGCAATGGACCGAGCGGCAACTTAAACACGACGCATCCGACCAACTGGTCGACACTGCTGGATCGCGTGGGCGACGACCTCAGCCTGCGCGGCCTGCTGCTGGCGCTGACCGGGCGCGATCTGATGGACGAGCTGCGCCCGTACCTGCTGCGCCATCTGGCGACGCACCTCGATCAGGGCATGGCTGCCTGGCACAATCCGGCGCGCGCGCAGGGCCTGTACGCCGCCTGGCTTGCCAGCGCCCGCCTCGACCCGCATTTCGAGCTCAATGAGCTGCCGGGCTGGCAGTCGATCTCCGAACGCCTGCCCGACGACTCCGGTCGCCTGCATCCTGCAGGAATTGCAGTTGCTCGGCCTGCCCGAGACACGCTGGGCCGACTACCTCGGCCTGCTTGCCAAGGAATTGCCGGGCTGGTCGGGCATGTTCCTGTGGCGCCACCAGCATCCGGGCTACGGCGGCGAGACGACGCCGATCGACATGCTGGATTACCTGGCGGTGCGGCTGGTGCTCGAGCGCGTCTACGCGGCGCGTCTGACCGCCGTGCATTTCAACTGCGAGGCCAGCCTGCCCGGCCTGCGTGGCCATCTGCGCCGCCACCCGGCCGAACTGCAGGTCCGGCTGGCCCTCTACACGGGCCAGTTGCCCGAGTGGCTGGAAGAGCAGGGCCACCGCCTGGTGCGCAGCGCCGCCCACACCGAACACGAGGAAGACGACCGCGACTGGCTGCCGGTCGCGCGCCTGATCGACGCCTGGCTGGCACGGCCCAGCAACAGCGGCGTGCGCACGCAAGGCGGGCATGCCTGGCCGCTGTTCGTCCTCTGCCAGCATCTGGGACTGTCGGCCCAGGCGCTGACAGCGATCGGTACCGCAGGCGCCATCGCGCTGCTCGACTGCCTGCAGGAACTGACCCCGCATACCGCCGGCTGGGTGTGGCTGCAGGCCTACGAGCGGCATTATCGCGAGCAGGTTTTCAGCGCGCTGGTGGCCAACCAGGATCGCGGCCCCTGGAAAACCCGCAGCGACCCGCCCCGAGGCGCAACTGATGTTCTGCATGGATGACCGCGAGGAAGGCCTGCGCCGCCATCTGGAAGAACTCGCACCGCGGCTCGAAACGCTCGGCACAGCGGCGCACTTCAACGTGCCGCACGCCTTCCGCGCGCTCGACGCCAGCGCCGCCGTGCCGCTGGCCCCGGTCGTCCCGACAGTGGTGGTCCCGGCCCACGAGGTGCACGAAGAGCCGCAGCGAACAGCGACCGCATCGTGTATACCCGCCATATCCGGCGGCGGCACGCCCGCCTCGCCTGGAAATCGCGCCTGGTGCAGGGCACCCGCCTCGGCCTGGCCGGCCCGGTGCTCGGCAGCCTGGCGGCCGCCCCGCTGACGCTCGGCGTGCTCGCCGGCAAGGCCTTCGCGCCCGGCCTGCTGGGGCGCTTCACCGAGAAGCTGCGGCGCGCCTACGAACATGCGCTCGACCACCCGCATCACCTTCGTCGCGCCCAACGACAGCCCGCCGGCCACGCCCGCGGCGCGCCAGCTCGGCTTCACCGACATCGAGCAGGCCGACCGCGTGCAGGCGCTGCTGCGCAGCACCGGGCTGACCTACGGCTTTGCGCCGCTGGTCGTCATCGCCGGCCACGGCTCGCACAGCCAGAACAACCCGCACGCCTCGGCCTACAACTGCGGCGCCTGCGCCGGCCATTTTTCCGGCCCCAACGCGCGGCTGGTCGCGGCGATGGCCAACCGCGCCGAGGTGCGCGCCATCCTCGCCGACCGCGGCATCGCGATTCCCGACGACAGCTGGTTCATCGGTGCGATACACGACACCTGCGACGACGTGGTCACCTGGTTCGACACCGACCTGATCCCGCCCGCGCTGACCGCGGCGTTCGCGCAGTTGCGGCAGGTCGTCGACCGCGCCAGCCGGTTGCACGCCCAGGAACGCAGCCGCCGCTTCATGTCGGCACCGCTCACCCTGTCGCCCGAATCCGCCTGGCAGCACGTGACCGGGCGCGCCAATGACTATTCGCAGGCACGCCCGGAGCTCGGCCATGCCACCAACGCGTCGGCCTACATCGGCCGCCGTTCCGCCACCCGCGGCGCCTTCTTCGACCGCCGCATATTCCTGATCTCCTACGACCCGACGCAGGACCCCGACGGCAGCATCATCGAACGGCATCTGCTGACCAACGGCGCGGTCGGTGCCGGCATCAGCCTCGAATACTATTTCTCGACCGTCGAACAACGAACGCTACGGCTGCGGCACCAAGATCATGCACAACGTCGCCGGCCTGCTGGGCGTGATGGAAGGCACGGCCTCCGACCTGCGCACCGGGCTGCCGCGGCAGATGATCGAAGTCCACGAGGCGATGCGCATGCTGGCCATCGTCGAGCAGAAAACCGACGTGCTCACGGCCATCTATCAGCGCCAGCCACCGCTGCAGGAACTGGTCGGCAACGGCTGGATCCAGCTGGCCGCCAAGGACCCCGACAGCGAAGCCATCCACCGCTTCGTGCCGGGCACCGGCTGGGTGAAGTGGCAACCCGCGCAACACGACATCCCCACGGTGGCGTGTTCGGCCGACTGGTATCGCGGCCAGCGTGACGCCCTGCCGCCGACACTGATCGAACTCGGGGCGGACATTCCATGGTGAATCCTGCACTGCTGCCCGGCCTGGCCGCCCTCGTCCCGCTGTTGCCGCTGCTGGCGGCACTGGCCATCACGCTGCTTCACCTGGCGGGCCCGGCGCGCGGCGAGGCGGGCGAGCGCCTGACCGCGCGGCTGTCGCTGGCCGCCGCCGGCGCGGCCTTGCTCACGCTGCTGGGGCTGGACGTGTATGCCCTGTCTCGGCGGCATGCCCGGCATGGTGCGCCTGGGCGACTGGTTCAGCAGCGGCACCCTGGCATTTCCGATCTCCTTCCTGCTCGACGGACTGGGGCTCGGCTTCGGTACGCTGGTCGCCTTCATCGCACTGGTGACGCTGAAATTCTCGGCCAGCTACATGCACCGCGAGGCCGGCTTCCACCGCTTCTTCATCGGCATGAACCTGTTCGTCGGCGGCATGCTGCTGATCGTGCTGGCCGGCAACGCGGCGCTGACCTTCGTCGGCTGGGAATTCGCCGGCGTCAGTTCGTGGATGCTGATCGGCTACGCCTACGATCGCACCACCGCCACCCTCAACGCCCAGCGCGCCTTCATCACCAACCGCATCGGCGACGCCGGCTTCATCCTCGGGCCTGGCACTCGCCTTCATCTGGCTCGGCGGCTTCGGCTGGGACACGCTGACAGCAGGCGCGTCGCGGCTACCCACGCTCTACAGCGGCCTGCTTGCCCTGGGCTTCGTCGTGGCCGCGCTGGCGAAGTCGGCACAGCTGCCTTTCTCGCCGTGGATCGCGCGCGCGCTCGAAGGTCCCACGCCCTCGTCGGCGATTTTCTACGGCGCGGTCATGGTCCACGCCGGCGTTTTCCTGATGGTTCGCCTCGAACCGGTGCTGGTCGAGGCGCCCGGCGTGATGGCGCTGATCGCCTTGCTCGGCGCGGCCACCGCGCTCTACGGCTGGATCGTCGGCTACGTGCAGAGTCGACGTGAAATCCGCCCTGATGTTCGCCACCACCACCCAGGTCGGGCTGATGTTCCTCGCCTGCGGCCTCGGCTGGTTCGAACTGGCGGCCTGGCACGCAGCGCTGCATACCATCTGGCGCGCCTGGCAGTTCCTCGCCTCGCCTTCCTACATGCATCTCCTGAGCGCACCGACGCCTGCCGCGCCGGCCTGGCTGCAGCGCCACCCGCGCCTGTATACCGCGGCGCTGCAACGCTTCTGGCTGGAACCGCTGGCCGATCGCCTGCTGACCCGCCCCACCCAGGCGCTGGCACGCGACGCGCGCGCGCTCGACGAAAACGTGATCAGCCGCATGGTCGGCCTGCCGGCCGGCCAGCGCGCCGCCGCGCTGCTCGGCGACAACAGCGTCATCGCCGGGCGCGGGCTCGCCGGCCGGACGCTGGCCTGGGTCGCCGACCATTTCGACCGTTTCGAGCAGCACCTGTTGCTGCAGGGCGGCGGCGGCAGGCTCGGCGCCGGCCTGCACCAGCTCGGCCAGATCTTCAAGCAGGTCGAAGCCCTGCTGGAGCAGCCGCGCTACCTGCTGCTGATGGTGATGGCCACCCTGGCGGTGATTCTGTGATGAGCGAACTGTTCTGGAACCAGCACGCGTCCTGGCCCATGCTGGCCAGCCTGCAGCTGCTGCCGCTGATCGGCGCGCTGCTGGTGTGGAAACTGGGCGAAACCCCGCTGGCCGCGACCCTGGCACGCATCGTCGCCGGGGCCGAACTGCTGCTGGCGATCGCACTCTATCGCCAGTTCGATGTCCACGCGGCGGGCTACCAGTTCGCCGAACGGCTCGACCTGTTCCTCCCGCTCGGCTACCACGCGGGGGCAGACGGCATCACCGTGCTGTTCGCATTGCTGGCGGCGCTGATCGTTTTCCTGATCACGCTCTACACCCTGGTCCGCGGACTCACCGATAACGCACGTCTGCTCGCCGTGGTGCTGGCGATCGAAGCCGCCCTGATGGTGCAGCTGATGACCTTCAACCTGCTGTGGTTCGTGTTCGCCGTCCGCCATCGAGATGCATGCTGGTGGGCTATCTGATCGGGCACTGGTCGAACTCGCCCGAGCGCGACGACGCCAAGTCGCGCTTCTACCAGTTCCAGGGCATGGGCCTGGCGATGCTGCTGATGGGCGTGTTGACGCTGGCCTGGACGATGCAGCGACATGACCGGTGCCGCCTGGAGCGTCGACCTGCTCGACCTGGCCGGGCACACGATTCCGCCGCAGCTCGGCGCGGTGATCTTCTTCCTGCTGTTTTACGGCCTGGGCGTGCGCACGCCGATCTTCCCGCTGCACGGCTGGCTGCCGACGGTGGCGCAGCATGGCAACGTGGCGATCGCCCCGGCGCTGCTGCTGGGCGTGAAGATCGGCATCTACGGCATGCTGCGCTTCGTGCTGCCCCTGCTGCCCGGATGCGGCGGCGGCAGTGGGCGCCACAGGTGGTGGGCTTCGCCGCCGCCGGCGTGTTCTACGCTGCGCTGCTGGCCTTCCAGCAAAGCAGCCTGCGCCGCCTGATCGCATTTGCCGTGATCAGCCACACCTCGCTGGTCATCATCGGCCTGTTCACCCTGCAGAGCGTCGCCATGCAGGGAGGGCTGCTGCTGGCGGTCAACTTCGGCCTCGCCGCCACCACGCTGATGCTGATGACCGGCCTGGTCTACCGCCGCACCCTCACCACCCGTCTGCACAAGCTGGGCGGGCTGATCGACGTCATCCCCGGCATCGGCCTGACCTTCCTGGTCGCCGGCCTCGCCATCGTCGGCATGCCGGGCACGCCGGGCTTCGACGCCGCCCACCTGATGCTCGAAGGCGCCATCGACCGCTTCGGCGCGCTGCCGACCATCGCCGCCGCGCTCGGCAACGTCGCCGCGGCCGGCTTCCTGCTGTGGGCGTTCCAGCGCGCCTTCCTCGCGCCCGCGCAGGCCACGCATCCGGCCTATGAGCGCATCAACGGCATCGAGTCGCTGATTGCCGGCATCCTGGTCGTCGTCATGCTGGTCGCCGGTTTCTACACCAGCCCGTGGCTCGACCTGGTCGAAACGCCGATCCAGGCGCTATCGGAGCATTTCAGCCATGAATAACTGGCCCCTGCTGTCCCTGCTGCTGCTGACCTATCCGCTCGGCGCGCTGCTGATCTGGCTCGCGCCCGCGCGCCTGCCGACACGGAGCATTGCGTTCGCTGTGCATCTCGTCGGACTGGCGGTCGCATCGCCCTGCTGATCGGCTTCGACCCGTCGGCCGGCGGCTTCCAGTGGACCGAGCAGACCGCGTGGATTCCCAGCCTCAACGTCCACTACGCGGTCGGCGTGGACGGCATTTCGGTGCTGTTCCTGCCGACCACCGCGCTGCTGTTCCTCGGCGTCACCCTGGCCTCGTGGACCCGCACGCACACCCTGCCCCGCCTCTACCACAGCCTGCTGCTGCTGCAGGCCGGCGCTACGCTGGGCGTGTTCAGCGCCACCGACACGATCCTGTTCTTCCTGTTCTGGGAACTCTCGCTGGTGCCGTTCTACTTCCTGGTCAGCCTGTGGGGCGTCGGCCCGCAGCGCGTCTACGCCGCCACCAAGTACACCCTCATCATGTTCGCCGGCGGCGTGCCGCTGCTGTTCGGCTTCCTGCTGCTGGCCTTCAATCACGCGGCGGCCGGCGGCATCGCCGTTCCGGGCGGGCTCAGCTTCGATCTGGTCGCCCTGCTCGCCACCCCGCTGCCGGCACATGTCGAGTGGGCGGTGTTCCTGCTGCTGTTGCTGGGCTTTGCCGTCAAGACCCCGGTATTTCCCGCTGCATACCTGGCTGCCGCTGATGGCGATGGAAGGCCCGGTCGCGGTCGTCGCGCTGCTCGACCGGGCTGAAGCTGGGCGCCTACGGCCTGCTCCGCTTCGCCGTGCCGCTCGCCCCCGAAGCGGCGCATTCGCTGGACTGGCTGCTGGTCGGCCTCGGCACCTTCGGCGTGCTGTACGGCGCGGTGGTCGCGCTGGCGCAGACCAACCTGCGCAGCATGCTCGCCTACGCCAGCCTGTCGCACGTCGGCCTGGTCGTGCTGGGCATCGCCACCTTCACCGTGCAGGGCGTGCAGGGTGCGGTGCTGCAACTCGTCAACTTCACCGTCATCGCCGGCGGCCTGTTCCTGATCACCGGCTTCCTGCACCAGCGGCTCGGTTCCACCGACGTGCTGTCGCTCGGCGGCGCCGCGCGCAGCATGCCGCTGCTGGCCAGCTTTTTCCTGTTTTTCGGCCTCGCCTCGATGGGCATTCCCGGTACCAGCGGCTTTCCGGCCGAACTGCTGATCCTGGTCGCGGCCCTGCAGACCCACACCGGCGCGGGACTCGCCGCACTGTTCGGCATGGTCATCGGCGCGGGCTATTTCCTCAATCTCCACCGGCGCGCCTTCCTTGGCCCGGTCACCCAGGCTGGCGTGTCGGCGGCCCGCGACCTGCGGCCGCGCGAATGGGCGCTGCTGGTCGTGCTCGCCGCGATCGTGCTCGGCGTCGGGCTTTTCCCCGCCCCCATCCTCGAGATCATCCGCCCGGCGGCCGAATCGTGGGTGCTGAACGCCCACTGAACTCCGGCCCGGACGCCAGCCATGCCCGCCCGCTAGCGGCGGGAGATTGACGCCATCGACAATAGCCGGCATCTTCAGGACAGTACCCTTCGCGGAAGAACCATGGACATCCACAGCAAGCCCATCGAGGAACGCATCGACTGGCTGGTCGATCTCGCCCGGCGCTATTCCGCCGAGTTCACCAGCCCGGACAGCTACCTCGCCCGCAAGCGCTACCTGGCGGCCCATCCCACCGACATCGTCGCGCTCAAGTGCATGGACGGCCGCATCAACATCCCGGTGGCCACCCAGACGCCGCCGGGCATCATCCAGCCGTTCCGCAACCTGGGCGGACGCTTCGACCTGGGCTGGCCCCACCTGAACGAAACGCTCGCCCACCACGTCGAGCAGATCGTCGGCGAAGCGCGCCAGATCCTGGTGCTGATCACCTACCACTTTTCCAAGGGCGATCCGCAGTCGCGGCTGCGCGGGCTTCAACTACGACACCGAGGCGGCGATCGCGCATACCCAGGCGATCAAGGAACAGATGGAATTCATGTTCGGACATGGCCATGCCACGGTCTATCCCATCCTGTGCGGGTTCGAGACCGACGAGGACGCGCTGGTCCTGCACGGACGCGACGGCGACCGGCTGAATCTGGCCGAGTTGTCGACCGCCCAGGCCGACACCCTGCTGCCCAGGCTGGCCAAGCTGTATCCGGACATGTCGGCGCAGATGCGCGAGGATCTGCTGCCGCTGCTCGCCGGCAACCTCGAGCACATCGCCCAGGTGCGCGGCCTCAAGCGTACCCTCGATTTCGAGCACCGCGAATGGATGATCTGCATCGGGCGCGGGTTCGACTTCCTGCACATGCCCAACCTGGCGCTGATCATCGGTCCCTACAGCCCCAACCTGGACGACCCGATCCGCGTGGCGGCGAGCATCATCCTCAACAACATGCAGACCGGCCGCATTCCGGATGACGGTTTCCTGGTCCTGGCCTCGTCGCCCTATCAGAACATGGGCATGGACCGCGCCCGCGCCGACCTCAAGGCACGCTTCGCCACCGAATTCACGGCCCAGGTCATCCGGAACGAATTTCCGGCCCTGGCGCGCAAGATGCACCTGCGCACCGCAGTGCTCAACTGGGAATCACGCAAGCTGGAGCTGACCGGGACCTGAGCCCGGCTCAGCCGTCGCCGGGGCCGCCTGCAGGTTCATCGCACCCCGCGTTGCGCCGGCCGGCGCGACACCACAGCCAGGCGCGCACCACGGCCACCGCGGCCAATAGAAGCAAGCCGAGCCCAACCCCCAGGATGGGTGGCAATAGCAGCAGTGCAAAGACCAGCAGCAGCGCCACCGGCACCGGATCGTCCCCAACGATGAGGCGGCCCCATGGCGCGGCAAGCAGGCACCTGATACCGCTCCTGCCTTGCTGCTCGGCATTTCCAGCCAGCTGTCCGGAGGCAGGATTTTCAGGCGTCATCGCATCACAGCCGCCCTGACGGCCGTCGCCGAGGCTCGGCAGGACGACCAGCAGGCCGAGCATGTCAGCACGCCTGCCTTGCCTGCCAAAGCGTCCGCTTGGTGCGCAAAACCAAATTCCGCATCACCCAGGACATCGGTGCGCGCAGCGATGCTGACGCTGACATGGGCCTTGCCGAAATTCAGGTCCGGATAATAGCCATTCCTTTCGGACAAGGTCGCCAGTTCGTCAAGGAACCGGCGGGTCTCGGCGTAGCTGTCAAACTCGAAGCGCCGGGTCAGCAAGGGCGGCTGTTGCTGCACCTGCCATGCAGGGGCGGGGTGTTGTTCGGTCATGCCATTTCTCCTTTCAGTCGTCGCCGCAAGCCTGCGGCCGGTTACTGTCCGTGACGCCACGTCGTCCTGGACCGGCGGGGCGAACCGGAGAACCTGCTATCGCCGCATGCACGCCAGGTGCCGGATGAGCTGCCCCGACAGTTGCGACTATAAACAGGCCGCCAATTGAGCTAAAGTAAATTGTTTGGATTGATTCCATAAACAGGAGTAAATGGATGAAGCTGCGTCACGTCACCCTGCATCAGATGCGCATCTTCCACAGCCTGGGCCGTCACCTGAGCTTCACCCGGGCCGCGGAAGAACTTTTCCTGTCGCAGCCGGCCGTATCGATCCAGGTCAAGCGCCTGGAAGAAAGCGTCGGCATGCCACTGGTCGAGCAGATGGGCAAGCGCATCTTCCTGACCGAAGCCGGCAAGGAACTGTTCGAGGCCTGCCGTGACGTCCTCGAGCGCCTGCGGGTACTGGACGAGGACATGGCCGGACTCGAGGAAGGAATCCGTGGGCCACTCAACCTCGCCGCGATCACTACCTCCAAATACTTCATGCCGCATCTGCTCGGCGCCTTCCTGCGCGAGCATCCGGCGGTCGAGCCCCGCCTGACGGTCACCAACCAGACGCGGGTGCTCGAACGGCTGGACAGCAATCTGGACGACCTGGTGATCATGGGGACCCTGCCCGAGAATCGCGATCTCGAGGCCGCGTTCTTTCTGGACAACCCGCTGGTGGTGGTGGCGCCACCCGACCACCCCCTGGTGGGCAAGAAGCAGATTCCGCTGGAACGGCTGCTGCAGGAGCGCTTCCTCTCGCGCGAGCCCGGTTCCGGCACGCGCGCGGCGCGCAGCCGGCTGTTTGCCGAGCATGGACTGACCATCCGGCCTTACATGGAATTGGGGAGCAGCGAGGCGATCAAGCAGGCAGTCATGGCGGGGTTGGGCATTTCGGTGCTTTCCGTGCACAACCTGCGGCTGGAACTGAAGAGCGGCCTCATCGCCATCCTCGACGTGGAACACTTCCCGCTGATGCGGCAGTGGTACGCCGTGCACCTGAAGGGCAAGAAGTTGTCGGCGACAACGCGCCGGTTTCTGGATTTTCTGCTACAGGACGGTGCCCGGATATGGAATGAATCCCAGCCGCACCTGCTGACTCCCTTGGCCGCCCCCCAGACGCGGAGCAAGAAGCGCGCGCCGGGACGTTCCCCGGGTTAACACCATGCCGGGCTGAAAGTGGTCATCGCTGGGCACGAAGGTTTCTTGCGCAGCCGAGTCAGGCCCCGGGAAAGCGCGACGCTGTCTTTTGCGCCCGTTCCAGCTCGATGACTCCGGCGCGCGCCAAAGCATGCGAGGCCAACGGCAGCGTCATCAGCAGGACCGTGACCAGCACCAGCAGGCGCCAGGTCCAGGCGCTCTCGCCCGCCACCAGCGCGAGTCCGACCGCGAAAAGCGACACCGCGAGCGTACCCGCCTTGGTTGCCGCATGCTGACGCGCCAGTGCATCCGGCAGGCGCAGGATTCCGACTGCGGCGATGAGCAGAACCAGCATCGCCAGGCCGCAGATTCCCCAGCCGAGCAGCGCCGTCACGACCGCATCTCCCGCTCGCCGCCTGCCTGATGTTGGATCAGCCGGGCCCAGGCCAGCGTCGCAACGAAGCCTGCCAGGGCGAGTCCGATGGCGACGTCGAGGTAGACCGTGCGCCCGCTGGTCCAGGCCGCGAGCAGGCTCAGCACGATGGCGACGAAGAACAGGATGTCGAGGCCAACGACGCGATCGGTATGGGTGGGACCGGCGAGCAGCCGATAAAACCCCATCAGTGCGCTGGCGCCCGCCAGCAACACGAACAACATCAGCAGAGTCATGGCTTGCCTCCGAACAGGGTGCGGACGGGTTGCAGGAAATCGCGCCGGATCGAGGCCAGCGTCTGCTCAGCACGCGTCACGTCGAGCAGGTGCAGCAGCAGTTCACGGCGCTCGGGGTCGATATCGACGGTGGTGGTGCCGGGCGTCAAGCTGACCAGCGCGCCGAGAAAGTTGGCCGCAGTCTCGCCGAGGTCGCCGTAGGACATGCGCACGAAGCCCGTCTGCAGGGCCTTGCCGCCACGCAGGATGAGCAGGGCGGTGATCCCGCCGGAGACAATGGCTTCCTTCACGACATTGAAACCCAGCCGGATCAGCGCGGACAATCGGTTCATCTTAGGGCTCCGTTCCAGAAGCCCGCTGTGGCTTGCTCGACATGACGGATGACGGGCTCGGGGAACACGCCCATGGCCAGAATGACCAGGGACAGCAGCACAACAGCGGCATAAGCAGCGGACGGGCGCGCGGCATACGTCGACCCGGCTAGCCTGTCATGCGGCTGCGCCTTCCAGAACCCCTGCAGCCAGATCTTGCTCATCGAGTACAGCGTCAGCAATCCGACCGCCAGGGCCGTCCCCCCCCAGACGTAGCGACCCTGCTCGAAGGCCTCCCGCAGCAACATGAACTTGCCCCAGAAACCGCTGGTGGGCGGCACCCCCACCAGGGAGAACGCGCTCAGCAGGAACAGCAGCGCCAGCAGCGGCCGTGCCGGATAGAGGCCGCCGATGCGGCGCAGGTCGTAGTGCCCGGCGGCCGCCCACATGAGGCCGGCGATGAGGAACAGGTTGGCCTTGACCAGGATGTTGTGGAACAGGAAAAAGACGGTCGCCGCCGCTCCTGCCGGCGTCGCCAGCGCGATACCGAGCAGCAGGTAGCCGATCTGGCTGACGATGTGGAAGGCGAGGATGCGCCGCACATCCCAATGATAGGCGGCCCCCAGCACCCCGCTCACCATGGTCAGCAGCGCCAGCCAGCCGAGCGCTTCGAGCAGCACGCCGGGCGTGGCGACGAAGACGTCGCCCAGCAGCCGGAGCACGACATAGACTGCGAGCTTGGTCAGCAGCCCTCCCACCAGGGCGAGGACAGGCGCCGGCAGCGTGTGGTAACTCGCCGGCAACCACGCAAACAGGGGAAACGCGCCGGCCTTGAGCAGCAGGGCCAGCACCAGCAAGGCCACGTATGCAGGCAGCGCACCTGCCAGTTCCGGCTGTTGCGCGGCGACGCGCAGGGCGCTGAAATTCAGCTGACCGGTGGCCCCGTAGATCATGCCTACCGCACCGAGCAGCAGCAGCGTGCCCAGCATGCTCAAAGAGAAATACTTCAACGCCGCCTCGGCACGACGCTGCCCGCCCCCCAGCACGAGCAGGCCGAGGACGGCGATCAGCTTGAGCTCGAACCAGACGTACAGATTGAACAGGTCAGCTGCCAGAAATATCGCGCAGGATGCCGCCAGCAGGCCGTGCAGCAAAGGCTGCATCCCCGCTGCGTCGGCGGTCTCGTGCCAGCGCCACTGGTACAGCATCACGGCGAATCCCAGCAATGCCGTCAGCAGCACCAGGGCGGCGCTCAGTGCGTCGGCGGCGAACTCGATGCCATAGGGCAGCGGCCAGTTTCCGAACACCACCGATTGGCGGCCTTCCTGCATCACCCGCCACAGCAGCCCGACAGCGCTCACGAGCAGCGCCGCGGCGCCGGCCAGGCCCACCCGCCTGCGCGCAGCGGCATGTCCGGCCAGCAGTGCGGTAAGCAGCGCCGTGAACAGCGGAATCAGCAGCGGTGCCAGCAGCATCAAGGCTCCAGCACCGGCGGTTTCAGCGCCTCGGTCGCGGCCGGCTCGGCGGCTGCGAGGCGATCCACATTCTGCGCTCCCCCTCGCCGGGCGAGATAGGCGCCGAGCACCAGCGCGAAACATAGCAGCGCGAAGCCGATGACGATGGCCGTCAGGACCAGCGCCTGCGGCAGGGGATCGGCTGCCGCGGCCGGCAGCTGCGACGCGCCGGCCTCGATGACGGCAGGGATCATCCCGCCCGGCCGCGCCGCCATGAAGACGACCAGGTTGGTCGCGCTGCCCAGCACCGCCAGGCCGACGATCAGGCGGAACAGGTCGCGCGACAGCACCATCAGCACTCCGGCTGCCACCACGATGCTGATGGCGAACATGATCATGATGCTCATGGCGCCGCCTCCACGTCGTCGAGCAGCGCGTAGACATAGCCGGTGAGGCTGCCCCAGACGGCGAGGAACACTCCCAGGTCGAACAGCATCACGGTCGAGAGTCCGCTCTGCGTCCACACGTGGGTGAGGAACGGCAAGCCGGTGAACACCCCGGCGAGACCGCTCGCCGCCGCCAGCCCGACGCCGGCCATGGCCAGTGGCAGCGGCTGCAGCGGCTGCAGGCGCCGCGCGACCGCCACGCCCAGGGTGATCGCGAGCAGGCTGCTGCCGGCCACCGCGAACAGGCCACCGATGAACCCGCCGCCGGGCTCGTTGTGGCCGCGCAGCAGAATCCACAGCGCCGCGGCCAGCAGGACCCAGTAAAGCGGACGAGCCGCTTGCTGCAGCAGGATGGAACGCGGCGTCATGCCGAACGCCCCTTCCTCAGGCCGGCCAGCAGGGGCAATGCGGCCAGCAGTGAAAAGGCCACCACGGCAATCTCGCCCAGGGTGTCGAGCGCGCGGAAATCGACAATGATGACGTTGACCACATTATGACCGTGGGCCGCGGGCAGGCTGTTGCGGCCGAACCAGCCGGCCAGTTCGCCATTCACCGGCAGCGGGCCCAGGTGCGCCAGCAGCAGAAAGCAGCCGATGCCGGCCGCCGCCGCGAGCACGCCACTCGACACGCGCAGCGGCTCGGGCGGCGGCGATGCCAGGCCGAAGCGCGGCAGCACGCTGGCCGCCACCACCACCAGCACCGTCTCGACCGCGAACTGGGTCAGGGCCAGGTCGGGCGCACCGGCAAACAGGAACAGCACGGCCGAGCCGTAACCCACCAGCCCGCTCGCCATCAGCACCGCAATCCGGCTGCGCAGCATGACCGCGGCGACGGCCCCAACCACGATCAGCAGGCTGGCCACCGCCCAGGCCCAGGCGTGGTCGGGCCAGTTCCAGGCCAATGCCAGCCGGCGATCGGCATGGAGCCAGCCGAACGCGCCCATCAACAGCAAGGCCGCCAGGGTCGTCTGCAGATACGCGGTAACGCGCCCGTTCTGCAGCCGCCGGGTATGCCAGGCGGCTACGCGCGTCAAGCCATGCAGCAGGATGTCGTAGATGGCGGCAGGGCCGTAGCGATCGAGCCGGTGCAGCCGGTGCAGGACCGCATGGATGCGATCCCATGCAACAAAGAGCAGCAGCCCGATCAGCGCCGTGATGCCGGTGGCCGAGAGCAGCACGTCGAGGTCGAAGGCCGCGCTCAGGTTCACCTCGCCCAGTTGCGGCGCGATGCTGCGCGCGGCCGCGATCAGGAGCGGGTCGGCCAGCGCCGGAAAGAAGTCGAATTCCATGCCCAGCAGGACGATGGCCAGCGGCGGCAACACCATGCGCCAGGACACTTCGTGCACCTGGCTGCGCGGCAGTTCGAGCGGCCCCCAGAACACGCGCACCGCCGCCACGCCAGCGACGGCGATGGCAACCGCATTGACGAGCACAGTCGCGTAGCTCACCAGCGTGAACAGCTCGGATTCGGCCTTGGCGACGGCGATGATGTCCTTGGCCACGAAGCTGAACGAGAGCGGCAGGCCGGCCATCGACAGTCCGGCCAGCACCGCCGCCGCTGCGGTCCACGGCATGACGCGACGCAAGCCCATCAGGTGATCGATATCGCGCGTGCCGGTGGCATGGTCGATGTTGCCGGCCACCATGAACAGCGGCGCCTTGTAGAGCGCGTGGGCGAACATGAACGCGGCCACGGCGAGCCCGGCGCCGGCAGCAGGCAGCCCGATCAGCAGGGTCATCGTGCCCAGGGCGGATACCGTGCTGCGCGCCAGGATGCGCTTGAGGTCGCGCTCGCGCAGCGCCAGCAACGCCGCCCACACGGCCGTCAGCGTGCCGGTGCCGATCAGCAGCACCTCCCAGAACAGCAGGTCGTTGAACGCCGGGTCGAGCCGCGCCATCAGATAGATGCCCAGCTTCACCATGGTCGCCGAGTGCAGGTAGGCGCTGACCGGCGTCGGCGCCGACATCGCGTTGGGCAGCCAGAAATGGAACGGGAACTGCGCCGACTTGGTGAAGGCACCCAGCAGCACCAGCACCAGCGCATAGGGCAGGCGCGGGTCGTCGATCAGGGCCGGCGCGGCGGCGACGATGCCGGACAGCGTCCAGGAGCCGGCCATCTGCCCGAGCAGCACCAGTCCGCCGAGCAGGGCCAGCCCGCCGCCCATGGTGATCAGCAGCGCCTGGCGCGCAGCGGCGCGCGCGCCGGCCTGCTCGTGATTGAAGCCGACCAGCAGGAAGGAAGTGATGCTGGTGAGTTCCCAGAACAGGAACAGCAGGATCACGTTGTCGGCGGTGACGGCGCCGATCATCGCCAGCATGAACAGGACGAGGACGCCGAACAGCCTGCCGCGTCGCGGCTCGTGGGCGAGATAGCCGCTGGCATAGACGAAAACCCAGGTGCCGATGCCGGTGATCAGCGCCAGCATCTGTGCGCTCAGCCCATCGACGCGGAACGCCAGCGATACCCCCAGGCTGGGGATCCAGGGCATATCCCCCTGCCACGGCAGGTCGTAATGCGCGAGCCCCCAGGCGAGCAGCAGAAACAGCGCGAGCGGCACCCCGGCCAGCCACAGATAGGTCGGGCCGTGCGCCGGCGGATGGCTGGCGTGGCTCACGGCGGGTTCGCTCCGCGCACGGTCCGCCAGTGGCGCCAGCTCAGCACCATCAGCGTCACCGCGGTGAGGGGCAGGACGAAGCCACCCATCGCCATCGAGAAACCCGCCAGGGCATCGTGTCCCGCCGCATCGAGAATCAGATAGGCGGTATAGGCCAGGTAATAGGCCAGAAACACGCCGCCTTCCCAACGCGCGATGAGATGGCCGGTAAAGAAGATCGGCAGGCACGCCACCGTCACCGCCACCATCACCGGCAGGTCGAAGGCAGGCATCGAAGGCGGCACCAGCAGCTCTCCCGGCGCGATGCTCGCAGACACCCCCAGCACCGCCAGGATATTGAAAATGCAGCTGCCGATCACATTGCCCACCGCGATGTCCCGCTCACCCCGCACCGCCGCCATCACCGACGTGGCGACTTCCGGCAGCGACGTGCCGATCGCGACGATGGTCAGCCCGACGACCAGTTCGCTCATGCCCAGTTGCCTGGCCAGCGTCACCGCCGCGTCCACCAGCCAGTTGGAGCCGAGGATCAGCAGCGCCAGCCCGGCCGCCACCAGCAGCAGCTGCACTCCCCAATGGCGGTCCCAGGCCGTCTCGTCGAGCGGCGGGACCTCTCCGTTGGCTTCGCGGTCTGCCGCGGTATCGCGGCGGCTCTGGCGGATGACCAGGATCGTATAAGCCGCCAACAGCACGACAAAGACCAGGCCATCCCAGCGGCCAATGCCGCCGTCGCTGGCCAGTGCCCACAGCAGGAGCGACACGCCGACCAGCAGGGGGACTTCCTGCCGAACCAGCTGGCGATGCACGACAAGCGGCGTGATCAGCGCCGACACGCCGAGGATGAACAGGATATTGAAGATGTTGCTGCCGACGACATTGCCGAGCGCGATATCCACCCGCCCCGTCCAGGCGGATTGCACCGATACGGCCAGCTCCGGAGAACTGGTGCCGAAGGCCACGACAGTCAGCCCCACCACCAGCGGCGAAATGCCGAACGATAGCGCGAGCTTCGATGCGCCGCGCACCAGCAACTCGGCACCCAGCACCAGGGCGATCAAACCGGGAATGAACCAGAGCATCCGATATGTTCCGTCAAAACAGCGCGCGCAGCATTTCTTCCACTTCGAAACCCAGCACCAGCAGCCAGGCAAACATGGCAATTCCCACCCCGGCTGCGGCGATGTCCTTGATGATGCCGATCTTTTCGTCGTGTCGGGTTTCGACGAAGTCGCACAGCGCCTCGATGGCACTGTTCATGATTTCGGCAACCAGCACCAGTGCCGTGACAACGACGATGAGCAGGGCGTCGACCCAGTCCCGAGCAAACAGGGCGGCTATTAGGACACACAGTGAGAAAACGAGTTTCCAGGCGACACTGAAATCATAGATGACTGCATAGCGCAAACCCGACCCGATCGTGCGCAGTTTTCTCAGGGGGTGATAGCCAGGCTCACCGGTACCGAGGAATTTGTGTCTCATGCCGCACCACCTCGTCCTGGCCCAAGGCTAGACGCTCGCCGAAAGATCAGGGCATACAACCCAGCCACCCATAATGCAGATGCGAGCGTCCCGGCAATGACATCGCTTGGGAAATGAACCTGCAGGTAGATGCGTGACAGCCCGACCCACAGCACCACGGCACTGAGCGTGACGGCCCAGGCCACATGACGCCGAGCGGACACAAGAAACAGGGCCAATGCGGCAGCCGTGATCTGCATGGCATGTGCACTGGGATAAGACCAGTCTTCCGGCATCGGCAACCAGGCGGCGAAGAGTTCGGGACGCGGGCGGGCCACCCAGAGCTTGAAGAGGTGGCCAATGGCAGATGCACTCAGCAAGGCCAGCATGATGAACGCCGACTCGCGTCGATGTCCCTCCCTGAACACATACCACGCCCTCAGCCCCATCAGCGGCAATAGCATCATCAGAGAGCCGAGCCAGGTCACACCCATCATCAGGCGGTCAAGCGACTGATTGCGTAAGTCATGGGCTGCACCGAGTCCGACGCGGTCGAAATCGGTCACGGAACATCGGTTGTCCCCGCAAACGAGCAGCGCACCACTTGCCAGAACCATCCAGCTCAAGCCCCACAAGATGACAACCCGTTGCATACGCGCCCCTGATATCAGACAGACGCGGCGCAGGCGCTCCAAGTTCCAAGCGCCGCAACGAACTCAGCCAGCCTGATCCAACACCTCCGAGCAGGGAGATGGGTTTCAGTGGTCACACTGATGTCACAGCACCGTGGATTACGCCATGTCAGTTAGCGCGTCAGTCCCGCATACAGCATCGGCAGTTTTTGCCTACGGCCGCCGCTTCGCGGCTTAACGCCGGCGATGCCGGCATTAGCCTTCGCCGAAAGCTTCCGCTACCTTGTCAAACCCGCATAAAGAAGCGGGAGCTTTTCCGGCAGCCGCTGGACGTGGTCGACCACCATGAAATTGTTCTGGCCGAAGATGCGAGAAACGTAATTGTCGGCGCGCGGATCGAGGCTCATGCAGTAGGTGACGACGCCATCGCGCGCGACTTCTTCCACCGCCTTCTTGGTGTCGAAGCGCAGGTACTGCGGATCGCGCACGTCGATGTCGGCGGGCTCGCCGTCGGTGATGACGATCAGCAATTTCTTCGCCGAGCGCTGCAGCTTGAGATGATGGCCGGCGTGACGGATCGCTGCGCCCATGCGGGTGGACAGCTGGCCGGTCATGCCAGCGATCTTGGCCTTGGGCACTTCGTTCCAGTGCTGCTCGAAGTCCTTGAAACGGTAATACTCAACGTCGTGGCGGCCGTCCGAGCAGAAGCCATGGATCGCGAACGGGTCACCTACCTTGTTGATCGCATCGGCCAGCAGCACGCAGGCCTGCTGGGTGAGTTCGCGCACCGAGTATTCCTGGTCCTGCACCGTTTCGTTGGTTGACTCCGACAAGTCCAGCAGCACCAGAATCGAGAAATCACGGGTCTTGCGCACCGAACGCATCATGATGCGCGGGTCGGGCTGGTTGCCCATGCGGATGTCGATGAAGCTTGCGATTGCCGCGTTGATGTCGATCTCGTCGCCATCTTCCAGCTTGCGGATGCGCTGTACGCCCTGCGGTTGCATCGCGTCGAGCAGGAATTTCATGCGATGGATTTCGCGCTTGTACTTGGCGGTGATGTCGTCGATGACCTGCAGGTCGCCGGACTTGGCGCGTTTCTCCTGCACCGTTGCCCAGGCCGGACGTTCCAGTTGAATCTGGTAATCCCACTCGGAATAGTGGAAAGGGTCAGACAACGGCTCTTTGCCTTCCAGTTCGTTCCAGCTCTTGCCGTTGCTCTCGTCGCCGATGTTCTCGTAGGGGAAAAGCTCGGTGGGCAGCACCCAGATTTCCTCGGCATCGTCGCCTGCGCCTTCGACCTCGACTTCATTGGCCATTTCCATCACGTTCACATACTTGCGCACCTGCTGGGTGGATTCATAACCCGCACCGGCGGCCTTGTTGAAATCGAATTCCTCAAACTCCCAGAAGTAGCGGTTGTCGTCCCGATAGGGCGCGACGAGCAGGTCGGTGCGCGGGTTGAACGGGATGCGCTTCTGCGCAAAGCTGTGCGCGAGTTGCACGCCGATTTCCCATGAAGTGCGGTTGCTGTCGAGCTTGTTGATTTGCTTATCCTGTGCAGCCTCAGCAAACAACGCACGGCCTTCTGCAATCCACGGATCGCTGTCCTCATAGCTGTCATCCAGCAGCGCGCGCGCCAGCCGATTGAGGTAATCGCCCATGCTGCTGTTCATCTCGGGCGTGGCGGTGTGCAACTTGCACCACAACTGCTTCATTCCGGGAAAGCGGCGGATCGTCAGCGCCTCAACGCGCGCATCTTCAATCACTGAAATCACTGCCATCTGCATCGGATTGAGCGCTTCGGCTGAAATCGGCTGGCGGGTTTCGACCATATGCGCGGCGCAGTGTGCGGCGGTGGCGCGGTAAAGCTCCAGACCCGAGACGGGTTCGTGTCCTTCGCGCGTGAAGTCATCGAACGCATCCGGCAGATGCAGCAGATAGTCTTCGAGGTAAGGCTTGTGGCCTTCGCGCGATTCGAAGTCGCCAGACGTCGGGCGCATGAAAAAATCGCGCGCCCACAATGCCCGCAGATACATATTGATGCGGCGCTGCACATCGACCAGCAGCGTGCCCTTGCGCTCCTTCTGCAGCATCGCGATTGAGTCTTTCGACTCCAGGCTGAAGTAGCGAATCTGCTCCTCGTAATTGGTGCGGTGCGCATGCGCGCCCCACAGCGCCCAGCGCCGCAGGCCACCCAGGGTCAACTGCTTGAACAGCACTTCCAGATTGTCCAGCATCGGCCGCACGCCACGCGGCGCCTGCGCAATCAGGGTGTTGATGAATTGCAGGAAATTAAGGAAAAGTTGCGCGTCGCCGAGCCGGTTGGCCGCAGTCGGGGACGTTGCCAGCAGCAGTTCGATCACCGAGCCCGAGGTTCTGGAGGCCAGCGAAAGCGCGGCAGTGACGAGGTCGCCAATCACGTCCTCGCCGACTTCCTTGGCCACCTGCGGCGCATCCGTAATCCAGACCTCGACCAGCGAATCGCCCTTGCCGAGCCCACGGATAGCGGCCACGCCTTTGAGATACGTATCCAGCCCGCGCGGCGAGAACACCTTGGTCGCGTCGTGCCAGTTGGCCTTGAGGGCCTCCCGGCTGTGCGGCGACAGGTCTTCCAGCAGTTCTGCGTAGTCTTCGAGTTTGATCGACATGGTTCACCTCAGATCATAGGGCGGGCGGCGCACGCTTCGTGCCCGCCACGTGTCACCCGATGGGCCGCAGCCCATCCTGCATCACTCAGAAGAACGTGGATACCGCCGCATCCAGTGCATCGCGCATGTCCGGATCGTCGGTGATCGGGCGCACCAGCGCCACGCGGCAGGCGGCCTTGCGGATTGACACCCTTGGCAATCAGGCTGAACCTGCGTAGATCAGCATGCGGGTCGACAGACCTTCGTCCAGACCGTGCCCCTTGAGGTTGCGCGAACGCTCGGCAATCGATACCAGCTTGCCGGCCATTTCGGCGGAGACGCCGGATTCATGAGTGACGATTTCGGTTTCGATCGCGTGGTCGGGATAGGTGAAATCGAGGCCGCCGAAACGCTGCTTGGTCGACTGCTTCAGATCCTTCATCAGGATCTGATAGCCAGGATTGTAGGAAATCACAATCTGGAAATCGGGGTGGGCGTGGACCAGTTCGCCCTTCTTTTCCAGCGGCAGCACGCGGCGATTGTCGGTCAGCGGGTGGATCACCACGGTGGTGTCCTGGCGCGCTTCAACCACTTCGTCGAGATAGCAGATCGCGCCATGGCGGGCGGCGATGGCCAGCGGGCCATCCTGCCATTCGCGTGCCCGCTGCGGAGAGCAGGAAACGGCCGACCAGGTCGGAAGCGGTCATGTCCTCGTTGCAGGCCACGGTGATCAGCGGCTTGCCCAGCTTGTGCGCCATGTATTCGACGAAACGCGTCTTGCCGCAGCCGGTCGGGCCCTTGAGCATCATCGGCATGCGCACGGAGTAGGCGGCCTCGTACAATTCGACTTCGTCGGCTACGGGACGGTAGTAGGGTTCTTTGGTGATGCGGTACTGCTCGACGATATTGCTCATGACGGCTCCTGAATGGGGATCGTAAATACGCAGGCAGCACTAGGTGCAACCGGGGATTTGCGACAGCCAAAAAAAGCCCCCGACCGCCGGGTCGACACCCTCGAATGAGGATTTCGGGCCGGGCAGCGGGGGCTTGGTACGACAGCCTGTCCGCTGCTTAAACAGTCTTGCCGCGGAAAATCACCATGGCCGCACCCTGCGACTGGTTGAAGTTGTTGTAACCAATCAGGCGCACGTGGTTGTTGGGATTGGCCTTGTGGCAGGCTTCGGCTTCAGCCAGCACCACGCTCACATCGGTTTCGCCGAACATCGGCAGCTTCCACATGTACCAGTACGAATCCATCAGGTATTCGGGTTCGATGTGCTCGATGGCCGGGTTCCAGCCTTTTTTCACCAGGTACTCGACCTGCTTGCTTGATATTGTCCGCATCCATCGCGGGCAGGTAGGAGAAGGTCTCGAACTTGCGGCTGGCGGGATCGCTCACGCGACTTTTGTAATCCATTACTTCAGACATTTTGTTTCCTTTCAGATTGGGCTCTGGACCCCGGATTGCACCCTAAGTGCAGTCCGGGATAACCGTTGCGATCAACGCAATTTACTTGTGAGCAACGTCCAGCTTGTCGACGGTGTCGAACTCGAACTTGATCTCTTTCCACGTTTCCATGGCGATCTTCAGTTCGGGGCTGTGCGAAGCGGCATTGGTCAGAATGTCCTTGCCTTCCTTCTCGAGCTCACGACCCTGGTTGCGCGCTTCCACACAGGCTTCCAGCGCGACGCGGTTGGCGGCGGCGCCAGCGGCGTTGCCCCAGGGGTGACCGAGCGTACCGCCACCGAACTGCAGCACGGAGTCATCACCGAAGATGTTTACCAGTGCGGGCATGTGCCACACGTGAATACCACCGGAAGCGACCGGGATCACGCCGGGCATGGAACCCCAGTCCTGATCGAAGAACAGGCCGCGGCTGAACGGTCTTCCTGATGAACTCGTCACGCATGGTGTCGATCCAGCCCAGGGTCGCTTCGCGGTCGCCTTCCAGCTTGCCGACGACGGTACCGGAGTGCAGGTGGTCACCACCGGACAGACGCAGCACCTTGGTCAGCACGCGGAAGTGAATACCGTGGTGCGGGTTGCGGTCGAGCACGGCGTGCATGGCGCGGTGAATGTGCAGCAGCATGCCGTTGTCGCGACACCAGTTGGCCAGGCCCGTGTTGGCGGTCAGACCGCCGGTCAGGTAGTCGTGCATGATGATCGGTGCGCCGATTTCCTTGGCGAACTCGGCACGCTTGTACATTTCTTCCGGGGTCGGCGCGGTAACGTTCAGGTAGTGGCCCTTGCGCTCGCCGGTTTCGCGCTCGGCCTTCAGGGTGGCTTCGTGCACGAAGTCGAAACGATCACGCCAACGCATGAACGGCTGGCTGTTGACGTTTTCGTCGTCCTTGGTGAAGTCCAGACCGCCGCGCAGGCATTCGTACACGGCGCGGCCGTAGTTCTTGGCGGACAGACCCAGCTTCGGCTTGATGGTGCAGCCCAGCAGCGGACGGCCATACTTGTTCATGTGGTCGCGCTCGACCTGGATACCAGCGGGGGGGCCACCACAGGTTTTCACGTAGGCGATCGGGAAGCGGATGTCTTCCAGACGCAGGGCGCGCAGGGCCTTGAAGCCGAACACGTTGCCGACCAGCGAGGTCAGCACGTTGACGACGGAACCTTCTTCGAACAGGTCGATCGGGTAAGCCACGAAAGCGTAGAAGCAGGTGTCATCGCCAGGTACGTCTTCGATGCGATAGGCGCGGCCCTTGTAGTAGTCCAGGTCGGTCAGCAGGTCGGTCCACACCGTGGTCCAGGTACCGGTCGACGATTCGGCGGCCACAGCAGCAGCAACTTCTTCACGCGGCACACCGGCTTGCGGGGTGATCTTGAAACAGGCCAGGATGTCGGTATCCAGCGGGGTGTATTCCGGCGTCCAGTAGGTCTGGCGATATTCCTTCACGCCAGCGTTGTAGGTCTTGACTGCCATTGCAGGCTCCTAAATTGAAGAGGTCGAGCCATCACATAAGCGGGGTTGCCTATAGACAGTGCGAGGGATTCTAAACAGGGTTGAACATAAACAACAGTCAGAGATATTGATTATTTGTATAAGGCAATACTTATGGTTTAATCTTGTCCATGCTGCATTTAACGCTACGTCAGTTAAAAGTTTTTGAAGCGGTCGCCCGCAATTTGTCCTATTCCAGGGCCGCACGGGAACTGCATCTCACCCAGCCCGCCGTCTCGATGCAGGTACGCGGTCTCGAAGACAGCATCGGGCTTGCCCTGACCGAACAGATCGGCAAGAAGATCTTCCTGACCGAGGCCGGACACGAGGTATTTCACTATAGCCGATCCATCGCGGCGCAGTTGACCGATCTCGAAACGGCGGTGAATCAGCTCAAGGGCGTGGAGCAGGGGCAACTCAACATTGCCGTGGCGTCGACCGCGAACGCGGTCGCGACCGATTTACTGGCGGGGTTCCGCACCCAGCACCCCGGGGTGGCGATCCATCTCGGCGTCATCAATCGCCAGGAGGTCCTGAGCCAGCTGGCCGCAAACGAGATCGATCTGGCCATCATGGGCCAGCCCCCCGAAGGGCAGGACCTCGCCGCGGTGTCCTTCATGGAAAATCCGCTGGTGGTGATCTCGCCGCCCGACCATCCGCTGGCCAGCAAAAAGCGTATTGCCGTCAGCGACCTGGCTTCCGAATCCTTCCTGGTGCGTGAAGCCGGCTCCGGCACCCGCGGCGCGATGGAGCGCTTCTTCGTGGCCCGTGGGCAGGAAATCCGTACCAGTATGGAAATGAGCAGCAACGAGGCGATCAAGCAGGCGGTCCAGGCCGGGCTGGGGCTCGGCATCCTCTCGCTGCAGACGCTGGAGATGGAACTCGCGCTCAAGCGGCTGGCCGTGCTCGCGGTCGAGGACTTCCCCATCATGCGTCACTGGTACATCGTCCACCGTGCCGACAAGCGGCTCTCGCCCGCCGCGCAGGCCTTCAAGAACTTCCTGCTCAAGGTGTCGCCCACGGTATCGGCATCGGATCAGCCAGCCTGAGCGCGTCCGATTGCCGGGTGCGTTCAGGTATTCAGTCCGGCCAGACGCGGGGCGGATGCATGTCGTGTACGGGGCTGCTCTGGCCTGTTTTCACACCCCCTTCTTCAGCGCGTGCCGCCTTGGGCCGAGCCGGCTTCGGGGCCGCAGGCACAGGACTTTGCTGCGCTTTCACCTTGCGTACTCCGGCTGCCAACTTGCTGGATGCTTTGTTCATAAGCTCAATACCTCGTTAATGATTGCTTCAATGTCCTGTACGGCATTCGCGCCGCGGCCACCCAGTCCGTAGACGCTGCCGCCTTCGAGTGCCGCACTGCGATAGGCCGCGCGGCGCGCCAATCCATGTACCAGCGTCGGCACCTCGAACTCGGCCAATGCCTGATGCATCGAACGCGACAGCGCATTGCGACCGTCGAGCTGGTTCAGCACCATGTAGGCACGCAGGCGCGGATTGCCGGCACGCGCCTCCTGCACGGCCGTGGTCATGTCGATGCTCGCCCACAAATCCAGCGGTGAAGGCTGGATGGGAACCAGCACCATATCCACGGCACCCATTACCTGGCGCAGGGCGTCCGACTGCAAATGCGGCGGGCAGTCCACCAGCACATAGCGACTCGTTCCGGCCGCACGCTTGATGCTGGCACGCACTTCGCCCGCGTCGATACCCTGCACCGGCGGCAGGTCGCTGTCCGCGCCACCGACCCGTGCCCAATGGCCGGCCGAGCCTTGCGGGTCGGCATCCAGCAGCACGGTCGGGCCGCGGCGGAGAAAACCGGCCGCCAGGTTGACCGTGAGTGTGGTCTTGCCTGTTCCGCCCTTCTGGTTCGCCACCGCAATCCTCAAGGCGGTCATCGCTATCCTAGGTTGCGTCGGGCACCAGCGCGTCGATCTTCTGCGCCAGCATCACAGCTTCGGGTCCAAGCTTCTTGCCGTCGGCGTCGATGGTGACGCTGACGTACGTCTTGCCGAAGCTCAGGTTGGGATAATAGTTGGCCGCTTCCGAAACCTTGGCGGCCGCGTCGAGGAAGGACCGGGTTTCGGCATACGTCGAAAATTCGAAGCGTCGGCTCAGCGTCGGCGGCAGATCCTGCCGCCGCCAGAGTGGAATCGGATTGCCGTCTTCAGGCATAAGATGTCTCCTTCATCGATCGTGACGCGGACATCTTGTCCAATTCGTCCAGATGCTGCAGTTCGTCGCGCATGATTTTCGTGAACAAGCCATGGTGGCCGAAATCGCGCACGCGCGTGCAATAGGCCGCGGCCTCCTCATACAAACGAACAGCCTCGACTTCCAACACCCGGTCGATCGCGATCATTTCTTCCAGCGAACGGCCCAGACGCACCGCCGGCAACTGCGTGGCATGCGGCGTCACGCCGAGCTTGAGCAATGCTTCCATCAGGCTTTCCACATGCCCGAGTTCCTCGATGACATCCTGCCGGAAATGACCGCAGTATTCCGCCATGCCCCACAGGTCGCAGAGTTTGGACTGCGCCATGTACTGCTGGACCGCCGCCATTTCATGCGTCAGCGCCCGGTTGAGATACCCCATGAGTCGTGGATCCATTGCCATGCCATTGCTCCTTGAATACGCCCTGTCGTCGCCTAGAGGGCGATGCAGACCACCTCACCGTCGAGTCCACCACCGCCCGACTCGGCTTCGGTGGGCAGCACGTGTTCCACTTCTTCATGCACGCGGGCGATGATGTGGGCGGCGACCAGGCCATCGCCCACGCGCTCGCACGCATCGGCACCGGCACGCACCGCTGCGTTGACCGCACCGGTTTCACCGCGCACCAGCACCGTCACATAGCCACCACCCACGAACTGGCGGCCGATCAGGCGAACTTCCGCCGCCTTGGTCATGGCGTCCGCCGCCTCGATCGCAGGGACCAGGCCCCGCGTTTCGATCATGCCGAGCGCGATACCGGTCGCCGTGCGTGTGATGCTGCCCTGCTTGATCTCAGCCATGTCCATGACACACCTCGATCAGGCTGCTGCAGCTGCGGGCAGGATGTTTTCAACTTCGCTGTGAACGCGGGCAATGATGTGGGCGGCGACCAGGCCATCACCCACGCGCTCGCACGCATCGGCACCGGCGCGAACCGCTGCGTTCACGGCACCGGTTTCACCGCGCACCAGCACCGTCACATAACCGCCGCCGACGAACTGGCGACCGATCAGGCGCACTTCCGCTGCCTTGGTCATCGCATCCGCCGCTTCGATGGCGGGAACCAGACCGCGTGTCTCGATCATGCCCAATGCAATTCCTGTGAGTCCTGTAGCCATTTTGATTACTCCTTAAATTAACTAGTCGTGGTCTGTTTCAAAGACCGTTATGCAGCTTCAGCGGTGGGCAGGATGTTCTCCACTTCGCTGTGGACGCGGGCGATGATGTGGGCGGCGACCAGGCCATCACCCACGCGCTCGCATGCATCGGCACCGGCGCGAACCGCTGCGTTCACGGCGCCGGTTTCACCGCGCACCAGCACCGTCACATAACCGCCGCCAACGAACTGGCGACCGATCAGGCGAACTTCCGCTGCCTTGGTCATCGCGTCTGCCGCTTCGATGGCGGGAACCAGACCGCGTGTCTCGATCATGCCCAATGCAATTCCTGTCAGTACCTGTAGCCATTTTGATTACTCCTTAAAAAATCAAGTTCGATGTAAAAACGATCAAGCTGCTTCAGCGGTGGGGAGAATGTTCTCCACTTCGCTGTGCACGCGGGCGATGATGTGGGCGGCGACCAGGCCGTCACCCACGCGCTCGCACGCATCGGCACCGGCGCGAACCGCTGCGTTCACGGCACCGGTTTCACCGCGCACCAGCACCGTCACATAGCCGCCGCCGACGAACTGGCGACCGATCAGGCGCACTTCTGCTGCCTTGGTCATCGCATCCGCCGCTTCAATAGCGGGGACCAGACCACGTGTTTCAATCATTCCCAGGGCGATACCCGTCATTGCGCTTGCCATGATGCTTCTCCTTAAAAAACAGTTAATGAAACGTCTTTGCCACATTCGCGGAGGGTTTCCTCCGCATTCCACTGATCGATAATTCCGCAGATGGTCAGATCAGTGAGAACCCTGTAATCGCCGGCGGCGTAGCGCGCTGCCGAGCCGCCGGCGGTAAAAACCCATTTCCCTGGCGGCACGCCGACCGGGTCGACTGCCACCGACAACTTGCCTTTTTCGTCGGCCAGCACGCGTAGCGAATTGCTGGCCAAACCCGGGATGCGGCGCGTTGCCACCAGGTCGGACACCACGCGCATGATTTCCATGTCAGGCCTCCTGCCAGTGATCGATGATGCCGACGATGGTGAGGTCGCTCGGGAAATCCTTGCTGCCTGCAGCCTCGCGGGCGGCCGAGCTGCCGACGCAAATCACCCAGTCGCCCGGGATGCAGCCCACCGCATCGACCGCGACACTGGCGCTGCCGCCGCTTTTTTCCTTCACCACCAACAAGGGGCGGTGACCCATTTCGCGTACGCGGTTGGTCGAAACCAGCGTCTTTTCCACTTGCATGATCTTCATCGTTTCGTCCTCAATGCCCGTGCGGGTTGATGTCGTTGTCTGCCACGGCTTCCAGTGCGCTGCCCGGCGACTTGGCCTGCACGCTCATGCCGCATACCAGCAGTCCATCGCGCACCAGGCCCGGATAACGCGCTTCGATCGCGGCCTTGACGCGGCGGCAGCGTGCCACCGTGCGTTCCCGCGAACCCGGCACCTGGTCGTCGTAGCGGTAATGAATCGCCACCGGCACCGGCAGGCCGCGCGCCACGTTCAGCCGCGTAAAAATCTTGATGCCCACATCCATGTCCGCCGCGCCTTCTTCCACCGTGTGCATGTGGCCGAAGTAGGCCAGGTTGCGCAGGTGCACTTCCTCGAAGCCGTCGCCGATGCTGATGAAGCGCTCGGCATGGCCGATGTCGGCATAGCGTCCCTGGTGGTTTTCGCAGACGTAGTCGATCTGCGACAGGTTGTTCAGAAGCAACTGCTCGATCAGGCGACGCATGCCGGTCTCCGGCGCACTGCGGCCAAAGCGGCGCGCGGTCTCCTCGACGATGGCGCCGAGCCGCCGTTGCGCCTCGGGCTCGGCACACTCGGCCGTTGCCTGGTGCAGCGCCATGTTGTCGATGCAGCACTCGAGGCTCATGTCGCCCTGCGCATCCGGCAGATGCACGCGGATCGCGTCGTTGTCGGTATCCACGCCGATCAGCAGGGTGGCCACCGATGCGCCGCAGCAGAAGCCGTTTTCGATCGCGGTGCCGAAGGCCTGCAGCCGGTCAAGCGCCGCCTGCGCGGCGCGGGTATCGTCGCTGCCGTGCGCTGCGCAGCCTTCGTGATGCGGATCCGAGCTGCTGAAGTGGTACACCGCAATTTTCAGATAGCGGGTCCCGGCTTCGGGCAGGGTCGGCACGCCTTCGCGGAAGCGGCGCAACTCGGTCTCGGTCCACTGCTTCACGTTCAGCTCGACATCGAACAGCGTGCCGGCGTAGGACTTGTGCCGGCGCACGGCCTGTTGCGGCAAGCGCAGGATGTAGTGCAGCAGGCCCTTGAGGCGGCCGTCGGCGCAGGCACTCACATCCACTTCATGGAAGCCGCACGCGATGAAGAAGCGCACCATCGCCTCCGCCTCGGCCTGGCCGTTCTGCTGCGCCGCAGCTTCCTGCGCCAGCGCGCGGAAGGTGTTCAGCACGCTGCGGCCATACAGCTTGCGCATGTCGAGCGAGCTGATCCAGGCATCCGCCAGCACCGTGTCATCGAGCGCAAAGCCCAGACGCTCGCGTGCAATCTGCTGCGCCCGCGTTTCGAAATCGGCTTCATGCTGCAGCGCCGAAATCTGCTTCAAGGTCGGCACGATGTCGTCGAAACGCGCCTGCACCCGGCTTTCGTAGTCGGCCAGCCGCAGGTTCCGCGCCTGGTCGGCCAGAGGATGCGAACGCGGTGCGCACAGCGTGCTCACGCACTCGCCGCCACGGTCCGGCTGCATGCCGGGTGCGCAGAAGCTCACTCGCTGCGGCCAGCTCGGCATCACCGTCGGGACGGCAGACGGCCGGACATGCATCGCCATGCCCACCGGTGCAGTGCGGCCGGTGTTGTGCATGCGCTCTCGGCGTTTGCGGGTATCCATGATGGGCTCCGTGATTGCTGAGGCTTAGCCGCGTGCGCCGCCTGACAGCGTCACCGACGCGCCGGTCATGCTGCTGCCGCTGCTGCCGGTGACGCGGCTCGGCGCCAGTGCCGGGTGCTCCGTTTCACGAAAAGCCCGGGCGTTTGCAGCCTGGGCAGTGCCGCGCGGTTCACCCCGCTGGGTCGGGTTGCGACGCGCTGCCGACAAGCCCTCGGTGCCGGTCACGCGGCCGCCACGATCCCAGGCATCGCCGGTGACGCTGCGCTCGCGGCCTTCACCGGTAATGCGCTCCGGGGTCGGATCGGGTGCGGTGGCCATCACAGCGGGCGCAGCTTCGGCACCATCGCGGTAGCGGAATTCGGGGGTGCCGGACACCAGGCCGGTGGCGCGAGCCAGCGAACCGGTGATGCGACCGCTGCCGCCGTAGGCGCTGCCCGTGATGCGCTGGGCTTCGCTGTCTTGCGCCGAACGCGCAGGCGAGACCACCGAGAAATCGCCCGGCTGTCGGCTGCCTAACGCATCCATCGAATTACCCGTCACGCCGGCGCCATTCGATGCCGCCTCCGGAGACCGGGCACGGTAATGGGTGGCCATCGCCGGGCGACCGCAAGCAGTCGCCTGCTGCACTTCGCCCATGTAAGGCGACCCGCTCACGTTCTGGCACTCGCCGCGTGCGTTGCCGGTCAATTTGGCATCCGGTCCGGGCTGAATGCCGGTCAGCTCGGCGTTGCGGCCGAGACGCGCACGGTTGATCGCTTCGGCAGCCACCCGCGACGCGCAGAAATCGGCATACTGGTCGGCGCCGATATACGAGGTGCCCGTCACCGGCTTGCAGGCGCCGTATTCGTCGCCCGTCACGCTGGATGAACGTCCCATCGGGGTGCCCGACACGTCCTGGCCCTTCAGGGTGCGCGACACGCCCACCTTGGCGGGCGGCTGGAACGGCTCGGCACGGCAGAAGGAGGAAAACTCTTCGGCGCTGATGAAATCGGAACCCGTCACACGCTTGCAGGCGCCCTGCTCAGCGCCGGAAACTTTCGATGAACGTCCCAGTGGGGTGCCGCTCACCGTGCCGCCAGCGCTGGTGTGACTGGTCTGCACCTTTTTTGGCGCATCTCCCGTGTTGCTACGCAAGCGGGTCGTGTCGGTATAGGCGCTGCCCGTGATGGCGCGATCCGCGCCGGACTCGCCGCCCGTCACATCGATTTCGCGGGTGAGGTCGCTGCCGCTGATCTGGTTCTTGCGCGCCGTCATGCCGAAACCGGCCTTTTCAGGATGCGGTTCGGGCGCGGTGCCGCAGAATTCGCCCGCCTCTTCGACCGCCATGTATTCGGTCCCCGTCACGCGCTTGCAAGTGCCGGTCTCGTCGCCGGTCACCTTCTCGCTGCGGCCCACTTCGGTGCCGGTCACGCGGCCGCCGCGGCTGGTGCTGCTGGCACCCACCTTGGCCGGCGAAGGCGTCGGCACCGATTTGCAATACCGGCTGAACTGTTCGGTGCCGATGTATTCGGTGCCGGTGATGGTGCGACAGCTGCCGGATTCATTGCCCGTCACGCCAGCGCTACGCTCGAGCTGGTTTCCGCTCACCGGGGTGCCGGCCAGCGTGGTGCCGAATTCGACCTTTTGCGGTTCCTTGGGCACCCGGCCGCAGGGGCGGCAGGGCGCTGCGTCGCCGCGACCTTTCTTGGCGCGTTCCATGCGACGCTGCTGCGCGGCCGAGATGGGCTCCGGGGTGAATTGCGGCCGTGCATACTCAATGCGCGATTCGACGGGTTCGCCGTGCTGGCAGCCGCAAGCCGGGGCGGCGGTCGCTGCCGTCGCGGGCGTCGATGCCGGAGCCGCAGCCGGCACGGCATTTCCGCTTTGCGCGGCAAGGCGAGCCTGGGCGGCGCTGGCACTGGCCGGGGTGCCGCCCCCGGGAAGCCCTTTTTTCCCGTACAGGGAACGTGCCTGGCGGCGGGCGATCGCTGCCTCGCTGCCGCTCAGGCGTTCTTTGCTGCTTGTCGTCGCTTGGCTCATGGATGCTTTCCTCATGCTTCAGCTATTAATCGTCGGATCAGGCGTTCACTGATCCGGCCCGTGTGATGCAATATACGGAGCCCAATACATAATTAAAAATGAATAATTTTTATTGTTATCATTTACCAATCAGTATGATTCAAGACATCGATTTATCAGGAAAACAGCCATGAATCTGACATTTCGCCAACTCAAGCTGCTGGAAGCCGTGGCGCGCAATTCCAGCTTCACGCGTGCCTCCGAAGAACTGCACCTGACCCAGCCCGCGGTGTCGACCCAGATCAAGCAGCTGGAGCAGGAGGTGGGCATGCCGCTGTTCGAGCAGATGGGCAAGAAGATTTTCCTGACCGAGGCAGGCCGGGAGATGGTCGCCTTCAGCCGCGACATCGCGCAGCAGTTCCGTGACATCGAGTCGGTGCTCGACGACATGAAGGGCGTGAAGCGCGGCACCCTCTCGCTCACGGTCACCAGCACCGGCAAATATTTCGCGCCCTATCTGCTGGCCGAGTTCGTGAAAAACCACCCCGGCACGCAGGTTCATCTCGAAGTGACCAACCGCGAGGAACTGGTCAGCCAGCTACAGGAAAACATCCCGGACATGGCGATCATGGGCACCCCGCCAGAAAACCTCGAACTCACCGCGCAGGCTTTCATGCAGAACCCGCTGGTCATCATTGCGCGCCCGGATCACCCCCTGGCGCTGGCGAGCCGCATTCCGCTCAGCCGCCTGGCGGACGAAAACTTCATCCTGCGCGAGCGCGGTTCCGGAACGCGCAATGCAGTGGAGCGCTTTTTCGAAGCACGCGGAGTGAACCTCAACACCTCGATGGAAATGGGCCGCAACGAGGCGATCAAGCATGCGGTGATGGCCGGCCTGGGGCTGGGCATCGTTTCCATGCACACGCTGGAATTCGAACTGGCGCTGAACCGGATCGCCATCCTCAGCGTGGAAGGCTTTCCGATCATGAAGGAGTGGTATCTGGTACATCGCAGCGGCAAGCGCCTGTCGCCGATTGCGCAGGCCTTCCACGACTTCGTGCTGAACGAGGCCGACCAGGTGGTCACCCTGCCGCAACCGCAGCCGCGAAGCCGCGCGCGCAAGCAGGTCACCCGCTCATGAGTCGTGGACGACCCACATCGCATCCGACACCAGGCAGATGCCGCCGTAGCGCCTGAGGATCGGGCGCATGGCCTCGATTACCCGGTCCGCCTGCTGCGCATCGCAGGCGATCGTCAGCAGCACGTTGCTGAGTCCCTGCAGGCTTTCGTAGCGCACCCCGCGGTCGCCACGCCCCCCGGCGCGGGGCACGATGGTGTAGCCGACGACGCCGATCTGATCGAGCTCGCGGATGACGTTTTCGAGCTCGATTTCCTCGATCACGATTTCAATACGTTTGACAGCTTTCATGACAAGTCCATCCGGTTAACGTACGAGCCACTGGGCGGCGGCAAAATAGAGCGGAATGCCCACGATGACATTGAAGGGGAAAGTGACCCCGAGCGACAAGGTCAGGAACAGTGCCGGACTGGCCTCGGGAATCGCCAGCCGCATCGCCGGTGGCACCGCGATATAGGATGCGCTCGCCGCCAGCACGGCGACCAGCATCGTGCCGCCCACGCCGAACCCGAGCATCCAATGCCCCGTCGCGAGCCCGATCGCCGCACCGCCCAGCGGCATGGCAATGCCGAAGAGCAGCAGCGCCGGGCCGACTTTTCCGAAATCCCCGATGCGCCGCGATGCCTCCATGCCCATGTTCAGCAGGAAAAGACTGAGCACCCCCATGAACATGGTGTCGTAGAAGGGCAGGATCTTGTTCAGGCCGGCGGGCTGCGCGATCGCACCGATCAGCATGCCGCCCAGCAACAGCACGACGCTGCCGTTGGTGAACGCATCGTGCACCAGTTCGCGACTGACCCTTTTCTCGTTGCCATTGCCCTGCCCCTTGCGCGCCATGTTCGCAAGCACCAGGCCAATGATGATGGCCGGCGATTCCATGATCGCCATCATGATCACCGGATGGCTTTCGTAAGCCACCTGGACGGAATCGAGAAAAGCGATCGCGGTGATGAAGGTGCCGGCGCTGACCGAACCATAGTGCGCCGCGATGGCGGCGGCATTCAGCTTGTCCACCCGAACGCCCCAAGCCAGGATGAAATAGGCAATGACGGGCAAACCGAAGCCCAGGCCCAGTGCCGCGATTACCGCGCCGATGGCGCCTGCGGGCTCGACCTTGGCCAGCTCGATTCCACCGTGCAGCCCGATGCCGACCAGCAGGTAGATCGACAGCGCCTTGCCGAGGTCGGCGGGAAACTTCAGATCCGAGCGGATCAGTTGCGCAAGAAAACCCAGGGCAAAAAACAGAATTGCCGGGATCAGCATATTGGACAGACTGAACATGGTTGGCCTCGGTCAGGAAAAGCGCCCGCTTGGGTGCCGCCGGCAGATCCTATAAAGCCCGAACCATAAATAACAGTTACGACATCTAATGGAATGGATTAATTATTATTTATGATTAGCGAAACACCCGTGCCGCCACGCCAGCGCGTGACGGCAAACAAGGCGTCTGCCTGACTGACCGCTTACCCGTCAGGATTCCATGCCCGCCGCGCGCTCGACGATCTTCATCACCGCCGACGAGTCGAGTTCCGCATCGCCGGCGGCCATCAGCGCATCCAGGTGCTGCATCACCAGCGCCGCCCCCGGCAGCGGCAAACCGAGCCCCTGCGCCGTCTGCATGACGATGCCGAGGTCCTTCCGGTGCAGCCGGGTCTTGAAGCCGGGCGCGTAATCGCGGTCGAGCATGCGCTTGCCGTGCACCTCCAGGATCTTGCTGCCGGCAAAGCCGCCCAGCAGCGCCTCGCGCACCTTGCCGCCATCCACGCCGTTTTTGCGGGCGAAGGTGAGCGCTTCGGCCACGGCCTCGATGGTGAGCGCCACCACGATCTGGTTGCAGGCCTTGGCCACCTGCCCGGCGCCGTTGTCGCCCACATGCACGATATTCCTTCCCATCGCCTCGAACAGCGGCTTCACCCGCTCGAAGGTTTCGGCGCGGCCACCCACCATGATCGAGAGCGTCGCGTTGATGGCGCCGACGTCGCCACCGGAGACCGGCGCATCGAGCATCTCCACGCCGAGCCTGCCGCAGCGCCGCCGCGAAGGCCCGGGTCGCGGTCGGCGAGACCGTGCTCATGTCCACCACCACGCTGCCCGGCCTGGCTCCGTGGATGACGCCGCCATCGCCGAAGATCACCTGCTCCACGTCGGGCGTGTCGGACACCATGACGACGATCACGTCGGCGTGCCGCGCCACTTCCGCCGGTGAGGTGCAGGCCGTCGCCCCGGCGGCGGCGAGCGGGGCCATGGTTTCCGGCCGCCGTCCGTGGACCCAGAGCGGGTTTCCCGCCTTGATGAGGTTGAGGGCCATGGGTTTTCCCATGATGCCGAGGCCGATGAATCCGACATTCGCCATGCTTGTCTCCATTGTTCCGTTATCCGTATGCCGCACGGGCCCGGACACCTGCGTGCTGCGGCCGCTTATTCCATCTCACCCTCGGCCCGGCACTTCCTTCCGGCGCATCCCTGCGCCGAATCAACAAGGCGACCTCCCCGGCCGGCATCGGCCGCCCGCTGTTCACGCATTGCCTGAATCAGGACCGGTTCACGCGCCGGAGAGCGCCGCCTTGAACTCCCTGCGCCGCCGGTGCAGCGTGGGTTCGGTGTAGCCGTTGGGCTTGCGCCGGCCGTGGAAGATCAGGTCCTGCGCGGCCTGGAACGCCAGGCTGATGTAGTGCGGCGCAAGGTTGATGTAGTCGGGTTCGCCGGCATTCTGCTGGTCCACCAGCCGCGCCATGCGCTTGAGCGATTCCATCACCTGGTTTTCGCTGACCACGCCGTGATACAGCCAGTTGGCGACGTGCTGGCTGGAGATGCGCAGTGTCGCGCGATCTTCCATCAGGCCGACGTTGCCGATGTCAGGCACCTTCGACGCCCCCATGCCCTGGTCGACCCAGCGCACGACATAGCCGAGCAGGCCCTGCAGGTTGTTGTCCAGTTCCATCTGGATTTCCTGCGGCGTCCAGTCGGGCGACGCGACGACGGGGATGGCCAGGAGGTCGTCCAGACTGGCGCGTGCGCGCTGCTGCAGGGCCTGCTGGCGGCCGAACACGTCGACCCGGTGATAGTGGATGGCGTGCAGGGTGGCCGCGGTCGGCGAGGGCACCCAGGCGCAGTTGGCGCCCGCTTCGGGATGCGCCTGCTTGCTCGCCATCATCGCGGCCATCAGGTCGGGCATGGTCCACATGCCCTTGCCGATCTGCGCGCGGCCCGAGAGCCCGCAGGCCAGGCCGATGTCGACGTTCCAGTCCTCGTAGGCCCGGAGCCAGCGCGACGCCTTCATCTCGTTCTTGCGCAGCATGGGGCCGGCCTCCATGGAGGTGTGGATTTCATCGCCGGTGCGGTCGAGGAAGCCGGTGTTGATGAAGATCACGCGCTCCCGTGCAGCGCGGATGCATGCCTTGAGGTTGAGCGTGGTGCGGCGCTCCTCGTCCATGATGCCGATCTTCAGCGTATTGGCCGGCAGCCCGAGCACCTGCTCGACCCGGCCGAACAGCTCGACCGTGAACGCCACCTCGTCCGGGCCATGCTGCTTGGGCTTGACGATGTAGAGGCTGCCGCAGCGGCTGTTGCGCAGGGGACTGGCGCCTTGCAGGTCGTGCAGGCCGGCGTAGCTGGTGATGAAGCCGTCGAGCATGCCTTCGAAGATCTCGTTGCCGCTCGGGTCCAGCACCGCGTCGGTGGTCATCAGGTGGCCGACGTTGCGCACCAGCATCAGGCTGCGGCCGGGGATCTCGAACGGCAGGCCATCCGGCCCGAGGAAACGCCGGTCCGGATTGAGCGTGCGAGCAACCGTTTTGCCGTTCTTGCTGAAGCTGCTGGCCAGATCCCCCTTCATCAGGCCCAGCCAGTTGCGGTAGACGGCGACCTTGTCGTCGGCATCGACCGCGGCCACCGAGTCCTCGCAATCCATGATGGTGGAAATGGCCGCCTCCAGATAGATATCGCGGATGCCGGTGGGATGGAGCTGGTGGATGGGGTGGTCGGTGCTGAAGCGAATCTCGAGGTGCAAGCCGTTGTTGACCAGCAGCAGCGCACTGGTCCTGCCGCCGTCTTCCAGATAACCCCGGAACTGCGCGGGATCACGCAGCTCCGTGCGTGCGCCGCTGGACAGCGTGACCGCGAGTTGCCCCGCGCGGACCGAATAGGCGATGGCGTCGATGTAGCTGCCGTCGACCAGGGGAACAGCCGCGTCGAGAAAGGCCTTGGCGTAGGCGATGACCCTGGCGCCGCGCACCGGGTTGAACGCCCCCTGGCGCTCGGCACCGTCGCTTTGCGGGATCACGTCGGTGCCGTAGAGCGCGTCGAACAGGCTGCCCCAGCGCGCATTGGCGGCGTTCAGCGCATAGCGTGCGTTGCTCACCGGCACCACCAGCTGCGGCCCGGCGATGCGGGCGATCTCGGCGTCGACCTTGTCGCTGGCGATAGCGAAGTCGGGGCCTTCCGCCTGCAGGTAGCCGATGTCGTAGAGGTAGCGCTTGTAGGCCGCGGCGTCATGCGGCTGTCCCTTGCGCTCCAGGTGCCAGGCATCGATCCTGGCCTGAAGCTCGTCGCGGCGCGCCAGCAGGGCCCGGTTGCGCGGACCGAGGTCGCGGACGATCGCCGCAAAACCGGCCCAGGCCGCGTCGTGCGCGATGCCGGTGCCGGGGGCGATTTCATCCTTCACCAGCTCATACAGGGGACGGGCGATCTGCAGGCCGGCAATCTGTACGCGTTCGTTCATGTCAGGCACCTCCGGTCAGTTTCCGACTGCACCCCCCTGGCTTCCGAGGCGCATTACCCGGCGGCAATGCGCAGGCGCACTCCATGTCAAGCGTCCGGCTCAGTGCGCGTACACCAGGGACGGCAGGTAGGTCACCAGGCTCGGGAAGACGATGCAAAGCGCCAGGCCCAGGGTCTGCAGCGCCAGGAAAGCCAGCGAGGAACGGAAAATGGTGGCCATGCTGATCTCCGGCGGACACACGCCACGGATGTAGAACAGCGCGTAGCCGAACGGCGGGCTCAGGAAGGACATCTGCATGTTGACGAGGTAAATCACGCCGAACCAGAGCGCCACGACTTCCGGTTCCGGTCCGGGCAACCCGAACACACCGTCGAAGCTCATCGACAGGATGATGGGCACGAAAATGGGCACCGCCAGCAGCAGGATGCCGACCCAGTCGAGGAACATGCCCAGCACCACCAGCAGCAGCATCATCAGGAACAGGATGCCGTAGGGCGACAGGCCGGTGCCGAGGATGGTCTCGGTGATGAACGCCTGGCCGCCCTGCAGGATGTAGAAGCCGACGAAGATCGAGGCCCCGAAGATGATCCACAGCACCATGGCGGTCGACTTGGCCGTGGTCAGCGAGGCTTCCTTGAGGGTCTCGAAGCTGAAGCGCTTGTGCATCAGGGCCACGGCAATGGCGCCGAAGGAGCCCACGCCGGCGGCCTCCACCGGCGTGGCAATGCCGACGAAGAGCATGCCGAGAACGATCACGACCAGCAGGATGGGCATGACCAGGCCCTTGAGCAGCTTGAGCTTCTCGACGATATCGATGCGTTCCTCGAGCGGCAGGGCCGGCCCAAGAGACGGATTCAGGTAGGTGCGCAGGAAAACGTAGCCGACGTACATGCCGGAGAGCAGCAGGCCCGGCAGCACCGAACCCAGATAGAGCTCGCCCACCGACTGCTGCGCCACCACCGCGTAGAGGATGGCCAGAATGGAGGGGGGGATCAGGACGCCCAGGGTACCGCCGGCCATGATCGAGCCGATGGCGATCTGCGGATCGTAGTTGCGCTTGAGCATGGCCGGCAGGGCGATGATGCCCATGGTCACCACGGCGGCGCCCACCACGCCGACCATGGCGGCGAGCAGCGTCGAGGCGAGGATGGTCGACGCCGCGAGCCCGCCGCGCAGGCCGCCCATCCATTTGTAGACGACGTCGAACATCTCTTCGATGAGGCCGGCACGCTCCAGCATGGTGGCCATGAAGATGAACAGCGGGATGGCCGCCAGATCGGAATTGGTCATCATCGGGAAGATGCGGCTCGGCACGATGTTCAGCATCGCCTGGTCGCCGACCAGATAGACGAATATCACCCCCAGCCCGCCGATGACGAAGGCCAGCGGGAGTCCGGCCATCAGGCACACGAACAGCGAGCCGAACATCAGCCAGGTCAGGTTTGCGATGTCGACGTCGGACAGGATGCCCGCGGTGCGAAACAGGAAGTACTCATCGCCGTACGGGTCGTAGAACACGATGTTGATCAGCTCCACCGCCACGGCGAAAGCCGTGCCGAGGGTGGCCACGATCATCAGCCAGGTCCAGAACGCGTTCTTCCCCGGGCGGGGCTTGGCAACTGCAGTGGCATTCATCTCAGGCGTCCCCACCCATGCGACGGAACAGCATGATGTCTTTGATCAGTTTGGAAATTCCCGCCAGGATCAGCAGGGCGGAACCGAGGACCATCGCGCCCTTGACCGGCCAGTGCTGGATTTGCCAGGTTTCCATGGTGACCTCGCGCATCTGGTAGGAGTCATTGAAGAACTGCCAGCCGGTTCCGAGCAGGGTCAGCGCGAAGATGAAGAAGAACACCGAGGTGAAGATGTCCATGCCGACGCGGCCCCGCGCCGGCAATTTGACGTAGAGGACGTCCACCCGCACGTGCGCGCCGTGCAGCAGGGCATAGCCGCCCGCCACCAGGTACTGCATGCCGAACAGCAGATAGGAGGCCTCGTGCACCCAGATGGTGGGCATGTCGAAGATCTGCCGCGAAACCACCTCGTAGGTATAGAAGCAGACCGGGATGATCGCCCACAGCGCGACGAAGGTCCCGGTCTGGTTGCTGATCCAGTCGAGTGCGCGCGTGACCGCATTGCCCGGGACATGCATCACCGGATCTTCCTCGGCGAGCACATCGAGCGCCAGTTCCTCGTCCGCCACCGGGAGCGGCGGGCGCTTTTTTTCGGATTGCCGGGCCAGGACCATCAGGATCAGCGGCACGACCACGAGCAATCCCCAATACAGCCAGTGGGGCATGACAAAGCCGACAGTGATGCCAGTCATTTTCTTCTCCGTATCACCCTGAACAAGGGGCGGGGGTGATCCCCGCCTCTTTCCTTGCCGTGACCAATGGGCTTACAGCTTCATGCCCTTGATATCGCTGGGCGACACATAGCCCATGATGTCGTTCGACATGTAGTCCAGTTGCAGCTTGAAGACCCGTGCCGCGTCGGCGTCCTTGCGGGCCCACTCGTACCAGACCGGGATCGCCGCCTTGCGGAAGGCCATCACGTCGGCCTCGCTGAGCCGGGAGACCGTGCTGCCCGCCTTGATGAACTTGTCCATCGCCTCCATATTGGCTTTCTGGATGGTGACGAAGTGGTGCAGCGAATAAATGGCGACCTGCTCCTCGACGAACACCTGCATCTTCTTCGACAGCCGCTTCCAGGCCCCCATGTTCACCGTCAGGTCCATCAGGTCGACCGGCTGGTAGATCGACATCATGCCGGGCGGTCCCATCAGGATGTACTTGGTCACCTGGTGGAAGCCGAGGTCATAGTTGACCGCCGGGCCCACGTAGTCGGCAGCGTCGATGGTGCCCTTTTCCAGCGCGGGAAAGATGTCGGAACCGGGCAGTGCGATCGGGCTGACGCCGAATTTCTGGAACACCTCGGCCACCATGCCGCCGGGCAGGCGGATCTTCATGCCCTTGAGATCGGCCAGCGAAGTCACCGGCTTCTTGGAGTGGATGATGTTGGCGTCGTGCTGGATCGGGCCGACGTAGAACATGTTGTGCTTGGCGAAGATCTGGCGCGTCATGTCGAGCATGCCAAGGCCGTAGAAGAGGGTGTCCCACTGCGAGGGCTGGTCCGGCCCCATGGGGTAGGAAGAGAGGAACACGGAGGCGGGAATCTTGCCCGGCCAGTACAGGGTAAAGGGGTTCATGCCCTGCAGCACGCCGCTCTTCACCGCGTCGAACAGGGAGTTATTGTCGGCTGCCACCGACTTTGCCGGGAACGGCTTGATGGTCAGTTCGCCGCCGGATTTCTCGCGGATGCTGTTGGCCCATGTCTCGAACAGCTTGTACCCGGTGGTGCCTGCATCCCAGACCGACTGGACCTTCCAGGTCTGGCCTGCGGCGGCGTGGGCATTGCTGATGAAGGGCGCGCTCACGACAGCGGCCGCACCCACTGCAGCCGTCGCCTTCAGGAACTGGCGACGTGCGGGGGCTGCCTCGGCATTACTCGTTTCATCGATTGACTTGTCTTTTTCATTCATCACGTATCTCCTCGAATTTAAACTTATAAGCACCACTTCTCAGCAATCACTCGTCCCGCATGACGGCCCGAGCATTCGTCGTGGCAAGCACTTGCGAGTGTCGACAGGGATTGCTGCCTCACCCACCCCGCCGAGCCGTCGACAGACCGTTACCACCCCGGCTTGTCCCCGCATCGCCGGGGCAGACGCCCCATTGCATGCCGGGATAACGAGGATGGTCATGCGGCCATCGCACAACCGAGCAGCCTTGAAGGACCCGCCCCTGTGCACGCGAAGCGCGCAAGGCCAGCCCTGAATTCAGCATTTCTTTGGTGATGATCCTCCCTGCTTGTTGGATATCCCAGTGTAGACGTCAAATACCGAACGGCAGTTTTCAGATGGGCGAAAACCCGCCCGCCGAAACAAGCCACGCCATTGCAAACAGCGGGAACGGCCCGACCAGACACGGCGTTGCTCCTCGAACCTCTCTGGTTGCACCCACCTTATTTCAAAGACTATCATTTCACAATACACAATCGTTTTCACAATGCGGGAAAATGAACTCTGACAAACGCAGCGGCATCCAGGTCATCGACCGTCTCGCGACGCTGCTGCAGATCCTCGTGCAGAACGGCGGCACGGCCAGCCTGAAGGCGCTCTCGGCCGCAAGCGGACTGCATCCGTCGACCGCCTTCCGCATTCTCGCGTCCGCAGTCGACAACGGCCTGGTGAGCCGCATCGAAACGGGCCAGTACCGGCTGGGCGAGAAGCTGATGCAGTGGGGCTGCGCCCTGCAGGGCGGCACCAACATGCCCGAGATCGCGCGGCCGGTGATGGAGTGGCTGCGCAACAAGGTCGAGGAGACCGTCAACCTGACCCTGCGCGAGGGCGACGAGGTGGTCTACATCGAGCGCGCCACGCCGCGCCGGATGATGCGGGTGGAGCAGGTCATCGGCAGTCACGCGCCGCTGCACGTCACCGCCGTGGGCAAGCTGATGCTGGGCGCGGGCGGCCATCAGATGGCGAAGGACTATGCCGCACGCACCGGCCTGCCCGCCTACACCCAGCACACCATCACCGCCCCGGGGAAGCTCTGGACCACGGTCTCGCGCTACCACAAGCTGGGTTACGCGCTCGACAACGAGGAGGCCGAAATCGGCGTCGGCTGCATCGGCGCCCTCATCCGCAACAGCACCGGCGCCATCGTCGCCGGCCTGTCGATCTCGTCGCCGATCGAGCGCCGGCGCGAGGCCGAATGGGTTCCCCTGCTGCAGGAAGCGGCGCGCCGCATCAGCGAGCGGATGAGCGAAGCCGGCATCGGCAAGCCCGCAGCATGAACCGCCTGCCGCCCGCCGCGCTGGCCTGGGCGACCTGGGGCCTGCTGGCGAGCCTGTATTTCGTCGGCTTCTTCCAGCGCGTCGCGCCGGCGGTGATGGTCGACGAACTGATGCGCGACTTCGGCATCGCCGCCACCATGCTCGGCAATCTCTCCGCCATCTATTTCTACACCTACGCTGCCATGCAGATTCCCAGCGGCCTGCTTGCCGACGCCGTCGGACCGCGCCGGGTGGCGACGGCGGCAGCGCTCGTCGCCGGCGCCGGCACCGTGCTGTTCGCGCTGGCCGACAGCCTGTGGCTGGCCTATCTCGGCCGCGGCCTCATCGGCGCCTCGGTCGCGGTCGCCTTCGTCGCCTGCATGAAACTGGCCGGCCACTGGTTCCCCGCCAACCGCTTCGCCACCGTGACCGGCGTTTCGCTGCTGATCGGCAACCTCGGCGGCATGCTGGCCGGGGTGCCGCTGGCCGAAGCGGTAGCCGGCTTCGGTTGGCGTCCGGCCATGTTCGCCAGTGCAGGCGTCACCGTGCTGCTCGCGGCCGCGGTCTGGCTATGGGTGCGCGACGATCCCTGCGAGCGCGGCTACGCCAGCCACGCCCATCCGCAAGCGCGCAACAACGGCGGCATGTCGCCCGCGCGCAGCCTGAAGCAGGTCATCAGCGCGCGCGATACCTGGCCGCTGTTCTTCGCCGGCGGGCTGCTCGCCGCGCCGGTGCTCGCCTTCGCCGGCCTCTGGGGCGTGCCCTATCTGGTGCAGGCCCACGGCATGGCACGCAGCCATGCCGCCACCTTCACCACCACCATGCTGCTCGGCTTCGCCATCGGCGGCCCCGTGCTCGGCGCGCTGTCCGACCGCATCGGCCGGCGCAAGCTGCCTTATCTCGGCGCGGCGCTGGCGAATGCCCTCGCCTGGGCCGTGTTCCTGTTCGTCGCCGAGTTGCCGGCGAGCGTGCTCTACCTGCTGTTCGCCGTGATCGGCTTCACCGCCGGCAGCCTCATCATCGGCTTCGCCTTCGCGCGCGAGGTCAACCATCCGGGTGCCGCCGGCACCGCTGGCGGCGTGATCAACATGTCGGTGCTGGGTTTCGCCGCGATCCAGCAAAGCGGCCTCGGCTGGATCCTCGACCGCAACTGGCACGGCGTCGAAGTCGATGGAATTCGTCTCTACGATGCGGCCGCCTATCACGCCGCCTTCCTGTGGCTGGCGATCAGCGCGGCGGGGGCGGTCGTGAGCGTGGCGCTCACGCGCGAAACCCACTGCCGGCTGCGCTTCGATACCTAGCCGAAAGCCTCCCCCAGCAGCAGCACGTGCAGTCGGCGCGGGCCGTGCGCCCCGAGCTGGATGGTCTGCTCGACGTCGGCGGTGCGCGAGGGCCCGCTAATGAAATTGATCGCACGCGGCAACTGGCCACGCTCGCTGCGCAGCAGGTCCCAGGCGTCCTCCATGCGCGGCACGATGCGGCTGGCCGGCAGCAGGCAAAGGAAATCGTCGGGCAGGAAGTTGAGCGTGGTCGGGCTGTCCGGCCCCGACAGCAGCATCAGGCTGCCGCTCTCGGCGATGCCGCAGAAGGCAACGGTCAGACCCACCCGGTCGTCGCCCTGGGCGTGGCGGCGGGCCACCTGCCACGCCGCCGGCCATGTCACCCCGGCCAGCAGCGGATGCGGCGCCACCGCCAGTCGATACGGCAGCTGCTGCGCCTCCAGATAAGTGGCCACCGCAGGCGCGATCGCCGTGCTTGCGTCGATTTCGGCAAGCGTGCCGGACACCCTGGCCAGCCTGGCCAGAAAGCGTTCGCGCAGGGTATCCGGCCATTGCGGCTGCGGTCCGCGCGCGCGGGCATCCAGGCGCTGCGTGACGACATCAGCAACTGGTGAAGCGGTGTGGCCGAGCGTTCTCGACAGGCGGCCGAGGATGGCGGCACGGCGATCAGTCATGTTTCGTTCTCCGCCGCCACTGGTCCATGAAGGTGCCGCCCTGCGGGGCCGGCAGGTCGCGCGACGCGGTCCAGGCCTGCGCGAACGGCAGGCTGCGGAAACGGCCGCGGCCGCCGGCGAGCCTGCCGAGCAGCCCCATGGCCAGGCGGCTGGTCCAGCGATAGTGGCGCGGCCGCCGCGCGAACCAGGCCCAGGCCGCCAGCGCCCAGCGGCTGCGCGGCGGAACGAGGCGGCGGACGAATTCCTGGCGCCGGTGCTCGCGCAGCAGCTTCGGCAGCGGGATGGACATGGGACAGACTTCTTCGCAGCGGCCGCACAGCGAGGAGGCATTCGGCAGCGGCCGCCCCTCCTGCAGGCCCACCATCAGCGGCGTCAGCACCGCCCCCATCGGTCCCGGATAGACCCAGCCGTAGGCGTGCCCGCCGACCGCACCGTAGACGGGGCAGTGGTTCAGGCAGGCGCCGCAGCGGATGCAGCGCAGCATCTCGTGATACGGCCCGCCGAGCATCTGGCTGCGGCCGTTGTCGACCAGCACCACGTGGAACGCCGCGGGGCCGTCGGCATCGTCGGCGCGGCGCGGGCCGGTGAAGAAGGTGGTGTAGGTGGTGGTCTCCTGGCCGGTGGCGCTGCGCGCCAGCAGCCGCAGCAGCACCGAGGCGTCCTCCGGCGTCGGCACCACCTTCTCGATGCTGGTGAGCACGATGTGCACCCGCGGCAGCGTGGCCGAGAGGTCGCCGTTGCCCTCGTTGGTGACGATGGCGGCGGAGCCGGTCTCGGCGATCAGGAAATTGGCGCCGGTGATGCCGACGTCGGCGGCGAGGAATTTTTCCCGCAGCACCTGCCGCGCCTCGTCGACGATTTGCGGCACTGTCTCGAGCGGCCGCGTCAGGCCCGGCTGGTGATGCACCCCCTCGAACAGTTCGGCGATCTGGGCGCGGGTCTTGTGCACCGCCGGCGCGATGATGTGGCTGGGCGGTTCGTGCGCGAGCTGGATGATGTATTCGCCGAGGTCGGTCTCGACCACCTCGAAACCGGCGCCTTCGAGGGCGTCGTTGACGGCGATCTCCTCGCCGACCATGGTCTTGCCCTTGGCGACCGACTTCGCCCCGGCCGCGCGGCAGATCTCCAGCACTGCGGCACACGCCTCATCCGGCGTTTCGGCCCAGTGCACCTGCCCGCCGCTGGCGATGACCTGCTGCTCGAAGCGCAGCAGGTAGTGGTCGAGGTTGGCCAGCGCATGCTCCTTGATCGCGCGGCCCGCCTCGCGCAAGGCCGCGAACTCGGGCAGGTCGTCGATGGCGCTGCGGCGCTTGGCGACGAAGCCCGCGCCGGCCTTGGCCAGGGCCTGCTGCAAGCGCATGTCGTGCAGGGCCTGGCGGGCGTTGGCGGAGAAGGCGTGCGAGGTCGGCTTCATGACTGGTTGCGCTCGCCGATGCCTGGCGCGTCGGTCATGCCGGCCAGCAGCTCGGCCAGGTGATAGACCCGCACCGGGCTCTCGCAGCCGCTTGAGCCGGCCGGCGATGTTCATCAAACAGCCGAGGTCGCCCGAGACCAGCACGTCGGCGCCGCTGGCGATCACCGCCGCGGCCTTGTCGGACACCATGCGCGCCGAGATGTCGGGGTACTTGACGCAGAAGGTGCCGCCGAAGCCGCAGCAGGTTTCGGCTTCGTCCAGCTCGACCCGTTCCAGGCCCGCCACCTGGTCGAGCAGCGCGCGCGGCGCGGCATGGATGCCAAGCTCGCGCCGGGCCGAGCAGGAATCGTGCATCGCCACCCGGCCGGCGAAACGCTCGGCGACGGCCTGCGCGCCGCCGAACTCGGCGAGGAAGGCGGACAGCTCGCGCGTGCGCCGCGCCAGGTTCTCGGCCTTGGCGTGCCACAGGGGATCGGTCAGGAACAGCTCGGGATAGTGCTTGACGAGCATGCCGGCGCAGGAACCGGAAGGCACCACCACATGCTCGTAGACGGCCAGCGTGTCGATCAGGGGCTGCGCCAGCGCGCGGGCGGTGGCGAAGTCGCCGTTGTTGTAGGCCGGCTGGCCGCAGCAGGTCTGCGCCTCGGGCACCACGACCTCGGCGCCCAGGTTCTCCAGCAGGCGCACGGCGGCGAAACCGACGCTGGGCCGAAACAGGTCGACCAGACAACTGACGAAAAGGGCTACCTGCATGGCAAGGGCTCCAGGAGGCGATGCTGTCATCGTAGTGGAAGTCGCGGCCGCTGGAAATCCGGGCATCGCTCTCAGCACGCGCTCGACTACTGCATGCTGCCGCTATTGACGGAAGCCACCCAGCTGGCGATTCACATCGGACGGCTGATGCACGGCCTGAAAGGCACGGTGATCGATGGTCTATTGATCCGGCGCGAATGAACCCAACCTACCGTTCGACCTGGTCCTGCCGAAGGCCAAGCGTCCATTCATGTTGCGACAAGCCTGTCCTGAGCAATGTTCAAGGGCTCAACACGACCGGACACTTGGATAAAATGTGCAGGATCAATTAGGAGATCGATATGGAAACCACCCCCCAACCCCTCAAACGCTGCGGCTGCGGCAGCCCGACCGAGAAATGCCCGGACCTGCCGCGCACCATCCAGGCGGCCGACCTGAACCCCGACACGACATTGGTATTCGACGTGCGGCGCGAGGCCGATTTCGTGGCATCGAACGAAACCATCCCCGGCGCGATGTGGAAGAACCCCGACAAGATCGACGTCTGGATCGGCGCCCTGCCGCGCACGCTCGACGTGGTGGTCTACTGTGTGCGCGGCGGCAGCGTGTCGAACAGCGTGGTCGACCGCCTGCAGGCCGAGGGGGTCAAGGCGCGCTTCATCGAGGGTGGCATCGAGGCCTGGAAAGCGGCCGGCGGCAAGGTCGTGCCGAAATGAAAGCCGCCAGATGAAATGGGTCACGCGCGAGCGCCCCAAGATCGACCGCATCGCCTGCCCCTGGCTGATCGCGCGCTTCATCGACCGCGACGCCGAGTTTCTCTACGTTCGCGCTGACGAAGTGCTGCCGGTTGCCGAGGCGACCGGCGCGATTCCCTACGACATCCCGGGCGTGGAATACGGCCATGTCGGCGAGCTGTGCAGCTTCGATGCCTGTTTGCGCCTGCACGATCTGACCGACCCGGCCTTGCAGCAGCTCGCCGTCATCGTGCGCGGCGCCGACACCGCCCGCCTCGACCTGGCGCCGCAATGCGCCGGCCTGCTGGCACAGTCGCTGGGATTGTCGGCACTGTTCCGGGACGACCATGAAATGCTGCGACACGGCATGACGATGTACGATGCCTACTACGCCTGGCTCAAGCAGGCGCTTGGCGAAGCGCATGGCCGGGCCCCTGCAGCGAAATCAAACGACCTGCCCATCGTGAGTAGTTGACCAATTTACTCGGTTATTCTATGATGCGTCCAGTACGTTACTCACTGGACGCAAGGACAACATCATGGAACGCGAAATCAACGGCAAAATAGTCGAAACCGACCCCGAAGGCTATCTGGTCAACCTGGAAGACTGGTCGGAAGACCTGGCCATCGAACTGGCCAAGGAAGACAAGCTGGAACTCCAGGAAAACCACTGGAAGATCATCAACTACATGCGCAGCTTTTTTGCCGAAAACGGCACTGCGCCCAACCTGCGCTTCCTGCAGAAGGGCCTGAAGGAAGAATTCGGCCCGGAGTGGGGCGAGAAGAAATTCCTCTTCGACCTGTTCCCGTTCGGCCCTGCCAAGCAGGCCGGCCGCTACGCCGGCACCCCGAAGCCGACCGGCTGCGTGTGAGCGTGGGTGTTGGCGCCTGCGGCGCCTTACAACCACGGCCCAGCCCTTGCGGGTAAAGCCAACCATCCTTCAAAAAAGCCCCGTGCACTGCGGGGCTTTTTTTGCGCCCGGTGTACGATGTCGGCCGGCACCCCTCTCAACCCAGGAAACCCCATGCAACGCATCACCGTCCTCCTCGCCCTTTCGCTGACCGCCTCGCTCGCCCACGCCTTCCCCTGGTATGCCTCCGGCAACAATATCCGCGGCGCGCAACTGATGACCGAGCAGGAACGCAAGGCCTACGTCACCCAGTTGCAGAACATGAAAACCCTGCCCGAATGCCAGGCCTACTGGGAAGGCCACAACAAGGAAATCGATACGCGCGCAGCGCAGCAGCATGTCGCCCTGCCGCCGGTGCAGGGCAACCCCTGCGAGGTGATGGTGAAGATGGGGAAAATCAGGTAGGCGCGGCGCCTTTATGCCCTTCGGTGTGCTCGCCGCGAAGCCGTCCGCTTCAAACCGGCCGGCTACGCGTTGCGGAACATGAAATAGATCGCGCCGATCAGGCACAGCGCCGCCCACAGGAAGCCCCATTTCAGCTCCACCTTCATGTAGAGCACGGCGAACGGCACGAACACCGACAGCGCGATGACCTCCTGCATGATTTTCAATTGCGGCAGGCTCATCACGCTGAAGCCGATGCGGTTGGCCGGCACCTGCAGCAGTACAGGGCGATGCCCCAGCTGGCGAAGGCCGCGACCACCCACGGCTGATTGTTCATGTCCTTCGGGTGCGCATACCACGCGAATGTCATGAAGACGTTGGACAGCGTGAGCAGGATCAGGGTTTGCAGGGAAGCGGGCGTGATCGTCATCCGGAATCGCAGGCGCGCCATTGTAGAGAGTCTCCGCGGTAAAATGCCGCCTTTCGCATTGCAAGGATCAGCACGATGAGCGCACCTCAGGTGGGGGTGGTGATGGGGTCTTCCAGCGACTGGGAGGTGATGAAGCACGCGGCGATGCTGCTGAAGCAACTGGGCGTCCACTTCGAGGCCAAGGTGGTGTCGGCGCACCGTACGCCGGACCTGCTGTACGAATACGCCGCCAGCGCCGAAGCGCGCGGGCTCAAGGCCATCATCGCCGGCGCCGGCGGCGCCGCCCACCTGCCCGGCATGATCGCCTCCAAGACCATCGTGCCGGTGCTCGGCGTGCCGGTGCCGTCGAAATACCTCAAGGGCATGGACTCGCTGCTCTCCATCGTGCAGATGCCCAAGGGCATCCCGGTCGCCACCTTCGCCATCGGCGAGGCCGGCGCCGCCAACGCGGCGCTGTTCGCCGCTGCGCTGATCGCCCGCACCGACAACGCGCTGGCCGAACGGCTCAACGATTTCCGCAAGCACCAGGCGGATACCGTGATGGGGATGGAACTGCCGGATGTCGAGTAAGCCGTTGCCTAGCTTGCCTGGCGCAGACGATTCCACACGGGGTTCTACCCTGAAGGGCACAAGAGCCCGTAGTGGATCGGAGTCCCGGCAAACCATGCTTCCTGTTTTGCCGGGGGCCACATTGGGCATCCTCGGTGGTGGCCAGCTCGGACGCATGTTCACCATCGCCGCGCGCACCATGGGCTACAAGGTCATGGTGCTCGACCCGGACGCCGCCAGTCCCGCCGGACAGATGGCCGACGTGCACCTGCAGGCCGACTACGCCGACCACGCCGCCCTGAAGCAGCTCGGCGAAGCCTGCGTCGCGGTCACCACCGAATTCGAGAACGTGCCGGCGGCAAGCCTGATCGAACTCGCCGGCCATTGCCGGGTGTCGCCCGGTGCCGCCGCGGTCGCCATCGTCCAGGACCGCAGCCACGAGAAGTCCTGGCTCGCAGAAAACGGCTTCGCCACCGCGCCGTTCGCGCTCGTCTACAGCGAGGGCGACCTGCGCGCCGCACTGGCCGACATCGGCGCGCCGGCCTTGCTGAAAGTGGCGCGCTTCGGCTACGACGGCAAGGGCCAGGCGCGCGTCAACACGCTCGACGAGGCGCGCGCCGCGTTCGACGCATTCGGCGGCGAGCCCTGCGTGCTCGAAGGCTTCGTCAGGCTGGAACGCGAAGTCTCGGTGGTGCTGGCGCGCGACGACGCGGGCGAATGCGCGCTGTTCCCGGTCGCCGAGAACCGCCACGACAACGGCATCCTCGACGTCTCCATCGTCCCCGCCCGCGTGCCCGACAGCCTCGCGCAGCAGGCGTGCGACACCGCGCGCGCGGTGGCCGGCAAGCTCGGCTACGTCGGCGTCATGGCAGTCGAATTTTTCGTCGTCGACGGCCGCCTGCTGATCAACGAGATCGCGCCGCGCCCGCACAACTCCGGCCACTTCACGCTCGATGCCTGCGTCACCGACCAGTTCGAGCAGCAGGTGCGCGCGCTTGCCGGCCTGCCGCTCGGCGAACCCCGCCTGCTGTCGCCGGTGGTGATGGTCAACATCCTCGGCGACCGCTGGCACGGCGGCGGCCCGCATTGGGACGCGCTGCTCGCGCACCCCGCCATCAAGCTGCACCTGTACGGCAAGCAGACCGCCCGCCCCGGCCGCAAGATGGGACATTTCAACGTGCTGGATGCCGATCTGCCGAGCGCGCTGGCGCTGGCGGAGAAGATGCGTGATGCCCTCTAGGCTGCGCTGGCTGGCGCAACTTGCCCTGCTGCTCGCGCTCTCCTCGCTGGCTAGCGCAGCCGACTCCCGCCTGCAGCTTCGTGCCGGCACCCACGTGTTTCAGGTGGAGGTCGCCAGCACCCCGCAGCAACACCAAATCGGGCTGATGGGCCGTACCCGCCTGGAAAGCGACGCCGGCATGCTGTTCGTGTTCGAGCAGAAAGCCACCCACTGCTTCTGGATGCGGAACACGCTGATCCCGCTGTCGATCGCCTTTCTGGCCGATGACGGCACCATCGTCGACATCCAGGACATGCGGCCGCAGACGCTGACCTTTCATTGCCCGCGCGGACCGGTCCGCTACGCGCTCGAAGTGCCGCAGGGCGGGTTCCGCAGCAAGGGCATCCAGCTCGGCATGCGGGTGTCGGGCGGGCCGTTCGGCAGCCCACAATAGACTCCTTTTATAGAGGGCAGCCTCTATACCCGGAGGGTGACCGGTCCGAATTTTGCGCCGCCACAATCCACAACCCTTCGCCCCGAGGCGGGGCTCCTACAATCCAACAGCCCTTCACACCCTGTAGGAGGGCCGCCCCCGGCCCGAATGTCGCGCTCCCCGCATTGTAGAATCAGCGTCTTGCAAACCTCATCCACCCGCCGTGCAAGGGTCTCCGTTCACCTCCATGCCTGACATCGAAGGCTTCCTGGCTGCGTTCCTGCGTGGAGAGCAGCCTGCCTGGCCATCCGGGAATGCAGGCTTTGCCGCATCATTCCTGGAGCGCGCCGGCTACCACGGCGTACTCGCCCTGATGCATGGCCGTCTCCAGCACGAAACTGAAGCGAGCGCGCGACTGGCCGGCTGCCGTCCTGCAGGCCTGTCGGGCAAGTGCCGTATCCCAGGTGATGTGGGAATTGCGCCATCGCGCGCTGCTCAAGGAAACCTTGTCGCAACTGGCCACAGCGGGCATCCAGCCGGTCTTGTTCAAAGGCACCGCGCTCGCCTACACGCTTTATCCAGAAGATTCTCTGCGCAGCCGCGGCGACACCGACCTGATCATCCCGCCGCAGACACAGCCCCTGGTGGCCGACACGTTATCCGCACTGGGTTTCGAGCGCGGATGCGCAGTGAGCGGGGAAAGCATTTCCTATCAGGCAAGCTTCACCCGGACCGAAGCGGCAGGCGACGCCCATACCCTGGACGTTCACTGGCGCATCAACAACTCCGAGCTGCTGTCGCGATTGTTCAGCCACGAGGAACTGCTGCAGCATGCGCAGGCGGTGCCGGCGCTCGGCCCCGATGCCCGCGCGGCAGGCAGGGTGCATGCGCTGCTGCTCGCCTGCATGCATCGCGCCACCCACAAGCACAACCCCTATTACGTCGACGGCGTGGCGTATTACAGCGGCGACCGGCTGATCTGGCTGTACGACATTCATTTATTGGCACAGAGTTTTCCCCAGCCGGATTGGGATGAAGTGGTGAACATGGCGCAGGCAAAAGGCTTGTGCGCAATCTGCCTGGAAGGGCTGGCGCGTGCCCGCACCGCGTTCCACACCACGCCTCCCGAGTCCGTGCTCGCTGCGCTGGGCCGTACAGGCCAGACGGAAATCGTGGCGCGTTATTTTACGAGCGGGCCACTGCGCCAGCATTGGATGGATTTCTGCGCGATCTCGAGGCGTCCCAAGCAAGACACGATTTCTGTCCGACACCCTGTTTCCGCCAGCCGACTACATGCGGCAGAAATATCCGGATGGCAGTTGGCTGCCCTGGCTGTACCTCAGGCGTGCCGCAGGCGGTGTTTTCAAACGCCTGCAACGCGCGGTGCGCCCGTCATGAAGCTTGAACTGAACTGCTGGGCTATGCAGCGCCCTATCGCAAGGCGCTGGCACTCAGTGGCTTGATGATGGTGGCCGAAAGCGGCGTGGCGCTGGCGGTGCCCTGGCTGGGCGGCAGGGCTGCGGAAGGGCTGCTGTCCAGCCAGATGGGCGCCACGGGTACCGTGCTGCTGGCGCTGCTGGCGCTGTTCGCGGTGCAGGCCCTGCTCAAGTTCGGCAACAGCTATCTGCTCAGCCGCAGCGCCGAACACATCCTCGCCGACCTGCGCATCCGCCTCTACGACCATCTGCAGGCGCTGCCGCTGAACTTCTACCACCAGCGCCGCCAGGGCGAAATCCTCGCGCTGCTGACCTACGACGTCGCGGCGCTCAGCGGCTTCATCAGCGGCACCCTGCTCAGCGTGATTCCCCTGCTGGTCACCGTGGCCGGCGCACTGATCTTCATGTTCCGCATCGACCCGCTGCTGAGCCTGATCGCCACCGCGCTGGTGCCCCTGTTCTACCTGCTGATGAAGATCATCGGCCGCCGCCTGCGCCCGCTCGCCAACCAGCTGCAGGAAGCCCACGCCGGCGCGGTCGCCATCGCCGAGGAAAACCTCGGCATGCTGCCGGCCATCAAGACCTTCACCCGCGAGCCGCAGGAATCCGAGCGCTACCGCCGCCAGATCAACCACATCCTGCATGCTGAGCGCCAAGCAGCGCGCGATCTATGCAGCGCTCGGGCCCCGCCGTGCAGTTCCTGGCTGCGGCCGGCATCGTGCTGATGCTGTGGCTGGCGAGCGAGCGCATCAGCGGCGGCAGCATCGGGCCCGGCCGAACTCGTCACCTTCCTGCTCTACGCCACGCTGCTCACCCGCCCGGTCAGCGCGCTGGCCGATGTCTACGGCCAGACCCAGAGCGCGCGCGGCGCGCTCGAACGCCTGCAAGGCGTGCTGACCGAGCGGCCCGAGCCTTTCGCCCAGCTGGCCCACGATCTTCCGCCGGCACGCGGCGAGATCGCATTCCGCGACGTGCGCTTCGCCTACCCCGGCCGCCAGCCGGCGCTGGACAACCTCGACCTGCACATCCAGGCCGGCGAGACGCTCGCCATCATCGGCGAGAACGGCGCCGGCAAGAGCACGCTCGCCCACCTGCTGATGCGCCTGCACGAGCCCGGATGCCGGCCAGATCCTGATCGACGGCACCGACATCGCGGGCGTGAATCTCACCAGCCTGCGCAGCCAGATCGGCGTGGTGCCGCAGCACGTGCTGCTGTTCAACGGCAGCGTGCGCGACAACATCGGCTACGGGCGCCACGACCCCCACGCAGGCCGAAATCGAGGCGGCCGCTCGCGCGGCGCGTGCCCACGATTTCATCCTCAGCCTGCCGCAAGGCTACGACACCCTGATCGGCGACCGCGGGCGTGCGCCTGTCGGGCGGCCAGCAGCAACGGCTGGCGCTGGCGCGCGCGCTGCTCAAGGACCCGCCCATCCTGATCCTGGACGAGGCCACCGCCATGTTCGATCCCGAGGGCGAGCGGGAATTTCTGCAAGCCTGCCGCGACGTCTGAAGCAGCCGCACCGTGCTGCTGATCACCCACCGGCCGGCGAGCCTGGCGCTGGCGGACCGGACGATCCGCATCGACCACGGCAACATGACGGTGGTGGATTGACGCATGCCCAGCCTGCTGCGATCCCGCCTCGCCAAGCTTGCCAGCCTGAATACGGACGAATGGCGCATCCTGTTCGCTGCGGCCTGGCTGCTGCCAGCGACCGCCCTGTCCCTGCGCGTGTTCGGCTACCGCCGCACCCGGGCGTGGATGGATCGGCATGTTTCATCCAATCGAAGCGAACCGGCCAATGCCGCGCTGGAAGCGACACGGGTGGCACGGCTGGTCAGCGTGGCAGCGCATCGCGGCCCATACCGGGCGAACTGCCTGCGCCAGGCCCTGGTCGCCTGGTGGCTGCTCGGACGGCGGGGCGTCGCGACGAATCTGGTGATCGGCGTACGCAAGGACGCGCAGGGCTTCGCAGCGCATGCCTGGGTCGAGCGCAACGGTGAAGTCATTGTCGGCGGGGCCGATTCCCCCGAGCGCTTTCAGGCGATGCACTGACCCGGCCATCTTGGTTTCCTGCATGCAGACATGAGCGGAATAGCGGGCATCTACTTTCCGGACGGGCGGCCGGTCGAAGCGGATCGAATCCGCCGCATGACCGATGCGCAGGCGAATCGCGGCCCGGATGCTGCGGGATGCTGGACCGGCAAGCACATCGGCCTGGGCCATCGCGCCCTGTGGACCACGCCCGAAGCGAAGCAGGAGCGCCAGCCCCATCAGGATGCAGCCGCCTCGCTCGTCATCACGTTCGACGGCCGCATCGACAACCGCGAAGAACTGGTCCGGCTGCTGCGTTCGGCCGGGTGTCCGCCCCGCGAGGACACCGATGTCGAGATCGCGCTGCGCGCCTACCAGTGCTGGGGCGAAGCCAGCGCGGAGCGGATCCTGGGTGACTTCGCGTTCGCCATCTGGGACGGCACGCGCAACACGCTGTTTTGCGCACGCGACATTTTCGGCACGCGACCGCTGTATTACCACCACCGTCCCGGGATGGCCTTCAGCTTTGCCTCCACGCCCGACGCGTTGTTTGCCGGAGGTGTCGTCAGCCGGGAATTGAACGAAGCAAGGATTGCCGACTATCTGGTCTCCGAACTGGAGGGCATCGACAAGACCAGCACCTTCTTCAAGGATGTATTCCGCCTGCCGCCTGCGCATACGGCAACCGTTGCTTCAGGCGGCATGTCGATCAAGCGCTACTGGCAACCCGAGCCGGGGCCGGAACTGCGACTGGCTTCCGACCGGGAATACGAAGAGGCCTTCCTCGAACCCTTCACTGAAGCCGTGCGCTGCCGGCTGCGAGGCGGCGACAGGGTGAGTTCGATGCTCAGCGGCGGACTGGATTCTTCATCCATCGTCGGCGTGGCACGGGCACTGCGCAGGGAGGCGGGCGGCCCACCGTTGCGCACCTATTCCGTCATGTCGCGCGAACCGGCCGCCTGCATCGAGACGCGGGCCATCCAGGAGATGCTGAAACTCGACGGGCTGAACCCTGTCACCCTCAGCGCCGACCAGTTGCCGGACCTGTTTCCGGAACTGACCGAGCAGACCTGGCATCTCGAAGAGCCTTTCGACTATCACATGATCGTCCCGCGCAGCCTCTACATCCTCGCCAGACGGCAAGGGGTGCGGGTCATGCTGGACGGCATCGACGGCGATTCCGTGCTCTCGGAAGGCATGTTCCTGCCCCGTCTGGTGCGGCGCGGCAAACTCATCACCGCCTGGCGCGAAGCGGCAGGACTCAGGCAGGCCTATCTCGGCGGACCACCGGTGGGACTCGAGATGATCAACGCCTTGCGCGCTGCGTTCGTTCCCGACTGGTTACGCATGGGCCTGCGCCCATTGCGCAAGAAAGCAGCAGTGGAAGCACGTGCTGGCCGACTCGTTCATCGATCCGGAGTTCGCAGCCCGCATCCACCTTCAGGAGCGGCTGGAAACCCTGAACGAGACCTTTCGTTTACGACGACCGCTCGACCGGGAATCGGATGTTGCCGGGACGATCGACCACACTTTCATCGTGTGCGGCATCGAGCGCTACGAGCGGGTCGCCGCCGCCAGCTCGCTGGAATCCCGGCACCCGTTTCTGGACCGCCGGGTGGTGGAGTTCTGCATGCGCCTGCCGGATTCCCAGAAAGTCCAAAACGGCTGGCCGAAAAGCATCCTGCGGCGTGCCATGGCGGGTTACTTGCCGCAGGCGGTTTGCTGGCGATACGGGAAGGGGCATCTCAGCGGCTACCTGACCGAGCCCTACGCGAGGATGCTCTACCCGGAAATCAGGAAGGCCCTCCTTGCGGCCCGCGACGACCTGGAGCAGTACGTTCATCCTAAAGCTCTAATGGAATTTATTGATTATTATCAATTTCCAGGCGATCTGAATTCGCTATGGCGCTTGTACGAATTGGCGCATCTGGCCAACTGGCTGAAGCAGCAACAAAACATTATTTAGAAGCAAGCATTCAAGCTTGACTCATGCGGAGCAGTGATGAACGGCAAGACGACCGGCGGTTCCCTATCGCCGAAATATCCCAAGAGAAACTATCGCCCGCCCCGGCTGATTGCGTACGGAAAAATCCACACCTTGGTGGCGGCAGGTTCTGGAACAATCCGGGAGGGCAATTGGACTCCCCCACCTCAATGGCTGATGTACTTCAGGCCTTAGCGGTTGGGCCCTGACGAGAGAACCCGGCATGCCAACCGGCTGCCCCCATCGAGGCAGTGAGCCATTTCATATTCGGCGCGAATCAGAGCGAAGAGATGAACTTGAGCAAAGAAGAGCGAAGAGATGAACCAAAAAGATTCCCGAATTACTGCCCGCGCAAAGCCTACCCAAGCGTAGATTTTTTAATGGATTTCGGCGGCCGCATGCGCGGGTTCGCCTCGCCAAAAGGCTGCGCAGCGCTAGAACAATGTCGCGATCCTGTCGCAAGATTTGGCCATCGTCGGGAACTGTATGAATCAACAAGGCTTTGCATGAACATCAAGACAGCCAACGATCCCGCGTCATCCAACCCTCCCAGGAAAATCTATCAGCCCCCTCGGCTGGTGACGTTTGGCAAGCTGAGCGCCATCGTGACCGGGGGCTCGTCGGGTACATTGGAAGGAATGAGGATGACTTCCCAGACGCGTCGGGCATAGATTGCCAACCCGGGTTGATCGACACGGACAGCCCCCGAAAGCAAGCCGCGCTGAAACAGTGAAAGCGCGTTCTCACCCCCCAGGGAGATGGAATACGGCAAGCTTCTCGATATCGTGGCGGAGCGATACGGAAGGGATGAGAATGAGCCAGGGCGTGTTTACACCAATTTCTCACCCGCGTTGCCGCGAGAAAGCGATGGATGCAAGGCGCGCCGCAGACGCGTTTTCTCGCAGCAACCCGAAGGGACGGGTCGATTCGGGCGCATCCCTTTGTCGCGAGCCGCATCCCGAATCGGCCTCGTCGCGGATATAAAATTAGTGTAAACACGCCCTAGAACCAACGCAGCTGACTGGCACATATCTGGCTGCCGATGGCCGACGCCAACCCCCGATTGAGGCCTAACTGCCTCCGCCATCTTGACGGCACCCACCGCAAATCCTGGCACGACCATGCATCACACCGGTTCGGTCACACCCCGCACAAAACCGCTTTGCGCTTCCGCCGGGTAAAATGCTCCATTCGTTCATCCGGGCCTTTAGCCATGCTGCCCCAACGCGTCATCCTCTCCCCCGAAGCCTTGTTTCAAGAGATCGCCGGGGAAGGCGTCATCCTCGACCTTGCCAGTTCCAGTTACTTCGGCCTCGACGAAGTCGGCGTCCGCCTGTGGCAACTGCTGCAGGCGGATCCCAGCCCGCAGGCGGCATGTGAGGTTCTGCTCACGGAATACGAGGTCGAACCCGCCCAGCTCGAACAGGACCTGGCCAAGCTCCTGGACCAGCTAGTCGAAGCCGGCCTCGCAACCGTTCAATAGCCAGCCGGCTGATTCGCACCACCTACCCGGCTCACTCCAGGCTCATGTCCTATTCCCAGGTAGCTTCACACCGTTCCATGGTGTTCGATGAATATCGCAACGGGCTCTACGCCCAGGCGATCCGCAAGCTCGTCACGCCCGATTCGGTGGTGCTCGACCTCGGTGCCGGGCTGGGCATCCACGGCCTGATTGCCGCCGCCGCAGGGGCCAGACGCGTCTACCTGGTCGAGCCCGAACCCGTCGTCCAGATCGCCAAGGAAATCGCCCGGGCCAATGGCCTGGCCGACCGGATCGTGGTGCTGGAGGGCACCATCGAGGAAGTGGCATTGCCGGAACAGGTCGACCTCATCGTTTCAGTCTTCACCGGCAACCTGCTCTACAGCGAAGACCTGCTGCCGTCCCTGTTCCACGCCCGCGACCGCTACCTGAAACCCGGCGGACACCTGATCCCCGACTTTGCCGAGCTTCTGCTGGCACCGGTTTCCGCGCCCGATATCCACGCCAAGCATGTAGGACGCTGGTCCGAGACCAACCTGGGACTCGACTTCTCGTCCGGCCGCCGTTTTGCAGCCAACGAAATCCTCTGGATGAACCGGGAAGAATGCAAGACCGAACGCCTTGCCGCAGGAAGCGCCCTGTCCAGCGTGGACCTGATGACCGCCACGCAGGCAGACTGCAAGGGCGAGTCGCTTTGTCGCATCGAGAAATCCGGGCTCTGTCATGGCCTGCTCGGCTGGACGAGAATCTGCCTGGGTGACCAGTGGCTGAGCACCGACCCGGACAGCCCGGAGGTGCACTGGTCGCCCGTGATGCTGCCGCTCGATCCGCCCCTGGCGCTGGAAGCAGGCGAGGAAATCACCATCAGCCTGCAGCGCCCCGCCCAGGGTGACTGGACCTGGACGGCCAAGGCTGCATCCGGCACCCGCCGGCATTCCAGTTTTCTTGCCCGTGCCGATGGCCTGCAGCGGCTGCGCAAAATGGCGCCGGATTTTCTTCCAGACCTGAACAAGCGTGGAGAAAACACCCTGCGCGTTTTGACGATGATGCAGGAAGGAAAAAGCAACCAGGAAATTGCACAAGCGCTGGCCGACCTGGACCCGGCATCCTTCCCAAGTGTTGAAGAAGCCTTGCAAATGGTGCAGGGCTTGGCACTGCGCTACGCCCGTAAGGAGTAGCCATGCCAATCAGACACATTGAACTGGAAGTCCGGCAACCATGAGCGGCATCGCTGGCATCATTCATTTCGATGGCGCGCCAGTCGAACCCGGTTCAATTGAAAAGATGACCGCCGCGATGGCCCATCGCGGACCAGACGGCATCAATCACTGGGTCAAAGGCTCGGTCGCGCTCGGCCAGTGCATGCTGCGCACCACCCCCGAATCACTTGAAGAAAACCTAGCCACTTACCAACGAGGACGAAAGCCTGGTGCTGGTTATGGATGGGCGGGTAGACAACTGGGAAGGTCTGCGCAAGGAACTTCTGCGCCGCGGCGCCGTGTTGCGCAGCCGTGCCGACGCCGAACTTGCTTTGCAAAGCTATGAGGCATGGGGAGAGGAATGCCCGAAACATCTATTGGGGGATTTTGCTTTCGCGCTATGGGACGCACGAAATGAGAGATTGTTTTGCGCACGTGATCATATTGGCGCAAGGCCGTTTTATTACATACACAACGATCGGTATTTTGCTTTTGCCTCAGAAGATGAGGCCTTGCTTAATATCCCGGGAGTATAGCCATCCAAACGAAGAGCTGATCGCTTACTTTCTGCAACAGAATTTCGTTGATTTTGATTATGCACGTTCGTGGCTGGCGGATGTCATGCCCTTGCCATCCGCCCATACCCTGACGATTGCGCAGGGTCGAATTGCCCGCAAGAATCGCTATTGGCGACTTGTAGTCTGCGAAGAGGCCAAATACGCCTCAGATGAGGACTGCCAGGAGGCGTTTCTGAATGTGTTTGGCGAAGCAGTTCGATGCCGAATGCGTAGCACAGGCCATGTCTCTGCCATGGTGAGCGGTGGGCTTGATTCCGCAAGTATTGCGGCAATGGTCAGGCGACTATTGCCGGAAATGGCAGGCAAAGAATTTCACACCTATTCGGCTATCTCAGATCATCCAGAAACATGTGTGGAGAGCCAGTGCATCCAGAGTCTGACCACGGGTCTGGGCGACAATGTGCACCTTGTTTCAGTGCCGTCTTTCACCGGTATTCTAAGTGTGCAAGACCTGATCGATACCGCTTGGTCCAAAGCCCATCCGGTAGACAATTCCATCTTGCTTCCTGCAATGATGTGTCTTGCTGCCAGTCGTGATGGCCATCGGGTAATGTTGCATGGTATGGGAGGAGATCTCACGATGCATGTGCCAATTTGGTACATAGCTTATTGGTTGAAGGCAGGGCAATGGCTCCATGCCTGGAGCGAGTGTGAAGCAGCAAGCCGCAACAATAATTATCTGATTGGCGTGTCTCCTTTCAAGCTCATGTTGCGGAACATCTACTTCGCTTTCGTTCCGCAGCCAATAAGCAGGCTGGTGCGCAGGTTGCGAGAAAGCGCTGCTCAGCCTCCGCTGGCCAACAGCATGATCAACCCGGATTTTGCCAAAAGGTTGAATCTGTTGGAGAGAATGAGAAAAAGAAGTCAAAAGATAGGACGGTTATTGCCAGGATATCAGCAGGAGTTGGTCCGGATTTTGTTACCGCCGCATGGAATTGGTTCAGGCCTGACAGGATATGATCGCGTTGCTGGCCGCTATGGCGTGGAATTTCGTGATCCATGGAGCGACAAGCGGGTGGTAGAGTTTTGGCTACGCTTGCCGCTGAAATACAAAATACGAAATGGGTGGACAAAATATCTTGTACGAACTTCATTCGCTGATGAGTTGTCTCCCAACGTCAGATGGCGTTTAGGAAAAGAGCATCTCGGCTGGAATTTTGCTTCTCGCTTAATGAAGGAAACGCATGCCATGGCTTCTCGCATTATTGAGCAAGAAATTGAAGGGATAGATAAATATGTGGATGCAAGAGTTGTGTGGGAAAAGTACGGCAAATGCTGCGAACCCAATGGTGACGCTGAATGGGAAGGTGTTTATGATATAAGCACACTTGTACTTTGGTTGAAGCGCATTATGGGCTAGCACATGCCATTGTTAAGCGTTCAATATGTTTAATCAATTGCGGGGTGTGAGATGTCTAGTGATCGCTCAAGAACTGAAGGCGCGCCAGGGAAGCGGGAATACCGGGTGCCTGAGCTGGTTTGTTATGGCTTAATAAAGGAGTTGACGCAATCCGGCAGTGGCCCGAGCGAGAATGCCGGAATGTCGGTGTGTGATGACTCCCACAAACCAAATGTCAATAGTGGATGCTAGTAAATTAAGCGCAACTTACGGCATTCAATTTTCTGATGACAAAGGGGCCGGCATGACCGGCCCCTTTGTTTTTAATCTGCTTGGCTTGTTGTTGGATACTGCATGTGTGGCCTGATCTGAAGCTGTTAAATCCTATTGCTTTTCAGTCCATGCCGACATTACGCAGGAGCCTTTGGATTTGATTCCGTTCCATAGATGGGCTTTTCCAGATGGGACGTTGTGGACGAGCTTCTATCGCGTCGAAAATGGCTATCTGCTGCGTTTCCCCGACCTGGCCGACTTCACCGTTTCAACCAACGGTCAGGACGTCGGTCTTATGCAGTTGGAGTTTCCAGGCAGACCGTCGAACACCTCTACCTCAACCAGGTCCTGCCGCTGGCGCTGAGCCGCCAGTTCAAACTGGTGCTGCACGCCAGCGCAGTCGAAATTGAAAACTTCGCCGTTGCATTCATGGGCGTGTCGGGCCAGGGGAAATCCACCCTTGCCGCGAGCTTCGCCACCAGCGGACACCGCTTCCTCACCGACGACGGCCTGCAACTCGAGAAAGGTGGGGACGGTTATCTCATCCAGCCCAGCCATCCCTCCATCCGCCTGTGGGACGATTCGCGTCAGGCCCTGATGCCGGAAACCGCCCAGACAGCGCCACCGGTGGACTTCACGCCCAAGTCGCGTTTTCTGGCGGACGATGAAGTGGCGTATTGCGACGAGGCGCGTCCCCTGCGCTGCCTGTATTTTCTGGGTGAAGGTGACACGGACACGGTTTCTATCGAGCCGGTGAGCGGCCGCGATGCCATGATCGAACTGGTCAGGCATTCCTTCCTGCTCGACATCGAGGCGCGGGAAATGCTGATGCATCACTTCGGCCAGCTGACCGAGCTGGCGAGAATCCCGATGTTCTTCCGCCTGGATTATCCGCGGCAGTATGAAATGCTGCCGCAGGTGCGGGATGCGGTGATCAGGCACGCGACAGCCCTGCGGTAGATAGCCCACCTGTCCTTGTGGGAGGCCCGCCCCCGGGCCGAATTTCGCACCCTCGCAACCACCACCACTGCATTCGCCCCGGGGGCGGGGCTCCTACATCCCCATCCCGGGACATCACCACCCTCTGCGGGAGCACCTCCCTGCCCCGAACACGCGCGTCAAAAGGGCACGCGGTGAGGCATGATCCCGGGCGTGGTGCGGCACCCGCAGCACCGATTTCGACACCTTCACGGCAATGGGCACGGTAATACAGGATGTATGGTGTGGAAGTTGGCCAGCTATGCACGCCTTCAGCGGAGCGTGCCCGGCCCAATCAGGGGATGCTCGGAGAAGCGCTATCGCTGGCGTGGTGCAGCACCCGCAGCACCGTGACGCCTTCCGAGGGTGCGGCAGGTAGTACAGGATGTATGGCGTGGAAGCCGCGCCAGCGGGCACGGGGCCTGCAAGGAGGCGGCAAAGGCGGGCGCACGAGCAGGCGTGCCCTCGGGCGTGTAGCGGACTCACCCATCGGGTGAACGCTCGAAGGCACTCAATCTAGTGTCTTCGCTTCGTTTTCAATCGCTTCAAGGACCCTATCGGCAGCCGCTGGGTTGTCCTCGGCAATGTACATCCATGCCTCCAGCAGGTCTGAAAGCGCGGTTTGGGTGAACAACAAACGTGGCATCAGCGCGCCGCTTTTGCAGCCAATGCTTCACGCCCCTTGGCCTTGACCGCGGCCACATCTAACGCGTCAGTACGGCCGGCCGCATGATCCGCCATGCCTTGTGCGATATCCAACTTCAGTGCCGCCAGGGTCGACGCCTGAATGGATTGGTATGCCTCGAACAGCCGCAACGCCTCACGAATCACTTCGCTGGCAGACCCGAACATTCCTGATGCCACATGTGCACGGACCCGGTTTTCCAGTTCGGCAGGTAAAGAAACATTCAGTGACATGGTGATCTCCTTAGCAATGTCAGACTTTGCCATTGTAGGTCCCGGTACTCGTGTCAGCAACTTCCTGTCGGCCCGGGTGAGTTGGCAGGCAACAAGGTGGATATCCCGAGAATCCCCCCTGCGGGAGCACCCGCAAGCACCCTAACGGGCATAAAGGGTAGGCCGTCGTTGTAAGCCGCTAAAGCCCTAAAGGACTCCGATCCACTACACGCTGAAGCGCGTGCGGAGTCGTATGCGGCAACAACCTCGCTCGGGCGCCCCGCCCCGAATACGCACTCCCGCAACCACCACCGCATTCGGGCCGGGGCGGCCCTCCTACAACCCCGCCAACATCATCACCCCCTGTGGGAGAGGCCCCCCCCCGCGCATAACAACCACCGCATTCGGCTCGAGGGCGAGCCTCCCACAACATCAAGCATCACCGGCGTCGCCCTGTAGGAGGGGCGCCCCGCCCCGAATATCGCACCTTCGCAACCACCAAAGCATTCGCCCCGAATACGACCTCACGCAACCACCACCGCATTCGGGCCGGGGCGGCCCTCCTACAACCCCGTGCAACCACCCACCCTCAACATTTCGCTTGGCCGGCCGATAACATCAACCGTACAATCCGCCGCACAAAAATGAACACCCACCCGCGCACCCCTCCGGAAACCCAGCACCTGCAAGTGCTCAAGCTGCTGCAGGCCAATCCGACTCTGAGCCAGCGCCAGCTCGCGGCGCAAATGGGCGTGAGCCTGGGCAAGGCCAACTACTGCCTGCGCGCGCTGGTGGAAAAGGGACTGGTCAAGCTCGGCAACTTCAGCAAGAACCCCAACAAGCGCCAATACGCCTACCTCCTCACCCCCGCCGGGGTGGAGGAAAAAACCCGCATCACCCTCGCCTTCCTCAAGCGCAAGGAAGCCGAATTCCAGGCCATCCAGCGCGAGATCGAAGCACTTAAAGACGAGCTCGAGGATGAAGTGAGCAGTGAACCGTGAGCAGTGAACCGAGTACCTGCCCACGGTTCACGTTCACAGTTCACAGTTCACAGCCCACAGTTCACAGTTCACCGATTACAGGTCACCCCAATGAGAATCTACGACAGCAGAAAACGCATCCTGGTCACCGGCGGCGCCGGCTTTCTCGGCTCGCACCTGTGCGAGCGGCTGCTCGACGACGGGCACGACGTGCTCTGCGTCGACAACTTCTTCACCGGCACCAAGCGACAACATCGCGCACCTGCTCGACCACCCGCGCTTCGAGCTGATGCGCCACGACGTCACCTTCCCGCTCTATGTCGAGGTCGACGAGATCTACAACCTGGCCTGCCCGGCCTCGCCCATCCACTACCAGCACGACCCGGTGCAGACGACCAAGACCCGCGTGCACGGCGCCATCAACATGCTGGGCCTGGCCAAGCGCGCTGAAGGCGCAGCATCCTGCAGGCCTCGACCAGCGAGGTCTACGGCGACCCGCAGGTGCATCCGCAGACCGAGGACTACTGGGGCAACGTCAACCCGATCGGCATCCGCTCCTGCTACGACGAAGGCAAGCGCTGCGCCGAGACGCTGTTCTTCGACTACCACCGCCAGCACAAGCTGCGACATCAAGGTCGCGCGCATCTTCAACACCTACGGCCCGCGCATGCACCCCAACGACGGCCGCGTGGTCTCCAACTTCATCGTCCAGGCGCTGCAGGGCGAGCCCATCACCATCTACGGCGACGGCAGCCAGACCCGCTCGTTCTGCTACGTCGACGACCTGATCGACGGCTTCATCCGCCTGATGGACATCGCCCGACGACTTCACCGGCCCGGTCAACCTCGGCAACCCGGGCGAGTTCACCATCCGCGAGCTGGCCGAAAAGGTCATCGCGCATGACCGGCTCGCAAGTCCGAGATCGATCGACAAGCCCCTGCCCAGCGACGACCCCACGCCAGCGCCAGCCCGACATCACCCTGGCGCGCAGCAAGCTCGGCTGGGAGCCCGAGATCCAGCTCGAACAGGGGCTGGAGAAGACCATCGCGTATTTCCAGTCACTGCTTGCGGAGCAGTGATTGGAGTGAACGGTGAACAGGAAACAGTGAACGGGAGCTGTGAACAGTGAACCGAGAAGGCCGGGCGTGAACAATCACAAGGATCTGGAGGTTTGGAAGAAATCCGTGGTGTTGGCCAGGGATGTCTACGAGGCCACCAAGGACTTCCCCAAGGACGAAGTGTTTGGCCTGACCAGCCAGATGAAACGCGCCGCTGTATCCATCGCCAGCAACATCGCCGAGGGCGCCGCCCGCAAGGGCCAGCAGGAATTCGTGCAGTTCCTCTACATCGCCATCGGTTCGGCAAGCGAGCTGGATACGCAGATCGAAATCGCCAAGGCGATCGGTCTCGGCAACACCGCAACCCTCGACCAACTGCAGAGAGCACAGACACCGTCAAAGCCATGCTCTACGGCCTGGCCAAGTCCATCAAAGCCCGCCAGGCCAACGAAAAATGACTCTCATGCCGCTCACAGCTCACCGCTTACAGCCATCGGTTCACAGTTCACCGTTCACGGTTCACTTCATTCCGTTCACCGTTCACCGTTCACGGTTCACCGCCCCCTGTTCACTGTTCACCATGTGCGGCATCGCCGGAATCTTCGCCTACCACTACGCGGCCACCGCCGGTCGATCGCGACGAGCTGCGCACCATCCGCGACCACATGGCCGCGCGCGGCCCGGATGGCATGGGCGAGTGGTATTCGCAGGACAACCGCGTCGGCCTCGGGCACCGGCGGCTGTCGATCATCGACCTCTCCGACCGCGCCGCCCAGCCCATGGCCAGCACCGACGGCCAGCTGGTCATCAGCTTCAACGGCGAGATCTACAACTACCGAGAACTGAAGAAGGACCTGCGAAGCCCGCGGCCGCGTCTTCCGCACCGAGTCCGACACCGAGGTCCTGCTGCAGCTCTACGCCGAAAAAGGCCGAAGCCATGCTGCACGACCTGCGCGGCATGTTCGCCTTCGCGCTGTGGGATGCCCGCAAACAGGCCCTGCTGCTGGCCCGCGACCCCTACGGCATCAAGCCGCTCTACTACGCCGACGACGGCTGGACCTGCCGCTTCGCCTCGCAGGTCAAGGCGCTGCTGACCAGCCCCAAGGTCTCGCGCCTGCCCGAGCCCGCCGGGCTGGCCGGCTTCTACCTCTTCGGCAGCGTCCCCGAGCCATACACCCTGTACCAGGAAGTCCGCAGCGTGCCTGCAGGTAGCTACCAGTGGGTGGACGCCACCGGCCCGCATGTCCCTGTGCAGTATTTCTCCCTGCCGCAGATCTGGGCCGAAGCCGAGCAGTCGCCTCCCCTGTCCCAATCAGCACTTCAAGAAGCCGTCCGCGAAGCTGTACGCGATTCCGTCCGCCACCACATGGTCGCTGACGTGCCGGTAGGCGCCTTTCTCTCCGCCGGCATCGACTCCGGCGCCCTGGTCGGCCTCATGAGCGAAATGAGCGGCACGAATTGGCCGCTGGCGGGAGCGGCACCCCCGCCGCGACAAGTCCAGCGGTTCAAACCATCACCCTGGCCTTCGAAGAATTCCGCAACACCCACGCCGACGAGGCTCCCCTCGCAGAGAAGGTCGCCCGCCACTACGGCGTCAGCCACAGCGTCCGCCTCGTCGATGAGCAGGAATTCCGTCAAGACTTACCGAAGATCCTTTCGGCCATGGATCAGCCCAGCATCGACGGCATCAACACCTGGTTCGTCAGCAAGGCCGCCAGCGAAGCCGGCCTCAAGGTGGCCATCTCCGGCCTGGGAGGCGATGAACTCTTCGGCGGCTATCCCTCATTCCGCGACATCCCCAACTGGGTGCGCCTGCTCTGGCTGCCAGGCCATATCCCCGGCCTTGGGGTCCTGATGGAACAGGTGCAAGCCACATTCGCCCCCCTGTTCCCTCGCACCAACCCCAAGGCTGCCGGCATGCTCCGCTACGGCGGCACCTACACCGGCGCCTACTTGCTGAAGCGAGGGCTCTTCCTGCCCCGCGAGCTCCCCGCCCTCATCGGCAAGGACCTGGCACACGAAGGGCTGCGCCGCCTGCAGCCCCTACACCACATCCAGCGGCAGCTAACCGCCCGCATTCTAGTGGGAGGGCCGCTCCGCGGCGCGACGACCCAGGGCGAAGATGCCCAGACAGTCGCGGCGCAGAGCGCCCCTCCCACGTCCCCTTCGTGGGACGGTCCTTGTGGGAGGGCCGCTCCGCGGCGCGACACCGCCCAAGCCGTGGTTACACTCGAATCGCCACCCTCGAATCCGCCCTCTACATGCGCAACCAACTCCTGCGCGACACCGACTGGGCCAGCATGGCGCACTCACTGGAGGTGCGTACCCCGCTCGTCGACGGCTGGCTGCTGCGAAAACTGGCCGGCCCATTGGCCGCCGCCAAGACCGGCAACCACAAGCACTTGCTCGCCACCAGCCCATCCAAGCCACTGCCCCCCGAAATCGCCAACCGCGCCAAGAGCGGCTTCACCACCCCCATTGCGGACTGGCAGCAGCGCGGCGACAGCACCCAGGACTGGAGACGAATCCCCGCGCTGCTCCGCACGGGCTGCCCCTGGGCGCGGCGCTGGAGCTTTGCGGTGAGCATGCGCCTGAATGAATGCTGAAGAATGGGCTTGCTGAACACTTACCGCTTTATCGCAAACCACCCACTCACCCGGGATCACAAGATCCACGCAATGAGTCGTTGGCTGCGCTGGCAGTTCGGCAGCCGAGTGCTGGGCTGGCCGGTCGTCGTGCCCTTCGTTGGGGACACGAGGTTGCTCGCCAGGCCGGGCATGACCGGCGCAACAGGAAACATCTATTGCGGCCTGCACGAATTCGAGGACATGGCATTTGTCCTCCACTTCCTGCGCTCAGGGTGACCTGTTCGTCGATGTCGGCGCCAACATCGGCTCTTACACCATCCTGGCCAGCGCTGCGAACGCGGACGTAATCAGTTTCGAGCCAGTGCCTGCCACCTTTGAGTCCCTACTCGACAACGTACGCCTCAACGGGCTCGAAAAGCGCGTTGACGCAAGAAATCAGGCCGTTGGAAGAGACGCCGGCGAGCTGGAGATGATCGCCGACCAGGACACCACCAATCAGGCGCTCGTTGCCGGTGACCATTATGCCGGCCAGTCAATTCGCGTACCTGTGGTCACACTCGACACAGCCTTGCGAGGAACAACGCCGAAGCTGATCAAGATCGACGTCGAGGGCTTCGAAACCGAGGTTCTCGCCGGGGCCAAGCAAATTCTTGGAAACCCCGCCCTTCGTGCGGTGATCATGGAGCTCAACGGCAGCGGTGCTCGCTATGGCTTTGACGAAGACAGTCTGCATCGCCATATGCAAACGATGGGTTTCCGTCCATGCCGCTATGAGCCCCTCGCCCGACGCGTGATCGATCTCGACGGCGCGCGGTCCGGCACCGGCAACACGCTGTATCTTCGCGAGCCTGAAACCATCCAGGCTGTGGTGAGTGGCTCGCCGTTCTACCGGGTACTGGGAGCCGATCTTTAATGGGCCTGCGCATCCTCGCTCTGGCAACCGACGTTTACGGCGCAGGCGGCGGCATTGCGCAGTACAACCGCGATCTATTTCAAGCGCTTTCTCGCTGCGACAATGTCGACCGGATCGTGGTGCTCACTCGCAACGGCAACGTCGCAACCGATTCTATCCCAGGCAAAGTGCACCAACTGCCGGCCCGGCCGGGCCGGCTCGCCTTCATATACGCGGCCATCGGCGCCCTAAAGAGCCAAGCCCCCTTCGACTCGATCTTCTGCGGCCATCTCTACATGGCGCCACTGGCTGCCTTGCTCTCCAAGGCGACCAGCACGCCGCTCTGGCTGCAGCTACACGGTATCGAGGCCTGGCACCGGCCCAAGCCATTGCAGCGCTGGGCCGCAGAGCGGGCCCAATCGATCACGGCCGTTAGCCGCTATACGCGACGGCTGTTTCTCGGCTGGGCGAGATGCTCACCAGAGACCGTCAAGGTCCTGCCCAACACCGTGGACGAGCGCTTCTCGCCCGGGCCCAAGCCCGATGCCCTGCTGGACCGCTATGGGCTACGCGGCAAGAAAGTCCTGCTCACCGTATCCCGCCTTGCAGCGTCCGAGGGCTACAAGGGCCACGACCGCGTCATCCGAGCCGTAGCCGAGCTGCGCAGCACCTACCCCGACATCGCCTACGTGGTGGCTGGCGACGGCGACGACCGTCCGCGGCTGGAGCAAATGGCGCGCGAGCTGGGAGTCGCCGAGCAGGTGCGCTTCATTGGTCATGTGCCGGACGGCGAACTACCGGACCTCTATCGGGCGGCAGATGCGTTCCATACTCCCCGAATACGTCACCAACGCCGGCGGCGGCATCATCACCTTTGGTTGCAATTTCCTGCCCCTGCTCGCCGCCCAGGGCCACGAGGTCCGGGTGATCGTCGGCAGCGGGGTCACTGCGGCACACGCGCCCGACCCAACGGTGATCGATGGCGTGAGCGTGGAAACGCTCGACCACGCCCTGCTCGATCAGCACCACGCTCGTTTTGCACGCTATGCCGCCTTGCCCGGGCTGCGTCGCTTTCTCGCCGGCGCCTGGGCGATGTGGGAACAGGCCGGACACGGCGACGGTTACGATTTGGTCGAAGCGTCCGATTGGGGGCTATTCTTCCTGCCCTGGGTCGTCGAGCAGGGGCCGCCTGCAGTGGTCCAGCTTCACGGCAGCATCGGGCAGATCGACCTGCACGACCCGGTGCGCGGGGAAGAGGTGCAGGGCAACCTGATCCGCATGATCGAGCGAACGGGTATTGCACAAGCCAACTGTGCGCAGACACTCAGCCAATCCAATGCAGATTTCTGGCAACGTCAAACCTGTCGCAAAGTGGATTGCATTCGGCCCGCCTGGCAGCCGCTGCTTGCGCCCGATGTTTCCACGCAAAGAACCGCACGCGGCCTGGTCGTCGGCCGTGTCCAGCGCTGGAAAGGACCGGAAGTGCTTTGCCAGGCGCTTCGCTTGCTGGGCGACAGGCACCGCCATCGACTGGATGGGGCGCGATACGTCCTACGAAAGCCGGGACATCAAGACCTCGGACCACCTGCGCCAGAACTGGCGAGACATCTGGGGAAGGATCGTGTCACAGCAGCCCCAGCAGCCGTTCGAGCAGACTGCCCACCTGCAGGCGGCGGCGGCGTTCATGGTCGTGCCGTCCTTGTGGGACACCTTCAACTTCACCTGCGTCGAAGCGATGGGCGCAGGCACGCCCGTCATCTGTTCCACCGGCGCGGGTGCCAGCGAACTCATCGAAGACGGCGTCAACGGCTTTGTCTTCGAGAATGGCAGCGCCGAATCTCTGGCCGCCGCCATTGAGCGCTTTCTGGGCCTCAATGAAACAACAAGCGTTGAACTGCCCGGCCGGCAGACAGACCGTCCTGCGCGAACTCGGCCCGACCGAAGTCTGTGTCCAGCGATTGGCCGCCTACGAAGCGGTCCTGAGAGCCGATGCAGGCCAAGCGCTCCCGTCCGATGACTGGCTGCGCCTGGCCTGCGAGCCCGGGCAAGGCTTCCGGACACGAATCATTGGATTTCCTCGACCACCTGCCGCTAAAGCCCCTTGTCGGATATGCCGCGCGGAGGACCTTAAGCAAGTTGGCCAAATGATTGTGAAATACGAACTTGGTGGCTTGGCCCTGCTCATCCCTGCATACAACGCGGCGAATACCTCCCTCGGTTATTTGCATCAGTTCAGGAACAAACACAACCCTTCGATGAAATCTGGGTGTATGACGATTGCAGTACCGATAACACTGGCGAGATTGCACGTGAATTCGGCGCAAACGTTGTGCGTCGAAATGTCAATAAAGGTTGCTCTCATGGCAAAAACATCTTGGCCGAGCAAACAAACTGCAAATGGATTCACTTTCATGATGCAGACGACGCACTGTTTCCGGGGTTTGTTGCCCGAGCACATCACTGGATGCGACAAGACGACTTTGACGTTGTTTTGTTTCCTTATGAAGAAAGGGAGGAAGGGACGGGTGCCTTCATAACCTACCGGCGCTTTAATCCGGACGACGTCAAGCAGGATCCAGTTTCCTATTCAATCAGGGAGCAAATTAATCCTTTTTGTGGACTGTATCGCCGCGAAGCATTCTTGAAGGCTGGGGGTTACGATACGGACCCTTTGGTTTTGTACAACGAAGATGTGGCAATGCACTGCCGGCTTGCTCAGGCGGGGCTGAAGTTCATGGCGGATGACCAAGTGTTGATCATCAACAACCGAAGGATGGACTCCATGTCGTCGAGCAATCAGGCCAAGTGTTTGGCCGCACATTACCAGGTAATGAAGAAGGCTTCAGAGGTGGTCGGGGATAAGTATTTCGGTGATATCGCTCGCCGTCTGTGGATCGTAGCAGGTGGTTCTGCGGCATATTTAGACTGGAAGACGGCAGATGAGGCGGCCCGTTTGGCAACGAAGTTGGCTGGACGAACCGCATCATCAAATGGTTTTCTCTTCAAATCTCTTTGCTGGATCTCACCAATCCTGGCTGTCAGATTGCGTGAAATCCTGATTCGTTTATTCAAATCCCGCTATCGCAAAGGCTACCCGGGTTGGCGGCTGAGGGCGCAGTCGTCTACCAAAGGTGCAGGGAGCAGGGCTTGAATAAGTCTGCGCATCCCCTCGTGTCCGTCCTGATCCCCTGTTACAACGCAGGGCGCTGGATAGGTGAAAACATGGAATCGGTGCTGGCGCAGACGTGGCCCAATATGGAGATCATCGTCGTTAATGACGGTTCGACCGACGACAGCCGTAGCGTCCTGGAGCGACTTTGGATCCAGGGGGGTCGAGTCAAGTTGATCAACCCAACCGAACGCTGGAACGGCTGCGCTCAGAAACCGCTGTCTGTCAAGGAATCAAGCGGGGAGTATATTCAGTATCTTGATGCGGACGATCTGTTTGCTTCAGCAAGGTCGAGCTTGCAGATGTCGGCGATTGGTCGAGCAAACCCTCGACTGCATAGCCACTGCAAAATGGACACGTTTTCGTGCGGAGCCGGCGAGGCCGAATTTGTTTCGCCGGATGAAACCTGGCAGGACTTGAAGCCAGTGGAATGGCTGGTCCGAACTGGAAGGATGGCGGTGGCATGATGTATCCGGCTGTGGCTAGTAACGCCGCGATCATGGTGAATGCTGGCCCTTGGTACCCGAGCTGAGCCTGAATGATGATGGTGAGTTTTTCACCCGCACCGTTTTGCGGTGCCGTCAAGTTTTGTTTTGCGAAGACGCGCGCACCTATTACCGCTCCGGCATTACTGGCAGCCTGTCCGGCCTGAAGTCCCGCAAGGGCTGGGAGTCGCAGTTCAAGGTGATCGATATTTGCGAAGGCTATCTACTGGCTCGTGAGGACAGCGACCGTACACGCCGCGCATGCGCCATGCTTTGGCAGCGTCTGGCCCATGCTAGCTATCCGTATTACAGAAGTCTCGCCAACCAGGCGCTGAACGGGCGTTTCTAATCCACCAGGCAAGCTGGCACCCGAAGGTGGCGCAGCTTTAGATTGGTCTCACGTACGATGGGGTGGAAGGACGCGCACGTGCTTCTAGAGGTGGTCTGGTCGTAAGTGATTTAGGAATTTGGTTGCGTCTTTTATTTGACGAAGAATTGGGCTGTGACGTAGGTGGATGTATTGGGGGACAGCGTCCATGCTGCACTTGACCCTATTTTCGGCTTCGATCGGGTTTATTCCTTTGAGCCTGTAGCGGGTTTGGCTCAGAACCTATGGAGGAATACATGGGACAAAAGATGTGACTGTGATTCTAGGCAGGCCTGTTCGAGGCCACCGCAAAACGCACTGATCTATCATGCGGGCACGCTTCCGGTTCCATCTACCCGGATTCACCCAGTTACCTTGAAGAAGGATCGGGAACAAGTTTGCGAGTTCATCGAAGCCTCGCAGTTCTTCCGAGACAATATATTGGATCAAGATGTTGTCTACATGATAACTAAATGCGAAGGAGCTGAATGCGCGATTCTTGAGAATTTGATTGCAAGCGGCGAAGTTAAGAAACTTACAGAAGCGCTGGTTGATTTTGATGCGCTAAAAATACCTTCACAGGCCAATCGAGTAGATATGCTTGTCCATAAGATGGTGTCTGGGAAAGGGCGGCACCACACGCCAGAACAAGTGCAGTACGGCATGATCAACAACTATGGCGGCATACGTAACTGGCTCCTGGTGACAGCGCAACCAGGAGGGTGGCGCACTCAGAAAAATACGAAGTGCGATCTATCAGCTAGGGATAATGCGTACGAAAGACTTCAACGGCTATTACAAGATGCGCATCTTGCGGAAGATGCCTTGGCTCCAATTCTGTGTAAACAAACTGCGTGGAAGGGCGAGTTAGTGCCAAGTTTGATGAAGATCGCCATTACCGCCGACCCCGAGCTTCCCGTCCCCCCAAAACTCTACGGCGGCATCGAGCGCGTCATCGACATGCTGGTCAGGGGGCTGGTGGCGCGGGGCCACGAGGTCACCCTGTTCGGCCACCCCGATTCCGACGTGCCCTGCCGGCTGGTTCCCTATCCGGGCAGCAGCAGCCTGTCCCGGGCCGACTCCCTGCGCAACATGCTGACCGTCTCGCGCACCCTCATCGGTGGTGGCTACGACGTGGTGCACAGCTTCGGCCGCATCGCCTATCTGCTGCCCCTGTTGCCACTGCCCATTCCCAAGCTGATGACCTACCAGCGCGAAGTGACACCGCGCTCGGTGAAATGGGGACACCGGCTGTCGCGCGGCACCCTGCATTTCTCGGCCATCAGCAAATGGATGATGCAGGACACCCGACGCCTGGCCAACTGGCATCTGGTCTACAACGGCGTGCCGATGGACACCTATGACTTTGTGCCCACGGTCGCCGAGGATGCCCCCTTGGTTTTTCTGGGGCGCATCGAGCACATCAAGGGCACGCATCTCGCCATCGAGATTGCGCGCCGGACCGGGCGACGGCTGGTGATTGCAGGCAACATCCCGCGCGAGCACCAAACCTATTTCGAAGAACAGGTGAAACCGCACCTGGACGGCGAGCGCGTCACGTACGTTGGGCCGGTAGACGACAAGCAGAAGAACGCATTACTGGGTGGGGCCGCGGCCTTTCTGATGCCCATTTTGTGGGAAGAGCCCTTCGGCATCGTCATGGCCGAGGCGCTGGCCTGCGGCACGCCCGTGCTTGGCCTGCGCCGGGGTGCGGTGCCGGAAGTGGTCGAGGATGGCGTGAGCGGATTCGTGCGCGACGATGTGGAGGGACTGGTGGATGCGGTCGGCCGTCTGGGTGAACTCGACAGGCGCGCAAGCCGCGAGCGGGCCGAGCGCATGTTCAGCGACCACGCCATCGTGGAAGCCTATCTCGATGTCTACCGCGAGTTGATTGGACGGTAAGGCAGTGGCTCAAACTTCCGCGCGGCGCATCTGCCTGGTGACGCCGGGCCATCTTTCCACCAACCCGCGCCTGGTCAAGGAAGCCGACGCATTGATGGCAGCCGGTCATGAGGTCAGCATCGTCTCCGCGCGCTTCATCCCATGGGCGGACGCGGCGGATGGCGAGTTCGAAAACCGGCCCTGGCGGATTCGCAAGGTGGCTTTTGGGCCCATGGCCGGACGGGCCAGGCATGTCATTCAGAGCCTGAGACGACGGGCAGGCCTGCTTGCCTACAAAATCTTCGGCTTGTGTCCCGAACTGGCATTCCATCCGGTCATTCCTGCCCTGACAAGAGCTGCGCGCGCCGCGAAGGCGGACCTGTACATCGCTCACAACCTGGCGGCGCTTCCTGCCGCGTATCGGGCTGCCAAAAGGCACGGGGCAAAACTTGGCTTCGATGCCGAGGATTTCCACAGCGGCGAACTGAACGACACTCCTGAAAATGCGCTGCGCATCCGCCTGACCCGGGAACTGGAGCAACGCTACTTGCCGCATTGCGATTACCTGACGGCCGCCTCGCCGGGGATCGCCAAGGCGTATGCCGATACCTATGGTGTTCAGCTGCCGACCGTCATCCTCAACGTGTTCCCCAAAGCCGATGCACCTGCCGCGCCGACGACCCGAGGCATCAGCTCAGCCCTCGCCCAGTCTTTACTGGTTTTCCCAGACCATCGGACCCAATCGGGGGCTGGAAACAGTTGTGACAGCCATTGCACGACTCGCGCAGCCGCCCGACCTTGTTCCTGCGTGGCAATCCGTCGCCCGGCTACCAACAGCAACTGGTCGCCTTGGCAGAACAGCAGGGAGTAGGTGATCGGCTGCGATTTCTGCCGCCAGCACCGCCCAGTGAAATGGTCAGATTGGCCGCGGAATATGACGTAGGTCTGGCAACAGAGGTGAGCACGACACTCAACCGAGATATCTGCCTGACCAACAAGATATACACCTACCTGCTTGCAGGCGTGCCAGTTCTTGCAACCGATACGTCTGCTCAAACAGTAGATGGCGTCTGACATGGCTGATGTGGTGTTTGTCTATCCGCAGCAGGATGTACATTCTCTTGCCACGAAAATGGATGAATTGCTCTTGTTTCCCCATGCACTGAAACATGCAAGGCAGGCTGCGTGGCAATGGGGACAACAGCGTTACAACTGGGACCTGGAGCAGCGCAGGTTTCTCCAAGTAATCGAATCTGCATTCGATCAACCAGGATCAACCAAAAGGACGTCATCAAAGTGACTGCCACAGGAATCTTAAAAGCACTCTTACCGAACTCCTTGAAGAGTTTTTTGAAACATTCCATGGGCTTCAAGACCATGGAAAGCCGCTTGCAGAACCTTCGTCATGCGGGCTTCAAGTGCACGGGGGCGATTGATGTGGGTGCGTACCATGGCGAATGGTCGAAGGGGCTGAGGTCGGTATGGAATGCGCCGCTCATCATGGTGGAGCCCCAGCCGTCCTGTACGCCATTGCTTGAAGAGTTCGCGAGCCGTGTGGGTGGCGCACCGATACACCTTGAACCGTGCGCCCTGGGCAAGGTGGCCGGCTCGTGGAGTTCCTGCTCGAAGAGACAAACAGCCGCATGGCCCCATCGGGTCATGCAGCGGGTACGCCAGTGATTCAAGTACCCGTTAAGACTTTGCGGGAGATCATCCCGCGCCACTCCGCGAAATTCAATTTGCTGAAAGCCGACGTCCAGGGGTTTGAACTGGATGTACTGGAAGGTACGGGGGATTTGCTTCAACAATTCGAGGTCATCATTCTGGAAGTCTCGGTCATCCGCATCGGACCTGTTCCCACCTTTTACGAAGTGATGCAATACATGGATGAAAAGGGGTATCGGCTTTACGATTTTCTGCCCATGTATTACCGGCCGCTGGACAATGCACTGTGGCAGGGCGATGCGTTTTTCGTGCGCAACGATTCGCAACTGGTCGCTTCGCTGAGCTGGGATTAAGCAGCCAGAGCGCACATTTTGAGAACCCAACTTCGCATCCTTGCGGTCAGCCCGCGCTTCGCCCCGCGACCAACGGCGCCGACACCCACCGCCTGCGTCTCCTGCTGAACCATGCTTCTGCCTGTGGCTGGCAGGTGGAGGTGCTGGCCGTTGATTCCGCGAATGTGGTTGGCCCGGTCGACCCGTGGCTGGCCGAGAATCTGCCGGCCGATGTCCCGGTCCACCGGGTGAATGCCTGGCGAATGAAGGGCTGGGGCCTGAATGGTCTGACACAGCGCAGCTTCTGGCCGCTTTATCGCAAGGGTGGTGAACTGCTGGCGACAGGCCGTTTCGATCTGGTGTTCTTTTCCACCACCGAGTTCGCCCTGCATGTGATGGGGCCGCTTTGGCAGCGCAGATACGGCGTGCCGTTCTGCATGGATTACCAGGATCCCTGGGTGAACGACTATTACCGCAAGCACCCAGCAGTGGTGCCGCCCGGCGGCCACCTGAAATATGCGATTGCAGATCGAATGAATCGTGTAATGCAGCCCTTCGTCGTGCGCCACTGCGCGGGGTTCATGGCGGTTTCCCAGGCGTATCTGACAGAACTTGAATTGCGCCATGGGTCAGCCGTGACCGGCAAGCCGATGCTGGTGAAACCCTTTCCGGCCGAGCCCGCCGAACTGGATGCACTACGTGCGAGCGCCGAGTTGGCGACAACTGAACAAGCACACAAGGTCTGGCGCTATATCGGCCGCGGCGGCCCGGATATGGCCAAGGCGGCGTCGGCCTTCTTCCGCGCATGGCGACAGGCCGTCGTGGACGAAGGAGTTGCCCTGGATATGGCATTCTTCGAGGCGAATGGCACTTCGTATGCGGCGGCAGGCCATGGCGAAAAAACCTTCGAGCCGCTGGTGGCTGGTACTGAACTGGCTTCACAGGTAAGGGAGAATCCAGACCGCCTTGGTTACAGCGACATGCTGCGTGCGCTCCTGCACAGCGATGCGCTGGTGGTATTCGGCTCGGACGACCCCGCCTACACGGCATCCAAGATTTATCCCTACCTGCTGGCCGGTAAACCGCTGCTGGCCATATTTCATGAGAACAGCTCGGTGGTACAACTGATGCGCGAAGTGGGTGGCGGAGTGTGCGTGACGTTCAACGAGCGCACCACCCTGGAAGAGTTGGCAGCCGCCATCGGGGGAAGCCTGGTTTGCACTCGGCCGTCATGATCGAATTATCCCTGTGGATCCCGTTGCCTTCGAGCCCTACACTGCACGCGCCCAAGCACAGGTAGTCGGGGAATGGTTCAGTAAAATCGTGGCCCGGGCTGCGTAGACAATCGAATTTGAAATGAGACTCGGCGTACTTGCGAGCCACCCGATCCAGTACCAGGCGCCGTTGTTTCGCGAACTGGCCCGGCATATCGATCTGAAGGTGTATTTCGCGCACCGGCAGTCCGCGCAGGGCCAGGCCGAGGCCGGGTTCAATGTGGCGTTCGAGTGGGATGTGGATTTGCTGGGGGGCTACGACCACGCGTTCTTGCAGAACCGATCCAAAAACCCAGGGGTTAACGATTTTTCAGGCTGCGACACGCCGACGATTGCCGATGAAATCCAGCGCGGCCGGTTCGATGCCTTTCTGGTGACGGGCTGGTATCTCAAGTCCTACTGGCAAGCCATCCGCGCCTGCCGCCGCCACGGGGTGCCGGTGATGGTGCGCGGGGATTCACAGCTTGGCACGGCCCGCGGCTGGCTCAAGCAACTGGGCAAGACCATCGTTTATCCGCGTCTGCTGCGCCAGTTCGATGCCTGCCTGTACGTGGGCCAGAAGAACAGGGCGTATCTGAAGCACTACGGTGTTCCTGACGAGCGGCTTTTCTTCTCGCCACACTGCATCGACAACGAGGCGTTCGCATCGTTGGCGCAAACCGTCAACCGGGGGAAAAGTCGCGCGCGTTCAGGAATAGCTCCAGACCAGAAAGCGGTGTTGTTTGTCGGGAAACTCCTCGACAGGAAACGCCCGCTTGACTTGGTTGTGGCACTGGCCTGCCTGCGTGATCGGGGCGTGGATGTCTGCGGCGTGTTTGCCGGCGACGGGCCATTGCGTGGCGAACTGGAAACCAAGGCCCTTGAATGTCATGTGCCATTGGTCTTCCTTGGTTTCCGCAACCAGACAGAACTGCCTGAAACCTATGTCATGGCCGACTTGATGGTTCTTCCGTCAGAAGGGAGTGAAACCTGGGGTCTGGTGGTAAACGAGGCGTTGGCTTGTGGCACGCCGGTCGTGGTATCCGATGCTGTGGGCTGCGCACCGGATCTGGTGATCGAAGGTCGAACCGGCGCGACTTATCCGGTTGGTAGTACGTTGGCCCTGGCTGATGCGATGCAGCGAGTGCTGAACCACCCGCCGGACCAGCGATCCATCCAGACGATTGCGAATACCCACTCAGTTGCTGCGGCCGCAAGGGGGGTGCTCGATGCCATGGATCTGGCTACGCATGCTTCGGGCAGAAATCAATGAGTAGCGCCCCGCGCATCCTGGTGCTGTTCGGCAACGTGCCATTGCACGGCCAGGAACGCGGCAACATCGAGGCGCTGGATGCCCTGCGCCGGACGGGTTGCGAGGTGCTGTTCCTGATCCGCGAAGAATGGACCGGGACACGATCCAGGCCGAACTGACGCGGCGCGGGCTGCCGTTCGTGTTCGTGCCATATTTCGATGCGGTTCGCCATGGCGTATCGCTCAGGGTATGGTGGAACAACCTGAAGGGCATCGTCGGCGGTTCGTGGCAGTTGCTGCGGCAGATCCGCGCGTTCCGCGCTTCCCATATCCATTCTGGCAGCACCGCGAATGTGCTGAACTTTCTGCCGGCCCTGTTGCTCACCCGGCTGCCGCTGGTCTTTCGTGCCGGGGACGTGCCGCCCCAGCATCACTGGCTGTGGCGTATGGTCTGGCGATTCACAAGCTGGCGCGCAGCGCATTTCGTTTGCATCAGCCGATTCATTCAGAACACGCTTGTCGACATGGGCATTCCGCCAGAGAAAGCCTCGGTGATTTACAGCGCACCACCCAGCCGTGGGAAATCTAATGACTCGGCCCTGCACGAAGTAAATGGGGTTGGCCTTACCTATGCATACGTGGGGCAACTCATCCCGGAAAAGGGGGTGGCGGAGTTCGTCGATGCAGCCATCATGCACTGCAAGCACTTCCCGGATTCCCATTTTCTGATTGCGGGCGATTTCAGCTGGAACAACCCCTTTGCCGCAAGCCTGATGGCGCGCGTGTCGGCGGCAGGCTTGACCGGCTCGATTCGTTTTCTTGGATATGTAGCTGCCGTCGACCAGTTGCTTGGGCAAGCCAATGTGCACATTTGCCCTTCTCTTTGTGAAGAAGGACTTGGGAATGTGGTGTCGGAGGCCAAGCAGGCTGGGGTACCGTCAGTGATTTTTCCCTCAGGCGGACTGCCCGAGCTGGTAACGCATGGGACAGATGGGTATGTGTGCGGCGAAAAGACCGCGACCGCCTTGGCCAATGCGTTTGCTACCTATGCGCAAAACCCTGCATTGACGAAGGAACAAGGTAAGGCTGCCCGCGCTTCATTGACACAATTTGGCGTCGACCGGTTTGCTGAGAACTGGCGCGGCATCTACGGGCGTGTCAAGCAACCGCGAATTCTGGCGCTGTTCGGCAACGTGCCGTTATATGGCCAGGAACGCGGCAACATCGAGGCGCTGGATGCCCTGCGCCGGACGGGTTGCGAAGTGCTGTTCCTGATCCGCGAGGAATGGACGCGGGACACGATCCAGGCCGAACTCACGCGGCGCGGGCTGCCGTTCGTGTTCGTGCCGTATTTCGATGCGGTTCGCCATGGCGTATCGCTCAGGGTATGGTGGAACAACCTGAAGGGCATCGCGGGCGGTTCGTGGCAGTTGCTGCGGCAGATCCGCGCGTTCCGCGCTTCCCATATCCATTCTGGCAGCACCGCGAATGTGCTGAATTTTCTGCCGGCCCTGTTGCTCACCCGGCTGCCGCTGGTCTTTCGCGCCGGGGACGTGCCGCCCCAGCATCACTGGCTGTGGCGTATGGCTTGGCGATTCACGAGCTGGCGCGCAGCGCATTTCGTTTGCGACTCGCGATTCATTCGCGACAAGTTGGCGGACCTGGGAATTGAGCAGGACAGGATGACCGTGGTTTACGCACCTGCGCCCAGGCGGTCCGCCCCGGGAACCAGCCTCGCCCCGAGCGAACAATCGGGCCAGGCAAAACTTTTTACAGTGCTATACACCGGCCAGATATCGCAGGAAAAGGGGGTGCACCTGCTGATCGAGGCGGCGCTGACGCTTTGCCGCAAGCGGCAGGACATCCGCTTTTTGCTGGCGGGCGACTATGCCTGGAACAATCCGTTTGGGCAGGCACTGGTGGAAAGCGTAAACAAAGCAGGCTTGCAGGACAGGATCCTATTTACCGGCTTCGTGGAAGACATTGATGCCCTGTATCGCCAATCCAACCTCCATGTCGGCCCATCTCTGTGCGAAGAAGCCTACGGACTGACGGTGATGGAAGCCAAGGAAAGGGGAGTCCCATCCATCGTGTTTGCATCGGGCGGGCTGGTTGAACTTGTGCAACATGGAGTGGATGGATGCGTGTGTGCCGAAAAAACTGCCGCCGCGCTTGTCACGGCCATTTCGAAATATTTGGAACACCCCGGCCTTGCACCCTTGCAGGGCACGGCCGCCCGCGAGTCGCTTGCCAGACTTGGCCTTGGGCATTTTGCGGAGAACTGGAAAGAGGTTTATGAAAAAGCCGGTTCCTAAGCGCAGGTTCATCGACCGGGTGCCGATCGCGCTGTGGCTTGGGGTCGCCATTGCCGTACTGCTGGGTTATTTCAGCGCCAACCCCGCGCTTTCTGTATCTGCGGCTTTGCTTTTGGCCTGGTTCTTCCTGCTTTTGTGGCGCACGGGCGAACCGCCGATATTGTTGCTGGCACTTGGGTTTCAGTGGATGCAGGTGGTAGCCAAGGTGATCCATGCCGACATTCTGGGGGTGCCGGTCCATGCGATGAGTTCATTCGGTGGTGATATGGAACTCGCCATCTGGCTTTCGATGGCTGCGCTGGCAGTACTGGCCTCGGGGATGCGGATTGCTTTGTCGGGACTGCCCGCAGCCGATCCGAGGGTGGCGCACGACCAGGCACGCCTGTTCTCGATCCAGCGGTTGTGGGTAATGTATCTGCTTTCACTTCCGGCAAGCCTGTTCGTCATGGCGATGGCATGGGCCATCCCGGGTGGCACCCAGGTTGCGCTGGCACTGGCCAATATGCGATGGGTTGCCTTTTTTGCGTTGGCCTATGTCTGTCTATTGAAAATGCAGCGCTTGCACCTGCTGCTGATCGCAGTCGCAATCGAGTTTGCCTTGGGGATGGGCGGTTATTTTGCCGATTTCAAGACCGTATTCTTCGTAGGCATCATCGCTTTTGTGGCTGCGGGTCGGCGACTTACGGTTTCCCAGGTGGTTGTGGTCCTGGGACTTGTGTCCATGCTGTTCATGCTTTCTCTTGTCTGGACCGCAGTCAAGATCGATTACCGGGACTATCTGAGCGGCGGTCAATCGGCACAGATCGTCACACGGGGGTATGCAGAACGGACTCTAAAGCTGTTCGAGATGGTGTCGGAATTGACGCAGAAAGACATGAACGAGGCGGTCACAACAATGGTTGAAAGGATTTCTTATGTGGATTTTTTTGCGGTGGTAACGTCCACGGTACCGCGAAGGATCGACCACGAAAACGGTGCAATGTGGGGCGGTGCGGTTCAGCATATTTTCATGCCTCGGCTGTTCTTTCCTGACAAACCGCCGCTTCCTAACGATTCCGAGAAAACCAATTACTACACCGGGCTCTATATGGCCGGCGAGGCACAGGGCACGTCGGTCAGCCTGGGTTACGTGGCCGAGAGCTATATCGATTTTGGAAAATACGGCATGTTTGCCCCGATTCTCGCGCTTGGAATACTCCTGGGATGGTTTTATCGATTCTTCCTTACACGGCAAAACATCCCGATATTTATTGGATATGGCCTTGTCGTCACTGTCCTTCTTGAAGCGTTCAAATTCGAAACCGCAGCCGTGAAGTTTCTTGGGGCGATTGTGACGGCGTTCCTGGTCGCGTATGTCATCCAGAGGTTTTTTGTTCGCAAGCTTGCACGCCGACTGGTCGCCAAACGGAAGAACCAAGGCATTAGACCTCTGATGCGTTCATGATCATGGTACCTGCCAAGCCAGGTCGTTTCCAATGTGGGCGCGACCTCCAACAAACTTGACCCAGCTTCGGTGCCACATCGAGTGAGATTCCTGCACGTTATTCCTTCCCTGTCTGACGTTCACGGTGGCCCCAGCCGGGCGATGCGACTGATCGAGCAGGCATTGCTTGCGCAGGGCATCGATATTGAGATCGCGGCAACGGATGATGATGGACCGGGTAGGCGGATGACTTTTACGGCGCCGGCGCCGCTCATACAGGAAAATCCCCCGTTACCCGTCCATCGATATTTCCCCAAGCGCCTGGATTTCTACAAGGTGTCGCCGGGTTTTGCGCACTGGATATTCAGGCATGTGCGCGACTACGACCTGGTGCATATCCATGCATTGTTTTCATTTACCAGCGTGATGGCGGCATGGGCGGCACGGTGGAAAGGCGTGCCTTATGTGGTGCGGCCGCTGGGCACATTGAACCAGTATGGCGTCACGCAGCGGCGGCCCTGGTTGAAACGGCTTTCGTTGAAGCTGATAGAGGGGCCTATCCTTCGCCATGCGGCGGCGGTGCATTTCACTGCCGAGGCGGAGAAAATGGAAGCGGAGAGCCTGGGTATTCCGATGCGGGGTGTGGTGATCCCGCTGGGGATCGAACCAGCACCGCGAGGTGAGGCCTCGGTTCTTCTGGCGCGTTTTCCTGCATTGAAGAATTGCCGGCTTCTGCTGTTTTTATCCCGCCTCGACCCCAAGAAAAACGTGGAAGGATTGCTGAAGGCATTACGGCTTATGCAGCGAAGCGTTTCCGGATACCCGTCTGCTGATCGCCGGGGATGGCGAGGCAGGCTATGTGGCGGGTCTGAAAAAGCTGGCTGGTGAACTGGGGCTGACGGATCGCGTGGTTTGGCTGGGGCATGTCGGGGGTGAACAAAAGGCGGCCGCACTCGCCGCGTCGCAGGTGTTTGTGCTGCCGTCGTTTTCCGAAAACTTTGGCATCGCCGCCGCCGAAGCGCTGATGGTTGGGCTGCCGTGCGTGCTGGGCAAGGGGGTGGCCATTGCCGCCGAGGTTGCGGAAGCCGGCGCAGGATTTGCAACGTCGCCGGAACCGCAAGCGATCGCGCGGGCGCTGCAGGAGGTGCTGGCCGACGAGGATCGCCGCATGGCAATGGGGCGACGGGCGTCAGCGCTGGCAAGGGAACGCTATTCGCTGGAGGCGATGGGAGGCCGACTGCACGCGCTCTACAGTAAAATCCTGCAGCAGGAATCAGCCGGACAAATTGAATGAAGCATGTTTTGGTGACCGGCGGCGCCGGCTATATCGGCAGCCATGCCTGCAAGGCGCTGGCGGCGGCGGGCTATGTGCCGGTGTCGTACGACAATCTGGTGTACGGGCATGAATGGGCGGTGCGCTGGGGGCCCTTTGTGCAGGGCGACATTCTGGATCGCGCCCAGCTGGACGCCGCGATCGAGGCGTGGCAGCCGGTTGCGGTCATGCACTTTGCCGCCTTCGCCTATGTGGGCGAGTCGGTGGAAAACCCGGGCAAGTATTACCGCAACAACGTGGCCGGCAGCCTGAACCTGCTGGAAGCGATGCGCGATCACGGCATCGACAGGTTCATTTTTTCCAGCACCTGCGCCACCTACGGCGTGCCGGATGTCGTGCCGATTCCTGAAACCCTGCCGCAGCAGCCGATCAATCCGTATGGCGCATCGAAGCTGATGATCGAGCAGATGCTGCGCGACTTCGATGTGGCGCATGGGCTGCGTTCGATCAGCCTGCGCTACTTCAATGCGGCCGGCGCCGATCCGGAGGGCGAAACGGGCGAATCGCATGATCCGGAAACCCATCTGATTCCGCTGGTGCTGGACGCGGCGGCCGGGACCCGGCCGGAGATCGTGGTGTACGGCGACGACTACGACACGCCGGACGGCACCTGCATCCGCGATTACATCCACGTCACCGACCTGGCCGATGCGCATGTGCTGGCGCTGGCTGCGCTGGAAGCGGGGTCGCCCACGACGGCGTTCAACCTGGGCAACGGCCGCGGGTTCTCGGTGAAGGAAGTGATCGATACCGCCCGTGCGGTGACCGGGCGTGACATCCCGGTACGCATGGGAGCACGCCGGCCCGGCGATCCCCCTCGATTGGTCGGCGATGCAACGCGGTTCAAGAAGGAACTGGGCTGGCAGCCGCGCCACGCCGATCTGGCCGACATGGTCGGAACCGCCTGGCAGTGGCATCGGAAAGTGAAGATTGATGTTTCCGTAAATCATGACGAGGTCGCCGTTCACCCTGATCGTGAGCCTGTCGAACGATCGAAGGGCATATCCGAGTGGCCACAAGGCTTCGACAAGCTCAGCCCGAACGGGAGTAGGTAATTGCCATGATTTTCGGAAAGCCCAATAGTGAGCGGTAAGCCGTGAACAGTTCACCGATCACAGTTCACGGTTCACTGCCGCCCGCCAGGGCGGCAACTGCGCCGGTCAGCGTGATGATTTACACGCTCAACGAGGAAATCCATCTGCCTTCCTGCCTGGCTGCGCTGCAATGGGCCGACGATGTCATCGTGGTGGACTCGTTCAGCACGGATGGCACCGAGACCATTTGCCGCGAGCACGGTGCGCGGTTTTTCCAGAATCGCTTCGAGGGCTTTGGCACCCAGCGCAACTGGGCGCTGGACAACACCCAGCCGCGCCATCCCTGGATCCTGATCCTGGACGCGGACGAGCGCGTGACGCCCGAACTTGGCCAGGAGCTGAAAGCGATTGCCGAGGCCAACCCTGCCGGTGTCGGCGCGTTTCGTGTTCGCCGGCGCTTTTATATGTGGGGCCGCTGGCTGCGCCACAGCAGCCTGTATCCAACCTGGGTGGTGCGTTTTATCCATCGCGACCGCGTTCGCTATCTCAACCGCGGCCATGCGGAAACCCAGGACGTGCAGGGTGAAATCCGCGACCTTGCGCATGACCTGATCGATGAAAACCTCAAAGGCATCGACGAGTGGTTCGAGCGGCAGAATCGCTATTCCCGCAAGGATGCGGAATTCGAACTCGAACGGGAAAAGGCCGGGCTCAGGCTGGGCGAACTGCTATCAGGCGATCCGTTGAAACGGCGCGCGGCGCTGAAGCGACTGGCATGGCGCGTTCCCGCACGCGAGCTGGTTTATTTTCTTTACAGCTATGTCTGGCGGCGCGGATTTCTGGACGGACGCGACGGGTTTGTGTTCTGCCGCATGCGGGCCATGTATCAGGCCGAAGTGGCGATCAAGAAATATGACAGGCGTAGGAAAGTGAGCGGTGAGCGGTGAGCAGTGAGCAGTGAGCGGTTTTGTAGGAGGCCCGCCTTTATGCCCGGAGGGGCCCGGGCCGAAGGGTTGTTTTGCGCTAGGCACTCTCCTCCGCGACGTACGAAATTCGGGGCGGGGCGCCCCTCCTACAGAGGGTTGTGCGATTTGCCATCAATGATTGCACTGATTACAATGCAATCACTTTTCTTCGGTTTCAAGGAGTCGAACATGGCGAGCCTGACCATACGCAATCTGGATGAAGGCCTGAAGGCGGATTTGCGCCTGCGCGCGGCGCGTCATGGCTGCTCGATGGAAGAGGAGGCCAGGCAGATTTTGCGCCAGACGCTTGCCCGCGGCACCTCTGACGGCAGCCTGGCCGGGCGCATACACGGCCGCTTCGCCGGGCTCGATGCAGAGAGTCTGCCGATACCGGCTCGCAAGCCCAGCCGCCCGGCGCCTGAACTGGGATAAACGATGGCCGATGAAATGGTGCTGGACACCAATGTGCTGTCTGAACTGATGCGACCCGAGCCGGAAGCACAGGTCATGGCCTGGTTCGATGGCAGGGCCGAAACGGCATTCTTCATCACGGCAATCACACGTGCCGAAATTCTTCTGGGAATTGGCCTGCTGCCTGCAGGGCGTCGCCGGGACGTGCTGGCCGAGGCGGCGAGCCGGATGTTCGAGCAGGATTTTGGCGGGCGCTGCTTGCCTTTTGATGAACACGCTGCAGGCATTTACGCCCGGGTGGTGGTGGAAAGGACACGCGCCGGCCAGCCGATCAGCACCGAAGATGCCGAGATTGCTGCCATTTCACTGCTCCACGGCTTGCCGCTTGTCACACGCAACGTGAAGGATTTTGCCAACATAGCCGGGCTGCGCGTGGTTGATCCATGGAGCGCGTGAGTGAACAGTAATCAGTGAACGGTGAACTGAACCCTCATTGCACACCGCTCACAGTTCACAGTTCACAGTTCACAGTTCACAGTTCACAGTTCACAGTTCACAGTTCACAGGACCCACTTTGACTTTCATCCTCGGCATCAACGCCTTTCACGGCGATTCTTCCGCCTGCCTGGTTCGCGATGGCGTGCTGGTGGCAGCGGCGGAGGAGGAGCGCTTCCGCCGCATCAAGCACTGGGCGGGCTTTCCTGCCGAATCTATCCGCTACTGTCTGGCCGAGGCGGGCATAACGCTGGCCGACGTGGCGCATGTGGCGATCAACCAGGATTCGCGCGCGAGCCTGGGCCGCAAGATCTGGTACACGCTGACGCAGCGGCCGGACCTGGGGCTGGTGCTCGACCGGCTGCGCAACAAGTCGAAGCGCGACAGCCTGCAAACCCAGCTGGCGAAGGCGTTTCCGGGGCAGGCATTCAATGGCCAGGTGCATGCGGTGGAACACCATCTGGCGCACTTGTCGTCGGCGTTTCACGTGTCGCCGTTCGAGGAAGCGGTGGCGGTGTCGGTGGACGGCTTCGGCGACTTTTCCAGCGCGGCCTGGGGCGTGGGGCGGGGAACCGACATCGAGGTGGAAGACCGGGTGTACTTCCCGCATTCGCTGGGGATCTTCTATCAGGCGCTGACGCAGTTCGTCGGCTTTCCGCATTACGGCGACGAGTACAAGGTGATGGGGCTGGCGCCTTATGGCGAGCCGAGGTATCTGGCGCAGATGCGGCAGATCGTGCACGTTGCAGCCGGACGGCGGCTTCCGGCTGAACCTGAAGTACTTTCGCCACCATCGCGAGAAGATCGCCTACGAGTGGGACAACGGGATCCCTGTTTTTGGTCAGCTGTTTTCGCCTGAGCTGTCGGAGTTGCTGGGACCGGCGCGCGGCAAGGACGAGCCGCTGGAGCAGAAGCACAAGGACATCGCGCGCTCGGTGCAGGCGATGTACGAGGAGGCGTTCTTCCATCTGCTGAATACGCTGCATGCGCGGCACAAGCTGGATGCGGTGGCGGTGGCCGGCGGCTGCGGCATGAATTCGGTGGCCAACGGCAAGATCGCGTTGAAGACGCCGTTCAGGCAGGTGTATGTGCAGTCGGCGGCGGGGGATGCGGGCGGGGCGATCGGGGCGGCGTATGGCGTGTGGTTCGGGTCTGCATCAGGTAGGAGGGGCGCCTCCGCCCCGAATTTCGCACCATCGCCAAGCATTGAGCCCGCCGCGAACACCAACCCTTCGGCCCGGGGCGGGCCTCCTACAGCAACCGTAGAGCTTCGCTCACGACCTTTCGTCATGGACCACGCCTATTGGGGACCTGAATACAGTGATGCAGTGATCGGTGAACTGTTAGCTGAACGAAGCGCGGAGTTGAGCGCACAGGGTTGCTCGGTCGAGCGGGTCGCCGATGAAGCCGAGCTCTGCCGCCGCACGGCAGCGGCGATTGCCGACGGCCAGGTGATCGGCTGGTTCCAGGGCCGCATGGAATGGGGCCCGCGCGCGCTGGGCAACCGCTCGATCCTCGGCGACCCGCGCCGCGCCGACATGAAGGACATCCTCAACCTGAAGATCAAGCGCCGCGAGTCGTTCCGCCCGTTTGCGCCATCGGTGCTGCGCGAGGCGGTGGCGGAATGGTTCGAGCAGGACGGCGAGGTGCCGTTCATGATGCAGGTGTTCCAGATTCGCGAAGCGCAACGGCCGCGCATCCCGGCAGTGACGCACGTCGACGGCACCGGTCGGCTGCAGACCGTGAGCCGCGACACCAACCCGCGTTACCACAAGCTGATCGAGGCTTTCCGCGAACTGACCGGCGTGCCGATGCTGTTGAACACCTCGTTCAACGAAAACGAGCCGGTGGTGTGCAGGCCGGAAGAGGCGCTCGACTGTTTTTTGCGCACGAAGATGGATGTGCTGGTGCTGGGCGACTGGCTGGTGAGGCGGGGATGAGGGTCAGTGAACTGTGAACTGTGAACTGTGAACTGTGAACTGTGAACGGTGAACGGTGAACTGATAGTTCCGGCGACTCGTGAGAGTTTCCGTCATCACCGTGGTATTCAACAACCGCGACACCATCGCCGCGGCAATCGATGCGGCCCTTGCGCAAATCCATCCGGTTGTCGGGCTGATCGTGATCGAAGCGGGTCAATGCATGGCAAGCTGGCAGTACTGATGCGCGAGCCCGTTCACGGTATCTACGACACGCTGAACAAAACATCCCTGTGGATGGCCAGGTCCAACCCGTACACCAGTCGCAAGCGGGCGGATTGGCTGAGTACCGATAGTGAATGGGTGCGGAGGCTGACACGATGCAGTTGAATTTTCGGGCAGGCAGACACGCTGGCTGAAGGCGTAGCGTGGTTGACGCTGATGCATCGGGAACAGAGGTATTTCGAGGACCGTAATTTTCAGTGGGCGGGATGGACGGAAGAGCGCTGCTCTCCAAGGTATGCAGGGGATCTGGTATCGCTTTCAGGAAGATGTGAACGCTGCATAAAAGTATAAAAAGAGCTTGGAATCGTAGTCACTGGGAATCATGCTAGTATTTTTATACGGTCATAATTGATTGGCTGATGAGTAGCTTTTTGTGAGTCGATACAAACAACTATTGGGAGGCAGCATGAAAAGAATCTCTTTGCTCATGGCAACCTGGCTGGTGATGGCCTTGGGTGCGACCGGTTCGGCGCAGGCTGCGCCCCAGTTCCAGATTGTCGGCGTTGGCGGGGTTGCACCCATCCATGCAGAATCGATTGGCGATGCCGGTGGCACTTCCTATCCGTCTGTTGCAAACGCCGGAGCCGTCAACGGATGCGGGTATGCCGACGATAAGGGGAGGGTGGCCGAACGCTGCGAGTTTCGACGAAGACCATACCAATCCCTGGGGTTGTACGCCGACGGTGGACTGCTGGATTGGCATCTCCGGCTACGATGCCAGCTACCTCAGGCTGACCGAACCCGGCCGGGTCACCTTCCAGTTCATGGGCAAGGGCGACGCGTCGGACAACAATCAGTTCCAGCTCTACATGAACGGTGCATGGGTAACGGTATGGGATAACCAATCGGCCAGCAACGGCACCTGTGGTGCATCCGGCAACCCTCCCGCAATCGACTGCTCGACCGACGGCAGCACCGTCAGCTTCAACATTCAGGCCGGTTACATCCCCTTCCGCTTCGTCAATCTGACCACGCCAACTGGCGGGGCAATTGCCACCAACGACGGAACCGGCGGCAACCCGTCTCCCGACAAGCCTCCATACCCCAGCGGACCGGGATTCTTTCTCGGCATGGATCCTTACCAGGCAACTGGACAATACGACACCACGGGCCAGGTGGTCTACGCCGGTTTCACCGATCGCGGCTTCACCGCACCTGGATCTGGTGACCACGACTACGAGGACCTGGTCGTCCGGATGTCGGTAAGCGGGCTGCCGACTTCCATCCCGACCCTGTCCGAATGGGGCATGATCCTGCTGTCCAGCCTGCTGGCCCTGGGGACGATCCTCGCCTTGCGCCGCCAGCGTCAGTAAATGTCTGTTCCAAGGCCCGCCCTGTATCAGGGCGGGCCTTTTCGATTCTGATCTGGTTGTTTATGCCAACCATGAAGTTCCAGGCAGCGATGCCAGGAAATCTGGCAGGATCCGACCCGGTTCTCTTTCCATGAATTGAAGTTCGATGCCGAGACTGCGTGTTCTTCACGTTACGCCGACCTTATGGCCAGGAACCGGCGGGATCGAGGCTGTGATCGAGAACCTTTGCCTGCACGCACACACGCAAGGCGTTCATGCGGATGTGGCCTATGTGGCACCCGGCCTGCGCGCCGGGCGCGAAGACCACAAGAATTTCCTGGTGTATCGGGTGCCGCTTGTCGGCCATTCGTTCATCGGGCTCGCACCTGCGCTTGGCAGGGTCGCGGCTGACTACGATCTGCTGCATGTCCACGACCCTCAATTGCTGTCACTGACGGCCAGCGTTCGCCGTTTCGCCGGTCAGGTGCCGGCTGTCCTCAGCACCCATGGCGGCTTCCGCCACACCAGCAGGTTCAACATGATCAAAAGGGCGCACGAGAGGCTGCTCATGTCGCGCATGCTGCATCACTACCGCTGCACGCTTGCGTCAAGTCCTTCTGACCTTGCCTACTTCTCGCGGTTTTCCGACAAGGTCATGCTGGCAGAGAATGGAGTGGATATCAGCCGCTTCGCGAGCATCCCGGCATCTGCTGATCGATCACCGTGGAACTGGATTTACTGGGGGCGGCTGTCACGCAACAAGCGTCTGGACCAGATCGTGTCGGTTGTGCGCAAGGCACGTGACCTTGGATATCCGGTAATGCTTACGATTGCGGGACATGATTTTGATGGTTCGGGTGCGGAACTCAGGCGCAATCTCGGCTCCGATACCGCAGGGTTCGTCACGCTCCGGGGCGCGCTTTCCAGCACGGAACTTGAGGCGCTTGTTTCGCGATCAGGCGTATTCATCACTGCCTCGGAGTACGAAGGTTTCGGCCTGACCGTGATCGAAGCCCAGGCAGCGGGACTTGTCGTGATCTGTCGGGACATGGCACCGTTGAACAACTATGTCGATCCCAGGTGCGGCCTGCTGCTTGACTTTGACCGGGGCACTGCGGACACGGCGAAGTTGCACGCTTTTCTGGCCCGCATCGTCAACGATTTTCCGGCGATGCAAGCCTGTGGACGCGAATCCGCATCCCGATTCGCCTGGCCACAAGCAGCAGAAAGGTTTATGAGTGCGTATGAGCAGGCTCTGGGCAATCAAACATCGGCTTGATGCATGGGTTCGCTTTTCATTTTCTGCAGGGGTTCTGGTACCGGTTTCTGGTGGATATGAAGGTGCATGAACTGGAGACGTTGATGCAGAAGGAGGGGCTGACGCTGGAGGAGGCGGTGCGGCGCGAGTTTGGCTTTGAGATTTGAGTGGGGTTGAGGTGGCCTGTCCATGGGATGCGTGTTGGCGAGGGTATGGGCGTATTCGGGGCAAGGCGCCCCTCCCACAAGCGAAGGCCGGGGCGTTAGTGAAAGGTATTTTTGCTTGCCTATACCCAATATGGGTTTTAACATGCCCACTATGGGTACGAAAGAACAAGCCAAGCCGTTGAAGCAAGCTGCCAGCCTGGCGGATACGCTGTTTTCTTCGACCCGGCAGCGGGTGCTGGGCTATCTGTTTGGCCAGCCGGAGCGGAGTTTTTTTGCCAACGAGTTGATAGGCCTCGTCGGCGCGGGATCCGGGGCGGTGCAGCGTGAACTGAAGCGCCTGGCCGAAAGCGGGCTGGTGACAGTGACGCATCGTGGCAACCAGAAGCATTTCCAGGCGAATCCGGCTTCACCCATTTTTGCCGAGCTTTGCGGCATCACGCAGAAAACCTTTGGTCTGGCTGAGCCGCTGCGAGAGGCGCTCGCACCGCTGGCTGATCGGATTGACGCCGCGTTCGTGTTCGGTTCGGTGGCGAAAAGGAGCGACACTGCTGCCAGCGACATCGATTTAATGGTGGTGAGCGACAGCCTGACTTACGCAGACCTGTTCGGCACGCTTGAAGAGGCAGCCGGCAAGCTCGCTCGTCCGGTCAACCCTACGGTTTATTCAGGCGCGGAACTGGCCCGTCGGATCGGCGAAGGCAATGCGTTCGTCATGCGAGTGCTGGCGCAGCCCAAGCTGTGGCTGATCGGGGATGCGCATGTCCTCGCCGCTTGAGAATCTGTGTGGGCCAGGCAAGCCCTTGGCGAAAGAACCGCCGGATGTGCGCGAATTTGCGGGCTTGAAGCGCTCGGCGCTTGCCCGACTGAAGGACGCCGGCAACCCGGCCAATTCGCTGGAAAGCCGCTTCGACCTGGCCTATAACGCGGCCCACGCGCTATGCCTGGCTGCGCTGCGTTGGCATGGCTATCGGTCCGGCAACCGCTACATCGTGTTTCAGGTGCTGCCGCACACTCTGAATCTCGGGCCGGAGGTTTGGCGAGTGCTGGCCAAGTGCCACGAAATTCGCAATCTGGGCGAGTACGAAGGCGACCTGAATGTGGACGAGCGGATCGTCGCCGATCTGATCGATGCCTGTGGCAAGGTGGCCACCCGGCTGGATGAACTGAAGTAAGCGAAGCGCTGCGGTCCGACTCCTCACCCGAACAGTCACGGCATCAGTACCTCAGCACCGTCTACGATTTAACGCATGAAAATTTCCGTCATCACCGCGGTCTTCAACAACCGCGACACCATCGCCCAGGCGCTCGATTCGGCGCTGGCGCAGACCCATCCGGATGTCGAACTGATCGTCATCGATGGCGGCTCGACCGACGGCACGCTGGCGGTGCTGCAGGACTACGCCGAGCCTGGCGGTGCTGGTGTTGGGCGACTGGCTGGCAAGGCGGCAGGCCTGATCTAGGGCGTGTTTACACTAATTTCACATCCGCGACGAGGACGATTCGGATGCAGCCCGCGAAGCGGGCCGTGCCGCAGTGTCGTTCACTGCAAGCGGCTCGCGACAAAGGGATGCGCCCGAATCGACCCGTCCCTTCGGGTTGCCGCGAGAAAACGCGTCTGCAGCGTAGTGCTGCGCCAACAGGTGGGGTCGCAGGGTGCGCCGTTTTGGGTAGCCCACCCCGGGTCATGGGGTTGAGAAGACCTGTTAATAGTGCCATTATTGGCATCATTAACACATCAGGAGATCATCATGGCACACCACATTCTAGCCGAAACGACGGCCAGCGTTTCCGAGCTGAAACGCAATCCGATGGCGACCGTGGCTGCGGGTGAAGGTTTTCCAGTGGCGATTCTCAACCGCAACGAGCCGGCTTTTTACTGTGTTCCCGCCAAGGTTTACGAGGAGCTGATGAACCGGCTGGAGGACATCGAGCTGAACGCGCTCGTCGACGCCCGACTGAAGGATGGCAAGGCGCCGGTGCGGGTGACGCTGGATGAGCTATGAACTGAACTTTCATCCGGACGCACTGGACGAGTGGCGGAAGCTGGACAAGTCGGTGCGTGAGCAGTTCAAGAAAAAGCTGGCCGAACGGCTGGAAAATCCCAGGGTTCCCGGGTCGCAGCTGTCAGGTGCAAAGGACCGCTTCAAGATCAAGCTGCGCAATGCGGGATTTCGGCTGGTCTACGAGGTACGCGATCAGCAGCTTGTAGTGCTTGTCGTTGCGGTGGGTAAGCGGGAGCGCAACGCGGTTTATAAAGCAGCCGCGAATCGCAGCTGAATGTCTGGGCAGGCAGGCGCCTGGCACGCGAAGCGATTCCGGTAAAACAATCAATATGAAAATTTCCGTCATCACCGCGGTATTCAACAACCGCGACACCATCGCCCAGGCGCTCGATTCGGCGCTGGCGCAGACCCATCCGGATGTCGAACTGATCGTCATCGACGGCGGCTCGACCGACGGCACGCTGGCGGTGCTGCAGGGTTACGCCGATCGCCTGGCAGTGCTGGTGAGCGAGGCCGACCGCGGCATCTACGACGCGCTGAACAAGGGCATTGCGCGCGCCAGCGGCGAGGTGGTGGGCTTCCTGCACTCGGACGACCTGTTCGCCGACGAATCGGTACTGTCTCGTATCGGCGCAGCCTTTGCCGACCCGGCGGTCGATGCGGCCTACGGCGACCTGCTATACGTGCGCAAGGACGACCCCAGCCGGGTGGTGCGCACCTGGCGCTCGGCTGCGTTTTCGGCAGCCAGGCTGGCGCGCGGCTGGATGCCGCCGCACCCGACTTTTTACGTGCGGCGCGCGGTATACGAAGCGCTGGGCGGCTACGACACCCGCTACCGCATCGCTGCCGACTACGACTGCGTGCTGCGCTTTCTGGGCAAGGGCGGGATTCGTGCAGCTTACATACCGGAAGTGCTGGTCAAGATGCGGGTGGGCGGGGCGAGCAACCGTTCGCTGAGAAATATCCTGCAGAAGTCGCGCGAGGACTATCGGGCGCTGCGGGTGAACGGCGTGGGGGGGCTGAGAGCGCTGGCGTGGAAGAATCTGAGCAAGCTGCCGCAGTTTATGAAGCGGGGATGATCACGGCGGGGTGCGAAATTCGGGCCGGGGCGGCCGAGCGAGGTTGTTGATGCTTCAGCCTCTTACAACCACGGCCTGCCTCTTGCGGGTGCTCCCACATGAAGAGCCGGTGGGGTTATTGTAGGAGCCCCGCCTCGGGGCGAAGGGGTGGTGATTGCGATGGCTCACGGCGTTGGCGGGGGTTCGAAATTCGGGCCGGGCGGCCTGAGGCCGAGCGAGGTTGTTGACGCTTCAGCGTCTTACAACCACGGCCTACCTCTTGCGGGTGCTCCCACATGAAGAGCCGGTGGGGTTATTGTAGGAGCCCCGCCTCGGGGCGAAGGGGGGTGATTGCGATGGCTCACGGCGTTGGCGGGGGTTCGAAATTCGGGCCGGGGCGGCCACGAGCGAGGTTGTTGACGCTACAGCGTCTTACAACCACGGCCTGCCTCTTGCGGGTGCTCCCACAACCCGCCCCCTCCTGTAGGAGGGCCGCCCCGGCCCGAATGCCCTTTGGTCATGATAGCGAGGTCGGCAATGCCTGAAGAACCCACCGCCAGACGACATGGCAAAGACCTGCGCAAGGGCCGGGTGTCGCTGCCCGGGCAGGTGTACCACATCACCACGGTGACCTTTGACCGCGAGCCGGTGTTTTCCGATTTGCAGCCTGCACGCATTCTTGTCGGGGCCCTGCGGGCGGCGCAGGTGCGCGACGAAGCGACGACCCTGGCCTTTGTAATCATGCCCGACCACATGCATTGGCTGATGCAACTGGGGGCGGATGTTTCATTGGCGAAGGTGGTGAGCGCAGTGAAGGCGGTGACGGCGCACGGGATCGGCAGGCGTGTCTGGCAGGACGGGTTTCATGATCACGCCCTGCGCCGGGAGGAGGATCTGGCGGAGGTGGCGCGCTACATTGTTGCGAATCCCGTGCGAGCGGGGTTGGTCGACCGGGTGGGGGATTACCCGCATTGGGATGCGGTGTGGCTGTAGGCATTTCCGCATGCCGAAATTCGGGCCGAGGGCGGCCCTCCTACAGGTAAAGGCGGTCGTAGGAGCGCCCGCAAGAGGTAGGCCGTGGTTTTCGATCAATCGGCAACAACCACGCTCCCCTGCCCTCGGGGCGAAGGGGTGGTGATTGCAATGTCTCGCGGCCTTGGCGAGGGTGCGAAATTCGGGCCGGGGGCGGCCCTCCCACATGAAGAACCGCCGAGCGAGGTTGTTGACGCTTCAGCCTCTTACAACCACGGCCTGCCTCTTGCAGGTGCTCCCACATGATGGGTCAGCGGGGTTGTTGTAGGAGGGCCGCCTCGGCCCGAATGTCGCACCCTGGCCAAGACCGATTGCCATCCGATCACCACCCCTTCGCCCCGAGGGCGGGCCTCCTACAGGTGGAGACGCGTCCAAATGCCGATTGTCAATAACAACGTAATAAAAATGATTTAGTATCGCGGCCGAACAGCGGCATGCTGGGCAATTGCCGGATATGCGCGTTTAAGGGTGCAGGGTTTTCAGCCGTTAATGAACCGGTAACCACGCAGCACAAATATAGCGTTCGAAAATTCATGGATAGCCTGCCTCTGCTCCACTACCTGGCCTTGCCTGTTACGGCCGTGTTGATTGCGCTGCTTCGTCACCACGCCCCGCGGCTCGGGGTGGTGGATGTGCCGGGCGGGAGAAAGCACCACCACGGCGACATCCCGCTTGTGGGGGGGCTGGGGATGTTCGGCGGGCTCGCATTGATCGCCCTGCTGACGGGTAGCTTCTTCACGGCGCAGGCACCCTTCTTCGCTGCCATGTCGCTGCTGGTGATCACCGGCTTCATCGACGACCGCAATGGCCTCTCACCACGGATCCGCTTTGTGCTGCAGGCGATCGCGGCGCTGATCATGGTGTATGGGGCTGACATCCGCCTGACGAACTTTGGCGACCTGTTCGGTTTCGGTGATGTCACCACCGGCCGTTTTTCGGCGCCGATCACGGTTTTTGCGGTGCTCGGGGTGATCAACGCGATCAACATGATCGACGGCGTGGATGGCCTGGCCGGCGGCGTTTCGCTGATCGCCCTGCTGGTCTTTTCGGCGTTTGCCGCCGCCGGCGGTTTCCTCTATCAGACGGTGCTGCCGCCGCTGGTCGGCGCGATCGCCGGTTTCATGCTGTTCAACCTGCGCACGCCCTGGCGCTCGCATGCCTCGGTCTTCATGGGGGACGTCGGCAGCGTGCTGCTCGGATTTTCGCTGGCCTGGTATGCCGTCGATCTGGCGCAGGTGCGCCACGCTTTCACTCCGATCACGGCGATCTGGATCCTGGCCATCCCGCTGATGGACACCACCGCGCTGATGATCCGCCGCGTGCGCAAGGGGCGCAGCCCCTTCTCCGCCGACCGCGAGCACCTGCACCACATCCTGCTGCGCGCCGGCTTTACGCCGGGACAGACGGTCGCCATCGTCTATGTCCTGTCGCTGCTGCTGGCCGCGGTCGGCGTGGCCGGATGGTCGCAGGGGGTGCCCGAGTACGTGATGTTCTACAGCTTCATGACGCTGTTCGGACTCTATTTCTACGGCGTGCATCGTGCATGGAAGCTGATGAAGCAGCTGCGGCGCCTGCATGACGGGGTCGAAACGCTGAGCCACGCACCCGAGACAGTCCGTGATTGACCTGCACTGCCACCTGCTGCCGGGCATCGACGACGGCGCGCCCGACCTCGCCGCGGCGCTGGAGATGGCGCGCATGGCGGTGGATGACGGCATCACGACGATCGCCTGCACGCCGCACATCTATCCGGGCATGTTCGACAACGACAGCGCGGGCATCCACACCCATATCGAACGATTGCGCGGCCATCTGGCCGCGGCGGGCATCCCGCTGCAGCTGACCCGGGGCGCGGATGCCCACGCCGCACCCGACCTGCTGCCGCGCCTCAAGGCCGGCAGCGTGCCCTCGCTGAACGACAGCCGCTATTTCCTGCTGGAGCCGCCGCACCACGTGGCGCCGCCGCATTTCGACGCCTTCGTCTTTGCATTGCTGGCCGCGGGCTACGTGCCGGTGATCACGCACCCGGAGCGCCTGTCCTGGATCGAGGATCACTACGCGATGTTCTGTGCGCTGTCCGACCAGGGCGCGTGGATGCAGGTCACCGCGGGCAGCCTCACCGGGCGTTTCGGCCAGGCTGCACGCTACTGGGGCGAGCGGCTGCTGGACGAGGGGCGGGTGGACATCCTGGCCACCGATGCCCATCACCCGCAACATCGGCCGCCGCTGCTGGCCGAGGGCCGCGAGGCGGCCGCACGCTGGGTGGGGGTAACGGAGGCGGCCCATTTGGTCGACACCCGGCCGCTCGGTATACTTGAAAACTGGGCTCCCGAAGCCATGCCGCAGCGCCCCCGGGGCGGGCACGCGTCGCGCGGGAGCAGCCTGTGGCGGCGCTTGTTCGGGCATGCAGCCTGACCGCGTTTGCTGGAGAAACGGAATGATGAAACTGAACCTGTTTGCTGTGCTGATACTGATGGGCCTGGCCCTGCCAGCGGCAGCCGTGGCGGCCGACAACGAAGCCGCCGTTCCGGCTGCAACCACGACGGCCAGCGCCGACGATGCGCTGGCGGCGGCGATCGAGGATTACCGCATCGGTCCGTCGGACCTGCTCGAGATTTCGGTTTTCCAGGTGCCGGAGCTTTCCCGCGCGGTGCGGGTGAATGCGCGCGGCGCGCTGACCCTGCCGCTGATCGGCCAGATCCAGGCCGGCGGCCTGACCGGGCAGCAACTGGAAGCGCTGATCGCAAGGAAGCTGCAGGAAAACTACCTGCAGGATCCGCAGGTGAGCGTGTTCATCAAGGAATACGTCAGTCAGCGCGTGACGGTGAGCGGCAGCGTCAACAAGGCCGGCGTGTTCCCGATCAGCGGCAAGACCACGCTGATGCAGGCGATCGCCATGGCGGGCGGGCTGGAAAAGTTCGCCGATGAAAACGACATCAAGATATTCCGTGACGGCCAGAACGGCACGCGTGAAGTGCTGAACTTCGATCTCGAGCCGATCCGCAAGGGTGAAGTTGTGGATCCCGTGCTGCACACCAGCGACGTCGTCGTCGTGGCGCGGTCGGAGAGCCGCTACGCATGGCGCAACGCGGCCGAGTTCCTGCGCGACATTTCCGTTTTCGGCATGCTGTTCTGATGCCCGTTGCACAGTTTTGCCAGCTTGCGCAGCGGTCGCACGCCTGCGTCGCGCAGCTTGATCTTCCGCCCCACCCCTGACCCTCAACCCGCTCGACTGACCAAACCCGACACGCCATGGCGCATCCAGACGACCCCCTGACTCCGGACGCGGCAGACCCTGCTGCCCGCCGCTCCCGGGCCTTGATCGAACGCCGGGACACCCCGCTCGGCACGCAAGTTGCGCAGGACTGGATGAACGAGGAGGAGGAAGAGGATTCCATCAACCTGCGCGCCTACTGGGCCGTCATCATGCGGCGCAAGTGGACGGTGCTCACCTTCTTCGCCATCGTGGTGGCGGCGGTGATGACTGCGACCTACCTGACCACCCCCGTCTACCGTGCCAGCACCACGCTGCAGATCGATGCCGAGGAAGCGCGTATCGTGCAGTTCGAGGGGGTGACCCCGGGGGGACAGACCGGCTGGGACAGTTCGGAATACATGCGTACCCAGCAGGAGGTGCTGCAAAGCCGCGCCACCGCCGAGCGCGTGGTGAACGAGCTCAACCTGACCGAGCATCCGGCGTTCAACAAGCCGCCCGAGCCCTCGTTCGTGGCAGCCTGGCTGCCGTGGCTGAAGCAGGACAAGGCCGTCGCGCCGGCGGCGGCGGCCGAGGTCGACCTCAGCGCCAAGACCCGCGGCGTGGTAGGTGCAGTGCAGGGCGGGCTGTCGGTCGAGCCGGTCGGCAACTCGCGCCTGCTGCGGCTGCACTTCGACAGCACCGACGCAAAGCTCGCGGCCCAGGTGGCGAATTCGGTGACCAGTGTGTTCATCAACCTGAATCTGGCACGGCGACTCGACGCCACCTCCTACGCCAAGACCTTCCTGCAGGACCGGTTGCAGCAGGTGCAGGCCAAGCTGGAGGAGTCGGAAAAGGCGCTGGTGGCGTTCGCCCGCAAGGAGGAACTGGTCAAGGCCGGCGGCGGCGAGGAAGGCAGCATCGACACCCAGGTGCTGCAGGGATTCACCGCGGCGCTGACCCAGGTGCAGCAGGACCGCATCCGCGCCGAAAGCCTTTACAACAGCTTCCAGGGCACCGCGATCGAGTCGCTGCCCGAAGTGATGGAGAACAAGACCATCCAGGGCCTGAAGGAACGCAAGTCGAAGCTCGAAACCGATTACCAGGAAGGGCTCAAGGTGTACAAGCCGGGCTATCCGAAAATGCAGCAGATCGCCGGCCAGATCACCGAGATCGACAGCATGATCCAGAAGGAAATCCAGAGCGTGCGCGGCGCCATCAAGGCGCGCTACCAGGCGGCGAAGGATCAGGAAGCCGCGCTGACCGCCAAGCTGCAGGAAAGCCGGCGCGACATCCTCGGCGTGCAGGACCGCAGCATCCAGTACAACATCCTCAAGCGCGAGGTGGACACCAACCGCCAGCTGTTCGAGGGCCTGTTGCAGCGCCTGAAGGAAGTCGGCGTGGCCGGCGGCGTCGGCACCAACAACATCTCGGTGATCGACAAGGCCGAAGTGCCCGGTGGCCCGTTCAAGCCCGACCCGCGGCGCAACCTGATGATCGCGATTTTCCTCGGCCTGTTCGGCGGTATCGGCCTGGCCTTCCTGTTCGAGCACCTGGACGACACCATCAAGCTGTCGGACCAGTTGGAGCAGCAGCTCGGGCTGCCGGTGCTCGGCGTCATCCCCCAAACGCCTTCAGCCTCCGACAACACGCTTTACCAGCAAAACTTCGACAGCCGTTCGCACTTTGCCGAGGCCTACCGTTCGCTGCGTACCGCGCTGCAGTTCTCCACGCCGGAAGGCATGCCGCGCGTGCTGATGGTGACCAGCACCTCGATGGGCGAAGGCAAGAGCACGACGGCGCTGAGCCTGGCCATCCAGGTTGCGCAACTGGGCAAGAAGGTGCTGCTGATCGACGGCGACCTGCGCAAGGCTTCGCTGCACAACACGCTCGAACTGCCCAACAGCCTGGGCCTGACCAACTATCTGGCGGGCGACGCCAAGCCGGTCGACATCACCCAGGCGACCACCGTCCCCAACCTGTTCACCATCACCTCCGGCCCGCTGCCGCCCAATCCGGCCGAGCTGATCAGCAGCACCAAGATGGTTTCCCTGCTGTCGCTGGCCGCCGAGAAGTTCGACCACGTCGTCATCGACGGTCCGCCGGTGCTGGGGCTGGCCGACGCCCCGCTGCTCGGCAGCATCGCCGAGGCGACAGTGCTGGTCGTCGAGTCCGGCGGCACCCGCCGCGATTTCGCGCGCGGCGCGATCAAGCGCCTGATGGGCACCCGCACCCATCTGCTTGGCGGCGTGCTGACCAAGATGCAGGCACGCGGCCATGCCTACGACTACTACAGCGGCCACTATTACCAGTATGGCGGCAGCCTCGAAGGCCGGGGCTGACATGACGGCGGGGTGGAACAGCGGTGCGATGGGCATCGTCGCGCTGGCCCTGGAATTTCACCGCGCACCCACCCAACACGGCGACCTGCTGCACGGACGGACGCCCCTGCCGCCCGGCGTCGGCAGTCTGCTGAAGCTGGCGGGCGGCAGCGGGCCCGAGCCCGAATGGGCGGATCTGGCACCGCCGGACGAATTGCAGGCGGCTGCGCTGTTCTTCATCGAGCAGGTGATGTTCCGCCATGACAGCGACCACTATCGGGTGCTGGGCGTGGAGCCCGGCGCTTCGTCCGGGCAGATCAAGGAGCACCACCGCCTGCTGATGCGGGTGTTCCATCCGGACCGCGAAAACCGCGCGGATGACTGGAAAGACGCATTCGCCACCCGCATCAACCTCGCCTACACCGCCCTGCGCGACCCGCAGACACGTCGCGATTACGACGCCACGCTGAACCCGGCTGCACGGCCGGGCACAAAGTTGCCGGCCGTGCGCCGGGGCAACAACTTCCAGCCAAAATCTGCACGACCGCAATCGCGCACGAGCGGCCTGCCCCCCCTCCTGCTGCGCTATCTGCCGCAGTGGGTGCTCGCGGGCACGGCGCTGATCGCCTTCATCGTCGTCGGCACGGTCTACCTGAACAATCCCCGGGCCCCCGCCATGCCGCAGCATGAGGCCGCGCTGCGGGCTGTCGCCTTGCGTCCGGACGCCGGGATAAAAGCACACACCGGGGAAAAGCCGATTGAGACGATGGAAAAACCACTGCGGCCACCTGCAATCCGCAAGGCTTCAGCCCCGCCCCCGACGCCGCTGCCCCGGCCCGCGCCCACGGCCGAACCGGTGAAGGCGGCGGCGCAGGCCGCGCCGCCGCTTCGGTCCGGTTCACGCCCAGCCCAGCCGCAACTTCCGCCGGCACCTGCAGCCACGCAAACCCCGCCGGCCGCAACCGATTTCGTGCGGCAACTCCCGGCCAGCCCCGCCATCGAGGTGGCCGCCCTTGCCGAATCGGCGGCACTTCCTGTGCAGCGACCCGACGCCGTGCCCGCCCAGGCGGTGCCCCTGCGACCAAGCGAGGAGGCCGCGCGCCCGGCGCAGCCGGATCCGGACGCCACGCTGGCGCAGTTCATGGCGTCATTCGAACGTGGCGATACCCGGGCACTGATGGCGCTGTTCGACGAGGTCGCGATCGGCCGGGCCGGCGGAAAACCGAACATTCGTCGCGAGCACGAAGCGCTGTTCCGCTCGACGCAATTGCGCCATATCGCCATCAACGGCATGGCCTGGTCGCGTGAGGGCGACTGGATCCGCGGCGAGGGGCGTTACCGGACGACCCTGATGCGCAAGGGCGAACTGGTGCTGCGGACCGAAACCGGCGTGTTTCGCATTCAGTTGGTGCGGCACGGCGACCAGGCGCTGATCATGGGCCTCGACCTGCAACCCGGAGGACGCTCCTGATGCCGGACGCCCAGTCCTCGAAGCTCCGCAGCCTGCTGAAATGGGGGCTGTTCGCACTCGCGGGATCGTGGCTGGCGTGGCGGATCGTTGTCCTCGGCATGGCCAACCAGTACGCCCAGGAACTGAACGACCCGGAGGCAGCGCTGGGCTGGATGGCGAATCATCCGGACGCCCTCCTGGCAAGAGGCTTGCGCGAGCAAAACCCCGATGCAGCGCTGCAGGATTTGCGCGCGGCCATCGCAGCCAATCCGGCCGAAGGCCGTGCCTACGCAGCACTGGGACGCCTGCTGGAAACCCGCGGCGAAGCCGGGCAGGCACGCCAGGCGATGGAGACGGCGGCACGCCTGTCGCCACAGCGCAGCGACGTCCAGATGGAAGTCGCTGCGTACTGGATGCGCCAGGGCAACCTCGACCGAGCGCTCGCACACTGGAACACGGTGTTGCGGCATCGCCCCGACCTGCATGCGCACATATTTCCGGCCTTGCTTCAGCTTGCCGGCGACCCCGCCCATCAGGCCGACTTCCTCCCGTTGTTGAAACAGCCGGTGCCGTGGTGGCCGGCGTTTTTCATCCATGCCGCCGCCAGCGCCCCCGATGCGAATACGGTCCGCGTCCTGTTCAGCCTGCAACAGGGCGGCCCCAATGCGCCGACGCCCGACATGCTGCGCGCCTATCTGGCCCGACTGCAGAAGGAAGGCGCATGGCTGGAAGCCTGGTTCGCCTGGCTCAACAGCCTGACCCGGGACCAGGTCGGCAAGCTCGGCTATCTGTATAACGGCAGCTTCGAGGCGCCCATCTCGAACCTGGGATTCGACTGGATCGTGCAGAAGCATCCGGCCGTGTCGCTGGACACCGCTGCCACCTATGAAACGTCAGGGGAGCGGGCGCTGCGGCTGAGCTTTCGCGGGCTGCGCGTCAATTACCAGAACCTCTACCAATACCTGATGCTGCCTGCGGGCAGCTTCTACCTGCAGGGGCGGGTGCGCCCGGACAACCTGCAGGCCGTACAGGGCATGCAGTGGGCGCTCTACTGTCTCGGCAGCAACGAACCGGTGGCCGTCACCGACCGCTTCCGCGGCAGCGAACAATGGACCCGCTTCCGCACCGCATTCAGCATTCCGCCGGACGGCTGCCCGGTGCAGATGCTGCGCCTGGAACTGGCCGGAACGATCCGCCTCGACTTCGATGCCAGCGGCACGATCTGGTTCGACAATATCGGCATCGAGCAGGTGCGTTAAGGAGATGCTGAACAAATTGGTTTGCTGTGTGGTTCGACAGGCTCACCACGAACGTATTCAACCACTTGCCGCTCGTCCCGAGCCTGTCGAGGGAAGCCTGTCGAGGGACTTGTTCAGCGCCCCCTGAAGCCTTGATCCGGCACGAATGGATTGCCGTAGGAGGGGCGCCTCGCCCCGAAGGATTGGAGGTTGCGACACGATTGCGACGGTTCGATATTCGGGGCGAGGGCGCCCCTCCTACAGATCGGCCTCGTCTCCGTTGCAGTAGTGCCCGCCGAGTGCGAGAAATGTGGCTTGCAGCCCACAGGGCAGCCACATTCCGTCGTCAGCCATGTTAATCTTCAGACCTGTCCTGTTCAGATTGCATGGGTTTTATCCGTTGATGCCCATGTGCGGCTTTTCCCGGAAAAAAATACGAAGCAAGGAATGATGAAAATGAAGATGCACCCGATCCCGACTGTTTTCGCAAGCCTGCTGTTCCTCGGTGCCAGCAATCTGGTCCTGGCCGCAGACGAACCGGCACAGGTCGCGACCCTGCACAAGGCCGAGGGCACGGTCATGGTCGATCAGGGCAAGGGGTTCGCCAGTTCCAAGGCGTCCGCCAAGCTCAACGAAGGCGACCGCGTGATCACGCTGGACGGCTCGGGCGCCGAAATCGTTTTCAACGACGGCTGCAAAACCGAGCTGAAGGCGAACAACCTAATCGTGATCGCGCTCAATCCCGGCTGCAAGGCCGCCATCGTTGCCGTCAACGGTGCCGCGGCAGCAGGCACAGGCGCAGTTGCCGCCACCGGCGCGAGCGCGCCGCTGTCCTTCGCTGGCATTCCCGTACTTGCCGGCACCAGCGCCTATCTGTTGTTCAGCAAAGACGACACGCCGATCAGCTCCGAGTAAGGCCGCATCGGGATTCATCGCATGAAGCAGGTCAGCCGTCCCATCCACAAGCGGGACGGTTTCGCGCTTTTCGCCTTTTACCTTCTCGCTGCAATTCTGCTGTTCGCCCCCTTGATCAAGGGCGGCAACCGCCCGCTTCCCCTGCTGGCGCTGGAACTGGCAGCCGTGCTGCTGCTGGCTTACCCCTTGCTGCGCCCGATCTTTCTGCAGCAGCTCTCGACGGGCCTGCTGGTCGGCCTCGCCCTGCTGGTGCTGCTGCCGGTGCTGCAGCTGCTGCCGATGCCTTTCTCGACGTGGCAGACGCTGCCGGGCAGGGACGTCTATGCCGGGGCACTGACGGCTTTTGCTACGTCAACGAACACGCATCCGCTGTCGCTGCTGCCGATGGAAACCGAAGTTGCCTTGCTGGCGCTGCTGCCGCCGATCGCGGTGTTTCTGGTCACGCTCAGCCTGCCCGAAACTGCGTTGCGCAAAGGTATTTACCTGTTCCTCGCCATGGCCACGGCGCAGGCGATCTATGCGCTGGTGCAGTTCGGCGGCGGCGCCACCACGACTTTCCGCACCAGCCTGACCGATATCGGCACGGGGGTGGGCACCTACGTCAACCGCAACCATCTGGCAGGCATGCTGGCGATGGCGCTGCCGCTTTCCCTGGGCCTGCTGGCCTCGCGCGTCGGACACGCGGGCAGCCACCTTCGCTACCGCAGCAAGAGCCTGCTCAGGCGGATGGCCGGCAGTCTCAATCCCGCGCGGCTCAACCAGACGCTGATCTTCAGCGCGATTTCCATCGTCATTCTGCTGGGGACCGTTTTCAGCCGCTCGCGAACCGGGATCATGCTGGCGATGCTGGGCATTTTCCTGACTGCGATCCTGTACGGCTTGCGGATCGGCGGCCGGCGCTCGACCAATCTGGTGACCGTATTCAGCGTCATCGGTCTTGCGCTGGCGGTCGAAGTGGGGCTGGCGCCGGTGCTGGAGCGCTTTTCCGCGGAAGCCGCGCTGGAGGATGCACGCTGGAGCATCTTTGGCAGCTCCGTCACCGCGCTGGGACAGTTTTTCCCCTTCGGCAGCGGACTCGGCACCTTTCCCGACATCTACCGGCGCTTTCAGCCCGCCGAGATCGACCTGTTCGTCAACCATGCGCACAACGACTACATCGAGTACCTGTTCGAGGGCGGGCTGATGGCGGCAATCGTGATTTTGCTGTTCCTGATCGGGTATGTGCGCGCCTGGCCGCGCCTGCTGCGGTTGCAGCGCTGGGGCACCCTCAGCTTCATGCAGGCCGGCGCGGGCATCGGCCTGCTGCTGATGGCCCTGCACGGCATGACCGACTACAACTGGCACATCCCGGCCAATGCCATCTACTTTGCCCTGATGGCCGGGGTGTTCTTTCACCGCGGCGAAACCCCGCATGAGCCTCGCGAGCCTCGTACCCACACGCATCCAGCCCCTGCGGAAGCGCCCGCCCCTTCGCTGCCGGTGGAACGGACGCGCGTAAAAAATCCGTTCGCCGAGTAGCAAGGCTGCGGCCCGGGGGCGGGCCTCCCACAGGGTCCCTGCCTGATCCGGCACTTTCTGTGGAGGCCCGCCCCCGGGCCGAATGTTTTGCTTTAATCCCCCGCAATCGACACGATCGACAGTTCGACGTCGGCCTTGGATTCCTCGCTGCGCAGGATGCGCACCGGCAGGTAATGGCGGTCGATGTCCAGCCAGACTTCAAAGCGGCCGTCACCTTCCGTCAGCCGCGAAAGATGCAAGGTGTTCACTTTGCCGAGTGCGGTTTCCAGCCTTTCCTCGCCGCGTATCTCGTAGGTGTAGTGGCGCAGCTTCTTGCCGTTGAAAACCGTGTAGGTCTGTCGCCTGTCTGGCGGCGGCGCAGTCAGGGCGAACTGGAAAAACAGGCTCAGCACATCCTGCACCTCGCCGCTGTAGCTGAAATGGCGCGGCGGGCCGGAGTGCGGTTCCAGCGTCAGCATGTGGCTGTCTGCGTCGAAACGCCCGCTGCTGCGCTTGTCTCCGCGCTGGTCCCAGAACTCCTCCGGCTGCAGGCCGCGCGGCGTGATGCGGCCACGGCTGATCTGCACCAGCTTGCCACGATAGAAGATGCCGGCAAAACCGGTCGCTTCTGCCACGCTGGTGAGCGTATAGCGCTCGCCCTCGTTGACCCAGAGCAGGACCTGCTCGCCCGCTGCGATGCCGTAGTGCACCTTGTAACGTAGTTCGAGCCGGCTCGGCAGCGGATTCAGGGGTGGGACACTCACCTTGACGGGGATGGGCACTGGCACCGGTGCGTGCTCGACCAGCGCTGCAACGGCGTCGACCGGTTGCACATCGACTGGCGGCATCGCTGGCGCGGCCACTTCGACCGCTGGCCCGACCACCGGTGCGGCAGCAGGAGTCGCTACAGGGGGCGGCGGCAGGCGAGGTGCGGGAAGTTTTCTGGCAACGGGCGGAGCCGGACGCGGGGGAGAGGACGGAGCAGACGGTTTTGGCAGGGCGATCAGCCGCGCCTCGAAGGGCGGGGGCTCGGGCGGCGGCTCCCATTGCGGCAGCAGCCATCCCGGGCCGCCGAGCAGGGCCACGTGGAGCAGCAGCGATACGCCCAGGGCCAGCCACCACGGGCGCAGGCTGCGTCTCACCGCCTTATCCCTTTATGCTGACCTGGACCAGACGTTGTTCGAGGGTGACGCCGTCATCGCGGACGCGGATTTGCACCGGCAGATTGTTGCGCCCGGGCGCGATCCAAACGGTAATCGCCTTCTGGTCGGGCTGTTGCGTGATGCGCTCATATTGCTGGGTAGCCAGCTTGCCGAACGGCGTCTGGATGGCAGCCCCCCCGCTGCGCGCATAACGGTAGTCGTTCAGGTCACGCCCGCTGACGACCTGCAGGCTGTAGTCGGCAGGCAGGCTCGACGCGAACATGAACTGATAGATCTGCGACAGCTGATCCTGCGCCCCGTCCTGCAGGCCGTCCACCTTCCACGATTCACCCTTGTACTGATAGGCGATGCTGTGTTGCTTCCAGTCGAGGCGGGCGGTCGCCAGCTTGTTCGGCGCATCGCTGCGGGCGTGCAGGAAGCGCGAGGGTTGCAAACCCTGCTTGGTCACCACGCCGGTGCTTTCGAGGCGGATGCTGCCCGGCCACAGCACTTTCAAAGGGCCGATCGCGCGTGCTTCGCTGACCAGGGTATAGCGCTTGCCGCTACGGGTTAAGGTGTCGGTCACCTGGCCGAGTTTCTGGCCGTTTCGATAGAGGTCGTAGACCGCATTCACTTGGGTCGGCCCGGCGGCCTGGGCGGTTGCGGCCAGCAGGCCCGCGGCCAGCAGAAGCATTCTCATCACAGTCACTTTCACTTTCCAGTAGACAACACAGACTGTGACGTCAAATCGCCCTGCAAGTTTACGCGGCCATGAATATTTACCAGCCGACCCTCGGCAAACCAGCGGATGGCCTGCGGGTAGATGCGGTGCTCTTGCGTCAGCACGCGTGCGGCAAGGGTGTCGGCGGTGTCGTCCGCCCGCACCGGCACCGCGGCCTGGATGACGATGGGGCCGTGGTCGAGTTGGGCAGTGACGAAATGCACGGTGCAGCCGTGGATTTTCACCCCCTCGGCCAGCGCGCGCTCGTGCGTTTTCAGCCCCGGAAACATCGGCAGCAGAGAAGGATGGATATTCAGCAGGCGGCCTTCGTAATGCGCAATGAACGCGGGACCGAGGATGCGCATGTAGCCTGCCAGCACCACCAGATCGGGCTGGTGGCGGTCGATCTGGTCGGCCAGCAGCGCGTCGAAGGCTTCACGGTCGGGATGGGCGGCATGGTCGAGTGCGACGGCAGCGAGTCCGCGCGCGCGCGCGTATGCCAGCCCCGCTGCCTGCGGCCGGTTGCTGATGACCGCGACGATTTCGATCGGCAGATTGGCCTCGGCAATCGCCTGAAAGTTGCTGCCGCGCCCCGACAGCAGCACGACAACGCGGCAGCTCACGAAATATCCTGGAAACCGGGGCTGGACGCGCCCGATGGTGCGTCTGGGCAGGTGTCTGCCGCGAAGCGAGGAGGCGACAGCCCGGGGTCTGTAACGACGAGCGACAAAGGCAGACGCGTGTCCAGGCGTGCCCGCGGGTGCGTAGCACTCCATGCACCCAGCAGGACACGGTCGAAAGCAGGAAATCCGGGAGTCATGCGAGATTCCATTTGGATATTGGCGATCAACCCCGGTTTTCGGGATAGATCACTTGCTCGGCGCCTTCGGGGCGCGTGACGATTTCGCCGATCTGCCACACGGTTTCACCGCTCGCCTGCAGCTGCGCCATCGCCTTGTCAGCATCGGCAGCGGCGACGACCACGCACATGCCGATGCCGCAGTTGAAGGTGCGCAGCATTTCGTCCGGCGTGACATTGCCTGTCTGCTGCAGCCAGTCGAACAGCGGCGGCCGTGTCCACGCGGCCGGGTCGACGCGCGCAGCGACGTTTTCGGGCAGGCAGCGCGGCAGGTTGCCGGTGATGCCGCCACCGGTGATATGCGCCATGCCCTTGACGTCGAGGCTTTGCATCAGGGCCAGCAGCGGCTTGACGTAGATCCGCGTCGGCGCCATCACGGCGTCGGCGAACGGCCGGCCGTGGAAATCGGATTTGAGGCCAATGTGGCTGAGGTCGATCAGCTTGCGGATCAGCGAATAGCCGTTGGAATGCGCGCCGCTGGAGGCCAGCCCCAGCACCACGTCGCCCGGCGCGATGGTCTGGCCACCGATGACTTTCGATTTTTCAACCACGCCGACGGCGAAGCCTGCCAGATCGTATTCGCCTTCCGGGTACATGCCGGGCATCTCGGCGGTCTCGCCGCCGATCAGCGCGCAGCCGGCCTGTTCGCAGCCGCTGGCAATGCCGGCGATGACCGCCTCGGCGGTGTCGAGGCTCAGCTTGCCGGTGGCGAAATAATCGAGAAAGAACAGCGGCTCGGCGCCCTGCACCAGGATGTCGTTGACGCTCATCGCGACGAGGTCGATGCCTACCGTGTCGTGGCGGTTGAGCTCGAACGCCAGCTTCAGCTTGGTGCCGACGCCGTCGGTGCCGGAGACCAGCACCGGCTCCTTGAATTTCTTCGAGACCTCGATCAGTGCGCCAAAGCCGCCAATCCCGGCCAGCACTTCGGGGCGCATGGTGCGTTTGGCCAGCGGCTTGATGCGCTCGACCAGGGCATCTCCGGCGTCGATATCGACGCCGGCATCTTTATAGGAAATGGACGACACACCCGGCTCCAGAATCAAAAAAGTGCGTTATTTTACCGCCGATGCAGCCTGTCCGGCCGCTCAGCATTGCCCGGCCTACGTTCGCCATGCCGTTCTCCGCGCGCGGGCCATCCTGCGGGAAGCGGCGGCGCGGCGCCCTCGCCGGCGGCGGCTATAATGCCGGCTCCCCCGATACTGCCCGACCTGCCATGTCCGCACCCCTGCTCGGCCAACCCTTGCTCGAATCCCGCATTGCCTCCCTGCCGCTGGTCCACCGCGGCAAGGTGCGCGACATCTATGCCGTCGGCGACGACAAGCTGCTGATCGTCACCACCGACCGGCTGTCGGCCTTCGACGTGGTGATGCCGACGCCGATCCCCGGCAAGGGCGAAGTGCTGACCCGCGTGTCGGCCTTCTGGTTCGACAGGCTGAAAGCCATCGTGCCGAGCCAGGCGCTCGACATTTCCCCTGAATCGGTGGTCGCGGCCGACGAGCGCGGCCAGGTGGCCGGCCGCGCCATCGTGGTGAGAAAACTCCGGGCGCTGCCGGTCGAGGCCATCGTGCGCGGCTATCTGGTGGGGTCGGGCTGGAAGGAATACCAGGCCAGCCAGTCGGTGTGCGGCATCGCGCTGCCTGCCGGCCTCGTACAGGCCGACCGCCTGCCCGAGCCGATCTTCACGCCGTCGACCAAGGCTGCGCTGGGGGCACACGATGAAAATATTGCTTTCGCGCAGATGGCCGAACTGATCGGCGCCGACCTGGCGAGGCAGGTGCGCGATACCAGCCTCGCGCTCTACCGGACTGCCGCCGACTATGCGCTCACGCGCGGCATCATCATCGCCGACACCAAGTTCGAGTTCGGGTTGGATGCAGCCGGCCAGCTTGTGTGGATCGACGAGGCGCTGACCCCGGACTCGTCGCGCTTCTGGCCGGCCGACCAGTATCGACCCGGCAGCAACCCGCCCAGCTTCGACAAGCAGTTCGTGCGCGACTGGCTGGAAGCCAGCGGCTGGAACAAGCAGGCGCCGGGGCCTGCACTGCCTGACGATATCGTCTCCAGGACCAGCGAGAAATACCGCGAAGCGATGACCCGGCTGCTGGGCTGAGCCCGGCCGGGTGAGGACGATCCGACGCAGCCTACTTCAGGGTCTCGTTGAGGAAGGCCGCAACGGCAGCCACCATCTCCGCTTCATGGCCGGTATAGAAATGATCGGTTTGAGCGATCACTACCTGCTTCGACCCCGCGGCCTTGAGGCTGCCCTTGCGTTTCTTCGCGTTGTCGAGCACGTTCGGCAGGTCGTTGTCGCCATACAGGTCCAGCACCGGCACCCTGGTCCCGGCATAATCGTCGTTGGAAATCCCGAGACTGACCCACACTTTCACCGCCGCATCGGGCTTGCCGACCAGATAGACCCGGCTCATGCGCGAACCCATGCTGTGGGAAACGATCGCCAGTTGCTTATACCCCTTGGCTTTCAGAAAGGCGACCGCTTCGCCGATGCGTTCTGCCGCCTCGGCAAAGGTCGGCGGGTAGGCCACGTCCTTGGCATCGGCAGCCAGCACCGGCATCTGGATCGACAGCGTGGTGAAGCCGAGGTCGGCCAGTTCGGTGCGCAGCGTGCCGATCATGCCCCAGTCGGGGTGGATGCCCATGCCATGCACGACGATGACTGCCTTGTCGGTGCCCGCCACCGGCGTGAAAAGCGTCAGAAACTTGCGGTGTCCGCGCGGGGTCTGCAGGTAGACTGGGTCACCCACCACCAGCCCGGGCACCACCTCGTCCGCCCACTTCTTCTCGCGGGCATAATCGGCCACGTCCGTTGCACCCATGGCGGTCATGGAAAACAGTGTTGCCATTCCAACGACCATGCCTAATAGTATGTTTTTCTTCATCTCTTACCCTTAGAGGATTAAAGTTCACTTTGCCTATGCCCGATATTTCTACGAATCCGGGGTTTTATCAACGGTTTTTTCCATCAGCAAGGTAAAAATTTCAAGTGTCTTCCAAACCGTTGCGCGTCGTATCCTCCACCTTGCCTCCCGCGCCGCCGCGCGGCACTCGCCTGCGCGGCGGCGCGCGGGTCGTGATCGTCGACGACCGCAGCACCGCGCGCAGTCTGCTCGAGGGCCTGGCACGCACGCTGGAACCAGGCGTCATCGTGGAGAGCTTTGCCGATCCGGTGGACGCGCTGGAGCAGATGCAGCACGAGACGCCGGATCTCATCATCACCGATTACCGCATGCCGGGCATGGACGGCATCGAGTTCACCCGCCGCATTCGCGGCGAGCCACGCCTGGCCGACGTGCCGCTCATCATCGTGACGGTGGTGGAAGACCGCCAGATTCGCTATCAGGCACTGGAAAACGGCGCCACCGACTTTCTCACCCGGCCGATCGACCCGCAGGAATGCCGTGCCCGCTGTCTCAACCTGCTGGCGCTGCGACGCAACCAGCGGATGGTGTCGGACCGTGCACAATGGCTGGAAGACCAGGTGATGCAGGCCACCCGCGAGGTGCGCACACGTGAGCGCGAAACCCTGATGAAGCTGGCCAAGGCGGGCGAATACCGCGACGAGGATACCGGCAACCATATCGTCCGCATGGCCAAGTATGCGCGTCTGATCGCCGAGGAAATGCGGCTTACCGCGATGGAATGCGACGAGATCGAGTCGGCCGCCCCGATGCACGATATCGGCAAGATCGGCATTCCCGATATGATCCTGCTCAAACCCGGCCGCCACTCCCCGGAAGAGCAGGCCGTCATGCGGCGCCACCCGCTGATCGGCCATGAGATTCTTGCCGACAGCCCTTCACGCTATCTGCAGATGGGGGCGATCATCGCGCTCGGCCACCATGAACAGTTCGACGGCAATGGCTACCCGCAAGGCCTGGCCGGTGAGGCCATCCCGCTGCCGGCACGCATCGTGGCAGTGGCCGACGTATTCGACGCCCTCACTTCCAAGCGCCCGTACAAGCCCGCCTGGACCTTTCAGGAAGCATTGAATTACCTGCAATCCCAAAGCGGCAAGCATTTCGATCCCGCTTGCGTGCGTGCATTCGAGCTGCGCATCGATGCGGTGGCGGCCATCATGCGCGAACTGGGCGACAAGCCCGACTGAGCCGCCCAGCCATGTCGAGCCAGTGGCGCCTGCCCAATTTCGTCAGTGACCTGCATAGGCGAATCAAGGCACGCCCGGATACCGAATTTCAGCAGGCGCTGATCCGCCTGTGTGCCGTTCTCGGGTTTTATCTGTACTTTGCGCTAGGCGGTCTGGGACACAGCCCCACAGTGGATGCGCAGGTGCATTTTCTGGGACTGGGGCTGACCTTCATTTCCCTGTGCCTGCTGTTCGGTACCCTGATCGACCCTGGCGTCTCCGTGACCCGTCGGGGCATCGGCATGGTGCATGACTTCACCGTCGCCACCTATATGCTGTCCATTTCGAACGAGACCGGCGCACCCGTCGTGGCGGCCTATCTATGGGTCACGCTCGGCAACGGTTTCCGCTATGGCTTGCCGTATCTGTACCTGTCGATGCTGGCTTCGGCGATCGGATTCATCGTCGTCTACCGGTTCAACCCGTTCTGGCATTCGCATACGCCGCTCTGGTGGGGAATGTGGCTTACGCTGGTGGTGGTGCCGCTGTATGCCTCCAGCCTGCTCAAGCAGCTGCACAGCGCCGTCCGGCGGGAAAAAGAGGCCAGCCTCGCCAAATCGAATTTCCTCGCCAACATGAGCCACGAACTGCGCACGCCGCTCAACGGCGTCATTGGCGTTGCCGACCTGCTGACAGAAACGAATCTCGACAAGGAACAGGAGGAATTCGCACAGATCATTCACGCATCGGCCAACACCCTGCTGGAACTGATCGACAACGTGCTCGATATTTCGCGCATCGAGGCTGGCCGCATCAACATCACCGAGGAGGATTTCGACCTGCACCGCCTGGTCAACGGCACCGTCGCGATGATGGAAAGACTGGCGCAGGCCAAGGGGCTGGTGCTGGCTGCACATATCGCGCCACAAACGCCGTTCCAGCTGCAAGGCGATGCGCGCCATCTGCGCCAGGTCCTGATCAACCTGATCGGCAATGCCATCAAGTTCACCGAGTATGGCCGGGTCGACATGTACATCCGCCCGATCGGCCAGGGCCATCCGCAGCGCCTGCGCTTCGAGGTCGTCGATACCGGCATCGGTATTCCGGAGTCGTCCCAGGCCCGGATTTTCGAAAGCTTCACCCAGGCCGACCCGACCATAACGCGCCGTTTCGGTGGCACCGGGCTGGGCACCGCCATCGCCAAACAGCTGGTGGAAGCACTGGGCGGCCAAATTGGCCTGCACAGCCGCGAAGGCGAGGGCACGACCTTCTGGTTCGAGCTGCCTTTTGCGCTGCAAATCGCCCCGGAGGAATCCACCGAAGAACAGTTCGACGTCCCGATGCGGGTGGCAATCCTGGCCGGCAACGAGCAGACAGCCCGCTTGCAGTCTGCCATTCACGACTGGGGCGCCGATACGGTCACAGTGGACAACACCACCCGGCTTGCCGCCGAGCTTGCCGCCTATTTGACGGGTGGTACCCCTCTTGGGGCCGTGGTGGTCGAGCGCAGCGCACTGCCGGGGGACCCGGTCACCTTTCTGCGCCTGCTTCGCGACGACTCCAGCCTGACCTCGCTACCTGTCATCCTGATCGAATCGGATGTCAACGTAGCGCTGGCGCGCGACCTGCAATTGGTGCACGAGGGCTACGCCTCGGTATTGCGGACACCGGTCAACACCACGCTCCTGTTCAATGCCATCCATGCCGTCGTCAGCCACGACCTGCCGCACAACGTGGTGTCGCTGGCCAACCGCTTCAAGGCCCAGGCAGGGCAGGCAGGCCGCCTGCGCATCCTGGTGGCGGAGGACAATCCGGTCAACCAGCGTGTGCTCCGCGGCGTGCTCGAACACGCCGGGTTCGAAGCCTTTCTGGCACACGATGGCGAGGAAGCGCTGGCGATGCTCGAATCCGACGAACAGGCCTACAACCTGGCGATCATCGACATGCACATGCCCCAGCTGTCGGGGCCGGAAGTGGTGCAACGCTGGCGCTTCATGGAAAAAGGGCACCTGCCCATCATCATGCTCACCGCCGACGCGCGCGCCGAGGCGCAGGCCGCATGCGAAGAGGCCGGCGCCGATACCTTCCTGACCAAGCCGGTCAACAATCGCGAACTGGTGGATATGATCACCCGGCTGGCCAGCAATCAGGCAATCGCCTCGACTACCGTTGCAGCGCCGCCCGCGCAGACGGACGAACTGGATGAATCCGTACTCGACAATCTGGCCCAGTTGGGCGGATACGCTTTCGTGAAGGACCTGTTGACCAGCTTTGAAGAAGACAGCGAACGTTCGATGCGGGACATCGAACGCGCCCTGGCGGGGCAGGATTACGGCCAATGGCACGATCAGTTGCACATGCTGAAAGGCGGCGCCAGCGATGTGGGCGCCAACCGGCTGGCTCAACTGTGCGCCCAAGCGGAATGCATCAAGCCTTATGAACTGGCCGGCGGACGCGCGCGTCAAAAGCTGGACGAGGTGAGATTCGCACTGGCCGAAGCGCAAGCCGCCCTCGACAATTACCTCGACAAGTCCCTAAGCGCTGAAAGCCTTTGACGTCCCCGTTGCATCGGACGGATCAGCTTTGCTGGTCTGCCGGCTGACCAGTCGCTCCATCATCCGCAGATCCTTGGGCTCCAGCCGCAGCGCCGCATCCACCCAGATTTCGGTGATCCGCACCAGCTCATCGTACGGGGCAGGCTGGCTGACCTCGCGCGCACTGCGCAAGGCCATGATGCCGTTGCGCGATTTTTCTTCGCGCCGGACATACTCGTACACAGCGCCCTCGCCCTCGCCGGGATTCGGCCAATACGTCGACGACGCCCATTTCATACAGTTCTTCAGCCAGATAGAGCTTGCCGCTGAGAATGATCTTCTCGGCCTTGTGATGGCCGACGCGACGCCCGAGAAAAGTCATCGCGCCCATGCCGGGAAACAGGTTGAACAGGATTTCCGGCAGGCCCATCTTGGCGCCGCGCTCGGCGATCAGCACATTGGCCGCCAGTGCGCTTTCGAAGCCGCCGCCGAGCGCCTGCCCCTGGACCAGGGCGATGCTGGTGACGTTGGGACGGTTCAGATGGCTGTGGACCGCATACGAGCAATCGATGCAGGAAATGGCGTAGCGATACAGCGCATCGCGATCCCGCGCAGCAATATGCTGCATGAAAAGATTCAGGTCGCCGCCGAGGCTGAAGGTGCCCGGCACTTTAGAAGCCAGCACGAAATACTTGACGTCCTGCTGGGCGGGATCATCGATCATGCCGACCATGCCGTTGCCCCAGGCCAGCAATTCGCGCAGCACGGTGGGCGTGAAGCAGGGGCGCGGTTCCGCATGCATGTAGCCCCAGGCGATCTGGCCATGCGGGTCGAAATACGTGGTGAGCTGCGTGTAAGCGTTCTGCTGCGGCTGCAGGGTAGTGCGAACGGCTTGCAAGTGCGCCATGATTGTCTCCACGTATCGTTATTGATCGTACATGCGGCGATTCATGGCATGTAGTCGTAGACTAACCCGTGCGACGGCGCCATTCAAGCATCAATTCGCTGCATTCATCCCGCCTCAGCATATTGTGGGATGCGCGTCACGCTGCCCCAAGATCATGTTGCTGTCACGCGCGTCCTAAAACATCCACACCATGCGCAGCGCCAGCACAGCCAGCAGCAGTGCAAAAATCCGTTTCAGCGGACGCACCGGCAAACGATGCGCAGCCGTTACGCCGAGCGGTGCGGTCAACACGCTGCCCAGCACGATGCCGGCCAGCGCCGGCAGGTAGACGAAGCCCAGGCTGCCAGCCGGCAGCCCGCCGACGCCCCGGCCACCCAGCACATAACCGGCCGCGCCTGCCAATGCGATCGGAAAGCCGATCGCCGAGGAGGTGGCGATCGCCCGGTGCAGCGGGATGTTGTGCCACAGCATGAACGGCACCGACAGCGTGCCGCCGCCGATGCCGACCCAGCTCGACACCGCGCCGATCACGCCGCCGGCCAGTGTTGTCCCGGTGCGCCCCGGCAACCCGCGGTGCGGTGCCGGCTTGAAATCCAGCCACATCTGCAGCGCGGCATAAACCAGAAAAGCGACAAAAAACACCTTCAGCACCAGCGCCGGCATCTGCGCCGCCAGCATTGCGCCGGCCAGCGTGCCGAGCACGACGCCGGGTGCAATCTGCCGCAGCAGCGGCCATTCGACTGCGCCACGGCGATGCTGCGCCCGCACGCTCGACAGCGCAGTGAACAGGATCGAGGCGAGCGAGGTGCCGAGCGCCAGCTGCGGTTCCATCCCGATCCCCAGGCCCTGGGCGTGGAGAAGAAAGATCAGCACCGGCACGATGATGAGGCCGCCGCCGACGCCGAGCAGGCCGGCGAGGAAACCGACCCCCAGCCCCAGCCCGCCATAGGCGGCGAACATCGGCACGCCGCCGTAAGGCGCCAGCAGGGCCGGATCCGGCATCACAGGTGCTTGACGATGAAGACGTATTCGGCGGGATCGACCGGGGTGATCGACAGGCGGTTGCCCTTCTGCAGGATGCGCATGTGGGCGAGCGCCGGATAGCTGCGGATCTCGGACAGCGGCATCAGCCGCGTCTTCTTCACCAGTTTGACGTCGACGTTGAACCAGCGCGGCGTTTCCGGCGTCGCCTTGGAATCGAAATACTTGTTCTTGGGGTCGAACTGGGTGGCGTCGGGGTAGGCCGCCACGCTGACCTCGGCCAGCCCGACGATGCCGGGTTCGGCGCACGACGAATGGTAGAACAGCACCTTGTCGCCGGGCTTCATCTGGTCGCGCATGAAGTTGCGCGCCTGGTAGTTGCGCACGCCGTACCAGGCGACGCTCTGCTTCGGCATGGCGGCGAGGTCGTCGATGCTGACATCGCTCGGCTCGGATTTCATCAACCAGTAGCGCATGTTGAAAGGGGTGTAAGGGGTTGGGAACTCAGGCGCGCTTGACCAGGGTGCCGACGCCCTCCGGGGTCAGCACTTCGAGCAGCAGGGCATGCTCGACGCGGCCGTCGATGATGTGCGCGGTCTTGACCCCGCTGTTCACCGCGTCGACCGCATAGCCGACCTTGGGGATCATGCCGCCGGAGATGGTGCCGTCCGCGGTCAGTTCGTCGACCTGGCGCGGAGTGAGCCCGGTCAGCAGCTGCATCTGCTTGTCGAGCACCCCCGGCGTGTTGGTCATGAAAATGACTTTTTCGGCCTTCAGCACCCCCGCCAGCTTGCCTGCCGCGACGTCGGCGTTGATGTTGTAGGCATTGCCGTCGGCGTCGGTGCCGAGCGGTGCCACCACCGGGATGAAGTCGCCCGAGTCGAGCAGTTCGATGATTTTCGGGTCGATGCTGGTGATCTCGCCGACCTGGCCGATGTCGAGAAACTTGCCGGACTCCTCCTTGCTCGCCACCAGCATCTTCTTGGCGTGGATGAAATTGCCGTCCTTGCCGGTCAGCCCCACCGCCTTGCCGCCGTGCTTGTTGATGAGGGTGACGATGTCCTGGTTCACCAGGCCGCCCAGCACCATCTCCACCACGTCGAGCGTTTCCTCGTCGGTCACCCGCATGCCCTGGATGAAGTCGGACTGCTTGCCGATCTTTTTCAGCAGGCTGGCGATCTGCGGGCCGCCGCCGTGCACCACCACCGGGTTCATGCCCACCAGCTTCAGCAGCACCACATCCTTGGCGAAGGCCTCCATCAGATGCCGCTCGGTCATGGCGTTGCCGCCGTATTTGACGACGATGGTCTTGTCGTAGAAGCGCTGGATGTAGGGCAGCGCCTCGGACAGGATGTTGGCCTTGTCGGCGGCGGTATGGGGGACGGTCATGGCGGCTCCGGGTTCGATATGGTGCGGATTTTACGCCAATAGAAAAGGCGGCGCGAAGCCGCCTTTCCGGCCACGGAAAGCCGTGTTTACTGGATCGCCAGCCGCTTGGCCGCGGCCGCGGCCTTTTTCGGCAGCACCAGTTCCAGCACGCCGTCCTGGTAGCGGGCGCTGGCGGCCGCCTCGTCGATCTCGTTCTCCAGCGCAAAGCTGCGGCTGACGCGGCCGAAATAGCGTTCGCGACGCAGCAGCTTTTCGCCTTCCTTCTGCTCGGCGTTCTTCTTCACCTCGGCGCTGATCGACACGGTGTTGCCGTCGATGGCGACGTGGATATCCTCCTTGCTCACGCCCGGAATGTCGGCGTGGACGGCGTAGCTTTTTTCGTCCTCTTTCACATCCATGCGGATTTGCGGCATATCCTTGTCGACCTGCACCGGGCGGAAGAAACCGCGAAACAGATTGTCCAGCGGGTCGGCCGTTTCAAACGGATCGCTCACGCTAAACGGGGTATGACGGGTGATATTGGCCATAATGTCCTCCTTCGGGTTGACGAATGTTGCGGATGAGACCGATGTGGGGTGGGACGTTTGCATTTCAAGAGCCGGCGTGTCGAGTCGTGCACAGCGACTGGCGCGCCCTTTTCCGGTGAGTCCCGGGATATGGACAGGACATGACCCAGCTTGACGCCCAAACCTGGCTGGCCGAGCACGGCGACTACCTGTTCCGGGTGGCACGCCGCCAGTTGCATTCGGACGAACTGGCCGAAGACGCGGTGCAGGAAACGCTGCTGGCCGCGCTCTCCGCCCGCGACCGCTATGCGGGCGACGCCAGCCCGCGCACCTGGCTGACCGGCATCCTCAAGCACAAGATCGTCGACCTGATCCGCCGCCAGGTGCGCGAAGTCGAACTGCCGCGCGACCAGGACGGCGAGGAAGCGGTCGACCTGCTGTTCAGGCAGGACGGCCACTGGGCCGAGCCGGTGCGTCCCTGGGGCAACCCGCACACCGAAGCCGAATTGAGCCAGTTGCGGCGCGTGCTGGACGAATGCGCTGATCGCCTGAAACCGGCGATGGCGCAGGTGTTCAGCCTGCGCGAGGTGGCCGGCCTGGAAACCGATGAAATCTGTAAGGAACTCGGCATCACGCCGACCAACTGCTGGGTACTGCTGCATCGTGCACGCCTGTTCATGCGACAGTGCCTGGAATTGAATGGATTCAACCAGGCAGGTAGCGTATGAAATGGATGCCGACATGCAAGGAAACCACGGAACTCGCCTCGCGTGCCATGGACGCACGCCTGTCGTTCGCCGACCGCATGGCGCTGCGGGTGCACCTGGCAATCTGCAAGAATTGCGCCCAGTTCAACCAGCAACTGCAGGAAATGCGCCGCCTGTTTCGTCTGGAGACAAGTGACAGCGATGACGCCGCGGCGCTCGCGCCCGACGCCCGGCAACGCATCGCTACCGAATTGCAGAAAAAGCTCGATCCGTGAGCCTTTTGCATGCAGCCCGGATGGTCCGGCGCTGTTTTTGACCGTCGTTAACCCTGTTAGGAGCAAACAAAGATGCCCAAGAAAACCCTGATCGCCGCCGCCGCCGGCTCCGCATTCGTTGCCGGCATGGCAGCCGCCCCCGTTGCGTCGGCCGCCGAAAATCCCTTCGCGCTGACCGGCCTGTCGAGTGGCTACCAGGTGGCCCAGGCCGGGAAAATGCCCGCCGGAAAATGCGGCCAGGGCATGTGTGGTTCCATGAAGTCGTCTGCTACCGAAGCCAAATGCGGCGCCGCCATGCTGGACGCCAACAAGGACGGCAAGATCAGCAAGGATGAATTCGTCAACGGACACGCCGCCATGTTCGACACCCTGGACACCAACAAGGACGGCTCGCTCGACAAGGCAGAGATGAGCAAGATGACGCCGGGCAAATGCGGCGCCATGAAGTAAGCGGCTGACCCGATGCCCTCCCTGCGCCCGTCCGGCGCGGGGCTGGGGTTTCGGCGCGAACTGCTGCCAGCGCTGAAAACCCGTGTCCCCGACGCTATCGATTTCTTCGAACTCGCTCCGGAAAACTGGATCGACATGGGCGGCGCCTACGGCCGCGAGCTGCGCGGCTTCACCGAACGCTACCCCTTCGTCTGCCACGGCCTGTCGCTGTCGCTCGGCGGCCCGACGCCGCTCGACGAAATGCTGCTCGCCAAGACGCGGCAGTTCATGGATGCCCACGGCATCGCGTTGTATACCGAACACCTGTCGTATTGCTCGGACGACGGCCACCTGTACGACCTGCTGCCGATCCCGTTTACCGAAGAGGCGGTGCAATACGTCGCGGCGCGCATCCGCCGCACGCAGGACATCCTAGAGCGCCGCATCGCGATCGAGAACGCCTCCTACTACGTTGCCGCGCCGGTTGCCGAGATGGACGAAATCAACTTCATCCGCGCCGTACTGGAGGAAGCCGATTGCGACCTGCATCTCGACGTCAACAACGTCTACGTCAACAGCGTCAATCACCGCTACGACCCGCTCGAATTCATCCGCGCCATGCCGAGCGAGCGCATCGTCTACCTGCACATGGCCGGGCATTACAACGAAGCCGAGGACCTGATCGTCGACTCCCACGGCGCCGGCGTGATCGATCCGGTGTGGGCCTTGCTCGATGCAACCTACCGTCTCCACGGCGTCGCCCCGACGCTGCTGGAACGCGATTTCAACATCCCGCCGCTGGCCGAGCTGGTGCGCGAGGTCGAACGTATCGCCCGCATCCAGGCTTACCATCATCGCCATGAGCAAGCCAGCCGCGCTTCCTGAATTCCAGCGCTACCAGCTCGCCTTCGCCGCGCACATCCGCAACCCCGTCGCGCATCCGCGTCCGGCCGGCGTGGATGCGCGACGGATGAAGATTTACACCGAACTTCTCTACAACAACATCGAAAGTTTTTTGCTGGCGTGCTTTCCGGTGATGCGTCAGGTGCTGGGCGCACGCAAATGGGCGAAACTGGTGCACGCGTTTTTCAGCACCCATCGCAGCCACACCCCCTACTTCCGGCAGATCCCCGACGAGTTCGTGCAGTTTCTGCAAAACGCGTGGACGCCACCCGATGGCTACCCGCCGTATCTGCTGGCCCTGGCGCATTACGAATGGATCGAACTGGTGTTGTCGGTATCGAATCGCGACATCGATGGTGCGGTCGATGCCGCGGGTGATCTGTTTGAAGCCGTGCCGGTGCTGAATCCGGTGCTGGCCAACCTGCGCTACGACTGGCCGGTGCACCGCATCGCGCCGCGGCGAAAGATCCAGCCCGCCGTGACGCATTTGCTGGTGTTTCGCGACCCGGTCGACCAGATCCAGTTCAGCGAGATCAATGCCTTCACCGCACGCCTGTTGACGCTGCTGGAAGCCGGCACGCAGAGCGGGCGGGCCGTGCTGGAATCCATCGCCGCCGAGAGCCGCCACCCCGACCCGGACCTCGTCCTGCAGACGGGGAGGGCGTTGCTGTCTGACCTGCGTGATCGCGGCGCCATTCTGGGAGTGCTTCAGCCAGGCAATGGACATGAATCGAGGCGGGCACCCCGAGTGGGGTAAGGGTGCCCCGCCTGCTCATGGCAAGGCACGATTTGTCTAAACGATCAGTGATGCATTTTCTGCGTGGCGCCGCTGTTCCGGGCGCGAGCCTCGGCCTTGACCTCGACCGTCTGCTGCTTGCCGCCCGACTCCACCACCAGCGTCAGCGGGATCACCGCGCCGGCCGCAATCGGCTGCTTCAGGTTCATCAGCATGATGTGAAATCCGCCGGGCTCGAGCATGACGGTCTTGCCCTTCGGCAGGTCGAGCGCCTTCACTTGGCGCATGATCATCACATCGCCATCCATTTTCATTTCGTGCACTTCCACCTGCGGCACGGCCGGGCTGGATACGCCGACCAGCTTGGCGTCGGCATCGGACTTGATCTGCATGTAGGCGGCGCTGACGGGTTGTCCCGGCATGGTGGCGCGCGCCCAGGCATCGGTGATGGTGACATTCGCGGCCCAGGCCGATTGCGCCAGCAGGGCGCCGATTGCGGTGAAAATCCAGGCGTTCAGTTTCATGCAACTCTCCAATACATCGACAGGTATCCGGACTGCTGCGGGCTCCCTTCCAGGTGCCCTGCACGAAGCATGAGAGGCCGCTCCGTCCGGGCTTGCGAAACGATAGGCAATCGGGAAACAAAATGCGATGTGGCAAATTGCCGCACTGTTTGCTGCCACTTCGTTCCGCAAAGCCTCACCGATCGGGGCGCCATCACGCCGCTTCATGCGGGCTGCACGCCGGTTTCTGCGCCGCGGGCCCGTAAAACCAGGCAGGCAGCGCCGTCGCTTGCGACAATGTGACGCATTCACGCGCACGCATGATTTCCCTAGACTGCGCCGGGTTTCAACAACACCCCGCGGAATCATGCTGCCTACCCGAAAGCCGGTCTCCCTCGCTGTCTCCCTCGCCCTGTCTGCCATCTGCAGCAACGCTGTCGCGCAAAGCGCTTCGACGGCAGAAGCAGCTGAACCACTCATGACCCTGGTGGTTGTCGGCTCGCAAGGTCCCGAAGACGTCGAATTCAGCAGCGCGACGCTGGATGCGGCCACCCTGCTGCCGATGCGCGCCGCCACCAGCGATAGCGCCAGCCTGCTGCGCGACGTGCCCGGAATGAGTTTCTATGGTGCCGGCGGCGTTTCCAGCCTGCCGGTGATCCGGGGCCTGGCCGACGACCGCCTGCGCGTCAGGGTCGACGGCATGGACCTGCTCGCTTCGTGTCCGAACCACATGAACCCGGCCTTATCCTATATCGATCCCACCCGGGTCGAGTCCATCACGGTCTACGCCGGCGTCACGCCCGTCAGCGTCGGCGGCGACAGCATCGGCGGCAGCATCGTCGTCGAATCTGCGAAACCGCAATTTGCCGCGACCGGGGCCTACGAGCTGGTCAATGGTGAAGTCGGCACCTTCTATCGCAGCAACGGCAACGGCGTCGGCGCCAATGCCGCCCTCACGGTGGCGAACGAAAAACTCAGCCTCAGCTATACCGGCTCGATCGCCAAGTCCGACAACTACAAGGCAGGTGGCGACTTCAAGACCTCGACCGCTACCGGGCGGGTCGGGCATACGCTGCCGCTCGACGAAGTCGGCTCGACCGCCTACGAGTCGATCAACCAGGCGCTCGATCTGGCGCTGCGCAACGACAATCACCTGCTCGACCTGAAGCTGGGCTACCAGCACATCCCCTCCGAGAATTTCCCGAACCAGCGCATGGACATGACCGACAACACGAGCAGTCAGGTCAACCTGGGGTATACCGGCGATTATCAATGGGGCGTGCTGAAGGCGCGCGCCTACTACGAGAAAACCGACCACGAAATGGACTTCGGAGACGACAAGCGATTCTGGTACGGGATGGCTTCCGGCGGGCCGACATCGGTCGACGGCATCCCGTGCTCGCCCATCGGACCGACGTGCGCCGCAGGCATGCCGATGGATGCCGAGGGCAGCACCACCGGGGTGTCGATCAACGCCGAGCTCCCGCTTTCCGCACGCGACATCCTGCGGGCGGGCGCCGAATACCAGGCCTATCGCCTGGACGACTGGTGGTCGCCTTCCGGTGCCATGATGTGGCCGGGCACCTTCTGGAACATCAACGACGGCAAGCGTGACCGTTATGCCCTGTTCGGCGAATGGGAGGCGCAACTCAACCCGCAGTGGATGAGCATGCTGGGCGTTCGTTACGAAACCGTGGACATGAATACCGGGGATGTCAGCGGCTACGCCGCCACCAACATGATGGGCAGCAACCAGTTGACGGACAGCACTAACTTCAACGCCCAGGACCGCAGCAAGACCGACCACAACTGGGATCTGAGCGCACTGGCACGCTACACCCCGGATGCCACGCAGACCTACGAGGCAGGCATCGCGCAAAAGACCCGCTCGCCCAATCTGTACGAGCGCTACACCTGGTCCACCTGGACCATGGCGGCGGTCATGAACAACTTCGTCGGCGACGGCAATGGCTATGTCGGAGACATTGATCTCAAGCCGGAAGTGGCCCGCACGCTGAGCCTCGCCGCCGACTGGCACGACGCCGGTCAGAAGACCTGGGGGCTGCGCGTCGCGCCCTACTACTCCTACGTCAAGGATTACATCGACGCCGCCTGCAACGGCGCCAGCTGCCCGGACGGGCAGTTCAACGTACTCAAGTACGTCAACCAGTCGGCGCTGCTGGTTGGTGTGGATGTCTCGGGTCATGTGCTGGCCGCGCGCACCCACGGCTATGGCGATTTCATCGCGAGCGGCCTGCTGAATTATGTGCGGGGGGAAAACCGGGATACCGGCGACAACCTGTACAACATGATGCCGCTCAACGCGAAACTGGCATTGACCCAGCAATGGGCGCGCTGGACCAATACGCTGGAGGCACAGTTCGTCGCCGCGAAAACGGATGTCTCGGATGTCCGGAACGAAGTCGAGACCGCGGGCTACAGCCTCGTCAACCTGCGCAGCAGCTACAAATGGAAGAAGGTCCAACTGGACGTCGGGGTCGAAAACCTGTTCGACAAGAACTATGCGCTGCCGCTTGGCGGGGCCTATCTCGGCCAGGGCACGACGATGTCGATCAATCCGCCTCCTGGCATTTTTCCACAGTGGGGAACGGCGGTTCCCGGCATGGGCCGCTCGATCTATGCGGGCGTGAACTATCAGATATAGCGCTTGGCGAAGACAGTCGTTCGAATGAACCGAAGTCCAGGCCCCGCTTGCACTGTGCGGGGCTTTTTCATGCCGCAACGGCTGATACAGTGCTGCGTTCGCAGGGAAACGGGTTGGAGTGCAGTCCGGGCAATCAGGCAGGCAACGAACAAAAAAATCCCGCCATGCTGGCGGGAAAGCGGAGTCATCGCGCGGTAAAGCGCCGTCATACTCTAGGCTAGAGGCGCGTCACCCACAATTGGGCAAATTGCCGCACCCTACAGTACACGCGGGCTCGCGCATTACAATGCCGCCATGCCGTCTGCGACCGCTTCCACGCTGCTTTCCACCCTGCCTGCCCGTGCCCTGCTGGGGCGTCTGCTGGCGGTGCGCGTATCGCTCATCGCCGGCTGGACGGCTGGCATCGCCTGGCTGCACTGGGGCCTCCATATCCCGATGCCGCTGCTGCCGATGGCGGCGGTGCTGGTGCTGATGGGGCTGTTCTCGCTGTCCACCGCGTGGCGGCTGCGGCTCGACGCGCCCGCCACGCAGATGGAATTCCTGGCGCACCTGCTGGCCGATCTGACCGCCTTTGCGGTGCTGGTTTTCTTCAGTGGCGGCGCCACCAATCCCTTCGTCTCGCTGATGCTGGTGCCGGTCGTCATCGCCGCAATCAGCCTGCACCCGCACTGGGTGTGGCTGTTGGCAACCGTGGCCGGCGGCTATTACGCGCTGCTGCTGTTCGTCTACCAACCTCTGGCGGTGGCCGACCCGATCGCCGCCTACGGCATGCATCTGGGCGGCATGTGGTTCAATTTCCTCATCAGCGCCGGGCTGATCGCGTTTTTCGTCACCCGCATGCACGCTGCCCTGCGCGCGCGCGACCAGGAACTGTCGACCCTGCGCGAAAAGCAGTTGCGCGACGAACGCATCGTCGCGCTCGGCACGCAGGCGGCGCTGGCTGCGCACGAACTCGCCACGCCGCTTGCCACCATCCAGACCACCGCGCACGAACTTGCCGCCGAATTCGCCAATGATCCCGACATCGGCGCCGACTGCAGCGTGCTCGAAAAACAGGCCCAGGCGTGCAAGCGCATCCTCACCCGACTCGCCGCACGCGCGCAGGACACGGTGCCGCCCGTGTTGCCCCTGGACGAATGGCTGCATGCGCTGATCGAACGCTGGCAGCTGCTGCGCCCCGACGCGCAAGTCGTGCCGAATCTGTCGGACAGCCAGCGTGACTTCGCGCCACCCGACGGGCTGGAGCAGGCCATTCTCAACATCCTGAACAATGCCGCCGACGCCGCAACCGCGCCGGTGGAATTCAGTGCCGCCGCCGAAGACGATACGCTCGTCATCGACATTTGCGACCGTGGGCCGGGATTTTCCCCCGAGCAGAAATCACAAGCCGGGCGCGTGCTGTTCAGCGACAAGCCGGGGCGCGGCTGGGGCATGGGCCTGGCGCTCACCCACGCCACGCTGGAGCGGCTGGGCGGCAATGTCACCCTGAGCGAGCGCGACGGCGGCGGTACCCGCGTGCGCATCACCCTGCCCTGGAAACTCTCTGCATGAAAATGAAACTGCTGATCGTCGAGGACGATGCGGATTTTGCTGCCGCGCTGGCGCGTGCCATGAAGAAGCGCGACTTCGATGTCGCGCTGGCCCACGACGCCGAGGAAGCCCGGACCGTCGCCGCGGCGTTCGTTCCCAGCCATGCAATCGTCGACTTGAAGCTGCCCGGCGAATCGGGCCTCAAGGTCGTCGAAATGCTTGCCGCGCTCACGCCCTCACCCGCCATCATCGTGCTCACCGGCTACGCCAGCATCGCCACCGCGGTCGAGGCAGTGCGGCTGGGCGCGCGGCACTACCTGGCGAAACCGGCAGACGCCGACGAGATCCTGGCCGCGCTGCTGCGCGACCAGCCCGATGCCGCGCTGGAAGTCAGCCCGGAGCCCTTGTCGGTGGCACGACTGGAATGGGAGCACATCCAGAAGGTGCTGAACGCGCACGACGGCAACATCTCGGCCACCGCGCGCGCGCTGAAAATGCACCGCCGCACCCTGCAAAGAAAGCTCGACAAGAACCCGCCCAAAGAGGGCTGAGCGCTCAGTGGCCGGTGCCCCAGTCGACCCAGCCGGAATAGGCGGTCATCAACACCACGCCGCCGAAGACGATGCGATACCAGGCAAACACCGTGTAGTCGTGGCGGCTGACGAACTTGATCAGCGTGCGCACCGCCAGCAGCGCGCTGGCGAAGGACGCGGCGCCGCCGATGGCAAACAGCGGAATGTCGCCGGCATCGAACAGGTGCCAGTTCTTGTACAGGTCGTAGGCGGTTGCGGCCGTCATGGTGGGGATGGCGAGGAAGAACGAGAACTCCGCCGCCGCTTTTCTCGACAACCCGAGGAACAGACCGCCGATGATGGTCGCACCCGAGCGCGAGGTGCCGGGAATCATCGCCAGCGCCTGCGCAAAGCCCACTGCCAGCGCGCGACGCCAGGCAAGGTCGTCCACTGTTTCGGTGCTGATCACGTGCTTGCGGCGCTCCGCCCACAGAATCAGCACCCCACCGATCACCAGCGCGGACGCCACCACGATGGGGTTGAACAGGTAGAGTTTTATTTCCTTGTAGAACAGGAAGCCCAGCACTGCCGCCGGCAGGAAACCCGCCATCAGGTTGATCGCCAGCCGCTGCGACGCCGGATCGCTGGTGAGCGTCGTCGCCACGTGCGAGAGCCTCACCCGGTATTCCCACACCACCGCGAGGATCGCCGCCAGCTGGATGGCGATCATGAACACCTTCTCCTTCTCGCCGTTGAAACCGAGCAGTTGCCCGGCGAGGATCAGGTGGCCGGTGCTGGAGATCGGCAGGAATTCGGTGACCCCCTCGACGAAGCCAAGGATGAGCGCATGCAGGATCAGGGTCGGGTCAGCCATGGGATGGGATCGGGTCGGACATAAAAAAGGCGCGCCGACTGGGCGCGCCTGCGGATTATACGACGGGCAGGATTACACCTTGCGATACACCTCGGCGCCCTGCTTGACGAACTCGACCGCCTTCACTTCCATGCCCTTTCGCCAGCGCGGCGGCTGCGTCGAGGCCTTCCTTCGCCGCGTATTCGCGCACGTCCTGGGTGATCTTCATCGAGCAGAAATGCGGGCCGCACATCGAGCAGAAGTGCGCGACCTTGGCCGACTCCTTGGGCAGGGTCTCGTCGTGGAAGGACTTCGCCTTGTCGGGGTCGAGACCGAGGTTGAACTGGTCGTCCCAACGGAACTCGAAGCGCGCCTTGGAAAGCGCGTTGTCGCGGATCTGCGCGCCGGGGTGGCCCTTCGCGAGGTCGGCCGCATGCGCGGCGAGCTTGTAGGTGATGATGCCTTCCTTGACGTCGTCCTTGTCCGGCAGGCCGAGGTGCTCCTTCGGCGTCACGTAGCACAGCATCGCGGTGCCGTACCAGCCGATCATGGCGGCGCCGATGCCCGAGGTGATGTGGTCGTAGCCGGGGGCGATGTCGGTGGTCAGCGGGCCCAGCGTGTAGAACGGCGCTTCGGAACAGGATTCCAGCTGGATGTCCATGTTCTCCTTGATCAGTTGCATCGGCACGTGGCCGGGGCCTTCGATCATCACCTGCACGTCGTGCTTCCACGCCACCTGGGTCAGTTCGCCGAGCGTGCGCAGTTCGGACAGCTGCGCTTCGTCGTTGGCGTCGTAGATCGAACCCGGACGCAGGCCGTCGCCGAGCGAGAAGGCGACGTCGTAGGCCTTCATGATCTCGCAGATGTCCTCGAAATGGGTGTAGAGGAAGCTCTCCTTGTGATGCGCGAGGCACCACTTGGCCATGATCGAGCCGCCGCGCGAGACGATGCCGGTCATGCGGCTGGCGGTCATCGGCACGTAGCGCAGCAGCACGCCGGCGTGGATGGTGAAGTAGTCGACGCCCTGCTCGGCCTGTTCGATCAGCGTGTCGCGGAACATCTCCCAGGTCAGCTCCTCGGCCTTGCCGTCGACCTTTTCCAGCGCCTGGTAGATCGGCACGGTGCCGATCGGCACCGGGCTATTGCGGATGATCCACTCGCGCGTCTCGTGGATGTTCTTGCCGGTCGACAGATCCATCACGGTGTCGCCGCCCCAGCGAATCGCCCAGGTCATCTTCTCGACTTCTTCCTGGATGCTGGAGCCGAGCGCCGAGTTGCCGATGTTGGCGTTGATCTTCACCAGGAAATTGCGGCCGATGATCATCGGCTCGGATTCCGGGTGGTTGATGTTGTTGGGGATGATGGCGCGGCCGCGCGCGATCTCGTCGCGCACGAACTCGGGCGTGATCTCGTTCTGCAGGCTGGCGCCGAAGTTCTGCCCCGGATGCTGGCGATTCATCAGCGCGGCGAGCTTCTCGCCCATCGGGCCGGACTGCTTCAGCGATTCCAGATACGCCGCGCGGTTGTTGTTCTCGCGGATGGCGATGAACTCCATCTCCGGCGTGATGATGCCCTGGCGCGCGTAGTGCATCTGGCTGACGTTCATCCCCGCCTTGGCACGGCGCGGCGTGCGGTGCAGACCCGGGAAGCGCATCGCGGCGAGGTCGGGGTTGGCGGCCTGCTGGCGGCCGTATTCGGAGCTCAGGTCGGCCAGCACCTCGGTGTCGCCGCGCGCCTCGATCCAGCGCGTGCGCAGCGCCGGCAGGCCGGTACGGATGTCGATCTGCGCCGCCGGGTCGGAATACGGGCCCGAGCAGTCGTAGACGAAGATCGGCGGATTGGGCTCCGAGCGGGCGGCGCCGCCCGAGCCGGGCTCGCCACTGAACATCAAGGGCGTGTCGGCCTGGCTGATCTCGCGCATCGGCACCCGGATGTCGGGCTGGCTGCCCTGCACGTAGATCTTGCGCGAATTGGGCAGCGGCTGCACGGCAAGCGCGTCGACGTGGGCATCGGCGGCTAAAAACTTGGCGGCTTGATTGGGGATGGCAGCATTCATGGCGGGCGCTCCAGAAAAAACAGACGGAGCCACCGGAAAGACGGCCTCGCTGAAAAAATTAACGGAGGCTGCAGAACAGCCTCGATGCAATATAACGAGGGAGGCTGTGGACCGGCCTCCCTACGGCGGTATCAACCGCATCAGGTTCAAAGGGTAAATCTCACTCCTGCACCTTGTAACAACCGGCGCGGAGACCCCTGGCGAGCGGGTCAAATTATCCGAAATGTGGAATAATTGCAAGGCGGGACGCAATCTAACTTATTGAGCCGTAACTTTATTTTCGCTGCAATTCAATTCTCTACAGTCAAGGGCACCGAATGGACATGGAACAGGCACGCTACAACATGGTGGAACAGCAGATCCGTCCCTGGGACGTGCTGGATCAGAACGTGCTCGACCTGCTGCACAAGGTGCACCGCGAGGATTTCGTGCCGCAGGCGCATCAGGCGCTGGCCTTTGTCGACATGGAAATCCCGCTCGGCCACGGCCAGGCGATGTGGACCCCCAAACTGGAGGCGCGCGCCATCCAGGAACTCGCGATTCGCCCCACCGACCGCGTGCTGGAAGTCGGCACCGGCAGCGGCTACCTCACTGCCCTGCTGGCGTCCGAGTCCGCCGAGGTGGTAAGCGTGGACATCGTGCCGGAATTTACCGCCGCCGCAAGCCTGAAGCTGCGCGCCCACGGCTTCGACAATGTCACGCTGCACAGCGGCGACGCCGCCCGCGACTGGCCTGACGAGGCCGGCTTCGACGTCATCGTGCTGACCGGCTCGACGCCCTTGCTGTCGGACGCGTTTCGCCGTCGCCTCAGAGTCGGCGGCCGGCTGTTCGCCATCGTCGGCGAAGCCCCGGTGATGCTGGCGCAACTCATCACCTGCATGTCGCCCGGCGCGTTCCGCAGCGTAACGCTGTTCGAAACCAGCGTGGCGCCGCTGTTGAATGCGCCGCACCCCGCGGCTTTCGTGTTCTGAGCCCATGCGCCAGTTTCGTCCTGCCGATCTCGCCGCTCACATCCAGGCCGGTCACACGCCGGTTCTGCTCGACGTGCGCGAGCCGTGGGAGTGGAACCTGTGCCGGCTTCCGGGCGCGGTCCTGATCCCGATGCGCGAACTGCCCGCCCGGCTGCAGGAATTGAACAAAGACGCCGAAACGATAGTCATCTGTCACCATGGCGTGCGCAGCTACCATGCGGCCCGCTACCTGGAAACCGCAGGCTTCGGTGACGTCGTCAATCTGTCGGGCGGCATGGCAGCGTGGTCCGACGAAGTCGATCCGGCGATGCCGCGCTACTGACCCCCTTTTCAAGAACTGGATCCATCATGCAACTCAAGCCCCTGATTATTGCGATGTCGCTGGCCCTGGCCCCTGCCGCCCATGCAGCGAACCTGTCCGATGTCTTCCGCGAAGCGCAGGCCTACGATGCACAATACGGTGCCGCCCGTGCCGCCTATGAGGCCGGCCAGGAAATCGCCGTGCAAGGCAAGGCCGGCCTGCTGCCCAACATCAATGTCGGCGGCAATGTCTACTACAACAACATCAGCGGCGAGGTGATCGAAGACAACAGCTTCGAATCGGACCAGCTCTCGATCAGCGCCTCGCAGCCACTGTTCCGCAAGCAGAACTGGGTGCAATACGAGCAGGCCAAGGAGCAGACGAAAATCGTCGGCATCCAGTTCAGGTCGGCCGAGCAGGACCTGATCCTGCGTGTCGCGCAGGCCTATTTCGATGTGCTGCAGTCGCAGGACAACATCGCCTTCATCATTGCCCAGAAGGCCGCCATCACCGAGCAACTGGCTTCCGCCAAGCGCAATTTCGAGGTCGGCACCGCCACCATCATCGATACCCATGAAGCGCAGGCGCGCTACGACCTGATGGTCGCGCAGGAAATCGCCGAACAGAACACGCTCAACATCCGCCTGCGGCAACTGGAAAAACTCACCGGCAAGCCCGCCGGTTCGCTCGACAAGCTGGTCGACACGCCCAGGCTGACCGACGAGCCCGGTGGCATCGACGAATGGGCCACGCGTGCCGCCGACGCCAACCTGCAGGCCGAGATCGCGCGAATCTCGAAGCTCATTGCCGACCAGCAGGTGGAATTCAATCGCGCCGGCCACTATCCCACCGTGGATGCGGTCGCCAGCTACTCCATCAACAACAACCAGCCTTACGGCGCCATCCCGATCGACACCCGTTCCGGCAACGTCGGCCTGGTGCTCAATCTGCCGATTTACCAGGGTGGCCTCGTCAGCTCGCAGGTCCGACAGGCGGTCGCCAATCAGGAAAAGGCGCGCCAGGAAGTCGAGGCCGCCGCCCGCGAGGCAAGCCAGCTGGCCCGTCAGGCCTGGCTCAACGTGAACAGTGGCGTCGCCCAGGTCAAGGCGCTGGAGCAAGCACTCACTTCCGTGAAGGCACAGCTGGATTCGACCAAGCTCGGCCAGGAGGTCGGCGTGCGCACCTTCCTCGACGTGCTGAACGCCGAGCAGCAGGTGCTGGCCGCCCGGCGCGACCTGGCGAACGCGCGCTACAACTATCTGCTGGCCAGCCTGTCGCTCAAGGCCGCCGTCGGCAGCCTCAGCCCGGCCGATCTGAGCGGCATCGACCAGAACCTGCGTCCGACCGTCGCGGCGAAATAAGCGCCCTAACAGGGCACCAGCGCCGCCAGCCGTTGTGCCGCGCCGCGATGGCGCGCGGCGAACGCCAGGCCGGCCGCCGCCATGCATTCGCGCGCCGGCGCATCGTTCAGCAAGGCCAGCGCGTTCGCCAGGCAGGCGTCGGCGTCATGCACCCGTAGCGCCGCACCCGCTTCCACCGCCAGCCGCGTCGCTTGCTCGAAATTGAAGGTGTGCGGCCCCACCAGCACCGGCCGCCCCACGCTCGCCGCCTCGATCAGGTTCTGCCCGCCCAGCGGCATCAGGCTGCCGCCGACAAAAGCGACATCGCACGCCGCGTAATACGCGAACAGTTCGCCCAGGCTGTCGCCCAAAAGCACCCGCGTCTGCGGGCTCAGATCAGAACCGTTGAATTCGCTGCGACGCTGGTACGGCACGCCTGCGGATTCGATCAGCGCCGCCACCGCATCGAAGCGCTGCGGATGACGCGGCACCAGCACCAGCAGCAGCCCGGCCGGCGCGACCGCGGCGAAGGCGCGCAGCAGCAGCGCCTCCTCGCCTTCGCGCGTGCTGGCGGCGAGCAGCACCGGGCGCGGTCCCCAGCGCGTGCGCCAGTCTGCGCCGAGCGCAAGCTGTTCGGGCGGCGGCGTGATGTCGAACTTGAGGTTGCCGACCACCGTCACCGCGTGCGCGCCGAGCGCCGTCAGCCGTGCGGCATCGGCGTCGCTCTGTGCGGCGACGCAGCGGATGTGCGCCAGGCTGGCGCGGGTCAGCGCAGGCAGGCGTGTATAGCCGCGCGCGGAACGTTCCGACAGCCGCGCGTTCGCCAGCATCAACGGCACGGATGCGCAGGCGGCGGCGCGAATCAGGTTGGGCCACAACTCGGTTTCCATCAGGATGCCGACGCGCGGTCGGGCGCGGCGCAGAAATCGGCGCGCCAGCCAGGCGTAGTCATACGGCAGATAGACGATGTGCGCGAAATCGCCATACAGCGATTCGCCGGTGGCGCGGCCGGTCGGCGTCATGCAGGTCAGCAGCAGCGGGGTGTCCGGATGCGCGGCACGCAGCGCGGCGACCAGCGGCTGCGCCGCGCGCATTTCGCCGACCGACACCGCGTGGATCCACAGCGCACCAGCCACCGGTGCGGGGCCGAGCGCCAGCCGTTCGCCCCAGTGCTGCCAGTAGCCGCGTTCGCGCCGGCCACGCCACAGCAGGCGCAGCGGAATCAGCGGCGCGGCCAGCAGCAGGGCGAGCCGGTACAGGCTCCAGTCGAACAGCAGACGCAGGGTGGGCATCACCGGATTGTAAATGCGGCGATGCTAGAATCGACGCCACTCTGGAGACGAAACCATGAAAATCCCGCTTACCGGTGCCGCCGGTTTTAGTACCCGCCGTTCGCTTTGCTCACTGAACTTGCGCGATGCGCAAGTCAGCCTTCTCTGAAACCGGCGGAGACATCATGAAAGTTCTTGTTACAGGCGCCGCCGGTTTTATCGGCATGCACGTCGCGCAAATCCTGCTCAAGCGCGGTGACGAGGTCGTCGGCATCGACAACCTCAACGACTACTACGACTCGGCGCTGAAGCTCGCCCGGCTGGAGCAGCTGAAGCCCTGGCCCGGTTTCCGTTTCATCAAGGACGACATTTCCGACCGCATGGTGATGGAAGACCTGTTCGAAAAAGGCCACTTCGACGCCGTCATCAACCTCGCCGCGCAGGCCGGCGTGCGCTACTCACTGAAGAATCCGCACGCCTACGTGCAGTCCAACATCGTCGGCTTCGCCAACCTGCTAGAAGGCTGCCGCCACCACGGCGTCAAGCACTTCGTCTACGCCAGTTCGTCCTCCGTCTACGGCGCCAACACCAAGATCCCGTTCTCCACCCACGACCCGGTCAACCACCCGGTCAGCCTGTACGCCGCCAGCAAGAAGGCCAACGAGCTGATGGCGCACACCTACTCGCACCTCTACGGCCTGCCCACCACCGGCCTACGCTACTTCACCGTCTACGGACCCTGGGGCCGCCCCGACATGTCGCCGTGGCTGTTCACCAGCGCCATTCTCGAAGGCCGCACCATCGACGTCTTCAACCACGGCGACATGATGCGCGACTTCACCTACATCGACGACATCGCCGACGGCACCGTGAAAGTGCTCGACCGCATCCCGCAGGGCAACCCCGACTTCGACCACGAGCAACCCCGACCCCGCCACCAGCCACGCGCCCTACCGCATCTACAACATCGGCAACCACACCCCGGTGCAGCTGATGGACTTCATCGGCACCATCGAAAAAGCGCTCGGCCAGGAAGCGAAGAAGAATTTCCTGCCGATGCAGGACGGCGACGTGCAGGCAACCTACGCGGAGGTCGACGACCTGATCCGCGACACCGGCTTCAAGCCGGCGACGACGCTGGAGTATGGGATCGGGAAGTGGGTGGAGTGGTATCGGAAGTACAAGCAGTTGGGCTGAGCTGGAGAAATATCCGAAGCTAACCCCTTTAGTTGTTACTGGCCTTGATGTAAATGCGCTTGGGTGCGGGCCTCATTCGTTAGTCGGACTTGGCGGCCATTGAGTAAAACAGACTTTTCATTCGTTAGCTTACGAGGAATTCGTGAGCACTTGATAGCATATATACCTACAACTTGCGGAGAACACCATGAAGCAATCACTTAACACGGCGACAGTTCTGCTGACCGCTATCGTATTAGTTCTGTCCCATACGAGCGTTACGCAAGCTGAAGTGTTGCCGGAAACCCTGAAATCGATCTCGATACCCAACAACATCGAGACACCTATCGGCAAGCTGGAATTCTTCGATGGCGTGCCAAGCAACGCCACCATCGACACGCTCTATGACAACCTCGACCGGATGCGAGGTGTAGAGGTCTACCTGAACAACCAGGGTGCAGGATCGTTGAATGCAATGCGGGCCGGCAATGCACGCATTGGTGCGAATCGTTCGAACGTGGTGCCGATCTCAGAACAGCTACTCAAGCCTGAATCCCTGTATCTGACTGGCAATACGTCGACTCTGTATGCCGTCAACTATCTCGACCTGAAGACCGACGGGCCACTGGTCGTCGAACTCCCGCCCGGCATGCTCGGATTCCTCGACGATGCCTGGTTCAGGTTCGTCAGCAATCTTGGCGCAATCGGCCCGGACCGCGGCAAGGGTGGCAAGTATCTGATATTGCCCCCGGACTACGATGGGCCGGAACCGGCGGGTTACTTCATCGTGAAGCCACGCACCTACAATAATCTGATGTTCTTGCGCGGTTCGATCAAGGACGGGCTCGCGCCTGCCGTGCAGAACATCAAATCAAAGCTCAAGATTTACCCGCTTGCAAAAGCGGATAATCCACCCGCGACCGAGTTCATCAACTTTTCCGGCATGAGCTACAGCACGATCGTGAGCAATGACATCAGCTTCTTCGAGGATCTCAACAAGCTCGTACAAGTGGAGCCCATCGATGCCATCGGAGCAGAGATGCGCGGGCAACTGGCGGCGATAGGCATTGTCAAAGGCAAGCCGTTCAAGCCCGACGCACGCATGACCAAGCTGCTGAACGAAGCCGCGATGATTGGCAATGCCACCGCGCGCGCCATCACTTACCAGCCGCGCATCGACGGCGTGTTCATTTACCCGGATACCGGCAGCTCCTGGACGATGGCGTATGCAAACAAGAACACGTCGTTCGAGGAGGACGGCGCGATGGGCCTGGATGCGCGGGTGTTGTTCTACTTCAATGCGACTGGCGTAACACCGGCCATGGCGACAACTCATGCCGGAGCCGGTTCCGACTACGCCCTGGCATACCTGGATGCGAACAAGAAAGCATTCGACGGCTCAAAGACCTACAAACTTCACCTGCCGCCGAATGTTCCTGTCAATGACTTCTGGGCTGTGACGCTGTATGACACGCAGACGCGTTCGTTGCTGCAGACCAGCCAGACGTTTCCGACGGTCGGCAGCCAAAGCGATGGCTTCCAGAAAAATGCCGACGGCTCCTACGATGTCTATTTCGGGCCGAAAGCACCGAAAGGCAAAGAGGCGAACTGGCTGCAGACCGTACCGGGCAAGAGCTGGTTCACCATCTTACGCATGTACGGCCCGCTGGAGCCCTGGATCAACAAGACCTGGCGCCCGGGCGACATCGAGAAGATTGAGTGAGCTAGGGCGTGTTTACACTAATTTCTCACCCGCGTTGCCGCGAGAAAGCGATGGATGCAAGGCGCGGCACGCCGGCAAGGGCCATCCCTTGCCAAGCGGCGCAACGCCGCAGACGCGTTTTCTCGCGGCAACCCGAAGGGACGGGTCGATTCGGGCGCATCCCTTTGTCGCGAGCCGCTTGCAGTGAACGACACTGCGGCGCGGCCCGCTTCGCGGGCTGCATCCCGAATCGGCCTCGTCGCGGATGTGAAATTAGTGTAAACACGCCCTAGATCAGCCAACAAACACATGCAGCCGGACCAACAAACCGCTATGCGGTTTGTTGCCCGCCGATGTGAGACGTTATGCATCGCTGCTTCCGAGCGGAAGCTCTCCGAGTGCGTACTAAAGGGGTCAGCATCATTTGATTTTCCGACCCCCTTGAACAAATGGGGGCCGATTTACGCCGCCGCTGACAGCGGCTGAATCGCCGCCAGATTCTTGGCCAAAGCCTCGCGCGTAATCGCCAGGTCATAGTGCGCCTGCAGGTTCAGCCAGAACTCGGCTTCCATGCCGAAGAAGACGCCCAGGCGTGCGGCGGTATCGGCGGTGATGCTGCGCTTGCCGGCGACGATTTCGCCGATGCGGCGCTGCGGCACGCCGATTTCCTTGGCCAGCCGGTATTGGGTCACCCCCAGCGGCTTGAGGAAGTCTTCCAGCAGGATTTCGCCTGGGGTGGCGAGCGGAATTTGACGTTTTGCCATGATGGCGTGGGCATTGCGCAACTTCACTACGCAGCCTTCAAATCCAGCAAAGCCTCCGGATGCGCAATCGCCACACGCAGCAGCGTTTGCGCGGCGCCGGTGGGTTTCCGGCGACCTTGCTCCCAGTCTTGCAGGGTGCGGGTAGAGACGCCCATCAGGTCTGCCAGTTCGGATTGAGACATCCCCAGCCGGCTGCGTGCCTCTGCTATGGGCGACAGGGTGACCTGGGTTTTCCGGGCGGCCTTGCCCGCCTTCATCTGACGAACAGATTTCAGTAAATCCTTCTGGAACTGCTCCATTTCCTTATCCATGTTCAATGGCCTCTCGCAGTTGTTTCAAAAAAGATACAGGCAGGTTGTCGAACTTTGCTTTCACGTACACCATCAACAACCAGATCTCACCATGCTCCAGCCGGTTGAAATAAATGACCCGCGCGCCACCGCGTTTGCCCATGCCCGGACGCGTCCATCGGACTTTACGGCACCCGCCGGAACCCGGAATGACATCGCCCGCATCCGGGTTGGCCACCAGCCAGCTGGATACGCTCGGCATCCGTCAAGACCTGGGCCGCCGCACGCACAAAAACGTCCGTTTCAATGACGGTGTACATTGGACAATCATACGGCAGTGCCGTATCGTAGGCAACGTCAAAAAAACCATTCCCCCTGCGCAGCAACATCCACGCTGCCCACCACCGCCACGACACCCGCACAGATGAACAGCGTTACCGTTAAAACCTACCTGCCATGGGTCGTGGCCGTGGCGCTGTTCATGGAAGGGCTCGATACCACGATCGTCAACACGGCGGTGCCGGCGATCGCGGAGGGTCTGCAGGTGACGCCGCTGAGCCTGAAGGCGGTGGTGACCAGCTACATCCTGAGCCTGGCGGTGTGCATTCCGGTGAGCGGCTGGATGGCGGATCGCTACGGCACGCGGCGCGTGTTCGGCATCGCGATCGCGCTCTTCACTTTTGCCTCGATCCTCTGCGGCCTGGCGCAGAACGCGCCGATGCTGGTGGCGGGGCGCATCCTGCAGGGCGTGGGCGCGGCGATGATGATGCCGGTGGGGCGACTGGCGATCATCCGCACCTTTCCCAAGGCGGAGCTGCTGCGGGCGATGAACTTCGTGATCATCCCGGCGCTGATCGGACCGCTGCTCGGGCCGACGGTGGGCGGCCTGATCGTGCACTGGCACTCGTGGCGCGACATTTTCTTCGTCAATGTGCCGGTGGGACTGCTGGCGCTGTGGCTGGCGCATCGGCACATGCCGGACTACCACGGCGATGCGCGGCGGCCACTGGATGTCGTCGGCCTGATCCTGTTCGGCAGCGGCACGGCGCTGCTGTCGTGGCTGCTGGAGATCTTCGGCGAGCATCGACTCGACACTGTCTCGGCGACAGCTCTGCTGCTGCTCAGCTTCGTCCTGCTGGCCGGGTATTTCTGGCATGCCAGCGAGACGCCCCACCCGCTGCTGCGCATGGCGCCGTTCCGGGCGCGCACGTTTCGCGTTGCGGTGGTCGGCGGCTTCATCACGCGCCTGGGGGTGGGCGGGATGCCGTTCCTGCTGCCGCTGCTCTATCAACTCGGCCTCGGCATGCCGGCCTGGCAGTCGGGCCTGCTGACGATGCCGGTCGCGGCGGCGGCGATGGCCATGAAGTTCATTTCCTCGCGGGTGCTGGCGCGCTATGGCTACCGGCGCATCCTGATCGCGAATACGGTGATGATCGGGGCGATCGTGTGCCTGTTCTCGCTGGTGAATGCGGCGACGCCGATCCTGCTGATCGTGCTGCTGGGCCTGACGATGGGATTCTTCAATTCGCTGCAATACACCAGCATGAACTCGATGGCCTTTGCCGATATCGAAGCGGCCGATTCGAGCATGGCCAGCACGATTTCCAGTTCGCTGCAGCAGATGTCGATGAGCTTCGGGCTGGCCTGCGGCACGCTGATCGCCGGCTGGTATCTGGGCGACCTGCCGCAGACCGACCGCGCGGCGGTGACGACCGCGCTGCATTACGCCTTCCTGACGCTGGGCGGCATGACGATGCTGTCGTCGCTGTCGTTCTGGTCGCTGCGCCCAGGCGACGGCGAAAGCGTCAGCGGGGGGCGGTCGCGTGCGACGGAATGAGCGCAGCCGGCCACGCTGAAGCATCGGCAAGCGGGCGGAACGGGCCTATGCGAAAGACTAGGCCTGGTCGCCGCGCGTGCGCACGCGGAGTGTGTGGTACACCCCCAGCAGCAGCAGGACCGGCGCGGCAAAGCCGATCACGAACGGCAGGATAGCCGTTGCACGATCCATCCAGCTCGCGTCCTGCGCGAACGTCGACCAGATCGCGATCACCAGCGGCACTACCGTGAAAAGCAGGGTCGGCAGCAAGAACCAGATGCTGCTCTTGCCGCCGGCCCTCGCCAGCCGCGTCGCGAAGAAGGTCACCCCCGCCACGACCAGCGCGGAAAACAGGCCCCACGCCATGCCAAACAATCCGGTGATGAGCGCACCCATCTGGTAAACCAGAAGCAGTGCAATCACGAGGGCGACGATGCGGCGGAGAGTGGAGTCGGACATCAGTAAGGTCTCATGCAAGAAAGGGGCAGACGAATCGATGGGGTCAGGCACGCCTGAAAACGAACCCCTATGTTACCCATGAAATCAAGCCGCCTCAGGCGTTCAATCCCGCCAGCTTCCGCGCCTGATCCACACGCTCCCGGTTCCGCACGTCCAAAGTGCCCGGATGCCGCGGTCTGCCGATAGATGGGCGGTGCAGGTCGAGGATACCGTGCGGGGCCGGATCGAAAGTGCTGCGCACCCTATCCTCCAGATTTTCATCGGGAGGGACTGGTACCTTTCCCTCAAGCGCGCTATGTAAATGTGATCAAGCCGACAGATATCGCGCTTCCTTCTGGCTAAGCCAGGCGGAGGCCGCCACATACAGCGGCGTAATCATTTCCAGGCCTTCTTCAAATGCCTTCATCCATTGCCCCACCACCGGGTCCAGATGAATACCCCAGCTATGCGCCATCACCGCCGGTGCCCGGTCCAACACCTTGCCAAGCACCAGTAGCGCGCCGCCGATCAGCAACAGCCAGCCGGTGGCCGAATGAAGTCCTTGGTGGCGCCAAAGAAAGCGGACGATGACGACCGTTGCATACAGCAGCAGGCCAATAAATATCAGGGCAACTATGGCCGCAACCAGTTTTTCGGAGAAGTGAGCAAGCGTATGACGATAGTAATTTGACTTCAGCAAGCTATCGGCTGTGAAGGCCTTGTGCCAGTCGGCTTCACGGGCTGCCAGCAATGCATACAGAAAGGCAAATGCCAGGCCACGTGGACCCAACGGGCGAATCCGCCAGAGAACCACCGCCGAGGCCAGCAGCCAGGCAACGATTGAAAGCCTCTCAAACGGGCCTGTTTCGGAAAAAAGCTCATTGAAGGTATCGGCTTCAAAAATAAATGGCGCACTGACAAGAAAGCCGCAATACAGGGCAGTTGCCATTAAAGCGTAGCGAATAATCGAGTACTGGTCCGACATCGACATTTCCCCACTTATACGACCGCCCCAGGCATGGTTTCATGCCGCCCTATGCGCCTGCGGCAGCAGCGTGACTGCCAAGAATGTACCACCAAACAAAGGGCCCAGACACGATGGTGTTGACGCACTCGCTCGGCATTCAATCAGGCGCACGCCCCGCTTTTCAGCCCGCCTCAGGCCTTGAACGCCGCCAGCTTCTGCGCCCGATCCACGCGCTCCCAGGTGAAATCCGGTTCCGCACGTCCAAAGTGACCGTATGCGGCGGTCTGCCGATAGATGGGTCGGCGCAGGTCGAGGTGCTCGATGATGCCGCGCGGGGTCAGGTTGAAGCTGCTGCGCACCCTGTCTTCCAGTTCTTCGTCCGGCACCGTGCCGGTGCCGTAGGTGTCGACCAGCAGGGACACCGGCTCGGCCACGCCGATGGCATACGCCAGCTGGACCATGCAGCGCTTGGCAAGGCCCGCCGCGACGATATTCTTGGCGACATAACGCGCCATGTACGTTGCCGAGCGATCGACCTTGGTCGGATCCTTGCCCGAAAACGCACCGCCACCGTGCGGGCAGGCGCCGCCATAGGTGTCGACGATTATCTTGCGTCCGGTGAGGCCCGTGTCGCCATTGGGGCCGCCGATTTCGAACGGGCCGGCAGGGTTGACCCACAACCTGAAAGTCGCTGTGCGCGACGCCATCGGCAGCAGGGGATCGACGATTTCACGCGCGACTTCCTGCGCAACCCAGGCCGGATCGAGGTCGCGCGCGATCTGGGTGGAGAGGATCACGGTTTCGACGCCGACCATCCGATGCCCTTCGTAGGCGACGGTAACCTGGCTTTTCGCGTCGGGGCGCAGCCAGGGCAGGGCGCCGGACTTGCGCAGTTCGGCCTGCTTCCGTACCAGGCGATGCGCCAGCCACACCGGGTAGGGCATCAGGTCGGGGGTTTCGTCGCAGGCGTAGCCGAACATCATGCCCTGGTCGCCGGCGCCGATATCGCCGCCGTCCAGCGTGATGCCCTTGTGAATCTGGATCGACTGGTGATTGAAGCGCACCTGCACTTCGCAGGCATCGGGGTCGATGCCGGTTTCGGTATCGCGGTAGCCGATCTCGCGCAGCACCCGACGGGCGACCTCATCAGCGCGGCCACGAATCTCTTCGAACAATTCCTTGCGGGTGGTTTTGAACTCTCCCGCAATTACCACCAGATTGTCGGCCACAAGCGTTTCGCAGGCCACCTTGGCGTCGGGTTCTTCCGTCAGAAACGCATCGAGGATGGCGTCCGAAATCTGGTCGGCAATCTTGTCAGGATGGCCTTCCGAAACCGATTCGGAGGTAAACAAATGGCGACGGGGGGGCATGATGGGCGGATTCAGAAATGGAATTGACCCGTAATCTACCGCAAGGAGGCTCCCCGGATGAAATCACGTCTTACCGATTTCAATATCATATTAATCTTGAAATCGGTTGTGGCTGCAGCACATCCTTATTGTAAGGATGTCGCAAATAATCCGAGTATCGCAGGACCGAACTGAAATCCTGCTCAACCGGATGCCTCGGCACGCCTGGCGCGCTGCACGACAAGCCGCAAGGCAAAGTAATAACTCCAGATAATGAGCGCGGTGGCCCCTGACCATGTCGCAAAAGGCAGGCCGACAAGCAGGATCAGAATGCCCACCAGCAGCAGCCCCGCCCCCCCGCGCCATTGATCCCCATTACCGGATAGGCCCAGCGCTTTCCATCCTGGATCAATCGGCCACGCCAATCCGCCACGTAACGGTAATCCTTGCGCGCGGCAATTTTCCAGGCACGGTAAAGCATCCCGATGCCCAGCGGGAAAATGCCGACGAACATCAAGCGGGCCAGCCAGACAAACCAGTCATCCATCAATTTCCCTTTCGCCGCAGCGTGCAAAGAGACAAATGCTCCCCCATCGCAACGCGACTTGCAATCGGCACCCCGCGCGAGCCGTGTCGCTCCGGACAGCGAAAGCCCGCGCCATTTCTTGACTAAATTCGTGTTTAAGGTTTAAATGCCGGGCTTCAATTTGGCTTGAGCGCACGCCCAGGATCAAATCGATGCATTTATTTGGCCAGTTAGCTCAGTTGGTAGAGCAGCGGATTGAAAATCCGCGTGTCCTTGGTTCGATTCCGAGACTGGCCACCAATATTTATGCGGCTTCCCGTGGTTCTTCCACTGGAGGCCGTTTTTATTTTGTGGTAATTGTAGGCCGCGTGTAAGGGCTTTTCGGTGCCCTGGACAAGCGCATACGAAGGCAAATTCAATCTCCTCCCATCCCTCTCCAGGGCAACCCAAGTCAATTGCCGTCGGGCATTCATTCATAGTCTGAGGAAACGCCATGGAACTGGAAAAATTGGCCAAGCTTGAAAAGGCTACTACCGGGGGGCGAAAGGAAATGTTCCGGCTCGGCACCGCGCTCCTGTTTATCGTCGGGATCATTCTCTACATCACCCAGCGCGGTGGCGAGGTCAGTTATTCGCTGGTGATTGCGGCCATGATCGGCGGCTACATGGCGCTCAATATCGGGGCCAACGACGTCGCCAACAACGTCGGCCCCGCGGTTGGCGCCAAGGCGCTCACGCTGACTGGCGCCATCTTCATCGCAGCCGTCTTCGAGGCCGCCGGGGCGCTGATTGCCGGTGGCGACGTGGTCGGCACCATCAAGAGCGGCATCATCGATCCCAAGATGATCGACAGCACGGAGACCTTTATCTGGCTGATGACGGCCGCCCTGCTCGCCGGGGCGCTGTGGCTGAACATCGCCACGGCATCGGGGGCGCCGGTGTCTACCACCCATTCCATCGTCGGCGGCGTCCTTGGCGCCGGGATCGCAGCCGGCGGATGGGGCATCGCCAACTGGGGCGAGATGGGGAAAATCGCTGCCAGCTGGATCGTTTCGCCGGTACTTGGCGGTTTGATTGCGGCCGGGGTGCTCTACCTGATCAAGCGCACCATTACCTACAAGACCGATGTGCTTGAAGCGGCGCGCAAGATGGTGCCGGTTTACCTTTCTGTCATGGCCTGGGCCTTTAGCACCTATCTGGTCATGAAGGGCCTGAAGCATCTCTGGAAGGTCGATTTTGGTACGGCGGCGCTGGTCGGTGCAGGCATCGCTGTGCTGACCTATCTGCTGACCGTCAGACAGGTCGCCCGGAAATCCGTGGGACTGCCAAACGAAAAGAACAGCGTCAACCGCCTCTTCATCATTCCGCTGATCTTTTCCGCAGCCCTGCTGAGTTTCGCGCACGGCGCGAACGATGTCGCCAACGCGGTGGGGCCACTGGCTGCCATCAACGAAGCCGTTGCACACAGCGCCGTCGCCGCCAAGGCCGCCATTCCACTCTGGGTAATGATGGTCGGCGCCATCGGAATCGTGCTGGGCCTGGCCCTGTATGGACCCAAGCTGATCAAGACGGTGGGAACGGAAATCACCGAACTTGACCAGATACGCGCGTTCAGTGTGGCCATGGCCGCAGCGATCACGGTCATCGTCGCCTCGCAGCTCGGGCTGCCCGTCAGCTCTACCCACATTGCAGTGGGAGCGGTATTCGGCGTGGGGTTTCTGCGCGAATATCTCAAGGCCAATTACGGACGGATGATAGACACCATCGAAGAACATCATGCGGGCGAAGATCACGATGTCGTCGAGGCTTACATGGAGAAGTTCCGTACGGCGGACTTCGAGGAAAAGGGCCACATGCTGGCCGAATTGAAAGCGAGCAAGCAGGCCGTCGCTGAAAGCCACCTCACCAAGCGCGAGCGCAAGAACCTCAAGAATGTCTATCGCAAGGAACTGGTCAAGCGGTCCGCATTGATGCGCATTGCCGCGGCCTGGCTGATCACGGTTCCGGCGTCGGCACTGATGGCTGCGATGCTGTTCTTCATGATTCGCGGCATGACACTGCCCTGAATGCTACATCCTGGTATGCACCGTTGGACATGCCCGATGGCACGTCTGGGCGTGTGACTGTCGCGAAGCAACCCGTATCCAGAACGGTACCCGACGATGGGCGCCGTTTTTTTGGCAGGGCGGCGACGTAACTATGATAAAAAGACGCACCCCACCTGATCTCCGCCTGCAGACACCTATGAACAAGACATCTTTTCGGAGCCGCGCTGTGAATCCGCAACCCCGATACAGGCGCCGCGCTCCCGGCTCAACGGGTGTCGCAGCATGCATGGAAGCCGCCCGCTGATGCGCACGATCATGAGACGGCTCGGCCTGCTGCTGCTGTGGATCGTCCTGCTCGCCGTCACCGCCTGGGGCAGCGCGGCCCTGTGGTTCGACGGGCCCGCCTCGCGGCCGCTGGCCGCACTGCTCGCCGTCCTGTACCCGCTGGCCGCCATCGCACTGCTGCTCAAGGTGAGGCCCAGGCGCCGCGCCTATGCCGCCTTCCTCGTCCTGTTTGCCCTGCTGCTCGCCTGGTGGCTCAGCCTGGCGCCGAGCAACCAGCGCGACTGGCAGCCGGATGTGGCCCAACTTCCTGCAGCGGAAATCCACGGCGACAAAATCACGATCCGCAACGTGCGCAACTTCGACTACCGCTCCGAGACCGACTTCACCGAACACTGGGAGACCCGCACCTACGACCTCTCCAGGCTGCGCGGGCTCGACCTGTTCATCAGCTACTGGGGCTCCCCCTATATCGCCCACACCTTCCTGAGCTGGGACTTCGACGACGGCCAGCGCCTGACGATATCGATCGAGACCCGCAAGGAGGTGGGCGAGAGCTATTCCGCCGTGCGCGGATTCTTCCGCCAGTACGAGCTTTACTATGTGGTCTCCGGCGAGCGCGACGTGGTGGGGGTTCGCACCAACTTCCGCAACGAGGACATGTATCTCTACCGCTTGCGCATGCCGGTCCCCCGGGCGCGGGCGCTGCTGCTGGATTACCTGCAATCGGTCAACGATCTGACGCACCAGCCCGAGTGGTACAACGCCCTGAAGCACAACTGCACCACGACCATCCTGCTGCACGCGGGCAAGATCATCAAAGGCATCCCCCGCGACTGGCGCTGGCTGGCAAACGGCTACCTGGACGAACTGCTGTACAAGCAGGGCGCCATTAACCGGGACCTGCCCTTCGCGGAACTCAAGGCACGCAGCTACATCAGCCCGAAGGCCCGGGCCGTGTCCCTCGATGGCAATTTCTCCGAGGCGATTCGCGAGGGACTGCCCCCACGACCGTCTCAGCCCGCCAATTGAGCTCGCCCGTCCACACGACAGCGGTGTATCCTGCATTGGCGCTATGGTCTGGAATACGCCCTCCGGGCTGACGACACCATTGCGTCCACCCCGAAACGTATAATCGAACGTCGCCAGCCCATCTAGAACGCAGATCATGCCAACACCCTCCCGTTCTCCCCGGATCCTGAGCCGCCTGCCAGCCCTCTGGCATGCATCTATGGTTATCGCCCTGATCGGACTGACCGTCCCAGCATCAACGCTGGCGGGCGACCCGCAGCAGGCGACCCAGGCATCGCGGCCGAAGATCGGCCTGGTGCTGGGCGGCGGCGGCGCGCGCGGTTCAGCCCACGTCGGCGTGCTGAAGGTGCTGGAGGAGTTGCGCATCCCCATCGACTACATCTCGGCCAACAGCATGGGCGCCATCGTCGGCGGCCTGTATGCCGAGGGCATGACCCCCGACCAGATCGAGCACGAGCTCGAGACCATGGATTGGGATGACATCTTCTCCGACGCCCCGCCGCGACCCGATCGTTCCTTCCGCCGCAAGCGCGACGACGACACCTATGCCGTCCAGGCCAGGCTGGGCTTCAGCGAAGGCAAGATGAAATTTCCCTTCGCCATCGTCCAGGGACAGAAGTTCGACCTCGAACTCAGCCGCCTGACCCTGCCTGCCGCCCATATCAATGACTTCAACAAGCTGCCGATTCCCTTCCGTGCCGTCGCCACCGATATCGAGACCGGCCGCGCGGTCGTGCTGCAGTCCGGCAATCTGGCCCAGGCGATTCGTGCCAGCATGGCCGTGCCCGGCGCCTTCGCACCGGTCGAGATTGACGGCAAGCTGCTGGTGGACGGCCTGGTGTCAAACAACGTGCCGGTCGATGTCGTCCGCGCAATGGGCGCTGACATCGTCATCGCGGTCGATGTCGGCAGCGGCCTCTACACGCGCGACGAGATCAAGGGCGTCCTCGACGTGGTGGGGCAACTCACCAACATCCTGAGCGATCGCAACGTGGAGCAGCAACTGGCCACCCTCAAGCCCACCGACATCCTGATCCGGCCCGCGCTCGGCAAGATGGGCGCCGGCGACTTCAACAAGGCCAAGGAAGGCATCGATATAGGCGAGCAGGCCGCTCGAGCGATCATCCCCGAACTCAAGAAACTGTCCGTCGACGCGGCGACCTACCAGAAATACCTGGCCCGCACCGAGGACCTACCCAAGCAGCCGGTGATCGACTTCGTACGACTCGACAACGCTTCCCACATCGGCGACGAGACCATCCTGTCGAATATCACGCTCCAGCCCGGCCAGCTTCTGGACACCGAACAACTGGATGCTGAAATCAGCAGGATCTACGGCATGGACGTGTTCGAAACCGTGCGCTACGAGGTGGTGGAGGAGGATGGCCAGACCGGCGTGGTCCTGCACGCCAAGGAAAAGGCCTGGGGACCCAACTACCTGCAGTTCGGCCTGGAACTCGCCAGCGATTTCGCGGGCATTTCATCCTACAACCTGGGGGTGCTGTATACGCGCACCGCGATCAACAGCCGCAACGGCGAGATCCGGCTCGGGATGCAGGTCGGCCAGGATGCATCCGCCTCTGCCGAGTGGTACCAGCCCATCGATGCGGCGTCCGACTACTTTTTCGATATCGGCGCCACGGCGAGACGCCAGGTCTTCAACGCCTATGACGGCGACAACCTGATTTCCGAGTACAACATCTACTACACGGGATTCGACATTTCAGCCGGCCGCGTGTTCGGTGCCTGGGGCGAGGGCCGCATCGGCTACCGCCTGGCCTTTGGCCGGACCGATGTGCTGGTCGGCAACCCGACGTTTGAAGACTACGATTTTCGACTGGGCCAATTTTACGGCCGGCTCGCCGTAGATACGCTGGACAGCGTCTCCTTCCCCACCCGCGGCAACAGGGGCCAGCTGCAGTTGATCACAGCCCAGGAAGCGCTGGGGTCGGACACCAACTACAATCAGGGGCTGCTGACCTATCTCCAAGTCTTCTCATGGGGTCCAAACAACGTGATCGGCACTTTCAGCCTAAACGTCACGCAGAATGACAACGCACCCCTTGAGAGCCAGTTCTGCATGGGGGGCTTCCTGCATCTTTCGGGCTACCAGCCGTGCCAGTTGGTCGGACAGGACAGCGGACTCCTCAACGCCGTCTACTATCGGCGCATAACCAACTCGAAGCTCCTGAAAGCCTATTTCGGCGGCTCGATCGAGTATGGCAACGTCTGGCAGGATCGGGATGACGTCTCGTTCAGCAACGGGCTGTTCAACGGCAGCCTGTTTGTCGGTGCGGATACGCCCATCGGCCCCGTTTATCTGGGGGCAGGTTTTGGCGAAGGCGGGCATTACAGCGGATTCCTCTACCTGGGGTCGCCGTTCTAGGCCTGCAGGCAATGCGGAACCGAGCCTAAAAGGGCTGGGGTCAGCCTTGGCTCAAGGCCTCGGCCAGCGTTTGCGGCGAAATTGTCGTGGCTTGGGCAAACCCGCCGACGAAGCGTACCGAGCTCGGTACGATCGCGAACAGGGAAAAGTCGGCAAAGCCGAACATCGATTCGCTCTGCGGAAACCGCGCCAAATAGGCCGTCCTGGCCGCGGCGTGGCCCGGCGTGCCGCGAACGACTTGCACCGCCTCGCCCTGTACCGTGATGCGCGCCCGCTCCTGGGCCATCACTCCCGGCACGGACGGCGCGATCACCAACAGACTCACCTGCGGATTGGCCAGCATGTCCTTGGTATGCGCCGCGAGCTCGCTGACATGGACAATGAAATCCGTGCCGCCGGGACGCAGCGCGAACGGCACCATGGATACGTAGGGCTGGCCTTTGTGCAGCGTGCCGAGGGCGGCAACTTCCTGGGTGCGGAGCAGGTCGCGGAGGGTCTGGGCGTGGGCGGGGGTCATTGCTGAGGTATGAGGTTCATCTATTGAGTACAGAAATAGCCATTTGAAATCAAACATCCCTGGCCACTACTTATGTGACAAGTGCTCCGCAAGGAGGCCATATAGTTTGAGAGCAAACTCTTCGACCTCATCAGCTAATAGCTGTAGTGTGTTCTTTACTTCAAGCTTGTTCTCATAGGTTTCTTTTCCGGAGGCAACAATTGGGTCGTCAGGAAAATAATGGGTGCAATCAGGGTAGATAGCACCTGGTCTTATTGGCATGTGGTCCGGCAACTTGTATCTCGCCACGGTACCGAGGGTGGTGATACGTCGATGCAAGGACAGGTTTCTCAGACTCAGGAGAAAAATAAAATTTGTCTGAGATATGAATTCTTTACAGAACGTGCAGAGTTCAATATGCACCTCAGGAATTTTCCCAAAAGACCAGTAACCTACATTGCCTTCGCTCCATGGGGTTCCGATCACAACATTGACTTCCTGTGCCAGAGATTCAATGGCCGAAAATAGTGCAGAGATTAGCTGGAATACCAAGTTAGGCAATACTGCTGAACTCTTTAATTCTCCCTCTGAAACAACATCATCCAGATTGGGCGTATTAAAAATGGCGAACGAACTGGTTAGCACGCTATTTTCTAAGGTATTTAGATGTTCCGCGGTCAGGTTAAGTCGTTCTCGACTCGTTTGGTGGTAAATCGCTAACAAGTTCTGGATCGTTTCGGGCAACACTTCTTTGACGGTGTTAACGAATGCCACCTCAGCAGGATGTTCCGAGAAACTATGAAGTGTCGTCACTTCACTGAACGATGTCCCAAGTGTGACTTCCGACCTTTGGGGTAGGCGCAAGAGAGAACTGCAATTCGGGCAATTAACAGTTTCTCCATGAATTAGTTGATCCCAAGATTCGTCGTCGACCACAAATAGGTGGCTGCAACACGATCCAACTACGATAGCGATGTATCGATCACAGTGAGGACACTGATGACCAACACCACCTTGTAATAGGCGCTTCTGGATTGATGCCGAAAAGGGGACGCCCTTCCTGCAATTTGGGCATGGAAAAAAACAGAGGGGTAGTTTCTAAGGCCCCCGAACAAGGTGCCAACTCAACATATTGCCGAACTGAATTCATCGTCCGCCCAGTGATCTCCCATCACCCAATCAACGCCACCGCCTTGATCTGCACATAAAGCAGCTGGCCTGGCGTGATCTCCAACGCATGCGCCGAGCGCCGCGTCAGGCGCGCCAGCAGCGGCGACTCGCCGACCCGCAGCTTGACCAGGGTGAGCGCCGGATGGGCGTCGTCGACGCTGTCGACCACCTCGGCCGGCAAAGTATTGAGGATGCTGGTGCCGGTCGTCGGCGCGCGCGCCAGGCTGATGTCACGGGCCAGGATGCGCACCCGCGCGCGGTGGCCGAGCGGCAGGCCTGTGGTCGCGTACCCACAACCGGCCACCGGCGAATTCCATGTGCGCCAGGTGCCATTGTTCGTCGCGCGCCGCCACCACCGCATCGAGCACCACGCCGACGTCCTCGCCCAGCTTGATCGGCAGGTCGAGGCGGGCCAGCGTGTCGGTCAGCGGGCCAGCGGCGACCGCGCGACCGTTCTCCATCACCACGATGTGATCGGCCAGGCGCGCGACTTCGTCCGGGGCATGGCTGACATAGAGCACCGGGATGTCGAGTTCGTCGTGCAGGCGTTCCAGATACGGCAGGATTTCCTGCTTGCGCGCGAGATCGAGCGCCGCCAGCGGCTCGTCCATCAGCAGCAGCCGCGGGCTGGTGGCGAGCGCACGCGCGATGCCGACGCGCTGGCGCTCGCCGCCGGACAGCCGCTGCCGGCGTGCGGTCGAGCAGGCGGCCGATGTCGAGCAGGTCCACCGCCTGGTCGAGCGACACCCGGCGCTGCGGCTTGCGGCACGCGCTTCTGCCGTATTCCAGATTGGCCGCGCACGTCAGATGCGGGAACAGGCTGGCCTCCTGGAATACATAGCCGAGCGGGCGTTGGTGAACCGGCTGGAACACCGCCGCGTCCTGCCAGACGTCGCCGTTCACCGACAGCGTGCCGCCTGGTGCGTGTTCCAGTCCGGCGATGGCACGCAGCAGCGTGGTCTTGCCGGATCCGGAATGGCCGAACAGGGCGGTGACGCCGCGTCCGGGCAGGTCGAGGTCGACGTCGAGCGAGAAGCCGGGGTAATCGAGCTTGAAGCGGGCGCGAATGCCGGTATCGGGATTCATGCGCGGCGCCCGCTCGGGTTCAATGTGTAGAGCAAGAGCAGCACGACGAAGGAGAAGGCGACCATGCCGGCCGACAGCCAGTGCGCCTGCGCGTATTCGAGCGCCTCGACGTGGTCGTAGATCTGCACCGACACCACGCGGGTCTTGTCCGGGATGTTGCCGCCGATCATCAGCACGACGCCGAACTCGCCGACGGTGTGGGCGAAGCCGAGCACGCTGGCGGTCAGGTAGCCGGGCCGCGCCAGCGGCAGCACCACGCTGAAGAAGGTGTCGAGCGGCGAGGCGCGCAGCGTGGCGGCAGCTTCCAGCGGCCGCTCGCCGATGGCCTCGAAGGCATTCTGGATCGGCTGCACTACGAAGGGCAGCGAATAGAACACCGAGGCGACGACCAGCCCGGCGAAGGTGAAGGGCAGCACACCCAGCCCCAGCGATTGGGTCAACTGGCCGACCGGGCCGTTCGGCCCCATCGCGACCAGCAGGTAGAAGCCGATCACCGTCGGCGGCAGCACGATCGGCAGCGCCACCACCGCCCCGACCGCACCCTTCCAGGCTGAACGGGTGCGCGCCAGCCACCAGGCGATGGGTGTGCCGATGACGAGCAGCAGCAGCGTGGTGACGCTCGCCAGTTCGAGCGTCAGGCGGATGGCGCCCCAGTCGCTGTCGCTCAGCACGGCACGCAGGAATCAGTCGTAACCATAGGCGCTGATGATAGCGCGGGCCTTGTCCTGCTTGAGGTATTTCATCAGCGCCAGCGCGGCCGGATTGTCCTTGCCGCGACCCAGCACGACGGCGTCCTGGCGGATCGGACGGTGCAGGCTGGAAGGCACGATCCAGGCAGAGCCGCTTTTGGGCTTGCCGCCCGCGGCGATCTGCGACAGGGCAACGAAACCGAGTTCGGCGTTGCCGGTGGCGACGAACTGGAAGGTCTGGGCGATGTTCTCGCCCTGCACGAAGCGCGGCTGCAGCGCGGCCAGCAGGCCGAGGCCGTTCAGGGTTTCGACCGCCGCCGCGCCGTAGGGCGCGAGCCTGGGATTGGCGATGGCGAGGTGCTTGAACGTGCCCTGCTTCAGCACCTCGCCCCTGGCGTCGACGACACCGGGCTTGGCCGACCACAAGGCCAGTCGGCCAATCGCGTAGGTGAAGCGGCTGCCGGGCACGACCAAGCCTTCCTTCTCAAGCCGGGCCGGGGTTTCGTCGTCGGCAGCCAGCAGGACGTCGAAGGGCGCGCCGTTCTTGATCTGGGCGTAGAACTTGCCGGTGGCACCGTAGGCGAGTTGCGCCTTGTGGCCGGTGGCCCGCTCGAAGTCGGCGGCGATGACCTGCATCGGCGCGGTGAAGTTCGAGGCGACGGCCACCTGCACTTCGGCGGCGCAGACCTGACAGGAAATCAGCGCTCCGACAAATGTGGCCAGCGATGTAAGGTGACGAGCAGGCAAAGGCGTCTTCGCTACCGGGCGCGGCGTGAATTCATAGATGCATTTTCACCCGAGCTGTCATGCCGAGTCCATTCATTCCCGACCGCGCCGACCGCTGCCGGCCATCGGGATGGACGGCCCGGCTTAATGAGGACCGTTGTAGTCGGACAGGATTGCAGCGAGCTCGTCTTCCCATTCCTGCAATACCGGACCTGCGGACGGCATGCGCTCACGCCACTGCGCCAGGTCGTCGCTGCTGATGCGTATCCCGTCCGCGTCCTTCTCCATGGTCAACCGCAGCGGCAGCAGGTTGAGCAGCGCCGGATCGGCGGCGAGCGCCTGCTGGATCTGCGCTTCCTTGCCGACGAAAGCGATGCGAATGCCGGGGTCTTCATACCCGCGTTTGACCAGCGCGTTGTCGATCGGCTGCACCTTGACCAGCTGATAGCCATGGTCGATCAGCGCCAGACTGAGATCGTCGAGCGCGGATTGCATGCTGCCGGCCTTGCTGGCGGAAACCGGGGACGCCACCGCCTGCGCGGTCGCGACAATCAGGGCAAGGGCGAAAAATGGGGTCTTCAAAATGCAGCCTCCTCGAGTATGGCCAGATAGTCCTGCTTGAGCTGCTGGCATCCCGAATGTAATTCGGGTGCATTCCACTGCTCGCTGATCCAGGCCGGGTTGACGGCTACCATATCGACGCCCTTGTCACCCTCGATCAGGGTGATGCGGCAGGGCATGATCTGGGTGGTGACACTGCTGCGGCGCAAGGCCGCATCCATCAAGTCGAAGTTGCAGAAATAGACGATGCGTACCGACTTCGCCTCCCACTCGACCGGCACCAGCCGGCTGTCGATCGCCTGCTGGCGCACGAAAGTGTAGTTGCGGGCGCCAATGGCCTGCTTGAGCGTCTCGGTGGCCTGGTCCAGGTTGCGCCCCTCCACGAATTGGGTCAGCAGCGCCGGCTCGGCGGCCTGGGAGACGCCGGTAAGCACCGAGAACATCAGCACCAGCAGGAATTTGAGATACGTGAGCATATGAAATTAAATGGTATTAGAATTAACTTATATACACTATAAGCAATTCATGTGCCACTTTTGTGACGACGTGTCCTGCGTCGAATATCCCGAATATTCAATGATTTGCCTGCTACGCTCCCCGGCGCCGGCAGTTGGGCATGGCTCATTTTCGTGCAGCGTGCACCCAAGCGGATCCTCCTGCCGCGATGACCTTGCCGGCCGCGTGCGGGTTCAGAACCGCAGCGCGATGCCCAGCAGCAGGGTGGTGTCGGTCTCCGGCTCCGTGAGGCCGCGCCGCAGACCGAGGTCGATGTCGAAGTCTTCGTTGACCCCGTAGATCCCCCCAAGGGTGAGGAAACGCGCATCCTCGTCGTAGGCCCGGTCGGGGGCAGTGAAATTTCCCAGGTCCGCGACCAGCCTGAAATTCTCCATGGCCAGATAGGCAAGGGCGAGCGAAGCGTGGCGGATGTCGTCGCGCTCTTCGTGGACATTGCGGTTGCCGAAATAGGCGAGGTGGAGGTGATACCCCCAGGGCCCCGTCTCGTAGGAGGTCATGAGGTTGGCGCTGAAATTGGTTTTTCCGGCGCCCAGGCCGTCCGCTGCGTCGCCGCTCGGAAAAATCGCGCCCGCCTTCAGCGCCATGCTCAGCCCGCCCCGCTCGAGGAAACGCCACTTGGCTTCCAGACCGACGTCGGCGAATCCCTGGCTCGTGAAGAACTCGCCGTCAGCCCTGCTCTCGTTGTGCGCATAAGGAAGCGTCAGCATCAGGTCGAGGGTATCGAGCAGGCCGTAGGCCAGCACGGCGGCGAAATCGCCGCTGCGGTCGCGAGCACCCGTCGCATCTTCGCGGCCGTATTCGGCGGTAAGTTCGAGCTGCCCATTGCCTCGGCCCTGGGTACCGGTGTCCTCGGTGATCAGGGGGTGGGCGCCGAAGCCCGGCCTCGCGGGTATCAGCAGCGCCAGCAACAGCACGGCTCGCCAACCGGACAGGCGCTTACGCTGCTGCGCGGCCCGTTGCAGGGCCGGCGTCAGGCAGTAAACACGGTGATGGGGCAGGGCTGGAACCCGGGCTCCGGGCCTCCGAACACAATAACCCAAGAAGGATGAATTACCCGCCGTGCCGGTGCATCTCGCGCATGCTCTTGCTGAGGCGCGAACCGATCAGCGACACCAGCCTGAGTCCTTCCAGCACGCCGGGATCCCGGACCACACGCAGCGTGCACATCACGCCGCCTTTCGCCTGCGGTGTGGTCGCGAGTTCCCGGCTCGCTTCGGTGAAGGCATTGGCCAATGAAACGAGGAAATGCTGGTTCTCCGGCCGATCCAGTTCCTGCAGCAGATAGATCAGCCCCTCATTGCGTGTGAGGCGGTCGAGCAGCGTCATGCCTTCGCTCATCGCCCCGGCAAGGCGCGTCACGATGTCGTCCGACATCGCGTCCCGGGCGGCGGTGACTAGATTCGCAAGTTCGGCGAGCTGATGCAGGTCTTCGGCGTTGACCGTTGCGGCGGCGGGTGTTCCTGTCTCGGTGGTCATGTTGCGCTCCTCAGAGTAGACCACGTACGCTGGTCCAGTACATCTTGTTGTAGGACATCTTGAACCAGTGCATCGGCTTGCTCGGCGGCTTCAGATCGGGTGGGTTCTGGTAGTTGAACATCGCATAGGTCGCACTGTCGTGGCCGGTTTCGATGAAGCAGTACACCTTGCCGTCATATTCACGCACCGGCGCGCCGATCTTCACCATCGAGGAGATGTTCTCGGAAATCACCTCGGCCTCGAAGTGCGCGGCCGAGCCGGTTTTGCTGACCGGCAGGTTGGTGGTGTCCCCCAGTACATAAACGTTGTCGTGGCCGTTCATGGTGAGTTTGTGGCGGTCGGTCGGAATCCAGCCGCCTTCGCCGAGACCGTTCTTCTCTATCACTTCCATGCCGCGGTGCGGTGGAATGGCGATGAGCAGATCGTAGGCGTATTCCGTGTCTTCCTCGCTTTTCACCACCTTGTTCTTCACGTCCACTTCCTTGACGTTGAAAAGGGTCTCGTACTCGATCCCCATGCGGTCGAATTCGGGCTTGGCCCAGGTCGCTACTTCCTTGATCGTGTGTATGCGGCCGATTGGGTAATGGTACTTGATCGTGACCTTGTCGCGGATGCCGCGCGCCTTGAAATAGTCGTGCATCGAGAAGATGACCTCGACCGGGGCGATCGGGCACTTGTGCGGAACCCCCACGACGACGGCGATTTTGCCGCCCTGGAATTCGCGCAGGCGCTTGAACATCTTTACCGCGCCGGCCTCGGAATAGAACGTCTCCGCCCCTTCCGCCAAACCGGGAATCTGCTCGGGCACGATGCGCGAGCCGGTGGCGATCACCAGGACGTCGTACGCGTAGACCTTGCCGCTTTTGGTCTTCACCTGATTGTTGTCGAGCTCGAATTGCTCGACGGGATCGACGTGAAAGGCGATGCTCGACTCGAGCAGGCTCGCCTGATCACGATACAGCTCATCTGGCATCATTTGCCCGAAAGCCACGTACAGCAGCCCCGGCTGATACATGTGCTTGTCGGACGCCGACAGCATCGTGATCTTCACCTTGCCTGCGCGAATTTCTCCGGACAGCCGCCGGGCGAGGTTGTTGGCTACGATCGTCCCGCCCGTGCCACCACCAACGACTAAGATTCTCATTGCATTCTCCTAAGCATTATTTTCAGGGCGTTTTCGTGGCCTTCGCCTATCCCGGATCTGCACTCGCAAACGGCATTACTTGGCCTTGCGAACCTTGATGTGCCAGACCCCATCGACCTTCTCATTGCTGAGTATTTCATGCCCGACCTTGTTGACCCACTCCGGCACATCGGCGCCGGAGCCTTCGTCGGTCGACAGCAACTCGAGCGTGTCGCCGACGCTGGCCTGCTTCATGTGGGTGATCAGCTCCATGAGCGGTCCGGGGCAGAATGTGTCGCGCGCGTCGACCAGTTTTTCTTCACTCATTGTGGTGTGTCCTTTCGTAAACTTCTGTTCAAAACAGCATCCCGCTTCAGAACGTGAGCAGTCTGGCCGCCTTCGGCATCGCTCAGAAAGCGCGTCAGGCCTGTGGGAGGACCCAGTTCGCTGTCGAGGTCCTCTTTGGTGATTTTCATCAAGTCCATCGCCATCGAGCACGGCAGCAGCTTGGCGTCGCCCAGCTCGACCGCCTGCTGGAACAGGGTCTTGAACGGCGGCACGCCCTTCTCCGACATCAGCAACGCCCCGAGTTCGCCCTCGGGCGGCGCGTCGACGGCACGGCCCTTGACGAAATAAGGCAGCGCATTCATGGACAGGAAAACCGTCACCTCGTCGCCCGTCGCCGCCGCGACCGAGGCAAACATCGCGGCCATCTGCATCTTTTCGAGCGTTCCGGTCACGCAAACAATGTTGAATTTTTGCGGCATTAAACGTTTCCTCAATCTCAGTGTCGGAAGCACTCGCGACTTCCTGGTTGCTTGCGGATGTTTGCTCTTCCAAAACCTGTCCATTCGAAAATATGGCACCGACATGCGAAGTTCGCTGCCGGGCGGTGCCGTCCAGACGCGTCCACCGGTCCAAACTTCGCAAATACTTCACTTTGTGCAGATGAACCCGAACGTGTCCGGTTCCGTCAGACCTGGTTCACTTCTTGTGCCAGCTGTAACGCTTGATCAGGATGACGCAAGCACTGTCGAGCACATACCCGACTGCGCCAATGACCAGGATCATGCCCATCAGATTGGGGTAATCCAGGCTTTCACGCGCATCCTGAATGGCAAATCCGAAACCGGACGTCACGCCGAGGAACTCAGCCGGGATCAGCACGATCCAGGCAACGCCCAGGGCCAGGCGGATACCGGTCAATACGTCGAAGGTGATGGCCGGGACGATGATCCGCGTCACGACATGCCAGGGCTTGGCGCCCAGGTTGCGCGCCACCTTGAACCAGTTCGGGTCGACCTTGGCCAAACCTGCGGCCGTAGCGAACGCCACCGGCCAGACCGTGGCAATCGCGATCAGAAAGATGATCGCCTGGTCCCATTCCGGAAACACGATCACCGCAACCGGTTCCCAGGACAGCGGGCTGATCATCCTCAGGAACTGGAACGGTACGTTGGTCAGTCGCTGGAACCACCGGATCCGGCCCATGAGGATGCCGAGCGGCACCCCGATGCAGATCGCGATCAGCAGGCCATATCCCAGGCGGGAACCGCTGCTCTTCAGCGCGTGCGGGATCGTTTCACTGTTCCAGAGGGCCGGGATGGCCTTGAATGCCTCGACAACGCCGAAAGTCGGCGAAGTGCGAGTATTCAGGGTTGAGGGTGAGCAGGTAGATGCTGACCCACCATATCGCGAAAAGTATCGCGAGGCCTCCAAAAAAGCTCACGAGTCCACGCAGCACGCTCCCAGCCGATGGATGTCAGCTGCGAAACAATCGTCCAGCTGACGGAACCACCTGCGACAGATGCGATGGTGCTGTTCATCGTCGTGGACGCTCATCTTTTGGCGTGAAATTCGGAACTGCTGCCACTGAATTACGGCACACGCCTACGCGCTGGAAGACTCTAAAAGGCATTTGTCTGTTCATGTCCGTGATGGTTTTCAAGCTGGATCGATGATCGCAATTTCCCAGGCCTCGTGCATCCCGAGAACACCTGTCTGCCGTTTTTGTGAACGAGTCATCAGGCACTACCACGATGCCAGCTGTAGTGCTTGATCAGCATGACAAGTGTCGTGTCGAGCACATAGCCGATTGCGCCAATGGTGAGCACCATCGCCGTGAGATGGTCGTAGGAGAGGGTCTGGCGTGCATCCTGGATGGCGTAACCAAGACCTGACGTGACGCCGAGATATTCCGCCGGGACCAGCACAATCCATGCAACACCAAGGGCGAGGCGAATGCCGGACAGGACGTCGAAAGTAATGGCCGGCATGATGATCCGCGTCAGCATGTGCAAGGGCCGGGCACCGAGATTGCGCGCCACCCTGAACCAGGCAGGATCGACCTTGGCCAGGCCCGCCGCCGTGGAGTACATGACCGGCCACACGGACGCCACCGCGATCAGAAAGATGATCGATCCGTTCCATGTCGCAAACACGAACACCGCGAGCGGCGTCCACGAGAGCGGGCTGATCATGCGCAGCAACTGGAAGGGCGAGTTGCTCAATTCACGGAATCGCTTGTTGCGCCCCACCAGGATGCCGATCGGCAGGCCGATCGCGATGGCGATAAGCAGGCCATACCCCATGCGAAAGGCACTGGCATATACCGCATTCTGAATCTTCCCCTCCTCCAGCAGCAGTGGAATTGCCTTGAGAGTGGGGACGAGGCCGAATGTGGCGAAACTCTGCGTCGAAGGATTGTTGGCGATGTAATAGCCACCAATCCCCCAAAGCAGCATCAGGATCGAAAAGCCACCGATCGCCCAGGCAAGTTGCTGGAGCGCCGGATGCTTGAACCATCCGGCTGCACCCGCACCGCCGGTGGTCGCGGCGGCTGTACTCATGCGCTGATCACCTCAACCCGCTTGAAGGGATCGCCGCTCTGGGGAACGCTGGCATCCTTTCTCCAGGAGGGATTGGCCACGAGCGCTTTCTTGATGTAGCTGTACTCGACGAGGTCCTTGACGACGAAATCGCCTTTGAGCTTTTCCAGGAAAGCCGTGTCGCCGGTAAGCGTCGTTTCCTTCAGCTTCTCGATCATCAGCGACGTTGCCGACGGATAGGGCCAGGGCTGGAAATTGATGCGGTCCTGGTCCCAACCCACGTTCTGGATTGCATGGGGATTCTTGTAGTAGGCCGGGTCGTAGAACATCATCGCCCGCTCGACCACCGCGGCAGGCATCGGCAGATATCCCTTGCCATCCTTGGACAGCATCTGGGCCATCGCCTTTCTGTTCGCGCCCAGATGCAGCTGAGCCTTGAGGACGGCGTTGTGCACCCCCTGCGCCCAGGCCGCCCGGTCAGGATCCATGGCGTCCGCCTCGTGCATGACGACCACGCAGCAGGGCTGGCCTTTCCAGATATCGCCGTTAAAGCGCAGGATCTTGCCGTTCGCCTTCATCTCGCCCATGGCGCAGAACGGCTCGGCGACGCAATAGCCGTCGATCTGCCTGGACGCCAGTGCGGGCGGCATGTCGGGAGGGTTCAAAATGAGGAAATTGCACTCGTTGGGTGCGAGCTTCGCGTTCTGCGGCCGGATCACCGGCGTGATGCCATGTGCTTTCAGTAGCAGTTGCGAAACGACGTTGTGCATCGAGTACCAGAACGGCATCGCGAACTGCTTGCCGCCCATGTCCTCGGGCTTGGTGATGCCGCTGTCCTTGTGGACGACCATGGCCGAGCCGTTGGTGTGGTCCCAGGCCGTGATCTTGACCGGGTAGTTGTTGTTGTATCGCATCCAGACCGGAATCGGTGCGAGCAAATGGGTGAGGTTGAAGCGGTGCGACGAGAATGCCTCGACCAGTGGCGCCCATCCCCGGATCAGCGTCGGCTTCTCGGAATCGAGGCCCTCATCCTTGAAGTAGCCCAGCTCGTGCGCCACCAGCAGTGCCGCCGCATCGGTAATCGGGATATAGCCCAGCCGCACCACCGGGTCGAATTTCTTCTCCAGCGCAAACGACGGGGCTGGCATCATGCCGCCGAGGGCGGCCATCGCGGCTCCCGCCTGAAGGAAATTGCGGCGGCTGATACCCGTGCCGAGGACGCTGCTGAATCGCGGGTCGTGATCCAGCAACAGATCCTGATCGACGATGCCGTCGCCGTGCGTTTTGTAGTCGAGCTGTTTGCCGACGATCTTGTCGGCGTGCTGAGTGGTAACATTTTTCGTCATTTCGTATCTCCTTGAGATGAATACAACTTCGAGATTCGAGCTGTGGCAATGTTCTGGCTTGCTTGAGGTTATTGAGTCGCCTCCATGGCCTCCGCACCCCCTTTCACATGCGCGGCCTCTTGGAAGGTCGACATCAGGCGTGTTCGCAATTCCTGCACAGCGGGATCATGACGGTCACGCGGATCAGGCAGCGCCACATCGAGTTCATGAACGATGCTTCCGGGCGAGCCCGCCATGATCACCGCTCGATCGGCCATGATGACGGCCTCGTCGATATCGTGAGTCACGATGACGATGTTGAATCCAAGGCGCTTGGCGATGGAACGCACGTCCTTCTGCAGCGAAGCGCGGGTGAAGGCGTCGAGTGCAGAAAAAGGTTCGTCCAGCAGCAGGATTTCGGGCTCCATGACCAGAGAGCGGGCGAGCGCCACGCGCTGCTGCTGTCCACCCGAGAGGTCCTGTACATTGGATTCGGCAAAATCCTGCAATTCGACGAGCTGGATGGCCTCGGTGACGCGCTCACGGATTTCGGTCTTGGACCAGCGCCCGAAGGTCAAGCCGACTCCCACATTCTGGGAAACTGTCATCCAGGGAAACAGATGGGGCGCCTGAAACATCATGACCCATCGGGGGGAGGGACCCTTAATCTCTTCACCGTTAAACAGCACCCTGCCCTCGGTGCCTTTGGTCAACCCTGCCAGAATGTGCAGCAGGGTGGACTTGCCGCATCCGGAACGGCCAATGATCGCCAGCGCTTCGCCTGGAGGCGAAATCAGGTCTACACGGTTGAAGGTCGGGATCTTGCGCGAGGGGTACCGCTGCGAAAGCCCTTCGATCTTGATTTCGGTACCACGGATCGGCATCTACGATCTCCTCACAAACAACACAGACAGCTTGACATGACAGCCAGTTTCTTCGTTACCGAAGGTCCGGACCGCCCGCCCGGTAAGCATTGCCACTGACTCAGGCAACGCTGCAAACATCGTTTCGCTGGAAAGACGCGGCCAGCTGATCCGACGACACATCTTGGTCAGGCGCTATTCAGGCGCTTCCCAATCTCTTCCATGTGGCGGGCAAGTTCCTCTTCACTGAACAATCCGCGCTTCAGCATCGAATGCGCCAGTGCCAGCAATTGCCGCTCGGGGAAGGGCACATCCTCATAGATCGTTTCGGACAAATCGTCCTCCTCTGCCCGGCGCTCGAGCGAGGGCAGAGCGCACGAACCGGGCTCGACCTGGTCGTAGGGCTTGACGCAGGAGTCGGCCGCGAGCATGTCGCAGGTCGCTTCCAGATCGATCTTCCAGGGCGGATCGGGGTTGGTGACGCCGTACTCGACCGCCAGGTCCTCCCACACCCGCCCGCGGGTGCGGACTTCCTCGAGCACACCGATCGGTGTCGTATCCGTTCCTTGCCAGCTCTTGTAGGCGTGATTGCCGTTTTCTGCCGTAGCCATGACCCGCTCCTTGTCTGTCTAGAGAATGTTGATCAATGGTCGTGGTGCACCGGGCGATTCGCCTTGATCACCGGTCGTTTGGCGTTCGAGGTGATGCCGGGCTTGGGCACGGCAACGCCGATCAGGCAGTCGCGGGTCACGATCTCGGTCAACTGGTCTTCGGTCCAGCCATCGGTGCCCTCGGGACGCACAGGCATGACGATGTAGCGGGTCTTCTGGTTGGAGTCGGCGACGCGAACCTGGATCTCGGGCGGCAACTGCAGGCCGAACTCGGCGAGCACCTGGCGCGGCCAGCGCACCAGGCGGCGACGATAGTTGGGGGTGCGATACCACTCGGGCGACTGACCCAGGATGGGGCGCGGGTAGCATGAGCACAGGGTGCACACCACGACGTGCTTCAGCGTCGGGGTGTCGGCCAGGACGCGCAGGTTGCAGTAGTCGCTGGGGGTGCCGAACTGGGTCGGCGGCGTGGTCACCCAGTTGACGCCCACGGCCTTGCTGGCCTCGACGCCGTCTTCGATGCAAAGCTTCTTGTACTCGGGATCCAGCCAGGCTTTGGCAACCAGGCGTGCCGCCGGCACGGGGCCGAGGGTATGCACGTATTCCTTCCAGACCCGATGGTCTTCCGCCGAGAAAAGCCCTTTTTCGATGGCCAGTTCGCGAACAGCCATTTCGAGAATTTCGAAATCGCTGACTTCGTCGACCATCGGCGCCGGCTTGTGGCTGTGATCGTGGTCATGGTCGTGGTCATGTTCAGACATGTGTATTTCCTCTTGTCAGTAATATCCGTGAGTCGATTCAGGCCGACTCGAGATAGCGTTCCGGGATCTCGGTCTCGACCGTATCGTTGGCGAAGGTGTCTGCGTATTCGGGCCAGAGCTCCTTCTGCGGAAACACGATGCTGTAGAACCACTCGGAGTGATCCTCGTTGCCGAAGGCCTCGTCTTCCGCCGCCGGGCTCTCGTACACCAGCCTGACGATCGTGCCCACGGCGCCGCGGGTGTAGGTCATGGTGCGGGTGTAGAACAGGTCGGGCAGGTCCTTGATGCGGACACGGTCCCCTTCCTTGAACTTGGCCTTGCCCGCCATGCCCTTGAAGCATTGCGGGTCGCCGATGCCGGTGGCCATCTTGGCGTGGTGGGTTCTGTCGTAAACAGGCTTGTTGCTCATGGCATTTTCCCTCGTGATGATTACTTGGTCTTCGCGGGGAGGTACTCGCCCAGACCCTGGCCGGACTTCGCGCGCGCTTTCAGTTCGTCTATCTTGTTGTGCAGTTCGGTCAGCGTGCAGTACTGCTTGTCGACCAGGATGCGGGCAGCCGTCATCAGCCAGCGGCCGTAGTAGGGCAATCCCAGGTATTGCGTCTGGCCGACATCGACGTTCTGCTTGCGGCGGCGCTCTTCCGCCGTCCACACACCCCGCCAGGCAAGGCATTCGCAAGTGGCAAAGGTGTTCAGTTCCCACTTTTCCTCTTCCTTCTCGGTCCACGTGATCGGCATATCGGGCTCGCCGCCGACATCGTGCGCGGTCCGCGTATAGGCCCTGTAGAGGGAATGGTCGATTTCCGTGGGGGCGGGGGCGTGCGTCGGCTTGTGCAAAGCCGGCTGCAGTTGACCGACAGTCTGAAGATGTCGGAGAACCTCTTCTCTGGTAGACGATGACATAAGTTTTGACTCCTCTTGTAGATGACAGGCCTGTCGGCACTACGCGTTACGAACAATCAACTCGTGCGAATCAACTGACTTCACTTCCGTCGATTCCGGAACATCAACGACCGGATGCGCCTTCTTGCCTCCGGCTGCTGCACACTTTCACAGCGCAGCACCACAAGCCATTGATGTTCACAACTATGGACCAACCAAACTTCATTTCCCAAGACTAAATTCCGATGCCTTCCATAGGAGTTGGCTATGGAGCCGGACGCCCGCATTCCGCGTCCGGTTCGCTGCAGGGCCGGGTGCTTGTTCGGCATGGATTCTTATGATGGGTGCTGCTTCCATTGCTCGCGATGACCGGCAGTACGACAGCCCCTGGCAGGCGGAAAAGGCACACGCCCAAGTGGTGCCGGGAGCGGCCCATCCCATTGCACAGGACAGGCGACCCGGGCCTGCCAGACTGGCCAAGCGATTCGGCGCCGGAAGGAAAGGGTTGCGATGAATACGCATATTGGGCGTCAGATGCGGCGCGCCAGATACGTGTAGTAATTGCATGCGGCGAAAAAGCTTCCGTTCTTCATTGCCTGCCGCTGCTCGTCGAGCCAGACATCCACTGCCTGCGCCGGTAACAGACCGGCTCGTTTGACATACGGCACGTACGTCTCGGCGAAAGACTTGAAGTAACTGCCATTGCCGATCTCAACCACTGCGTCGCCCCAGGCTGCCGTCAGCTTCAATTTGAATTCGGGCAACAGACGCGGCAAGTCGCGCATGATCCGCGGATTGTTGAAGGTTGCGCTCGCTAACGCCATGTCCATCTGGTGACCGAAGCCGTGATCCGGAAACCCGTATGTCAGGGATGCGTAATCACCGTCGAAGATGACCACCGTTCCTCCGAGACGAACGACGCGTGCCATTTCCTTCATCACGGTTGCCGGTTCAGTGACGTGGCTGATCAGGGTATGCGCGATCACGACATCGAAGGATGCGGCGGGGAAATCCAGAGTGTGGGCATCCCCTACCTGGAAAACGATCCGGTCACTGACTTTTTCGGCCTGCGCAAACCGGTTGGCAGCATCGATGAAATGACTGCACTGATCGACGCCGACCGCCTTGCCCGTGAAGTCGTCGCGTCGCGCGAGGGAGCGCAGCATCGCGCCCGTTCCGCAGCCCACCTCGAGTACCCGTGCTGACGGCGGCAGAACGAGACGAACCACATAATTGTCCAGCAAGCTTGCAAAGACATCGTCCTGAGCGCGGCTCTCGAGCCGAGCGATCAGGCCATTTATTGCGATTTCATCCAGTTCGTTGACGAAACGATGCGGATCACGCGCTGACATGCTGCACCTCGGCTCTCATTCTCCTGGCGGCCTGTGACGCACGCCACGAATCGGGCATGTCCCGTGCTGTCAGTTGGAGGAATCGGACCTGGCGAAGCTGGCCAGGATTATCATGACCGGGCGCAATCATTCGCGTTGGCACGGCTGCATGGGTAAAAAAAGCCGCCCTCTCAAAGGGCGGCGAGGCTGCAACATCCGGCGCAGGAGGCACTGCCGGATCGAGGGGCACTGAAATATTTCCAGCAGTGAATTTCACGATCCACCGGGACAGCCTGATGGCCGCCTTCCGCACCACTGGCACAACGTGGAGGGGCAAATCGAACACCTGGTCGGCGAGCATTCCGTAGCAACCTTACCGTTGCGGCCAGCCCTTCAAGGGCGCCGCACACCAGGGATCAAAGCCGGTTGACGCAACATCTGAACGCCATTACCAGGATTTGTACGGCAGAAACTTGCCGCTAATGGTGACCAGCACACGGTCGCCTTTGGGGTCTTCCTGCTTATCGATGTTCATCGTGAAGTCGATCGCACTCATGATGCCATCGCCGAATTTTTCATGGATCAGTTCCTTGATGGTCTCGCCATACACGCCCACCATCTCGTACCAGCGATAGATCACCGGGTCGGTCGGAACGGCCTGGCTCCATGACTTGTGAGGGAAGCGCTGCAGCGCGCTCGAAACCTCATCGCCAAGACCGAGCACGTCGGCCACCGCATCCGCATTCCGCTTGTCCAGATGGTTCATGCCGAGACATGCCGAGCAGGTATATTCAGCGGACAGGCCCGCGGCCTTGGCGATGTCGCTCCATTTCAGGCCTGTTGCAAATTTAGCTTCGAGGATGGCATCTTTCATTGCCGCTTTGTTCATGGTCTTGACTCCATTCCGTGGTGAGCGCTTGCAACCCGGGGAGGCACAAATCAAAAGACCCAGGGCCGAAACGATCTGAAAAGATGGCACCGGGGCGATGCAGCCGTCCCCGGTTCATCACTGCATATACCTGCTATCTGCGTTCAGGCGACGCTGAGGGCGAGGAACAGACCACCCGTCAGCAGCGCAGCCATGCTGCCAACACGCGCAGCAATCAAGCGGGTCTTCTCAGAATGGCTGGAGAGCTTATCCAGACCCAGTACGCCGCCGACGATCAACACATACTGGATTGCGGCAAACCCTGCCAGATAAGCCAGCAATGGTGTGGCTTCGGCACCGACGATCGATTCGCCGTACGCATAGCCGTGCAGAATGCCGCTTGCGGCAAATATGACGCCCAGAGCGAATGCGCCGGGATTGCTGCGCGTCAGCGCCAGCACCGCACCGATCATGACGGTGAGGGCCACCAAGGTTTCCGACATGGGGATAGTCGCAGCGCCGAGGTGCAACACCGTGCCTGCGATGGTCGCGCCGATGAAGGCCAGTGGCACCAGGAAGCGCGGCGCGCCCTTGAGCGTCCACACCAGCAGCATGGCCACGACCAGGAATGCGAAATGATCCAGGCCGATGATCGGGTGACCCAGTCCAGACAGCAAACCCTGGCTGAACGTTTCAGGCGTCATGCCTCCCATCGGATGATGCGCAAAAGCCGGGAACGATGCAGCAAGCAACAGGCCGGCAGTAGCCGCAACCGTGCCGTGCATGGGGATTTCTGACATGTGCTTTGCAAATTTCATGGTAATTGTCCTCGCTGTTGACTGATTGTTGCCCGACCTGTTGTAACCCGCTTACGAAACCTGCACGGCAAGAACACTCCGCACATGGCCTGCTGACTGCCCTAAAACCATGAAGACACGTATTGCTCTGGCTTTCACCGGGATGTGCCGCTTGCGGGAACGCCAAACGCATTCCGCACTCGAACCATGAATCGATCCACGGTGTGAGGCCTCTGCATGGTCAACCAATAAGCTCGTTGCGTGCGTCAAGCAGCGAACCAAGGTTGCTCTGAACTATGTACCATGCGAGGATGGCTTTCCAAGATTAAATTCCGATGCGCTCTATAGGGGATGACTATGGATAGAAATATCATCTTCCCCCGTTCGATCCGCTACCTGCTCGCGGTGGCGGAACATCACAGCTTCACTCGGGCGGCGGAAGTACTGTATGTCTCGCAGCCGACGCTGTCGCAGCAAATCAAGCAACTGGAAGATTTGCTGGAAGTGCAGTTGCTGGACCGCTCCGGACGGAGCGTGCGCCTGACCGCTGCCGGCGAAGTCTATTTGCACCATGCCCGTCGTGCGATGGGAGAACTCGACGTGGCGAAGCGGGCCATCCACGAGTTGCAGGATCTCAGTCGCGGTTCGTTGCGGCTTGGCATGACGCCGATCACCGACTTTCTCGCCACGCCGTTGCTGGACCAGTTCAACGCGCGCTATCCCAGCATCACGGTGAGCACGCTTGAAATGCCCCAGAACGACATCGTGTCGGCCCTCGCAGAAGACCGTGTCGACATGGGCATCGCCTTCAGCAGCACGCTGTCGACCGAGGACAGCTCGGACGACGTCGAGAGCCACATCCTGTTCGTCGAGTCGCTCAAGCTCGCCGTCGGCAAGGACCATCCCCTCGCCGAACATGAGGGCCCGCTGAGCAAGCACGCCCTCGAGCAGGAACCGCTGGTGCTGTTCAACACCGACTACGCGCTGCGGCGCCATATCGACATGTACTGCCTCGAGCATGCCATCATGCCGCCGGTCTCGATGGAAGCCACCTCGCTCAGCGTCATCATCGAAATCGTCCGCCTCGGCCGGCTCGCGACCATCCTGCCGGAAACCATCGCCTGCGCGCAACACGGGCTGCATTCGATCGACCTGCTGCCCGAACTGCCGCGCCACACGATCAGCCTGATCTGCCGCCGGGGCGCATACAAGAGCCCGGCCTGCAAGGCCTTTTCGGAACTGGCGGCGGAATGGACGACGGTCAGGTGCAAGCTGAAGACCTGCCATCGGTTCAGGCCCTGCCCGCTGTCCGATTCGTGCAGCCACAGCGAATACAAGGCGGATCCAGACGAGGCGCTCGACGAGACAGCGGCGGTTGCGTCCGACGACCAGGGCAATTCCCGCAATCTCTGAGAGCTGCCCTCAGCCGGGCGACGATGGGGGTGCCGGGCCATCGTTGAGGCATCGCCACGTCTGGGCCCTACGCGCATTCCCCGATGGCCCGGCCAGGCGCTCGGCAGACAGCTCATATCGATTTCCGGGGTGTTCCGGGTGATGAATCGGGCACCCATAATCCGATCCTATGGGCCCGATCGGAACAAGGTCTTGGACAGGCTTCCCGGCCTGTTACATAGTGTGGTCCGACGACGCTTGATTGAGGTGCTGCAATGAAAGTCGAGCTGGCTGAACCCTACCGTAATACCGATGCCGGGCGCGAAGCGGAAGCGCTGTTGTCTCCCTGCGTGATTTGCGGCCAGTGCGAACCCGTGTGCCCGACCTTCCGTCTGCTCAACGAGGGATGGGACGGACCGCGCGGCCGCATTTACCTGATCAAGCTGATGCTGGAGGGAAAGGAGCCCGACCCGGATTCATTGCCGCCGGCCTTTTCCATCGAAGCGCTGGCGGGCAGATCCCTGAGCGCCAACCTGCAGCTGCATCTCGACCGCTGCCTCAGTTGCCGCTCCTGCGAAACCAGCTGTCCGCAAGGCGTTCGCTACGGCCGCCTGCTCGATATCGGACGCGACCTGGTCGAAAAGGCCGCGCCACGCCCGCTGCAGGAACGACTGACGCGCCGCGCCGTGCGTGCCGTGGTCCCCTACCGCACCCGCTTCACCGCGTTGCTGCGCACCGGCCAGGCGCTGCGCCGGTTCCTGCCGGACAAGTTGCGCGCGCGAATTCCGCAGCGGCGCGCGGCCGGCGCCTGGCCCGACCGCGCGCACGCCCGGCGCATGCTGGTCTGGCAGGGATGCGTGCAGCCGGCCCTGGCGCCGGACATCAATGCTGCCGCCGCACGGGTGCTGGACCGCTTCGGCATCCGGCTGATTGCGGCCGAAGACGGCTGTTGCGGTGCCTTCAGCCATCACATGGCCGCGACCGAAGAGGCGCGCGCCTTCATGCGCAGGAATATCGATGCCATCTGGCCGCATATCGAGGCTGGCGTCGAGGCCATCGTCCTCACCGCCAGCGCGTGCGGCACGCATTTCCGCGAATACGGCCAGTTGCTGCACGACGACCCGCGCTACCGCGACAAGGCACAGCGCGTCTCGGAGATGACGCGGGACATCGCCGAGGTCGTCGCCGAAGCATGGAAGGACGACCCGCAGCCTGCGACGCAACCCGCGCAGCGCATCGCCTTCCAGTCATCCTGCAGCCTGCAGCACGGCGAAAAGCTGAACGGCGTGGTCGAGAAGTTGCTGAAGCGTGCCGGGTTCAAGCTGGTGCCGGTCCGCTATCCCTTCATGTGCTGCGGTGCGGCAGGCAGCTATTCGATCCTGCAGCCCGAACTCGCGCAATCGCTGCGTGCGGACAAGCTCGACACGCTGATGGCCAGCCGCCCGACGGCCATCGCGACAGCCAACATCGGCTGCCTGAACCACCTGGCAGCGGTTTCACCGGTGCCGGTCAGCCACTGGATCGAAATGCTGGATGCAAGCCTGTCTGCCGCGAACATCGAAGGAGGAGTAGTGGATCTCGAGGCGTCCCTTGCAACGAGCTAGCGCCAGGCTCCGTCAGCTTCACGCCCACCTGAGTGCTCAGCCCTGCCGACCCGCATCGATACCCGGCATGCCGACGAACCGGTCCAGCGACCGGAAGTCGTCGATCCAGCGTCGCACCCCTGGGTAGGGCGAGATGTCGACCTGCCCCTCCCCGGCCAACGCAGCATAGGGAAAGCAGGCGATGTCCGCGACCGTCGGCTGCAGGCCGGCAAGCCACGGCTCGAGTCGCAGACGCGATTCCAGAACGTCGAGTGCCTGCCCGGCGATCCGCTGGGCAGCCTGCAGATCGCCCGCCACGCCGAACTGCACGATTGCACGGGCCTGGAACAGGCCACTCTGGATTTCGTTCTGGGCCAGTTCCAGCCACTGCATGACCTGGCCGAAGCGGACCGGATCGCGCGGCAGCCACTGCGCCGTCTCATCGTAACGCAGCGCCAGATAGCTCAGGATGGCCGTCGAGCCCCACAGCGTGGCGTCGCCATCCTGCAGCGTGGGAATCTGTCCCCGCGGGTTGAGCTGCAGATAGTCGCTGTCGACCTCGTTCCTGCCGTCCTTCAGTGCAACCGGGATGCGCTGGTACGGCAGGTCCAGAAAGCCCAGCAGCAGCCGGATCTTGTAGGCGTTTCCTGATTTCTCGCGGTCATGGAGTTTCAGCATGGGCGCTCCCGGTCCGGCTGGATGCCGGCTTCGAACTGCCCGAGCAGGGCGTCCGCTGCGGCGAGTTGGGCCTCGCTGAAAACGTGGATGCCGGCCTGTTGCAGCAACGCGGCCGTCACCCCGCGATGGGGCACCCGGGTGTCGCTGAAGCTGCCATCGAAGATGAATCCCGTCCCGCACGAGGGACTGCCTTCCTTCAGCACCGCGACGCGGACCCGCATCGCACGTGCCCGTTCCAATGCCTGCTCCGCCCCGCGCACGAGACACGCCGTCACGTCCCGGCCATTGGAATCGATGGCCCTGGCATTGCCCGCCAGCACCTGCTCCCCGCCCGCGCCAAGGGCGATCTCGGCGCGCGGACGCGGAACAGGCAGGCCCCCGGCAACTTCCGGACACACGGAAACGACGCGCCCTTCGCGCAGCCAGCGCTGCAGGATGCCGTCGTCGCAGCGCATGTCGCCGCCGTTGTAGCGCACGGCTTCGCCCAGCAGGCAGGCGCTTACGAGGACGGATTCCATGGGCGATGCGGCTTCAAAGCAATTCCCCCTGCAGCGTGGGAACGACGCGCCCGCCCACGCTGACCTCGCGTGACCCCTCGCGCATGCGCGCGCGCAGCATGACCAGGGAAGGCCGGCGGACCTCGTAGCCCTGCTCGATCCGCAGCGACAGGTCGCCATTGCCCAACACGCCATGTTGCAGCAGATAGGCGCCGAGGAAGGCCGCGCCGTTTCCGGTCGCCGGGTCTTCGCGCACGCCGTGCGCCTCGAAGAAGAACCGTGCGCACAGGTCGTTCTGCGGATGATGCGTCTGGCGACAGAACAGGTAAACCAGCGGCGGCAGGCCCTGCGCCGCCAACGGTGCGTAGGCGTCGAGATCGAGTCTGCAGCGGCGCAATGCGTCGAGGCTGCGCAGCGGCACGATCATCGCCGAGATGCCGGCGGTGAACTGCTGGACCGGGCTCTCGGCGGCAATGTCAGCCGGCGACAGCCCCAGCGCTGCCGCGATGGGCTCGATGGCGCAGGTCGCGCCAAGCGTGACCGGCGGCGCCAGAAACCACGCCACCTCCTCACCCTCGGCGGACACTTCGAACGTAACCGGCACCTGGCCCACCGCGAGATTCAGCCGCACGGGGCCCGAAGCCCCAGACAAGACGTAATGCCGCAGCACCCACGCGGTGCCGAGGATCGGGTGGCCGGCAAAGGCGATCTCCCGCGCCGGGGTGAAGATCCGAACCCGGTACCCGCCGTCCGCTTCGGGCGCCGGTGCCACGAAGGTCGTTTCCGAATAGTTCGTCTCAGCCGCGATCTGCTGCATCGTTGCGTCGGACAGGCTCCCAGCATCAACCACGACCGCAAGCTGATTCCCCGTGTAGGAACGCTCTGCAAAGACATCGACGATATAGAAACGGCAGTTCATGGTTTCGCGGGTTCCGTGGCCACCTGAACGATGGATTCAGGCTTCATTGCCAGAGACAGCTTCGCACGGTCGTCCACGACTTGTCCACGAAGCCTGCACTGCCCACCGATACCCCGATACTTCAGACCGCACCCCTGGCCCGCCTGATTTTTCGCTCCCACTGGGGCTGGCGGTCAACCCGCCGCCAACGGTATCCGCGATGGAAGCCGCGTACATGCGGGCACAGCACGGCTGGAAACGGTCCGCTGTCAGAAGTAACCCTGCACCTCATGGCACTGCGTCACTTCACCGTGATCGAGATCTTCTCCGAAAGAATCGGCGGATCATGCGGGATATGGTTCTTGTCGGCCAGGAGCAGCTGCAAGGTATGCGTTCCCGGCGCGAGTTCGATGGTCGTCTCGGTCTGGCCGCCGCCGAAGTGCTTGTGGTTCGCATCCGCGGGGACCGAACTGTCCATCGCCGGCAGATTCACTACGTCGATCAGCAGATGGTGATGGCCGGTCTTGGGATTGTCGACGCCCGCAGGCGCGACCCCGATGCCCTTCAGCCCGAACCTGACGGTCACGGGGCTGGTCACGACCTCGCCGTTGACCGGCGCGATAAAGTACACGCTAGCGCCTGCAGGGGCGGGGGTTCGCGCGATAACCGTGCCCGCAAACAGCAAGCTCAGCGCAAACAGCGTCCATTGGATAGTCCGTTTCATGGCACGTCTCCTTCTCAGTGGAACCGAACCCCGCTTTATGCCTGCTTCTAGTTCTGACAGGGTTCTGCTGCAAAGCCCCGGAAGCATACGGGATCGGAAGCAGCCAGCCGTCAATATAGTTCGTTTTTCGGACCCGGCTGCCCAGGGAGGAAGAGGCGCCCAGCGAAGGCCGCAATGCTTACGAAAGCCTCTCACGGCTTGGCGCAAATCCGACATTCAACGCAGACGGCAAACCTGCGCCGATACGTGGCCTGCGCTACGGTCCGCGTATTGCCTCACGCCTGGCGTTGCCCACACGAGCAGATAGCGAGTTCCCGGCTCGACCCCAGGGCCTCTACATGGCGCATGTCCAGGGCGGCGCGGTCGTCTTCGCTCAGCATGACCATGGTGCGTTTCCGCGTCGCATTCAGCGTGGCCTTGATGCCGGCCACCGCAGCAGCCTGAACTGCGCCCGGCAAAGCGTCCAGACGAAGCCGCCCGCAGGGTGGTGACGATTGCATTTACACAACGAAATCAGCGGACCCCAAGCGGCTGACGGCTATCGCCGGTCGCGGGGACAAATCACTATCCCGGACGAATTCAGCCGGCGGCCCGATTTCCCTCTTGGCTGAAGCCGCGCACGTGCTGACGCAGCATGGCGGTCGCTTCGTGGCTGGAAACCGGGGCGCTGTAGTAGTAGCCCTGCACTTCATGGCACTGCATCTGCTGCAGGCGCGCGCGCTGGGACTCGGTTTCGACGCCCTCGGCGACGACATTGAGGTTCATGCCGCGCCCCATGGCGATCATGGCGTTGACGATGGAGATGTTCTCCTCGCGGTCGAGATCCTGCACGAAAGACTGGTCGATCTTCAGCGTGTGGATGGGAAAGCGCGACAGGTATTTGAACGAGCTGTAGCCGGTGCCGAAATCGTCGATGGCGAGCCGGATGCCGGAGGCCGAGAGCCGCCCCAGCTTGATGGCATTGGCCTCGAAATCGCGCATCAGCAGGCTTTCGGTGATTTCCAGTTCCAGCAGGTTGCCATCGAGCGAATAGACCTGCACGGCGCGCATGATGCTGTCGACAAAGTCGGGGCTTTCGAGCTGGCGTGCGGAGATATTGACCGAGATGCGTACCGGCGGCAGGCCATCCTTGCGCCATTCGGCCATTTGCGCGCCGGCCTGGCGCATCACCCAGTCCCCTATCGGAACGATGACGCCGGCCTCCTCGGCCACCGGGATGAAATCGGCGGGCGTCAGCATGCCGCGCTGTGGATGCCACCAGCGCAGCAGGGCCTCGAAACCGCGCACTTCGCCGGTGACGGTGTCGACCTGCGGTTGGTAGAACAGCACGAACTCGTTGCGCGCCAGCGCGCGGCGCAGGTCGGCTTCGATCTGCATGCGCTCGGAATACGGCGCCTGCATGCCGGCTTCCCAGAATTGCAAACGGCTGCGGCCCTGTGACTTGGCCTGGTACATGGCGATTTCCGCCTGCCGGATCAGACTGTCGATGAGGTCGCCGTCTTCCGGCGCCACGCAGGCACCGATGCTGACCGAAATGTAGATTTCGTGGTTCTTGACGTACACCGGCTTGGACAGCACCTGGATGATCTTGCGGCCGATGTGCTCGACGTCGCTGCGCGACACCAGGGTCGGCAGCAGTACGGCGAACTCGTCACCGCCAAGACGTGCCAGGGTGTCGCCCTCGCGCAGGCATTGACGCAGCCGCGCGCCGACTGCGAGCAGCAGTTCGTCGCCGATGGCGTGGCCGAGCGAATCGTTGATCACTTTGAAGTGATCGAGGTCGAGGCTCAGCACCGCCAGCGGCTTCTGATTGCGTTTGGCCTGCGCCAGCATGAGGCCCAGGTGGTCGCGGAACAGGGCGCGGTTGGGCAAGCCCGTCAGCAGGTCATGATAGGCCTGGTAATGAACGGTTTCCTCGGCCTGCTTGCGCTCGGTCACATCCTTGGCGACGCCGTAGCTGCCGATGAAGCGCCGGTCGAACTGGCTGGCCTCCTCGTCGTACATGCCGGTGGCGGTCAGTTCGACCGACTTGCAGCGGCCATTCATCAGGCGCGGGCGACGGACACCTGGATTGCACTTGAGGTTGATTTCGATGTTGCGGGCGCTGCGGTCGCCGGCGCGACGCTCGTTGAAGACATGTTCGGCGCGGGCAATATCGTCTTCGTGGATCACCAGGCTGTAATGCTGGCCCAGCAGATCTTCGCGCCGGTAGCCGAGCAGGCTTTCGACGCGGTCGTTGACGAAGGTGAAGTGACCTTCGCAGTCGAGCGTATAGATGAAGTCCGGCGAACTGTTGACCAGGAAGCGGTGCCACTTTTCCGATTGCTGCAGGCGCTGCAGGATATGGTTGTTTTCCTTTTCCAGCCGTCGCCGCGTCAGCGTATTGTCGATGCGGCGCAACAATTCTTCCGGCTCATACGGCTTGCGCACGAAGTCGGCAGCACCTCCGCGCAGGGCCCGGATCGCGGCATCGATGGTGCTGTCACCGGACACCACGATCACTGGCGTATCGGCACTGCGGTCGGCAACGAAACGCAGCACCTCGTTGCCGTTCAGGTCCGGCATCCCGAGATCGAGCAGGATCGCGTCGAACTGCTGTTTGCCGATGGCAATCAGGGCCTCGCAGCCGCCGTTGGCCGTCACCACCTCGTAATCGCGAGTGGCGAGCAGTCGCGTGAGGCCTTCCAGGATCAGCGGCTCGTCGTCCACCACCAGAATCCGGGAATGCACCGGAAAACTGCTGACGGAACTCTGCAGCTCGACGGGTTCAATGGGATCGTTTGACAAGGTGTTTCTCCTCTCGGGTCCGGGTTACATCGACCCGAAGCGCGTTGTCGTAAGCGGGGCCTGGCCGTGTTGCAGGGTTGGCAGGCGAATCAGGAATCGGGAGCCGTGCGGCGTGCTGGTGCAGCTGATGTGGCCATGCATGCGCTCGACCAGGCTGCGGCTGATGGTCAGGCCGAGGCCGGCGTGGTCGCCGCCCTTGTCGCTCACCACCGGTTCGAACAGTTGCGACACCACGGTGTCGGGCAGGCCGGGGCCGGTGTCGGCCACTTCGATCTCGACCTGGCGCTGGCCGTCGACCAGGGCCAGGCGGGTGGTGAATTTCAGGTGGCCGCCGGCATGCATCGCCTCGACCGCATTTTTTGCAAGGTTGAACAGCACCTGCTTCAGCAGGTCTTTCTGCAGCGGCAGCGGTGGCACGTCGGGGTTGAGATCGATCTGCACGTTGACCTGGTTGGGCGTGAACAGGGTGCCGAGCGCCATCCGCACCAGCTCGGAGACGATGCCGTTGACCGACACCAGCTCGAGCATGCTGTCGGGCGCGACGGCGTCTTCCTTCGCGACGATGCCGCGCACGATGCGCGCGACCCGCTCGATTTCGTCGCCGATGATGCCAAGGTCGCGCTGCAGCGCCGAATCCGTACCCAGGCGCTCGGACAGCAGATTGACATAATTGCGCATGATGGTGAGCGGGTTGGCCACTTCATGAACGGCGCGCCGCACCCGCTCGCGCGGGATGTCGTCGCTCGGCACGGCGGGCGGCGTCTCCGCGGGCAGGGCCAGCGACGTCACGCCCACAGGCATGGGCCGCAGGCCGTCGGTGCATTCAGCCAGAACAAAGCGCCACAGCGGCGACATGCTGAGGTCAGCGTTGGCGTCCCCCGCCACCAGTACGCCGATGCGGCCATCGTGCAGCGCCAGCGGCTGGCACAGAAAACGGGACACACCGAGCCTGCGGGCGATCTGCTCGTCGACCAGCGCGCCCTCGGCGTCGCCGCGCACGAATTGCTGCGGCGCGTTGCGGACCAGTGCGCGGGGCAGGGCCGAATGGCCGTCGTCGGCAGGAATGGCCAGCGCATTCAGGCCGGATGCGGCTGGAATCAGCCCGCTCACGCGCAGGGTGCCGTCGGCGGCGGGCGCGAACAGGCAGACGCCCTCGACGCCGAACAACGCGCGCAGCCCGTCCTGCAGCAGCGGGTAGACCTGTTCGGCGGCAGCGGCACGGCGAAAATGGCCATGCAGCGCCGATTGCGCCGCCTGCCCGGCATACAGGCGGGCGAGACGGTCGAACCCCGTGCCCTGGCCTGGCGCCATTGCGTCGACCAGCCCGAAACGCAGCGCCAGCTGGCGCGTCTGCGCCTGGCTGTCGGCCAGCAGCTGGGCGGCTTCGCCCGCACCCATTTGCAGCGTGGCAAGCGCGGCGCGCACATCCACGCTGTCCACCGCATCGCCGCGGGTGACGAGCTGGTAGGCCAGCTGGACGATGCGCACCAGCGGATGCGCCGCCCGTCCGCGCGCCAGCGGCTCGGCGTGGTAGCGCACCGCATCGGCCAACCAGCCGTCGGCATCGAGCCCGCCCAGCCCTTCCGCTATGGTTGCCGTGGAGACGGGGTTGTGTTCGAAATACGTCGCCAGGTTGTGGCTCAATCCCGCCATCCAGGCCGCCTCGACATCCGCAACGGCGGATCGCAGCGCCAGCGCCTGCGCCAGCAGCGCGACGCTGATCGACTGACGCCAGCGGGTTACATACCCCACCAGGGAGGCACCCGCCGCAACCGGCGCGGCAAGCAGCAGCGCCCGCAGCAGATCCGGCTGCTGCAGGCTGAAATCGGCGGGAAGCAAGCGCAAACGCAGCGCCAGGACGGGGTCACAGCGGACGCTGGCGGCAAGCTCAGCCCGTCCAGCGTCGCCCCGCATCAGATGCTCCAGCGCCTCGGCTACCACGCCAGGGGCGCAGGGACAGGCTGTTAGCTCCGATTTCTTTAGTAAATTGTTCGGAAGTTCTCGCATGTCATTGCTATATATAATAATTTTTGCTAAACAGTCAATCAGGAGTTCAAAATAATTGGGGGCATGCCATGAACTGTTGTTTTCAAGTTTTAGACACAGTGTCCGTATTTCGTTGAAGCTGTTACATTTCCATCGCCTATATTTAAGAAAATGCACATGAAAACTGTTCTGGCCAGCTTGCTGTTGTTGTGCGCGCACACCAATGCCAGCGCACTCGATGGCAGCACCACGCTGCAATTGAGCACCGGGATCAGTGCGGTGACGTCTGCCCCGCGGCCGTCGCTCGACACCACAGCCATTCCGGAACTGAGCGCCCAGTCGGTGCTGGTATTCGACCAGGCCAGCGGTCAGCCGCTACTGGCGAAAAACGCCGACATGCAGACACCGATCGCTTCGATCACCAAGCTGATGACCGCCATGCTGGTGGTGGATGCTGCACTGCCCCCAGACGAACGCATCACCATCACTTCTGAAGACCGCGATACCCTGAAGGGCACCGGTTCGCGTCTGGCCATCGGCGCCAGCTACACGCGCGGCCAGTTGCTGCATCTGGCGCTGATTGCATCCGACAACCGCGCCGCCCACGCACTGGCGCGCACCACCCCGGGTGGCCTGGATCGCTTCGTCGCCACCATGAACCGCATGGCGCGGGCGCTGGGCATGCACGACACGATGTTTGTCGAGCCGACCGGCCTGTCAAGCGACAACCGCTCAACCGCGTACGACCTTGCCAAACTCGCTGACTACGCTTACCAGAACTATCCTGAAATCCGCGAAATCACCTCGACCGGCAGCTACTCCCTTGGCACCAAGCGCGTGGTGGTGAAGAAAAAACGCCAGAAAGCCCGTGTGATGTATCGCACGGTGGCATTCAACAACACCAATCGCTTCACGCGAGCGGATGACTGGGACATCGGCCTGTCTAAAACCGGCTTCATCAACGAAGCGGGGCATTGTCTGGTGATGCAGGCTCACGTGGCTGACCGTGATGTCATCATCGTGCTGCTCGATGCGCAGGGGCGGAACAATCGTGCAGGCGACGCCACCCGCATCAAGGCCTGGCTGGAATCCGGCAGTTCTTCGCAGCACGCCGATCACTACACTCCCGCCTCACGTACCTGAACATTTATCGCCTTTGGGCATAAGACTCCACGCGTGCCACAGCACGCAGTGGATCGAAGTCCGCTTGTGGGCCATATAGCCTTTCCAAGGCCACACCCTGACGGGTGCAAGCATCCCCGGTGCAAAGTCGAAGCAAGCAAAGTGCCCATCGGCCTTGCTTACGCGAACAAAGCCGGGGCCCATTTGTGTCGCGTCAACGCCTGGCTGACGGCGGTATGATGAATGCTCATTCCAACCATTTCGCTTCATGTCGCCCGATCTCGCGCAGCAACTGCTGCTTAAAACGCTGCTGCCCCTGTCGCTGCTGATTGCTGCCGGAGGGATCTGGCCGCGCTGGCAAAGCGGCATTTCCATCGTCGGTCTGCGCGGTGAAATCAACCGGCTGGTGCTGAATTTTTTCGCGCCGATGCTGTTTTTTTCGGCAGGTGCTGCCGCTACGGTCGATCTCAGCCTGCTGCAGGTGCCGCTGATACTGGGTGTGGCCACGCTGTTTGGATTGGGCCTGGCGGCACTGGCGCTGTTCGCCACGCCACTCGGTCAGGGCCTGTCGCGCCCACAGCGCGGCACGGTCATGCTGGCCTCCGGTTTCGGCAACGTGCTGTTCTTCGGCTACCCATTTCTCACCACGGTGTACGGTGAATCGGGCGCGCGTTACCCGTTCTTCGCCGACATGCTCGCCGCCACCCCGCTGGTGTGGTCGCTAGGTGTGTGGATCGCCTTTCGCTGCGGACAGCACACCGAACACGCCTCGTTTCTGGCGATGTGGCTGAAATTGCCGCCGGTGTGGGGGTTTGCCGCCGGCCTGGCGGTGAATCTTTCCGGGCTGCCGCTGGCGCCGCTGATCGAGGCCGCGCACTGGGCCGGCAGCCCGACCATTCCGCTGATGCTGTTCGTGCTGGGGCTGACGATCCCCTGGCACGACCTGCGCCCGCACAAGGCCGTGTTTGTCGCACTGGGCATCAAGCTGGCGCTGATGCCGCTGCTGGCGCTGGGCATTGCGCTGGCGTGGCCAGGCACGCTTACCGAACCTGGCGAAGCCGGTGTGCTGGAGGCCGCCATGCCAACCATGGTGATGGTGATCGCGCTGGCCGACCGCTTTGGCCTCGACACCCGGTTGGCGGGTCTCATCATGGGCTGGTCAACGCTGGCTGGATTGGTTACGCTGCCATTCTGGCTTGTCGTGGTGAAGGGGTTGACGTCATGAAGATCGGATTTATCGGCAGTGGCATCATGGGGCGCCCGATGGCGGAGAACCTGCTCCGCGCCGGGCACAAACTGTTCGTTTACGGCCGCCGCTTCGACCGTCTCGAGCCGATGCTGGTCGCCGGTGCGCTTGGCAAGGGCACCCCCGCCGAAGTCGCCGCCGAAGCGGACATCAGCTTCACCGTCGTCTCCGATACCACCGACGTCGAACAGATCATCCTCGGCGACCGCGGCCTGGTGCACGGCGCCAAGCCCGGCCACACCATCGTCGACATGAGCACCGTGTCGCCTGCCGCCACCCGCCGCATCGCCGCATCGCTCGCCGAACGCGGCGTGCACATGCTTGACGCGCCGGTATCAGGCGGCGAGGTCGCCGCACGCGAGGGCACGCTGTCGATCATGGTCGGTGGCGAAGCGCCGATCTTCGACAAGGTCCACCCGCTGTTCGAAGTCCTCGGCCAGAATATCGTCCACGTCGGCGGGCATGGTGCCGGCCAGGTCGTCAAATGCTGCAACCAGATCGTCGTCGGCCTCACCTTCGAAGGCGTGGCCGAAGCGATTCTGCTGGCGCGCCGCAACGGCGTCGATCCCACCAAGATGCGTGAAGCGCTGCTGGGAGGCTTTGCCGGCAGTCGCATCCTCGAAGTCCACGGTCAGCGCATGCTCGACTCCAACTACAAGCCCGGCTTCAAGGTCAAGCTGCACCACAAGGATATGTCCATCGTCATGGACAACGCCCAGGAAACCGCCACGCCGCTGCCCGGCGCTGCACTGATCGCCCAGCAGATGAACGCGCTGATGGGCGCAGGCGACAGCGAACTCGACTCGTCTGCCATCATGCGCGCACTGGAGCGGCTGGTCGGCGAGGGGAAATGAGCTGCAAGGAGCGCGTCGTTTTCCTCGATGGTGCCGCTTTCTCTGCGGAAGATCTGCCGATCCCGAGCTTCGACCATAACTGGAGCGAATATCCGGCGACCGACACGGCCGACCTGGTGCCGCGACTGTTCTGGGCCACCACCGCAATCACCCACGCCTGCCCGCTCGATGCCGACAGCATCGGCAAGCTGCACAAGCTTACTCGCGTAGTCATTACTGGCCCGGCAGTAGTCGATGAAAAAGCCTGCGAAGCGCGCGGGATTGTCGTGCGGCAATTGCCGGCGAGCGACGCTCCGGGGCCGGCATTGATCAGCCTGCTCGAAGCGCTGGTCCGTGCGGCCTGATTGCCGCCGCTCGCCAATTCAGGAGCGCCGCAACTGCCGTTCCTCTCCAAGTTCGCCGCTTTTCAGACGCGCCTGGTAATCCTTCAACATGCTGCCCACCTTTCCACTCAGCAGATACAGGCCGAGCAAATTCGGGAACGCCATCGCCAGCACCAGGAGATCGGTAAAGTCGAGCATGTTGGCTGCGCTCGCCACCGACGCAATGACGATAAAAGCCAGAAACATCACGCGGTACAGCAGTGAGGTGCGCTCTCCGAAAAGATACGCCCAGCAGCGTTCACCATAGTAGGACCACGAAATCATGGTGCTGTAGGCGAACAGGACCACTGACAGGGTAAGGATGATCGGGAACCAGTCCGACACCGTGGCAAAAGCCGCCGAGGTCAGCGCCGCTCCTTTGCTGGCCTCGCGCAGCGCGAGCGTAGCCGGATCGTTGTAGACGCCGGTAATCACGATCACCAGTGCGGTCATGGTGCAGATGACGATGGTGTCGATGAAGGGTTCGTAGAGGGCGACCATGCCCTGGCGAATGGGATACTTGACCGACGCGGTCGAGTGCACGATCGCTGCCGATCCCAGACCGGCCTCGCTGGAAAATACCGCACGCTTGAAGCCCTGTACCAGCACCCCCACCATGCCACCCGCCACGGCGATGGGCGCGAAGGCTTCGGTGACGATCTTGCTCAGAGCCTGCGGTACCTGCTCGACATTCCCCAGAATGATCCATAGACAAGCTGCCAGATAAATCAGGATCATGGTCGGTACGATCGCCTCGGCCGTATGCGCGATACGGCGCAGGCCGCCGATGATGACCACGCCGACCGCCAGCCCCATGATCAACCCGTAGGCGACCGGCGTGCTGCTAAAAAATGGCAGTAGCTCCTGCACTGCGCCGAGCGACTGGCTCACCTGGAACGCGCCGCCCGCGCCAAAAGAGCCGAGCACGGTAAAGGCGGCGAACATCCCGGCCAGGACCTTGCCGGTGCGCGGCAGGTTGTATTCGGCGAAACCTTTGGACAGGTATTCCATCGGTCCGCCCATGATGCGGCCATCGGGTCGGACCTCGCGGTATCGCTGGGCCAGCGTGGCTTCGGTGAATTTGGTGGTCATGCCGAGAAAGCCCGCCACGATCATCCAGAACGTAGCGCCCGGGCCGCCGATGGAGATTGCAATGGCCACGCCGGCAATATTGCCCAGTCCAACCGTAGCCGACAGGGCGGTAGTCAATGCCTGAAACGGGCTGACCTCGCCTTTGTCGTCAGCGGTTCGGTACTTCCCGCGCAACACGGCATAGGCATGGCGCATCATGCGCAGGTTGACGAAGCTGAAGCGCAGCGTGAGATAGACCGCGCCAACGATCAGCCAGCCAACGATAAAAGGCAGCTCCGGCTCACCCGGAAACACGTCAAAGAAAATGACGCTGGCGAGGTAGCCGTTGAGTGTCCCGAAAAAGCTGTCGATCACCCCGGGGCCGGCTGCCTGCGCAAACTGCGGAAACAGCCCTGCGGCTGCGATGAAAAGATAAGGATGAATCACCACAAGCGCCCCTAGAGTTTGTTATTGCCCGCAACAATAACAAATTGCGGTGAAAACAGACCCGCCACAAAAAAAGCCGACGCATGCGTCGGCTTTTTTACTCGTGCTTCAGATCACTTCAGGCTCAGAATCCAGGCAACGATCGTGTTCACGTCTGCTTCCTTGACCTGCGGATTCGGCGGCATCGGCACCTGCCCCCACGCACCCTTACCGCCAGACTTCACCTTGCCAACCAACATTGCCTGCGCGCCCTTGTCGCCAGCGTACTTCTTGGCCACTTCCTGGAAAGAGGGGCCAACGATCTTCTTGTCCACGCCATGGCAGGACATGCAGGCGTTCTTCTGTGCCAGCGCCCGTCCGTCATCAGCGGAGGCAAGGCCAGTCATCATCAACAGGGCAGCAGATGCTGCGGTCATCATCCATGAATTTTTCATTTACAGTCTCCGTAAGGGTCGGTTAGGCGCGCACACTTCATCGCGCTTGCAATATTATGGAAAAATCGCCGCCGCGCAAGGACGCAGCTTGGTTATTTGCTACCAACAGCGGGTAAAAGATTGTTATACCCGCTCGACCGATTCACCGCAGCCATGCCTGCAGGCGCGCTCCAGCCAGGTGAATATCACCGCCATGGCTGCGGAACCGGTTGCCATCCCGCTTCAATCTAGAATCTTCGACAACTCGGTGACCGGCGGCTGGCAGGTCGTGCCACTGCAAAGCCATGCGGTCGCCCGGTCCGCCTCCGGTTTCGCCAATGCACCCGGCAGCAGCAAGCCATTGGGGAGCGCCAGCACGATGTCGCGCAAGCGGCATTTCTGCGCTAGGGCGGCCGACCACGTGCGCAGTTCAGCCGCCGGGCCGCGCAGCACGATGACACGCGGCGGCGTCAGCGCCTCGTCCAGCACCGCGAGCAGGCTCGGGTAGGCGATCGGCTGCTGCGCCATGTGCGCCTGAAACAGGCGCAGGCAACGCGCACTCGCATCTAGGTAGCGCGACTCGCCAAGCAGGTGGCCCAGCCGCTGCAATGCCTGTGCCGCGACGCCGTTGCCGGAAGGCGTGGCGCCGTCGTAACCGGGCTTGGGCCGGGTGATCAACGCTTCGTGGTCGTGGCTGGTGAAGAAGAACCCGCCCTGTCCGGGATCCTCGAAATGCGCCAGCAAGGCGTCGGCGAGTTCGCGCGCCCATGCCATGTCGGCTTCACGATAGCTTGCCTGCAGGCTTTCCAGCAGGGCATCGAGCAGGAATGCGTAGTCGTCGAGGTAGGCGTTGAGCCGGGCTTCCCCGTTCTTGTAGCTGGCCAGCAGGCGGCCGTCGCGCCACAGCCTGCCGTGCAGAAAATCGAGCGCGGCATGCGCGGCGGCCACCCAGTCGGCGCGCGCCATCACCCGGCCGGCGTGCGCCAGCCCCGCTATCATCAACGCGTTCCAGCTGGTGAGCTGCTTGTCGTCCCGCCCGGGACGCACGCGCGCTTCGCGGGCAGTGAACAGCTTGGCGCGGGCGCGTTGCAGCAAGGCCGCGGCCTCACTGTCGGTCAGCCCCAGCCCGGCCGCGACGTCATTCAACGGCCGCGCAAGGAGGGGATTCCAGTGCGCATTTTCGAAATTCGGCGGCTGGTCGAACCCGTATACCGAAGCCGCCACCGCATATTCCTGGGCAGAGAGCAGCGAGCGCACTTCGTCCGGCGTCCACACATAGAACCTGCCCTCCTGGCCTTCGCTGTCGGCGTCGAGCGCGGAATAGAACCCGCCATCCGGCGTCTGCATCTCGCGCAGCAGCCACTCGACGATGCCTTCGGCGGTGTCCTTGAACAGTGCGTCGCCGCTCAGCACCCAGGCATCGGCATAGAGATGCAGCAGCGGCCCGTTGTCGTAGAGCATCTTCTCGAAATGCGGGATCGCCCATTGTTCGTCGACCGAGTAGCGGCAGAAGCCGCCGCCCAGCTGGTCGACGACGCCGCCCGACGCCATCTTGCGCAGGGTGAACAGCGCCATCTCGCGCGCCTCGGCGTTGCCGCTGCGTTGCGCCTCGCGCAGCAGGAAAAACAGCTCGCCCGGCCGCGGAAATTTGGGCGCCCGCGAAAATCCGCCCCACACCGGATCGAAGGCCTGCGCCAGGTCGCGCACCGCGTCGGCAAACAGGGCATCGCCCGGAAGCTGTGCCGGGTCGGCTGCCGGCTGCTGCTGCGCAAGCGCCTCGCGCACCGCCTGGTTCTGCGCCAGGATCTCGCCGCGCCGCTCGTGCCAGGCGCGGGCGACGTTCTGCATCAGGTCGATGAAGCCCGGCAGCTGGTAGCGCGTCGTCTTGGGAAAATAGGTGCCGGCGAAGAACGGCGTCTGGTCCGGCGTCAGGAACACCGTCAGCGGCCAGCCGCCGCCGCGCTGGGTCAGCAGCTGATGCGCGGACTGATAGATCTGGTCGAGGTCGGGACGCTCCTCGCGGTCGACCTTGATGTTGACGAACAGCCGGTTCATCACCGCCGCCACCTCGGCGTCCTCGAAGCAGTCGTGCGCCATCACATGGCACCAGTGGCAGGCCGAATAGCCGATCGACAGCAGGATGGGTTTGTCTTCGCGGCGCGCCTTGTCGAGCGCGTCTTCCCCCCAGGGATGCCAATCGACCGGGTTGTCGGCATGCTGCAACAGATAGGGGCTGGTTTCGGTGGCTAGGCGGTTCGGCATGGCAGCGTTTATGTTTTCGGCACGAGTCGATTGAAAAGGAACTGGCCAATGTTTGACATCCCACTTCGCAGACCTTGGGATGCCGAAAACATAAACCAATCAAGACAGGTCGTTATTGAGAGGGTGTGCACACCCTCTCAATAATAGTTGATTAAATCAGTCAACAATTGTACGCTACCCCCCAGTTCGCAATCTGCAGGAGCCTTACATGTCCCAGGAATTATTCGCCGCCGCCCGCTCGGGTGACGCTGCTCAAGTCAAAAGCCTGCTCGATGCCGGCGCCGATCACGCCGCCGCTGACGAAGCGGGCGAAACCGCGCTGATGCACGCCGCCCACGGTGGCCACCTCGCGGCCGTGCAGGTGCTGATCGCCGCCGGCGCCGACGTCAACGCCAAGTCGCCGCAGGGCTGGACGGCGCTCGCCAAGGCCGCCTACAACGGCGAGACCGAGCGCGGCTACGTCGAGGTCGTCGAAGTGCTGCATGCAGCCGGCGCCGCGCTCGACGAACGCATCTTCTTCGGCATCACTCCGCTGATGCTGGCGGCGGGCGGCGGCGACGCCCCGGTGGTGGAATGGCTGATCAACGCCGGCGCCGACGTGCTCGCCGCCAACGAAGGCGGCCGCACCGCGCGCATGATGGCGGACGACAAGTTCTACGTCGATGTGATCAACCTGCTGCACGAGGCCGAGCAGCAACTGGGCGTGTCGGTCGACGGTTCGTGCTCGTCGACCCGGGGCGTGGCCAAGCCGCAGGTGGTCAACCTGATGAAGCCGAACACGCACTGAGTGCGTGCCCGACTGGCTGGACCGTTAACGGTCGAGCCAGTCGATCAGACCCTGCCACTGTTCGATGTCGCGCTCGGCGACATGATGTGGCAGGTCGAACACGCTCTTGCCCTCGAACGCGGCGTTGACGTAATGCTGGGTGTTGCGCAGATACGCCAGCACCGGCAGGTCCTGCTGCCCCATGAATTCCTCCAGTGTGACGCCGGCGCGGGTGCGCACGTCAACGCGCATACCCACCACGCCGACGAAGGCATGGCCCTTGCGCACCGCCTTTTCGGCGTGCAGCGCGGCGAGAAAATCCTGGCTGGCACGGATATCGAACAGCGAGGGCGCGATCGGCACCACCACCTTGTGGGACAGCTTCAGCGCACGTTCGAGGTTCTTGCCGTGCAGCCCGGCGGGTGAATCGATCACCAGCCAGTCGCCCTCGCCCTCGCCCTTGTGGCCTTCACGCAGCAACTCGATATCCGGCAAGGCCATGTCGCGCATGGCCAGCCAGTGGGTGGCCGATTTCTGGCGGTCCAGATCGAGCAAGGCCACGCGCTCCCCGCGCGACGCCAGATAACCGGCGAGGTTGGTCGACAGCGTTGTCTTGCCGCTGCCGCCCTTGGGGTTGGCTACCAGAATTACGCGCATGCCTGCATCTCCTCCCGCATCAAAGCGGCTCGGTGCTGTACGTCACCGTCATCGTGTGCGTCTCGCCCGGCGCCACGGCGACGACGTTGTCCATCGCGTTGGCCGACTCGACACAGACCATTTCGCGCCAGCCTTCATCCGACTTACCTTTGCCCATATCGCCCATCTTCTCGGCTTTCTCGGTCCACGGCGTCCACACGATCGTCGACTGCGAGCCGGTCTTGGCGATGCGGATGCGGCGCTTGAGGCCCGCGTCCTCGATCACGCAGTCGGCCGGCGTATTGACGTAGACGCGGTCGACTTCGCCTTTCAGCGCGACTGCACCGGACTGTTTCTTGCTTGCGAAATTGTCGACCTTGTCGTGAAAAGCACAGCCTTCCAGCCCGGTGATCTTCACCGCGCCCACATCGCTGATCTGCAGATAGGTATGCAGCGCTTCGCCAATCTGCATCGGCTTGTCGCCCAGGTTGGTGGTCGCCAGCCGCATGTCCAGCTTGTCGCCCACCACCACGGTCAGCGTCAGCCGCGTCGGATGCGGCCATTGCGCGCGGGTCTGCTCGCTGTCGGCCAGCTGCAGCGTGATTTCGGTTTTGGCGTCGTTGCGCTTGCGGCTGCCGATCACGTTCCACGGCACCGTGCGCGCAAACCCGTGCGCCGGGAACGCGGCCTCGCTCGCGTGCGGGCCGAACCACGGCCAGCACACCGGCGCGCCGCCACGGATCGATTTGCCTGCGGCAAACTTGGCCGCATCGGACACCCACACCAGCGGCGCCTGCTGCGACTTGGGACGGAAACTCACCACGTGCGCACCCTGCAGGCAGATCGTCGCACGGCCGCCGTGGTTGTCGATGTCGGCATAGGTCAACCCACCCGCGCCGACACGAAAACTCAACTGGCCGGGAATGGCGAAGCGCGCCAGCGGATCGGCGTGGATCTGCGCTTCGCTCGGATGCTCGACCAGGCTCACATCGCGCACCGCGCCGAATGCGGCGGAGGTCGCCATCGCGGCGTAGGCGCGCAGCGCGGAAGACACTGCCCGCACCCGGTTGAGCGGCTTCCAGGCCAGCGAACCTTTCGCATCCATCGCGGCGCGACGGCGCGCGAGTTCGGCATCGCTCAGCTTGACGTTGATGCGGCGACCGGGGATGTCGATCTCTATCGTGTCGCCCTCCTCGACCAGGCCGATGGTGCCGCCTTCGGCCGCTTCCGGCGAGGCATGACCGATGGAAAGCCCCGAGGTGCCGCCGGAGAAGCGGCCGTCGGTGATCAGCGCACAGGCTTTGCCGAGGCCCTTGGATTTCAGGTACGAGGTCGGGTAGAGCATTTCCTGCATGCCGGGGCCGCCGCGCGGGCCTTCGTAGCGGATCACCACGACGTCACCGGCGACGATCTTGTCGCCGAGGATGGCCTCGACCGCGGCGTCCTGCGATTCGAACACGCGCGCGGGTCCCGAGAATGTCCAGATGCTTTCGTCGACGCCCGCCGTCTTGACGATGCAACCGTCCTGAGCGAGGTTGCCGTACAGCACGGCCAGCCCGCCGTCCTTCGAATAGGCATGCGCGATGTCGTGGATGCAGCCGTTCGCGCGGTCGTCGTCGAGCTTTCCGAAACGGCGATCCTGCGAGAACGCGGTCTGCGTCGGCACGCCGCCGGGGGCGGCACGGAAGTAATCCTTCACATCCTTGTTGGTGGTGCGGCGGATGTCGTAGACGTCGATCTGCTCGCCCAGGGTTTTCATCAGCACGGTCGGCACCTCGCGGTGCACCAGTCCGCCGCGCTCGAGTTCGCCGAGGATCGCCATCACGCCGCCGGCGCGATGCACGTCTTCCATGTGGTAGGTCTGGATCGACGGCGCCACTTTCGACAGATGCGGCACGCGGCGGCTCATGCGGTCGATGTCGGCCATGGTGAAGTCGACGCCGGCCTCGTGCGCGGCGGCCAGCAGGTGCAGCACGGTGTTGGTCGAGCCGCCCATGGCGATGTCGAGCGCGATGGCGTTCTCGAACGCGTCGAAGCTGGCGATGGCGCGCGGCAGCACCGACGCGTCGTTTTCCTCGTAATAGCGGCGCGCGTTCTTCACGATCAGGCGGCCGGCGGCGAGGAACAGATTGCGGCGGTCGGCGTGGGTCGCCAGCAGCGAACCGTTGCCGGGCAGCGAGAGGCCGAGCGCCTCGGTCAGGCAGTTCATCGAGTTGGCGGTGAACATGCCCGAGCACGAACCGCAGGTCGGGCAGGCCGAGCGTTCGAGCTGCTCGACTTTCTCGTCGCTGAACTTGGCGTCGGCCGCCGACACCATGGCGTCGACCAGGTCGAGCTTGATGGTCTTGGATTCCCACACCACCTTGCCCGCTTCCATCGGTCCGCCGGAAACGAACACCGTCGGGATGTTCAGCCGCAGCGCGGCGTTCAGCATCCCCGGGGTGATCTTGTCGCAGTTGGAGATGCACACCAGCGCGTCGGCGCAGTGCGCGTTGACCATGTACTCGACCGAATCGGCGATGAGGTCGCGGCTCGGCAGCGAATACAGCATGCCGCCGTGGCCCATGGCGATGCCGTCGTCGACCGCGATGGTGTTGAATTCCTTGGCGACGCCGCCCGCCGCCTCGATCTCGCGCGCCACCAGCTGGCCCATGTCCTTCAGGTGGACGTGGCCCGGCACGAACTGGGTGAACGAGTTGGCGATGGCGATGATGGGCTTGCTGAAATCGCCGTCCTTCATGCCGGTGGCGCGCCACAGCGCACGCGCCCCCGCCATGTTGCGGCCACGGGTGGTTGTCCAGGAACGGTAATCGGGCATGGCAGTCTTTCAGCGAAGTTATAATCAGTCGGGCATTTTAACCGCCCCGACCCCGCCCGGACACCTCATGCTCGTTCATCCGCAATTCGATCCCGTCGCCCTGCAGCTCGGGCCTGTCGCCATCCACTGGTACGGCCTCATGTACCTCGTCGCCTTCGTCCAGGTCATCCTGCTCGGGCGCTGGTGCATCGCGCACCGGCCGTGGTCGGGCTGGAATGCGAAGATGCTCGACGACGTGCTGTTCTACGGCGTGCTCGGCGTCATCCTCGGCGGCCGGCTGGGCTACGTGCTGTTCTACAAGCCGATGGAATACCTCGCGCAGCCACTGGATATCCTCAAGGTGTGGGAAGGCGGCATGAGCTTCCATGGCGGCTTTCTCGGCGTCATCGTCGCGATGGCGCTGTTCGCGCAGCGTCACCAGTTGCGCTGGCTCGCCGTCACCGACTTCATCGCGCCGCTGGTGCCGCTGGGTCTGGCCGCCGGCCGGCTCGGCAATTTCATCAACGGCGAATTGTGGGGGCGCGCCACCGACCTGCCGTGGGGCATGGTGTTCCCGCAGGCGGCAGACGGCATCGCGCGCCACCCCTCGCAGCTGTATCAGTTCGCCGGCGAAGGCCTGCTGCTGTTCGCCATCCTGTGGGCGTATTCGGCCAGGCCGCGCCCGGTCGGCGCCGTCTCCGGCGTTTTCCTCATCGGCTACGGCAGCTTCCGCTTCCTCGCCGAATTCGCCCGCGAACCCGACAGCTTCCTCGGCCTGCTCGGCCTGGGCCTTTCGATGGGGCAATGGCTGTCGCTGCCGATGATCGTCGCCGGCATCTTCATGCTGCGCTGGGCGCAGCGCCAGGCATGACCGCAACGCTGCGGCGCCGGATCGAATCCGACCGCCGCGAGCGCGCCGCCCGGATCACCCGCGTGTGGCTCGCGTGCGGCTGGCTCGGCGTCATCGTCACCCTGGTGGTGTCGCTGATGCCGCCCACGCTGGGCAACGACGCCAGCCAGGTCGACAAGATCGCGCACCTGTTCGGCTACGCAATCCTGATGTTCTGGTGGGCGCAGCTGGTGACCCAGCGGCGCTGGAAACTTGCCATTGCAGTGGTCCTGTTCGGCATTGCCATCGAAGGGCTGCAGGGCCTCACCCCGGATCGCCTGCCCGACCCGCTCGATGCGCTGGCCAACGGCGGCGGCGTGCTGCTCGGCTGGCTCGCCGCCCGTTTCCTGCCCAATCTCCCGCAATCCCTCGCCGCGCTTCCCGCACGGCATGCGCTGAAGCTATAATCCGCCACATCGGGGCGGTAGCTCAGCTGGGAGAGCGCCGCGTTCGCAATGCGGAGGTCGGGAGTTCGATCCTCCTCCTCTCCACCATCTCATCCGACAAGGCGCCTCCGAATTATTCGGAGGCGCCTTGACTTATCCGGGCTCAAGCCAGTTCGACCCAGACCGGTTGGTGATCCGAAGCTTCGGTCGCGGCATCGATGCCATGCGCCTTGAGTCGGCCTGCCAAACCCTCGGTTACAAAGACAAAATCGAAGCATTCCGGACGGTCGACGAAATCGACCTTGTGGATGCCCACCGTGGGCGCATGCGCTTTGCCGGGGTTCAGCACTTCCCAGGCGTCGCGAAAGCCCGGCTCGCCGCCGCCGAACGGTGCGAGGATCTGCGCACGCTCGGGCGCCACGGCGGGAAAGTTCAGGTCGCCGCACAGCAGCGCCTGCGCGGGACGGGGAAATACCTCGAAGCAGCCGCCCTGCTCCTCGACCAGCGGCCGACGCGCAGACAGGGCGCACGCCTCGGCATGCAGGCGGCGGATGGCGTCGATCTGGGCCTCGCGCTGGCGTCGCGAGTAGTACTCGAGATGGGTGGTCATCACCCGCAGCGGGCCGATATCGGCATCGACCACCGCTTCCACCAGCACCCGCTGCATGCTCGGCGTGTCCGGCTCGGCCGGCCACGGCAGCAGGTGCCGCCACGCCTGGCCGACCGGCAGACGCGAAAAGATCGACGTTGCCGAACTGGCTGCGGCCGCCGCGGCCGTCCGGCACGTCGGTTGCCGGCACCATAGACCGCGGTGTAGCCGGGCAGGCCGGCTGCGAGTTCGGCGACCTGATCCTCGCCGCGGCTGCCGGGCAGGCCGGGGAAATTGACCGCGACCTCCTGCAGGCAGAGGACGTCGAAATCGCCCGTTTCACGGATGGTACGGACGATGCGCGCGAGGTCGACCCGCCCGTCCATGCCGCGTCCCCATTGGATGTTCCAGCTCAGCAGCTTCATCTCTGTTCCGATTCGGTCGGTCCCTTGTCACAGGATAGGCAAATCCGGCCCGAAAGACGTGCGCTCAGTATTTAATGGGCGGCCCTTGCCATGTGTCCAGCCTCGGCCGGGCCCGTGCAATGGCCTCCCGAGCACTGCGCCAACCCTCGCAGGCGTTGCGTCCCGGGCGGCCTTTTACAAAATTCAGCACGCCCTTGCATCTGGCGTAGAAACGGAAGAATCGCAGTACGAACGCGCTTTGCTCAGCGGTCAAGGGTTCGGCGCTGCAAACCAGCTTGTCGTCCACCATGCCGCGGTCGGTCAGGGTGATCGCGCCCCATGCCTTGACCCGTACCCGGGTGCCCAGGGGCAGGCGCGGCCCCAGCACCAGCGCATCCAGCAGGTCGCCTTCGAGACCCAGATAATTCGGCACCGCGCCGTAATTGAACGGACACGGGAAAGGTGAAACGAAATCGATATGTCCGGTGGACCCGCGTTTCAGGAAGCTGCCGCGTGGCACTTCGATCACCACGTCGATTTCTGGCGGATCGAACAATTCGTCGCGGGCCGGCGATGGCGGCAGGGGGGAGTCGGTCATGACACTAGGCTACCCCATGCCTTCAGGGAGGGCGAATCAGGCCTGTGCCGGTACTGGCTGGCTGCGTCGAGACGGCTCGATTGATCGATGCCATTGAATTTATCGGGGCAATTCCGCTCTCAGTTCAAGCGCCGGTACGCGCGGAAACCCTAGCAGGGGCAAGGCTTTGACCGGGACAGTCATTGCCGCACGCGGCGTGAGGGATTAAAATGTCGCACTTTTCGCCTATTTTTTTGCGGCTTGCCCACGGGCAGGCCGCTGTTGCCTGAGCATACGGAACCATGGAACGACAACGCTGGCTTGACGGGACGCTGTATTCGCCCGATTTCGAACAGGATAGCTGCGGCTTCGGCCTGATTGCACAGATCGACAATCAGCCCAGCCACACGCTGGTGCAGAACGCGATCGGCTCGCTGGCGTGCATGACGCACCGCGGCGCGATCGCGGCGGACGGCCTGTCGGGTGACGGTTGCGGCCTCTTGTTCAAGAAGCCGGATGCGTTCCTGCGCGCGGTGGCGACCGAAGCCGGGTTTGCGCTCGGCGACCTGTACGCAGCCGGCCTGCTGTTTCTGTCGCGCGAGGCGACACCGCAGGCGCATGCACGCTCGACGCTGCAAGCGGAACTGGTAGCCCAGGGCCTGGCCGTCGCCGGCTTCCGCCTGGTGCCGACCGACTCCAGCGTATGCGGCGAATCGGCGCTGGAATCGCTGCCGCATATCGAGCAGGTGTTCGTCAATGCGCCGGCCGGGCTGAGCGAGGACGACTTCGAGCGCAAGCTCTACATCGCCCGCCGCCGCGCCGAGAAGACGCTGGAGCCGAGCGACCCGGTGTTCTACCTGCCGACGCTGTCGTGCCGCGTCATCAGCTACAAGGGCCTGGTGATGCCGGACAACCTGCCGGTGTTCTACCCCGACCTCAACGACACGCGCTTCGCGTCGAGCCTGGTGGTGTTCCACCAGCGCTTCTCCACCAACACCTGGCCGCAGTGGCGTCTGGCCCAGCCGTTCCGCTATCTGGCGCACAACGGCGAGATCAACACGGTGCAGGGCAACCGCAACTGGAGCCGCGCGCGCGAGCAGAAATTCGAGACCCAGCTGATCCCGAACATGGACGACGTTCGTCCCATCGTCGGCACCAAGGGCTCCGATTCGATGAGCCTCGACAATATGGTCGAAGGCCTGGTGATGGGCGGCGCGGGTCTGTTCCGCGCGCTGCGCCTGGTGATTCCGCCGGCCTGGCAGAACATCGAGTCGATGGACGCCGACATCCGCGCCTTCTACGAATACAACTCGATGCACATGGAGCCGTGGGACGGGCCGGCGGGCATCGTGCTGACCGACGGCCGCTACGCCGCCTGCACGCTCGACCGCAACGGCCTGCGCCCGGCGCGCTGGGTGCTGACCAAGGACCGCATCCTCACCATCGCGTCCGAGGTCGGCGTATGGCAGATCGATCCGGCCAACGTCGAGCGCAAGGGCCGCGTCAAGCCCGGCCAGATGATCGCCGCCGACCTCGACACCGGTCGCCTGCTGATGCCGCACGACATCGACAACGAACTGAAAGCCGGACAGCCGTACCGTGAATGGCTGAAGGCCGGCGCGGTCAAGCTCGACCTGTCGATCCAGCAGGATGCCGACCTGCCGGTGATGGATGCGGCCAGCCTCTTGACCCACCAGAAGCTTTTCAACGTCAGCTTCGAGGAACGCGACCAGATCATCCGCGTGCTCGCCGAGGACGCCGCCGAGGCGATCGGCTCGATGGGCGACGACACGCCGATGGCCGTGCTCTCGCAGAAAGTGCGCTCGCCGTTCGACTACCTGCGCCAGCAGTTCGCGCAGGTCACCAATCCGCCGATCGACCCGATCCGCGAAGCGATCGTGATGTCGCTCAACACCAACTTCGGACGCGAACGCAACCTGTTCCACGAAACGCCCGATCATGCACACCGGGTCGAAGTCCATACCCCGCTGCTGTCGAAAGAGGCGTTCGACAAGCTCCTGAACCTGAACGACCCGGCGTTTGCCACGGTCGCGCTCGACCTGCATTACGATCCGGCCGCGACCACGCTCGAAGGCGCGATCCAGGCGCTGACCGCACGCGCGCTCGATGCGGTACGCGCAGGCAAGGTCATTCTGGTGCTGTCCGACCGCAACATCGGCAAGGACCGCCTGCCGATCCACGCGCTGTTCGCCACCGGCGCGGTGCACCATGCGCTGATCGCCGCCGGCCTGCGCTGCGACGCCAACATCGTGGTGGAGACCGGCACCGTGCGCGACCCGCACCACTACGCGTGCCTGATCGGCTACGGCGCCACCGCCGTGTATCCGTATCTGGCGTACCAGGTGATCGGCGAGTTCGTGAAGACCGGCGAGATCAAGCCCAACCTCGAAAAGGCGCTGTCCAACTTCCGCAAGGGCATGGACAAGGGCCTGTACAAGGTGTTGTCCAAGATGGGCATTTCGCTGGTGGCGAGCTATCGCGGCGCGCAGCTGTTCGAAGGCGTGGGCCTGCACGAGGATGTGGTGGCGCTGTGCCTGAAGGGCACGGTGTCGCGCATTTCCGGCGCCCATTTCGACGACTTCGAGTCCGACCAGAAACTGCTGCATAAGGCGGCGTTCAATCCGCTGCGCCCGCTGTCGGCCGGCGGCCTGCTGAAGTTCATGTTCGGCGAGGAATTCCACGCCTACAACCCGGACGTGGTGCAGCAGCTGCAGAAAGCCGTGAAGACCGGCGACTACGCCGAGTTCAAGAAATACTCCGAGACCGTGAACACGCGCCCGGTGGCGATGCTGCGCGACCTGATGCAACTGAAGGCCGGCATCGCCCCGATTCCGCTGGAAGAGGTCGAGCCGCTGGAAGCCATCCTCAAGCGCTTCGATTCCGCCGGCATGTCGCTCGGCGCACTGTCGCCGGAAGCGCACGAGGCGCTCGCCGAGGGCATGAACCGCATCGGCGGCCGCTCCAACTCGGGCGAGGGCGGCGAGGACCCGAAGCGCTACGGCACCATCAAGACGTCCAAGATCAAGCAGGTCGCCTCCGGCCGCTTCGGCGTCACGGCGACCTACCTGGTCAACGCCGAAGTGCTGCAGATCAAGATCGCGCAGGGCGCCAAGCCCGGCGAGGGCGGACAGTTGCCGGGCGACAAGGTGTCGCCGATGATCGCCAGCCTGCGCCACACCAAGCCCGGCACGCCGCTGATTTCGCCGCCGCCGCACCACGACATCTATTCGATCGAGGATCTGGCGCAGTTGATTTTCGACTTGAAGCAGGTCAATCCCGATGCGCTGGTGTCGGTGAAGCTGGTCGCCGAACCCGGCGTCGGCACGATTGCCGCCGGCGTCGCCAAGGCCTATGCCGACCTGATCACCATTTCCGGCTACGACGGCGGCACCGGCGCCAGCCCGCTCACCTCGGTGAAGTACGCCGGCACGCCGTGGGAACTCGGACTGTCCGAAGCGCAGCAGGTGCTGCGGGCGAATGGTTTGAGGGGAAGGGTTCGCGTGCAGACCGACGGCGGCCTGAAGACCGGGCTGGACGTCGTCAAGGCGGCGATCCTCGGCGCCGAGTCGTTCGGCTTCGGCACCGGGCCGATGGTCGCGCTGGGCTGCAAATACCTGCGCATCTGCCATCTCAACAACTGCGCCACCGGCGTCGCCACGCAGAACGACAAATTGCGCAAGGAACACTTCATCGGTCTGCCCGACATGGTGGTCAACTACTTCAAGTTCGTCGCCGAGGAAACGCGCGAACTGATGGCGCAGCTGGGCGTGAGAAAGCTCACCGACCTGATCGGCCGCACCGACCTGCTCGACATTGCCGCGGGCGAAACCCCGCGCCAGTCCCGCCTGAAGCTCGACGTGCTGCTGTCCCAGGGCGACATCCCCGCCGACGCGCCGCGCTTCGCGCAGCAGGAGCGCAACCCTTCGTTCGACAAGGGCGAACTCGCCGAGCAGATGGTGGCCGACGCGCTGGCCGCGATCAAGGCCGGCACGCGAGTCGAATTGAGCTACCCGGTGAGGAACGTCAACCGCTCGATCGGCGCGCGCCTGTCGGGCGAAATCGCCAAGGCACATGGTGGCAAAGGCCTGCCCGACGACACAATCCGCATCCAGCTCAACGGCTCGGCCGGCCAGAGCTTCGGCGTGTGGAACCACAAGGGGCTGACCTTGACCCTTGAAGGCGACGCCAACGACTACGTCGGCAAGGGCATGGGCGGCGGCCGGCTGGTGATCTACCCGCCGCGCGTCGCCACCTTCGAGGCGCATCGCAATACCCTGATCGGCAACACCTGCCTGTACGGCGCCACCGACGGCGAGCTCTACGCCGCGGGCATCGGCGGCGAGCGCTTCGGCGTGCGCAACTCCGGTGCGCTGGCTGTAGTGGAAGGCGTCGGCGACCATGGCTGCGAATACATGACCGGCGGCGTGGTCATCGTGCTGAGCCGCACCGGCATCAACTTCGGCGCCGGCATGAGCGGCGGCATGGCCTTCGTGGTCGACGATGCGGGCGACTTCGTGTCGAAGACCAACAAGGAAATGGTCGAGCTGACCCGCATCACCAGCGACGAGACCGAACCGTTCCGCGTGTTCCTCAGGGCGCAGGTCGAACGTCATGTGGCGCTGACGGGAAGCGTACACGCCCGGGCATTGCTGGCCGACTTCGACGCCACGCTGGCGAAGGTGTGGCTGGTCAAGCCGAAGCGGATTTCGATTGAAGACCTGGTCGAGGACATTCCCGGCCAGTCACGTGAAGCAGTGGAAGCATAAAAATGGGTGACGTATTCCAGTTTTTGAAGCAGGCGCGGCGCGACGGCGAGAAGACCCCCGCCGACGTCCGCAAGCACGAGTTCCGCGAAATCTACGCGTCGATGGACACTTCGCACGCGCAGGAACAGGCCGACCGCTGCCTCGCTTGCGGCAACCCGTATTGCGAGTGGAAGTGCCCGGTGCACAACTACATTCCCAACTGGCTCAAACTGGTGACCGAAGGCCGCCTGTTCGAGGCGGCAGAACTCTCCCACCAGACCAACTCGCTGCCCGAAGTCTGCGGCCGCGTCTGCCCGCAGGACCGCCTGTGCGAGGGTGCCTGCACGCTCAACAGCGACGGCTTCGGTGAGCAGGTGGGCGGCTTCGGCGCGGTGACCATCGGCCAGGTCGAGAAATACATTTCCGAGGAAGCCTTCAAGGCCGGCTGGCGCCCCGACATGTCGAACGTGGTGCCGACCGGCAAAAAGGTCGCCGTCATCGGTGCCGGCCCCGCCGGCCTCGGCTGCGCCGACGTGCTGGCGAGGCATGGCGTTACGCCGGTGGTGTTCGACCGCTACGACGAGATCGGTGGCCTGCTCACCTTCGGCATCCCCGAATTCAAGATGGAAAAATGGGTGATGACGCGCCGCCGCGAAGTGCTGGAAGGCATGGGCGTCGAATTCCGCCTCAACACCGACATCGGCAAGGATGTGTCGATGCAGAGCCTGCTCGACGAATACGACGCCGTGTTCATGGGCATGGGCACCTACACCTACATGAAGGGCGGCTTCGCCGGCGAGGACCTGCCCGGCGTGCTGGAAGCGCTGCCGTTCCTGATTTCCAACGTGCGCAAGTGCCTCGACCTGGCCAAGCCGGACGAGGTTTACCACGACATGAAAGGCCTGCGCGTCGTCGTGCTCGGCGGCGGCGACACGGCGATGGACTGCAACCGCACCAGCATCCGTCAGGACGCCGCTTCGGTGACCTGTGCCTACCGCCGCGACGAGAAAAACATGCCGGGCTCCAAGCGTGAGGTTGGCAACGCCAAGGAAGAGGGCGTCCAGTTTTTGTGGAACCGCCAGCCGGTCGAGATCGTGGGCAATGGCAAGGTCGAGGGCGTCAAGCTCGTCACCACCGAACTCGGTCCTCCCGATGCGCGGGGCCGCCGTACCCCGGTGGTGGTGCCGGGTTCCGAGGAGATCATCCCCGCCGACCGCGTCATCGTCGCCTTCGGTTTCCGTCCCAATCCGCAGCCATGGTTCGAGCAGCATCGGATCACCATCGACCAGGGCGGTCGCGTCATCGCCAAGGGCCAGCAATACACTTACCAGACCGCCAACCCGAAGGTCTTCGCCGGCGGCGACATGGTGCGCGGCTCCGACCTCGTGGTGACCGCGGTGTGGGAAGGCCGCGAAGCCGCCAAAGGCATTCTGGCCTACCTCGACCTGATGTAAGCCGCTGTCTGTCGCCAGGGCAGCCTGTGAAAGGCCGGAGCTGAGTCAGCTCCGGCCTTTTTGCGTTCTGCCGCCGGCAAACGATCGCGCATCAAACCCGGACCACCGTGGCCGCCCCCAGTGCAGATTGCCCGGGCATCACGCCGTTACCTTGCGTTACACCTCGTTACCCGCCCCAAACATCCGGCTTACATGGCGTGCCTAGAGTGCAGTTGTCCGCTGACGAAACCCCTCGCAAGCGGCATCTCTCAACTGAACAGGAGCAACACCATGAAAAACACGCTGATGAAGAACACCCTCGCCGTTCTGGCACTCGGCACGCTGGGCCTGATGGCAAGCGCTGCCCAGGCCGACTGGAACCGTGACGGCCATGGCTACGGCGACCGCACCATCCAGCAAGGCCGGCATTTTGCCCAGCAGGTCAACGCCCGCCAGCAGCAGCAGATGGATCGCATCCATGCAGGCCTGCGTACCGGCAGCCTGACCCGGCACGAATTCAACGCGCTGATGCACGAACAGCACGGGATTCGCGTCATGGAACAACGCTTCCGTGCGGACGGCTACATCGACCCCCGCGAATTCCAGCGTCTCGACCGTGCACTGGATATCGCCAGCCAGAACATCCGGGCTGAAAAGCATGACCGACAGGCTCGGGTTGCCTACAACCCCTGGTTCAATTAGCGCGGCGGCCTGGCAGCGCCCAGTGCGCTTCAGTAAGTCGACACTTCGTCGTTAATTCACCCACATGACCCCAAGGAGGTTGCAATGAAACGTTCCTTCACCCTGGCGCTTGCCGCTTTGCTCGGTTCGACGCTGGCGCTGGCCGATCCCCCCGCCCACGCGCCCGCCCACGGCTCCTACAAGAAGCCTCCAAAAGCCAAGAAGTACAAGGGAAAAAGCGGGGTGGTCTATGTGAGCGACTATGGCATCTCGGCCGGCCGCTGCAACCGCGACGAGATCGGCGCCGTCATCGGCGGTGTGACCGGCGCGGTCATCGGCAGCCAGGTTGCCAGCCCCGAAAACCAGGTCGTCGGCATGGTGGTCGGGGGGGCGCTCGGTGCCGTGCTGGGGCACGCCATCGGCGACAGCATCGACGACCGCGATCGTGCCTGCATGGGGCATGCGCTGGAGCTCGGCAAGCCCGGCGTGCCGGTGAATTGGCGCGATGGTGGTCACCAGTACCAGTTCACGCCACGCGGCGATGCCGCCAACGGTTGTCGCCATGCCACCGTCGCGGTCGATGGCCGCAAACCGCGCGACGTGCTGGCCTGCCCGTCCGGACAAGGGAACTGGGCATTCCGCAACTAATCCGCCCGGGGCGCCGGCCCCACGTTGCCAAGCCTGTTAAAATGCCGGCTTTGCGTCCTGGCCATGTCACGTGGCTACACCATGTCCACCCTCAAGAACGATACCTTCCTGCGCGCACTGCTGCGCCAGCCGACCGACTACACGCCCTTGTGGCTGATGCGCCAGGCTGGGCGCTACCTGCCGGAATACAATGCCACCCGCGCCCGTGCCGGCGACTTCCTGACCCTGTGCAAGACGCCCGACCTGGCGACCGAAGTGACGCTGCAACCGCTGGCGCGCTACCCGCTCGATGCTGCCATCCTGTTTTCCGACATCCTCACTGTGCCCGATGCGATGGGCCTGGGCCTGTATTTCGCACAGGGTGAAGGGCCGCGCTTCGAGCGGCCGTTGCGCGACGAGTGGGAAGTCCGTGACCTGTCGGCGCCGGATCCGACCGACAAGCTCGGCTACGTGATGGACGCCGTGCGCTCGATCCGCCGCGCGCTTGACGGTTCGGTGCCGCTGATCGGCTTTTCCGGCAGCCCCTATACGCTGGCCTGCTACATGATCGAAGGCGGCGGTTCGGACGATTACCGCCACATCAAGACCATGCTGTACAGCCGACCCGACCTGCTGCATCGCATCCTCGAGATCAACACCCGGGCCGTCACCGACTACCTCAATGCGCAGATCGAGGCCGGCGCCCAGGCCGTGATGATTTTCGATTCCTGGGGCGGCAGTCTCACCCCGCACGCATACAAGGAATTCTCGCTGGCCTACATGGAACGCATCGTCGCCGGCCTGATCCGCGAGCGCGAGGGTCGCCGCGTGCCCAGCATCGTCTTCACCAAGGGCGGCGGCAACTGGCTGGAAGCGATCGCCGAGATCGGCGCCGATGCGGTCGGGCTGGACTGGACGGTCGACATCGGCGACGCCCGCAGCCGGGTGGGTGGCAAAGTGGGCTTGCAGGGCAACCTCGACCCCTGCGCCCTGCACGGCACGCCAGAGAGCATCCGCACTGAGGCCACGCGCATCCTCGACAGTTACGGCAATCACCCGGGCCACGTATTCAATCTCGGCCACGGCATTTCCCAGTTCACCAATCCGGACAACGTCAGCGTACTGGTCGAGACGGTGCATCAGCACAGCCGCATGCTGCGCGCCTGAGTACGACGCGGCCTTGATCGCCGGCCGCGCCTCGGCCCGAGTCCGCGCGTTCAGCCGGCCTCCGGACTGGGCCGCGCCCGGGGGCAGTCGTTAAAAACGCCGAGGACGGCAACTGCCAGACCCGTCAGCGCAGGATGTCCTGTCCGAGCCAGAAACAGACACTGCCATCCGATGCGCTCGGCAGGCCTGACAAGCCGCCTATAGCAGAACCTCAGGATTCGTGCCAGCCGCCACAACAATAACCTAATAATAAACAAAGGCTTATAGCAATGGCTGGCGCAGGAAGACCTGTTTCCCCGGCAATAGAAGCATTAACTTATGCACAATTTGGGCGCACGGGAACTTTTTTTGTGTCAAAGCCTTGACAGACAGGGGCTATTTGTAAGCTACTGATAAATAATGCTTTACTGACATGCCTGCTTTTTGCCCTCTAGTGCATTCCCACCAGAATACGGGCGTTTGAGGGCAGTCAACACAAATCACTCACACAATTATCCACAGCATTCGTGGACAACCCGGATAAAGGCTTGGCTAACAGCCAGTTAGTACGTTTTTCCCGAAACACATCCAAGACTCGCCGCTAACTCATGTCGTCCATTCTTCAGGTTGCGCTCGATACACCGCTCTACCGGCTGTTCGACTATCGCCTGCCGGACGGCATGGAAAACGTGACACCGGGCTGCCTGGTCGAAGTCCCGTTCGGGCGGACCCTGCAGGTCGGCGTCGCGCTGGGCCAGGCAATCGACAGCCGCATCGGGGCGGACAAGCTGCGCAACGTCATCCGCGTGCTGGATGACCGTCCCGCGCTCGCGCCCGAGATTCTCCGGCTGGCGCAGTTCTGCGCCGACTATTACCACTATCCGCTGGGTGCCGTCCTGCTGGCGACCTTGCCGCCGCGTCTGAAGAACGCCGCGCCCTTTGTCGCGGACACGCCCTGGCTGATGCTGACCGAGGCCGGACGGTCGGCGGCCCCCCCTGCCCGCGCGCGCGCGCAACGCGCCCTGCTCGATGCGCTGCGGACGGCGCCACAGTCGCGCGACTTGTTGCGCACGCAGAAACAGGGCCGGCATGCGGCAACGCTGGTGGCAGCCGGCTGGGCCGCCTGGACGCGGCAGCTACCGCAGGCAAGCGCTGCACCGCAATCAAGCCCGCCGCCGCCTGCCACACCCGAGCAGTTCGCCGCGCTGGAGCGCCTGCTTCCTGCGCTGTCGCAATTCAGGGTGCATCTGGTCCACGGCGTCACCGGCAGCGGCAAGACCGAGATTTACCTGCGCCTGATCGACGCGGTGCTGGCGCGCGGACTGCAATCCCTGCTGCTGATTCCCGAAATCGCCCTCACCCCGCAACTGGAACTGCAGTTCCGCAAGCGTTTCCCCGGACGTCGCATCGCCACCCTGCACAGCGGGCTGGCCGAGGGCGCCCGCACGGAGAACTGGCTTGCCGCAGCCGACTGCGACGTGCTGCTCGGCACCCGGCTGTCGGTGTTCGCGCCGCTGCCGCGGCTGGGTCTGATCGTGGTGGACGAAGAGCACGACGCCTCGTTCAAGCAGCAGGACGGCCTGCGCTACTCGGCGCGCGACGTGGCCATCGCGCGCGGCAAGCAGCACGACGTGCCGGTGGTGCTCGGCTCGGCCACGCCGTCGCTGGAAAGCTATGCCCAGGCCCTGGCCGGGCGCTACCAGCTGATCGAGCTTAAGCAGCGCGCGATCAGCGCGGCGCAACTGCCGGCGATCGAACTGATCGATCTGAAGCATGTTCCGGTCGACAACGGACTGACCCGCCCCGCGTTGCAGGCGCTCACCGAAACGCTGGCGCGCGGCGAACAGAGCCTGGCCTTTCTCAACCGCCGCGGCTACGCGCCGGCGCTCTATTGCCCCAGCTGCGCCTGGGTCTCGCCGTGCCCACGCTGCTCGGCACGGCTGGTGCTGCATCGCGGGCATTCGACCCGGCCGCACCGCCTCAAATGCCACCACTGCGGCTTCGAGACGCGCATCCCGACCGAGTGCCCGGGCTGCGGCAACCCCGATCTCAAGTCGCTGGGACAGGGCACGCAGCGGCTGGAAGAAACGCTCAGCGCGCTGCTGCCCGCTGCACGCATCCGCCGCATCGACCGCGACACCATGCGCCCGCGCGCCTGGGCCGAGCTGGGCGAAGCGGTGCACGGCGGCGCCGTCGACATCCTGGTCGGCACCCAGATGCTGGCCAAGGGGCACGATTTTCCCAACATGACGCTGGCGCTGATCCTCGACACCGACGGCGCGCTCTACAGCCCCGACTTTCGCGCCACCGAGCGGTTGTTTGCCCAGTTGATGCAGGTGTCGGGCCGCGCCGGCCGCGCCGACAAACCGGGTCGTGTCCTGATCCAGACGGCTTTCCCCGACCATCCGCTGTTCCGCTATCTGCAGCGTCACGACTACGCCGGCTACGCGCACGAACTGCTGGCCGAACGCCGCCAGCTCGATCTGCCGCCCGTCACCCGGCAAGTACTGCTGCGCGCCGAGGCGACGACGATGGACGCGGCGCTGGCCTTCCTGCAGCGTGCCGCCACGCTGGCACCGGACGCGGCGGACGTCAGCGTGTTCAGCGCCACGCCGGCGCCGATGGCGCGCGTCGCCAATCTGGAGCGCGCACAGCTGCTGATTCAATCTGGAAACCGGCTGGCCCTTCAGGCCTTCGTGCGCGACTGGCGGCCGCAACTCGACACCATCCGGCCGCGCGTAGCGCGCTGGTCGCTCGATGTCGATCCACTGGTATTCTGAGCCGGGATGAGGCCGCCCCGACATTTCTGCCCTGATAATCCGGGGCGGGTCATCGCGTTCCAGCGCTGCAGCGTTTGGATGCCCCGCCTGCGGCGCTTATAATCGCGGGCTACCCAATTCGAACCCTGGACGCCTTCGACGGCGCCCAGGACAGCACACGCGTCGTGCCACCCTCTTTGTCATCATGCCCAACATCCATCCGCTCAAAGATCAGATCGCCCAGTTGATCGGCGAAGCCCTCGAAACGGTGGCGCCCGACGCCCCGGTGAGCCTCGAGATCGAGCGCCCGAAGAATCCCGCCCACGGCGATTTTTCCAGCAATGCCGCAATGCAGCTGGCGCGTCCGCTGAAGAAGAATCCACGCGAGCTGGCCCAGTTGATCCTCACCGAGCTGCCGCAATCGCCGCTGATCGCCAGAACGGAAATCGCCGGCGCCGGCTTCATCAACTTTCATCTCACGCCTGCGGCGTGGCACAGCCTGGTGCCGCAGATCCGTTCGGCGGGCGTAGCGTTCGGGCGCGGCGATGCGGGCGTCGGGCACAAGGTGCTGGTCGAGTTCGTTTCCGCCAACCCGACCGGCCCGCTGCATGTCGGACACGGTCGCCAGGCTGCGCTCGGCGATGCGATCTGCAACTTGTACGCGGCGCAGGGCTGGGAGGTATATCGCGAGTTCTATTACAACGACGCCGGGGTGCAGATCCAGACGCTGGCCCACAGCGTGCAGGCGCGGACCAAGGGCCTGAAGCCGGGCGATGCCGAGTGGCCGGAGTCGGCCTACAACGGCGACTACATTGCAGACATCGCAGCAGATTTTCTAGCCAAGAAAACGGTGAAGTCGGACGACCGCGAGTACACCGCGACGGGCGACGTCGACGATCTGGATTCGATCCGCCAGTTTGGCGTGGCCTATCTGCGCCACGAGCAGGACCTCGATCTCCAGGCCTTTGCAGTGCGCTTCGACCATTACTATCTGGAGTCGAGCCTGTATACGAGCGGACGCGTCGAGGCTACGGTCAAACGCCTGATCGAAGCCGGCAAGACTTACGAGCAGGACAACGCACTGTGGCTGCGCACCACCGATTATGGTGATGACAAGGACCGCGTGATGAAGAAATCCGACGGCACCTATACCTACTTCGTGCCGGACGTTGCGTATCACACCGACAAATGGGCGCGCGGCTACGAACGCGCGATCAACATCCAGGGCACCGACCACCACGGCACCATCGCGCGGGTACGCGCCGGCTTGCAGGCCTCGGGCGTGGGCATTGCCGAAGGCTACCCGGACTACCTGTTGCACACGATGGTAAGGGTGATGCGCGGCGGCGAGGAAGTGAAGATCTCCAAGCGCGCCGGCAGCTACGTTACCCTGCGCGACGTCATCGACTGGACCAGCAAGGACGCAGTGCGCTTCTTCCTGCTGTCGCGCAAGGCCGATACCGAGTACATCTTCGACATCGACCTGGCGCTCGCCAGGAACAACGACAATCCGGTGTATTACGTGCAGTACGCGCATGCGCGCATCTGCCGTGTGTTCGAGGAGTGGGGTGGCGAGCCTGCCGCACTCGACGGCATCGACCTCGCTCCCCTGACTGCGGCGCACGAAACCGCATTGATGCAGCGGCTGGCCGAGTTCCCGGAAACCGTCGCCACCGCCGCGCGCGAACTGGCGCCGCATCTGCTGGTCCACTACCTGCAAACGCTGGCGGGCGACTTTCACGCCTGGTACAACGCCGAGAAATTCCTGGTCGACCGTGCAGCGACGAAGCACGCCCGCCTGGCGCTGGCCGATGCCACGCGCATTACGATTGTTAACGGGCTGGCCTTGCTCGGCGTGTCCGCCCCGGAGAAAATGTAGCCATGGCAAAACCCGCAACCCGCAACTCCGGCCGCTCGGGCGGCCGTTCCGTTTTTACCGGCGTGCTGATCGGTCTCACCTTCGGTGCATTGCTGGCGGTAGGCGTGGCATTGTGGGTCACCGGCAGCAACCCGTTCAAATCGTCCCCGCCCAAGCCGACAGCCGTCACCCACGAACCCGCTGTCCCGGCGACACCAGAGGCCGCGCCTAGCTTCGATTTCTACAAGGTGCTGCCGGGAGACGCTCCCGGTGAGATGGCACCGATGCCCGGCACCACGGCGGGCACCCCACTCTATTTCCTGCAGGCGGGAGCATTCCAGAATCCGCCCGACGCCGACAATCTGAAAGCCCAGCTGGCATTGCTTGGCGTCGAGGCATCCATACAGACCCGCGATCTGGGAGACAAGGGTGTCTTCCATCGGGTACGCATCGGTCCGTTTCGTGCCATGGACGAGATCAACCGCACGCGCGCCCTGCTGACGCAGAACAATATTCCGGCTACGCTGGTCAAAGAAGTTCCCACCCAACAGGAGACGCCTTGATGTTCACCCGTGCTTTGGCGATGTTTGCCGCCGCCGTATTGTCCTGGTCTGCCTTTGCCGCCTCGGATGCCGCTTTCGAAGGCCACGACTACACCCTGCTGAAAAATCCGCAGCCGGTCGCAACCGGGAACAAGATCGAGGTGCTGGAGTTCTTCTGGTATCGCTGCCCGCACTGCTTCCAGCTAGAGCCCGGCCTCGACAAGTGGGTGAAGACCCTGCCCAGGGATGTGCAGGTCCGCCGCGTCCCTACGGTCTTTCGCGAGGACTGGATGCCTGGCGCCAAGATCTATTACACCCTTGAGCAGATGGGCTTGCTGGGAACCCTGCACAACAAGGTATTCAATGCCTACCATCTCGAGCATCTCAACCTGAACGATCCTGCCGTGCTGGGAAGCTGGATCGCCAAGCAGGGCGTGGACCGCAAGAAATTCGAGGCCATCTATCACTCGTTCTCCATCCAGGCCAAGGCCACACAGGGCGCGAAGCTGTCCCAGAACTATGGCATTACCGGAGTGCCGGCCTTCGTCGTCGACGGCAAGTATTCCACCTCGATGTCGATGACCGGCAGTGAGCCGCGCCTGTTCGAGGTGCTTGACCAACTCATCGACAAGGCCCGCTCCGAGCGCAACAGCAAGAAGAGCGCCAAGTAAGACCATGTTTTTGACGTTTGCCGCACCCCACGCACTTCTGTGCGTGGTGGATTGATGGTTTCAGTGCAACAAGGAAGCAGGCGTGCCATCGCGGCCCGCACCCGGACTTGAATAAACCTGTAGCCGCGCATTCCAGACCTCTGCGGATTTTCATCACCGGCGCCAGTTCGGGCCTCGGCGCGGCGCTGGCGCGGCACTACAGCGCACAGGGTGCGCAGCTTGGACTGGCCGGGCGCCGCCTCGAAGCCCTGCAAGAGACCGCAGCCGGAGCCGAGGCGCAACTGTACCCAGCCGACGTGCGCGACGCTGCCGCCATGCGGCACGCAGCTGAAGCCTACCTGCAGGCAGTCGGCGCACCGGACATCGTGATTGCCGCGGCAGGCATCAGCGTCGGCACGCTGACCGAGGAAGCTGCCGACGTGCCGGTTTTCCGCGCGGTGATGGACGCCAACGTGCTCGGCCTGGTGCACACCTTCCAGCCCTTCATCGCCGCCATGCAGGCGGGCGGTGGGGTGCTGTGCGCGATTTCCAGCGTGGCCGGGGTGCGCGGCTTGCCGGGTGGCGGTGCATACTCGGCATCGAAGGCCGCGGCCACCGTCTATCTGGAAGCGCTGCGGCTGGAACTGAAGGCACGCGGCATCGCCGTGGTCACGGTCGCCCCCGGCTACATCGACACGCCGATGACGCAGGTCAATCCCTATGCCATGCCGTTCAAGATGACGGCGCAGGTCGCTGCCGACAAAGTGGCACGCTGCATCGCGTTGCGCCGTGCCTACACTGTCATACCCTGGCAGATGGCGTGGGTGGCGCGTTTGCTGAAATGCTTGCCAATTCCAGTCTATGATTCACTATTCGAAAAGGCGCCGCGCAAACCCCGGGGTTTGCGTACATAATCGGCGTCAATACAATCAGCGGAGAACGCATGGCAGCGCCCTTGAACATCATCCTCGTAGACGACCATCCCTTGTTGCGAATGGGTGTGGCGGGCTATATCCAGCAGGAACCGGATTTCCAGCTGACCGCTCAACTGGCCAATGCAGCCGAATTGCGCGACTGGCTGGGGGCCGGAAACCGTGCCGATGCGGCACTGCTCGACCGTTCGCTCCCCGACGCCGACGGACTGGATCTCGTGTCCGACCTGCGCGACCTCGGGATCAAGGTGATCATGCTGACCATTGCCGATTCCGACGAGGAAATCTCGGAAGCCATCGCGTCCGGCGTCGACGGCTACGTCGTCAAGTCCAGCGATCCCGATCAGGTACTCTCCGCCATCCGCAGCGTGTGCGACGGCCAGAGCAGTTTCCCGCTCAACATCATGCAGAAGATGGCGCGCGGCGAACTCAACAACAACGCGCTGTCGGCGCTGACCGCGCGCGAAATGGAAATCGTCGACCAGGTGAAGGAAGGGCTCTCCAACAAGGCCATCGCCTACAAGATGACCCTGTCGGAAAACACGGTGCGCAACCATCTGCGCAACATCATGGAAAAGCTCGGCTTGCGCAACCGCGTCCAGGTCGCCACCCTGGCACTGAAGGAAGACCACAAGCGGCACTAGCCCGCATTCACTCGAGACAGCGGCTGCTCTGGTGACAGGTCAGTCGGCCGGAGCCGCCCCTCAGCGGTCCGACATCAAAAAGAAGACCGTCATTCGCTGTCAGCGCCTGCATTGCCATTCAAGTCACTTGATTTGTGCAGGACGAACCCCGGCAGCGGCAGACAACTCCCGTTGCCGATTCGCTTCACTGTATCGTCCGGTCAGAATCGGCCCGAAGGCGGCGGTCAGCATCACCCCCACGATGATGGCGCCCACCACGGGCTGTCGATCAGCGGAACGCCGGCACCAACAGGGCATTGCCCATCGCCTCGATAAGTTCGCGTGCCGCCGTGCCGCACAGCGAACGGCTTACCGCCACCCCGGCCAGGCAGGGCATCACTCGTACGCGAAGATCCTCTTCCAGTCGTTCTTCATGCTGATGACCGTCCAGCCCTTCTTCTTGCGCCTCGTCATAGAGCGTCTGCGTGAACGTGCCGATCTTGGTGTCCGGCAGCCCTGCGCCGGACCGTAGGCGTATTCGCGCGTCGGCGTCGTCGTGCAGCACGAGCATCGACAGCCGCGCACCGTCGCCGGCCTGCGTGTATTCCAGCATCTGCTGGTCGCCGGTCGGAGTTGCCGAACGCCGCCAGCGGACGCCGCCCGATCATCAGGTGGATGCCCTCGGGCTTGCCGGCGTCGTTGTCGTTGAGCAGCAGCTTCGGCTCCTTGGTCAGGACCGGCTTGCCGCCTTGCCGTAGCCGTACTTGGTGCCGCCCGCGGTGCCGACCACCTGCTCGGGCGGAATGCCGTAGGTCGCTTTCGGAATACGGGCGCACGAAGTCCTGACCGCCGCCGGTGACGATGTAGGTCTTGTAGCCGTTGGCGCGCAGGTAGTTCAGCAGTTCCTGCATCGGCTGATAGACCAGTTCGGTGTAGGGCCGCTTCCAGCGTGGGTCCTTGCGCCTTGGCAATCCACTTCGTCACCTCGGCGCTGAAATGCCTCCACCGTCATGCCGGTGAAGGTGGCGGCGACGATCTTCTCGAGATCGGGCATTGTGAGCTTGGCCATCGCCTCATGATCGCCCTGAGCAGCACGGTCTTGAACGGCTCGACGTTCTTCAGTTCGGGCTTGGCCTTGGCCAGCTCCGGCACACGGTCCAGCGCGAACATCACCTGAACGAGTACATCGGGTGCTCGACCCACAGCGTGCCGTCCTGGTCGAAGGTGGCGATGCGTTCGGCCGGCGGCACGAACTGCGGGCTGCCCTGCGTCGTGGTCGTCTTGCACGAATTCAACGATGGCCTGCTTTGCCGGGCCGTCGTTCCACGACGGCAGTGGATCGGGCTGTGCAAGGCCTGGGTGCCCAGTGTGAGCCCGGCAACAGCCACAAGCAAGAATCTGAAGAGCCCTGCTGCACGGGTAATCTGAGCGATTTCATGATCAGTTCCTTTTCCGAGAGCACACAGAGGCTCTGAACGGCAAAGCGGGCACCTCGTTACCGAGGGCCCGCTCCTGTTCGTCGAGCAATCTTGCGATGGTTAGCTGCCTGCGCGGCCGTTGATATGCGCATCCTGCATTTGCTTGATGATCTGATCCAGGTTGTAGCTGGACGGAGTCTGCAGCGCCGGGAACTCCTTGTAGCTCATCAGCTCCTTCATCCACAGCAACTGTCCGATGGGCAGCAGGTTCCAGTCGTAGATGTAAGCCGTGCTCGGCGCGGCCAGCGCACCGCCCGACGCCAGGAGCGAGCTTTCATTCCCCACGGCAATTTCGAACGGATCGCGCTTGATGTTGTTCACCATCGTCCAGTGAAAAGTCTGGACGCCCAACAGGCCACCTGAAGCTGTCGAAGCCGCCATGGCGTAGTAGAACTTCCAGTTCTTGAAGCGCACGGCCGAGGGATGGGTGCCGCTGTAGTAGAACAGCGTGTCGCGCGCGGAATCGCCCTTGCCTTCCAGGTAGGCGCGCTGATTGACGCCGTCCAGTTTGGTCTTCAGGATGCCAGGGTACTTGCCGGCCATGATCTGCTTGTTCAGCTCGTCGCCTTTGGCACCGCCGGCGATGTCAACGAAGGTGGGCACAAAGTCCAGCATCGAGAAGATCTGGTCCTTGAGGATGCCCGGCTGGATGTGTCCGGGCCAACGGATCAACAACGGCACGCGCATGCCGCCTTCCCAGGTGGTCAGCTTGCCGCCGCGGAACGGCGTGACGCCACCATCCGGGTAGGTGATGACCTCGGCCCCGTTGTCGGTGGTGAAGACGACGATGGTGTTGTCCATCTCGCCCATCGCCTCGAGCTTCTTGAACACCTCGCCGATGTTGTCGTCCATCTGCTTCATGCCGACTTCGTTGATGCCCCAGTCCTTGCCGCCCTTCACACCCAGCATGGCTTCGTACTTGGGCGAGAACACGGTCGTGATGTGCATGCGCGCCGGGTTGTACCAGACGAAGAACGGCTTGTTGGTCTTCTTCGGGTCGTTGCGGTCGAGGAAGTCGATGACCTTGGCCGAGATCTCCTCGTCCACGGTCTTCGAGCGCTCCAGCGTCAGCGGACCCTTCGTCCTTGCAGGTCTGGTTTGCTTCCGTGCCGTCCGAAGAGGTGCAGTGGATGACCGGCCGTGGCGGCGTCATGCACAGCGTGGTTCTTCGGGTCGACGGCGCCCGGAGGGTCGGAGAGTCCCTGGACCGGGTCGTTCTTGCACGGCGGCACCACAGCCTGATCCGTCGGCGTCTTGTTGATGTCGGGGAAGCTCACGCCCTGCATCGCATCCAGGTGATACAGATAGCCCCAGAACTCCTGAATGCCATGGGCCGTCGGCAGCGAAGCCGGGCTTGTCACCCAAGTGGTTCTTGCCGAACTCGCCGGTGTTGTAGCCAAGATCGAGCAGGAACTTGGCGATATGCGGCGTGCCGGGCAACAGGGAACTGGTGGAGCCGGGCAACTGCGGCATGATCATGCCCGCACGCAGCGGATTCATGCCGGTGGCGAACGAGGTGCGGCCGGCGGTGCAACTCTGCTCCGCATAGGCGGTCATGAATCTCGCGCCTTCCTTCGCCAGACGGTCGATGTTGGGCGTTTCCCCGACCATCAGCCCCTGGTGGTAGGCACCCACGTTCATGATGCCGATGTCGTCGCCCATGATGAACAGGATGTTGGGTTGCTTGGGGGCGGCCTGGACCAGGCTCGGCATCGCCACTGACAAAAGGGTTGCCACGGCGAGCACAATGGATAGAAATGATTTCTTCATGCAAGTGCTCCTTAATTATCAATGACTTCTGTGCGGTGAATAGCAAGACAGCCCAAGACCAGTGTTGCAAACTTTACCCACCAAGTATCTCGTTTATATACGTCAGGCAGGTGGATTGATATAGCACCTTGGGGCAAGAAAAGCGTTGCGGCGCTTTGCCGCACCTAGGGAGAAGAAGATGCGAGCCGCTCGGTGAGGCGCACCAGTTCTGCGAGCGAGCCTGCCTGCATCTTTTTCATCACCCGTGCGCGGTGAAGCTTGACGGTACGCTCGGCGGCGCCGATCTCCAGGGCAATCTGCTTGTTGAGGCGCCCAGCGATCACCAGGGCGAGAACCTCGCGCTCCCTCGCCGTCAGGCTCGTGTAGCGCTGCTGCAAGACGAGCAGGTCTTCATGAGCGTCATGGTTCGTGTTGTCGCGGGCCAGCGCATTGGCGACTGCCGCCAGCAGTGTTGCACGCTCGACCGGCTTGGTCAGAAAATCCACCGCACCCGCCTTCATCGCACGCACGCTGGCGGCAATGTCGCCATGGCCCGTGAGGAAGATGATGGGCAGGCTGGGTTGATGGTGCGCCAGGGCTTGTTGCATCTCCATGCCATCCATCCCGGGCATGCGCAGGTCAAGCACGATGCAGCCCGGACCCCCCAATGCCCCGGCACCCATGAATTCGCCGGCGGAGCTCCAGGCGCGAACCCTGTGGCCCGCCGCCTGCAGCAGGCGTGTGAGCGCGGTACGCACCGAGGCGTCGTCGTCCACCACATGCACGATGGGCACCACGCTGCTCATGGCATCAGCTCCGCGAATTTCCCGGGTGGCTTCTTGTTGCCATTGGCGGGCAGGGTGAAGCGAAACGTCGCCCCCTTGCCGGGGTTGTTTTCGGCGCGGATCTTGCCGCCGTGGGCCTCGACGATGGAGCGGGTGATGGACAGCCCCAGCCCCATGCCGTCCTGCTTGCTGGTAGTGAAGGACTCAAAGATGTGGGGCAAGCGCGCCGCCGGAATACCGTGCCCGGCATCCGACACCGCCATCTCGACGCCGTCGTTTCCGTTCGCAGCCGTCCGCACGGTGACCCGCCGCAGCGCCTGCGGGATGTCGTCCATCGCATCCATGGCGTTGAGTATCAGGTTCAGCAGCGCTTGCTGCAACTGCACCCGATCGCCATACACCGCGGGCAGTTCGCCGAATTCCATGTCCATCGCCACCCCGCGCCGCCTCGCCTCGACCGCCAGCAGGCGCAGGACGTCCGCTGCCAGCGCGTTGAGATCGAGCGACGCCATCTCCGGCGCGTGCTTGCCCAGCAGGCCGCGCAATTGGCGGATCACTTCGCTCGCACGCAGGTCGTCGCTGCGGATGTCGGCCAGAATCTGGCGCACCTCATCGATCGGTGGCGGCTCGGCGGCCAGCATCAGTTCGGCGGCCTCAGCGTTGCTGAGAATCGCCGACAGCGGTTGATTGATCTCGTGGGCGATGGCTGCCGTCAGCTGGCCCGCAGTCGCCAGACGTGCCGCGTGCGCCAGTTCCGCAAACTGCTGGCGGGCGGCAAGTTCGGCGTTGCGCCGCAGGCGACGCTGCACCAGCAGGGCGGCAATGGCCGACACCCTGCAGCACGATCGCCAGCAGCACGAAAATGATTTCCCGCCGATACTGCGCCCACAAGCCCGGCTGACTGAACTCGATGGAACAGCCGGCGGGCAAACGCGATTCAGGCAGGCCGAATCGGTTCAGTTCGCGACCGTCCACCCGACATTCCGATGGCAGCGGCGGCAGCACCGGAATCGCAGCTGCCGGTTCGCCGCCGAGCACGCGCAGGGCGAGTTCGGCAGCGCGACGCCCATCGGCCTCCAGGCTTTGCAGCTTGCCACCGGTGATGCCGTAACCCATATAGGTGTCGATCATGCCGTATACCGGTGCATTCGAGGCATGGGCAATTCTCGCCAATGCCTCGCGCGGCGTGTAGACGCGCCCCGCCGCATCGCGCGAGATGACGGTATACAAAACGATGGTGTTCGGCGGCAGCCGGCTGACTGCCTCGGTCATCTGCTCGAACGTATGATGGTCGAGCCAGGTCGCTTGCAGGCGTCCCTGGAAACGGCGCAGCGCCTGCCGCGCACCGTCAAGAAAAGCCCGGTCAATCTCCCCCACCCCGCCCAAGACCACCACCTGCCGGGCGTCCGGCTGCAGGCGCATCGCCAGATCCAGGGTTCCCACCGGGTCAACCGTGGCGGTGACGCCGGTGATGCCCGCCGCAAATGTGCGTCCCCGCACCCAGTTCGCCGGCATGGCGCAGAACACCACCGGTGTTCCCGGCCACAGCTCGGGGCGATGACGTTCGGCGAAATCAAGCGCTGCTGATTGAACCGCTATCACGACGTCCATCTGACGCCCTCGGTATTTCCGCTTCAGAAAGCTGGCGAAATCCGCCTCGTATTCCGACAGCGCCATCCGGTTCGCGTCCAGCGCCTCAGTGTAGAACTCCACGCGGCGCTGCGTACTGGCCGTCAGCGTGCTGCGGATCGCTTCCGTCTCCACCACGCTGGCAGGAAGCGTGTAATCCGAGCCAAGCAGGATGAGCACGCGCAGGGGCGGAGCCTCCTCTGCGGCAGCCGCGAAAGGGAGGAAAATCCAGGCGAGGTACCAAACGACCCGGAGGCGAAGTAACAGCAAGGCACACTTTCGGTTTGGGAACCCGTGAATTCTACCTATATGCCCTCAGACTTCCGCAATCTCTGGACAAGACAGCAATGTCAGCAACCACCGGTCGAATCTGAATTTCTCTATCGCTATTCGACCGTCACGCTCTTCGCCAGGTTACGCGGCTTGTCGACGTCGGTGCCCTTCTGCAGGGCGGCGTGATACGACAGCAGTTGCAGGGGCACCGTGTGCAGGATCGGCGAGAGCGGACCGTTGTGACCGCCCGGCAGCCTGATCACGTGCACGAAGGCGGACTCCTCGATATGCACGTCGCCGTCGGCGAAAACATAGAGCTCGCCGCCGCGCGCGCGCACTTCCTGCAGGTTCGACTTCAGCTTTTCGATCAGCTGGTCGTTGGGCGCGATCGTGATCACCGGCATGTCCTCGTCGACCAGCGCCAGCGGGCCGTGCTTGAGTTCACCTGCCGGATAGGCCTCGGCGTGGATGTAGGAAATCTCCTTCAGCTTCAGCGCGCCTTCGAGCGCGATCGGATAATGCACGCCGCGCCCGAGGAACAGCGCGTGGTGCTTGTTGGCGAAGCGCTGCGACCAGGCTTCGACCAGCGGCTCGAGGGCCAGCGCCTGCTGCACCTTGTTGGGCAGGCTGCGCAGTGCCGCCAGGTGCGCGGTTTCCTGCTCGGGTGTCAGCCGGCCGCGCAGCTTGGCCAGCACCAGCGTCAGCAGGAACAGCCCGGCCAGCTGGGTGGTGAAGGCCTTGGTCGAGGCGACGCCGATTTCGGGCCCGGCGCGGGTCAGGAACTTCAGCCGCGACGCGCGTGTGAGCGCCGATTCCGGCACGTTGCAGATGGTGAGCGTCTTGTCCTGGCCGAGTGCCTTGGCGTGGTTCAGCGCTGCCAGCGTGTCGGCGGTTTCGCCCGATTGCGAGATGGTGACGATGAGCGCGTCCGGATTCGGCACCGAGGTGCGGTAGCGGTATTCGCTGGCGATTTCGGCGTGCGCCGGAATGCCCGCGATCTCTTCCAGCCAGTAGGTGGCCACTTTGGCCGCGTGGAAGCTGGTGCCGCAGGCAAGGAAGGTCACCGCGTTGACCTGGCCCAGCACTGCGGCGGCGTCGAAGCCGAACCACTCGGGCTGGATGTGGTCCTGCGCCACCGCGATCAGCAGCGTGTCGGTCAGCGCACGCGGCTGCTCGTGGATTTCCTTCTGCATGAAGTGGCGGTAATTGCCGAGCTCGGCCATGTCGGCCGACAGTTCGGAGATGTGCACGCTGCGGTCGACCTGGTTGCCGGCAGCGTCGTAGACCGCCACCGCCAACAGGCCGACATCGGCGACGTCGCCCTCTTCCAGGTACATGACGCGCTGGGTCACCGGCAGCAGCGCCGAGACGTCGGAGGCGATGAAGTTTTCCTCGATGCCCAGGCCGATCAGCAGCGGGCTGCCCTTGCGGGCACACACCAGCTGGTTGGGTGCTTCTTCGCTCACCACGCCGATGGCATAGGCGCCTTCGAGTTCGGCTGCTGCCGCGCGGGTGGCGGCGAGCAGGTCCTTGCTCTGGCGGTAATGCAGCGCGATCAGGTGGGCGATGACCTCGGTGTCGGTTTCCGAAGTGAAGACAAACCCGGCTGTCTTGAGCCGGGTGCGCAGGGCCTCGTGGTTTTCGATGATGCCGTTGTGCACCACCGACAGGCCGCCGCTGACATGCGGGTGCGCGTTGGCTTCCGACGGTGCGCCATGGGTCGCCCAGCGCGTGTGCGCGATGCCGAGGTGGCCGTGCACCTGCTGCGCCGCGCAATTCTCCGCCAGCGAGGCGACGCGGCCGACGCTGCGAACGCGGGTCAGGCCGCCATTGATGATGACCAGCCCGGCCGAGTCGTAGCCGCGGTATTCCAGCCGCCGCAGGCCTTCGAGCAGGATGGGAACGACGTTACGCTGCGCAACCGCGCCGACAATGCCGCACATGATCAGTCTTCCTTTTTCTGTTTGACCGGCCGCTTCCAGCCGCTGAGGGTGAGCTGCTTCGCCCGCGACAGGGTGAGTTCGCCGGCGGGCGCATCCCGGGTCAGCGTGGTGCCGGCCCCCAGCGTCGCACCCTTGCCCACCGTGACCGGCGCCACCAGCTGGGTGTCGGAGCCGACGAACACCTCGTCCTCGATCACCGTGCGGTGCTTGGCGGCGCCATCGTAATTGCAGGTGATGGTGCCGGCGCCGATGTTGACCCTCTTGCCCATGGTGGTGTCGCCGACGTAGGACAGGTGGTTGATCTTGGAGCCCGTCGTCGACCTGGCTGTTCTTGATCTCGACGAAGTTGCCGACGTGCACGTCGCGCGCCAGCACGGTGCCCGGACGGATGCGCGAGAACGGCCCCAGCCGGTTGGCTTCGCCGATCCGGGCATCGTCGATCAGGGTGAAGGCGTCGATGCGCGTGCCTGCCGCGACTTTCGCGTTGCGCAGCACGCAGTTGGCGCCCACTTGCACGTCGTCGCCCAGTTCCACGAGGCCTTCGAACACGCAGTTGACGTCGATCGTCACGTCGCGCCCGCATGCGAGCGTACCGCGCACGTCGAGCCGCGCCGGATCCAGCAGGGTCACGCCTGCTTCGAGCAGGGCCTGCGCGACCTCGTTCTGGTGAATGCGCTCGAGCTCGGCCAGTTGCGCCTTGCTGTTCACGCCCAGCACTTCCCATTCATGTGCCGGCTGGTGCGTCTCCATTTCGATCCCATCCCGCACTGCCAGCGCGATGATGTCGGTCAGGTAATACTCGCCCTGTGCGTTGTCGTTCTTCAGTTCGGCGATCCACTGCTTCATGTGGCGGGTGGACACCGCGAGGATGCCGGTGTTGACCTCCTGGATCGCGCGCTCGGCGGGCGTCGCATCCTTGTGCTCGACGATGCGCGTGACGGCGCCGTTCTCGCGCACGATGCGGCCATAGCCGTCGGGGTGGGCCAGCGTCACGGTCAGCAGGCCCAGCCTGCCGGACTGCGCGGCCGCCACCAGCGGCTGCAGGGTGGCGGTGTGCGTCAGCGGCACATCGCCATACAGCACCAGCGTCACGCCATCGTCTGCAAGCCGGGGCAATGCCTGCTTCACGGCGTGGCCGGTGCCGTGCTGTTCGGCCTGAAGCACAAACGTCAGCTTGTCGTCAGCCATCGCCTGCGGCACCGCTTCGCCGCCAAAGCCGTACACCACGCAGGTTTGCGTCGCGCCCAGCGCGTGGGCGGTGTCCACCACATGTCCGAGCAGCGGCTTGCCGGCCAGTTTGTGCAGGACCTTGGGCAGCCCGGAACGCATGCGGGTGCCCTTGCCGGCCGCAAGAATCAGGATTTCAAGCTTGGAATTCATTCGTGTCCGTCCGTATACGTGCCATTTCAGCAACAGGGATGAGCAAGACCCGCGCCAAGTATAAAGCCTGGACATGACAGCCCGAACGAATGCAGTCTGCAATATGGAGCATCCGGCTGCGTCGATTTTCGTATCGTGCATTCACAAAAAGGGGTTTTTGGTCTTTAATTGGATATACGAGTCTTTTTCAGATCGCGCGGCCGTTTTTGCATGGCGGCCGCACATGCAAGCCGAACGCTTAAACTACCCACCCCTTCCCGCAAGCTTCGTTCACTCGAAAGGAATTTTTTTGTCGACCAAATCCACCCCCCCCGCCAAAGACAAATCCCAGCGCGCTGCCGCACGCCGCAGCAATGCGCAACCCCGCATCGCGGCCACCGGCGATATTTCGCCCCTGCACGGCAAGCGCGGGATCGAAATATTCAAGGTCGGCGAAGCGGTGGAAGCCGCACAGGAATCGAAGATCGTCGCGGTCAAGGACATCCTTGCCCAGGCCGGCAGCGGCAGCGACAGCCCCGAACTGGTCGAGTCGCTGAAAGCCATTCTTGCCGGTGCCTCGCCGGAAGACGCCGCGGTTCTGCGGGATGCGCTGCTGAACAAGCCGGTAACCAGCAGAAAGGGCAAGCTGCACGACCCCGACGACGAGCTGGCGGAAAACTGGCGCGAGGGCGGCTATCCCTACAAGAACCTGATGTCGCGCAAAAGCTATGAGCGGCAGAAATATCAGCTCCAGGTGGAACTGCTCAAGTTGCAGGCCTGGGTGAAGGAAACCGGGCAGAAGGTGGTGATCCTGTTCGAGGGCCGCGACGCCGCCGGCAAGGGCGGCGCCATCAAGCGTTTCATGGAGCACCTCAATCCGCGCGGCGCGCACGTGGTGGCGCTGGAAAAACCCAGCGATACCGAACGTGGCCAGTGGTATTTCCAGCGCTACGTCCAGCATCTGCCGACCGCGGGCGAAATCGCCCTGTTCGACCGTTCCTGGTACAACCGCGCCGGGGTGGAGCGGGTGATGGGTTTCTGCAACGAGGACGAATACATGGAATTCATGCGCCAGTCGCCCGAGTTCGAACGCAACCTGGTGCGCAGCGGGGTACACCTGATCAAGTTCTGGTTCTCGGTCAGCCGCGAGGAGCAGCGCCGTCGCTTCAAGGAGCGCAAGGTCCATCCGCTGAAGCAGTGGAAGCTGTCGCCCATCGACCTCGCTTCCCTGGACAAGTGGGAGGACTACACCAAGGCCAAGGAATCGATGTTCTTTTACACCGACACCGCCGACTCTCCCTGGACGGTCATCAAGTCGAACGACAAGAAGCGGGCGCGGCTGAACGCCATGCGCTATGTGCTGCACCGCCTGCCCTACACGAACAAGGACGTCGCGCGCATCGGCCCGCTGGACCTGCTGCTGGTCGGGCGGGCGCATGTCGTGTATGAGCAGGGCGAACGACACGACAGCGCCCTGATCTGATCAGGCACGCGCCAAGGCGCTGCCCCGGGTTCTCGGCCAGAGGCAGCGCCGTCCGAAGCGTTGCCGATGCCCTATTCAGCGTTGTCGCTTGCGCGTCTGCGGTTGAGATCCAGGATGGTCGCGCATTTCTCGAACACCTGTGGATCGATGGGGGGCGACGCTGCGCGCGGGTCCGAGCCGAGCGTCGTCAGGATGACCGCGCAATTCAGCATGTTGGCGCGGTCGAGCAGGTCCACCACGAATTCATTGCCGTACAGATGATAGTTTTCGAGGACGAACAGCAGGGGAAGCTCGATGCTGCTCATCTTTATCCAGTCGAGAATGCCGGGAATGCGCCGGCGAACCTCTTCCACGCTGCCGGCTGTGGTGTGCGAATTGAAATGCAGCACCGACACGGCCTGCCGGCTGACCTTGAATTTCCTGCCCTTTTCGATGCCCAGATGCAGAGAGTGATAGCGCCCGGCTCCGAAAGCCGCATGGGCCTTGGTCCGCAGGGCAGCCGCCAGGGACGGAACCAGCCCCTCGCTGATATAGATCACGCCAAAACCGGCCATCGCCGCATCGCCGCAAAGTGCTGAAACTGCCGGCGTGCGCCCACTATAGTCCTCGCCCCGTATCAGCACATGGCCCATCAGGCCACGCTCGGTCAGGACGACCTTGCTGATCGGGGAACTGGCGGCGAAATTGAGCCGGAACTCCGTTTCGACGGAGTCCCTCCCCAACTTGATTCGTTCCATGAGCGTAGGCACAGTCAGGCTACCCTCGGCGCAAACTGGCAAGGATTTGTCGCATCGAAAGATGATAGCCCGATCAACGGTAAGGACATAATCCCCGCAGCATGCCAAGCAAAACGGGGACCGAAGTCCCCGTTTTGCTTGGCTAGAAAAGTGATTACTTCATCTGCGTCAGTTCGACCCGACGGTTCTCGCTCCGTCCCTCGGCCGTCGCATTGTCTGCGACCGGGTTGGTCTCCCCATATCCCTTGGCGATCAGGCGGTCGGCTTCGATGCCCTTGCCGATCAGGAAAGTCCGCACGGCATCGGCACGACGCCATGACAATTTCTCGTTGTATTCGTCAGTGCCCGTGCTGTCGGTGTAACCCGCGACTTCAACCTTGACATCCCCCCATTCCTTCAGGCTCGCCGCAGCCTCGTCGAGGGTTTCGACAGAATTCTCGGTCAGGGTCGACTCGTTGGTCGCAAAGAGCACGTCACCCAGCACCAGTTTTTTCGGTGGGGCGACCGGGGCGGGCTCGACCACGGGAGCCGGGCAGCCATCCGCTGTCTTGGCATAGATCGTGGGGCACTTGTCGAGACTGTCGACGATGCCGTCCGTGTCCGTATCCAATTCGCAGCCCGAGGCATTGACCTTGCGGCCCTTGGGCGTGTCGGGGCACTTGTCGAGGCCGTCGACAACGCCGTCGCCATCGCTATCCAGTTCGCAGCCCTGGGCGTTGACCTTGCGGCCAGCCGGCGTATTGGGGCACTTGTCGAGGCCGTCGACAACGCCGTCGCCGTCGCCGTCGAGTTCACAGCCTTCGGCATTGACCTTGCGGCCGGCCGGCGTGTCGGGGCACTTGTCCTTATCGTCGAGCACGCCGTCCTTGTCGGAATCAGGCACCTTGCAGGGCCCGTCAAGTATTTGCTTGCCCGGACAGCCGATGGTCCTGAAACTCTCATAATCGGTCGTATAGCCAGTCGGGCTGGCCTTGTTGGTGGGATTGTAATAAACCCCTTCGGCCGCATGCACCACGACAGTCCCGGCAGACATCAGGGTCGCGCCAAGGACACTGAAAAGGAAACGGGTTGCTCTCATGTTTAAACTCCAATAGTTGATAGGCTGTCGAATTCAGGCTTCAGAAAACATTTTCAATTTACCCTCGAAGCAGGCAGGGCACAAGCAAGGCGAGAGCGTTCTCCTGCTGAAGCCTAGTGCTTCAAATTTGAACCCGCGATACTTATTGAGCTACGGTAAACGAATAATGCCTCAACGCACAGCCTGCCCCGACACGCCATGACATCGCCCGCGCCCTTCAGCATGGAAATCTCCCGGCACATCTGGGAGACCCGCTATCGGGCTGCGGGCGAATCCGACGTGCACGCGACCTGGCGGCGCGTGGCGCAGGCCATTGCCACCAGCGAAGCGGGCGAGCATGCGCAATGGGCTGAACGCTTCCATGGCCTGCTGGACGACTTCCGTTTCCTGCCGGGCGGCCGCATTCTGGCAGGCGCCGGTACCGGGCACCGGGTCACGCTGTTCAACTGCTTCGTCATGGGCGCGATCGCAGACGACCTCGAGCACATCTTCGAGGCATTGAAGGAAGGCGCGCTCACCATGCAGCACGGCGGCGGCGTCGGCTACGATTTTTCCACCCTGCGCCCGGCCGGCATGGTGGCCGAAGCGACCGGCAGCATCGCCTCGGGCCCGGTCTCGTTCATGCACATCTGGGATGCGATGTGCGCCACCATGCTGTCGACCGGCGCGCGGCGCGGCGCGATGATGGCGACGCTGCGCTGCGACCATCCCGACATCGAGACCTTCGTCGACGCCAAGCGTGACGCGTCGGCGCTGCGGCACTTCAATCTGTCGGTGCAGGTCAGCGACGCCTTCATGGCCGCCGTCGCGGACGATCGCGACTGGCCGCTGGTGTTTCCCGGCCTTGTTGATGCGCGCACGGTGAAGGCGCGCGCGCTGTGGCAGCGCATCCTGCGCGCGGCCTACGACACCGCCGAACCCGGCGTGCTGTTCGTCGACGCGATCAATCGCGACAACACGCTGGGGCGTATCGAGAACCTGACCGCGACCAACCCCTGCGGCGAAATCCCGCTGCCGCCCTACGGCGCCTGCGACCTCGGCTCGCTCAACCTGACCGCCTTCGTGGACGCGCCGTTTACCGCCGACGCCCGCCTCGATTTCACCGCGCTGGCCGACGCGGCAGCGCTCGCGGTGCGCTTTCTCGACGACGTCATCGACGTCTCGCGCTACCCCTTGCCGGCGCAGGCAGCGCAGGCCCGTCGCACGCGGCGCATCGGCCTCGGCATCACCGGGCTGGCCGATGCGCTGGTGCTGCTCGGCCTCGAATACGGCAGCGAAGCCGCACGCCAACTGGCGGCACAGGCGATGCAGGCGGTGCGCGACCAGGCTTATCGGGCATCGATCGAACTCGCCCGCGAGAAGGGCGCGTTTCCCGCTTTCGATGCCGACGCCTTTCTGGCGAGCGGATTCGCCGGCCGGCTGCCGGCCGACATTCGCGACGCCATCGCCGTGCACGGCATCCGCAACAGCCACCTGCTGGCGATCGCCCCGGCCGGCACCATCAGCCTGCTGGCCAACAACTGCTCGAGCGGCATCGAGCCGATCTTCGCCGCCGAGGCGGAACGCCGCGTTCTGGGGACCGACGGCAGCTACCGCACGCACCGGGTGGTCGATGGCACCCTGCACCTGTGGCGACGGCTGGGCCATGACGGCATGCCGCCTGCCCTGGTCGAAGCGCAGCAGATCGACCCGTTCGCGCATCTGCAGATGCAGGCCGCGCTGCAGCCTTTTGTCGACAACGCCATCTCCAAGACCATCAACGTCGCCGCCGACATGCCTTTCGAGCGCTTCGAGGCCCTCTACCGGCAGGCCCACGCGCTGGGCCTCAAGGGCTGCACCGTGTTCCGCCCCAACCCGGTCAGCGGCGCTATCCTGAGCGCGCCGGCAATCGAGCGGGAACAATGTTGCGGCATCGAACGTGAGGCAGACTGACTCATGAACGCTTCCAGCCAGCCCCGCATCGGCCTGGCCCTCGGCAGCGGTTCGGCGCGCGGCTGGGCGCACATCGGCGTACTCCGTGCATTACAGGACGCCGGCATCGAGCCGGACATCGTCTGCGGCACCTCGATCGGCGCGCTGGTTGGCGCTGCCTATGTGGACGGCGATCTCGACCAGATGGAGGATTGGGTGCGCAGCCTGAAACTGCAGACCGTGGTCAGCTTCCTGGATTTTTCGCTCGGCAGCGGCTTGATCAAGGGCGAGAAGTTGATCGAATTTTTCCGCAGCCATTTTGTCGACCGCGACATCCGCGAACTGGCACGCCCATTCGGCGCCGTCGCTACGGACCTGCATCGCGGCCGCGAAGTATGGCTGCGCGATGGTCGGGTGTCGGACGCGGTGCGTGCCTCGATCGCGCTGCCCGGGTTGTTCACGCCGGTGCAGCGGGACGGCAGCTGGCTGGTCGATGGGGGGCTGGTGAATCCGGTGCCGGTGTCATTGTGCCGGGCCATGGGGGCCGACCTGGTGATTGCGGTGGACCTCAATGCCGATCTGCTGGGTCGCCGCATCAAACCCCATCCTGTTCAGGCGTCGCACCAGGCAGCCTCCCCCGAATCCGAAACCCTCGCCGACACGGTCGTGGCACGCATCCAGACCACCATGGCGCAACTCGGCCTCGATCGTGATGATGGACCCAACCCGCCCGCCATGCTCGATGTGCTGGCGAGCAGCATCAACATCATGCAGGTGCTGATCACGCGCAGCCGGCTGGCAGGCGAGCCGGCAGACGTGCTGGTGACGCCGCGGCTTGCCGAACTGGGCTTGATGGAGTTCCATCGCGCCAGCCTCGCCATCGATGCCGGGCGACGCGCCGCCGAAGCCGCGCTGCCGCAACTGCAGGTGTGTCTGAAGGATGCCCGTGGCGGTTGAGAAAAGCCCCTTACGGAGCGTCCGAACAGAGTGCCAGTTTGTGCGGCCGATCCAGCTGCTTGATCGCCGCCTCGCGTCGCGCGGCAGCGGCGCGGTCGCCGGCTGGCTCCATGTAGGCCAGCGTCACCGGACGGCGGCTGCGCGTGTAGCGTGCGCCCAGCCCGCATTCGCCATTGTGTTCGGCGACACGGCGCACGACGTCGGTGGTGATGCCGGTGTAAAGCGTGCCATCGGCGCAATGCAGCATGTAGACCATCCAGCGCGCCGAACCATCACGCGCGGCCGTCATCGACCCGTCTCCTGACCCGGGTTCATACGGCCGCGGCCGCGGCGATCAGAGCGGACGCTGGACCGAAACGATGCCACGTATCATGCCGGGGGCGTAGCCGGTGGCCTTGTCCTGCGGATATTCGGTGGCGAGAACCGCCTTTACGCCATCGGGGATCGCCGCCGGGTCACCGTGGCAGGTCAGGCATACGGGCTGCACCGGCAGCGCCTTGGCGTAGCGGAATACCTCGCCGTTCGGCGTGCTGACGACTTGCCAGGTGTCGAGCGTTTCCGGCTTTTCGCCGGCGGCCATGCGCTTCTCCAGGCTGGCCTGGGCCTCGGCTTCCCATGCATCGGGCACACCTGCCGGGTTGCGGTTCTTCGGGCTGACGCGCTTGACCTCGAAGCCGGACTGCTTCGACACCTCGGCAGCGATCTCCGGCGCACGCACCTTGCACACGACGATGGTGCCTTCCGGACCCTTGGCGCCCATCGACGCCTTCAGTTCCCCTCCGAGTTTCTGGATCAAGGCCCCACTCGTCTTGCGCGCATCGGCTGCCATGGCAGCCTGCTCCTCGGCACTGGGACTGCTGGCACAGCCTGCGATCAGAACGGGCAGGGCAAGGGTGATCAGAGCTGGTGCTTTCATGGTCCAGGATTCTCCGTGTAATGGGTTGGATGCAAATTCTAACAACAACTCGCAGCCATGCTTGATCCCATCCGGCGGAATTTTCTTTCCGCTGTCCCGGGGCGATCGTGGCCAAGCTTGTCTACCAGAATTTTATTCGCGACCTGATCACTGCCTTTCACCAACCTGCCGATGGTGAAGAGCATCCAGGCCTCGTTGAAGGGCTTTGCCGACTACCTTTCATCCAAGCACAAGCAGAACGTCCGGCAAACGGTGTTGACGCTCAGGTTGCAGGACAGGCGCTCGTCCCAGTCCGCATGGATGAGCCCCTCCGGCAAGGACAGCGCTGTCCACTCGGCGCCTCCGCCATCCAGCCGCGCCGACAGTTGAGGTAGGATTCGATCTCATGCAGATCGAGTGCTATGCCCAACGCCTGCTCAACCCGTTTCGCGGGGTGATGCATACCATTCGCTACCAGTCGGCCGAGGCGGTCACTACCGACGGCATCGAGTGGGACATCTACGTGGCCAACGACGCACTGCTCGATGGCCTGGGGCGTGCCGGCAGGCGGGCGATGATTTCCGACATCCGCTACGGCCACTGGTCGGCGGAAAAGGGGCTCAAGCGCGGACCGTTATTCCCGTCAGACGATTTCAAGCGGCTGGAGCACATGGGCGCCCTGGTGTACGAGCATCTGCTCAAGGTGCATCGCGAGGTGCCGTTCAAGTTTCGCGACTGCTTCGAATTGTGGCTGCTCGACCGCAACGACCGGCCGCTGGCCCTGCTGCACAGCGTGCGCGCCGACAGCGAAACCGACACCAAGCCGCCGCTCGACTGGCGCGCCGGCATGGCTGCGCAGGAACAGTTCCGCAGCGCCGCTATCGCCGATCTGGCCGAGCCCGCCGGGGTCTATCTCACGCGTTATGTGAACAGCCTTTCCAGCGGCGTGGCCCAATGGTTCCGCCGCTCCGACGACGGCGCCGGGCTGGGCCTGCATACGCTGAGAGGGGGCGACGGTCTGAACGGCCGGGTGCTCGACGCCGACGCCTTCCCGCCGCTGTTCGTCGCCACTGCCTACATGGACGCGGCACATGCCCAACTGGTGCGCGACTACCACGCCTGGCAGGCGCCGTGGATGCTGCTGTTGCCGCATCTCGATGCCATCACCCGCAGCGCGCTGGAGATGGCTGCCTGCCAGCAGGCCGAATCGGTCGAGAAGCACTGCCGGCTGTATCCCGCGATGATCGACCGCGCCGCGCTGCAGGCCGCCCGCGTCGAGGCGGCGCTGGTGCGCGGCCAGCCACGCTTAAACCCGCAGGACGAGGCGATGCCGATGTTCTATATCGAACTCAACGTCAGCGAGGAATGATCCGGCCGCGGCATTGAGAATGACGGCAGGCCGATGCGCCTTAAGTGGGGTCGGCCGCCTCTGCACCCCGGAATATGCGTCGATAACCTGTCGATCGCCTCGGAGACGTCCAGCGCCGCATGCTTTCCGGCGCAGGGAAACACTACTTTTCGATTTCCCTCTTTGACTTCAGCGCTGCCTATCCAACGGCAATGCCCGGTCAGGGCCCTTCCAGGATCCGCGGCGACCTCTCCGCAGGCCGGATTGGACTGCACGTGGACTTGCTGGCCAGTAGCAGCCCTTCATCGATTTAGGCGGCACGGCAACTGCCATCAGCGATGATGAGCAGGCTGCGGGCTGGGCAGGAAAAAATCAATTGCCGAACATAAATGGAATAAAGCTACTGAAAGGCGCGTCATCTTAGTTCTAGTGACCAAATTCCTTGGCCAATGGAGCGTTAATGCCCGCCGCTGATCGGGCCATCCAACAATGAACCCATACTTCGAGGAGAAGACTGATGCGAATCCCCCAACTCACCCTGTGTGCCCTATTTGCCGCAATGCTTTCCGGTCCGGCTCTTGCCGACAAAGACGGCCATGACAAACGCGGCAACAACGAATGTCCTGTAGGGCTTGTAAATAACTTGACCCTGAACGAGGAATTCGGCCCCGACACCCAGGAACTGACCCGGTGCAATAAAGTGCGCCATAACGTCAAGTTGCTCATTCAGATCAACGCATACGGTACCGACGCCAGAGCCTATGCCTTGGGAAATATCGTGAACGTGATCAACGACTATGAAATCACCTACGGCATGCGACCCGGCAAGGACTATGAGATCGTGGCGGTGGTCCACAGTGGCGGCGGTCCGCTGGTGATCAAGAACGGTACCACAGGCGACCTTGTCCATTACGTCACCAACACGCACGAGGCCGAAGTCGAGGACCTCATCGACGCAGGCGTAAAGTTCTACTTCTGCCAGAACACCACCCGCAGCATGCAAAAGGCCGGCTCCCTGCCGGCTGATGCGACCTCGACCCTGATCCCCGGCGTCCAGTATGTCACTGCCGGGATCGCCGCCATCGCGGATTTCCAGGCCCAGGGTTATCAATACGTTCAGCCCTGATCACAGCTGAATAAACCCGAACCCGATCCGCACCCACGGTTCGGGTTTTTTCTTGTCCGGATTCGACCGATCAGGCGGAAAATGAAATCACTCGCGGCATCCCGGAAGGTGGAATTGCGATCAGAAAAGTCCTGGACAGTCCTTCGACAAGCTCAGGACGAACGGCAAGGGGTGGGGTAAACCTTCGGCACCACTCAAGGACTGGCTTTCCGAGCCCAATATTGCAAGCGACTACATGCGCACCGGCTCGAAGGTCGCGTCCAGGTTCTGGTCGTCGCAATAATCCAGAAAATCGCCGCGCAGGGTGGCGATATGCGCGTCGGCGGGAATCCCCAGCGTCATGTGGACGGCGAACATCGGCGCGCCGGTATGCGGGGCGGGGTAGGTCTCGGTATCGAGCGCTTCGATGTTGATGTGCAGCCGCGCGAAGAAATTGGCCAGGCTGTTGACGATGCCGGGCTGGTCGAGCGCGGCGACTTCGACGGTGTAGGGGATCAGCGGCTTGTCGGCGCGGGTGGGGCGGGTGCGCTGCTGGATGATCGACAGGCCCAGTTCTTCGCCGACCGACGGCAGCCGGGCCTCCAGCTTGGCCAGCGCATCCCAGTTGCCGCTCACCCGCATCAGCAGCGCGAAGCGGCCACCCAGCGCCGCCATGCGCGACTCCTCGATGTTGCAGCTGGATTCGCTGATGCGTCGGGTGAAGCCTTCCACCAGGCCGATCTTGTCTTCCCCGGCGGCCGTGATGACGAGTGATTCTGCTTCGTTGGACATATGAGCCTGTTTCCGTAGTTTTCATGCCCCGCGTTGCGACCACAAAAAGATGACTGCGAGAAAGGCGGTGAAACCAATGTCATCCATTGGCGAGCCGCGTGACAAAGCAGACACTCTTTCTGATCGCAACCCAAAGGGCGGAGCCATATGGGGCAAATTGCGTTGTTGCCCACCGCTTGTCTGGACGTCCAAACGGCGCGGCGCGCGTCCAGCACTTTACTCCAAATGGCTACGGCGCGGCGTATGAAAACACTAGGGCGTGTTTACACTAATTTCTCACCCGCGTTGCCGCGAGAAAGCGATGGATGCAAGGCGCGGCGCGCCGGCAAAGGGATGCGCCCTGCCAAGCGGCGCAACGCCGCAGCGCGCTTTCTCGTGGCAACCCGAAGGGACGGGTCGATTCGGGCGCATCCCTTCGTCTCGAGCCGCTTGCAGTGAATGACACTGCGGCGCGCCCGCCTTCGCAGGGCCATCGCTATCCCGAATCGGCCTCGTCGCGGATGTGAAATTAGTGTAAACACGCCCTGGAAACAGGCTCAGATAAGCGCCCTGTCCGACAATTCTTTTTTGACGTAGGCGTAAAAGATCGGCGCCGCGATCACGCCCTGCACGCCGAAGGCCGCTTCCATGGCGACCATGGCGATCAGCAGCTCCCACGCACGTGCCTTGATTTGCCCGCCGATGATACGGGCATTCACGAAATACTCGAGTTTGTGGATGACAATCAGGAAGGCCAGCGAGGCGAAGGCCACGTTGAGCGAATGCGACAGCGAAATGACGACGATGACGGTGTTGGACACCAGATTGCCCAGCACCGGCAACAGGCCGACGATGAAGGTGACGACGACCATCGTCTTGGTGAACGGCAGCTGCACCCCGAACGCCGGCAGCACGCCCATCAGGTAGATCGCGGTCAGCAGCGCATTGAGCCCCGAGATGCGCACCTGGGCGAACACCACACGGCGGAAGGCCTCGCCCAGCCGGTGCACCCGCTCGCACATGGCCTGCGCCAGCGGCGCCAGCACCTGGTGCTGGCTCGCCCCGCGCAGTGCGATGAAGCTGCCGATGATGAGGCCGATGATGAAATGCAGCAGCACGCGGCCGGCGTTGCCGCTGAGCTGGCGAATGTCCAGCGCGTGGATGCGCAGCCATTCGACCAGGTCGGCACGGATCCCCGACTTGTCGCCCTGCGGCAGCCACGCTGCCACCCACGGCGGCAACAGCTGGCGCGAATTCTCGATGATTTCAGCCATCTTGGTCAGCAGGCCGGCCAAGCCCCCCTCGGTGCGCAGGTACACCAGCAGGCCCGCGGTGAACCCGCCCAGCACGCCCAGCACGATCAGGGTGATGAGCGAAACCACCAGCAGCTTGGCCCAGTAATGGTCGAGCCTGCCGATGACGAAGCGTGGCGCCAGCAGATGAACCAGTTCCACCACCAGCAGGCCCGCCAGCAGCGCAGGCAGTAGATGGACGGTGAGGGTGAGCAGCAGGGCTGCCGCCATCATGGTCCAGGCGGCGATCTGGTAGCGGGTCACGGGGGCGAGGGTCGTCATGGCCGCCACCATGCCAACAAAGCCCTTGCTCGGCAAGGATTCGCTGCTGAAGCGTTGTATTCAGTCCCCAGCCAGGCAATCAATCCGCTTCGCCACTCCCTGGAAACTCCACCGTCACCGCCAGGCCCCGTTCGTCCAGACCCGGCCCGAAAATGATCCGGCCATGAAATTGATCGGCGATGCCCAGCACGATGGAGAGCCCCAGGCCGACGCCGGTGCCATCCATCTGGTCCATGCGGTTGAAACGCTGCCCCAGGGCCGCGCGTCGTTGCGACGGCACGCCGGGGCCGCTGTCTGCCACCACCAGGCGAACTATGCCGTCCATCGGCCCGACACTGACCTCGACACGCCCGCCCTTGGGCGTGTAGCGCAAGGCATTGTCGAGCAGGTTGCGAAGCAGGATGCGCATGGCGTCCTCGTCGCTGCGCACCCGGGCGGTCAGGGCGTGCAGCGACAGCTCGATGTCCTTACGAATAGCAGTCGGCCCCATTTCCTGACAAAGCTCCCTGGCAATTTCTCCAAGATCCGAGGAGTTCCCGGAGGGCATGGACTCGGCGTCCAGCCGACTCAGGGTGAGCAACTGATTGACCAGCCGAGCCAAACGGACTGCCGTGGCGGAAGCCTGTCGATGGGCCTGAATGCGGGTTTCCTTGTCACCCGCCAGACGCATGGCATCGAGTTGGGCGTGCAGCGCGGCAATGGGCGTGCGCAGTTCATGGGCGGCGGCGCCGGTAAACTGGCGTTCATATCCCATGGCAGTCTGCAATCGTTCCAGCAGATCGTTCAGGGCCCCGATCAGCGGAACGAGCTCCTCCGGCACATGGCTGATTGCCAGGGGCGCCAGATGGGTTGGCTCGCGTGACGAGACTTCCTTCGTCAGGCGGCGAATCGGCCGGAGGCTCTGGTAGATGAGCCCGATCAGGGCCAGGATGCCCAGCGGCAGCACCAGCAGATAGGGCCGGATGTTGCTGTGGGCAATGCCCACAGCCATCTCTCGCCGATCGCGTACATCCTGACCGGCAATGGCCCGATAGACGCCATCGGCCGAGGTACTGGCGAAGACCCGCAGGGTGCGCCCGGCGAATTCGGCCTGGCTGAAGCCATCCTTGCGGTCGAACGAACGGCGATTGTCCATGTCGCCCGAGCGCAGCATCAGCCTGGGAAAGGGCCGCGTGTCGGTTGGATTCGACAGGTAGACCCCATCGCCCCCCGGGCTGGGCTCCTTGAGCTGCCAGATCTGGAAGGCGGTGTAGCTGTGGTCCGACTGCAAGCCGTTGCCGATATCCCCCGCGGCGCGGCCGCCGTTGACCAGGCTCAGGAACAGCAGCGTCTTGACCAGTTGGGCCAGTTGGGCGTCCAGAATCTCGTCCGCCTCGGTGGTGGCGGCCCGGTAGCTTCCCAGGGCTGCGAGCAGGCCACACAGCACGAGGACGAAGATGGCAGCCGCGATCAGCCGGGCCTGGAGGGATCTCAGCACGCGCTCTCGATCATGTAGCCGATGCCGCGCAGCGTGACGATGCGCTCGCTGCCCAGCTTGCGACGCAGGTGATGGATATGCACTTCCACGGTGTTGCTCTCAACGCCCTCTCCCCAGCCATACAGCGCCGCTTCCAGCTGGGTCTTGGAGAGGACACGGCCGATGTTGGACATCAGCTTTTCCAGCAGGGCGTACTCCCTCACCGACAGGTTGACGGGGTCGCCGTCCAGCCAGACCCGCCGCGCCTGCGGGTCCAGTTCGATGCCCCCTGCCGCCAGCCGGTTGCGCAGCTGCCCCTGGGTGCGCCGGATCAGGGCGTGCAATCGGGCCGCCAGTTCCTCCATGTCCACCGGCTTGACCACGTAGTCATCCGCCCCGGCGCTGAAGCCTGCCAGCTTGTCGGCCTTGCCATCGCGTGCCGTCAGGATCAGGACCGGGACCGGGTCGTGGCGGGCTCGCAGGCGCGCCAGCAGGGAGATGCCGTCCTCCTTGGGCAAGCCCAGATCCAGCACCACGGCGTCGTAGTCCTCGCTCATCAAGGCATGCCAGGCCGCCACCGGTTCGCCTATCCAGTCCGGAGCAAAGCCCAGGGAACGCAGGCCGCTGCTGAGGCCGTCCCCCAGTTGCAGATCGTCTTCGATGATCAGGATGCGCATGGCTTCATTATCTTAAGCTTGCCTTAAGCTTGGCTTAAGACCGCGTTAATTTAAGGGATATATGCTGGATCAACATGGAGTCAGTTCCATTTCCCCTTAACGGATCGAGGAGTAGTGTGATGCATAGCATATTCAACATCAGGTGGCTCTTGTTGCCGTTCCTGCTGCTGGTCGGAGTCATCGTAGCCGAAGCCGCCACCAGCAGCCTGACTGTCAGCCCCGCAAGCATTACGCTTCAGGTCGGCAAGCATGGCACGGCACAGGTATCCAATGCGCGAGGCGAGGCGAGAGCGACTTCTTCCAACAAGGGCGTGGTGACCGCCGAGATCAGCGATGGCCAGTTGAAGCTCGAAGGCAAGAAAGTCGGCACCGCCACGGTCACCGTCAGGGACTCCGTCAAAAGCGTCAAGGTCACGGTCAACGTCACGGCTGGCGGCTCAGGGTCCGGCCTGACCGTGTCGCCCGCCAACCTGATGCTGATTCCGGGCCAGAGCGGCAGCTTCAGCATCGCCAACGCGACCGGCAGCGTCTCGATCTCCGCGCCCAACAGCAATGTCGCCAGCGCCACCTTGAGCGGGTCCACCATCCAGGTCAAGGCCAAGGCAGTGGGCGCCACCTCGATGACCGTGCGCGACAGCGCCCGGACCGTCGTCGTGCAGATCACCGTGCAAGCTGCCTCCAACTCAGGCGGCACCACGACCCAGGGCGGGTTCACCCTGCTGGCCTGGAACGATCTCGGCATGCACTGCATGGACGCCGATTACTCGGTCTTCTCGATCCTGCCGCCGTTCAACAACCTGCGTGCGCAACTGGTCAACAACACCTCGACCCAGGTGGTCACCCAGGGCGTCAGCATGACCTATGAAGCCATGGCCGACCCGGATGGCTCGGTCAACAGCACCTCCTACAACAAGAGCAATTTCTGGGACTACGCGAAGTCCCTGTTCGGCGTCGACCTGACCCCGGACACCGGCCTGGCCGGCAACATGACCGCATCCTTCGTGCCGCAGTCGATGAGCTTCGACCCGGCGGACAAGATGTTCCTGGCCGATGGCATTCCCATCACCCCCTACGATGATGCCCTCAAGTTCAACGCCTATCCGCTGGTGAAAGTGGTGGCCCGCGACACGACCGGCAAGGTGCTGGCCCAGGCGCGCGTGGTGCTGCCCGTTTCCGACGAAATGAGCTGTGCCGCCTGCCACGCTTCCAATTCCTCGCCCGACGCCATGCCGAAGGCCGGATGGGTCAACCAGATCGACCCGGACCGCGACTACAAGATGAACGTGCTGCGCCTGCATGACGAGAAGCAGCTGGGCAAGCCCGCCTACACCAGCGCCCTGCAGGCCAAGGGCTATCCGTCCTCCGGGCTGCTGGCCTCGGCGAACCAGGGCAAGCCCGTACTGTGTGCCGCCTGCCATGCCTCCAACGCATTGCCCGGCACCGGCATCGCCGGCATCAGCCCCCTGACCGAGGCGGTCCACCGCCACCATGCCACGGTCAAGGATGCCAAGACCGGTGTCTTGCTGGACGACATCAACAACCGCAGCGCCTGCTATCAGTGCCACCCCGGATCCGTGACCAAGTGCCTGCGCGGCGTCATGGGCAACGCAGTCGACGCCCAGGGCAACCCCTCCATGGATTGCCAGGCCTGCCACGGCGGCATGACCAACGTCGGCCGCACGGGCCGCGTCGGCTGGCTCGACCAGCCCAACTGCCAGGCCTGCCACCACGACGGCAAGCGTGAAACCGCGGCCGTCAGCAGCACCGGCGTCCTGAAAAAATGGCAGGACACCCGCTACGCCAGCAATCCCGATACGCCGCAGGCGGGCTTCTCGCTGTTCCGCCTGAGCAAGGGGCACGGCGGCCTGCAGTGCGAGGCCTGTCACGGCGCCACCCACGCCGTGTACCCGAGCTCGCACCAGAACGACAACCTGCTGTCGCAAGACGTCCAGGGACGTGCCGGCACCATCGGCGAATGCACGGCCTGCCACAAGTCGGTGCCCACCACCGCCACCGGCGGCCCGCACGGCATGCATACCATCGGCAGCGCCTGGGTGAGCAAGCACGGCGACTCAGCCGAGCATGGCGCCTCCGCCTGCGCCTACTGCCATGGCGCAGACTACCGTGGCGGCGTCCTGTCAACAGCCAAGGCGGCGCGCAGCTTCAACGTCGAAGGCAAGGCGGTGAAGTACACGGCGGGCCAGAAAGTGGGCTGCTACGACTGCCACAACGGACCTGGCGGTGACTGATCCAGGTTAGCGATTCAGCCACGACACAGGCCCGCAGCTTGCTGCGGGCCTTTTTTATTTATGCTCATAAGCAGCAACTTTGGCGGATGCCGCTCAAGTGCCTTCACTTGAATTGTTCTAGGGCGTGTTTACACTAATTTCTCACCCACGTTGCCGCGAGAAAGCGATGGATGCAAGGCGCGGCGCGCCGGCAAGGGCCATCCCTTGCCAAGCGGCGCAACGCCGCAGATGCGTTTTCTCGCGGCAACCCGAAGGGACGGGTCGATTCGGGCGCATCCCATTGTCGCGAGCCGCTTGCAGTGAACGACACTGCGGCGCGGCCCGCTTCGCGGGCTGCATCCCGAATCGTCCTCGTCGCGGATGTGAAATTAGAGTAAACACGCCCTAACTCAAGCAGCTCCGACATGCGCACGTGTTGAGCCTGTCGAACCATGCATGGACGCTTGACCTAGAACCGGGCACACGTATGCGTCGCTGAAAGGTTCAGGACCCAGCCAGGTAACCCAGCGCGGCGCCGGTCTGCGCGGCGGCATGCTGCAGCGCCGCGACCCAGCCCGCCTTGTGGCGGTCGGCCGGAGCCGAGATCGACAGCCCGGCGACCAGCTTGCCATCGGCGTCGCGGATCGGGGCACCGATGCACGCCACGCCCAGCTCGGCTTCCTCGCGGTCATGCGCCAGTTGCTCGCGGCGTATGGTTTCCAGTTCGACCTGCAGGCGCTCGAGCGTGGTCAGGGTGTTCGGCGTGTAGGCTGGCAGGCCGGTGCGATCAGCGTAGCCCATCACGCCGCTGGCGCTGTCCTCGGCGAGAAAGATCTTGCCGACCGCGGTGACGTGCAGCGGCGCGTGCGCCCCCACCACCTGCACCACCTGGATCAGGGTCTGGCCGCCCGACACACGCTCGACATACACCGCCACGTCGCCACGGCGCACGATCAGGTTGACCGTCTCGCCGGTCAGTTCGGCCAGCTTCTGCATGAACGGCATCGCCACCTGGCGGATGTTCAGCCGCGCGCGCAGGCGATTGCCGACTTCCAGCCAGCGCACCCCCAGGTCGTATTCGCCGGCGCCGGTTTTCTCGACCAGACCGTGCGCCATCAGCGCGCCGAGGATACGGTGCGCGCTCGCGGTATGCAGCCCGGCCTGCTCGGCCAGCCGGGTCAGGCTGATCGGCCCTGGCGCGCGCACGAGAATGTTGACCAGCGACATGGCGCGGTCGAGGACCTGAATCGAGGAGATTGAATTTTTCATAGAGTGAAAATTTATCACGCAATGTGAAATCGAGGGCCAATGGTGCTTCAATACAGCCATCGTTTCACATGATGTGAAACATTTTCATATTATGAAAGGAATCGCGATGAGCGCCCAGATGCAATCCGCCCCCGAAAACCTGCCCGCCTTCTGCGAAGGCATCCAGTATTTCGCCGACAGCTATCCGGAAATCGACCGCCTCGGCGCAGCGCCCCTGCTGGGCCCGAACCAGCCGGCCCTGCCGGACGCGACCAGCGAGGCCGCGATCTACCAGACCCTGCTCGCGGCCGACGCGCTGCGCTATCTGACGCTGCAGGTCACCGGCAGCAAGTCCTCCGGCCATCCCGGCGGCTTCGCCTCCAGCGCCGACGCGGTCGCCGCGCTGCACCTGCTGGGGCACCGCAACATGGTGACCGAGGTCGGCCACCACGCCCCCGGTTTCTACTCGGCGATGTTCCTCGACACTTCGCTGGAAGACATGGACATCCACACCGTCTCCGACATGCGCGCGCGTTTCCGCGAGCGCCACGGCCTGCTCGGCCATCTGTCGGGCGCGATCCCCGGCCTGCTCGCCCCCGCCGGCCCGCTCGGCCAGGGCCAGCACTTCGCCATGGCCGGTGCCTATCTCAACCGCGACAAGCTGTTCCCGGTCACCATCGGCGACGGCGGCCTCGGCGAGCCCTACATCATGAGCGCGTTCCAGCACTTCGCCACCGCCTATCCCGACGTCACCAACTACCTGCCGGTGCTGGTGTGGAACGGCTATTCGCAGGAACACCACAGCATGGTGTCGCTGTGGGACAACACCCGCATGACCGACTACTGGCGCGCGCACGGCTTCGATGAAGTCCACCTGATCGACGCCCGCGAATTCGCCGGGTCGTCCGACGCTCCCGTGTACACGGACTCGACCACGTTCGGCTTCGCCGCGCGCATGGCGTTCACCGGCGCGGTGCTCAAGGCCGCCGACGCGGCGGCGCGCGGCGCGCTGTCGGGCCGTCGTTGCTGCCTCATCATCAAGCAGTTGAAGGGCGCAGGCGTGCACGCCACCGGCGCCAAGTCGCACAATCTGTATGCGCACCACACGCTCGACTCCGACGACGTGAAAGGCGGCCTGCAGCGCCGCGCACTGCCGGTCCAGGCCTGGAAGATCACCCGCGAAAACTTCCGCCACGCCGGCGGCGGCCCGGCCGCACGCGTGGCGGTGACCGAAAGCGTGCGCGACCTGCCGAGCCTCGACGGCCTGCCGCTGACCGAGTTCGCGGTCGGCGAAAACCACATCCCCACCACCGCGTTCGGCAACGTGGTCGGCGAAGTGGGCAAGCGCGACCCGCTGTTCGTCGTCACCAACGCCGACGGCAACGAGGCGTCGGCCATGGCCAACATCAACAAGGCGCTGACGATCCGCCACCCGACCGCCGACGACCTGTACTTCCAGGGGCCGTCCGGGCAGGTCTACGAGCCGCTCAACGAGGATGCGTGCGCCGGTCTCGCGGTGGGCGTCGCGCTGTTCGGCGGCCGCAGCCTGTGGTGCAGCTACGAATCCTTCGCCATCAACGGCCTGCCGATCTGGCAGACGGTGACGCAGGCGATGGCCGAACTGCGCCGCCCGACCCCCGCCACGGTGTGCCTGTTCACCGCCGGCGCGCTGGAGCAGGGGCGCAACGGCTGGACCCACCAGCGCCCCGAGATCGAGAGCTACTTCGCCGCGATGATGCGCAACGGCAACGTCTATCCGCTTTTCCCGGTCGACGCCAACATGATCCAGGCGAGCTACGACTGGGCCTTGAAGCAGCGCAACAAGGGCATCGTCATCACCGCGTCGAAGTCGCCGCTGCCGATCCACACCACGATGGCGCAAAGCCACCAGGCGATCGACGACGGCGCGATGGTGCTGAGGGAGCTGCCTTCGAATCAAGCGGCGGGCTCGCGCACCGTGGTGTTCGCCGTCACCGGCGACATGGCGCTGCAGCCGGTGTTCGCCGCCGCCGACAAGCTGGCTGCCGCCGGCATCGGTACGCGCATCGTCGCCGTGGTCAACCCGCGCCGGCTGTACCGCCCGAGCGACGTGCTGTGGAACAGCGTGTCGGAACCCGACGGGCGCTTCATGGATGACGCCGCGTTCAAGGCGATGTTCCACGGCGACGCGCTGATCGGCGTCACCGGCGGTCCGTCAGGCCCGCTGGAGCCGGTGATGCTGCGCAGCCAGGCCGCGCAGCGCGACGTGTTCTGCTGGAAGCGCGGCGAGACCACCGCCAACGCGCAGCAGCTGTTCGACTTCAACGGCATGAACGCAGAGGCCATGCACGAACGCGCGCTGGCGCTGCTGGGCCAGGCTGCAGCTTGAACATGGGATAGTCCGCGAATGCGCCAGCGCGCATTCGCGGACAAGAAAGGTATTGACCATGAATCCGAAAATCATCGTTCTCGACGACGACCCCACCGGTTCGCAGACGGTGCATTCCTGCCTGCTACTGACCCGCTGGGATGTCGAAACATTGAAGATGGCGCTGGCCGACGCCGCGCCGCTGTGCTTCATCCTCACCAACACGCGCGGCATGGACGCGGCGCGTGCCGCCGGGGTGACGCGCGAAGTGTGCGTCAACCTCAAGGCCGCGCTCGCCGATTACGCCGGGCCGGTGCTGTTCGTGTCGCGCTCGGATTCGACGCTGCGCGGCCACTATCCGGTGGAAACCGACGTCATGGACGCCGCGCTCGGACCGTTCGACGCCACGATTCTGACACCGGCATTCTTCGAGGGCGGACGCATCACGCGCGACAGCACGCACTACCTGATGGTCGACGGCAAGCCGGTGCCGACGCATGAAACCGAATTCGCGCGCGACTCGGTGTTCGGCTACCGCACCGCGTATCTGCCCGATTACGTGGCCGAGAAAACCAGCGGCCGCGTCGCCGCCAAGGATGTGGCACGCCTGACGCTGGCCGACCTGCGCGGCGGCAAGGCGGGCGCATGGCTCGCCGCGCTGCACGACAACGCGGTCGGCGTGGTCGACGGCGAAACGGCGGCCGACTACCAACTGTTCGCCGATGCGGCGCTGGCGGCCGCGGCGGCGGGCAAGCGCCTGCTGTTCCGCAGCGCGGCCTCGCTGTTGACGGCGCTGGCGAAGCTGCCGCCGCAGCCGGTACCCGCCGATGCGTTTTCGACGCTGGTGCGCGAGCAGCGCCCGGGCGCCGTCATCGTCGGCTCGCACGTCGCCAAGACCACGGCACAGCTGTCGGCCCTGTTGAAGGCACGCGGCACGGTCGGCCTGCCGCTCGACGTCGCCCGCCTGCCCGCAGAACGCGCCGCGGTGATCGACGAACTGACGGCCAGCATCGCCCACACCCATGCGCGCGGCCTCACCCCGGTGGTGTTCACCAGTCGCACCGAATTGCAGTTCGCCAGCGTCGCCGAGCGCCTGGCCTTCGGCGACGTCGTGTCGGGCACGCTGATGGACGTGGTGCGGCGCTTGCCGACGACGCTGGGCTTCCTGATCAGCAAGGGCGGCATCACCTCCAACGACGTGCTGTCGACCGGGCTGGCGCTGACCGCATCGCGCGTGCTGGGGCAGATCCTGCCCGGCGTCACCGTGGTGCAGACGCCTGCGGAACACCGCCTGCCGCAAATGCCGGTGGTGATCTTCCCCGGCAACGTCGGCGGCGACGACGCGCTGGCGGAAGCCTACCGACGCCTCGCGCCCTCGCACGCGCAGGCGAGCCCGGCTAAACTGGCGGCCTGATTCCTTACTCCAGCGCCATGCTCAGCCCCGCCTTCCTCTCCCACCTGCGCCGCCTGTTGCCGCCGCACTGCGTGCTCAACGAGCGCGAGGACCTGCTGCCGTTCGAAAGCGACGGCCTGGCGGCGTACCGCAACACGCCCGACGTGGTGGCGCTGCCGGAGAACGAAGCGCAGGTGGCGGCGATCCTGCAGCTGTGCCACCAGCACAAGGTGGCGGTGGTGGCGCGCGGCGCCGGCACCGGACTCTCGGCAGGCGCGTTGCCGGTCGACGGCGCGGTGCTGCTGGTGCTGGCCAAGCTCAACCGCATCAAGGCCATCGACCCGCTGGCGCGCACCGCGGTGGTCGAACCCGGCGTGCGCAACCTCGCGATTTCCGAAGCCGCCGCGCCGCACGGCCTCTACTACGCGCCCGATCCTTCCTCGCAGATCGCCTGCTCGATCGGCGGCAACGTGGCGGAAAACTCGGGCGGCGTGCACTGCCTGAAATACGGGCTGACGGTGCACAACATCCTCGGCCTGCGCGCCTGGACCATCGATGGCCAACTGCTGGAGATCGGCGGCGAATCGCTCGACGCGCCCGGCTACGATCTGCTGGCGCTCTTGACCGGCTCGGAAGGCATGCTGGCGGTGATCACCGAGGTCACGGTCAAACTGTTGCCGCGCCCCGAGCGCGCGCAGGTGGTGCTGGCGGCGTTCAACGACGTGGCGATGGCGGGTGCCGCGGTCGGCAACATCATCGCCGCCGGCGTCATCCCGGCCGGCCTCGAGATGATGGACCGGCTCGCCATCCAGGCCGCCGAGGCCTTCGTCCACGCCGGCTATCCGCTCGACTGCGAGGCGCTGCTCTTGTGCGAAGTCGACGGCGTCAACGAGGAAGTCTCGGCCGACATCTTCACCGTGCGCAAGGTGCTCGAAGACTCCGGCGCGACCGAGATCCGCACCGCCGACAGCGAGGCGCAGCGGCTCAGGTTCTGGGCCGGGCGCAAGGCGGCGTTTCCGGCGGTGGGACGGCTCGCCCCCGACTACTACTGCATGGACGGCACCATCCCGCGCGGCCAGCTGCCGCACGTGCTGAAACGCATCGGCGAGATGAGCGCGGAATATGGTCTGGCGGTGGCCAACGTGTTCCACGCCGGCGACGGCAACCTGCATCCGCTGATCCTGTTCGATGCCAACCAGCCCGACGGGCTGCACAAGGCCGAGGCATTCGGCGGCAGGATCCTCGAGCTGTGCGTCGAGGTCGGCGGCACCATCACCGGCGAGCACGGCGTCGGGGTGGAGAAGATCCGGCAAATGTGCACGCAGTTCGCCACCCCGGAACTGACCCGCTTCCACGAGGTGAAGGCCGCGTTCGATCCCGACCGGCTGCTCAACCCCGGCAAGGCCGTGCCCGAACTGCACCGCTGCGCCGAATGGGGCGCGATGCACGTCCACGGCGGCCAGCTGCCGCATCCCGAGCTGCCGAGGTTCTGATGCTGGACGCCTTCATCGACCGCATCCAAGCCGCGCAGGCAAGCGGCAACCCGCTCCTCATCCAGGGCGGTGGCAGCAAGACCTTCTACGGCGGTGCCGACGAGGGCGAAGTGCTCAGCTCACGCACGCTCACCGGCATCGTCGACTACCAGCCCAAGGAACTGGTGCTGACCGCGCGCGCCGGCACGCCGCTCGCCGAAATCGAGGCGCTGCTCGCCGAGCAGGGGCAGATGCTGGCGTTCGAGCCGCCCCACTTCGCCGGCAACGCCACGCTCGGCGGCAGCATCGCCGCCGGCCTCTCGGGCCCGCGCCGCCCCTACGCCGGCGCCGCGCGCGACTTCGTGCTCGGCGTGCGCATCATCGACGGCAGCGGCCAGCCGCTGCGCTTCGGTGGCCAGGTGATCAAGAACGTCGCCGGCTACGACGTGTCGCGGCTGATGGTCGGCGCGCTCGGCACGCTCGGCCTCATCACCGAAGCCTCGCTCAAGGTGCTGCCCAGGCCGGCGACGGAAACCACGCTGCAATTCGAACTCGACGAAGCCGATGCCATCACGAAAATGAACCAGTGGGCGGGACAGCCGCTGCCGCTGTCGGCGACGTCGTGGCACGCCGGCCTGCTGACGCTGCGACTGTCGGGCGCGGCCTCGGCGGTGCAGGCCGCGCAGGCCAAGCTCGGCGGCGAAATGTTGAAGGACGCTGCCGCCTTCTGGCAGCGCCTGCGCGACCAGACCACGCCGTTTTTCGACAAGCGCGCGCCGGCGTCGAATCAGGGCCTGTGGCGACTGGCGGTGAAGCCGACCGCGCCGCCCTTGAATCTGGGCGACGCGCAATGGATCGAATGGGGTGGCGCCGTGCGCTGGCTGACCTCCGACGCAGCCGCCGACACGCTGCGCGTAGCGGCGAAAGCCGCTGGCGGCCACGCCACCCTGTTCCGCGGCACGGCGCCGGCCGACGGTACGTTCACGCCGCTGTCGCCGCCGTTGTCGGTCCTGCACCGCAACCTGAAGCAGCGCTTCGACCCCAGCGGCATCCTCAATCGCGGCCGGCTGTATCCGGATTTCTGACATGCAGACCCATCTTGCCGACGCCTACCGCAACACCCCCGATGGCGACGCCGCCGAGCGCATCCTGCGCAGCTGCGTGCATTGCGGGTTTTGCCTCGCCACCTGCCCCACCTACCAGATACTCGGCGACGAACTCGATTCGCCGCGCGGCCGCATCTACCTGATGAAGCAGGTGCTCGAGGGCGCGACGCCCACGGCGAAGACGCAGCTGCACCTCGATCGCTGCCTGACCTGCCGCAGCTGTGAGTCCACCTGCCCGTCGGGCGTGGAATACGGCAAGCTGCTCGACATCGGGCGCCACATCGTTGAGGAAAAAGTCGGCCGTGGCGTGGGCGAAACCGCCACCCGCGCGGCGCTGAAAACCGGACTCGGCACGCCCCTGCTGTTCAGTAGCGCATTGAAGCTCGGCCAGAGCGTGCGCAGCCTGATGCCGGCTTTCCTGAAAGCCAGCATTCCGCCCGCCGAAGCCGCGGGCGACTGGCCGCCGCCGCGTCATGCGCGCCGCATGCTGGTATTGCAAGGCTGCGTGCAGCCCGGCCTCAAGCCCAACATCAACGCCGCCACCGCGCGCGTGCTCGACCGCATCGGCATCTCGCTGATCACGGCGAACGAAGCCGGCTGCTGCGGGGCGCTGCCGCACCACCTCAACGACACCGACGCGGGCCTCGCCGCGGCGCGCCGCAACATCGACGCCTGGGTCCCGCATCTCGATGCCGGCGTCGAAGCGATCGTGATGACGGCCTCGGGCTGCGGCGTGATGGTGAAGGATTACGGCTGGCTGCTGCGCAACGATGCCGCCTATGCAGAGAAAGCCGCACGGGTCTCCGCTGCGACGCAGGACATTTCGGAAGTGCTGGTCGCCGGGCGCGAGGCCCTGAAAGCGCTCGCCGCGCGTCCCGCGCCGAAGCGCATCGCCTACCACCCGCCCTGCACCCTGCAGCACGGCCAGAAGCTCAGCGGCGACGTCGAGGCGCTGCTGACCGACGCCGGCTTCGAGCTCACCGCGGTGGCCGAAAAGCACCTGTGCTGCGGTTCGGCCGGCACCTACTCGATCCTGCAGCCCAAGATGGCAGCGCAGCTCAAGGCACGCAAGCTCGGCCACCTGCGGGCCGGCCAGCCCGAGCTGATCGCCACCGCCAACATCGGCTGCCTCGCCCATCTGCAGTCCGGCAGTCCGATTCCGGTCCGGCACTGGGTGGAACTGCTGGACGACGTCCTGCAGGATCGCGACACCCCTTCCCGCTGAGGTCGCGCCAGTCGGGGGGCGCTTGTATCCTGGCGGCCGGCTGCTTTAATCAAGGAGTGTTTGCGTGGCGACCCGGCGGCGCGCGGTGAATTCATCGTTCGCGACATATCGCGCCTGAACCGAAGCAGGCCGGTCGTACCCGGCACAAGGAGAACGCGATGGGAACGAAGGAAGAATTCATACGCAGGATGCAGTCCAGGCTCGATCAGTGGAATGCCGAGATCGACGTGCTCAACGCCAAGGCGGATCTTGCCGAAGCGGAGGCGCGCGCCGAATACTACAAGCAGGTCGAGGCCTTGCGCAGCAAGCGCAACGACGCACGCAGCAAGCTCTACAAGCTGGAATCCGCTGGCGAAGGCGCCTGGGAGGACCTGACGGCCGGCGTCGAGCAGGCGTGGGACGAGGTCAGCGCGGCGGTACGTTCCGCCGCCGAACGGTTCAGGTAAGGCTATCGCCGCGACATGCACCGCACGATCGCCTCGCTGGTGGGGGAACTCGAGGCGTCAGGCCCGGACCAGGCAGTCGGACTGCGCACCGGCTACTGCAGCGAGCGGGCCTCCTCCTCGAGATAAATCCGATAGGCATTGCCACGGTTGCTGGCTTCGAAAGCCGGCAGGTTCGCGTAGCGCGACCAGTCGGTGTTGCGGTAGGCCTCGTCGAAGGGCACGAAATCCCTGACCGCCGCCGCCATGGCCTGGCGCACGAACAGGATATAGCGCCGGGTCGCCCCCACCGCCTGCTGGGGATCGCCGGACAGGGTGCCGTGGCCGGGGATGACATAGCGCACCTGATCCTTCAACCCGGCGATGTAGTCCAGTCCTTCCAGCCAGTGGTCGATATCGGTCTCGGGGCTGTCGAGAAACGGAACGCGGCCACCGTAGATGACATCGCCGCTGAACAGCACCCCGTACTGCCTGATCAGCATGACCGAATCGCCCGGCGCATGAGCGGGCCCGAGGTGCCTGATCTCGAACCGGATTCCACCCAGTTCGAAGCAGGTTTCCCGGTCGAAGACCTGATCCGGCGCGACGATGTAGGTCTTCTCGTCGACCCATGGAAACAGCGCCTGGCGGCGCTGCTCGAGCCGCCGTTCGGCATCCTCGCCCTGGCTGGCTGCCGTGCCTCCGGTGTAGCCGAGGGCACCGCGCTGGGCCAGCACGGTCGGCGCAGCCGCATGCTCCTCGAAGGCCTGCAGCCCGTAGATGTGGTCAGCATGGTAATGGCTGACCACGACCCGCTTGACGGGCTTGTCGGTCACTTCCCGGATGCGCTGGAGCAGGCGGTAGCCGAGGGCCGGCGTGCCGAGGGCGTCGAACACGACCACCCCTTCCTCCGTCACCACGAAGCCCGCATTCGAGGTATGGCCCTCGTTCTCCGCGCCGGGAACGCCCGACAGGCCGATGATGTAGTAGACGGGCGCCTGCGGGATCTTGTGCAGGTCGAAAGGCAGGCTCACCGAGCCATACGGCGTCTGCGTCGGCGACGCCCGCCCTGCCTCGGCGCCGCCTCCCGTTGCAGCTACGGACGCCGCGCAGAGCGTCAGCGCGGCAGCGAGCAGCCCGGATATGAGTGCGTTTTGCATGCTGTGTTCTCCTGATTCGTCAGCCCGCCGGACTGGCGGCGTGCCGTATCCCGCAGACCGGCATCGGCATGCGGGCGTTATCCGGCACGTGCAGTCAATATAGGAAACCCGGGTTCAGGCCGGGGAGCGCCAGGGCGGCCCGCTAGGGCTCGAGATCGCGCGGATGATTGAAGTTGGCAAAGCCTGCGGCATCGAAACGCACGGTCGCCGAGGGCAGTTCCGCCTGCCAGCGACGTACCGCACGTTCGCCGCGCGCAAGAAACCCTGCGAGACCGTCGCGCTGGTCGGTGCGCACGATGAAGCAGGTGTGGTGGGTGTGCTGGTCGTCCGCTGCCATTGCCAGCGGGACGTTCCCGCGCCGTGCCGCATCCAGCAAGCGCGTCGCCAGATCAGCCGGCAGATGCGGCGTGTCGCACGGCACCACCAGCAGCCACTCGGCGTCCACGGCCTGCAAGGCCGCCAGCACGCCGGCGAGCGGGCCGGGATAATCCGGCAGCGTGTCGGGCAGCACGCGGTGCCCATAGCCGGCATACGCATCGAGATTGCGGTTGGCGCTGATGACGAGTTCCCCGGCTTGCGGGGCGATCGCCGCAAGCACCCATTCGATGAGCGGGTGGCCCCGATATTCGATCAGGCCCTTGTCGGCGCCGCCCATGCGGCTGCCCTGCCCACCCGCCAGGATGACCGCGGCCACCCGCTCAGTGGCGTGCATACAGGTGGAAGCGGTCCGAGCGGTCGCCGGGACGTGCGCCTTCCCACTGCTTGACCCAATAGTCCGCGACAGGCGGTTCGGGTTCACGGTGACGGGTTTCGATCAGCAGCCAGTTGCAGTCGACGTCGGCAGGGGCAATCAGACGATCGCTATGATAGGCCAGCAGCAACCGCTGCTGGCTGCGCACCTGGTAAGACTGGATGCACTCGGTGGCGGGCACCTGCGCGGCGAGCACCTCGCCTACGCCGACATAGCTCAGGCGGCGGTCGAGCGGTGCCTGAAACAGCGCCATCAGCAATACCCAGATGAAGGTCATGCCCGACGTCCACACCAGCATGGGGCGCAGCGGCGAGCGTTGGACGCGGGACAGGAAAAGGATCCATGCCAGCGTCACGACGATGCCCAGCACCAGGGTCCATGGACGCAATTCGCCGACATCGGTCCCCCCCAGCTTGGTGAGCCTTGCCGCCAGTCGCGCCGGGATGCCGAGGTCGTGCGCGCTCCAGTAGACCCAGAACACCAGCGCGATGAAGCCGAACAGCATGAGGGCGAACCACAGCAGCGCATTGGCCGCGCCGCGCCGCAGGGTATACAGGCCGGACGTGCCCAGCAGCGCGATCGGCAGCAGCAGGATGAGGCCCTGTTCCTCGCCGGGGCCGGCATCGAAGGCATAGAGGACGAGCAGGATCAGCAGCATGCCGACTGGCAGGACAACGCCCGGGGTGCGCCAGTTTCGTCGGCTCCGATACAGTGCCCAGGCCGCCAGCGGCCACGCCGGCCAGGCATACCAGGACAGCGTCCACAGATAATAAAACGGGCTTTGGCCTGCATTGCCGAGCCAGCGCTGCAGGTTGAGCGCCTGCGACAACGGAATCCCCTGCGTGGCCAGATATGCCAGCCACGCCGCCGCCCCGATGAGCGCAAGACCCGCACCCCAGACGAACGCGTGGCGTGCCGCTCTGCTGCGATACGTCTCCAGTTGCAGAACCAGCAACCCGGCAAGCAGCAGAAACAGGACCGCTTCCACGACGCCGCCAGCGAGCAGCATCAATAGCGCACCGCCGCCCAGCGCCCAGCTGCTGCATCTGTCCTGCCCAAGGCTTGCAAGGCCGTACAACATGATCGACGCCGCAGCAAACTGGGCCGTGTAGGCATTGAGTTCGTGGCCGCGCAGCAGCAGGCCCATGCAACCCAGCAGGGTCAGCGCGGCGGCCCAGGCGGTCTCTGCCCCGTACAGCACCCGGGACGTGCGCGCGACAAAGACCAGCGCCAGCGCGACAAAAAGCCCGGAGGCCAGTCTTGCGCCATCGGGCAGGGAAAGGAGGGGCGAGGTCAGCCAGGCGGTCGCACTCGCCGTCCAGTAATACAGGGGCGGCGTGGCGAACAGGCTCTGCGGGGACGCACCGCTTTGCTGCAGCAGCCACAACTGGACGAAGTGCTCGCCGTCGCCGCCTTTCCATGGCGCATGACCGACGAGCCCGGGCAGCAGCCAGGCAGCGCAGAGCAACAGCAGGCCGATCTGCGGAAGGGTCACAGCACAGCAGCGGGGTCCCCACCGGCGTACGCCTTGCGGGTGCTGTCGAAGGGAAAACGCGCGCCTATTGGACAATTTTGATGAGCTGAGCCGGCTTCGGCTCGCCGCTGGGATAGAGGTCGTTGATCAGGCGCAGCTGGCTTTCGGCATCGGCGCCCAGCGGCGACTGCCGGGCCAGACCCGCCATCGTCATGCCCGGCTGCGTCGTCACCAGCTGCAGCACATAGGGGCGAGCTGCCTTGCGCTCGGCGGGCGTGATCGCGTGGAAGCTGTTGATGGCTGCGCGCAGGATGCTGCGATCGCGATTATAAGTGGCTTTGTCCTTGGTCATGCCGGCGATCAGATACTGCGTGCCATTGAACACCACGGCGGCCACCACGACCGGCTTGCCCTGCTGCGAACCGGCAGCGAAGGCAGCCGGATAACCGCTGAGATTGCCGTTGTCGTAGCGCGCGCCGGCATCCAGCTTGAGGCCTTTCTGCAGGGTGGCCAGCGGCTTGTCGTTCTTCGGTCCCTGCTGCAACTCGATCAGCGCATCGCCCTGAGGGCTGGTCGCCATCACCCGGTCGGGCAGGTTCCGCACCTTCCAGCCCTGCGGGAACTGAATGGCCAGGCCGAGCTTTTCATGCAGCAAGGCGTTGTCGCGGATCACGCCCTGATCCGGGCTGTCGCCGAACACCACGCCCGCCATGTGCTGCAGGTATTCGTTGCGGCCCTCGCGCGGGTTGGCCACGGCATATTTGTCCGCCTCGCCCACCACCTGCCTGAGGCGCGCATCGCTGCTGGGGTGGGTGTCGAACGTGCCATGATAGGTGCGCGGCTGGCGGCCACCGCGCTTGGCCTGCTCGGCTGCGAACAGTTCCTGATCCTTCAGGACGCCGATCACCTCGATCATCGCCTTGGGATCGTAGCCGGTCTTGGCCAGGTATTGCGCGCCGAGACGATCGGATTCCAGTTCGTGATCGCGACCGTAGCCGGCGGTCCAGGCCTGCGCCAGCGATTGCATCATGGTAGCGCCGGCCTGATTGTTCATCCCCGGCACCAGAATCGACCCCAGCACGGCACCGAGGCCGGCTGCAGTGGTCGCGCTCTGCTGACGCACGCCGTGGCGCGCGGTGACGTGGCCGATCTCGTGCCCGACCACGCCGGCGAGTTCAGCCTCCGAATTCAGGTACGCCATGATCCCGCGCGTGATGTAGACATAGCCACCGGGCAGGGCAAAGGCATTGACGTCGGGACTGTCGACCACGGTGAAATGCCACTGCAGGTTGGGACGATGGCTCTGCTTGGCCAGCCGCTGGCCGACCTCGTTCACATAGGCCTGCAGCGCCGGATTGTCCAGCGCCGCGTATTCCTGCAGGACATCCTGGTGCGACTTCGCACCCATCTCGATTTCCTGCTGCTCGGACATCAGCACGAAGTCCTTGTCGCCCGTGACCGGGTTTTGCGCGCAGTGGGTCAGCACCAGCGTGCCGAGTACGATCACTGCAATGCGGCGAAAAACTTGGGGGTTCAAGTGGATCTCTTTATTGTCTGGGGGCAGCGTACGAAATGATACCGTTGCAGCGCCGCAAAAATGCAAAAAGCGGCCGAAGCCGCTTTGAATTGCATCACGCCTGTATGCGAAGACCTGCTTACTTCATGCCGTAGCGCTGGCGGAACTTCTCGACGCGACCCGCGGTATCGACGATCTTCTGCTTGCCGGTGTAGAACGGATGGCATGCAGAGCAGACTTCGACGTGCAGCGCATCCTTGCCCAGCGTGGAGCGGGTCTTGAAGGTGCTGCCGCAGGAGCAGGTCACGGAAACTTCTTTGTAATCGGGGTGAATGCCGGCTTTCATGGCAATTCCTTAAAAGGTTGAATTCGGAGAACGCGGGAGTATAGCGGAGACGCAAGCCCCGATCAAGCCCGGGATCGGATTAACCGCGACGCATCGAGTCGAAGAACTCGCTGTTGTTCTTGGTCGCGCGGATCTTGTCGAGCAGGAATTCCATCGCCTCCATGTCGTCCATCGGATACAGCAGCTTCCTCAGCACCCACACCTTCTGCAGGATGTCGTGCGGCATCAGCAGTTCTTCGCGACGGGTGCCGGAGCGGTTGACGTTGATCGCGGGGTACTGGCGCTTCTCGGCCATCTTGCGGTCCATGTGGATCTCGAGGTTGCCGGTGCCCTTGAATTCCTCGTAGATCACGTCGTCCATGCGGCTGCCGGTTTCGACCAGCGCGGTGGCGAGGATGGTGAGGCTGCCGCCTTCCTCGATGTTGCGCGCGGCGCCGAAGAAGCGCTTCGGCTTCTGCAGCGCATTGGCGTCGACACCGCCGGTCAGCACCTTGCCGGATGCCGGCTGCACCGTGTTGTAGGCGCGCGCCAGACGGGTGATGGAATCGAGCAGGATCACCACGTCCTTCTTGTGCTCGACCAGGCGCTTGGCGCGCTCGATCACCATTTCGGCGACCTGCACGTGGCGGCTGGCGGGTTCGTCGAAGGTCGAGGCGACGACTTCGCCGCGCACGGTGCGGCTCATTTCGGTCACTTCTTCCGGGCGTTCGTCGATCAGCAGCACGAACAGCACCACGTCGGGGTGATTCGAACTGATGGCGTGGGCGATGTGCTGCAGCATCACCGTCTTGCCCGACTTCGGCGGCGCCACCAGCAGCCCGCGCTGGCCTTTGCCGACCGGCGCGACGATGTCGATGACGCGGCTGGTGATGTTTTCCTCGGCCTTGATTTCACGTTCCAGTATGAGCGGCTTGTCCGGATGCAGCGGGGTCAGGTTCTCGAACAGGATCTTGTTCTTGCTCGCCTCGGGCGGCTCGCCGTTGATCAGGTCGAGCTTGGTCATCGCCGAATAGCGCTCGCCGTCCTTCGGCGTGCGGATCTCGCCCTCGATCTTGTCGCCGGTATGCAGGTTGAAGCGGCGGATCTGCGACGGCGACACGTAGATGTCGTCGGTGTTGGCAAGATACGAGGTTTCCGGCGATCTCAGGAACCCGAATCCATCCGGCAGCACTTCCAGCACGCCGTCCCCATAAATGCTTTCGCCGCGCTTCGCCAGCGTCTTCAGGATGGTGAAGATCAGTTCCTGCTTGCGGAAGCGGTTGGCGTTGTCGATGCCGTTGGTGGCGGCGATTTCGAGCAGTTCGGTGATGGGTTTTTGCTTGAGTTCGGAAAGATGCATGGGATGGGCCTGAGTGGGCTCGCTTGAAAGAGCCGGACGTGGGGGGAGGGGAGAAGCCGGACGGTGCTGCTGGCGGCGGCGCGCCGATGCGCCGTCCGGGGAAGGCTTGGGATCAGATGTTGCTGTCGACAAAAGCGGTGAGTTGCGACTTGGAGAGGGCGCCGACCTTGGTGGCTTCGACGTTGCCGTTCTTGAAAATCATCAGGGTGGGGATGCCGCGGATGCCGAACTTGGGCGGGGTGGCCTGGTTTTCATCGATATTGAGTTTGCACACCTTGAGCTTGCCGGCGTATTCCTTGGCGACCTCGTCGAGGATCGGCGAGATCATCTTGCAGGGACCGCACCAGTCCGCCCAGTAATCCACCAGCACCGGAACACCGGCCTGCAGGACTTCCTGTTCGAAGGAATCGTCGGATATGTAATGAACATGCTCGCTCATCGGTGTTGCTCCTATTGAAGAATGCGGATGGCCGGACGCGGCCTGGATGGTTTGGGAAGGTGGTAAAGCTGGAAAATTCGGTTTTGTGCCGATATGCTACATCAAAATCGCCGCCTGCAAGCATCCGGGCATTTTTCAAATTTCTGGGTAAATACGAATGACTTACGTTGTAGCCGACGCCTGCGTGAAGTGCAAATATACCGATTGTGTCGATGTCTGTCCGGTGGACTGCTTCCACGAAGGCCCCAATTTCCTCGTCATCGACCCCGAGGAGTGCATCGACTGCACCCTGTGCGTGGCGGAATGTCCGGTCGAGGCCATATTTCGCCGAGGACGACGTGCCGGATGACCAGCGCGCCTACATCGCGCTCAACGCCGAACTCGCCAAGCAGTGGAAAGTCATTATCGAGCGCAAGGATCCGCTGCCCGACGCCGACGAGTGGGCCGGCGTCAAGGACAAGCTCCAGCACCTGGAACGCTGAACCCGGTGGGAATCGCAAGGATTCCCCCCGAGGATGCCGGTCCACCTGACGCTGAAGTCCCGCTGAACGGGCTGGCGGCGCATGCCTCACACGGAAACTCCGATCCACTACGTGCTGAAGTCCCGCTAGGTGGTGTGGAATCGTATGCCCCACGAGGGGACTCCGATCCACTACGCACTGAAGTGCGTGTGGAGTCGTATGTCCTGGGCGGCGGGGCGCTGCCGCACGCCGTTGCCCGCACCCTGCTCGATCGCCATGCCGACTGCCTGCCCGATCTGTCCGGGCTGACGGTACTCGTCCCCAATCACCGCGCCGGACAGGACTTTGCCCGCGCGCTGGCCCGGGCAGCTGGTCTCCCGGTACTGATTCCACCGCAGATCATTCCGTTGAAAAGCTGGGCCGAGAGCGTCGCCGACGACCGTATCGAACCGCAGGCTCGGCGCCTGGCAAGGCTGCACAGCGTACTGCGCCGCGAGGCCTGGCTTGGCACCGTCGACAAGTGGGCGCTCGCCAGCGAACTGCTGCAACTGGCGGACGAACTCTCCGCTGCACGTCTGGGCGGCAACATCGGGTCGCAGCTTCGCGCGCTGCACGCCGACGCGCTCGACCGCGAGACCGCGCTGATCGAAGCTGTGTGGCGGGCGCTCAACCAGGACGGCAGCGACCCGCAGGCACGCTATGCGCGTGCGCTCGATGCGCTGCTCGAGACGCTCCGCGCCGCGCCGCGGCCCATTTACGGTTACGCGCTGGGCCCCCTCACTGCCGTCGAACGGCAGTTTCTCGCGCGCTGCGCCGAGCATGCCGCGGTCACCCTGTTCGAAGCGGCCGCCGAGGCAGCCGACGCGGTAGCGCATACCCTGCGCCTGGCCTGGCAGCTGACCGATCCGCCGCTGCGCGAACGAGCCGCCATGCAGGCAGAAGCCTGCCCGCATTCGCCCGTTTCCCCTCACCTGACGCTGTACCCTGCGCCGCACCTGGAAGCCGAAGCGTGTGCCGCCGCCACCTGGGTCGCGACTCGATTGCACGCCGGTCAGCGCGACATCGCCCTGATCGCACTCGACCGCGAAACGGCGCGCCGGGTGCGTGCGCTGCTCGAGCGCCTCGACGTGCTGGTTGCCGACGAAACCGGCTGGACACTGTCGACCACCGCCGCCGCCGCCGTGATCGACCGCTGGCTCGAGTGCATTGCCAGCGATTTTCCGCACGTCGAATTGCTCGATCTGCTGAAATCGCCCTTCGTGCTGGGCGAGTTGGCGGCAAGACAGGATCAGGTGCTGCAGTTCGAAATCGCGCTGCGGCGACAGGGTGTGGCGCGAGGCATGGCCGACATGCTTCGGCTTGCCCAGTCCCAGTTTGGCGAGCTGCCCTCCTGGCTGGCGGCGCTGTTTGGCGCCAGGCAAAACTTTGCACAAAACCGCGCGCCCCTGGCCATCTGGCTCGCGAGACTGAACACCAGCCTCGCCGGGATCGATGCAACGGCCGCGCTGAACGCCGATGCCGCCGGCGCCAGCGTGCTCGACACGCTCGAAGCCTTGCGCCACGATCTGGCGGACGACAGCGAAAAATACAGCTTTGGCGAATGGCGGCGCTGGCTCAACCAGGCGCTGGAATCTGCCAGCTTCATCGACGCCAGCGTCGACAGTCCGATCGTGCTGACTTCATTGCCTGCCGCGCGCGGCCGCCTGTTCGATGCGGTGGCCGTGCTCGGCGCCGACGCCCGGCATCTGCCCGCACGTCCTGTGCACGGCCTGTTCAGCCAGGCCACCCGCGCAGAACTGGGCCTGTCCACTGCCGCGCTGGAAGCCGACGCCGCAACCGTAGACCTGATGCACCTCTTGGGGCAAGGGCCCGCGCTCATCAGCTGGCGCGCCTGGAACAACGACGAACCCAATCCCGCCTCGCCGCTGGTGCTGCGGCTGCAGGCACTGCACCAGGCCGCGTGGGGCAGCGATTTGCCCGTGCAGACCAGCGGCGTTCCGCCCACCCAACCCGGCCCGTTGCCCGAACCCAGTGTGCAGCCCGCACCGACAGTGTCCGCTGCACAATTGCCGCGCCGCTATTCGCCCACCGCTTACCAGACCCTGCTCGATTGCCCGTATCGTTTTTTTGTCAAAAGCGTGCTCGGCATCCACGAGCTCGAAGAAGCCGACGACGCCCTTGACAAGAGCGACTACGGCAACGCCCTGCACCGCATCCTCAAGGATTTCCACGACAGTGCCCCGGCACCTGAACGCGAAGCCGCGCTGGTCCGCCTGAGTGAGATTTCCGACACCGAATTTGCCACGTTGCCCGCCTGGACTGCCGCCGCCTGGCGCAGCAAGTGGGCAGCCATCCAGCCGGCCTACATCGATGCCTGGCTGGACGAGGTCGCCCAAGGCTGGCGCTATCAATCTGGCGAAGCCGCGTACGAAATGCCGTTCAATGTCCCCGGTCTCGGCGACATCACCCTGCACGGCCGCGTCGACCGCGTTGACGAGCGAGGGGATGCACGAACCGTCATCGACTACAAAACCGGCGCTGCGCAGGGTCTCCGGAAAAAACTCAAGGATCCCGCCGAAGCCGTCCAGCTGCCTTTTTACGCCTGGCTCGCCGAAGCCGCCGCCGCCTACCTGCCGATCAACGAGGTGCCTGTCACCCCCATCGACCTGAATGGCGAAACCGATGTCGACGCCATCGGCCGCCGCCTGCCGCAGCTGCTCGAAGCCATCGCCGCGGGCGCAGCGCTGCGGGCGAACGGCGTCGATGCCGTCTGCCAGTACTGTGAAGCGCGCGGGCTGTGTCGCAAGGGGATGTGGACGTAATGACCCACGCTTATTACTTTAAGCCCATCAGTGAATTCATTGCGGACACTGAAAATCACATTCTGGGTGAATTGGCCAGCAAGCATGAATTTGCACTGGAAGAGCAACAACGCAACGCCTGGCTGATCCAGATTCGCGCTGCCAAAAACTGGCTAGAGGCGATCGATGGCCACATTGGCTTTGAGTTCAGCATTCCGCGAATGGGCAAACGCATTGACTGCGTGGTTATTTCCGGGGCAGTCATATTCGCCATTGAATTCAAGGTCGGTGCCACTGCATTCGAGCGTCACGCGATCGACCAGGTGGTGGACTACGCGCTGGACCTCAAGAATTTCCATGAACAAAGTCACCAGCGCATCGTCGTTCCCATTCTTGTCTGTACTGAAGCCGAAGAGCCAGACGCGGAGTTCACGCTACATCCCGATCGCGTCGCCAAGCCTGTTTGTACCAACGGGGATTCACTTGCCACGATCATTGACCGGTTTTCATGCTTAACCGAGGAAAGCGATATCGATGCAAACGCCTGGCTGGCTTCGGTTTACAAACCCACGCCGACCATCATCGAGGCCGCTCAGGCGCTTTACCGTGGCCACAGCGTAGAGGAGATTTCTCGGTCTGATGCGGGCGCGATCAATCTGTCCCGCACAGCAAAAGCGATTTCCGAAATTATCGATACGTCAAAGAGAAAACAGCAAAAATCCATCTGCTTTTTAACGGGTGTCCCGGGCGCGGGTAAAACATTGGCAGGGCTGAATCTGGCGAATACCTGGCACAACGTTGAGAATTCTGAGCACGCTGTTTTTCTGTCGGGTAATGGCCCGTTGGTTGACGTACTCAGGGAAGCACTTGCCAGAAACGAAGTTGCGGCAGCCAAAGAAGCAGGACTCAAGCAACGCAAAAGCATCACGCTTTCCAAGGCGAAAGCGTTTATCCAGAACATTCATCATTTTCGTGATGATGCGTTAGCCACAATTACCGCCCCCATCGAGCGTGTAGTGGTCTTTGACGAGGCGCAGCGTGCCTGGTCTCAAAAGCAGACCGCCTCGTTCATGAAAACGAAAAAAGGGAAAATCGACTTCAACCAGTCGGAACCTGAGTTTCTGATTAGTGTCATGGATCGTCACCCTGACTGGGCAACCATCGTCTGCCTGATTGGCGGCGGGCAGGAAATCAACACGGGCGAGGCGGGTCTGCGCGAGTGGTTTGAATCCATCAAACGCTCATTTCCTCATTGGCAGGTTTACGTATCGACCAAGCTGAGCGATCAGGAATATATGCCTGACGGGGTGCTCTACTCGCCTGGAGAGCTTAAAGCTGTCACAGACCGCGACGACTTGCATCTCGCCGTATCGATACGGTCATTTCGTTCAGAAAAGCTCGCCGCGTTCATCAAAGCCGTGCTGGATTGCGACGTGCCGCAAGCTCGCACGTTATATGCTGAAATCCGTGATGCTTACCCTGTTGTCATCACGCGCGATCTATTGGCCGCCAAACAATGGCTGGCGAGTCAGGCGCGGGGAACCGAGCGCTATGGCATAGTTGCCTCTTCTGGCGGCATCCGCTTAAAGCCATTTGGGATCAACGTAAAAGCCCCCATTGATCCCAAAAACTGGTTCCTCAATGACAAGACCGACATTCGTTCTTCCTGTTTTTTAGAAGATGTCGCCACTGAATTTGATATTCAGGGCCTGGAGATCGACTGGGCGTGTGTGGCTTGGGACGCCGATCTCAGACACGATGGCGAGGACTGGTCATACAAGTCATTTCGCGGAGCCGCATGGCAAAGCATCAACGACCGTGATGCACGTGTTTATTTGAAAAATGCTTATCGCGTACTACTCACGCGGGCACGTCAAGGTATGGTGATTTACGTTCCCGAGGGGGACGGGTCAGACACAACCAGGCAACCCGAGTATTACGACAAAACATATGCCTACCTGCGCTCAGTAGGTGTTGTTGTGCTCGGCCATGCGGGCTTTGGCTTATGACAAACATAGCCACCCCCCTTGATACCACCACCGCCCTCTCTCCCACCTGCTCGGCGGTGGTCGAAGCTTGCGCCGGCAGCGGCAAGACCTGGCTGCTGGTGTCGCGCATGCTGCGTCTGTTGCTGGCGGGCGCCGCGCCTTCGGAACTGCTGGCGATCACCTTCACGCGCAAGGCCGCGCAGGAGATGACCGACCGGCTGCACGACTGGCTGCAGGTGCTGGCGCTGGCGGACGACGTGACGGTGCGCGAATTTTTGCGCCAGCGCGAGGTGCCGGAACACGCAATCGATGGGCTGCTGCCGCGCGCACGCGGCCTGCTGGAAACGGTGCTGACCGCGCAGCCAGGGCCGACGGTGACGACCTTTCACGGCTGGTTTCTCGATCTCCTGAAGCGCGCGCCGCTGGAAGCGGGGCTGCCGTGGGGCGCGCCGCTGCTGGAACGCGAGAAGCAGTTGCAGAATGAAACCCGCGAGCGTTTGCTGGCACAGTGGGCCGGTCAGCCAGAATCACCCGAGGGCGCGGCGTTGCTGGCCTTGCTGAGCGATCTGGGCGAGCACAACCTGAACACGCTGCTAGGGCATTTTATCGATGCCCGCGCAGAGTGGTGGGCATACACCGACGGCGTGACCGATCCGCCAGCCGATGCGCTGGAACGGTTGCGGGAGGGACTGCACCCTGACCTGGACAGTGACCCGGTGGCGGCATTCTGGGCCGACGAGTCGATGATGGCGCGGGTAAAGCGGGTGGGCCTTGCATTGGAAAAAGGCAGCGAGGCCGAGCGCAGGACAAGCACCTCGATCCATCTGGCGTTGGCTGCCGCAGACTTTGATCGCGTGCGCGATCTCATCCTGAAGAAGGATGGGGGACGGCGGGCAAAAAAGGCCAACGCGCAAACCCTGAAAGCAATGGGCGCAGAGGCCGACTCGTTTTTGCGCGAGTACGACGCTTTGGAAACCGCGCTTGAGGTGGTCACCTCGATCCAGACCGACCAGCGCATCTGGAACCTCAACCGCCACGGCCTGCTGCTTGGCCACACGCTTGTGCTGGGCTATCAGGATGCCAAGGCACAGCAGGGCGTGATCGATTTTGCCGATGCCGAATGGCTGGCGTGCCGCCTGCTGCAAAGCGAGGAACACGCAGCGGGGCTCGCACTGAAGCTGGACGCACGCTACCGGCACCTGCTGCTCGACGAATTCCAGGACACCAACCCGCTGCAATGGCAGGCACTTTCCACCTGGCTGGCCGAGGCGCGAGCGGCGGACAGCGACATGACGGTGTTCATGGTGGGCGACCCGAAGCAGGCGATCTACCGCTTCCGCCGCGGCGAGGCCCGGGTGTTCACCGCCGCGGCGAATTTCTTGCAGCAACATTTCGGGGCCGCCCGTTTCAGCAACGACATGACGCGACGCCTGTCGCCCGCGTTGGTGCAAGGGATCAACCCGGTGTTTGCCGACATCGACGGTTTTGCCCCGCACGCACACGCCCCCGAAAACGCAGCCCGCCCCGGTGCGCTGCGGTGTCTGCCGATCAGCGCGGAAAAGGTGGAGGCCGCCCCCGCAGGCGGATTGCGCAACCCCCTCCTGACGCCGCTGGCCGAAGCCGACGACCGTGTGGTGCATGTCGAAGCGAAAGCCTTTGCCCGGGTGTTGCGCGACGAGGTACTGGGACGATGGGATGTGGCTGAGGGTCAAGCCGGATCCACTCACCCGGCACGCCCCGGCGACGTCATGGCACTGGTGCGGCGTCGCACCCACCTGCGCCTGTATGAGCGTGCGCTGGAAGCCGCCGGCATCCCTTTCATCACTTCGCGACGCGGCGGCCTGCTGCACGCGCTGGAAGCGCAGGACGTGATCGCGCTGCTGGAAACCCTGCTGCTGCCGCACGCCGAGCTGAAACTGGCACACGTGTTGAAAAGCCCGGTTTTCGGCTGCAGCGACGCCGACCTGCTGCAGGTGTTTGCGCCACAGTTGCCAGACGAAATCCGCGGCTGGGAGCGCCTGCTCGAGATCGCCGGCCACACCGACTGCCCGGCCACGCTCGCACGCGCTGCAAGCTTGCTCAGTGGCTGGCGGAGGCATTGCGGCACGCTGCCGGTGCACGACCTGCTCGACCGCATCTATTTCGAAGGCGACCTCGAGGCACGCTACGCTGCGGCCGTACCGGCAGCGCTGCGGCCGCAGGTGGCCGCCAACCTGCGCGCTTTCATGCAACTGGCGCTGGCGCAGGACGCCGGTCGCTACCCGACGCTGGCCGGTTTCATTCGCGAACTGGCTTCGCTTATCGATGATGTCGATGCCGCACCCGGCGAGGGTCTCGCGGCCGACGACGAAAATGCGGTGCGGCTGCTCACCATCCACGGATCCAAGGGTCTGGAAGCGCCGATCGTCTGGCTGCTCGGCGGCAGCGACCACACGCGCGGAGAGAGTTATGGCGTGCTGGCACCGTGGCCGCCCGAGGCACCAAGGCCCGTGCATTTCTCGCTGTTCGGCAATCAGGCCGAGCGCGGCACCTGGCGCGAGTCCTGGTTTGCCGAGGAAGCGGCACTGGCGCAACGCGAATCCGACAACCTGTTGTATGTGGCACTCACCCGTGCCGAGCAGGGGCTGATCGTGAGCGGCTCCACGGACAAGAACACCTGGCTGCAGCGTGTCGAGACAGCCTGGCAAGGCCTGGCGCTTCCTGCCGATCTGCCACCTGCCGGCGCGGCCGAAGCGCCCTCGCTCGTCACACAGCCCTTGCGCTTTGGCGCTGCGGCCATCGGCCTGCGGCGGCCCCCCACGCCGGCCCATCCGAGCGCAGCCCAAGGTGAGCTGTTTCATGCCTGCCTCGAACACCTTGCTCCGCCGGGCCGTCCGCGCAACCTGGTGGCGCTGGCAAAACGCCTGGGAATGGCGGCCGAGTTGTCGCGTATCGAGGCCGCCGCCCATTCCCTGCTGGCACAGCCCCACCTGGCGCAGTTCTTCGACCCGGCACAGTACCGGCGCGCGTTCAACGAACTGGAATTGCTGGATGCGGGCGGACAAGTGCAGCGGCTCGATCGCGTGGTGGAACGCGACGACGCGGTATGGGTGCTCGACTACAAAACCGGGGACGATAGCCGCGCCCTATCGGACGAACAGTTGTCCGAGCGCCATCGGCACCAGCTGGCCGGCTACCAGACGCTGCTGGCCGGACTGTACCCCGAGCAGCCGGTGCGGGCCGCCCTGCTGCTGGCCGATGGCCGGCTGGTCAGGCTGGGACCTGTTCACACATTGTAAAATTGTGCCCCTGCGCCCCAGATTCCCGGGGGCTCAGCCACACTACGCGTTGGCACGATTCAAGGAGAGCCCGATGCGACCCCTCTTATTGCTATGGATGACGACCCTGCTCGCAGGCTGTATTTCCTTTAGCTCCAGCGAAACAACCCCTGCACCGGATTACCTTGCTTTCTGCCAGGGCAAGGAAGCGCAATGCAAGGAGATCTGCAGCAACACGGGGATTCAGGTGTTTTCCTGCAAGGCCACGCCGAGCGAAGGACTGGAATTCCAGTGCCAGTGCAAAAAGCCGGGGGCGCAGATTTGACCGACAAGCCCTATTCCGAATCCTGCGAGCAAAACCGGGCGCCGATTCTGGCGGTACTGCGCGAGGTGTTTGCCGACCGCAGCCATGTGCTGGAGATCGGCAGCGGTACCGGCCAGCACGCGGTGTACTTCGGGTCCGAATTACCGCATCTGCGCTGGCAGACCGCCGACCTGCCGCTGCATCATCCCGGCATCCGGCGCTGGCTCGACGACGCGGCCCTGCCCAACGTGCGGCCCCCCATCGCGCTCGACGTCAACCAGAAATCCTGGCTCGACGGCCGCTATGACGCCGTGTTTTCCGCCAACACCCTGCACATCATGAGCTGGATCGAGGTCGAGAGCTTTTTCGAAGGCGTCGGCGAGGTGCTGGAGGCAAACGGCGTACTGGCGGTGTACGGCCCCTTCAACTACGACGGCGCGTTCACCTCGGACAGCAACGCCCGTTTCGATGCCTGGCTGAAATCGCGCGACCCGGCCTCCGGGGTGCGCGACTTCGAAGCCGTGGACGCGCTGGCGCGCGCCGTGGGGCTGCTGCTGCTGCAGGATATCGCCATGCCGGCGAACAACCGCACGCTGGTGTGGCGCCGCACACAAAAGAATACGTCGGCATCCTGATTTCCGCTTTGCCTTGCGGATGGCTTTGCTATAACAAAACCATCGTGAGGCAGAGGAGGTTCCATGCGCATCGCCGAACTGATCCAACGCTGGGGCAAGCAGCGCCATGCGCGCACCTCGGTCCGTCCCTACAGCGTCCATCTGCCTTTACGTGATGCGGCACGTATCGAGGCCCTGCACCTGATGTACCCCGACCGCAGCGAATCCCAGTTGATGGCCGACCTGATCAGCGCCGCCCTCGACGAGCTCGAAGTCGCCATGCCATATGTTCCCGGCACCCGCATCATTGCCGAGGACGACTACGGCGACCCGATTTACGAAGACCTCGGTCCGACGCCACAGTTCTATTCGCTGTCGCACGAGATCCTGCGCAAGCTGGCCGCCCCGCCTCTCGGCAAGTAGCTGTCGGGTTAATTTACATTGTTGCCGGCATGCGTCCGCCTTACAAATCACAAGTCCTTGTATTTTTTACAATTAATTAGCCTGGCACAAGGGCTGCTTGGTTACCGTTACAACAACACCAGAATTGCGGAAATCATGTATCTCGGACCGGCATTTCTATTCGCGGCATTTGCCGCCCTGTTTTATGTCCCCGGCTTTCTGGACATCCCCTTGGGCTTGCTCACTTCGCGCCAGCTGATCTCGGAGTTGCTGTTTTCCGTATTCGCACTCATTTCGCTGGCAGCGCTGGCCCGGTCGATCGAACTGGACCCGGTATGGCCGTGGCGGCCCGGGTTTCGCCGTGCCATGAACGCGTTGCTGGGGCGCACCCCGTAAATCCACGCCGTCAATTTGCCGACGGCCCGGCATAAAATAGCGGCTTTCCGTCCTGCGAAGCCGCCATGCCCGTCAACCTCACCGCTCCCGATCCCGCCTCCCTGTCGCCGGTTGCGGGCGTTCGCCTCGGCATCGCGTCCGCCGGGATCAAGAAACCCGGGCGGCGCGACATCACCCTGATCGAACTGGCGCCAGGCTCGCAGGTGGCCGGCGTGTTCACGCAAAACCGTTTCTGCGCGGCGCCGGTGACGCTGTGCAAGCAACATCTGGCGCACGGCGAGATCCGCGCGCTGCTGATCAACACCGGCAACGCCAACGCCGGTACCGGCGAGGAGGGCCTCAAGCGGGCGCGCCAGACCTGCGAGGCGACGGCGCAGCTAATGGGCTGTGCGGCAGAGAACGTGCTGCCGTTTTCCACCGGCGTGATCCTGGAACCGCTGCCGGTCGACAAGATCCTGCCCGCGCTGCCGGCGGCGCAAGCCGACCTGGCGCCGGCCCACTGGTCGGAAGCGGCGCACGCGATCATGACCACCGACATCGTCGCCAAGGGCGCGTCGCGCCAGGCGCAGGTCGGCGGCAAGACCATCACGGTGACCGGCATCGCCAAGGGCTCCGGCATGATCCATCCCAACATGGCGACCATGCTGGGCTACGTGGCGACCGATGCGGCCATCGCCCCCGCCCTGATGCAGCAGCTGGTGAAGGAGGTCGCCGACGTCTCGTTCAACTGCGTCACCGTCGACGGCGACACCTCGACCAACGACAGCTTCATCCTGATCGCCACCGGCCAGGCCGGCAACAGCTGAAATCGCCGCCGCGTCCAGCGCCGATTACGCGGCGCTGAAGGCCGCCGTCGGCGCCGTCGCCATCGAGCTTGCGCAGGCGATGGCGCGCGACGGCGAGGGCGCGACCAAGTTCATCACCGTGGCGGTCGAAGGCGGGCGCGACCGCGCCGAGTGCAAGCAGATCGCCTACGCCATCGCACGCTCGCCGCTGGTCAAGACCGCGTTCTTCGCTTCCGACCCCAACCTCGGACGCATCCTCGCCGCCATCGGCTACGCCGGCGTGGCGGACCTCGACGTCTCCACCCTGCAGGTGTATCTGGGCGACGTGCTGGTGGCCGAGAAGGGTGGCCGCGCGGCAAGCTACACCGAGGCGCAGGGCGCCGCGGTGATGCGGGAGGCCGACATCACGGTGCGGGTCGTGCTCGATCGCGGCGAGGCCGCCGCCACGGTCTGGACCTGCGATTTTTCCTACGATTACGTCAAGATCAACGCCGAGTACCGAACCTGATGTCATGAGCGTCCAGCTGACCGTCGAGCAGTCCGCCTTCCTGCAGGGGCCGGTGTCGATCAACGTCGCCGCCGCCGGACGCGACGGCTGGCCGTGCGTGTGCCGGGCGCAGGGCTGCACGGTGGCGCACGATCGCAGGGCGGTGACGCTGCTGCTGTCGGCGCGGCGCGGCCGCGAGCTGCTCGATGCGCTGGATGGCGGCAGCCGCATCGCCGCGGTGTTCAGCCGGCCGGCCACGCACGCGACCCTGCAACTCAAGGCCGGGCACGCGACGCGCGTGGCGATTAAGGCGGCGCACCGCGATTGCGAAGCACGCTATGCGCAGGCCTTCGCCGACGAACTGGTGTCGCTCGGCTATGGCGCCGAACTGGGGCAGGGCTTGATTGCCATGATGACAGCAAGCGATCTGGTCGCGCTGCGCTTGGCGCCAGATATCGTCTTCGACCAGACGCCCGGGCCTGCCGCGGGGCGCGTGCTGGCAGCGGCATGAAGCCCGCACTCGACGCCTTGCGGCCCTGCCTCGACGGCGCGATTCCGTCCGTCGTCGCGACCTGCGCGGCGGACGGCACACCCAACGTGGCCTATGCCTCGCAGGTGCACTATGTCGACGCCGAACACGTGGCACTGTCGTACCAGTTCTTCAGCAAGACGCGCGAGAACGTGCAGGCGCATCCCTACGCGCAGGTGCAGGTGGTCGAGCCCGGCAGTTTTCGACATTTCCGCCTGCGTCTCCACTACCTGCGCACCGAAACCGCAGGCCCGCTGTTCGAATACATGAAGGCGCAGCTCGCCGGCATCGCCGCGCAGACCGGCATGGACAAGGTGTTCATGCTGCGCGGCGCGGACATCTACCGGGTGCTCGACATCGAGGCCGTCGACCCCGACCTGGCTGCCGCGCCGCCGCTTCCCGATACCCTCCTGAGCCTGCGCCGGACGCTCGACCTGCTGGACGATGCGACGGACCTGTCCGAACTCGCCGACCGCGCGCTCGCCGCGCTGCGTCCCAACTTCGGCATCCACCACGCCCTGTTGCTGATGCTGGACGAGGCGGGCGACGCGCTCTACACGCTGGCGAGCCTGGGCTACGCCGATTCCGGGATCGGCGCGGAAGTGAAGCTCGGCGACGGCATCATCGGCGTCGCCGCGCGCGAGAAAATCCCGGTGCGCATCAACTACCGCACCGGCGACTACAGCTACCAGGCCGCGATACGCGCGGCGCATCCGGGCGAGGCGCGCATTCCGCTGCCGGTGCTGGCCGAACCGCACAGCCAGATCGCGGTGCCGCTGATCCGCGGCGGCCGGCTTGTCGGCATGCTCTACGCCGAGAGCGAGCACGACGCCTGCTTCAGCCACGCCGACGAGGACGCGCTGGTGGTCTACGCCCGCCACCTCGCCACGCTCATCTCTCAGGTACCGTGCGAACCGGACGACGCCGAGCCCGCGCACACCGATACCCGCGCCCGGCCCAGCGGCACCCCGCTCCGCATCCGCTATTTTCCTGTCGACCACAGCATCTTCATCGACAACGACTACCTGATCAAAGGGGTCGCCGGCAGCATCCTGTGGACGCTTCTCAACGAGCACGCGGCGAGCGGCCGCCTCGACTTCTGCAACCGCGAACTGCGGCGCGACCCGCGCCTGCCGCTGCCCGACTTCGGCGACAACCTGGAAACGCGCCTGATCCTGCTGCAGCGCCGGCTCGCCGAGCGCTGTCCGGCGATCGCGCTGGAAAAAACCGGGCGCGGGCGCTTCCGCCTGGTGCTGGACCGTCCGCTGACCCTGAGTTCGAGCTAGCGTTTGCTGGTCATCTGCGGCAGGTTCTTCGGGTTCATATCGAAGAACGGCGTCGCCACCTTGCCGCCCGGCGGTACATAGGCCGGCGCCGGCCGGCCTTTGGTGCCCAGGCTGCGCATGTAGCGGTAGATCGCCTTGAGGTCGGCGTCGCTCATGGCCCGCAGCGACGGCGACGGCATCGGTGGCCGCATCGGCTGACGGGCGCGGGCCAGCCACTGCCGTTCAGTCATGGTGTGCGCCAGCAAGCGCAAGTTGCTCGGATAGGTCGTGCCCCACGGCCCCTGCCAGCCCATGCCGTCGCCGACCAGCCACTCGGATTCCGGCACCTTGCCGTCCTGCTGCATGTAGCCGGGGGTGTGGCAGTCGTTGCAGCCTGATGTCTGCACCAGATAACGGCCATGGCGGATCTCGGCCGCGTCCGCGGGCGGCTGGGCCGAGGCCATGCCCGTCCAGCCCGCCAGCAGCAGCACGACGAAATTCAGCGATGTCTTCATGATGGTCACTCCTCGAGTCGTCGACGGGCGCACCGTGCGCCCGAACGAGACCAGCTTAGGCAGGTTCGCTGTTTCGCGTTGCTAAGTCTTTGCTAGGCAGAACCTAATTTTTTCTTAAGCGGCCGGGAGACCGGCACGTGTGTGGCATCCGCTAGAATCGCGTCATGACCGAATTCGACTCCCTGCTGCCGCGTCTTGCAGCCCTGCTCGATCGACTCGACACGCCTGCCGTCGCCGCGCAAGACTGGAAAACCGTGCGTGCCGCACGCTGGTCGGCGCAGGCCGGCGGCTTGAAGCCGATCCGGCATCCGCAGCGGGTGGCCCTGAAGGACCTGCTGGCGATTGAAGAACAGAAGCAGCGGGTGGACGCCAACACCCGCCAGTTCGTCGCCGGCAAGCCGGCCAACAACGTATTGCTCACCGGCGCGCGCGGCTGCGGCAAATCCTCGCTGGTGAAGGCCGTACATGCCAAATACGCCGCCAAAGGGCTGCGCCTGATCGAAGTGGACAAGGCCGGATTGCCGAGCCTGCCCGACCTGTTCGACCTGTTGGCCGATTCCGATTACCGCTTCATCGTCTTCATCGACGATCTCAGCTTCGCCGAGCACGAGGCCGGTTACGCCAGCCTGAAAGCCGCGCTCGACGGCTCGCTGGCCGGGCCGTCGGACAACGTGCTGCTCTACGCCACCAGCAACCGTCGCCACCTGATGCCGGAATACATGGCGGAAAACCTGGAAACGCGATACCTGGATGGCGAGGTACAACCGGGCGAGGCGACCGAGGAGAAAATCTCGCTGTCCGACCGATTCGGATTGTGGGTGCCGTTTCACGGCATGGACCAGGACACCTATCTGGCGGTTGCCCGGCATTGGGCCGTCTCGCTGGGGGGAGCCGTCGACGAGGGCTTCGAGCGTGCTGCGCTGCAATGGGCGCTCGGCCGCGGCGCGCGCAACGGCCGGGTGGCATGGCAGTTCGCGCGCGACTGGGCAGGACGTTCATGAGTCAGGCACCGGTCACCGAAGTCGTCGCAGCGGTGCTGACCCTGCCCGATGGCCGCGTGCTGCTGGCGCAGCGCCCATCAGGCAAGGTCTACGCGGGCTACTGGGAGTTTCCCGGCGGCAAGGTCGAGTCCGGCGAATCGCTGGAAGCGGCGCTGGCGCGCGAGCTGCACGAGGAACTGGGGATCGTCGTCCGCCGCGCCCATCGCTGGATCACCCGCGTGTTCGACTATCCGCACGCCAGCGTGCGGCTGAATTTCTTTCGCGTGTTCGAATGGCAGGGCGAGCCGCACCCGCACGAAGGGCAGGTCTTTTCCTGGCAGCTGCCGGATGCCGTCGAGGTGACGCCGCTGCTGCCCGCCAATTTTCCGATCCTGAAGGCGCTGGCGCTGCCGCCGCTGCTGGGGATTTCCCACGCCGAATCGCTCGGTGTCGACACCTTCCTGGCCCGACTCGATGTGGCCCTGCACAACGGCCTGCGGCTGATCCAGCTGCGCGATAAATCGCTGCCGCAGGACGAACGCCTGGCGTTGGCGCGCGAGACGGTACGCCGTGCCCATCTGCATGGCGCACGCGTGCTGGTCAACGGCAGCCAGGAATTGGCCGCTGCGTCGAATGCCGATGGTGTGCACCTTGACTCGTCTGCTGCTGCCAGATTGGCAGCCCGGCCCGATTACGCCAGGCCAGATTCTTTCCTGATCGGCGTGTCCTGCCACGACGCGGCCGAACTGGACCATGCGGCCGCGATCGAAGCCGACTTCGCGCTGCTGTCGCCAGTGCTACCGACGCTCACCCATCCGGGCGCGGCCACGCTGGGATGGGACGCTTTCTCCCGGCTGGCTGCTGCCAGCCCGGTCCCGGTCTATGGCCTGGGCGGACTGGGACGCGACGACGTGGCTCTGGCACAGGTGCATGGCGCGCATGGCGTGGCGCTGCTGCGGGGGGCATGGACATGAAACGGATCGGGCTGCCGCTGCTGCTGGTTGTGGCCCTGATCGCCATTGCCGTGGCCGGCTACTGGCTGAAGCGTCCGGCCGAAGCGCAGGCGGTGGCGTGTGCCGATCCGCTGGCAGGCTGCCGCTTCAAGCATCGTGGCGTCGACGCAGAGGTCCGTTTATCGGTCAAGCCAGCACCGCTGGAACCCTTCGAGCTACACGTCCAGGCACCGGGTGCTGGCCGGGTCAGCGCGGAGTTCCAGATGAACGGCATGGAAATGGGCTTCAACCGCTACGATCTGCGCCCAGCCGACGGGGGATTTGTCTCAAAAGTGACCCTGCCGGTGTGCGTCAGCGGGCGGCGCGACTGGACCCTGTTCCTCGATGTCGACGGCGCGCGCTACGCGCTGCCCTTCAGCACACAGTAAAACCTGTCGTACCGATCACCTAACCGTAACAATCCAGGACATATAATTGAAAGCGGATTACTGGAAAGGTCAATACGATGCCAACTGAACACACCTACAAGCAGTTTGATGCCGAGCTGGAGGCCGTGCGCGCCAGCGTGCTGAAAATGGGTGGCCTGGTCGAGGAGCAGATTACCAGCGCAATCGAGGCGCTCATCAAGGGCGACATGGACCTGGCCGACCAGGTGGATGCCAACGACCACAACGTCAATGCGCTGGAAGTCGCCATCGACGAAGACTGCATCAACATCATCGCGCGTCGCCAGCCCACGGCATCCGACCTGCGAATGGTGATGATGGTGGTGAAGACCATCACCGACCTCGAGCGCATCGGCGACGAGGCCGCCAAGATCGCACGCATGGCCAAGCTGATCCACAAGGCCGAGCGCATCAGCCTGCCGCGCTTTTCCGAAGTCAAGTACATGGGCGATCTGGTGCTCGACATGCTCAGGAAGGCACTCGACGGCTTTGCCCGGCTGGACGCGACCAAGGCAGTCGACATTGCGCGGCAGGACCAGTCGGTGGACGAGGAATTCCGCCTCAACCTGCGCCATCTCATCACTTTCATGATGGAAGACCCGCGCACCATTTCGGTTTTCATCGACATCCTGTTCGTCACCAAGGCGATCGAGCGCATGGGCGACCACGCCAAGAACATGTCGGAATACGTGGTCTACATGGTCAAGGGCAAGGACGTGCGTCATACCTCGCTGGAAGAGATCGAAAAAGAAGTGCTGTGAACCCGGCGGTGCGCCAATTAAAACGGACTCCCGCGGGAGTCCGTTTCGCTGTGCGGCTCAAGCCTACTTGCTGGGCGGAACGTAGCCCGCAGCGGCATCGACATTGCCGCCGCCGAAGAAGTAGCGTTCCATCTGGTCCATCAGATAGCTGCGTGCCTGCGGGTCGGCCAGGTTGAGGCGGTTCTCGTTGATCAGCATGGTCTGGTGACGCTGCCAGCCGCCCCAGGCCTCCTTCGACACATTCTCGAAAATCTTCTTGCCCAGGTCGCCCGGCACCGGCTGAAAGGCCAGGCCTTCGGCTTCGCGCCCGAGCTTCACACAGTTCACCATCCGCGTCATTTGCTGCTCCTTGAAATAATCAATCGCCGGATTTTAACCCAAGCTGCTTTTCGATTCGGCGTGTGAACACGCCCATTTCCTTCGCAGCCTGCTTGTCGCCGCGGGCTTCGGCCACGGTGATGCCCTGCTGGTAGGCAGCGAGCGCCTCGCTCCAGGATGCGGCATCGGTCAGCGCCTTGCCAAGCAGTTTCCACGCGGCGGAATACTTCGGGTCGTGCTCGACCGCGCGACGCAGGTGTTCGGCGGCTTTTTCCGCATCGCCCAGCTTCAGATACTCGTTGCCGAGCGAAAACCGCAGCAGTGCATTGTCACGGCCCTGCGCCAGCATGGCTTCAAAGTCGGCGATGGAGGGCATTATTTTCTCCAGAAAACCGGCGTCAGCACCACCAGCAAGGTGAAAAACTCCAGCCGCCCCAGCAGCATGGCAAAGCTGCAGACGACGGTCTGGAAGTCGTTGAGCACGGCATAGGTGCTGGCGGGGCCAACCTGGCCAAGCCCGGGGCCGGTGTTGTTGACCATCGCCACGATGGCAGTGAACGAGGTGAACACGTCGAGCCCTGACGCCGACAACACGAACGACAGCACCACGATCGAGGCGACATAAATGAACAGAAACGCCAGCACCGCATAGATGATCTTGCTGGGCACCACCTGCCGGCCCACCTTGCTGTGGATTTCAGCATGCGGGTGGATCAGCTTGATCAACTCGCGATACACCTGCTTGTAGAGCAGCATCGCCCGCAGCATCTTGATGCCGCCTCCGGTGGAGCCAGAACTGGCGACAAAGCTCGACAGAAACAGCATCCACAACGGCGCGAAATAGGGCCATACATTGTAATCGGTAGTGGAAAATCCGAGCGTGGTGGCGACAGAAATGGTGTTGAATGCCGCGTAGCGCAGCGCCTCGGGGAAGTCGAGATAAAAACCCTTGTACAACAGGAAAAATGACAGCCCGATGATGCTGGCGCCAAGCACCACCGCATACCAGCGGATTTCCGCGTCGAAACGGTAGTTCAGCAGGCTGCGCGTCCGAAACGCCATGAAATGGGTGGAAAAGCTGATCCCGGCAACCAGCGCGAAAAACATGACGATGCATTCGAGCAGCACCGAATCGAAGTAGGCCATGCTGGCATCGTGTGACGACATGCCGCCCAGCGCCATCACGCTGAAGCCATGCACCACGGCGTCGATCCAGTCCATGCCGCCCGCCCACAGCGACCCCATGCAGACCAGCGTGATCAGCACATAGACCAGCCACAACCCCTTGGCGGTTTCTGCCATGCGGGGCGTGAGCTTGCTGTCCTTCATCGGCGTCGGCGTTTCGGCCTTGAACAGCTGGCGGCCGCCGACCCCCAGCATCGGCAGCACGGCAACCACCAGAACGATCACGCCCATGCCGCCGATCCAGTGCATTTCGGTGCGCCAGATGTTGATCGAAGGCGGCAGGCTGTCGAGTCCTGACAGGACCGTGGCGCCAGTGGCCGTCAGTCCGGAAACCGCTTCGAAATAGGCATCGATGAAGCTGAGCTCCGGGAGGTGGACCATCAGCGGAATCGTCGAGAACACCGGCAGCACGGTCCAGATCATCACCACCAGCAGGAAGCCGTCGCGCGTCTGCAACTCGCGCTTGCCGCGACGCGACCATAGCCACAGCACCAGGCCGGTGAAAAAGGTCACCAGAATGGCTTCGTCGTAAGCCAGCTCGGCTCCGTCGCCGAGCGCGATGGAAACGCCCAGGGGCAGCAGAAAGGCAAACGCGAACAGCATCAGCACTTTCGAAAAGATATGAACGACCGATAGTATTTGCGACATCAAACGTTCCGCCTGGCCGGCATCGACATGCCGGCGATGTTACCAGCGCCGGCCCTGAATGCATTTCCGGACTGAAAATGCGGCGGCGACAGCCTGCCGACCACCCGCGACATGCGCGCCGGGTATTTCGGATTCTGCATTCGAATCCGCCGAGGCAGGCTTGCCAGGTCAGGCAATCAGCCGCGCCAGAAGGTGCGAGTGAACAGCACGAACACGGTGAACAGTTCGAGCCGCCCGAGCAGCATGGTGAAGGTGAGCGCCCAGGTCTGAAAATCGCTGAGACTGGCAAAGTTGGTAGCGGGCCCGACTTCATTGAGTCCGGGCCCTGCGTTGTTGATGCAGGCAATGACGGCGGAAAACGCGCTGACGAAATCGAGCCCGCTGGCCAGCAGCACCAGCGTCATCGCCACGATGGTTCCCACATACATCATGGCGAAGGCCTGGATGGCGAACACGATCTGGTTGGGCACGGCATGGCCACTGATCTTGACCGGCAGGCGCGCGGCAGGATGCAGCTGCTGCTCGAGCTCGCGCACGCCCTGGCGAAACATCAGCATCGCCCGGATCATTTTCAGCCCGCCGCCGGTGGAACCGGAACTTGCGGTGACGCAACTGAGAAACAGCATCCACATCGGCGCAAAAATCGGCCAGGTATTGAAATCGGTGCTGGAAAACCCGCAATCGGTCGCCAGCGACACCAGATTGAAGCTGACAAAGCGCAAGGCCGTCAGAAACTCCGGATAGACGCCATCCTGCCAGACGTAGAGGCTGATGCCGACACAGCTTGCCGCCACCAGGCCAAGCACCGCGGCGACTTCAGGGTCATGCCGGTAGGGCGCCAGGCTGCGCTGGCGAAAGGCGAGAAAGTGCGTCACGAAATTAAGCGCCGCCAGCAGCATGAAGACGATCAACACCGCCTCGATCAGCGGCGAATCGAAATAGCCGATGCTGGCGTCGTGGGTGGAAAATCCACCCAGGCTCATCGTGGCGAAGCCATGGCAGACGGCGTCGAACCAGTTCATTCCCGCCAGCTTCAGGGCCACCACGCAGAGTGCAGTGAGCGCCGCATACACCGCCCACAGAAGCTTGGCGGTGTCGGCAATGCGCGGCGTCAGCTTGCTGTCCTTGATCGGCCCCGGCAGCTCGGCCTTGAGCAGCTGGCGGCCGCCGATCCCCAGCAGCGGCAGGATCGCCACTGCCAGCACGATGATGCCCATGCCGCCCAGCCAGTTGAGCAGCGTGCGCCACAGGTTGAGCGACGGCGGTAGGGTATCGAGTCCGCTCATTACCGTCGCGCCGGTGGTGGTCAGCGCCGAGACGGTCTCGAAGTTGGCATCGGTGAAGCTCATTCCCGGCGCGTAGATCATGAAGGGCAGGGTGGCGAACGCCGGCAGGCCGGTCCACACCAGGATCACCAGCAGGAAACCGTCGCGCACCTTGAGCTCGCGGCGCCAGCGGCGTCCGGCCAGCCATAGCAGGAGGCCGGCGGCGAACGTCATGGCGAAAGATTCATCAAATGCGAACTGCGCGGCATCGTGCGCAAAAAAAGCCATCACCAGGGGGGCCAGCATGGTGAAGGAAAAAATCAGGATCACCAGACCCAGCACGTGCAGGACAGGCGCGAGGCGATGCATGCTATTCAGTCGCCGGATCTGGCCGCAGTCGGTGGACAGGAAAGCCGGCATGCATGCCGAATGACGTGTGCTTGAGGGGGCTCAGCCTGGGCATTGAGGAAGGAAAGTGGTGCTAGAAGAACCCGAAGCCGACCTGGAACAGTTTTTCGATCTTTGGAATGATGCGTTTGTTGAGCGCAAACAGGATCAGGTGATCCTCCGCCTCCATCAGCGTGTCGTGGTGCGCGATCAGCACGCTCTCGCCACGGATGATGGCGGCGATAGCCGACCCTTCGGGCAGGGCCACATCGCCGATGCGCCGCCCCACCACCTTGGAGGTCTTGAGGTCGCCATGAATGACGACCTCGAGGACCTCGGCGGCGCCGCGCCGCAAGCTGTGTACCGCCGCCATGTCGCCACGGCGGATTTTCGAGAGCAGTGGCCCGACTGTAGCCTGCGCAGGCGAAATGGCGATGTCGATTTCGCCACCCTGCACCAGGTTCACGTAGGCTGAACGGTTGATCAGTGCAATGACGCGGTGCGCGCCCATGCGCTTGGCCAGCAGCGCCGACATGATGTTGTCTTCATCGTCGTTGGTGAGCGCGCAGAAAACATCCATGGCGTCGACGTTTTCCTGTTCCAGCAGATCTTCGTCGGTGGCGTCGCCAGTAAGCACCAGGGTGCGGTTCAGTTTTTCTGCCAACTGGTTGCTGACACCCTTGTTGTACTCGATCAGCTTGACGTCATAGTCTCGCTCGAGCCGCTCGGCCAGGCGCCGCCCAATGTTGCCGCCGCCGGCGATCATCACCCGCTTGACCGGCCGATCCATGCGCCGCAGTTCGCGCATCACGGTGGGAATGTCCACGCGGCGGGCGATGAAAAACACTTCGTCCCCCGGCTCGATGACCGTAATGCCCTTCGGCACGATGCCGCGGTCACGCCGATAAATCGCCGCTACCCGACAATCGATATCGGGCATGTGGCGGCGGATATCCTGCAGTTCATGGCCGACAAGCGGTCCGCCATGGTAGGCGCGCACCGCTACCAGCCGCACCTTGCCCTCGGCAAAGTCGAGCACCTGCAGTGCTTCGGGATGCTCGATCAGGCGGCGCAGCGTTTCGGTGACTTCCTGCTCGGGACTGATGATGTGATCGACGCCGAAATGCTCGGCAAGGAATCCGCTTTCGATGTCCAGAAAATCGGTCGAACGAATCCTTGCAATCCGGGTGGGGATGTTGAACAGGGTGGCGGCCAGCCGGCAGGCGACCAGATTGGTCTCATCGCTTTGCGTCACGGCCACCAGCATGTCGGCATCTTCGGCGCCCGCCTTTTTGAGAATCGATGGATGCGCCGCATGGCCACGTACGGTGCGCAGATCGAAGCGATCCTGCAGCAAGGCCAGGCGTGCCATGTCGAGATCGATGACGGTGATGTCATTGTTTTCGGCGACCAGGCTCTCCGCCAGATTGGCGCCGACCTGGCCTGCACCGAGGATGATGATTTTCACACGGATTTCCCGAGCCTAGAGGTCTTCTTCCAGCCGCCGTCCATGTCGGATATTCAGCTGCTTCAACTTGCGATAGAGGTGGGTGCGTTCCAGCCCTGATTTGTCGGCGACCCGTGTCATGCTGCCGCCTTCTTTCTGGATCAGGTGCTCGAAATACATGCGCTCGAAAGTGTCGCGCGCTTCGCGCAGTGGAATGTCCAGCGGAATGCCGTGCGCGACCGCGGGTGCCGACTGCTTCATCGGCGCGAGCACGCGATTGACGTCGGCAGCATCGATTTCATTCGACAAGGCCGTGACCGCCAAAGTCCGCACCACATTGTTGAGTTGCGGCAGATTGCCGGGCCAGTCGAAATTGCGCAGCTGGTTCAGGGATGGCGTGGTCAGCCGACGAACCGGACATGCGCCTTCTTCCACCAGTTGCACCAGCATGAAATTGGCGATCTCGGGAATATCTTCGCGATGCTCGCGCAATGGAGGCACCTGAATTGCAAGGCTGGACAGACGGTAAAACAGGCGGCTGTCGAATTCACCGGCGGTGACCATGGCGTCGAGACTGCGTCCGGTTGAACACACCAAGCGTGCCCCGCCGCCCTCGATCCGGTCGAGCAGCAACCCCAGGCCCTTTAACTCCAGACGTCCCAATTCGCACACGTCAGGCAGGTAAAGTGTGCCGTTGGCAAGCGTTTCGACAAGGCTCAGCGGATCGGTCACCAGTCGCGCACGATCCTTGATTTCGACCCAGGGAGTCGCGGGCTGGTGCAGGAAACGTGCGCAGATTTCGAAACCGCTGCCGGGCTCGCCCTGCAACAGTACCGGAGCGGTATTGCCCGCGATCTGGGTGAGACGCTTTTTGAGCTCGAGAATCAGGGGGCTTTTTCCAAGCGCCGACAGATCCATGCTGGGAGAGCGCCGGGGGAGCGCCACGCCACGCTTGATCGCCTTGTTGACCGTGTCGATCAGCTTGGCCAACGCCACCGGCTTTTCCAGAAAATCGGCGGCGCCAAGCCGGGTGGCCTCAACCGCAGTATCGATGGTGCCATGCCCCGACATCATGACGACCGGCATGGTGAGCTGACCACTGCCCGCCCATTCCTTGAGCAGCGTCACGCCGTCCGTATCCGGCATCCAGATGTCGAGCAAGACGAGATCCGGGCGTCGCTCCGATCGGAAGGCGCGTGCCGCTTCGGCATTTTCTGCCAGATGCACGTCATACCCCTCATCGGTGAGGATTTCCGACAACAAATCACGAATGCCCACTTCGTCGTCCACGACGAGAATATGCCCGCTCACGTGCCCTCCCTTGCTGCCATATAAACGGGCAATGCAATCTGGATTGTCGCGCCGCCCGCTTTTAGATTTTCAATCTGTATTTTGCCCTGATGCTCTTCCACGATCTTTTTCACGATGGCCAGCCCCAAGCCTGTCCCCTTGGCCTTGGTCGTTGCATAGGGCTCGAACAACCGCGTCATCAGATGCTCCGGGAACCCGGCTCCATTGTCTGTTACGGATAAACACACAGCATTTTTATTATGACGCAGGCGAGTGACGATCTCGACCCTGGGGGAAGGATGGTCGACCAGCGCATCCTGCGCATTTTGCAGCAGATTATGTATCACTTGACGCAATAATGTTGAGTCGCCTGCGATGGGCGGCAGATCGTCGCTGAGGAGCAACTGCAGCCCCAGCGCCCTGGCGTCGTACAACGCCAGCACTTCATGCACCAGCGCATTGAGGTCCAGCGCCTCGAGCTTGGCGCGCGGCATCCGCGCATAGCCCGCAAATGCGTCCACCATGCTTTTCATGGCGGCCACCTGGTTGACGATGGTTTTCGTTGCGCGGGTGAGAAACTCGGCGTCAGCCGGTTGCAGCCGGCCAGCCAGCTTGTGGGCGATGCGTTCGGCGGACAGCTGGATCGGCGTCAGCGGATTCTTGATCTCATGGGCCAGCCTGCGTGCCACCTCACTCCACGCAGCATTGCGCTCGGCATTGATCAGCTTGGTCACGTCATCGAATACCAGCACATATCCACGCTCGACACCTGACGGCAAACGGGTGCCGCGCAGCAACAACGTCTGGTTGCCGCCGTGGTCCGTATAGTCGATTTGTTCCTGCCATTCGCCCTCCTGTTCGCCAAAGCGCGCCGCGCTGGTCTCACCGAACGCGTACAGGGCCTCCCCGGGCTGTCCCAGCCCTGTGAGCGGCTGCGCGTTCAGCACCGACGCTTCCACCCCCAGAATTTGCGCTGCCGCACTGTTCATCGTGCGAACCCGCAAGGCTTCGTCCAGCACCACCACGCCAGACGACAGGTTGGCCAGCACGCGCTCGAGAAATGCCTTGGCCTGCTCGGTCTCCTGGTGATTCCGCGCAACCTGTTCGCGGGCCTCCGACAGCTGGCGGGTCATGCGGTTGAAAGACTGGATCAGCACGCCCAGCTCGTCCCGGCTGGACACCGACGGCATCTGCGAAAAATCGCCCTTGGCCACGGCCCGGGTTCCCCGCGCCAGCGTACGCAGCGGCGCGCCAAGACGATCCGACAACAGGTAGGCAATGACGAAAGTCATCAGCAGGGCCAGCATCAGGGTGAGGGTGAGCGCGACGCCGTAGATGCGCTTGAGACCCAGCCGCGAGACCGCAATCTGCTGGTATTCCTGATATGCCAGCTGGACCGCCTGCGCGTCGCGCGCAAGGTTGGCCGGCACCGGCTGCACCAGCTGCAGAACGCGCGTTTCACCCGTCAGTGCACTGGTGTAGACCGGCACGATGACGTGCATGATGAGTCCGCGCTCGTTGACCTCCTCGATGCGGCTGTATGGCTGTTGCTGCCTCACCTGCCACAGGACGCTGCGCTCGGGCAGCAACGGCAGCAAGGTGCCGCGCTCGCTCGCCGACATGGGCGATCACACCGCCCCGGTCGTCGAACAGGGTCAGCTCCTGCACCGCGCTCTGCTCGCGCAGGGTAGAAAGGCTGGTGATGACCGATCCCATGCCTTCGTCGGACAGCGACAGCGCCATGCGCTGGGCTTTTTTGTCCAGTTCGCGCAGCAGGTCGTCGAGTGCAGCCTGACCCAGGTTGACGCCGGAGGTCAGCGCATTGTCGACTCGCACATCGAACCAGGTTTCGATCGAACGGTTAAGAAAGAAGACCGATGCGCCATATACCACCAGCCCGGGAAGCATGGCGACGACACCGAACATCATCAGCAGTTTGAGTGTGAGCTTGGCGCCGAACACGCCGCGCCGGATCCGTTTTTGCAACCACCAGAGGCGCCAGCCCAGCAGCGCCAGCAGTGCCATGCCCAGTACGCCACCGCCAATGAACAGGGTAGGCAGGGTGTCGGAAAAGGCGCTGCTGCTTCCGCTCGCGTAGAACAGCAGCGCTAGCAGAACAACGCCGATGATCAGTGCGACAGCGATCAGGCTGCGCATCAGGGCAAGGGCTGCGAGGAGGCCTTCGGTGCAACGCCAGGCGCATCAAACGACCAGTCATACCAGGGCGTGACCATTTCCCACTTGTCACTGGTAACCGCGACCAATGGAAAGGGGCCGGGGCAATTGCGAAGTATCGAGCCGCAGGCGCAGGCGCGCTTCGTAGTGACGCCCCGTCATCAGGGCATCGCGCTCCAGCACCTGCCAGCCTTCCACCCTGCCGAGCAACGTCAGCGCCTCGCTCAGTGTGGCTGACGGTCCGGGTGCTGTAACCGGTTTCCACGACATAGCGACGCAGCAACAGATGGTAATAAATCCGCATCTTGCGCACCGGCTCGGCGATATCTTCGTCCAACCACCAGTCGCGCGGCCGGCTGAGTTCCAATTCCAGCAGGAAGTGCAGATTGATGCCCTTGAGTCAGCGCGTCTTCAAGCGTGGGGTTGAGGGCGATATTGACATCCGCGTCCAGCGCATAGCCTTGTGGAACGGCCCGGATGGCGGCGTACCTGACTGCGCTCTTGTCGCCGGCCAGCGCACTGCCCCCACGCGCCAGCCAACAGCCGAGCAACAACCCGACCAGCCAGCGAACAGCGGGATCACGTCTTGCGCAGCAGGGCGTAAAAAAAACCATCATGCTCGGCATCGGGCAGCAGCGATCCGTCGGACAAAGGTTCAGGAAGTGGACAACGTTCGGCATCCTGTGCATGACGCACCAGAAACGCCGCACCTGTTCATCGTTTTCTTCGTTGAAGATCGAACAGGTCGCGTAAAGCAATGTACCACCTGGGGCCAGCAGCGGCCAGAGCTCTCTCCAGCATAACGGCTTGCTGCGCTGCAAATTGAGCGATGTCATCGGGGCGACGCAGCCACTTGATGTCGGGATTGCGGCGTACCACGCCAGACGCACTGCACGGCACGTCGGCCAGAATGCGGTCGAACGGTTGGCCATCCCACCAGGAATCGGGTTGCGCAGCATCGCCCTGCGATCAGCGTTGCCTGCAACTGCAGCCGGTCAAGATTTTCCTGCACGCGCGCCAGTCTCGCCGCATCCACATCGAGCGCCGTCAGCAGCACGTCGGCGCGCTCGAGGATGTGGCCGGTCTTGCCGCCGGGCGCCGCGCAGGCATCCAGCACCCGTTCGCCGGGCTGCGCATCAAGCAGGCGTGCCGCCCACTGCGCACCTGCGTCCTGCACCGACACGTCGCCTTGTTCGAAGCCGGGCAGGCTGTGCACCGGCACGGCCTTGTCGAGGGTGACGGCGTCCGGGCCGGTTTGTCGTGCCGGCAGACCGGCTTCACTCAGACGTCTGCAGATAGCTTGCCACGTCGCCACGTCGGCCATTGACCCGCAGCGTGAACGGCGGATGCAACAGGCCGGCCTCGAGGATGCCTTGCCAATGCGTCCGGATGCTCGGCTTGCAGTTTCTGCGATCCACCAGTCGGGATGCGACCAGCGTGCGCGAGGGCTGTTCGTCCGCAATTTTTTCCAGCTCGATGCGGCGTCGCTGGAAATTGCGCAGTACCGCATTGGCCAGGCCGCGCCGCCAGCCTTCGTCCGGCAGCAGTGACGGCGTTGTGCACCACGGCATGCGCTGGCGCACGTGTATAGGCCAGCTGGTACAGGGCCACGCGCAGCAGCCAGCCCAGCTGCGGATCGGTCAGCGGGCGTTCGAGCAGCGCGGCCAGCCAGGCATCCAGACGCCCGAGCTGACGCAGGCTGCCGTACACGATGTCCTGCAGCGCGCCGCGCTCGCCCGGCGTTTCAATTGTTGCAGCCGCGGCGGCAACACCTGATGCAGCGCTGCACCGGCGAGCACCTCTTCGAGCGCACCCGCGGCAAGTTTTTGCAGGTTACGCATGGTGGGAGTGCCTCGGATCAGTCTGAAAATGCATGGGTTCCAGCCGCTGGATTTGGCGGTAGAGAAAAACAGGATGGGATGTCATCCCGCCCGGGTCGTCCGCATCATATGTGCAGCCCACTCCAGGGTAGCGGGGTGGCGAGATGGGTGAAAACGCAGCTAACATGGATCGATCGATCTACATCTAGCAGCCGAGCCGGCTTCCCGACGGCAGCGGCCGGCCGGCAAGAAAAGCGGCGGCGGTCATCCGTTTGCAGCCCGCGGGCTGCAGCTCCCGCAAGCCCAGCGCACCGTCGCCGCAGGCAATCACCAGATGTTCCGCCTCGGCGGACAAGACGACACCCGGCGCATGCGTTCCGGAATGGGCTTCAGGCTGCAGTTCACCCGCTGCAGCAACCTGCGCCGACCAGATCTTCAGCGGCACGCCGTCCAGCAGCGTCCAGGCACCCGGGACCGGGTTGAAGGCACGCACCGCGCGCGCCAGCGCGTCGGACAGGCTGGCTCCAGTCCAGTCGGGCTTCTTCCTTGCTGAGCTTGGTGGCGTAGGTGGCCAGGGCATCGTCCTGTACTTCCGGAACCAGCGCAGCGTAGTTCGCCAGCGCAGCGACGATGGCATGCGCACCTGCCTCGGCCAGGGCGTCGTGCAGACTGGCCGCAGTGTCGCTTTCACGAATCGGCAAAGCCGTTTTTGACAGCATGGCTCCGGTGTCGAGGCCGGCGTCCATCTGCATGATGGTGATGCCGGTTTCCGCATCGCCCGCCAGAATCGCGCGCTGGATCGGTGCCGCGCCGCGCCAGCGCGGCAGCAGCGAAGCATGGATGTTGAGGCAGCCGAAGCGCGGCAGGTCCAGCACGGCTTGCGGCAGGATCAGGCCGTAGGCGGCAACCACCATGACGTCGGCATCCGCCGCGCGCAGTGCGGCCTGGGCCTCGGGGGTTCTCAAGGCTGGCAGGCTGATACAGCGGCAGGCCGCGCGCCAGCGCCGCCTGCTTGACCGCGCTGGGCGTGAGCTTCATGCCGCGCCCGGCAGGGCGGTCGGGCTGGGTCAGCACCAGGACGATTTCGTGCCCGGCATCCGCCAGAGCGTTGAGGGCCGCCGCCGCAAACGGCGGCGTGCCAGCAAAGATGATGCGCACGGGGAAGGCTCAGAGCGACGCGCGCACGGGCGCGGCGTCGGGGCGGTGTTCGCGCGCCTGCTTGGCCAGTTTGGCCTTGATGCGGTTGCGTTTGAGGTTGGACAGGTAATCGACGAATACCTTGCCCATCAGATGATCCATTTCGTGCTGGATGCATACCGCCAGCAGGCCGTCGGCCTTGAGCTCGAACGGACTTGCCGTCGCGGTCCAGCGCACGCACGGTGACGCGCTCGGCGCGCTCGACCTGGTCGAAAATGCCGGGCACCGACAGGCAGCCTTCCTCGCTTTCCTCGCGGCCCGACTGGGCGATGATTTCGGGATTGATGAACACGCGCAACTGCATCATGGGTTTCGGAAATGTCGATGACGATGACGCGTTCGTGGACGTTGATCTGGGTCGCGGCCAGTCCGATGCCGGGAGCGGCGTACATGGTTTCGGCCATGTCGTCGATCAACTTCCGGATGCGCGCGTCCACCGTGACCACCGGCTTGGCCACCGTGTGCAGGCGTGCATCGGGATAATGCAGAATTTCGAGTCTGGCCATTTCTATAGATTCGGTAGGTTGATGTTAAAAGGGGTTTGCAAGGCGGGTACTCACTCGTTGCTAAATGGGGCCAATGTGCACTGGATCAATGGCATCAAAACAGCGTCCAAATCGATGCGGCCCAGGCAAGCAAAATCCGAAACCCCATGCTTGTTATTGGGATGGTTTTCGCCAGCACCATCCAGCCGCGGCAACAAAAGCTTTACGAATGAATAGGCTGGGCGCACACTTTGATGCAAAATCTGCACCAAAGATGCGCTTTGCCCTAAATATCAGGCGGCAGATAGCCGTAAGCTAAGCGCACAGTATATTTTCAACGCAAAATTAGACAAGGTCTAAATGGAGGGTTCCCCCGTGCGTCAACTCGTTCTTTCTCTTGCCCTGTTGCTGGCCGTGCCCGCGCTGGCCGATACCCTTAAACTGCAGGACAACGCGCCGGACAAATATGTCGTGGTCAAGGGCGACACGCTGTGGGACATTTCCGGACGATTCCTCAAGGATCCATGGCGCTGGCCACAGATCTGGAACATGAATCGCGAGGAGATCAAGAATCCGCACTGGATCTATCCTGGCGACATGGTCGTGCTCGATCGCAGCGGGCAAGGAACCGCGCTTGTCACTGGTCAAGGGCGACCAGAACGGCCTGCCGACCGTCAAGCTGTCGCCCGGCGATGCGCGCAACCGAGATCGGCGACGAGGCCATTCCCGCCGATTCCGATCCGCGTGATTCATCCATTCCTGTCGCAGCCCCGTGTGGTCCCATATGGAGCACTCGATGATGCGCCCTTCATCCTGGGCAGCAACACGGATCGCTATGTACTGGGAACGGGCGACGATGCCATCGCCACCGGCGGCAAGCCCGGCGTTACCCATTGGAATGTCTTGCGTCCAGGCCACGCTCTGGTGGATCCGGTAACCGGCGAATTGCTGGGTTACGAGGTTGTCTATCTGGGCGACGCACGCACCCTGACAGAGGGTGCCCCGCAGAAAATCCGCATCACCAACGCGGTCGAGGAAATACTTCCGCACGACAAACTGGTGGCAGCGGACGACAGCACCACTTTTGAATATATTCCGCACGCGCCGGAAAAGGAGATCAACGGCCGGATCATCTCGGCTTACGGCGGATTGTACCGACAGCGGCGTGTACCAGACCGTGGTGATCAACCGCGGCAGCCGCGACGGCCTGGAGCCCGGCCACGTGCTGGCGGTATATCGTGAAGGCATGGCAGCCACACTCACCAAGGATGAGGCCGACCGGATGAAGTGGGTCAATGAGAAATCGGCCGGCGTGCCAGAAGGGGGCGCGTGGCTGTACAGCGATGTCCGCTGCCTGAACCAATACAGCAAGGTCACCTACGACCAGGCCGCCGACGTGCGCGACAACTTCCGTGGCACCTGCCTCGGCAACAGCAGCGAACTCGATGTCAAGATGCCCGACGCAAAAAGCGGACTGGTCATGGTTTACCGGGTGTATGACCGTGCGTCCTACGCGCTCATCATGCAGTCCGACGGCCCGGTCTACCTGCTCGACACAGTGAAGAACCCCTGAGCGTCCTTCCGACGCCTGGTTGCGCCTCGCCCTCGCACCGGGGGTCGGCAATACCAGCCTGATCCGCCTGTTGACGGCCTTCGGTTCTCCGGAGGCCGTTTTGGCGTCCGGCCGCAGCGCGCTGGCGGCGCACCTTTCACCTGCCCAATGCGACGCGCTGCTCGACGAGCCCGACCCGGTGCAGCTTGACGCCGCCCATGCCTGGCTTGCCCAGCCCGGCAACAGCCTGATGACGCTGTCGGATGAAGACTATCCGCGCGCCCTGCTGGAAATCGCCGACCCACCCGCTGTGCTGTACTGCAAGGGACAGCGCGCCTTGCTGAACCAGCCCGGACTCGGCATCGTCGGCAGCCGCAACGCCACCCCGCAGGGAGAGCGCGATGCTGAGGCCTTTGCCCATGCATTGTCCGATGCCGGGCTCACCATCGTCAGCGGGCTGGCGCTCGGCATCGACGCGGCGGCGCATCGCGGCGGGCTGGCCGGGGCAGGTTCGAGCGTCGCCGTGATCGGCACCGGGCTCGACCGGATTTATCCTGCCCGCAACAAGGCACTGGCGCACCAACTGGCCGAAAACGGCCTCATCGTGTCGGAATTCGCGCTCGGCACGCCGCCCCTGCCCGGACACTTTCCGCGCCGCAACCGGCTGATCAGCGGCCTGAGCCGCGGCGTGCTGGTGGTGGAGGCCGCCCCCGACAGCGGCTCGCTGATCACCGCCCGGGTGGCGACCGAACAGGGGCGCGAAGTCTTCGCCATTCCCGGTTCGATCCACTCGCCGCTGGCGCGCGGCTGCCATGCGCTGATCAAGCAGGGCGCCAAACTGGTCGAATCCGCCGCCGACATTCTCGACGAACTGGCCTGGCAGCAACGGCTGCGCCCCCCGTGCTGCCAGAAAGTCCTGTCCGATCCCTGTGCTGGACTGCTCTGGACGGATCGCGCCGACCACCCTCGACACCCTGGCACAAAGAACCGGGTTGACGCTGGATGCGCTTTCAGCGAAGCTGTTGACGCTTGAACTGGATGGGCAGATTGCATCCTTGCCCGGCGGGCGTTACCAAAAAATTCACTGACACTATGCTCGACATCCTGGTTTACCTGTACGAAAGCTTCCGCATGGCGGAGCTCGCGCCCGATCGCGACGCGCTGGAAAAGCGTCTGTTTGCTGCCGGGTTTGAAGAATCCGACATCAACGCCGCGCTCGACTGGTTCGCCCACCTGACTGGCAGCGCCGCGCACGAGCGCCTGTCACAGGTGCATTACCGTCATTACGCGCCCGAAGAGACTCGAGCGACTGAACGACGCCTGCCGCGACGAGCTGACCTATCTGGTCAGCGCCGAAATTCTCGACCCCGAATCTCGCGAATGGGTGATTTCCGGCCTGATGGCGCTGGGCGGCGAAGACATCGAGCCCGACCACGTGCGCTGGATGACCCTGATCGTGCTGTGGAGCCGCGGACTGATCGAGCATTTCACGCATCTGGAAGACATGTTGCTGAATCACGAGCCGGGACGTCTGCACTAATCAAGTAACCATGTCCAAACTCGTTATCGTCGAATCGCCGTCCAAATCCAAAACGCTGAAGAAATACCTCGGCGCCGACTACGACATTCTCGCCAGCTATGGCCACGTGCGCGACCTGCAGCCCAAGACCGGCGCGGTCGATACTGAAAATTTCACCATGAAATATCAGATCATCGAGCGCAACGCCAAGCACGTCGAAGCCATCGTCAAGGCTGCCAAGAAAGCCGACGAAGTGTTGCTGGCAACCGACCCGGACCGCGAAGGCGAAGCGATTTCCTGGCATATCAGCGAAATCCTCAAGGAGCGCAAGGTCAAGACGCCGATGAAGCGGGTGGCCTTCTACGAGATCACCGAATCGGCGGTGCAGGACGCCGTGCGCAACCCGCGCGAAATCGCCACCGATCTGGTCGACGCGCAGCAGGCACGCCGTGCACTCGATTATCTGGTCGGCTTCAATCTGTCGCCGCTGTTGTGGCGCAAGATCAGCCCCGGCTTGAGCGCCGGCCGCGTGCAGTCGCCCGCGCTGCGCATGATCGTCGAGCGCGAGGAAGAAATCGAGGCCTTCGTGCCGCGCGAATACTGGACGCTGCACCTCGACAGCCACAAGGGCGCGCAGCCGTTCACCGCCAAGCTCACCCATTTCAAGGGCGAAAAGCTCGAGCAGTTCACGGTCGAACACGAAGCACGCAGCAAGGAATGGCTGGCAATGCTGGAAGGCCGCGATGCCACCGTCATGCGCATCGAGAAGAAGCGCCGCGCCCGCCATCCCGGCGCGCCGTTCACCACCTCGACGCTGCAGCAGGCCGGCGTGCGCCAGCTCGGCATGACCACCGACCGGGTGATGCGCACCGCACAGCAACTGTACGAAGGCATGGACCTGGGCGAAGGCCCGGTCGGCCTCATCACCTACATGCGTACCGACTCGGTCAACCTGGCACAGGAAGCGATCACCGACATCCGCAAGTATGTGGGCGCTAACTTCGACAAGGATTACCTGCCGCCAACCGCGCTGCAATACAAGGCCAAGACCAAGAACGCGCAGGAAGCGCACGAAGCGGTGCGCCCGACTTCGGTGACGCGCACGCCTGAAGCGGTGAAGCCGTTTCTGACCGCCGACCAGGCCAAGCTCTACGAACTGATCTGGAAGCGTACCGTCGCCTGCCAGATGACGCCGGCGCAGTTCGACACCGTTGCCGCCGACATCACGGTGGGCGAGGGCACCTTCCGCGCCACCGGACAGACGCTGGCGTTCGCCGGCTTTCTGGCGGTGTACCAGGACGACGAAGACGAGGAAGAGTCCAAGCTGCCCGCACTGATCGAGGGCGAAACCCTGCCGGTCGACAAGCTCTACGGCGAGCAGCATTTCACCCAGCCGCCGCCGCGCTACACCGAAGCCAGCCTGGTGAAGTCGCTGGAGGAATACGGCATCGGCCGCCCTTCCACCTACGCCAGCATCATTTCCACCCTGCAGGACCGCGAATACGTGGTGCTGGAAAAGAAGCGCTTCCAGCCGACCGACGTCGGCCGGCTGGTCAACTGCTTCCTCACCCGGCATTTCAACCACTACGTCGATTACGACTTCACCGCCAAGCTTGAAGACAAGCTCGATGATGTCTCCAACGGCAAGCGCGTCTGGTCGAAACTGCTGGGCGAATTCTGGACCGAATTCGACGGCGAGCTGAAGGCCAAGCAGGACGTCGAGCGCGGCTGTCCGATTCCGGAAGCCTGCCCCAAGTGCGGCAAGCCGCTGTTCATGCAGGCCAGCAAGCGCGGCCTCTTCATCGGCTGTTCCGGCTACCCGGAATGCGATTACACGCGGCCGCTGCATGCGGCCACCGCCGAGGGCGACAACATCCTGGGCCAGGATCCGGCCAGCGGCCTGGACGTCAAATTGCTTTCCGGCCGCTTCGGCCCCTACGTGCAGATCGGCGAGATGCCGGAAGACAAGAAAGCGCCGAAGCCGCGTCGCGCATCGTGGCCCAAGGACATTCCCGCTGGAAAACGCCACGCTCGAACTGGCGCTGAAATTCCTCTCGCTGCCGCGCGAAGTCGGCCATCATCCCACCACCGGCCTGCCCATCGTTGCCAACAACGGCCGTTTCGGCCCCTATCTGCTGCACGACGGCAAGTTCAAGTCGATTCCCAAGACCGACAGCGTCTATGAAATCGATCTGCCGCGCGCGCTGGAAGTGCTGGTCATGGAGCGCGACGCCACGCGGTGCCGACTCGGCCGCTTCGATTCTGAAAACCCTGGGTCCGCACCCGGAGGACGGCAAGGACATCACCGTGCGCAGCGGCCGTTACGGACCCTATGTGAAGCACGGCAGCACCAACGCCACGCTGCCCAAGGACATCACGCCCGAAGAGATCACCCTCGACGAAGCCATCGCTCTGATCGCCGCGCGCGTCGCCAAGGGCCCGGCCAAAAAACCAGTGAAGAAAAAGGCAGCGGCCAAACCCGCGGTCGTGAAAAAAGCCAAGGCCGCCAAGATCCCGCCGCAGCTAAAAAACCCGCTGCCAAAAAAGCCGCCGACCAAAAAAGCCTGCCACCAAGAAGCCTGCCAAAAAATCCGCTGAATGAGCACGCCTGCCACGCTGCTCATGGTCAATGCCTTCATTGGCACGGCGGGCTACAAAAAGCTGTATCAGGAACTGGGCTATACCGTCGTCACCGAATGGTCTGAACGCAAGGCCATCAGCCTGATGCGCAAGAAGCCCGCCTGACGTCATCGTGGCAGACTTTTACCATCAGACCGATTTCCGTGATCGCCTGTCCAACCTCGAATCCCTGCTGGCAGCCGTACAGAGCACACCCAGTACCCGCATTCTGGTTTTTTACGAGACGGCTCACCAGGCCGTCCTCGAGAAAGTCAGCGCCCGTCTGCGCATTGATGCTGCCCTGACACTGCCCGTTCAAGAGAGTGCGTTGCGTGCCCAATTGCTGGCATGGCTTAGGTCTGCTGCTGAATCCGGCTAAGCCGCGATTAAGTTTTTACCCTGGCAAGCCGTTATCCCCCACATTACACCGTGGAGACGATCATGCTGCGATTCGCCCTGTTACCCCTGCTTCTGCTGTCGACCTATGTTCAGGCTGCGCCACCCCTCACGCTTGGCATTGTGCTGGGGCAAGACGAATCCATCAGTGACGCGGCCACAGACAAGCGCTATCGCGCTTTTACCAAGGAAGTCGAACGTGCGGTCGGCCAGCCGGTTAACATGCAATATTACAAACGTGGTTTCGCCGCCATCAAACAGGCCAAGAATGGCACACTGGACTTGGTATTTGGTCCCGTCCCAGGTCATCGCCAACGTCAGCAAGTTCAAGTTCGAGCCCATCCTCAAATCCAACGAAATGACGGCAGCCGCCTTTGTCGCCGGGCCGGAGTTCAGCGGAACCCTGTCCACCAAGTCACAAGCCCGGCTTGGCGTTCCTGATTATGAGTCGCTCATGGGTGGCATTGCCCGAAGCGAGATCAACAGCCGTGGACTTGCAAAAAGCGACTTCTCCGAGATCAAGTTCCACCGCATGGCAGAGGCACCTCTGTATGGTTTGAAACTGGGCCGATACGACCTGGCAGTGGCCTCTGCCGATGAAGCGAAGACCTGGACCGCCGCCAATGGCGGGCGCATCGTTTTCACCAGCGCATCCGTACCCTTGCGCGCACTGTCCGTACAGCCCGCAACGGTATCGGCTGACGCCCAACAGAAACTGAGCGCTTCGCTGCAAAAGGGCAACAGCCTGAATCTTGCCATGAGTACCGCTTCCAAGGCCGATTTCAAAAGCGTCGCCTCGATGCTGAACACCACACCCACCACGCTGCCAGGCGGCAAGATCATTTCCGCTACCGAAGCCAAGGCGCTGATTGCGAAAGGCATGCCTGTCTACGACGTGCGGGTGGAAGATGAATATGAAACCGCCCATGTACCCGGCGCCATCTCCGTCCCTTACAAGGAAGGCAGCGCCAAGGAAGTTGGCTTCGACCCGGGGGACGACCAGTTCGCGCTGAACAAACTTCCCAAGGACAAAAATGCATCGTTCATCATGTACTGCGACGGCACCATCTGCTGGAAAAGCTATAAGTCTGCCTCCATGGCCATTCAGGCAGGCTGGAAGAATGTCTTCTGGTTCCGTGGCGGATTCCCGGAATGGAAGGAAGCAGGATTACCGATCGATACAAAGAAAAACTGAGCATTTATCCGAAATAAAAAGCCCGGCTGAGCCGGGCTTTTTTTGGGTGGTCAAAACGCCACGTGCCCGATTCATACATCGAGATTTCGCACCCCCAGCGCGTTGCTTTCAATGAAGGCACGTCGCGGTTCGACGTCGTCACCCATCAGGGTGGTGAATATCTGATCGGACGAGATAGCATCCTCGATCTGTACTTTCATCAACCGGCGTACCTTGGGATCCATGGTCGTTTCCCATAGCTGCGCCGGGTTCATTTCCCCCAGTCCCTTGTAGCGCTGGATACTCATGCCGCGTTTGACTTCGGCAAGAAACCAGTCCATCGCTTCGCGGAAGTTCTGTACCGGGGTTTCCTTCTCGCCGCGCCTTGCGCGGGCGCCAAGACCAATGAGGTCGCGCAGCAGGTCGCCGACCTTGACGAGCTGATTGTAGTCACCCGATTCGAGCAGGTCCGCTTCGAGAAAACTGATGTGCACATTGCCGTGCGCATGACGGATGATGCGTAGCCGATGGCTGTCGGCTTCACTGATGTATTCCGCCGCCACCTCGAATTTCTGCGGGTCAAGCGCCGCTCCCAGACTTGCCTCCGCCATCATGGCAGCGCTACTGTCGGCCAGGCTCAGGCGCGGGATGCGCATCAGCGCCTGCAACACGTCTTCCGGCAACATGCGCATCAGACGCTCACTGACTGCTTCGGCGAGGAAATACTCGCGAGCCAGCGTCTCCAGTGCCTCGCCGGAGATCGGCACGGCACCGTCCATCGGTGTCAGTTCGGCATCCTTCATGGCCTCGGCCATCAGATGTTCCTTGAGCGCATGCTCATCCTTGATATAGCGCTCGGCGCGACCGTGCTTGACCTTGTACAAAGGCGGCTGGGCGATGTAGATGTGGCCACGCTCGACCAGTTCCGGCATCTGCCGGTAGAAGAAGGTCAGCAGCAGTGTCCGGATGTGCGCGCCGTCGACATCGGCATCGGTCATGATGATGATGCGGTGGTAGCGCAGCTTGTCCGGGTTGTAATCATCCTTGCCGATGCTGGTGCCGAGCGCGGTAATCAGGGTGGCAATTTCCTGACTGCTGATGACCTTGTCGAAACGCGCGCGTTCGACGTTCAGAATCTTGCCCTTGAGCGGCAGGATCGCCTGGAACTTGCGGTCGCGTCCCTGCTTTGCCGAGCCGCCGGCTGAATCGCCCTCGACCAGATAGATCTCGCTGAGCGCCGGGTCCTTTTCCTGGCAATCCGCCAGTTTTCCGGGCAAGCCCAGGCCGTCCATCACGCCTTTGCGGCGCGTGATTTCACGTGCCTTGCGCGCCGCTTCGCGCGCGCGCGCGGCATCGATGATCTTGCCGCACAGCAGCTTGGCGTCTATGGGATTTTCCAGCAGGAATTCAGCGAGCTTCTGCCCCACGACTTCCTGCACCACCGGCTGCACTTCACTGGAAACCAGCTTGTCCTTGGTCTGCGAGGAGAACTTCGGCTCGGGAACCTTGACTGACAGCACGCAGGTCAGGCCCTCACGCATATCGTCGCCGGTGGTATCGACCTTGGCTTTTTTCGCCAGCTCGTTTTCTTCGATGTATTTGTTCAATACCCGCGTCATTGCCATGCGCAGGCCGGTCAGGTGGGAACCGCCGTCGCGTTGCGGAATGTTGTTGGTGAAGCACTGCACGGATTCGGAATAACTGTCATTCCACTGCATGGCGACCTCGACGGTCATGCCATCCTTTTCTCCGACCGCAGTGAAAATCTTGGGGTGCAGCGCCGTCTTGAGGCGGCTGACATATTCCACAAAGCCCTTCACCCCACCCGAGTGGGCAAAGTTTTCAGTCTTGCCGTCGCGATGATCGATCAGTTCTATCTTAACGCCGTTGTTGAGGAAAGACAGTTCTCGAATGCGTTTGGCCAGAATATCGAAATGGAATTCAACATTGCCAAAAATTTCGTCATCGGCCAGAAAGTGCACCTCGGTACCGCGATTCTGGGTTTCACCGACAATTTTCATGGGCGACACTTCGACACCATTCTGCACTTCGATCTCGCGATCCTCAACCTTGCCGCGATGGAATTCCATGGCGTATTTCTTGCCATCGCGGCGCACGATCAGCTTCAGCCATTTAGACAGGCCGTTGACGCACGACACGCCGACGCCGTGCAGGCCTCCCGACACCTTGTAGCTGTTCTGGTTGAACTTGCCGCCGGCGTGCAGCACGGTCATGACGATCTCGGCCGCGCTACGCTTGGGTTCGTGCTTGTCGTCGAACTTGACGCCTACCGGGATGCCGCGCCCATTGTCTGAAATCGAGATGGAATTGTCCGGGTGGATAATGACCTTGATGTCGTCGCACCAGCCCGCCAGCGCCTCGTCGATCGCATTGTCGAGCACCTCGAACACCATGTGGTGCAGGCCGGTGCCATCGGAGGTATCGCCGATGTACATGCCCGGGCGCTTGCGCACGGCTTCCAGGCCTTCCAGCTGCTGGATGCTATCCTCATCGTAGCCGCCGTTCATGTCGTCGGGCATCGTATTGTCGGGCTTGTCGCTCATGGTATTCGTGCCCCTCGCTGGGGCGTTCCTGTCGGTTGTTGCAGAGTGAAATCAGGCGTGTGGCACGCTATGGCGCAGCCTAGATCCGCATGGGCATCACAACGTACTTGAAGCCGGCCTCGCCTTCGCTGGTCAGCAGCATGCTGCTGTTGGCATCGCCCAGAGACAGCGTGATTTCGTCGGTATTGACAGCGCCCAGGCCATCCAGCAAATAGGTGACATTGAAACCAACGTCCAGCGGATCGCCGTTGTAGCTGACATCGATTTCGTCGGCCGCCTCTTCCTGCTCGTTATTGTTGCAAACGATGCCAAGGCTATTGTCGCTCATCACCAGGCGCACGCCACGAAACTTTTCGTTCGACAGAATCGCCGCGCGTTGCAGCGCCTGCATCACGCTCTGGCGATTGGCCTTGAGGTGACGCGGCTGATTGGCCGGGATGACGCGCTGGTAATCGGGAAACTTGCCGTCCACCACCTTGGTTACCAGTTCGGTACCAGGCAGCGTAATGGTGACCTGGTTGCTTCCGATGCGCAGTTCGACCGGATCCTCAACCTCGCCCAGCAGTTTGGAGAGTTCGATCACGGTCTTGCGTGGAATGATCACTTCGCGTGCCTCGACTTCGTTCTCCAGTTGGGTCTCTGCATAGCTGAGTCGGTGTCCATCGGTGGCGACCACGCGCAATTGCTTGCCATCCAGCACCAGCAGCATGCCGTTCAGATAGTAGCGGATGTCCTGACTGGCCATGGCGAACTGCACCAGCTGCAATAGACGCTTCAGCGTTTTTTGCGGCAGTCGGATGGCTTCGCCCAGTCCGCTCCCTGTCTCGACCCGGGGAAAATCGGCGGCAGGCAGGGTTTGCAGGGTAAAGCGCGACTTGCCTGCGCTGACCACGACCTGGCTATCCTTGGTGTCGAGCTTGACCCTCGCAGAATCGGGCAACGCACGCACGATATCGAACAGTTTTCGCGCAGCAATCGTAATGGCGAAATCCTCTCCCGTTTCTGCGCCCTCAAGTTGCGTACTGATCTGCAATTCCAGATCGGTAGCCAGCAGGGTCAGCTTGCCATTCTTTTTCTCCAGCAGAATATTGGACAGGATGGGCAGGGTATGACGTCGTTCGACGACCCCAACAACAGCAGAAAGAGATGACAGGAGTGCGTTGCGTTCGCTTTGTACTAATAGCATTTATATATTCCTGAAAATCATAATAAAGGCGATCCAAATCTGGGGATATGTTCTTTTATTAATTCAAATCAATACGTTGATATTGTTTTTAGTCTGTGGACAAAGCCTTGGCAGCATGGGAGGCGTGGGGATGAAATTTCCGTATGCTGCAATTGAAGCAAGTTATTCACATTCCATCCTCAGCCAGTCAGGCTTTGTAATAACACCAGATAGTCGCGCCCGATGTCGACTTCGGTCTCTCGCAATTCAGCGACTTTACGGCAAGCGTGGATGACCGTGGTGTGATCGCGCCCGCCAAACGATTCGCCAATTTCAGGCAGGCTTTGGTTGGTGAGTTCCTTGGCCAGTGCCATGGCAATCTGGCGAGGACGCGCCAGGTTACGCGTGCGTTTTTTCGAAAACATGTCGGCGACCTTGATCTTGTAGAAATCGGCGACGGTTTTCTGGATATTTTCGATCGAGACGATGCGCGAGGTCGATGCGATGAGGTCGCGCAACGCTTCCTTGACCAGTTCCAGAGTGATGGGTTTCTCATGGAAGCGCGAGAACGCGATGACTCGCTTCAGGGCCCCTTCAAGTTCGCGAACATTGGAACGCACCTGCTTGGCGATGAAGAAAGCCACATTCTCGTCGAGCCGGGTATTTTCCGCCTGGGCCTTGGCCAACAGGATGGCAACCCGCATTTCCAGTTCCGGCGGTTCGACAGCAACGGTCAACCCCCAGGCAAAGCGTGATTTCAGTCGATCGTCCAGACCGGTTATTTCCTTGGGGAAGGTGTCACAGGTGATGACGATCTGCTTCTTGTTCTCGATCAGCGAGTTGAAGACGTAGAAAAACTCTTCCTGGGTGCGGTCCTTCTTGGCCAGAAACTGGATATCGTCGATCAGCAGCAGATCCAGCGACATATAACGCCGCTTGAGGTCATCGAACTGCTTGTTGAGGTAAGCCTTGACGACGTCATCCACATAATCGTTAGCATGGATATAGCTGATGCGCGCATTGGGATTGGCTTGGCGGACGGTATTGCCGATGGCCTGCAGCAAATGGGTTTTACCCAGGCCCACCCCACCATAGACAAACAACGGATTGTAGGCGACCCCGGGATTATCAGCGATTTGCAATGCAGCGGCACGTGCCAACTGGTTGGCGCGTCCGGAGACGAAATTATCAAAATTAAACCCCGGGTTGATGCGCAACCCTGTCTGGACAGGCATAGCGGCACTGGCTGCTGGCGATGAAGGCTGAGAGGCCACAACCTTGGCCTGAGGTGGCCGTGCAGCAGTAATTTTTTTCCCCAGCGCGTAGGTGATTGCGACGGGCTGGGTGTAAAACTCCTGTGCCCAGATATCGATATTATCGGCGAACTTTTCGCGCACCCAGTCCATCACGAAATGATTGGGTGCCAGAATGCGAACGTCACCACCAGCGTCGTCAAATACTAGAGGCTTGATCCATGTGCTGAATTGCTGCTGGGTCAGATTGGCGCGAAAGCGCTCTTGGCAAAGGTCCCAGAAGGAATCCATAGATGAGTGGCGGGCGGCAGAAAGCTGTGTGGGAATCAAGCAGGCAATCTTACTCTGCTTCGGCAAGGTTATCCACAGGCCGCATATGATAGTCATTGGTCATCCATGACAAACTTGACACACCCCCGGGAGGACGGGTCTAATATGCGGTTTTTCAACAGATTTTTTGTGTTGGGTCAGTCTGCTCAGGTGATGCAAAGACTGGCGCCAGCGAGAAAGGAAACGCCATGAAACGTACCTACCAGCCCTCAACCGTCCGTCGCAAGCGCACTCACGGATTCCGTGCCCGCATGAAAACCAAGGCAGGCCGTGCCGTGATCAACGCACGTCGTGCCAAGGGTCGCGCACGTCTGGCGGTCTGATCGACGCGTCTCCCAACCAAGCAGACAGGGTGCGTCGCCGCGATGCGCGGCTGGTCGATAAAGCCGATTTTGATCGGGTGTTTGCCGACAACCAGCGGGCCCGAACCGACTATGTGATGGTGATGGCGCGCCCCAACCAGGCGGGTTATCCCCGATTGGGCATGATCATCGCTAAGCGCCTGCTTGCACGGGCGGTGGATCGCAACCGTGTCAAGCGATGCATACGAGAAAGCTTCTGGCAGGTCTTATCCGAATTGCCAGCGTGTGACTATGTGGTTCGTTTGATTGCCAAACCTGTCGAGGGTGATGGGGCACGCGATCTGACGCGCACGTTCAAACGTGCAGGACATCGTGCCATGGCAAAATGGCCCTCAATGGTTTCGAGCGAATTGCCAATGGCCTCGCCTGAATTCCCTCCCAACTAAACGGCATCCCGTTCCATGGATAACCAGCGGCTCATTCTTTTTATCGTCTTTTCCTTCTCGCTGCTTTTGTTGTGGGAGGCTTGGCAGGATAAAAATGCACCGCCGCCCGCCGCCCCGACGGCCGCAAGCAGCCCGGCCGCTGGCGCGCCGCCTACGCCCAGCCAGGTGCTGAACGCGCCGTCGGCTGCACCGGCTCAGGCCGGGTTCGCCCAGGGACCGCGCGCAGTGGTGGAGACGGACGTCTATCGGGCCACCATCGATGCCAACGGCGGCGATCTGCGCGAACTGCAGTTGTTGTCCTATCGCGAGACGGAAGACAAGGAGCAAGTCTTTACCTTGTTCGAAGGCAGCCAGACGCAACCCTATCTTGCGCAAAGTGGTCTGGTGGGCAAGGATTTGCCGACGCATCGCAGCGTGTTTCAGCTCAATCCGGGTACCTATCGTCTGACCGGCGGCGCGGTGCAGCTGGAAGTGCCACTGGTGTGGAGCGACCCCGCCACCGGCGTGCGCGTCGAGAAGACCTATATTTTCAAGCGTGGCAGCTATGAGATCGCGGTCAGAACCCGCGTGATCAATGGCAGCTCCCAGCCAATCGACCTGACCCCGTATTACCAGCTCACCCGCCATGGCGAGGCACCGCGCGGGTCCTCCTTCTTTCTCTACACGTATACCGGCCCGGCGTTTTATACCGATGCCAAGAAATTCCAGAAGGTCGCATTTCAAGGCCATCCAGGAAGGCAAGTCTGATTTCGAGAAAACTGCCGACAATGGCTGGGTTGGGATCGTGCAACATCACTTCGTGACGGCCTGGCTGCCTCAGGGCAGTGTCAAGCGTGAGTATTTCACCCGGGCACTGGGCAACGGCCTGTATTCGGCTGGCGTGATTCTGGCCGAGGGCACGCTGGCGCCGGGCCATCAAAAAACCTTCACGGTGTCGTTGTATGCCGGCCCGCAAACACAGAATCTGCTGGAAAAAACTGCTCCCGGTCTCGATCTTTCACGCGATTATGGTTGGCTCACGCCACTGGCGTATCCGATTTTCTGGTCGCTGGAAAAGATCGAACGCGTTGTCGGCAACTGGGGCTGGGCCATCATCATCCTGACCATCCTGCTCAAGCTGGCGCTGTATCCCCTGTCAGCTGCGGGCTACAAGTCGATGGCCAAGATGAAGAAGCTGACGCCGCGTCTGCAGCAGCTGAAGGAAACTTACGGCGACGACCGCGCCAAGCTGCATCAGGCGATGGCGGAGATGTACAAGACCGAGAAGATCAATCCGCTCGGCGGTTGCCTGCCCATCCTGATCCAGATCCCGGTATTCATCGCGCTCTACTGGGTGCTGCTCGCGGCGGTGGAGATGCGCGGCGCGCCCTGGCTGGGCTGGATCACCGACCTGACCGCGCCCGATCCCTGGTTCATCCTGCCGATCATCATGGGCGTGACGTCGATCCTGCAGGTCAAGCTCAATCCGCAGCCGATGGACCCGATGCAGGCCAAGATCATGATGATCATGCCGGTGGCGTTCACCGTCATGTTCGTGTTCTTCCCGGCAGGCCTGGTGTCTGTACTGGGTCATCAACAACATCCTGTCGATCGCGCAGCAATGGGCGATCAACAAGCAGGTCGAGGGTGGTGGCAAAGCGGCCTCCAGCAAAGCCTGACCTGATCGCCGCCATCGCCACCGCCCCCGGGCGGGGCGGGGTGGGGATGGTGCGGGTGTCGGGGCCGGATGTCGACGCCGCTCGCCGTTGCAATGCTTGGGCGCCTACCCGAACCGCGCCGTGCCACATTCGGCCGTTTTCTCGATGGCGATGGCGGCGTGCTTGACGAGGGCATCGCGCTGTATTTTGCCGCGCCGCATTCGTTCACCGGCGAAAACGTGCTGGAACTGCAGGGGCACGGCGGCCCGGTGGTGCTCGAATCTGATCCTCCAGCGCTGCGTCGAACTGGGTGCGCGGTTGGCGGCGCCCGGCGAATTCACCCGTCGCGCCTACCTCAACGGCAAGCTCGATCTGGCCCAGGCCGAGGCCGTGGCCGACCTGATCGATGCGGCGTCCGGCGAGGCCGCACGTTCGGCGGTGCGTTCGCTCTCGGGGGCCTTTTCTGCGCAGATTGCCGAACTGGTCGACGTGCTGACCCGCCTGCGCATGCTGGTCGAAGCCACGCTGGACTTTCCTGAAGAAGAAATCGACTTTCTGCGTGATGCCGATGCATTCGGCCGGCTCGATGCCATCGACGCCAGCCTGCAGGCGGTGCGTGCACAGGCACGCCAGGGCGCGCTGCTGCGCGAAGGCCTGACGGTGGTGCTGATCGGCCAGCCGAACGTCGGCAAATCGAGCCTGCTCAACCGGCTGGCCGGGTTCGAGGCGGCGATCGTCACCGAACTGGCCGGCACCACGCGCGATACGGTGCGCGAAGCGATCCAGATCGAGGGGGTGCCGCTGCACATCGTCGATACCGCCGGCCTGCGCGAAACCGACGACGCAGTGGAGAAAATGGGCATCGCCCGCACCTGGGCCGCGTTGGAGCAGGCCGACGTGGCGCTGCTGCTGGTGGATGCGGCGCACGGCGTGGGCCGGCAGGAGGCCGCCATTCTGGCGCGGCTGCCGGACGTGATGCGGCTGACCGTCCACAACAAGATCGACGCCACGGGCGAAGCGCCGCGCGCGGCAGGCAAGGAAATCTGGCTTTCGGCCAAAACCGGCGCCGGGGTCGACCTGCTGCGCGGCAAGTTGCTGGAATCGGCCGGCTGGCAGGCGGCGGGCGAAGGGGCGTTCATGGCACGCGCGCGGCATCTGGATGCGCTGGCCCGGGCCGCCATCCATCTAGCCGCGGCCCGCCAGTCGGCCGCGCAGCTGGAACTGCTTGCCGAGGAGCTGCGGCTGGCGCAGGCCGCCTTGTCGGAGATCACCGGGGAATTCACCGCCGACGATTTGCTGGGTGAGATATTCAGCAAATTCTGCATCGGCAAGTAGGCGATCACCCGACCTGTTTTCATGCTTACCAACGCTATGCTCGAAGCTTTTTCCATATCTCTGGAATGTCATTGGCGATGCTGACCTGGCGCGGCATCGCCGACGAGATCCTCAAGCACCGCGCGCGTCTGCTGCAGGCCAACCTCATTGCCGTGCTGGCGGTGATGGCCGCGGTGCCGGTGCCGCTGCTGCTGCCGCTGATGGTGGACGAGGTGCTGCTGCATCATCCTGGCAGGATGGTCGCGGTGATCGGCGCGTGGTTTCCGCCGTCGTGGCACGGGCCGGTGCTGTTCATCGGCGCGACGCTGCTGTTGACGGTAGTGCTGCGGCTGACTGCCATCCTGCTCAACGTATGGCAGGGACGGACGTTTTCGCTGCTGGCCAAGGAGGTGGTGTACCGCATCCGGCTGCGCATGCTGTCCCGCTTGTCGCGCATCGCGCTGTCCGAATTCGAAACCGTCGGCGCAGGCCGGGTGACGTCGCATTTCGTCACCGATCTCAATGCCATCGACAGCTTTCTCGGCGCCTCGGTCTCGGGGCTGGTGGTGTCGGTGCTGACATTGGTGGGCGTCGCGGCGGTGCTGTTCTGGATGAACTGGCAGCTGGCGCTGTTCATCCTGCTGCTGAACCCGGTGGTGATCCTGTTTTCCACCCGCCTCGGCAAGCGGGTGAAGGACCTGAAGAAATTCGAAAACCGCGCCTTCGAGGCGTTCCAGGACGCGCTGGCCGAAACGCTCGACGCACTGACGCAGATCCGCGCGATGAACCGCGAGAAGCACTACCTGGCGCGGGTGAGCGAAAAGGCCGGCGACATTCGCCGCCACGCCGCCGCATTTGCCTGGAAGTCGGACGCGATGAGCAGGATTTCCTTCTTCGTGTTTCTGGCCGGCTTCGACTTCTTCCGCGCCGGGGCGATGCTGATGGTGGTGTTTTCCGATCTTTCCATCGGCGAGATGCTGGCAGTGTTCGGCTACCTGTGGTTCATGATGACGCCGGTGCAGGAACTGGTGAACATGCAGTACGGCTGGTTCGCCGCCCAGGCCGCGCTGGGCCGCATCAACGCCTTGCTCGGCCTGCACAGCGAGCCGCAGCATCCGGCGCTGCGCGACCCGTTCGCGGGCCGACCCACGGTCGGCATCGCGCTCGAACACGTCAGCTTTGCCTACGCAGACGGCGAAACCGTGCTCGACGACGTCAGCCTGACGGTGGCGGCCGGCGAAAAGGTCGCGCTGGTAGGCGCTTCCGGCGGCGGCAAGTCCACGCTGGTGCAGGCCTTGCTGGGCCTGTATCCGGTGAAATCCGGCGTGATCCGCTATGGGGACGTGCCGGTTGGCGAGATCGGCTGGGAGGCGGTGCGCGAGCATGTCGGCGTGGTGCTGCAGCATCCGGTGCTGTTCAATGACAGCGTGCGCGCCAACCTGGGCTTGGGGCGCGAGGCCGACGACGCCACCTTGTGGCGCGCGCTGGAAACCGCCCAGCTGAAGGACATCATCGTCGGCCTGCCGCACGGGCTGGATACGGTGGTGGGGCGGCAGGGCGTGCGGCTGTCGGGCGGCCAGCGGCAGCGACTGGCGATTGCGCGCATGATCGTCGCCAATCCCCGCATCGTCATTCTCGACGAAGCCACCTCGGCGCTCGACACTGATACCGAAAAGCGGCTGCATCAGGCGCTCAACGGGTTTCTGGCAGGGCGCACCACGCTCATCATCGCGCACCGCCTGTCCGCCGTGAAACAGGCCGATCGCATCCTGGTGTTCGAGAACGGCCGCGTGGTGGAAGCGGGCGGGCACGACGAACTGATCGACCGCGGCGGCCTGTATCACAAGCTCTATCATTCGGCTTGAATTTATTTCAGGCCGCCTGCCTGTTACAGCATTTTCTGATATACTTCGCCGCGTTGTGCATACAGCAGTGGGCAGGTTGGTTTTCCGCCGTGCCTCGGGACTGTTCTCACAGCCCCATCGTCTTCGACCTCTCTTTTGTGCCGCCGGCGCTTCTAGCAGCCAGCAGCGACAAGTCTTGTGGTTGGCGCCGATGTGATCGACGCGACCCGTTGGGCGTTTTTTAGCGCCTCTACATTCCGGTTCGTATTTTGTGGCCTGTCTGGTGTGATGCCGGGCGCAGGTCTGATTTGCGCGTTTGTGCGCACTATAAAAGGTTTGCTATGAGCTTTTCCGAACTTGGTCTTGATCCCCTCATCCTCAAAGCCGTTCTGGCCGCGGGCTACGAAACGGCCACCCCGGTGCAGTTGCAGGCGATTCCCGCCGCGCTGACCGGGCGCGATCTGCTGGTGTCGTCGCACACCGGCAGCGGCAAGACGGCGGCATTCCTGTTGCCGTCGATCCAGCGCCTGGAGGCCGAGCCGACGGTCAAGAGCATGGGCCCGCGCGTGCTGGTGCTGACCCCGACGCGCGAACTCGCGCTGCAGGTGGAAAAATCCGCCATGAAGTACGGCAACGATCTGCGCAGGTTTCGCACCGCCTGCCTGGTGGGCGGCTCGCCCTATGGCCTGCAGCTCAAGCGTCTGAGCCAGCCGGTGGATGTGGTGGTAGCGACCCCGGGCCGCCTGATCGACCACCTCGAGCGCGGCAAGATCGATTTCTCGCGCCTGGAAGTGCTGGTGCTGGACGAGGCCGACCGCATGCTGGACATGGGCTTTGTCGACGACATCAAGGCGATCGCCGCGCGCTGCCCGACGGAGCGCCAGACCCTGCTGTTCTCGGCCACGCTGGACGGCGTGGTGGGCAACTTGGCGCGCGAACTGACGCGTGACGCGCTGCGCATCGAGATCGAAGCGGTGCCGGTCCAGGAAGCCATGATCGAGCAGCGCCTGCTGTTCGCCGACAACATGGACCACAAGAACCGGCTGCTCGACGCGCTGCTGCGTGGCGTCGACATGACGCAGGCGATCGTGTTCACCTCGACCAAGCGCAGCACCGAGGAAATTTCCGACCTGCTGGCCGACAGCGGCTTCGCTTCCGATGCCCTGCATGGCGACATGCAGCAGGGCCAGCGCAACCGCGCCCTGCAGCGGCTGCGCGAGGGCCGCACCAAGGTGCTGGTGGCCACCGACGTCGCTGCCCGCGGCATCGACGTGGCGGGGATCAGCCACGTCATCAACTTCGACCTGCCGCGTCAGGCCGAGGACTACGTTCACCGCATCGGCCGTACCGGCCGTGCCGGTCGCACCGGAATCGCGGTGAGCTTTGCCGGCATGCGCGAAACGGGCCTGGTGCGCAACATCGAGCGCTATACCGGCAACCGTATCGAAGTGCATACCCTGCCGGGCCTCGAGCCGACGCAGAAGCCTTCATCCGGCCGCCCTGCGTCGCCGGGTCGTCCGCGTGGCAACAACAATGGCTCGCGCGGCGGCTATGGGGACAAGGCCCCTGGGCAAAAACGCAGCTTTGGCGACCGCAGCGAGCCCCGCAGCTATGGCGATCGCCCGCCGCGTGGCGACAGCCGCGACAATCGGGATCGTGGTTACCGTGCCGACGCCCCGCGTCCCGGCGGCGACCGCCCAGCGCGCAGCAATGCGCCGCGTGGGAACAGGTTTGATAATGCCGCCGTGCGCGGTCCGTCCGACGTGCCCCGCATGACCGGCAATACCGATGCGTATCGCGGTACCGCCGCAGCGCCCAGGACCGAAGTCGATGGCAACAGCGTCGAATACTGGGAAAAGCGCGAGCGCGAAGCCAAGGCCAAGGCTGCGTCACTTCGCGGTTATGGTGATCGCGGCAACAGCACGCGCACTGCCCAGCCGCGCAGCTTCGGCAAGGACACCCGCGGCGGCAGCAATCGCGTCGGCGTGCGGGGCCGTTTCAAGGACTGATCACGCATAGCTTCACCGGCAATCGGGCGGGGGTTTCACGTGAAACCCCCGCTTTTTTGCGTGTACGAACCAAGCCTCCCACGGGTTTATTGCCGCGCTGCTCACAAGGGGGCAAGCCATGTCGTCATGGCCGGGACCGCTGCCGGCTGGAATGTAAGCATGGCGGCAAGTACAGGCGTAGCCATTACACTTGTAGATTCCATAGCATTGCACCCACCGTTGATCGCATGAAGCAGGATCCTCAACAGGGACTCGACCCGAGCGCAAGCCCGGAAATCGGCCAGCCGAACCCGATGGGGCGCTGGGTGAATGAACGCGGGCTGCTGCTGGCGACCGGCGAGGCGACGCAACCGCTTTACGAGGCGTTGTTGTCGCAGCGCCTTGGCGAACTGGAGGACATCATCCCGGCCGACGGCAGCCTGCTGCTGGTTGTCAAACCGGGCGCGTCGATCTCGCAGCGCTTGCGGTCGGTGCTGGCGACCCCGCAGATTCCAGCGTCGGCTGGCGGCGGAACGCTGCACGAGATCGCCGTCGAGTACGGCGGAACGGCAGGGCCGGACCTGCAGGCCTTGGCGGCGCAGGCCGGAATGGACGCGTCCACGTATGTCGACCGCCACGCAGCGGTGGCGTACCGCGTCGCCTTCCTGGGGTTTCAGCCCGGTTTTGCGTATTTGCGCGGCTTGCCTGCGGCCCTGCATGCGCCGCGACGAGCGTCGCCGCGGGTGCAGGTGCCCGCCGGCAGCGTGGCGGTCGGCGGCGCGTATACCGGCATCTACCCGGCCAGCGGCCCGGGGGGTTGGCATATCATTGGCCGTACGACCGCCGACTTGTTCGATCCTGAGCGCAACCCGCCCGCGTTGCTGATGCCGGGCGACCGGGTGCGTCTGCTGCCGCGATGATCGAGGTGTTGCGCGCCGGCCTGTGCGATCTGGTGATGGACCAGGGACGCCGGGGCCTGGGCGCCATCGGCGTGCCGGCGGGTGGGGCGGCAGACCGGGCGGCGTTGGCTGCGGCCAACCGCCTGGTCGGCAACGCGGCGGCGGCGGCAGGACTGGAATTGGTCTTGTCCGGTCCGCAGCTGCGGTTTCCTGCCGGCGGCGTGGCGGCGCTCGCCGGCACGCGCTTCCAGGCGGCGCGCAGCAGCGGCGCGGCGGTTGCGTGGGATGAGACGCTGGTGCTGGCTGCAGGGGAGACGCTGAGCCTGGATCGGACGCTGGCGGGTTGCCGCTGCTGGCTGGCCGTGCGCGGCGGTCTGGCGGTGCCGCCCGTGATGGGGAGTCGCAGCACCTTCTTGCCGTCCGGTTTTGGTGGCCAGGAGGGGCGGCCGTTGCGCGCGGGCGACCGGCTCGAATGTGGCGCTGGCGCCGGGGAAGTGCGTCTGTTACGGGCGCAGCCCCCGGCCATGGCGGCCGATGCCCCGTTGCGCGTCATCGCCGGGCCGCAGATTGGCCTGTTCGACGATACCGGGTTGGGCGCTTTTTTCGGCGGCGTCTACCGAGTGGCGGCGGCGTCCGACCGCCGCGGCCTGCGCCTGGCAGGCCCAGCGGTGACTTGTAGCCGCATCGAGCTGCCGACGCAGGGCGTGCTGCCGGGGGCGATTCAGGTGCCGCCCGACGGCCAGCCAATCATCCTGGGATGGGACGGTCCGGTGACGGGCGGCTATCCGGTGATCGCCAGCGTGATCGAGGCCGACCTGCCCCGGCTGGCGCAGCTGAAGCCGGGCGATGCGGTGCAATTTGTCACCCTGGCGCTCGACGCTGCGAGGGCGCTGGCGACGGCGGCGACATGGGAAATCGGAGCGCTGGCATGATCGAACTCAATGCGGACATCGGCGAGGGTTATGACGATGGCAGCCTGATGCCTTATCTGGCGCGGGTGTCGATCGCCTGTGGCGGCCACGCCGGCGACGCGGACAGCATGGCGACAGCGCTGCGGCAGGCGGCCGAGTACGGCCTGCAGGTGGGTGCCCATCCGAGCTATCCGGACCGCAGCCAGTTCGGCCGCCGTCCGCTGGCGGCATCGGCGAATGAAATCATGGCCTGGGTGACGCAGCAGACGGAGGCGCTGGCCGAGCAGGCCGCGCGGCTGGGCCTGCGGCTGGCGCACGTCAAGCCGCACGGCGCCCTGTATAACGTGGCGGCGCAGGACCCGGGCGTGGCCGCGGCGGTCGCCCGGGCCGTCGCGGCGTTCGACCCGGCGCTGGCGCTGGTGGGCCTGTCGGGGTCGCTGTTGATCGCGGCCGGGCAGGCGGCTGGGCTGCCGGTGCTGAACGAAGCGTTTGCGGATCGCCGCTATCGCGCCGATGGCCGGCTGGTTTCACGTGAAACGACGGGTGCGCTGCTGACCGATGCCGCGAGCGCCACGCAGCAGGCGCTCGCCCTTGCGCGAGGCGAGGCGATCGTCGCCCTGACGGGGGTGGCGTTGCGCATCCCTGCCGACACCCTGTGCCTGCATGGCGACACCCCGGGCGCATTAAATATCGCCCGGGCCGTGCATGCGGCGCTCAATCACGGATAATGCCGACCCTTTGCTACCGCTTTTCTGCCCATGCCGCTCCTGACCTTTGACCGACTCGAACTGGCCTACGGCCATTGGCCGCTGCTCGATGGCGCCTCGCTGGTGATCGAGGCGGGCGAGCGCATCGGCCTGATCGGTCGCAACGGCACCGGCAAATCCAGCCTGCTCAAGATCATCGCCGGCATCCATGCTCCGGACGCCGGCGAAGTGTGGCGCAAGCCGGCGCTAAAGCTGGCCTACGTGCCGCAGGAGCCGCAATTCCAGCCCGGCCATACGGTGTTCGAAGCCGTCGCCGAGGGCGTCGGCGAGGCGCAGCGCCTGCTGGCCGACTATCATGCGGCCGCGCACCGGGTGGCCGAGGGTGACATGGACGCCTTCGAGGATCTGGAGCGGTTGTCCCACGAACTGGAAGTCCACGATGCCTGGCGGCTCAATAGCCGGGTGGAAGAAACCCTGCAGCGACTTGGCCTGGACGCCGACCGCATGGTGGATACGTTATCCGGCGGCTTGAAAAAGCGGGTGGCGCTGGCGCGTGCGCTGGTCACGGATCCCGAATTGCTGCTGCTCGACGAGCCGACCAACCACCTCGATTTCTCGGCGATTGAGTGGCTGGAAAGCCTGCTCAACGAATTCAAGGGCGCCTTGCTGTTCATCACCCACGACCGACGCTTTCTGGACAACGTGTCAAACAGAATTATCGAGCTTGATCGCGGCCAGTTGCGCGAATATGCCGGCAACTTCTCGGCATATCGCGTCAAGAAAGCCGAGCAGCTGGAGATCGAGGCGGTGCATAACCGCAAGTTCGACAAGTTCTGGAAGCAGGAAGAGATCTGGATTCGCAAGGGCGTGCAGGCTCGGCGTTGCCGTGACGAGGGCCGGGTGCGACGGCTCGAGGCCCTGCGGTTGACCCGCGAAGCACGCATCGGCCGCACCGGGCAGGTGGGGTTCCAGATCGATTCCGGCGAGCGCTCCGGCAAAGTGGTGGCCGAGCTGGAGCACGTGACCTACGGGTTCGATGATCGCATTTTGATCAAGGACTTTACCTCGACCATTTTGCGCGGCGACAAGCTCGGGCTGCTCGGCCCGAACGGTGCCGGCAAGACCACGCTGATCCGGCTGATTCTGGGCGAACTGCAGCCGCTATCCGGTACGGTGAAGCAGGGCACCAAGCTCGAAGTGGCGTACTTCGACCAGTTCCGCAACCAGCTGAACGACGATGCGACGCTGATTGACACGATTGCGCCGGGCTCGGACTACGTTGAAATCGGCGGTCAGCGTAAACACGTCATCAGCTATCTGGAAGATTTTCTGTTTCCGGCCGAGCGCTCACGCGCCAAGGTGTCGGCCTTGTCTGGTGGCGAGCGCAACCGCCTGTTGCTGGCACGACTGTTCGCCCGCCCGGCCAACTTGTTGGTGCTGGACGAGCCGACCAACGATCTCGATATCGACACGCTCGAATTGCTGGAAGAGTTGCTGCAGGACTACGCGGGTACCGTACTCATCGTCTCGCACGACCGCACCTTCCTCGACAACGTCGTCACCCAGTCGGTGGTGTTCGAAGGCGACGGCAAGCTGACCGAGATCGTGGGCGGCTACGCTGACTGGCAGGCCTGGAAGCAGGGTAAGCAACGCGTGGCGACTGAATCTTCTTCTGCCTCGCCCAAGGCCGCGCCCGCGCCAGCCAAACCGGCGGGCAAGAGCAAGCTTAGTTACAAGGAAACGAAAGCGCTCGAAGCACTGCCTGGGCAAATTCAGGCGCTGGAAGGCGAGCAGGCACGTATCGCCGAGCAACTGGCCGACCCCGCGCTGTATCAATCCGCTCCCCAGGATGCGGCGGCGTTGAGCGCGCGCGGCGAAGCGATCGAAGCCGAACTGCTGGACGCGCTGGCGCGCTGGGAGGCGCTCGAAGCCAAGGCCGCGGCGGCGGGTTGACGGTGCCGCTCGTGGCAACCCATTCGAGCGATCCGATGCCCATTTCCATCCGCGAAGCCATGCCTGATGACTGGCCGGCCACGTGGGCCATCCTCGAGCCTGTCTTTCGGGCTGGCGAGACGTACACCTATCCGCGGGATCTCACGGCCTAGCAGGCTCACCAGACCTGGATGCAGCCCCCCGCAAAGGCCTTCGTTTGCGTGGATGCGCAGGGCGAAGTGGTCGGCACCTACACCCTCAAGGCCAACCAGCCCGGACAGGGGGGCCACGTCTGCAATTGCGGGTACGTGGTGAGTCCCGCCGCGCGGGGCTTGGGGGTGGCGACGGCAATGTGCCTGCACTCGCAGGAAGCGGCCGTTGCGATGGGTTTCCGCTCGATGCAGTTCAACTGCGTCGTTTCGACCAACGCGGGTGCCGTGCGCCTCTGGCAACAACTCGGCTTCGACATCGTCGGCACGCTGCCGGAGGCGTTCAGGCACCCCGCGCGGGGCTACGTCGATGCTTACGTGGTGTACAAGCGCCTGGCAGCAGTCTGACTCGGGCTCTGTCCGGGATGCCGGGCTTCCGGTCCGCTGGCTTGAGGGGAAACGTACGGATCCTGAGGTCAAGCGGAGCGCCGGCATGTTTCACGTGAAACGAAATCCGTCCGCGGGTAGAATGGCGGCCATGAATTTCCCCGAATCATTCGATGTCATCGTCGTCGGCGGTGGCCACGCCGGCACCGAAGCCGCGCTGGCGGCCGCGCGCATGGGCGTGAGAACGCTGCTGCTGACGCACAACATCGAAACTTTGGGCGCGATGTCGTGCAATCCGTCGATCGGCGGCATCGGCAAGGGGCATCTGGTCAAGGAGGTCGACGCGCTGGGCGGTGCGATGGCGCTGGCCACCGACGATGCCGGCATCCAGTTTCGCACCCTCAATTCCTCCAAGGGGCCGGCGGTGCGCGCGACCCGCGCGCAGGCGGACCGCGTGCTATACAAGGCGGCGATCCGCCAGCGCCTGGAAAACCAGCCCAATCTCACGATTTTCCAGCAGGCGGTCGACGACCTGGTGCTCGACGGCGACCGCGTCGTCGGCGTCAAGACCCAGCTCGGCATCGTGTTCGGCGGCCGCTCGGTGGTGCTGACTGCCGGCACGTTTCTGGCCGGACTGGTGCACGTGGGCCTGGAAAACTTCCAGGCCGGACGCATGGGCGACCCGCCCGCGGTGTCGCTGGCGGCACGGCTGCGCGAATTGAACCTGCCAGTCGGCCGGCTGAAAACCGGCACCCCGCCGCGCATCGACGGCCGCAGCATCGATTTCAGCCGGACCCAGGTGCAGCCGGGCGATGATCCGGCGCCGGCGTTCTCCTTCATGGGCGATGCGGCGACGCATCCCGAGCAGCTCCCGTGCTGGATCACCCACACCACGCTGGAGACGCACGAGATCATCCGCGGCGGCCTCGACCGCTCGCCGATGTACACCGGTGTCATCGAGGGGGTGGGGCCGCGCTACTGCCCGTCGATCGAGGACAAGATCACCCGCTTCGCCGACAAGGCCAGCCACCAGATCTTCCTTGAGCCCGAGGGGCTCACCACCCACGAGATCTATCCCAACGGCATCTCGACCTCGCTGCCGTTCGACGTCCAGCTCGCGATCGTGCGCTCGATCCCGGGGCTGGAAAACGCGCACATCCTGCGTCCCGGCTACGCCATCGAATACGACTACTATGACCCGCGCAACCTGAGGGCCTCGCTCGAAACCAAGTCGATCGCCGGCCTGTTTTTCGCCGGGCAGATCAACGGCACCACCGGCTACGAAGAGGCGGCGGCGCAGGGCCTGCTCGCCGGCATCAACGCCGGCCTGCAGGCACTGGGCCGCGACGCCTGGAGCCCGGCGCGGCACGAGGCCTATCTCGGCGTGCTGGTCGACGATCTCATCACCCGTGGCGTCTCCGAGCCCTACCGCATGTTCACCAGCCGCGCCGAATACCGGCTGCAGCTGCGCGAGGACAACGCCGACATGCGGCTGACCGAAATCGGGCGTGCACTCGGCGTGGTCGACGACGCGCGCTGGGAGGCCTTCAACCGCAAGCGCGACGCGGTGGCACGCGAAACCGAGCGCCTCAAGGCCACCTGGGTCAACCCGGTCCTGCTGCCGGCCGAGGCAGCCACCCGCCTGATCGGCCAGCCGATCGACCATGAATACTGCCTGTTCGAACTGCTGCGCCGGCCGAATCTGAATTACGCGCAGGTGCTGGCCTTGCCCGGCGGCGGCGCGGGGGAGGCGGACCCGCGGGTGGCCGAGCAGGTCGAGATCGCCGCCAAGTACCAGGGCTATATCGACCGCCAGAACGAGGAAGTCGACAAGCAGCGCGAGCAGGAGACGCTGCGCCTGCCGGACGATCTCGACTATAGCCGGCTTACCGGGCTGTCGATGGAAGTGCGCCAGCGCCTGCAGAAGGCCCGCCCCGAAACGCTGGGCCAGGCGGCACGGCTGCAGGGCATCACCCCGGCGGCGATTTCGGTGCTGCTGGTGTACGCCAAGCGCGGGTTCGCACCCGATAAAATCCAGCGTGGCCCCGGGCCCGACGAACAGAAGAAAAGCGCATGACGGTCCCACGGCAACTGGCGGCGGGTGTCGCTGCGCTGGGCCTGACTTTGCCTGACGGAGCCGAGGCGAAGCTGCTGGCCTATCTGGTGCTGCTCGAGAAGTGGAACCGTGTCTACAACCTGACCGCGGTGCGCGACGCTGAACGCATGGTCAGCCATCACCTGCTGGACTCGCTGGCAGCGGTGCCGTTTTTTCAGGGCGGCGGTACCAATTTGATTCGTGTGCTCGATGTCGGTAGCGGCGGCGGGCTGCCGGGGATTCCACTGGCCATCGCGCGACCGGAAGTGCCGGTGACGCTGATCGACAGCATCGCCAAAAAAACCGCATTTTTGCTGCAGGTCAAGGCAGAGCTGGGTTTGGGCAATCTTGAAGTGGTGACGAGCCGGGTCGAGGATTTCCGGCCCGAAGCGAAATTCGATGTCATCACCTCGCGCGCGTTTTCCGACCTCAGGGCATTCGTCGACCTGACCCGCCATCTGCTCGTGCCGGGCGGGCGCTGGCTGGCGATGAAAGGGGTCCTGCCGCATGAAGAAATTATATTACTGCCGGACTGGGCGAAAGTGAGCGCTAACTATGCGCTTATGGTGCCGGGACTGGAGGCGAGCCGCCATCTGATCGTTCTGGAGCCTGTTCTATGAGTCGAATTCTGGCAATTGCGAACCAAAAGGGCGGCGTCGGCAAGACCACGACGGCGGTGAATCTGGCGGCGAGCCTGGCCGAGTTGGGGCAGCGCGTGTTGCTGGCCGACCTCGATCCGCAGGGCAACGCGACCATGGGCGCGGGCATCGAGAAACGCAGCGCGCTGCCGACCGTGTACCAGATCCTGCTCAACCAGGTGAGCGTGCGCGAGGCAAAGATGCGCTCGGCGCCGGGGCATTTCGACGTCATCCCGGCCAACCGCGAACTCGCCGGGGCGGAAATCGACCTGGTGAACCTGGAGCAGCGCGACCTGCGCTTGAAAGCGGCGCTGGCGCAGGTGGCCGACGACTACGATTTCATCCTGATGGATTGCCCGCCGACGCTGAACCTGCTGACCGTCAACGCCTTCGCCGCCGCGGAGTCGGTGCTGATCCCGATGCAGTGCGAGTACTACGCGCTGGAAGGGCTGACCGACCTGGTCGCCACCATCAAGAAGGTCAAGCAGCGGCTCAATCCTGCCATTCAGATCGAGGGACTGCTGCGGGTGATGTTCGATCCGCGCAGCACGCTGGCGCAGCAGGTGTCGGACCAGATCAAGCAGCACTTCGGCGACAAGGTGTACGACACCGTGATCCCGCGCAACGTGCGGCTGGCCGAGGCGCCCAGCCACGGCCTGCCGGTGCTGGCCTACGACAGGCAGTGCAAGGGGGCGAAAGCCTACATGGAACTGGCCGAGGAAACGCTCAAGCGTGCCGGCATCACATCAGGGGGAAAAGCATCATGGCCAAACTGAAGGGACTGGGGCGCGGACTCGACGCGCTGCTGGGTGGCGAAGACAACGCCGCGCCACCGCAGGGCGACCTGCGCATGATGAAGGTGTCGCAACTGGCGCCCGGCAAATACCAGCCGCGCACCCAGATGGACACCGAATCGCTGCAGGAACTTGCGGATTCGATCCGGGCGCAGGGCCTGATGCAGCCGATACTGGTCCGCGAAGTGGACAGCGGCTACGAGATCATCGCGGGCGAACGGCGATGGCGGGCGGCCCAGCTGGCCGGGATGTCCGAGATCCCCGTGCTGCTGCGCGAGGTGACGGACGATGCGGTGGCGGCGATGGCGCTGATCGAAAACATCCAGCGCGAGGACCTCAACGCCATCGACGAGGCGCACGGCCTGCAGCGCCTGATCCAGGAATTCGGCATGACCCACGACGCGGTGGCGCAGGCCGTCGGCAAGTCGCGTACGGCGGTATCCAACCTGCTGCGGCTGCTCAACCTGTCCCGGCCGGTACAGGACATGCTTACCGCGGGCCTGATCGAGATGGGTCACGCACGCGCCCTGCTGCCGCTGCAAGCGGGCGCGCAGCGCGAACTGGCGCACGAGATCGAGACCCGCGGACTGTCGGTGCGCGAGGTCGAGCGCCGGGTCGCGCGTCTGAAGGAGGCGCCGGCCGCTCCCGCCAAGCCGTCCGTGTCGCGCGACACGCTGCGGCTGGAAGAGGCGCTGTCGGATGCATTGGGCATGACGGCGCATGTGCAAGCCGACAAACAGGGCCGGGGCAAGCTGACCCTGCATTTCGCCAGCGCCGAGGAGTTGCAGGGCCTGCTGCAGCGGCTGGGCATCCAGTTGTAACCGCGTAGCAAGCCGAATCGGAGACGAGCACGGGCAATGCGACATTACTACGTAGTGAAATTCATCATCAAGCAGCTTGATGATTGCATAGACCACGCTAATTCTAGTATCATCGCGGCCTCATGTTGACCGGCACCCGGCGGGTAGCCTTGGCGCAAGCGGGGCTCGCTCCCGTGGCGGCGCTGACAGCATCGATGTTTGCTGGCGCCGGGACTGGATGGGCCGTTTTGTATGGCGTTCTGGTTGCGCTGGCGGTGAGCGCGGTGCTGGTGTGGCGCGAGCGGCAATCGATCCGGCATCCCGAGTGGGATCAGCGACGCCTGCTCAAGCTGTTCATCCGTACCGGAGTCGAGCGACTGGTGTTGCTGGTTGGGCTGCTCTTCATTGGGCTTGCTGTGTTGAAGTTGGCGCCGCTGCCCATGATGGTTGGGTTGGTTCTGGCCCAGTTTGCCTGGTTGGCAGCAGTGAAGCCGTAACTATTGATAAATACAATATCCTGAATCAGAAATATGTATGAAAACAATACCAACAATGAACATAAACTGCACGGGCTAAAAATTTTATCAAGGTTGGTTTTGAATGGGCGCGCGAAGCGCGCCCATTCAAAACCCACTTATTGAATTTGATCACTATGGCAACGGAATACGCGTCCTCCGGCGAGTACATCAAGCACCATTTGCAGAACCTGACCTATGGCCAGCATCCCGATGGCACCTGGGGCTTTGCGCACGGTGCCGCCGAAGCCAAGGCCATGGGCTTCTGGGCGATCAATGTCGACAGCATGCTGTTTTCGATCGGGCTGGGCATCCTGTTTCTGTTTCTGTTCCGGCTGGCAGCCAAAAAGGCCACGGTTGGCGTGCCGTCCGGCCTGCAGAATTTCGTCGAGTGGGTCACCGAATTCATCGACAGTTCCGTGCGCGGCTCCTTCGCGCACCAGAATCCGCTGGTCGCCCCGCTGGCGATGACCATATTCATATGGATCTTTCTGATGAACCTGATGGACCTGATCCCGGTCGACTGGCTTCCCTTCGTCGGAGCGATGGTTGGCATTCCCCATCTCAAGGTGGTGCCGTCGGTCGATCCCAATGTCACCTTTGGCCTGGCACTTTCGGTGTTTGTCCTGGTACTTTATTACAGCTTCAAGATGAAAGGGGCCGGCGGCTTCTTCTCCGAGCTCGCGTTCCAGCCTTTTCCCAAGTGGCTGTTCCCGGTCAACCTGCTGCTCGAGGGCGTGGGTCTGATCGCCAAGCCGATCTCATTGTCGCTGCGTCTGTTCGGCAACATGTACGCCGGCGAAATGATCTTCATCCTGATCGCCCTGATGTTCGGCGGCAGCTGGCTGCTCGGCCTGTTCGGCGGGGTGCTGCAGTGGGCGTGGGCGGTGTTCCACATCCTCATCATCACGCTGCAGGCGTTCATTTTCATGACCCTGACCATCGTCTACCTGGATATGGCGCACTCCGAGCATCACTGATTTCTGTCGTATCGATTAATGGTTTCTTGTTTTCAACTTTGATTTTTATTTTTAGGAGCAACAAATGGAAATGACTCAAGCCGTGCTGTTCGTCGCTGGTGCCCTGATGATGGGTCTGGGCGCTCTCGGTGCAGCCGTTGGTATCGGCATCCTCGGTGGCCGCTTCCTCGAAGGCGCCGCCCGCCAGCCCGAACTGATCCCGATGCTGCGTACCCAGTTCTTCATCGTCATGGGTCTGGTCGACGCCGTGCCGATGATCGCTGTCGGTTTGGCCATGTATGTTCTGTTCGCGGTTGCCGGCTGATTCGCGGGTTGATGCGAAACTTGTCTAAACCCCGTCTTTAAAAGGTGCGGATATGAATTTCAACGCAACTTTGATCGGCCAGTCCATCACGTTCATCTTCTTCGTGTGGTTCTGCATGAAGTACATATGGCCGCCGATCATGAACGCGCTCGAATCGCGCAAGAAGCTGATCGCCGACGGCCTCGCCGCCGGTGATCGTGGCAAGCACGAATTGGAACTGGCGGCCAAGAAGGCCAGCGAGAACCTGCGTGAAGCCAAGGTACAGGCAGCCGAAGTGATTTCCCAGGCTGAAAAACGCGCTGCGCAAATTGTCGAGCAGGCGAATTTGGACGCCAAGGAAGCGGGCGAGCGACAGCTTGCTGCTGCCCAGGCCAACATCGAGCAGGAAGCCAACCGTGCTCGCGAAGGCCTGCGTGAGCAGGTAGCGGCGCTGGCCGTCGCTGGCGCAGAGAAAATCCTGCGTCGCGAGGTCAACGCGCAAACCCACGCTGACCTGCTGGGCCAGCTGAAAGCCGAGCTGTAAGCCATGAGTGAACTGTCTACCCTGGCGCGTCCCTACGCTGAAGCGGTATTCCGCATGGCGCAGGGCGAGAGCGACCTGGCAGGCTGGTCGTCACGCGTGCATTCGCTGGCGATGATCGTCTCGGATGCGCAGGCGGCTGCTCTGATTTCCGACCCTGCGGTGTCGGCGGATCGCGTGGCCGGCCTGATCATCGACGTGGCCGGTGCCGACCTCGGCGAGCGCGGCGCCAATTTCATCAAGGTGCTGGCCGAGAACGACCGCCTGTCGCTGCTGCCTGAAATCGGGGCGCAGTTCGATGCGCTGAAGGCTAACGCCGAAGGCACCCTGGAGGCGACCATCACCAGCGCGCAGGAACTGACACAGGCGCAGATCGACGATCTGGTGGCGGGGCTCAAGGCCAGGTTCAAGCGTGCGGTCAACGTGCAAATGGCGGTCGATCCTGAACTGATCGGTGGCGCAGTCATTGCCATTGGCGACCAGGTGATCGACGGCTCGGTCAAAGGTCGACTGCAGCGCATGGCGTTTGCGCTGCAAGGCTAATCGAATCCATACATTTATCGGAACCTCAGGGTTCGGAGAACAGACATGCAATTGAATCCAAGCGAAATCAGCGAACTGATCAAAGCCAAGATCGAAAATCTCGGTGCCTCCAGCGAGTTGCGCACCCAGGGCACGATCGTGTCCGTCACCGACGGTATCGTCCGCATTCATGGCTTGTCCGACGTGATGTCGGGTGAAATGATCGAAATGCCGGGCAACACCTTCGGCGTGGCGCTCAACCTCGAGCGCGACTCGGTCGGCGCGGTGATCCTCGGCGACTACGAACACATCACCGAAGGCGACGTCGCCAAGTGCACCGGCCGCATCCTGGAAGTGCCGGTCGGCCGCGGGCTGCTCGGTCGCGTGGTGAACTCGCTGGGCCAGCCGATCGACGGCAAGGGCCCCGTTGCGGCTGACACCACCATGCCGATCGAGCGCATCGCACCCGGCGTGATCGAACGCAAATCGGTCGACCAGCCGGTGCAGACCGGCCTCAAATCAATCGATGCCATGGTGCCGATCGGTCGCGGCCAGCGCGAACTGATCATTGGCGACCGCCAGACCGGCAAGACCGCCGTCGCGATCGACGCCATCATCAACCAGAAGGGCACCGGCGTGAAGTGCATCTACGTCGCCATCGGCCAGAAGGCCTCGTCGGTGGCCAACGTGGTGCGCAAGCTGGAAGAGCACGGCGCGATGGACCACACCATCGTCGTTGCCGCGACCGCCGCCGACGCTGCCGCCATGCAGTACATTGCTCCCTACTCCGGTTGCACCATGGGCGAATTCTTCCGCGACATCGGCGAAGACGCGCTGATCATTTATGACGACCTGACCAAGCAGGCCTGGGCCTATCGTCAGGTATCGCTGCTGCTGCGCCGTCCGCCGGGCCGCGAAGCCTACCCGGGCGACGTGTTCTACCTGCACTCGCGTCTGCTCGAGCGCGCCGCACGCGTGAACGCCGACTACGTCGAAAAGATCACCAACGGCGCCGTCAAGGGCAAGACCGGTTCGCTGACCGCGCTGCCGATCATCGAAACCCAGGCCGGCGACGTGTCCGCCTTCGTGCCGACCAACGTGATTTCGATTACCGACGGCCAGATCTTCCTCGAGACCGACCTCTTCAACGCCGGCATCCGTCCCGCGATCAACGCCGGCCTGTCGGTGTCCCGCGTCGGTGGGGCCGCGCAGACCAAGGTCGTCAAGAAGCTCGGCGGCGGTATCCGCCTGGCGCTGGCGCAGTTCCGCGAACTCGCGGCCTTTGCCCAGTTCGCGTCCGACCTCGACCAGGCGACCCTGAAGCAGCTGGAGCGCGGTCGTCGCGTGACCGAACTGATGAAGCAGGCGCAATACTCGCCGATGTCGGTTTCGCAAATGGCGCTGTCTCTGTTCGCCGTCAACAAGGGCTACATGGACGATGTCGACGTCAAAAAGATTCTGCCGTTCGAGTCCGCGCTGATCGCGTTCATGAAGTCCAAGTACGCCAGCATCATGGAAACCATCGAAACCAGCGGCAATCTGGACGAAGCCACCGAGAAGGCGTTGACCGCCGCGGTGGACGAGTTCAAGAAAACCGGCGTCTATTGATTCGGCTGCGCTGATTGGGAGCCGCGGGTTTTAAGGAGTAACTATGGCAGCCGGAAAAGAGATACGGACCAAGATCAATAGCGTCGAGAACACGCGCAAGATCACCAAGGCCATGGAAATGGTCGCCGCGTCCAAAATGCGCAAGGCGCAGGAGCGCATGCGCGCCGCGCGTCCGTACGCCGAGAAGATCGCCCGCGTGGCGACCCACCTGGCGTACGCGCACACGGAGTACAAGCACCCGTTCGTGATTGCGCGTGAGAACGTCAAGCGTGTCGGCCTGATCGTGATTTCGTCCGACAAGGGCCTGTGCGGTGGCCTCAATACCAACGCCTTCCGCATGATGGTCTCCCAGATGAAGCAATGGGAAGCCGCCGGGGTCGGGATCGACGTCACAGCGATCGGCAACAAGGGGCTGGGATTCGTGCAGCGCATTGGCACCAACGTGGTATCGCAGGTCACGGGCCTGGGCGATACGCCGCACCTGGACAAGCTGATCGGCCCCGTCAAGGTCATGCTGGATGCGTACCTGGAAGGCCGGATCGACGCGCTCTACATTGTCTACAACCGCTTCATCAACACGATGAAACAAGAGCCGACGCTGACCCAGCTGCTGCCGCTGGCACAGATGGAAAGCACCGAGGAAGCCAGCCTGAAAACGCACTGGGACTACATCTACGAGCCCGATGCGAAGCCGGTGGTCGACGCCATGCTGCAGCGCTACATCGAGTCTCTGGTATATCAGGGTCTGGCCGAGAACAATGCGTGCGAGCAGTCGGCCCGTATGGTGGCGATGAAAGCCGCGTCCGACAACGCCAAGGACGTCATCGGCGAGCTGAAGTTGATTTACAACAAAACCCGCCAGGCCGCGATTACCAAGGAACTGTCGGAAATCGTATCCGGCGCAGCAGCGGTTTGAGCGCGCGCAGGACACTTAACCAAGCGGGCACAGAATTTAATTTTCTTAGGAAACAAGCATGAGCAACGGAAAAATTGTTCAGATCATCGGCGCCGTGGTGGACGTGGAGTTTTCGCGTGATGCCATGCCCAGGGTCTTCGAAGCACTGAAAATGCAGTCCCCCGAACTGACGCTGGAAGTCCAGCAGCAGCTCGGCGACGGCGTCGTGCGCGCCATTGCGATGGGTTCCACCGACGGCCTGCGCCGCGGCATGGAAGTGCTCTCCACCGGCAACCCGATCATGGTGCCGGTCGGCCAGGCAACCCTCGGCCGCATCATGAACGTACTCGGCACCCCGATCGACGAAATGGGCCCGGTCAACACCGAGACCCACATGCCGATCCACCGCAAGCCGCCTGCGTATGCAGACCAGGCCGCGACGGTCGAAATTCTCGAAACCGGCATCAAGGTGATCGACCTGATCATGCCGATCGCCAAGGGTGGCAAGGTCGGCCTGTTCGGCGGCGCCGGCGTGGGCAAGACGGTGACGCTGATGGAACTGATCCGCAACATCGCCGTGGCGCACTCGGGCTTCTCCGTGTTCGCCGGCGTCGGCGAGCGGACTCGCGAAGGCAACGACTTCTATCACGAGATGAAGGAAGGCGGCGTGCTGGACAAGGTCGCGCTGGTCTACGGTCAGATGAACGAGCCGCCGGGCAACCGTCTGCGCGTTGCGCTGACCGGTCTGACCATGGCCGAATACTTCCGTGACGAAGGCCGTGACGTGCTGCTGTTCGTCGACAACATCTACCGCTACACCCTGGCCGGTACCGAAGTGTCCGCGCTGCTGGGCCGGATGCCGTCCGCGGTGGGCTACCAGCCGACGCTGGCCGACGAGATGGGCCGCCTGCAGGAGCGCATCACCTCCACCCGCACCGGCTCGATCACCTCGTTCCAGGCCGTGTACGTGCCGGCGGATGACTTGACCGACCCGTCGCCCGCCACTACGTTCGCCCACCTCGACGCCACCCTGGTGCTGTCGCGTCAGGTCGCCGAACTGGGTATTTACCCGGCGGTGGACCCGCTCGATTCGACCTCGCGGATTCTCGATCCGCAAGTCGTCGGCGACGAGCATTACGGCGTCGCCCGCGCGGTGCAGGGTACCCTGCAGAAGTACAAGGAATTGCGCGACATCATCGCGATTCTGGGGATGGACGAACTGTCGCCGGAAGACAAGCTGGCGGTGGCACGGGCACGGAAAATCCAGCGCTTTCTGTCGCAGCCCTTCTTCGTCGCCGAAGTGTTCACCGGCTCGCCGGGCAAGTACGTCACGCTGAAAGAGACCATCGCCGGCTTCAAGGCGATCGTCGAGGGCGAGTACGACCATCTGCCCGAACAGGCCTTCTACATGGTGGGCGGCATCGAAGAAGCCGTCGAAAAGGCGAAGACGATTCAGTAAGGATTTAGGGGCCAGGATTCAGGATTCAGGGAAGGTGCTTCGCGCCTTTTTGGCGGCCGCAGGCTGCGCCCTAGCCCCTAGCCCCCAACCACTAGCCCCTAAGGAATAATATGGCCATGACCATCCACGTCGACATCGTCAGCGCTGAAAAATCACTGTACTCCGGGACCGCCGAGGTCGTAATCGCCCCGGGCCAGCGTGGCGAACTGGGTATCTACCCGCGTCACACCCCGTTGCTGACCACGCTGAAGCCCGGCTCGGTGCGCATCAAGGTGCCGAACCAGGCGGAAGAGGAGCTCGTCTACGTTTCTGGTGGCATTCTCGAAGTGCAGCCGCACGTCGTCACCATCCTGTCCGACTCGGCCATTCGTGGCACCGACCTGGACGAGGCGAAGGCGCTCGAAGCCAAGAACGCCGCCGAGGAAGCGATGAAGGACAAGGCCGCCACCATCGACTACGCGCAGGCGCAGGTTGAATTGGCCCAGGCCGTGGCGCAATTGGCGGCGATCAAGAAGCTGCGCAAGCAGACCTGACATCAAGTGTCGAACCCATCAGAAAGCAGCCCGCGGGCTGCTTTTTTTTGCTTGAACTACTGGGCTCCCCCGGAGCATCCATTAAACGGCATGTGGGTAATTGGATTGCGCGCTTCAAATTTAAACGGCGATACTTCGGGTCAACCGCATCTGACGGGTAGATCGACGGCTCCTGGAGTAGACTTTTCACCTTGAGCTCGACACGGTCAGCGCATGGTAATAATCTTGAGCGAGACAGCACTTTCAGGTGATAGGGCATTCCCATCAGGCACAAAATTTAAGCGGGCCGTTTTCGCGTCCGCAGTCCTGGCAATGCTGCCCAACCTCGCCATCGCCGAAGAAGGCGGATCCGGCCACTACCTCCCCGGGTCGATGGCGTCCTTCATCGATGGGGTGCCGCTGACGGAAACCTTCCTGTTGCGCGCGAACCTCATCTATTACCAGGGTTCGGCCGCCGCCAACAAACCCATTCCGATCGCCGGTCAAACCGCGCTGGGCGCCGAAGCCGCGTCGTGGGGACTGGGCTTGACGGTACTCTGGCGGCCGCCGCTCGAGATCGGCGAACGCTGGAGCTACGCGATGAGCGCCACCCTCCCGTATCTGTTCATGGATGTGGACGCGAGCGCCACCAGCACGCCGGGATCGGTCGCGCGCTCCAGCAGCACCGACGGACTCGGCGACATCGTGCTGATGCCGTTGATGCTGAACTACAACGTCGACCCCGATTTCAACGTGAACTTCCGAGTCGGCGCCTACGCCCCCACGGGCAACTACGAGGTCGGCCGCCTCGCCAATACGGGCAAGAATTTCTGGACCATCGAGCCGGTGGCAGGGCTGATGTACTTCGGGCAAAAAAACGGCATCGAGGCCTCGCTGTTTTTCGGTGCCGATTTCAACACGGAAAATGATGCCACGGACTACGAGTCCGGAACGCAGCTCCATCTCGACGGCACCCTGGCGCAGCACTTCCCCTGGCGGGGCGGCCTTGCCGGCGCAGGACTGTCCGCTTACTACTACCAGCAGGTGACGGGGGACAGCGGATCCGGGGCCACCCTGGGGGACTTCAAGGGCATGACGGCCGGCCTCGGTCCGGTCGTTTCCTACGTCAGCAAGATCGGCGGCCACGATGTCGTCTCGGAGCTCAAATGGCTGCACGAGTTCGAAACGGAAAACCGGCTGCAGGGTGACATCGTGTGGTTCAAGGCCGTCTACAAGTTCTGACCATTCACCAAACACCAGACAATGACCAGGAGAGAGGAATGACCCGCCAACAACGATTCGCGTCACGCTGATGGCCGCCGCCCTTTCCCTGTTCGCAGGGCTGGCGCATGGGCAGGCCAGCGCCTTGAGTCAGGCCGTGCGCAGCAGCGAGAGCATGGAGCCGGCACTGGATTTCCCCGCGCAGGACAAGATGGCGGCCGCGAAGCTCGCCGAACTGCAGGCGAAGACCGGCAAGCGGCCCAACATCGTCTGGCTCGTCGTTGACGACATGGGCTACGGCGACCCCGGCGCTTTCGGCGGCGGGGCAATGGTCGGCGCCGCCACCCCCAACATGGACCGTCTGGCGCGCGAAGGCCTCAAGCTCACCGCGACATACTCGCAACCGACCTGCACGCCGACGCGCTCGGCCATGATGACCGGGCGCCTGCCGGTCCGCACCGGACTGATCCGGCCGATCCTGGCCGGCGACACGGTGACGGTGAATCCGTGGGACGGCGAGTACAGCATCGGCAAGCTGCTGTCGGACGCGGGTTATCACACGGTGCTGACCGGCAAGTGGCACACCGGCGAACTGAAGGGCATGCGTCCCTTCGATGTCGGCTTCGACGAGTTCCAGGGTTACTACGCTTCGCAAAAGGAACTGACGCAGCAGTTCGACGGCCGCCGCTACCCGGACCTGGTGTACGACCAGGACAAGGCCGCGCGCTTCAAGTCGATGGGCGGCAAGATCGACATGTATTACGGCAGGAAGGGCGAGGAAGAACGCGTGGTCGAGGCGACCACCAGCATCGAGCAGTTCGCCGAGGCCGACCAGACCCTGGCCCGCTTCACGACGGACCGCATCCGGGCGCTGGCCAAGGGAAACAAGCCCTTCTTCATCGCGCACAACTTCATGCGCGTGCATGCCGACAACCACCCGAGCAAGGCATTTCTTGGCGCCAGCGCCAGCAAGTACCCGTACAAGGACAACATGGTCGAGGTCGATGCGCTGGTCGGCCGCATCGTTGCTGCGCTAGAGGAAGCGGGCGTGGCCGACAACACGCTGGTCTTCCTCACCTCCGACAACGGTCCGCAGATGGACAGCTGGCCCGACTCCGGCTACACGCCGTTTCGCGGCGGCAAGGCCTCGGCCTGGGAAGGGGGCGTGCGCGTTCCCGGCATCGCCTACTGGAAGGGCATGATCCAGCCGCGCGAAAGCGCCGAATTGTTCGACCTGATGGACCTGTTCAACACCTCGCTGCACCTGGCGGGTGCGGACAAGCTGATTCCCACCGACCGCTACATCGACGGCATCGACCAGACGTCGTTCCTGATCGCCGACGACGGCGCCAGCCGGCGTGAAAAGGTGTACATCTGGACGCAGACCACCCTGGCGGCGATGCGCATGCGCGAATACAAGATCCACTTCGAGCTGACGCAGGAGCAAAGCACCTTCATGGGCATCGACTACTCGCTCAGCAGCAAGGTGGGGCTGGCGCCGTGGCTGTTCAACCTGTATGTCGATCCGAAGGAGCAGATGCCGGTCGGCCACCGCATGAATGCCTGGCTGGCCTCGCTGGGCGCCGAAGCCAAGGCGCATGCGGCGACCTTCAAGAAGTATCCGCCGAAGAACATCGGGCTGGCGCAGTGATCGCCAGTCCGATATGCCATGAGGCGTTCATTGAATGAATTGCATGGACAGGAATAAGGCTGCATGGATCGGGCTGATGGGTGCGGCAGCCCTCCATGCGGGCCTGGCGCTGGCCGAACAACCGGCTCAGGACAGCCAGTCGCTGGAGCAGGCCGCGAGCGACCCGACTGCCTCGCTGATGTCGGTGCAAATCCAGGATGTCTACGCCGGCGCTTACCACAACCTGAATGACGAAAGCGGCAACACGATCCTGCTGCGGTCGGCCGTGCCGTTCACGCTGGGAGGGCTCAGCAACATCGCACGGGTGACCTTGCCCGTCGTGACCGACAGCCCGTCCGGGAAAAGCGGCCTGGGGGATCTGGCACTGTTCGATCTGGTCGTGTTCAATGCAGCGTGGGGGCGCTGGGGCGTCGGACCGGTGCTGCTGGCGCCGACTGCCACCAATGACGCACTCGGTGCCGAGAAGTGGGCGGTCGGGCCGGCGCTCGGCTTTACCGTCAGCCAGCCGGGGTTGCTCTGGGGGGTGTTCAACCAGAACCTGTTCTCCTTCGCCGGCAACGATCAGCGCGAAGATGTCGACGTGAGCATCCTGCAGCCGATCGTCAATTACGCGCTGCCCGACAAGTGGTCGCTGGGAACCTCGGAAATGAACCTGACCTACGATTGGGGAAAGAACGCCTGGAGCGCACTGCCGCTCGGGGTCAAGCTCAGCAAGCTGCACAAGTTCGGCACGCAGCCGGTGCAATTCTCGGGCGCCTACGAGTACAACTTCGCGGACGATTTTGTGGCCCCTGAGTGGACGCTGAACTTCACCGTCAAATTCCTGTTCCCGCTAGGCCCCTGATCAAGCTGAATCGGCAGTTGGGCACGCCCGCGCCCATGCCTGGACCAGACAGATTTCGAAGTGTTGCAATTGCCAACGGAAGGAGCCTCCGATGAAACGCAAGTCCCTGTTCATGGCCGCCCTGGCAGTGCCGTTTTGCATAAGTTCTGCAAGTGCTGCGCCCGCCCCGGCCGATGGTTCCGTGTTGCCCTTCCCCGCGCCGCCCTCGGCCAGCGTGACCAAGCCGCGCCTGCAGGACTCGAAAATGCAGTGGCCCGAAGAAGCGCAGCGCCTGCCCAAAGACGCCCCCAATATTCTCATCGTGCTGATCGACGACGTCGGCTTCGGCGTCGCCGACACCTTCGGCGGCGAGGTCCACACGCCGACCCTCAGCAAGCTCGCCGCACGAAGGCATCCGCTACAACGCCTTCCACACCACCTCGATCTGCTCGCCCACCCGCGCCGCGCTGCTCACCGGGCGCAACCACACCCGCGTCGGCTCCGGCACCATCGCCGAACGCGCGGTGGCCTTCGACGGCTACACCGGCGTGATCCCCAAGGAGGCCGCGACCATCGCGGAGGTGCTCAAGGACTACGGCTACCACACCGCCGCCTTCGGCAAGTGGCACAACACCCCCGCCACCGAGACCACCGCCATCGGCCCGAAAGACCGCTGGCCCAACGGCTACGGCTTCGAATACTTCTACGGCTTCCTCGCCGGCGAAACCTCGCAGTGGGAACCCCGCCTGTACGAGAACTACGACACCGTCGAGCCGCCTCACGACGACCCGACCTATCACCTCACCGAGGACATGACGCGACAAGGCGCTCGACGTGGATCGATCAGCAGCAGTCGTTCGCCCCGGACAAGCCGTTCTTCATGTACTGGGCGCCCGGCGCGGTGCACGGCCCGCACCACGTCTGCCAAGCAATGGGCGGACAAATACAAGGGCAAGTTCGACGACGGCTGGGACGCCTACCGCGAGCGCGTCTACCAGCGCCAACTCGAAATGGGCATCATTCCGCCCGACACACAACTCACGCCGCGCGACCCGACCATGGCGTCGTGGGACAGCATCCCCGCGAACCAGCGTGCCTTCCAGACCCGGCTGATGGAAGTCTTCGCCGGCTTCGTCGAGCATACCGACCGTCAGGTCGGCGAACTGGTCGCCGGACTCGAACGACGCGGCCTGCGCGACAACACGCTGATCTTCTACATCTTCGGCGACAACGGCTCCAGCGCCGAGGGCCAGCAGGGATCGATCAGCGAACTGCTCGCGCAGAACCAGATCCCCAACACCATCGACCAGCAGATCGCCGCGCTCGACAAGATCGGCGGACTCGACGCGCTCGGCTCCCCCAAGACCGACAACATGTATCACGCCGGCTGGGCCTGGGCCGGCAGCACCCCGTTCAAAAGCACCAAGCTGATCGCCGCCGCACTTCGGCGGCACCCGCAATCCGCTGGTCGTTTCCTGGCCGCAGTCGATCAAGCCGGACGCGACGATTCGCCCGCAGTTCACCATGTCGTCGACATCGCGCCGACCATTTACGAAGTCCTCGGCATCCCGCATCCGAAGGTGGTTCACGGCTACGCGCAGATGCCCATCGACGGCACCAGCCTCGCTTACACCTTCAAGGACGCCACGGCTGCAAACAGAAAAAAAGAGCAGTTCTTCGACAACAACGGCAGTCGCGGGCTCTACCAGGACGGCTGGTATGCCGCCACCTTCGGCCCGCTCATTCCGTGGCTCAATGCGCAGCAGGGGCTCGCCGACTGGGACTCCGCGCAGGATGTCTGGCAGCTCTACGATCTGGGCAAGGACTATTCCCAAAGCACCGACGTCTCCGCCAGGGATCCCGCCAGGCTCGTCGCGCTGAAAGCGCGCTTTCTCGAGGTTGCCGAGGAAAACAAGGACTTTCCCATCGGGGCCGGCATCTGGCTGCGCCTCCACCCGGCCGACCTTCACAAGACCAGCTACACCCGCTGGAACTTCAACGCCAACACCACCCGCATGCCTGAGTTCACCGCACCTGGCCTCGGCAAGCAGAGCAACACCGTCACCATCGAACTCGAAACCGGCGACAGCGCCAGCGGTGTCCTCTACGCGCTCGGCGGCGCCGGTGGCGGCATCACGCTCTACCTGGAGAACGGCCACCTCGTCTACCTCTACAACATGATGATCATCGAGCAATACACCGCGCGAAGCGCTCAACCGCTCGCTGCCGGAAAGCACACCATCGTCGTCGACACCACGATTGCTGGGCCCGGAAAGCCCGGCAGCGTCGTCATCTCGGTGGACGGCAAGGAAACCGGCAGCGTCGCCCTCGCCCAAACCGTCCCGCTCGCCTTCACCGCCAGCGAGACCTTCGATGTCGGCGTCGATCTCGGCTCGACGGTATCGCTCGACTACTTCGAGCGCAGGCCGTTCAGGTTCGACGGCAAGGTGGAGAGCGTCAAGGTGCAGATGAAATAATGCGGGCCCGCACGAGCCGCGGGCAATCCCGCGCCTGCATGGGACGCGTTACCCGCGCCCCGGGGCGCCATGCCGATCGGAAGGGGAATTCCTAGAGGGGTTGCAGGCAGGATGCCGACCGGCAGATCACCAGCGCGGCAGCCATGGGCGAATGCTGCGCCAGGTGCGCCACGCGACAATCGTGCGGGTGAGCCAGCGCACCACCCGGCGCGGTTTCAGGGCGATCAATGCCGCAACCAGTCCGGCGGTTTCCGCAGGATGGCGCGCAACCAGCCCGGAAACCTGGCGGGCGGTATTGCGGACCGTCGCCAGCACCCAATCCGTGGTGTCGCACGCTGCCTTGAGCGGGGCGGACTCGCGCGCCAGCGTGGCACGCTGATGCGCGATGCGTTCGACCAGCTGGCCACGCTTCCGATGGAGTTCAGCCAGTTTTTTTCTCATGACCGCTGACTGTCCTGAGTTGCCGCAAATCCTCCTCGAGCTCGGCGAGACTGCTATCGAACACGGATTCGGGCGGATGCAGCAGACGCTGAACCCGGAAGTACAAATAGCCTGCGAGGCCCAGGAAGAACATCGCCATCCCGCCAATCACAAGCACGCGATGGTCCCAGAACAGCAGTGCCAGCAGCACCACCAGCAGGATCACTCCCAGGATCAGGCAGAGCACCAGCACCTGCGACAGCAGGAACAGGCTCATGAAACGCTGCTTCTCGACGGCGATTTCGTTGCCGAGCAATTCCAGGCGCGTGCGCCCCATGGCGACGAAGGTCGCCGCAAGATGTTTAACGGAAGCGAAGAGCCCTTCGCTTCCGGTCGGGCCGGTCATGAAAAATCAGCGACGGCCAAGAATGAATCCCACCAGAAATCCCACGCCTGCTGCCACGCCGACAGCCTTCCAGGGATTTTCGTGCACATAGGCATCGGTCGCCTGCGCGGCAGCCCGGGTTTTGGCGACCAGCACAGTCTCGGCGTCGGCCAGACGCAAGCGCGCGGCATGCAGGCGCTCCTGGATCCGGGCGCGCAGGCCGGCAATTTTTTCACCCGTCTGGTCGGCCGTGGCCTTGAGGATTTCCTCCGCGTCGGTAATCACGGCCTTGATGTCGGTGACGAGCTTTTCCTGGGATGTGACGGAATGTTCATTGGGTACGGACATGTTCAAGCCTTTCAGGGTTGGGTTGATCGAAGCGAAAAGATCGGTTCATTGTACCCCTCTCCTTTCCATCGACAGGGGGCAATCCACCTAATTTAAAACTAGATGTATCACGCTGTTTTTCAAACATTTTCCGATCGGCGGGTCAGGTCATCCGGCCCGGATTTCTGTCTATCCGATCCGATCCTGCCGAGGGCCCGTCCGCATGCCGGGGATGCGCGGACGCTATTTCCCGCCGCGACCCAGGTCGGCCACATACCAGTCCATCGCCTCGGCCAGGCCCTCGCCGATGCGATGCGTGGGCTCGTAGCCCAGCCGGGTGCGGGCCTTGGAAATGTCGGCGAGCGAATGGCGCACGTCGCCGGCACGGAAGTCACGGTAGTGGGGCTTGAAGTCGGCGAGGTGGGGATATTTCGGCGCGAGCAGGGCGCGGATGGCTTCGAACAACTGGTTGAGCGTGGTGCGGTCGCCGACGGCGACGTTGTAGACCTGGTTGGCTGCCTCCGCGTGCTGGCTGGTGGCGGCGAGCAGGTTGGCCTGGATGACGTTGTCGATGTAGCAGAAGTCGCGGCTGGTTTCGCCGTCGCCGTTGATGTACACCGGCTCGTTGTGGATCATGCTGGCGACCCACTTCGGCACCACGGCGGCGTAGGCGCCGTCGGGATCCTGGCGACGGCCGAAGATGTTGAAGTAGCGCAGGCCGATCGATTCCATGCCGTAGCAGCGGCCGAACACGTCGGCGTACAGTTCGTTGACCAGCTTGGTCACGGCGTAGGGCGACAGCGGCTTGCCGATGACGTCCTCGACCTTGGGCAGGCCGGGATGGTCGCCGTAGGTGGAGCTGGACGCCGCGTAGACGAAGCGCTTGACCTTGGCGTCGCGCGCCGCCACCAGCATGTTGAGGAAGCCGGTGTTGTTGGCGGCGTGGGTGGTCAGCGGGTCTTCCAGCGAGCGCGGCACCGAGCCGAGCGCGGCCTGGTGCAGCACGTAATCGACGCCCTTGCAGGCCGCGTGGCAGGTATCGAGATCGCAGATGTCGCCTTCGTGAAGCTGAAGCGTGCCCAGCGCTCGGGGCCGACGCTGGCCTGCACCTGGGCCAGATTCTTCTCGTGGCCGGTGGCGAAGTTGTCGAGGCCGACGACGCGCTGGTCGAGCAGCAACAGGGCTTCGACCAGGTTGCTGCCGATGAAACCGGCAACGCCGGTGACCAGCCAGGTTTTCGGCTCGGCCGCGAAGCTGCTTTTTCAGCGCGTCGAACGCGGTCATCACAGTCTCCAGAGCGCGAAGCCCGCAGCCTGCACCGCGTCCGGATCGTAAGCCGACTTGACGTCGGTAAACGCGCCGCCTTTTTTCAGCCTGGCGGTCAGTTCGGCAAACGGCTTTTCCAGATACGCGCTGTGCGACACCGCGGCGACGATGGCGTCGCATTCGGGCAGGTCGTCCCACGCGGTGAGGCTGATGCCGTATTCGTGCTCGGCTTCCTTCGCCTCGCCCAGCGGATCGTGCACATGCACGTCGCAGCCGAAGGACTGCAGTTCGCGGATGACGTCGACCACCTTGGAGTTGCGCAGGTCGGGGCAGTTTTCCTTGAAGGTCAGGCCCAGCACGTTGACCTTGGCGCCCTTCACCTGCACGCCGTTGGCGATCATGTTCTTCACCGTTTCCTGCGCCACGTAGGCGCCCATGCCGTCGTTGATGCGGCGCCCGGCGAGGATCACCTGCGGGTGGTAGCCGAGCATGTCGGCCTTGTGGGTGAGGTAGTAGGGGTCGACGCCGATGCAGTGGCCGCCGACCAGACCGGGACGGAACGGCAGGAAGTTCCACTTGGTGCCGGCGGCCTTCAGCACTTCGAGCGTGTCGATGCCGAGGCGATGGAAGATCAGCGAGAGTTCGTTCATCAGCGCGATGTTGAGGTCGCGCTGGGTGTTCTCGATCACCTTGGCGGCCTCGGCCACCTTGATCGAGCTGGCGCGGTGCACGCCGGCGGTGATCACGCTGCCGTAGAGCTCGGCCACCTTGTCGAGCGTGGCGGCGTCATCGCCCGACACCACTTTCACGATCTTGGTGATGGTGCGTTCCTTGTCGCCCGGGTTGACGCGCTCGGGCGAGTAGCCGACGTGAAAATCCTGCAGCCATTTCATGCCGGACTGCTTTTCCAGGATCGGGATGCAGACCTCTTCGGTGGCACCGGGGTAGACTGTGGATTCGTACACGACCGTCGCGCCTTTTTTCATGTACTTGCCGACCGTGGTGCTGGAACCGACCAGCGGCGAGAAATCGGGAATGTGCGCCGCGTCCACCGGGGTGGGCACGGCGACGATGATGAAGTCGGCTTGCGCCAGGTCGGCCGGATCGGTGGTCACGCTCAGCTGCGTCGCGGCCTTCAGGTCATCCGCCGAGACTTCGCCGGTGGGGTCGCAGAATCGACGGTAGCTGGTCGATTTTTTCAACCGACAGGTCATAGCCGATGGTGGTCATTTTCTTGCCGAATTCCACTGCCAATGGCAGGCCCACGTAGCCCAGCCCAACAACCGCAACAACGCTCATGCTTGGATTCCCCTATGAATAGAAAGTCTTTGCTGCCGCCCGGATTGTATCGAATTTGCATGACATTGCCCGGTCACGTCCGGCGGCTTGCCGCTTCAGTGGATCAGCAAACGGCATACCAGCTGGGTGCTGATCGGGCTGCTGTCCAGCTTCACCGCTCTGCGCGGACGTCGCCGACACCCTGCTGCTGGTGAAGCCCGGCGTGGTCGGCGTGGGCACCTTCAACCCCACCGGCAGCCCGCGCGCCAACCTGCAGGGTACCGGGTTCGCGGTGCTGGACGGGCGCCATGTCGTGTCGTGCGCGCACATTTTCAGCAAGCCGCTGGACAGCGAGAAAAAGGAAACGCACGCCGTTTTCATCGGCCACGACCGCCAGGTGACGGTGCGCGCGGCCAAGCTGATCGCCACCGACAAGGCGCACGACCTCGCCCTGCTGAAAATCGATGGCGACCCGCTACCGGCCTTGAAGCTGGGGGACTCCAGCGCTGTCCGCGAAGGCTGGCAGCTGTACTTCACCGGCTACCCGATCGGATCGGTGCTGGGCCTGAATCCGTCCACCCACCGTGCCGGGCTGGCCGCCATCATCCCCATCTACACCCCGGTTGCCAGCGCGTCCCAGCTCAACATGCCGCACCTTGAAGCAGGCCAAGGACCCCTTCGAAGTGTACGCGCTCGATGCCGTCGCCTACCCTGGCAACAGCGGCAGTCCGGTGTGGCACCCGGACACCGGCGAAGTGCTGGGCGTGGTCAATTCGGTGTACGTGAAGGGCGCCAAGGAGGCCGCGCTCACCGATCCGAGCGGAATCAGCTACGCTATCCCGGTCAAGTACGTGCACCAGATGCTGGAGCAGGCGCTGCCGAATAGACCGTAGTGCCGCATCCGCCTGGACCGGGCCGGCCGAGTGCAATGCTCAGTCGAGGATGACGCTCTGGCCCGGCGACGGCGCCATGGCATCCCAACCGAACCGGGTCTGCAGGTCGGCGGCGAACCCGGTTGCCACCGATGCTTCGCCGTGCACCACGAAAACCTGGCGCGGCTTGTCGCGGAAATGGCCAAGCCAATTTAGCAGCGCAGTGCGATCGGCGTGCGCCGACAATCCCCCCAGGGTGTAGAGATCGGCACGCACCGGGATGTCCTCGCCCAGCAGGCGCACCCGTTTGGCGCCATCCACCAGACGGCGGCCGAAGGTGCCGGCGGCCTGAAACCCGGTGATCAGAATGGTGGAATCGCGACGCGCCAGATTGGCGCGCAGATGAAACTTGATGCGCCCGGCTTCCATCATGCCGCTGGCCGAGATGATGACGGCGCCGCCGGTGATGCGGTCGAGCGCCTTCGACTCTTCGACGCTCTCGACGAAATTGAGCTTGCGAAAATGCGCGGCGCCGCCGTGCTTGCCCATCAGGGCATGGGTTTCCTTATCCAGCAACTCCATGTGTTTGTAGGTGATCTCGGTGGCGGCGGTGGCCATCGGCGAATCGACAAATACGGAAAGTTTGGGAATCTTGCCTTGCCGCGTCAGATCGGCCAGCAGATAGAGCATGTCTTGCGTGCGCCCAACAGCAAAGGCGGGAATGATGACATTGCCGCCTTTGCGCTCAATGGTGTCGTTGATGGCCTCCACCAACTCGTCCTCTGTGGCTTCCATGCTCTTGTGTTCGCGGTTGCCGTAAGTCGATTCGATCAGCAGGTAGTCGGCCTCGAGAATCGGCGTCGGGTCGCGCAAAAGCGGCCGCGCGGGCTGGCCCAGATCGCCGGAAAAAACGATCTTGCGGCGATGGCGGCCTTCGCCCACCCACACCTCGACGATCGCCGAGCCGAGGATGTGGCCGGCGTCGCGAAAGGTGCAGCGCACCGCCGGGTGCGGTGCAATTTCCAGATCGTAATCGACCGGATTGAGCTGATTCAGGGAAGCCTGCGCCTGCGCCACGGTATACAGCGGCGCGCTCTCGCGCGGTGCAGTTCCACGCTTCTTCTGGCGTTCCAGGTCCTTGCGGAAGCGCCGCAGGTTGGCGTATTCGGCCTCCTTTTCCTGGATGTGCGCGGAATCCGGCAGCATTACCGCGAGCAGGTCGCAGGTCGCGCGCGTCGTATGAATCGTGCCTTTGAAACCCAGCGCCACCAATCGCGGCAACAGACCGGAATGGTCGATGTGGGCATGCGTGAGGAGGACGAAATCGATCGTCGCCGGGTCGAAGGCGAACGCCTGGTGGTTCTTGGCGCGGGTTTCGCGACCGCCCTGGAACATGCCGCAATCGACCAGAAAGCGCACGCCCTCGTGTTCCACCAGATAACTGGAGCCGGTCACTTCGAGCGCTGCGCCGAGAAAAGTCAGTTTCATGCTTGTCCCTCCGCCTGGCAACATATTCGATATTATCGCCATGAGCAGGGCAATCGGGCAGGAAACGTTCACTGATCGACCAGCATGCCCGGACCATGGATTATCCTGCAGGTAAAAGACTATTTGTTGCTATAAGTACTCAGGATCTGGCCAATGGGCGATTTAGTCGCTGTTTTGTATGCCTTTTATCTTGGTCGTGTCCAGAATTCGGCCTATCATGACCAGCGTCCATGTCCTTGTGGCGACTTCGATTCATTCAATACGCGCCATGATTGAAAACGGAATTTATATGAAACATCATTTGATTGAGCGTAGCTGTATGAAAGTTCATTTTGCATTGATGACCAGTGCCTTGCTGCTGGGTGCGGCGGCCCATGCCGAACCTGTCGACCTTTTGACCGCAGGTTCGCTCGCCCTCACCCTCGGTGACCGGGACTGCAAGAACAATGTCGGCGTCAATTGCGCGGATCACTTCGCCTACGGCTTGGGCGGGCGCGTGTCCGTGCCTTTCGGCACTTCGTATTCCATCCAGGCCGATGCAAAGTACGAGGGCTATAGCGGGGCAGAGGATGAGGACAATCAGGTTACCGCTGCGGCTGTGTTCGGACTCCATGCCTCCTACCGTGATCCCAGCACATTCCTGCTCGGCGCATTTGGCGGATACGCCGGTAGCGAAGTGGGGTCATCCGACAAAGCCAATGGCTTTCTGTATGGTGCCGAAGGCCAGTACTATTTCGACAGGTTCACCCTTTACGGCCAATTCGGCGATGCGGACATCAGCAACGACAGCAACGGAACATTCGATGGCACCTTCTGGGGGGTGGCGCTGCGGTATTTCTGGAAAGACGATACCTTGTTCGAGGCAACCTGGATGCAAGGCGGCCCGGGCGATACCCGGGAATGGAGCGTGCAGGGCAAGACGCGTCTGCTCAAGCAGCAGCCCCTTTATGGTTTTGCCCAATACATTCGCAGCGATTATTTTTCAGAAACATCGTCTTATGCGGCGGGCAGGGACCACATCATTGGAATAGGCTTGACGTGGGAATTCGGCGCGCCTTCCTTGTATGCCAACGACCGCCGGGGCGCCACCCTGACTTCGCCGATGTTGCCTGGACTCTCCGCAAGCTGGGCGCAAGTGCTGTATTGATCCGCGCCCGGAATCAGCCGCATATCGTTGGTGATTCCAGACAGCCTGATTGAATCAATGCCCGTTCACGGCCCGTGAACGGGCATTTTTTTGATCTGAACAGTTCAGGGCAGCATTTCGGAACCCGCAACAGTATCTGAGCCCCTGCCGTTGTCGGCGCTCGCGGTCAGCCCATGCAGCATGGCCGCGACCACCCGCTCCATCTCCATCTCGTCCACGACATACGGCGGCATGCAGTAGACCGTATTGCCGATGGGGCGCAGCAGCACGCCCTGCGTCAGGGCACTCTGGGTGAAGCGGCGCGCAAAGTCCGCGGTCGCGCCCGCCACGTCGAACGCCCAGATCATTCCCAGATGCCTGAAATGCCGCACGCGCGGATGCAGCCTGAGCGGCGCCATCAAGACGCCAAAGCTTTCCGCCTTGCTGCGGTTGGCGGCAACGATCCCATCCTGCTCGAAGATATCCAACACTGCCAGTGCTGCGCGGCACGCCAACGGGTTGCCGGTGTAGGAATGCGAATGCAGGAAACCGCGTGCGGTGGAGTCGTCGTAAAACGCTGCATAAATGTCGTCGGTCGTCAGTACCGCCGACAGCGGCAGATATCCCCCGGTAAGCCCCTTGGACAGGCAGATGAAATCGGGACGGACTCTCTTAATGCCCGCTCCCGCAAGCTGGAGCGTGGGAGCCTGCTCGCAGGCGAACATCGTGCCGGTGTGGCAAGAAGTGCTGCCCCCGGACTCGGCGGGCGCGGAGCGCCGGGGGCGGGAAGGGGGCGCGGTTTCGGCATGCTTATCCGCCCGCTGGTAATCGGCTGCCTGCTCGAAGGCGAACATCGTGCCGGTGCGGCCGAAACCGACGGCGATTTCGTCGGCGATCAGGTGCACACCATATTGGTCGCATAGTTCACGCGCCCGTGTCAGGTACACCGGGTGGTACATCGCCATGCCCGCCGCCCCCTGTACCAGTGGCTCGACGATGATCGCGGCGGTGGTGTCGGCGTGCGCGGCCAGATGGGCTTCCAGTGCGGCAGCGCAACGCAGCGCATACGCTTCGGCCGACTCTCCCGGCGCGGCCAGCCGGGCATCCGGCGTCGGCACCTGCATCGAATGCCGCAGCAACGGTGCGTAGGTTTGCTTGAACAGGGGAATATCGGTCACCGACAGTGCGCCGACGGTCTCGCCATGGTAGGCATTTTTCAGACTGATGAAGCCGTTCTTCTCCGGACGGCCGGCATTACGCCAGAAGTGAGCGCTCATTTTCAGCGCGATTTCGGTGGCCGAAGAGCCATCTGAGCCGTAGAAGGCATGGCCCAGCCCGGTCAGCGCCGCCAGCCGCTCGGACAACTCCACCACCGGGGCATGGGTCGCGCCGGCCAGCATCACATGCTCGATTTTGCCGAGCTGGTCGGTGATGGCGGCGTTGATGCGCGGATTGCAGTGACCAAACAGGTTGACCCACCAGCTCGATATCGCGTCCAGGTAGCGCCGCCCGTCCGTATCGATGAGCCAGGCGCCTTCCCCCCGGGCGATTGCCAGGGGAGGAAAGGCCTCCATCTGCTTCATCTGGGTGCATGGGTGCCAGACGGCGGCGCGGGTGCGGCTTAATAAATTGTCCATGGACTTGATATTGAAACTTTCCGCCCCTATCATTGGCACTCGATGGCGGCGAGTGCTAACAGCACCTTTGCCGCCTCCTTATTTTCGGGCAGCGTGGCTGCCCGGTTTTCAACCCTAACGCAATGGAGACTTTGCAATGAAAATTCGTCCTCTGCACGACCGTGTGATTGTCAAACGCATGGAAGAAGAGCGCAAGACCGCTTCCGGGATCGTGATCCCCGACACCGCCGCCGAAAAGCCCGACCAGGGCGAGATCATCGCCGTGGGCGCGGGCAAGAAAGACGACCAGGGCAAACTGATTCCGCTCGACGTCAAAGTCGGCGACCGCGTGCTGTTCGGCAAGTACGCCGGCCAGGCCGTCAAGGTCGAAGGCGACGAACTGCTGGTGATGCGCGAAGAAGACATCATGGGTGTGGTCGAGAAGTAATCGCTTCAACGTAAGCGAGCGCTCACAACACCATCCAAACCGAATTCAATTTAGGAGTTAAGCAATGGCTGCAAAAGACGTACGTTTTGGCGATTCCGCGCGTCACCGCATGGTGGCAGGTGTCAATATTCTGGCTGACGCCGTCAAGGTGACCCTGGGCCCGAAGGGCCGCAACGTGGTGCTCGACCGTTCCTTCGGTGCCCCCACCGTGACCAAGGACGGCGTGTCCGTCGCCAAGGAAATCGAGCTGAAGGACAAGCTCGAGAACATGGGCGCGCAGATGGTCAAGGAAGTCGCCTCCAAGACTTCCGATGTCGCCGGTGACGGCACCACCACCGCCACTGTGCTGGCCCAGTCCATCGTCAACGAAGGCATGAAGTTCGTCGCCGCCGGTATGAACCCGATGGACCTCAAGCGCGGCATCGACAAGGCCGTGATCGCCATCACCGCCGAACTGAAAAAGATTTCCGTGCCCTGCGCCAGCAGCAAGGAAATCGCCCAGGTCGGTTCGATTTCCGCCAACTCCGATTCCTCGATCGGCGACATCATCGCCGCCGCGATGGACAAGGTCGGCAAGGAAGGCGTGATCTCGGTCGAAGACAGCTCCGGTCTGGAGAACGAGCTCGACGTCGTCGAAGGCATGCAGTTCGACCGCGGCTATCTGTCGCCCTACTTCATCAACAACCCCGACAAGCAGATGGCGCTGCTGGAAGATCCGTTCATCCTGCTGTTCGACAAGAAGATCTCCAACATCCGTGACCTGCTGCCCGTGCTGGAGCAAGTCGCCAAGGCCGGCAAGCCGCTGATGATCGTCGCCGAAGACGTCGACGGCGAAGCGCTCGCCACCCTGGTGGTGAACAACATCCGTGGCATCCTCAAGACCTGCGCCGTCAAGGCACCGGGCTTCGGCGACCGTCGCAAGGCGATGCTGGAAGACATGGCCATCCTCACCGGCGGCACCGTGATCGCTGAAGAAGTCGGCCTCTCCCTGGAAAAGGCCACCCTGCAGGAACTCGGCCGCGCCAAGCGCATCGAGATCGGCAAGGAAAACACCACCATCATCGATGGCGCCGGCGATGCCGAAGCGATCAAGGGCCGCATCACCCAGATCAACAAGCAGATCGACGAAGTCACCTCCGACTACGACAAGGAGAAGCTGCAGGAGCGCAAGGCCAAGCTGGCCGGCGGCGTCGCCATCATCAAGGTGGGCGCGGCGACCGAAGTCGAAATGAAAGAGAAGAAGGCGCGTGTCGAAGATGCGCTGCATGCCACCCGCGCCGCGGTGGAAGAGGGCATCGTCCCCGGCGGCGGCGTTGCGCTGCTGCGCGCACGGTCCTCGATCACCAGCCTCAAGGGCGACAACCATGACCAGGACGCCGGCGTGAAGATCGTGCTGCGCGCCATCGAGGAGCCGCTGCGCCAGATCGTCAAGAACTGCGGCGAAGAGCCATCGGTCGTCGTCAACAAGGTGCTGGAAGGCAAGGGCAACTTCGGCTACAACGCCGGCACCAGCGAATACGGCGACATGGTGGCGATGGGCGTGCTCGACCCCACCAAGGTGACCCGCGTCGCGCTGCAGAATGCGGCTTCCATCGCCAGTCTGATGCTGACCACCGATTGCATGGTCGCCGACCTGCCCGACGACAAGCAGTCGGGCGGCGGCATGGGCGGTGGTGACATGGGTGGCATGGGCGGTATGGGCGGCATGGGCATGATGTAAGTCCTGCTGTTCATGCAGTCTAAAAAGCCCCGCTTCGGCGGGGCTTTTTTATGCCTTGGTTTCAGCCAGTGGCCTCGTTTCGGGAAGGGGATTCAGGCGGCTGCTGGGATGTCAGGCTTCCCGATGCCGGCAGCATTGCAGACGACGCTCGCCCCACCGCACCACGCTTGCCTTGCAGAAAGCACGGGCAGCTGATGATAATGCCTGGAAACCTATTAAAACGTGAGGAGAACCGATGTCCGAGGCCGACAATTCGCTGATTCAGGCTACCGCCGATCACCTGAGCCAGTTCGCGCCGTTCGACCAGATGGAAGCCGAGCACGTGCTGTGGCTGGCGCAAAAACTGGCGCTGGGCTATTTCGCCAAGGACGAGGTGGTGCTGTCGCCCGAACAGGCCGATCAGACCCGCTTCTTCATCATCAAGCAGGGCGTGGTGGTGCTGGGCGAACAGGACGCGGAACAGTCGCCGGAGGGCAGTGCCTGGCTCGAACTGCACGAAGGCGAATGTTTCCCGCTCGGCGCCCTGCTGGCCAATCGCCCAGTCACCGGCAGCTATCGCGCCGGCAGCGACGTCTTCTGCTACGAGTTGTCGGCCGAAGATTTCCTGCAACTGACGCGCCTGAGCGCGGCGTTCTACGACTTTTGCACGCGCCGCATCGCCAACCTGCTCGAACAGTCGCAGCACCTCATCCAGGCGGGTTACTCCAAGGCCAGCGCCGAGCAACAGTCGATGAGCAGCAGTCTGTCGACGATCATCCGGCGCGCGCCGGTGACCTGCTCGCCGGAGCATTCCATCCGACAAGCCCTGCAGATGATGGAGGATCACGGCGTGGGGGCCATGGTTGCCGTTGATGAGGACAGGCCCACCGGCATTCTCACGCTGCACGACGTGCTGAGCCGGGTAGCCCTGGCGCAAACCGATCTGGATCAGCCGGTGATCGGCGTCATGAGCACCCAGCTCACCACCCTGCCGCCCCATGCGCCGGCGCATGAAGCGGCGCTGGCAATGGCGAAGCAGGGCATCCGCCATGTTCTGGTCACCGATCACGGCCGCCTCGCCGGCGTGATCTCGGAGAAGGATCTGTTCAGCCTGCAGCGCGTCGGCCTCAGCCGGATCAGCACCAGCATTCGCCACGCCATCACGCTGGACCAGCTGAAGCAGAACGCACGCGACATCCAGCAGCTCGCACGCAACATGCTGGCCCAGGGCATGGTGGCCGAGCAGCTGACCCAGATCATCACCACCCTCAACGACCTGCTGACCACGCGCATCATCGAACTCGAACTGCAGGGCAGTCCGGCGCAGCACATCGAGTTCTGCTGGCTGGCGCTGGGCTCGGAAGGACGCTTCGAACAGACGCTGAATACCGATCAGGACAACGGCATCATCTTCGCCCTCAAGGACGGCGAGGATCCGGCTGCGCTGCGCGAGGTGCTGCTGCCGTTTGCCAGACGGATCAACCTTGCCCTCGCGGAGTGCGGCTTCCCCTTGTGCGGCGGCGACGTCATGGCGTCGAACCCGAAGTGGTGCCTGTCGCTCAAGGAATGGCAGAACACCTTCGACAAATGGATCTATCACGGCGCGCCGATGGATCTGCTGCATTCGACCATCTTCTTCGATTTCCGCCCGCTGTATGGCGCCGCCCATCTGGGCAAGGCCTTGCGCGAGTGGCTGCAGGCGGCGGCGCCGAAGAACTCGCGCTTCCTCCACCAGCTTGCCGTCAACGCGCTGCGCAACCGGCCGCCGCTGGGCATGGTGCGCGATTTCGTGACCGGCGACGATCACACCATCGACCTCAAGATGAACGGCATCACGCCCTTCGTCGATGCGGCGCGCATTTTCGGCCTGGCGGTCGGCGGCGCCCAGACCAACACATTGCAGCGCCTGCGCGAGATCGCGACGCCGCTGAACATCAGCCGCCGCGATATCGACGCCTATTGCGAGGCATTCCTCTACATTCAGCTGCTGCGCCTGCGCTTGCATCACAAGCAGAACGAGCAGGGCGAGGCGCTAACCAACCGGGTGGATCCCGACACGCTCAACAACCTCGACCGGCGCATTCTCAAGGAAGCCTTCCGCCAGGCGCGCAAGCTGCAGACCAAGCTGGGCCTGGATTACCAGGCATGAACTGGCTGGCAAGCTACTTCGGCAAGAAGCCGGAGCTGACGCAGAATCAGTCCCAGCGCCTGGCTGCGTGGCAGGCGCTGCCATCGCCGCGGCCGGACCAGGCGCTGCGCGAGAGCCGCTGCGTGGTGGTCGACGTGGAAAGCAGCGGACTCAACATCAGCCGCGACCGCCTGATCGCCATCGGAGCCGTCGCGGTCGTCGACGGCCGCATCCTGCTCGACGACAGCCTCGAGATCGTGCTGCAGCAGGCGCGGGTCAGCGCGAAGGACAACATCCTGATCCACGGCATCGGCGGTACGGCGCAGCAGGAAGGGGTGCCCTCCGCGGACGCCCTGCTCACCTTTCTGGAATACCTCGGCAAGTCGCCGCTCGTCGCTTTTCACGTCGCCTTCGACGAATCGATGATCAGCCGTGCCCTGAAGACCTTTCTCGGGCTCAATTTCAGACATGAATGGGCCGATCTGGCTTACGTGGCACCCGTGCTCTACCCGCAGTTCGCACGTAGTCACCGCAGCCTGGACGACTGGATGCGGCTATTCCGGATCAGCAACTACGCGCGTCACAATGCACTGGCCGATGCGCTGTCCACCGCCGAACTGCTGCTGGCGCTGCGACCGAAACTCGAGGCCCGCGATGCGGCGAGCTTTCGCGGCCTGAAGACACTGGAGCGGGAACGCCGGCGGCAGATCCAGCCAGTGTAGGACGCACCCGCAAAAAAAGACCCCCGCAGAGGCGGGGGTCTTTTCGTTCACCGAAGCGAATCAGTGGGACTGCGCGGTACCGGCGCCCCGCGGATAGCGGATGTCTTCCACCAGGTGCTGGATGTGATCCGGGCACGGGGCGGTGATCTTGCCCACGATGTAGGCCACCGTCACGTTGAGCAGCGCGCCCACTACGCCAATCCCTTCAGGCGAGATGCCGAACAGCCAGTTGGCTGCTTCGTTCTTGGCCATCGGCTCGATGAAGATGCCCTTGAAGTAGACGATGTAGCCCATGGTGAAGATCAGGCCGGTCAGCATGCCGACGATGGCGCCTTCCTTGTTCATCTTCTTGTTGAAGATGCCCAGCACGATGGTGGGGAACAGGGAGGCGCACGCGAGTCCGAAGGCGAACGCCACCACCTCCGCCACGAAGCCCGGTGGATTGTAGCCCAAGGTATCCTGCCACCATCACCGCCACGGCGGCGGCGATGCGGCCTGCCATCAACTCGCTCTTCTCGGAGATGTTCTTGGCGAACACCCCTTTGAGCAGGTCGTGCGAAATGGACGAGGAGATCACCAGCAGCAGGCCGGCGGCGGTCGACAGCGCAGCCGCGATACCGCCGGCCGCGATCAGCGCGATCACCCAGTTGGGCAGGCCGGCGATCTCGGGATTGGCCAGCACCATGATGTCGCGGTCGACCGTGCCGACGAATTCGCCCTTCTTGTCGGAGCCCAGTTCGTTGCCCTTCCAACCGGCGGCTTCCGCCTTTGCCAGGAACTCAGCGTTCTTTGATTTCTCGTTGTAATACTGGATGCGGCCGTCGCCGTTCTTGTCGTCCCAGCGGATCAGGCCGGTCGCTTCCCAACGCTTCATCCAGCCGGGACGCACTTCGCCTTCGAGGCTGGCCTCGGGAGCGAAGACATCGCCACCGGTGGCCAGTGCGCTGTTCACCGTGGTATGCAGGTTGTAGCGCGCCATGGCGCCGACGGCAGGCGCCGTAGTGTAGAGGATGGCGATGAACACCAGCGCCCAGCCGGCCGACACGCGCGCATCATGCACCTTGGGTACGGTGAAGAAGCGCACGATCACGTGCGGCAGACCCGCGGTACCCGCCATCAGCGCCAGCGTGATCGCGAACACGTCGATCATGCTCTTGTCGCCAGAGGTGTACTTGGAAAATCCTAGCTCGGTGACGACATTGTCGAGCTTGGTCAGGAAGCCCATGTCGCCGACGTTGCTGCCCAGTCCCAGCTGCGGCAGCGGGTTGCCGGTGATTTGCAGCGAAATGAAAACCGCCGGAATGGTGTAGGCAAAGATCAACACCACATACTGTGCCACCTGCGTATAGGTGATGCCCTTCATCCCGCCGAGCACCGCGTAGAAGAACACCAGCCCCATGCCGACCAGCAGGCCGGTGGTGATGTCGACCTCGAGGAAGCGCGAGAACACGATGCCGACGCCACGCATCTGGCCTGCCACGTAGGTGAAGGAAATGAAGATCAGGCAGATCACCGCAACGATCCGTGCCGCGTTGGAGTAATAGCGGTCACCGATGAATTCGGGTACGGTGAATTTGCCGAACTTGCGCAGGTAGGGGGCGAGCAGCACCGCCAGCAATACGTAGCCGCCGGTCCATCCCATCAGGTAGACGGAACCGCCGTAGCCCAGGAAGGCGATCAGGCCGGCCATCGAGATGAACGACGCGGCGGACATCCAGTCCGCCGCGGTCGCCATGCCGTTGACCACAGGATGCACGCCGCCGCCCGCGATGTAGAACTCCTTGGTGCTGCCTGCGCGTGCCCAGATGGCCACGCCGATATAGAGGGCGAACGACAAGCCCACCACGATGTATGTCAGGGTTTTCAGATCCATGCTTTAGTCTCCTCGGTATTCTGCTTATTCTTCGTGGACATCGAAGTCACGGTCGATCTTGTCCATGCGGCGCGCGTACCAGAAAATCAGGCCGACGAAGACGAAGATGGAACCCTGCTGGGCGAACCAGAAGCCGAGGGGGTAGCCGCCGAGCTGGATGCCGTCGAGTGCGTCGCGGAACAGGATGCCGGCACCGAAAGAAACGACGAACCAGATGACGAGGGTTATGACGATTAGCCGGAGCGTTGCGCTCCAGTACGCCTTGGGATCAAAGTGTGGCTTGGACATCGGACGTTCTCCTCCTTGTTGTATGTAGTAGTTATGAACCAATAGAAAACACGGGATTATTGTTTTTCTGAACTCTACACCTTCATCTTCATGTCATTCAACAAATTTATGATGAAGGTAGATATCTATCGAACCTTTTCGATTGCCGATGATCCTGTCGGCTTGTTGCCTCGTCTATCTGTTTGCATGCCCCGCGTCATTGGGCGGGCTGGCCGATTTCCGATTCGCATCAAGGCTGAAGCATGCCCGTCGGCCAGGCGGATCGCTGTCGATGGCGCTAAATAGCGACCCGATCACAACGGTGCGGCGCTTGAATTCTCCCAAGCCCGGTCACGGGTCTTCCTCTGCGCCTGCATGACCGGGGCCTGTGTCCGGGCTGGTTTCATCGGCAGGGCTTGGCGGGTGGCGCACCGCGAAATCGAAGCAGCTTAAGCTGCGAGACGCCTATCGAGATCATTCGCTGTCTTTCGTCCGTTGGCATGCCAAAAGCGATGACCAGAATCCCTGCCATTCAAGCAGTGTGTGATGCCCGCACGCTTTCTCAGAGGCCGCGGATACTGGAAGGATGTCAGGGCAAGCTGGGTGCTGCGCACGTGTGATCGAGCCCGATTTGTTCTGCATACCGCAAAGCATCCGCGACGAATTCGGCATAATGACGACATGCCGTTTGCCCGAATTGCCTCCCAAATTATTGCGGGCCTGCTGATTGCGGTCCTCGTTTGCACTGCTCGCGCCGCCGATCTGCCCGTTGCTTTCATTGACGCGCTGAAGCAGGCTGGCATCCCGTTAAACCGGGTGGCGGTAGTGGCGCAATCGCTGGACGAAGGGGAGCCTTTGCTCAGCCACAATGCCGAGGCGGCGCTGAACCCGGCATCGGTGATGAAACTGGTGACGAGCTTTGCGGCATTGAATCAACTGGGGCCGGGGTATGCATGGAAAACCGAGCTCTGGGCGGATGGCACGATCGACGGCGGGGTGCTGAGCGGCGACCTCGTCATCAAGGGCTATGGCGATCCCACGATGACGCTGGAAAGGATGTGGTTGCTGCAGCGTGCGTTGCGTGCGCGGGGGGTGCATCACATTCGTGGCAATCTGATACTCGACCTGAGCCATTTCAATTTGCCGGTGATCGATTCTGGCGCCTTCGATGGCGAACCCCTGGCTGTCTACAATGCTGCGCCCGGCGCGCTGGTGGCCAACTTCAATGGCTTGACGCTGCGCCTGAAGCAGGCGGGAGAACAGGTGACGATCATGCCCGACATCGCGTTGCCAGGGGTGGCGCTGACCTCGCAGCTGGTACTCGACAATCGCACGGAGTGCAACGGCTGGAAGGATGCGGTCAAGCCTTCCTTTCCCGAGGGTCAACCGTTGACGCTGGTTGTCAGCGGGCGTTACCCGCGCGGTTGCGGCGAACAGGTCCTGACGTTGAACCTGTTCGAACCGGCGGCAACGTTCGACTTCATTTTCCGCGGCCTGTGGGCGGAATCAGGCGGCACGCTGAGTGGCGTCACGTTGAATGGCCGCGCGCCAGACACCGAGCCGCTGCTGCGGTTCACATCGGAGCCGCTGACCGATGCGCTCACCCGCCTCAACAAATATTCAAACAACCTGATGACGCGCAATCTGTTCCTGACGCTGGGTGCGGAGGCTTACGGTGCACCTGCGACGCTCGAAAAAGGGGCGCGGGCGGTGAAGGCTGCGTTGAGCGAGCGTGGCATCTCCACCCGCAAGCTGGTGTTGGAAAACGGTTCGGGCCTGTCTCGCATCGAGCGCATCAGTGCCGTCTCCTTGGGCCAACTGCTGAGAGCGGCATACCGTAGCCCGCTGTTTGCGGAATTCGAGTCGGCGCTGCCGATAGTCGCCATCGATGGCACGCTGAAGCGGCGTTTCAACGGCAGCGCGCTTGCCGGCAATGCCCACCTCAAGACCGGCACCCTGCGCGACGTCAGTGCGCTGGCAGGCTACGTATATACGGCGCAGGGCCGGCGCGTCAGTTTTGTCATGCTGGTGAACCACCGCAATGCGCGCCATAGCGAAGCGGCTCAGCGCGCATTGCTGGAGTGGCTGCAGGTCGGCAATGCGACTTCAAAGGTTCAGCCCGGGGTCGACCGGACTCCCTTCGCGGAGCAGACACCGTCACGAGAATAGGCGGCACGATGAATGCCGGTTGCCGCGTGTCGGGTCTGTTTCCGGTGTTGCGGGCCCTGCTGTTGTCGCTACCTGTGGCGATAGATGCCTGGCAGGCGCGGCGATGTCCGGACACGGCAGCGGAATGGCTGCGATTGTCGCTGCTAGCGGCGGCTCTGTGGCTGTATGGGCGCTACTTCGGCATCCGTGGCTGTAGCGCGTGTGGGAGTCATGATGGAACTTGATACGCTGCCCGGCTGGGCGGCGTGGCTAGCGCAGGATGCAGATGGCACCTGGTGGGGGTATGAGGCCGAACCCAACAAGCTGGACAAAGGCTGGTATGAAAACGAGGTGGGGCGGATCGTCCGGCTGGGGCAGACCGCCCCACCGGAAAACTGGGAGTTGAAGCTATTGCGCGTACCGGTTTAAGCCTTGACTGGCCTACATGCCGCGCAGCTTGTTGAACCGCTCCGCGAACAGCGTCGCCCATTTGTCGAAGGCATTCTTCGCGTAGTTCCAGCTGGTAAACGAATCCATGTAGCCGCCGACCCATGTACTGGTCGCGTTTGCGGCACCCTTGTCGACCGAGGCGGCGTACTTGCGGCCGATCTCGTTGTCCGCGCATTCGCCCACCACCTTGCCGGTAGCGCCGTCACGGAATTGCGCCTGCATGCCCGTCTCGCCCATGTAGGGGGTGGAGCCTGCGGGAAGCCCGTCAGCAGCACCGGAAGCCGCCTCTGCAACAAAACCGTAAGGCACCAGAGTGCCTGTCAGGCTCTCCGCCGTGCCGGTCGGAATGAGATTGGTCAGTGCGAAGCGCAACTGCATTACGCCCGGCCCCGCCTTGTCGACGACCTGCGTTGTCGGCTTGATCGCCGTGACCAGGGCATTGTGGAAATAATCCGTCAGGATCTTGAGGTCGGCGGGATCGACGGTGCTTTGGTCCTTGCCGGGTTTCAGCGACACCATGATGCGCTCGATCTGGACCTTGTCATATTGCTTCCAGTCCACGTTGTCGGCTCTCCAGCACAGGATGCCGTCCAGTCCGGATACCGGCTTGAGTCGATCGTAGTCGCTGAGGAAACCGATCCGCGGGGTGTTCTCGATCGTCGCGGTGGAAACGACGACGTCGGCGCCGCCCCCTGAACCGGAGGTCGTCGAGCAGCCGGGCAGGAATACGACACTCGTCAGGGCGCAGGCCACGCCCAGCGATAGGGCGCGCTTTGAATGACGGAGTTTTGTGTAACGGGACTGAAGGACATGCATGGTGTAAACCTTTCTGAAATATCGGGTGCAGGGCGTGTCCCGGTTTTTGATTGGAGGAATGCTGAACAAGCTTGTCAGTATCAGGTTATTTCCAGTCTGTCTCAAGTGGAATTCAACCGGTGATGGACTATGGATTCATTGATCAGGTATCGATGCGAGGGAGGCTGGTGAAACACATGAGAATACCGAGATGTCGGCTACCAAGGGCCTTTCCGTTGGATGATGTTTGCGAAGAGCTATACCCGAGTGTGGATGATTTGACGCCTCTGTCCAGATGCCCGACGTTGCAGCTGGGTCAAGTAAATCGGTCAATGATTGAATGCTGGAACAGGCGTTCCAGTTGCGTGTTGCCAATAAACCACAGATGGGTCCATACAACAACAACATAGATGCCGGAGTCATTTGAGAACAAATAGAATATGCTAATATTCTCCTCAGCATACAGGTTGTTAACTTTTGTTAATTTGGTTTGTTGTCCCGTTGTTCCTAAAAAGTTGTTCCCTATAAACGTTCTTATTTGACCAGGAGTCATCCATGAAACTCGCTAAACTGACCGCAGCACTGGTTGCTGTTGCCGCTTCTTCTGTCGCTTTTGCCGACACCGCCGCCCCTGCTGCTGCAGCCCCCGCTTCCTCAGATGCCTGGGTCGCCAAAATGACCGATCCGACCCAGAACGCTTCCGCATTCAAGGATCCCAAGGCTTTCGTGCCCTGGATGAACGCCATGGTTGATCCCGCGACTTCCATCGCCATGACCAACGCCATGATGAACCCCGCTACCAGCCTGAACATGATGAACGGCATGATGTCGCCCGCCGCGTTCCAGAACTACATGCAGTTCATGGATCCCGCAGTGTCGATGAAGTGGATGGCCGCCATGATGGACCCCAACTTCTACACGGCTGCGATGACCCCGTTCATCAACCCCAACCTGTACATGAAATGGATGATGGCTCCGATGGATCCCCGTCTGCTGGCCACCGGCATGCAGGCGCTGAACCCCGGCATGTACACCAACTGGATGATGGCTCCGATGAGCCCCCAGGCCATGAACGCCATGATGGCTCCGATGAACCCCAGCATGTACACCAACTGGATGGGCGCTGTTGCCAATCCCCAGACCTACGGCCCGATGGTCGGCGGCATGGTTAACCCTGCCACCTACAACAACGCGCTGCAGGGCTTCAACCCGATGACCATGATGGCCCCCATGATGGCACCGATGACCGCGCCTGCTGCTGCACCTGCCGCTCAGTAATTACGGCATTGCATCGCTGTTTTGATGCACAAAAAGACCCCCGGTGTAATGCCGGGGGTTTCTGTGTTTACGGAGTCTGGAATTTCATGACAGACAGAACCGTGATTCGCCGGAGTGAAATCATGCTGCGCCAGATATTCTCTGCTTGCCTGTTCGTGTGGTGTTCGACCTCTGCCTGGGCGGATGGCTCTGTCAACACGCCCGTTTCCCACGCGGCACGCTTTGAACACATTCTCGATTTTCGCAACAACGCCAGCCTGGTGCGACAACCGCAGCAGGCGCTGGACCTGGCCGATGCCATGACCGATCCGGAGTTTCTGGTGGCCGCCATGGTAATGAGCGCCAATCCTGAAGTCTGGCTGAAGGCGATGGAACGGGCCGGTGCGCCCGGTGTTCCCAAGAATCTTTCCCAATTGGCCACGCCCGAAATGCTGGCCGACTGGTTTTATTCCTCGATCGATCCGCAGTTTCAGCAGGCCATCGTGACGCGCATGCTCGATCCGAAAAAGCCACAGCGCTGGATGCAGGCGATGACGAATCCGCGTTTCTACATGCACGCGCTGGCCATCATCAATCCGGCCACGCCGATGCAATGGATGAAAGTCACGGCGGATGGCCGCATGATCAATCCCATGCAGGCCTGGTTCGACCCCAAGACTTACATGAACTGGACCAGGCTGCCGACGCCGTCTGCCACCCAGAAAGGCGGCGACAAGACCACCGTGGCGACATACGGCTGGAAACCGCCGCAGCGTTATTAATCGTTCGAGCTGAAGCGATGCAGCTGACGCTCGGTCAGCACTGCGTCCAAGGGCATGTCCCAGGGGTCGTGCGGCAGCATGTCCATCCGCTGACATTCGTAGGCCACCCCCACCAGGCGGGGTTTCCGCCAAAGGCGCCGATGGTGCATGAAGGCCAGCGTCGCGTCGTAATATCCCCCGCCCATTCCCAGCCGGTAACCCTGGAGATCGAATCCCACCAACGGCATCAGCAGCAGGTCAAGCTGGCGCGCGCGCAACGGCCTGGCATCCACGGGCTCGGCAATGCCAAACCGGTTCGTGGTCATGCGCGTGTTGCGGCCGATTCGCCCGAATCGCAATAGACGTCCGCGGCGCGGCACCAGCGGCAGATAGCATTCCCGCTGCATCAGCAGGGCCTGGTTGAGAAGCGGATGCGAGTCGAATTCGCCGCCATGCGGCAGATAGAATCCGATGCGCTGCGCGCGCAGCAGCAGCCCGTGGCGCAATGCCAGCCGCACCGAAGCACGCGCGGCAATCCTGCGGAGGGCGGGGGGGACGGCGTTGCGCGCAGCCTTGAGCTGGCGCCTGAGAGTGGGTTTGTTCATCAAGGAAGGGCTCCCCGCCTGTGCCGTGACTGGCTGCGGACTCTTGAACCTGGGTTCAAGACGGCCGCGTTCAGAGATGCTTTGGGCTCATGAGACGTGTCACGCGCACACCCGCATCGGAATAGAGCGCAGCCTTGCACGTATGCATTGGTTCAGAGAAATAGCAACCAGCCTCGAACACCGCAGGGAGCAACGACAGTTTAGAAGAGTTTGTCCTGGTCTTCCAGTACGGCGTCGAGCAGGGCGCTGCAATGCGTCAGCCGGGTGCGTGCTTCCTCGACCAGACCGCCGCCGCCGTGGGTCAGCAGGTCGTGCGCCAGGTTGAGCCCGGCCATGATGGCGATGCGTTCGGCGCCGATGACCTTGCTGCTGTCGCGGATCCCGCGCATTTTCTCGTCGAGGTAATCGGCGGCCGCAATCAGCGCCGATTCCTCCTCGCGCGAGCACGCCACCTTGTAGGCGCGCCCCAGGATGTTGATGTCGATCGAGCGCGGGCCGGCCATCACACGTCCTCCGGCAGGGTTTCGAGCAGCGTCTGCAGGCGCGCCCTGGCAGCGTCGAGCCGGGTCGTCAGCTGCTTGTTGTCCTGTTGCGCGCTCAGCAGTTGCTGGCGCAGGCTGATGTTTTCGCGGCGCAGCGTGTGGCAAAGCTCGGCCACCTGGCGGATCTTGGCTTCGAGGGTATCGAGTTCTGCGTGCATGGCGCGACTATAGGGGGCGATCTGCGGGTGGTCAATCGGGCCGGATGCCGGGCGTCGCGGGTTTGCCTTGGGTATAATCCGCGCCTTCAGGTGCCTGTGCGGATTTCAGCCCGCGCAGGGTAAACGGGAAACAGGTGCGCTGCCCTTGCAGCCATGCCTGTGCTGCCCCCGCAACGGTAAGCGCTAAACGGTGCATCACATACGCCACTGGGTTCGCCCGGGAAGGCGATGCATTTCAAGCGCGAGCCCGGATACCGGCCTGGACCCTGCCTGGCGACAGCCAGTCAGCGGATCGTGCAACGCGCCTGCGGGGAAGCAGGCGCCAACCGGACTTCACCATGCGTCTCCTTACCCCTGCCTTCGCCCTGGGACTGGTCATCGCTTCGTGCGCTCACGCGCAAGCCCTGCCGGAGTTCGTCGGCGAAACCATCGTCGTCACGCCCGCGCGCTTTCCCCAGGCGCTGTCGGCCCAGTCGGCCAATACCTCGGTGATCACCCGCCAGGATATCGAGAACGACCCCGCGACCACGCTGCCGGAAATTCTGGCCGAGCAGACCGGCGTCGGCATGCGCGACCTGTTCGGCAACCATGCCGTCGCCAGCACCATCGACCTGCGCGGCTTCGGCCCCGCCGCCGGGCAGAACACCCTGATCCTGCTGGACGGCCGGCGTCTCAACGATATCGACCTGTCCGGCATCGACTGGTCGGCGATCCCGCTTTCCGCCATTGAGCGTATCGAAATCGTGCGCGGCGGTTCCAGTGTGCTGCATGGCTCGGGCGCGGTGGCCGGCGTCGTCAACATCATCACCCGCTCCCCGCTCGCACAGCGGGACCAGCTGATGGCCAGTGCGCGCCTCGGCAGTTTCAATAGCCAGGACTACCAGCTCGGCGGCACGCTGTCCGGCGAGGACGCCGGGGTCCGCATCAGCGCCGATTACTACCGTTCCGACGGCTGGCGCGACAACAACGAGAACCGGCAGGGCAGCCTGTATGGCGACGCGCGCTGGCGGCACGCGGCGGGCGAGCTGGTCTTCAAGTTCGGCGGCGACACCCAGGACGTGCGCCTGCCCGGTGCGCGCCTGGTCCAGCCCAGCATCGGACTGGACCAGGTTGCCGACGATCCGCGCGGGACCAACACGCCGCTCGACTGGGCGAATACCAGGGGCTATCAGGCCGGGCTCAGCGATCGCTTCGAATTCGGCCGCAACGAGGCCATGCTCGATCTGGACTACCGCAACAAGCAGCAGCAGTCCTATTACGATTTTGGCGGCTTTCCCGACTATCGCAACGTCGATCTCGACATGTGGAGCTTCTCGCCACGCACCCGGCTGCCCCTCGTGGCGGGCGGCATCGCGCACGACGTGGTCCTCGGCGCCGACTTCCAGTGGTGGGACTACCGCCTGCGCACCTCGAACGCCGAGGCGAATATCAATACCCCGATCAACCGCGTCAGCGCCGACCAGAACACGGCCGCGCTGTATGTCCGGGACGAGATGCAGCCGAATCCGGACACGCGGCTGACCGTCGGCGGCCGCTACGAATGGTTCGCGCTCAGCGCGCAGGACCAGTACGACTCGAGCGCGCCCGGCGCCGCTTACGGCAGCGGCGCGCTGCCCGGCAGCCAGAACGAACAGCAATACGCCTGGGAACTCGGCCTGCATCGTCGCCTGGATTCGCGGCATGCCGTCTTCGCACGGCTGGCGCGCAGCTTCCGCTTCGCCACGGTGGATGAAATCTACGAATACTCGCCAAGCTTCGAGCGCGAATTCCAGTTCCTCAAGCCGCAGACCTCGCAGGATGCCCAGGCCGGCTGGGAATGGGGCAGCGGCGCCAACCGCCTGCGCACCGCCGCGTATTACATGCGGGTGAAGGACGAAATCCATCTGGATGTCTACAGTACCGGGATCGGCAGCACCAACCTGCCGCCGCTGGCGCGTTACGGTCTGGAATTCGAGGCCCATCGCAGCCTGCGGTGGGTGGACCTGTATGCGGCCTATACGCTGGCGTATGCGAAATTCACCGGCGGCACGCTCAACGGCGTCGATCTCGATGGCAACGACGTGCCGCTCGTCCCGCGCAACAAGCTGTCCCTGGGCGCGGTGTGGCATATCGATGGCCGCACCCGGCTCGCCGTCGACGCCAGCTACGTCGGCAGCCAGTTGATGGACAACGACGAGACCAACAGCTACGCGCAGCAGATCCCCGCCTACACGCTGGTCGATCTCAAATTGATGCGGCAGGTCGGGAACTGGCAGCTGTCGGCTGCGCTCAACAATGTTTTCGACGCGGCCTACTACACTTACGCCGTGCACAGTGCCTACGTCGACGACCGCTATGCTGCCTATCCGCTGCCGGGTCGCAACGGCTGGGTCAGCGTGGCCTACTCATTCGAATGAGCGGCAGCGGGTGTGACATGCTCCGGGCGCAGTATCACCCCCGCCTTGCCGTCCTGCCGCTGATCCAGGAGAGCCCCTGCATGGCCAGTTTTTCCGCATGTCCGCCTGGGACTTCCCGGTGAGCACCGAATCCGGCGCGTCCGATCGCGACGAGCGGCATGCAGCACGCATGGCGCGCAAAAAGGCGGTGATCGACGCCGCGATCGCCGCCGCCACCGACGCGCGCGGCCTGCTCATCGTCATCACCGGCAACGGCAAGGGCAAGAGCACCTCGGCCTTCGGCACGGTCGCACGCGCGCTCGGCCACGGCATGAAGGTCGGCGTGGTGCAGTTCATCAAGAGCCGCACCGACACCGGCGAGGAAGCCTTCCTCGGCAGCCAGCCGGGGGTCGAATGGCACGTCACCGGCGACGGCTTCACCTGGGACACGCAGGACCGCGCGCAGGACATCGCCACCGCGCAGCGCGGCTGGGCGATCGCCGCGCGCATGCTGGCCGACCCGTCCTGCCAGCTGGTGGTGCTCGACGAGCTGACCTACCTGCTGAGCTACGGCTACCTCGACAGCGACAGCGTGCTGGATGCGCTGGCGCAGCGGCCGCCGATGCAGCACGTCATCGTGACCGGGCGCGGCGCGACCGACGCGCTGATCGAGCTGGCCGACACGGTATCGGTCATCGCCGACGCGAAGCATGCGTTCCGGGCCGGCGTCAAGGCACAGCCCGGCATCGATCTGTAAGCGTCGCACGCCGGCGCGTCATCATCCTGTAACCGCCATGCCATACAACACAGGCTTTGCCCTGGGCGGAGCCTGCCGTGCGTATCCTGATGGTGACCGACGTGTACTTCCCGCGCGTCAACGGCGTATCGACGTCGATCCAGACCTTGCGCCAGGCGCTGGCGGCGGCCGGGCACAGCAGTGTACTGGTGGCGCCGGACTATCCGTATGCGGTCGAAGAGCGAGACATCCTGCGGGTGCCGGGCTGGCAGGTCCCGCGCGACCCGGAAGACCGGCTGATGCACCCGCGCGCGCTGGCTGCCACGCTGGAGGCGCTCGACCCGGCTGGCTTCGATCTCGTCCACATCCACACCCCGTTCCTGGCACACCGCGCCGGCGTGCGCTGGGCGCGCAAACACGGCCTGCCGTGCGTCGAGACCTACCACACGCTGTTTGAGGAGTACTTCCACCACTATCTGCCTCTCCTGCCGAAGCGCTGGCTGGCGGCGGCGGCGCGGATGATTTCGCGCAAGGAATGCGACGGCGTCACGGCGGTGATCGCCCCCTCGTCGGCGATGCAGCAGGCGCTTCTGGGCTATGGCGTCAGCAGCCCCGTCCACATCATTCCCACGGGACTCAAACTCGCCGATTTCGCCCACTGCGACGGCCCCGCGTTTCGCGTCCGCCACGGCATCGCGTCGCAGCGCCCGGTGATGGCCTACGTCGGGCGGGTGGCATTCGAGAAGAATCTGCAATTCCTGCTGCAGGTGACCGAACGGGTCCGGCGCGACCTCCCCGACGTGCTGTTCGTCATCGCCGGCGAAGGCCCCGCGCGCGCGTTGCTCGAACGCACGGTGGCGAAACGCGGGCTTGCCGGCAACGTGCGCTTCGTCGGCTATCTGGAGCGCAGGACCGAATTGCCGGACTGCTACTGTGCGGCGGACGCTTTCGTGTTCGCCTCGAAGACCGAAACCCAGGGGCTGGTGCTGCTGGAAGCGATGGCGCTTGGCGTGCCGGTCGTGGGGCTGGCCGAAATGGGCACGAAGGATGTGCTGAAAGAAGGCGCGGGCTGCCGCATCGCGCCCGACGATGTCGCCGGCTTCGCCCGCGTGCTCGCCCCCTTGCTGACGGATCGCGCCGCCGCGCAGACGCTCGGCGCGGCCGGCAAGGCCTACGCCGCGACGTGGAGCGAGGCGCGCATGGGCGAAGCCGTCATCGCGCTCTATCAAACCCTGGCCCCGGCATCCGTCCGGCACCTGCGCGCGGCATAATTGCCGCGTGACTTCATCACCCCACGTCGGGCGCTTTGCGCCCTCCCCCACCGGCCCGCTGCATTTCGGCTCGCTGGTCGCCGCGCTGGCGAGCTGGCTCGATGCCCGCGCGGCGGGCGGCCGCTGGCTGCTGCGCATGGAAGACCTCGACCGCCCCCGCTGCGAGCCCGGCGCGGCCGACACCATCTTGCGCCAGCTGGAAGCCTGCGGCCTGTTCTGGGACGGCGCGGTGCTGGTTCAGTCGCAGCGCGACGACGCCTATGCGGCGGCACTGGACGCGCTGCAGTCCCGCGGCGCGGTCTATCCGTGCGCCTGCACGCGCAGCCAGCTGGCCCAGGCGTCGCGCAATCACGAAGGCGAGATCATCTACCCTGGCACCTGCCGCCGCGGATTGCACGCCGGGGCGACTGCGCGTGCCTGGAGGCTGCGGGTGCCGGATGCGAGCCTCCGCTTTCACGACCGCATCCACGGCGAACTGCAGCAGAACCTGGCTCAGGACGTCGGCGACTTCATCGTCAGGCGCGCCGACGGCCTGTTCGCCTACCAGCTGGCGGTGGTGGTGGACGATGCCTTCCAGGGCGTCAGCCACGTTGTGCGCGGCGCCGACCTGCTGTGGAACACCCCGCGCCAGATTCACCTGCAATCCCTGCTCGGCCTGCCTATGCCTGCCTATGCGCATGTGCCGCTCGTCACCAACGCCGCCGGGCAAAAGCTGTCCAAGCAGACCCTCGCACCGGCCCTGCCCATCGCCGGGCCGGGGGCGGACCTGACGCAGGCGCTCGCCGTGCTCGGCCACGCGCCGCCACGCGAACTGGCCGGTGCCGGCCCGGCCGAACTGCTGGCGTGGGCACGCACGCACTGGCGCATCGAAAACGTGCCACGCCACCCCGCCATTGCCAACGCCGCGCCATGACGGGACAATCTGCTCACTGCTCACTGCTCACTGCTCACTGCTCACTGCTCACTGCTCACCGATAACCCATGGCCCAACTTCCCCCCGCCGTCGAACAGGTCCTGCGCGTACACGCCGCCTTCATTCATACCGTGGTCAACGCCCTGCGCGACCGCAGCCAGCTGCCCGATCTGATGAAGCAGCTCGACGCCGCTGAGCAGGCGGGCTGGGCGCGGCTGGTCAGCGCGCTGCGCCACGTCATCGCCGGCCGCCGCGATGCTTCGATCAAGTTGGGGCTGGACGAGGAAGACGGCATCCTGCTCGACGCCATCCTGCGCGGCTTCGACAACCCGGCGACGCTGCCCGCGCTCGACGCCCAGCCGGACGGCAGCGCCGCCGCACCGGGCCTGGCCGCGCTGATCGACGCCTCGGCGCGCGGCGATGCCCAGGCGATGTCGGTGCTCGCCAACATGGCCGAGCAGATGATGAAGGCGGGCGGCGACATGGCGCTGCTGGGCGGGCGGATGCGGCGGCTGGTCAACGGCGAGCGCGATACCGACCAGCTGGTTGCCGGGATGGGGCCGCTGGGGCGCGAGCTGCTGATCAGCCTGCTCGACGAACTGGCGAGATTGCGGCCGCAGTAAGCCCGCCGTTCCTGTTTCGCCGGCTTGCCGCGGAGACGCGGGGAATTTTGACAGGCCATGCCCGCGTCAGCTAAAATGCGCGCCTTTTCGGCGGTCCTGCGCCGGAGATGCAATCCCCAAGGTGATGTAGCTCAGTCGGTTAGAGCATCGGATTCATAATCCGGGGGTCGGTGGTTCAAGTCCACTCATCACCACCAAATTTCTTTTCGTTGCCGCGATGCGTTCAAGCGGGCAGCGAACCCCTCAGCCCCCAGTCTATCCACTGCCCCGGCTTATGATCCCAGCAACCATAGTCGACCGCTTTCCATCCCGATCAAGCCCACATGAATACGGAGTCTCGAGTCTTTCGGGCACTTCTCTGGGCGCGGGCAACGCTACCCACCCGCTGACACGTCCGGTCATGCGCCTGCCTTTGTCGCGCCTTCTTGCCTACCTGGGTAGGCTGCGTCGTTGCTTCGTGGCAGGCACCCGCCCAAACGCGCCATCGAGTGCGTCCAACTACGGTTGCTAGGATCATGAAAAAAATCTACATCAAAACCTTTGGCTGCCAGATGAACGAGTACGACTCGGACAAGATGGCCGACGTGCTCAACGTGGCCGAAGGCCTGACCCCGACCGATACGCCGGAAGACGCCGACGTCATCCTGTTCAACACCTGTTCGGTGCGCGAGAAGGCGCAGGAAAAGGTGTTCCACGACCTTGGCCGGGTACGCCATCTGAAACAGCTCAACCCCGACCTCATCATCGGCGTCGGCGGCTGCGTGGCATCGCAGGAAGGCGCGGCCATCGTGTCGCGCGCGCCCTTCGTCGACGTCGTGTTCGGCCCGCAGACGCTGCACCGTCTGCCCGAACTGATCGCGAAAAAGCGCGCAACCGGGCGTGCCCAGGTCGACATCAGCTTTCCCGAGATCGAGAAATTCGACCACCTGCCGCCGGCACGCGTCGAGGGCGCGTCGGCCTTCGTCTCGATCATGGAAGGCTGCTCCAAGTACTGCACCTTCTGCGTCGTGCCCTACACGCGCGGCGAGGAAGTTCTCGCGCCCGTTCGACGACGTCATCGCCGAGATCGTCGGTCTGGCGCAAAGCGGCGTCAAGGAAGTCACGCTGCTGGGGCAGAACGTCAACGCCTATCAGGGCACGTCGCACGAGGGCGGTACGGTCGACTTTGCCTTCCTGCTGGAAATGGTGCACGAGGTCCCCGGCATCGAGCGCATCCGCTACACCACCAGCCACCCGCGCGAAATGACGCAGCGCCTGATCGAGTGCTACGGCAAGCTGCCCAAGCTGGTGTCGCACCTGCACCTGCCGGTGCAGTCAGGTTCCGACCGCGTGCTGGCGGCGATGAAGCGCGGCCATACGGTGCTCGAATTCAAGTCCATCGTCAGGAAGCTGCGCGAACAGCGGCCCGACCTGTGCCTGTCGTCGGACTTCATCATCGGCTTTCCGGGCGAGACCGAGGCCGATTTCGAGGCGACGATGAAACTCATCGTGGAACTCGACTTCGACGCCAGCTTCTCCTTCATCTACAGCAAGCGTCCCGGCACCCCGGCGGCGGACTATCCGGACGACGTCCCGGCCGAGCTGAAGACACAGCGGTTGATGAAGCTGCAGGCGCAGATCGAGGCGCAGGCGCAGCAGGTGAACCAGGCCATGGTCGGCAGCGTGCAGCGCGTGCTGGTCGAGGGCCACGCCCGCAAGAATGCCGAAGAACTTGCCGGCCGTACCGACAACAACCGCATCGTCAACTTCGCCGGCCAACCGCGCCTGATCGGCCGCTTCGTCGACGTCACCGTCACCCTGGCCCTGCCGCACAGTCTGCGCGGCGAAGTCGCCGTCACCGAGAGCGAAACCGCTTGAAAACCGATATCGTCGAACTGCGGCTGGCGCCGGAAGACAACCGGCGGTTGGCCAACCTGTGCGGCCCCATGGACGAGAACCTGCGCCAGATCGAGGCGGCGTTCGACGTCACCATCGGCCGTCGCGGCTCAAGTTTCAGGTTCACTGGCAATGCCGCGCAGGCCGAGAAGGGCGCGCAGGCGATCGAGCATTTCTACAACCGCGCGCACGACGAGCTCTCCCTCGACGACATCCAGCTCGGCCTGGTCGAACTGACGCGCGGCCGCGCCGACGCCGAAGGACCGGAACTGCGCACCCGCCGCGCCGACCTGCGTGCGCGCACGCCGCGCCAGGGCCAGTACATCGAGCAGATCCGCAGCCACGACATCACCTTCGGCGTCGGCCCGGCCGGCACCGGCAAGACCTATCTCGCGGTGGCCTGCGCGGTCGACGCGCTGGAGCGCGAGCAGGTCAAGCGCATCGTGCTGACGCGCCCGGCGGTGGAAGCCGGCGAGCGACTCGGCTTTCTGCCGGGCGACCTGACGCAGAAGGTCGACCCCTACCTGCGCCCGCTGTACGACGCGCTGTACGACCTGATGGGCTTCGACAAGGTGACGCGGCTGATCGAGCGCCACGCGATCGAGGTCGCGCCGCTGGCCTTCATGCGCGGCCGCACGCTGAACCACGCCTTCATCATTCTCGACGAGGCGCAGAACACCACGCCCGAGCAGATGCAGATGTTTCTCACCCGCATCGGCTTCGGCGCGCGTGCCGTGGTGACCGGCGACCCGACCCAGATCGACCTGCCCAAGCACATCAAATCCGGGCTGCTCGATGCCACGGAGGTGCTGTCCGAGGTGCGCGGCATCGCCTTCACCCATTTCCAGTCGGAGGACGTGGTGCGCCATCCGCTGGTTGGCCGCATCGTCGACGCCTACGCCGCGCGCCGCGCGGAAACGGACAAGCGTGGGGCCTGAGTTCAGCCTGTCGGTGCAGTTCGCGAGTGAGGCGGACGAGTTGCCGTCGCGCGCGCAGGTGCGCCGCTGGGTCGCCGCCGCGCTGGAGCATCCGGCCGAGATCACCGTGCGCATCGTCGACGCCGAGGAAGCGCAGGCGCTCAACCAGGATTACCGCGACAAGGCCTACGTGCCCAACGTGCTGACCTTCGAGTACGGTGAAATCGGCCACGACCAGTCAGGACGCGGCGTGCTCGGCGGCGACGTGGTGATCTGCGCGCCGGTGGTCGAGCGCGAGGCGCGCGAGCAGAACAAGCCGCTGCAGGCCCATTACGCCCACCTGACCGTCCATGGCGTACTGCACCTGCAGGGCTACGACCACATCGAGCCGTGTGAGGCCGAGGTCATGGAATCACGCGAAGCCGCTATACTGGAGCGGTTCCGTATCCCCAATCCTTACACTTCCTGACGCAATATGGAGTCCGACAGTAAACCGAGCTTGCTCGAGCGCATCTCCCACTGGCTGATGCGCGAACCCGAAGACCGCGAGCAGCTGATCGAGCTGCTGCACGGCGCCTACGAAAACAGCCTGATGGATGCCGACGCGCTGGCGATGATCGAGGGCGTGCTGCAGGTGTCCGAGATGCGGGTCGGCGAGATCATGATCCCGCGCGCGCAGATGGATGTCGTCGACATCAACGATGCGCCCGGAGACTTCATTCCCCGTGTCATCGAAACCGCGCACTCGCGCTTCCCGGTCATCGACAAGGACCGCGACGACATCATCGGCATCCTGCTGGCCAAGGACCTGCTGCGTCATTACGCCGAGGCCGACAGCGACATCCGCGGCATGCTGCGTCCGGCCGTGTTCATTCCCGAATCGAAGCGGCTCAACGTGCTGCTGAAGGAGTTCCGCTCCAACCGCAACCACATCGCCATCGTCGTCAACGAGTACGGCGGCGTGGCCGGGCTGGTGACGATCGAGGACGTGCTCGAGCAGATCGTCGGCGACATCGAGGATGAATACGACTTTGACGAGACCGAAGACAACATCATCAATGAAAGTGAAGGCGTGTTTCGCGTCAAGGCCAGCACCGAGATCGACGACTTCAACGTGGCCCTGGGCGCGCATTTCTCCGACGAGGAATTCGATACGGTCGGCGGACTGGTCATCTCCCGCTTTGGCCATCTTCCGAAGCGCGGCGAAACCGTCACCTTCGACGGCTTCATCTTCAGCGTGCTGCGTGCCGACAGCCGTCGGCTGCACGCCATCCGCGTGACCCGCCTGCAGCCGGAAGCGGACGCGCAACTACCGCTGGTTTGAATCCTCGCCATCGTTCGCCGAACTTGTCGAAGCCCTGCGTCTGGCAGGTAATGCCCTTCGACGGACTCAGGGCGAACGGCTGACCGTTTGCGTCACAGCGTATGCCGCCGGTCGCTGCGCGCGAATCCGGCCAGCGGCGCGATGCCGCTCCGGGCGAACCCGATCACCTTGAACAACTCGCCCATCTCGGCCGGTGAAACCAGCCGCTGCACGGCGTTGGCCTGCGGCAGGTAGGTCGCCGCATCGGCGGGCGAAACCTGCATCAGCAAGCCGGTCAGGCCGCTGTTGAGCAGGAAGCTCGCCTGGCTGGTGAAGCCTGCCAGATCCAGCCCCGCTGCGCTGCCCACCCGCGCCACCGCGCTGAAGTCGACGTGCGCGGTGAGATCGCACAAACCCGGCAGATAGAACGGATCGTCCAGCGCGTGATGACGGTAATGCGCGCGCAGGGTGCCCATGTCGCGCTGTGGATGGAAGTACTCACTCTCGCCGAATCCATAGTCGATCATCAGGATCAGGCCACGTTCAAGCGATTGCGCGAGCGAGGCGATCAAGCCGTCGGCCGCCTGGCCGATCTCGGACAGATAGCCCGGCGCCAGCTTCAGCGCGTCGGCCCGGGCGCGCAGCGCGGGGTCGGCAATGGGGCGGTCCTGCCACGCGAACTGCGCATCGTCCAGGACGACGCCGCGCAGCAGCGGTTCGGTCGCGGTCCAGTGCACCAGGTCCACCGGCAGCGCGTCGAGCACCTCGTTGCCGAGGATGACGCCGCTGCAACGTGCGGGCAGCGCATCCAGCCACTGCACCCGCTCGGCGAACTGCGGCAGTTCGCGCGCCAGGGTGTCCTGCTGGCGCGCGCGCAAGTCTGCGCTCACTTCCAGAATGTCGTAACGTGCGGGCAGCGCGTCCAGCCGCGCCAGTTCGCCCAGCACGTCCATCGCCAGCCGCCCGCTGCCGGCGCCCAGTTCCAGCACCGTGCCACCGGTCTCGGCCAGCACTGGCGCGATTGCGTGCGCCAGCGTGCGCCCGAACAGCGGCGTCAGTTCGGGCGCGGTGACGAAGTCGCCCGCCGCGCCGAATTTCATCGCGCCGGCGGCGTAGTAGCCGAGGCCGGGCGCGTACAGCGCCGCTTCCATGAAACGGGAGAACGGGATCCAGCCGCCCGCTGATTCGATCAGGGCGCGCAGATGTGCAGCCACGCGCTGACTGTGGGCAAGGGCGTCAGGATTGGGAACAGGCAGCATGCAGTGGGGGAGTTCAGGGATAATGCAGGATCCAGGGACTATAAGGGTGAATCCCGATGCATGGCAAAGTGGTGTTGATTACCGGCGGCGCCAAGCGCGTGGGCGCCGCGACCGGTCGCCTGCTGCATGCCAGCGGCGCCAGCCTGATGATCCACTACCGCAGCTCGGCGGGCGAGGCGCGCGCGCTGCAGGACGAGCTCAATGCGATCCGTCCCGGGTCGGTGGCGCTGATCCAGGCCGACCTGCTCGACGTCAATGGCCTGCCCAGCCTCATCAGCAAGACCGTCGCGACCTTCGGCGGGCTCGACGTGCTGGTGAACAACGCGTCGAGCTTCTACCCGACGCCGGTCGGCACCATCACCATGAAGGACTGGGACAACCTGATGGGCAGCAACCTGATCGCGCCGCTGTTCCTGTCCCAGGCCGCCGCGCCGGAACTGAAGAAGCGCAACGGCTGCATCGTCAACATTGCCGACATCCACGCCGAGCGGCCGATGAAAAGCTACGTCGTCTACAGCGTCGCCAAGGCCGGCGTGGTCGGCCTCACCAAGTCGCTGGCGCGCGAGCTCGGACCCAACGTGCGCGTCAACGCCGTCGCTCCCGGTCCCATCATGTGGCCGGAAGACGACCCCAATTTCGACGAAGTCTCGCGCCAGCGCATCGTCTCGCACACCATCCTCAAGACCGCCGGCGGCCCGGACGACATCGCCCGCGCCGTGCGCTTCTTCGCCATCGACGCCCCCTACGTCACCGGGCAGGTGCTGGCGGTGGACGGCGGGCGGAATGCGAAACTTTGACGCGGCTATCGAGCCGATTATTTTCATGATCAATCCGTCGTGCCCGACACCCTAGACCCTGTCGTAAGCTGGACCGAAGCCGACGAGCCCCGGTCTGCCCGCTGGCGCTCGGAAAGCGGCGCGCCGCCGCCCAGGCGCGTGGTGGTCGCCGACGACCGCCTCACCGCGGATGCGGCCTATCGCCTGGCCAGCGAGGGCACCGCGCTGCTGTGGCGGGGCGACTTCCAGAACGCGCGCCAGTTGCTGCAGGCGATGGCGCGCCGCATCGACCGCAAGCCGCGCAAGGCCGCTGCGTCGCCGACCGAAGCCTTCCATTTCCACCGCCAGGCCCAGTCCCAGCGCGCTCGCACCCTGGGGATGCTGCTGCTGCCGCTGGAGGCCGACTACGGCATTCCGCTGCGCCGCGCGCCGAACGTGAAAGTGGCCTGTGCCGAAGCCTATGGGGTGGGCGGAGAGCCTTCGATCATGTCGCTGCGCGAATTGCTCGGTGTGATCGGCGCCCACGAATGGCGCAAGAAGGGCGTCGACATCATGGCGCTCGGCGACCGCATCCATCCGCATTACGGCGTGTTTTCGCCGGTGCGCGGCGAGTACCTGGGGCTGGTGAACGATGCGCCGCTGCCGACGACGAAGTGCGCCTTCGACATCGGTACCGGCACCGGCGTGCTGGCGGCGCTGCTCGCCCGCAGAGGCGTCAAGCATGTCGTCGCCACCGACCAGGACCCGCGCGCCCTGGCCTGCGCGCGCGAGAACATCCGGCGGCTGGGGCTGGCGGGGCGGGTGGAAGTCGTCGAGGCCGACCTGTTTCCGCAAGGGCGTGCGCCGCTCATCGTCTGCAATCCGCCGTGGCTGCCGGCGCGCGCCAGCTCGCCGCTCGAACACGCGATCTACGACCCGGACAGCGGCATGTTGCTGGGCTTTTTGAATGGACTGGCGGCGCACCTGGAGCCGGGCGGCGAAGGCTGGCTGATCCTGTCGGACCTGGCCGAGCATCTGGGGCTGCGCTCGCGCGAATGGCTGCTCGCCGCGTTCGACGCCGCCGGCTTGAAGGTGCTGGCGCGGCTGGACACCCGGCCCACGCATCCGCGTGCTTCCGATCCTTCGGACCCGCTGCATGCCGCGCGTGCGGCCGAGGTGACGTCGCTCTGGCGTCTCGCGGCCAGAAACGCTTGATGCGCCAGTCATCGCACCCCATTTCAAGGGAAGCGCATCGCTGCAGCGCAGTTTTTCCATGATGAATTCGCCTCATCCCTATTCTTCGCTGACGCCCGACTGTGCCCTCGATGCACTCGACAGCACCGGACTGCGCGCCGACGGCCGGCTGCTGGCGCTCAACAGCTACGAGAACCGTGTCTATCAGATGGGGGTCGAGGATGCCGCGAACCCGGTGGTGGTCAAGTTCTATCGCCCCGAGCGCTGGAGCGATGCCGCCATCCTGGAAGAGCATGCATTCACCACCGAACTGGCGGCACGCGAAATCCCGGTGGTCGCGCCGCTGGCATTGAACGGCGCCACGCTCCACCTGCATGCCGGGTTCCGCTTTGCCGTCTATCCCAAGCAGGGCGGGCGCATGCCCGAGTTCGACCGCGCCGGCACCCTGCTGCGGATGGGGCGCTTCCTCGGGCGCATCCATGCGGTCGGTGCGCTGGCAGATTTTTCGCACCGCCCGACGCTCGACCTTGAAACGTTCGGTTTTGCATCTCGCGATTTTCTGCACAGCGGCAACTGGCTGCCGCCCGATCTCACCGCTGCCTGGGACAGCGTGGTCGAACATGCGCTTGCCAGCGTGGCGCATTGCTACGAGCGTGCGGGTGGGGTGAGCGCCATCCGCCTGCATGGCGACTGCCACGCCGGCAACGTGCTATGGACCGAAGACGGGCCGCACTTCGTCGATTTCGATGACTGCCGCATGGGGCCGGCGGTGCAGGACCTGTGGATGCTGCTGTCCGGCGAACGTGACGAACAGCAGGCGCAGCTCACCGAGATCCTGACAGGCTACGAGGACTTTGCCGAATTCGACCCGCGTGAACTGCATCTGGTCGAGGCGCTCAGAACCCTGCGGCTGGTTCATTACGCGGCCTGGCTGGCCCGCCGCTGGGACGACCCGGCCTTTCCTGCGGCATTTCCATGGTTCAATACGCAGCATTACTGGCAGGCGCGCATCCTCGAATTGCGCGAGCAGATCGCGCTGATGGACGAGCCGCCGCTGGTGGCTTGAAACATTTTGTTGATTCGCGAAGCGTGCGAAGCAATGCGAAGGAAAATCCCCTGTGTTCGGTCTAGTCTGAAGGCATGGTGCGCTTCGCGCTCCTTCGCGGGTTGAAAAGGTCATTCAAACATGTGCGGCATAGCAGGCGAGTTTCGATTCGATGGCACGGTCCCTGATCCGGAGGCCATGACGCGCATGCTGGCGAAGCTGGAACGGCGCGGGCCGGACGCCGAAGGCCAGCATGCCGACGGGCCGGTGCGTCTGGGGCACCGGCGGCTGGCCATCATCGACCTGTCGCCGCGCTCGCGCCAGCCGATGCTGGATGCCGCCAGCGGCACCGCGCTGGTGTTCAATGGCACCATCTACAACTATCCTGAGCTGCGAACCGAACTGATCGGCCGCGGCCATGAATTTCATTCCGACGGCGACACCGAGGTCATCCTGCGTGCCTGGCTGGAGTGGGGCGAGGCCTGCGTCGAGCGCCTGCACGGCATGTTCGCGTTCGCCATCTGGGATCGCGACATCCTGTTTCTGGCGCGCGACCGGCTCGGCATCAAGCCGCTCTATTACAGCGAAAACCTGAACCGCTTCCGCTTTGCCTCGACGCCGCAGGCTCTGCTCGCCGCCGGTGGGGTCGATACCGGGCTCGACGCCGTCGCCCTGCATCACCTGTTCACGCTGCATGCGGTGGTGCCGGCACCGCGCACGCTCTACAACGGCATCCGCAAGCTGGCGCCGGGCACGACGCTGACGGTCAATTCGAGAGGCGAGCTGAGGCATCGACGATACTGGTCGCTGCAGGCGCAGCGTCCATCACAGACGGCGACCGAAGGCGAATGGACCGAAGCCATCCATGAATCCCTGCGCCAGGCCGTGAAAAAACGCATCGAGATCGCCGACGTCAAGGTCGGCGTGCTGCTGTCCGGCGGCCTCGATTCGAGCTTGCTGGTGGCCCTGCTCGCCGAGCAGGGCGTACCCGACCTGATGACGTTTTCGATCGGCTTCGAGGACCAGCCGGAAGAACGCGGCAACGAATTCGAGTATTCCGACCCGGTGGCGGCCATGTACGGCACGCGCCACCACAAATACCTGATCCCGAATTCGGAAGTGCTGCACCGCCTGCCGGAAGCGGTCGACGCCATGAGCGAGCCGATGTTCGCGCAGGACGCGGTGGCGTTCTATCTGCTGGCCGAGCAGGTCAGCAGGACGGTGAAAGTGGTGCAGAGCGGACAGGGTGCGGACGAGGTGTTCGGCGGCTACTTCTGGTATCCGCGCATGGCGGCGGATACATCCGGCACGCCGCTCGAGCGCTTCCGTGGTCACTATTTCGACCGCGACCATGACGAATTCCTGGAAATGCTGACGCCCGGCTTCCATGGCCCCGACTACACGGCGCAGACCATCGCCGCACACCTGGCGGAACCTTTCGCCGACGATTTCATCGATCAGGTGTTGCGCATGGATACCACCATGCTGATCACCGACGACCCGGTGAAGCGCGTCGACAACATGACCATGGCCTGGGGGCTGGAAGCGCGCGTGCCGTTCCTCGACCATCAGCTGGTCGAACTGGCCGCGTCGATGCCGCCCGAACTGAAGCTGGCGTCCGGCGGCAAGCATGTGCTGAAGAGCATCGCGCGAGGCCTCGTGCCCGATGCGGTGATCGATCGCAAGAAGGGCTATTTTCCGATGCCGGCACTCAAATACGTACGAGGAGAATTTCTGAATTTCATGCAGGACATCTTGAATTCGCAGGCCTGCCGCGAGCGCGGCCTCTACCATCGCGCCTATGTGAACAAGCTGCTGGCCGCGCCGGAGCAACACCATACCCGCATCCAGGGAAGCAAGCTGTGGCACCTGGCGCTGCTCGAATACTGGCTGCAACGCCATGCGTAAGTTGCTTGTTCTGCTCGGCGTGCTGGTTTCGGTTTCGGCGCATGCCCAATCCGCCCAGCCCAGCGAGCCCGCCCCGCCCGGCGAGCCCGCCCAGTCTGGCGAGTCCACCCAGTCCGCGTTCGACAGCTGGCTCGCCGACCTGCGCCAGGAAGCGGCCGCGCAGGGCATTTCCCAGGCCACGCTCGACGCGGCGCTCGGCGGTCTCGTGCCCACCGAGCGCGTGATCGAGCTCGACCGCCGCCAGCCCGAATTCCTGCAAACCTTCGACACCTATCTGGGGCGGCGCATCACGCCGAAGCAGGTCGCGCGCGGTCAGGAGCTGCTGCAGGAACACGCGGCGCTGCTGGATGCGCTCGAGCAGAATTACGGCATTCCGAAGACCGTGCTGGTGGCGTTCTGGGGGCTGGAAACCCATTACGGGTCGGTGCTGGGCAGCCTCAATGTCCCCGCGAGCCTCGCCACGCTCTCCTTCGAGGGCCGCCGCAGCACCTTCTTCCGCAACCAGCTGCTCGACGCGCTGCGCATCATCGATGCCGGACACGTCCAGGCGATCGACATGAACGGTTCGTGGGCCGGCGCGATGGGCCATATGCAGTTCATGCCGTCGACCTTTCTCGCCTATGCGGTGGACGGCGACGGCGACGGCCGCATCGACGTCTGGCGCTCGGTGCCTGACGCGATGCGCTCGGCGGCGAATTACCTGCAGCGGGCAGGCTGGCAGGCGCAGCAACCGGTCGCGCTGGAGGTGCGCGTGCCGGAGGGCTTCGACTGGCGGCAGGCGCGCGCGGCGCATCGGCTGGAGGTTGCAGAATGGACGGCAATGGGCGTGCTGCAGGCCGACGGCGCTGCGTTGCCTGCAGTCATGGGGCGTGCGGCCATCGTACTGCCGCAGGGCTGGCAGGGCCCGGCCTTCATGATTTTCGACAACTTTGACGTGGTGATGCGCTGGAACCGCTCGGTCAATTACGCGCTGACGGTCGCGCAGCTGGCGCATCGGCTGGCGGACGGCAGCGCACTCTCACGCACGGGCGAGGCCGGCGCGATCAGTTCGGAACAACTGAAAGCGATGCAGCAGGCGCTGAACGAAATGGGCTTCGATGCCGGCACGGTGGATGGCATGCTGGGCCCGCGTACCCAGACCGCCATCCGGCTCTACCAGGCGATGAACGAGTTGCCGGTCGATGGCTACCCCTCGCCCAGCGTGCTGGCGCGGATCGAGCAATCGCACGCCGACGCGGCCGCTGCCGGCAAGCTGACGCTGGCGCCGGCGCCCACCTTTGCCGGCCCGGTCGAGCAGCCCTGATTCGGGAGCGCAGGATGTCCGACGCCCCCGACGATCCAATGCCGCAGGTTTCGCAAAGCGCCGGCAGCGGCCTTCCCGTCGCATGAGCCTGGTCTGCTGGAAATGCGGTGCCAGCCTCGCCGGCATGCTGCTGCCGCTGTCGCGGCTCGATGGCTGTCCCAGTTGCCGGGCCGATTTGCACGTGTGCCGGCTGTGCCGCCACCATGACCCGCACCGCGCCGGCGAATGCCGCGAACTGGCGGCGGAACGTGTCGCCGACAAGCAGCGCGGCAACGACTGTGGCTGGTTCGTGCCGCGCCCCGATGCCTACCGGGGCGGCGGCGCGGCGATGGCGCAGGGCAGCCGTGCGGCGCTGGATGCCCTGTTCGGTGAGGGCGGGGCCAGGGACAGCGTACCGAAGTCGCTGGACGACCTGTTCAAGAAGTGATCGTGCTTGAAAAGTATCGGTGTCCGCTCAAGGCATGGTGGACAGGTAGGCGGCCAGGTTCTGGATGTCCGCGTCCTTGAGATTGCGGGTATACGAGGCCATGCGCGGGTCGATGCGCTCGCCGCTGCCGCTGCGATAGCGTTTCAGGGAGTCTTCCACGTATTGCACCTGCTGCCCGGCCAGGCGCGGGATCTTTTCGGTGCCGGCGCCGCTGTTGCCGTGGCAGCCGGCACACAGCTTGTCGTACAGCTGCTTGCCGGCAAGGCTTTGCGCATTCGTGCCGGCCGGCTTCCGGGTCACGGGCTGCTGCGACAGGAAGAGGGCGATCTGGATGCGCTCGTCGGGCGTGAGCGCCTTGATCAACCCTTCCATGAAGGCCGACGATTTGCGCTGCCCCGACACGAACTTGTTCAACTGCTCGAGCAGGTAGGCATCGTTCTGGCTGGCCAGATTCGGCACCTCGGGCAGCACGCTGTTGCCGCCCGCACCATGGCAGTGGCGGCAGACCGAGGCCGCCTTTTCGCCGTCCTTCAACGCGGTCGACAGGCTTGCCGGATCCTTGCTGATCTGCTGCAGCTTCGCGTGCATCGCTTGCGGGCTGGGCGGGGGCTGTTTCTCCTGGCCGCGGCTGGCGGCGGTTGCGGACAGGCTGACGAGCATCAGGCTGGCGATGCTGATGAGATGTTTCGTGGACAAGGGGCGCACCTTTTAAAGACCTGATCTTGGAGTGGTTGAATTACGGAGCATTCGTCGCAAGCTTTAGTGCGGGATGGGGCGACAGGATTGCCGTGCTGCCTTCAGAGGCCGGACTTGCCTGCCGGTTCGCCCAGTTGCCGCAGCGCCTGCCACTCGTACAGCAGCAGCCCGGCCCCGATCAGCGCGATGCCGGCCCAGCCGGTGGCCGGGATGGACTCGGCGTTGAGCGTCTGCCCCAGCAACAAGGCCGTGACCGGCGTGATCAGCGTGATCAGGGCGATGCGCCCCGCATCCAGATGCTTGATCAGGTAGTAATACAGCGTGAACCCCACCACCGACCCCAGCACGCCGAGATAGACGATAGCCGCCCCGGCGCGCGGCGTGATGTCGGCAGGCCACTGCGCCGAGTCGGCGATCAGCCAGGCCAGCAGAAAACACGGCAGCGCCACCCCGAGCGATCCGGTGGTGATGGCAAGCGAGGAAATGCGCAGGTTCAGCCGCTTGATCCATACCAGCCCCAGGGCCTGCGCGACCATCCCCGTCACCACGGCAAGCGTGCCGAGCGTGCCGTGGTCGCCGCCCGGCCACGGCTGGCCGAAAATCACCCACAGCCCGGCGAGGCCGAGCGTCACGCCGGCCATGCGCATCCGCGTGAGCGTGCGCTCACTCAGCCATAGCGTGGCGAACAGGCCCGTCATCAGCGGCGATAGCCCGTAGATGACCGAAATCAGCCCGGACGGGATATGCAGCGCCCCCCAGTAGGTGAGCAGCATCGCCGCGAACATCGACAGGCCGCTGACCGCATACAGTTGGCGTGCCGCCGGCGTGAACGGAAATGCGGTGCGCGTCGCGCGCAACAGCACCAGGCAGATGAGCCACCCGATCAGCATGCGCGACAGCACCGCAAAGCTGAAGCTGGCGCCCTGCGCGCTCCATTGAATGCCGAGCGGCGTGGTCGACCAGATGAGGATGACGCCGAGGTAAGCGGCGGGAATGGACATGAATGAGGGCTTGCTAGCTTGAAATGGCCTGCAAACTCTCCGTCGCGATCTCCCGCACGTCGGCGTCCTCGTCGCCGATGCGCGGTGCCAGCCAGGCCCGTGCGGCCGCATCGGTCGTCAGCCCGAGGTAGTGGCAGGCGTCCGCGCGCACCCGCGCATCGGCGTGCTGCGACAGTTCGCCCAGCCGCGGCAGCAGGGCGCGCAGGGTGTCGGTGCCGGCAAAGTGCTCCAGCAGCACGCCGGCGCCCAGCCGCACGTTGAGGCTGGCCTCGACGTTGCCGACGATCGGCAGCACCGCGGCCAGCAGCGCGGGGTCGGCCTCGATCATTGCCTGCGCGCGGGGCAGCTGGCCTTGCTTCAGCAGCAGGTGGAACCAGTCGGCGATGCCCGCCTCGCTGTCGGCCTTGGCCGCCCATTCGGCGAGTTCGGCCTTGCCGTGCACGCCGGCCAGTTCGATGCGGCCGAGCCGCAGCCACGGCACCGAGCGCACGCCGAGCGCCTGGCCGACCCCGGGATGCTGCTCCAGGTTGATCGCTTCCAGCCGGCCGATGTTTCCCTGCTTCAGCAACTCGGCCAGCGACGCCAGCATCGCCGGGCAGTGCGGGCAGTGGGGGGAAATCAGCAGCAGGGCGTCGGGTGCGGGCATCGAGGGTTTCGGCGGATAATCGGGTCCATGGAATTTACCATCCTCCCCGTCACCCCGTATCAACAAAACTGCTCGCTGGTGTGGGACGCGCAGGGCCGTGCCGCGCTGATCGATCCCGGCGGCGAGGCCGAGCGCCTGCTGGCCGAAGTGGCGCAGCGCGGCCTCACGCTGGAAAGCATCCTGCTGACCCACGGCCACCTCGACCACGTCGGCGCGGCGGTCGAACTGCGCGAGGCGCTCGGCATCCCCATCGTCGGCCCGCAGCGCGAGGAGCAGTTCTGGCTCGACATGCTGCCGCAGCAGGCCGAGCTGTTCGGCTTCCCGCCCGCGCTGGCGTTCAGTCCCGACCAGTGGCTGGAGGACGGCGACCGCGTCGAAGTCGGTGCGACCCGATTCGAGGTGCTGCATTGTCCCGGCCACACCCCGGGCCACGTGGTGTTCTTCCAGCCGCGAGGCGCGGCTCGCCTTCGTCGGCGACGTGCTGTTCAAGGGCTCGATCGGCCGCACCGACTTTCCGCGCGGCGACCATGCGGCGCTGCTGGCGGCGATCCGCCAAAAGCTGTTTCCGCTCGGCGACGACGTGCGCTTCGTCCCGGGGCACGGCGCCATGTCCACTTTCGGACACGAACGTCGTGAGAACCCCTTCGTCGGCATGGCGTCAGACTGATTGAGCACCCGATACGCAGTTAAAGGAGACTGACATGAAGCCCTCGCGATTTCTGAGCGCCCTGCTCCCCGCCGCATGGTTGCTGACAAGCGCCACGCAGGCGCAGAACCTGTCGGCCATCGTGCTGCCGCCTCCCGAAGCGCCCGCGCTGACCCAGGATGCACATAAGCTGCTCGATGCCGTGAATGCCCGCGTGCCGCAGATCGACACCGCAGGCCTGATGGCGCAACTGCAGGCGCAACCCGAAACCGTGGTGATCGACGTGCGTACGCCGGCCGAGCTGAATCTGCTGGGCGGCTCCATCGAAGCGCCGCGCTTTTTCAATCGCCCGCGCGGCTGGCTGGAATTCCAGATCGAGACCGCGGTGCCGGACAAGGCGACGCCCATCGTCGTCTATTGCGGCGTCAGCCAGCGCAGCCCGCTGGCCGCCGACACGCTGATCAAGCTCGGCTACAGCAACGTGAAGAACTACCGCGACGGCTTCTTCAACTGGAAGCGCGCCGGCCTGCCGGTCCGGGAATACGACAAGGCGCCCGACTCCTTCCTCTACGCCATGCCGCAGGAAGTGATCCCCGGCGTGTGGTCGGCCATCGGCGCCACCGCACCCGGCACCTACGAGAATTCCGGCCACAACAACAACCTGTCCTTCGTCATCACCGACGACGGCGTGCTGGTGGTCAACGCCGGCGACAACTACCTGCTGGCGCAAAGCCTGCACGAGGAGATCAGGAAACGCACCCAGCAGCCGGTGAAATACGTGGTGCTGGAAAACAGCCAGGGCCACGCCATGCTCGGCTCGAAATACTGGAAGGAGCAGGGCGCCACCATCATCGCCAACCGCGACACCGCGGCCTACATGGAAAAGACCGGCTACGACGTGCTGGCGACCATGCGTGCCCGCGCCCGCGACAAGGCATTCAAGACCGAGTTCGTGATGCCGGACGAGATCTACGACGACCGGCTCGACCTCAAGATGGGCAGCTGGAACCTGCAGATCCTGCACCTCGGCTCCTCGCACAGTCACGGCGACACCATGGTCTGGATTCCCGAGAAGAAACTGGTGATCGCCGGCGACACCGCCTTCCACATCCGCATGCTGCCGATATTCGAGGACACCGATACCGCGAAATGGATCGAGACCTGGGACAAGTTCGAGGCGCTCGGCGCCGAGATCGTCATTCCCGGCCACGGCGGACCGACCGACATGGCGACGGTGCGCAAATGGACGCGCGATTACCTGGTGCACTTGCGGAAACAGGTCGCCGAGCTCATCAAGAACGGCGGCTCGCTCGACGATGCCTACCAGGTCGACCAGTCGGCCTACGCGCATCTGCATACCGCTGACGAACTGACGCGCAGCAACGCCGGGCGGGTGTATCGGGCGATGGAGTTCGAGTAACCGCGCGCCGCAATGCGGCAAGGGATCAGGGCTGAAGCGGCGTGATGGCGTCGAGCAGTGCGCCAGCTGCAGCGGCCGTGGCGTGCCGACGGTCGCGGCGCGGGTTGTACTCGACGATTTCCATCGCCGCGAAGGCCGGGTCGCCCCGCAGTTGCGAGAGCGCGTCGGCCAGTTCGGCGCGGTGCAGGCCGCCAGGCACTGGGGTGCCCACGCCGGGCTCCTCCGCGGGGTCGAGCGCGTCGAGGTCCACGCTCACGCCGAACCCGGCGGTGCCTTGCCGCACGATGGCGAGTGCTTCGCCGAACACGTCGGCGAGGCCGCGCCGGCGGATTTCCTCCATGTCGAACACCCGCACGCCGAGCCGGTGCAGCAACGCGGCCTCGCCCGCCTCGTAGCTGCGCACGCCGATCAGGCACACGTGTTCGGGGCGCAGCTTGGCTTGCGGCCCAGCGATGCCGGTGAGTGCGGCGTCGCCGTGACCGAGCAGGCAGGCCAGCGGCATGCCGTGTATCTGCCCGCTCGGCGTGGTGGCGAAGGTATGGCTGTCCATGTGGGCGTCGATCCAGATCAGGCCGAGCGGCCCCGCGCTGGCCAGCGCGCGGTGCACGCCGCTCCAGGTGCCGATGGCGCAGGAATGGTCGCCGCCCACCACCAGCGGGAAATGGCCGGCTTGCAGCACGCCGGCCACTTCGTCGGCCAGCCGGGCGCACAGCGCAGCGACGGCATGCAGCGGCGTGTCCCGCTGCGTACGCGGCACCCGCAAAATCGCGTCCCATGTCACATGCTGCAGCGGGGAGTCGTGAAACGCCTGCGATCGACGCAAGGCCAGCGGCCCCGCGCTGCATGATGGGTCGGGTGCGCCGGCGCCACTGGCGGCACCGATGACGACGATAGAGCGTGGAGTTGGGTTGGCTTCCGGCGTCATGTCCTGTCGCTCACTGCTTGAACCAGACATGGGATTCGATTTCGGTGATATGACCGTCTTCCATCTCCGCATCCACACTCAGAATCTGACAACCATGCTGGCCAGGCACCGGCAACGGTTCCTTCAGGTTCGAGTGGATCTTGATCCGTGTCGTCCTGCCTGAAAGATCGTAGACGTATTCGACGCGGACCGGATTAAGCATGGAGCGATCGAGCTTCATGCCGAAAATTTCCAGTTCTCCCCGATCCACTGCGGCCAGGTAGCGCTGAACAACGGTATCCGGATCTTCGATCTTTGGGGCGGTTGAGTTGATCAGATAATCGGGCACAGACACCGAAGCCTGGGCGATACCGGGCACGAATGCGCATAGCAGCCATGCGAGAAAGAAAGATTTCATGGTGCTGCCCAGTTTTGTCCTGCTTTTGCAGAAGAGACCTTGCGCCAGCACATCGCAATTCGACCTAATGGCCCCCGTCATGACATATCAAAGGTTGTGCAGAAAGGATCTAGGTTGGGTTTCGGCCTGCGCTAGGTGGGTTGCAGCAGATCGATCCTGAAGCTGTCTTCGTAGGGCGGGACGTTGCATTCGATGATGTCCGGCGGGGCGACGTCGAGGCGCACGCCGACGATGTCGGAGCGCACCGGCAATTGGGTGGCGCCGCGATCCACCAGCACCACGGTGCGAATCTCGGCCGGCTGCTTGCAGGCGAGATACTCCACCGCGCGCAGCATGGAGTGCCCGCGATACATGACGTCATCCACCACCAGCACCGTGAAGCCGGTGAGGTCTAGGGTGGCGTGCGCCGGGTTTTCCGTCAGCAGGGTTTCGGGATGGATCAGGGTGAGGTCGTCGGTATAGCGCTTGACCTGCAGGTCAAGCCGGACGCTGTCCTTGAGACCGTAGGTGTCCTGCAGCCGGGCATGCAGCCGGTCGGCCAGCGGCGCGCCGCGCCGCAGGATGCCGACGATCGCGATCTGGGTGCGTCCGGTCAGCAGCCCGGCGGCCTGGCGCGCCATGTCGCCGACGATGGCATCGAGCTGCTCGGTCGTGTAGAGACAGGTACGGCTGCTCGGTGCTCGGTCCGTCATGGCTGAGGGCCTATAGATCCAGCTCGTCCCACATGGCGTCGACACGCGCTTTCACCGCGGCATCCATCACGATCGGCGTGCCCCATTCGCGGGTGGTTTCGCCCGGCCACTTGTTGGTGGCGTCGATGCCCATCTTGCTGCCCAGCCCCGACACCGGGCTGGCGAAGTCGAGGTAGTCGATCGGCGTGTTCTCCACCAGCAGGGTGTCGCGCGCCGGATCGACGCGGGTGGTGAGCGCCCAGATGACTTCCTTCCAGTCGCGCACGTTGACGTCGTCGTCGGTGACGATGATGAACTTGGTGTACATGAACTGGCGCAGAAAGCTCCACACGCCGAACATCACGCGCTTGGCGTGGCCGGGGTAGGCCTTCTTCATGCTCACCACCGCCATGCGGTAGGAGCAGCCCTCGGGCGGCAGGTAGAAATCGGTGATCTCGGGAAACTGCTTCTGCAGCAGCGGCACGAACACCTCGTTCAGCGCCACGCCCAGCATCGCCGGCTCGTCCGGCGGCTTGCCGGTGTAGGTGCTGTGGTAGATCGGGTCGCGCCGCATCGTGATGCGCTCGACCGTGAACACCGGGAAGGTTTCCTGCTCGTTGTAGTAGCCGGTGTGGTCGCCGTACGGGCCTTCGAGCGCGGTTTCATCGGGATGGATCACGCCTTCGAGCACGATCTCGGCGCGAGGCCGGCACCTGCAGGTCGTTGCCGAGGCACTTCACCACCTCGGTCTTGGCGCCGCGCAGCAAGACCGGCGAACTGGTATTCCGACAGCGAATCCGGCACCGGGGTGACCGCGCCGAGTATGGTCGCCGGATCGGCGCCGAGCGCCACCGCGAGCGGAAACGGCTCGCCCGGATGCGCCAGCGTGTGCTCGCGAAAATCCAGCGCGCCGCCGCGATGCGCGAGCCAGCGCATGATGAGCTTGTTCGGACCGATCACCTGCTGGCGATAGATGCCGAGGTTCTGCCGGTTCTTGTGCGGACCCTTGGTGACGGTCAGTCCCCAGGTGATCAGCGGCGCCACGTCGCCCGGCCAGCAGTGCTGGATCGGCAGGCGCGACAGGTCGACGTCGGCGCCCTCCCACACGATCTCCTGGCACGGCGCGCTGCGCACCTCCTTCGGCGCCATGTTCAGCACCTGCTTCAGCACCGGCCACTTGTCCCAGGCGTCGCGCAGGCCCTTGGGCGGCTCGGGCTCCTTCAGGTAGGCCAGCAGCTTGCCGACTTCGCGCAGCCGGCTCGGGTCGTCTTCGCCCATGCCCAGCGCCACCCGCTTGACCGTGCCGAACAGGTTCGCCAGTACCGGAATGGTGCATGCCCTTGGGCTTCTCGAACAGCAGCGCCGGGCCGCCGGCGCGCAGCACGCGGTCGGCGATCTCGGTCATTTCCAGTTTGGGGTCGACTTCGACGGCGATGCGTTTCAGCTCGCCCATTTTTTCGAGTTGTGCGATGAAATCGCGCAGGTCGTGGTAGATCATGGGCGGCTGATCCGCCCGTTCGGCGAGTTCGCCGGGCGCGCACAGCGCGCGACGGCAGCAGCATCAGTCGATGGTATTCGAACAGGGTGACGACCTTGGTCACGCCCGACGTGGTGCGCGCAACTGTCGGTCGCGATCTTGGCTTCCGAATGCTGTCACCAGACCCATCAGGTAGACGACGCTTGACTTCGGTCACCACCTTGATCTTGGAGATGGGGACACTGTCTTCGCACATCAGGCGGGATTTGACTTGACTGGTGATGGACATGTCCTTGAGATCCGAGCTTGAGCGAGGTCTCGCCCCGATGGCCAGTTCGTTGAACACCTTGCGCACGTCGGGAAGCTCTGTGACGATTTCGGTGACGCGGTTATGCACTGTTTTCGTCCGGCACCCTGCCGGTGAGCAGCACCTGACGGTTATAGCTGGTGGTGGAGATGTTGCCGGTTTTTTGCGGGATAGGCTTCATACAGGCGGTTCATTGCACGCAACTCGATTTCCTGGTCGCCGATAAAGATGCCGGCAGTGCGGCGATCGAGTGCAACCGCTGTTTCGTGGCGGCGCCACCCTGGCGACGCGGCACATCCTTGCAATTGCGACAGCGCCACACCAATGAGTGCGATCTGGATCAGTTTGTTCATTCCTCAACTCCTAGTAAAACGCTGTCCACCGCATCGCACAGGCAATGGATGGCCAGCAAATGGACTTCCTGAATGCGCGCAGTGGATTCTGCGGGCACGCACAGGAAGACGTCGTCTTCCTGCATTTGTTCCGCAAGCGCCGCCGCCGTCGCGCCCGGTCAGGACGATGACCTGCATGCTGCGCGCGTGGGCGGCGGCCACGGCCTGCAGCACGCTGGGCGAATTGCCGCTGGTGGAAATCGCCAGCAGAATGTCGCCTGGCTGGCCCAGTGCCTTGACCTGGCGCGCAAACACCTGATCGTAGGCGTGGTCGTTGGCTATCGAGGTCAGGGTCGATGTGTCGGTGGTGAGCGCAATCGCCGCAAGTCCGGGGCGCTCGTGCTCGAAGCGGTTGATCATTTCGGAGGCGAAATGCTGCGCATCCGCTGCCGAGCCGCCGTTGCCGCAGACGAGAATTTTTCCGCTCTGCGCAAGGCAGTGCATCATCAGGCGCGCCGCCTGTTCGATTGGTGGCGCAAGCGTGCCTGCGGCTTCCAGCTGGGTCTGCGCTGAGGCCTGAAAGTGGCCGAGAATTCTGTCGTGGAGTGGCGCATGAGACGCGATTATCCCACATCGTCGAAGGCGTTTTTGATCCAGTCGGGCACTCCATCGCCGGACAGCGCCACCACGTCGAAGCGGCAGGGCGGCAGCGTTTTCAGCGTGGCCAGATACTGACGTGCGGCGGCGAGCAGCTTCTGTCTGCTTGGCCGGCGTCACGCTGGCAGCGGCGCCGCCGAAGTCGCTGCGGCTGCGCAGGCGCACTTCGACGAACACCCGTGTCGCGCCGTCCTGCATGATGAGGTCGATCTCGCCGAAGCGGCAGCGCCAGTTGCGTGCAACGAGCGTCAGGCCGCTGGCGTGCAGGAAATGCCTCGGCCCGCGCTTCAGCGGATTGCCCGAGCAGGGAACTCAAGCTTGGCTCCTCAGTTGATCGCTCATCAGCGTTTGGATCACCTTATAAGTTTCCGCTTTATCGACTTTGATACGCTCACCATCTGGGTGGGGCCGCTACACACCTGATTGCACGGCGCCGCGCTGTCTGGCCGTGTTGCGCCTCTTTGCGGGGGTCGACCCCGCCGCATCGTCGCGCCTTGCCAGCCAGCGTGTCAGCCGCACACTCAGGCGTGTTCAGCTGAGGAGTCAAGCTTGAACATCTGCGACAATGACAGCCCATGAGTGAAGCACCGCATCATACCCGCCTGCCGCCCGCGCTCTATGTCGTCGCCACCCCGATCGGCAACCTGGGGGACATCACGCTGCGCGCGCTCGATACGCTGAAATCCGTGGACCGTGTGGCGGCGGAAGACACCCGCGTGTCGGGCCAGTTGCTGGCGCATTTCAATATCGCAAGACCGCTGGTGTCCATTCGCGAGCACAACGAACGCGCAGCGGCGGACAGGTGATCGCGTGGATCGTCGCAGGCGAGGCGGTGGCCTATGTGTCTGACGCCGGTACGCCGGCGGTGTCCGACCCCGGCGCGCGGCTGGTGGCGGCGGTGCGCGCGGCCGGGTTGGTGGTGGTGCCGATTCCTGGCGCTTCGGCGGTGACCACGGCGTTGTCGGCCGCCGGGCTGGAGTCGGGACAGTGGCTGTTTCACGGGTTCTTGCCGCCCAAATCCGGCGCCCGCAAGGCACAGTTGCAAGACGCTTGCCCCGCTGCCTGCGCGCTGGTGTTTTATGAAGCGCCGCACCGCATCGAGGAAACGCTGGCCGACATGGCCGCGGTGCTGGACGGCACGCGGCAGGTCACGCTGGCGCGTGAGCTGACCAAGCGATTCGAGACCATCGTCACCCTGCCATTGCGGGAAGCTCCCGACTGGCTGGCCGCCGACCCCAATCACGTGCGGGGCGAGTTCGTCGTCATCGTGCATCCGCCTGCAGCCGCCGCCGCGATGGTCGATGCCGAGGCGATGCGGGTGCTCGACGTGCTGCTGGGCGAGCTGCCACCCACGCTCGCCGCCAAGCTGGCGTCGCAGATCACCGGACGCAGCAAGGCCGATCTCTATAAAATGACGCTGGCACTGAAGCCGAGCGAGCACAACGAAGCATGACCGACACCCTCACGATTACCCGCCCCGACGACTGGCACATCCATTTTCGCGATGGCGCCGCCATGCAGAGCGTGCTGCCCGACACTGCGCGCGTGTTCGGTCGCGCCATCGCCATGCCCAATCTGAAGCCGCCGGTGGTGAACGTGGCCGATGCCGCGGCCTACCGCGAACGCCTGCTGGCCGCGGCGCGCGGCACGGCGTTCGAGCCGCTGATGACGCTGTATCTCACCGACAACACGCCGGCCCGACGAAATCCGCGCGCGCGGGCAAGCGGCTTCGTGCATGCCGTGAAGTATTATCCGGCGGGCGCGACGACCAATTCCGATTCCGGCGTTACCGATCTCGCCCGGGCGTACCCGGCCATCGCGGCGATGGAGGAAGTCGGCATGCCGCTGCTGCTGCACGGCGAAGTGGTCGATCCCGACGTCGATGTGTTCGACCGCGAAGCGGTGTTCATCGAGCGCCATCTGACGCGGCTTATGCATGATTTCCCCCGGCTGAAAATCGTGCTCGAGCACATCACCACGCGCCAGGCCGCGGAGTTCGTGGCGGCGGCGCCGGCCAATGTTGCCGCCACCATCACCGTGCACCACCTGCTGTACAACCGCAACGCCATGTTCCGTGGCGGCATCCGTCCCGCACATGTACTGCCTGCCGGTGCTGAAACGCGAATCACATCGTCAGGCGCTGATCGCGGCGGCCATTTCCGGCAACCCCAGGTTCTTTCTCGGTACCGATAGCGCGCCGCATGCGGTGGGCGCCAAGGAAATCGCATGCGGCTGCGCCGGCATTTATTCCGCACACGCCGCGATCGAGTTGTACGCGGAAGCGTTCGAAGATGCAGGCGCGCTGGACAAGCTGGAGGCCTTCGCCAGTTTTTATGGCGCCGATTTCTATGGTCTACCGCGCCATACCGATACCCTGACGCTCAGGCGCGATGGCTGGAACATGCCGGCCAGCCTCAAGTTGGGGGAGGACACCCTGGTGCCGTTGCGCGCCGGCGAATCCCTCCGCTGGCGCGTCGTCGAGCAGGAATAAAAAAAGCCGGGCGAACCGCCCGGCCGGGTGAGTCGGCGAACGCGCCGCTGTCGTTCAGGGGAAAGCCGGGATGGTGGCCTCCATGCCGGAACTCATCGCCTCGGGGTGATGCGATGCAACCAGTTTCTTGATTTCAGACACCCGCCCGGAAGGCACATCCACCATCATCAGGACGTGGCCGGCGGCGATGGCCGATTCAAAGGTTTTCAGCCGCGAGTTGGGAATCGAACTGGCGACCATGCTGGCGGCCCAGGCGCCAAACGCAGCACCGACCAGCGCGGTGATCAGAATGGTGACCAGTTGCAGGTCCACCCCGGCGGGCGGAAAGAAGACCGCCACCAGTCCGGCAACGATGCCGATGCCGCCGCCGACCGCCAGTCCTGTTTCGGCACCATGCACGAAATCGGATTTCTGCAGGATCGAGGCCTCATGCAGCCCAGGCAACGGGACACCGTCCTTGGCCATGACGTGGATGTGGCTGTCCTCGATGCGTGCAAGCAAAAGTTCGTCGTGGATTTGTCGGGCGCTACGCACGTCCGGCACCATGAAATAAAGCCTTCTTCTCATGATGGGTCTCCTGTTGAGGTCGTTATCCGACCGGAACCCTCTGCTTAGCAGTTCAGCCGCCGCAGTCAAGGAAAGCTTTATAATGGCGACGGGAAAGCCGATCAGACAACCGCTGCCGCGCAAGCCCCCTCGGGGGCGCGGGTGGGAGAGGAAAGTCCGGGCTCCACAGAGCAGGATGCCGGCTAACGGCCGGACGCCGCGAGGCGAGGAATAGGGCCACAGAGACGAGCGTATTCAGTTACGGTGAAACGCGGTAACCTCCATCCGGAGCAACACCAAATAGGCAGACGATGACGCGGCTCGCCGAGTCTGCGGGTAGGTGGCATGAGCCGGCCAGCAATGACCGGCCTAGAGGAATGGTTGTCCACGACAGAACCCGGCTTATCGACCGACTTTCCCACTATTCATTCAATTCAATAGCTTAGCGTTTTTTCCTAAAATATCAGGCAAAAATAGCCCCTAAGCTACGGTTTTTCCAGAAACTTATCCACAGCCCAGAACCACCCCTAAGTCCTTGAGACGTAGGGGTTTTTTTACGTTCCACGGCTTGACCCCCCCAAATCTATCCCCTATAGTGGGTGCAAGTGGTGATTGGTGGGAAGTTGTGGGAGAATGCGCCCAGCCAAGCACAGCACAATTCAAATAAGGGGGGGGCATGTTTCGGGGCGTAGCGACGGTCAGTCTGGATAGCAAGAACCGGCTCGTGGTGCCGGCGCGCTATCGCGACGCCCTTCTGGTGAATGGCGCGGGCCGCGTGGTGGTCACCGCCGACCCAGGCCAGTGCCTGTTGCTGTACCCCTTGCCCGAATGGGAGCCGATCGAGAAGAAGCTCAACGGCCTGTCCGATTTCAATCCCCGTACCCGCAGCCTCAAACAATTGCTCGTCGGCTATGCGCACGACATGGACATGGACGGCGCCGGTCGCGTGCTGCTGCCGCCGATGCTGCGCAAATTCGCCGAACTGGATAAAAGCGTCGTGATGGTCGGGCAGGGCAGCAAGGTGGAATTGTGGAACGAGGCGCGCTGGGAAGCGAAGGTGGCCCAGGCGCTGACCTTCAGCGACGACGAGCTGCCGCCCGAACTGGAGGGATTCACGTTGTGAGTGTGCCCGCCCATGTGCCGGTATTGGCACAGGAGGCGGTGGCAGCGCTGGCGATCCGGTCCGATGGCGTCTATGTCGACGCCACCTTCGGGCGCGGTGGCCATAGTCGCCTGATCCTGGATCGGCTGGGGCCGCGCGGCCGCTTGATCGCGCTGGATCGCGATCCCGATGCGATGCGCGCCGGCGCAGCCCTGCAGGATGCGCGGCTGACGCTGGAGCAGAGTGCTTTCTCGCGGCTGGGCACAGTGCTGGATGGGTTGGGTGTGGCGCGGGTGAACGGGATTTTGCTGGACATCGGGGTGTCGTCGCCGCAGCTCGACGATGCGACACGCGGTTTCAGCTTCCGCTTCGACGCACCACTTGATATGCGCATGGATCCGGGAAGCGGGATGTCGGCTTCAGACTGGCTGGCGACGGCGGCAGAGGGGGAGATCAATGAAGTCATCCGCACCTACGGGGAAGAGCGGTTTGCTAAATCGATTGCGCGCGCGATTGTTGCGGCACGGCAAAAAGAAGCCATCCGCACTACCGGGCAATTGGCGAACCTCATCGCAGCCACGGTCAAACGGCGCGAACCGGGACAACACCCGGCGACGCGCAGTTTCCAGGCTATACGGATTCATATCAACCGCGAACTGGAAGAACTGAGCGCAGTGCTGCCGCAATGCGTCGACAGGCTTGAAACGGGTGGACGGCTGGCGGTGATCAGCTTTCATTCGCTGGAGGACCGCATCGTCAAGCGCTACTTGCGCGACGAGGCGATGGGTGAGCAGGCGCCCGCGCGCCTGCCGATTCCGGCGGCCATGCTGAAGCCGGGGCGTCTGAGGCTGGTGGGCCGTGCCCAGCATGCGACCGACGCTGAAGTGACTGCCAATCCGCGTGCGCGCAGTGCGGTGTTGCGGGTGGCCGAACGCGTGGAAGGGGCGGCGTGAGCCGCCTCAATATCTTTCTGGCACTGGTTTTGGTGCTGTGTGCGCTAGCGGTGATTCAGGCTCAGCATCGCTCCCGCACGTATTTTGTGGAACTGGATCGATTGAAAAAAGAGGCGCGCGCCCTTGACGAGCAGTGGGGGCAATTGCAGCTGGAACAAAGTACCTGGGCCAACCCGGCGCGGGTGGACATGCTCGCGCGCGCGCAGCTGGGCCTGATGGTGGCGCCACAGGATCGGGTGCATGTCGAAACGATGGTGAGTGCGCCATGAATTACCACTCGCGCAAGCTGCTGAAGCTGAATCTGGCGCCCTGGCGCATGGCGACCGTGGGCGGCCTGCTGCTCGGCGGCCTGGTGGTGGTCGCCGGGCGCGCCTTCTACTTGCAGGGCCTCAACACCGATTATCTGCAGGGCAAGGGGGATGCGGTGGCCAACCGCAACCTGACGCTGCCGGCGCATCGCGGGCAGGTATCCGACCGTCACGGTCAGTTGCTTGCGATCAGCACGCCGGTCGAGTCGCTATGGGCGCGCGTGCCGGAGCTCAAGCTGACGGCTCAACAGCAGGCTGAACTGGCCCGTGTGCTCGGCATGAATGCGCAGGATCTGGCGGCTAAGCTGGCGCGCAAGACGCGCGGCGAATTCAGCGTGCGACGTCCAGTGACACCGGAGCAGGCGGCCAAGATTGCGGCTATGGACGCGCCGGGCCTGTATCTGCGCCGCGAGTTTCGCCGCTATTACCCGGCGGGCGAGGTCGCTGCGCACGTTGTGGGCTTCACCAATGTGGATGATCTGGGCCAGGAAGGCGTCGAGCGCGCCTACCAGGATTGGCTTGCAGGTCGTGAAGGGGAGCGCCATATCATGCGCGACCGGCGCGGCAACCTCATCCGCGACCTGGCGCCGATCAAGACTGCGCAGATGGGCGGCAATCTGGCGCTGGCGCTGGATCTGAAGATACAGTATCTGGCGCACCGTGAATTGGTCACCGCCATCGCCGCCCACAAGGCCAAAGGTGGCAGCGTCGTGGTGCTCGACGCCAAGACCGGCGAGATTCTCGCACTGGCCAATCTGCCCAACTTCAATCCCAACAATCGCCGCAATTACCAGCCGGGGCCGATGCGCAATCGTGCGGTGATCGACACCTTCGAGCCAGGGTCGACCATCAAGCCGTTCGTCGCGGCAGCGGTGCTGGAACGCGGCCTGTTTCATCCCGACAGCGTGATCGATACGCCGCAGACCTGGCGTGTCGGCAACAAGCTGGTGCGCGACGAGCATCCGCATCCAAAAATGACGGTTTCCGAAATCATCCAGAAATCGAGCAACGTCGGCGCAGTCAAAATGGCGATGACGCTGAGCCCGCAGCAATTCTGGGACGTGCTGGATCGCGCTGGCTTCGGCCAGCTGCCGGGTTCCGGATTTCCGGGCGAGACGGCCGGGCGCCTGCGCGATGCCAGCATCTGGCGACCGGTCGAGCAGGCCACCATGGCCTATGGCTATGGCTTGTCGGTCAGCCTGTTGCAGCTTACCCGTGCCTACATGGCATTTGCCAATGATGGCGAAGTGATGCCGTTGTCTTTCCTGCGGCGCGAACCGCAGGAAATCATGGGTGAGCGCGTGTTTTCACCGAGCGTGGCACGCGAAGTGCGGACCATGATGGAGGCGGTCACCCAGGAGGGTGGCACCGGAACGCGCACCCGGGTCCCGGGGTATCGCGTGGCAGGGAAAACAGGAACCGCCCACAAGCTCGTCGATGGTCGCTACGCGCCCGATCGCTACCTGTCTTCCTTCGTCGGCATGGCACCCGCCTCGAACCCGCGTCTTATCGTCGGGGTGGTGATCGACGAGCCGTCCGGTGGCGTGTATTACGGTGGCAGCGTGGCGGGTCCGGTGTTTGCACAGGTGATGGCCGGTAGTTTGCGCCAGCTGGCCCTGCCGCCCGATGCGCCGGAAACCGCGACAAAGGTGACCCAAAGCGTGCCGCCGGTGGTGGCGCGTGTGGATGGAGGCGTGTGATGACGAGATCCGGCGCCAACGCAACAGTCCCGCTCGCTTCGCAGGCGATCCGGGAGTCCGTTCCGCATATCCTGGAACGGCTTGGCATTGCGGCGCGCGAACTCGTCAACGACAGCGGCAAGGCCTTGCCGGGAACCGTATTCGTCGCCTACCCAGGGGAATCGCGCGATGGCCGCGATTTCATTCCACAGGCGGTGGCGCAAGGCGTCGACGGCGTGCTGTGGGAAGCCGATCACTACCAGTGGGATCCGGCACTTGCGGTTCCCAACGCCGGCGTGGCCGGGCTGAAGAACCGCAGCGGCGAAATTGCCGCGCACGTCTATGGTGAGCCGTCGCGGGCGCTGCACATGGTCGGCATCACCGGCACCAACGGCAAGACCTCGGTGGCGCACTGGGTGGCGCAGGCGCTGTCGCAGGCCAAGAGGAAAACGGCCGTCATCGGCACCATCGGCAACGGCTTCCCCGGCGCGCTCACGCCCGCGCTCAATACCACGCCCGACGCCATCGAACTGCAGCAGCGTCTGGCTTCATACAAGAAGCAGGGTGCGACGGCGTGCGCGATGGAGGTGTCGTCACACGGCCTGGCGCAGGGCCGCGTCAACGGCGCGACATTCAATGTGGCGGTGCTGACCAATCTGTCGCGCGATCATCTCGATTACCACGGCGACATGGACCGCTACGCTGAAGCCAAGGCGCGGCTGTTCAACTGGCCGGGGCTGGAATGGGCGGTGCTCAATGTCGACGACGGCTTCGGCCAGCGGCTGGAGAGCGAAACCCGTCCCGCGCGCGTCGCCGGCTACGGGTTCCAGCGCGGTGCCGTGGTGGGGAAAAAACTGCACTTGTCGCAAGCCGGCCTGCATCTCGACGTGCATACCGACTGGGGCGATGCCGAATTCGACGCGCCGTTGCTGGGCCGCTTCAATGCAGCCAACCTGCTGGCGGTGCTCGCCACCTTGCTGGTGTCCGACGTGAAACTGGAGGATGCCTGCAGGGCGCTGTCGCATGTCAGCCCGCCGCCGGGGCGGATGCAGACGCTCGGCGGCCAGGCGCATCCGCTGGTGGTGGTCGACTACGCCCACACCCCCGATGCACTGGACAAGGTGCTGGCCACCCTGCGTGAGATCGTCAGCGGCGGCCGCCTCATCTGCGTGTTCGGCTGCGGCGGCAATCGCGACAAGGGCAAGCGCCCGCTGATGGGGCAGGCGGCCATCCAGGGTGCGGACGAGGTGTGGATCACCAGCGACAATCCGCGCAACGAGGATCCGCGCCAAATCATCGAAGATATCCTCGCCGGTGCGCACGGTGCCCGGTCGGATCGCCCGGTGCGTGTCGAAGCGGAGCGGGCGCGTGCCATATTCGAGGCCATCGGCGGCGCCCGTCAGGGCGACGTGGTGTTGATCGCCGGCAAGGGACACGAGGACTATCAGGAGCTGGCCGGCGAGCGCCTGCCGTTCTCCGATGTGGCCGTTGCGAACAAGGCGCTGGAGGCGTGGACATGAACGCGCCGATGATGCGACTTTCCGAAGCGGCCGCCATGCTGGGCGTGCCGTTCAGCGGCCCCGATGCCGAGGTGCTGCGCGTCTCGACCGACAGCCGCAAGCTGCAGCCGGGCGACCTCTTCATCGCCTTGCGCGGCGAGAAATTCGATGGCGGGACATTCGCTGCGCAGGCGCTCGGGCAGGGTGCTGCCGGCGTGGTGCTCGACGCCGGGCAGGCGCCCGACATCGCGACAGCCATTCGCGTCGACGATACCCGCCAGGCGCTCGGCCGGCTGGGGGCTGCGTGGCGCGCCCGCTTCCGCCTGCCGGTGGTGGCGATCACCGGCAGCAACGGCAAGACCACGGTGAAGGAAATGCTGGCGGCGATCCTGCGCGTCGAAGCGGGGTCGGATGCGGCCGTGCTGCACACCGAAGGCAACCTCAACAACGATATCGGCCTGCCGCTGATGCTGCTGCGCCTGCGCGAGCAGCACCAGTTCGCCGTGTTCGAGATGGGCATGAACCACGCCGGCGAAATCGACACCCTGACGCGGCTGGCACGGCCCGACGTGGCGCTGATCAACAATGCGATGACCGCCCATATAGGACTGCTCGGCTCGGTCGAGGCGATCGCCCACGCCAAGGGCGAGATCTTCAATGGCCTGACCGGCGCCGGCATCGCGGTATTCAATGCCGACGATCCGCACGCCGGGCTGTGGCGTGAAATGAATGCACGGCGCAGCGTGATCGATTTCGGCCTGCATCAGCCGGCGGCGGTGCGCGGACGCTACGCGTCCACCGATTTTGGCTCGGCGCTCAGCCTCACCCTGCCCAACGCCACGCTCGACATCCCGCTGCAGGTGCCGGGCGAGCACAACGTGATGAACGCGCTGGCAGCGGCTGCAGCGGCATTCACGCTCGACGTCAGCTATCGCAGCATCGTCGTCGGCCTGACAGGCTTTGCCGGCGTCAAGGGGCGCCTGCAGAAGAAGGCCGCGCTGCACGGCAGCACCTTCATCGACGACACCTACAACGCCAATCCCGACTCGGTGAAGGCCGCGCTGGCGGTGCTGGCGCAACAGCCGGGCAAGAGAATCCTGGTGCTGGGCGACATGGGGGAACTGGGGCCCGACGCCGAGACCATGCACGCACAGATCGGACTCGCCGCACGTGCTGCCGGGGTCGACCGCCTGTTGGCACTGGGCGAATCGAGCCGGGAAACCGTTGCTGCATTCGGCGCCGGTGCGATGCACTTCGAGCGCATCCAGGAACTGCTGGCAGAACTCGAAAACGAACTCACCCCCGATGCCATCGTACTGGTGAAGGGCTCGCGTTTCATGCAGATGGAACGCGTGGTGCAAAGTTTCATGGAAGCCCCGGCTGCTCTCGCGGCCGGGGTGCAGGGACACTGACATGCTGCTCTGGATATTTCAGCAACTCGGCCAGGATGTCCGCGCCTTCAACGTTTTCAGCTACCTGACGCTGCGCGCAGTGCTGGCAACGCTCACCGCACTGACGATATCCTTCATCGTCGGCCCGGCCGTCATCCGCAGGCTCACCGCGCTGAAGATCGGCCAGTCGGTGCGCAGCGACGGGCCGCAAACCCATCTGGTCAAGGCCGGCACGCCGACCATGGGCGGCGCGCTGATCCTGGTGTCGGTCGCCATTACCACGCTGCTGTGGGCGGATCTGAGCAATCGCTATGTGTGGATTGCGTTGTTCACCCTGATCGGCTTCGGCGTCATCGGCTGGGTCGACGACTGGCGCAAGGTGGTAGAGAAGAATTCGCGTGGTCTGCCGTCGCGCTGGAAGTACTTCTGGCAGTCGGTGATCGGCCTCGCCGTTGCGGCCTATCTGTGGCAGAGCGCCAGCCTGCCGGCGCAGACCGAGCTCATCATCCCCTTCCTCAAGCACGCCACGCTGACGCTGTCGGCGGCGGCCTTCATCGCGCTGACCTATTTCGTCATCGTCGGCTCGAGCAACGCGGTCAACCTTACCGACGGCCTCGACGGCCTGGCGATCCTGCCGACCGTGATGGTGGCCTCGGCGCTGGCGATCTTCGCTTACGTTGCGGGCAACGCGGTGTTCTCCAAATACCTCGGCGTGCCGTTCGTTCCCGGTGCCGGCGAACTGGTCATCTTCTGCGCTGCCATGGCGGGCGCCGGGCTGGCCTTCCTGTGGTTCAACGCCTATCCGGCGGAAGTCTTCATGGGTGATGTCGGCGCGCTGGCGCTCGGCGCCGCGCTCGGCGTGGTCGCCGTCATCGTGCGGCAGGAAATCATCCTGTTCATCATGTGCGGCGTGTTCGTGGTGGAAACCCTGTCGGTGATGGTGCAGGTCGCCTCGTTCAAGCTCACCGGCAAGCGCGTGTTCCGCATGGCGCCGATCCACCACCACTACGAGCTCAAGGGCTGGAAGGAAAACCAGGTGGTGGTGCGTTTCTGGATCATCAGCATGATGCTGGTGCTCATTGGCCTGTCGAGTCTGAAACTGAGATGAGCGCAATCAGGATGAAACGCATCACGGGAAGGTTTGGGGGAGACTCACGTGCAGGCGGAGCCGGCACGTTATGGCGACACCAGAACCTGCCTGTGCGTTTCTGGATCATCAGCATGATGCTGGTGCTGATTGGCTGTCGAGTCTGAAACTGAGATGAACTACGACAGTCTCAAGCTTTCCGGCAAGAAAATCCTGGTGCTGGGCCTGGGCGATACCGGCCTGTCATGCGTGCGCTGGCTGGCTGCACGCGGGGCGGAGGTGAGCGTCGCCGACAGTCGCGATGCGCCGCCGCAGGCTTCACGCTTGGCCGAAATGCTGCCGCAGGTACCCCTGCATGCAGGGGCGTTCGAGGATGCGCTGCTGCAGGCGGCGGAGCTCCTCGTCGTCAGCCCCGGCGTGCCGCTCGCCGATCCTGCCGTGGCACGCGCGACAGCGGCCGGCGTCGAGGCGGTGGGTGACGTCGAGTTGTTCGCCCGCGCCATCCGTGCGCTCAATGCCGAGCGCGAGCATCCGATGCGGGTGATCGCGATCACCGGCAGCAACGGCAAGAGCACCGTCACTGCAATGTGCGGCGACATGTGTCGCCTGGCCGGGTTGGTCACCTGCGTGGCCGGCAACATCGGTTTGCCGGTGCTGGATGCGCTGTTCGAGGTCGAACAGGGGCTGGCGCCGCCGCCGCAGGTGTGGGTGCTGGAACTGTCGAGCTTCCAGCTGGAAACGACGACCAGCCTCGATGCCGATGCGGCGACGGTGCTCAACCTGTCGGAAGACCACATGGACCGTTATCCCGGCATGGATGCCTATGCCTCGGCCAAGGCGCGCATTTACAGCGGAGACGGCGTGCAGGTGGTGAACCGCGACGATCCGCGCAGCATGGCCATGGTCCTGCCGGGGCGGCGGGTGGTCAGTTTTGGCCTCGACCGCAGCCCGCGGGATGAAAATTTCGGCGTGTGCGAGGACGAGTTGTGCCTGGGCGGCGACCTGCTGATGCCGCTTGCCGCGCTGCCGGTCGCCGGCCTGCACAACGCCGCCAACGCGCTGGCGGCGCTGGCGCTGACGCGTGCACTGGATTTGCCGATGGAAGCGCTGCTGCGCGGCCTGGTGCATTTCAAGGGATTGCCGCACCGGGTGGAAGAGGTCGCAGAGATCGAGGGCGTGACCTATTACGACGACTCCAAGGGCACCAACGTCGGCGCCACCGAGGCGGCGCTTTACGGCATGGGCAAGCGGCGCGCGGTGGTGATCCTCGGCGGCGATGGCAAGGGGCAGGATTTCGCTCCGCTCAAGGCCGCGGTCGAGGCCAATGCCCGCGCAGTGGTGCTGATCGGGCGCGATGCTCCGGTGATCTCGGCTGCCATCGAGGGTAGTGGCGTGGAAATCGCTTCGGTAAACAACATGCGCGAGGCGGTCGAGCAGGCGCATCGTCTGGCTCATCGCGGCGACGCCGTGCTGCTGTCGCCCGCCTGCGCCAGCTTCGACATGTTCCGCAACTACATCCACCGCGCCGAAGCCTTTGTCGAAGCGGTGCAGAGGCTGGCGGCAGCAAGGGCAGGCGACTGATGCTGTATTCCGCGCGTGCCCCCCAGCCCAGCACCGAGCTCGACTTCAGCCTGCTGTGGCTTGCCATGGGCTTGCTGGGGATCGGGCTGGTGATGGTCTATTCGGCTTCCATCGCGATTGCCGAGGCGGCCCGTTATACCGGCGGCAACGGCGAATACTATCTGCTGCGGCAGGCCATCTTCATCTCGATCGGCGTGGGTGTTGGCATCGCCGCGTTTCGAGTGCCGATGCGGGTCTGGCAGCAAGCCTCACCCTACCTGTTCCTTGCAGGCCTGCTGCTGCTGGTGATCGTGCTGATCCCCGGCATCGGACGCGAAGTCAACGGCAGTCGTCGCTGGATACCACTGGGATTCGCCAATCTGCAGCCGTCCGAGCTGATGAAGTTTCTCGCCGTGCTGTACGCCGCCGACTACACTACGCGCAAGGCCGCCTTCATGCACGATTTCAAGAAGGGCTTCCTGCCGATGGCCGGCGTCATGATGCTGGCCGGTACGCTGCTGCTGAAGGAGCCCGACTTCGGCGCCTTCGTGGTGATCGTGTCGATCGCCATGGGCATCCTGTTCCTCGGCGGGCTCAACTGGAAGGTGTTCGCCGGCCTGATCGTGGTGCTGATGATCGGCTTCGCGCTGCTGATCTTCACCTCGGAATACCGCATGCAGCGCATCCTCGGCTTCATGGATCCGTTCGCCGACCCCTACGGCAAGGGCTACCAGCTGTCGCATGCCCTGATCGCCTTCGGGCGCGGCGAATGGCTGGGGCTGGGACTGGGCGGCAGCGTCGAAAAGCTGTTCTACCTGCCCGAGGCGCACACCGACTTCCTGCTCGCGGTGATCGCCGAGGAATTCGGCTTCGTCGGCGTGGCCTTCGTCGTCGCGCTGTTCGCCTGGCTGATCGTCAAGGCCTTCCTGATCGGCCATCGCGCCGCGCAGCTCGAACGCAATTATTGCGCGCTGGTGGCGCAGGGCATCGGCATCTGGCTCGGTGTGCAGGCACTGATCAACATGGGCGTCAACGTCGGCCTGCTGCCGACCAAGGGCCTCACCCTGCCCTTCCTGTCGTTTGGCGGCAGCGGCATCGTCGCCAACTGTCTGGCCATTGCCCTGCTGCTGCGCATCGACTGGGAGCACCGGCAGATGATGCGGGGAAAAACCTTCTGATGGCCGCCGCGAACCGCACCCTCATGGTGATGGCCGGCGGCACCGGCGGCCACGTCTACCCGGCTCTTGCGGTGGCGGATGCCTTGCGCGCGCGCGGCTGGGACGTGTTCTGGCTGGGCACCCGGCAGGGTCTCGAGGCGCGCGTGGTGCCCAAGGCCGGCATCCCGATGGTCTGGGTGTCGATGGGCGGCCTGCGCGGCAAGAGCCTGCTGAAGAAACTGCTGCTGCCACTGATGCTGCTGGTCGCATTCGGCCAGAGCCTGCGCGCGATCCTGCAGCGCCGCCCGGATGTCGTGCTGGGCATGGGCGGCTACACGGCCTTTCCGGGCGGCATGATGGCGAGCCTGCTGAACCGGCCGCTGGTGATCCACGAACAGAACTCGGTTGGTGGACTCACCAACCGCGTGCTGGCATGTTTGGCCGACCGGGTGCTGACCGCGTTCCCGCAGGCGTTCCAGGGCGACAAGGACAAGCCGATCCCCTGCCGCCGGGTGAAGACCGAATGGGTGGGGAACCCGGTGCGCACCGATATTGTCTCGGTCAACCGAGCGGATCGTGGCGGTCCGCTGCAGCTGCTGGTCGTCGGCGGCAGTCTCGGCGCATCGGCGCTGAACGATCTGGTCCCGAAGGCGCTGGCGCTGTTGCCGGTCGAGCAGCGTCCGCAAGTCGTCCATCAGTCGGGCCGCCAGCACCTCGAGATCCTGCGCGCGAACTACGCTGCCGCCGGGGTCGAAGCCGAGGTGCGCGACTACATCGAGGACATGGCGGCCGCGTACCAGGCGTGCGACTTCGCCATCTGCCGTGCCGGCGCGATGACGGTGGCCGAGCTGGCCTGCGCCGGGGTGCCCGCGGTGCTGGTGCCGTTCCCGTTCGCGGTCGATGACCACCAGACCGGCAACGCCGAATTTCTCAGCCAGGCCGGTGCCGCCTGGCTGATGCAGCAGAAGGATCTGAGCGCGGAAAAACTGGCGGCGCTGATCGGCGGGCTTGACCGCACTGCGCTCGCCACCATGGCAGACAAGGCGCGCGCACTGGCCAAGCCCGAAGCGACGGCCAGCGTCGCCGACATTTGCGAGGCGCTTGCGCGATGAAACACGCTGTCCGTCATATCCATTTTGTCGGTGTGGTCGCCGCGAGCAGGGAGCAGGGATCCCGCTTGCGGGATGCGACCGGCCGCGAGGGGCGCCGGATGCCGACAGGCGGATCGCTGCAACGGGAGATGCGGCCATGAAACACGCTGTCCGTCATATCCACTTTGTCGGCATCGGCGGCGTCGGCATGAGCGGCATCGCCGAAGTGCTGCTGAACCTCGGCTATGCCGTGTCGGGCTCGGATCTGGCCGACAACGCGGTGACGCAGCGGCTCGCCCGGCTCGGTGCGCGCATCCAGCGTGGCCATGCGGCAGAAAACATCGCCGGTGCCGATGCGGTGGTCACTTCGACTGCGGTGCAGGATGAAAACCCCGAAGTCATCGCCGCGCGCGAGTTGAAAATCCCCATCGTGCCGCGTGCGCTGATGCTGGCCGAACTGATGCGCCTGAAGCAGGGCATCGCGATCGCCGGCACCCACGGCAAGACCACGACGACCAGCCTGGTCGCCAGCATCCTCGGCGAGGCGGGCATGGACCCGACCTACGTGATCGGCGGCAAGCTGACCGCCGCCGGCACCAACGCGCGCCTCGGCAAGGGCGACTTCCTGGTGGCCGAGGCCGACGAGTCCGACGCCTCCTTCCTCTACCTGACGCCGGTGATCGCGATCGTCACCAACATCGACGCCGATCACATGGACACCTATGGCCATGACTTCGAGCGCCTGAAGCAGGCCTTCGTCGATTTCTGCCAGCGCCTGCCCTTCTACGGCATGGCGGTGCTGTGCATCGACGACCCGCATGTGCGCGAAATCCTGCCGCGCATCACCAAGCCGATCACCACCTACGGCTTCGACGAATCGGCGCAGGTGCGCGCAGTCGACGCGCGCTTCGAGCAGGGCCGGATGCACTTCACGGTCAAGCGCGAGGGCATGGCCGACCTCGACGTGGTGCTGAACCACCCGGGTCTGCACAACGTATTGAACGCGCTGTCGGCGATCGCGGTGGCCACCGAGGTCGGCGCCAGCGATGCCGCCATCGTCAAGGCGCTGGCCGAGTTCCACGGGGTGGGGCGGCGCTTCCAGCGCTACGGCGAAGTACCGGCGAAAGCGGGCGGGCACTATTGCCTGGTCGACGACTACGGCCATCACCCGGTGGAAATGGCGGCGACGCTCGCCGCGGCGCGCGGCGCCTTCCCCGGGCGCAGGCTGGTGCTGGTGTTCCAGCCGCACCGCTACACCCGCACCCGCGACTGCTTCGAGGACTTCGTCAAGGTGCTGTCGGAGACCGACGTGCTGTTGCTGACCGAGGTCTATCCCGCCGGCGAGGCACCGATCGTGGCCGCCGACGGCCGTGCGCTGGCGCGTGCGGTGCGGGTGGCGGGCAAGGTCGAGCCGGTGTTCGTCGAGAACGTCGCCGATGTGCCGGCTGCAGTCGGCGACCTGGCGCAGGCGAACGATGTCGTGCTGGTGATGGGAGCGGGCAGCATCGGTCAGGTGGCCCCGGCACTGGAGGGTGGCAATCATGCGGCATGACTACCGCGTCAGCGAGATCGATCTGGGCGGCGGTGCCGCGCCGGTGTTGCGCGGGCAATTCCTCTACAACGAGCCGATGAAGCAGCATGTGTCGTGGCGTGCCGGCGGTGCCGCGCAGCGGGTCTATCTTCCGGCCGATCTGGAAGACCTGACCTGGCTGGTACGTTCGATCCCCGCGCACGAGACCATCCACATGGTGGGGCTGGGCAGCAACCTGCTGGTGCGTGACGGTGGCGTGACCGGCGTGGTGATCCTGCTGCACGGTGTGCTCAGGAAGCTGGCCATCGAGAGCCGCACGCACGGTCTGCCACCTGCGCCGGAAGATATCGAAACGGCGCTGATCTATGCGCAGTCAGGGGTGGCGGCACCCAAGCTGGCACGCTTTGCCGCCACCCATGGTCTGGTCGGCGGCGAGTTCTGGGCCGGCATTCCCGGCACGGTCGGCGGTGCGATCGCGATGAACGCGGGCTGCTACGGCAGCGAGACCTGGGACAAGCTGGTGCAGGTGCAGACGCTCGATCGCGAGGGCCATCTCAGCGAGCGGCTGTCGGACGAATACGTGACCGGCTACCGGCACGTGGCGCTGAAGCACCCGCAGCAGGAATGGTTCATCGGCGGCTGGTTCCGGCTGGCACGGGGCGATGGCGCTGCCGCGCGCGAAACGATCAAGCAACTGCTGAAAAAACGCATCGCCTCGCAGCCGCTGAACCTGCCCAATGCCGGCTCGGTGTTCCGCAACCCGCCCGGCGACCATGCCGCACGGCTGATCGAGTCGTGCGGGCTCAAGGGCTACCGCATCGGCGGCGCGCAGGTATCGGACAAGCACGCCAATTTCATCGTCAACCGGGGTGACGCCACGGCGGCCGACATCGAGCGCCTGATCGAACACGTGGAAGAGATCGTGGAGGCACGCACCAACGTGCGGCTGATCCGCGAAGTACGGATTATTGGAGAACGGCAGTGAGCGCGATCGAGTCAGCGAAGAAGTTCGCCCCACAAGGGGACTCCGACTTGCTACGGGCTGAAGCCCGTGAAAGATCGTATGGCAAAGTCGCGGTGATGCTGGGCGGCACCTCGGCCGAGCGCCCGGTATCGCTCAACAGCGGTGCAGCGGTGCTGGCGGCGCTGCAGCGCCAGGGAGTCGATGCGCACGCGTTCGACCCGGCCAACCGCAATCTTGGCGACCTGATCGCCGGCGAATTCGACCGCGTCTTCATTGCGCTGCATGGCCGCTACGGCGAAGACGGCTGCATGCAGGGCGCACTGGAACTGCTCGGCCTTCCCTACACCGGCAGCGGCGTGATGGCCTCGGCCATCGGCATGGACAAATGGCGCACCAAGTTGCTGTGGCGCGCGGCGGGCCTGCCCACGGCGGACTGGGAAATTCTCACCGCCGCCAGCGATTTTGCCGCGGTGGAAAAGAAGCTCGGCCTGCCGATCTTCGTCAAGCCTGCGCGCGAGGGCTCCAGCATCGGCATGAGCAAGGTGACCGACTCCGGCACGCTGCAAGCCGCGTATGAAACAGCGGTCGAGCACGATGCGCTGGTGCTTGCGGAAAAATTCATCGACGGCGCCGAATTCACCATCGGCATCCTGGGCGCCACCGCATTGCCGCTGATTCGCCTGCAGCCTGCCAAGGAAAAGGATTTCTACGACTTCGAAGCCAAGTACCTGCGCAACGACACCCAGTATCACTGTCCGGCCGGCCTGTCGGACGCGCAGGAAATGGCGTTGCGGCAATTGTCTCTCGATGCGTTCCGCCTGATCGGCGGGCGTGGCTGGGGACGCGTCGACGTCATGCTGGACAGTCTCGGCAACCCCTATCTGCTGGAAGTGAACACCTCGCCCGGCATGACCGACCACAGCCTGGTGCCGATGGCCGCGCGCGTCGCGGGGATGGATTTCGATGCGCTGTGCCTGGCGATTCTGGAGCAGACGCTTTGGCCATGACGCCCGAACTCGCCGCCCATCCGCTGGTGCAGGTCGCCCGCGTGCTGACCTGGGGCGCACTCGGCCTGCTGGCCTATGGCGCGATCAGCTGGCTGGCGGCGCAGCCCTGGTTTGCCCTGCACAACATCGAGGTGAAGTCGCCGACGGCGCATGTGACCGAAGCGCAGATCCGCCTGGTGGCCGAGCGTCGGGTGCGCGGCACCTTCTTCACGGTCGATCTGGAGCGGGTGCGCAGCAGCCTGGAAAAACTGCCCTGGGTCAGCGAGGCGCGGGTGGAACGGCGCTGGCCCGACACGCTGGTGGTAACCCTCACCGAACATGTGCCGCTGGCACGCTGGAACGACAACGCGCTGGTGAGCAAATCGGGCGAAGTGTTCGTTGCGGCAATCAACCAGTCCCTGCCGCGCCTGTTCGGTCCCGAGGACAGCAGCGCCGAGGTGGTCGGTGCCTATCGCCGCCATCAGGCGGCGCTCGCCCCGCTGGGCATGTCCATCGCCGAGTTGCGGCTGTCGCCTCGCCTGGCCTGGCGTATCCGGCTGGACAACGGCATGCAGCTCGCGCTGGGACGCCTTCAGGCCGACGAGCGACTGGCACGCTTCGTGGCCCTGTACCCGCGCCTGTTTCCGGCGCCATTGGCTGGTGGTACGACCGTGGCCGGCACCGAAGCCCGGGGCGCGGCTGCCGCAATGCCCGTTACGCCTGTCTCCGTCGACCTGCGCTATTCCGACGGTTTTGCAGTACGGATGCCCAGCAGCGCATCCCCATTCAAACCGAGTACAACATGAGCATTACGCAACATGAGTAAGCCAAGAGACCCCAAAAATCTGGTCGTCGGCCTCGATATCGGCACTTCCAAGATCGTCTGCATCGTTGCCGAGATCAACGAAGAAGACACGCTTGAAATCATCGGCATGGGCACGAGTCCGTCGCGCGGCCTGCGCCGCGGGGTGGTGGTCAACATCGAGGCCACCGTCAACGCGATCCAGCGCGCGCTGGAGGAGGCCGAACTGATGGCCGACTGCAAGATCCGCGAGGTCTATACGGGCATCGCCGGCAGCCACATCAAGAGCTTCAACTCGCACGGCATGTTCGCCATCAAGGACAAGGAAATCAGCCAGATGGACGTCGACCGCGTGGTGGAGACCGCGCGCGCGGTCAACATCCCGACCGACCAGCAGATCCTGCACACCATTCCGCAGGAGTTCATCGTCGATGGCCAGGAAGATGTGCGCGACCCGCTCGGCATGAGCGCGGTGCGGCTCGAAGTGAAGGTGCACATCGTCACCGGCGCGGTGTCGGCGGCACAGAACATCATCAAGTGCGTGCGCCGTTGCGGGCTGGAAGTCGGCGACCTGGTGCTGCAGCCGCTCGCCAGTGCGATGGCGGTGCTGACCGAGGACGAAAAGGAACTCGGCGTCTGCCTGGTCGACATCGGCGGCGGCACCACCGACATCGCCGTGTTCACCAACGGCGCGATCCGCCACACCGCGGTGATTCCGGTGGCCGGCGACCAGGTCAACAACGACATCGCGGTGGCGCTGCGCACCCCGCCGAAAGAGGCCGAGGACATCAAGGTGCAGTACGGCTGTGCGTTGCGTCAGCTGGCCGACGCGCGCGACATGATCGAGGTGCCCGGCATCGGCGACCGCCCGCCGCGCACGCTGTCGAAACAGACGCTGGCCGAATTCATCGAGCCGCGCATGGAAGAGCTGTATTCGCTGGTGCAGGCCGAATTGCGGCGCAGCGGATTCGAGGAGCTGCTGTCGTCCGGCATCGTCATCACCGGCGGCTCGGCAGCGATGCAGGGCATGGTCGAACTCGGCGAGGAGGTGTTCCACATGCCGGTGCGCATGGGCTGGCCGCGCTATGAGGGCGGCCTGGCCGAGGTCATGCACAACCCGCGCTATGCCACCTGCATGGGCCTCTTGATGGCCGGGCTGGAAGCGCGCGGGCGCGACGCGCCGAAGCTTTCCGGCAACAGTTTGAAGGACATCCTTGAACGCATGAAAAGCTGGTTCAAGGGAAATTTCTGATGTCGCATGCGTAGGGCAAGCGGCGTCGAAACAGGAATTGGTGGTTGTGCCGGATGCAGCAATACATCGCGGCAGACACGCCAAAGGTTTGTGAGTGTGGTTTTTGATGGATCAAAAAGAGGAGAGCAACATGTTTGAACTGATGGATGTGGATACCCAGGATGCAGTGATCAAGGTGATTGGCGTGGGCGGCTGCGGCGGCAATGCAGTCGATCACATGATCGATTCGGGATTGAGCGGCGTGGAATTCATCGCCATCAACACCGACGCGCAGGCACTCAAGCGCAACCAGGCCAAGATGCAGCTGCAGCTCGGCAACGGGGTGACCAAGGGGCTTGGCGCCGGCGCCAACCCCGATGTCGGCCGCGAGGCCGCGCTGGAGGACCGCGAGCGCATCGCCGAGATGATCGACGGCGCCGACATGCTGTTCATCACCGCCGGCATGGGCGGCGGCACCGGCACCGGCGCGGCACCCGTGGTGGCCGAAGTCGCCAAGGAGCTCGGCATCCTCACCGTGGCGGTCGTCACCAAGCCCTTCATGTTCGAAGGCAAGCGCGTGCGTGCCGCCAACCAGGGCATCGAGGCGCTGTCGCGCCACGTCGATTCGCTGATCATCATCCCCAACGAGAAGCTGATGCAGGTTCTGGGTGACGATGTCTCGATGCTCGACGCCTTCAAGGCCGCCAACAACGTGCTGCATGGCGCGGTCGGCGGCATCGCCGAAGTCATCAACTGTCCCGGCCTGGTCAACGTCGACTTCGCCGACGTGCGCACCGTGATGAGCGAAATGGGCATGGCGATGATGGGTTCGGCCCAGGCCAGCGGTGAAGACCGCGCCCGGGTCGCCGCCGAACAGGCTGTGGCGAGCCCCTTGCTGGAAGACGTCAACCTCGCCGGCGCGCGCGGCGTGCTGGTCAACATCACCGCATCGTCCAGTGTGAAGATGAAGGAAATTCATGAAGTGATGAACACCATCAAGGGCTTCACCGCGGACGAGGCCACCGTCATCGTCGGCCAGGTGCTCGACGACAGCATGGAGGGCGCGCTGCGCGTCACCATGGTGGCAACCGGCCTGGGCAACCCGGTGTCCCGCCAGCAGCCGAAGCAGCCGATGCAGATCATCCGCACCGGCACCGACGATGTGGGCATGGCGGTCGGCAGCGGCGAGGAACTGCCCAGCGTCATGACCAACCGTCGCCGCACTATCCAGGCGATGTCCGACTCCGGCATCGACACCCTGGACATTCCGGCCTTCCTGCGTCGCCAGGCAGACTGAGCCGCGGGTCGGACGGTTCGTTTGCGCCGCTCCCGGACATGGGCCGGGGGCGGCGCAAATGGCAATCTGGCGCCATGAGCAGTTAAAATGCCCCGATGATCAAGCAGCGCACCCTGAAGACCCCGGTCCACGCCACCGGCGTGGGCCTGCACTCCGGCGTCAAGGTCGAAATGACCCTGCGTCCGGCTGCGCCCGACGCCGGCATTGTGTTCCGGCGGATGGACCTTGATCCCCCTGCTGACCTCAAGGCGGACCCCTATCTGGTGACCGATACCCGGCTGTGCTCGATGCTTGAATCCGGCCCCGCCAAGGTTTCCACCGTCGAGCATCTGATGTCGGCATTGGCCGGCCTCGGCATCGACAACGTGCTGGTCGATCTCACCGGCCCTGAAATTCCCATCATGGACGGCTCTTCGGCGCCGTTCGTCTTTCTGCTGCAATCGGCCGGCATCGTCGAACAGAATGCCGCCAAGCGGTATGTGCGCATCACCCGGCCGATCGAGGTGCGCGACGGCGATAAATGGGCGCGCTTCGTCCCGCACAACGGTTTCAGGGTCGAATTCACCATCGACTTCAAGCATCCCGTGTTCGACAAAAGCGGCAAGACCGTCAGCATCGACTTTGCTGACACCGCCTACACCAAGGAGGTCGCCCGCGCGCGCACTTTCGGCTTCATGCACGAGGTCGAATACCTGCGCAACCAGGGCCTGGCCCTCGGCGGCTCGCTCGACAACGCCATCGTCATGGACGAATTCCGCGTGCTCAACCAGGACGGCCTGCGCTACGAGGACGAGTTCGTCAAGCACAAGGTGCTCGACGCCATCGGCGATCTGTATCTGCTGGGCCATCCCATCATTGGCGCCTTCGAAGCTTACAAATCCGGTCACGCGCTCAACAATGCGCTGCTGCGCGAACTGCTGCAGCACCAGGAATCCTGGGCCTTTACCAGCTTCGAGCACGACGAAGACGTCCCGCCCGCGTTCCTGCGCCTGCATCCCCTCGGCGCCTGATGATCGCCGTCCGCCTGATGATCGTCGCCCTGCTGATCGCAGTGGGGGCGCTCGGACTGACGTGGCTGTTCACCGGCAACCGGAAATATCTGCGATACATTGGCCGCGTGTTGCGTTTCGCGCTGGTCGTCGGCGTGATCGCCGCGTTGTTGTATGTGGTCGAACGGCTGGTGCTGCGCTAGGGCGGTCAGACGATTTGCAGGGCCTGCGCCAGGTAATCGAAAAAAACGCAGTACACGGCGATGGGAAGGGGCAGCCCGAGCACGGTGCCCAGCAGATAGTCGCGAAACCGGATGCCGCTCAGGGCCAGGGTGTAGTTGAGCGCGGGGACGGTCTGGAACAGCGTTCTCAGCAGCATGACGCTGGAAACCGGATGGGCATCCAGGCGTCCCAGCAGGCTCGCCGCCAGCTTGCTGTCAAATTGCCGCAGGGCGTCACCGCCCACGAGCCGGATGGCGAAGAACGTGACGATGCACGAGATGCAGGCGGCGATATAGGTGACGACCCCGCCCCAGAACTGGCCCAGCGTCAGCACCGCCGCGGCGAGAAATATCCAACCCGGGATCTGGACCAGGTTTCCCAGCACGAAACCCAGCACGAAGATCAACAGCCCGCTGGCCTGGTGCTCGCGTATCGTCTGCTGCAAAAACTGCAGACTGAAATGGGCCCTCAAGCCGCTCAGCTCGAAAGCTGCGAACAGCAATAAGAGCAACAGCACGACTGCAATCAGCCGCATCGAGGGTCGCATGGGTCGTCGTCCTTTGGCCAGGGGATGCCGCGCGCGGCGGCAGCTTGCCGGATTCGCGGCACCGGGATCATGGCGCCGCGCTCAGGGGATGACAAGCACAGTCTGCATCTTACGACGCCAGCAGGGCACCGTGCACCTGCGGTGGCGGCAGCCAGGATCATTCGCCGCTGCATCGGCTATTGTCGTTTCCGGCGGATGTCCGGTATGTTCCCTTAATCCCTTACGTGTGAACCCGGCCATGTCCCTTACGCTGCCCGCTGATCTCCAGGCCCTGTCGGAAAACTGGCAAACCCTGCTCCAGGAGCCTTCGTTCTGGTGGGAGGTGGGGGTACTGTTGCTGGCGGCGGCGGGTGCCTTGCTGGTCCATCGTGCCCTGAATCAAGGGTTGGCGGCGCGCACCGAGCAGAGCACGGAATCGGCCGTCCGCTACCTGGCGCTGAAAACCCTGCAGCGCGTCCTTTTTCCCATCAGCATGCTGATGGGCGTGCTGGCAGGGCGGGCCCTGCTGCAGCATCAGGGGAATCCGGTGGAACTGCTCAATCTGGCCGTGCCCTTGCTGCTCTCGCTGGCCACCATCCGCACCATCCTCTATTTCCTGCGCAAGACCTTCCGCCCCAGCCCGATGGTGAAGGCGTGGGAAAGCCTGATCGCCACCTCGGTCTGGATCGTCGTCGCGCTGCATCTGCTGGGCTGGCTGCCCGCGGTGCTGGAAGGGCTGGATGGCATGGCCATGCAGATGGGCGGCAAGCGGATTTCGGTACTGGCGGTTGGCAAACTGGTGTTGGCCGTGGCTGCGTTGTGGATGCTGGCGCTGTGGCTGGCCCGTCTGATCGAGAACCGCATCAGCCAGGCCGAGTACGTCAACCCCAGCATGCAGGTGGCGCTGGTCAAGCTCAGCAAGTTCATGCTGCTGGTGCTGGCCTTCCTGCTGGCGCTGGATGCGGTGGGCATCGACCTGACCGCGCTGACTGTGTTCGGCGGCGCCCTCGGCGTGGGCCTCGGCTTCGGCCTGCAGCGCATCGCCAGCAACTTCATCAGTGGCTTCATCGTGCTGTTCGACCGTTCCATCCGACCGGGCGACGTCATCACCATCGGCGACAAGTTCGGCTGGGTGCAGGAACTGCGGGCCCGCTACGTGGTGGTGAAAGATCGCGATGGCGTCGAGCGGCTGATTCCGAACGAGACCTTCATCACCAACGAGGTCATCAACTGGAGCTACAGCGACCCCAACGTGCGGCTGAGGATTCCGGTTTCCATCAGCTACGGCAACGATCCGGAACAGGCACTCGCCCTGCTGCGCGAGGCCGCCATGACCAGCCCGCGGGTACTGGCCGACCCGGAGCCGGCCACCCGCCTGATGGCTTTCGGCGACAATGGCATCGAACTGGAATTGCGGGTGTGGATTGCGGATCCCGAGGCCGGCCTGGCGAGCGTGCGCTCGGAAATCAATCTGGCGATCTGGCGCGCGTTCAAGGAGGCCGGCATCGTCATTCCCTATCCGCAGCGCGATCTTCATATCCGCAGCGGGCTGGAGGCGCTGAAGCCCTAAGCCTGGGCGTGCGCGGGTGAATGCTGTTCAGCCGCCTCTATCCGAGCTTGAACAGGCGTACCGGCCGGCTTTGTCCCCGCAGTTCCACCTGTCCCAGATCGATCGCATCCGCGGGAGGGTGGGGCAGCCTGTTCCAGATGGCCTCGGAAATCAGCAGCCGGGCATCGAATTCCTTGGTGGCCTGCTCGATGCGCGCGGCGAGATTGACGGTCTCGCCGATGAGGGTGTATTCCTTGCGTTCGTGGGTGCCCACGTTGCCAGTGACGAGTTGCCCGGCGTGCAGGCCGATGCCGACCCGGGTCGGCGGGATGGCGCCGTTGCGGTTGAGCATTTCGATTCGATCCAGGATGGCCCGTGCGGCGTTGAAGGCGTGGGGAATCCTTTCGCTGTCGTCGGCGGGCGCGCCGAATACGGCCATGAAACCGTCGCCGAGGAACTTGTTGACGATGCCGTGGTGTGCATTGACCACGTCGATCAGTTCGCCGAACAGCGTGTTGAGGTAGAGCATGACCTCGTGCGGGGTTTTGTCGGCAGCGATGCGGCTGAAACCGCGAATATCGAGAAACATGACGCAGGCGTCGCGGGTTTCGCCCTCGATGTCGAGGTTTTGCTGCAGCAGGCGCTGGGCGATCACCGGGGAGACATGCTGGCCGAATACGCTGATGGCATGGTCGCGCTGCTGGGCGTTTTCCACCGTTAGCTGGATCTGCCGTTTCAGCGAAACGGTGAAAAACCCGGCCAGGAAACCGGATGCCAGCAGCAAAGCCGCCTTGACCAGGTAGGCAGATGGGTCGGTCAGCATTTCGAGCCCGCCGATCGGTGCTTCGTCGCCGATATAGATGACGGCGATGAGCAGGAATTGCACGGCGGCCACCACGCCGCCGAACACGCAGACCCAGAAATTCAGGTAGAGCGCTGCCAGGAAGATGAAAAGCGGGTACAGCATGGGCGTTGCCGAAGCCATCGCCTGCCAGGGACCCATGGCCATATTCAGCAGCAATAGCATGATGCTGGGGACGCTGGTCTCGATCAGCACGTTGACGTAGCAGAACAGCCAGGCCGGCAGTTTGCTGCGGGCGATCAGCCGGCCGATGCGCAGACGCAATACCAGTTCGTACAGCATCATGGCGCCGAACAGGATCAGGAATGGCCAGAACAGGCCGCGGATCGGCTCGGCCAGCGCGGCAGGCCAGGCGCCCGGAAGGTAGACCACGGCCAGCAGCAGAACGATCATCAGCGCAAAAAACCCCGCAGTCAGCCCGGTACGCTGGCGTTCGCTTTCGAGCACGCTGTGCAGAATGCCGGGGCTGGCGGATGCGGCGGGCGGCTGGGGGTCCATAGGATTCGTCTTCGCTGGGCTGGCTTGAACAATACATGCAATTGGTTCGCGCCACCAACGCTAGCGAGGGGCAGCCAGCACTGGCTGCATGGACGCAGGTGCACGGGCAGGCGCAGCCATAGTCTTCAGGTCTGTACCGGCTTGGGGTGTGTGGTGCGCCGAGATGCGCGAGACCGTTCGACCTGACCCGTTGATGAAGGTCGGGTTAGCCTGATTGCCGTTTCCGTCTGGTTCGTCGTCGCGAAGGCATCAGGGCACGGGGGCGACGAACACCGCAGAGGTCGGCTACGATGCGGCTCTTACCACCAATCACAGTCATTCATGTCACGTTTCAATCTGCCGGCGTTGCGCTCCCTGCTGGATGAACAGCCGCCGATCCTGGCGGGTGTTTCCGAACTGGCCGCGATTCCTGCCGGTGAACTGATCGGGCTTTACGACCGCCTGTATCCGCAAGTGGAGCAGCGGATGTGGGCGGCGTCATCGCCGGCATTCGAAGCATGGCTGGCGCTGTATCAGTCGCTGTTTCGCGAACAACAAGGCTTGATCGAGCAGGCCGGGCAAGGCCTGCAGCATCATTTCCTGATCGGCGTTCCGGTCGCGGACCGCCCCGCGCATGTGCGGGGCTGCCTGGAAAGCATTCACCAGCAGTGCCGGCTGTATGGCTACGGCGGGCGGGATGCGGACGGAAGCACCGCCAAGGTCACGGTGATCATCGCCGAAGACAGCCGCGAACCGATGCATGTCGAGGCGCATCGGGCGCTGGTCGAGGAATACCGCAGCAAGGGCCTGCAGGTCGTGCATTTCGATCTGCCGGAGCAATATGGCTTGCTGCAGGCGATTCCCGAGGCCCGGCGCCGGCAGGTGGAGCGGCTGCTGACCAACCAGCCGGCCGAACGCTTTTATCGAAAGGGTCAGGCAGCCAATCGCAACCTCTGCTACCTGAAAATGCAACAACTCACCCAGGACAAGGGCCGCACGCTGTTCTATTTGGTGGACAGCGACCAGTCCTTCCTGGTCAACCGCCAGACCGCCTCGGGCGAGCAGCAGGTTGCGGCGCTCAACTACTTTTATTACATCGACCGCATTTTCCGCAGCGCCGACGTCCGCATGCTGACCGGCAAGCTGGTGGGCGACCCACCGGTTTCACCGGCGGTGATGGCAGCGAATTTCCTCGACGACGTGACCGCGTTTCTCGGGCAGATATCGACGTGCGACCCGCATGGTGCGTGCAGTTTCCATGCAGAGGACACTCCGTTGCCGGGCGATGCGGCGTATCACGATATGGCGAAGCTGTTCGGGTTCGACGCGCAGGCCGACCACTACGACTACCGCTGCCCGCTGACCGGTGCGCACGATCATTCGGCGTGCCTGGAACGGTTCGCCGATCGCCTGCACGCCTTTTTCTTCGGCGAGCACCTGACGCGCAAGACCGGCTTCCACTACACGGGGTCGTTCATGGAGCTTTCACCCGCACGGACGATCTACCCCGGCAACTACATCGTCGATTTCGAAGGCCTCAAGTACGTCATTCCCTTCGGCCATCTTCGCCTGCGCATGTCCGGCCCCACGGCGGGCCGGCTGATCCAGGCCGAGATCGGCGCGCGCTTCGCGTCGGTCAATCTGCCGATGCTGCACGGACGCACCGCGGCCACCGACATGCAGGCTGAATTTCGCCCCGGCGTCGAGCGGCAGACTGACGCCGCCATCGATATTTCGGACGAATTCGAACGGCAGTTCTTCGGCGACCTGATGTTGTTCACCGTCGTTGCATGGCTGAAGGAAAACGATCTGGCGGGGCTGGCCGACGGTGCGCGGCTGCAACCGGTGGTCGATCGGGTCGAGATCGAACTGCTCGATCTGTACGCCGCCAAGCATCGCGCGGTGGGCGTGCGCCTCGCCGAACTGGAGCAATGGCTGGCGCCGCCGCCACACGCCTTGCAGGGCACGCCAGCGCTGGACAAGCTGGCAGTGTTTCTGCGCAACATGCGGTCGAACTTCGGCGATGCCTCCTCCGCCTGGCGGCAGATCCAGAGCCGCGCGCACCGCGACGCCCGCAAGCGGCAGATCGTCGATGCCCTGGTGAACTATCGTGACGAACGCGCGGCGTGGGACGCGCTGTTCAGGTGTTGATCGCGTTGGCGACGAGCTGTTGGCGGCAGTGCCGGTAAGCCTGTGTGGCCTGCTGCAACAGGGCGGGGTCGAGCGTGATGTCGGGGTAGCGGTTTTGCTGGCGGATGATGTATCCGCTTGCGATGGCAGGCGAGGAGTCGCCTTTCCCGGCCCTGCCGGTCTGTGAGAACAGCTGGTAGTGCTCCGTCAGCGGCGATGCCAGCTGCAGCCATCGCCCGAGATCGTCCAGCAGGCGCCGGGTATCGGCGTGGATCCGTTCCGCATCGAAGTAGTAATACCGTCCCGGCTGTTGCCGACCGAGCGCGGCGAGCGCGAGCAGGCGTTCGACATAGTAGGTCGTGGCACCGGCCGGATCGGCGTACAGGTCGTCGACGTCCTTTTTCGTGAACAGGCTGATGATGCTTTTCAGGGTCGGTTGCGGTTGCCGCAACGCGATCAGAGTCACCGCGTCACCGAGTCCGGGCAGCGCCAGATCCAGCGTGTAGTCGTTGTGCAGCAGCTTGTCGAAGAGGTAGCGGCTACCTGGTTTCGGTCGTTCCCGCTGCGCGTATTCCTGCAGTTGCCGCTCCAGGTCCGCGCCAGAGGCATAGGGCCGATGCATCTCGTAATAACCGTCGATTTCCGGATGCGAACCCAGAATGTGCCCCAGCAGGCTGGTATACGCACGCATGTGGCTCAACAGGAAGACTCTTGTGACCTGCCGGGCAGCGGCATCTGGATCGGCTACGCCGACGGAAGTCCCGGCAAGGCTATTCGTGGCGCTTGGTTGCATGATGCAGCAGCAGGCGGCTCAAAGCTTCTTTCAGCGGGCCGTCCTCGATGTCGGCGTTCAGATGCGCGAGGTCGTCCAGTGCGGCGGGCGGCAGGCCGTTTTTCTCGACCGGGTGGACGTAGCGCGGCAGCAGTTCGGGGTTGACACTGACGCGCACGCTGGAAATCGTCACCCCGTTACGGGCGAGGCCGGCAATCAGCGCATCGGTCAGGTGGCGCAGGCGGCTGGCGCTGGCGCCGCTGTCGCAGGCGAGACTCAGCACACCGCTTTCCCGTTGCATGACCCGGACATGTCCGGCCAGTGCGGTGGGCAGGACGCGTGCAAGCACAGCCTGGATGCCGAGCAGCTCCTTGGCATGCTTGGCAAGGCCCTGCGGCAACTGGCTGGCGAGCAGGTCGGAGAGGCTGGAAGTGCTCATGCGCGCGATGCAATCGGGTCACGGGATGTCCGTGCCGCTATGTTAAAATTCAAAGATTTACCGCGTCCTGCGGGCATTAACGGGTTCCTCATGCTGCAATCCCTGTTCAAGAAAATTTTCGGCAGCCGCAACGACCGGCTGATCAAACAATACCTGCAAAAGGTGAAAGCGATCAACGCGCTGGAGCCGGCAATGGAGAAATTGTCCTATGTCGAGCTGGCCGGCAAGACGGCCGAATTCAGGTCGCGTCTGGAAAAAGGCGAAACGCTCGACGCTTTGCTACCCGAAGCTTTTGCCGTGGTTCGCGAGGCTTCCAAGCGGGTGCTTGGCCTGCGCCACTTCGATGTGCAGATGGTGGGCGGCATGGTGCTGCATGACGGCAAGATCGCCGAGATGCGGACCGGCGAGGGCAAGACGCTGATGTCGACCCTGCCCGCATACCTGAATGCGCTGGCCGGCAAGGGCGTGCACGTGGTGACGGTGAACGATTACCTGGCCAGCCGCGATGCGGAGTCGATGGGCCGGGTGTACGGCTTCCTCGGGCTGACCACCGGCGTCAACCTGTCGCAGATGCCGCACGATGCCAAGCAGGCCGCCTATGCTGCCGACATCACCTACGGCACCAACAACGAATACGGCTTCGACTATCTGCGCGACAACATGGTCTACCAGATGAGCGAAAAGGTGCAGCGTCCACTGGCCTTCGGCATCATCGACGAGGTCGATTCGATCCTGATCGACGAGGCGCGCACGCCCTTGATCATTTCCGGGCAATCGGAAGAAAACACCGCGCTGTACCAGCAGATGAACCTCGTGCCGCCGCGCCTGACGCGGCAAAAGGACGAGGAATCGGAAGGCGATTATTCGGTCGACGAGAAATCGCGCCAGGTGCTGCTGTCCGAGGCGGGTCATGAAAAGGTCGAGGAAGTCCTCACCGAAATGGGGCTGCTGCAGCCGGGCGGCAGTCTGTACGACGCGTCCAACATCATGCTGATGCACCATGTCTATGCTGCGCTGCGCGCACATGCGCTGTACTTCCGTGACCAGCACTATGTGGTGCAGAACGGGGAAGTCACCATCGTCGACGAGTTCACCGGCCGCATGATGACCGGCCGCCGCTGGTCCGAAGGCCTGCACCAGGCGGTGGAAGCCAAGGAAGGCGTGGCGATCCAGAAGGAAAACCAGACCCTTGCGTCGATCACTTTCCAGAATTATTTCCGCATGTACAAGAAGCTGTCCGGCATGACCGGCACGGCAGACACCGAGGCTTTCGAATTCCACAGCATCTACGGCCTCGAAACCGTGGTCATCCCGACCCATCGCCCGATGATCCGCAAGGACGAGCACGACCAGGTCTACCGCACCGGACGCGAGCGCGACCAGGCGGTGATCAACGAAATCCGGGCCTGCCATGAGCGCGGCCAGCCGGTGCTGGTGGGTACCACCTCGATCGAGGCCAACGAACACCTGTCGGGCGAACTGAAGAAGACCGGCCTGCCGCACAACGTGCTGAATGCCAAGCAGCACGCGCGTGAAGCCGAGGTGATCGCGCAGGCCGGCATGACGGGGGGCATCACCATCGCCACCAACATGGCGGGCCGCGGCACCGACATCGTGCTGGGCGGCAGCATTCAGAGGGAACTGGATGCCGTCACGCTGGACGAGACCCTTTCGGAAACCGAGAAAACCAGCCGTCGCGAGGCCCTCAAGGCCGACTGGCAGCCACGTCACGATGCCGTTCTGGCGGCGGGCGGCCTCCACATCATCGGCACCGAGCGCCACGAATCGCGCCGTGTCGACAACCAGCTGCGCGGCCGTTCCGGGCGCCAGGGCGATCCGGGTTCGAGCCGCTTCTTCCTGTCGCTGGAAGACCCGCTGCTGCGCATCTTCGCCTCCGACCGCGTGGCCGCGATCATGGATCGTCTGAAGATGCCCGAGGGCGAGGCGATCGAGCATCCCTGGGTGACGCGCGCGATCGAGAACGCGCAGCGCAAGGTCGAGCAGCGCAACTTCGACATCCGCAAGCAGCTGCTCGAATACGACGACGTGTCGAACGACCAGCGCAAGGTGATCTACGAGCAGCGCAACGAGCTGCTGGCGAGCGCCGATATCGGCGACACCATCCGCGCCATGCGCAACGACGTGCTGAACGACGCCATCAATCTGCATATCGCGCCGGGCAGCATGGACGAGCAGTGGGACGTGGCAGGGCTGGAAAAAGCCCTGGCTGCGCAGTACACCCTCGACCTGCCGTTGCAGCAGTGGCTGGACGACGACAAGACGCTGAACGAGGAGGGCCTGCGCAGAAAGATCTGCGAAGCGGCCGATGCGCTGTACAAGGAGAAGGAGGCGCTGGTCGGTACAGACGGCCTGCACCAGTTCGAGCGTGCGGTGATGCTGCAGAGCATGGATACCCACTGGCGCGAGCACCTGTCGGCGCTGGATCACCTGCGTCAGGGCATCCATCTGCGCGGCTATGCGCAGAAGCAGCCGAAGCAGGAATACAAGCGCGAGGCGTTCGAGCTGTTCTCCGGCATGCTGACCGCGATCAAGTCCGAAGTCACCCAGATCACCGTCTCGGTTCAGGTACGTGCCCCCGAAGACGTTCAGGCGGTCGAATTGCACGAGGCGTTGTCCAACGTGGAATTCCAGCACCCCGGCTACGACGAGGCGCAGGATTTCGCTGAGGCCGCCGCCGCCGCATCCGCGCCAGCAGACGCCTATCCGAAGGTCGGCCGCAATGACCCCTGCCCCTGCGGGTCGGGCAAGAAATACAAGCAGTGCCACGGCAAGCTGAACTGAGGGCCGGCCATGCCTTACTACGTGTTTCGCCTGGGGATGTTCAAGGTGCTCGAGAAGCAGGGCGAGTGGGCGAGCTTCAAGGAAGCCAAGGCGCACACCAACGAACTGCGCAAGACGCTCGACCCCAAGAGCGGCGACAAGTACAAGATGATCTTCGCCGACAATGAAATTGCGGCGCAGGAAACGCTGACCGCCGAGCGCGAGCTGGATCAGCGGCTGTCCGGCGATGACTGGTAGCGGACGGGTTGCCGCGTATGGGCTTGAAGGGTGACCGATGGCTGAGTACAACGAAGGCGCTTACAAACTGGCGAGACAGACCTACATCGAGCACAGCTGCCCGTTCGAGCGGGCCTTGCTGTCGCGCTGCGTGATCTGCAGCCGCTCGCGCAAGCTGAACCTGGCCGAGCGCGAAGCGATTGCCTGTGGCGACCCCGCAGTGGGCGAATTCTGCCTGGCCTTCTATCAGGCGCTGCACGAAAATGCGCAGTTCGCGCTGAAAACCCCGCCTGATGCGCCGTGGCCGTTCGGCAAGGAAATCCGTGCCCAGTGCGGCGGCGTGCGCGGCTTGTCGGCCGTGCTGGACGGTCCCGGCGACGAAACCACCGATGTCGCCGTCGCCGTGCTGCAGGGCGTGGAACGATACGCCAGCTGCGACCAGTTTCCCTACTCCGAAATCATGCGTGCGGTGGTGCACTACGAACCGCGCAAGCGGCGCCCGTAAGGCAGTGTCGGCGGCACGGGAACTTGAATGGTCCTGCAGGGGGCGCTTTTGAGGATTTGTTCATTTGCTAACCGTGGCGCGGGAAACCTTCAGTGCGTCCGATATTTACCCCATCAGAAAGGGTGCTTCAAAATGAAAAAACTGATTCTGTTGCTTGCTGCGCTGACCATCGTTCCGCCACTCCAGGCAGCGCCCGCTATGCCAGCCGCTGCCGCGGCCAGCGCCATGAGCGATGGCATGGTACGCAAGATCGACGCACCGAACGGCAAGATCACCCTCAAGCACGGCCCCATCGCCAACCTCGACATGCCGGGCATGACCATGGTGTTCCGGGTGCAGTCGCCCGCGCTCCTCGACAATCTCAAGCCAGGCGATGCAGTGAGATTCCACGCCGAGAGCATCAACGGCGCCCTGACAGTGACGGCGATCCATGCGGTGAAATAGCAGCGACGGGCAGCGGCATCGGACTTGCCGGGTAGGGACAGCGCGCTGCCGGAGCCGTCAAAGCCATGGCCCCAAGGTTTTGTCAGGCGTAGTTCAGGCCTGGCCGGGAACTCCGCTGAAACGCAAGGTGGCAGCGAACCCACGACCGCCATCCGCGCGCGGCAAGCCTTCGTCCAGTTCGAGTCGCGCATGGGACAGGGCGGCGATGCGGGCGACGATCGACAGGCCCAGCCCGCAGCCTTCGTCCTCGACCTCGCCCCGCACGAAGCGTGCGCTCAATTGCGTGCGCAGGGCGGGCGCCACGCCCGGACCATCGTCCGCGACGGTGATGGCATAGCCGGCAGCATCGTGCGCGAGCCTCACCTGGATATGTGCGCCTTCGCCCGCATAGCGCAGGGCATTGTCGACCAGGTTGCGCAAGGCGATCTGCAGCCAGGATCGCTCACCGCAAGGCGGCAATCCGGCGGCATGTCGACAGTCCAGGGATTGCCTTTGCGCTGTGCCTGCGGCAATGATTCGGCGCAGACCACCGCGATGATTCGGCGGGATCCAGCGGCGGCGGCTGGCGGACCTGGTTGGCCGGGTCGACGCGCGCCAGCGTCAGCAATTGCTCGACCAGATGCGTCATGCGGTCGACGCCCGCCATCACCTGCATCAGTGCGTGTTGCTGGCTGTCGGCCGTCTGCGCACCGCAGCGCCACCTGTGCCTGCACCTTCAGGGCCGCCAGCGGCGTGCGTAGTTCGTGCGCGGCATCCGCCGTGAAGCGGCGCTCATGGTCGAAGGCCTCGTTGACGCGCCGGACCAGGGCATTGAGGGCGCTGCGCAGGGGCGCGATTTCGTCCGGCAGCGAGGCGGCTTCGTCGAGTGGTGCCAGCGCCTGCGCATCCAGTGCGCCGACCTGCCGCGCCACCTCGTCGACCGGCCGCAGCGTGCGGCCGACGACCCACCACACGACCAGCGCCATCAGCGGCAGCGCCAGCGCCGCAGGCAGCAGCAGGGACAAGCCGATCTCGCGCGCCAGCTGCTCCCGGGAGGCATGGGCCTGCCCGACCACGACCCGATACTCCGCCTCGTCATCCTGTACTGCATAGAAACGCCAGCGTGCTGCCCTGGTGCGGGTGCTCGCTGAAGCCCAGGGTCGTGCCCGTTTCCAGTTCGGCATGCCCGGGTGACGTCACCAGACGGTGTGCATCGCCGTCGTGGCTGCGCCAGATTTCGATCGCGAGCGGGACCGGGTAGCGTTCGGCGTGCTCGTGCAGTTCCTTCACGAAATGATCGACTTCTCCGCCTGCCACGATGGCCAGCAATGTCTCCGCAACCTGTGCCAACTGGCTGTCGAGCAGTTCGTCGGCCTCATGGTGTGCCCGCTGGTAGACCATCAGGCTGGTCAGCAGCCAGATGACCGCCACCGAGCTGGTCAGCAGCCACACCAGGCGGCGGCGCAACGAATAGGGGGTGGAGGCGGTCATGACAGGGAAGGCGTGGCCGATGCCGTGTAGCCGACCCCCCGCACCGTGCGGATCAGGTCGTCGCCGAGCTTGCGCCGCAGGTGATGAATGTGGACTTCGAGCGCGTTGCTGTCGACCGCGTCGTTCCAGTTGTAGAGCTGCTCTTCGAGGCTGCGCCGGGTCAGCACGCGGTCGGCGTTTTGCAGCAGCAGATGCAGCAGATCGAATTCGCGTGCGAGTCAGTTCGACCGGCTGGCCGGATCGCGTCACCGTGCGGGCCGCCGGGTTGAGTTCGATCTCGCCCACCGTGATGACCGGTTCCGGGCGGCCGTGGGCGCGCCGCACCAGTGCGCGCAACCGGGCGGTAATCTCGTCGAGATCGAAGGGCTTCAATACATAGTCATCGGCGCCCAGATCGAGTCCGCGCACCTTGTCTTCCAGTTGGTCGCGCGCGGTGAGGATCAGCACCGGCGTCGCGTCATGGCGCCCGCGCAGCCATTGCAGCACAGACAAGCCGTCACGCTTCGGCAGCCCAAGGTCGAGCACCACCGCGGCGAAGCTCTCGGTCGTGAGCGCTGCCACCGCCGCGTCGCCGTCGCGCAGCCAATCGACGGCATAGCCGGCCTGTGTCAGGCCGGCCTGCAAGCCATCGCCCAACAGGCGGTCATCTTCCACCAACAATATGCGCATGGTTTTGCTTCACCTATTTCGGAATCCTGACCGAGTCGTCGTCGAAATGCCCCTGTTCAGCCTTTTGATGGCAGGCCGCGCAGTTGGCTGCGGATCCCACCGACTTGCGCGTCCAGGTCGAGCGCGACACCTCGTCGTGCTTGTGCACGAACCAGCGTGTTTCGGTGAGCCGCAACGGTGCGTCCTTCGCGTCCATGCCCTGCATCACCCGCCGCCCCATCTGGCTGGTGCCGGAATCGGCGGCATGAGCCTCGAGGAATTTCAGGATATCAGCCTGGGTCGCCGGATCAAGGCTGGCGTTGTCGCCGAAGTGGCGGTCGAGACCGCCCATCAGGCGCCGCCACGATGCGCGAGGCAGCAGGGCGGGGGAATACGCGATGTGGCAGCTGCCGCATTCCTGCTGCCAGTTCTTGTGGGTGAGCCTGGGCATCGTGTCGCCGCCGCCGTCGCCACGCGCCTCGCCGGACGGCAACGAAAAGGCCAGCACGCTGACTACGCCGACCGTCGTCAATACACCGATACCCCGTAGAAGATAATTCATGATGTGCTCCTTATTTGACCTGGCTCAGCCAGAAGATGAAATCGCCCTTTTCCTGTGCGCTGCATTCGCGCTGCAGGACATCCTGGCAATTGCGCCGAAACCATTTCTCGACCTTGGCGGCATCGGTGAAACGGTCCCGATTGGCCGCTGGCGCCAGTGGCTCGATGCGCTTGCCGACGCGGGATTGCCCGGCCTGTTTCGGGCTGTCGGTGTGGCAGCTGGCACAACTGACCGGCTGGGCATTGCGCCCTGGATGGCCGGTGCGGTAAAGGGCGGCGCCGCGTGCAGCCGACAAGGCCGATACCGTGATGCCGGCTTCCTGCGCGTAGCGCGCCATCAGGCTGGCGGGCGTCTCGGCGGCCAGTGCGCCGGCCGACGCCATGCCCAGTATCGCCAGGCCGATGAGGGAAAAGCGCTCAATCATGCCGCACCCCGCTTTCAGCGTGGTGATACTGCTTGCCGGTGAGCATGCTCTGCGCCACCCGTTCGCCGCGCAGTTGATGGAACCCCAGCGCCGCCATGTGCAGGCCGATGAAGCCGAGCATCAGGGCGAAGCCGGCCTCGTGCGGTTCGCCCAGCACATCCTCCAGCCAGCGTGCGTTGCCGAGCCAGCCGGCGAGCGGGCCGCTCTGGAATTCGCTGGCGGCGAGCCCCAGCCCGGTGACGACCATCAGCGCCATCACGCCGTAGGCAAACAGATAGGCCAGGCTGGCGATGGGGTCGTGGCCGACCCGATGGGCGCTCGGCAGGCGCAGGGTCCTGAGGCTGGATTTCCAGACGGCGGGGTGCCACAGATCGCGCCAGCGCGCGCTGGCGGGCCCCACTAAAGACCAGAGGATGCGCGTCAGCAAGCCGACCGACAGGACATAGCCGCTGAGTATGTGCAGATTCCACAGGGATTTTTCGTAGGGGCCGTGCTCGAACCAGTCGGCCAGCTGGCTGGTGACGATGAGCGCGATGATGGACAGCGCGAGGGTGGCGTGCAGCAGCCGCAGCAGCGGGTCGTAGACGCGGCGGGGCTGAATGCTTGAGTGTGACATGGGGGTCTCCTTTCGACTTGCGAGGAGACCACTTTACGAATGCTGTCTTAGCGCAACCTTAAGATCCCGTCATGGTGCGGGCTGCATCGCTTTGTGCTGCAGCAGGCCGTCGCGCGCCCGCGTCGCGGCTGTCTGATAGGCGGCGATCGCACGATCCACCAGGGGATCCGGCTGGGGCGCCGGGGCCACGATTTCCATCTGCGCATTCAGCTGCCAATTCTCTATCCTGCGCCCAGGGCTCAACACTACCAGCTGGTCGGGGGTCAGGTAGCCCAGCTTCTGATAGGTGCCGATGAAGGCGCGCCCGGCGTCGGGATAGGCACGCAGCACACTGCGACCCATGAACCGTGTGTGTTCGGGCAGGCCCAGCAGGTCGAGCACGGTGGGCACCAGGTCGAGCTGGCTGGCGAGCCGGGTGTCGGCATGCGGCTTCAAATGCGCGGGGGAATAGAGAATTGCGGGAATGTGGTAGTTCTCAGGCGGCAGGCTGGTGCGTCCCTTGCTCGATGCGCAGTGATCGGCCACCACGACGAACAGCGTGTCCTTGAACCAGGGCTTGCTGCGCGCCATTTCGATGAAGCGCCCGAGCGCATAATCGGAATACTTCACTGCGCCCTGGCGGCTGCGATGACGGTCGATGCGGCCATCGGGAAAAGTGAACGGCGTGTGGTTGGAGGTCGTCATCAGGTGCATCAGGAAGGGCTTGCCGCTGGCGGCATCGCGGTCCATCTGCTCGAGCGCATAGTCGTACAGGTACTCGTCGGCCAGCCCCCAGATATTGCCGAAACCGCGGTGCCGCTCCGGGAACTGGCTGCGGTCGATGGTCTGGAAATGGTTGTTGCCGAAATAGACGTCCATGTTGTCGAAGCGCGCATAGCCGCTGTACATGAAGCGGTTGACGTAGCCGTGGTCGGCCAGCACCGCACCCAGCGTTTCCAGGTTGTCGTTATTTTCGCGCCACATCATCGAGTGGCCGGGCAGCGGCGGAATGGCAAGCGACAGGGCCTCCAGCCCGCGCACCGTGCGGTTGCCGGTGGCACGCAGGTTGGTGAGGAACAGGCCTTGGGTCGTCAGCCGGTCGAGATGCGGCGTGAGGCCCTGGGTGTCGCCGCCATAGCGCATGAAGCTGGATGACAGGCTTTCCAGGGTGACGATGACGACATTTTTGGGCGCTGTCGCGGAGACAATGCGGGGCATCACCACGGCGGGCTCGACCGGAAGCTGCGGCAGCGTTGCATAAAATTCGAAATAATCGATCTCGTTGTTCCTGAACGCGTAGCCAAAGCTGTACAGGCCGTTGGCGGAGAGTTCCATCTGGTATTCGTTGGCGCCGTGGCGCGCCTCGATCGACCATATCCAGGACAGCCCGACGGCGATCGCCACGCTCGCCAGCCACACGGCAACGCGGTTGCGGCGCGGTGCGTCAGGGGTCGCTGCGCGCACCAGCCAGGCGCGGCTGGCCCAGACCAGCGCCAGAGTGACGACGGCGAGCACGCTCAGCAGGGTGCCGACCGGAAAGCTTTCGCGGATGTTGCCGATCACTTCGTTGGTGTAGATCAGGTAGTCCACGGCGATGAAGTTGAAGCGCACGCCGAATTCGTCCCAGAAGAACCATTCCGCCATTACGCCGAAGCCCATGGCGTAAAAGCCGACTGCCGCGGTCGCCAGGATCAGTCCGCGCCGGATGCGGCCGGCCCCGGTCAGTTTGCGTGTGCCGAGGACACTTTCAAGCAACAGTACGGCGGGTACAAACGCGGCGAGGGTGACCAGATCGAACGCCAGGCCGACGCCCAGCACGGCGGCAGCCGAAGGCAGGTCGAACTGGGCCGCGTGCCAGGTCTGGACCATCAGCAGCAGACGCACGCCGCTGTGCAGCAGCAGGAACACTACCGCCAGCCAGGCCGAGAGTGGATACGTCGCGGCGAGCGCGGGGATTGAACGAATGCGCGAAGACGTGGTGAAATGCATGGGCTTTCCTGGTTAACGGCTGGCAGGATCGCACCGGCAACTTAAGACTGGCTTAAGGATGGATAGGTACTATGCCGCCTTTGCCAGTCGGAATGCGACCCATACCGGCTGCCCGCGATTTTACCCGCATTTATTTCCTGACTGTGCCGCACCGTATCCTCCGCTTCCTGATGCTCTGGCTGTTCGTCGTCCTGCAGGCGATGACGCCGTTCATCCACGCCCACGCCGGCGCGGTGCAGGTCGACCATGGTGGGTTTCTGCATGCCCACCAGAACGTGCCAGTCGACGCCGACCGGCATGCGGTGGCATCCGATGCGCACGGCGCCGAAGTCGCGGTGGAGCAGGGCATGCGCCTGCGTGACAGCAGTCTCGATGCAATTGCCGAAGCGCCGCCCCTCCCGTCCTTGCGTTCGCTGCGCGCCGCGCTGGCGGCGCGGCCCGGTGCCGGGTTCCCTATCCTGCCCACGCTGGATCTCACCCCGCCCGAACACACGCTTCCGCACGCCCTGGCCCCGCCCGCTGCTTGATTGCCCATCGCGGCGCGCCATTTCTGACGCGCGCCTGCCTACTGTATTGTGCATTTGGAGATCAAGCATGGCTGCTGTGTTTCTTGCCACCCCCTTCGACAAGTTTCGTGCTGTCCTCGTATGGGCGCTGTTCGGAGCTGCCCCCGCCTTTGCGTCAGACGTCCTGCCGCTGACCGCTGCCCAGAAGCAAAACCTCGGCATCGTCAGCGTGGCCGCCGCGACGCAAGCTGACAGCCCGGCACTGCCGTATCCGGCACGGGTGACGCTGCCGCCCGCCAGCGTGCGCGTCGTCGCCGCCGCCGGCGCGGGGCTGGTCACCCAGCTCCACGTGCAGGCGGGCGACACGGTCAAACGCGGCGCGCCGCTGGTCACCCTGTCGATGCCCGGGCTGGCCGAGGCGCAGAATGCACTGACCCAGGCGCGGCTGGCATCGCAGCTTGCGGCCAGCAATGCGGCGCGCGACGAAAAACTGTTCGCCGAAGGCCTGATCGCCGAGTCGCGCCTGCGTGCCACGCAATCCGAACTGCAATCCGCCCACGCCAGCCTGACGGCGGCGCAAGCCGCGCTGGCCATGCTGGGTGCGGGCAAGGTGTCCGGCAGCGCCATCACGTTGACCGCGCCGATCGCCGGCGTGGTGCTGGAAAGCGCGGCCGAGCCGGGCGAACGTGTGGATGCCGGCATGGCGCTGGTAAAAATCGCCGATCTTGCGAAGCTGTCGCTGGAGATTCCGCTGTCGACGGCGCAGGCACGCCAGGTCGCGGTCGGACAGACGGTGACGGTCGCGGGCAGCCCGGCCCATGGCCGCGTCACCGCCCTGCTGCCGCAGCTCAGCGCCTCGCAAAGCGTGCTGGCACGCGCCAGTCTCGTCGATCCGCAGAAACTGCTGCGCCCCGGCCAGTCGGTGGCGGTCGCCATCACCGGCGCGCAGTCGGCGCAGGGTCTGACCGTGCCGACCGCCGCGCTGGTGTGGAAGGTCGACGCGCCCTACGTGTTCGTCGAAACCGCACAGGGTTTTGTGCCGACGCCGGTTCAACTGATCCGCCAGAACGCCCGCCAGGCAGAAGTCGCCGGCCTCGCTGCCGGTAACCGCGTCGCCGTCCGGGGCGTGGCCGCGCTCAAGGCGCAATGGCTGGGGGAGTAAGCCATGCTCAATACCCTGATCGAATTCGCGCTGGCGCGCCGCTGGCTGATGCTCGCCTTCGCGCTGGTACTCGCCGGGCTGGGCGTGCGCGCCTACCAGCAGATCCCGATCGATGCCTTTCCCGACGTGTCGACCACCCAGGTCAAGCTGATCCTGAAAGCGCCCGGCATGACCCCGAAAGAAGTCGAGGCGCGCATCACCCAGCCGGTCGAAACCGAGCTGCTCGGGATTCCGAACCAGACCATCCTGCGCAGCCTGTCGAAGAACGCGCTGGTCGACATCACCGTCGACTTCAAGGAAGGCACCGACATCTACTGGGCGCGCCAGCAGGTGGCGGAGCGCTTCGCCAATGTCAAGGGCGATCTGCCCGACAACGTGGCGGGCGGACTGGCGCCGATTTCGACGCCGCTGTCCGAACTCTTCATGTTCACCATCGAGGGACCGCTCTCGCTGGCTGAAAAGCGCACCCTGCTCGACTGGACGATCCGGCCGCAATTGCGCGCCATCCCCGGCGTGGCGGATGTCAATTCGCTCGGCGGCCGCGTCGCCACCTTTGCCGTCAGCCCCGATCCGGCAGCACTGGTCGCGCGCGGCGTGACGCTCGACGAACTGCGCACGGCGCTGGAAACCAACACCCGCAACGACGGCGCCGGCCGCGTCAACGAGGGCGAGGAAACCTGGGTGGTGCGCGTCGACGGCGGGGTCAACGCGCTGGACGACCTGCGCCACATCGGCGTCAGCAATGTGGGTGGCGTGGTCGTCACCGTTGGCGATGTCGCGCGCGTGGAACTGGGCGAAATGACCCGCTACGGCGCGGTGACGCAGGACGGCAAGGGCGAGGCGGTGGAAGGCCTGGTGATCGGGCTGAAAGGCGTCAACGCGGGCGAACTGATCAAAAACGTCAAGACGAAAATCGCCGCGATTCAGGCCACCCTGCCCCAGGGCGTGACGATCTCGACCTTCTACGACCGCGCGCAACTGGTCGACCGCGCAGTCGGCACGGTGAGCAAAGCGCTGCTCGAAGCCGCAGTGCTGGTGGTGATCCTGCTGATCCTGTTCCTCGGCAACCTGCGTGCCGCCATCGTGGTGGCGCTGATCCTGCCGCTGTCGGTGCTGGCCACCTTCGTGCTGATGCGCCAGTTCGGGCTGTCTGCCAACCTGATGAGCCTGGGCGGCCTGGCGATCGCGATCGGCCTGCTGGTCGATGCCGCGGTGGTGGTGGTGGAGAACGTCGTCGCGCACCTGGCGCACGACCCGAAGAACACCAAGGAAACGCCGCTGGAGCGCGTACTGTGGGCGACGCAGGAAGTCGCCAGCCCGGTGACGTCGGGCATCGCCATCATCGCCATCGTGTTCCTGCCGCTGCTGACGCTGGAGGGGCTGGAAGGCAAGCTGTTTGCTCCGGTTGCGCTGACCATCGTGTTCGCGCTGGCGGCGTCGCTGCTGCTGGCGCTCACCGTGATTCCGGTGCTGGCCTCGATGCTGCTGAAGCAGGGCGCGCACGAGGACCCGTGGCTGTTGCAGCAAGGCGCAGGGCATCTACACCCGGTTGCTGGATGGCGCGCTGGCGCGTCCGAAAATCGTCTACGTCAGCGCCGGCGTGCTGATGCTGGCAGCGGTCGGCGTGTACCCGCTGATCGGCAAGACCTTCATGCCGACGATGGACGAGGGCGACATTCTGGTGCAGCTGGAAAAGCTGCCGTCGATCAACCTGGAAGAGGCGATCGCGCAGGACCTGCGGGTGCAGCAGGCGCTGCTGAAGAAGGTGCCGGAAATCCGCCGCATCGTCGCCCGCGCCGGCTCCGACGAACTCGGGCTCGACCCGATGAGCCTCAACGACACCGATTCGTTCCTGGTGCTGAAGCCGATGGCGGAATGGCGCCGTCCCGACAAGGCATGGCTGACCGATCAGATCCGCAGCGTGGTCGACGGCTTCCCCGGCATCGCCTACAACTTCACCCAGCCGATCGACATGCGGGTGTCGGAAATGCTCACCGGCTCGCGCGGCGACGTCGCGATCAAGATCTTCGGCCCCGACCTCGACACGCTCAACCGGCTGGCCGGGGAGATTTTCAGCGTGGTCGAGAACGTCCCCGGCGCATCCGACGTCTACACCCAGCAGAACGAGGGGGTGCAATACCTGCAGGCGGCCATCGACCGCGATGCCGCCGGCCGCTTCGGACTGTCCGCCGACGACGTCGCCCTGCTGCTGCGCACGCAGCTCGAAGGCGAAATCATCGGTTCGATCCAGCAGCAGGGGCGGCGCATCCCGCTGCAATTGCGGGGCCCCGCCGACATGCGCGAGTCGCCCGACGCGCTGCAGGCGCTGCGCCTGACGCTGGCGGATGGCCGCGCCATCAGCCTCGACCAGGTGGCCACCCTGCAACGCACCACCGGACCGGTGGCGGTGAAGCGGGAGAACGCGGCGCGCTTCACCGTGGTGCAGTCGAACGTCGCCGGGCGCGACCTGGTCAGCTTCGTCGAAGCGGCAAAGACGGCCGTCGCCGCGCAGGTCAAGCTGCCGCCCGGCTACAGCATCACCTGGGGCGGCCAGTTCGAGAACCAGCAGCGCGCCGCGCAACGGCTGATGATCGTGGTGCCGGTGGCGCTGCTGCTGATCGGCATGCTGCTCTACGTCACCTTCGGCGATTTCCGCCAGGCGCTGCTGGTGATGATGAACGTGCCGCTGGCGCTGATCGGCGGCATCTTCGCGCTGGCGGCGTCGGGCGAGTACCTGTCGGTACCCGCCTCGGTCGGCTTCATCGCCCTGCTCGGCATCGCGGTGCTGAACGGCGTGGTGCTGGTCAGCCATTTCAACCAGTTGCGCAACCGGGGCCTGCGGGGCAACGCCGTGGTGCGCGACGGCGCGCTGCGCCGCCTGCGCCCGGTGCTGATGACCGCCAGCATCGCCGCCTTCGGCCTGGTGCCGCTGCTGTTCGCGACCGGGCCCGGCTCGGAAATCCAGCGCCCGCTCGCCATCGTCGTCATCGGCGGCCTGGTCAGCGCCACCCTGCTGACGCTGGTGGTGCTGCCGCTGCTGTATCGTCAATTCATCCTGAAAGGAGCGCGCGCATGAGTGCCGTGAACACACTGAGCCTGGCACTGGCGCTGGCATTTGCCGCGCTGCCGTTTTCCAGCCCGGTGCAGGCGGATTACCTGCCCGACCCCAAGGCGGCCGAAGCCGCGTTGTGGGCATCGCCCATGGCGGCGCAGGCGCGCGGCGAATTCGCCGCGCAAGCGCTGAAGAGCCAGGGGCTGCAACAGGGGCGCGACGAGTGGAAACTGGACGCCGAGGTCGACCAGCGCCGCATCCAGACCACCCCGAGCGATAACCAGACCGAATGGGGGTTGGCGCTGTCGCGGCCGATCCGGATGCCGGCCCGCGCCGAGGCCGACCGCGCGCTGGCCGGCGCGCTGAACGCGTACGCCGAGGCGAGCCTGGGGGAGGCCTTGCACGAGTCCGGGCGGCAACTGCTGGCGCTGTGGTTCGACTGGCTGACCCAGGCCAGCCAGTCGAAACTGTGGCAGGCACAGATCGAGCTGGCCGAGCGGCAGCTGGCTGCCGTGAATGCACGCATCCGGCTGGGCGAAGCGCCGCGCGCCGAACGCGTCAACGCCGAGGCCGCGCTGGCGCAGGTCCGGCTGCAACAGCAGCAGGCGGCGACGCGCTTGCAACAGGCGCGCAACCGCCTGCGGGCGCAGTTTCCCGACCTGCCGCTGATGGCGGACGCCGCGCTGCCTGACCCCGCCAAGCCGGCCGACTCGGTGGACGGCTACGTCGACGCGGTGCTCGAGCACAATCATGAATTGTTCCGTGCGCGGCGCCAGGCCGACGTCCTGCAGGCCGAAGCGCGACAACGCGCCAGGCATCGCAGCGTCGATCCCACGGTCGGCGTGTTCTACCGCAACGAAATGGGCGGCAACGAGCATGTGCTGGGACTGGGCGTGGGCTTGACTCTGCCGGGCGGCGCGCGGCGCACCGATCAGCAGGCTGCCGAACAACTCGCCAGCACGGCGCAGGATGCGGCCATCCGGCTGGAGCAGCGGCTGCGCCAGGAAGCGCGCGCGGATTTCGAGACCGCCGCCGCCGAGGCGGAGAACTGGCAGCAGGCCGATCGCGCAGCGAAGGCACTGGCGGAAGCCGCACGCCTGGCCGCGCGTGCCTACAGCCTGGGCGAAGGCGGTCTCGACCAGGTGCTGGTCAGTCGTCGGCTGGCGCTGGAAGGAGAATTGATGGCACAACAGGCGCAACTGAACGCCTTGTCGGCGCTTGCCCGGCTGCAGCTGGACGCACATCGGCTGTGGGCGCTGGACGTGGATGCGGACGGCGCGCATGCACATCCGTAAACGAGGAATCAGCGTGGACAGCCACCCATTACTCAGGGAGTGGCTGAGGAGGCGGTAGGGACTGTTTGTGCCGGGATCGGGGCGGTGGTGTGGACGGCAGAGCCCATGCGTCGCGCCTCTTCCTGCATCGCGGTGATCTGCTCGGGCTTCAGTTGCCACACCAGGTTGTCGCGCGCCTTGGCGGCCGCATCCACCCCCTGCGCCGCAGCGAGATTGAACCACAGGTAAGCGCGCGGTTTGTCGACCGGCGTGCCGGTGCCAAAGCGGTACAACTCGCCCAGACTGTATTGCGCCTGGGCATATCCGCGCTGGGCAGGTTTTTCGATCCAGTTGAAGGCCGCGCGATAATCCTGCACCACCCCACGCCCCTTCAACAGCATCAGGCCATAGTGATATTGCGCCTCGGCCAGGCCCTGCTTGGCGGCCAGCGCAAGCCACTTGGCGGCTTCCTTGTCGCTCCGGATCACACCGTCACCCTCGGCGTAGCGCAAGCCCAACCGCAATTGCGCTTCGGCGTCACCCTGCGCAGCCCGTGCATGCGGCAGTTTTTCAGTTGCCTGTGGAGCAGGCAAGCCCGAATGCGGATCCAGCGTGAGCCAGGCGGTCACGCCGACCAGTGCGGCGGCCGCAGTCAGCAGCAACAGGGGCTTGAGCGGACTGAATACAAAGAAGCGATGGTGGCATTTGCGACAGCGCAGCGGCTTGCTCCACAACATGTGGCGTATGCCATCGTACGCATGCAGCGAAGTACTGCGAGTCCGGTCACTTCCGCAATGAGGACAGACCGGTGCCATGTCAGGCCTCAGTGCGGAAGCGCGACCATGAAACCGACGGTGGACTTGCCGCAGGTTAGCATTGAGGTCGCTGTGGACATGAGCAGGCAGAAGGTGTTTCTCATCTTGGCTTTCTTGATAGAGCGTGGTTTACAGCTTGCCGCCAGACTCCACGACCATGTAGCCGACAGCATTGGCCAGGTCGGCATCCGGCAGGTCGGCATTGCCGCCCTTGGCAGGCATGCCGCGTATGCCCTTGAGCGCATGCTCGAGCAGCATCGGCAAGCCCTGGCTCAGGCGGGCAGTCCAGGCCGCCTTGTCGCCGACCTTGGGTGCGCCCGCGACGCCGCTGCTGTGGCATGCGGCACAGCTGTTTTCGTATACCAGCTTGCCCTTGGCCGGGTCCGGCTTGGCGGCCGATGCCGATTCGGCCGCTGCGGGCGGCGTGGTTTCAGCGGCGGCGGCGGGTGCCGCTTCCGGTGACTTGAAATTCGCGCCGGCGGAATTGGCCAGGTAGGCGACAGCGCGGGCGACTTCCACATCCGACAGATCGCCGTCGCCGCCGCGCGCGGGCATCTGGCGGATGCCTTCGATCGCGTGCTTGACCAGGGTGTCGAAGCCCTGGCCGAGGCGGCCGCTCCAGTCGCCCTTGCTGTCGAACTTCGGCGCGCCCAGGGCACCTGCAGCGTGACACGAGGTGCAGACCGCGTCGTAGACTTCCTGGCCGGATTTCTCCACCTTGGGGGCGTTGGCATCGACCGCGGCCAGCTGGGCAAACGGCTTGATGCGCGCAAGCGTGGCCTTCTGCGCGGCCTCGCTGGAGACGTCCGGCTTGTGGCTGTCCTGGATGCTGAGCACCAGCTGGACGACCAGGAATATTGCCAGCAGGGGGGCGAACAGTCCGGCGACAACGGAAATGATGACTTCCTGCGGGGTGGCTTGGGTCATCTTGGCGTGCGAATCGGCCATGAGAAATGTTCCTTGGGGGGAGGGATCAAAACCCCGGATTATAAGGAAAGCCCCCCCCGCAGGAAAGGCCGGCGCATGCGCCGCGGATGGACGACACGCGGCAAACCGGCTATGCTTCGCCGTCCCATGGAGTCGATCCGGCTCCAGGCGCCCGTAGCTCAGCTGGATAGAGTACTGCCCTCCGAAGGCAGGGGTCGTGCGTTCGAATCGCGCCGGGCGCGCCAGATTTCAGGTCACAATCCGCTTCAGCCCCTTGTTCCGCCAGGGTTTAATCTCGGCACGACGGGTTTACACTTGGGGCTGCGTTCATTTCGAGTGTTTCTTCATGGCCCTGCCCACCCCTACCGACATCAAGCTCCATCAGGCTTCGCACAAGCTTGAAATCGCCTTTACCGACGGTTCGCGTTTCGAGCTGCCGTACGAGTTCCTGCGCGTGTATTCGCCCTCCGCCGAAGTGCGCGGCCACGGCCCCGGCCAGGAAGTGCTGCAGGTCGGCAAGCGCGAGGTGCTGATCAACGCCGCCGAACCGGTCGGCCTGTACGGCATCAACTTCTTCTTTTCCGACGGCCACGACACCGGCATTTATTCCTGGGAATACCTCCACGATCTCGGCGTCAATCAGGCCGCGCTGTGGGACGCATACCTCAAGCGCATGGAAGCCGCCGGCGCCTCGCGCGACCCCGGCATCGCCAAGATGTTCGAGCAGCGCCCCAAAGCCAAGTAGATCTCGGTGACGGCTTGCACAGCAAACACGCACGCGCCTTCAGGGCGCGTGTTGTTTTGGTGAGTCCCTACGCATTGGGCAGGCAGCCCTTCAATCTGGAGCAACCTGTCGATGCCGTGCTGGCGGCTGACGCTCATGGCCAGGCGCTGCCCCTTCGCATCCAGCCGCAGGCCTGGCCATGAGCGCCTTCCTCGCCGAACTGTCCGCCGCCATCGGGCACGCTACCGGCGCGCCCTTTGCCGCAACCGACTCGCAGGGGGTGATGGGCGGCGACATCAGCCAGGCCTTCAGGATCGGCGATGGCGTGCGCACGTTTTTCGTCAAGGTTCAGCCTGCCGCAAGGCTTGCCGTGTTCGAGGCGGAAGCCGCGGGACTGGCGGCACTGCATGCCGCGCAGGCGATCCGCGTGCCGGGGGTGATCTGCAATGGGGCAGCCGCCGGACGCGCTTTCCTGGTGCTCGAACATCTGCCGCTCACACCGCAGGGCGACGCTTCCGGGCTGGGGCACTTGCTGGCGCAACAGCATCGCATCAGTGCCCCGCAGTTCGGCTGGACACGCGACAACTGGATCGGCGCCACGCCGCAAGCGAATGCCTGGACGGATGGCTGGGTCGATTTCTGGCGCAAGCACCGGCTCGGCTTTCAGCTTCAGCTGGCTGCCGACAACGGCTACGGCGGCGCCCTGCAGTGCGACGGGGAAACCCTGCTGGCGAATCTGCCAGCGTTTTTTGCCGGCTACCAGCCCATGCCCGCGCTGCTGCATGGCGACCTGTGGGGCGGCAACCACGCCTATCTGCGCGACGGCATGCCGGTGATTTTCGATCCGGCCGTGTATTTCGGCGACCGCGAATGCGACCTCGCGATGAGTGAACTGTTCGGCGGCTTCGCCCCGGCCTTCCATGCCGCCTATCGTGAGGCGTGGCCGCTCGACGCCGGCTATGCCGTGCGCAGGACGCTCTACAATCTCTACCATATTCTCAACCATGCCAACCTGTTCGGCGGCAGCTATGCAGCGCAGGCCGCACGCATGACCGCACAGCTGCTGGCACATATCCGTTAATCGGGTTGGGCTCAACAATCGCGCCCTCTCCCGCTTGCGGGGGAGGGTTGGGGAGGGGGATTCCATGTTGCAACGTCTGCTGGTTTTGTTTCTGGTTTTCGGCCTCGCCGCCTGTTCCGGCCTGCCGCCGAATGTGCTCGCGCCCAAGGTGAGCGTGGCCGAGGTCGACATCAAGCGCCTCGGCCTGCTCGAACAGCACTTCGAGGTGGGCTTGCGGATCGCCAATCCAAACAATTTCGATCTTGACATCGAGGCGCTGGAGTTCGAGTTCGAGTTGAACGGGCGCGCCTTCGCCAAGGGGCTGTCGAACGTGCCGACCCGGATCCCGGCGGCATCCAGCACCGTATTGCGGGTGGAAGCGATGACGCAGTCAGTGAATCTGCTGCAGCAGATCAAGACCCTGCCAGAAATCCTCAAGCAGGGTGCGGACTATCGCATCAAGGGCCGCGTCAGGGCCGGCGGCTTGCCGGGCTGGCTGCCGTTCGAGCGCTCTGGGGTGGTGGGCGGCGAGGCCAATCAACCCGGCAGCCTTTCGATCTGACCGCGATGCAATGTCCGGCTCGAAAGGCTGGGCGGCGCCTTACTCGCAACGCATGCCGTCCCGGACCCAGTCGTCGACGTCGCGTTTCCATTCGGCATAGCCGCCCGGCACTGCCTGCTTCTGCCCGCCGGGGGTCATCCCGGAAACGAGTGCCCAGCGGATGCGCCCGTCGTCCAGCAGATGGAGAGCGAGTTTCTGGCCGGTGGGATCGTTGCCGATGCGCCGCTTGATCAGGCGGCAGGTGTCGGCGGGGGTGAATCCGGTGTAATCCATCTTGTTCGGCGCCATCCACTCGGTGTTGGGCGGCAGGCCGATCACGGCGGGGCGGTGGCATTGCAGGCACAGATAGCGGCTGCGGTGCGAGCCGGAGCCGCGTCCCTGGGGGCTGTTGAACTGGTGGCAGGACAGGCAGCGCTCGTGGTGGAACTTGGCGTACAGTTTGGTGGCGAAGGTGACGGGTTCGGCCGCAGCCGCAGCAGTCGAGCCCAACATCGCAAGCAGGAAAATTTTCCAGAATTGCATCACTCAGCGTGCCAACGACCGCAGCGTTGGCACGGCCAGCCCGAGCGCATCCGCATGCCCGATCGCGCGGGCCAGCCGGGCCGGCGCCGAGCGGCCGGTGCAGCCATGGCCAGGGTCGCCGTCGAAGGCTTCCAGCATGCCGGCAATCAGCGCGTCACGGTCGAGTCGCACGCCGGTCAGCGCATCCTGGATATCCATGACTTCCTTCGCCACCTGGCGTGCGAAGTCCTCGTGCTGCGCCCACAGCTGCGATACCGTGCCACCGGTCTTGAGCCCGGCGATGTTGGTGGTGAGGATGTAGACGTTCTTGCGTACCAGCTCGAACAGCAGTGGGGCGCCCGCAGCGACTTCGCGGCACGGCAGCTCGATGGCATCGAGCGCGCGGCACAGCAGCGCGGCGCCGGGGCCGGCCACTGACGAAGCGATCAGCGGCCTGGCGTCGATGCCCTTTTTCTTTTCGAACCATACCGAGACCACGGTGGGATCGGTATAGCCGTGCGCCAGCCAGTCGCGCGGCAGCAGTTCGTTCTGGATCAGCGCGACGCGCGGCTTCCAGACTTCGGGCAGCGCAGCAAGCACGGTGTGCAGGTCATTCTCGGCGACCGCCACCAGCACCAGTTCCGGCTCGGGATGTGCGTGCGCGACGGTGAACAGGTCGTCGCCGCGATTGACCGGGACGACCGTGCAGCCGGCACGCAGCAGACCGCCGGCGAAAACGCGGCCGAGCTGGCCGAGGCCGATGACGACAACTTCGTTAATCGGTGCGGGCGTGCGCAGCACTTCGTTTGCCCCCTCCCCCGCATGCGGGGGAGGGTTGGGGAGAGGGCTCGCCGTCATTCGAGCCCTTTCGAGTGCAGGTACTCGTCGTAGGTACCCATGTAGAACTCGACGCCTTCGGGCGTTATTTCGAGGATGCGGGTGGCGAGGCTGGAGACGAACTGGCGGTCGTGCGAGACGAAGATCAGCGTGCCCTTGTAGAGGTCGAGCGCGAGGTTCAGCGACTCGATCGATTCCATGTCCATGTGGTTGGTCGGCTCGTCCATCATCAGCACGTTGTGGCGGCCGAGCATCAGCTTGCCGTACAGCATGCGGCCCTTTTCGCCGCCAGACAGCACGCGCACCGGTTTCTTGACGTCGTCGCCGGAGAACAGCAGGCGCCCGAGAATGCCGCGCAGCACCTGCTCGTCGTCGCCCGGCTGCGTCCACTGGTGCATCCAGTCGGTGAGATTCTTGTCCATGTCGAAGTCGGCGACATGGTCCTGCGAGAAATAGCCGACGTTGGCGTTCTCGCTCCAGCGCACTTCGCCATACTCCGGCGTCAGCTCGCCCATCAGCAGCTTCATCAGCGTCGATTTACCGACGCCGTTGCCGCCGATGACGGCCATCTTTTCACCCGCTTCGAGCGAGAAGTTCATGTTGGAAAACAGCGGGGTGTCGTCGTAGCCGAACTTGAGGTTCTCGACCTCGAGCGCGCGGCGGTGCAGCAGCTTTTCCGGCTCGAAGCGGATGTAGGGGTTCTGCCGCGAGCTGGGCTTGAAGTCCTCGATCTTGATCTTGTCGATCATCTTCATGCGGCTGGTGGCCTGGCGCGCCTTCGACTTGTTGGCGGAGAAGCGGCGCACGAATTCCTGCAGTTCGGCGACCTTGTCCTTGGCCTTGGCGTTGGCCGAGGCCTGGCGTTCCTTGACCTGGGTCGAGGCCAGCATGTAGTCGTCGTAGTTGCCGGGATAGGTCTTGATGGTGCCGAAGTCGAGGTCGGCCATGTGGGTACAGACCTGATTCAAAAAGTGGCGGTCGTGCGAGATGACGACGATGGTGGCCTTGCTTTCGTTGAGTACGTTTTCCAGCCAGCGGATGGTGTTGATGTCGAGGTTGTTGGTGGGTTCGTCGAGCAGCAGGATGTCGGGATTGGAGAACAGCGCCTGCGTCAGCAGCACGCGCAGCTTGAAGCCCGGCGCGATCTCGCTCATCGGGCCGGTATGCTGCTCGGTGGGAATGCCGACGCCGAGCAGCAGCTGGCCGGCGCGCGCCTCGGCGTCGTAGCCGCCCATTTCGCCGAACTTTGCTTCCAGCTCGGCGGCGTGCAGGTAGTCCTCCTCGCTCGCCTCCGGGTTCATGTAAATGGCGTCCTTTTCCAGCATCACCCGCCACATGTCGGCGTGGCCCTGCATCACCACGTCGAGCACGCGCTGGTCCTCGTAGCCAAACTGGTCCTGGCGCAGCCAGGCCATACGCTCGCCGGGATCGAGCGAGACGTTGCCGGCGGTCGGCTCGAGTTCGCCGGCGAGGATCTTCATGAAGGTCGACTTGCCGCAGCCGTTGGCGCCGATCAGGCCATAGCGGTTGCCGTCGCCGAATTTGACGTTGACGTTCTCGAACAGGGGCTTGGCGGCGAACTGGAGGGTGATGCTGGAAGCGGTGAGCACGGCGAAAATCCTGTGACGCGGAAAAAACGCAGCATTTTACCACTGTGCCTGCGCTGCCCCACAGCGCCAGGCTGACCTGCTAGACCTGGAGTGCCGGGTGGTTGGCGACCGGATGGTCGAGGTGATAGCCCTGCACCAGATCGACGCCGAACTTGCGCAGCAGGGCGAGCGTCCTGGCATCCTCGACGTATTCCGCGACGACCGACTTGCCGAGGCCGAGCGCCACGCTGACCATGGCCTGCACGAACACCTGGTTGTCGGGATCGTTGGCCAGGTCGCGGATGAACAGGCCGTCGATCTTGATGGTGTCGACATGCAGGTGCTTGAGGTAGGCGAAAGACGCGAAACCGACGCCGAAATCGTCGAGACTGACACCGCACCCCAGCTGGCTCAAGGCTTCGATCATGCGTTGCGCATCGTGCAGGTCGGATACGGCAGCCGTTTCGGTGATTTCGACGATCAGGCGGCCGGGGTCGACGCCGGCGTCCCGCAGCTCGTTGCCGATGAACTGGGGCAGCCCGGGCTCGGACAGCGAACGGCCGGACAGGTTGACCGCGATCGGCGGGATGGCCGGGTTTTCCGCCAGCCGGCGCAGCACTTCGCGGATCACCCAGCGGTCGATGTCGAGGATGCGGCCGCTTTTCTCGGCCAGCTGGATGAAGTGCGTCGGCATGATGAGCTGGTCGGGATTGCGCTCGTCGATCATCCGGATGAGCGCCTCCAGGTGCGACAGGGTGCCGTCCTCGGTCCGGTACACGCCCTGGAAATGCAGCTGGAACAGCCCCCTGTCGAGCGCGTTGCTGATGCGCTCGCTCCACGACAGGCGGCTGCGCATCTCCGTGTCGGCTTCGCTGTCCGCACGGTAGACGCGCCAGGTGTTCCTGCCGGCATCCTTGGCCTGGTACATGGCGATGTCGGCGCGCGCCACCAGGTCGTCGGCATCGGCCGCATGGACCGGATAATAGGCGATGCCCAGGCTGGTGGTGACGCGCAGGCTCTGCCCCTCGAAGCGGAACGGGATCTGCGCGACCGCACGCACCACGCGGTCGGCCAGCGCCTCGGCCTCCTTGCCGTGCGCGCCGGGGAGCAATATGGCGAATTCGTCGCCGCCGAGGCGTGCCAGCACTTCGTTGCGCCGCACCAGTGCGCCGATTTCGCCGGCCACCCGGATCAGCAGGGCATCGCCGGCGCGATGGCCGTAGCTGTCGTTGATGGCCTTGAATTCGTCGAGGTCGAAGAACATGACCGCACATTCAGTCTGCTGCCGGTCGCACTCCAGCATGGTGCGTGCCAGCTCCTGCTGGAAGCGGTGCCGGTTGTACAAGCCGGTCAGCGCGTCGCGCTCGGCCAGATACACCAGTTGTTCGGCAGTCTGGCGTTCACGCGTGATGTCTTCGTAAATCCACAAATGACCGATGAAGCGGCCTTCGCGGTCGCGTACCGGGTAATCGAGTTCGTTGATGACGCGTCCGTCGGTCATCTGGATTTCATAGCTGTCCGACAACTCGCGCGTTTCCAGAACCGACAGCAGATGGCGCGAAAAATGGTCGGGGCGCGCCAGCGTCGAGGTGGATTGTGCGAGCACCTCGTGTGCGGGCAGGCCGATCAGCTGCGTGCCTTCCTCGATCAACCACATGCGGCTGAAAGTGGGATTGTGGTAGATCACGCGGCCATCTGCGGCGACGAACAGGATGCCCAGGTTCATCGCCGACAGCAGCGAGACCAGGCGGGCGCGCTCCTGTTCGGTTTCCTTCAGGTACTTGCCCTGCAGGGTTTCCGCTGTGCGCAGTTCGTTGATCGCCTGGCGCAGGCTGGCCTCGGTTGCCTTGAGGTCGTCAATGCTGTGGATGCTGGCGCGGATGCCCTGATACACCCCGCTGTAATCATGGATCGGCTGCCAGTTCACCACCGCCCAGAAATGGCCGCCGTCCTTGCGGCACATGCGGAAGGTGTAGCCCTGCCCCGAGGTGCCACGCAGGGCCTGGCGCAACTGGAAATCGGCGGCTGCACGGTCTTCGGGAAGGATCAGGTCGGCCGGAAAATTCATCTGCGCCAAGCATTCGCCGACGCTGTAGCCCAGCATCCGTTCGACCGACGGATTGACCCACAACAGCTTGCCTTCCGGCGATAGCCAGAATTCCAGATCGTGGGTGTAATCGGCGATGGCGTGAAAGCGCGCCTCGTTCTCGCGTGACCGCTCGACGTTGAAGCGGACTGATTCGGCCATCTGGTTGAAGGTAGCGATCAGCTGGCCGATTTCGTCCTGCCCTTCGCCGGCCAGCTTGATGTCCAGATCGCCTTGCGCCATGCGCTTGCTGGCGCGAGTCAGCGCTTCGAAACGGCGCACGATGCTGCCCATCGAGAATGCCAGCAGGATGCCGGTGATCAGCAAGGCCGCTGCGGCAATGATCAGGCTGCGCTGCATATAGCGTGCGCGTGCATGCTCGATGAAATCACCCGACAGCACCAGGTCAACCTCGCCATAGCGCTGGCCTGCCAGTTCGACCGGCTTCACCACGCGGAAGTCAGTGTCATGATCGGCGGTGCCGGTCTGGTGGACGACGCGCTTGCTGGCATCCCGTATTTCGATGGTTTCAATCCCGCCGTCATGCCCCAGCGACTGGATGATGTCGCGTACGCTGGCATCGTCCTGCTGCGACAGCGGCCCCAGCAGCGCCGCCGCCAAGGTTTCCGCAATCTCCTGAGCACGCTGTTCAGCCTGCTTTTGCAGCACCTGGCTGGTGAGTTCCATGCCGTTGCCGATCAGGAAGCTCAGCATCACTGCTTCCACCGCCAGGGCGGCGAGGGTGAGTTTGTAACGCAAGGAGAGGCGTCCCAGCCACCGTTTCATGGTGTCTCCCGCAACATTTCCTGTGCCTGCAGGGCATAGGGGCGGAATGCCCGCAGCTCCTTGCCGTCCACATCGGCGAAGCCGCCATAACCGCCGTGTTGCATGAATGCCTGGCCCTCGGGCGTGGCGGCGAATCCCAGCAAGGCCTTGCGGATTGCTCGTACCTTGGTGTCGTGCAGGCGTGGATGGGTCAGATACATCAGGCTGGACAAGGGCGGCGTCTCGGCGAGTACACGCAATTGCTGGCTCAATTCGGCGGGCATCAGATTGTACGGATGCAGTCCCAGCATGGCGGCATCCGCGCGCCCAAGACTGACCTGCATCGCGGCATTGGTATGGGTGCCGGAATCCGTGGTCCGGTAATCGATGCCGTGCCTGAGTCCTTTCGCCGCCATTTGAGCCTGCAGGGCCAGTACCACGACGGCAATCGGGTCGGCCGTTGCAATGGTGCGTCCGCGCAAGGCCTTCATCGCATGAAGGGGCGAATCCTCCCTGACGACCAGCAGGCCCCGTACGGGTTGGGCATATTTCAGCAGCGGTCGGTAACCGGCCTCCTGCTGTGCCAGCCATGCGAGGTGCGGCGCAGTCAGCACGATGTCGTATTCGCCTGCATGGGTGCGCGCGACGAAGCTGCTGAAGTCGGGCGCGCTATAGACGAGAACGCGGCGGCCCAGCTGCTGCTCGAGAACCTCGGCCAGCGGACGATAGGTTTCGATGATCTGCATCGCCGTCAGATTGGGAAAGACGCCGAACACCAGCGGGGTTTCCGCGCTGCTTGCGGGTCGTGTGCCCACAATCAAAAGCAGGAATAGCCCCAGCAGGCAGGCAGGTTTGAACTTCATGGCAAGACCTGATCGGTAAGGAGCGTATTCAGCTTCGGCAGTTGCCGGGAATGCGCTTGAATGGTTGGTTATAGGGATTTTTGCAGAACCTTGGATTTCCGCTTGTAGTTGTAGAGGGCCTGTTTGCTTTTGGGCAGGTGGTCGGGGCTGCTGTCGACAAAGCCGCGCTCCTCGAACCAGTGCTCGGTGCGGGTGGTCAACACGAACAATTGCTTGAAGCCTGCCTTTTTGCCTTTCTTCTCGGCTTCGGCCAGCAACAGCTCGCCGAAGCCTCGACCGCGGAATTCCTTGGATACCGCCAGGCAGGCGAGTTCGGCCGCCTGCTCCTCAGGGAAGGGGTAAAGCGCCGCACAGCCGGCGATCACGCCATCGGATTCGAGCACCAGAAAGCGCTCGACCTCCATTTCCAGCAATTCGCGCGAGCGCCTGACCAGGATGCCATCGCGTTCCAGCGGTTCGATCAGGCCAAGGATGCCGCCGACATCGTCGATGGTGGCGGGACGCAGGGTTTCCAGCGGCGCCGGCGTGATCAGCGTGCCGACACCCTCGCGGGTGAACAGTTCGGACAACAGTGCGCCATCGCGATGGCGACTGATGAGATGCGCGCGCTTGACCCCCTGGGTGCAGGCGGTGATCGCGCAGGGCAGGTAATAGGTCACGTCTTCCGGCAGCTTGCGTGCTTTGGCACGCCCGGCTTTTTCGAGCACCTGCCGCGCCTCGTTGACGGTGAGTGCGTTATGGATCTCGCCCTCCTTGTCCGGCACCCCTTCGGTGTCCATCAGGAAGATCAGCTTGTCGGCCGCCAGTTCGACCGCGGCCTGGGTCGCCACGTCTTCCAGGCTCAGATTGAAGATCTCGCCGGTCGGCGAGTAGCCGATGGGAGAGAGCAGCACGATGTCGTGCTGGTCGAGACGGCGCCGGATCGCGGCGGCATCGATTTTGCGTACTTCGCCAGTGTGCAGCAGGTCCACGCCGTCGCGCACCCCGAGTGGCTGGGCGGTGACGAAGTTGCCCGAGGCGACCCGGATATCTGCGCCGGCCATGGGCGTATTGGCGATGCCCAGCGAGAGCAGCGCCTCGATTTCGACTCTCACGGTGCCGGCGGCTTCCTTGACGCAAGCCAGCGCGGCGTTGTCGGTGACGCGCAGGCCATTCACATAATGGAGTGCGGTCCCATTTTCTGTCAGCCGCGCCTCTACCTGCGGCCGCACGCCATGAATCAGCACCAGCCGCACCCCCAGGCTGTTCAGCAGATTGACGTCGTGGGCCAGTTGCACGAAACCGCCGTCCGCCACCAATTCGCCGCCGAAGGCGATGACGAAGGTCTTGCCGCGAAAGCCGTGAATGTATGGCGCGGCGGAACGAAACCAGTGGACGAAATCGGCAGTGTCTTTCAATTGGGTGGCCCGGGCAGGTTGTGTGTTGGGAAGGATACAGAAAAGGATAAGGAAGCGCAGGGCGCTCCGCACGACTCGATCAATATACGGATTAAATTGGACGGGCTTTACAGCCTGTCTGCGACTTGGCTGCGATCATCCGGATTCTCAGCCGCTACCTTGACCGGAGATTTGGATTTGGCGTCCATGTTTGGCACCGGTACAGCATGCTGATAGCCGCACCCGAAGTGACGAGTCACATTGTCGACGGTGCTGTTTCGCGGGGAGCTGGTGATGTCGACACTGCACAGCATGCGCAGCGTGAAGCCCGGCAAGGAAGACATGATGTCGAGGTGGATCAGGTTCCGTCTGGCATGGGCGGAGGTCCTGCAGCAACGGTACTCTGACGGCACGCGGCCTCCATTGAGCAGTATGCGCGGGTTGTTACGATAGCTCCCTTTGCGGGTTCAGAAGTCGCCCCATAGCGTCTGCATGGCGGCCAGCGCTGCCAGCGCGGCGGTCTCGGTGCGCAGCACACGCGGTCCCAGCCGAACCGGGATCGCGCCTGCTGCATGCAGCGCGGCAATCTCGTCAGTTTCGAAACCGCCTTCCGGGCCGGCTACCAGGCAATCTGCTGCGAGCGGGGCAGGCAAGTCGGCCAGCCGTTGTTCGGCCAGCGGCGACAGGAACAGCAGGCGGCCGCCAGCGTGCTGCCCCAGCCACTGGGCCAGCGGCAGCGGCGCGGCCACGGCGGGCACCTGGTTGCGCCCGCATTGCTCGCAGGCGCTGGCCACCACGCCTTGCCAGTGCGCGATGCGACGGTCGACGCGCTCGCCGGCCAGCTTGACCACGCTGCGCCTGGCGGCGATCGGCTGAATCGCCGCCACCCCGAGCTCGACCGCCTTCTGCAGCGTGTAGTCCATTCGCTCGCCGCTGGAAATGCCTTGCGCCAGCATGACCCGCAGGCGCGATTCGTGCTCGATGTCGGCAAAGCCGGTGATGCTGACCGCCACCTCGTCCTTGTGGATGCGGTCGATGCGCGCGCTGTACTCGCCGCCGCGGCCGTTGAACAGGGTGACGACATCGTCCGCCGCCAGCCGCAACGCGCGCGCGGCATGGCGGGCCGGGCCGGGCGGCAGGCTGAAGCGGGCACCCAGGGCGAGCGGCTGATCGAGATAGAAGCGGGGGGCGGGCATCTTGGTATTATGCAGGGGTTGTCCCGAATTTCTGTGGAGTGCGTCATGGTTTCCCTCACTACCCCGGTATGCGATTTTGGCTGGAAAGCCCCCGATTTCAGCCTGCCCGGTGTCGACGGCAGGCAGTGGACGCTGCGTGACGCGATGGGACCGAACGGCCTGCTGGTCATGTTCATCTGCAACCATTGCCCTTACGTGAAAGCCATCCGCCCGCGCCTGGTGCGCGATGGGGCCGAACTCAGGCAGCACGGCATTCACGCCATCGCCATCATGTCGAACGACCCGACCGAATACGCCGAGGATTCCTTCGACAACATGAAACAGGTGGCCGCCGAATTCGCTTTCCCGTTTCCCTACGTGCTCGACGCGACCCAGCAGGTGGCGAAAGCCTATGGTGCGGTGTGCACGCCGGATTTTTTCGGCTTCAACCGCGACTTCGCGCTGCAATACCGCGGCCGCTTCGACGCATCGCGCAAGGAAACCGCCCCCGAAGGCGTGCGGCGCGACCTGTTCGAAGCGATGAAGGACGTCGCCGCCACCCAGCGCGGCCCCGCCGAGCAGGTTCCCAGCATGGGCTGTTCGATCAAATGGAAGGAGGCGTGACATGGTCGACCGTCAGCAGCATTGGGAGTCCGTTTACAGCAGCAAGTCGGCCGACGAGGTCAGCTGGTTCCAGACCCACGCAGCCTCATCGCTGCGCCTGATCAAGGGGTGTGCGGACGACAGTGCGCACATCATTGACGTCGGCGGCGGCGCATCGGTGCTGGTGGATGGCCTGCTCGACGCCGGCTACCGTAATCTGACCGTACTGGACCTTGCCGAATCGGCGCTGGCGACGAGCCGGGCGCGCTTAGGGCGCGGGCGCAGTCTGTACAGTGGATTGCGGGCGATATCACCCGGGCTGATCTGCCCACCGCGCACTACGATGTCTGGCACGATCGCGCGGTATTTCATTTTCTGACCGATCCGGAAGACCGCGCACGTTATGTCGCGCAGGTGCTGAAGAGCGTCAAACCCGGCGGGCATGTCATTGTCGCGACCTTCGGTCCCGGCGGCCCCCTGCAATGTTCGGGGCTGGATGTGATGCGCTACGCGCCCGAGTCGCTGCACGCCGAATTTGGTGCGCCGTTCCGCCTGATCGGCCACGAAACCGAGATCCATCACACCCCGTCCGGCAAGGAGCAGGAATTTGTGTATTGTTATTGCGTGCGTGCCTGATCATGCTTGAAGCGGTCAAGGCGCTGGTTCGGGAGGTGGCGCAGCGCGAGGTGACCCCGCGTTTCCTCAAGGTGGCGCACAGCCACAAGATGGACGGCAGCCTGTTCACCGAAGCGGACCTCGCGACGCAGCAGGCGCTCGAGGACGCGTTGCCGCAGATCAGCAAGGTGCCGGTGCTGGGCGAGGAAATGACCGAGCAGCAGCAGCACGACGCCTGGGAGGCCGGCCGCGACGGTTTGTGGTGCGTCGATCCGATCGACGGCACCTCCAACTTCGTCGCCGGCGTGCCCTACTTTGCGGTGTCGGTGGCCTATCTCTACAAGGGCGAGCGCCAGGTCGGCGTGGTCTACGACCCGATCGCGGACGAAATGTTTTCCGCCGAGCGCGGGCGGGGGGCACACCTGAACGACGTGCCGCTGCCCTTGCGGCCGCCCGCCAGCGAGCTGCGGCGCGCGCTGGCCGGGGTCGAAATGAAGCGCATCGACCGTGAACTGGCTGGCCGCCTGGCATCGTGGCCGCCGTATGCCTCGCAGCGCAATTTCGGCGCTTCCACGCTCGACTGGTGCTATACCGCCGCCGGACGCTTCGACATCTATGTGCACGGCGGCCAGAAGCTGTGGGATTACGCCGCGGGTGCGCTGATTCTGGAAGAGGCGGGCGGCCGCCTGTCCAGCCTGTCGGGCAGCTTCGACATCGCCAACGTCTGGGAGCGCTCGGTGGTGGCCTCGGCCAGTCCCGAGCTGTTCAGGCTGTGGCGTGACTGGCTCAAGGCGGCGGGTGCATAAGCCGTCATGCAGGCCGGATAAAAAGATTTAGGGAAGCCGGCCATGAGCCGGCGCTTGAGCTTGTCGGCTTAAGCGCTTGTCACCACGCTGCTTTTACCCGCTTTGGGCGCGGCTTGCGAAAGCCCGCCTAACTGAAGGATAATCAAGGTTTTTGCATACCCTGCCCAAGCTGCCTTTGCTTGGCGTTTCGGGCGGGGTGCGACAGTTTTTTACTTAGCTGAAGGGAACGCAATGCCAACCCGTAACGACCTGGCCAATGCCATCCGTGCGCTTGCAATGGATGCTGTCGAAAAAGCCAAATCCGGCCACCCCGGCGCCCCCATGGGCATGGCGGAAATCGCCGAGACGCTGTGGAACCACCACATGCGCCACAACCCGACCAACCCCAAATGGGCAGACCGCGACCGCTTCGTGCTGTCGAATGGCCACGGCTCGATGCTGATCTATGCGCTGCTGCACCTGACCGGCTACGACCTGTCGATGGACGATCTCAAGCAGTTCCGCCAGTTGCACTCCAAGACCCCGGGCCACCCCGAATACGGCTACGCCCCCGGCGTGGAAACCACCACCGGCCCGCTCGGCCAGGGCATCACCAATGCCGTCGGCATGGCGATGGCGGAAAAGATGCTGGCTGCCGAATTCAACAAGCCCGACCACACCATCGTCGACCACCACACCTATGCATTCATGGGCGACGGCTGCATGATGGAAGGCATTTCGCACGAATCCTGTGCGCTGGCCGGCACCTGGAAGCTCAACAAGCTGATCGCCTTCTGGGACGACAACGGCATCTCCATCGACGGCCACATCGAGCACTGGTATACCGACGACACCGCCAAGCGCTTCGAAGCCTATGGCTGGAACGTGATCGCCGGTGTCGATGGCCATGACGTGGTCGCGCTCGAAGCCGCCATCCAGAAGGCCAAGGCCAGCAGCGACAAGCCCACCCTGATCTGCTGCAAGACCATCATCGGCAAGGGCTCGCCCAACAAGGAAGGCACCCACGACGTGCACGGCGCTGCGCTGGGCCATGCCGAAATCGAAGCCACCCGCAAGCACATCGGCTGGAATCACCCCGCGTTCGAAGTACCCGCCGACATCTATGCCGGCTGGGATGCCAAGACCAAGGGCCAGGGCCTTGAAACGCTGTGGAACAACAAGTTCGCCGAATACAAGAAGCTGTTTACCCTGCCGAGGCCGCCGAATTCGAGCGCCGCATGAAGGGCGAACTGCCCGCCAACTGGAAGGCACACGTTGCCGAGCAGCTGGCTGCGATCAACACCAAGGCCGAAACTGTCGCCACCCGCAAGGCCAGCCAGATCGCGATCAATGCGCTGGCCCCGGCACTGCCCGAGTTTCTCGGCGGCTCGGCCGACCTCACCGGCTCCAACCTGACCAACTGGACGGGCTGCCATCCGGTGCGTCACGGCAATCCCGGCAACTACATCAGCTACGGCGTGCGTGAATTCGGCATGGCCGCGATCATGAACGGCATGGCGCTGCACGGCGGCCTGCTGCCGTTCGGCGGCACCTTCCTGATGTTCTCCGAATACTCGCGCAACGCCATCCGCATGGCTGCGCTGATGAAGCAGCGCGTGATCCATGTGTTCACGCACGATTCCATCGGCCTCGGCGAAGACGGCCCGACCCACCAGCCGGTCGAGCAGACTGCCACCCTGCGCATGATCCCCAACATCGACGTCTGGCGTCCGTGCGACACGGTCGAGACGCTGGTCGGCTGGGCGCATTCGGTCGAGCGTGCCGACGGCCCCACCTGCCACATCCTCAGCCGCCAGAACCTGCCGTTCATGGCGCGCGATGCGGCCACCCTGGCCAATATCGCCAAGGGCGGTTACGTGCTGAAGGATGCTGCGGGCGCCAAGGCTGTCATCATCGCGACCGGCTCCGAAGTCGAACTGGCGATGAAGGCGCAGGAAGCGCTGGCTGCGGAAGGCATCGCCGTGCGCGTGGTGTCGATGCCGTCGACCAACACCTTCGACCGTCAGGATGCTGCCTACCGGAAAGCGTGCTGCCCAAGGGCCTGCCGCGCGTGGCGGTCGAAGCCGGCGTCACCGACTTCTGGCGCAAGTACGTGGGCCTTGAAGGCGCCGTGATCGGCATCGACAGCTTCGGCGAATCCGCACCGGCCCCGGCGCTGTTCAAGGAGTTCGGTATCACCACCGAAGCCGTCGTGGCTGCGGTCAAGGGCGTGCTGTAAGAGCCGCTCTCCGCGAAGGTCCCGAAGATAAGGCGAGGTTCTTCTTCGTCAGACTTCGTGTCCTTCGCGGATAAAAAGATTTTTCAACCTAGGAGACTGCAAATGGCAATCAAAGTTGGTATCAATGGTTTTGGCCGCATCGGCCGCATGGTGTTCCGCGCTGTGGCGAAGGACTTCCCCGGCATCGAGATCGTGGCGATCAACGACCTGCTCGACCCCGACTACCTGGCCTACATGCTCAAGTACGACTCGGTGCACGGCCGTTTCAACGGCGACATCGCAGTCGATGGCGGCAACATGGTCGTCAACGGCAAGAAAATTCGCCTGACCGCCGAACGTGATCCGTCCAACCTGAAGTGGAACGAAGTCGGCGCCGACATCGTGATCGACTGCACCGGCTTCTTCCTGACCACCGAATCCTGCGAAGCCCACATCAAGGCTGGCGCGAAGAAAGTCGTTCAGTCGGCGCCCGCCAAGGATTCCACTCCGATGTTCGTGTACGGCGTGAACCACAGCACTTACGCCGGCCAGGCCATCGTGTCGGCCGCGTCCTGCACCACCAACTGCCTGGCCCCGGTGGCCAAGGTGCTGAACGACAACTGGGGCATCAAGCGCGGCCTGATGACCACCGTGCATGCGGCGACCGCGACGCAGAAAACCGTCGACGGCCCGTCTTCCAAGGACTGGCGCGGTGGCCGCGGCATCCTGGAAAACATCATTCCGTCGTCCACCGGTGCTGCCAAGGCCGTCGGCGTCGTGCTGCCGGAACTGAAGGGCAAGCTGACCGGCATGGCGTTCCGCGTTCCGACCTCCGACGTGTCGGTGGTCGACCTGACCGTCGAACTGAGCAAGCCGGCCACCTACGCCGACATCTGCGCTGCCATGAAGGCCGCGTCCACCGGCGCCATGAAGGGCGTGCTGGGCTACACCGAAGAAAAGGTGGTTTCCACCGACTTCGTCGGCAATAGCGCACCTTCCACCTTCGACGTGGATGCCGGCATCGCCCTCGACGACACCTTCGTCAAGGTCGTGTCCTGGTACGACAACGAGTACGGCTACACCTGCAACATGCTGCGTCTGGTCGAGCACGTAGCCAAGTAAGGGGCTAGGGGCCAGGATTCAGGGGTCAGGGGGGTAAAGCGCGGGCGTAGCCCGCACCTTCCCTGATCCCCGGATCCTGAATCCTGATCCCTCAAGCGTGAGCCTTAAGGTCTGGCGCGGCTCAACCCGCGCCAACCCTTAAACCTTACCTTCAGGAGAACCAACCATGGCATTTATCCGCGTCACCGATCTCGATCTGGCAGGCAAGCGCGTCTTCATCCGCGCCGACATGAACGTCCCGGTCAAGGACGGCAAGGTCACTTCCGACGCCCGCATCACCGCTTCGATGCGCACCATCGAGCATTGCCTCAAGGCCGGTGCCAAGGTGATGGTCACCTCCCACCTCGGCCGCCCCACCGAAGGCGAGTTCAAGGAAGAAGATTCGCTGAAGCCCGTGGTCGACGTCATCGCGCAGAAGCTCGGCAAGAACGTGCGCCTGATCCGCGAATGGACCGACGGCGGCTTCGACGTCGCCGATGGCGAGCTGGTGGTGCTGGAAAACTGCCGCGTCAACAAGGGCGAGAAGAAGAACGTCGACGAGACCGCGAAGAAATACGCTGCGCTGTGCGACGTCTTCGTGATGGACGCCTTCGGCACCGCGCACCGTGCCGAAGCCTCGACCCACGGCATCGCCAAGTTTGCGCCGACCGCTGCGGCCGGCCTGCTGCTGACCGAGGAACTCGACGCGCTCGACAAGGCGCTGGCCAGCCCGGCGCGTCCGATGGTCGCCATCGTCGGCGGCTCCAAGGTGTCGACCAAGCTGACCGTGCTCGAAGCGCTGTCCGAGAAATGTGAACAACTGGTCGTCGGCGGCGGCATCGCCAACACCTTCCTCAAGGCGACCGGCAAGAATGTCGGCAAGTCGCTGTGCGAGGACGACCTGGTGCCGACCGCACAGGCGCTGATCGAGAAAATGACTGCGCGCGGCGCCACCATCCCGATCGCCGTCGACGTGGTGTGCGGCAAGAAATTCGACGCCAGCGAGCCTGCCGTGCTGAAGGATGCCGGCGACGTCGCCGACGATGACATGATTTTCGACATCGGCCCGAAGAGTGCGCAGGAACTGGCCGACATCATCATGAAGGCCGGCACCGTGGTGTGGAACGGCCCGGTCGGCGTGTTCGAATTCGACCAGTTCGGCGAAGGCACCAAGACCATCGCCATGGCGATCGCCAACACCAACGCCTTCACCCTGGCCGGCGGCGGCGACACCATCGCCGCGATCCAGAAGTACGACATCTACGACAAGGTCAGCTACATTTCGACCGCAGGCGGCGCCTTCCTCGAATACCTGGAAGGCAAGGTGCTGCCTGCCGTGGCGATACTGGAGGAGCGCGCCAAGGGGTAAACAGCAAACGATAAGCGGTGAGCGGATTTTGCTCACCGTTTTTTGTTTTATGCCGCTTGCTGCTCACCGTCCATAGCCCACCAAAATGACCCGCAGAACCAAAATCGTCGCCACCCTCGGCCCCGCCTGCTCCGACCCCAAGGTCCTGGATCGCATGATGGAGGCGGGACTGGATGTGGTGCGTCTCAATTTCTCTCATGGCACCTCGCAGGATCACATCGACCGCGCCGAACTGGTCCGTTCGCTGGCGCGCGCGCGCGGGCGTGCCGTCGGCGTGCTGGTCGACCTGCAAGGCCCGAAGATCCGCATCGGCAAGTTCAAGGACGGCAAGATCACCCTGGCCAGGGGCGACACCTTCATCCTCGACGCCGCCTGCCCGCTGGGCGACCAGACGCGTGTCGGGCTCGACTACAAGGAACTGCCGAACGACGTCAGCCGCGGCGTGACGCTGCTGCTGGACGATGGCCGCATCGAGTTGTGGGTCGAGGAAGTCAGGGGCACGGAAATCCTCTGCAACGTGGTGCAGGGCGGCGTGCTGTCCAACAACAAGGGCATCAACCGCAAGGGGGGCGGGCTGTCGGCCGCCGCCCTGACCGAGAAGGATATCGCGGACATCAAGACCGCCGCCGCGCTCAACGCGGATTACCTGGCGGTGTCGTTCCCGCGTTCGGGTGCCGACATGCGCCAGGCGCGCGAACTGCTGCGCGCGGCGGGTGGCCGGAGCCAGCTCGTCGCCAAGATCGAACGTACCGAGGCGATCGAGCACCTGGATGAAATCCTCGAGGCGTCCGACGCCATCATGGTGGCGCGCGGCGACCTCGGGGTGGAAGTTGGCGACGCCGCGGTGCCCGCGCTGCAGAAGCGCATGATCCGCATGGCGCTGGAGCGCAACAAGGTCGTCATCACCGCCACCCAGATGATGGAGTCGATGATTTCGAGCCCGATTCCCACCCGTGCGGAAGTCTCGGACGTCGCCAACGCCGTGCTCGACGGCACCGATGCGGTGATGCTGTCAGCCGAAACCGCGGCCGGCCAGTACCCGGTCGAGGCAGTGCAGGCCATGCACCGGGTCTGCCTGGAAGTGGAAAAGGAAGCCGAACCCGACTTTTCGGGGGCGCGGCTCGACCACAGCTTCCTGCGTCCGGACGAAGCCATTGCGATGTCGGCGGTATTCACTTCGGTGCACCTCAACATCAAGGCGATCGCCGCGCTCACCGAATCCGGCAACACCTGCCTGTGGATGAGTCGTCTGTCGACCCAGGTGCCGATCTATGCCTTGACACCTCAGGTTGAAACCCGTAGAAAAGTCACTCTTTTCCGCGGCGTCTACCCGATCAATCTGAAAACCGCCAGCAAGGACCGCGATGTCCTGCTGGCCGAAGCCGAGGAGGAACTGCGGCGGCGCGGCGCGGTGCGCGATGGCGACCTGATCCTGCTGACCATCGGCGAACCCATCGGCCAGTCGGGCGGCACCAACACCATGAAGATTGTCCGCGTGGGCAATTCGAAAAAATCCTGATTTTGCAAAGTCATTTGCTGCACATTTTTAACCTAGGAGACTGATATGGCCCTGATTTCCCTTCGTCAACTGCTCGACCATGCCGCCGAAAACGGCTATGGCCTGCCCGCGTTCAACGTCAACAACATGGAGCAGGTCCAGGCCATCATGCAGGCCGCTGCCGCCGTGAATTCGCCAGTGATCCTGCAAGGTTCCGCCGGTGCGCGTTCCTATGCCGGCGAGCCCTTCCTGCGCCACCTGATCCTGGCCGCGATCGAAATGTATCCGCAGATTCCCGTCTGCATGCACCAGGACCACGGCGCATCGCCCAGCATCTGCTTCCGCTCCATCCAGTCCGGCTTCTCGTCGGTGATGATGGACGGCTCGCTGGGTACCGACGGCAAGACGCCGTCCACCTACGAATACAACGTCGAAACCACCGCCAAGGTGTCCGAACTGGCGCATGCCTGCGGCGTGTCGGTCGAAGGCGAACTGGGCTGCCTGGGCTCGCTGGAGTCCGGAATGGCCGGCGAAGAAGACGGTCACGGTGCCGAGGGCAAGCTGTCGCACGACCAGTTGTTGACCGACCCTGACGAAGCGGCTGATTTCGTGTCCAAGACCAAGGTCGACGCGCTGGCGATCGCCATCGGCACCTCGCACGGCGCCTACAAGTTCACCCAGAAGCCCACCGGCAAGGTGCTGCGCATCGACCGCGTGAAGGAAATTCACGAGCGCATCCCCAACGTCCACCTGGTGATGCATGGTTCGTCTTCCGTGCCGGAAGACTGGCTCGCCATCATCAACAGCTTCGGCGGCGACATGGGCCAGACCTACGGCGTGCCGGTCAGCGAAATCGTCGAAGGCATCAAGAACGGCGTGCGCAAGGTCAACATCGACACCGACCTGCGCATGGCCTCCACCGGTGCCATCCGCAAGCACCTGGCCGAGAACAAGTCCAACTTCGACCCGCGCAAGTTCCTCAAGGAAGCGACCAAGGGCATGAGCGACATCTGCAAGAACCGCTACGAAGCCTTCGGTTCCGCCGGCATGGCCAGCAAGATCACCAAGGTCTTCAACCTGGAAGAAATGCAGAAGCGCTACGACAAGGGCGAGCTCGATCCCAAGGTCAACTGATCGGCTTGCATCTCCGAAAAGGGACGCTGCGGCGTCCCTTTTTCATGGGCGCAAAGCTCGCGTCCGGAAACGATGGACAGGTTTCGCCGGGATGAATATAATCATTTCATTATATTCATGTCCTTTTTGTGGAGAACTCTGATGAAACCGTTCGTTGCCCTGATCGCCCTGGCCCTGCCGCTCACCGCGGTTCCCGTGCACGCAAGCATGGAACTGGCGACCAAGAGCAAGTGCACGGCGTGCCACCAGCTGGACAAGAAAGTGCTCGGTCCGTCCTTCAAGCAGATCGCCGCCAAGTACAAGGGCCAGAAGAACGCCGAGGCCATGCTGGCTGACGGCATGCTGAAGGGTGTCAAAGGCAAATGGGGCGGCAAGGTGCCGATGCCGGCGCAGAAGATTACGCCGGCGGACGCGCAGAAGCTGTCGAAGTGGATCCTGTCGCTGTAAGCGACTGAGTAGTGAGGCGGTAACGCCGTTCAGCCCGGCATTTCGATCATCAGCCGAGCATCGCCTTCAAAGCGGCCAGCCGGTTGCTGCCGCTGGCCTTGGCATCCGCATCCGGGGCCCTGTCCGGCTGGCGCACGTCGTCCCCGAGTTCGTCGATGAAGCGTGATGGTTCACAGGCCACCGACTCGCGCGCACGCTTGCGCCGCGAACAATAAGACAGCGTCAGCGACTTCTTGGCGCGGGTCACGCCGACGTACATCAGGCGGCGTTCTTCCTCCAGCCGCCCTTCGTCGACCGCGTCGCGATGCGGCAGGATGTTCTCCTCGACGCCGACCAGGAAGACGTGGCCGAACTCCAGCCCCTTGGCGGCATGCAGCGTGGACAGCCGCACCGCGTTGGGCTCCTCTTCCTCGCGTCCTTCGAGCAGGGTGATCAGCGCGATGGTCTGGGTCAGCTGCAGCAGATTCTTGTCGTCCTCTTCGCCCTTCTTGGCGATCCAGGCGGAAAATTCCAGCACGTTGTTCCACTTGCCCTGTGCCGCGCGCTCGTCGTCCTGGTCGAACAGATAGATCTCGTAGTCGATCGATTTCAGCAGGTCGTTCAGCACTTCGCCCGCCGGTTCGCGCGTGACGCGCGCCTCGAAGCGGTTGATGAAGTTGCAGAACTCGACCAGGGGCGACAACTGCCGCTCGCCGATCTGCGCTGCCGCGGCGGCCGAGAACACGGCCTCGAACAGGCTCACGTGCAGGGTGGCGGCGACCTGGCCCAGCTTCTCCAGCGTCGCCGCGCCGATGCCGCGCTTCGGCGTGGTCACGGCGCGGATGAAGGCGGGATCGTCGTCGCTGTTGGCGATCAGGCGCAGGTAGGCGATGACGTCCTTGATCTCGGCGCGGTCGAAAAAGGACTGCCCGCCGGACAGCTGGTACGGCACCTTCTCGTTGCGCAGCGCCTGCTCGAACACGCGCGCCTGATAGTTGCCGCGATACAGGATCGCGTAGTCGCGCCACTCGGTGCGATGCTGGAACTTGTGCGACAGCAGCCGCATCACCACCGACTCGGCCTCGTGCTCGTCGTCGCGCGTCGGCATCACCTGCAGCGCGTCGCCATGTCCGAGGTCGCTCCACAGGCGCTTTTCGAACAGCTTGGGGTTGTTGGCGATCAGGCTGTTGGCCGCCTTGAGGATGCGCACGGTCGAGCGGTAATTCTGCTCCAGCTTGACCACGTGCAGGTGCGGATAATCCTCGCGCAGCTGGCGCAGGTTGTCGGCCGAGGCGCCGCGCCAGCCGTAGATCGCCTGGTCGTCGTCGCCCACCGCGGTGAACGCGGCGCGCACGCCGGTCAGCTTCTGCAGCAGCCGGTATTGCGCCACGTTGGTGTCCTGGTATTCGTCGACCAGGATGTGGCGCAGGCGGTTCTGCCACTTCTCGCGCAGTTCGGATTCGCTGTCGAGCAGTTCGGCCGGCAGGCGGATCAGGTCGTCGAAATCGACCGCCTGGTAGGCGCGCAGCGTGGCGTCGTAGCGGTCGTAGATCTTCGCGTAGGCGCGCGCGTTGTCGTCTTCGGCCGTGGCGAGCGCGACAGCGGGCGACTTCAGTTCGTTCTTCCACAGCGAGATGCGCGTGACCGCGCGGCGAATTTCCTGCTTGTCGGTGGTCTTGAGGATTTCCGAGACGATGCCCATGGCGTCGGCCGAATCAAGGATCGAAAAAGCCGGCTTCAGCCCGGCGAATTTCGCATCCTCGCGCAGCATCCTGAGGCCCATCGAATGGAAGGTGGTGACGATCAGCCCCTTGGTGTTGACGTCCTTGGTCAGTTTGGAGGCGCGATCCTGCATCTCGCGCGCCGCCTTGTTGGTGAACGTGATCGCCGCGATCGAGCCCGGCTTGTAGCCGCATTCGCCGATCAGGTAGGCGATCTTGTGGGTGATGACGCGCGTCTTGCCGGAGCCGGCGCCGGCCAGCACCAGCAGGGGGCCGTCGAGGTATTTCGCCGCTTCGCGCTGCGGCGGGTTCAACGCGGCGAGCAGGCTCATGCGGCAGCAGGCGTGCCGTATTCGCGGTCGAGGTAGGCGATGATGGCGTTCGATTCCTGCAGCCAGGTGGTCTGGCCGTTGGCATCGCTGATCTGCAGGCAGGGCACCTGGGGCTTGCCGCAGGCAGCGATCAGCGCAGCCCGATGGGCCGGGTCGTGCTGGGCATCCCGCAACTCGATCTTGAGCGAGAGCCGCCGGATGGTGCGCCGGGTTTTCAGGCAGAACGGGCAGGTAGGGAAGTGGTACAGCGCGAGGCGGGATGTCCGGGCGTCGATGGCCTGCTGCTCGGTGTCCGGGCGCACGATGCCCTTGGGGCGGACGAGCCAGTCGTACGCCAGCAGAAACGGACCGAGGATGATGCGCAGGGTTTTGAAAAACAGGCGAATAACGGGTTTCATCGAAGAGGTGTCACATAGGGTTCAGGCGGGGGCGCTATGATTCGGATCTACGCAGCGCAAAGAAACCGTATTTTATATGTCCACCTACGTCATTGGCGATCTTCAGGGCTGCCATGATTCCTTGTTGCACTTGCTGGATGAAGTGAAATTCGACCCGGGGGCCGACCGGCTATGGCTGGTCGGCGATCTGGTCAATCGCGGCCCCGACTCGCTGGCGCTGCTGCGCTATCTCAAAGGGCTGGGCGATGCCGCCATCTGCGTGCTCGGCAATCACGACCTGCACTTGCTGGCGCTGTCGGAAGGCTATGGCCGCATGCGCAAGGGCGACACCCTCGTCGACGTGCTGTCAGCCCCCGACCGCGAAGAACTGCTGCATTGGTTGCGCCACCAGAGGCTGGCCTGGCGCGAAGGCAGTCTGCTGATGGTGCATGCCGGCGTGCTGCCCGGCTGGACTCTGGACGACACCATGCAGCTGGCGGCCGAAGCCGAGGCCGTCTTGCAGGGGCCGCATTACCGCGATTTCTTCGCCCAGATGTACGGCAACGTGCCGGTCGCCTGGGATGCCGGGCTGAAGGGGATCGAACGGCTGCGGGTCATCGTCAACGCCTTTACCCGCCTGCGCTACTGTTCGATCGACGGCGAGATGGAGTTTGACCATAAATGCGCGCCGGGTTTGCAACCTGCCGGCTGGCTGCCGTGGTTTCAGGTGCCGGGGCGCAAGACCGCCGATGCGACGATTTTTATCGGCCACTGGTCGACGCTGGGATTGATCAACCGCTCGGATCTGGTCGCGCTGGATACCGGCTGCCTGTGGGGCAACAAGCTGACCGCAGTCAGGCTGGAGGATCGGCAGGTGTTTTCGGTGCCGTGTCCGCAGATGCAGCGCCCGAAGGGCGAGCATCCTGAGGGGCACAAGCGTCGGGCGAAGGCCTTGCGGGCGAAACACCCAAAAGCCTAGCGCAGGCGGCCTCGGCCTGCGCCGCCAGATCGCGCCGGTGGCCGTTGGGCAGGATGGGCTCGCCGAACTGCAGTTCGGCGACGATGCCGGGTTCGCCGACAATGTTTTTCAGGCTCTGCCACATGCTGATCTCGTCGATATAGGCGGGGACCGGACTGTGGTCGCCTGCCAGGGTGCGGTAGCGCAAGGCTGCCGGCACGATGGGGCAGTTGAGTTCGACCGCCGGCTGCAGCAGCGAAGGCAGGAAGCGCCGCAGCCCGCGACCGTCGCTGGTGGTGCCCTCCGGGAACACCGCGACCCAGGCGCCGCCCTGCATCAGGCTGCGCATTTCGGCGTTGATGCGCGCGGTATCGGCGCGGCGGCCGCGTTCGATGAACAGGGTGCCGGTCTTGCGCGCCAGCCAGCCCGCCACCGGCCACGCGCGCACCTCCGCCTTGGAGACGAAGTGCACCCGCTGGGCGGCGAAGATCAGATAGATATCCAGCCACGACACGTGGTTGCACACCAGCAGCGCGCCTCCCGGCAAGGCGGGCGCGGCGGACAGGCGGGTCTGCATCCCCAGTATCCTGAGCAGGTGCCGGGCCCACCCCATGATGAGGCGGTCGCGCCGCGCGGGTACCGCCAGCGGGAACAGCAGGCCGGCCAGCGTCACCCCCCAGACAAGGTGCAGCAGCAGCAGGCTGATGCGGACGAAGCGGCGTAAGGCAATAGGCAGATGGGCTAGAAGCATGGGTGCATTGTAAGACGCACTCCATGTCCGTCGCACCGTGCTGGCCGATGCAGTCACTGCCGGGGCGGTCGTGACCCACATCCTGACCGGCCCATAGCGATCGTCCACCCGCAAGCATCCTGACGGGCATGAAGGGCATGCCGTGGTTGTCCCGCTCTGGGGATAAATAAAGCCGCTGAAGCGTCAACAACCAGGCTCACCCGACAAGACGGCGGATGGTGCTGTGGTTGAGCTGGGCCATCGGCAGCAGCATCAGCAGGTCGGCGGTGTTGAAGTCGGGGTCCCACGCCGGCTCGCCGCACACCAGCGCGCCCAGCCGGGCGTAGCCCCGGATCAGCGGTGGCAGTGCCGCGGCGCGGCCATCGTCGAGCGATTCGACCGGCAGGCGGCAACGCGGGGTGCACCGCCATTCGACCGGCGCCAGATGGCGTTCGGCCAGCTGGCGGTAGACGCTGGCGGCGGCATGGCCGCCGTCGGCCATGCCGATGCTGGCGCAGCCGACGATGTACTGATGGCCGTAGCGCAGCATGTAGTCGGCCAGTCCTTTCCACAGGCGGGCAATGACGGCGCCGCTGCGATGGTCCGGGTGCACGCACGAGCGTCCCAGTTCGGCCATGCGCGGACGCAGAAAGCCCAGCCGGGTGAGGTCGAATTCGTGCTCGGAATAATAGCTGCCGACCCGGCTGGCGGCATCGGGCGGCAGGATGCGATAGGTACCGACGACTTCGCCGCTGACCATGTCCCGCACCAGCAGGTGATCGCAGTACGGGTCGTACAGGTCGGTATCGTGGTCAGGCAGGACAGGCGACAGGCGCGCGCCCATTTCCTCGGCGAACACCTGGTAGCGCAGGCGCTGCGCCTCGCGAATTTCGCTGTCGTCCACCGCCAGCGAGGCATGGTAGCGGCTGGCGGGGGCAGCGTGGGTCAGGCTGCGAACATCGAGCATGGGGCACTCCCGGAATTGGAATGCGCCCAGCTTAGGGGTCAGCTATGAAGCCGGTGTGACGTCAAGGTTGCGAAGCGATGACCCGCGCACTTGCGCGCTGCAGGCTGGGGCGAACCCTATCCTGTGCAGGAAGCGCGCCCGGGCTCACTCGAATCGATAGCCGAACTGATCATGAAACTGGTTGGCGATTTCATCACGGCCGGGGCGATGGTTCTGCCCGCCGCGCTGGGCGATCTTGATCGCCCCCATCAGGCTGCCGAGACGCCCGGCGGTTTCCCAGTCGAAGCCGCGGGTGATGCCGTACAGGATGCCGCTGCGATAGGCATCGCCGCAGCCGGTGGGGTCGAGGATGGCGGCCGGACGCGCCGCCGGAATGTCGATGGTTTTGCCTGCGGTGTGGATCACCGAGCCTTCGGCGCCGCGCGTCACGATCAGCGCCTCGACATGGCGCGCCAGCGCCGCCAGGGTTTCCCCGGTGCGGGTTTGCAGCAATTCGGCTTCGTAGTCGTTGAGGATGACGTAGCTCGACTTGTGCACGCACTCCAGCAGTTCCTCGCCGGTGAACAGCGGCATCCCCTGGCCGGGATCGAACACGCACGGCACCCCGGCTTCGTGGAAGCCGCGCACGTGGCGCAGCATGCCGTCGCGGCCGTCCGGCGCGACGATGCCCAGGCTGACGTCCGGCACGCTGCGCACGTCGTTCTCGTGCGAAAAGTTCATCGCGCCGGGATGGAAGGCGGTGATCTGGTTGTCGGCGAGGTCGGTGGTGATGAAGGCCTGCGCGGTATAGGTGCCGGCCATGTGGCGGATGTAGTCGCGCGAAATGGCAAGCGCATCGAGGCGTTCGGCGTAGGCGCTGAAGTCGTCGCCTACCGTTGCCATGATGAGCGGCTCGCCGCCCAGCAGCTTCAGGTTGTAGGCGATGTTGCCGGCACAGCCGCCGAACTCGCGGCGCATCTCCGGCACCAGGAAGGACACGTTCAGCATGTGGATCTTGTCGGGCAGGATGTGGTGCTTGAAGTGGTCCTGGAACACCATGATGGAATCGAAGGCGAGGGAACCGCAGATGAGCGTGCGCATGATGGATGTGGGTTGAAAGCGACAGCCGGGATTATACGCAGGCCAGCGAGAGCGGATTTCATGGAAGTTTCATGCGCCTGACCGCGCACGGTCATGCAACGCGACCATGCTGCGCGCATGAATGCCGCCATAACGCATCGTCGGTGTCGCACCGCCCTCCTGTGGTCGGTGCCTGCGGTCCTGTTCGCCGGCGACGCGCTGGCGTGGGGCCTGTATACCCACGTGTATTTCGCGCAGTTGCTGGTGTGGGCGGTGCCGCTCCTCGACCCTGCCCTGCGGCGCGCGGTGCGGCGGTTTCCGCAGCGGCTGATGGCGGGCGCCTGCCTGCCAGACCTGGCGCTGGTGGGTGCCACCGCGCGCACGCGCGCGTTCGACGCCAGCCACTGCTGGGAAACCGCGCATGCGCTGCTGGATGCGGCCCGCGACGACGAATCGCGCGCCTGCGCGGTCGGCGCGATGAGCCATCTGTGGGTCGACATCATCGCGCACAACCACTTCGTTCCCGCGCACGAACACCTGTGGTGGAATGTGCCGATGCTGACGCACGCCGCATCGGAATGGGCGATGGACCGCCACATTGCGCGCCACCTGTTCCACCCGCAAGGGGCAGGCCGTGGTTGTAAAGCTGCTGAAGCCCTGAAGGACTCCGATCCACTTTGCGCTGAAGCGCGTGTAGAGTCGTATGCAGCAACAACCACGCTCCACCCGCCCGCCACCCTGCTGCAGGCCGACGACTGGCTGATCGACTATGTGGCGCGCAGCTTCGATTGCACGCCTGCCGCCAGCCGCCGCGCGATCCGGCAGCTGGCCGGCGCCGAACGCCTGCTGCGCCAGAGCCGGCTGCCCAGTGTGCTGCATGGCATGGGGCGCGTGTTCGACCGCAATCTCGCCGCGCGCTTCGATTACTACGTCCAGGAAGTCACCCTGCGGCTGCCGCAGATGAATCGCGTGCTGGCCGGCGAAGTGCCGGCCTGGCTGGCCGACTGCCCGTCCGTGGCCGTGGCGCGCGAGCGCATCGCCGCACACGCGCCGGAGCGCGTGGCGTGCCGGATGCCCCTGCCGGGGGATTTGTTCGAAGTCGAGACACCTCTTGTGTTGCAGCGGGCAGCTTGATCCAGGTATGGATTATTGAATGAGACTATTGAAGCTCGCGATTGATCCGGACCTTCGTTTCGCGATATCGGTGAGCGGACATTTCTGAAATTTCCCAGCCGGCAGCAGCTGACTTCTGGGCGACGGGCGGCATGGCTGCAGTCCAGACAAACCCGACTGCAGTCAACGCGTGGCACTCACGACGCACCATTGGCCGCCGACGTCGCTCGACAGGCTGAATCAATAAGCATCAAGTACAGCGTTCTATTGGGAAGGTTCAACGGGCTGATCCACTCTGGACGACCGAAAAATCCTTACCGCTTCAAACATTGCCTGACCATCTCAATCGTTGCTCGATCGCCACATCGCCATGAATTTCGTGTGGGAGTTTTCGATTTCCAGTTTGGGAGCTGATGGCCAGCGTTACAATGTCCGGAAATGTCTAATCGCCGGGTCAAAACCCGCTCAGCGACGCCACATTTCCGAACAATCAACTCAACTCTTAGGGAGATAACAAATGAAGCGCGTCCTGATCCTGCTGGCCAGTCTACTCGTTGCCCCCAGCGCCCTGGCGGCGACCACCTACAGTTTTTCCGGGTCGCCCTACAACTCGATCAACAATTACACGCCGTCGTGTTCGATCGGCCCCTGCGCGGACTATCCTGCAGGTTCGACCGTCAGCGGCCAGTTCACGACCGCGAATCCGTTGGCGCCGAATCTGGTGAACGCGGTCATTTCCGGCCTGATCACGAGCTATTCGTTCTCGGACGGGATCAACACCTATTCGAACACGAACCCGAACGCGAGGATCTTTGACTTCACCGTCAACACCGACGCGAACGGCAACATCAACTTCAGCAGCAACATCAACCTGCAACTCTGGCAGACGGGGTCGGGGTCGCATACGGTGGCGGACCGTGTCGCGGTGATTCAGATCGCCGGAGCGGGGATCGCCAATGCCTACAACAATGAGGCCTGCCAAGGCGTTGCCACATCCGCGAACACCGGTGTTGCGGATACGTGCATCGTGCCGACCAGTACGCCGAATGCGACAAGTTCCGCCACCGCCAGCAGTCCGGTGGGTGTCTGGACGAAAGCGACCGTGCCGAACTCGATTCCGACCCTCTCGGAATGGGGCATGATCGTCCTCGCCAGCCTGCTGGCCCTGGGCACGCTCCTCACCCTGCGTCGCCAGCGTCAGTAAGCGTTTTCGACCCGAGCCCGTCCTGTTTCAGGGCGGGCTTTTTCGTTTGTGTCAGATGCTTTTCTCGCCCGGCATGGCCAGGGGCCGGCGCAACGCGTTTGTCTTGAAAATGCCTGCATTGCATGAACCCGACTGGGTGCCGACCTTCGACCCTGGATGTTCGACGTCCGCCAATGCCTTTGGAATCAAGATGCTATGGCGACCTAATTTCAGTTTCCGAACTTCGCCATTGACATTGAATGGACGAGGAATATCGGGTTCGACAGTTGATTTCAGACACCAACTCAAAGTACCAGCGTCAGCGCGGCGATCGATCCACCCAGAACGGCCCCCACCAGCACGTCGCTGACGTAGTGCAGGCCCAGCACCAGGCGCGACAGCGCGACCAGCGCGGTGAACGGCCACACCAGCCAGCCCAGCGCCGGGTAGTACGCCGTGGCGACGAGGCTGAACACGACCGCGTGCAGCGTGTGGCCCGACGGGAAGCTGAAACGGTCGAGCGGTGCGGTCAGGCAGCAGATGGTCGGGCAGGCCTGATAGGGGCGCGGGCGTTCGGTCGCGCCTTTCAGCCATTTGTAGAGCAGCGTGCCGGTGAGGCCCGTGATCGTCATGTGCAGCACGACCGGCACCGCGTCCCAGCCGTGCCACGCCAGCAGCACCCCCATCAGCGCATACCAGAACACGCCATCGCCCAGACGGCTGGCCAGGCGCAGCAGGCCGACCTCCCAGTTGGGCAGCCGCACGCCGTTCAGGCGCTCCAGCCAGGCGTGCTCGCGAACGGCCAGTCGGTTGAGGCCATCAAGGGTGTACAGGCTCAGGCGGGTTCGCTGCATGGCGGTCTCCTGGTCGTCGCTTATCCGGTGCGCGCCGTGGGCAGTTCGCCCATTTCGGGGCTGGCGGCGGCCGGGGCGTGAGCAAGACGCAGCAGCACCCGCTCGAAGCTGTCGATGATGGCGTCCCACGACAGCTGGGCGGCACGCGCGGCGGCGGCGTTACCGAGACGGCGTTGCAGCGCGGGTTCTGGGGCCAGCGATACGGCCAGCGCGACGAACGCGGCTTCGTCTTCGGGAGAGGCCTTGAGGCCGTTTTCCTCGTGACGGATGATTTCCTCGGCCGCGGCGCAGTCGTAGGCCACCACCGCGAGGCCGGACGCCATCGCCTCGATCGTCACGTTGCCCCAGGTCTCGGTCAGGCTGGGGAACAGGAACACGTCGCCGGAGGCGTAATGTGCGGCCAGCGCCTCGCCGATCCGGGTGCCGCAGAAAATGGCGTCGGGGCGCCGGCTCTGCCACGCGGCGCGTTCGGGGCCGTCGCCCACCAGCACCAGGCGGGCGGCGGGATCCGCTTCGCGCATGGCGTCGAAGGCGCGGAACACCAGCGCCAGGTTCTTCTCGGCCGCCAGCCGGCCGACGTAGAGCACGGCCGTGCCGTCATCGTCGATGCCCCAACGCGCGCGCAGGGCCGGGTCGCGGCGACCCGGGTGGAACAGCCGGGTGTCGACGCCGCGCCCGATGATCTCGATGTTCTCGTAGCCGGACGCCGTCAGTTCGCGGCGGATGCCTTCGGTCGGCACCAGGGTGACGGCAGCCTTGTTATGGAACTTGCGCAGGTAGGCAACGATGGCCTGGCGCAGCAGGCCGAAGCCGTAGTGGCTGCTGTAGCTGTGGAAATTGGTGTGGAAGTCGCTCGCCACCGGCAGCCGCAATTTGTTGGCGGCCGCCAGCGCCGACCAGCCGAGCGGGCCCTCGGTGGCGATCTGTACCACGTCGGGGCGCTGCATCGTCCACAGCCGGGTCAGCGCTGCTTTCGCCGGCAGGCCGACTTTGAGGCCCTGATAACGCGGCAGCGCGATGCCGCGCTGCAGGTGTTCGCTGAAGGTGGCGGTGGGGTGTGGCTGGTCGTCGGCGTGCTGGCGCGGCCGGATCAGCTGGATCTGGTGATTGCGCACCTGCAGGCCGTTGACCAGTCGGCCCAGCGTCATCGCCACGCCGTTGACCTCGGGGGGATAGGTTTCGGTCACCATCGCGATGCGCAGTTGCGGGCGCAGGGATGGGAGCGTCTGGCAGGTGAATTCGGCTGCATCCATGACGCGCAGCATGCGTGCCACGCACGACAGCCTGATGAAGCACGGATGACGGTTTGGTGAAGGCGCCCGCTCAGGCGGCGAGCGGCAGGACGTCCTGCGCAATCGCGCGCAGCAGCAGGATCTCGCGGTAGGCAGCCGGTTCGAAGCCCAGCCGGGTGCCGCCACGATGGTCGTAGATCAGATCGTCGAAAAAGCCGTAGATCTCGGGTGAATTCCACTTCTGGGTCAGCTGGTCGAACAGATGCGGGTAGGCTTCCAGTCCGTTTCCGGATTCGGTGTCCTGGGAAACCAGGTTGATGTTGAAGTAACGGCTGCACTCGGTGCTGGCGGCTTCATGGCCGGCGTGATCGCCGGCGCGGAGAAGCAGGTCGAGCAGCAGCAGCCAGGGCACCGGAGACTCCCTTGGCGCCTCGCGCAGGTGTTCCTGCAGCAGGTGGATGGCAAGTTCGCCATGCCCGTGGGCCATGTAGACCTCGGCCTGGTCGAGGATGCCGTCGCTGACCTCGGTGCTTTCATCCATGGCCGGAGGCGGAATGAAAGTGGGCATCCGCGCGGGTGCCTGCTCGGATACAGGCTCAGGTTCGGCTTGCGTCGACTGCGCCGTCTCGGGCAGGGCGGGCAGATTATCCGTTTGCTGCACCCAGGACATGTCGTCGGAGACTGCGATGGAGGGGCGACTGCGGCTGCGGCGGCCCAGCCAGTTGCCGAACGCGCCGACGCCGGCGAGCAGGCCGAAGGCGAGCAGGTACAGCGGCCATTGTGGCCGTTCGGGAACCGGCGGCGCGGTCCGGGCGGCTGCGGCTTTGCGCATGGCATCGAGCTCGGCATTCCGCTTCTTCAGCATGGCCAGCTGCATTTCCAGATGGGCGATCCTGCGGCTGAGTGCGGTATTGTCATCCGACAGCTCGGTAACGCTCGGATCGCTGGCGCTTGGCAGGGGCTGGTCCGGCAGGTTGGCGGGTTGCAGGGGAAGCGAGGGCTCGGGTTGGGCGCCATCTTTTCCAGACAGCACCAGACGCGGCTTGGCCGTCGTCGCAGCGGCCGGCTGCTTGGGGCGTGCTGCAGGCTGGCTTGGCGCAGTGGTGGGGCGGGCGATGGGTGGCGTGAGGGGGGCCGCCGGCTTGACGCGCGTCGCGCGCCGTACCGTGCGTGGCGCCGTGCGTGGCGCTGCGGCCGCACTGGGTATTCCACCACGCGGTTCACCACGTTCCACACCCGGGGCAGCCGTAACGGGCGCATGCGTGACGACGGCGGGTTCGACCACGACGGGCGGGTCGAGCAGCACCACGTAATCGCGCTGCAGGCGTGCCTCGCAGTCGGCAGCCACCGCGAACTGGACGATGGGATCATTGACCGACCTCGTGGTGCGGATGTGCAGCAACGTCTGGTCGCCGGAACGCTCGATGCTGAATTGCGCCTGCAGCGGCAGCGCGATGCTGCCCGCACTGGCATTTAGACTGAAGCAGTCTGCCTGCGTGGTATGCGTGGCGCCGATCAGGGCGACGGTGGCGTGCAGCGGTTGTCCCAGATGGGAGCGTACGCTGATATCACCGAGCCCGATGGCCGCAGCAGAACCGGCATAAAGGAGACCCAGCAGGAAGCAGGCGGATTTAAGGTTCACGTGGATACAGGAAACGGAATGTCACCTGTATTCCGGACAATATTCGCGCAACTTTAGGGAGCGGCGCGAAAATGGCACGAATTTTGTGGCGCGTTAACCCAGCAGCACCAGTGCCCAGACGACCACGACGTTCACCAGCGCGAGCATGACGGCTGCGCTGCCCATGTCCTTGGCGCGCTTGATGAGCGTGGTGGTGCTCCAGCGAAATGCGGTCGACCGCGGCCTCGATCGCCGAATTCAGCAGTTCGACGATCAGCACGCCGAGCACGGCGGCGATCATCAGTGCCCGCTGCATTCCCGTTTCGCCCAGATAGAGCGCCAGCGGAATCAGCAGCAGCGCCAGAAACACTTCCTGGCGGAAGGCGTCCTCGTGTCTGAACGCGGCGTTGAGGCCGTCCCACGAATAGCCCGCCGCGTTGAGGATGCGCTGCAGGCCGGTCTTGCCCTTGAATGGACTGGCAGGCTCGCTCATGCGGCTGGCTTGTAAGCCAGATCGAGTTCGCGCGCCGCCTTGACGTCGTCCAGCCGCCGCACCGGCAGGCTGTAGGGCGCGCCCTTCACCAGCGCGGCGCTGGTCTCGGCTTCGTGCTTGATCGTTTTCATCGCCTCGACGAAGCCGTCCAGCGTCTCGCGGCTTTCGGTCTCGGTCGGCTCGATCAAGAGGCATTCCGGCACCAGCAGCGGGAAATAGGTGGTCGGCGCGTGGTAGCCGTAGTCGAGCAGGCGCTTGGCGAAATCCATCGCGGTGACGCCGGTGGTTTCTTTCAGCCGCTTCAGCGTGACGATGAATTCGTGGCTGGCGCGGCGCGTCGGAAAGGCGAGATCGAAGCCCGCTTCGCGCAGCTTCGCCATCAGGTAGTTGGCATTGAGCGTGGCGTATTCGGCGACGCGGTGCATGCCGTCGCGGCCCAGCAGGCGCGCGTAGATGTAGGCGCGCATCAGCACGCCGGCGTTGCCCATGTTGGCCGACATGCGGCCGATCGACTGCGGGAGGTCGGATTCGGTCGCCAGCCGGTAGGCGCCGTTCTCGTTCAGCACCAGCGGGATCGGCATGAAGGGCAGCAGCCGCTTCGATACGCCCACCGGACCCGCGCCCGGCCCGCCGCCGCCGTGCGGGGTGGAAAAGGTCTTGTGCAGGTTCATGTGGATGACGTCGAAGCCCATGTCGCCCGGGCGCACCTTGCCGAGGATCGCGTTGAGGTTGGCGCCGTCGTAGTACGACAGGCCGCCGGCGTCGTGGACGATCTTCTGGATTTCCGAAATGGTCTTCTCGAACACGCCGAGCGTCGACGGGTTGGTCAGCATCAGGCCGGCGGTCTGCGGGCCGACGGCGGCTTTCAGCGCCTCGATGTTGACGCTGCCGGTGGCGTCGGTGGGGATTTCCCTGACCGTGTAGCCGCACATGGTGGCGGTCGCCGGGTTGGTGCCGTGCGCCGCGTCCGGCACGATGATTTCGCGCCGCGCCGTGTCGCCGCGCGCGTCATGGTAGGCGCGGATCATCGCCACCCCGGCGAATTCGCCGTGCGCGCCCGCCATCGGCGCCATCGACACGCCGGCCATGCCGGTGACGTCCTTCAGCATCTCCTGCAGTTCGAACATGCTGGCGAGGAAGCCCTGGCCGGTTTCGTCCGGGCTCGCCGGATGGCGCGCCAGGAACTGCGGCAGCATCGCCAGCGAATTGCACGCACGCGGGTTGTACTTCATGGTGCACGAGCCGAGCGGGTAGAACTGCGTGTCGATCGAGAAGTTCTTCTGCGACAGGCGCGTGTAGTGGCGCACCACGTCGAGTTCGGAGACTTCGGGCAGCGCCGGCGCGTCCTTGCGCCGCAGGTTCGGCGGGCAGGTCGTCGAGACTGCCGCCGGCGGCGGGCAACTGGGCGGCGGCGGTGCGGCCGGGACGGGAATGGTCGAATATCAGCATGACTTCAGGGGCCAGGATTCAGGATTCAGGGACCAGGGAAGAACTCAGGTGCCCGATTCAGAGCGCGCGGCGTAGCCGCTCCATCCCCTGATCCCTGACCCCTGAATCCTGATCCCTACTTCAAAGCCGCCAGCGCAGCCTCGTAATTCGGCTCCTGCTTGATCTCGGGAACGAGTTCGGCGTGGAGCACCTTGTTGTGCTCGTCCAGCACGACCACGGCGCGCGCGGTGATGCCGGCGAGCGGGCCGCTGGTGATGGCGACGCCGTAGTTCTTCATGAATTCGGCGCCGCGCATGGTCGACAGCGTGACCACGTTGTTGGTGCTCTCGGCGCCGCAGAAGCGGCTCATCGCGAACGGCAGGTCGGCCGAGATGATCAGCACGGCGGTGTTGCCGACCGCGGCGTCGTTGAATTTCTTGGTCGAGGTCGCGCACACCGGGGTGTCGAGGCTCGGCACGATGTTGAGGATCTTCTTCTTGCCGGCGAAGTCGGCCAGCGAGACGTCGGCCAGGTCCTTGTTGACCAGCTTGAAGTCGGGCGCAGTGTCGCCGACCTTGGGGAAGCTGCCTGCGACGTCGATGGGGGTGCCGCCAAGTGTGACTGCCATGATCTTGCTCCTTTGTTCAGTTGGGCGGTTGGGTGATCAGTTCTTGTACGCGCACGGCGGGGCTTCGCGCCGCTTCGACAGGATGCGTTCCATCTGTTGCACGTAATGGTCGAGGTCGGCGGCGGTCTTGGTTTCGGTGACGCACACCAGGATCGCCTGACCGAGTTCGGGATACCAGCCGGAAATGTCCAGCCCGCCGAGGATGCCCTGCGCGCGCAGGGCGCGCAGCACGTCTTTCGCGTTGTCGTCGAGCTTCAGCACCACTTCGTGGAAGCAGGGGCTGGCGAACGCGCGCGACACGTCGGGAATCGCCGCCAGCCTGTCGGCCAGGGCCACCGTGCCGGCATGGCTGGCCGAGGCCACCTTGGCCAGGCCTTGCGGGCCCAGCAGCGCCATGTACTGCGTCGCCGCGGTGACGACCAGGCCCTGGTTGGTGCAGATGTTGGAGGTGGCCTTGGAGCGGCGGATGTGCTGCTCGCGCGCCTGCAGCGTGAGGGCGAAGCCCGGCTTGCCGTCGAGATCGACGGTGCGGCCGACGATGCGTCCCGGCATCTGCCGCACGAAATCCTGGCGGCAGCACATGAAGCCGAAGTAGGGGCCGCCCGAGGCCATCGGCGCGCCCAGCGGCTGGCCTTCGCCGACCGCGATGTCGGCGCCGGTCTGACCCCAGTTGCCGGGCGCTTCCAGCACCGCCAGCGTGGTCGGGTTGACCAGCGCGATCGCCAGCGCGCCTTGGTCGTGCGCCCAGTCGGTCATCGCGTGCACGTCTTCCAGCACGCCGAAGAAGTTGGGCTGCGGGATCACCAGTCCGGCGAAGCTGCCGGGGTCGGCCGGCAGCACGGTCTTGCCGGTGGCGGCGATCGTAGTCGAGTTCGACCAGTTCGATGCCCTGGTTCTTCACCGTGGTGTCGACCACGCGGCGGTAGATCGGGTGCACCGTCTTCGGCACCAGCACGCGGCGCGAGGTCTTGTGCGACGCGCACCGCCATCAGCACCGCTTCGGCCAGCGCCGAGGCGCCGTCGTAGAGCGAGGCGTTGGAGACGTCGAGCCCGGTCAGCCGGGTCATCATGGTCTGGTATTCGTAGATCAGCTGCAGCGTGCCCTGGCTCGCCTCGGCCTGGTACGGCGTGTAGGCGGAATAGAACTCGCCGCGCGTGGTGATCTGCCAGATCGCCGCCGGGATGTGGTGCTCGTAGACGCCGGCGCCGATGAAATTGGACCAGAAGCCGTCCTGTGACGCGCGTTCCTGCATCAGCCGCGCCACCGCCATTTCGGACAGGCCGTCGGGCACGTCCTTCAGCCTGCCGGTCTTGAGCGCGGGCGGAATTTCGTCGAACAGGTCCTCGATGCTGGCGGCGCCGATGGCGCCGAGCATGGCGGAGACGTCTTCTTCGGTGTGGGGAATGAAGGGCATGGTTCTAGGGCTAGGAATTAGGATTTAGGAGCTAGGGGGAGCCGGTGCAGAATATAAGGGGCGCGGCGAAGCCGCACATCCCCTAATCCCAGCCCCTGCCGACCCCTAGTGTGCTTCCGACTCGACCAGCTTCTGGTACGCCGCGGCGTCGAGCAGTTCGGCGACATCGCCCGCGTTGGCCGGCTTGATCTTGAACATCCACGCAGCGTAGGCGTCCTTGTTGACCGCGTCGGGGCTGGACTCGACATCGCTGTTGCGGCGATGACTTCACCGGCGACCGGTGCGTAGACGTCGGAGGCGGCCTTCACCGATTCGACCACCGCGCATTCCTCGCCCTTGGCAAGCGTGCGGCCGGCGGCGGGGGTTTCGATGAACACCATGTCGCCGAGCAGGTCCTGCGCATGGTGGGTGATGCCCACGGTCAGCGTGCCGTCGGCTTCGACGCGCACCCATTCGTGGCTGGGGGTGTATTTGAGGTCAGCGGGGATGTTCATGGTTGCATTCCTGGGCAGGAGTTGGGCGTTTTCCGACCTGCGATCCTATCCAATCAAGACTTTGCCGTTGCGCACGAACGGATATTTCACCACTTTGGCTTTCAGTTTCTTGTCGCGGATCTCGACTTCGACTTCGTCGCCCGGGGCAATGCCGAGCGGGATGCGCGCGAGCGCGATGGATTGCTGCAGTGTAGGCGAGAAGGTGCCGGAGGTGATTTCGCCGTCGCCATTTTTCGTGATGACCTTCTGGTGGCCGCGCAGCACGCCCTTGTCGAGCAGCAGCAGGCCGGCGAGCTGCTGCGTCACTTCGCTTTTTTCCAGCGCGGCGCGGCCGACGAAGTCGCGTTCGGTTTTCAGGTCCACGGTCCAGGCGAGGCCGGATTCCAGCGGCTGACGTGGTCTCGTCCATGTCCTGGCCGTAGAGGTTCATGCCGGCCTCCAGCCGCAGGGTGTCGCGCGCGCCGAGGCCGATCGGCTTGGCCGCCGGCTTCCATCAGCGCTTTCCAGAAGAAGGGCGCGGCCTTCGCCGGCACCATGACTTCGAAGCCGTCCTCGCCGGTGTAGCCGGTGCGGGCGATGAACATTTCGCCCATGGCAGCGGCGTTGAAGGGCTTGAGGTTGGTGGTGACCTGATCGACGCCGGGCAGCGCCTCGTTCAGCACCCGGGTGGCGTTGGGGCCCTGGATGGCGATCATCGCGAGGTCGCGGCGCGGAGTCAGCGTGAGGCCCATGCCCCAGTCGGCATTCAGCTTTTCCATCCACGCCAGGTCTTTTTCCGCGGTGCCGGCGTTGACCACCAGGCGGAACCACGATTCGTCCATGAAATAGATGATGAGGTCGTCGATGACGCCGCCGGCCTCGTTCAGCATGCATGAATACAGCGCCTTGCCCGGCACCTGCAGCTTGTCGACGTTGTTGGCGACCAGGCGGCGCAGGAAGCCGCGAACATGCTCGCCCTTGATGTCCAGCGGCAGCATGTGCGAGACGTCGAACAGCCCGCAGCCGCTGCGCACGGCATGGTGCTCCTCGATCTGCGAACCGTAGTTCACCGGCATGTCCCAGCCGCCGAAGTCGACCATTTTTGCGCCGATTTCGCGGTGGGTGGCGTTGAGCGGGGTTTGCTTCAGCATGTGCGGCACCAAAAATAAAAAAAGGGTGAAGCGTGGATTCGCTTCACCCCTCTGTCCTTGGTACCTGAGAGATTACGGCGGCCAGGCCTTAATGGGTTGCTGGCGCCGCTGCCCCTTCGGTGGCGGCTTGTCTGGCAAAGAAATCCAGCGCCCGCGCTCTCCAGAGTGTTTCGGGCTTGGATTCGCCCTGCCGTTGCGGTCCTTTTGCCTGAGCGATTCCGGGTGGGTTACGCCTTCGGCGGCAGCCGGGTTGTGCTCGGCTCGCGCTCTCCCGCAGCGGGAAAGCGCACTATACCGAAGAAGCGTCCGGCCGGCCAGTTCCGTGCAGGAGCGGCGCGTGCGGGCCTGGATTCAGTAGGTCAGCTGCAGGTCGAAGCCCATCGGGGCGAGGCCGCGCACGCTCAGCGGCAGGCTCAGCGGCTGTTCGCTGCGCGGCGGGATTCCTGTCGCGATGCGCTGGGGATCGCCGAGATATTCGCTGGGGGCGAAGCTGCGGCGGGCGAGCGGACGGTTGCGCTGATCGGTCAGGGTGAGCACCAGCACCGGCCAGGCCTGGACATGGCTGGCACGGTTGCCGATGGTGAGCGCGAGCTTGAGGCGCCCGCTGGATTCGGTCTGCAGGTCGGATCCGACGATCTGCAGCAAGGCCAGATTCTTTGGCAGCGAAAGGGTGCAGCCGAGCACGGCGCAGGCCTGCTCGAATGCAGGACGGGCCTGCGGCAGCCGGCTGACCATCGCGTCGCGCAGGAAGTAGCTGATCTGTGCAAGCAGCAGGACCAGCAGCAGGACGCTCGCCGCTGCCCAGATCCACGGTTTGATGCGGCGCGGTGCAACAGGAATGCGCGCGGTGCCAGGCATGGGCGTGGCATATTCGATGCGCGCAACGGGCGCGGAGACGGGGGGGGGCTGTTCGGCGGGATACGCGGGCGCAGGATATATCTGCGGCAGCGGACCGGGATCTTCCGGGGCCGCAATGTCCGGATCGATGAGGATGATCGACGTCAGATCAGACGGGGTTTCGCGTTGGGTAATGCCGTGGAGCGTGACCTCCGGCTCGTTTTCCTCCGCTGCGGCGGCTTCAGGGGTTTCCTGCGCAGGCGCTTCCACGACTTCGGCAGGGCCGGTTTCTTCAGGCTCGGATTCGGCCGGCGGCGCTTCCGCTTGCAGAGGCGTTTCGATCGGTGCGGGCTCGACGGGCGGCGGCAGCGGCGAACCGTCCTCCATGCGCAGGCTGGGGTGCGCGTCGAAGGCGGCGCCGCAGACGCTGCATTGCACCCAGCCCTGCGCCGCGTCGAGCTGGTCCGTGCCGAGCAGGAATATGCTGGCGCATTCCGGGCAGGTGGTGCGGTAATTCACTGCTTGACCCCGGCCAGGCGCACCCAGCCCTCGTCGGTAGCAGGGGGCTCGAAGACGAACCAGTCACGGTAAACCGTCATCACTTCGTCGGCCTGCTCGGCGAGGATGCCCGACAGCACTAGGTATCCGCCAGTGCGCACCCGGCCTGCCAGCAAGGGCGCCATGCCCTTGAGCGGATTGGTGAGGATGTTGGCGACGACGATATCGTACCGGCCATCCGCAAGGTCTCCGGGCAGGCAGAACTGCGCGGTGACGCCGTTCAGTTCGGCGTTGTCGCGCGAGGCGGTGACCGCTTGCGCATCGATGTCGACGCCATCGACCCGGGCCGCGCCGAGCCGGGCCGCGGCGATGGCGAGGATGCCGGAGCCGCAGCCGTAGTCCAGCAGGTTTTCGCCGCCATGCACATGATCGTCGAGCCAGCGCAGGCATAGCCGCGTGGTCGGGTGGCTGCCGGTGCCGAACGCCAGGCCGGGGTCGAGCTTGAGGTTGATGGCGCTGCCGTCGGGGGCCTCATGCCAGGTCGGCACGATCCACAACCGCGGCGATATCGGGATGGGATCGAACTGCGACTGAGTCAGGCGCACCCAGTCCTGCTCGGCCACGGGCTCGATCGTGAAGGCGGTCGGAGTCGGTACGCCGGCTTGGGCGGCTGCGTCGGCCAGCAGGGTCGGCACGTCGGCATCTTCGTCGAGCAGCACCCGCGCAATGCTGTGTGGCCACAATTCGGCGGTCGGATGGTCCGGCTCGCCGAACAGCGGTGTTTCGTCGACCGTGCCGGCATCGGCGTCCTCCAGCGACACCGACAGCGCCCCGGCCTCGATCAGTGCATCGGACAGCGGTTCGGCCTGCTTGGAATCGACGATGATGCGAACGGATTGCCAGGACATGTGCAGTGAGCGGTGAGCAGTGAGCGGTGACGGGCAGGGGCGGCGAGATTTCCGGTTGCGGCGCGCTGTTCGCCGTCAAGCGGTCAGTCTTTCTCCCCCGCCAGCTTGTGCTCCAGGTAGTGGATGCTGGTGCCCCCGGCGATGAAGGCGCTGTCGTGCATCAGGTCCTGGTGCAGCGGGATGTTGGTCTGGATGCCCTCGACCACCATTTCCATCAGGGCGCCGCGCATGCGGGCGATGGCCTGGTCGCGGGTGTCGCCGTAGGCGATCAGCTTGCCGATCATCGAATCGTAATGCGGCGGCACGTAATAGCCATGGTAGACGTGCGAGTCGACACGAATGCCGGGGCCGCCCGCTGCATGGTAGTTGGTGAGCTTGCCGGGGCTGGGGACGAAGGTCGCCGGGTGCTCGGCATTGATGCGGCACTCGATGGCATGGCCCTTGAAGCGGATGTCCTTCTGCTTCCATGGCAGCTTTTCGCCTGCGGCGACGCGGATCTGCGTCTGCACGATGTCGATGCCGGTGATGAGCTCGGTCACCGGATGCTCGACCTGCACCCGGGTGTTCATCTCGATGAAGTAGAACTCGCCGTTCTCGTACAGGAACTCGAAGGTGCCCGCGCCGCGATAGCCGATCTTGCGGCAGGCCTCGGCACAGCGTTCGCCGATCCGGTCGCGCAGCTTGGGATCGAGGCCGGGCGCCGGGGCCTCTTCCAGCACCTTCTGGTGGCGGCGCTGCATCGAGCAGTCGCGCTCACCGAGGTGGACCGCGTTGCCGTGTTCGTCGGCCAGGATCTGTATCTCGACGTGGCGCGGTGTCTGCAGGAATTTTTCCATGTACACCATGGGATTGCCGAAGGCGGTGCCGGCTTCGGTCTGGGTCATCGTCACCGCATTCAGCAGCGCAGCCTCGGTATGCACCACCCGCATGCCGCGGCCGCCGCCGCCGCCCGCCGCCTTGATGATCACCGGGTAGCCGATGCGGGCCGCGGTCTTGACGATCTCGTCGGGGTCGTCCGGCAGCGCACCATCGGAGCCTGGAACGCACGGCACCTTGGCTTCGATCATTGCCTGCTTGGCGGCCACCTTGTCGCCCATCAGGCGGATGTTGTCGGGGCGCGGGCCGATGAAGGTAAATCCGGAGGACTCCACCCGTTCGGCGAAGTTGGCATTTTCCGACAGGAAGCCGTAGCCGGGATGGATCGCTTCGGCGTCAGTCACTTCTGCCGCCGCGATGATCGACGGCACATGCAGATAACTCTGTGCGGAAGGCGGTGGGCCGATGCACACCGACTCGTCGGCCAGCTTCACATACTTCGCATCGCGGTCGGCCTCGGAATATACGGCAACCGTCTTGATGCCCATTTCGCGGCAGGCGCGCTGGATGCGCAGGGCGATTTCACCGCGGTTGGCAATCAGTATCTTTTCAAACATGTGTTTGTCTGGTGCCTGGAGCGAGAAATCTCGGAACGGGAAAACGCGAACGACGCGCAATCTCTTCCTGTTCGTGGCTCCTGGCGCCTATCCCTCAAGCAATTACAAACAAAGGTTCGCCGTATTCCACCGGCTGGCCGTTTTCGACCAGGATGGCCTTGATGACCCCGCCCTGGTCCGCTTCGATTTCGTTCAACAGCTTCATTGCCTCGATGATGCACAGCGTGTCGCCGGCATTCACGCTCTGGCCGACCTCGGAAAAGTTTTTTGAACCGGGGGCCGGGGCGCGATAGAAGGTGCCGACCATGGGCGAACGCACCACGTGGCCTTCGGGGACTTCGTCTTCAGCCGGAATGGCTGCAACGGGCGCAGCCGCAACAGCAGCCGGGGCCGCTGCGTGCATCATCTGGGGCGCGTGCGCCATCATCATCGGCGTGCCTGCGATGCTCTTGGCGATGCGAACCTTTTCTTCGCCTTCGGTGATTTCCAGCTCGGCGATGCCAGAGGCTTCGACCAGATCAATGAGTTTTTTCAGTTTTCTGAGATCCATGGGAGGTCCTGTTTTGTAGGTGGCGCAAGGCATATTCCAGCGCCAGTTCATAGCCGTGCGCGCCCAGTCCGGACACCACGCCGACGGCAAGGTCGGAAAAATACGAGTGGTGACGGAAGCTTTCGCGCGCGTAGATGTTGGAAAGGTGGACTTCGACGAACGGGATCGCGATGGCAGCCAGTGCATCGCGCAGCGCCACACTGCTGTGGGTATAGCCTGCCGGGTTGATGATGATGAAATCGATGCGGTCGCGAGCGGCTAGTTGTACCCGGTCGATCAGGGCGCCCTCATGGTTGCTCTGAAAGATTTCGACCTGCGCCCCAGCGGCCTCGCCGCGGCCGATCAGTAAACGATTGATGTCGTCGAGCGTGGCAAGACCGTAATGCTTGGGCTCGCGGCTACCCAAGAGATTCAGGTTGGGCCCATGCAAGACCAGGATATGGGGGTTCAGACTGGAGACCGATTTGGCCGCAGGGCGGCTGGTTCGTTTTGTCGTCATGGCGGCAAGTTTGCCGTAAATGATAGTAAATTGTCCAGATATTGACGCTAAATTGCATCTATGGGCTGTATTTCATCAGCGTCGCTTCCAGCGTTGCGCGCGGCAGTCGACCCAGATGGCTCAGTACGATATCGCCGTCACGATCGAGCACGATCGTGTAGGGCAGCGCTCCGCTCGGGTTGCCAAGCTGGCGTGCGAGGCTGTGGGCGGCACCTTCGCCGATCAGGATCGGATAGTTGACCGGGTGGTGCTCGAGGAATTGCATGACGCTAGTCGAGTTGTCGATGGCGATGCCGACAAATTCGACTCCCCTGGGCCGGTACTGGGCACGCAAGGTAGCGAAATCCGGCATTTCCTCACGGCAGGGCGTACACCAGCTGGCCCAGAAGTTCAGCACCAGCAACTGGCCACGCCATTGTGCCAGCATCTGGCGATTACCCTGCAAGTCGGGAAAACCGAGTTGCCACAAAGCGGCGACGGCGGCTTCGGCAGGCGCTGCGGGCGCATAGCGCGTCTGCGCCAGCCAGCCTCCGGTAGCCAGCGCGGCAAGCGCCAGGGGCGCAACATACAGCCATGTTCTTTTCATCAGCGTGTCCGGGCCACACAGCACATCGCCCCGCAAGCGGGGCGATGGCCGAGGCTCACAGTGCTTACTTGGCCGGAGCGGCTTGCGGCGCTGCAGCGGGGGCCATGCCCCCCATCATCTGCATCCACTTGGCCGGGTCGAACGGGTTGCTGGCCGGTGCGGGCGCAGCAGCCGGGGCCGCAGGCGGTGCGGCGACAGGCGCAGCCGCCTGAGCCGGCATCATGGGGAAAAATGACATCGGCGCAGCTTGCGCCGGGGCTGGGGTCGGTTTTGCCGGGGCAGCAGGCATACCGTAGCCGCCGTAGGCTGGCGCAGCCGGCATGGTCGCCGCGGGTGCTGCCGGCATCATCGGGAAGAAAGGCATGGCTGCGGCCGGGGCCGGAGCAGCCGGCATGCCATAGCCACCATAAGCTGGGGCAGCCGGTGCGCCGTAGCCACTGTAATTCGGGGCAACAGGCATGCCGTAACCACCATAGGCCGGAGCAGCCGGCATGCCATACCCGCCATAAGCCGGAGCCGGTGGCCGCATCATCATCCCGAAGGGATTGGCCTGGCCGGCATACGGGTTCAGGTAGGGGTTGCTGGCCGCCATCGGATTCATGTAGGGGTTCATCATGGACTGCGGCTGATACATCTGTGCGGACATCAAGTTGGCACCCAAAGGCAACAATATGGGCATCAACATCGGTGCAACGGAGCTCAGGGGATTCATCATCGGCTGCATGCCAAATTGCGCATGGGCACTACCGGTTCCGATCACAAGGGCGATGAAAGCGAGTTTTGGGGCTTGCATTGGGGTTGGCTCCATTCGTTGTCGATTCCCGGATGATAGGGGAGAAACTCAGGAGATGCACGCTGGCCCATCCTGGATGGCCAGCGTGCAGGCCAGGACAGCTTACTTGGCTGGTGCGGCCGCAGGTGCTGCTTCTGCGGCAGGGGCTGCAGGTGACGGCATCATGGGCATCATCGAGCCCATTGGCGCCATCATCTGATTCAGCATGGCGGGATTCATCATCTGGTTCATCATTGCCGGATTCATCATCTGACCCATCGGCTGCATCATGGGAGCCAGCATGGCGGGATTCATCATCTGGCCCATCGGCTGCATCATCGAGCCCATTGGCGCCATCATCTGATTCAGCATGGCGGGATTCATCATCTGGTTCATCATTGCCGGATTCATCATCTGACCCATCGGCTGCATCATGGGAGCCAGCATGGCGGGATTCATCATCTGGCCCATGGGAGCCATCATCGAGCCCATTGGCGCCATCATGGGAGCTAGCATGGCGGGATTCATCATCTGACCCATCGGTGCCATCATCTGATTCAGCATGGCGGGATTCATCATCTGGTTCATCATTGCCGGATTCATCATTTGACCCATCGGCGCCATCATGGGGCCCATCGGCGCCATCATCGGGCCCATCATGGCCATCGGGTTCATCATTTGTTCCATGCCCATCTGGGCGTGGGCAGCAGGAGCTGCCAACAGGGCGGCGACAAGAGCGAGTTTACGTGTATGCATGGAGAACCTCCGATTGGTTACCGGCGTGCCGGCGTGAGTTTGCTGAAAGGTCAGCGGGTAAAACAATTGACTGTCGAGTACAACGCATATCAGTCTAGTGTCAGGCCCTGAAAATGACAGGTCCCGACACACGGGTGTCAGAGGTCGCCGTTAGCAGCCGCACGCATGACGTTGTCCATGTTGTCGCGGATTTTGTTGGCCAGGGCCTTCATTTTCGGGCTGACGCCCATGCCTTCGCTATTGGTGCCATCCAGCCATGCGGTGTCCCAGTCCAGCGTCAGCACCCAGATGTTCTTCTGCGCGTCTTCCATGACCGCGATGCGGCAAGGCAGATAAACGATGGATTCGGGTACCAGGCTCATGATTTCCCGCCCGGCCTCGATGTCGCAGAAGTGGAATACTTCCATGCGCGGCGTCGACATGTCGCCCAGCACCGCCTGGATGTCTTTGATCATGGGTGAATGCCCAACCTGCTTGAGGTTGACCTGATTGGCGCGCAATTCCATCGATGACACGACATCTTCAAAGCTCAAACCTTCCTTGGCCTTATATTTGGTAGTCATGAAGTTCATGATGTCCCGCATGTTCAGCCCCATGCTGGTGAGCTGGGGGATCATGGATTTCATGAATTTTTGTTTTTCTTCAGGCGTCGGTGCAACGGACATGGTCCAGGGCGGCACGTTGGTGATCGCGCCGGTGCCCTTGGGCATGCCGGGAATGAGCGCCGGCATCATCGAACCCATGTTGGGCAGGGTTATCGGTGCGGGGGGCGGCACATTCTGCAGATAGGGGTTGGTGGTGTAGGGATTGGCTGGCGTTTGCGCCAGCACTTGGGCAGAAAGGCCGGCGCTAAGCGCAAGGATCAGAGTGGGCAGCAGTTTCTTCATGGTTTCTCCTCTTGTGGTCTGTTTGAATTGTCGCCAATTAATAAAGCGGATTTGGGCAGACGATAATAATGGATCGTCATTATTTAAGCGAATGGCACAATCGGCAGGTCTAGTCCCCTACATTTGGGGCTGCCGATGCAGCATCACTTCAGGCTTGGGGCGGATGCAAGGTGCGACTTCGGGGGTACGGCAACCGACTGAATTATCTCAAGGCTGACCGCATTCCCCCTCAGTTTTCCCTTGACGTTCAGTTTCTCCGTGTTGCCTGCCTTCTTAACACTGAGCCGGAAGTCGACAAGGCCTGCCTGAACGAAGCTGAATGGCTCAGGGTGGACGGACCAAATGAATCAGCGTGTACGTAGACGTAAATGAGACAACTTGACGGCTGGGTCGGGATGCATGCAGGCATTGATTTCCTGCGAAAGGCACAAATAAAAAGGGTGACTTGCGTCACCCTTTCATCGACTTTGGCGAAACAAATTGGATTAACGCAAACCCTGAATATAGGATGCCACGGCCTTCATGTCGGCGTCCGTCATCTTTGCGGCGATGCTGCGCATCATCTTGGCACCATCGTTGGCGCGTTCGCCGACCCGGAAAGCATTCAACTGGGCGTAGATGTATTCGCTGTGCTGGCCGGCCAGGCGGGGAAACTGGGTGGGGATGCCCTGGCCCTGGGCGCCGTGGCACGAAGCGCATGCCGGCACGCCTGCGCCGAGAACGCCGCCACGATAGATTTTCTGCCCGATCAGCGCCTGTTGCTGATCCTTGGAGGTGCCCGGCTTGGGCTGCTGGATGCTGTAGTAAGCCGCCAGATTCAGCATGTCCTGTTGGCTCAGGCCCGCGACCATGCCCGACATGATGGCGTTTTTGCGTTCCCCCGATTTGAATTCGGTAAGCTGCTTGTAGAGGTACTCGGAATTGAGCCCGGCGAGATTGGGGTTGGCCGCCGCAGCGCTGTTGCCGTCCGCCGAATGGCAGCCCGCACACATCTGGTTGACGATGGTTTCTGCCGCCTTGGGGTCGCCTTTGCTGGCCGGTGTGGCAGCGGGTGCGTTGGCAAAAGCGGTGGTGGCGGCCAGAGCGGCAACCATTGAGACGACGAGTTTCATCAAAAGCTCCTGAAGCTTGCAAAACTTGGGAAAAAGGGTAGTTTAGCGGCAACTAATATGACTGCCAAGCCCGTGCTCAATCGCGCCCAATTCCATACCTCGGTCGCCCAACTGCGCGATTTGCCCTACAGCCGTGCCGAAATTGCATTCGCTGGACGCTCCAACGCCGGAAAATCAAGTGCAATCAATCTGTTGACGCGAAAAAATCGCCTGGCATTTACCTCAAAAACGCCGGGGCGCACCCAACTCATCAACTTTTTCGAGTTGGATGCCGACACCTATCTGGTCGACCTGCCGGGCTATGGCTATGCCAAAGTTCCGCCTGCCGTGAAGGCGAAATGGGAAGGGCTGCTGTCTCGCTATCTTCAGGAGCGCGAGGCGCTGGTCGGCATGGTGCTGATCATGGATGCGCGCCACCCGCTCACGCCGCTGGACCGGCAGATGCTCGACTGGTTCACGCCTAGCGGCAAACCGGTGCATATCCTGCTGTCGAAGGCGGACAAATTGTCCAATAGCGAAAAGAACCTCACCTTGCGCAGTGTCCAGCAGGAACTTGCGGCGCAGCACAGCGTCAGCGTGCAGTTGTTTTCGAGCCTGTCGCGTCTGGGTGCCGAGGATGCGGCGGCCTTGATCGAAGGGTGGCTTCTTGGCGCGCTGCAAGGCGACCCACAAGAGCAGAAAACGGTCTAAAACGTTCTTTCACTGGAGAAAGAAAAAGCCCCGACCAAGGGAGGGGCCGGGGCTAAGTAAATGCCTTAAGGGGATTAAGGCATCCCGCTCAGGGAGGAGAAGCGGGAGACGATGCGAAACCGTCTGCATTCATTGAGCACATCGCATTAAAATAGTTCCACACCATCATGCGATTTTTTGGAGGAACTTGTGGGCCTGCCGTTCGCCCCATCTCCAGCAAGCCGCATGCCCCGCTAGGGGACGCTGACTTTCGCCCCGCAAGTTAGAGGCCGATGGATGCCTGCGCCTTGACCCTATCGCTCTTCGGGTTAAAGTCCATGAAAACGTCCATGAAGCTTGGAGATTATTTTGAATTTGCCATTTTCCGCATTCCCCTCGGCTCGCATGCGGCGCATGCGGCGTGACGACTTTTCCCGCCGCCTGATGCGTGAGCACACACTTACGGCAAATGATCTGATTTATCCGGTGTTTGTACTGGATGGTCAGAACAGGCGCGAGTCGGTGGCCTCGATGCCAGGCGTCGAGCGCGTGTCGATCGACCTGCTGCTGCCGGTGGCGGAAGAATGCGTGCAGTTGGGCATTCCGGCGCTGGCGCTATTTCCGGTCATTGATCCCAGCCTGAAATCGCTGGGGGCTGAAGAAGCACTCAATCCGGATGGCCTGGTTCCGCGCACCGTGGCTGCGTTGAAGAAGCGCTTTCCGGAACTCGGCGTCATTACCGACATTGCCCTCGATCCCTACACCAGCCACGGCCAGGATGGCCTGATCGATGAAGCTGGCTATGTGATGAACGACGAAACCGTGGCCGTGCTGGCGCGGCAGGCGGTGGTTCATGCCCAGGCCGGCGCTGACGTCGTTGCACCGTCCGATATGATGGATGGCCGCGTCGCAGCCCTGCGTGGCGCGCTCGAAAAAGCCGGCCACATCCATACCCGGATTCTGGCCTATGCTGCTAAGTACGCTTCGAGTTTTTACGGCCCGTTCCGCGACGCGGTCGGCTCTGCCGCCAATCTGGGCAAGGGCAACAAGTACACCTACCAGATGGACCCGGCCAACAGCGACGAAGCCCTGTGGGAAGTCGGGATGGACCTGCAGGAAGGCGCCGACATGGTCATGATCAAGCCGGGCATGCCGTATCTGGACGTGATTCGTCGCGTGAAGGACGCCTATGGCGCGCCGACTTACGCTTACCAGGTCAGTGGCGAATACGCCATGCTGAAGGCGGCGGCACAGAATGGCTGGCTGGATGAGCGTGCGTGCGTGCTGGAAGCCTTGCTGGCGTTCAAACGGGCGGGGGCGGACGGTGTGCTGACCTACTTCGCTCGAGATGCAGCACGTTACCTTAGAAACTGAGGCTGAATTACTGATGACACGTCAAGTTAACCGGGTTGGTTGCCGAAATAATATTTACCAGCAGTACATGAGCGTTGAACATGATCAGACTGCATTCATCCCAAGCGACTCGGAACATGCCTGATAAGCCCAAACTGCCCTTTGGTATCAAGAAGCGTCGTCAGGATCCTGATGAATGGGATAGAACTATCGTCGCCTTCCAGTCGCCATACCGGCTAAAGGATCTCTGCATCGACCAGAGTCAGGATCAGGTGGAGGAATCATCCCGGGTAAGCCGTGAGGAGTTCAAGGTTCGCCTTGCCACAACCGAAGACCGCCGCAAGTCGGCCAGCCTGTTGATCGAGAAAATGTACAGCTGGCGCGGCTATGGAGCCGATCCCGTGAGTCGCAACCCCAATAAGATCACCTTGGTGGCGCACCAGGGTGACAAAGTGGCTGGAACTGTCACTTTGGGCCTGGATGGACCTTCGGGCTTGGTGGTGGACGAGTTGTATAAAGCCGAGGTTGACGAATTAAGGGGCCATGGCAGAAAAATTGCAGAACTGACCAAATTGGCAGTGGATGAAAGCTCCGCGTCAAAGTCGGTGTTGTCAGCGATTTTTCATATTGCATTTATTTATGCGTTCCACATCCATAAATATTCAGACTTTGTGATCGAGGTTAACCCGCGACATGCGCTTTTTTACAAGCGCATGCTGGGTTTTAACCTGATCGGAAAAGAGAAAATGTGTCCACGGGTCAATGCCCCGGCTGTACTGCTCCATCTTGATCTTGATTACATAGACAGAAAAATTGCTGAATTGGGTGGAGTCCTGCCCCCGCCGCCCGGAGAAAAGTCCCTTTATCCATACGGATTTTCAAAACAGGATGAACTGGGTATCGCCCAGCGACTTCAAGGGGAATAAGAACATTCTTCGTAGGAATGTAATCAGAGAATGCGCCGGATCTTTGTAACGGCTTGTCAAAGGTGCTGCTCGGATTGGATTTTAGTGCCCCCTGACTAGGCTTGCTGATCCGCTATTCACTCATTTCGGATTTTGGCAAATTATTCCCCAACTCTTTGAACGTGGCTTTTACGGGTCCTCAAGTTCCATGGAAGTTTTTGGATAAAAGTAAATTCCATATTACGAAGGCGCAATGAAAAAATGTAAGAAATGCTTGTTACCTGATGCCGTGCCGGGCTCACTGATCGGGGCCGACGGAATTTGCGGGTATTGTCATGCGCCCAAACATGAATATTCACCTGTCAGCCCCAATCCAGCGCATCGTGAAGATCTGGAACAAACCCTGCGGAACTGCCGCAAGCCCGGTCGCCGTCAATATGACTGTCTTGTGCCGCTCAGCGGCGGCAAGGACAGCATTTATCTGTTGTACAAACTCAAGGTCGAGTACGGCTTGAGGGTGTTGGCGTATACGACCAATATCGACCTCCCTGATGTCGCCTGGAGCAACATACGCACTGCCCTGGCTCGTCTCGGATATCGACCACGAAGTCTTCAATCCGGCGCCCGCATTCATCCGCAAGCTGTTTCGCTATCTGCTGACAAAACCAGGAAGCGCGAGGGGCCGTCTACACGGTTTCTTATGTCTATGCACCCCTATTCGAGGGTGATGCCATCCGCTTGGCAATCGAGAAGGATATTCCGCTGATTCTCGCTGGCTATTCACCGGGACAGCCTGAACCGCAGCGCATGCTCTATGAGTTCTCGCCCAGACTCATCCGCGAGGAAGACTGGACGCCGCCCCATCTTAAGGAGTGCGGTGAGTTCTCCAGCGAGGAGCTGAGCCGTTTCTACAATCCACTGGAGCTGCCGGCAGACACATGCTTCCCACGTTACCTGGCGCCTTATCATGCTTGGGAATACGACCAGGATGAGGTCATGCGCAAGGTGGCAGAGTTGGGACTCGTCAAGCGCGGCCGCCATGCCAGCCCCATCGTCAGCAACTACCCGATCAACTGGCTGATGATGTATTCCGACCTCAAGCACTTCAACTACAATCCTTACGCGCCGGAGTTCTCCGCGCTTGATCCGCGAGGGCAAGGCAAGCCTGAACTACTGGCGAATCATGGCGCCCCTGGTCGACTTCATGATCCGGCGCAAGGTCCTGCTCGGCCGGGAGGTGAGCCGCAGCCAGAAATGGCTTGGGCTGACCGATGAGGACTTGCAAATCCGCCTGCCCGAAGGGGCGTATGACCCGCCCCTCCTGCGCAGGCAGGGAAGCGATGCCGATTCAAGCCTGACAGCGTCCCACGCTGGCTCGCGGCCCGCTCCGCACAAACGCCGCATCAGCCCGCCTACTGGCAGCGCTACATCAGCAGGCGACTGGATCAGCATCAGTTGGGGCGAGGTGCATCGCCGCGTCGCAGACCCTTTCTGCACATCTGGTGCGCTTGGCCTGCGTGCCGGCGACCGCGTGGCAATCATGATGCCGACGGTTCCCGAATGGGAATACTGCCACCTTGCTGTGCTTGCAATGGGTGGCGTGGCGGTCGGGATCGATGCCCACGATGCGCCCGAGAATATCCGTCACATCCTGCATACCGTCCGGCCGCGGGCGCTTTGTCTGGCGTCGGGCGAACAGCTCGAATCGCTGAAGTCGCTGCTTCCGGAAATGCCGGATATCGTGGTGACGCTGGATGTCGGACAGCGCCCCCGGCGTCGAGTCCCTCCACCGGACTGCTCACGGTGTCCTGATCAAGCGACGCTCATGCCGGAGGTGACGCCCGGACAGCGCGGCGACCATCGTTTTCACTTCGGGCAGCACTGGCCAGCCGAAAGGCATCGCCTATACTCATCGCCAGCTCTGCCTGGCGGCAGACGCCATCCTCAGCCGTTTCCCTTCCATCAGGGAAGACGCCCGACTCGCGTGCTGGCTGCCTTTGTCCAACCTGTTCCAGCGCATCATCAATCTGTGCGCCCTCATGCGTGGCACGCAATGCTACTTCGTCGAATCACCGGCTGACATCGTCAAGCGTCTGCCCGAAATCCGCCCGGCGCTTGTTCATCGGCGTGCCACGCTTCTATGAAAAGCTTCATGCGGGAATTCAGGCCGAAATCGCCCGGCAATCCTGGCTCGTCAGGCAGGCGGTGCACGTGTCCTGGGGCATCGGTGAGCGCTTTCATCAGGCGCAACGGGAGGGCAGGTCGCCCAGCCGTGTGACCGTTGAGGCTGATGCATGCCTTCGCCGACGCGGCTTGTTTTGCGAAGCTGCGGCGCATGATGGGGCCAGACCTGAAGTTCATGGTCAGCGGCTCGGCGCCGATGCCGCCAGTGGCTGCTGGAAAAGCTGCACGGCCTGGGCTGGCTGGTGCTGGAGGCCTACGGCATCAGCGAGTGCGTCGTGCCGATCGCCAACAACACCCTTGAAGCCTATCGCTTCGGCAGCGTCGGCCGGCCGCTGCCGGAAAACGAGATCAAGCTGGCCGAGGATGGTGAATTGCTGGTGCGTGGGCCGGGCGTTTTCAGCGGCTACTATGACAAGCCGGACGTCGACACGCCGCTCGACGCCAGTGGCTACCTCCATACCGGGGATTACGCGCGGCTGGACGAGGACGGCTTTCTCTGGCTGACCGGGCGCAAGTCGGAAGTCTTCAAAACTTCGACCGGGCGCCGCATCGCACCGGCGCCCGTCGAGTCCGCCCTCAGGCAGTTGGCTCTATGTCGAGCACGCCGTCTTGTTCGGACGCAATCGTCCGGTTCCAGTCGTCCTGCTGAGCATTACTCCACACGCCCTGCCGGGCGCCTGCAAGGCAGCGCCGCTGTCTAACGAAATGCTGCGCCGCATTGGCGACGACATTGCCGCCGCCTGTTCCCAGTTTCCGGCCTACCAACGGCCCGCAGGCGCCTTGGTGACCCTGCGCGGCTTCAGCATTGCCGCCGGCGAATTGACCAGCAACCTGAAGCTCAAGCGCAACGCCATCGAGGACAGGCACGTGGCCGAAATCAACGCACTGTACGACATGCTGGCCCATTCAACCGATCATTCCCGCTGCCTGGTCAAGGAGATTGCATGAGCGTTTATTTTCTTAACCGGCGGAACAGGCGCCGTGGGCAGCGCGATCGTGCCTTTACTGCTGGAGAAGCCCGACACCGAGGTCAGGTTGTTGCTTCGTGCGGAATCCGACGCCGCACTGTCACAGCGTTTGGATCGCCTGGTGGACTTTTGGGGCTGGGCCGACTCTCCCGACAAGCGGGCCCGACTCAAGGCCTTTCGGGGCGATGTCGCATTACCAAAATTTGGGCTGGACGATGGCCAATACGACGAATTGGCGGGTGAGTGCAGCCATCTCATCCACTGCGCGGGCACCGTGCGCATGAATCTGTCGATCGAGGATGCTCGCCGTTCCGCGGTTGGTTCCGCTCAGGAAACCGTTAATTTCGCCCGCCGCCTTGCGGGCGCGGGGCGCCTGCGCAAGTTCGAATATGTCAGCACCGTCGGCGTCGCCGGCAAGCGCCCCGGCGCGCTGCCCGAGATCTGGATGGACGAGCCGCGCGACTTCCACAACACCTACGAGCAGGCCAAGGCCGAAGCCGAGGAAATCGTCCGCAGCGCGATCGTCAACGAGGGACTGCCGGTCACCGTACATCGTCCGAGCATGGTGATCGGCGACTCTCGGGACGGCCGCATCATTCATTTCCAGATTTTCTATTTCATCTGCGAATTCCTATCCGGGCGCAAAACCCTTGGGCTGTATCCGGATTTTGGCGAGGTCAGACTCGACGTCATTCCCGTCGACTGGGTGGCCGAAGCCATCGTGGCCGCCAGCTGCGACCCGCAGACGGCGGGGCGAATCTTCCATCTGTGCAGCGGCCCGGACCAGGCGCCACGACTGGAGGAACTCAAGGCTGTCGTGCGCAAGGCCTTCAGAACCCATGGCATGCGCGTGCCCCCCGACATCCGCCTGCCGCGCGGGGGCTTTGCCGCCCTCGCCCGGATGGCTGCGCGGCTGGCGCCGGTATCGCAGCGCAAGGCGCTGGCTACCCTGCCCATCTATCTGGACTACCTGGCCGACCGGCAGGGCTTTGACAACGTGGCTTATACCAACTGGCTGGGCAGTCGGGGAATGCGCCTGCCCCAGGCTACAGACTACTTGCCGGGCGTGCTGGGCTACTACATGGACAGACGTTACCCACCAGCACCCAGGGGCTGAGGGGCGCGCCAGCGGATGCGGCTCAATAGGAGTGTCTTGTGCCGCTGCGGTCAGTCGCGCGGTGGCGTTCCGTAGCGCCCGGGCGCGATCAGATTCTGTGGATCCAGTGCCTGCTTGAGCGTTGCCAGCATCGCCTTCGCGGCCGGATTCTGGTCGAGTGAAGTGGTCATGCTCATGGTCGTCGCACGATAGGTCGGGTAGCCCTGCCGCAAAAAGGCATCGTGCATATCCTGGTACCAGGACCGTGCGCGTTCGGCTTCGGCTTCGTCGCTCCGTTCGTAGAACACGCCCGCCAGAACGATCACCGAGCGGGCGCTTTCGACGATCACTTCGACAAAAAAATCAAATTCGTGGCGCGCGAAGATGGGTTTCGCCAATTCAAGTGCTTGCGTCACATGCGTGGAAGTGAACGGCACCACCGGGCCGATCCAGATGAAGCCGCACTGGTCCCGTGCCGGGTCGATGTCGCTGGCCGGTTTTTCCTGATGCGACTTGAAATACGCCTGGCGGACGAAGTGATCCGTTGGAATCCCGCGAAAAAGGTTGATCGCGGGAATCATCGCCTCGTAGAAGGCATCGGCTTTCCCCAGCAGCTGGTTGCCCAGCCGCGCCGCCAGGCGGAATATCTTGCCCTTCCAGTTGTCCTCCACGGACAGGCCGACAAAGCGTATCAGGCCGTAGCGCCCCAGCGTCTGCTTGATGGCGCGCTTCTGGAAGCGGATCTCTTCCGAGCTGCCATACAGCCCGCAGCCGAAGGTCCAGCGCGCCACGCCATACTGCTTGCGCCAGGCGGCCGCGGCTTCCTCGCTTAAATTGCGCCGGCCTTTGAGCATGTCGTGCGGATACTGGGAAAAGATGCACATCATGGCGAAGTCGTTGGCCAGGTGCGGACGTGAACGCAGCGCCCCCTTGAACACCAGCTTGCGCAGGTCGTCGATGAACGGCCCGAACTCCGCCTCGGAAGCCGTGTATTCGAAGGCGGCGAAATCGAAGCGCTCGGGCGCCGGCATCAGCCAGATGCCGGTTTTCACCACGATGCCGAGGTTGGACTGGGCGAACAGCCCATCCATATAAGGCCCCACTCCCCACTTGTACGTATGTCGAATCTGGTTGTTGCCATGCGGTCCGCCGCCTGTTTCCAGCATCTGCCCGTCCGGTAGCACCACGTCCATGCCGCACAGGCAGCCAAAGTGGTCGGCATAAGGGGTCAGTCCGCGCCCCTTGTCCAGCGCATTGCCCAGCACGCTGGCATATTGCGTGGTGCCAGCCGTGTCGGCCCAGAAACCCGACTTGTGTTCCTTCAGATAGTCATTGAGCTGCTGGTAGGTCACCCCGGGTTCGATCACCGCGTAGCCCAGTTCCTCGTCCACCTGCCAGATGCGGTTCATGCGCGCCAGGATCATGGTGATGCCGCCCGGATAGCAGGCGGTTTTCTCGCCATAGCCCCAGTTCTTGCCGGTGCTCACCGGCCAGACGGGCAGGTCGAATTCGCGGGCAATCTGCAGCACCGCCTGCACCTGCCCGACGCTGGTTGGATAGACCACGACAGCGGGGAGTTCGCGGTAGGGGATGCAGGTACGTGAAACGGCTTCCCGTTGCGCGGCATCCACCATCACGTTGTCCGAACCGAGGTGTGCCACTAGCTTTTCAAGCAGGCCTGCAGGAAGTTGTTCGGTCGTCATCTGTGTGTTTGAGTATGGCGGTACGGCTCATTCTATCCCGTGGGCAATGTTGACGTAGCGCGCTGTACTGGTTGTTGCTGGCACACGGCGACAGTTCGTGGCTTCATCACGATAAAAGCCCACCCAACCCCAAGGCTGCAGCAACCACCCGGGCCATGATCCCGTGGCTGATAGCAAAGCCCGTACGCTTCGACACCAAACGATCGCAACGAGGGCGCAGGCCCGATCTGGCCGCGATAAAATGTCGAAAAATTTTACACCGGGCGCTCTTGGGCGTTTGTCAGGCAGCTTGCACATTCTGCTGTTGGGTTTTCTTATCATTGCAACAACATGAATTTAAAGAAAAACTACCTTTCGCATTGGGGCGTGTCGAGGATTCTCCGTGCGCTGGCATTTCCATTGCTTAATTATGGGCATAGGCGCGGCTAAGATTTAGCCACCCGCTTAAGTACATTAAAACCGCGTTATTAGGAGAACAAAATGAAAGCAATGCAAATCAAGCAGCGGACCGTGCTGGCTGCCTGCATCGGTGCCTTCGCCGCGCTGTCAACCTCGGCCATGGCATTGCCGCTGGTTACGCAGTGGTCTTACACCACCCAGGCGACCTTTACTGATGCAAGCTTCGTTGCAGGATCTGATGGCTCCGGGGGGGTGACGTATTGGGATCCGGACGAGATTTCCTGGGGCGACGGACCTAGCAATGGTGGTACGCCGAATTCCAATGCTTTTACGGACCCGGACTCCGGTCGCAGCGCGCTCACCATCGGTACAAATGACACCGGTGATGCACGCTTTGGCGGTGGCGCGGTGGTGGGGCCGATCAACACCACGATTGGCGGCACCCCCAGTCTTGCACTCGGTCAGATCGCCCCGGGCATCAGCATAACCCACTGGAACAACATCATATCTTCCGCCCAGTCCAGGGTGGGCACTGGGGAGATTACTGACACCCTGATATTGACTCCGGTGCTTCCGAGCCCCGACTACGATGGCGCTGCAGCATATCCACTTACCCCGCTGGTGTTTACCTTCAACTTCCGTGAAACGCCGAATAACGGCGGGGATGGTGGTAGTGGCTTATGTGCAGATGGCAGTTCGGCGGCATCATGGCCTAATGGATGTCCCGACCTGTTCGGCTTCAGTGGCACGGCAACGCTCAACCAGCCATTTATGTATAACGGTGACGATTATCTGGCAAGCATTTTCATTCTCGGTCCGCAAGGCAGCCCCACGCCGATCGGCACCTTGGCTAACGGCGAGTGCAGCATCCTCGGGCTTGGCAACGGCTGTCAAGGCTTCCACACAGCCGAACAGGCACAAACCACCGCGAAATTCTACTTCGCGATCACCACCGAGCCGATTACCTTTGTTCCGGAACCCGGCACGCTTGCATTGCTCGGCCTGGGCTTGGCAGGGCTGGGCTTCTCCGCTCGACGCAGGAAGGGCTGAACAACCGCGCTTCTGCGCCAAGCCTGAATCCCGCTGCGAGGCGGGTGCAGTCTACTCACAAGGCTCCCATTTTGGGAGCCTTGTTTTTTGATAACGCTGCTCAAATTCGCCCGCTTCCCATTGGCACCGGCAGTAGCGGGTCAGCCTGAAGAACCGGGATCACCAATCCCCCCTGGTTCACCGTACCGACAGTACATCGGCGTGCTCGACAAGGTGCCGTGGCTGCGTTCTTGACCGATTCGGCAACATTTCGGCTTAGAACTAGATGCTGCCGGGCTGGATGCCGGTAACTTCATTCCTGCCATCTGAAAGATTGCTGTTTGATCCGGACATTTACAGCGTCATTGGCTATCGTTGACCGTGCACCGTTATTGGAACGGCGCTTTTCACAAACGCGACGTATCCAGCGACGGGCGCGCAAGTTCTCCATGACAGTCCCAGGGGCCAAATCCGTGACAGTCGCACCATTGATCGCCACGGCTAACGAATAAGCCTGGCTACCCGGCCAGTGCGCCCACAGACCGATGTCGGGGCAACGCATGCAAGTTCCAACAGGGCAAGTGCAAGCCGAAAGGGAGCCATCGGCTCGGTGTGGATGGACACAAGGCAGCGGTCACGACAGTGGCTGACAGAAACAGGAAAACATCTTTCAGACGTCGCAAATACACAAGGAGACGAAGAACGCACTAAAACCTCCGCCATGAAACGGTATTGGCATCTGTGTATCCAGGGCTTCGTGGGTGGGCCAAGGGGAGGGGACGGTCGTTGCGGGCTGGCGCCGCCAGATCATGAGGCAGCACCCCTGCTTTAGCGGGCAGTGACGCGCCGTGTGCCCGCTCTCCATCCTGGTCAAGGTGCGTTCACGTTGTTTCAGCGCTATATGTCCGATGGCGGAGCATTGCTTCGGTCGGGGTATCGGCGTCCATGCCGCACAGGCAGCCAAAGTGGTCGGCATAAGGGGTCAGTCCGCGCCCCTTGTCCAGCGCATTGCCCAGCACGCTGGCATATTGCGTGGTGCCAGCCGTGTCGGCCCAGAAACCCGACTTGTGTTCCTTCAGATAGTCATTGAGCTGCTGGTAGGTCACCCCGGGTTCGATCACCGCGTAGCCCAGTTCCTCGTCCACCTGCCAGATGCGGTTCATGCGCGCCAGGATCATGGTGATGCCGCCCGGATAGCAGGCGGTTTTCTCGCCATAGCCCCAGTTCTTGCCGGTGCTCACCGGCCAGACGGGCAGGTCGAATTCGCGGGCAATCTGCAGCACCGCCTGCACCTGCCCGACGCTGGTTGGATAGACCACGACAGCGGGGAGTTCGCGGTAGGGGATGCAGGTACGTGAAACGGCTTCCCGTTGCGCGGCTTCCACCATCACTTTGTCCGGACCGAGGTGCGCCACTAGCTTTTCAAGCAGGCCTGCGAGGGGTGTTGGTCTTCATGGGCTTATTTGGGTCAGGTTCGGCTGAAACAATCCCGCGGGCAATGTCGCAGTAAGGGCCGAGATCGTTGGCCGCGTCCGTGCATGGCTGGGACCCGCGCCCATAAAAAAAGCCCCTCCAACTGGAGGGGCTTGGGGTGCCGACAGCCGACGGGCCGTCAGACTGTTCCGTGCTTAAGCGCGCTTGTTGCGACGTGCGATGCCAAGCCCGAGCAAACCAATGCCAAGCAGGGCGAGTGCTGCAGGTTCCGGAACAACGGTCGCGCCGCGGGTGTTCAGCGTCCCCTGCAGGCACCATGCACCAGCGTGCTGCCTGTCCGTCGCGCAACCAGTGGCAAGACCAGCTGCAACATCGCTGGGGGTTCAGAACAAAGTTGTTGCTCGACGATGTCACATGATGTCGGCGAAGCCGCCAAGTTATCACCATCGAATTGCCATCCAGATAGGCTGCGACTGAAGCCAGACCGAACGCACCGCTGATGTCGACGTCAAGCATGCCCTGGCCGATTCTGGGTCAGACGTCGGCACCCGTCAAGGTGCCGTTGCCGTTGAGGGTCTGGGTTGCATTGAAACCCACCGGGTTCAATCACGTCGAAGACGGGTCAACGAATGTATGGCCGAGCAGGCGAACCCAAGGCGTCATCGCCTGGATGGTGGCGATGTTGGTTGGCGAGGTTCTGGTAAACATGTTGAGCTGGGCGCCTGCACCGTAGTAGATGTCGACAACGCCACCGGTGAATTGAACCCCGGCGCCATTGAATGCCGAGACGGTGTAGTCGTAAAAATGGTAGTACAGCGAGCAGCTGCCGGCTGCACAGTAGGTATTCGATGCGCCGTTGACGGTGGAGATGTACCCCGTAACCTTGCAGCGAGTTGTCCACACTATTTACGAAAGTTTCGGCAAGCGTTGCGGTCTCGATGTGAACGGTTGTCGCCGAGCAGCACCGAAGTTGATGCCGCCGACGACGATGGCGGATGCGGGAGCGGAGGCTGCGATTCCGACTGCGGCAACTGCAGCGGTGATGATCTTGTTCATGATGAATGCCCTCGTTAGTGAGTTTAAACAACCAAGTTTCTTGGCTTGCCTAACATTAAGCAACGGCTGTGCCATGCATGGGGAGTTGGTTCAGAATATTACTTTACAATCAAATGACTGTGTCGGGTTGTTGCCTGGTAATCGATGGCTGGGAATCATTTCAAACGACTGAGTGTAAAAATTTCCGACAAAAAAACCAGAAGCGACTGTTTGCGCAGTTGGGGTGAATCGGGCTTGTTTACGGATGAGGGGTCGATGTGGACACGGACACTTATTGCTGCAATGAGCGTCTTGCAGTGGCTGCCGGAGTGGAATCCCTCAGGTGGCCAAATGGCATGTGTCGATATTATTTACAGGCTCCTCGCCCGGGTGACCGGTTTGCCAGCTCTCGACGATTGACGGGGCTGTTTGTTGCGTCAAAGGCTTTTAAGCAGTTTCCGGGCTGCTTCGGCTTCCGCAGCGGGAAGCTGGGGGAATTCACGCAATACTTGTTGCAGTTCCTGGCGCGCTTTTTCCGGGCTGCCGGAGCGGGCCAGGGCGACCGCATGGTGGTAACGGATCAAGCCTACCTTGGGCGCGGCAGCGGCAGCCTTGCTCAATAGTTCGAGGCCACGCGACGCCTTCCCTTGCTCGACCAGCATCCATCCAACGGTGTCCTGGATCGCCGGATTGTCCGGAGCGAGTTTCAAAGCCTGCTCAGCAGTAGTTAATGCGCGCGGATCCTTCTGGCGCTGATAGAGGCTGGCGAGGTTATTGAGGATCAGGGCATTGTCAGGTCGCTGCCGCTGAATGGCCTCGTATTGGACTATGGCATCCGGGATTCGGCCTGCAAACATATAGTATTCGGCGGCATGACTGCGGACGTTGAGGTCATCCGGGTGCTGTTTGAGCCATCCATCCAGTCGTTGCTCAGCCATTTTGGTATTGCCAGCCAGAACATAGGCGCGGTGCAGTTTGGTCAATCCCGCGGATCCGGCGCCTTTATCCATTGCCTTCTCGTAGGATTTGATGGCTTGGGGAATCTGCTTTTGCTCAAGATGAATATCAGCTTCGCGGACGTAGCCTACCGGTGAATTGGGGAATTGGGCCTGGATCTGTCTGGCGATTTTCATGGCAGCTTCAGGTTTATTGGCTGAAAGCTCAAGACTCAGCAGGGCATCCTGGCTTTCCAGATGGTCCGGCTTGAGTTGCAGTGCTTTCTGAAGCGTTAGGCGAGCGGCGTCCAGGTCCCTGTTTGCGATCTGAGCCAGGGCAAGACGCATGAACGCGTCAGGGGACTGGCTGGCCTTTTTCGTCAACGCGGTGAATGTGGTGACTGCGTTGGCCCTGTCGCCCGTAGTCAACTGTGTGCTGCCCAGCAGGTTGAGTGCTTCGGGGTTGTCGGGATTGGCATTGACGGCCTCGCGCGCCACGGCGAGCGCGCCGTTCATGTCGCCCTTGGAGAGAAGATACTGTGTCATCACGATTCGCGGCTGCAAGGCTTGCGGATAGGCTGTCATTGCCTTTTCAAGCCAGCTCAGGTGGGCTTTTTCATCCTGTTCGCGCAAGCTGATATCGGCCAGGGCGAGCATCGCCTGCAGATGATTGGGTTCGGCTTTGAGTATGCCCTCGAACTGTTTGCGTGCGCTGGCGACCTGCCCCGCTGCCAGGTCAAGCTGGGCGAGATTGGCCGCGGCAAGGAAAAACTTCGGATCGAGCTTCAGGGCCTGATTAAAGCTGTCGCGGGCCTTGGCAATATCGCCCTTGCCGAGGTAGGCAGCGCCACGATAACTCCATACCAGCGGGCTTCGCGGCTGTTTTTTTTCCAGTGCGGCGATGCTGGCCAAGGCCGCGTCGTATTGCTTTTTGCTGAGTTGGCTGAGAATGACGAGAGAGTCCGCCCGGCTGCTTGAGCCTTCCATCTCGGCGGCGGACTGCAGGACTTCCATGGCGCGCTGATCACCTTCGCCAAGCCGGGCCAAGCCCAGCTCGGTGCGTATCGCAGCGCTGTTGGGATTAAGGTTGGAGGCGGTCTCAAAATGGGTTGCGGCCCTGGAAAAATCTTTTTTTGCCAGTGCGATTTCACCAGCGATTGTGTAGATGCCGGCATCCCCGGTTTTCTGGAAATCGATCGGCGAAAGGGTTTTCTCCGCATCATCCGGTCGCCCCAGGCGCAATTGGGTGAGCGCCAATATTTTTAGTGCTGCGCCGTTGCCGGGTGCTGCACGGACCACCTTGTTTAGATGAAGTTCTGCTGTCTGCAGGTTGCCCAAGGCAAATTCAATATTACCTCCCAGCAACAATGCTGGGAGGTAGTTTGGGGCTATTTTCAATGCTTCCTGCAGGGCGCTGCGCGCCTCGGTGTACTTCTTTTCCTGATAATTCTGCAAGGCTTGCAGATAGTTGGCGGCAAGTGATTTGGGGTAGAGCTTGCGGATATTGTCAATATCGACCTGGGCGGGCTCCAGCCTGCCTAATCTGTTATTGATAATCACCCTGTTTTGCAGTGCTTCCAGGTTGTCGGGTTCAAGTTTTAGCGCGCTTGAATAGGCAGATAACGCGCCTTCTGCATGTTTGTTGAGTTGTTCCAGATCACCGATATACGTCCAGGTCTTGGCTTGCTTCTCATTGATCTTGAGCGCGGTATCAAGCCATTCCCTGGCTTTTTTCATGTCTTGTTCTGCAACAGCGCATTGCGCCAGCCCCCAGTAAGTCGGCGGATTGTTCCTGTCGGTATCGAGGGATTGCTCAAAGAGACCGCATGCGACCTTTACCTGGCCTTGTTTGAGCAAAGCATCGGCCCGCAATTGGAAGATGCGTGCGAGGTTGGTCTGGCTGGTTTGATCGCCGGGCTGAATTTCGTCGAGTACCCTTTTGTATTCACCCATCAGCAACAGGGCTTCGCCAAGCTGAGGCTTGATGGATTCACGGCTGACCCCGAGTTTTGCGGCCTGGGTGAGTTCCTTTTCCGCTTCGGCGCCCATGCCTACCTTCAGATAGATCTGCCCGAGAAGCAGTCGGGCTTGCGGGCTGTCCGGGTTTTTCTGGATGGCGTTTTTCAACTCAAGAATGCTGCCCTTGAGATCGCCTTTGTCCTCAAAATCCTTGGCGCGCTGGATGTGTTCCTGTTCGGTAAGATTGCCAATGCGATCGCACCCGGAAAGTGCGGCGGATGTGGCGAAGGCCAGTGCTATGGCCAAGGCGACGGGATGTTGGGTCATTTATTCATACTCCATTCATAGAGAATAGCGGCTGTGTGTCTGGCCAGCCTATGACTGCAAGCTCTTGGCGTGATGCTCGGCGCCGTGGCAATGCAGGAAAGCCCGATAAACCGATATATCCAGGCGCTGAGTGGCTTCGTTTCGCTCACAAGTCGGTCGTTCAGCATTCTCATGCGGGTTGTGGCGTGTTCGGTTTTACTGTGCTCTTCCCTTGAGCTGCTTGAGCAGGGTACGTGCCTCTTGCTCTTGGGGGAAAGCGATGCCGCTTGCCAGCAGTCGCTCAAGCTCGCTCATCGCACGGTTGCGATCACCATTTTTGGCGTAGGCGGCGACCAGATGCCAGTGGATTTCAGCTGCATCGGGGGCCTTGGACAGGGCTTGCTGCAGCAGCTTGAGACCGCGCACGGGCTGTCCCTGTTGCACCAGTATCCAGCCCAGTGTATCCATGATTGCAGGATTGTCAGGTTTGAGTTTGAGTGCCTGCTCGGCATATCCGACTGCGCGTGGATCCTTGGCTTCGAATAGCGCCCAGGCAAGGTTGTTGAGTATGACGACGTTGCCGGGGGTGGTCTGATTCAACTGCAGATAGTGTCCGGCAGCGGCCATGTACTGGCTGCGTTTGAGCAGACGTTCGGCCAGCGCCATGCGGATGCCGGCATCCTGCGGGTGGCTCTCAAGCCAGCCAGCCAAGCGTCTTTCTCCCTCCTCTGCACGCCCTGTCCTCTCAAGTGCCTGGTGCTGGCGGACCAGAAGGCTTCCGGAAGGTTCTAGCTTGTGCGCGCGTTCATAGGCGGCCAGTGCCGAGTCGAACTGTTTGCGCGCCAGCGCGACGTCTCCTTCCAGCGCATGCCCCGCCGCTGACTTCGGTTTTTGCTGCTGGATTTGCTTCGCGTGTTTCAGTGCGTCATCGTAGCGGGCGCCCTGGATGTCGAGCCGGCCGAGCATGAGTTGCGCTTCCATGAGATCGGGCTTGGCGCGCAGGGCTTCCTGCAATGATTTGCGGGCATCTGCGAATTGCTGAGCACTGGCCTGGGCCGCCGCCAGCTTGGTCAGGGAGACCGCAGGGTTGGGCGATTGTTCGGCCAGCTTGCGATAGGTGCCGATGGCGTTGGTGGTATCGCCCAGCGCGAGTTGCACCGAGGCCAAGGTATCGAGCGCAATGGGGTTGTCGGGCTGAGCGTTGACGGCTTCACGTGCCGTGGCGAGCGCCTTGTTTTTCTCGCCCTTGGATAATTGGTAGCGTGCCAGCGCAACCCGTGGTTGCAGCGCCTGCGGATGGGCACTGGCGGATTTTTCCAGCCAGCTGATATAGGCTTTCTCGTCCTTTGCGAGCAGGGCGAGGTCGGCCAGCGCCAGCATGGCGTTGAGATGATTGGGGTCGGCCTTGAGGATGGCCTCGAAACGCTGGCGCGCGATAGCCGGTTGCTTGTCCCTGAGGTCAAGCTGCGCAAGGTTGGCGGCGGCGGGGAAGAATGTTGGGTCGAGCTTCAGCGCCTGAGCGAAACTTTCGCGCGCCTTGCTTGTTTCGTTTCTGCCCAGGTGAACGGCGGCACGGTAATTCCAGGTCAGCGGGCTGACACCCTGTTTCTTCTCCAGCGCGACGATGCTGGCGAGTGCGGCATCGTATTTTTGCTGCTTGAGCTGGTTGAGGATGATGATCGTATCGGCGCGGCTGCTGCTGTCTGCCATGTCGGCGGCGGCCTGCAAGTCGGCCATGGCGCGCGCGTCGCCCTGCGCCAGTCGGACGACGCCGAGTTCGGTGCGGATTGCAGCGTTATCCGGATTGATCCGGGTGGCCTTTTCGAAGTGGTCGGCAGCCTTGTCGAATTCCTTTTTCGCCAGGGCGACCTCGCCTGCGACCATGTGGTAACCAGCATCCTCGACGCTGTCCGGGACGCGGGCCAGGGTTTGTGCGGCATCGTCCGGGCGCCCCAGGCGCAGTTGAGATGCGGCTAGCAGGCGCAGCGCGAAGAGGTTGCGCGGGTTGGCCTTGACTGCCTTGTTGAGGTGGGATTCCGCAGTCTGTATGTTGCCCAGCGCATACTCGACCGAACCAGCGAGCAGGATGGCAGGAAGGTAATCGGGTGCGGATTTCAGCACGTTGGCCAGTTGGTCACGTGCGGTATCGTACTTGCTTTGGCGGAAGTCGATTAACGCCGATGTGTAGTGTGCCTGTATATGGTTTCGCGAACGCTTGAGTATGGTGTCGACTTCAAGGCGTGCGTCCGCCATACGATTTTCCGCGATCGCGATGCCGGCAAGCGCGAGACGTGCGCCGTCGTGACGTGGATCGATCTCGAGCGCGGCCCGGTAGGCCTTGGCCGCATCGCCGGGCTTGCCGGTGGCGCGCAACAGGTCGCCCTTGAGCAGCCAGGCGTCGCGGTATTTTGGGTCGGCATGCAGGGCTTCGTCGATATTCTCACCAGCCTTGACGACATCGCCATCGGTCAGCGCCAGCCTGGCCTGCGCCAGTAGCACCTCCGGGTCGTTGGGTGCGGCATCGTGTGCGCGATTGAGGCTGCTGCGTGCTTCTTCCTTGTCACCCGCACCGAGCTGGGCGGTGGCACGTACCACCAGCATCGATACTTCGCCCGCGCTGCCTTTGGCGGGTTGCGGCAAATCGTCGAGCACCCGCTTGAATTCGCCCTGGCCGAGGAGTGCCTTTGCCAGCAGGGGATTGACCGAGTTTTCATCATAGCCGGCCTGGCGTGCGCGCTTGAGTTCCTTTTCCGCATTGGCGAACTCTCCCATTTCAAGCTGCAGCTTGCCGAGCTGGAATCGCGCCTCGGCGTTGTTCTCCTCCTTCTGGAGAGCGGTTTTGAGCTGGATGATCGCAGCCTTGGTGTCGCCTTTGGCAATGCTGGCTTTGGCCTGGCTGACCAGCGCGCTGCTGCTTTCTCCGCTGCAAGCCGTCATGCCGAGACTCAGTACGGCGGCGATCAGCAAGCGGGTTGGTCGGGGGGCATACTGATGAGAGAATAGGCGCAAGGGGATTCCTTGTTCAGGTTAATGTGATGCAAATCTGACAGTGTCGCGGGATGGCTAACAGTATATCTCCGCAATTTTGCCGTAATAGCAGTAAGTCAATTCGATCCTAACGAATCCATCACGATGAATGAGCAAAATTTGAGCCAGTGGTTTCATGCACCTGTCATCGTGTTGTTCGTGTTGCTGTGTGGCTTCACCTCGGCAATGCCCGCCAAGGCGGACGAAGCCTCCGCTCTTGCGCAGCACGTCTACGACCGGCCCAACGGGCGTGACCTCACCACGCTGGGCCGCATGGTGCTCACCGAAAAGGGCCACTCGCCGCGGATTCGCGAAATCGTTACCTACCGGCTCGATAAATCGGGTGGCGAAACGGCCAACCTGATCCGCTTCCTCGACCCCGAAGACATCGCGGGCACCGGCCTGCTCAGCATAGACCGGGCCGACGGCAGTACCGACCAATGGCTGTATCTGCCCGCACTCGACCGGGTGAGGCGCATATCCAGTGAACGCAAGGGAGGACGCTTCGTCGGGTCGGATCTGTATTTCGAGGACCTGCAGGAACGCAAACCGTCGAAAGATCGTCACCGCCTGCTCGGCAAGCAGGCAGAAAACGGCATCCTCTGCGACGTGCTCGAAAGCATTCCGCTGGATGCCGACGATTCGGTGTACCGCAAACGCATCAGTTGGATCGATCCCGCCACGGCCATCGTCCAGCGAGTGGACTATTTCGAGCAGGATGGCCGCATTCCCAGCAAGCGCTGGCTGTTGCGCAAAAAGTCTCGTGTCCAGGGCTACTGGACCTTGAACGACAGCCGCATGATTGATCTGGATAGCGGCCATGAAACCCGGATGGTGGTCGACGCCGCTTTATACGATCAGAAACTGCCTGCCAAACTCTTCACCTCGCAAGCCCTTGCCGACGAAAATCTGGAATCGGAATATCGACCATGAAAAATCTCATGCTGACCTTGAGCCTGTCGCTTGCGGCCTTGCCCATGCTTGCTGCTTTGAACGGGCATGCCACCGATAACCTGCCGCCCCCCAGATCGGTTGAACAGGACGCTATGGACGATCTGCCGCCGCCACGCTCGACGACACGCAAGACGCGGTCAGCGCCAACCGAGGCCCCGCCTGCCGTGACAACACCGCAGGCAGGCTCATCGGGCGATCTGCCCCCCCCCCGCTCGGCTGCCGAGGACAGTGGGAATGATCTGCCGCCACCGCGCACTGCGACTCCGCAGGCCAGCACAGCGGATGAACTGCCCCCCCCCGCCATGCGTAGCAGCAAGTCTGCAGGAAGGGCTTTCACGCCGACGCTCAAATACGGCATCGATGATCTGCTTCTCGAAGCGGGTGCGCTGCCTTTTACCTCGCAGGCCGACGCTTACTACACCTTGCGCGCCAGTGGCTATGTCGCTTGGCAGCCCAGCCGGGATTGGGAAGTTCGAGCTGGCGCGCGCATCGATGGCGCGTCGCAGGCCGGGGGGACCACCGATTTTTCCGACCTGCTGGCGGATTACACCGATACCTATGTGCGCTACCGTAGCGGCGATACACGCCTGACGCTGGGTGCGCAAACCGTGATCTGGGGCCGGGTCGACGAGGTGCCGCTGATCGACCGCGTCAGCCGCGTCGATCTGACGCGTTTCGTTCTGGATTCTTTGCCTGACCGTCGCCGCGCGCAATTGGCCGCCCGCTGGGAACAGAATTTCGGGGAATACAAGCTGGATGCCCTGTGGCTACCGGCGTTCCGAGGTGCTCAGCTTCCCGATCTGGACAGCGTCTGGAGTCCGATCAACCAGAGCACCGGTGAAATCATCGGCATCGCTCCCAGCCCGGCTATCTCCAGCCTGGTGAAAGCCGCTACCATCAAACAGTCGCAAAACGAGTTCGGTTATGGTGACGGCGGAGGTGGGGCACGCCTGACCCGCACCGGCGACGCTTTCGACCTCGGGTTCACCCTTGCGCGGACCCGCCAGTCTTTACCCTACTATGTCGTCAATACCAGCGTACCCTCCCTCACCGCCACACATCCGTACAACAATTTCGCCGGCGCCGATGCCGAGTTCGTGACAGGTGCCTACACCTGGCGCATGGAACTGGGCTATACCGGCAATGTGCCCGCGACCCTCCCCAATGCCGCCACGATCTATACCAGCGCAATCGACTGGGTAGGCGCAGTGGAGTTCTTCCCGGGCGGCAAGGACACCCGCATCAACCTGCAGATCGCCGGCCGTACCCTGCAAACGGGTCAAACCGTTCTCGAACTCGACGAATACTACGGTGTGAATGGTGAGATCAACTCCACCTTTGACCAGGGACGCTGGCATGCAGGAATCAAGTTCGCCAGCGGCCTTAACGTGAACAATGTCTACATCGGCCCCAGGATCAGCTATCGGGGCTGGGAGCCACATGAAATCTACGTTGCCGCGTATTACTTCGATGGTGAGGATGGCACCGTGTTCGGCTTTCACAAGGATCATTCCTACCTGTCCCTGGGGTGGCGCAGCCAGTTTTGACCTTTAAGGCTGCTGGACGATGCTGAAATCCTGGTTCAATGGCAGCCGCATGCTGCCGCCCTGGTTGGCACTGGCTATCCTGCTTGGCCTGCAACTTGCCGCATTGCCGTTTCTCTTAAAGATTCATTTCAATAATTCGGGCGATATTTATTCTCCGCCCGACGCACCCATCATCCAGTTGCGGGAATCGCTGTTCAAGGAATTCCCCAACGACGATACCGTCATCGCCCTGTTTGAGGGCGACGCTATCTACACACCTGAATTTCTGGCCGCGCTCGATCGCACCGCGAAAAAAATGGCTGCGCTTCCGCTGGTCGACCGAGTGCTGACGCTGACCACCGTTGAACACATCGATGCTACCGACGATGGATTTGCGGTATCGCTGCTGGTCGACCCCAAGAACCTGGCTGCTAATACGCCGGAGCAATGGAAAGCCCGCGTACTGGGTGACGCCTTCGCCCCTGGCCTGATCGCGTCACACGACGGCAGTGCCGTGGCCCTGGTGGTGCGTCCAATAGTGCTGAAGGAAAGCCTGGCGCGCCGCGATATCAAGATTGAACTTGACGAGGCTATAGCGACCGAGAAACTCACGCCCTATCACACCGCTACCGCCGGCACCGTGGCGCAGACGGTAGAAGAGTTGCGTTCGCTCTGGCGCGACAGCGCGATCTTCATACCACTCACCGTGGCTATCGGCCTGGTGTTGATGTGGTGGGTTGTTGGGCGCGTGCGGCCGGTTATTGTCGGTGGTCTGGCCATGGGGACGGTCGTTTCGGTCAGTGTGGCCGGGATTGTTGTATCTGGCCAGCCTTATACGCCGATTACAGCCATGGTCCCTACCTTGATGGCGGCTTATACGACGGCAACGCTGCTGCATTTGTATGCAGCCATCCAGCGTGCGCGCATTGCGCTGTTGCCACGGCCACAACGCATCGCTCGGGCACTGAAGGAAACCTTCATACCCGGCATGTTCAATGTGCTTACTACTGGCGCGGGCTTGCTTAGCCTGTTGTGGGTAGACATTCCGCCCGTGCAGACATTCGGCCTGTCGGGGGCGATCGGGACGCTGATGGTATTTCTGGTGGTTTTTATTCTGGTGCCGCCGATTTTGCTCAAATGGGATACCCCGCGCTGGCCACGCCGCTGCTCCGGCCTTGCCTATGCCCGTCACATCGCTGCGGCGGTGGCCGTGTTTAGTTTGCGGAACTCAAAAGCGGTGCTGATAGCCTCCGTACTGCTCGTGCTGGCAACCATCCCACTGGTGATGCAGGTCAAGGTCGAGTCCAATTTGCTTGAATTTTTTGCCCCCGAACATAGCATCAGCCGCAGCACTGAGCGGGTAGAGAGCAAGCTTTCCGGCGTCACGGGTCTGGAAATTGTCCTTACCGGCGCAGCCCGCGACAGTCTGAAAAATCCGACTGCTCTGGCCCAGATCAAGGCCATGCAAACCTGGCTGGAACAGCAACCGGAAGTCGACCGCAGCTTTTCGCTGGTAGATGTGCTTGAGGAGATGAACAATGCATTCAATGGGGAAGATCTTGGCGTCAACGCTCTGCCTACCAACCGAAAACTGATCCAGCAACTGCTGTTGATATACGACGGCAGGGATTTATACGAACTGGTCAACCGTGAATTCCAGCGGGGCCGTATCACCCTGAGCCTGAATGTCCATGGTGCCAGCGAAATCAGCCGTGTGATCGATCGGACGCGTGCATACCTTGATGCCCACCCTATTGATGGTGTGGCCACCCAGTTTTCAGGATTCGGGCAGTTATTTGCAGACCAGACAGATCGCATCGTCGATGGTCAGATCAAGAGCTTTGCCTCGGCCTTTCTGCAGATTCTGCTGCTGATAGCGTTGCTGTTTCGCTCTCTCCGTGGCGCACTGATTTGTCTGATCCCAAACCTGGCACCGCTGTTCTTCATTTTCGTTGTGATGGGGGCGACGGGAATTGCACTCGACGTTGCCACCGTGTTGATTGCTGGCGTCATCCTCGGCATCACGGTGGACGACACCATCCATTTGTATCACGGCTATCAGCACCGCATCCGCCACGGCGTCAGCCCGGTATTTGCCATCATTCGTAGTGTTGAAAGCTCGGGGCGCGCGGTGATCGCCATTTCTGTCGTGCTGATTGCGCAGTTCAGCCTGTTGGGATTGTCCGACTTCAGGCCCACGGCCCACTTCGGCATGTTGTGTGCGGTCGGCCTGTTTGCAGGGCAGGTGTTCGAATTGCTTCTGATGCCCGCCTTGCTGGGCTGGCGTCATAGAACCCGGTGACGCGCTGGGAGCCTATTTCAACCCGATTTTTGCCATCAGGTCGTACAGCGTGGGACGGGTGATGCCGAGCAGTTCGGCGGCCTGCGCAATGCTGCCGTCACTTTGTGCGAGTGCACGGCTGATCACCTGGCGCTCGGCGATTTCGCGTGCCTGCCGCAGGTTGATCGGTTGCTGCTCGGCTTGGCCGGGGTCGAGTCCGAGGTCGGCTGCGGTGATTTGTGTGCCCTCGGCCATGATGCTGGCGCGTTTGACCAGGTTTTCCAGCTCGCGCACGTTGCCGGGCCAGGCATGGGCTTCGAGCGCGCCCAGCGCATCTGCGGTGAAGCCACGCAGGCTGCGCCCCAGTTCACGCGCATAGCGTTCCAGAAAAACCTGCGCCAGCAGCGCGGCGTCACCCGGTCGCTCGCGCAGCGGCGGAATGCTGATGGAGATTTCGGACAGCCGGTAATAGAGGTCTTCGCGGAAACTGCCTTCGCGGATCATGGCGGCAAGGTCGCGATGGGTGGCGCAGACGACGCGCACATCGACCGGAATTTCGCCGCGACCGCCGAGGCGTTCGATCACGCGCTCCTGCAGGAAGCGCAGCAGTTTGGCCTGCAGCGGCATCGGCAGGTCGCCGATTTCGTCGAGGAAGAGCGTGCCCTCGTTGGCATATTCGATCTTGCCGATGGTTTGCTTGGCGGCGCCGGTGAACGCTCCCTTTTCGTAGCCGAACAGTTCGGATTCGAGCAGGGTGTCGGGAATCGCCGCGCAGTTGATGGCGACAAAGCGCTTGTCGGCACGCGGCGACAATTCATGCACCCCGCGCGCCAGCACCTCCTTGCCGGTCCCGGATTCGCCGAGCAGCAACACCGTGGCGTTGGCCGGCGCGACTTTTTCCACCGTGCGGCAGATCTTGAGCATCGGCTCGCTGGCGGTGATCAGGCCTTTCAGCGCGGGTTCCCGCTGCCGGGCGGCGAGCAGGCGGTTTTCCTGCTCGAGCGCATACAGGTTCAGCGCACGCGTGATCATCAGGGCCAACACGTCAGGGTCGAAGGGTTTCTGGAAAAAATCGTAGGCGCCGAGACGGATGGCCTGCACCGCGTTGCTGCGGTCAAGGTTGCCGGTCACGACGATGATCTTGGTGACGGGGACGAGCGACAGGATTTGCTGCAGCGCGGCCATCCCCTCGGTCGCACCGTCGGCATCGGGCGGCAGGCCAAGGTCGAGCAGCACCACCGCAGGCTCGTGGCGGCGCAACTGGGCGATGGCGCTGTCGCGGTCGCCAGCCATGATGACTTCGTAGTCAGCGAGGCTCCATTTCAACTGCTTCTGCAGCCCGAGGTCGTCTTCAACCAGCAGTATTTTTTGTTTGGCGTCGCTCATGCGGCGTCTCCTCCAGCAGTGTCATTATTGTCCAGCGGCAGAATTATCCGAAAACGCGTGCCGCTGCCCGGGAGTGCTTTCCACGTCCAGTTGTCCGCCCAGCGCCCGGATGGTTTCGCGGCATTCGTAGGCACCGATTCCCATGCCAGCACCTTTGGTTGAATCGAAGGGCTGAAACAGCCGGGTGCGGATGAATTCATCATCCATGCCGCTGCCGGTGTCGACAATCTCGATGATCGCCTGCCTGGATGCCTCGAATCCGCGCAGCGTGACCTGGCCGGTCGGCGGCGTCGCTTCCAGTGCATTTTGCAGCAGATGGCCGATGGCGCGGGTCAGCCGTTCACGCTCGGCCCGCACCTGCAGACCGGCGGGCGGCAGATCGAGTTGCGGCCGCAGCTTGAATGCCTGTTTGCTGAGGGCGGCATCCTTAAGAACATCCGCCAGCGCCACCGACTGCAGGCGGGTCTCGTCGCTGCCACGGCGCAATTGTGCGAGCACCTTGTTCATGCGCGCAACCGCGCTCGCCACGGTTTCCAGCATGTCGGCCTGGAATTCCGGGTTGTGTTGGTGCTTTTCGGCATTGGCCAGCAGCAGGGACAGCTGGGCGACGAGGTTTTTCAGGTCATGGATGACGAAGGTGGTGGTGCGGTTGAACGACTCGAACTGGCGCGCCACGATGAGCTGGTTGGACGCGCGCATCTGCGCCAGATGCGCCGCCGCCTGGCGCGCCGCGACCTTGAGCAGGTCGCTGACTTCCCAGTTGAAGCTGACCTTGCCCAGGGAGTGCTTCAGCACCACGAAGCCGAGCAGTTCGTCGTGCAGCATCAGCGGTACCACCAGCCAGGCATCATTGGACTCGCGAATCCAGGCCGGGGCATCGAGGTCGCCGTAGAGGTCGCGGCGCTCGTTCATCTCGTCCAGGTCCACCACCCATTGCTTGTCGGCCAGCCATTGAATGAACGGGGTGTCGGCCGGTTCGGTGCCATTGAGTCCGCCCCAGTTCCAGTGGCTGGCACGCTGGTAGCCGGCAGTGCCTTCGCGCATCCACAGCGCGCCACCGGGGCATTCGAGCAGCCGGGCCAGCGCCTCGACCGCCCGCTCGCACAAGTGTTCGCCGGGCTGGCCCTCGGTAAGGGTCCGGGTGAAATTGAGCCACGCCTCCCGATAGTCGTAGCGATAGCTGAAAAAATGCTTGGACAGGAAGACCCGCAAGCGGGCACGCAGGGTGCCGGAAAACATCAGCAGCAGCAGCAGCATGGCAGCGGCGAAGATGAAGACGGTTTGCACCACGTCGCCCCATTCGCCGCCGAACAGGCGCAGGTAATAGCCGGCACCCGCCATCAGCAACAGATAGATGCCTGCCCCCAAGCAGGCTGGTGGTGTGGAAGGCCATGCTGCGCGACAGTCCCACCGGCGCGGCCCATTCCGGGTTGCGCGCCGCGGACACGGCGATCAGCGGCGCCACCATCGCCGCCACATAGCCGCGCGCGGCCCACACCTGGGCATCCATCGCATTGAACAGCGCGGCGTTGGCGTAGAGATAGAAGTCGTACGCGAACAGGCCGCCCAGCCCCAGGCAGAGGAACTTGATCGCCCAGCGGTCCTCCGGACGGGTGCTGCGGTAGACCTGTTCGACCAGCACCAGCCCGATCACGGTCAGCAGCACCAGCCCGAGATTGGCCGCCCAGCCTGCTAGCACCGGCTGGTCGGGCACGATGTAGGGATAGACGCTGGCGACAAGCAGGCCGCCGACGAGAGCGCCAGCAAGGATGCGGATCAGTCGCAATGGCGCAGACAGGGGGGTGCCCGGCGACAGGCGGAGGTGCAGGATATGCAGCAGCAGGGTGAGCCAGGCGCCATTGCGCGCAACCTCTGCGGCGAGGGCCAGGCTCAGCGGTACCCGCTCCAGCGCGATGAGCGCAGACAGTCCGCCCCACGCGGTGCTGAGCAGGGTGGCGAGGACCAGCAGCCGCCCCTGCGGCCTGCGCTTCCAGCTGGCAACGATGAGACCGGACAGTCCCAGATAGGCCAGTGTCGCCAGACCATAGCCGATGGCGGCCAGGAGGAACAGGGTGTCGGGCATGGCGTAGGGCGCGTTCAGCGCACGCCCTTTCCCCACAGCACCACTTGGGCGGTCTGGAACAGGATCATGAGATCGAGAAACAGGCTGTGGTTTTTGACGTAGTACAGGTCGTATTGCAACTTGTGCATGGCGTCTTCGTCGGTTGCCCCGTAAGGGTAGCGCACCTGGGCCCACCCGGTGATGCCGGGTTTGACGGTGTGGCGCACGCCGTAATAGGGAATTTTCTGGGTCAGATCCTGCACGAAATAGGGGCGCTCGGGGCGCGGACCGACGAAACTCATGTCGCCGAAGAAGACGTTGAAAATCTGCGGCAGCTCGTCGATGCGGGAGCGCCGGATGAAACGTCCGGTAAGCGTGACGCGGCTGTCGTTCTGTCGCGCCCAGCGCGGCTTGCCATCCTTCTCGGCGTCGACGCACATGCTGCGGAACTTGAGGATGGTGAAGCTGCGGCATCCCTGGCCGACCCGTTCCTGACGATAGAGGACCGGGCCCGGGCTTTCCAGCTTGATCAGCAGGGCGGTGAGCAGCATGATCGGCAGGCAGATTATCAGCATGGCTGAACTGACCAGCAGATCGAACAGGCGCTTGACCGTATCGCGAATGATGCCCTGATGGAATCCTTCGGCCAGGATCATCCAGCTGGCGTTCATCGAGTCGAGCTGCAAATGGCCGTTTTCCCGTTCGAAGAAGCTCGACAACTCGACGATGCGGATGCCGAGCAGCTTGCATTTGAGCAGGTCCTGGATGGGCATGCCGCCGCCCCGGCGGTCGCGCACGGCGAGGATGATCTCGTTGATCTGCAGCCGTGCCGCCAGTTCGGGCAGAGGCTCCTGGGTGTCGAAAATGCGGGCATGATCGACGAAATGATGACTGCCACCCATGGGCAGATAACCGATCACCTGCGTATTGCTGGCATGGCCACGCTGAGCCAGCAGCGATTCGACATGGGCAGCGCGACTGCCGGTCCCGATGACCAGGGCGCGGGTCTTCAGTGCGCCCACCCGCGCCCAGCGGATGAACAAGGCTGCGGCTGAGGAGAATGCCCAGCAGCGCCAGGCCGAACGACAGCAGGAAGGCGCCCCGCCCGACCAGCAGCGTGGGGAAGAAATAAAACAGCAGGCTCATCGTCACCAGGCCCAGCCCGAAGCTCAGGCCGAGACGCTGCAGCAGCGCGCGCACACCGCCCTGCCATTCAAGGTCGTAGAGACCGCTGGCGGTCATCAGCCCCAGCATGACGGCAGTGAAGGTCAGCGCCTTGGGCAGCAGGGGATCGAGGCCAGCCGGGATGACGCCGCCATCGAAAAAGCGGGCGCCGACCCCGGCATAGATGGCGCCACCGAGTATCAGTGCCTCGATCAGCACCAGCAGCAGCAAGTTAAGGGGCACATAGTGCCGGAAGAATCGGATCACGGCCGTTCGCTCAACAATGTCATGAAACTACGATCAGCATCATCCATGCCAATCCTGACTGCAATGAGATCGGTCAAATCAGTGCCTGTACCTGCGACAGTCGAAGACGGCGCGGACTGCCGTCTGCCTGCAGGCGCTTCATGTTGCGCAGTTCGGCGGCAGGGTAGACGACGATGTCGACCGCAGCACGTGGGTCGTCGATGAGGTAGCGGGGGTAAATCCGGCCTGTGGCGTCCGATGCACGGTGTTCGCCTGCCTGATAGGGTGCACTCTGGCGCATCAGCAGGAATTCGACGTCCTTTTGGTCATCGGTGAAGAGCTGCAGGTTGATGTCGGCATGGGGGCCGGCCGTGCCATTGAGGACCGAGCCGGTCAGGTGGGGGTCGAATTCCGCCAGTTGCTCCATGTATTCGATGGCCATTTTCCGCAGCATTACCAGTTGCGCCCGCGTTTCGTCGGCTTGATAGAGTGCCTGATAGCTGCGCAAGGCTTCCTCGATCTGCTGATTGTCGGGCAGATTTCCGCTGTCGGGAGCACCCAGTTGGCGCGCCGCCTTGCGCTTGGCGGTGCCGTAGTCGAGATTGCCGTCTTCCGCCAGCATGCGCGCCGCGGCATGTGCGATGCGGCGACGCATGTCCTGATGTTTCATATGGGCGTTCCTGTGGGGGCGGGCGCAGGCTTGGCCGGGACGACGGGTGCAGGCTTGTGCGGCGCAGCGGGCTTGGCCGGTACAGCAGGTGCAGCAGTCGGTGCAACTGGTGCAACTGGTGCAACTGGTGCAACTGGTGCAACTGGTGCAGCCGGCCAAGTAGGCCAAGTAGGCCAAGCCGGTGCGGCTGGCGCGGCTGGCGTGGGCCTGACTGGAACAGCCTGTGCGGGTGACGGCGGCGGCTCGACCGGCTTTACCGATCCGGTCAGGGGTTCGGTCCCGGTATTCCAGCTCGCGACGGGTGCCTCGGGCGGCGGGAACTCCTGATAAAAATGCTCCAGCATCCCGGTGTCGTTGCCGCCCAGCAAGTCCGTCACCATTCCGCCGAGCACCGAGTCCGGCAGGCGGGCTCCGGTGTCCGGGTCGATTTTTACCGTGATGATCCCTGCGGGCATGGGCCAGCCGGTTTGGGGAGTGCCCTTGAGCGCCGTAGCCATGAAGCTCATCCAGATCGGCAGGGCCGATTGCGAGCCTGTCTCGCCGCGGCCCAACGAACGCGGCTGATCGTAGCCCATCCAGGAGATGGCCACCAGATCCGGATTGTAGCCAGCGAACCAGGTGTCACGCGCTTCGTTGGTGGTACCGGTCTTGCCGGCCAAATCGCTGCGCCCCAGCTGCCCGGCGCGCGCTGCCGTGCCGTATCGCACCACGTCCTGCATCATATTGGTCATCAGCCAGGCATTGCGGGAATCGATTACGCGAGGGGCATTCCCCCCCACTTTCTGCGGGCTTGCCTGCATCAGCAGACGGCCGTCCTTGTCGTATACCTTGTCGATCAGGTAGGGCTTGACGCTGTAGCCGCCATTGGCGAATGCACCATAGGCTGCGGCCAGTTGCAGCGGCGTGACGCTGCCGGCGCCCAGCGCCATCGTGAGGTAGGGCGGATGCCGCGAAGGGTCGAAGCCGAATCGGCGGACATAGTCACGTGCGTAATGGGGGCCGATGCCTTGCAGAATGCGCACCGACACCAGGTTGAGCGATTTGGTGAGCGCGGTGCGCATGCGTACCGGATCGCTGGTGCTGCCATCGTAGTTCTGCGGTTCCCAGGCGACTCCTCCAGCCTCCTCGGCAGTCAGCGACAGCGGCTCATTGTCGATCATCGTCGCAGGGGTGTAGCCCTTTTCCAGCGCGGCAGAATAAATGAACGGCTTGAAGCTTGAGCCCGGTTGCCGCCAGGCCTGGGTCACCCGATTGAATTTGTTGCGGGTGAAGTCGAATCCACCGACCAGGGCGGTAATGGCACCGTCTATCGGGCTCAGGGCAACCAGCGCGGCCTCGACTTCGGGCAATTGTGCCAGCCGCCATTGCGGCTTGCTGCCCACCGCCTGCACGCGAACCACCGCGCCGGGCGCAAGTTGCCGGCCTTTTTTGCCGGCAGCCCAGTTCGCCACCCATTTGAGTGAATTCCCCGAAATGTCGACTACGGTCCCGTCACGCAATCGGGCGCGTATCAGTTTGGTGTGGGTACTCACCACAACGGCGGGCTGCATGTCGCTGACTGGAGCAAAGTCGTCCAGCACATCGTTGATGGCGGCTTCGCGCTCCGCCTTGCCGGCCGGCAGGCTGATCTGTTTTTCCGGCCCGCGGTAGCCGTGGCGCAGGTCGTAGTCTGCGATGCCCTGCCACACAGCCAGGTTGGCGGCGACCTGCTGGTCGCGTTTCAGCGTAGTGACGGCCTTGATGCCCGTACTGTAGATAGATTCACCATATTTCTCGAATAGCGTTTGTCGCACCATCTCTGCTGCGTGGTCGGCAGGCACATCAGCCTGCTGGCGAGCCTGGCGAATGACCAGTTTCTGCTTGACGGCTGCCTGCCAGGTCGGCTGGTCGATAAACTTGAGCGTGCGCATTCTTCCCAGTACATATTCCTGGCGTGCCTTGGCGCGCGGGAAATTGACCACCGGGTTGTAGCGTGATGGTGCTTTCGGCAGCCCAGCCAGCATGGCGAATTCGGGCAATGACAATTCATGCATCGGCTTGCCGAAGTAAGTGCGCGCTGCGGCCTCGAAGCCATAGGCGCGCTGCCCGAGATAAATCTGGTTGATATAAAGCTCGAGGATCTTGTCCTTGGACAGGTTGTGCTCGATCTTCATCGCCAGCATGGCTTCGGACAACTTGCGGGTCAGCGTTTTCTCATTCGACAGGAAAAAGTTGCGCGCTACCTGCATGGTGATGGTCGACGCGCCCTCCTTGGCGCCACCGGACATCAGGTTCGACCCGGCTGCGCGCAAAATGCCTAGCGTGTCCACGCCGCCATGGGAATAGAAGCGCTCGTCCTCGGCGGCGATGATGGCCTGCTTCATGTAGGCGGGCACCTTGTCGATGGTGATGAAGGCGCGCCGCTCCTCGCCGAATTCGCCGATCAGGGCGCCGTCAGCGGTATAGACGCGTAGCGGCAGCTTGGGCTTGTAGTCGGTCAGCGCCTCGAGCGGCGGAAGATTGGGATAGATCAGTGCGGCCGCCAAACCGGCCAGCGCCGTGCCGACCACGCCCAGACTGACGGCCAGTGCCAATGCGTAATGCCACCATTTTGAAAACATCCGGTTCCTTAAATATCGATCGAGACGGCCCGAAGTGCCTGCTACATGCACGTCCAATTTGCCGATCCCGGCCTGAGCCGGCCAGCGGGGCCGTCTCAATAACCCGCTGTTTTTAATTGCATATCGGCTCGATTGCTGCGTAGGTGCCTTGCGTGCTGCCAGTCAGGTCGTCAACCGGCGCAAGGACCAACAGGCATGAATCAATCACGCGATGCCTAAAGTTTCCGCCGATTATAGGCGTTAGTGGTGTTGGAAATTGGACACATATGTTCAACCCCTGCGGTGTGGCGAGAAAAAAACTGTTAAAAACCGTGAGTTGTTGCTAGCATCTAAAAACGATAACAAGAAAAAGCGCCAACTCACAGAAGCGTAAAGGAAAACTCTTGCACCTTAATATCAATATGGACTGGCTGTCCGCTAAAAGTCTACCCATCATCGGGCTTGACATCAGTACGACTGCGGTCAAGCTGGTGGAGTTGTCCGATGCGGGCAAGGGGATGTTGCGGGTAGAGCGCTATGCCATCGAGCCTTTGCCCAAGGACGCGGTGATGGACGGCAATATTGCCAATCTTGATCAGGTGGCCGAGGCAGTGCGTACCGCCTGGAAAGAGTTGGGCACACGTATCAAGAACGTTGCCCTGGCCTTGCCTTCATCGGCCGTGATCACCAAGAAGATTCTGGCACCGGCCAGCCTGACCGGCATCGACCTGGAAAACCAGGTGGAGACCGAGGCCAATCAGGTCATCCCGTTCTCGCTGGACGAAGTGAATCTGGATTTTCAGGTGCTCGGCCCATCAACCGGCAGCCCCGACGACGTACAGATTCTGCTGGCGGCCGCTCGCAAGGAAAAAGTCGAAGATCGCGTGGCTGTCGTCGAGGCGGCGGGTCTCAAGGCGATGATCCTGGATGTCGAATCCTTCGCCACGCAAACCGCGTATGAGCAGATCGCCCACCTGCTGCCGAACAGCGGCGCCGGCCAGACCGTGGCGATCATCGATGTGGGTGCGCAGAACATGCACATCAACATCCTCAACGACAACGAGTCGGTATACCTGCGCGAACACGGTTTTGGCGGCAACCAGCTCAACAACGAGATTTCGCGCCGCTACGGCATGACCGGCGAAGAGGCCGAAAACGCCAAACGCAAGGGTTCGCTGCCCGAGAGCTATGACGTCGAAGTGTTGCAGCCCTACAGTGAAACACTGGCGATGGAAATCGGCCGTGCCCTGCAGTTGTTTACTACGTCCACCCAGTATCGCAAGGTCGACCAGATCCTGCTTGCCGGCGGCGGAGCCATGATCCCGGGCATCGACGAGGTCGTCGCCCAGCGTACCGGGGCGCCGACGCTGGTCGTCAATCCGTTTGCCAATATGGCCGTCGGCTCCAAGATCCGGCCACAGGCGCTGACAGCCGATGCGCCTTCCCTGTTTGTCGCCTGTGGCCTAGCCATGCGGAGGTTCGACTCCCAATGATCCGCATTAACCTACTTCCCCACCGCGAAATTGCACGCGCTGCACGCCGGCGTCAGTTCAATACCTTGCTTGGCCTGACTGTCGCTGCCGGCGTCATGATCGTCGTGCTCGGACATACCCTGATTGCTGCGCGCCAGTCTTCGCAGGAGGCGCGCAACGCTTTCCTCACACAGGAAATTGCCAAGCTCGATACCCAGATCGGCGAAATCAAGAAAATTCGCGAACAGACCCAGGCCCTGCTGGCACGCAAGCAAGTGGTCGAAACCCTGCAGTCCAACCGCACCGAAGTCGTCCACTTGTTCGACCAGATGATCCGTTTGCTGCCCGATGGGCTCTATCTCAAGTCCTTCAAGCAAGTGGGAAATGTGATCACCATCAGCGGATACACGCAGTCGAGCGCGCGCGTTTCCACGCTGATGCGGAACCTGGAGGGTTCACCCTGGTTTGAATCGGTCAATCTGGTCGAAATCAAGGCGACTACGGTCAACAAGCTGCGTGCCAACGAGTTCGTGCTGACGGTCGTGCAGACGCGTCAGCAGGCTGAAGACACAATGGACAAGGGGGGCAAAGCATGACCCTGGATGAATTGAATAAGCTTGATCTGAAATCACTCGCAGACTGGCCGCTGGCGACCAAGCTGGTGGCGCTGGCGCTGTTGTGCGCGGCCATTGTGGCGGCGGGCTGGTGGTTCGACTGGCGGGGCGGCATGGTGGCCCTGGAAGCTTCGCAAAAGAAGGAAACCGAGTTGCGCGGCGTGTTCACGACCAAGAAAAACCAGGCGATCAATCTGGAGGCTTACAAGAAGCAGTTGGCTGATATCGAGCAAGCCTTTGGTGCACTGCTGAAACAGCTGCCCAACAAGCGGGAAATGGATGCCCTGATTACGGATGTCAACCAGGCAGGGTTGGGACGCGGCCTGCAGTTTGAGTTATTCAAGCCTTCGGGCGAAATCGTAACCGAGTTCTACGCCGAAACGCCGATCAGCGTCAAAGTCACCGGTGGTTACCATGACATTGCCGCCTTTGTCAGCGACGTCTCCAAGTTGTCGCGCATCGTCACCATGCAGAACATTGCCCTGGTCCCTGCCAAGGATGGCTCGTTGAACATGGATGCCGTCGTCAGAACCTATCGTTACCTGGATGAAGAAGAAGTTGCAGCCCGCAAAGCGGCTGAAAGCAGAAACAAACCAAGGGGCAAAAGAAATGAAGCGCCTGGCCAGTATTGTCATCGTGTTGGGTCTGGCCGGATGCGGCGGCGGCAGCATGGGGGACCTGCAAACCTTCGTCAAGGAAACCGGCAAGGACATGCAAGGCAAAATCGAGCCGTTGCCTGAGGTCAAGGCTTACGAGCCATTTTCCTACGACGCTTTCGATCTGCCGGATCCTTTCAAGCCGAGAAAACTCTCGAGCGGCGGCGGGGGGATCCAGCCTGATATGAACCGGCCGAAAGAGCCGCTGGAGGCCTATTCGCTTGAAACGCTGAAAATGGTCGGTACGTTGTCGCAAAAGGGTGTGGTCAATGTGGTGGTCAAAACCCCGGACAACGCGATTTACCACGTCAAGAAAGGCAATTACGCGGGCCAGAACTTCGGCCTCATCACGCAGATCAGCGATAGCGAAGTGACCTTGCGTGAAATTGTCCAGGATAGTGCCGGGGATTGGTCCGAGCGCACCAGCACCCTGATGTTGCAGGAATGATTCGCACCCAAACGGGTACAAGTATCACTGAAATCCAAAGAGGCTGATATGAACGCATTGCCGAAAATTGCCCAGAAATTGACCCGCCATCTGTTCGGGGTCGTCCTTCTCACAGGTTTGGTGCTACCGCTTGCGGTGCACGCAGCCGACGCGCCGCCCACCGGCAACGCGGTGCAGAGCGTCGAGACGACGACCCTGCCAGGCGGCAAGATCGTGGTGCGCGTCAATCTCAAGAATGCGCTGACTGCCGTTCCGGCCGGCTTTACCGTAGGCAATCCGCCGCGCATCGCGCTGGACCTGCCCGATACGGGAAATGCCATGGGCCGCAATACCGTGGTGGCCAACCTCGGTCCGCTCGCCAGCGTCAACGTGGTACAGGCCGGCACGCGGACTCGCCTGGTTCTGAACCTGAACAAGTCGGTTGAATATGACGCCCGGATCGAAGGCAATTCGTTGCTGGTCGCGCTGGGCGACATCGGTGCGAGTGCCGCGTCGGTCAACGCCAGCCCGCATTTTGCCGAAGCGGCGCCCGGTGCGGCGAGCCACAGCATCCGCGATGTCGATTTCCGGCGTGGCGCAGCAGGCGAGGCACGTATCGTGACCACCTTGTCCGACGCACAGGCGGGGATCAACATCCGCCAGCAGGCGAATGGCGTCGTTGTCGATTTCATCGGCACCGAACTGCCCAAGGCGCTGCAGCGTCGCCTTGACGTGGCCGATTTCGGCACGCCGGTGCAGATCATTGAAACCTACACCCTCGGCGACAACACGCGCATGGTGATCGAGCCCAAGGGCGGCTGGGAGTATTCGGCCTACCAGACTGACAACAGCTTTATCGTCGAAGTCAAAAAGAGTGACGACTCGCAGAAGAAAACCGCTGACGGCAAGGTTAAGTACGTCGGCGAGAAGCTTTCGCTCAATTTCCAGAATGTCGAAGTGCGCTCGGTGCTGCAGGTCATCGCTGATTTCACCGGCCTCAACATCATCGCCAGCGATACCGTGTCCGGCAACCTGACCCTGCGCCTGAAGGACGTGCCGTGGGATCAGGCGCTCGATCTCATCATGCAGTCCAAGGGCCTGGACAAGCGCCAGAATGGCAATGTCATCTGGATCGCGCCCAAGGACGAACTGCTGACCAAGGAAAAGCTGGAGTTCGAAGCCAAGTCTGCAGTGCAGGATCTGGAGCCTCTGAGCACCGAATACATTCCGCTCAACTACATGCGGGCGGATGACGCGAAAGACATGTTGTATGGGCTGGCAGCCGGCTCTTCCCTGAATTCCTCGTCGAGCAACGAGGTGAACTGCTCGGCACAGGCCCAGGGTCTGGAGGGTGTGGGGGGTACCGGTGGGCGGCAGACCACGCAAGCGAACACCGACCAGAAAGTGCTGACCAAGCGCGGACGTGCCACCTATGACCTGAAAACCAATACGCTGATCATTACCGATACGGCCCGCAAGATTCAGGAAATTCGCGAATTGCTGGTGCGCCTGGATGTCCCGGCTCGCCAGGTGATGATCGAGGCCCGTGTGGTGGTCGCGGATAGCGGCTGGAGTCGCGACCTTGGCGTGAAATGGGGCGCGAAAATTGTGGGTCCGGACGCAGGAACGAACGTGTTGGGCTCCAAGACCCAGATCAATGCTTCCGGTTCTCAGGCAGGTGCGGTTGGCGGGACGTTCGGCAACATTGTTGACCTCGGACTGCAAGCTGCTGCCGGAAGCCTGGGATTGTCGTTCCTGAATGTGGCCACTGGAAGCCTCCTGGCGCTTGAGTTGACCGCCATGGAAGCCGATAACCGCGGCAAGGTGGTGTCCAATCCGCGCGTGATGACGACCAACCAGAAACCCGCTGTGATCCTGAACGGTACCCAGATTCCCTACATTACCGCCGGGACCGACACGACCAACGCAACCGTTACGTTCAAGGACGTGTTTTTGTGCCTGCTGGTCGACCCGCAGATCCTGAACAACGACACGCTCATCATGTCGGTCGAGGTGCAGAAGGATACGCTGGATCCGAACAACAGCGTGGCAACTGCTCCTGGCGTCATTGCGCCGGCCATTGCGACGAAGCGTGTCAAAACCCAGGTCCGCGTGAATAACGGCGAAACCCTGGTGCTTGGCGGTATCTTCGATCAGGAAGAGTTCAACGATGTCACCAAGGTCCCCTTCTTTGGCGACTTGCCCGGGCTTGGAAACCTGTTCAAGACGACTTCCAAGACCGACAAGAAAACCGAGTTGATCATTTTCCTCACGCCGCGCATCCTCGACGATCGTCTGTCGCTTCGCTGAGTGGGGTGGTTCATCCGGGCGCGGGCTTGTCCCGCGCTTTTTTTCGTCCGGATTTCATTTTCCTGCGGGTTCATGAAACGCTGCCCAGGATCCCGTCCATTAGAATGGCGCCATGAGCAAGCGTGACAATCTATTCCTTGTTGGGCTGATGGGCGCCGGCAAAACGACATTGGGTCGGTTGCTGGCTAAGCACTATGGCTGTGTTTTTTTTGATTCGGACCACGAAATCGAAGCACGCACCGGCGTCAAGATCCCGCTTATTTTCGAGATCGAGGGCGAGGCAGGCTTTCGTAAGCGTGAGGAAGTCGTCATTACCGAATTGACCGCCATGCAGGGCATCGTCCTGGCGACAGGGGGGGGGGCGGTGTTGTCACCCGTCACCCGTGAAAATCTGCGGTCAAAAGGGGTGGTGATTTACTTGCGGGGCACGCCCGAACATTTGTATGAACGCACGCGACACGACCGCAATCGTCCCTTGCTGCAAACCGAGAATCCGTTGGCCAAATTGCGCGAACTTTACGCGCAGCGCGACCCGCTCTATCGCGAGGTGGCCGATATCGTGGTGGATACCGGGCGGCAGAGTGTTTCAGGCATGACCCGCGTACTTTTCGGCAAGATCGATCTGCTGAGGAGCGGGTTGTCGCTTCACGACCCGGAAGTCTGAATGCTGCGCGCCTTCTGCGCAGGTCTGCTTTGCGTTCTGGCAGCAACGGCAGCGGCAGTTGACTACCGTGCAGATGCTGAAAATTATCGTGATCATTTACGCCGCCTGCAGCCGGGCGACCGTTTGCTGCTCGAGCCAGGCGACTATCGTCGGGGCTTGCCGCTCAGCAACCTATCCGGCTCAACCGCGCAGCCCATCATCATCGAAGCTTTCGACCCGGCCACGCCACCGCGTTTCATTGCCCGGCCGGGCGCCAATACGGTCAGCCTGGTCGACGTGCGTCATCTGGTGCTGCGCCATCTGGAATTCGATGGCCGCAACCTGCCGGTCGATGCGATCAAGGCCGAAGGCCATAGCCGCCATGCCGATTTCATCACGCTGGAAAATCTGTACATCCATGACCATGCCGCGTCACAGCAGAATGTGGGGATTTCCACCAAGTGCCCGGCTTTCGGCTGGGTGGTCATGGGCAACCGGATCGAGCGGGTCGGCACCGGCATGTATTTCGGGGATTCCGATGGCTCGGATCCGTTCATGTCGGGACGGATCGAAGGCAACCATGTATCGGACACGCTGGGCTACAACCTGCAGATCAAGCACCAGAAAATGCGCCCGGCCGAGTATGCGGATCGCTACGATACGGTGATCCGCTACAACGTTTTCTCCAAGAAGGATACTGTGCCGGGCCCGCTAGCGCGCCCCAATGTCCTGCTGGGGCATCTTCCGCTGTCGGGGCCGGGCAGCGAGGATCGCTATCTGGTCTATGGCAATCTGTTTCTGGACAATCCGAGCGAGGCGCTGTTGCAGGCCGAGGGTCGGGTGGCGGTGTACGACAATGTATTCATCAACGGCAGCGGCGACGCGATCCATATCCAGCCGCACAACGACGTGCCGCGCGACATGCTGATTTTCTCCAATACCGTGCTGGCTTCCGGAGCCGGCATCCAGATCCGCCAAGCAGAAGGTTCGCCCTATCGCCAGCGGGTGATGGCCAATATGATTTCGGCCTCGACATCCTTGCGTGGGGGCGAAGCCATACTCAACCTCGAATCGGGCTACCGGCCCGACTTGATGCAGATCGCTTTGCCCGAACTGACTCCGTATCTGCTTGCCAGCGAAGGGCAACCGCGTCGTCTTCCCGATCCTTTGGTACAGGAATTGTCAAGCTATCCGGGTTGGCGGGCGACATCACTTCCCGGTGCAAGGGTCGCTCCAGCCTTGCTGCACGTGCTGGAATCACACTGGCCATGAATCGAAGGGTGGAACCTTCCGACAATCCCCGCAACCTGATGTGGGTGGTCGCGCTTCTTTACACCGCGTTTGTTGTCTACGGCAGTCTGGTACCGCTGGATTTCCAGGCGTTGCCGTGGAATGAAGCGGTAGCGCGGTTTCGCGAGATCCCGTTCCGCAAGATCGGAATCGGATCGCGCGCCGACTGGGTGGCCAACCTGCTGCTGTTCATCCCATTGTCTTTCTTGTGGATGGGCGCGATTTCCGCAGGAGGTAGCAACCTGCGTGGAGCAATTGCCACGTTGGTGGTTGTTCCGGCGGCCCTCCTGTTGAGTCTGGGCATCGAATTCACGCAACTGTTTTTCCCGCAGCGCACGGTGTCGCAGAACGACATCTTTGCTGAAGCCCTGGGCGGGGTCTTCGGCGTACTGGTCTGGTGGGGGGCGGGTAGTCGCTTCGTTGGCTGGCTGCGGTCCTGGCACCAGACCCATTCGCGCGCCGCACTCGCCGAACGCCTGGCCTGGGTATATCTGGCCGGCCTGCTGGTTTATAACGTTTTGCCACTCGACCTGACGATTAGCCTGGTCGAGATTTTTCACAAATGGCAGAGCGGCAAGGTCAACCTGATTCCATTCGGTCGCCTTCCGGGTGACGCAGCCTATGCCCTGTATGAAATCGCCACCGATGCCCTTATCTGGACGCCCCTTGCGCTGCTATGGCGATTGGACGGCACACGCAGCGCGTGGCGCGTCTGGAGTTTGACTCTGGCCACTGCTATTGGGCTGGAGGTCATGCAGTTATTTGTTTATTCGCGTGTCAGCGATGTCACCGATATTTTCACAGCCGCCGCCGGTGCTGCACTGGGCAGTTTCATCGGCGGGCGCGTCCAGCATGAGTCGCCCGCCCGCCAGCAACTGTCGTGGGCAACGTGGCTGCCGTTCGCAGGAGCCGCAGGGTGGATCGCTGTGCTGTGTTTCGTGTTCTGGTTTCCGTTTGATTTCCGCAGCGACGGCGCCTTCATCAAGAGCCGGCTCGACTTCGTCTATAGGGTGCCATTCGAGGTGTATTACTTCGGCACCGAGTATCGCGCCATCACCGAAGTGCTGCATAAGACGCTGTTCTTCGCGCCGCTCGGCGGCTTGCTGGCTTGGGGCGTGGCGCGCCAGCCGTGGCTTTGGCGTGGCCCGCTATTCGGATTGTCCATGCTGGTGTTGGTGGCGACACCAGCCATCATCGAGTTGGGGCAGGTCATGCTACCGGAAAAAGTCGCCGACACCACTGACTGGCTGCTGGCCTGGATGGGCAGCCTGCTGGGATACGCCGCAACACGCCGGTTATTGCGCTTGCCGCGGCATAGGGTGTCAGTGCATGGATCAGCCAGTCCGGAGGACACTTCGCCGCATCCTGCGCCGCGTGCGCGCTGGCAGCCGCCGCTGGTGCTGGGGAGCTTGAGCCTGCTTTTCTGGAGCGTGGCGCATGCCCCATTCGTGCCCTACAACGTGCGCGAACTGCTACAGCAACATACCGGCATCTCGGCGTTATTGCTGGCGCTGGCTTGCTACTGGCTTGCAGCCTGTCCGGTATGGCTGGCGCGGCGACGGGTATCCGGCCTGATCCGGCTGGTGCAATTGCCGCTCGGCATGATGGTATACGGTGGGGGTGCATTTTTGCTGTTGTTCTGGGCCGTGCCGATGGAAAGCCTGTACGACCTGGTCGGCAGTCCCGTGCTGCAATGGCACGGGCAGTGGGAAACCGGGTTGCGCTGGGTGATGCTCACGGCAGTACCCGGTACCTTGCTGTATCTGGCCGTGCAATCGGCACGTCGCTGGCGCGGGCGGAAACTGGGGCCGCTTCATTACTGGGCGGCGCTGTTGCCGCTCATGTTGGCATATTGGGGGATCGTTGTGCAGGCGGCTACCGACAACCTCACCGAACTCATCGCCTCTCCTCAGTTGCTGGCTTTCGCGGCGCTCTGCGCCTGGCTCTACACGATCTTCCTTGCGGCAATCCTGCTGGCATCGCCCGTGCCAGCAGCACAACGCACCACGCAAATTGCCGGATTGGCTGCGTCTCTCCCGCTTGCGGCACTATTTCTGCATCTCGGGCTGGCAGGCGACATCGATAAATACGGCCAGCACTTCTCGGCCATGCAATTTCTGCTGAGTACCGACCGCCAGCATTACGCTTCGCAAATGGCTGTCTGGTTGCGCTACGGTGCGCTGCACGTCCTTGTCATCGCAGCGCTTGCGTTCATACAATGGCCCTACTTGCGCCCAATGCCACGATTTCACGCCGAGACTCCTCATGCATCTCATTGACGTTTTCAACGGCGATGCCGACGGCATCTGCGCATTGCACCAATTGCGCCTGACCGACCCCGCCGATTCCGAACTGGTCACCGGGCCCAAGCGCGACATCAGCCTGCTGAAACGGGTCGAGGCGCAGGCGGGCGACCGCGTCACCGTGCTCGACATCGCATTGTCGAAGAACCGCGAAGCGCTGGACACCCTGCTTGAAGCGGGCGTGCATGTGCGCTATTTCGACCACCATCAGCCGGGCGACATCCCTGTCCATCCGCATTTCGAGGCGCATATCGACACCGATGCCAACGTCTGCACCAGCCTGCTGGTGGATCAGGTGTTGCAGGGCAGGCAACTGGTGTGGGCGGTGACCGCTGCGTTCGGCGACAATCTGGCCGACGCCGCACGCGCAGGCTGCCTCGCCGCTGGGCTTATCGACCGACCAGCTGGCGCAATTGCAGTCGCTGGGCGAATGCCTCAACTACAACGGCTACGGCGAAATGCTCGACGACCTGTTCTACGATCCGGCCGACCTCTATCGCCAGCTGCGTCCGTTTGCCGACCCCTTCGCCTTCATCGCCGAGTCGCTCGCCTATCAAACGCTGAAAACCGGCTACCAGGATGATATGGCGCGCGCCGTCGCGGTGGAGTGCCAGTGGAGGATCGTCCCAGCGGGCGCATCTTCATGCTGCCGGCCGAAAAATGGGCGCGACGGATTTCCGGCGTGTTCGGCAACCAGCTGGCAGTCGAGTCACCCACACAGGCGCATGCCGTGCTCACCGCCAAACCGGGTGGCGGCTATGTCGTCAGCGTGCGCGCGCCGCTGAACGCCAGGTCCGGCGCGGACCAGCTGTGCAGCCAGTTCGACACCGGCGGCGGACGCAAGGGTGCTGCCGGCATCAATCACCTGCCCGAATCCGATCTTGGCCGGTTTATTGCTAGTTTTTTCCAGATCTACAAATAACCTATCCGGCTTTTTGCCGGACCAGACATGGATCAACTCATCGCACCCTACGGCGGCACGCTCGTCAACCTCATCGACCCTGCCAAAGGGCGAGGCACTCAGGCAGGAAGCCTTCGGGCCTGCCTTCGCTCGACCTCGACTGGCACCAGCAATGCGAACTCGAGATGCTGATGTCCGGCGCCTACTCGCCGCTCACCGGCTTCATGACGCATGCGCAGTGCGCGCGCGTCGAGGCCGAGCGGCGACTGGACGACGGCACGTTCTGGCCGTTGTGCGTTACCTTGTCCAGCCAGCAAAAAGCGCGTTGCCGGACTGAAGCCCGGCGACCGCGTCGCCCTGCGCGACGGCGAGGGTTTCATGCTCGCCGTGCTGACCGTCAGCGATGCATGGGAGGAAGCGGGCACCTGGCATCTGGGCGGCGCGGTCGAGGGCGTGGCCCTGCCGCCGCACCCGGATTTTTCCAGCCTGCGCGCCACCCCGGCCGAGTTGCGCGCCCAGTTCGCCCGCCGCGGCTGGCGGCGCGTGGTCGCCTGGCAGGCGCGCCAGCCGATGCATCGCGCGCAGTTCGAGTTCTGCCTGAAAAGTGCGATCGAAAACGAAGCCAACCTGCTGCTGCACCCGCAGGCAGGCGGCGATATCACCGATGCCCCGGCTTATTTCGGTCTGGTGCGCAGCTTCATCGCGATTCGTGAGCGCTTTCCGGCCGCCTCCACCCAGTTGTCCCTGCTGCCGGTGCCGCCACGCGAAGCGTGTGTGCATGCCTTGCTGCTGCGCGCCATCGTCGCGCGCAATTACGGCTGCAGCCTGCTGATCGCCGGCGGCGAACACCAGGCCGACGGCGATCAGCGCCGCGGCGTAGACCTCTTCCAGCCAGATACCGAGGCGTCGTTGAGCGAACTGGCCGGCAAGATCGGCGTGCGGCTGATTGCCTATCCGCGCATGGTGTACGTGGAAGACCGCGCCGAATATCTGCCCGAATCCGCCGCGCCTGCCGATTCGCGGCTGCTCACGCTGAGCGGCGAGGAATTCCGCCGCCGCATGCAGGCCGGCCTGAAAATCCCCGAGTGGTACAGCTTCCCCGAAGTGATCGCCGAATTGCAGCGGCAAAGTCCGCCGCGCGAGCGCCAGGGGTTCACCGTGTTTTTCACCGGCCTGTCCGGTTCGGGCAAATCGACCCTGGCGCGTGCGCTGGCTGCACGCCTGATGGAAATGGGCGGGCGCTCGGTGACCCTGCTCGACGGCGACATCGTGCGCCGCAACCTGTCGTCCGAACTCGGGTTCTCCAAGGCGCACCGCGACATCAACGTGCGGCGGATCGGTTTCGTCGCCTCCGAAATCACCAAGAATCGCGGCATCGCCATTTGCGCACCGATCGGCCCCTACCGGCAGACGCGTCGTGACGTGCGCGGCATGATCGAGGCGGTCGGCGGCTTTGTCGAAATCTACGTGTCCACCCCCATCGAGACCTGCGAGTCACGCGATCGCAAGGGCTTGTACGCCAAGGCGCGTGCGGGCCTGATCCCCGAATTTACCGGTGTGTCGGATCCATACGAGGTGCCGGAACGGCCGGAACTGGCGATCGACACCACCGGCCTAGGCATCGACGAGGCGGTGCAGCAGATTCTGCTTAAATTGGAGCACGAAGGGTATTTGCGCTGATCAGAACGTAAGCGAAGAAAAAAGCCGACATATTTGTCGGCTTTTGTTCGGGTTCGATGGAAACAATCAGGCTGACTTGCGGCGACGCATGGCGCCCAGCCCGGCCAAGCCGATACCCAACAGGGCCAGGGAAGGGCTGGGTTCCGTGCCATTCCCACCCCCGCCGCCACCTTCGGTAATTTCGCCGTAGATCGCCAAGCCCCAGGTCCCATTGACGCCCGGAATATCCCAGCTATTGAGGACCGCGCCGGAAGCGATGTCAAAGTGAGCAACGTGCCCACCAAAATCCGCACTCCGAAGGATGTCCGTCGGGGTCCAGGTTGAGGCCGAACCAGCCATTGTGGCCCGTTGAATCGTAGGTTCCGATTGTTCCTGAAGCGTCAGCAACTCGATGTCCAAACCATCGGCCACCAGCACCGTGCCGTCGGAGCGGATACGCAGGGCGTAAGCATTCTCTACTGCCGTAGAGAAATCGCAGTATAGTCTGGTTCCAAGATTGACGCGATGTACTTCACCACCTTCTTGCGTGTATAGCATTGTCGTCTGGTCGCCGGCGAGGTCCATGAAATCAATTCGCGTACTGATATAGATCCGCCGACAATAAATTTCCGGCCGAGTCGAACTTGGGATGCCAGCACCGAGGCTACCGACATAAATATTGCCGGAAGCGTCGACAACAACGCTCTCTGGTGTCGAGTATCCACCGCCAAAAGTGCCCAGGTTATTGCCATTGCTGTCGAATTTCTGGACTGCGTTGTTAGCAAAACGTGTGACGTAAAAATTGCCCGACTGATCGAATGTCGATCCCGTGATGTAACTGGTGCCCACATTCAACGTCTGGACAAGAGTGCCTGTAGGCGTGTATTCCAACACCGTGCCGGCACCGGTGGAAACGAACACATTGCCAAGGTGAATGGTACGGCCATTGCCTGACTGCTGAATAGAATTGCAGGAATAGCGCAAATCTGCAGCACACGAAATTGTGAAGTTCTTCATGTTTCTCTCCTTATGGAAAAAAAGTAAGTGTGGGGTCAGACACGATTATTTTCCGAGAGAACGTCAATCGAACTGAGCTTGCCTAAAGTAAAGCATCCACCATGCCAGATGGGCGAGAGATTTGTGAATATCCATTTATTTCAATAGGTTAAGTTATGGTGTCGAGCCTGGTTGCGAACTGAAATGAAAAAAGCTATCGCGAACTGTAAAAATTCCCGACATGCAGCTGGAGCAGGTGTAAAAAAAGCCGACGCAATGCATCGGCTTTCATGTCGGTGTGATGAAGCAGTCAGTCCGTCTTGCGGCGGCGCATCACGCCCAGTCCAGCGAGTTCGATGCCCAGCAAGGCGAGGGCGGCAGGTTCGGGAGTGGGGTTGGGGTTGGGGTTGGGGGGCATCAGCGGTTCGGGACAACTGGAGCCGATGGCTGTGCTGATTTTGGCCGCGTTGCGGCCTTCCAGATGATGTTGATGAGATAGTAGTCTGGTCCGATAACTATGCTGCAGTTGTCAACGCCGGCTGGCAAGTGATCCCGTCACCATGCCCGTCGACGCTCGCGATCAGGCCTGCGAATTGCGGCGGCAGCGCCGCTTCCGGGCGCGATGAATTCCATCGCGATCCACGCCACCAGGCCCAGCACGATCGACAGCCCCGCGCCGACATTGTTGGCGCGCTTCCAGTACAGCCCCGCGACCAGCGGCACGAAGGCGCAGGCGAGCGTGACCTTGTAGGCGTTCTCCACCATCTGGTGGATGCTGGTTTCGGTTTCCAGCGACCACAGCGAATAGACCACCACCAGGCCGGAGAAAGCGACGACGACGGTGCGCGTGATCCACAGCAGCTTTTTCTGGCTCATGCGGTGGTGCGGCATGAATTCCTTGAGGATGTTCTCCGAGATGGTGACCGAAGGCGCGAGCAGGGTGCCGGAGGCGGTGGACATGATGACCGACAGCAGGGCGCCGTAAAACACGATCTGCGCGTACAGGGGGAGATGGGTCTTGATGAAGGCGGGCAGCACCAGTTGCGCATCCTGGGCATGGATCGCGGCGGCCTGCGCGGGGTCGACCAGCGTGGCGGCATAGGTGAGGTAGATCGGCACCGCGGCGAAGGCGAAATACAGCGAGCCGCCGATGACCGTGCCCCACACCGCGATGCGCTCGTTCTTCGAGGTGTTGGCGCGCTGGAACACGTCCTGCTGCGGGATCGACCCGAGGCCCATGGTGAGCAGGCCGGCGATGAAGGTGACGATCGCCGCCCATTCCATCGGCGGCCAGAATTCGAACTTGCCGGCCGCCGCCGCGTGTTCGATCACCGGCGCGACGCCGTTGACTTCAGGCATGTCGCCGACCAGCACGGCGATCCACAGCAGGCCGACGACGATGACGGTCATCTGCACCAGCGTGGTCAGCGCCACCGACCACATGCCGCCGAACAGCGTATACAGCAGTACCACCGCCGCCCCGATGGTGATGCCCTGCGGCTGGGTGATGATGCCGTCGGACAGCACGTTGAACACCAGCCCCAGCGCCACCACCTGCGCCGACACCCAGCCCAGGTAGGACAGCGCGATCGCCAGCGAGATCACGATCTCGACCGGGCGGTTGTAGCGCTGGCGGAAATAGTCGCCCAGCGTCACCAGCTTCATCCGGTACAGCGGCCGCGCGAAGAAGAGGCCGAACAGGATCAGCGCGAGCGAGGCGCCGAAGGGGTCGGAAATCGTGCCGCCGAGGTTTTCGTCGAGGAAGGTGGCGGGAATGCCGAGCACGGTTTCGGCGCCGAACCAGGTGGCGAACACCATCGCCACCACCACGACCATCGGCAGCGAGCGACCGGCGGTGATGTAGTCGCTGGCGCTGTGGACCTTGGTGGCGGCGTAAAAACCGATGCCGAGCGAGACGACGAGATAGGCGATGACGAAACCGATCAGGGTGTGGTCCACGGCGCTGTCCTTGGATTAAATGGCGAGCCTTACTGAAAAGCGAGATAGAGGGCGGCGGCGGCAGTGACGGCGAGCAGGCCGGCGATGACGCCGAGCCACCGGTTGCGCGATTGCTGCTGCTGCAGCATCAGGGTGAGCCCGGCTTCCAGTTGGGCCAGCCGGTTTTCGTTCAGCGCCTGGTGCGCCAGCCGTGGCAGTTGCGGCAGCAGCGCCGCCCACTTGGGCGCTTCGGTCTGCAGGTTGTTGACCAGCGCGCGCCAGCCCATCTGCTCGTTCATCCAGCGTTCCAGGAACGGCTTGGCGGTTTTCCACAGGTCGAGCTCGGGGTCGAGCTGGCGGCCGAGGCCTTCGATGTTGAGCAGGGTTTTCTGCAGCAGCACCAGCTGCGGCTGGATCTCGACGTTGAAGCGGCGCGAGGCCTGGAACAGCTGCAGCAGCACGCGGCCGAAGGAAATGTCCTTCAGCGGGCGGTCGAACACCGGCTCGCACACCGCCCGCACCGCGGCTTCGAGTTCGTCGATGCGGGTGTCGGCCGGCACCCAGCCGGATTCCAGGTGCGCCAGCGCCACCCCCTTGTAGTCGCGGCGGAAGAAGGCGAGGAAGTTGCGCGCCAGGTACTGCTTGTCGACCTCGGTGAGCGTGCCCATGATGCCGAAGTCGAGCGCGACGTACTGGCCGTCCGGCTTGACCAGGATGTTGCCGGGGTGCATGTCGGCGTGGAAGAAGCCGTCGCGGAAAACCTGGGTGAAGAACAGCTCGACCCCGGTGGCGGCGAGCTTCTTGAAGTCGACCCCGACGGCGCGCATGGCGTCGACCTGGCTGATGGGGATGCCGTCCATGCGGTCCATGACCATCACGTTCGTCGCGCAATAGTCCCAATACACTTCCGGCACGACCAGCAGGGGCGAATTGAGGAAGTTGCGCCGCAACTGCGAGCAGTTGGCGGCTTCGCGCATGAGGTCGAGTTCGTCCTGCAGATGCTTCTCGAACTCGTCCACCACTTCGCGCGGGCGCAGGCGCTTGCCGTCGGCAAACAGCTTTTCCAGCAGCCCGGCCGCCGCGTAGAGCAGCTCGACATCGTGGCCGATGACGCGGCCGATGCCGGGGCGCAGGATCTTGACGGCGACGGGCTTGCCGTCATGCAGGCGGGCGAAATGCACCTGCGCCACCGACGCCGCGGCGACCGGCGTGGCATCGAATTCGGCGAACACTTCTGCCAGCGGCTTTTTGTAGGCGGCTTGCAGGACTGCGAGCGCCTGATCCGAGGGGAAGGGCGGCACCCGATCCTGCAATTTGGCGAGTTCGTCGGCGATGTCGGCCGGCACCAGGTCGCGCCGGGTCGAGAGCATCTGGCCGAATTTCACGAAGATCGGCCCCAGCGCTTCCAGCGCAAGTCGCAGCCGCACCGCGCGCGGTTCGGTCAGCGGCCGCCAGAACAGCGCGAAGCGCACCAGCCAGCGCAGCGGCCGCACCCGCTCGTGGCCGAGAAAGAATTCCTCCAGCCCGAAGCGCAGGCCGACGGTGAGGATGCGGAGCGAGGCGCAGCAGCTTCATGCCGGGCGCGCTTGCGATTCCTGCCCTGCGGCCGGGTTTCCAGCACGCGCAGGCGGGCTTCCAGCCGCGCCACGTCGTCGCCGAGGCGGTCGACGTCATGGTTGAAGCGTGCGACGTCGACGCCGCGTGCCATCAGTTCGGCCTCCTCCACCATGTATTCGCCGGCGTTGTGGCCGAGCGCGGAGAACGCGTGGGCGAGGCCGGCGAGGGCATCGCGGCCGGCCGCGTGCAGCCGATGCGCGGCGATGTCGCCGACGACGGGCGCGAGGTCGGCCTCGACGTCCCAGTTCAATTGCCGGAACACGCGGTCCAGCGTGGCGAGCAGCGCCGGGTCGCCGCTGTATTCGGCATGGCGCAGCGCGTCGCGGCCGAAAAACGGCAGCCGGGTGACGAGCGCAGGCGTGGGGCGGATGACGGCGTCGGGGGCGTCGACGACGGCCCCGGAAAAGCAGCCGTCGTCGGCGATGCGGAAATCGTATTGTGCGAGCGTCAGGTCGAAACGCACGCTGCAGCCGGCGTGGCGCCGCAGGGTCTCGGTCGCGCCCGGCGACTGCAGCAGCAGGTGATTGAGGCTGCGCTCGATGAGGCCTGCAGCGATCAAACCTTGAAGCCCTTGTGCAGGGCCACCACGCCGGCCGTCAGGTTGTGGTAGCTGACCTTGGCGAAGCCGGCGCTTTCCATCATCGCCTTGAGTTCTTCCTGGCCCGGGTGCATGCGGATCGACTCGGCCAGATACTGGTAGCTCCCAGCGTCCTTGGCGACGAGCTTGCCCATCAGCGGCAGCAGCTTGAAGGAATAGAGGTCGTAGGCCGGTTCCAGCGGCTTCCATACCTTGGAGAACTCGAGCACCAGCAGGCGGCCGCCGGGCTTCAGCACGCGGTGCATCTCGGCCAGCGCCTGGTCCTTGTGCGTCATGTTCCTGAGGCCGAAGGCCACGCTGACACGCAATCGAAGTGGTTCGAGGGAAACGGCAGACGCTCGCCGTCGCACTGCACCGCGGGCGGGGTCCTGCCCTCGTTCAGCATGCGGTCGCGGCCTTCGCGCAGCATGGAGAAATTGATGTCGGTCAGCAGCACGGTGCCGGTCTCGCCGACTTCCTTGAGGAACAGCCGCGTCAGGTCGGCGGTGCCGCCCGCGACGTCGAGCACCTTCATGCCGGGCCGCAAGCCCGCCTGCGCCACGGCAAAGCGCTTCCACAGCCGGTGCAGGCCGGCCGACATGAGGTCGTTCATGAGGTCGTACTGCGCCGCGACCGAGTGGAACACCTCGGCCACCTTGGCGGCTTTTTCGGATTCGGCGACCTGCTTGTAGCCGAAATGGGTGGTTTTATCCATGGCAGTCGGGGTGAATGGGAAACCCGGAGATTCTACCAGCGCGCAGGCGGCGCGGGGTCCGGGCCGGGCTGCCGGTGTCATAAATCAGTCATACTGCTGTCATAGTATGGCCACCATCTTAATGGTCAGGGGTCAGACATGGCAGCCAATATCCTGTTGGTCGAAGACGAACCCGGGAATTCAGGAGTTGCTCAAGTTCAACCTCACGCAGGCGGGGCATCAGGTGACCGCTGCCGGCGACGCCGAGCATGCGCTGAAATTCCTCAGAAGCACGCTGCCCGACGTCATCCTGCTCGACTGGATGCTGCCCGGCATGTCGGGCATCGACCTGTGCAAGCGCCTGCGCAGCGACGAGCGCTACCAGCCGATCCCCATCATCATGCTGACGGCGCGCGGCGAAGAGCGCGACAAGGTGCTGGGGCTGGATACCGGCGCCGACGACTACATCACCAAGCCGTTCTCGCCGCGTGAACTGGTGTCGCGCATCAAGGCGGTGCTGCGCCGGCGCGCGCCGCAGATGACCGACGAGCCGGTGGAAATCAACGGGCTGCAGGCTCGACCCGACCAGCCACCGCGTGCAGGGCCGCGGCCAGGCGCTGGAACTGGGGCCGACCGAGTTCCGCCTGCTGCACTTCTTCATGACGCATCCCGAGCGCGTCTATTCGCGCACCCAGTTGCTCGACCAGGTGTGGGGCGACGACGTGTTCGTCGAGGAGCGCACGGTCGATGTCCACATCCGCCGCCTGCGCCTGGCGCTGGAGCCTTCGGGCCACGCCGAACTGATCCAGACCGTGCGCGGGTCGGGCTATCGCTTCTCGACCGAAGTGGGATAATCCCGCTATCTTGATGGCTACAGAAAGATAGACATGGGTTTCTGGTGGCGTCCGCTCAGCGTGCTGGCCGGCGTATTGCTGGTGGCGCTGATGCTGTGGGCGGGATCCGGCTGGGTGGCGGCGCTGGGGTTTCTGACCGGCATCCAGGCTTTTGTGATGCTGCGCCGCCTGTGGCAGGAGTTCCGTCTGGCGCGCTGGCTGGAAAACCCCGAAGAAGTGACGCCGCCCGACGCCACCGGCACCTGGGGCGATATTTTCTACCGCCTCGAAAAACTCCAGCGCCGCCAGCGGGTCAGCCGCAGCGAACTTACCGACGCGCTGGAACAGTTCGAGCACGCTGCCAGTGCCGTGCCCGATGCCATGGTCATTCTCAACGGCAATGAACAGATCGAGTGGTGCAACCCCGCCTCGCGCAAATACCTGGGCCTCGACGTCGAGCGTGACCGTGGCCAGTTCATCCGCTACCTGATGCGGCAGGCGAATTTTCTCGAGCTTCTCGACGCGGTCGATTATTCGCGCCGCCTGGTGTGCAAATCGCCGATCAACCGCGAGACCGTCCTGTCGCTGCAACTGGTGCCGTTCGGCGCGGGCAAGAAACTGCTGGTGGCCCGCGACATCACCGATCTCGAGCGGGTCGACGCCATGCGGCGCGATTTCATCGCCAACGTCTCGCACGAATTGCGCACGCCGCTGACCGTGGTCGGCGGCTTCGTCGAAACCCTGGCCGATGCGCCAGACCTGCCGGCCGCCGAATCGCGTCGCTATTTCGACCTGATGCTCGATCACACGCGGCGCATGCAGCGCCTGCTGGACGATTTGCTGACCCTGTCGCGACTGGAAAGCGAGGAGCACAGCATCAAGGACGAGCCGATCGACGTGGCGGAACTGGCGCGTGCGCTGCAGACCGAGGCCGAGTCGCTGAGCCGCGGCCGGCATCGGGTCGGCCTCGAACTCGACAGCAGCGCCACCCTGAAAGGCAGCCTGCAGGAAATCCGCAGCGCGCTCGGCAACCTGATGTCGAACGCCGTGCGCTACACGCCGGAAGGCGGTGAAATCACTCTAGCCTGGTCCGAGCGCGACGGTGAAGGCGTCTTTTCCGTGACCGATAGCGGCGAGGGCATCGCGGCCGAGCACATCCCGCGCCTGACCGAACGTTTCTATCGCATCGACCGCAGCCGCTCGCGCGAAACCGGCGGCACCGGGCTCGGGCTGGCGATCGTCAAGCATGTGCTGACCCGCCACGGCGCGCGGCTGGATATCCAGTCCATTCCCGGCAAGGGCAGCACCTTTTCCGCCATTTTCCCTGCCAGCCGCATCCAGCCGACCGGCGCGCCGGAGCGCGGCAAGGTCATCCCGTTTCGCGAACGCGAGCACGCGACCGGTTGAGCGCAACCGCGATCCGGTCCGCCAGATCGGGCGGCGCTGCATGGGGACGCTTGCGTTGTTTCGCGGCCCATACCGCGCCGGGGAAATGCGGGTCATCCGCAAACCGCGGGATCACATGCCAGTGCAGATGCGGCACCACATTGCCGAGCGAGGCGAGGTTGATCTTGTCGGGTGCCAGCACTTCGCGCAGCGCGGCCTCGGCGGCGAACACCACCTGCATCAGCGCCTGCTGGCCGGCAGCCGGCAGGTCGGTCATCTCGCTGGCGTGGGCGTTGAGGATGACGCGCAGAAACCCAGGGTAGTCCGGCTCGTCGGCCAGCACCACGCGGCACAGATCGTCCTGCCATAGCAGGGTGCCGCCGGGGCCGTCACACAGGGGGCAACTCAAAGCAGTACCCGCTCGATGCCGCCGTTGCCGACGCGGGTGAGATAGTTCGTCATCCAGTTCTCGCCCAGCAGTTTTTTCGCCAATTCGATCACGATGTAATCCGGCTCGGTATGCGTGTCGTCGCTGTAGCGCGCCAGGCCCTGCAGGCACGACGGGCAGCTGGTGAGGAGCTTGACCGGCTGGCTGCCGGCGCCCAGCGCGGCGACGCCGGCTCGGATTTCCTCTTCCTTGCGGAAGCGGATCTGCGTCGATATGTCCGGCCGGCTGACGGCCAGCGTGCCGGATTCGCCGCAGCAGCGGTCGGACAGCTTCACCACGGCTTTTTCCGGCGAGCCGCCCAATAGCGTATTGGCGACCTTCATCGGCGCGTGGGTCTTCATCGGCGTGTGGCAGGGGTCGTGGTAGAGGTAGCGTTCGCCGCTCACGCCCTCCAGCTTGACGCCTTTTTCCATCAGGTATTCGTGGATGTCGAGCAGGCGGCAGCCGGGAAAGATCTTCTCGAATTCGTATTTCAGCAGCTGGTCCATGCAGGTGCCGCAGGAGACGAGCACGGTCTTGATGTCGAGGTAGTTGAGCGTGTTGGCGACGCGGTGGAACAGCACGCGGTTCTGCGCGGTGATCGCCTCGCCCTTGTCGGCCTGGCCGCCAGCGGTCTGCGGGTAGCCGCAGCACAGGTAGCCGGGCGGCAGCACGGTCTGCGCGCCGAGCTCGAACAGCATCGCCTGGGTGGCGAGCCCCACCTGCGAGAACAGACGCTCCGAGCCGCAGCCGGGGAAATAGAACACCGCGTCGGACTCGTCGGACAGCTTGGCCGGGTTGCGCAGGATGGGCACGATCGAGGGATCTTCCAGCCCCAGTAGCGCGCGCGAGGTTTTCTTCGGCAAGCCGCCGGGCATCGGCTTGTTGACCAGATGGATCACCTGAGCGACGAGCTTGGGCCGGCCCAGCGAGGCGGGCGGATTCCTGGTCTGCGCCTGGATCAGGCCCATGCGCTTGAACAGCTGGTGTCCCAGACGCTGGCTGGCATAGCCCCACTCGATCAGCGGCTTGCGCAGCGCCTTGATGCTGGCCGGGTCGGTCGCATTGAGAAAAGCCATCGATGCCCAGGTGCCAGGGTTGAATTTCTTCTTGCCCTGCTTGCGCAGCATGTTGCGCATGGCGATCGAGACGTCGCCGAAGTCGATGTCGACCGGGCAGGGGTTCTTGCACTTGTGGCACACCGTGCAGTGGTCGGCGACGTCGCCGAATTCGTCGAAGTGCTTGAGCGACACGCCGCGCCGCGTCTGTTCCTCGTACAGGAAGGCCTCGATCAGCAACGAGGTGGCGAGAATCTTGTTGCGCGGGCTATACAAGAGGTTGGCGCGCGGGATGTGGGTGTTGCACACCGGCTTGCACTTGCCGCAGCGCAGGCAGTCCTTGATCGAGTCGGCGATGGCCTCGGTTGCGGAGGCTTCGAGAATGATCGATTCGGCTTCCAGCAGGCTGAACGATGGCGTGTAGGCATTGCGCAAATCCGCACCGGGCATCAGCTTGCCCTTGTTGAAATGGCTCGCAGGGTCGACCTTCTGCTTGTATTTGGCAAAGGTCGCAATGGTCGCCGCGTCAAGGAATTCCAGCTTGGTCAGGCCGATGCCATGCTCGCCTGAAATCACGCCGCCGAGGTCGGTGGCAAGCTGCATGATGCGCGCCACTGCCGCGTTGGCGGTCTGCAGCATGGCGTAGTCGTCGGAGTTGACCGGGATGTTGGTGTGCACGTTGCCGTCGCCGGCGTGCATGTGCAGCGCGACGAACACGCGGCTTTTCAGCACATTCTTGTGGATGCGGTCGCAGGCCTCGAGCAGCCGGGTGTATTCGCGGCCGATGAAGAGCTGGTGCAGCTCGCGCCGGACTTCGCGCTTCCACGACACACGCAGGTGCTTGTCGCGCAATGCGGTGAAGATCGAGCCGCTTTCGTGCGGTGCGTCGAGGTCGCGGGCATAGCCCTGCCAGCGGGCCTTCACCGATTCGATCAGCGCCAGCGCGCGCTGGCGCTTTTCCTCGACCTGCTCCGGGTCGGCCACGGTGTCGTCGTCTTCCAGCAGCGGCAGATGCTGCGCCCGGAAGAATTCGGCCAGCGCATCGAGCAGCTTCAGCTTGTTGGCGATCGACAGTTCGATGTTGATGCGCTCGATGCCGTCGGTGTAGTCGCCGAGGCGGGGCAGCGGAATCACCACGTCCTCGTTGATCTTGAAGGCGTTGGTATGCGCCGCGATCGCCGCGGTGCGGGCGCGGTCGAGCCAGAATTTCTTGCGGGCCTCGGGCGACACGGCAATGAAGCCTTCGCCACCACGCGCATTGGCGAGGCGAACGATGTGCGAAGCGGCTTCGCCGACGGCCATCTCATTGTCCGATGCCACATCGATCAGCAACACCATGTTGGGCCGGGTGGTGCGAGGCGCCTTGGTCGCATAACCGACCGCTTTCACGTAGCGCGCATCGAGGTGCTCCAGCCCGGCCAGCAGGATGTCGTGGTGGGCGTCGCAATAGTCCTTGATCTCGACGATCGCCGGCGTGGCTTCGGAGGCATGGCCGAAGAATTCCAGGCACACCGTGCGGGTGTGTGCGGGCAGCCGGTGCAGGATGAAGCGCGCCGAGGTGATCAGGCCGTCGCAGCCTTCCTTCTGGATGCCGGGGAGTCCCGCCAGGAATTTGTCGGTGACGTCCTTGCCGAGCCCGGTCTTGCGGAAGCGGCTGCCGGGGATGATGAGAATTTCCGGCGAGCCTTTTGGCGTTTTGCCATCGGCGGCGAAGCGGCGGACCTCGAAGGTAGCCGAGGGTACATCGTGGATCTTGCCGAGGTTGTGGTTGACCCGGCTGACCTCGATCCATTCGGCATCCGGCGTGACCATGCGCCACGACACCAGGTTGTCGAGCGCGGTGCCCCACAGCACGGCTTTCTTGCCGCCGGCGTTCATCGACACGTTGCCGCCGATGGTCGAGGCGTCAGCCGAAGTCGGGTCGACCGCGAACACGAGGCCAGCCGCGTCGGCGGCTTCCATCACCCGCTTGGTGACGACGCCGGCGCCGCAGTGGATGGTGGGGACCTCGAATTCCACCCCCGGCAGGTGCCGCATCTCCACCGCGCTCATCGCCTCGAGCTTTTCGGTGTTGATCACCGCAGCGCGGTCGGTGAGCGGGACGGCGCCGCCGGTGTAGCCGGTGCCGCCGCCGCGCGGGATGAGGGTGAGGCCCAGTTCGATCAGCCCGGCCACCAGCCCGGCCATCTCGGCTTCGGTGTCCGGGGTCAGCACGACGAACGGGTATTCCACCCGCCAGTCGGTCGCATCGGTAACATGCGAGACGCGCGCCAGGCCGTCAAATGAAATGTTGTCCTGGCGGGTGACGCCGGCCAGGCGGCGCAGGATGCGCGCGCGCAGGCTGGCGGTGTCGACGAACCAGGCCTCGAATTCACGCACCGCGCGGCCGGCGGCCTCCAGCAACTGGCCCACCAGTTCATTGCCCTGGCGCCGGTTCTCGATTTCGCGCAGGCGATGCCGCAGCGCCTCGACCAGCATCTGCCGCCGCTGGGGATTGTCGAGCAGGTCGTCTTCCAGATAGGGATTGCGCCGCACCACCCAGATGTCGCCCAGCACCTCGAACAACATGCGCGCCGAGCGTCCGGTCCTGCGCTCGGCACGCAGCGTGTTCAGCACATCCCAGGCTGCCGCGCCGAGCAGGCGGATGACGATTTCGCGGTCGGAAAACGAGGTGTAGTTGTAGGGGATCTCGCGCAGGCGTGCGGTCATGACGGGTGCCACTGCAAAAGCCGCATTTTACGGGATATGGCTTGGTTTCGGGCGGGCCGTGCCGGGCCAGGGAGCCTGCGCCGGGCTCGGACCGCCTTCAGTTTCAGCCCGGCCTGCCGATAGACGATGGATGGCAAAGTCCTTGCCGCACGATACTTTTCTGGAGACCGGCTTGCAGTTTGGTTTGAGTTTCAAGCTCATCGGCTATGTCGCGGCCGGGGTGTTGATCACGTCGGCCGCCATCGGCGTGATGCGCGTCCAGAACGAGCGCGGGCCGCTGGGCGAACTGATCGGCAAGGCCGGCCAGAGCGTGGCCAACGCCACCGCATCCGGGGCCGCCTCGCTGATCGCGGGCTACGATTACGGCAACCTGGAAATCCTCGCCGACAACATTTCGCGGCAGGCCAACGTCATTCGCGTCATCATCCGCAACCGGGACGGCCGCGTCATGAGCGAGGCTGCCGGGGCGGAGAGCGGACCGGTCAACCGGTTCGAGGCGCCGGTCATGTTCGACGGCAATGCCATTGGCGGCGTCACCGTCGACATGTCGACCGCGGCGCTGGAAAAGGCGCTCGGCGCGCTGTACTGGCGGGTGTTTACCGAGCAGCTGGTGTTTGGCGCGATTCTCGGCCTGATTGTCTACCTGTTTACGGCAAGAGGCATCGTTTCGCCTATCCGCCGCCTGACCATGGCGATGGAAGAAGCCGTGGAGAAAGGGGCATCGCACGTCCCCCGCGACATCGAGGTGAACAGCCGGGACGAAATCGGGCGCCTGGTGTCGGTATTCAACAGCCTGAACGAGTCGCTCGCCAGCTATCACCACCAGCTGCAGGGCCGGATCGATGTCGCCGACCACGAACTGAGGGAGAAGAACACCCAGCTGGGGCGGCGCACCCAGGAACTCGAGCGCGCGCTCGAACTGCTGAACACGATGGCGACCACGGACTGGCTGACCGAACTGCCCAACCGGCGGAAATTCGATGAAGCGCTGTCGCGCATGTTCCATCAGTCCGAACGCTTTGCCGAGGCCATCACGCTGGTGCTGCTGGATGTCGACCGCTTCAAGCTGATCAACGACAGCCACGGCCACGGTGCCGGCGATGCGGTGTTGCGCGAAATCGGCGGCATCCTGCGTTCGCATGTCCGCAAGGCGGATCTGGCCGCGCGCCTGGGCGGCGATGAATTCGGCATCATTCTTTATCACACGGGCAGCAAGCAGGCCGAGCTGTTCGTCGAAAAGCTCATGGAAGACGTGCGCAAGCATGCGTTCAGGCACGAAGGGGGCACGCTGAATGCGGGCGTCAGCGTCGGCATCGCGCAGCGGGACGTGTCCATGAAGTCGGCCGAGGCGCTCTACAACGCGGCCGACAAGGCGCTGTATCAGGCCAAGCAGGGCGGGCGCGACCGCTATTGCACGTATTCCGAAGCCGCCCATTCCCGACGCGTCGGCGTTTCATGAGGCCGGCTCGGGTTTACCGGATCCTGCTGGCGGTACTGTGGCTGGGGGTTGCGTGCCAGCCCGCCGCGGCAAGGGGTGCCTCGAAGGACGAAAGCCTCAAGGTGACCATGGGCTCGGTGGCCATGGATATCCCGGTCGAGATGATCAAGCGCATGAGTGCGCTGACCAATCACCTGGCCCTGAGCACGAACCTGAATATCCGCTTCCGGCCATCGCCCAACATGGGGTCCGCGGTGGACGACCTGGGCACGGGCCAGACGCAGATCGCGTATCTCACGCCGGTCGCCTATATCGAGGCGCGCAGGAAGTATGGCGTGGTTCCGCTGGTCGCGCCCACCAGCAATGGCCGCCCGCTTTTTTCCCTGGTCATCGGGGCCAGGGCCGGTTCCGGCATCAGGGCGCCGGCTGACCTCAGGGGCAAAAGCTTTGCCTTTGGCGATGAAAAGGCGCTGCTGCAACGGGCGGCGGTCGCGTCGATGGGCTTGAAGCTCGACGACTTCGCGAGCTATGCCTATCTCAGGCATTACGACAATATCGCCAAGGCCGTGCTCGCGGGAGATTTCGACGGCGGCATTCTCAAGGATTCCGTGGCCGATGGATTCAGGAACCGGGGCCTGGTCGTGATCGGCAGTACCGCACCGCTGCCGTCGTACCTCTTCGCGGTGCACCCGGGCATGCCGCCGGCGGTTCGCAAGCAGCTCCGCGATGCCTTGCTGGCGCTGAACAAAAGCACGCCCGACGGCGCCGCCACTCTGGAAGCGTTCGATATCGCCTGCGATGGCTTCACGGCTATCGACGATTCGGCCTACGACCCGGTCCGTGCGCTGATCCAGCCTTTCGAAAAATAGCCGGTCGCTGAATCCGGATGCGGGGGCAGGGCGGCAGCCGGTACAATCGCGCGGAAAATCGGCACATCGCCCGAGAACGCCTGGCTGCTGCGTCTTGTCACGCCGCGCAGACGAAGTCAGGAAAAATGAGGGCGCATGAACATGAACCTGCTCACCCGCCACGAAAAACCCGCGCTGATGGCGCTGACGCTGCTGGCGCTGGTTGCGTCCGGGACGGCGCCGTTCGACCGCCTGACCTGGGTCCTCGAAACCTCGCCGGTCATGCTCGGCCTGCCCTTGCTGGTGGCGACCCGCCACCGTTTTCCGCTGACGCCGCTGGTCTACCGGCTGCTGTTTGTTCATGGCCTGATCCTGATGCTGGGCGGGGCCTATACCTATGCCCGGGTGCCGCTGGGTTTCTGGGCGCAGGACGCATTCGACCTGTCGCGCAACCACTATGACCGGCTGGGGCACCTGGCGCAGGGCTTTGTGCCGGCCATGCTGACCCGTGAAATCCTCCTGCGCGCCACGCCCTTGCGGCCCGGCGGCTGGCTGTTCTTCCTGACGGCCTGCGTGGTGCTGGCATTCAGCGCCTGCTATGAATTCCTCGAATGGGGGGCGGCGCTGGTGATGGGCGGCGAGGCCGAAGCCTTCCTCGCCACCCAGGGCGACGTCTGGGATACGCAGTGGGACATGTTTCTGGCACTGCTGGCAGCGCTCGCCGCGCAAGCGCTGCTATCGCGCCGGCACGACCGCCAGCTGGCTAGGCTGGCTGACGGACCAGCCGCCTGGCGAGATTGACCGCGGCCAGCACCCCTGCGCCTGCCGCGATGCCGGCAAGGCCATCGATCAGCAACGGGGTGGCCGCACCCAGCACGCCGCCGACGCCCGGCCATGCCGCCACGGTCGCGGCGACGGCCTCGACCGCATGGTGGGCGCCGGGCAGGCCGTGCACGAGAATGCCGCCGCCGACCAGGAACATGGCGGCGGTACCGACCACCGACAGCCCCTTCATCATGAGCGGTGCGGCGGCGAGGATGCCTCGCCCCGCGGCGCGAACGAAACCGAGCGAACGCTGGCTCAGATAAAGCCCGGCGTCGTCGAGCTTGACGATGCCGGCGACCAGGCCATACACGCCCACCGTCATCAGGACGGCGATGCTGGCCAGTACCGTGAGCTGCTGGCCGAACGATGCGGCAGCGACGGTGCCCAGCGTGATGACGATGATCTCGGCCGACAGGATGAAATCGGTGCGTACCGCGCCCTGGATCTTGTCCTGCTCCAGCGCCACCAGGTCGATCGCCGGGTCGGCCAGCGCGTGGGCCCGTTCGGCGTGACGCGCCGCGTCCTCGTCGGGCGGGTGCAGAACCCGGTGCGCGATTTTCTCGAAGCCCTCGTAGCAAAGATAGGCGCCGCCCAGCATCAGCAGCGGCGTGATCGCCCACGGCGCCAGCGCGCTGATGGCGAGTGCCGCCGGCACCAGGATCAGCTTGTTGCGGAACGAGCCGCGGGCCACCGCCCACACCACGGGTAACTCGCGCTCGGCCTTCACGCCGGAGACCTGCTGGGCATTCAGGGCCAGGTCGTCGCCGAGGACGCCGCTGGTTTTCTTGGCGGCGACCTTGGTCATCACCGACACGTCGTCGAGGATGCTCGCGATGTCGTCGATCAGTGCGAGCAGGCTGGTCCCGGCCATGTTGCGTTCGCGGATCAGTCGCCCAGATCGATCTGTCCGGCCCGGTCGGCCGCGGCAAAATCGAGCATTTTCTGGATCGACAGCCGGGCGCGGGCGCGGATCGATTCCTCGATGTGGATTTCGTTGCCGCCGTTGTTGGGGGATTCGAGTACGGCGGCGAGTTTCCTCAGGCCGTTCATCGCCATCCACGGACAGTGGGCGCACGATGTGCAGGTGGCGCCTTCGCCCGCTGTCGGCGCCTCCAGCAGGATCTTGCCGGGCGCTGCGGCGTGCATCTTGTGAAAGATGCCGTTGTCGGTGGCGACGATGAATTCGGGATGCGGTAGCGTCCGCACGGCGTCGATCAGTTGCGTGGTCGAGCCGACGACGTCGGCCAGCGCGATCACGCCCTGCGGCGATTCGGGATGCACCAGCACCGCCGCGGCCGGATGCGCGGCGCGCAGCTTCTTCAGCGCCTCGGCCTTGAAGGCTTCATGGACCACGCACGAGCCCTGCCACAGCAGCATGTCGGCACCGCTGATGCGCTGCACGTAGGCACCCAGATGACGGTCCGGCGCCCACAGCAGCTTGTGGCCCTGGCGGTGCAGGTGCCTGACAATTTTGACGGCGATGCCCGAGGTGACGACCCAGTCGGCACGCGCCTTGACCGCCGCGCTGGTGTTGGCGTAGACGACCGAGACGCGGTCCGGGTGGGCGTCGCAGAAGGCGGCGAATTCGTCCGCCGGGCAGGCCAGGTCGAGCGAGCAGTCGGCTTGGATGTCGGGCATGATGACGCGCTTTTCCGGATTCAGGATCTTGGCGGTTTCGCCCATGAACTTGACGCCGGCGACGATCAGCGTCTTCGCCGGATGGGCGTGGCCGAAGCGCGCCATCTCCAGCGAATCCGACACGCAGCCGCCGGTTTCCTCGGCCAGGTCCTGCAGCTCGGCCGAGGTGTAGTAATGCGCGACCAGCACTGCGTCCTGGGCCTGCATGAGCGCCTTGATGCGGGTTTTGAGCGCGTCGCGTTCGCCGGCCTCCAGCACTTCCTCGACCATTGGCGGCGGCTGGATGACGGGTCTGACCGGCATGGGAAAATCGACTTTCATCGGCAAGCTTCCGGAACGGGGTGCAAAGGGAGAAGTATAGCCGCGCGCGCCGGTGCATTTCATCGGGCGCGATGTCGCGCAAGGGGCGGCGCGGGCTGAGCACGCCGTGCCGTCCCTGCGATAATTGCCCGTGTAACTTCGGCAGGCCGAACCTCTTCCCAGGAGGTCATTCGACCGGGAGGCGCCGCGGGGATCGGGAATACGGGGAAATCGGGAATGGAAATGGCCTGGATCGATGTGTATGACGCGAGCGAATGGGTGATCCGCTTCGCGATGCTGTTCTATGTGCCGTATCGCCGCGACGCGGCCGCGGCCAGGGGCTGGCTGCTGCTGATATTTTTCCTGCCGTGGGGTGGCTTGCTGCTCTATGCCTTGTTCGGACGCGCCTACCTGCCGCGGCAGCGGCGGGTCCGGCAGCAGGCGGTGCGTGAGGCGATCGACCGCATTTACCGCCAGCTGCCCGCTGCGGTGTCGATACGCGAGCGGGCCCCGGCGCAGCTGTGGCCGGCGCTGGAGCTGACCGGCGCGCTCTCGAATTTCCCCGTCGTCGGCGGCAACCGCTTCGAGTTCATTCACGACTACCAGGCTGCGATCGACCGCCTGGTTGCCGGCATCGATGCCGCCCGCAGCCAGGTCCACCTGATGTACTACATCTATGCCGACGACGCGGTGGGGCATCGGGTGAGCGATGCGCTGGTGCGCGCCAGGCAGCGCGGCGTGGCAGTGCGCGTGCTGATGGACGCGATCGGCGCGCGCGACGGCCTGAAGGCGCATGCGCCCGCATTGCGTGCCGCCGGTGCCGAGGTGGTCGCCCTGCTGCCCCTGCGCCTGTTCCGGCGCGACCGCCTGCGGCCCGACCTGCGCAATCACCGCAAGATCGTGGTGATCGATGGCGCGGTGGCCTTTTTCGGTTCGCAGAACATCGTCAGCCCGACGGCGAACCGGGGGCTGACCAACGAGGAGATGGTGGTGCGCGCCGAGGGACCGGTGGTGACGCAGCTGCATGCGGTCCTGCTCGGCGACCGCTATCTGGAAACGGCCGATCTGCCGCCCGAAGTCGACGTGTCGAGCCACGCGGCCCAGCCTCCGCAGCAGCCCGCCTATGCCCAGGTGCTGCCGAGCGGCCCGGGCTACCACACCGACACCACGGAAAACGTGATGGTCGGCCTGATTTACGCGGCGCTGTCGCGCGTGGTGCTGACCACGCCGTACTTCATTCCCTCATCGCAATTCGTCAGCGCGATGTGCAACGCGGCGCGGCGCGGCGTCGCGGTGCACCTGATCGTCGACAAGGCGTCGAACAAGCCCTTCGTGCAGTTCGCCCAGGAGTCCTACTACGACACCCTGCTCGAAGCCGGGGTGAAGATTCATGGCTATTACGGCAATTTCCTGCACGCGAAGCTGATGAGCGTGGACGAAAGCGTGGCCCTGATCGGCTCGTCCAATCTCGACCGGCGCTCGTTCGAGCTCAACGAGGAAGTCACCGTGCTGATCTATGATCCGCGCGTTGCCGCCGACCTGTGGCGGATCGAGCAGGGCTACCTCGCCAAGTCCGACACCGTCGACCCTGCAGCCTGGTCCAGACGCCCGGCACCGAAGCGCCTGCTGCAGAATGTCGCCCGCCTGTTCGACGCGCTGATGTAAGCGGGCTATGGCGTGGATGCGCCCGCATGTCTTATCCTCTCGCCCCATGCAACAACTTCTCCTCGATGTCCGTCCGCCTGCCGAAGCCGAGCTTGCCCGCTTCGTGGCTGGACGCAATATCGAGTTGATGGCGCAGCTGCAGGCGATGCTCGACGGCACGGCGGCCGAGCGCATGGTGTATGTGTGGGGCGCGCCGGGCAGCGGCAAGAGCTATTTGCTCGCTGCCTGGGCAAATGCCTGCCGGGCGCGCGGCCTCGACGTCGACGTAACCGGTCTGGACGCTGCGCAGGCCGTCATTGCAGACCAGGTCGAGCAATGGGATGAGGCGCAGCAGCGTGCCGGATTCGCGGCATACAACCGGGTGCGCGACGCGGGCGGACTGTGGCTGGCGGCGGGAAGTGTGGCGCCAGCCGAGTTGCCGCTGATGCCGGAATTGCAGACCCGGCTGGGCTGGGGGCTGGTGTTTCAGTTGCAGGGGCTGGACGACACCGAAAAACGCGCAGCGCTCGTCCAGCATGCCGAGTCCCTGGGATTCCGGCTGGAACCCCAGGTGTTGGACTATCTGTTGAACCACACCGCACGCGACATGCAGAGCCTGCTGCGGATGCTGGAGGCGCTGGACCGTTTCAGCCTGGAAACGCAGCGCCCCATCACGCTGCCGCTATTGCGGCAGCTGCTGCGTCAGGCCTGATCCTGGGCCGGCGCTTGCGCCTGCTGTTCGGCGATGTCCTTGTGGACCTGCGCCATGTCGAGCCCCATCACCTGTTCGATCAGGCCATCCAGCGCATGGGCGGGCAGCGAACCGGCTTCTGAGTAGAGGATGACCTGCTCGCGGAACACCATCAGCGTGGGAATGGAGCGGATCTGGAAGTAGCCGGCCAGTTCCTGCTCGACTTCGGTGTTGACCTTGGCGAATACGATGTTGGGGTGCTTCTCGGCAGCGGCCTCGTAGATCGGCGCAAATCCGCGGCAAGGGCCGCACCACGGTGCCCAGAAATCGACGATGACAACGTCGTTGCTCTGGATGGTGGGTTCAAAATTGTCCTTGGTGAGTTCGATGACGGCCATGCTGATTCCTGGGGAAGTAATGAAAATAAGAAAGGCGCGAGGACGAATCCTGCGCGCCTGAGTGCCACCCTATCATGGATGGCGGGCCGCCGACAATGCGGCGGCGTGTTATCGGGCAGTCTGGCGGGAGGCCTGCTGCCCGGGTCCAGCCGAAGCCGGCTGGCCTGAAAACCTATTTGGCGAATGCCTGGCCGAACAAACCCCGCTTGGGTTCAGCCGGGGGCTTTTCGCGCACCATGTTGTGGCTGTGCTTGAGGTTGTTGCGCACTTCGGCGCGGTTCACCGCCATGATGAGTTCGGTTGCCAGGACGCGCGCCTGATGCGGGGAAAGGCTGAGCGGGTTTGCCTGCGCATCGATCGTCAGCACCACGCGGTCGCGACCCTGGGAATCTTCCTTGAGGCTGATGTCCAGCGCCTTGCCGGATTCCAGTTCGATCATGTTCGTTTCTCCTTGCGTTGCGTGTGCAAGGGTATATGCAGCGTCCATGCCAATCCCTCCCTCCCGGGTAAAACAATGAAAAATCACATTAAACGGGAGGCTGATGACCGGCTGATGAAGGCTGTCGCGCCCCTGCACTGTCGACACATCGACAGCACAGGGGCGAATTCGACACTCAGGAATGCTGGGACGAGGGCTGGCGTGGCGTCGGCCGATGCCTTGCGTTCGCGCGTCAGCAGGATGTAGGCGACCGGGATCACGAACAGCGTCAGCAGGGTGCCGAGCAGCAGGCCGCCGACGATGACCCAGCCGATGGGCGAGCGCGATTCGGCGCCGGCACCGCTGGCGAGCGCCAGCGGCACCGCGCCCAGCACCATCGCGGCGGTGGTCATCAGGATCGGCCGCAGGCGCAGGCTGGCGGCTTCGATCACCGCCTCGACCTTGCTTTTGCCGCGCTCGCGCAGCTGGTTGGCGAATTCGACGATCAGGATGCCGTGCTTGGTGATCAGGCCGACCAGCATCACCAGCCCGATCTGGCTGTAGACGTTGAGCGTGGCGCCGGTGAGCTTGAGCGCCAGCAGCGCGCCGGTGGCGGCGAGCGGCACCGTGAGCATGATGATGAAGGGCGAGATGAAGCTTTCGAACTGCGCGGCCAGCACCAGGTAGATGACGATCAGCGCCAGCGCGAAGGTGATCGCCAGCGTCTGCCCGGATTCGCCGAATTCGCGCGACTGGCCGTCGAGCGCGGTGCGCACGTTTTTCGGCAGCGTCTCGCGGGCGGCCTGATCCATGAAGGCGAGCGCCTCGCCCAGCGTGTAGCCGGGCGCGATGTTGGCCGAGATGATGGCGGCGCGCTGGCGGTCGAAGTGGTTGAGCTCCTTCGGCGCGACGGTTTCGGTGACGGCGACCAGGTTGGACAGCGGCGTCAGGCTGCCTTCCTTGCCGCGCACGTACAGGGCAGTCAGGTCCTGCGGGGTGGCGCGCGCGGCGGGGTCGAGCTGGACGACGACGTCGTATTGCTCGCCGGCCTGCTTGAAGCGGGTGACGTCGCGCCCGCCGAGCAGGGTTTCCAGGGTGCGGCCGATGGTGTCGATGCCGACGCCCATCTGCGCCGCCTTGTCGCGGTTGATGTCGACCTTGAGTTGCGGCTTGTTGAGCTTGAGGTCGCTGTCGGCGTTGGCCAGCCCCGGGTACTCGCGCACCTTGGCCATCAGCGCCTCGACCGCCTGGTCGAGTTCGGCGTAGCTCGGCGCCTGCACCACGAACTGCAGCGGCGGGTTGCGGAAGCTCTGGCCGAGCGAGGGCGGGTTGATCGGGAAGGCGAGCACGCCCGGCATGCCCATGAACATCTGCGGGCCGAGGCCGGCGGTGATGTCCATCTGGCTGCGGCTGCGTTCTTCCCACGGTTTCAGCATCACGAACGAGAGCGAGGTGTTGACCGGGTTGGGGCGCTCCAGGCCCGGCGCCACCACGACGAATGCGGTGCTGATCTCGGGGACGCCCTGGTAGATGCCCTCGAGCTGGCGCGCGTACTGGTCGGTGTACTGCAGCGTGGAGCCTTCGGGCGCCAGCATGAAGCCGATGAAGAAGCCGCGATCCTCGGTCGGCGCCAGTTCCGACTTGAGCGATTTCAGCAGGCCGAACGCGGCGCCGGCAACCAGCACGAACACCAGCGCGACGATCAGCGGATGTTTGACCACGCGTGTCAGGCCGCGGGTGTAGGCGTGGTTCATCCCTTTCAGAATGCGTTCGCCCAGATTGAACAGCGCGCTGTGGCGGGCTTCGTGGCGCAGGATCTTGCTCGCCATCATCGGGGTGAGGGTGAGCGCGACGAAGCCGGACACCAGCACCGCGGCCGCCACCGTCAGCGCGAATTCGGTGAACAGCTTGCCGGTGTTGCCCTCGGCGAAGGCCAGCGGGGCGAACACGGCCGCCAGCGTCAGGGTCATCGCCAGCACGGCGAAGCCGATTTCCTGGGCGCCCTTGACCGCCGCCTCGTACGGCGGGACGCCTTCCTCGATGTGGCGGTAGATGTTTTCCAGCATGACGATGGCGTCGTCCACCACCAGGCCGATCGCCAGCACCAGCCCGAGCAGGGTCAGCACGTTGATGGTGAAGCCCATGGCATAGAGGAAGATGAAGGCGCCGATCAGCGACACCGGGATGGTGACGAAGGGGATCAGCGTGGCGCGCCAGTTGCGCAGGAACAGGAAGATGACGCCGACCACCAGCATCATCGCCTCGCCCATGGTCTTGTAGACGGCGTCGATCGATTTTTCGATGAAGATCGAGCTGTCGAAGGCGACCTTGAGCTGCATGCCCTCCGGCAGGGCGGCCTGCAGGCGCGGCACTTCCGCCTTCACCGCGCGGGCGACTTCCAGCGTGTTGGCGGTGGATTGCTTGACGATGCCGAGGCCCACTGCCGGCCGGCCGTTGACGCGCACGATGTTGCGGTCGTCTTCGGCGCCGATTTCGGCGCGGCCGATGTCGGCCAGCCGCACCAGGATGCCGCCGCTCTCGCGGATGATGACGCTGCTCGAATTCGCGCCGGGGTGCGCAGGTCGGTTCGGGTCAGCACGGTGAACTCGCGCGTCTGGCTTTCGATGCGGCCCGAGGGCAGTTCGGTGTTCTGGCTGCCTGAGCGCGGCTTCCACGTCCTGCACCGTGATCCCCATCGCGGCCATGCGGCCGGGGTCGAGCCAGATGCGCATGGCGTAGCGGCGGGCGCCGCCGACGATGACCGAGGCGACGCCGGGCAGGGTTTTGAGCTGGTCGGCCACCACGCGGTCGGCGTAGTCGGTGATTTCCAGCGGCGACTGGCGGTCGCTGGAAAATGCCAGCCAGATGATGGCCTGGGCGTCGGCCTCGATCTTGGCGACCACCGGGTCCTGGGCTTCGTCGGGCAGCTGGCCGCGCACCCGGGCCACGCGGTCGCGCGCGTCGTTGGCGGCAGCTTCGGGGTCGCGCGACTGCACGAATTCAACCGTGATCTGGCTGACTTCCTCGCGGCTGACCGACTTGATGGTGCGGATGCCCTCGATGCCGGACAGCGAATCCTCCAGCGGCTTGGTGATCTGGCTTTCCATCACCTCGGCGGAGGCGCCGGGGTAGACCGTGCGCACCGATACCACCGGCGCGTCGATGTTGGGGTATTCGCGCACCGGCAGGCGGTCGAAGGCGATCAGGCCGATCAGGATGATCAGCAGGCTCATCACGCTGGCCAGCACCGGGCGGCGGATCGAAATGTCGGAAAGGATCATGGCTCGGTCTTGGGAGGGGTTGCCTGATTCAGCGCGGCTTGCCGGCCGGCATCTTTTTCATCATCTGTGCGGCCTGCTCCAGCGTGACCACCGTCACCCCGGGACGCAGCTTGATCTGGCCGTCGAGAATGACCATGTCGCCGACCTTCACGCCGGAGAGGATTTCGACCCGGCCGGGATCACGCTTGCCCAGCATTACCTTGCGCAGTTCGGCCTTGCCGTCGACCGCGAGGAAAACGTAGCTGCCATCCGGTTTCGGCACGATGACCTGCTCCGGCAGCAGGATGGTGTGGGTTTTGCCACCGAGGTCGGCGGTGGCGCGGGCGAACATGCCGGGCTTGAGCAGGCCCGCAGGATTGGCGATGCGCGCGCGCACGCGCACGTTGCGGCTGACCGGGTCGACCACCGGGTCGATGGCGTACACCTTGCCAGTGAATGTTTTTCCGGGAACGGCGTCGACCGTCAGGGTGATGGGGAGGCCGATGCGAACCAGCGGCAGATAGATTTCCGGGACCGGCACTTCCAGCTTGAGATCGCCCAGCGCATCCAGGCGCACGATGTCGTCGCCCTTGTTGACATAGGCGCCGGGGCTCACCTGGCGCATGCCCTGCCACCGCATTAAACGGCGCGCGGATCACGGTTTTGTCGAGCGCCACCTGGTCCTGCTGCAGGCGCGCGCGCAGGATGTCGAGGCCGGCGCGCGACTCGTCGAGCGCCTGCCTGGAAATGAAATTCTTCGCGACCAGTTCCTCGTTGCGCTTGTACCGGCTTTCCGCCAGCCGGAGGTCGGCCTGGGTGCCGGCGAGGCGCGGCGCGCGCTTCGGCGGAATCGAGCACCACCAGCACCGCGCCTTTCTTTACCGGCTGGCCTTCCTTGAACAGCAGCTTGTCGATGCGGCCATCGATTTCCGGACGCAGCACCACGCTGTCCTCGGCGATCAGCGCGCCCACCGCATTGACCGTGTTCGATACCGGTGCCTCGCTCACCTGCATCATGTTGACCGGAATGAAGGGCGGGCCGCCCGCCTGGGCGAAGGCGAGTAGAGGAACGAACAGCAGGACGAGCAGGACGCGCATGGCAGATTCCGTAAACAGAACAAAGAAGTACGATAGGTGCGCACCTTAGCAGTTCCGTGGTGAAACAAAAACCGTATTGCGGGGTCGGTCCAATATGTGGTTTGTAAGGAAGGCGATGTTGCGCCGACTGTCTGGATATATTCCTTGCACCATGAATTTACAGGCCCCGACATGCTGATACGCCAACCCGATGACATTCTTTCCTCTGAAATCACGCCGCCCGAGATTTATCGGACGCGTCGCCGCTTCATGCAGGGCATGGGGGCGCTGGCGGCCGGCGCCGTCCTCGGGCCTGCGACGGATGTGCAGGCCGGTGCCAGGCTGGCCGGTGTCCGCGCCAGTGCCTACGCGCTGGACGAAGAGAAAACTTCCTTCAAGGACGCCACCACCTACAACAATTTTTACGAGTTCGGCACCGGCAAGAAGGACCCGGCCGAGAACGCCGGCAGCCTGAAGACGCGCCCCTGGACGGTGACGGTCGAAGGCGAGGTCGGCAATCCCAAAACGTACGACATCGACGCGCTGCTCAAGCTGGCGCCGCTGGAAGAACGTGTCTACCGATTGCGTTGCGTCGAGGGCTGGTCGATGGTGATTCCCTGGGTCGGGTTACCGTTGCGTGAAATCATTCGCCGCGCCGCGCCCACCGGCAACGCCAGCTACGTCGAGTTCGTGACGCTGAATGATCCCAGGCAGATGCCCGGCCAGCGTTCGCGCGTGCTCGACTGGCCCTACGTCGAAGGCCTGCGGATGGATGAGGCGATGCATCCGCTGACGCTCCTGACCGTGGGCATGTATGGCGAAGTGCTGCCGAATCAGAACGGTGCACCGGTCCGGCTGGTGGTGCCGTGGAAATACGGATTCAAGAGCGCCAAGTCAATCGTCAAGATCCGCTTTGTCGAGAAGCCGCCGCTCACCGCCTGGATGAAGGCGACGCCGAGCGAGTATGGCTTCTACTCCAACGTCAATCCCGCGGTCGATCATCCGCGCTGGAGCCAGGCGAAGGAACGCCGCATCGGCGAATTCTTCAAGCGCGACACGCTGATGTTCAACGGCTACGGTCCGCAGGTTGCGCAGATGTATCGCGGCATGGACCTGAAAAAACATTTCTGATGCGCGCTGCCCTGCGCAATCCGAAAGTCTGGATATTCGGGATCTGCCTGCTGCCACTGCTTCGGCTGATCGCTCTGGGTGCGAGCGGCGGCCTCGGCGCCAATCCAATCGAGTTCATCACGCGCTCGACCGGCACCTGGACGCTGGTAGGCCTGATGCTGACGCTGTCGGTGACGCCGCTGCGGCGGCTGAGCGGCCGCGCCGAGCTGATTCGCTACCGGCGCATGCTGGGACTGTTCACCTTCTTTTACGCCAGCCTGCATTTCGTCACCTATATCTGGCTGGACCAGTTCTTCGATCCGGCGGCCATTGCCAAAGACATCATCAAACGGCCTTTCATCACGATCGGCTTCGCCGCCTTCGTCCTGCTCATTCCACTCGCTGCGACGTCGACGCACGCCATGATGCGCCGCCTCGGCCGCCACTGGCAGCAATTGCACCGGCTGGTGTATCTCGTCGCCATGCTCGGCGTCATTCATTATCTGTGGCTGGTGAAGAAGGACCTGACGCAGCCGCTGATCTACGGGGCGGTACTCGTCCTGTTGCTGGCCGTTCGGCTGCCATGGGGCGTGACGCTGCTGCAGACCGTGCGTAGCCGATTCGTTCCGGCCAGATCTCGGGCTGTCGACACGATGTCGCCGTGATGGCCCGATGCGAGGGGATCCTTGCCGGGCAACTTTCTGGCATGCAATAAAAAACGGGGGACAAGCCCCCGTTTCAGATTGGGCAGTGCCCGACCTGTTAGAGCCCGAAAGGCTTGATGACCGGTACCGCCGGTGCGGGTGCAGCTGCAGGAGCAGGGGCGGGTTTGGCGGCAGGAGCCGCTTTCTTCGCAACAGGCTTCTTGGCTGCCGGTTTGGCGGCGGGCTTGGCTGCGGCCTTGCGGGCTGCCGGTTTGGCGGCGGGCTTGGCTGCGACCTTGCGGGCTGCCGGTTTTGGCGGCGGGCTTTTGGCTGCGACCTTGCGGGCTGCCGGTTTGGCGGCGGGCTTTTTGGCTGCGACCTTGCGGGCTGCCGGTTTGGCGGCGGGCTTGGCTGCGGCCTTTTGCGGGCTGCCGGTTTTTGGCGGCGACTGCTTTTTGGCCGGAGCGGCCTTTTTGGCTGCCGGTTTTGCTGCGGGCTTGGCTGCGGCCTTTTTGGCTGCTGGCTTTTTGGCTACGGGCTTTTTGGCCGGTGCTGCCTTTTTAGCTACGGGCTTCTTGGCCGGTGCTGCCTTTTTAGCTACGGGCTTCTTGGCCGGTGCTGCCTTTTTGGCTACGGGCTTTTTGGCCGGTGCTGCTTTTTTGGCTACGGGCTTTTTGGCCGGTGCTGCCTTTTTAGCTACGGGCTTCTTGGCCGGTGCTGCCTTTTTAGCTACGGGCTTCTTGGCGGGGGCCGCCTTCTTGGCCGCCGGTTTGGCGGCGGGTTTCTTTGCTGTTGCCATTTAACACTCCTTAGAAGTTGAACACATTCACTTATCACTACAGCTTGAAGCCACGTGCAGTCAGAATTTGCACTTCCAAAGCGTGGTATCGACAGGCGACCGACTTGCCCGAAACCCGCTAAACACGGGCGATACCGAGGCTCCGCTTGGTGAGCCTCATTCTAGTTACTTTTGTCCGGGGGTTCAATGAATAGTCAAGGCTGTTGCGAAAATAATTCGATTAAAAATGTCGCAGCCAAACAAAATGTATTGATTCGATACTAAAAAACAGACAGTGACATGGATTGTCTGGATTCAGTGAAAGTCAATAAACAAGCCGTTCTCCAGCCATCAGGCCGTCTTGCGTTTCGCGCTCGCGGATGAGATGAATTTCATTCTTGTCGATCAGTATTTCTGCTGCGCGCGGGCGGGAATTGTAGTTCGAAGCCATGCTCATGCCGTAGGCACCGGCCGAAAGGAGTGGCGAGCAGGTCGCCTTCCTCGATCGCCAGATCGCGCGCAAAGCCAAGAAAATCGCCGGTTTCGCAGATCGGGCCGACGATGTCGTAGCGCTTGTGCGGCTGTTTCTTTCTGGTTGACGGCGACGATGTCGTGATACGCCTCGTACAGTGCGGGACGCATCAGATCGTTCATGGCGGCATCGACGATGGCGAAGTTTTTGTCTTCGCCGGGCTTCAGGTACTCGACGCGGGTGAGCAGCAGGCCTGCATTGCCGACCAGCGAGCGCCCCGGTTCCAGCAGCAGTTTCTCGCTGACGGCCGGCAAAACGTGCCGCCAGCGTGTGGCCGTAGGCGTCAAGATCGGGCGGCGTTTCGTCGTGGTAGCGAATGCCGACGCCGCCACCGAGGTCGATGTGATGCAGCGTGATGCCTTCGGCTGCCAGCGTATCGACCAGCGCCAGCACGCGGTCGGCCGCGTCGACCAGCGGCGACAGGTCGGTCAGCTGCGAGCCGATGTGGCAATCGATGCCGGTGATTTTCAGGTTCGGCAGGCTGGCGGCCAGGCGATACAGCGCGGGTGCATCGGCAATCGGCACGCCGAACTTGTTTTCCTTGAGCCCGGTGGAGATATACGGATGCGTCTTCGGATCGACATCGGGATTGACGCGAAACGACACCGGCGCAACCTTGCCCGCTTCGCCGGCCACGCGATTCAAGTCGATGCAGTTCGCTGACCGATTCGACGTTGAAGCAGAGGATGCCGGCCTTGAGCGCGGCGCGCATCTCGTCTGCCGTTTTGCCGACGCCGGAGAACACGATCTTGCCGGGGTCGCCGCCGGCGGCCAGCACGCGCGCCAGTTCGCCGCCGGAGACGATGTCGAAGCCGGCGCCGAGCCGCGCAAACAGGTTGAGAATCGCCAGGCTGGAGTTGGCCTTGACCGCATAGCAGATCAGGTGCGGCGTGGCGGCAAACGCCTCGGCGTAGGCCTGGATAGGCGGATTCGAGCGCCTGCCGGGAGTACACATAGAGCGGCGTGCCGAAGCGGTCGGCAAGCGTGTCCAGTGCCACGCCTTCAAGATGGAGGCGGCCGTCGAGTCGATGCAGGGTATTCAATTGGAAGTCCGTTGCGGTGCAGCAGGTTTTTCGGGAAGATACAGGTCACCCTTGGAGCCGCAGGCAGTCAGACCCAGCCCGCACAGCAACAGGGACACTATATATAAGGTGCGCAGTTTCATGCGCGAAATGTTAGCACGGGACACCATGACGAGAATTGAATTAGAACGAGGCCGAATTCAACCAGGCTGCCGGCGCGACGCTGGCTCATATCGAGCAGGTGCTGGAGGATGCCGACCTGGATTTCGAGACGCCGGCGGACGGCATTATCGAGGTCGAGTTCGACGACGGCAGCAAGATCATCATCAACCGCCACGGCGTTGCACGGGAAATCTGGGTGGCCGCGCGTTCGGGCGGCTTTCATTTCAAGCCGCAGGATGGCGGCTGGGTCGACACCAAGGACGGCGAACCCGCTCTACGCCAAACTGACTGCGCTGATCGCCCTGCAGGGCGGCGGCACGGTCCAGCTTCTAATCTAGCCTTTGAAAAGCCAGGCGCTCACCCTGTTTGATCTGGTCGAGCGGCTGTCGCTGCTGACCCGGGCCGACTTGCGGCAGGCGGGCTCGGCACAGGGCCTGCAGCCGGTGCATCTGCAGGTGCTGTTTTACCTGAATCAGGCCAACCGCTTCAGCAACACCCCGCAGGCGCTGACCGAATATCTCGGGCTGACCAAGGGCACGGTGTCGCAAACGGTGCTGGTGCTGGCGCGCCGCAGGCTGGTGTCGCGCTACGCCGACCCCCGCGATGGCCGGGTGGTGCGGCTGATTCTGACCGAAGGCGGTACCAACCTGTTGAAGACGCTGAGCGCCGGCGGCGCCTGGCGCGACATCGTGCAGACCGCCAGCCCGGCGCGGGTGACGTCGGCGATGGTGGTGTTGCGGCAGGTGCTGGCTCAGGTGCAGGCGCAAAGCGGGAAGCGCAGCTTCGGCGTGTGCTCGACCTGTCGTCACAACCAGCGGCTCGGGCCGCGCAGCTATTTTTGCGGGCTGATGCAGGAAAAGCTCAGCAGCCCGGAGGTGCGGCGGATTTGCCGCGAGCACGCTCCGCCCGTGGCAACCGAGCCCTTGATTCCTCAGCCTTAAATGCCGCTGTCGCGCCCGTGCAATGGCCGCACGCACCTGTGCCGGCGCGGTGCCGCCCAGATGGTCGCGGGCAGCGAGCGAGCCTTCCAGCGTCAGCACGTCATAGACGTCGTCCGCAATCATCGGGCTGAACGCCTGCAATTCGGCCAGCGCCAGATCGGCCAGGTCGCGCCCGCTGGTGTCGGCGGCGCGCACCGCGCGCGCCACCACTTCATGCGCATCGCGGAACGGCACGCCTTTTTTCACCAGATAGTCGGCCAGATCGGTGGCGGTGGCGAAGCCCTGCATCACCGCCGCGCGCATCGCCTCCGGCTTGACGGTGACGCCGCGCAGCATGTCGGCATAGATCGCCAGGGTGTCGGTCAGCGTGTCGACGGTGTCGAACAGCGGTTCCTTGTCTTCCTGGTTGTCCTTGTTGTAGGCCAGCGGCTGGCCTTTCATCAGGGTCAGCAGGGCGACCAGATGGCCGTTGACGCGACCGGTCTTGCCGCGCACCAGTTCGGGCACGTCGGGATTTTTCTTCTGCGGCATGATGCAAGAGCCGGTGCAGAAGCGGTCGGCCAGGTCGATGAAGCCGAAGCGCGGGCTCATCCACAGGATCAGTTCTTCCGACAGGCGCGACAGATGCGTCATCACCAGCGCGGCGGCGGCGGTGAATTCGATGGCGAAGTCGCGGTCGGAGACGGCGTCGAGCGAGTTTTCGCAGATGCCGTCGAAACCCAGTTCGCGCGCGACAAAGTCGCGGTCGATCGGGATAGCTGGTGCCGGCCAGCGCGGCCGCGCCCAGCGGCAGGCGATTGACGCGGCGGCGGCAGTCGGCCATGCGCTCGGCGTCGCGCGCCAGCATTTCGAAATAGGCCATCAGATGATGGCCGAAGGTCACCGGCTGCGCCACCTGCAGGTGGGTGAAGCCGGGCATCACCGTGTCGGTGTGCTGTTCGGCCAGGTCGACCAGCGAGGTCTGGCAGGCCTTGAGGCCGGCCTGAATGCGGTCGATCGCATCGCGCAGATACAGGCGGATATCGGTCGCCACCTGGTCGTTGCGCGAGCGGCCGGTGTGCAGGCGCTTGCCGGCATCGCCGATTTTTGCGGTCAGCGCGGCTTCGATGTTGAGGTGGACGTCTTCCTTGTCGAGCGACCAGACGAGCTGGCCGGCGCGAATCTCGGTCAGCAACTCGGCCATGCCGCGCCTGGATCGCCGCGAGGTCGTCCTTGGAGAGGACGCCGACGTGGTGCAACATGGCGGCGTGCGCCAGCGAACCCTGAATATCGAACTCGGCCAGCCGATAATCGAAGGGAATCGACGCGGTGTAGCGTTTGACGATTTCGGAAACCGGCTCGGAAAACCGGCCGGACCAGGCGGCAGGCGGTGCCGTCCGGTGGTGTCGATGGCGTGCTCATGGGGCAAAAGCGGGGAATGAAAAGAAAGAATCATAACAACCGGCAGGTCGAATTACCGAACTTCTGTCATCTGGGGGTGAACCTGCGCATTGCGCTGACGGTGGAAGCGGCGCTGGTTGCCGGCGTGGTGGCGCGCGCATCGGATGGCGCAGGCATTCTGGGCGGAGTTCATCGAACTGTCGGCGCTGGCGCAGCCCGCCTTGCTGCTGACCCTGCTGGCCTTGTGCGCGGCGGGGCGCTGGCTGCGCAGCCAGCCTTATCGGCTGGGGGTGGGTTTGACGCTGGCGCTGGGCGTGGCGGTGCCGCTGCTGGCGACGCTGTGGCTGAATCCCCTGCTGGCCGGAACTGGACGGTGTTTCCGCTGATCTGGCGTGGCGGTGTTTGCCTTGTTGATTGGGCGCCGGACTGCTGGCCTATTTCAACCTGCGCGCCCGCGCACTGTCGCCCGCCATCACCGAAGCGCGCCTGCAGGCCTTGCAGGCGCGCATCCGCCCCCACTTCCTGTTCAACAGCCTGAATGCCGTGCTGTCGCTGGTGCGCAGCGACCCGCGCCGCGCCGAGCATGCGCTGGAAAACATGGCCGACCTGTTCCGCGCGCTGATGGGCAATGCCAGCCAGCTGGCGCCGCTGGAAGACGAGGTCGCGCTCACCCGCGCCTATCTGGAACTGGAGCAACTGCGCCTGGGCGATCGCCTGCAGGTGGTCTGGCACATCAACAACATGCCGGGCGATGCGCTGATTCCGCCGCTGGTGATCCAGCCGCTGGTGGAAAACGCGGTCTACCACGGCATCGAGCCGCAGCCGGAAGGCGGCGAAATCAGCCTCAATATCTATCGCAGTGCCGACAAGGTGCACATCGTGGTGCGCAATCCGATTGCCACGGAATCCGGCCACCATAAAGGCAACCGCATCGCGCTGGCCAATATCCGTGAGCGCCTGCTGCTGCATTTCGACCTCGACGCCCAACTCAAGTTGGAACCGCTGGGCGCCGTTTATCAAGTGCATATCGTCATTCCCTATACCCGTGAACGCACCCAACCCGCCGCTGCGCCTCCTCATCGTCGATGACGAGGCGCCCGCGCGCCGTCGTCTGCGCGATGTGCTGGCGGATTGTGCCGGACCAGCTGCCGGTCGATATCGTCGGCGAGGTCGAGCAACGGGCTGGATGCGCTGAACCAGGTGCAGCAGCAGCCGGTCGATGTGGTGCTGCTCGATATCCGCATGCCCGGCATGGATGGGCTGGAATGCGCGGCCCACCTCAACCGCTTGCCTACTCCGCCGGCCATCATTTTCAGCACCGCCTACGATGCCTATGCCTGTCAGGCGTTTGATCTCAACGCCGTCGACTATCTGCTGAAGCCGGTGCGGGCCGACCGCCTGGTGCGCGCCCTGTCGCGGGCACACAGCCTGAATGCCGCGACGCTCGACCACTTGCGGGAAGCGCATCCGAAGGCGCGCACCCATTTGTCGGTCAACGAAAAAGGCCGCATCGTGCTGATTCCGGTGGCGGACATCCTGTATCTCAAGGCCGAGCTCAAATACGTCACCGTGCGCACCGCTGCCCGCGAATTCCTGATCGAGGAATCGCTCACCCGGCTGGAAAACGAGTTCGACGAGGCTTTTCTGCGCATCCACCGCAACTGTCTGGTGGCGCGTGCGCGCATCCGCGAAATCGGCAAATTACCGGGTGACGATGACGGCCATTTTCTGCGGCTGGACGGCCTGGATGAGCGATTAATGGTCAGCAGGCGGCAGTATTCAGCCCTGCGCGAAATTATTAAGTCAATATAAACAATGGTTAACATCCATCTACAACTAAAGTTGTATATCCAGTTTTCGAACCCCTTCGTAGGATGAGCGGGCTTGCAGTTTCCGCCGCAAGCAAGGAAGTTCTCCGCAACGAGGGGTTTGGCTCCTCTGTTCAGCCAGGTTCGCAAGAGCCCGACTATTTTTTTGCCCGTCGCTCGGTATCATGGCGAGCATGAAAAACGATGACGACCTCCGACCTCACCGAAACCGAACTCGCCAGCGAAACCGTCTTCAAGGGGCGGCTGATGCACGTCAAGCGCGACCGCGTGCGCCTGCCCAACGGCGGCGAATCGACGCGCGAATACATCGTCCACCCCGGCGCCGTCGTCGTCATTCCGGTGTTCGAGAATGGCGACCTGCTGCTGGAACGCCAGCATCGCTACCCGCTGCACCGCGATTTCATCGAGTTGCCCGCCGGCAAGATCGACCCCGGCGAGGCGGATCTGACCTGCGCCCAGCGCGAACTCGAAGAGGAAACCGGCTACACCGCCAGCGAGTGGCGCGAAGTCACCACCATCTATCCCTGCATCGGCTATTCGGACGAGCGGCTGGCGTTCTATCTGGCGCGCGGGCTCGACGGCCGGCAACCACGGCCGCGATCCCGGACGAATTTCTGGAAATCCTGCGGGTGCCGTTCGGCGAGGCGATGGACTGGCTGCGCAGCGGCAAGATCTGCGAAACCAAGACCGTGATCGGACTGTTCTGGCTGGAGAAGATGCTGCACCAGGGCTGGTAAGCCCGCCAAGTCAGGCTTGGCAGGCTAATCCTGGATCGAATTGATCAGCCGGGCTGGTAGGCCAGGTTCGGCGCCAGCCAGCGTTCCGCTGTCGCCTGCATCCCAGCCCTTGCGGCGGGCGTAGTCCTCGACCTGGTCGCGCTCGATCTTGGCCACCGCGAAATACTGGCTGTCGGGGTGCGACAGGTAAAAACCCGACACCGCCGCGCCCGGCCACATGGCGAAGTTCTCGGTGAGCATGAACGCCAATCGCGGTCGGTGGCGTCGAGCACGTCGAACAGCGCGGCTTTTTCGCTGTGCTCGGGGCAGGCGGGGTAGCCGGGCGCAGGGCGGATGCCCTGGTATTTTTCCGCGATCAGGTCGTCATTGGTGAGCGCTTCCTCGCTGGCATAGCCCCAGAATTCGCGGCGCACGCGCAGATGCAGGTGCTCGGCGAAGGCTTCGGCGAGGCGGTCGCACAGCGACTTGAACAGGATGGCCGAGTAGTCGTCGTGCGCGGCTTCGAAGGCCTTGGCGCGTTCGTCCTCGCCGATGCCGGCGGTGACGACGAAGGCGCCGAGATAGTCCTTCAGCCCGCTGGCCTGCGGCGCGACGAAGTCGGCGAGGCACAGGTTGGCGCGGCCTTCCGGCTTTTTCATCTGCTGGCGCAGGTTGTGCCAGGTCATCAGCGTCTGGCTGCGCGATTCGTCGGCGTAGATCTCGATATCGTCATCGTTGACCGTGTTGGCGGGGAACAGGCCGAACACGGCGCGCGCCTCGACCCAGTTTTCCGCGATCATCTGCTTCAGCATGGCCTGGGCGTCGTCGTAGAGCTTGGTCGCCTCGGCGCCGACCACTTCATCGTCGAGGATCTTCGGGAACTTGCCGTGCAGCTCCCACGATGCGAAGAACGGCGTCCAGTCGATGAGTTCGACCAGCTTGGCCAGGTCGTAGGCTTTCAGCACGTGGACGCCGGGCTGCTTGGGCACCGGCGGCGTGTAGCGTGCCCAGTCGATCTTGAACTTGTTGGCGCGCGCCTCGGCCAGCGGCAGCCGCACGGTGTCGGACTTGTGCTTGAGATGGCGTTCGCGCGTGATGGCGTAGTCGGCGCGGATCTCGGCGGCAAAGGCATCGCGCATGTCGTTCGACAGCAGCTGGGTGCAGACGCCGACGGCGCGCGAGGCGTCCTTCACGTACACCACCGGGTGCTCGTAATTCGGCTCGATCTTGACCGCGGTGTGCGCCAGCGAGGTGGTGGCGCCGCCGATCAGCAGCGGAATGGTGAAGCCCTGGCGCTGCATTTCCTTGGCCACGTGCGCCATTTCCTCCAGCGAGGGCGTGATCAGGCCCGACAGGCCGATGATGTCGGCCTTGTGTTCGCGCGCGGCGTCGAGAATCTTCTGCGCCGGCACCATCACGCCGAGATCGACGATGTCGTAGCCGTTGCAGCCCAGCACCACGCCGACGATGTTCTTGCCGATGTCGTGCACGTCGCCCTTGACCGTGGCCATGATGATCTTGCCGGCGCTCTGCGCATCGCCGGCCTGCTTGTCGGCTTCGATGAACGGCAGCAGGTGCGCCACCGCCTGCTTCATCACGCGCGCGGACTTCACCACCTGCGGCAGGAACATCTTGCCGGCGCCGAACAGGTCGCCGACCACGTTCATGCCGGCCATCAGCGGGCCTTCGATCACGTGCAGCGGGCGCACGGCTTCGAGGCGCGCGGCTTCGGTGTCCTCGACGATGTACTCGGTGATGCCCTGCACCAGCGCATGCGAGAGCCGCTCGTTGACCGGCAGGCTGCGCCAGGCCAGGTCCTCGACCCGTTCCTTCGCTCCGCCCTTGACGTTCTCGGCAAAGCTCACCAGCCGCTCGGTCGAATCCTCGCGGCGGTTCAGCAGCACGTCCTCGACGCGTTCCTTCAGCTCCGGGTCGAGGTTGGCGTAGACGCCGAGCTGGCCGGCGTTGACGATGCCCATGTCCATGCCGGCCTGGATCGCGTGATAGAGGAAGGCGGTGTGGATCGCCTCGCGCACCGCGTCGTTGCCGCGGAACGAGAAGCTGACGTTCGACACGCCGCCCGAGATGTGCGCGTGCGGCAGGTTCTGGCGAATCCAGCGGGTGGCCTCGATGAAGTCGACGGCGTAGTTGGCGTGTTCCTCGATGCCGGTGGCGACCGCGAAGATGTTGGGGTCGAAGATGATGTCCTCGGCCGGGAAGCCGACGGTTTCGGTCAGCAGCTTGTAGGCGCGGGCGCAGATTTCGGTCTTGCGCGCGTAGGTGTCGGCCTGGCCGACTTCGTCGAAGGCCATCACGATCACCGCCGCGCCGTAGCGCAGGCACAGCTTGGCGCGCTCGATGAACTCGGCCTCGCCTTCCTTCATCGAGATCGAGTTGACGATGCCCTTGCCCTGGATGCACTTGAGGCCGGCCTCGATCACGCTCCACTTCGACGAGTCGATCATGATCGGCACCCGCGCGATGTCGGGCTCGGAGGCGATCAGGTGCAGGAAGCGCACCATCGCCGCCTCGGCGTCGAGCATGCCCTCGTCCATGTTGATGTCGATGATCTGCGCGCCGTTTTCCACCTGCTGGCGCGCCACCGACGAGCGCCTCGTCGTAGTCGCCTTCGAGGATCAGGCGGGCGAAGGCGCTTGCGAGCCGGTGACGTTGGTGCGCTCGCCGACGTTGACGAACAGCGAGTCCTTGCCGACGTTGAACGGCTCCAGCCCGGACAGCCGCATCGCCGGTTCCAGCCTGGGCGGCACGCGCGGCGCGACGCCCTCGACCGCCTTGGCGATGGCCGCGATGTGCGCCGGCGAGGTGCCGCAGCAGCCGCCGACGATGTTCAAGCAGGCCCGAGCGTGCCCATTCGCCGATGTGGACGGCCATTTCGCGCGCCGTCCATGTCGTATTCGCCGAAGGCGTTCGGCAGGCCGGCGTTGGGGTGGGCCGAGATGAACGCATCGGCCTTGCTCGAGAGTTCCTCGACGTACTGGCGCAGCAGGTCGGGGCCGAGCGCGCAGTTCAGGCCGATCGACAGCGGCCGGGCGTGGCGCACCGAATTCCAGAACGCCTCGCCGGTCTGGCCCGACAGCGTGCGGCCGGAGGCGTCGGTGATGGTGCCGGAGATCATCACCGGCAGCCGCATATTGTTGCGCGTCGAAGTATTCCTCGATGGCGAACAGCGCGGCCTTGGCGTTGAGCGTGTCGAAAATCGGTTTCGACCATCAGGATGTCGACGCCGCCCTTCACCAGGCCGTCGATCGCCTCCAGATAGGCCACGCGCAGCTGGTCGAAGGTGACATTGCGGAAGCCCGGGTCGTTGACGTCGGGCGAAATCGTCGCGGTGCGCGAGGTCGGGCCGAGCACGCCGGCGACGAAGCGCGGCTTGTCCGGATTCTGCGCGGTCGCCTCGTCGGCGGCTTCGCGTGCCAGCCGGGCGGCGGCCAGGTTCAGCTCCGGCACCAGGTGCTCCATGTGGTAATCGGCCATCGAGATCGAGGTGGCGTTGAAGCTGTTGGTTTCGAGGATGTCGGCGCCGGCGGCCAGATACTCGGCGTGGAGTTGCCTTGATGATCTGCGGCTGGGTCAGGCACAGCAGATCGTTGTTGCCCTTCAGGTCGTGGGCGAAGTCGGCGAAGCGCTCGCCGCGATAGTCCGCCTCGTCGAGCTTGTAGGTCTGGATCATCGTCCCCATCGCGCCGTCGAGGATCAGGATGCGTTGGGCGAGCAGGGTATTCAGCAGGTCGGTGCGGGACATGGCAGGAAGTCGACTGGGCAATCGGGCATTATATTCGGTTGGCGTGAAGCCTTCCGGCAATGCTATCGTTGCGAACGATCAAGCCATTTCGGAGTCTGCGATGAAACATCTTGAACCTGCCGAAGCCCTCGAATTTTTGCAGACACACCCCGAGGCGGTGTTCATCGATTGCCGCTCGGAAATCGAGTACCTGTTTGTCGGGCATCCCATCGGCGCGATCCACATTGCCTGGCAGGACGGCCCGGACTGGGACATCAACCCGGATTTTCTGGGCCACGCGCGCAAGGCGGCATCGGCCAACCGGCCGGTGGTGCTGATCTGCCGCTCGGGGCGGCGTTCGGTGGAAGCCGGGCGCTATCTGGAGAAGTATGCCTTTCCCGAGGTCTACAACGTTCTGCACGGGTTCGAGGGCGACATGGACGAAACCCGCCATCGCAGCACCAAAAACGGTTGGCGCTTTGACGGGCTGCCGTGGGAACAGACCTGATTTAGATCCAGCTTGCTTGGTCCGGCTGGATCCCGGTCTTCGCCGGAATGACAAACCGGGATGTTGTCGAGGTGCTCTTAAGCCAGTGACACCCCCAGCCAGGCGCCGATGAACCAGGTCGCCAGCCCCGCTGCGCCCCCGATCGCCAGCATGCGCAGGCCGCTCAGGATGGCATGGCGGCCGGTGAACAGGCTCATGCTGGCGCCAACGCCGAACAGCCCCAGCGCAGTGAGCGCAATGGAGAGGCTGAGCGCCTCGCCATGGCCGAGCAGAAAAGGCAGCAGCGGCAGCGCCGCGCCGGCGGTGAAGGCGGCGAACGACGAGATGGCGGCTACCCATGGCGAGCCGAGTTCGTCCGGGTTGAGGCCGAGTTCCTCGCGCGCCAGCGTGTCGAGCGCGCGCTCGGGATCCTGCATCAGGGTATCGGCCACGCGCCGCGCTTCATCCATCGGCATGCCTTTGGCAGCGTAGATCAGCGCCAGTTCGGCCGCTTCTTCCTCCGGGTATTCCTCCAGTTCGTCGCGCTCCAGCCCGATCTGGTATTCGAACATTTCGCGCTGCGAGCGCACCGAGACGTATTCGCCCGCAGCCATCGAGAATGCGCCGGCCAGCAATCCGGCCACGCCGGTCAGCACGATGATCGACGGGTTCCTGCGCCGCGCCGGCGACGCCGTAAATCAGCGCGGCATTCGACACCAGGCCGTCGTTGACACCGAACACGCCGGCGCGCAAGGCATTGCCGGCGGCGCCGTTCTGGTGGCGCTTGCCGATGTCGTCGACGCGGGTCGGCATGGGGTGGGGCGGGTTCTGCGTATAGAGCACCATGCCGCGCACCTTCATCGCCGCCAGCACGCCGCGCATGGCGCGCGGCTTGAACAGGCGGGTGAGTCCCGCCACGACACGGGTGCGCAGGTCGGGATGAAAGGCGGTGGGGGCGGGGCCGCCCTTTTTCGCGATGACACCCAGCCAGATTTCCGACTGCTCGTCGGCGGCCTGTGCCAGTTCCTTGAACAGCGACTCGCGCGGGGTGCCGCGTTCGCATTCGGCCACTACGCGATAGAGCCAGGCCGAGCGTTTTTCTTCCTGCCAGGATTCGTAGGGATCGCTCATGCAGCTTGTCTCCGGTATTGAATCGCTTCGGCCAGATGCGCCGGCGACTGATGGTGTCGCTGCCGGCCAGGTCGGCCACGCTGCGCGCCAGCTTGAGCACGCGGTGATAGGCGCGCGCTGACAGGTTGAGCCGCGCGATCGCCTGCTTCAGCAGGGTTTCGCCGGCTGCATCGAGCCGACATAGGTCGATCGATTTCCTGGGTTCCCAGCGCGGCATTGGGTTTGCCCTGACGCGCCATCTGGCGGTCGCGCGCGGCCTGCACACGGTTGCGGATGGCGGCGCTGGGTTCGCCCGCGCCGGTCTGCATCAGTTCATCCTCGGTCAGCGCCGGCACGCTGATCTGGATGTCGATGCGGTCGAGCAGCGGTCCGGAAATGCGTGCGCGGTAGCGGGCGATCTGATCCGGGGTGTCGCGGCACGCCTGGGTGGGATGGCCGAGATAGCCGCAGGGGCAGGGGTTCATCGCCGCGACCAGTTGGAAGCGTGCGGGGAAATCCGCCTGCCGTGCCGCGCGTGAAATCGTGATGTGGCCGGTTTCCAGCGGTTCGCGCAGCACTTCCAGCACCTGGCGCGAGAACTCGGGCAACTCGTCGAGAAACAGCACGCCGTGATGCGCCAGCGAAATCTCGCCCGGTCGCGGATTACCGCCGCCGCCGACCAGCGCCACCGCTGAGGCAGTGTGGTGCGGCGCACGGAACGGGCGGCGCTGCCAGTGCTCGGGGCGGAAGCCGCCGTTGAGCGACTGCACGGCCGCTGCTTCCAGCGACTCGGCTTCGATCATCGCCGGCAGGATGCCGGGGAAGCGTGCGGCGAGCATCGACTTGCCGGTGCCGGGTGGCCCCGCCAGCAGTACCGAATGGCCGCCCGCTGCCGCGACTTCGAGCGCGCGCTTGGTGGCGATCTGGCCTTTGACGTCGACAAAGTCGGGGTAGTCGGGGGCGGGGCGGGCCGTATCGAACTCGGGTGCTATCAGCGATGTCTGCCCGGCCAGCCAGGCGCAGACATCGAGCAGGCTGGTCGCCCCCAGCGTTTCCACGCCGCTGGCGAGCGCCGCCTCTGCAGCCGATTGCGCAGGCAGCACCAGCTGTCGCTGCGCCGCACGGGTAGCCAGCGCCATCGCCAGCGCGCCGCGTACCGGGCGCAACTCGCCGGTCAGCGCCAGTTCGCCGGCGAATTCGGCATGCTGGAATTTGTCAGCGGGAATCTGGCCGGAGGCGGCGAGGATCGCCAGCGCGATCGGCAGGTCGAAGCGGCCGGACTCCTTGGGCAGGTCGGCCGGGGCGAGGTTGACGGTGATGCGCCGTGCCGGGAATTCGTAGCGCGCGTTCTGGATCGCGGCGCGCACGCGGTCGCGCGCTTCCTTGACTTCGGTCTCGGGCAGCCCGACCAGGGTGAACGCCGGCAGGCCGTTGGCCAGATGCGCCTCGACCACCACCTCGGGCGCGCTCATGCCGTTCAACGCCCGGCTCTTGACGACGGCGACCGCCATTTAGTGTCCTGAGTTGGGAATACGTTGATGGGAAGTTTGCATGCGGAAGATTCTCGTTATTTCCATTCAGCGAGTTTCCATCTCAGGACACTAGGATTCGGTGCGCTGCTTTTCCAGTTCGGCCAGACGGGCTTCCAGTTGTTCGAGTTTTGCACGCGTGCGAGCAAGCACTTCCGTCTGCACGTCAAATTCCTCGCGGCTCACCATGTCGAGCTTTGCCAAGCATCGAGGTGACCCCGGCCTTGAGGTTCTGCTCGATGTCCTTCGCGGGGGATTGCTTCAGCACCTCGCCGAGTTTGCCGGCGAGATCGTTGATGAAAGCGGGATTGGGGAATTTAGGGTTCGGGTTCATGGCGGTCTCCAGTTAAAGAGAGTGTAGCAAGCGGTGTGCGGTGGAGGGCAGCACAAAGACCGTGCATGGCCACCGTGCGGCGCACCATTAAAGTGCGATCCTCGCCGTCATAACCAGGTGTGCCATGCTAACATATTGTTTTGTATAGCATAAATATGCTGGCATGTCTTGTGCTATTCGTGAAGTGCGATTTTGCGCGATTTCACTTTCGGAGAAATTTCATGAAAAAACTTGTTCACGCATTGGTTCTGACGGGTTTGGTGGGGCTGCCAACCGTTGTGATGGCTGAAGAGATGCCGGCGGCTGAGGAAAGCCCGCATTCAATCAGCGCCAACGTTACCTTGACCTCGAATTACATTTTCCGCGGCATCTCCCAGACGGGCGGTGACCCTGCCATTCAGGGCGGTTTCGACTACGGCCACAGCAGCGGTTTCTATCTTGGCACGTGGGCGTCCAACGTGGGCTGGATTGAAGACTTCCAGGGCTACGATTCCGGCAACATTGAGATCGATCTGTACGGCGGCTACCGCGGCAGCTTCGGCGATACCGACTTCACCTACGATGTGGGCGCGATCCAGTACTGGTACCCGGGTGACAAGCCGTCAGGTGTAACAGATGCCGACACCACCGAGATTTATGGTGCTGCGGGCTGGAAATGGTTCACAGCCAAGTATTCCTACTATGTCAGCAATGAGGTGTTTGGCTTCGCCGATGCGGATGGTTCCTACTACTTCGCCCTTTCCGGCAGCCTGCCCATCGAAGAAAGCGGCTTCACCGTTGCGGCGAGCTGGGGAACCTTCAATTTCAAGAACAACGGCAACCAGGACTATGACGACTGGAGTGTCAGCGCGACCTATGACATGGGCAAGCTGAGCAAGGTCGCTGATGGCGTGACCGTTGGCTTGAAGTACACCGACACCAATGCCGACAAGGCTTATTGGACCGATTCCAATGGCGAGGATCTGGGCAAAGGCACTGCCACCTTCTGGATCGCCAAGGCATTCTGATTTGTTGGCCAATCGGAGCGGTGCATGCGCCCGCTCCACTTTTTCTCTTGTCCTGAATTGGGAGACAACATGAAATTCGTAACGGCAATCATCAAGCCGTTCAAGCTGGACGAAGTGCGCGAGGCGTTGTCCGCCATCGGCGTCACCGGCTTGACGGTTACGGAAGTAAAAGGGTTTGGACGGCAAAAAGGCCACACCGAGCTGTATCGCGGCGCGGAATACGTGGTCGATTTTCTGCCCAAAGTGAAAATCGAAGTGGCCATCAAGGCCGAGCTGCTGGAGCGCGTGATCGAGTCGATCGAAAAGGCGGCCAACACCGGCAAGATCGGCGACGGCAAGATTTTTGTCACCAGCCTGGAGCAGGTCGTGCGTATCCGTACGGGTGAATCCGGCCCCGACGCACTTTGAGGAGCATGAACATGAAAAATCTATTTGCTTCATTGGGCTTGATGCTGGCCCTGTTCTCTCCTGGCCTGACGCTGGCGCAGGAAGCGGTGGTCCCGGTAGAGGAAGCTGTGATGGCCGAAACGGTTGCGGCGGAAGCGGGCGCTGTGATGGGGGCCGAAGCTGTCATGGCGGCTGAAGAGGCCGCTGCCGAGGCCGCGCGCGCCGGTACCGGACAAGGGCGACACGGCCTGGATGATGGTTTCCACCCTGCTGGTCATCCTGATGATCGTTCCGGGCGTGGCGCTGTTCTACGGTGGCCTGGTGCGTGCCAAGAACATGCTGTCGGTGCTGACCCAGGTGATGGCCATCTTCTGCCTGATCTCGGTCCTGTGGGCGGTGTACGGCTACTCGCTGGCGTTCGGCGATGGCGGCGCACTCAACTGGGCGATCGGCGATCTGTCCAAGATGTTCCTGGCCGGCATCACCCCGGACAGCACGGCGGCGACCTTCACCGATGGCGTGGTGATACCCGAACTGGTGTTCGTGGCCTTCCAGCTGACCTTTGCCGCCATTACCGTGGCGCTGATCGTCGGCGGCCTCGCCGAGCGGGTGAAGTTTTCCGCGCTGATGGTGTTCGGCGCGCTGTGGTTCACCTTCTCCTACCTGCCGATCACGCACATGGTGTGGGCAACCGGCGGTTACCTGTTCGAACACGGCGACCTCGACTTTGCCGGCGGCACCGTGGTGCACATCAATGCCGGTATCGCAGCGTTGGTTGGCGCCATCGTGCTGGGCAAGCGCATCGGCTACGGCCGCGACGCGATGCCGCCGCACAGCCTGCCGATGACCATGATCGGCGCCTCGCTGCTGTGGGTGGGCTGGTTCGGCTTCAACGCCGGCTCCAACCTCGAAGCCACCGGCGGCGCTGCGCTGGCCTTCATCAACACCATTCTGGCGACTGCTGCCGCAGGCATGTCCTGGATGCTGGCCGAGTGGATGCTGCGCGGCAAGCCTTCCATGCTGGGTGTTGCATCCGGTGTCGTGGCCGGCCTGGTAGCGGTGACGCCGGCTGCCGGTCTGGTCGGCCCGATGGGTGCGATCATCCTCGGCGCGATTGCCGGCGTGGTCTGCCTGTGGGGCGTCTCCGGCCTGAAGAAGGCACTGGGCTACGACGACTAGCTGGACGTCTTCGGCATCCACGGCATCGGCGGCATCGTCGGCGCCATCGGCACCGGCATCTTCGTTTCGCCGGCTCTGGGCGGCGTGGGGGTGGATGACTACACCGATGGGTGGCCAGGTCATGACGCAGGCCACCGGTGTGCTCATCACCATCGTCTGGTCGGGCGTGGTCAGTCTGGTCGCCTTCAAGCTGATCGACATGACCATGGGTCTGCGTGTCTCCGAAGAACAGGAACGCGAAGGTCTGGATACCGCAAGCCACGGCGAGCGGGCCTACAACCTCTGATCCGTATCCTTTCTCCGAAGGAAGCTGGGGCGCTCTGCAGGGCGCCCCTTTTTATTGCGCAGCCAGTGGGAGCAAGGATGATCCCGGTATTCCGGCCGTTGCCGCGACCCGCATCAAAGTGCGTTGCCATACCGCGCCCCCGGCGCTTTAAGACAGGCATGAAACGGGTGCAATCGCTCATGCGCCGTGGAACCCACGGCCAACCCGGTAGAATTTGGCTGTATCAACCAAGCAACCCGGCTGCAGCACAGGACTGGATAAACGAGACACCCCATGTACGAACAAGCCTCCCACGCACTGCTGAACGAAATCCTGCTCAAGCTGAAACCCGAGATCGGGAATATGCGGATGCGCCATTTCTACACCCGCCTCGGGGCGAATTTCTATGCCATCCATTCGCTGTTCCACCTGCTGTATGGCGAGCGTCCCGATTTCAAGGAACAGATGGTCAGCCTGGTCGAGACACTCGCGCTGCGCTACATCGAGCGCTCGCCCGCCCTGCGCAAATCCGATCTGGCCCGCGAACAGGATTACAACTGGTTCCTCAGCCAGAAGTGGGTCGGCATGGCGCTGTACTGCGACCGTTTCGCCGGCGACCTGCAGGGCCTGCGCGCGCGGCTGCCCTACCTGCAGGAACTGGGCGTCAACCTGCTGCATGTCATGCCCATCCTCGACTGCCCGCCGGACAACAGCGACGGCGGCTACGCGGTGCGCGATTTCAACCGCATCGATCCGCGTTTCGGCACCACCGAGGACGTGGCGGCGCTGGCCGCCACGCTGAAGAAGCGCGACATGCTGCTGGTCCTCGATATCGTGGTCAACCACACGTCCAACGAACACGAATGGGCGCAACGCGCGCGCAAGGGCGAAAAGCCCTACCAGGATTACTACTTCGTCTTCGACGACCGCGAGGTCCCCGACATCTACGAAGAAACCATGCCGGAGATCTTTCCGGTCACCTCGCCCGGCAACTTCACCTGGGACGAGGCAATGGGCAAATGGGTGATGACGGTGTTCAACAGCTACCAGTGGGACCTCAACTACCGCAACCCGGCGGTGCTGATCGAGATGATCGACATCATCCTGTTCTGGGCCAACAAGGGGGCGGACATCCTGCGGCTCGACGCGGTGGCGTTCCTGTGGAAAAAAATCGGCAGCGCGTGCCAGAACGAACGCGAGGCGCACCTGCTGCTGCAACTGATGAAGGACTGCTGCCAGGTGACCGCGCCGGGGGTGCTGTTCATCGCCGAGGCCATCGTCTCGCCGAGCGAGATCGCCAAGTACTTCGGCGAGGACGCGATCAATGCCAAGGAATGCGAGATCGCCTACAACGCCACCTTCATGGCGCTGCTGTGGGATGCGGTCGCGACCAAGAACGCGGCGCTGCTGAACCAGGGCGTCCAGAACCTGCCCGTCAAGCTGGAACGGGCGACCTGGCTCAACTACGTGCGCTGCCACGACGACATCGGCCTCGGCTTCGACGACCACGACGTGCGGCTGGCCGGATACGACCCGGTCCAGCACCGCCGCTTCCTGATCGATTATTTCACCGGCCGGTTTCCGGGCTCGTTCGCCCGTGGGTTGCCGTTCGGCGAGAACCCCAAGACCGGCGATGCGCGCATTTCCGGCTCGCTCGCCTCGCTGGTCGGCCTCGAGACCGCGCTCGAAAACCAGGACGAGGCGGCCGTCGACGCCGCGATCAGGACGATCGTGCTGCTGCACGGCATGATCCTGTCGTTCGGCGGCATCCCGCTGCTCTATTACGGGGACGCGCTCGGCATGCTCAACAACCAGGAATACCTCGCCGATCCATCAAAACGCGACGACAACCGCTGGGTGCATCGTTCGCACTTCGACTGGGACAAGGCCGACAGGCGGCACCAGACCGGCACGGTCGAACACCGGATATTCATGGCGCTCAAAAAGCTCATCGCACTGCGCAAGGAACTGCCGGCATTTGCGGATTTCGACAACCGCCAGCTGCTGTCGGTGGACAACCCCTACCTGCTGGTGTTTCTGCGCACCGACCCGAAAAACAGCCGCGACAAGGTGCTGGTCGCAGGCAATTTCAACGTCGAGGCGCAGGTGCTTCCGCTCAGCGCGTTCAGAAAGCACGGGCTGCTCTGCCACGAAGGCATGAAAAGTCTCTGCACCAACGAACGCATCGCGGTGGAAAACGACGCCATCGTCATCCCGCCGCTGTCGTTCTACTGGCTCACCGACTGATGTTGGTGGCGCGCCGGTAGGGCCAGTCGATATTCCCGGCCACTGCCTGTCGAGACGCCAGTTCTAAGACTATCGATTGAGACGCGGAACGCGGACGTAAAAAAACCGCCGGACCTGCCGGCGGTTTTTGTTGCGGCGCGTGAGCTTCAGAGCGCGCTGGTGTTGTGGCAGGCTGCCCCGCACTTGTTGGTGTACGGAATCGGCATGGCCTTGCCAGGCTCCACTCCCTTGACGCCGACATTGTCCTTGCGCGGTACGTCATACAGGTGCGACGTGATGTCGTTCAGCCAGTAGTTCTTGCCGTCCTTGCCATCCATGCCCTTGCCGAAACCGGCGCCGGTTTGCATGGTCTTGGTGTTGTGGCAGTTGGAACAGGTGATCTTGTCCGGCGCCACGGTGCACTGGGTCTTGGCCATCACGTGCTTGCCTATGTCGGAGTTGCCCTTGTGGCAAGTCGTGCAGGATTCGGCCGAGTTGGAGTCGAGCTTCATCTGGTGCGCGAACTTGGCCTTGCCATGCGGCTCGTGGCAGTCGGCGCAGGCAACCAGATGGGCGCCGTTGCGGTGCTTGGACGACCTGATGAAGTCGGTGTACTGCTGGTGGTGGGACTTGGAATGCAGCCCGTCCGCCCAGAAATCCTTGGCGGCCGCATCCGGCCGGGTGGTGTACTGGGTGAGATAGGTGTTGCGACTGGTGCCGGGCAACATCATCTTGTGGTCGGCGTTGACCGGCTCGTCGTTCTTCAGGTTGCCCTGAGGCCGGCTGTGGCACTGGCCGCAGATCATCGAAGAGCGCTCCGCAGCGAGTTTGCCGGGGCTGACGATATTGGCCGCCTTCTTGCTCTTGGGCGCCTTCACGTGCACCGAGCCGGGACCATGACAGGTTTCACATCCCATGTTCAGTTCGTTGGGTATGCCGTCGCCGTCGATGTCCATTTCACCATCCGGATCGTTGGCCGAGCCGGCGATGTAATCGCCTGCCGCGGTCTTGGTCAGGGTGTAGCCGTTGTAGTGGCAGCTGGCACACTCCTTGTCGAACGACTTGGCCTGGGACGGATTGGTCAGCTTTTTGGTTTCCTCGTTGAACAGCCAGTCGGCGTGATAGTCGCGCCACTGCTTGCGGCTGCGGTCGCCAAAGGCGTTATCGCCATGCGTGTTGTACTGCACGAAGGGGAACAGATTGGGGCCGACGCGATACAGGTAGCGCTGCTTGTACAGACCGCCGCCGTAGGTCAGTTCGACCGGGTAGACGCGTGCCGGGTCGGCGGAGTCCTTGAGGTTCTCGGTGCGGAACTTGAGCTTGCCGTCGCTATCCTTGAAAAAGGTCGCGGTGAAGCTCACGCCGGAGAGGTCGGTCGGCGCCTTGTCGCTGATCAGATACTTGTCGAAGCCGCGCGTCTTGTCGAAGCCATAGAACCAGAACGTGGTGCCGGCCATCAGCTTGTTGAGACCGTTGTTGAATTCGGGAAAACGCGATGAATCCTGCAGCTTGCTGTCCTTGCCGACGGCGTGGATGCCGAGGCGGTGCAAGGTCGACTTGACGGTTTCATGTTCGTTGTGGCATTCCAGGCAGGCGCTGGTGCCGACATAGGTGGCGTCTGCCGATACATTGCCCGAGACCTTGATTTGCAGCGGCGCTGCAGACAGTTCGGCAATGGACAGTGCGATGCGCGACTTGTCGCCGCCGGGAAGGTAGCGGCTGTCGGCGGGTTCGACATAGAGAAAGTATCTGTCGCCGGACACGCCTGTTACGCTGAATTCGCCCTTGGCATTGCTTTTGGCGTTCAGGTAGCGGTCGCGGTTGGCCGCCAGGTTGTCTTCCAGCGGCTCGTCGTTGGGAGAATCCGCTTTGACCTCGACGGGGGTTTTCGCCATCGCCACCACGTCAGCAGCGGGGATCAGCCAGACCGTGGCATTGGCAAGCTTTTGCTTGGAGCCGTCCTCGACGACACCCTTGACCGTCACTGCAGCCGCATTCTTGGCTTCCGTGGGCGGGCTGCCGTAGAGAAGGATGGCGGCACACAGGGACAAGATTCCCCCGACGATCGTCTTTTTCATTGCTGTCTCCCCTTATATATGAAGCGTCATAAAAAACCCTGACGCCGAGTCAGCATAGTACGAATTTGGGGGGGCGATATAGTTATTTTTCAGGAGGCGCGTGCGACTTCCGGGGCGCTCAAGACGACAGGGGGAATGGATTGCATTTGCGTCTGCGAGAGCCCTGTACGTCCCCCGCCGGATCGCCGCCCTTGAGGCGGCCGTCAGCCGTGGCCTTTGTGTGCGCTCAGCTGGAAATCCCCAGTTCAGTGCAAAGCTTGTCCACCAAAGCCTTCAAGGCGTCGACCTCGGTCTCCAGCCGTGCCACGTTGGCCTTGAGCGCGGCGATCTCGCCGACGGTCGTGTCGGCGACCGCTTCGGTCGCCGCGCGCGGGGCGGGCATTGCCTCGATATCGGGCGCGCCGCTGAGCAGGTGGGCCCAGCGGTTTTCGCGCGCCCCGGGCTGACGCGGCAGTTCTGCCACCAGGGCGCCTGCGGGCCGTTCGGCCAGTTCCTGCAGAAAGCCTTCCACCGCCGAGATGTCGGCGAAGCGGTGCAGCCGCTCGCAGTTGATGCGCAGTTCGCCCGCGGTCTGCGGGCCGCGCAACATGAGCAGGGTGAGCAGGGCGATGGACTGCGACGGCAGTTGCAGGACCTTGCCCAGATTGTGGGCGTAGCGCGGCACGCGGCCGCCGCTCGATTCGATGACCAGGGTCGGGCCGCGCAGGCTGTCGATCGCGGCCTGCACCTCGGCTTCGCTCGACCTCGATGACGGGATGGCGGCTGGTCTTCTGGTTGCAGCCGGCGACCAGGGCGTTGAGCGACAGCGGATAGGTGTCGGGAACGGTGTGCTGCTTTTCGCTCAGCACCCCCAGCACGCGGGTTTCGAGCAGGGACAGGACGGGCAGGCGGGGCAAGGTCATGGGCGTGGCGTGTGCGGTTGATGGGCGCATTATGCCCCGCTGGGCCGGGGCGGTTTCGGCCGGCTTCGAATGGCGTTCGGCAGTACCGGCTTTTTAATTGGGTGGCTTTTCGGTAGGCTTCGCGCTAATCCCTACGAAAATCGATCCCATGCACTTCACTCCCGACTCCTTCCGCGCCTGGCCGACCAAGCGCATTACCCTGCTCGGCATGTCCGGCGTCGGCAAGACGCACATCTCGACCATGCTGCGCGGCCACGACTGGTTCCACTTTTCCGGCGACTACCGCATCGGCACGCGCTATCTCGACGAGCCGATCCTCGACCTGATCAAGCAGCAGGCGATGCAGCGTGCCGTTTCTGCGCGAACTGCTGCGCAACGACTGGATCGACATCAAGAACAACATCAAGATCCACGACCTCGGGCCCGGTGCTGACCTTCGTCGGCAAGCTCGGCGGGCCGGAGTGGGGCGGGCTGTGCGCTGGACGAGTTCTCGCGCCGCCAGGCCGCCTATCGCGACGGCGAGATCGCCGCCATGCGCGACGTGCCGGGCTTCATCCGCAAGGGCCAGGAAATCTACGGCTATCCGCATTTCGTCAACGACGTCGGCGGCAGCCTGTGCGAGCTGGACGAACCCGGCGTGGTCGAGCTGCTGGCCGAGCACACGCTGATCCTCTATATCCAGACCACCACGCGCGAGGAAGAGGACACGCTGATCAAGCGCGCGCAGTCCGACCCCAAGCCGCTGTATTTCCGCCCGGCCTTCCTTGCCGAGCAGCTGCCGGTTTATCTCAAGGAAAAGGGCATCGAGTACGTGGCGCAGATCGAGCCGAACGATTTCGCGCGCTGGGTGTTCCCGCGCCTGTTTCATTCGCGCATCCCGCGCTACGAGGCGATCGCCGGGCCGCACGGCTACACCGTGACCTCGCAGGAAGTGGCGCAGGTGCGCGACGAGCGCGATTTCCTGGCACTGCTGGAAACCGCCATCGCGCGGAAAGGGACAGGGCTGAGCCATGCCGCTGGTCGCGCATAACGCCCTGCCCACCTTCGAGCGCCTGCGCCGCGACGGCATCACGGTGCTGTCGACCGAGCGCGCGGCCAACCAGGAAATCCGCGAGCTGCATGTCGGCCTGCTGAACATGATGCCGGACGCGGCGCTGGAGGCGACCGAGCGGCAGTTCTACCGGCTGGTCGGCGAATCCAACCCGATCGCGCAGTTCTACATGCACCCCTTCACGCTGCCGACGCTGCCGCGCGGCGAGGCGGCGCAGGCGCACATCGCGCAGTTTTACGAAACCTTCGACGCGATCCGCGAAGCCGGGCTGGACGCGCTCATCATCACCGGCGCCAACGTCAGCCATCCCAGCCTTGCCGACGAGCCGTTCTGGGAGCCGCTGATCGAGGTGATCGACTGGGCCTGGGACAACGTCACCTCGACCCTGTGCTCGTGCCTCGCCACCCATGCGGTGATGCAGTTCCGCCACGGGCAGACGCGGGTGAAGCAGCCGCACAAAATCTGGGGCGTGTTCGAGCACCGCGTGACCGACGGGCGCCATCCGCTGGTGGCCGACGTCAACACGCGCTTCGACGTGCCGCATTCGCGCTGGAACGACGTTTCGCCCGCGCAATTCGAGGCGGCCGGGGTCACGGTGCTGGTCGAAAGCGCGGAAGCGGGCGTGCATCTGGCGGTCAGCCCCGACGGTCTGCGCACCGTGTTTTTTCAGGGGCATCCCGAATACGACACGGTGTCGCTGCTGAAGGAATACAAGCGCGATCTGCTGCTGGCCGCAGCCGGCAAGCTGGCCGCTTGGCCGCCGTTTCCGCAGCGCTACTTCAACCGCCAGGCGCAGGCCCTGCTGGCCGAATTCGGCCGCCGCACGCAGGCGGGCGAGACGCTGGCCTTCCCCGAAGCGCACCTGCTGCCGCTGCTCGACAACACCTGGCACGATACCGCCGAGGCGGTGATCGGCAACTGGATCGGTTGCGTCTATCAGGTCACCCACCGCGAGCGCGGCCTGCCCTTCATGCCGGGCATCGACCCCGACAACCCGCTGGGTCTGGCGTGACCGCAGCACAGCGCGCACTTCGACGAGGCGCAGGGCACGCTGGTCGCCAGCGGCGATCTGGCATGCCGACGCTGCTGCAGCACTGCCGGATCTTGTCGGCAAGCAGGTGCGCATCCTCGACGGGCCGGGCGTCACCCAGCTCGATACCAACGGCGCGTGGCTGCTGCTTGCTACGGCGCGTCCGCAGGCCGAGCGACCCGATGCCCGAATTGCGCGCGTTCCAGCCGCACCATCTGGCGATGCTTCAATCTGGTGGCGCAGCACAGAGCGGCGACCGCCGAACAAGCCCGAGCCGCCGCGCGAAGGGGTGCTCGAACTCGCCGGGCGCGGCAGCCCTGGCGGTGTGGGGCCATGTTTTCGGTCTGATCGATTTCATCGGCCACCTGTTTCTCGAACTGGTGGCGCTGATGGCCTGTCCGGGACGCTGGCGCTGGCGTGAATTCGGGGCCCAGATGCGAACGCCGTGTTCGTCGGCGCGATCCCCATCGTGACGGCATGCTGTTCCTGCTCGGCGTGGTGTTCGCCTATCTGCTGGGTTCGCAGGCGCAGCAGTACGGCGCCAACATCTTCGTCGTCGACGGCTTGCTGCTGGCGATCCTGCGCGAGATTTCGCCGGTCATCGTCGCGGTCCTGGTGGCCGGGCGCACCGGCGCTGCCATCACCGCGCAGATCGGCACCATGAAAGTCACCGAGGAAATCGACGCCATCACCACGCTGGGCCTGTCGCCGCTGGCGGTGCTGGTGATTCCGCGCGTGCTCGCGCTGCTGCTCGCGCTGCCGCTGCTGGTATTCATCGGCGACATCGCCGGCATCCTCGGCGGCATGCTGGTGACACAGGAGCAACTGGATATTTCCTATCACATGTTCATGGACCGCGTGGTCGATGTGCTGCTGCTGAAAACCCTGCTGGTGGGCGCTGGGCAAGGCGCCGGTGTTCGCCATCTTCATCGCGCTGATCGCCTGCCGCATGGGGCTGTCGGTCACCCGCGACTGCGCGCAGCGTGGGCGCGAACACCACCTCCACCGTGGTGCAGAGCCTGGTCGCCATCATCATTCTCAACGCGATTTTTGCCGTGATGTTCGTGCGGCTGGAGATCTGATGACCGAAACCGTGATCGACGTCCGCGACGTGTCGATCTCGCTGGGCGGTCGACCGCATTCATCGCGGCTTGAGCCTGTCGGTTGCGCGCGGCGAAGTGATCGCGCTGATTGGCGGCAGCGGCAGCGGCAAGTCGGTGCTGCTGCGCGAAATCATCGGCCTCATGAAACCCCAGGCGCGGTCGCATCAAGATTGTTCGGGCAGTCGGTGTGGGACAGCACGCCCGAACAGATGAAGCCTGTTGCGCCGGCGCTTCGGCGTGCTGTTCCAGGATGGCGCGCTGTTTTCTTCGCTGTCGGTCGAGGACAATGTCGCCACCCCGCTGTTCGAGCACACCGAACTGCCGCAGGTGACCTGCCGCCAGTTGGCGCGGCTGAAGCTGGCCATGGCCGGGCTGCCGCCCGATGCTGCCAGGAAGCGCCCGAGCGAGCTCTCCGGCGGCATGCGCAAGCGCGTCGCGCTGGCGCGCGCGCTGGCGCTCGATCCCGAGCTGCTGTTTCTGGACGAGCCGACCTCCGGCCTCGACCCGATTTCGGCGCGTGCCTTCGATGCGCTGATCCGATTGCTGGCCGACAGCCTCGGCCTGACCGTGTTCCTCGTGACCCACGACTTGGATACACTGTTTTCGATTATCGACCGTGTCATCGTGCTGTCGGACGGCCGGGTGCTCGGCAGCGGCACGCGTGGCCGAACTGAAACACATCGACGACCCGTGGCTGCGCGATTACTTTGCCGCACGGGCGCCAGAGGGAGAAACCGTACATGGAAACTGAAGGCCGCTATACCCTGGTGGGCATCCTGGTGTTGCTGGTGGTCGCGTTGATGACGCTGGCGATCGTGTGGCTGACAGGTGCGGCGGACCGGATCGCCTACCAGACCTACACCATCTATTTCAAGCAGCAGTCGCTCGACGGCCTGGCGGTGGGCAGCCCGGTCAAGATGCGCGGCATCAAGGTCGGCGTGGTCGACAGCTATCGTTTTGCGAAAGGCGGCGACGAAGCGGTCAGCGTGACCGCACGCATCGACGAGGGCGTGCCGGTGCATGCCGGCGCCGAGGCCTACATCAAGCGCAACCTGGTCACCGGCATCGCAACCATCGAGATCAACAACGGCCCGAGCGAGGCGGCCCTGCTGATCGATGCACCCGAAGGTGAACGCTATCCGGTCATCGCCGAGGGCCGGTCCGACATCGACAAGGTCGCGACGGCGGTGTCGCGGCTGGCGGTAAACGGTGCGCAGGTGCTGGAAAAAATGAACACGCTGTTGTCGGACGAGAACCAGCTTGCCATCAGTCAGCACGCTCGCCAATCTCGATGAACTGTCCAGCCATCTGGCCGCCAACAAGCACAGTCTGGAAGCCGTGGTGCAGGGCATACGCGATGCCTCGGACGAATTCCGCTTTGCCGGCGCCAGCATCAGCCAGGCCGCCACCCGCGCCGAAGGCAGCATCGTCGGCGTGGGCCGAAACGCCGATGCCGCGCTGAAAGAGGCCGTCATCGCGATGAACCAGACTGCAGCTCGATGCCAACCTGATCTCCGACCAGGTCCAGCAATTCACCGAAACCGGCACGCTGGAATTGACCAATGTCAGCCGCGACGTGCGCACCGGCGCGGATGTCGCTGACGACCGCCGGGCAACGCCTGTCCGACCCGCGCGCCATCCTGTTCGGGCCGGGTGAACAGCAGCTCGGTCCCGGAGAAAAACTGCCATGAGAAAAAGTTTTCCTTACTGACGATGATCGTTCTGGCACTTGCGGGCTGCGTCAATCTGGCCGAACAGCCCGACATGCCTGCCGTGGTGTACTTCGTGCTGGAGGACCCCGCGCCGTCCACACCGGCCAAGCAGGTTGCCGCAGGTGCCCCCACCCTGCTGGTGCTCGACACCACCACGGGCGGTTTTTACGACACCGACCAGATCATCTTCAGCCGCAGCCCCGGCACCCGGGGCCAGTATCAGTTCGCCCGCTGGACCGAGCGGCCCGGCAAGCGCTTTGCCGACCTGATGCGCGCCCGTCTCGACAGCCAGGGCACCTGGCACGTCAGCGCCGCCGGCGGCTATGTGCGTGGTGACGTGCTGCTGGATACCGAACTGGCCGAGTTCTATCACGATGCCTCCAGCAACCCGGGCGAGATCCGGCTCGAACTGCATGCCGAGCTGGTGGACCTGAAACAGCGTACCCTGCTGGGACGCCAGGTATTTGTGCAACAGGTGCCGCTGACGACCTTCGATGCGGCCGGTGCCGCACAGGCGTCGAACGTGGCGGTCGGGCGGGCGCTCGATGAATTGACTGCCTGGCTCGCCACGCATCCGATAAGCGCCTACAATTCAGGGCAGTTTTACCCACACAACAAGAGGAGAGATCATGAAACGACTGCTTGCCGCCCTGTGCCTGTGTACCGTCGCTGCGGGCGCCCATGCCGAGATATCGCAGAAGTTCGGCCCGCTCGAAATCCACTACAACGCGCTCACCACCGACGAGTTGCTGCCGGAAGTCGCGCGCGCCTACAAAATCGAACGCAGCAAGACGCGCGGACTGGTCACGATGTCGGTGCTGAAGCAGAACAAGGTCGGCGTGCGGACGCCGATACCGGCCAAGCTCACCGTCTATGTCACCAACCTCAACCAGCAACTGGCCAATATCGAGATGCGCGAGATCAAGGAAGGCACCGCCATCTATTATCTGGGCGAATTCCGCGTCACTCCGCCCGACACGCTGAAATTCACCGCCACCATCGAGGTGGCCGGCGAACCCAAGTACGAAATGGTCTTCAACCAGAAGTTTTACAAGTAGGCTTGCCAGGACAGCCCCGGGTCCGGGGCTGTTTCAACGATGCCGCGTGAACGCGGCCGGCCGGACGTCAGCTTTTGATGAATGCCGAATAGGCCAGCGCCAGCAGCCCCCACACGCCGAAGCCTGCCACCGTCAGCCCCGCCGTGCGACGCACCCAAACCTGCTGCATGAAGGGTTGGATCTGGCGGGCGAACAGGCCCATCCCCAACAGGTTCGGCAGCGTGCCGAGGCCGAACGCCAGCATCAGCGCCGCGCCCGAGGTGCGCGCTGCCGGCCGCCAGCGCGGACACCAGCACCGAATACACCAGCCCGCACGGCAGCCAGCCCCAGGCCATGCCCGCCAGCAGCGCCTGCGGCACCGACTTCACCGGCAGCAATTTCTGGAACAGCGGCTTGACTCGGCGCCACAGCGCGCCGCCGGCGCGCTCGAAGATCAGCACCCATTGCGATTGAATCCGGCCAGATACAGGCCGAGCAGGATCATCACGCCCTGCGCCAGCACGTAGAGCAGGGTCTGCATCGGCAGGAAGTCGGCCAGTTTGAGCGAGGCGCCGAGCGTGCCTGCCAGCGTGCCGAACATCACATACGACATCACCCGCCCCAGGTTGTAGGCCAGATGCAGGCGGAACGGCGGCGCACTGCCGTCGGCGCGGAAGGAGAAGGCGGCGACGATGCCGCCGCACATGCCGACGCAATGCACACCGCCCAGCAGGCCGGCAAGCAGCGCGGCAAGAAGGGAAAATTCAATCATGGCTGTTTGGGCGTGCCGGGACGCCAGCCACACCAGCAGCAGCACCGGCAAGCCGATCAGTGCGGTGCCGGTGAAGAAGTTGGCCCAGCCGTAGGCATCGACAAACTCGCCGGAAAATCCCGCGATGAACTTGGGCAGCAGCAGCATGACCGAGGTGAACAGTGCGTATTGCGTGGCCGAATAGGCCTGGTTCACCAGGCTGGAGAGATAGGCGACGAAGGCGCTTGAGGCGATGCCTGCCGACAGGTTGTCCGCCGATACCGTGAACACCAGCGCGCCGACATCGTGGCCGCGCCCGGCCAGCCACACGAACAGCAGGTTGGTAGCCGCCGACAGCACCGCGCCGAGAAACAGCGTGCGCATCACGCCGATGCGCATGGTCAGCAGGCCGCCCAGCGCCGCGCCGACGATGGTCATGATCACGCCGTAGACCTTGGAAACGGTGGCGACCTCGTCCTTGGTGAAGCCCATTTCCTGGTAGAAGGGATTGCTCATCACCCCCATTACCACGTCGGAGATGCGATACACGGCGATCAGTGCCAGCATCAGCAGGGCCTGCCATTTGTAGCGCTGGATGAAGTCGATGAAGGGCGACAGCACCGCGCTGTAGAACCACGCCGTCGCAGTCAGCAGCCAGCCGGACAGGCCGAAGGCGGCGAAGTGTTCCCGGGCATGCGCCTCGCGCTCAGTGGTTTCGCGGGAAATATTATGCTCCGGCTCGCGGATGATCAGCGTGGTGAGAATGCCAACCGCCATCAGCGCCGCCATCACCGTGTAGGCCACCTGCCAGGGGCGGAAGTCGTAGGTCGACTCGGACGGATCGACGCTCGCCGCAATCCACAGCGCACCCGCGCCGGCCGTGATCATCGCGATGCGATAGCCCGCCTGGTAGGTGGCCGCCATCGCACCCTGCTTTTCGACTTCCACCGCTTCGATGCGGTAGGCGTCGAGCGCGATGTCCTGCGTCGCCGAGGCAAATGCCACCGCCAGCGCAAGAAACACCGTATGCGTCAGGTTCAGCACCGGGTCGGTATTCGCCATCCCCAGCAGGGCGGCGGCGATGCAGACCTGCGACAGCAGCAGCCACGCCCGCCGCTTGCCCAGACGCGCAGTCAGGAACGGCAGCGGCAGCCGGTCCACCAGCGGCGACCACAGAAACTTGAAGCCGTACGCCAGTCCCACCCAGGAGAGATGCCCGATCGTCGCGCGCGCAATGCCCGCCTCCGACAGCCAGAACGACAGCGTGCCGAGCACCAGGAGCAGCGGCAGCCCGGCGGAAAAGCCGAGGAACAGCATGCCGACGACGCGCGGGTGGGTGTAGACCTTGAGGGCGTTGAGCCAGGGGTGAGCTATCATCGCGAAGTGTGGAAGGTTGGGCGCAAGCTACGGCAAGATCGCGCAGCCAGATGATACCTGTTGCTTCTCCCGTTCGCGGAATGGCACGGCAAGCATGGCAAGCATGGCAAGCCCTGGTCCCGCGAAGGCCGGTTCCAGCACTGGATTGTTCGGCAGATCAAGCCGTTCCGAGTCGAAAAAATCAGCACGCTTGTGGCCGGTGAAAAGAACCGTTCTTTGTGAGTCAGCCAGACTGACCGGTGATTTCTCACCACGCAGCGTCAGTTCAGCCAATCTGACTTCGGCATTACAATTTTCGCCACTCTCATCAGGCTATACGAACCTGACCCAGCGGCTCGGCCTGCCTTCGGGCTCGACGACGCGGGGAAAAACATGCCCGGGAACCCCTAAATGGATGAAGACGTTCGCACGCCGCTGGTTTCGATTGTCGTACGCAGCATGGGCCGCCCCGAACTGCATCTGGCCCTGGAATCCATTGCCGCACAGGATTATCCCAGGCTCGACATCGTCCTCGTCGACGCCACCGGGGGGACGCATCCTCCGCTTCCCGAAATCAGCTGGCGGCCAGGCCATAGCTTGCGCAAGGTGGGTGGGGATCGGCATTTGCCTCGTCCCGTGGCATGCAATGTCGGGCTTGATGCGATTCATGGAGACTGGTTCAGCTTTCTGGACGACGACGATACCTATGAGCCTCACCACGTTTCCACCTTGATCGGGGCCGCACTTGAAAACCCGGACGCGCTGGTGGTCTACGGTCGATCCAACATGCTAGGACCGGATGGGCAGACCGAAAAGACATTCGGGATCCCGTTCAACCGGGCAATGATGTATTACGGCCCGCTTTTCCATTGGCAGGCCTCGTTGATCGCGCGAAAGGTACGGGATCTGGGCTGCCGGTTCGACGCGGCCCTGGAAATTCGCGAGGACCGGGATTTCCTCTACCAGATAGCCGAGTATGGGAATTTTGTCTTCGTTCCCATCGTTACCTTCAACTACCGGCCCGACCTTGGGACGTCCGGGACAGGGCGCGGACTCAACAGGGATGCCGCCCGCATGCAATATTTCGACGGCATGCTCGGGGCCAAGTGGGCGGGTCCCCGCAAATATCACACTGCCCGGGTGGGCAACGGGGTGCGCCAGGCGATCATCGCGTACGGCCGAGGCAATGTTGCGGAGTGCCGCTGGCGCCTCGAGCGCGTTCTGGAGGAGTATCCCGAGGATCCCAATGCCATGCATGCCATGGCACGGCTGAATCTGGAGGCGAGCCGCCTGGACGTGGCGGAGCGCCAGGTGAGATGCGCCATTGGGCACATCCCCGATGCGGCTGAGTTCCACTATACCCACGCGCTGATCCTCGAAGGTCGGGGCGATTTCCTGAGTGCTCGTCAGGCAGCGCAGCGCGCCCGAGTCGATCCCGCCTTCAAGCAGTTTGCCGAGCAGTTACTGGGTCGTTTGCTTGTTGCCGAGCCAGACCGGGGCCCGTCTGCAAAAATGGGCGCTGCGACAGCGGGGGCCAGGCATGAAGAAGAATCTTTTGTGCTTTGCCGGCCACGTGGCGGTCTGAATGATACGTTTTGTCAAATTGAAAAATGCTGGGAATACGCTGAAGCATTTGGTCGAACTTTAATCATTGACACGCGCAAATCCGGTCTGTTCGGAGAGTTCGCCGACTTCTTCTCACCCGCCGCTGCCTTGATCAAGGTCGAATCCGATACGACCCGGGTGGACCAGGCGATCAACGCGCGCGACTGCTATCCGCCAAAAATGAACGGGCCCAGAATCAATGGGATATTGGACGATCATGACACTGCATACTCATACGAGCTTCGCAATCATATTGACCGGGTATCGGGGTCACTGCTCACTTTTGATTTTGACCAGGACTACCGTGAATCCGTCTTGATTCATGAGCAATGTGGAGGTGGGGAGCTGTCCTTTTCTCTTCTGGACAGAATAACGCTATCTGAAACTGTCAGATCAATCGTCCTCGATAGAATCGCCGGGCTTGGCGGAGACTATGTTGCGATACATGTCAGAAACACCGACTACCAGACAAACTATGAATCATTGTTCGACACGATCTATCCGGAGGTGGTCGGAAAACCAGTCCTGGTTTGCAGTGATGATGCGGACGTCATCGCCAAGGCGAAAAGCTACTTTAATGCTTCGACCGTATTCAGCTCCAGTGAAATACCCCATACGAATCAGCAGCCGCTGCACGGAGAACGGACGATGAAAACGGATCAGGACCGAAAATCGGCTGCCATCGCCTCGATCGTGGATCTTTGCGCGCTTGGCTTGTCAAGCAAACTGTATTTCACGAATGTCACCGCGGGCCATCCATCGGGATTTTCACGGTTGGCCCAGCACCTCAACGAAAACAAGGGTCTGGTTTACGGGCTTCTGCAAATAGCGAATGCCGGGTTGACGCCCCAGGTGCCCTGACAGCAGCAGGAACAGGTCTGATCATTTTGGTCTACCAGAATGCGGCCCCTCCGGCATTCCGCAACGCGGTGGGCAGGCCGCCTGCAGCAAGATTCCGGCAACCCTCGACAGACAGCAGCTGGATTTCAGCCGGGGTGCAGATTCGGCAGTGAGTCCGGACATCAGACCCCGGATGACGAACAGATGCATCATCTGCATCTGGAGCACCATTCAGGTTTCGCGGAGGACGCTGTCGCCCCCCTTGGTGCAGGGCCAGGCTTGGGCGCTACGCTACCCTGAACCCGTCTGAACGCGCATGAGGATCGACTGATGCGGAGCGTGTTGCCGTTGCCGGCTGAATAGGCTCTGTGCGCCACTATCGGTAAAATACGCATCCCCCATGCCCAACCCCCTCGCGCCCCCTCTCGTCAGCGTGCTGATGCCCGCGTACAACCACGCGCACTATGTGCGCGCGGCGGTGGAGAGCGTGCTGGGCCAGACCTACGACCATCTCGAACTCATCGCGATCGACGATGCCTCGTCCGATGCCACCTGGGAGGTGCTGCAATCGTTCACGGACGCGCGCTTGCGCCTGTATCGCCACGACGCCAACCAAGGGGCGCATGCCACATTGAACGAGGCCCTGGCACTGGCGAAGGGTGAGTTCATCGCTATCCTGAATTCAGACGATGTTTATTCCCCAAAGCGCCTCGAACGTTTTCTGCAGGCCACTACCGAAGCCAGCAGCGCCGAATTGTTCATGTTCGCAAATGTCGATTTCATCGATTCAACAGGCGTATTGACCAGTGAACATGGGCGGGCCATGGACTACCGTGCCCTGCACTCCGTCTGTGCCACCCTGGAACCATTGGACTGGTTCCTGGCCGGCAATCCGGCCATCAGCAGCTCGAATTTCTTTTTCTCTCACACTTTGGCTGACAAGGTAGGTGGTTTTGCACCCCTGCGCTACACCCACGACTGGGATTGGGCGCTCCGTGCCTGCCGGCTGGCAGTGCCGGTCTGGATCCACGAGCCTCTTTTGGAGTACCGGGTGCATCCAGGCAATACGCTTTCCGAGGAAGACGCTTGGAGGCACATACACGAAAATTCGCATATCCAGGCCAAAGCCCTCCTGGTGCGTCCCTCCAGTACTGATTCGGAGTCCGGGGCCTTCGCCACTTGCCACGCGCTGCTGCGCAATATGAGCTTTCATCCCTTGGCGTTATTGGTTTATGTCCTGTACCGCCAGGCAGGTGTTTCGGAAGGACGCATGGAGGAATTGACCATTGGGGGCCGGGAAAACTGGTTCCTGAAGAACCTGGCTTTGGCGACAGGTTGCCCCGAAGACCTATTCTATTCAGTTCGGCAACTCGCCGAGCTTAAGCCTGTCATTGCAAGCCAGGCGACATTATTGCAAGAAATAGATGGAACCATCGAAGCTCAGGGACAACTGCTTATAGACCGTTGGAATGCAATCGATCAAATGAACGGGATGATTGTGGATCGAGATCGGTGTATTGCCGCACAGGATGCCATGATTCAGGAACGCTGGCAGGCTATGCAGGCGATGGGCCGTGCCATTGGCGAGCAGCAGAAAGAGATCATGGACTTGCGTTCCGACAGGCTGGTGAAACTTGCCTTGCGCGCAAGGCAAGCCATTCGCTGGCTACGCCCAGACAGGGATCTTTAACATCCGCGCTCCCGTCCGGAGGGGATCATGACATATCACGCAATGAAGAATCATCTTGAAAAGGTCGCATTCGAGAAGCTTTTCTCGACATGGGGTCAGGATTTCGTTAACTCCCCCAAAGGCGCCGAAGCGGTCGATGAGGTGCTATATCAACGCCAGAAAAGGGCCGAGACCTATGCGGTTAAATGGCTGAATCAATTCCTGCCATTGCACGATGCTGCGGTGGTCGAGGTCGGTTGTGGAACGGGGGCTGCCTCTATTCCACTGGCGGGCATCTGCAAGCGATTGGTAGGGCTCGACATTGACCCCAATTCTGTCGAAGTGGCCAAAGCCCGCGCCGAGTATTGTGGCGCACGCGACAATGTGGAATTTTTGACGGTAGCCCCGGAACAGCTCTTGGATAAGGCACTGGTTTGTCTTGAATGTGTGGATGTCTTTATTTTGTATGCCGTGCTGGAGCATTTGACGCCTGACGAGCGCTTGCACTATTTGCATGCGATGTGGCAAGCCTTGCCCGAGGGGGGGGCGATCGTGGTGATCGAAACACCGAATCGCTTGACCTGGGAGGACAAACATACGGCGTACATGGATTTTTTCCATATGCTGCCCGATGAATATGTCCGTGCTTATGCCGAGAGATCGCCCAGGCCGCATTTCGCCGAAACCATGAAACAACTGGATGAAGCTTCTTTCCGAGAATCAAGATACCGCTGGGGTTTGGGCGCGTCATTCCATGAGTTCGAATTGGCGTTCTCGGAAAACCTGAATGAGATTGTGGTTGCGAATGGTCTTGAGCAAGAGATGATCAACATGTTCCCTGTCGAGTCCGACGAAGTGGCGCTTAGGGAATACTTTATCCGCCGGGGGATTGCCCAGCCCATAGGGTTTTCCAGGGCGGTCTTGAATCTGATTTTTCGCAAGCCGTCATCAGCCAGTGATCGCCAGGCCAACGTCAACTATAACGAGCGTTCTCGCTTGCGAGAGTGTGAGAAATATCAGTATTCAGATACGCATTTTGATTCGGATACTTGGTATGACCGCATGCGGCGGCGATTCTTCTTAAAACCCGAATCAGCTGCATTCATGGCGGAGCTTGGGCACGCTAGGAAGGTTGCAAACGATCGCTACCTTGCGATCCAGCAAATGGACCGAATGCTTCGCCAGAGAGATGCGGAACTCGCGGAGTTGAATGTCAGGCTACGCGATGGTGCCTCAGATTGATGCCGCCCACCCCTCTTGAAAAGGCGTGATGAAATGAAATATCGAATGGTTTTGTATATTGGCTTCATGGCGCTTTTCAATACGAGTCCGTCTCGATCAGACGGACAGATTTCCTCAAGCCGCACCACGACGTTATTCGGCCCGTCAACGATCATCGAAAAACATAACGAAGCCAGCTTGGCGGCGACGACCGAACATTACAATAAACACGGCGGGAGCATCATTCTTACTCCTGATGTCAAGAAGGGAGAGTTGCCGGTCCGTCCCAATCACAATACGCGCATCATTGACTTGCGCTATGGCTCGGGCATAAGCATTGTCCGTGGCAATCATCCACGATTGGAGGGTCTTTGGCCGCAATACAGCGGACTGAATACCGGGCTACGGAAGAACATCGTGGTATCTGACATCGTACCTTACGATGCTCAAATGGAAAGCTGGCAAGGAGCAATCAGGCAGGTAAACCCTGAAAACAAAAATAGGACGCAGACCTCGACTGAATTCGCCAATACGCACAATCATTATCAGAACGTGTTGAGCGAAGTTTGGGCTTTTTCGCCCAATGTGAATGCCGTGGCCTTGTGGGGCGATAGTGCCGCCTTATACCCTGGGGTCAAGTCTTGGGGCGGCTTCTTGAGCGCCCGATCCTGGCCCGTTCACTGGCAAAAATATCTACCACCTGGCACGCCGGAATTCGAAGACAAGAATTTCGATGCGGCTCTGATCGGCCTCGAGGTCGATGTTATGAACAATGGAATGCCCCACGGCGACATATCCAAACAAGTGGGCATACCCTTGTCGAAGATCGGCGTGCAAATCGTCGGTTTTGGCAAGCGGAACACGGCGGCAATCGAAATCCGATCAGAGGATACCGATGATGCGAAGTTGTCGGCGGATAGTAGAAGGGGAACCTGGCATTACGGCATCATTGCCTACAATTCGCTGAATAGCGAATCGACTTTTCTTTATTCTGCGACGCCATCTGGGAAAACCGGGGCTGACTTCTCCCTGACCCACTATTCGGATTCCGCCGTCAAGATTAAGAGTGCGGGCAGCAAGACGGGCATCTCGTTCAATGAATACAAGGGCGGCGAAATTTTTGCTCAGGACGATACTCTGGTCCTGGGTACCGGGAGCCAGGGGATGTCGGTGCGGACACCAAACGGGCGCGAGCTGCTTCGAATTGGCCGCTTCGGATTGGTCCATTGGAACGGAATCAATTTTCTATTCTTGGCAATTCCGCTTCTAATCGTTCTAATTTGGCTGGTTGTGAGAAATATAAAAATGGCTAGAGCGTTGCATGAGATCAGAGATCAATTGGGAAAACTGCGTAGTGTTTGAAATGTTGAGTTGGATAGCGTAAAGCAAGCAGAGATTATGGCTACAGTTGCTTGGCTGGTCCCCAGCCTTTTGGAAGGTTCCGGCGGACACCGAACCATACTTCAGCATGCAGATTATCTGCAGCAGCAAGGTCATCGGTGCGTGCTGTACATTGAGGACAATGGCGCAGTTTCCGAGTCATCCTTGGGAAAGACGATTCGTCGTATGTTCGGTTTTGAATTCGCGGAAGTACGTCTTGGTTGGATAGATGTGAAGCCGGCCGATATGGTATTCGCCACGATCTGGTATTCGGCACGTTTCGTGCGCGATCTCCCATTCAAGACCATCCGGTGCTATTTCGTGCAGGATCTTGAAGCTCAATTTAACCCGATGGGCGATGCTTATCTGAAGGCGGAAAATTCGTATCGCTATGGTTTGCATCCCATTACCATTGGCCGCTGGCTCACGGCCATGCTTGGGAATCAATTCAAAGTCGAATCCACTTATTTCGATTTTTGTGCGGATTTGGGTGTGTATCGCCGGTTGCCGGATGTGCCGCGCGAGAAGGCCATCTGTTTCATCTACCAACCTGAAAAATTCAGACGCTGTCCGGAATTGGGTATCGAGGCTCTGGGCATCGTCAAGCACTTCATGCCTGATGTGAAGATATATCTTTACGGCTCCCGGTCGGCAGGCCGTGTGTGGTTCGAGCACGAGAATCTCGGAATGTTGAGCTTGGAGGAGTGCAATCGGCTTTATAATAGATGTACGGTTGGGCTTTGCATCAGTAGCACTAATCCATCCAGAATCCCTTTCGAGATGATGGCATCAGGGTTGCCGGTGGTAGAGGTTTATCGGGGCAATACACTTTACGATTTTCCAGAAGAGGCAGTTTTACTGTGTGAGTCGACCCCAGAGTCCTTGGCGAAGGGGTTGGTGGAGCGCTTGAGCAATCAGAAGGACTTCGAGGCGGCCGGTCAAGCTGGGGCTCGTTTCATGCGGGAGCGTCCCATCGTGCATGGTCTGGATCAGTTTCATTCTGCAGTCGAGGTGTTGTTGGCAGGCGGCAAGCCTGCTATGCAAGTAGTCGAGCCAATGTACAGGCGACCTTGCCTGATCGCCGAGGCGAATCCCCAATGGGTGGGCTGCAGGTCAGCTACCAGAATGCGGGGACAGGATAACGGTCGTCTTTCCTTCCTTCCCCCGGTTCCGCGCCGAATTGTCCGTTTTTTTTATTACGGTCTGAGACGGCTTCTATCATGACCGGGGCTTTTTCCTCCCCGTATTGTGAGACGGAATCCTTTGTTTCCGGTCATAAAACACCCCAACGTCCCATAAAGCATGAACTGCTTACAGTCGATGTCTGGGATACGCTGCTAAGACGAAGGTGTCATCCGGACGGTGTGAAGCTTCACGTATGTCGTTACCTGTTACTAAAATGGGGCGACCGTTTGGATTCGGTGTGCCGTGATCCCTGGATACTGCTGCGCCTGCGGCAGCAAGCTGAAAAGCAGATAGGGGACGAGAAGCGTGCACAAGGATTCGATGACGAATACGGACATCTGGATGTCTATCGCCGCTGGCTTGACTTGGCCGGTTTCGAGCTCGGTGGCACCGGGCCGACAATGTTGGAAAGCCTGTTGCTCGAACTGGAGAGAGTGGAAGTTGACCAGGAAAAGCATGTTTCCTATGTCGATCCGGGCATCGGGGAGACATTGCGCCGGCTGTCCGTCAAGCGAACCCTGTTCCTATCCGATTTTTACTTACCGGCGACCGCTATTCAGGAGTTGTTGAGCCACCACGGTATCGATGAGATCGTCAGCGAGGGTTTGGTATCGTGCGATATCGGATACAACAAGCGTTCCGGGCGTCTCTATAAACACATGAGGGAATACTTTGGAGTGTCAGCCGCCGCTCATTTGCACATCGGCGACAACCCATGGTCGGACATCAAAGTTGCACGGGAGGCGGGCATCAATGCCACACACTTTCAGCCCGATGAAGAACACCGCCGGCGCTTGGTGCGAGAGGCCGATTTCCACGACCGCCAAGAAGCTTTGCGCAAAGCGACAGAAGCTTTATCCCGCCAGCCGCTCCCCCCCGACGTTGGACGGCGAGATTATTACCAATTAGGTCGCCAATGTTCTCCATTACTGGTCGGGTTTGTGCTCATGGCCATGGAGCGTGCGGTATCCGAAAAAGTCGAATCGCTTTACTTTTTTACCCGTGAGGGCGAGTTTTTTCTGGAAGTCTACCGCCGCCTTGCTGATGGAGGCGTGCTCGGTTTCGCGCCACCCCCGGCGGCACTGCTGATGGTGAGCCGGTTAGCGACTTTCGCGGGCTCATTGAGGGAGTGCTCGGAGACCGAACTGATGCGTATATGGAACCAGTATAGCGTGCAGTCCCTGCGGGCCCTGTTTAAGTCATTGGCGATGGACCCGCTCGAACTAGCCGCGGATGCAGAGAAGCATGGTCTTGATCTGGTCAGCCCAATAAGCTATCCCTGGCAAGACCCGCGCGTTAAGGCTTTCCTCGGGGACCACGAAGTTCGAATTCGTATAGAGTGCCACCTAGAGGCCAAAAGGGAGGATTTACGGGCTTATCTTGCTTCTGTCGGTATTAACGAGGGAAGCGGGAGGATTGGTGTCGTGGATATCGGTTGGCGTGGCACGATCCAGGATAATCTGGCTTATGCGCTGCCAGACTTGGAAGTACTGGGTTGTTATCTGGGGTTGAACCGTTTCCTGAACATGCAGCCGGAAAACGTAAAGAAAAATGCCTACGGTCCAAATATGAATGAGTCGGAAGCCTTGTGTGCGCTTCTGGACTACGTGGCGCCCATCGAGATGCTGTGCAATTCGGCCAATGGCAGTGTCGAAGGGTATGAGTCAACTGCTCACGGCATGAGGGTGAAACGGCACGTTGATGAAGAAGAAAATCAGGTCCATGCGGAATATGTCCGGCATTTTCAGGCCGGTGTTCTGGATTCGGTGTCTTACTGGGCCGAGTTCCTGCGCTCCCATGCTTATTCCAGCTCTGAGCTACGGCCCATGGCCATGGAAATTTGGAATCGGATTGTTAATTACCCACCAGCATTCCTGACCGAGGCCTACTTTCGACTGAACCACAACGAGGTTTTCGGTGTTGGTGGCTTCCTGGATAAGCGCCGGATGATTGGAATTGGGGATGTATTGCTGGCGTTTTTTTCGAGAGAAAGACGGGTAATGGTGCGAGGCTACCTATCAGGTTCGGGCTGGACACCGGGTTTGGTGAAATGCCCGGATGTACCTTGGTATCTGCGTGCGGCTTTAAGGCTGCTGTTGCTTGGGCACAAATACAAGCGGAGACTCGCTAATAAATTCGCGGCTTGAATTGGGGAGCCCTAAAGCCGGAATTCCGTCTCGTGGCTAAACCATCTGGAATCTTGCCCCTAATCGGGTCGGATCACTCCTCCTTATTTCTCGTGTATAGGCCATCCCCTGTGCTGTCTAAATATGCACTGGAAGTGATGCATTTGCATGTCGGATGAATCAGATATTGTCATTGTCGGACCTTAAGTTGGTTGATACCCTCCCAAGCCTACCCCCAGGTTCACTTATGCAAAACGCACTGAAGATAGCCGAGATGTTCGAATGAATCCTCACGCAGCACATCCCGCATCCCTGGCAGCGATGTTTGGCAGCCTGTGGGGTCATCGGGACCTTATTGCGCAAATGACGCGGCGGGAAGTCATTGGGCGATACAAGGGGTCGATCATGGGGCTGCTGTGGTCATTTCTGAACCCCGTATTCATGCTGGTGGTGTATTCCTTCGTGTTTTCGGTCGTCTTCAAGGCACGCTGGTCGGGCGGAGACGAATCCCATGCGCAGTTTGCGGTGGTGCTGTTTGCGGGGATGATCGTTCACGCGCTGTTCGCAGAAGTGCTCAATCGCGCCCCCTCCATCATTCTGAGCAACGCCAATTACGTCAAGAAGGTGGTTTTCCCGCTGGAGGTCCTGACGGTTGTCAGCCTGGGTGCCGCCCTGTTTCATGCGCTGGTCAGCCTGCTGGTGCTGCTTGCCGCATACGCCATGATGAACGGGTTTGTACACTGGACATCTGTATTCATTCCCCTGGTGCTGATGCCGCTCATGATCCTGAGTCTCGGATTCGGCTGGATTCTGTCGTCCCTGGGTGTGTTCGTTCGCGATATCGGGCAGATCATCGGCGTGTTGACGACCATCCTGCTGTTCGTTTCCCCGGTCTTTTTCCCGGTCAGTGCAGTACCCGAGTCACTGCGGGTGTGGCTGCATTTGAATCCGTTGACCTTCTTTATCGAGCAGACACGCGAAGTATTGATCTGGGGGCATCTGCCCGACTGGCAGGGCTTGGCGTTTTACTTCATCGGGGCGGGTGTTTTTGCCTGGATGGGGTTTTTCTGGTTCCAGAAAACCAGAAAAGGATTTGCCGACGTTCTGTGACGTTTCCATTGGCATTTGCCAATTACAAACAGGTAACAGGCTACGTCGCAGATTCAGCGATCAGGCATATCCCCCATACCGGTGCATCGGCGTCAGCACGATATCCTCGTGATAGTGATGGTGCAGCGTGTCCAGCAGTTTGGCGTGGATGCCGCCGAAGCCGCCGTTGCTCATCATCAGCACGTGGTCGCCGGGACGGGCGTCTGCGACCAATTGCGCGACCAGCTTGTCGAGATCGTCGAATACGCGCGCCTTGTCGCCCAGCGGGGCCAGGGCGTCGGCGGCGATCCCAGCCGAGGTTGGCGCCGTAGCAGTAGACCTGGTCGGCATCGGTCAGGCTGTCGGGCAGCGCGTGCTTTCATGACGCCGAGCTTCATGGTGTTGGAACGCGGCTCCAGTACGGCGAGGATGCGGGCGCTGCCGACCTTTGCGGCGCAGGCCTTCGAGCGGTGGTGGCGATGGCGGTGGGGTGATGGGCGAAGTCGTCGTAGACGGTGATGCCGTGCACGGCGCCGCGCATTTCCATGCGGCGCTTGACGTTTTCGAAGCGGGAGAGCGCATCGATCGCGACGGCGGCGGGCACGCCGGCGTGGCGCGCGGCGGCGATGGCGGCCAGGGCGTTCATGCGGTTGTGTTCGCCGATCAGATCCCACTTCACGCGGCCCTGCAAGGCGCTGTTGAAGAAGACGTCGAAGTGGCCGCTCGCGTCGGCTTCGCCGGCGGTCCAGCCGCCCGCTGCTCGCCGAAGCGTTCCACCGGGGTCCACAGGCCGCGCTCGAACACGCGCTCGAGGCTGGCTTCGCGGCCGTTGGACACGATCAGGCCGTTGCCGGGCATGGTGCGCACCAGGTGGTGGAACTGGGTTTCGATGGCGGCGAGGTCGGGGAAGATGTCGGCGTGGTCGTATTCCAGGTTGTTGAGGATGACGGTGCGCGGACGGTAGTGGACGAATTTGGAGCGCTTGTCGAAGAAGGCGGTGTCGTATTCGTCGGCTTCGATGACGAAGAACGGGCTGTCGGTGAGGCGCGCGGACATGCCGAAATTCTGCGGGATGCCGCCGATCAGAAAGCCCGGGTTCATGCGCGCGTCGTCGAGTATCCACGCCAGCATGGCCGAGGTGGTGGTCTTGCCGTGGGTGCCGGCGACCGCCAGCACCCATTTGTCGTGCAGCACGTTGTCGGCCAGCCATTGCGGGCCGGAGGTGTAGGGCAGGTTGCGGTCGAGGATGGCTTCCATCAGCGGGTTGCCGCGGGTCACCACGTTGCCGACGACGAACACGTCGGGCTCGCGGTCGATCTGGCTGGCGTCCCAGCCTTCGGTCAGTTCGATGCCGAGCGCGCGCAGCTGGTCGGACATGGGCGGGTAGACGTTGGCGTCGCAACCGGTGACGGTGTGGCCGGCGGCGCGGGCAATGGCGGCGAGGCCGCCCATGAAGGTGCCGCAAATACCGAGAATGTGGAGATGCATGATGTGTTGGAGGCGTCAGGAGCGGTGAAGTGTAAGAATTTGGCGCTGGATTATCCCACAGCCCGGCGCGCGCGCCTGCTGGATCAGGTGGGTGAGCAGGGCGCGCAGCTTGGCGGGGCGCAGCGGCTTGTGCAGCAGCGGAAAGCCGGCCTGGCTGATGCGCAGGATGGTGTCGGGCGCGGTGTCGCCCGTGACCAGGATGGCCGGGATATCGGGCCGTATTTTTGCCGCAGGCGGGTGATGACTTCGATGCCGTCGGTGTCGTCGGGCAGTCGGTAGTCCGACACGATGACGTCGGGCACGCGGCCGATGCTGTCGAGCCATTGCATCGCTTCGTCGGCACTGTGGGCGGTGACCAGATCGATGTGCCAGTTGTCGAACAATTCGGCCATGCCGCGCAGGATGGCGCTTTCGTCGTCCACCAGCAGCACCAGGGCATCGTCCGGGATTTGTCCGGGGGTGACCGGGGCTGCGGGCGCCTTGATCAGCTGGGCATCGCCGCATGGCACGTCGATGCTGAACATCGAGCCATGCTCCGGACGCGAACGCAATTCCACCCGGTGCCCCAGCAGACGGCCCGAGGCGCGACACGATGGCCAGTCCCAGCCCCAGCCCCTTGTTGCGGTCGCGCGCCGGATTGTGCAATTGCACAAACTCCTGGAACACGCTTTCCTGCTGGTCGGGTGATATGCCGCGGCCGGTGTCGATCACGCTGAGACGCACCATGCGGCCGCGGCGTCGGCAGGCCACCAGCACGCCGCCATCGTCGGTGTAGCGGATGGCGTTGGCAATCAGGTTGACCAGGATGCGCTCGATCAGCAGTGGATCGCTGTAGAGCGTGACATCGCACGGGCGAAAGCGCAGCCGCAGCTGTTTTTCCGCCGCCAGCGCGCGGAATTGCTTGTCGAGATCGTCCAGCATTTTCTGCAGCGAGAAATGCACCGGATGGACTTCGATGGTGCCGGCATCCAGCCGCGAAATATCGAGCAGCGCATTGAACAGCAGTTCCATGGTGGCGGTGGAGGCTTCGATGTTGTCGATCAGGGTTTGCGCTTCGGGTCTGGTGGTTGCGTGCTTTCAGTGCGGCGACAAACAACGACAGCGCATGCAGCGGCTGTCGCAGATCGTGGCTGGCTGCAGCAAAGAAGCGCGACTTGGCCTGGTTGGCACGCTCGGCCATGTTCTTTTTTGCGGCGAGGTCGGCAGTGGCCTCGTGGATGCGTTTTTCCAGTTCGCTGCGGTGCGTTTGCAGGGCTTCGGCCATGTTGTTCACGCCCGGCGGCCAGCGCGCCGACTTCGCCGTCGGGCGGCAGCTGTGTGCGCACCGTCGAGGTCGTTGCATGGCGAGTCGTTCCACCACCTGCCCGACATGCCGCAGTTGTCTGGCCAGGCGGTTGGACAGGCGCCAGGCCAGCGCACCGGTGAGTCACCAGCGCGACCAGCATCAGCAGCGTGGCATGGAACAGCGTGTCGCGCTTGAACGCATTGATCTGGTCGAGCGACACCCCGACTTCCGCATGCCCAAGCAGGTCGCTGGCGGCGCGAAGTGCCGGCTGCACGTGGGGCATGGCCCTGGAAACCGGCGCCGCTGGCAATGAATGTCGGCAACCTGCGTCAAGCGATTGTCCGGCAGGGGGGTACGCAAGGCGTCGCCCGTGCTGGCGATCAGGCCGCCGTGGGCATCGGTGACGCGGGCAAAGGACAAGCGGCTGTTTCGTGACTTCGGCCTGCAGCAATGTCATGCACACGTGCGGTGTCGCCGCTGACCAGCGAATAGCGGCAGGGTGTCGGCCAGGTGGCTGGCTGCATTGGCGGCGCGTGCATGCAGCGCGTCTTCGGCGCGTGGCGAGGGTTTGCGTGGTGAAGTAGGCCACCAATCCGAATTCGGCAAGCAGGGCGGGCAGCAACGCAATCACCAGTATCCGGCTGCGGATACTCGAGAGCGGCAGGCGGTTGAGCAGGGCGCGCAACAATTTCACGATGCGCTAGAACGTCTGCGCCAGCCGCTGGATGGCCAGCACGGCTTCGGTGCGGTTGGTGACGTCGAAGGCGCGAAAAATGGCTGCAATGTGGACTTTCACCGTGCTTTCCGACATTGTCCAGCATGCCGGCGATGGCCTTGTTGGGGCAGCCCTGCGCCAGCAGGCGCGCCACTTCGAGTTGGCGCGCCGTCAGCCCGCTGTGCTGCAGGGCTCCGAAACGGCAGGCGCCGCCGAGCAGGTGCCAGGCCGTGGCCGTTGCCCAGGCAGGCCGGAACATAAAGTGTCGCCCGCCAGCACCTGTCGCAACGCCGCCAGCATCGCGGCCGTCGATGCGGCCTTGGGGATGTAGCCGAGCGCGCCGGCTTCCAGCGCACTCTGCGAATATCTTGCGGCGATTCCGATGCGGACAGGACCACCAGCGGGATATCCGGGAAGCGGCTGCGATACTGGGCTATGCCCTGCATGCCGACGAAGCCCGGCATGTTCAGGTCGACCAGCGCAAGATCGAGGTCGCGGTTGGCGCGGTCTGCGCAAACAGGCTGGGATAGTCGTGAGCGTCGATGATTTCGACTGGAGGCTCCAGCTGGGCCAATACCTGCCGTACGCCCTCGCGCATCAGCGGATGGTCGTCGGCCAATAGGGTTTTCATGGGCGAGCTTCCTGCATGGCAGGGATTCTATTCCCATTCCCGGTCAGGCTGTTCAAGGCTGCTGTGAACGGTGCGTCGTACCGTGCCGCGCCTGCGAGCAGCGGGTTACGTGGTGAGGCTGCGGCGCATCTGGTGGCGGAATCGGAGCCCATCGTGCTTCGCTACATCGTGGCCCCACCAGTACCTCGGCTGATCCGGAGCCGGAATGCACATGACGCCCAGCGATTGTTATTTGCCGCGTACCTTGCCCAGCCTTCTCGATGGCCGACATCAGATAGCCAAAGTAGAAATCCGGCGATCAGCAGGCCGACGATGGCCTCGCTGGTTTCCTTGCCTTGCGTGTCGAACACCATGACGGTGGGCACCATGAACACCTTGTGGGCGGCGGCGAACGCACCTTCGGTGGTGGCGGTGCCGTCGAAGTCGGTCAGCGGCGTGGGGTCGCCCATGGTGACTTCGCGGATGATGACGCGTTTGCGATAGGCCGGATCCTTGTGCATGGGCACCAGGTATTCGCGCTTGACGCGATCGCAATAATGGCAGCCGGGGCTGGAGAACAGCACCAGGATCGGCACCTGGCGCTTGGCAGCGAGCTGCGCGTCGGCCTTGAAATTCTTCGCGTGGACCAGTCCGCTGCCGCACTGGCGGCGCCGGACAGCGCCAGCCCCCATGCTAAAATCAGCGCCCAGACTGCGATCAGTCGCGTCATTGTTATCGTCTCCTTGTGTGGATGCGAATACGTCATAAGTTATCAGTGTCGCGTCATCATTTGCCAAATCAAACAGTCTATTCTACCGCCATGCATATCCTGACCATCGCCTCCCGTGAAAGTGCCCTCGCCATGTGGCAGGCGGAGCATATCCGAGATCGCCTGCGCGCGCTGCATCCCGGCTGCACGGTGAGCATTCTGGGCATGACCACGCGCGGCGACCAGATTCTCGATGTCACGCTGTCCAAAATCGGCGGCAAGGGCCTGTTTGTCAAGGAGCTCGAGGTGGCGCTGGAGGCGGGACAGGCCGATCTGGCCGTGCATTCGATGAAGGACGTGCCGATGGAACTGCCGCCGGGATTCGAGCTGGCGGTGATCGGCGAGCGCGAGGACCCGCGCGACGCCTTCGTCTCGAACCAGTACGAACGCCTGTCCGATCTGCCGCCCGGCAGCGTGGTCGGCACCTCCAGCCTGCGCCGCGAAGCCCAGTTGCGCGCGCGCTACCCGCATCTGGCGGTGAAGCCGCTGCGCGGCAACGTCGGCACGCGGCTGAAGAAGCTCGACGAAGGCCAGTTCGACGCGATCCTGCTCGCCGCTGCCGGCCTGAAGCGTCTCGGACTGGGCGAACCGCATCAAGAGCCTGCTCTCCGTGGAAGACAGCATTCCCGCCGCCGGACAGGGCGCGCTCGGCATCGAGATCCGCAGCGGCAACACCGACCGTGGCCACCATGCTGGCCGCGCTCAATCACTGCCGAAACCGCCGCCTGCGTGCGTGCCGAACGCCAGGTCAGCCGCGTGCTCGGCGGCAGCTGCCAGGTGCCGCTGGGCGCGCATGCCGTGCTGCAGGACGGCCGGCTGGTGATGCATGGCTTCGTGGCCCATCCGGACGGCAGCGGGTTCATCCAGGACCGTGCCGAAGGCGAGCATGGACGATCCCGAAGCGGTGGGCCAGATCCTGGCCGACAAGCTGCTGGCACAGGGCGCACGCGCCATTCTCGACGCGCTGCCGACGCGCATGACGCAGCCACTGGCCGGACGCACTGTGCTGGTCACCCGGCCGTTGCGACAGGCTGCAGCGCTGACGCAGGCGATCCGTGCGGCAGGCGGCAACGCGTACGAATTTCCTGCGCTCGAAATCGAGGCGGTCCCGGCGGACGAACTGGCTGCGCCGCTGGCACAACTGGCAGAAGCCGATATCGTGATTTTCATCAGCCCCAATGCCGCGCAATTGGGCATGGCGACGATCCGGGCGAGGGGCCGGATTCCGGCCTGCGGCACAGATTTTTGCAGTGGGACCGGGTACGGCGCGCGCGCTGCGGGCGCACGACCTGAGCGGGATCATCACACCGCCAGGCCAGGACAGCGAAGCGTTGCTGGCCCTGCCGCCGTTGCAGGATGTGGCGGGCCAGCGGGTGGTGATCGTGCGCGGCGTCGGCGGGCGCGCCTTGCTGGCCGATACCTTGCGCGCGCGTGGCGCGGACGTGCATTTTCTGGAATGCTACCGGCGCACGCGTCCGCAGGTTGATGCGCGCCCACTGCTGGCGCATTGGCAGGCGGGTGGCATCGACGCGGTGACGGTCACCAGCGCGGAGACCTTGCACAATCTTGGCGCCTTGCTGGGTGAGGCCGGCAGGCCGCTGCTGGCAGCCACCCCGCTTTTCGCGCCGCATGAGAAAATCGCCGAAGCCGCTCGCCGTTTCGGCATTGAACGGGTCGTCGCTACGCCGGGCGGCGATGCGGGCCTGGTAGAGGGCCTGGTTAACTGGTTCAGGAACACATCCATGAATGACACACCCGACACACCCGCAGTTGCCCCCGATGCCGCACCGGCCCCGGCCGCCGAGCCTGTTGCGCCCAATCCGCCACCCGCAACGGCTGCCGCACCGGAACAGCTGCCTCGACAGGGCAATCAGGCGCTGCTGATCGTCGCCATGCTGGTTGCCATTCTGGCCCTGGCCGGGGCGGCCTGGTCGTGGTCCGACAGCCGCGAACGCATTCGCGACCTGAAGACCGAACTTGGACGCCGACTGGCGGAGTCCGGCAAGCAGGTGAGCGAAACCCGCCTGCTGGCACGCAATGCCGACGATGCGATGCGGCAGGTCAGCGAGAAGGTCGCGCACATCGAGACCCAGATGGTCACGTCGCAGCAGCAGCAACTGTCGCTCGAGGCTTTGTACAAGGATCTGTCGCAGGGACGCGACCAGTGGACGCTGGCCGAAATCGAGCAGGTGCTGCTCACCGCCGCACAGCAGTTGCAGCTGGCGGGCAACGTGAAGGCGGCGATCATCGCGCTGGAAGGTGCGGATAACCGCCTGCAGCGCCTCGAACAAGCCGCAGTTCACTGCATTGCGTCGCGCGATTGCCGCCGACCTGGCGAGTCTGCGCGCCGTGCCTTCGATCGACGAGGTCGGGACGAGTGCGCGCATCGAAGCGCTGGTGACGCGCTCATGCCAGCTGGCCGCTGGCCAGCGCGCAGAGTTCCGAAGCCGTGCCCGCGCCGCAGTCCAAGGCCGCCACCAGCCTCAGGCAGGAACTGTGGACGGAACTGAAACGCCTGGTGCAGATCCGCCGGGTCGATGGCAACGAGGCGGTGCTGTTGCCGCCCGGACCAGGCCTATTTCCTGCGCGAAAATCTGCGCTTGCGGCTGCTGTCGGCGCGACTGGCACTGCTGACCGCAGGATCAGGCCGGCGTTCCAGGCCGATCTGCATGCGGCGCAGGACATGCTCACGCGCTATTTCAATACGCGTGACGCGGGTGTCGTCGCGGCGATCAAGGAAATCAAGCGCCTGTCCGGCCTGCAGATCGTGGCCACACTGCCCAGTATCGAGGCCAGCCTGGCCGCGCTCGATGCCTACAAGGGGAATCAGTAATGCGCTGGCTGATCTCGCTGCTGATCGTCGGGGTGCTGGCGGTAGCGCTGGCCATGGCCGGTCGTTACGACCCCGGCTATGTGGTGCTGGTGTATCCGCCGTGGCGGATGGAAATCTCCTTCATCAGCTTCGTGCTGCTGGTGGTCGCGCTGGTGGTGGGCGGCGTGATGCTGCTGCGTCTGGCCGCGCTCACACTGAGTTTGCCCGCGCATCGTGCGCGAGCAGCGTGAACGCCGTGCAGCAGAAAAGCGCGACGAGAACTTTGTCGGCGGCCTCAAGGCCTATACCGAATATCGCTATCAGGATGCCGAGCAGTCGCTCGGCCAGTGGCAGGGCGACGACGCGCGCATGGGACTGGCACGGGTGCTGGCCGCGCGTGCCGCGCAGGAAATGCGCGCCGTGGCGCAGCGTGAGCGCCACCTTCAGGATGCCGGCCAGCATGGCGCCGAACTGGCTGCCCAGCTGTTCGAAGCCGAAGCCTGTCTCGACGCCAAGGACGCGACCGCTGCACTGGTGGCGATCAATCGGGCCAAGGAAATCGCGCCGCAGCACACGCGCTGTTGCGGCTCGAACTCAAGGCGCGGCAGATGACCGGGCAGTGGGACGAGGTCGAGCGCGCTGCTCGATGCGCTGACGCGCAGCAATGCGCTGGAAGCAGGGTGTCGCCACGCAGAATCGGCGCATGACCTATGCCGAAAACCTCAAGCGCCGCGCCGAAGATGACCGCGGCCTGCTGGAGTACTGGAAAAAGATCCCGGCCGATTTCAAGGTCGATCCCTGGGTGGCACGTGCCGCAGCTCGTGCCTTCATGCAGCGTGGCGGACACGACACCGCGCTCGACGTGCTGGAAGCCGCGCTCAACCGCGAGTGGAATGAAGACCTGGTCGCGCTGTACGGCGAATTGCGCGGCAGCAGTCCGACACGGCAAATCGAGCAGGCCGAGAAATGGTTGCGTGCCCAGCCGCGCGACGCCCAGTTGCTGCTGACGCTGGCCCAGTTGTGCAGCGTGCAGCAGCTATGGGGCAAGGCGCAGAGCTATCTGGAAGCCAGCCTCGCCATCGCGCCGAGTGCCGAAGGCCATATCCGCATGGCCGAACTCAAGACCCAGAGCGGTCAGCCGGCGAGGCCTGCCAGCATTATCAGAAAGGCATTGGCGCTGTGTCGCGCACAGTAGGCCCGCGCTGCTTCCGGCTGTTGGGTCAGGCGGCTGATTGCCGCGCGGCGCGGTTTCGGCGTCCGCCGCATACACGAAGGAATCGGCGAAGAATTCGTCTTCGGGCAGGCCGCGCGTTTGCGCGAAAGCTTCACGCGCGCTGTCCACCATGATGGGCGCGCCGCAGGCGTAGACCTGATAGCCGGACAGATCGGCAAATCGGCCAGCACGGCCTCGTGCACGAAGCCGGTGCGGCCCTGCCAGTGGTCGTCCGGCTCCGGGTTGGACAGCACCGGAATGAAACTGAAATTGGGATGTTCGGCCTGCCACTGTTGCGGCAGTTCGGCCATGTACAGGTCCTTCAGCGAGCGCACCCCCCAGTACAGCACCATCTCGCGGTCGATGTGCTCGGCAAAGGCGTGTTCCAGCATGCCCTTGATCGGCGCAAAGCCGGTGCCGCCGGCGATGAAGATCATCGGCTTGTCGGAATCCTCGCGGATGAAAAAGCTGCCGAGCGGACCTTTCAGGCGCAGGATGTCGCGTTCCTTCAGGGTGGAAAACACCTGGTCGGTGAACAGGCCGCCCGGCACGTGGCGGATGTGCAGTTCCAGCAGCGCGTCGTCGTGCGGCGGATTGGCGAGCGAATAGCTGCGCGTCTTGCCGTCCTTCAACTGGAAATCGATGTATTGGCCGGCCAGAAACTGCAGGCGCTCGTTGGCGGGCAGCTTGATCTTGATCAGCATCACGTCGTCGGCGCGTTTTTCCAGTTTTTCCACCCGGCACGGCAGGGTTTTCACCACGATGTCCTTGGCGGCGCCGATTTCCTTGGCTTCGATGCTCAGGTCGGACAGGGGCTTGGCACGGCAGAACAGCGCACGGCCCTGTGCCTTTTCTTCGTCCTTCAACGCGGTGGGCGAATGCTCGCCGTAATCCAGCTCGCCGGACAGCACCTTGCCCTTGCAGGAGCCGCAGGCGCCGTTGCGGCAGCCGTAGGGCAGGGAGAAGCCCTCGCGCAGGGCGGCGTCGAGGATGGTTTCGTCATCCTTGACGTTGAACTGGTGCCCGCTGGGCTGGATGGTGACCTGATACGGCATGATGTGAGCTTAGAATGCGGTGACAAACCCATGAGATTATCGCCCGAGAGCGCCGGGTTTTCACCCTTGCAAGGACAGGGTTACAGGCGGTGGACAAATTCAGGCAGGTGCGATGAAAAGAATCTTGATTGTGGGATTTGGCGATGTGGCCGAACGTCTGGTGAAGCGCTATGCCGGACAGGCCGAATTCGTCGGCATGATCCGCCGGCCCGAACGCGCCGCCGCGTTGCGCGCGCTCGGCGTGACCCCCTATGTCGGCGACCTCGACGTGCCGCAGAGCCTGCGCCGCCTGCCGCGTGTCGACGGCGTGTTCCACTTTGCGCCGCCGCCCGCTGACGGCAAGACCGATCCACGCACGGCGCATCTGCTGCACGCGCTGGCGCGGCGCGGCAAGCCGGGCGCGCTGGTCTACATCAGCACCAGCGGCGTGTACGGCGATTGCGGCGGCGACTGGGTGGCCGAGACGCGCCCGGTGGCGCCGGTCAACGGCCGTGCGGTGCGGCGGGTCGATGCCGAGCGCCAGCTGCGTGCCTGGGGCGAAGCGCATGCGGGTGCAGGTGAGCATTCTGCGCGCGCCGGGCATCTACGCTGCCGACCGCCTGCCGCTGGAACGCATCCAGCGCGGCACCCCGGCGCTGGTTGCCGAGGACGACAGCTATACCAACCACATCCATGCCGACGATCTGGCGCGGCTGGCATGGGCGGCGCTGTTCCGTGGCCGTTCGCAGCGCATCTACCATGCGGTCGATGCACATCCGCTGAAAATGGGCGACTGGTTCGACAGCTGCGCCGATGCCTTCGACCTGCCGCGGCCGCCGCGGGTGAACGTGCCGAAGCGGAAAAGGTGTTGTCCGAGGCCCTGCTGTCGTTTCTGCGCGAGTCGCGCCAGTTGTCGAACGCGCGCACCACGCGCGAGCTGCGGCTGAAATATCGCTATCCGACATCGGACGATCTGCTGCGCGAAATCAGGCAGGCGCGATCGGATAATCCAGCCGCGCAGATGAAGCTGTTTTAAGCGCTTGCCGGGAGTCCGTACAATTTGGTCACAAGCCGATGGGGGATTCAACGTAATGGACCTTAACGCAAGCCTGGCTCCGAACATGCTGGGCGACCTGTCCACCTTGCCGCTGGCTTTCGCAGCGCTGATGCCTATCGTCAATCCGTTTGGCACCGCCCTGCTGATACTGGCGCTGGTCGGTACTCAACCTGCAGACGTCTACCGCCGCCTGGCATACAAGGTCGCCTGGATCATGATGGGATTCGTGCTGGCGGTCGAATTGATCGGCCAGTGGCTGCTGCATTTCTTCGGCATTTCGTTGCCGATACTGCAACTGGGCGGCGGTCTCACCCTCGCCGCGATGGGATGGCGCACCCTTGCCGGCGGTGGGCATTCCACCGCCCCAGGCGGCAAGGCGGTGGACGTGCAGGACGACGTGCTGTCACATGCCTTCTATCCCTACACCTTCCCGCTCACGTTCGGCCCGGGCGCGATCGTGGTACTGCTCACCCTGTCCGCGCACGCGACCCGGCCCACCATCGAAGCGAGCTTGGTCGCACATCTGGGCATCCTGCTCGGCGCTGCGCTTCAGGCCATGCTGGTTTACGTGTGCTACCGGTTTGCCCCGCTGCTTGGCGAAAAGCTGTCAGCCAGCGCAATCAACGGCATTCAGCAATTGATGGCATTCATCCTGCTGTGCATCGGCGGTCAGATCGCCTGGGGCGGCGTTGCAGTCCTGTTGCGCGATATCCTGCACTGAAGTCGTGCCGGATCAACGCGGCAAGTCATCCGGCTCGCGCTTGAATTCGCCCTCGATCGTTTTCGGGCGGGCTGTCCCTGCCTCCGCGGGGTGGGGCGGGCTCGGGCGAAGGGGATATCGTCATTCGCCGGGCGCAGCGGGTCCCGCATGCGCCTGGCCCAGGTGCCGGGAATCAGCAGCAGCACCAGCGCGATGGCATCGCTGATGAAGCCGGGGAAGACAAGCAGGCCGCCGGCGAGCAGAATACGGCCACTGGCAAACATACGAGGCCAGCGGATGTCGCGCCGGACTGCACCGAAAACAGCAGGCGCGCGCCCCAGGCGACGCGCTCGACACGAATCAGCATGACCCCGACGACGGCAGCCAGCAGCAGCCACAGCAGCACCCAGCCGCCGATGGCGCTGGCGACCCAGAAAATGCCGATGGCCTCCAGAACCGGGAACGACAGCAGCAGTAGCACAATCCAACTAAAGCGCATGTGATGGAACCTTTGTTAGTCTTGACCAATTTACCCGATGTCGCGAGCGCCGAGAAACTGGCGCACGCGTTGATCGAAAGCCGCGCGGCGGCGTGCGTGAACGTTTTGGCGGCGTGCCGCTCCATTTACCGATGGCAGGGCGCAGGTGGAAACGGCAGGCGAAATCCCGCTGCTGATCAAGACCACCGCCGCAAACTACCCGCTGGTTGAAGAAATTGTTCGCGCGCAGCATCCTTACGACGTACCTGAACTGATTGCTATACCGATAACACACGGCCTGCCTGCCTATCTCGACTGGCTGGCCACGGAGACTGAAAAACATGAATAAGTGGATTCGTTTGCTCGGCGCATTTCCATGACTTTGGGGTGCGTTTGCGCATTTTCCAGTGGCCCACGCCGAAGAATTTCTGGACCCGGAAGTCGCGTTCAAGTTTTCGGCGCGTGCGCTCGACGCCAATACGCTGGAAGCGCGCTGGCAGATCGCCGACGGCTATTACATGTACCGCGACAAGTTCAAGTTCGAGGCTGACCGGCGCCACGCTGGGCACGCCGAAGCTGCCCGCAGGCAAGGTGAAGGAAGACGAGAATTTCGGCAAGGTCGAAACCTATCGCAAGGACGTGCGCATCGCGCTGCCGATCCAGCGCACGCCGGGCACCGACCGCGGTCACGCTGAAAGCCACTGCGCAGGGCTGTGCCGATGCCGGGCTGTGCTATACGCCGCAGACCGAGAGCATGACGCTCAAGCTGCCGGCGCTGGTGGCCGCTGCCGTCGCGGCGCCCGTTGCCCCCGTCGACTCGCGCCCGCATCTGCATCGCCCGCTTCTGCGCTGGATGGCCTGCGCAGCCTGGGTGGGCATGGAGAATGCCGAAGACTGCTGCCGCCGGACGAGGCTTTCCTGGTGGCCGCGGCAATGGCCGGATGCGCAGACGGTCAAATTCGATTACACGCTGACGCCCGATACCTATCTGTATCGCGACAAGCTCGCCTATGTCGTCAAGTCGCCGGCCGACGTGAAAGTGGCGAGCGTCGACACGCCGGCGGGCGACGTCAAGGACGACCCGAGCTTCGGCCGCACCGAGGTGTATCACAAGGATTTTACCGCCAGCGTGACGCTGTCGCGCGCGCTCGCCGCCGGCGAGAAGCTGGTGCTGGAAGCGACCTGGCAGGGCTGCAACGAAGCGGTCGGCATCTGCTATCCGCCGATCAGCCGCGACTTCACGCTGGCTCGGCGGGCGCGGTCCGCCGTGTCGGCAGCGGCTGTTTCCAGCGCGCCGCCGACAGCGGCCGGGCCTGCGAATGAATCGGATACGTCGAAAATCGAGCGCGTGCTGAAAGGCGGCAGCTTCTGGGCGCGTCGTCGCCACTTTCTTCGGCCTCGGCCTGCTGCTGGCGCTGACGCCCGTGCGTGTTTCCGATGATTCCGATCCTGTCGGGCATCATCGCCGGGCAGAATCAAAGCCAAAGCATGACCAAACTGCAGCGGCTTCCTGCTTGCGCTCGCCTATGTGCTGGGCATGGCGATCACCTACGCGCTGGCCGGCGTGGCGGCGGCGCTGTCCGGCACCCTGTTTCCAACGCGCTGCAGAATCCGTGGGCGCTCGGCATCGGTGCGCGGCATCTTCGTGGCGCTGGCCCTGTCGATGTTCGGCTTCTTCGAACTTGCAACTGCCGAGTTTCATCCAGAGCAAGTTCTCCGATGCCTCCAACAAGATGAAGGGCGGCAACTTCGTCGGTGTGTTCGCCATGGGCGTGCTGTCGGCCGTCATCGTCGGCCCCTGCGTGGCGCCGCCGCTGGCCGCCGCACTGGCCTTCATCGCGCAGACCGGCAACACCACGCTCGGCGGCGTCGCGCTGTTCGTGCTGGCGCTGGGCATGGGGGTGCCGCTGCTGCTGGTGGGCGTGTCGGCGGGCGCCCTGCTGCCGCGCGCCGGCGGCTGGATGAATGCGGTGAAGTATTTCTTCGGCGTGATGATGCTGGCGATCGCCATCTACCTGATCTCGCCGATCATCCCGGCCTGGATCAACATGTTGCTGTGGGCGATGCTGCTGATCGCTTCCGCCATCTATCCTGCACGCGCTCGACCCGCTGCCGGCCCATGCGCACGGCTGGGCGCGTCTGTGGAAGGGACTCGGCGTGGTGCTGCTGATCGGGGGACTGGCGATCATCCTCGGCATGCTGGCGGGCAGCCGCGATCTGCTGCAGCCGCTCGACGTTTTCAAGGGCGGCGCGGGCGGAACTGCGATTGCGGCCGAGCAGAAAGGTCTGGCGTTCGAGAAGGTCAAGGATGTGGCCGATCTCGAGAATCGGCTGGCTGCGGCCAAGGCCGACGGCAAGCCCGTCATGCTCGATTTCTATGCCGACTGGTGCGTGTCGTGCAAGGAGATGGAACGCTTCACTTTCAGCGACCCACAAGTGCAGGCGCGCCTGAGCGACGTGGTGCTGCTGAAGGCGGACGTCACCGCCAATACCGATGCCGACAAGGCCCTGCTCAAGCGCTTCAATCTGTTCGGCCCGCCGGGGCTGATCTTCTGGAACGGTGCCGGCGAGCAGTCCGATTTCAAGGTGATCGGTTTCGAGAAGCCTGACAAGTTTCTCGACCAGCGTCGACTCGGCGCTCGGCAAGTAAGCGACGGCGGCAAGCGAGGCCCTGCAGGCGCAAGCCTGCAGGGCCTCGTCGTTTCAGGGCTGGCGCCGCAGCACCGCGATGCTGTCCAGCAGCGGGGTGACGACGGGCTGGATCTTGCGCCGCATCAGCGAGCCGATCGCGGTGGTCTTGAGGAAGATCGGCCGCACGCTGTCGGCATCCACCGCCGCCAGTGCATCGAGTGCCGCGCAATCCGGTTCGAACTGGGGCGCAGCCTTGAGCAGGGACTCGCGAGCTGCATTGCGAGTGGCCTCATCGGCCTGGCGCAGTGGTGCGCACCACTGCGCCAGCGCATTGAGGGTGTGGTTCACCACTTCCTGGACTTCCGGGCGGTCGAGTATGACTGCAGTCGGTGGCGAGAAAGGTTTGCCCCTGCCCCGACAGCGCCTTTTCCAGCATCGCGCTGTACGGGTTGTCCGGCAAGCGCGGCACGCTGCCGTGGTCCGTGCGCGCGGCACGCGGGTTGGGCAGATTGTCGGGTTGCAGTTCGAGAAAGGCCACGTAATAGGAGTTGCGGCTGTTGCCGCGCTTCCAGATCGACAGCCGCTCGGCCTCGGTGAGCACGCCCGAATACAGCATCACCGCCACGGTGTCGAGAATGCCGACATCGTCCTCGTGCAGGAAGGCCAGGTGCTCGACCAGAAATTCGGCCAGCGTGCGGCCCATGCTGCCCTGGCTGACCACGTCGCGCATCAGCATCAGCCGCGCGTTCTCGATGGTCGGCATGCACCACCAGGCGTAGCGTGCCAGTTCGTCGGTGAGCGCGGGCGAATGCACCACGGCAACCACCGCTTCTTCCTCGGCGATCAACAGCAGCTGCGCCAGATGCTGGGTCGACAGCCCGGCCTGCGACTGCCGCGTCCAGCGTGTCAGGTGCACCGGGTAGCCGCCGGGCGAGCCGAGCGCGTGGCCGGACAGCAGTTCGCGCACGCGCTTGAGATAGCGGTCGGAACGCTCGTTGGGCTTCAGCGGCACGCTGGCCTCGCCTTGCGGCGTCAGCGCCCACAGCGTCATGTTCGATTCGTCGATGCGGACGGCCTTGAGCTCGGTGTTGAACAGGACGTTGAGCCGCAGTTCGTCTTCGGGGGAAAGTTCGTCGTTCATGTGGGGAAACCTAATTTGTCCGCGAAGGGCGCAAAGCAGTGCGAATGTAAAACCCGGCTTCGCGAACGCGGCGTCCTTCGCGGATGACCCGCAGTCTTACAGTGACTTGAATACTTCGCGTGCGGCGTCGATGGTGGCGTCGATGTCGGCATCGCTGTGCGCAGCCGAGACGAAGCCTGCCTCGAACGCCGAGGGCGCGAGGTAGACGCCGTGGTCGAGCATGGCGTGGAAGAAGCGGTTGAATGTTGTCCTTGTCGCACTGCATCACCTCGGCAAAGCTTGCCGGCGGCGTGGCGGCGAAATAGAGGCCGAACATGCCGCCGACCGAGTCGGCGCAGAAGGTGACGCCGGCGTCCTGCGCGGCAGCGGCCAGGCCCTTGACCAGGCGTTCGGTGCTGGCGGCGAGGCGCGCGTGGAAGCCCGGTTCGCTGATGGCCTTGAGCGTGGCAAGGCCGGCGGCGACCGCGACCGGGTTGCCCGACAGCGTGCCGGCCTGGTACACCGGGCCGACCGGCGCGAGCTTGTCCATGATCTCGGCGCGGCCGCCGAAGGCGCCCACCGGCATGCCGCCGCCGATCACCTTGCCGAGCGTGGTCAGGTCGGGACGGATGCCGAGCAGCTTCTGCGCGCAGCCGAGGTCGACGCGGAAGCCGGTCATCACTTCGTCGAAGATCAGCAGCGCGCCGGACGCATCGCACAGCCGGCGCATCGCCGCCATGAACTCGGCCGTCGGCTTGACCAGGTTCATGTTGCCGGCGAACGGCTCGACGATGATGCAGGCGATCTCCGTGCCCATTTCGGCGAAGGTGCGCTCCAGGCCGGCGACGTCGTTGTAGTCGAGCACCAGGGTCTGCGCGGCGGTTTCCGCCGGCACGCCGGCCGAGGTGGGGTTGCCGAAGGTGAGCGCGCCGGAGCCGGCCTTGACCAGCAGGAAGTCGGCATGGCCGTGATAGCAGCCTTCGAACTTGATGATCTTGCTGCGCCCGGTGAAGCCGCGCGCCAGGCGGATCGCGCTCATGGTCGCCTCGGTGCCGGACGACACCAGGCGGACCTTTTCGATGCTGGGCACCAGCTCGGGTGATCAGTTCGGCGATTTCGAGTTCGGCCGCCGACGGCGCGCCGAACGACGAGCCCGCGCGCGGCCGCGTCCTGCACGGCCTTGACGGTGCCGGGATGGGCGTGGCCGAGGATCGCCGGGCCCCACGAGCCGACGTAGTCGATGTATTCGCGGCCGTCGGCGTCCCACACCCGCGAGCCCTTGCGCGTGGTCGAAGAACACCGGGGTGCCGCCGACGCCCTTGAAGGCGCGCACCGGTGAATTCACACCGCCGGGGATGACTTTTTGCGATTGCTCAAACAGGGTTTCGTTGCGGTTCATGGCTGGGTTCATTGTTCCGATTCCACTTCAAACAGTTGATTCAGGGCATGCGCCGCGACACGGATGTCGGGCGCGTCGAACAGGGCCGACAGCACGGCGAGGCTGTCGGCGCCGGCGTCCAGCAACGCAGGCGCGTTGGCGAGCGTGATGCCGCCGATGGCGACAATCGGGACCTGGATGGCTTGCGTCGCTGCGCGCAACAAAGCCGCTTCAGCCCGACCGGCTGCAGGTTTGGTGGGCGACGGAAAGAAGCTGCCAAAGGCGATGTAATCGGCACCCGCGGCCTGTGCGGCGCGGGCCAGTTCGAGACTTTGATAGCACGATGCGCCGATCAGCCTATTCTTGCCGAGAATGATGCGTGCCTCGCGCAGGCTGCCGTCGTCGCGCCCCAGATGCACGCCGTCGGCGTCGGCAAGATCGGCCAGACGCAGGTCGTCGTTGACGATCAGCGGCACGTTGAAGCGGCGGCACAGCGCAACCAGTTCGCTGGCCTGCTCGTGGCGGAGGGCGACATCGGCCGACTTGTCGCGGTATTGAACGGCGGCTATACCGCCCTCGAGCGCGGCTTCGATCTGTGCCAGCAACCATTCCGTATCGGTCGTTTCGGGGGTGATGGCGTAGATGCCGCCAGGAAAATCAGACATGGCGAATTCAGGCATTGCCTTCCGTCTGTACGTCCTGCGCCCAGAAAAACCGCTCGGGAATGTATTGCCCCATGCCGGGCCGGAAAGCGGCTTTCAGCGTCTCGTAGGTGAAATTCTGCGCTTCACGCACGGCAGCGGGCACATCGTTGCCCGTAAGCCAGGGTGGCGGCGATGGCCGAGGCGAGGGTGCAGCCGGAGCCATGGTAGCTGCCGGGCAGGCGGTCCCAGGCATCGGTCTGCACGTGGCCGTTGCTGTCGTACAGGCTGTTCAGCACGCGCGGCGTGGCCTCATGCGTGCCGGTGATGAGCACGTATTCGCAGCCCAGATCAGTCAGGTGCTTGGCACATTCGGCCAGATCCAGATCGTCCTCATCCGACTCGAATAGCGCCAGCCGGCGTGCCTCGTGGCTATTGGGCGTGAGCACGCTGGTCTGCGGGATCAACAGGTCGCGCATCGCCGCGATCATATCGTCGGTGGCGAGTTCGTCGCCACGGCCGGATGACAGCACAGGGTCAAGCACCACTGGGATATCTGGGTAGTCAGCCAGAATTTCGGCGATCACTGCAATCGACTCCGGGCTGCCCAGCATGCCGAGCTTGAATGCCGCGACCGGCACGTCCTCCAGCAGCATGCGCGCCTGGTCCATCACCCATTCGGAATCGATCACCAGGATTTCGTCCACCCCGGCGGTGTCCTGCACCGTCAGAGCAGTAATGACCGACAGTGGATGGCATCCCATGCTCGCCAGCGTCAGCAGGTCGGCCTGCATGCCTGCGCCGCCGGTTGGGTCGGACGCGGCAAAGCTGAGCACCAGCGGGGGCGTGAGTTTGGGGGTGAATATCGGCGGCATGACGTCACTGCATTAGAATCGGCTTTCAATTTTAGCTGAATTCCCCATACCACCATGCCTGAAACACCTGAGTACAGAAACTGGATGTGCCTGATTTGCGGCTGGATTTACCATGAAGAAACGGGCGCCCCCGACGATGGCATCCCGCCTGGCACGCGCTGGGAAGATGTGCCGATCAACTGGACCTGTCCCGACTGCGGGGCGCGCAAGGACGATTTCGAGATGGTGGCGTTCTAGCGAATTTCATTATTTACGTTTGAGCGCTCAAGAAACCTGCGTAACAGGCGTTAGGGCGTAGGCATCAACTGTATTTGGTCATAGAATCCACGCCCATCCGGACTATCGCCCTGTCAATGGTGCGGTTGGATGGGGAAAACAATTTCTAATTAGGAGAGCGACATGATTTTTCGTTGGATTTCGGCTTGGGCCCTGTTCGCTTTTTCGGCGAGCGTGTGGGCTATTTCTCCCTATATAAAAGGCGATGCGGTGATGGGCGGCAGCACGCAGGGTGCGGCCGCGGCCGTCGAGGCCAAGCTCAAGAACGGCGGTTTCAATGTGGTTGGGAAGTACTTTCCCAAAGGCCTCTCGGACTATGGCGTGGTGATCGCCACGGATGACGCCATGCTAAAGGAAGTGGGTGCTGCCGGCGGCAATGCAGTGCTGGGCGCGGCAATTCGCGTGGGCGTGAAGGCGGACGGCAGTGTTGCGTACACCAATCCTGATTACTGGTATCGCGCCTACTTCCGCAATGGCTTCGACAAGCGGGAAGGCGCGGTCAAGACGCTGCAGGCGCGTTTGAAGGAGACGCTGGGCGCCGGCAAGGGGCAGGGCGGCGATGAACCTGCATCGAGCATGGCAAATTACCGCTACATGATCGGGATGGAGCGCCTGGATTCCTCGAAGAATAAGCTTGCCAAGTATGGCGACTTTGCCGAAGCGTTGAAGGTCGTGCGCAACAACCTGGCAAAAGGCGTGGCCAAAACGTCCAAGGTCTACGAGATCGTGCTGCCGGACCGCAAATTGGCGGTGTTCGGCGTGGCGATGAACGATGGCGAAAACAGCGATGGCGAATGGATCAAGCGCATCGATATGCAGGAGAACATCGCGGGCTTGCCTTACGAGATCTACATCGTCGACGATGAGGTGGAGGCACCGTTTGGTCGATTCCGCATTGCACTGGCTTTCCCGGATGTGGGCATGGGCCAGTTCATGCGCATCTCCTCCCTGCCCGGGGTCATCCTGGACACCATGAGCCTGGTCGCGGGCGGCGAAAAGAAATCAACCGAGAGTTCCTGGTAAGGGCAACCGACTCACTCATTTTCCGGGATGGAAGGGCGCTGCGATGCAGCGCCCTTTTTATTTGCCTATTGCCAGCCCGGAAGGAAAGAGCAAGCGCTAAAGAAGCCCGTGCCGGTGCCGTAATGTTTACCACACAGGGAGCGGCCCGAGCCGTCCACCCTTCGGTTCTCTTGGAGAAAACGTTGTGGATAACGAAGCATTAAAAGGCGTCAAGGTGATGGTCATCGATGACAGCAACACCATCCGCCGCAGTGCGGAAATATTCCTGAATCAGGCGGGCTGCGAAGTCATCCTGGCGCAGGACGGTTTTGATGCGCTGTCGAAAATTACCGACCACGATCCCGACGTGGTGTTCGTCGACATCATGATGCCGCGCCTCGACGGCTATCAGACCTGCTCGCTGATCAAGCGCAACGCCAAGTACCGTACCACGCCCGTCATCATGCTGTCGTCCAAGGACGGGCTGTTCGATCGTGCGCGCGGCCGCATGGTGGGGTCGGACGAATACCTGACCAAGCCTTTCACCAAGGACACGTTGTTGACGGCTGTACGCGAATACGCAAACGCCGGAGCCTAACCGTTTTTCAAGGAGCATGGAATATGTCAATCAGCCGAATCCTCGTCGTGGATGATTCTCCCACCGAACGCTTTTTTCTGTCCGAACTGCTGGTCAAGAACGGCTATCTGGTCAGCATGGCGGAAAGCGGCGAAGAAGCCGTTGTGCAAGCCAAGCAGACGCTGCCCGACCTGATCGTGATGGATGTCGTGATGCCGGGAATGAACGGCTATCAGGCGACGCGCATGATCACCAAGGAAGATGCGACCAAGCACATTCCGGTCATCATGTGCACCACCAAGGGCCAGGAAACCGACAAGGTCTGGGGCATCCGGCAGGGTGCTAAAGCCTATCTGGTCAAGCCGGTGAAGCCGGAAGACCTGTTGTCGCAAATCAAGGCACTGGGCTGAGCAGACCGCCATGGCCAAGAAATTCAATCTGCGCGAATTTCAGACCACGCTGTCGCAGCAGTTGCAGGCGGCGGCCAGTCGCGACAATACCGGGTCCCGCCTGGGCTTCCGGGTGGGCAATGTGAACTGGCTGGTGAGCCTCGCCGATACCGAGGAAGTGCTACCCGTGCCCCACGTCGTCAAAGTGCCCGGTTCGCGGCGCTGGTTTCGCGGTGTTGCCAACATCCGCGGCAATTTGTACGCGGTCAGCGATTTCGCTGATTTCATGGGCCTGGGCGTCACTCCCGACCATGCCGATTGCCGCTTGCTGATACCTCACCACGACTTTGGCGTAAACGCGGCGCTTCTGGTGCGCAACACGATGGGTCTGAAAAACATCAACCGTTATCAGATGCGCAACGAAAGTAAGGCGCATCCATGGGTCGCTCGCCAATATGCCGACGAAGCCGGCAACGACTGGTGCGATATGGATTTTGGACAACTGCTCGGCAATGCTGAGTTCCTCAAGGTTGAGGCTCAACTCGGTAACTGATTGAACATTGAATATGCAGCGCGCTGGCGCTGAAAACGGAGGATTGGAGCAATGAACATGTCGATTACGATGAATGGCTTTAAAGGGCTGGCTGGCCGCATGACTGAAAAGGTCACGGGAAAAAAAGGGGTCGAGCACACCACCCTGATCATGCAGTCCGTGCGCAAGCTTGCCAACAAGGAAGCTGGCAAGGTCCCGCTGATTGGCCATTTGCCGGTCGACAAGCAGTACCTCTATACCGGCGGCACTTTGATCGTCTCACTGTTGCTGGCGGCCGGCTTCACCATCTACAGCTCGGTTCAGCTCGACAACCGTGCCGGCTACGAAGCTCGCGCCGGCGAACTGGAAGTGCTTTCGCAGCGACTGCCGCTGACTGCGCAACAGTCCGTGCTGGGTAATGCCGCGGCTTTCAAGAAGCTGGCCGAAGGCAAGGCCGTTTTCGAAAAAACACTGGCCGGGTTGACCGAGGGTGACGATGAAGTGCCTGCGACCCGGGGCGCGGCGCGCGACTCGCTGGCAAAAGTCAGCGCCCAGTGGCAGAAATTCGATCCGCAGGTCAAGCTGATCCTGTCGCAGGAAAAAAACCTGGTGGCGATGAGCGAAAACATCAAACGCATTAACGCCTTGAGTATCGATCTGCAGGAAGTCGCCGAACAGCTTGCCAGCCAGCTGATCAATGCAGGCGCCAGCGTACGCGAAGTATCGCGCGCAAACCATCTTGTCATGCTGAGCCAGCGTCTGCCGAAAAACGCCAACATGCTGATGTCGTCAGACCTGATCGACCCCGAAGTGGTGCTGCAGCTGGAAAAGGATACGACCTCTTTCCGTGATTCGGTGCAGATGCTTATGGAAGGCGCAGCCAGTCGCCGGCAGGACAGCATGATGACGCTGGAAGACCTGGGCGGCAACATGGGCGACATGGTGGAAGCGGTGGGTTCGGTGCTGGGCAATACCCAGGCCCTGCTGAAGGCTAAAATTGCGGCCAACAACCTGTTCACCGGCAGCGACACACTGCTGAAGGATACCGATCAGCTGGCTGAGGACTACCAGTCGATCGGCGGTGCCGGCTACCTGATGGCTGCCTTGTTCGGCCTGCTTGGCATCGGTTCGCTGGTGTTGCTGGGACTGGTCAACATCAACGAAACCAAATCGCGGGCACGCAAGAGCGAAGAGGAAAACAGCCGCAACCAGGAAGCGATTCTGCGTCTGATGGACGAGCTGGGCGAACTTGCCGAAGGCAACCTCACCATCAACGCCAGCGTGACCGAGGACATTACCGGCGCGGTGGCCGACTCGATCAACTATACGGTGGAAGAGCTGCGAAGCCTGGTGCGCGGGATCAACCAGGCCGCACTGCAGATGGATCAGGCAGCCGGTCAGGCCGGACAGGTTTCCGAAACCTTGCAGCAAGCCTCGCGCCGTCAGACCGAAGAAATCGAGGGAACTTCTGCCGCGGTGGTGAACCTGGCGCAGTCGGTGCAACAGGTGTCGGGCAACGCGGCCGAATCCGCCCGCGTGGCAGAACAATCGCTGGCAGCAGCCGAGAAAGGCCAGCAGGCGGTGGCGAACGCCATCTCCAGCATGAATGGCCTGCGCGAGCAGATTCAGGAAACGTCGAAGCGAATCAAGCGTCTGGGCGAATCGTCGCAGGAGATTGGCGAAATCGTCGAACTGATTTCCGACATTACCGAACAGACCAACGTGCTGGCGCTCAACGCAGCCATTCAGGCAGCGTCGGCGGGTGAAGCCGGACGCGGCTTCTCGGTGGTTGCGGAAGAAGTGCAGCGGCTGGCGGAACGCTCCGCCGATGCGACCAAGCAGATCGCGGCCATCGTGAAGACGATTCAATCGGACACCCACGATACGGTGGCGGCCATGGAAGTGTCGACCCAGGGCGTGGTCGAAGGCGCCAAGCTGTCCGACGCCGCGGGCCAGACGCTGGCCGAGATCGGCGACGTGTCGAAGACGCTGGCCGGCCTGATTGCCGACATTTCGGCGGCTACGCAGAGCCAGGCCGAGTCGACCGCCAAGGTGGCCGAGACCATGCAGGACATCAAGTCCATTTCCGCCCAGACCAGCAGCGGCACGCAGCAGACGGCCGAATCGATTGGCGGCATGAAGCAGCTGGCCCAGGATCTCAAGACCTCGGTCGCGGGCTTCAAGCTTGCCTGATCGAATGGACCGCAACGCGTAGCGAAAGCCGATCACGGCCACTGCAACCAACGTCAGGAACTACACATCATGAGCGCCTTACTCGATTACGATACCGGCCCGTTGAACTGGGTGCGCGGAGACATCGACACTGCATTGCAGGCCGCCCTCGGGCGCGTGCAGGCCTTCAGTGTCGACGCCGACCTCACCAATGCCCTGCGGCTGGCGCGCGACGACGCGCACCAGGTGACCGGCGCGCTGCGCATGGTCGGTCTGGAAGGCGCCGCCACGCTGGCGAGCACGCTGGAATCCTGCCTCGCCGACATCAACGAGAACCGTCTGCAGGCGGATGACGAGATGTTGCGCGCGTTGCGCAATGCCATCGAAGGCCTGCAGCGCTGGGTCAAGGATCTGGCCGACGGACGCGGCAGCGGCGAACTGGCGCTGTTCCCGCTGTACAAGCGGCTGCGCGAACTGCAGGGTGCCGAACGGGTGTTCGAGGGCGAACTGTTCTTCCCCGATCTGCGTTCACGAGTGAAAGGCAAGGCCGCCAACGACAGCCTGTCGCAGGAAGCGCTCGCCGCCGAGGTCAAGACCGCACGCGGCCTGTTCCAGCGCGGACTGCTGGCATTCCTCCGCAACGTCGAGGCAGAGCAGGGGCTGCAGCGGATGCGCGATGCGCTCGCCGCAATCGAGCGCATTGCACCGTCACAAGCCTCGCAAACCTTCTGGTGGGCCTGCGTCGGCTTCGTGGATAGCCTGATCGCGCGCGGCGTCGAGGCTGATTTCCATGTCAAGCAGCTGCTTGCCCGTGTCGACCTGCAGATGCGTCGCCTGATGGAAGGATCGCCCCAGGTTGCCGAGCGCCTGCTGCGCGATGCGCTGTTCTTCGTCGCCAAAAGCCAGACCCTGGAGGGCCGGGCCGCAGAAGTGCGCACGACTTTCGGCCTCGATCGTTATCTGCCGGGCCGTGGCATGCTGGATCCCGAAGCGCTGGCACGCATGCGCCCGCTGCTGGATGCCCTGCAGACCGGCTTGAAGGCCGCACGCGACAACTGGCATGCCTACGTGGATGGCCATGCCGATCAGTTGGCCCAGTTCCAGACCCAGTTGGAGCGCATGCTCCCGCAGGCGCAGGTGCTCGAGAACAGCGGCCTCAAGCCCTGTCTCGAAGAACTCGCGGCAGCGGCGAATGCCGCTGGCCGGAGCGAGGGCGAAGCGCGCGAGCAGATGAATCTGGAGGTCGCTTCCACCCTGCTGTTCATGCAGACCGCCATCGACCGGGAAGATGTGCTGCAGGCCGATTTTGCTGAACGCGCCGGAAGCCAGCAGGCCCGTCTGCGGGCCTTGATCGAAGGCCGCGACATGCCCGCCAATGCCATGGAAACGTCCACTCAGCGTGAAGCGGAACGCGACATGCTGGTGCATATGGCGCAGGAGGTCGGACAGAACCTTAAGCAGATGGAGGAAGTGCTGGATGCCTTCTTCCGCGATGCCGACGAGCGCGAAGCGCTGGCGGCACTGCCCGCGCTGGCGCAGCAGGCGCAAGGCGCGCTGACCATGCTGGAACTGCCCGACGCAGCCAGCCTGCTGGCGGCCGCAACAGCCGAAGTCCAGCCGTTCGCCAACGAAGGCCATCCCGATGAAGCCGGCCAGCATCGTCTGGCCGATGCCTTCTCGAGTCTTGGTTTGTATATCGAGTCCTATTGCGCGGGCCGTTCCGATGCCGCCAAGATCCTGCGGCCGGTTTTGGCCGACTTCGGCCTGATCGAGGCCGGTCAGGCCGAAGAGGAAGAATTCGACCACTCCGTGGAGTCCGGCATGCCGGCGCGCAAGGCCGCGGTGAAGGATGCCTATCTGGGGTGGCGCGACGAGCCGGACGAGGGCGCAAAAAAAAAATATCTTGAGGTCCTGACCGAACTCAACCGCGATGCCGAACTGGTCGATGATGACCTGTTGAAACAGCAGACACGTGCCGCGCTCGAGGCCAGCCGCGACCCTGCCGAAGCCCCCCTGGAACTTGATGCGGCTATCGAAGCCCTGAGCGGGCTGTCATTGCCCGCGCGGCCCGTGGCCGACGTCCCGCCGATAGCGGAAGCGATCGAGTCGCTGCCCAGAGAAACGGATGACCACCTGCTCACCGTCGATCTTTCGGAAACAGCTGCTTCGAACGAAAGCCTGCCTGCCGGGACCAACGAGCCCGAGTATTGCCAGCTTGCCAATGAGGCGCAGCCGCCACACTTAGTCGAAGCGCCATTCACCGCAACGGCGGAGGGGGACGTGGCAGAGTCTGCAGCGTCCACATCCGGCGACGATACGGCAACCGAGGACACGCTCCTTGCCGCAATCCCCGAAGGCGTCGAGCCGGAACTGCTGGAAATCTTCCTGGAAGAGGCCAACGAGGTCCTGGCGACCATGGGCGAAGCCAGCGCCGCTTGCCAGAACAACCCGGATGACCAGAATTCCCTGACGGTGATCCGTCGCGCCTTCCATACACTCAAAGGCAGTGGCCGCATGGTTGGCCTGAGCGAACTGGGTGAAACGTCGTGGCGGTTTGAGCAGTTGATGAACGGCTGGCTGAACGAACAGAAAGCGGCCAGCAATGATCTGTTGACCCTGGTCGGGCGTGCCTGTGGCGTGTTCCAGGATTGGGTGATGGCGCTGCAGGCCGGTCAGTCCGTGGCGCTTCCTGTTCCAGCCTTGCTGGCCGCACTCGACCGTGTGTCACAGGGACAAGCGCTGGATGTCACAGCGGCACCGACTGTTCCTGCAACGGAGGACATCGCACCGGCCGTTGCCGAGCTGGCAGCAGAGCCGTCCGAACCGTCAATGGAAACTGATGTGGCGGTCGAGGCTGAAACCGATAGCGTGGTCGAGTCTTCGACTGAAGCCGAAGTCGGCGATCTGTTGTCGGTGATGGAGTCCGAAACCGAAATGCTCGCTGTGGACGAGTCGGAAGCCGAGACGATGGCTGAAGCGGAAACTGAAACGGAGCCGTTGGCTGTTGCCGATGCAGAAGCTCCCGTTGAAGTGAATGATGAAATCGAGCCGGTGGAATGGGTCGCCCATGCGGATGACACGGCGATTGATGCCGAAATCGGCTTCGCGACCACCGCTGAACCGGAATCCCTCGACGTGTTCTCGGACATGCTGTCGACCGGTATGGATACGGCCCAGATGGAAAGCGACACGATGGCTGGTACGCCTGCACCAGGCTGGGAGACCATAGTCGAATACGCAGTCCCCAGCGTGGTATCACTGGAGCAGGCGGCGGCGCCCTCCGAGCCGGCGCCGGAAGTGGTGTCCGATGCCCAGCCAGTATCGGACGAAGTCTGTATCGGGCCGGTGTGTCTCTCCGCTGGCCTGTTCGAGATTTTCATGGTCGAGGCACACCAGCGTCTTGCCGTCCTGCAGGAAGAGTCCGAGCGCCTTGCCGACGCAGCCAACAGTGTGGTGTGCGAACACGCACGTCGCGCCGTCCACACCCTGGGCGGAATTGCCGGTACGGCTGGCATCGCTGAGCTGGCCGATCTGTCGCACGCGCTCGAACAATACTGGAACCGCTTCGTGCATGTGTCGTTGCCATCGGCGCACCTGGCGCTGGTGCAGGATACGATCGCGCGTCTGCACGACATGATCGCGACCATCGAAGGCCGGCGACTGCCCGATTCGGCTCACGATCTGATCGCGACGCTGGGTGAACTGGAAGACGAGCAGCCCACGCAAGTTGCCGAGGCCCGCGAAGAAACCATCGAGCCGGTGGCCGAAGCACCGGTTGAGCCTGCAGATACGGAATCGTCTGTGGATGCGACAGGCGAAGGCGAGCCGGTCGAAGCCCCCGCTGCTCGTGAACCCAGAGGCCCGCTGGACGTCAGCGCTCTGGTACCCGACATCAAGGTCGCCAAGCCGGCTCCGGTGTTCGAGCGGCGGGAAGTCACGGATGAAATCGATTTGCAGTTGCTGCCGATTTTCCTCGAGGAGTCCGATTCGCTGGTGCCGGACACCAGCTCACAACTCCGCGCCTGGAAGGCGTCACCGGCCGAAGCGGCTGCCCGCGATGCATTGCGGCGCTCGCTGCACACCATCAAGGGGAGCGCACGCATGGTCGGAGCCATGCGCCTGGGTGAACTGACGCACGTCATGGAATCCCGCGTGATCGCCGTGATTGAAGGCCAGTTGGGTGCAACCGCGGAAGTATTCGAAACCCTGGAAGCGCAGGTCGACCGACTCGCCGATGCGGTGGAACGGCTGAAGCAGGGCAACCTGGCTCCGGACGAAGAAGTGAATGTGCCTCTGGAAGCCCCGATCGAGCCGGTACTGGGGCATGTCGGGAGCGAGCATGTGGCCACCGCAGCCCCGGAATCCGATTCGAATGCGCCGGCGCATCCGGTGACGCGTGACAGCAATGCCCTGACTTTGCGGGTGCGTGCCGATTGGGTCGATCGCATGGTCAACCAGGCAGGTGAAGTGGCGATTGCGCGATCACGGATCGAGAGCGAAGTGTTCGGCTTCAAGCGCCATGTCAACGAACTCTCCGACGCGCTGGTGCGTCTGCGTGGACACATTCGGGAAGTCGAGATTCAGGCCGAGTCGCAGATGCAGGCGACCTTCCAGTCACAGGGCGTGGCAGAAGAATTCGACCCGCTCGAGTTCGACCGCTTTACCCGTTTCCAGGAAGTCACGCGCTTCCTGGCTGAAAGCGTGAACGATATCTCCACCGTGCAGCACATTCTGCTGGCCCGTCTGGGCGAGGCGGATGCTGCGTTGATCCACCAGACGCGCCTCAACCGCGAACTACAGCAGAATCTGCTGCGGGTGCGCATGGTGCCGCTATATTCGGTGGCCGAACGCCTCTATCGTACCGTGCGCCAGACCGCGCGCGATGTGGACAAACGCGCCCAGCTCGACATTCAGGGCGGCGATCTGGAAATCGACCGTTCGGTGCTGGAGAAAGTCACCGCGCCGCTGGAGCACCTGCTGCGCAATGCGCTGGCACACGGCATTGAAACCCCGGAGCAACGACGCGCTGCGGGCAAGGCAGAATTTGGCGAAATCGTACTGTCCGCGCGCCAGTCCGGCAACGAAATGATGCTGACTGTTCAGGATGACGGCGCCGGCCTCAATTTCGAACGCATCCGCGAAAAAGCCGAGGCGAGCGGCATGCTGCTGCCCGGTGCCGAGCCGACCGAAACCCTGCTGTCGCAGATGATCTTTGCCGCCGGTTTCACGACCGCAGAGGCCGTCAGCCAGGTGGCCGGCCGTGGCGTTGGCATGGATGTGGTGAAGAGCGAAATTTCCGCCCTCGGCGGCCGCATCGACATCACTTCGAAACCGGGCGCCGGAACCAGCTTCAGCATCTATCTGCCGCTCACGCTGGCGATGACCCAGGCCGTGATGATCACGGCCGCCAAGCACGATTATGCGCTGCCGGCTCCCCTGGTACAGCAGGTGCTGGAGCTCAACCCGGCAGATCTGGAACAGGCAATGTCAGCCGGAGAAGTGAACTGGCGCGGTAGCCGTTATCCGTTCACCTACCTGCCGCATCTGCTGGGCGACACCGAAGCGGTTCACGAGGTGCAGCGCTACAATCCGGTTGTGCTGCTGCAAAGCGGCGCCAGCCAGGCTGCCGTGCTGGTCGATGTGATCGAAGGCACGCGCGAAATCGTGGTCAAGAACATCGGCCCGCAAATGGCGCGCATTACGGGTGTCGCCGGCGCCACGGTTCGCGGTGACGGGCGCGTGATCCTGATCCTCAATCCGGTACCGCTGGCACTTCGCTGGGCCAGTCAGCCGCGAACCGTTGCGGAACGCCGGGCACCTGCCGAGTCGGTCGAGGTCAGCGCCGCCCTGCAGCCGCCGATGGTGCTGGTGGTGGACGATTCGCTCACCGTGCGCAAGATCACCACCCGCCTGCTGACCCGCGAAGGTTTCCGCGTGGACAGCGCAAAGGATGGCGTCGACGCGCTGGAAAAAATGCATGATCTGGTACCGGACGTGGTATTGCTCGACGTCGAGATGCCACGCATGGATGGTTTCGAACTGGCCCGCGTGATGCGCAGCGATGCCCGCCTGAAGGCGGTTCCGATCATCATGATCACGTCGCGTACGGCGGACAAGCACCGCAATCACGCGATGGAAATCGGCGTCAACGTGTATCTGGGCAAGCCGTATCAGGAACAGCAACTGCTCGACAGCATTGCCGAGCAACTGGGGCAGGAAGTGGAAATGCCGGCCTGAGCCGGATCGCAGGCAAGAAAAACGGGCGTTCGACGCCCGTTTTTTTTCGCCTAAAGCTTGAGGCTGGCGAGGTCGCCGCAGGCCAGCGCGTTGATCGCAGCGTCGCCCTGCTCCGGATCGCGATGATAAGTGGCCGTAAGTTGCTGTGCTGCCTCCAGCCAGTGGATTTTGGCCGCTGTCACCAGGCTGGCTAGCGTGGTGGAGTCGCGACGGTCAAGCCAATTTTCATAGGCTTGCGGCAGTGCTGGGAAAAGCGCGCGCCGCAGGCCGGAAAGGTTGGCCAGGTAGAAATGCAGCGAACCGCTGGCTTCGCGATCGAGCAGGGTCGGTAGCGTCACCAGGCAATCGGCCAGATGGTCGCGTACCGCGCGTGCAAGCAACTCGGCGTGCCTCGAACCGAGCTGGCCCAGCATCGCGTTCCAGTCCTCGCCCAGCAGCGATTCGGCACGCGCTTCGCCGATCTCGTGCAGGATCATCACCTCGCTCTCGGCATCGGCCATGCGGTCGAGGCCGCGTTCGATATCACGCTCGAAGTCGTAGTGGGAAAACGCGCGGCCCAGCGCTGTGTCCTTTTCCTTCCATTGCCATTCTTCGTACTTGTTCCACAGCAGGCGGCGCACCGCGTCCATGCGCAGGAAAATCGCGCCGTCGCGCATCGCTGCAGGTGGCGCGATCAGGTCACGCGCATATTCACAGCCCGCTACCAGCACCTGGACGCCGTCGCGCAGTTCCGCTCGCTTGAGTTCGGCCAGCACGAAATGCGGCTTGCGGAAATGCCCCAATCCGCTGCTGTAGACCAGCCCCATCGGGATCAGTGAACGGTTGATGTCGTTGGCATCGAACGGATCGACGCCGGACTTGCTGAGGGGCAAGGGCTCGAAATCCTCTTCCTCCACGGCATTCCACAGGCTTTCGCGTGCGTTCAGCCAGTCGCCGAGTTCGTCCTTGGGCAGCCGTGCGCCGTAGGGGATTTCCATTTCCCAGCGATAGTACTCGCGCATTTCCAGCAGAAAAGTGCACATCGTCATGTCGCGCGCATGGCGGGCGTCGGCGATGGTGCAGTTCTTTTGCACGGTGTCGATGAGGGCGGAAAGATTTTCGACCATGAACGGCTCCTGAAAGCAGCTTCAGTCCGCAGTGTACAAAGAAAAACAGCCCGTTCAACCGGGCTGTTTAAAGGGGTATTGCAGGAACCTGGCATCGCATCGCCGACCGGTTCGGGCCGGCGATGCGGCACCTTGCCGGTCAGTGACGGCGGGCAGAACCGAAATAGTTGAGGTCGGCACGCGAACGGCGGCTGAGTTCGAAGCGTGCGGAATCGGCTCCGCCAAACTGGCCGGCGAGTTGACCATAGACCTCGGTTGCCCAGGGCTTGTCGTTCAGTGCGTCGGCGATCCCTTCGGCCCAGCGCAGTTTGTCAGTCGGCGACTTCAGGTGGGCACCGCACTCGGCATACCATTTCTTCAGCGTCTCGGCCGGCAACGCGAACCCCTTCAGGCGATCGATGAACTGGATGCAGGCATCGCCATTGGTGCAGGTGGCGGCGGCGGCGGCAAACAGTTCGTCGGCTTTGGTCGCGTTGCCCATGGCGGCATACAGGTGGCCGATATGGGTAAGCGCATAGTGATCCTGTGCCTGAGCGCGCGCGGCTTCCAGCAGGCGCCCGGCTTCTGCTGCATCCTGGGTCGCGGCGAAGCTCGCTTCGGCCAGCTTCGCCAGGTCGTAAACCGTGGCGTTGGCGTCTGCGGCCAACGCTGTTTCGCGCGATCGCGAGATAGGCGCGCGCCTTGGCCACGCCGAGTTCGCGATGCTGCATTTGCGCGGCAGTGGCGACCAGGTCCTTGAATGCGATGAAGTCGGTGGCGTTTTCCGCAGCACGGTCGAGCAGTCGGCTGAGCCAGTCGGTGTCGTCCAGGTTCCTGTCCACTGCCAGCAGAATCGGCTTGTAGCGCGAGAACTGGTAGCCGGTGCCGTCGAGCAGTTGTTTCGGCGGACTGCGATCAGCTTGGCGGCGTAGAACGGGTCCTCCAGTTCCAGTCGCACGCGTTCGGCCAGCGCGAGGAACTGCTTGACGTTGACGGCGTCCTTTTCCAGTTGCTGGAATTCCAGGTAGCGCGTGTGGTTGGCCTGGCGCTTTTCCAGCTTGGCCTTGACCCGGGCCAGGCGCTCGGCGTCGTCGGCCAGGTGTGCCTCGACGGCGGCGACCAGCTTCTGCATCTCGTCCAGCCCGGCCACGGCGTCCTCGGCCTTGTCCAGCAGCGCCGCCGCTCCCGGCTTGTCGCCGACGCCGGCCAGCCCTTCGGCCAGTTCGATGTATTCGCCGGTCGCAGTGGCCAGATCGCCGGCTTTCTTCAGCGCAGACTGCATGAATGCGGCATCGCCGGCCTGCTTGGCCGAGTCGATCAGGGTTTTGGCTGCAGTGAAGTCGGTCGCGCCTTGCAGGGCGCGTTCGTACAGCGCCTTGGCCCGGGCCGGGTCGCCCAGCGTCTTGGTGACTTCGCCCGCCAGCGACAGCAGGTCGGGCACGCTGGAGAGCTTCTCCGCCGCCTTGTTGAAAATCGCTGCCGCGTACTCCTTGTCGAGCAGGTGGTCGGCCGAAGCCGCGGCCAGCTTGCTGTATTCCACCGCGCGCGAGATCTTGGCCTCGGCCTTTTCCAGCACCTTCTTGGCGAACGCGCCGTCGGCGATCACGCTCATCACGTTCTTCGCCAGATCGATCAGCGGGTCGAGGTTGGCGGTTTCCTTGAGCGCCTTTTCATAGGCGCCCACGGCTGCGGCCTTGTCGCCCAGCACCTTGAACTTGGCCTCGGCCAGCGCCACCTGCTCCTCGCCGCTCATGCAGTAGTCTTCCGCCGTCTGCAGCAGTTCCTCGGCGCGGTCCTGCTCGCCCAGCGCCTTGTAGACGATGGCGCACGCCGCCAGATCCTTGGTGAACTGGCAGTCGTCCGCCACGCGGTCCATCAGCTCCTTGGCATACGCTGCGTCAGCCGGTTCCTGCAGGGCTTCCAGTGCCAGCGCCGCGTAATCGGCGCCGCCGCTGCATTGGGCTTCTTTGGGGGTGAGGGTGTCGCGGGTGGCCATGGCTTCGTCTCCGTGAAAATCAACCGGTCAATTTTCCGCCTGTCGCGGGGTGGGCAGCCAATAAGTAATGTCGATGACGGCATTAATGCATTGAAAAACAAGGGCTGTAGGGGTGGCCGGTGGCGGAGGGATGGTGCCGGCAGGGGCCTGATTGCCGCGATTTTCAGGGAATGCCGCCCGTGGCAATAATAATTCTTGGGCCTTGTAAGGATACCTGCCGTCTGTCGACCAATACCTGCACGGCAATCGATTCATGCACAGGTTCGTCCCTTTGCCATGCAGCGAGGCACCGCGCGTCGATGCTTCGTTCTTCGGCCGGCGTTTTGCGGGCTCAATGTCTACAACGTGTTTCATTCATCAAGGAGAGATCTACATGTCGACTCAATCAAAAGGCGCAAGCCTGGCTTCTCTCGCTGCTGCCATGGCATTGTCGATGTCAGCCGCGGTCGCCGCAAACAACCCTGCAGGCAGCAGTGGCGCAGCGGTGGGCGCCAGCGACAAGGTGCATTGCTATGGCGTGACGTCGTGCAAGGGCAGCAGCGACTGCAAGACGGCGGAGAACAGCTGCAAAGGCATGAACGCCTGCAAGGGCCATGGTTTCAAGGCCATGCAGGCCAAGGAATGCCTGAAGAACGACGGCGTGATTGCCGATCTGAAAAACTAGGCCAGCCGTCAGGAAGCAGGCCATGAAGGACCTGCTTCCGCTGGTTTCTGCCTGCACAGCCATGCCGATGAATCCTGCTGCCTCCGTCACGAGAAAGACTTCCCCGGGCTTTGGCCTGGGATTGCGGCCTGTTCATTACGCGGATTTTTTGCGTGAACCGCAGGCGGTCGACTGGCTGGAAATCATTTCCGAAAATTACATGATCCCGGGTGGCAAGCCCTTGGCCATGCTCGACGCCATCCTCGAACGCTATCCGGTCGCCATGCATGGTGTGTCCCTGTCGATCGGCTCGACCGATGGGCTCGATGCAGCATACCTGGCCGATCTCAAGGCACTGGCGCACCATGTGCAGCCGCTCTGGATATCGGACCATCTGTGCTGGACCGGGGTGCAAGGCCGTAATTCACACGATTTGCTGCCGCTGCCCTACAGCGAAGAAGCGCTGCGACTGGTGGTGCGCCACGTCGACCAGGTGCAGAACACGCTGGGTCAGCGCATTTTGCTGGAGAACGTGTCGAGCTATCTCGAGTACCGCAGCTCCGAAATGAGCGAATGGGAGTTCCTGCGCCAGGTCACCGAACAGGCCGATTGCCTGCTGCTGCTCGACATCAACAATATCTATGTCAGCGGCATCAACCATGGATTTGATCCGGTTGCATTCCTGAATCACCTGCCGGTGGCGCGGGTGCAGCAGATGCATCTGGCCGGTCATAGTGATCATGGCGACTACATCGTGGATACCCACGACCATCCGGTGGCCGAGCCCGTGTGGGATCTCTATCGTCATGCCTGTTCGCGCTTCGGTGAGGTGGCGACCATGATCGAGCGCGATGACAATATTCCAGAACTCGGCGTATTGATTGCGGAACTGGACCGGGCACGAACCATTGCTGCCGGGACGTTGAGGACCGGCGTGGAGAAATCCCGGGAGGTCGTGCTGTGAATTCAGCCGGATTAGTCAGCCTGCAGGCCGCGTTCCATGACCATCTGCTCGACCGGCCCAGTCCGATTGCGCATGAAGTGGTCGACGGCGGACGCATCGGCGTCGAGCGCAGGCTGCACATCTATCACAATGCCTATCGTGTACGGCTGCTGGAAAACCTGCAGGACGCCTATGAAAAGACCTGGGCCTATCTGGGTGACGAGGCATTCGAGTCGTCTGCATTGGCGTTCATTGAAGACAACCCGCCCCGGCATCGAAATTTGCGCTGGCACGGCGCGATGTTTTCGCAATGGCTGGCTGACCGGTTTCCGCAGGACGCGGATATTGCCGAGCTGGCGTTGATCGACTGGCAACTGCGCCGGGCGTTTGATGGACCGAACGCGACCCCGGTTCAACCCGATGAGCTGGCAGGATTGTCCGCAGAGGATTGGGCTGGCGTGGGATTCCGGTTTACCCCGACCCTGTTTGTGACGCAGTTGCGCTTCAACAGCGTGAGCATCTGGCATGCGCTCGATCAGGAGCGGGTGCCGCCGGCCGCCGAGCCCTTGCACGTCCCAACCTGGCTGCTGATCTGGCGCAAGGGCTGGCAGCCGCATTTCCGCACCCTTCAGGCCGCCGAGCACGCTGCACTGATGCCGTTGCAGGACGGGTCATCGTTCGCCCACGTCTGTGACGCATTGGGCAAGCAGTTCATCGATCAGGAGGCCGCCGGCGTAGCTGCTGGGCTTCTGCAAATCTGGCTGCAGGACGAACTGATCGTTGGGCTGACGCGCACGTCAGGATAGCGATTCAATGCTTCGGCGGATGCGGCATCAGCCTGTCGATATAGGCGATCGAGATGGCCGAAACGACGAACGTCATGTGGATGAGGGTCTGCCACATCAGCACCTTGTCGGTCAGGTTCGGGGCGTTGATGAAGGTCTTCAGCAGATGGATCGACGAAATGCCGATGATGGCGGTGGCCAGCTTGACCTTGAGCACGTTGGCATTGACGTGCGACAGCCACTCGGGCTCGTCCGGATGGCCTTCGAGGTTCAATCGTGAGACGAAGGTCTCGTAGCCTCCGACGATGACCATGATCAGCAGGTTGGAGATCATCACCACGTCGATCAGGCCCAGCACGATGAGCATGATGGCCTCTTCGGTCAGACTGAAGGTGCCGACCACAAGATGTTCCAGCTCGACCATGAAGTGCACGACATAGACCAGTTGCGCACCGATCAGGCCGAGGTAAAGCGGTACCTGCAGCCAGCGGCTGCCGAACAGGATTGAGGACAGGAGCTTGTTGCGAGTCGCAACGGGTTGGATTTCTTCGGGATTCATGCGTTCAGGGTGTCACACTCAGGGTTGAAGGATGGGGTGCTATGCACGCATGGCCCACTACAGGACGTAGCGGGCCAGGTCTTCACGGGCTGCCAGCGCAGCGAGGCGGGAAGTGACGGCTTCAGCGTCGACGACATGTTCGCCGGTGACACTGCCGGCATCGAAGGAAATCTCCTCCAGCAGCTTTTCCATCACCGTGTGCAGGCGGCGCGCGCCGATGTTTTCGGTGCGCTCGTTGACCTCGAAGGCAATTTCGGCGATGCGGCGGATGCCGTTCTCGGTGAAGGTGAGCGCGACGCCTTCGGTTTCCAGCAGAGCCTCGTACTGGCGCGTCAGGCAGGCATCGGTCGAAGTCAGAATCTTTTCGAAGTCCTCCACCGAGAGCGCCTGCAGTTCGACCCGGATCGGCAGCCGCCCCTGCAGTTCGGGAATGAGGTCGGACGGCTTGGACAGGTGGAACGCGCCGCTGGCGATGAACAGGATGTGGTCGGTCTTCACCATGCCGTACTTGGTCGAGACCGTGGTGCCCTCGATCAGCGGCAACAGGTCGCGCTGCACGCCCTGGCGCGACACGTCGCTGCCGTGGGCGTCGCTGCGGGTGGCGATCTTGTCGATCTCGTCTAGAAAAACGATGCCGTTCTGTTCGACCGCTTCCAGCGCCTGCTGCTTGGTGTCTTCTTCGTTGACCAGCCGCCCGGCTTCCTCCTCGGTCAAAAGCTTGAAGGCCTCGCACACTTTCAGCTTGCGGGTCTGGCGGCGGCTCTGCCCCAGGTTCTGGAACATCCCCTGCAGCTGCTGCGACAGGTCTTCCATACCGGGTGGGGTGAAGATTTCCATGCTGGGGCTGACCGCCGCGAGCTCGATTTCGATTTCCTTGTCGTCGAGCTCGCCTTCGCGCAGCATCTTGCGGAAGCGCTGGCGCGCAGCGCCTTCTTCGCGCGGCGGTTCGGCCTCGCCAAAGCCGCCGCTGCGCGGCGGCGGCAGCAGCGCGTCGAGGACGCGGTCTTCGGCGGCCTCTTCGGCACGGAATTTCACCTTCTGCGTCGCCTGTGCACGCAGATCCTTGATCGCGGTTTCCATCAGATCGCGGATGATGGTGTCGACATCGCGCCCGACATAGCCAACCTCGGTGAACTTGGTTGCCTCGATCTTGATGAAGGGCGCATTGGCGAGCCGCGCCAGGCGGCGCGCGATTTCGGTCTTGCCGACGCCGGTCGGCCCGATCATCAGGATATTCTTCGGGGTGATTTCCTGGCGCAGCGGCTCGCTGACCTGCTGGCGCCGCCAGCGGTTGCGCAGGGCGACTGCCACCGCGCGCTTGGCCGCAGCCTGGCCGACGATATGCTTGTCGAGTTCGTGAACGATTTCTTTTGGGGTCATTATTAGGGGCTGGGAGCTAGGAGTTAGGGGCTAGGGTGTGTGCGCTACGGTTTTTTCAGGGCGCGGCCTAAGGCCGCACATCCCCTGGTTCCTAGCCCCTGTCCCCTAGAACCTCGATCACATGGTTCTGGTTCGAATAAATGCAGACATCCCCTGCAATGGTGAGGCTCTTTTTGACGATTTCAACCGGGGCGAGATCGGTGTTTTCAAACAGCGCACGGGCAGCGGACTGGGCGTAGGCGCCGCCGGAACCAATGGCTGCAATGCCGAGTTCGGGTTCCAGCACGTCGCCGTTGCCGGTGATGATGAGCGAGTGCTCGCTGTCGGCCACCACCAGCATGGCTTCGAGCCGCCGCAACATGCGGTCGGTGCGCCAGTCCTTGGCGAGTTCGACCGCGCTTCTGAGCAGATGTCCGGAGTGCTTTTCGAGCTTGGCTTCGAAGCGTTCGAACAGGGTGAACGCGTCGGCGGTGCCGCCGGCAAACCCGGCCAGGACTTTATCCTGGTACAGCCGCCTCACCTTGCGGGCGGTGGATTTGATGACGATGTTGCCGAGCGTGACCTGGCCGTCGCCGCCCAGGGCAACGTCCGTACCACGCCGGACGGACAGGATGGTGGTGCCGCGATATTGTTCCATGGAGGGGATTATAAAGGACGCTCAGCCAGACGCATGGGGCTGTTTGGCCTGCCTCAGCCAGCGCCACAGGCGGCGCAGCATCCACAGTGTGACGAGCATGAACACTGCCAGCGCGGACAGAAATGCCAGCGGGTGCACGAACGCCAGCCACAGTCCGCCGCCGAGCAGGGCTTCCTCGCCGAACGAGGCGGCAAGGTTGCTGACCGGCTCGGGCGAGGTGTTGATCACGGCGCGTGTGCCAGCCTTGGCAAGGTGGCTGCCCGCGGCAAAGCCGCCCCCCAAAAGCACAGCGGTGGCCTGGATCGAAGCGCCGCTGTCGCCGAAAAAAGCCGCTGCCAGCGCCGCGCCGGCTGGAATTCGGATGAAGGTCTGGATCGTGTCCGAAACGCTGTCGAGCAAGGGAATCTTGTCGCCGACGAACTCGGCCAGCGCCAGCAGGCCGCTGATGCCGATGGCCAGCGGATGGGACAGCACCTGCAAGGGTTCAGGCAGCTCGAATCCGCCATAGCGGCCCAGCAGCCCCAGGATCAGCACCACGGCATAGAGCCGCAGACCCGCGCCCCATGCCACGGCAGCGGCGAGCGCGGCCTGGGCGATCAGGGCATCGGTCATGCTGTGTCGGAATCAGTCGGGATGTCGAGGAACGAGTTGAACCAGTTGGTCGATGCCCATGACGCGGAAGAGTTCATGGATGAGTGCGTTATGACCGCGCAGGGTGATGGATTTCCCGCTGCCCAGGCACTGCATCAGCACGCTGATGAGATGGCTGACGCTGCCATAATCGACACGGGTGACCTGTGCAAGATCGACCATAACATCGTTGTGGGTGGCGGCATAGTCGCTGAACTGCTGTATGGCGCTTTCGTTGCCGGGGGTGATGTCGCCCTTCAGTTGCAGCGCGTCGTCGCGGGGCTCGAGCGGTTTCGCCTGGACCACTTCAGCGGCCTGGACAGCGCTCCAGGATGGCGGAGAGACCTCAAAGCGAACGGCATAGTCAACCGCCAGGTCTTCGAAATCCTCTTGTCGGCCAAGGGTCTGATACAACTCCAGCAGCAACAGCCAGTGCACTGCACGGCTATGGGTGGCACGGTTGAGGTCCAGCAACAATGCGGTCAGTCGGTCGACGCCGCTGACCTGCAGCTTGCGTTTGACCTTGCGGGCAGCGCTCAGGATCTGGGTGCAATCATCAGCCCCCGATTCGTCGACCATTTCGATGCGTGAAAAATCGATGCGCAGCGTGGCTTTTTTATCGGTGCTGGCGATGCTTTCGCGCAGGGCGGCGGTCGCCTTCTTGTCGAGCAGTCCGGGCAACTCCAGGCTGGCAGCGGTTTGTGCAGGCTGCGCCTTGGGCGACCCGCTGGCGCCAATTTTTTGCCAGACTGGCGGCGATGACTCGAAGCGCATCGCGTATTCCATGGCCAGCTGTTCGAAGTCCTTTTCGCGGTTCTGAATGGCGTACAGGTCGAACAGCATGTGCCAGGCACGGCGTTCGCCGGTAGCGAGCACTTCCTTCAACAAGTGCTCGGCCATCTCGTTCTGGCCGCTGGCGTACAGGATGGCAGCCTCGTCCACCGGCGACTGGGGGGCCCCCGTGTTCTCTTCCACCACGATACCGCTGCCGCCACCCATATCCATGGTCAGCAGGGTCTCGTGCGATTCTTTTTCGGCAGCGGACGCCGCGCCCGGCTTCTGTGCGGGGCTGGGCGACTTGTCCTTGCTTCTTCTGAAAAACGGGAGGGCCACGAAATTTAGGGTGCTTGAGTCAGGAGATCGATGTTGGATACTAGCGCTGTCGCCCGATTGCGGCAACCCGTCGCAGGTTGCCGCCGAGCAGGGCAGTCATGGCAAGCGATATGACGATCGCGGGTCCGGCCGGCCAGTCGAACAGCGCCGAGGCCGTCAGCCCGACCGCATAAGCCAGCGCGCCGAGCATCCAAGCTACCGGCAGGCCCGCCCGGGCCGGCAGTCTGCGCACCGCCAGTGCGGGCAGGATCAGGCTGGCAAACACCAGGTACACGCCCACCAGCTGGACCGAAGCAGTGATTGCCAGCGCAAAGATCAGGTAGAAACCGAGTGATGCCAGTCGTGACGATCTGACCCACCAGAAAGCGATCAGCACGGCATACAGTAACGCGATCTGGATGATCTGCCGGGTGCTCACCCAGAGAATCTGCCCGGTCAGGAGTTCACCCAGTTGCTCCCCGCCATGCGGATTGCCGGCCAGCAACAGTACCGCCAGGCTGGCGGCCACGATATAGGAGGAGCCGATCAGGGCTTCCTGGATGTCAGGCCAGCGTTTTTCACATCCGGCCAGCAGCGCTGCGCCAGCAACGGCGGCAACCGCCGCGGCTAGCTGCGTCTGCCAGCCCTGGGCGTCCCAGCCCATGGCATGGGCGGCAATGACGCCCAGCACTGCGATCTGCGCCACCGCCAGATCGAGAAAAATGATGCCCCGTGCCAGCACCCGCTGTCCCAGCGGGACATGGGTGGCGAGAACCAGCAGGCCTGCGACGAGCGGTGGCAGCAGCAACGATGGGTCGAGCGCGGCAAAGTTGATCGACGCAGGATTCATCGCGCAACCTTAAGCAGGTCGGCCAGCGTCACATCGAACAGCCCGAACAGGTCATCGGTACCCGGCGCGCCGCCCACGGTAAAGGGAAGGGCGACCGCGGGAATGTCCACGCGTTCAGCCAGCCATACCGAGGCACGCGGGTTTTGATAGGTCGCGCGCAGCACGGCCTTGGCCGGGGTCGACTTGAGGTGCGCCGCCACTTCAGCCAGATAGCCAACCGATGGCTCGATCCCGGGCTTGGGTTCCAGCGTAGCGACTTCACGCAGCCCCAGCCAGTTGACGAGATAGGTGAAAGACTTGTGCTGGACCACGACAGGCATGCCCTTGAGCGGTGCAGCCTGGGCCTGCCAGCGCGTAATGGCGGCGTCCCAGCGCGCTGAAAACTCCTTCCAGCGCGCCTGATAGAGCGCGGCATTTTCAGGATCGATCTCGGCCAGGCGTTTGGCCAGCGCCTCGCCCACGCGCGCGATGTTGCGCGGATCGGTCTGGATATGCGGGTTGCCCGCGGCATGCACGTCGCCCTGCGAGCGGTCGACCCGTGCCGGTCTGTCGAGCAATGTCACATAGCGGGCAGCCTCGAAATAACCGCGACGTCCAGGCTGTACGTCGGCATTGCCGGATTCGCGCAGCAGCAGGGGCAACCAGCCCACTTCCAGTTCCGCGCCGGTACAGATGACCAGATCTGCGCGTCGTGTCTGCGCGATCAGGCTGGGGCGCGCCTCGATGCGGTGGGGGTCCTGCATCGCGGTGGTGGCGGTGTATATCTTGATCGCGTTACCGCCGACTTCGCGCACCAGCGCGCCCCATTCGGGCTCGCAGGCGAACACATTGAGGGCGGCATGCGCCAGAGCGGGCAGGGCGGCGAGCAGGGTCAGAACAAGTCGAATCGATTTCATGGCCTGACCCCCTAGTATTTATGCGCGCCATGAGCACCGAGGCTCATGATGTACTGCACGAAGAACTGGTTTTCGCTGATGTTGATCATCGACTTGTTCTGCGTGTATTGCAGGCGCAGACGGGAGAACTCCGAGGGCGAATAATCGACCATGACCGTATTGGCGGTCGGGGCATAGTCATACACTGGCAGGTACGCGTCGTTGGCGCCAAAATTGTAGTTGCCGTCGTTCAGGCGGTCGTAGCGATAGCCCACCCGCCAGTGCGGCATGAGCTGATACACGCCCTGCAAGTAGCCGCCGGACTGGCGCGAGGTGTAGACACCGTCGGTGCCGTTGCATACGCCGCCCTCGGCGGTGTTGTCTGCGCACAGCAGGTTGCCCTGTTCGTCGCGCCAGAAATATTCGGCCACGAACTTGAAGTACCGCTCGGTCGAGTTGCCTTGCGGCGCCCATTTCCAGACGAAGTTCGCAATCCAGTTCTTGCTGTTGCCGTTGAAGTAAGTGTCGGCCCAGACATTGTTGAGGTCCGTCATTCCGCTTTCGCGATCCTGCGCCTTGCCATACAGATAGGACAAACCCGCGGTCCAGCTGTTGGATACATCGACATCGCCGCCGAAGTGGCTGAACAGGGTGTAGTCACCCAGGCCCGTCGAAGTGGTGCTGGGGAAGCTGTCGCCGTTGCCGAACTCCGCGCCGAATTCCATGAACAGATCGGTCGGCGCGACCCATTTCACCTGCGCGCCATTCTGCGTGTAGGCGCCTCCGAATGCCGCGTCGTACATCAGGTTGTTGGTGGTGAAGTCCCAGGCATGAGGATGCTGCGTGTTCTGATAGCCCAGCGCCGACAGGAAGCGGCCTGCCTTGACCGTGAAGCCGTTGCCCAGTGCCGTGGTTTCGGCCCAGGCTTCCTCGACCCCGACGCCACCGTCAGGATCGATCGCGGCATTCAGGTAGCCGCGGAAATACGGGTCGACGCTGGCGGACAGGACCAACTCGCTCTCTGCGATCGAAAATCCGCTGGATGCCTCGAAATCGCCGGGGGACAGGAAGCCGGTGATATTGCGGTTTTTGATGTCGCCATCCAGATTGGCATACTGGCCCTGCAGGATGAGCGAGATTTCAGGGTTGAATTGTGACAGCAGGCTTGCAGGCGCGGTGCTTTCTATCGGCGCGGCCTGGGCGCTTGCGCTCCTAGCCTGGGTTTCGCCCTGATCGGCGGCCTGAGCAGCCTTGTCTGCCGTGTGTGAGGCCTGGCTCGCCTGAATCTCTGCAGCTTGCAGGCGGGTTTCCAGCGCCTGGATCCGGGTTTCGTAGCTTTCCTTCATCTGTTTCAGTTCGGCGCGCAGGGCGTCGAGATTGTCATCGGCACGGGCAGTCGTAGCCAATGCAGGCAAGGCGACAGCCAGCGCTGCCGCCATCAGGGTGGGTCGTAACATGTTGAGCTCCTGTAAAACGGACACGCCCCGAAATTTCCGGGGCAGGGTACGGGCGTTCTACAGGAAGGCCGGAGGGGCGCGGGCGCGCGGAGCAGTTAGGCGGAGGAAGGGATCAGGGCAGTCGTCTGCAACGAACCAGTCATACGTCGCTGTGGGGAGGTGCAGTGCGAACGTTGCCGATGGCGCTGCGCTTCCCAGGTTGGCTTGGGCCACGCATAGTTCGCAGACGTGTGCGTGTTTGGCGGAATCGCTTTCCTTCAGATGACTCAGGGAGTGCGCATAGGCGCTCGCCTGGCCCCACAGCAGGGTCAGCAAGAACAGCCAGAGCGGAAACCAGCGACGCGTCATGGGACGGTATGTTATCTGCGAAGCATCTCGCGCATCAATCTGCGGGAGGAACCGGATCATAGCCGTGCGGGCCGCCGGGACGGCAGCGGCCGATGCGCTTGGTGGCGAGCCAGCTGCCCTTGATCGCGCCGTGTTTTTCGATGGCTTCCTTGCCGTACTCGGAGCAGGTCGGCAGGAATCGGCACTGCCGCCCCAGCCACGGGGAAAGCGCGAGCTGATAGCCGCGGATGGCAAGGATGAGGGCTTTCTGGGCCAGGTTCATGCGGCCTGCTCGGGGCGCTGCCGCGCCGCGCCGCTGAAATCCTGCAGCAGCCTGGCGACGAATTCGGGCTCGAGGTCGCGCACGATGAACACGAAGCGGCTGCGGTGATCGTCGTCCGGCCATGCGTCGAGCCGGGCTTCGGGATACAGCACGTGCTGCACGCCGTGCAGCACGACCGGCCGGTCTTCACCTTCGATGTTTACGATGGCCTTGAAGCGCAGCAGGTTCTCGGCGCGAAATGAGGCGAGCATGGCGATTGCCGATTGCAGGCCGTAGCGGTCGAGCGGCGCGTCGAGCACCACCGAAAATGCCTGGATGCGCGCATCGTGTGCTTGAGCGTGCGGCTTGCCGCCAAGCTTGCCGGAACTGGCCGGCTGGTAGCGCTGATGCTTCAGCCAGCGCTCCACTTCCAGCGATTGGGTTGTGGCGTTCCACAGCCCCAGGTTCTGGATCGCGGCGGGATCGAGTTCGCCGTGCGTGACCGTCACGATATCGGCGGCCGGGTTGAGCGTCGCCAGTCGGTCGCGCAGCGCGGCGACGCTGTCCGCAGGCGTCAGGTCGGTCTTGGTGAGCAGCAGCTTGTCGGCTACCGCCACCTGCTTCACCGCTTCGCCGTGCTCGTCCAGTTGGCCGTCGCCGAACAGGGCGTCGACCGTGGTGACCACGCCGTCGAGGCGGAAGCGCGCACGTACCCAGTTGTCATGCAGCAGGTTGTCGAGAACCGGCACCGGGTCGGCCACCCCTGTGGTTTCGATGATGACGCGTTCGAACGGCGGGATATCGCCCTTCTGCCGGGCCATCCAGAGGTTCTTCAGCGTCGGCGAGAGACTGCCGGAAATCGTGCAGCAGACGCAGCCGCCCGAGAGCAGCGCCATCGGCCCTTCCATCTTCTGCAGCAACTGGTGGTCGAGCCCGACTTCGCCGAACTCGTTCATCAGGATCGCCGTGCGCGGCAGGGTGCGCACCAGATGGTTCAACACCGTGGTTTTGCCGCTTCCCAGAAAGCCGGTCAGCAGCGTGACTGGAAGCGGTTCATCTGACGCACCGAGCGTTGCGGAGCGGAGTGGATCGGGATTCCCGGGGGGTGTATCCATTGGAACAAGACCCAACAGGGTCAGGCGCGCAGTCTCTCCATTTTCTCGTGGCGTTCCTGCGCCTCGATCGAATATTCGGCAGTCGGGCGGGCCAGCAGGCGGGGCAGGCCGATGGGTTCGCCGGTTTCCAGGCACCAGCCATATTCGCCGCTGTCGATGCGCGCGATGGCCGTGTGGATTTTCTTCAGCAGCTTGCGCTCGCGATCGCGTACCCGTTGCTCCAGCATGTGCTCTTCCTCGACCGTGGCGCGATCGTTGGGGTCGGCAAAGTTTTCGTTTTCCTTCAGGGTTTCGCCGGTGTCCGCAGCGTTGCTGAGCATTTCGTCGCGCAGGACTTCTAGCCGGGCGCGAAAGAATGCGAGCTGGGCCGGGTTCATGTAAGCCGCTGCCGGCATTTTGAGCAGGGCGGCTTCAGTGAGCGGCTTGGAGGAAGTTGGCATCGTGGGACTCCGTGTGTCTGTTAAGACAGCGGATAGCGCGTGGAACCTGGAGTGAGTGCGCGCAAACCTGCTGTCATGGCCAAGATTGAATCTGACTGCGGTCAGTACATAACCGCGCATGATAACTCCCCGCTGCGTTTAGGGACATGCTCATGATGCGGAACTGCTTGAATGGTTGCGAAATGTCATCCAGAACAGGACCTTGGCGATTGCCAGGGTGATCATTCGCAGCCCCCTGGATGTCGGTTCCGAGCGCAAAGATGGCCGTCTCGGCTAGGGAGATGAGTGATAATCCGGATATGAGAAAACCCCTGCCGCTTTCCCTTTTGATCGTTGTTTCCCTCGCGGGCTGCGGCCGTGACGCCCCCTCCGCTCCACCAGCAGACATCCGCCCGGTCCGCGCCGAGCAAGTGGGCATCCAAGGCGGGCGCAGCGATACACAATATTCGGGCGAAGTGCGCGCACGTTACGAGACCGATCTCGCATTCCGCGTGGCAGGCCGGGTGCAGACCCGTCTGGTGGAGGTGGGCAGCCTGGTCAAGGCCGGCCAGGTCATCGCCACGCTCGATCCGCAGGATTACGCACTGGCGGTCAATGCGGCGCAGGCACAACTCGCTGCCGCCGAGTCGGAGGCCAGGCTGGCACAACAGGATTTGCAGCGTTTCAGCGAACTGCGCACGCAGAACTTCATTTCCCAGGCCGAGCTCGACCGGCGCCAGAACAATACCGAGGCTGCGCTCGCGCGGGTGCGCCAGTTGCGCGCCGAAGTCACGCGGTTGCACAACCAGCAGTCCTACACGCAGCTGACCACGCCGCAGGCCGGCGTGATGACGGCAATCGATTTCGAGGCCGGGCAGGTGGTGGCCGCCGGGCAGCCGGTGGCGCAGATGGCACGCAGCGGCGAACGCGAGGTGCGCATCGACGTGCCGGAAAATGCGCTCGATGCGCTGCGCAAGGCGCAGGCCTTGACCATTCGGCTGTGGTCGGCGCCCGGGGCGAGTTATACCGGCCGGCTGCGTGAATTGTCGCCGGTGGCCGACGCTGGCAGCCGGACCTACAGCGCGCGGGTGAGTTTCCTCAAGCCCGATCCCGGGGTGAAGTTGGGCATGACCGCCACGGTCAATGTCGGCAACCAGGCCGTGCCGGGCCTGTCAGTGCCACAGAGCGCGCTGTTCAGGATCAACGGCCAGCCGCAGGTCTGGGTGCTCGATCGTGCCACCCGGAAAGTCGCAGCACGCAGCGTGCAACTGGGCGAAATGCGCGCTGACCGGGCAACGGTGCGGGCGGGACTGCAGGCGGGTGATTGGGTGGTGACTGCCGGCGTACATAAAATCGCACCGGGCCAAGAAGTGCGTCTGGCGCCACCGCAACAGCCATGAACGGCACGTCCCCGCGCGAGCCGTCGCCACACTTCCAGCCACGGCCCGGCAACCTCTCGCGCTGGGCGATCGAGCATTCGGCGCTGGTACGCTTTTTCATCGTGCTGATCCTGCTGGTGGGCGCGCGCTCCTATTTTCATCTGGGGCAGGCCGAAGACCCGCCGTTCACTTTCAAGACCATGCTGATCCAGGCGCAGTGGCCCGGGGCGACGGCACAGGAAGTGTCGGAGCAGCTGACCGAGCGCATCGAGAAAAAACTGCAGGAAATGCCCGAACTGGATTACGTGCAGAGCTATGCCAAACCGGGCGAGACCGCGCTGTTCGTCAACCTCAAGGAATCGGTGCGCGGGCGCGACGTGGCGGATGCCTGGTATCAGGTTCGCAAGCGCATCGGCGACCTCAAGCCGCAGCTTCCCGCCGGGGTGCAGGGCCCTTTCTTCAACGATGAATTCGGTGACACCTTCGGCTCGATCTACGCCTTCACCGGCGATGGGTTCAGTCGCGCCGCGCTGCGCCGCGTCGCCGAGGATGCGCAACGCGATGTGCGGCGCCTGCCCAACGTCGGCAAGGTCGAACTGTTCGGCGTGGTGCCGGAAAAGATCTATATCGAGGTGGCCGCGCAACAACTCGCCACGCTGAGCATCACCCCGCAGCAGATCATGCAGGCGGTGCAGGAACAGAACGGATTGGCCGCCAATGGCAAGGTTGAAAACGACGTGCTGTCGATACCGCTGCGGGTTTCCGGCGCCTACTCCGATGTCGAGCGCCTGCGCGAAACCGTCATCCGGGTGGGGGCGCACAGTCTGCGGCTGGGAGATTTCGCCACGGTGACGCGCCGCTACGAGGATCCGCCTGCCACCGAAATCCGTTCGCAGGGCGAACCGGCGGTACTGCTCGGGGTGTCGCTGGCGGAAGGCGGGGATGTGGTGGCGATGGGGCACGACGTCGACGCCACCATGGAGGCACTGCAGCAGACCCTGCCGGTCGGTCTGGAAATCCACCAGATTCACGACCAGCCCGGCATCGTGAGCCGGGCGGTCAGGCTTTTCATGCAGAGCTTTTTCGAGGCCGTCGCCATCGTGCTCGTGGTGACCTTCCTGGCGCTGAAATGGCGCGCCGGACTGGTGGTGACGCTGTCGATTCCGGTCGTGCTGGCGATCACTTTCAGCGTCATGTGGCTGCTTGACATCGACCTGCATCGCATCTCCACCGGCGCGCTCATCATTGCGCTCGGCCTGCTGGTGGATGACGCCATCATCGCGGTGGAAATGATGGCGCACAAACTCGAGGCGGGCTGGGGGCGCTACGAGGCCGCCACCTTTGCCTTCCAGTCCACCGCGTTTCCGATGCTCACCGGCACCCTGCTGACCGCTGCTGCGTTCCTGCCGATCGCGCTCGCCAAATCGACTGTGGGCGAATACACCTTTGCGATTTTTGCGGTGACGTCGATTGCGCTGCTGTCGTCCTGGCTGGTTGCTGTGGTGGTCACACCCTATCTCGGCTATGTCCTGTTGAAGCCTGCGCATCAGGTGACCGATGAAAATGCGACCTATCTCACGCCCTTCTACCGGCGCTTCCGCGCTGCGGTGACCTGGTGCGTGACGCATCGTCGCAGCGTGATTGCGCTGACGGTGCTGGCCCTGGTCGTTGGCGTGGCGGCGATGCAGCGGGTCGAGAAGCAGTTTTTCCCGCAGTCGGACCGACTCGAAATCCTGGTCGAAATGTGGCTGCCGGAAGGTTCCTCCATCGACGCCACGCGCGCCGAAGCCCTCAAGCTCGAATCCCTGTTGCAGCAGGACCCGGACGTGGCGCATGTGCTCAACTATGTCGGGCAGGGCGCACCGCGCTTCGTGCTGGCGCTGGACCAGCGCCTGAAGAACCAGAATTTTGCCCAGCTGGTGGTGATCGCGAAGGATGTGCCCGCGCGCGAGCGTGAAATCGCCCGCATCCGCCAGCTGTTCGAGAGCGATTTTCCCAATGTGCGCGGTCGCGCCGTGCGATTCGAATACGGACCGCCAGCAGGCTACCCGGTGCAATATCGCCTGAGCAGTGCCGACATTCCGCAGCTCAAGATCGAGGCAGAGAAACTGCGCAAGATCGTTGCCGCCCAGCCGCAGGTGACGGCCGTCAATCTGGACTGGAACGGGCAGTCGCTGGCGATCCGGGCCCAGCTCGACCAGGACAAGATCAAGGCGCTGGGACTGAGCTCGGATCTGGTCGGCCGTCTGGCGGCGCTGCAGTTGTCGGGCGCCACCGTCACCCAGTTTCGTGAAAACGATCTGCTGATCGAAGTGGTGCTGCGCACGCCGCGCAATGAGCACCGTGAAGTGGATGCGCTGAAATCGCTGCCGATCGGCAATTTCAACGGCCAGAGCGTGACGCTGGGACAGATTGCCCGCTTCGAGCCGGCGTTCGAGGACGGCGTGATCTGGCGGCGCGACCGCCTGCCGACGATTGCAGTGCGCGGCGATCCGTTGGGTAGCACCCAGCCCGCCACCATTATCGACGCCATCGCGCCGCAGGTAGCTGAATTCCGGGCGCAGCTGCCGCCTGGCTTCCGGCTGGAAATCGGTGGGCCGGTGGAGAGCAGCGCCAGGGCCAACGCCGCCATCAGCGCTTCGTGGCCACTGATCGTGATCACCACGCTGACCCTGCTGATGCTGCAGCTGGGCAGTTTCTCGCGCTCGATGCTGGTGGTGTTGACCGCGCCGCTCGGCATCATCGGCGTGGCGGTCGCGCTGCTGGTGAGCGGGCGACCGATGGGGTTTGTCGCGCTGCTGGGGATTATTTCCCTGTCCGGCATGATCATGCGGAACTCTGTAATCCTGGTCGATCAAATCCAGCAGGATCTCGCACGCGGCCTGTCGCAATGGGATGCCATCATCGAGTCCACGGTGCGGCGGATGCGGCCGATCTGCCTGACGGCCGCCGCTGCGGCGCTGGCGATGATTCCGCTGTCGCGCTCGATCTTCTGGGGGCCGATGGCGGTGGCGGTGATGGGCGGCCTGATTGCGGCGACTTTTCTGACGCTGTTTTTTCTGCCAGCCTTGTATGCAGCGTGGTTCAAGGTTCGACCCGAATGATAGGAGGGCATCATGCGAATCTCGGTAATGAAAACACTCATGCTTGCGGGAATGCTGTTTCTGGGAGCTTGTTCGGGACTGAGCTCCCCGAACCCGGACTCACCGTATTACGCCTATCCGCCCGGCTGGGTGATGCAACTCAACCGGCCGCTGCCGATCGAGCCCGGCTCGGCCACGGTGCGCCTGCAGTTCGGCCAGATCGTGCCTTATAACGGCGTGCAGGATGCTTATCCATTCTGCATAGTGGAAGTCAACACGGTGAGTGGCGCAAGCGCGCAGATCCTGCAGCCGGGGCGCTTCGAGGTGCTGAAGGTCACGCGCAGCGTCAGTGAAATTTCGGCATCGGCTGCGCCTCATGCCCAGCCGGGTTTCTTGAAAGTGGGGGCTGACCTGCCGTCTTTCCTGTATTTCATCACCACGTTTCAGTTGCGTCCCCCCCAGCAATCGGACATTCGCAACATGCGCTGCGCCTGGAACCAGATGGCACCCGGCAATCGTGGGTTGATGCGCGACCTTACGCTGGATGAAATGCGTCAGGCTCTTGGCGACTGGATCAGCCTCATGCCGCCCCGGGAATCCCTGTGAAACCAGCCGACACGCGGATTCTTCCCCGCACCGCGGTCAAGCTTTCGAAGTGGGATGCCGACGACGACGCCATCATCGGCAAGGATAAGTCCGATGCGCGCGAGCGCCTGGATGAATACCGCGAACGCCTCGAATCGCTGCAGGAACTGCTTTACGCCGAGGGCAGGCACAAGCTGCTGGTCGTGCTGCAGGCGATGGACACAGCCGGCAAGGATTCGACCATCCGTCACGTGTTCCAGGGCGTTGATCCGCTGGGGGTGCGGGTGGCGTGCTTCAAGGCACCAACACCCTACGAACTGGCGCGTGATTACCTGTGGCGGGTGCACCATCACGTTCCGGGCGCGGGCGAGATCGCCATCTTCAACCGCTCGCACTACGAGGACGTGCTCATCACGCGGGTCAAGGGCTGGATCGGTGCGGCAGAATGCAAGCGGCGCTATCGCCAGATCAACGACTTCGAACGCATGCTGGCGGAAACCGGCACGACGATCCTGAAGTTCTATCTGCATATCTCGAAGGACGAGCAGAAAGAACGGCTGGAAGCGCGCCGTGACACCCCGGAAAAGCAGTGGAAGTTCCAGCCTGGCGACCTTGGCGTGCGCGAACAGTGGGACGATTACATGACGGCGTACGAGGCAGCCCTGTCTGCCACCAGCACGGCATATGCACCCTGGCACGTGATCCCTGCCAACAGCAAGCTGGCGCGCAACCTGATGGTGTCGCACCTGCTGATCGAAGCGCTGGATGGCCTCAAGATGCGCTACCCCGACCCGGTCGAGGGGGCATCGGACATCGAAATCGTCTGAGTCGTCCGGAGCGTCAGGGCTTCTTGCGCGCGCGCGGGTGTGCCTGATCGTAGACCTTGGCGAGGTGTTGCCAGTCGAGGTGGGTGTAGACCTGGGTCGTGCTGATGCTGGCGTGGCCGAGCATCTCCTGCACTGCGCGCAGGTCTCCGGACGACTGCAGCACATGAGTGGCGAAAGCGTGGCGCAGCATGTGCGGATGGACGTGCTGTCCGAGGCCGGCCTGCCGGGCCCAGCGATCGAGCCTCATCTGAATACTGCGCGGGGTGAGGCGGTTGCCGCGCTGGCTGATGAACAGGGCAGGGGCGTTGTCGCGTGCCAGCGGCAGCCGCAGCGTGAGCCAGGCAGCGATGGCGGCGAGCGCCTGCCGTCCCACCGGCACGATGCGGGTCTTGCGTCCCTTGCCGGTGACCTGCGCCTCGCCGGAACGCAGGTCGAGATCGTTGAGGTCGAGCCCGCTCAATTCCGACAGGCGCAGGCCGGACGAATAAAACAACTCGAGCATGGCGCGGTCGCGTGCCAGCAAGGCATCGTCGCTTGCGGGCGTTGCGCTGGCGTCGAGCAGCTGGGTGCAGGCGTCGGGCGACAGCACCTGCGGCAAGGCCTTGGCCCCCTTGGGCGGGCGCAGGCCAAGGCAGGGATTGCTGGCATAGCCGAGGCGGCGGCAGGCAAAGGTGTAGAACCCGCGCCAGCTCGACAGGTGCCGGGCCACGCTGCTGGGTGCCAGGCTCTGGCTGCGCAGCCTGACGATCGCGCTGCGGATGTCGCTGACGCTCAGTTCGGCCAGCGGCTTGTCGGCGACCAGCCTGTCCAGGCTGGCCAGATCGCGCTGATAGGCCGCGACCGTATGCGGCGACAGCCGCCGTTCGGCGGCCAGGTGCTGCAGATATTGCGCGACCGCATTCACCCCTGCAGCCGCAGCAGCGCGGCGCCGACGAGTTGGCCCAGCCGTTCCAGATACAGCGTGCCCATCCCCGGGTAGAAACGCTTGGGTTCTTCCGAGGCCAGCACCAGCAGGCCGACCGGCACGGCGGCGGGCGCAGGCCGCAGCGGAATGCAGGCAAAGGCCTGCAGATGCGGCGACACTTCGCCGAACCAGTCGCTGGCGTCGTTGATGGCCAGCGCACCGCACACCGGTTGCGTCATCGCCATGACGCTGTCGCGCGCAGTCTGAGACACCAAATCGGTGAGCGCCGGGTAGCTGGCGGGCAGATTCCACGCCCGTATGGCGTGGTGCGGCACCGCAAAGCCTTCGCGCAGATGGAGGGCCAGCGCGGCAACGATGTCCTGCGGCGTGCGCGCGGTCAGCAGCGTGAGGGTGAGGGCGTGCAGCTTGTCGGAAATGCCGTCGTTCTCCTCGCCGAACTGGATCAGCTCGGCCAGCTTGTTTTCCAGCATCCTCACCTTGTCGCGCATCGCGATCAACTGGCGCTCGCTCATCGACACCGCATGAGTGCCGTGCGGATGCGGAATGTGCAGATCCGCCAGCAGGGTTGGGAAGTCGTTGAAGAAATTCGGGTGCCGGGTCAGAAACTCGGCGATGTGTTCGGCTTGCATGTCCATTAGAGTTCGATTTCCCCTTCAAATACGGTTTCGGCGGGTCCGGTCATGTATACAGGCTGACCCTTGCCAGCCCATTCGATGACGAGATCGCCGCCGCGCGTGTGAACACTGACCGGGCTTTTCAGCTGATCCTGGCGAATGCCGGCAACTGCCGCCGCGCAGGCGCCGGTGCCGCAGGCCAGGGTTTCGCCTGCGCCGCGCTCGAATACGCGCAGGCGGATGTCGTGCGGGGTCAGCACCTGCATGAAGCCGGCGTTGACCCGCTGCGGAAAGCGCGCATGCGACTCGATCGCCGCACCGAGTATGTCGACCGGTGCGCTGTCGAGGTCGTTGACACGCAGCACGGCGTGCGGATTGCCCATCGACAGCGCGGCAATATCGATGACGTGCTGGCCGACCTTGAGCGCATAGGTCATCGACTCGGTCTCGGCAGCGAACGGAATGTCGGCGGGGGCGAAACGCGGCGCGCCCATGTCCACCGTGACCAGGCCATTGTCGAGCAGGCGCGGCTCGATGACGCCGGACGCGGTTTCCACGCGAATGCAGGTTTTATCCGTCAAGCCGTGGCTGTGAACGAAGCGCACGAAGCAGCGCGCGCCGTTGCCGCACTGCTCCACCTCGCCGCCGTCGGCGTTGAAGATGCGATAGCGGAAATCGACGTCGTCGCGCGTGGGCTTTTCGACCAGCAGGATCTGGTCGCAGCCGACGCCGAAGTGGCGGTCGGCGATGCGGCGGCATTGCTCGGGAGAAAGCGCGACAGTCTGGCTGATGCCGTCAAAGACGACGAAGTCGTTGCCGAGGCCGTGCATTTTGGTGAAGCGGAGTTTCATGCTGTTTTGAGCCTGACGTATTCCTTGAGAAGGCAGCGATCCATCACGACGCGCATGCCGCCAGCGCGTGCGCGCTGCGCGGCGTCCTCATGGACGATGCCTTCCTGGATCCAGATAGAGGGCAAGTGTAGCGCCAGGCATTGCTCGACGATAGCCGGCAGGTGCTCGGCAGCACGAAACACATCGACCAGATCGACTGCGAACGGGATGTCGGCCAGGCTGGCGTACGCCTTCTCGCCCAGTATTTCGTCCACCAGCGGGCGCACCGGAATGATTCGATAGCCGTAGCGCTGCATGGCCTGGGCCACGCGGAAGCTCGGGCGTGTGGGCTGCGGGGAGAGCCCTACCACCGCGATGGTCTTGATGCGATCAAGCAGCCCGCTCAGGGCCGCATCGTCGGGGTTGGCGAAACTCATAGCCATTGTTCCATCACGTAATCATCCATCACGAAACCGTTGCCGATTTCGAAAACGCGCGACTCGACGATGCGGAAGCCGTACTTTTCGTAGGCGGCGATCGCCGGCGCGTTGCCGCGGTTGACCTGCAGCCACAGGCGCCGTGCCCCGTGCTGTCGGGACCAATTCTGGATGGCGCGCAGCAGGGCATTGCCGATGCCCTGGCGCTGGCTGTCGGGATGGATATAAAGCTTGTCGAGCTTGCAGTCGCTGCCGTCCAGCACGGCGTGGGCAAAGCCGGCGATTTCGTCCGCCAGCCAGGCCACGCGCCAGGCATGCAGCGGGTCATCGAACTGGGCCCGGAGGGCGGCAGGCGCATAGCGGTCGGCCAGCATGAGGTCGATCTGATCCTGCGAGATGAGCGCGGGATACGTGCGCTGCCAGATGGTGCGCGCCAGCCGGCAGACGGCGTCGATGTCGGCGGTGGCGAGCGGGGCAATGCGTGCCTTCATGCGTAGGGGCTGGGCTCGCCCGGCGGGCGCGTCTTGAAGCGGCGGTGCAGCCACAGGTACTGCTCGGGCATTTCGCGCACCCGGTCTTCGATCCAGCGGTTCATCCGTGCCACATCGGCTTCCAGGTCGTCCGTCGGATAATTCTCCCAGGCCGGATGAATGGTGGTCACATAGCCGCCGCCGGGCAACTGGCGGGTGGTGATCGGCACGATCTGGGCGTTGGTCACCTTGGCCAGCCGCGGCAGTGCCGACACGGTGGCGGTGGCGACACCGAAGAAGGGTACGAATACCGCCTCGTTGCGGCCCTGATCCTGGTCCGGCAGGTAATAGAACGGATGCCCGCCTTTGAGCGCGCGGACCACAGGCTTGATGCCCTCGTGACGCGCCACCAGAATGGACTCGGTGAAGCGCGTGCGGCCATGCAGCATGAGCCGGTCCATCACCGGATTGAGTGCCCGCACATACATCGACACCGTAGTTTTCTCCATGGACAGGCGGATGCCGCCCATGTCGAGTCCGACAAAGTGTGGCGCCAGCCAGATGACCGGGCGTCGGCCGTCGCCAAGGGCGCGCTCGGGGTGTTCCAGCCGCACCAGGCGCCGTACCCGTGCCTCCGAACCCCACCACAGGATGCTGTGCTCCAGCGCGGCGCGCGTCGAAGCGCGGAAGTTCGCACGCATCCAGCGCGCGCGCACCGCGTCGGATTGTTCGGGAAAGCACAGCCGCAGGTTGGTCTCGGCGACGCGGCGACGCTTGATCGGAAGCGCTGCGGCCAGGCTGCCGAGCAGATTGCCGATCCCAGCCAGCACCGGCAGCGGCAGCCAGTGCAGCAGCCACAGCACGCCCACGCCCAGCCAGGTGGGCAGCAGGCGCGGTTGCAACAGTCCGGATGGGCTGGGCTTCATGTTGAGGCGTCGGGCGGGGGCGGCGCGCCGCCTGGCCGCTTGTAGCGGTTGTAGATCCACAGGTATTGCGCCGGAAAACGCCGGATCATTTCCTCGGAATATTGGTTGATGAGCGTGGCGGCGGCCGTCTTGTCTTCCGGCAGCGCCGTGTGCATGGGAAGGATGTGGAGGTGGAAGCCGCGTCCCCAGGACAGGCGTTCGGCGGCGCCGAAAAAGCCCGCGGCACCGGTCTTGCGCTGCAGACTGGCGACCAGGGTCGGGGTGAAGGCCTGGCGGCCGAAAAAGGGTGCCCAGACACCGTCGCCTTTGCTGGCCACCTGGTCCGGCAGCATGCCGATGCCTTCGCCGCGTCTGAGCGCGTCCAGCAATGCGCGCACCCCCGACTTGTCTGCGGGCACCAGCTTGCACAGGCCGCGCTGGCGCCCTGCCAGCATCAGCTTGCCGAGTCTCGGGTTGCGGGGCGGCTTGTACATGGCGGTAAAGGGGTGGTACTGGGCATAGTACTGGCTGGCGATTTCGAAGCCGCCCAGGTGCGGTCCGAACAGGATGAGGCCCTTGCCCTCGGCCAGGGTGGCTTCGATGTGTTCCCAGCCGGTGGTGCCTTTCACCAGTTTCATGGCTTTCTCATAAGGGCGCAGCCAGAAAACGATCACTTCCATGATCGCCTTGCCCGACTCGCCGATGGACTGGCGCAGCAGGCGGCGGCATGCGCGCTCGCCGTCACACAGGCCGCTGGAAAAGATGTTTTCGCGCATGCGCCCTGAATGACGACCGGGAGCGAGATACACCACCCATCCGAGCAGGATGCCCAGCCCGTGAAGGATGGGGAGCGGCAGCCGGGCGATGAGTTTGAGGAAGACGGTCACGCGCGATTGACGGTCAAGCAGTAGGCGCGGCACAATGCACCTGCCGCCGCGTTAATCTTGACAACTTGCGGGCGGGATACAAATACAGCTAAAGCGTCGCCGCTCCGTTTGTCCCCCGAGCCGGTTACGCAGCAAGTAACCGGGACTATAGGAGCAGTCATGCAGAAGGATTTCATTTTTACGTCTGAGTCGGTATCGGAAGGGCACCCCGACAAGATGGCGGATCAGGTGTCGGATGCGGTTCTCGACGCGATTCTAACCCAGGACAAACATGCGCGCGTGGCGTGCGAGACGCTGTTGACCACCGGCCTGTGCGTCATCGCCGGCGAGATCACCACCTCGGCGGTGATCGACTACAACCAGGTCGCGCGCCAGACCATCAAGCGCATCGGCTACGATTCCTCGGAAATCGGCTTCGACTACAACACCTGTTCGGTGCTGGTCACCGTCGGCAAGCAGTCGCCCGACATCGCGCAGGGCGTGGACCGCGCGCACGACGACAACCTCGACCAGGGGGCCGGCGACCAGGGCCTGATGTTCGGCTACGCCTGCAACGAAACCCCGGTGCTGATGCCGATGCCGATCTATCTCGCGCATCGCCTCACCGAGCGCCAGTCCGAACTGCGCAAGGATGGCCGCCTGCCGTGGCTGCGCCCGGACGCCAAGTCGCAGGTGTCGATCCGCTATGTCGACGGCAAGCCGCATTCGATCGACACCGTGGTGCTGTCGACCCAGCACGACCCCGACGTCTCGCACGCGCAGTTGTCCGAGGCCGTGATCGAGGAAATCATCAAGCCGGTGCTGCCGAAGGAGATGTTGAGTGCCGAGACGCGCTACCTCGTCAACCCGACCGGGCGTTTCGTGGTCGGCGGGCCGATGGGCGATGCCGGCCTCACCGGCCGCAAGATCATCGTCGACACCTACGGCGGTGCCGCGCCGCACGGCGGGGGTGCGTTCTCCGGCAAGGACCCGTCCAAGGTCGACCGTTCGGCAGCGTATGCGGGCCGTTACGTGGCGAAGAACATCGTCGCCGCGGGTATCGCCGACAAATGCATGGTGCAGGTGAGCTACGCCATCGGCGTCGCCAAGCCGACCTCGCTGATGGTCGATACCTTCGGCACCGGCAAGATTCCAGAGTCGAAGATTGTTGAGCTGATCCTCGCGCACTTCGACCTGCGCCCCAAGGGCATCGTCGCGATGCTCGACCTGCTGCGTCCGATCTACACCCGCACCGCGAGCTACGGCCACTTTGGCCGCGACGAGCCGGATTTCACCTGGGAAGTGACGGACAAGGCTGCGGAACTGAAAGCGGCAGCCGGACTTTAATCCGGGTAGTTGTCCGGACCTGGAAAGCGCCGGTTGAACCGGCGCTTTGCTTTTGCGCGTCTTGTGATCCCTCATGGCCATGGCGTGCTGCGGGCTTGAATAGCGGACCAGTCGGAAGCGGGTACGGTAATTCCTGCTTCAGGAGTAGAATGCGGCCTCGGTTCTGAGGAGCGCTGCGACGGTACACCCGCCAGGCTCAGGACGCTACTTCCAAACGGCGCTCACGTTTTCTTTTTGTGAACAGAAAGGAGGGCGTGATGAGCGCCATACTCAATTCCATCGCCGATTACGTCATTGCCGACCTCAAGCTTGCTGACTGGGGCCGCAAGGAAATCAAGATCGCCGAAACCGAAATGCCGGGCCTGATGGCGATCCGCGAGGAGTTCGCCGCCACGCAACCGCTGCAGGGCGCACGCATCACCGGCTCGCTGCACATGACCATCCAGACCGCGGTGCTGATCGAAACGCTGGTCGCATTGGGCGCCGAAGTGCGCTGGGCGTCGTGCAACATCTACTCGACACAGGACCACGCCGCAGCGGCGATGGCCGCCCAGGATATTCCGGTGTTCGCGGTCAAGGGCGAGTCGCTGGAAGACTACTGGGAATACACCCACCGCATTTTCGAATGGCCGGACAAGGGCTATTCGAACATGATCCTGGACGACGGTGGCGATGCGACCCTGCTGCTGCATCTGGGCGCCCGCGCCGAGCAGGATCTGTCGGTCGTGGCCAATCCCGCCAGCGAGGAAGAGCGCGTGCTGTATGCCGCGATCAAGGCCCGGGTGGCGGCGCAGCCGGGCTGGTATTCCAGCCGCCTGGCCGAAGTGAGGGGCGTCACCGAGGAAACCACCACCGGCGTGCATCGCCTGTACCAGATGCACGCGCGCGGCGAACTCAAGTTCCCGGCGATCAACGTCAACGATTCGGTCACCAAGTCCAAGTTCGACAACCTGTACGGCTGCCGCGAATCGCTGGTCGACGGCATCAAGCGCGCGACCGACGTGATGGTGGCGGGCAAGGTCGCCGTTGTTGCCGGCTACGGCGACGTCGGCAAGGGCAGCGCGCAGGCACTGCGTGCCCTCTCCGCCCAGGTGTGGGTGACCGAGATCGACCCGATCTGCGCGCTGCAGGCGGCGATGGAAGGCTACCGCGTGGTGACCATGGATTACGCCGCCGACAAGGCCGACATTTTCGTCACCGCCACCGGCAACTACCACGTCATCACCCACGACCACATGGCGGCCATGAAGGACCAGGCCATCGTCTGCAACATCGGCCACTTCGACAACGAAATCGACGTGGCGAGCATCGAGCAATACGAATGGGAAGAGATCAAGCCGCAGGTCGATCATGTGATCTTCCCTTCTGGCCGCCGCATCATCCTGCTGGCGCAGGGTCGTCTGGTGAACCTGGGCTGCGCCACCGGTCACCCGTCGTATGTGATGAGCTCCAGCTTCGCCAACCAGACCATCGCCCAGATAGAGTTGTGGCAGGAGCGTGACACCGGGAAATACCCGGTCGGTGTCTACACCCTGCCCAAGCACCTCGACGAGAAGGTCGCGCGCCTGCAGCTGAAGAAGCTCAACGCGCAGCTGACCGAGCTGACCGACCAGCAGGCAGCCTACATCGGGGTGGACAAGCAGGGCCCGTACAAGGCCGAGCATTACCGTTACTGATCGGCCTCGTCCGAAGGAGCGCCCATGCGTCTACTGCTGCTATGGATACTGAATGCCGTCGCCCTGTTGGCGGTGACGTATCTGCTGCCCTCCATCCAGGTGTCGGGCTTCGGCGCGGCGCTGCTCGCTGCGCTGGTGCTGGGCTTCTTCAATACCCTGGTGCGGCCGGTACTGGCGATTCTCACGCTGCCGATCACGGTGCTGACGCTGGGGATCTTCTATCTGGTGCTGAACGGCCTGCTGTTCTGGCTGGCCAGCGCGCTGCTCCCCGGTTTCAAGGTCGCCGGCTTCGGCTCGGCCGTGTTCGGCGCCATCCTGTACGGCGTGATCGCCTGGGCATTGTCCGCCCTGATTCCCAACCAGAAAGGCATGGACCGAACATGACCGAACGCACATTCAGTTTTGAATTCTTTCCGCCCAAGACGGCGGAAGGCATGGACAAGCTGCGCGCCACCCGCGAACAGCTGGCGCAGCTCAAGCCCAAGTTCTTTTCCGTCACCTTCGGCGCCGGCGGTTCCACCCGCGACCGTACCCTGGAAACCGTGCGCGAGATCCAGGCTTCGGGCAGCGAGGCCGCGCCGCACCTGTCGTGCATCGGCTCGACCGAGGCAAGCATCCGCGACATCCTCGACGAATACAAAAGCCAGGGCATCCGCCATCTGGTCGCACTGCGCGGCGACCTGCCGTCCGGCAGCATGGACGCCGGTGAATTCAACTACGCCAACGAACTGGTCGCCTTCATCCGCAAGGAAACCGGCGACTGGTTCGAGATCGAGGTGGCGGCGTATCCTGAAATCCACCCGCAGGCGCGTTCCTGGACCGTGGACCTCGCCAACTTCAAGCGCAAGGTCGACGCCGGCGCGAACGCGGCAATCACGCAGTATTTCTTCAATGCCGACGCCTACTTCCGCTTCGTCGATGAAGCACGCGCGCTGGGCGTTGTCATCCCCATCGTCCCCGGCATCATGCCGATCGGCAACTTCGTGCAGCTGGCGCGCTTTTCCGATGCCTGCGGCGCGGAGATCCCGCGCTGGCTGAGGAAGAAGCTGGAAACCTTCGGCGACGACCTGCCATCGCTGCGCGCCTTCGGGCTCGACGTCATCACCGACATGTGCGACCGCCTGCTCGCCGGCGGCGCGCCGGGCCTGCATTTCTACACCATGAACCAGGCGGGGCCCACCACGACCATCTGGCAGCGGCTGGGCTTGTAGCGAATCGCGTCTGAGCTTGACCAGCAAGGCCCGCCCACCAGCGGGCCTTGCTGCTTATGGCCGTGGGGTGCCGCGCCGGGCATGTAGAATCGTCTTCGTTATCCTCATCGAAAAACGATCATGAATGCCCTGTGGATCCTGATCCTGCTCATCCTGCTTTCCGGCGTGTTTTCCCTCGCGGAAATGGCTCTCGCTTCGGCCCGCCGGGGACGCTTGACCCATCTGGCCGAGGCAGGCGACAACGGCGCCGCGAAGGCGCTGGCGATCAAGGAGCATCCGAGCCGGCTGCTGGCAGCAAGCCAGACCGGCATCACTGCCGCGGCCCTGCTGATGGGCATTTATGGTGAATCGGCCCTGTCGGCGTCGATCGAGGCCGCCATCGGCGCGACACTGCCCGCGCTCGCCGCGTGGCAGGCCACCATTGCATTCGCCATCACCATCGTGATCGTCACCGCGGTTTCCATCATCCTCGGCGAGATCGTGCCGAAGCGGATCGCGCTCGCCCATCCGGAGAAGGTGGCAGCCGCTTGTGCCCCCGCGATGTCGCTGTTCATCCGCCTGCTATATCCGGCGATCCGCTTCCTGTCCTTCGCGGCGGACCGCGTGCTCGCGTTGCTGCCGATTCGTGCGGCGCCCGCGGTGACCAGCATGGAAGACATCCTCGCCTTTGTGGACGAAGGGGAGCGGGCGGGGTCCATCGCCCCGGAGGAGAGTGAGCTGTTCGGCAACGTGATGCGGCTGGAGGACTGGCGCCTGGCTACCGTCATGACGCCGGCGTCGGACGTGGCCTGGCTCGACCTGCTGTCCCCGCGCGAGGACAACCTGCGCCTGTTGCAGGAAGCACCGCATTCCCAGCTGCCGGTCTGCAAGGGCGACCTGCAGCAGGTGATCGGCATCGCCGAGAGTCATGACATCCTCAAGGCCGCCATGCTCGGCGAAATCGATTTCGCCGAGTTGCCGCTCGAACCGCCGCTGTTCGTTCCGGCCAGCCTCAACCTGATCGACCTGCTGCGCACCTTCCGCCAGCAGCGCGCCACTTTTGCCCTGGTGGTGAGCGAGTTCGGCCTGACCGAAGGCATCATCACCCTGGACGACCTGATGTACTCGCTGGTGGGCGACATGATGCCACTGGCCGACGATGCCGGGGATGCGCTGGCGGTACGCCGGCCCGATGGCTCGTGGTTGCTGGACGGCCTGCTGCCGATCGACGAGATGAAGGACAGGCTCGACATCCGCCACGTGCCGCAGGAGTCGCTCGGCAACTACCATACCGTCGGCGGCTTCGTCCTCGCCTCGCTGGGGCGCATTCCCCGCAAGTCGGAGCGCTTTACCTGGGCGGCGTGGGAGTTCGAGGTGGTGGACGTCGACCGCAACCGGGTCGATCAGGTGCTGGCGACCCAGGTGTCGAAGATCGTTGCGTCGGAGAAACAGGCGTTGAACGAGGACGGCTGAAAACCGTTTGGAGTCGATGTTCCGATACTGAACCGGACTGGACGAAAAGAAGCCCGCTTGACGTGGGCTTCTTTTCGTCCAGGGATCGGGTGAACGTCAGGATGGCAGTCAGGGCAGGCAGGCTTTCAGCGCCTTCAGGCAGTAATCGACGTTTTCCTGCTTGGCCGAATAGCCCATCAGGCCGATGCGCCAGATCTTGCCGGCCATGTCGCCGAGGCCGGCGCCGATTTCGAGGTTGAATTCGTTCAGCAGGCGCGTGCGGATCGCCGCCTCGTCGACGCCTTGCGGCACGTAGATTGCGTTGAGTTGCGGCAGGCGGGCGGATGCCTCGACCACATAGCGCAGGCCCATGGCTTCGAGCCCAGCCTTGAGCTTTTCATGCATGGCGCGGTGGCGCGCCCAGGCGTTTTCCAGGCCTTCCTCTTCCAGTATCACCAGCGCCTCGTGCAGGCCGTACATCGGGTTGATCGGCGCGGTGTGGTGGTAGGTGCGCTTGCCGGCAGACTGCCAGTAGCCGAGCACCAGGTTGAGGTCGAGGAACCAGCTTTGCACGGGTGTCGTGCGCGCCTGGATGCGTTCGATGGCGCGCTCGGAGAATGAGACGGGCGACAGGCCGGGGGTGCACGACAGGCATTTCTGGCTGCCGGAGTACGCCGCGTCGATGCCCCACTCGTCCAGATAGGACCGGGGTGCCGCCGAGACTGGTGACGCAGTCCATGATGGTGAGCGCGCCAAATTCCTGCGCGATCTTCGCCAGCGTTGCGGCGTCGCTTTGCGCGCCGGTCGAGGTTTCGGCGTGGACGAAGGCGAGAATCCTGGCGTCGGGGTTGGCCTTGAAGGCGTCGCGCACCTTCTGCGGATCGACCGCCGCGCCCCAGGCGTCGTCGACGACGACCGGCACGCCGCCGGTGCGCTTGACGTTTTCCAGCATGCGCCCGCCGAACACGCCGTTCCTGCAGACGATCACCTTGTCGCCCGGCTCCACCAGGTTGACGAAGCACATTTCCATCCCCGCCGACCCCGGGGCCGAGACCGGAAAGGTCAGCGCGTTGTCGGTCTGGAACGCCATCCGCAGCATGGCCTTGATCTGCTCCATCAGGTCGACGAAGGCCGGATCGAGGTGGCCGATGGTCGGACGCGCCATGGCGTCGAGGATGCGCTGCGGCACGTCGGAGGGGCCGGGGCCCATGAGGATGCGCTGGGGGGGGATGAAGGAAGCGGTCATAACCTTGGCCTGAATGTGGAAAATTTCAACTAAAACAAGGGCTTGATTTTACGGGTAAACGGCGGCGGCAGGAAATCAGGCGGGGGGAGCGTGGTTGTTACCGCTTTAGCGGTTTTACAACCACGGCCTACCCCTATGCGGGTGGCTCGGCCATCAGCGGCCGCATCGCGGTCAACAGGCTGCTGAAAATGCGCGGGTGCTGCTTTTCCTGCTCGGCCAGCATCTGCTTCATGGCGTAGCGCTGCTGCGGCTTGGCGAAGCAGGCCGGGCAGTTCTCGAAGATCACCGGCAGGCCGGCATCCTGGGCGAAGGCGCGGGTCTGGCGTTCGCGCGCGTAGGCGAACGGGCGGACGATGCGCAGGTCGCCGGCATCGTTGAGGTAGTGCGGCGACATGGTCCTGAGCTTGCCGCCGAACAGCATCGACATCATCAGCGTTTCCGCCAGGTCGTCGAGGTGCTGCGCCAGCGCGACGACGTTGCAGTGCTGTTCGCGTGCGACGCGATAGAGGATGCCGCGCCGCATGCGCGAGCAATAGGCGCAGTAGGAATCGGAGTCCTTGGTCAGTGTCTTTTGCGCTTCCTCGAGGATGGGCTGCGATTCGAGGAAATAGGGTACGTCGAGCCCGGCCAGGTAGGGCGTGAGCGGTGTAGGGTCGAACTGGTCGGACTGCGGGTCGACCGTGCAGGCCAAGAGCTCGAATTTCACCGGCGCCTTCTGCTGCAGATGGTGCAGCGTGTGCAGCAAGGAGAGCGAATCCTTGCCGCCCGACAGCCCGAGCAGAATGCGGTCGCCGTCGCGGATCATGCGGAAGTCGCCGATGGCGCGCCCGGCGGACGTCAGCAGCGAGCGCGATGGCTTGACCCAGCCGGCGGGCAGGTCGTGGCTCATGCGGAAAACTGCAGCGCGTGCAGCTGGGCGTAGCGGCCCTGTTTTGCCAGCAGTTCGGCGTGGCTGCCGACCTCGACAATGCGCCCGCCTTCCAGCACGGCGATGCGGTTGGCGCGTTCGATGGTGGAGAGCCGATGGGCGATGACCAGCGTGGTGCGATTCTGCATCAGCGTTTCGAGCGCGGCCTGGACGTGGCGCTCGGACTCGTTGTCGAGCGCCGAGGTGGCCTCGTCGAGAATGAGGACCGGCGCGTTCTTGAGGATGGCGCGCGCGATGGCGATGCGCTGGCGCTGGCCGCCGGACAGGCGCATGCCGTTTTCGCCGATCAGCGTATCGAGGCCGTCGGGCATGGCCTGAATGAACTCCCAGGCATGGGCTGCGATGCAGGCGTCGCGAATCTCGTCGGCGCTGGCGTCGCGCTTGCTGCCGTAGGCGATGTTGTGCGCCAGGGTGTCGTTGAACAGCACGACCTCCTGCGAAACCAGGGCGATATGGCTGCGCAGGTTCTGCAGGCGGATGTCGCGAATGTCGTGGCCGTCGAGTTCGATCGTACCGGCGTCGGGGTCGTAGAAGCGCGGCACCAGGTTGGCCAGCGTGGTCTTGCCCGAACCCGACGCGCCGACCAGCGCCAGGGTCTCTCCGGGTGCGATGTCGAGATCGATCGCGTCCAGCGCCGGCAGTGTTTTGCCGGGATAGGTCAACGTAACCTGCTTGAAGACGAGTTGCCCCTCGATGCGGTCGAGTGTGCGTGTTCCGCTGTCGCGCTCGGCTTCATGGTCGAGCAGGGAGAAAATGGTTTCGGAAGCAGCGAGCCCGCGCTGCAACTGGTCGTTGACCGCAGTGAGCCGCTTGAGCGGCGCAAACAGCAGCAGCATGGCCATGAAGAAGGCGACGACGCCGCCCACCGTGGTGGTATTGCTGGAGACCTGCCCGGCTGCGATCGAGACGATGATGGCAAGCGCCACCGCGGCGATGAACTGGATGGTGGGGTCGTAGATGGCAATGGCGGACACGCGCTTCATCTCGAACAGCCGTGCCAGATTGGCAGCATCTCGAAAGCGTGACTGCTCGTATTCCTCGCCGCCGTACAGCTTCACCACACGGTGACCGCCTACTGCTTCGTCGACCACCTGGGTGAGGTCGCCGATGTTCTGCTGCGCCTTGCGCGACAGCCCGCGCAGGCGCTTGCTGACGCTGCGTACGAGCCACAGGGTGAGCGGCACCAGGGCGAACACGATCAGGGTGAGCTTGGCGTTCAGCCACACCAGATAGCCCAGCAGACCCAGTACCGTCACGCTGTCGCGTACCAGAGTGGTGAGCGAACTGGTGGCTGACTGCGTGACCTGGGTGACGTTGAATGCCAGGTGCGCGATCAGCTGGCCGCTCGGATTCTGGTCGAAGTAACGCGTGGGCAGCATCATCAACTTGTCGAACATCGCGGTGCGCAAGTCCATCACCAGTCGGCTGCCCACCCAGGCCATGAAATAGGTGCTGAAGAAGCTGGCGACACCGCGCACCAGGAACAGCGCCAGCAGCAGGATCGGAATCCAGCGAATGAAATCCGTGTTCTTGGCAACGAAGCCCTCGTCCAGCAGCGGCTTGAACAACGCCGGCAGCATGGGTTCGGTGGCGGCGGCGACGATCAAAGCGATGATGGACAGGGCGAACCTGCGCCAGTAGGGCTTCACATAGCCGAGCAGGCGACTGTACAGGGTGCGGCTGTCGTGGATGGGCTTCATAGCAGCAGCACGGTGGCGAGACCGAGGAAGATGAAAAAGCCCATGCTGTCGGTGATGAACGTGAGCAGCACCGACGAGCCGATCGCCGGGTCGCGGTTCATGCGCTCCAGTGCCATCGGGATGAAGATGCCAGCCAGCGCCGCCACCAGCAGGTTAAGCAGCATCGCCAGCGCCATCACGCCGCCCAGCGCCGGATAGTCATACAGCAGCCAGGCGAAGACCCCGACGACCGAGCCCCACACCAGGCCGTTGAGCAGGGCGACGCTGATCTCCTTGAGCACCAGGCGGCGCGCGTTGGCCGTGGTGATGTGGCCGAGCGCCAGGCCGCGAATGATCAGCGTGATGGTCTGGTTGCCGGTGTTGCCGCCGATGCCGGCGATGATGGGCATCAGCGCCGCCAGCGCGGCGAGCTTCTCGATGCTGCCCTCGAAGGTGCCGATCACGCGCGAGGCGATGAAGGCTGTGCACAGGTTCACAGCCAGCCACATCCAGCGGTTCTTCGCCGCATGCCACACCGTCGAGAACAGGTCTTCCTCTTCCTTCAGGCCGGCCATCGACAGCATGTCGGCATCGGCCGACTCGCGGATGTAGTCGACCACCGCGTCGACGGTGAGGCGGCCGATCAGCCGTCCCTGCATGTCCACCACCGGCGCCATCACCAGGTCGTAGCGCTCGAACGCCTGCGCCGCCTCGTCCGCCTCGTCCTCGGGATGAAACTTCACGAAGTCCTCGACCATCACCGCCGCCACCGAGACATCGGGGTCGGTCGTCAGCAATCGCTTCAGCGGCAACACCCCGATGATGGCGTCGTCGCGGCCGACGACGAACAGCTTGTCGAGCTGGTCGGGCAGTTCGCCCAGTCGCCGCAGATAACGCAGCGCCACTTCCAGCGTGACGTCGGCGCGGATCGTCACCATCTCGAAGTCCATCAGCGCGCCTACCGTGTCCTCGGGATAGGCCAGCGCCGATTGCAGGTGCGCGCGCTTCTGCGCATCCAGCGTGGTCAGCAGTTCCTCGATCACGTCGCGTGGCAGATCGGCTGCAATGTCGGCGATTTCGTCGGTATCGAGCGATTCGGCGGCGGCCAGCAGCTCCGCCTTGTCCATGTCCTGGATCAGCGATTCGCGAACCGAGTCGGACACCTCCAGCAGGATTTCGCCGTTGTGCTCGGCATCGACCAGGTTCCATACCTGACGTCGTTCGTCCAGCGGCAAGGCTTCCAGGATGTAGGCGATATCCGCCGGGTGCAGATCGGTCAGCCTGCGCTGCAGTTCCGCCAGGTTTTGCTTGTGCACCAGGTTCTCGACCAGGTCCTGACGCGGCCCGCCCTGCCTGTGGACGAGCTCCTCCACCAGCCGCATCTTGGCGAGCAGTGTCTGGATCTGGGCCAGGCTGTTTTCCAGGTTGTCCTGCGACTGGTTTTCGAGGGAATCGGTCATGTTCGGGCCGGGTAGAGAGCGCCCGATTGTAGCGCGTTACAGCAGGTATCCGGGCTGGCTGCCCGATGGAATACGCTCAGCCAAACCGGCTAACGCGGCACTTTTGCGTAGCCCATGTAGCGCTGGATGACCGCGACCCGTCGCTGGTAGGCGCGCGAGCTGCGGTGGTTTTCGTACCAGCGCGGATTCGGCACCATGGCGGCCATGCGGGCGGCCTGGTCGCGACCGAGGCTGGCGGCGGAGGTCTTGTAGTAGCGGCGGGCGGCAGCTTCGGCACCGTAGATGCCGTTGCCCCATTCGATGACGTTGAGATAGACCTCGAGGATCCGGCGCTTGCTCCAGGTGGCTTCGATCATCAGGGTGATGATGGCTTCCTGGCCTTTGCGGACGAAGCTGCGCTCGCCGGAGAGGAACAGGTTCTTGGCGAGCTGCTGGCTGATGGTGGAGCCGCCGGCGACGAGCCTGCCTTTCTTCAGATTCTTTTTGACCGCAGCCTCGATGCCTTCGACGTCGAAGCCTTCGTGCGTCAGGAATTTGCCGTCTTCTGCAGCGACGATGGCGCGCTTCAGGTGGATGGAGATGCGGTCGTACGGCACCCACTTGTGGCGCAGTTCGGCATCGGGTTTTTTATCCTGCTGGCGTTCCAGCCCGGCGGCCATGAAGGCGGTGGATCGGGGATTGTGGTCGACCCACCACAGCACGTGCGCGAATATCCACAACTGATACAGCAGCACCAGCGCGATGGTCGCCGCGATGCCCTTGCCGAGCCAGCGCCAGGCAGTGCGCATTATGCGCGGAGGCTCGCGATGACAGGCGCCGTATCGGGGCGCACGCCCCGCCACACATAGAACGCTTCGGCAGCCTGTTCGACCAGCATGCCGAGGCCATCGGCGGTGGCGGCGCCATGCTGGCGTGCAAAAGCGAGGAAGGGTGTGTCGCGTCCGTACATCATGTCGTAGGCCAGCGTGTCTGCATCGAAGATACTGGGGGACAGCGGCGGCAGTTCGCCGGCGAGACTGGCGGCGGTGGCGTTGATGACCAGATCAAACCGCGTATCGGCCGCCTCGAAGCTGCATGCTGTCGCCCCGCGTCCAAATAATACGGCCAGCTCCTGCGCACGGCTGACGGTGCGGTTGGCGAGGACGAGCGCGGCGGGCTGCTGTTCGAGCAGCGGTTCGATCACGCCGCGTGCTGCGCCGCCGGCGCCGAGCAGCAGGATGCGTTTGCCGCCGAGCGTGCAATCCAGATTACGGGTGAGGTCGGCCACCAGGCCAGCGCCGTCGGTGTTGTCACCCAGCATGCCATCGGCATCGAAAACGAGCGTGTTGACCGCGCCGGCGCGCTGCGCGCGCGTGCTGAGGCGGTCAACCAGCCTGAAGGCTTCTTCCTTGAAAGGCACGGTCACGTTGGCGCCGCGTCCGCCGTCCGCAATGAACGCTGCCACGCTGTCCGCAAAGCCTTCGAGTGGTGCGAGGATGGCTTCGTACGTCAGGTCCTGCCCGGTCTGGCGGGCAAACGCGGCGTGGATTTGAGGGGACTTGGAGTGGGCGATCGGGTGCCCAAATACGGCGTAACGGTCTGTCATAGCGGCCGTATTCTAGCGGTTGATCCGTCTGCTTGGGTGCTGGTTTGACCTGCCTGGCTTCGACTGTCAGCCTTGTGCCCAGGGCAGGCACCGGAACTTCCAGCCGTTGAGTTCGTTGCGGTGGCCGGTGGCCTTGTTGAGGTCGCCCTCGAAGCCTTCGAGCACGTTGTAGCAGTTGCCCCGACCGGCTTCGGTGCAGGCAACGGCTGCCCGGTGCGACCGATGGCCGTTGCGGCAGATGAATAACAGCAGCGACTCCGGGTCGGTGGCCTGTGCCAGCTGGACCATGAAGTGGGGATTGGGAACCCAGCCCGGCCACGATTGCCATTCAATATGCAGCGCGCCGGGCAGGGCGCCGTTCAGTTCGATTTCCGCGTGCGAACGAATATCGACCAGCCTTGTTCCGGGCGCAATCTGCATGAACTCATGGGCCTCGTGTGGCAGCAAGGCTCCCGCGAAAGGCCAGGATTGCGCCTGGCTGCGGCCGTGAGCAGTGTCGAGCAACTCGGTGATGCGTCCCATGATGGCTTCCCTATTTGATGGGTTCAGTATATGAAAAGCGTTGCTGGATGCAATTCGCACTAAATTGGTGCGATCTATGCTGTTTGTGCATCAAGATAGTGCGCCACAGAAAGTGGTAGCCGCACTATCTTGCTATATGGGCCTTGTGGCACAATGATCCCGGCCTGATTTCTTGCATGGCACGGTTGCTGCTAAGGACTGCTGCCAAGTACGCTTGTGTGGCGTATCCGATCCCACGCATGTGGGCACTGATTACGTTCCAAATTTAATTCATTTCAGTTTGAGGAGATTCAGCATGACCGTGGCCGATGTGCTCAAGAAGATCAAGGACGACGAAGTCAAGTTCGTCGATCTGCGTTTTACCGATACCCGTGGCAAGGAGCAGCACGTTTCCATTCCCGCCCGCATCGTGACCGAGGACTGGTTCGAGGACGGCCACCCGTTCGACGGTTCCTCGATCGCCGGCTGGAAGGGCATTCAGGCCTCCGACATGCTGCTGAAGGCCGATCCCGATACCGCCTACATGGATCCCTTCTTCGACGAGCCCACGCTGATCCTGACCTGCGACGTGATCGAGCCGTCCGACGGCAAGGGCTACGAGCGCGATCCGCGTTCGGTGGCCCGCCGCGCCGAGGCCTACCTGAAGTCGACCGGCATCGCCGACACCGCCTACTTCGGTCCCGAGCCCGAGTTCTTCATTTTCGATTCCATCACCTGGCACGACAACATGTCGGGCTGCGGCGTGCAAATCAGTTCCGAAGAGGCCTCCTGGTCTTCGGCCGAGAAATTCGAGAACGGCAATACCGGCCACCGTCCCGGCGTCAAGGGCGGCTACTTTCCCGTGCCCCCGGTCGACAGCCTGCAGGACATCCGTGCCGCCATGGTGATGGCGCTGGAAGAAGCCGGCATCCCGGTCGAAGTGTTCCACCATGAAGTGGCGACCGCTGGCCAGTGCGAAATCGGCACCCAGTTCAGCACCCTGACCAAGCGCGCCGACTGGACGCAGACGCTGAAGTACATCGTGCAGAACGTCGCCCACGCTTACGGCAAGACCGCGACCTTCATGCCCAAGCCCATCGTCGGTGACAACGGTTCCGGCATGCACGTCCACATGTCGCTGTGGAAAGACGGCAAGAACCTGTTCGCAGGCAACGGCTACGCCGGCCTGTCCGAGTTGTGCCTGTACTACATCGGCGGCGTGATCAAGCATGCCAAGGCACTGAACGCGATCACCAACCCGTCGACCAACTCCTACAAGCGTCTGGTCCCCGGCTTCGAAGCCCCCGTGATGCTGGCCTACTCGGCCCGTAACCGTTCGGCTTCGATCCGCATCCCGATCGCTGCCAGCGAGAAGGCACGCCGAGTCGAGACCCGCTTCCCCGATCCCACGGCCAACCCCTACCTGTGCTTTGCCGCGTTGATGATGGCCGGCCTCGACGGCATCCAGAACAAGATCCACCCCGGCGATCCGTCGGACAAGGATCTGTACGACCTGCCGCCGGAAGAGGACGCAAAAGTGCCAAAGGTCTGTCACAGCCTGGAAATGGCGCTGGACGAACTCGACAAGGACCGCGAGTTCCTGACCCGTGGCGGCGTGTTCACCAACGACATGATCGACGCCTACATCGAACTGAAGATGCAGGAAGTCACCAAGTTCCGCATGACCACGCATCCGGTCGAATTCGCGATGTACTACTCGCTGTAATCGCGACGCGCAGGTGACGCAAGGGGCGGCTTCGGCCGCCCTTTTTTCATGCGCGACGCTGGGGAACGGCAGCGCACTGCATCAAGATTGCCGGTTTTTGGCCGATACCGAAGGGGTACGCTACACTCGACACCATGCAGATCGCACGCTTTTCCTTCCTTTTTTGCCTGATTCTGGCTACGCCCGCGCAGGCCGAAATCTACAAATATGTCGATGAGAACGGCCAGGTGACGTTTACCGACGTATACAGGAAGGGCGCGACGCGCATCGTTCTGCCGGGTGCGCCGGCACCGCTGCCGAGCGCTGAAAAAGCGCCGAGAAAGGCATCCTACACTCCCAGTCCGGCGGATTTTCCGCGCATCGACCCCGGCACGCAGAAACGCCGCGACGATATCCGCCGCCAGGTGCTGGAAGACGAAATTGCCGGCGAACGCCGCAATGCTGATGAAGCGCGTCGGCAACTGGCCCTGGGAGAAAGGCTGCAGCCGGGTGAGCGTGCTACCGACATGACCTACCTCAACCGGGTGAACAAGTTGCGATCTACCGTTCAGCAGCACGATCAGAACGTCGTCTCGATCCAGCGCGAACTCGCCAACCTGAAATAGGCGCGCTGCTTGCTTGCGTCTGTCCATCGCCCTGGTGTCAGCCGCCGTTGCCCCATAAGCTGAAATACGGTGTGCCCACGCGCAAGAGAGCGATGGTGCTGTCTGCGGGGATTGGCTACTGACGCTGAAGCATTGACATCACGTCCCATTCAGCAAGGAATCGGACGCGGTTGTTAGGAAGCTAAAGCGTCAACAACCACGCACTGGCACAATCAGTGCTTCAATAGCGTGAATGAGCAAGATGCCAATCTCTCCCACCGACTTTTCCGGCCTCGATTGCCTGGCCACCGGCGCGATGGTGCTGGATGCCGACAGCATCATCCGCTACGTCAACCCGGCGGGCGAAACCTTGCTGGGGGTGTCGGGCGCGCTGCTGGTCGGGAACGCCGCCGACCAGGCGCTCGATCGCAGCCTCGAGTTGCTGAAGGCGATCCAGACGGCGCGCAGCGAGGAGGAAACGGTCATCGAGTACGAGCTCGAGGTGACAGTGAACGGACATCCGCCCATACGCATCGGTTGCAGCATCACGCCGCTGGACCAGCCGCAGCATGCTGTGTTGATAGAAATGCGGGCAGTCGATCCGCACCTGCGCATCGCTCGCCTGGAGCAGGCGCGCCTGCAGCAGGAAGCGAACCGCGAACTGCTGCGCAACCTGGCGCATGAAATCAAGAATCCGCTCGGCGGCATCCGCGGCGCAGCGCAATTGCTGGAGCACGAACTGCCGCGCGAAAGCCTGCGCGAATACACCCAGGTCATCATCAAGGAATCGGACCGGCTGCAATCGCTGATGGAGCGTCTGCTGACGCCGCACCGGACGCCCCGTTTTGGTGCGGTGAACATCCACGAAGTGCTGGAGCGGGTTCGCAGCCTGGTCCTGGCCGAGACGCCGAGCGTGTCGTTGCGGCGCGACTACGATCTCAGCCTGCCAGAGATTCGCGCCGATGCCGAGCAACTGATCCAGGCCACGCTCAACATCGCGCGCAATGCCGTGCAGGCAATGCACGGCCAGGGCGATATCATTCTGAAAACCCGGGTGGCGCGACAGATCACCCTGGAAAGCCGTCGCCACCGGCTGGGCATGCGCGTCGAGATCATCGACAACGGCCCCGGCATTCCCGACGAGATCCGCGAACAGATTTTCTATCCGCTGGTGTCCGGCCGCGAAGGCGGCAGTGGCCTCGGGCTGGCGGTGGCGCAAACGCTGGTCGCGCAAAACCACGGCACCATCGACTGCGAAAGCCGTCCCGGCCACACCGTATTTTCCATTTTCCTACCTATTCCTCTCTGAACCTCATGCCTAAACCAAGCTCCGTCTGGATTATCGACGACGACCGCTCCATTCGATGGGTCCTTGAGAAAGCCTTGCTGCGCGAGGATATTCCCTGCATGACCTTCAGTTCGGCTAATGATGCGCTGCGTGAACTGGAGCGCAGCCAGCCGAGCGTGGTGGTGTCCGACATACGAATGCCGGGCGTGTCCGGACTGGAGTTGCTGCAGTCGCTGAAAGAGCAGCTCCCCAAGGTGCCGGTCATCATCATGACCGCGTATTCAGACCTCGACAGCGCGGTGTCGGCGTTTCAGGGGGGCGCGTTCGAATACCTGCCCAAGCCATTCGACGTCGACCAGGCGCTCGAACTGGTGCGCCGCGCCCTGGCGGAGAACGCCAGCCGCGATGTGCCTGCCAGCAGCGATGCGCCGGTGCCGGAAATACTCGGGCAGGCGCCCGCGATGCAGGAGGTTTTCCGAGCCATCGGCCGCCTGAGCCAGTCGCACGCCACCGTGCTGATCACGGGGGAGTCGGGCAGCGGCAAGGAACTGGTCGCGCATGCACTGCACCGCCATAGCCCGCGTGCTGCCGGTCCCTTCATCGCGCTCAACACCGCGGCCATTCCCCGGGACTTGCTGGAATCCGAACTGTTCGGCCACGAGCGCGGCGCCTTTACCGGCGCGGCGGCGCAGCGGCGCGGCCGCTTCGAGCAGGCCGATAACGGCACGCTGTTCCTGGACGAGATCGGTGACATGCCGGCGGAATTGCAGACACGCTTGCTGCGGGTACTGTCCGACGGCCAGTTCTACCGGGTCGGCGGCCACACGCCGATCAAGGTCAATGTGCGGGTGATTGCCGCGACCCACCAGGATCTCGAAGTGCGGGTGCGCGAAGGCCTGTTCCGCGAAGACCTGTTTCATCGTCTGAACGTGATTCGCCTGCGCCTGCCGGCGCTGCGTGAGCGGCGCGAGGACATCCCGCTGCTGATGCGGCATTTCATGCAGAAAAGCGCACGTGAACTGGGAGTGGAAGCCAAAGGCGTGTCGGAAGCCGCGCTCAAGACGCTGGTCAATCTGCCATGGAGCGGCAACGTGCGACAGCTCGAAAACGTCAGCCACTATCTGACCGTGATGGCGCCCGGCCAGGTCGTCGACGTGGGGGACCTGCCGTCGGACCTGATGCAGGGTACCGCCGAGCAAACCGGTGGCGACTGGCTGCAGGAACTCGCGACCGAGGCGGGTGCCCGACTGGCGCGCGGCGAGGCGTCGATTCTGGACGATCTGACCCAGGCCTATGAAAAAACCTTAATCGAAGTGGCCCTGCGCCACACCGGCGGGCGCCGGATCGAGGCCGCGCACTTGCTAGGCTGGGGGCGCAATACCCTGACCCGCAAGATTCACGAACTGGGCATGGACGACGATACCGGCGACTCGGAGTAAAACCTTTCCCCTTAGCCGGCCAGGCCGGGTGGGGCATAATGCCCCAAACAAAATAAGGGGGTGGCATGCGGAGAACGATGTCGTGGTTCATGCGGGCGGTACCCCGTGCGTTTGCGCCGCATGCATTCGTCGGAACATAAGTGCCGACGCAATTCGATGCCGGCGTTGCCAGAATCCAGCCGAAAGCGGCCCGCGAGTTCGATGCGACTGCCGTGATGGCGCCCCTGACGGTTTGCTGCGCGCGGGTTTCCGAGACGGCGTGCCGCCTGTGCAGACACAGTCCGGCTAACATTGGCGTGGTCTGAGCATGATTCCCCGGCTGGTCATCCTGATCGTTCGTTTCCCGTGGCTGCTGGTTGCCTTCTCGATACTGCTCGCCGCAGCGTTCGGATGGTACGGACGGGACGTGCAGCAGCATTTGACGCTCAACCCAGGGTGGGACGCCCCGGATAGCGGATCGGCCCGTGCGGTTGTCCAGTTGCGCGACCAGCTCGGACGCGAGGAAACCCCCGTCATCGTCTTGTTCAGTCCGCGCCCCGGCGGCCCGCAGCAGGTGGTGGATGCGGCTTACCGACAGGCAGTGGAGGCGGCGCTGGCGAGCCTGTCCGGCAGTTCGGAGGTGGGGACCATACTGACGTTCTACAGCATGGGGGATCCACGCCTGCGCTCGCTGGACGGGCGCATGACCTATGCGGTGGTGAACCTGAAACGCGACAGCGACGAAGGGGTGGCCGCATTTCAACGCTTGCGGGCAGCCCTAGCCAGCGACATTCTGGACATCCGGCTGGGAGGCGAACTGGCAGTGTATGTCGACGTGCGCGAACAGCTCGATCGCGACCTCAAGCGGGCCGAAATCGTCAGTTTCATCGCCCTGGCCGTGTTGCTGATGTGGGTGTTCGGTTCTCTGGTGGCGGCCGCGTTGCCGCTCGTCATCGGCGGCGCCACCATTATCGCCAGCGTGGCCCTGCTCAAGGGGGCCACCCATTTCACCGAGATCAGTGTCTATGCGCCCAACGTCGTTTCCATGCTCGGGTTGGGCCTCGCTGTTGATTACAGCCTCTTCATCGTGTCGCGATTTCGCGAGGAACTGGCCGACCGTGCCGTGCCCGACGCGCTCCGCGTCACCATGCTCACGGCAGGGCGCTCCGTCGTATACAGCGGGCTCACGGTAGCGGGCAGCCTGTTTTGCCTGTTTCTGCTGCCGCAGCGCTTTTTCCACAATATGGGGCTGGCAGGCGGCATTTCAGTCGGCGCCGCATTGCTGTCGGCCGTCGTGTTGTTGCCGGCATTGCTGGCCCTGCTCGGGGAACGCGTCAACAGCCTGACCCCGTCCTTTTTGGCCCGCCGCCTTCCCGGGCACGCGGCAGGCGCACGCTGGTACGCCTTCAGCCACTTCGTGATGCGACATGCGCGGGTCATCCTGCTGGCGACACTGGTCATCCTGGCAATCATGGGGCTGCCGGTGAAGGATATGCATGTGGGACCGGCCGACAGCCGCTCGTTGCCTGTGTCGGCACAAAGCCGTCAGGTCCAGGAAGCCTTGGTGGCCCATTTCCCGGCCAACGAACTGGCGCCGCTGCTGGTGCTGGCGCGCACCCGCGACGCGCTCACTGCAGCGGACAGCCTCGCCGCCCTGCTATGCGCTGACTGCGGAAATCAGCGCCGATCCTGCGGTGACAAGCGTGTCCAGCTTGATGACGCTGGACCCCGGCCTGACGCTGGCGGACTACCAGATGCTGTACCAGTATCCCGAGCAGTTTCCGCCGGCAGCCGCAGCGCTGGCCGAATTGAGCAAGGATCGCACCACGCTGCTGTATGTGTTCTACAAGCCCGAGCCCACATCGGTCGCGTCACGCGAACTGGTCGCACGCCTGCGCGACCTGCCGCGACCTGCCGGGCTGGAGGAGGTCGTAGTGGGGGGCTACTCGGCATTTCATCTGGATTACCTGGACTCGCTGCGCGAGGGGGTGCCGAAGGTGGTGGCGGCCATCATCGGGGTGATATTCGTGCTGCTGTTCTTCATGCTGGGCAGTGTCATGGTGCCGATCAAGGTCGTACTGACCAGCCTGCTGTCGATGTCAGCCACCTTCGGCGCGCTGGTCTGGATCATCCAGGAAGGCCATTTTTCCACTTTGCTCGGCTTCACGCCGCAGGGCGCGCTGGACGGCACGATACTCGTGCTGGTTTTCGCCAGCGCCTTCGGGCTGTCGATCGACTATGAAGTGTTTCTGCTGTCGCGCGTCAAGGAGATGTGCGACGCTACCCATGGCGACAGCTTCGTTTCGGTGTCTACCGGCATTCAGCGCAGCGGACCCATCATCACCAATGCGGCGCTGCTGATCGGGATCGTACTGGGCGCCTTCGCCATGGGCGAGGTCGTGTTCATCAAGGCCATTGGGCTGGGCCTGCTGCTGTCGGTGCTGGTGGATGCTACCCTGGTGCGCATGCTGCTGGTGCCGGCGACGTTGCGAATCATGGGGCGGCTGAACTGGTGGGCGCCCAGGCCCCTGATGATGGTGTATCAGCGTTTCAACCTCAATGAAACGGGCAACCAGCCCGAACAGGACCCCAAAACATGATTCTGAGAACCCTGCTGTTGCCTTTGATTCTGTGGCCGATGCTTGCCGCCGCCGACCTGACGCTCACCGGACACAGCACCATGGGGGGCTTCGGGGCATCCGTGGCGCAGGAAGACCGGCTGCTGATTCACGATACCTGGCTGAGGCGGGACTTCATGGATCGCGGCAAGGCCTATACGCACATGTTCGATCTCGCCAAGCGTCAGGTGGTGATCATCGATCATTCCTTCAGGTCGGTTGAAATTTTCGATATGGCTGCCTTGAATGGGGCGACCCAGGTCAGTGCGCCTGCCGAGAAGCTTGATATGAACCTGGCCCGAACCGATAACAAGCGTGCCCTGGGTGGATGGACCTGCGTCGAGCATATCGTGTCGGCAAGAATGCCCTCCCTGCTGGGTGTCGAGCCGGTGACGTTCGTGCTCAATGGCTCCGTCTGGCTGGCCAGCGGCGTGCCTGAGCAGGCAGCGGTCAAGGCGCTGGTCCATGCAAGCAAGGATCCGGATTTTTTCATGGGCCTTCCCACGGCAGTCAAATTTGCGCCGACGCAGGCGCGCGGCATCAATGAAATGATCCGGCGTCTCGCCCCCAAGGGCCTGATGTGCGGGGGGGAGATCGGTTTCACTTTTGAGGGGGACGGCCCTATGGCCAATCTGGCCAGAAAGATGCCCGCCAAGCTGGGGATCGAGTACCAGGCCTATTCGGACGCCCCGATCAGCGTGGAGGCCTTTGTGATTCCTGCGGGGTACCGGGTGGTCAAACGGTGATCCACCCATAGTTTGCATGCCGAGAGGGCTGCCGTCGGGGCATCGGGCAAAAAATAAGCCGACCCAAGTCGGCTTATTTCGACATGGCGGTGCAATCGTTCAGGCGGCCTGGGCTTCTTCCAGCAACTTCTGGATTTCGCCTTTCTGGTACATCTCGATCATGATGTCGGAGCCGCCGATGAGTTCGCCCTTGACGTAGAGCTGCGGGAAGGTCGGCCAGTTGGCGTAGAACTTCAGGTTCTCGTAAATTTCCGGATCGGCCAGCACGTTCACCGCCAAAAAGTCCTTGACGCCACAGGCCTGCAGCACCTGCGCTGCGCGCGACGAAAAGCCGCATTGCGGAAACTGGGGCGTGCCTTTCATGTACAGCACGACATTATTGCTGGTGACTTGGTCACGGATGCGATCGAGAGGGGTCATAGCGGGCTCCTGAAGAATACTTGACTGGAATGCTCGGGAATTATACGCAGGAAGAAATTCCCGTCAAGCCGCCTTGGCCGGGCGGTTGTCCAGCAAAGGGCTGATGAAGGCCTTGTGAAACAGGTGCGGGATCAGCAGGTGTGCGGGCATTCGCAACCAGTGGGCACGGACAAAGGCGGCCAGGCGTGCGGCAGGTGTGTAGGCATCGGCGCAGCTGGCATGGGTGGGCGCGAGCGCACGGGTGAAAATGCTGTCCATCAGGGCGAGCGTGACGTGGCCTGGAGCAGCCGGACCCAGTGCGGCCATCACATTGCCGGGTACTGGCGTGTCCAGAAAATGGTGCACATAACGCAGGGCATAGAACAACGGTCGACCCAACTGCAGTTCCCCGGCGCGAGCAAGCAGGCGTGGCCAGAAATCAGGATCCGCAGCAGCGTCGCGCAGCAACAGGTCAAGGTCGGTCAGGTCGCGCAGCCCATGCGGCAACTCGCCGTCGTGAAACAGATGCGTGGCGGAATGCAGGATGCGGTCATCTTCGGACAGCACAAAAACGCCTGGCAGGCCATCCACCTCGATGGCACGGCTTCGCAGCTTGGCGGAATCAGGGTGATAGCGCGCGGTATCAGGCAGGATCGCGTGATGCACGTCAATGACCGTATTGCGCGGATAGTGCTGCAATGGCGGGATTTCGTGCATCCAGCGGCGGTAGTAGCGCTTGTCGTACTCTGACAGGCCGGTTGCGTGCCATCCTGCCAGCATGAGCGCGGACTCGACTCTGGACCAGCTGTTCGCGTGGCACCAGAATGTCGATGTCATTGAACATCCGTCCCGTCGCTGCGGGCTAGGTTGGCGGTGACATAGGCGCACCTTTGAGCACGATCAACGGGCAGTCGAGATCGGCCAGCGCGGCACGGAGTTGTTGCGACCTCCCAGCGCACGGCCAGCTGCTGCTTGTTGGCAAGGGTTTCGGCGGCATCGAAATGCCAGCGCGCATCAGCGGGATGCGCGTCGAGTCATGTTGGCTGACAGCACATGGCGAGACGCGAGCCAGCAATCCGGCCTGCGCGCGCCTGTCGCACCAGCTTGTCCCACTCAGCAATGGAGAAGCGAGCAGACGCATCGGGGGTGCGCAAGGTGCGGGACACCAGATCGTCAGGGGGTGTCATGCGGATCAAGCGGGACACGTGCGTTCTGTTCTGCTTTGTCGGCGAGGCGGTCAAATGCCGCGATGGCCTCGTGCAAGCGGCTGTAGTGAAAATCGTAGCAGGTCGACCTGGTCGATCAGCGCCGTAGCCGACACGGAAACCATCTCGCTCCAGATGGCTGTAGTTGAATGCATTCTCGGCCAGGAACATGAAAGTCTGGGCCTTGGAGCGGGGGGTCAGTGTGGTATCGGAACCGACCAGCCACTTTGGGAAATATCACCCAGCCGGGGCGGGCAGGTTCGTGCTGGCGCCGTACGCTCTCTCTGGGGGGGCGCATGTGAGCAACGGTGCCCTTGGCGGTGTCGTGGGATGGACGATTGATGAATGCTTCAGGGGCAAATTGGCGGATGACGTCAATCGACTGGTTCTTCAGGCTGACCGGGCGAGGCAAAGCGTGGATCAGGCCGGTCTTGCGGTCGATCAGGGTCAGTTCGTCCGAGAGCAGTCGCCAGCCGGACAGGACCAGACCCTGCAGTCAGTGTACTTTTGCCGGAACCGGGCGGGGCGGGAAGGATGGCCGCCAGGCCATTCTTCTCCACCACTGCGGCATGAATGATCAGGTATTGATGCGCATGCATCGATACGCACCAGTTCAGGCCCCATTCCAGCATGGGATACGCCTGATCGTGCGGAAGCGGCTTGAACGGCAGCTTACCGTCGAAGGAAAAATCTGACCTGGGGTCGAAACCAGCGCCGCAGGGTATTGGGCGGGTTCAATTCGACGTGAAAGTCCGCAAAGGCCTGGTGTGAGTTGCGGACTTCAAATTGGCCATAAAGATCGGCTAGGCCTTCTGCAACAAGGGGAATTCGGGAGCGCACCCTGAGTGAAAAAGGACCTGTTCGTAGCCATACCCCCTCACTGGCGAGTTGCTGCCGTAGGTCGTCAGGAGAAATCTGTAGCAGTTTCATGGAGTCTCCAGCAGTCCGATTCGGCGCAAATTGGCAAGCGCGTCTTCGGTCAACTGCGTGAGTTGCTTGCTGGATTTGAGAGTCAGGTGGGTAGCCAGGGCCGCTTCAATCTCATTTGCGGTCATGCCCGGATTGTTCTGGATGATATTGAAAAGCGTCAGGGTGAGCGGGGCAAGAAAATGCGTATCCCCTGAAGCCGTATCAAATACGACGGCCTCGCGTTCATAGGACTTGATCTGGAATCGAGCCAATGGGGATCAGTTATGCAGGCCTTGAAGGTAGATGACGATCTTGTTGGCATCCCAGTTCACACCCGCCTGGGGGCTGAATTTTCCAGTATCTATCCATTCGTTCCACATTTGCTGCAGTTTCATTTCGTCGAGCACTTCACGGGGAAGATTGCCTGCGCGAATATTCAGCAACGTGACGGCAAACTCCCGAGAGACGGGGTTGGCCTTGTCAGGCGTATTGCCGCTACCGTTGTCGTTCAGCACATCCTTGATACGTTTATCGCCCCAGTTTACGCGCCCCGACCGCTTCCTGGGGAAACACGCGCCATCATGGAATTTCTTGGTTTTGTATGAGTGGTCAACGCTCTTCCAGTAATTCAAGCCCTTGCAACCCCCACAATTGGGCGGCGTGCCGTGAACACTTAGATTGCCTGAGGCGGCTGCAGAGGGTGCGACACAATAAGTCGCCAGAACGGGCCGGCTTGCCAGGGTGAATATCGCCGATGCACCAAGGGCAGCCCCGGTCAGCTTGCGTCGGGATTGGTCGATCTTGTCGTTTGGCGATGACTCGGGCGGGGTGTCTTGAATGTCGGGTGAGCGGTCAGACATGGCAGGCCTCGATAATTATTTGGGTTCAGTGCTTTGGATAGAGCAAGAATCGCACCAATACACCTCCAACCGGCCTGAAATGGCCACGGTGTAATGTCTGGAACGAAGCCACATCTTGCCTTCGCTTGCACCGAGTGTAAATTATTCCGACAGTTCGCCGCCACTGACGCGCCGGATGCCTGAAAGATCGGTCCAGCTTTTGGGGTCGTGGAAGCCGTTCGTGCGAAGCAGGGCCTGAATGGCTTCTGCCTGATCGTAACCATGTTCCAGCAACAGCGTGCCGCCAGGCTGGAGGTGGGTGTGAGCGGCGCAGGTCAGCCGGCGCAGGTCGTCGAGACCATCAACGCCGGCGGACAGCGCTGCCACGGGTTCGAAGCGCACGTCGCCGCGCGCCAGGTGTGGGTCGGACGCAGCGATATATGGCGGATTGCTGACGATGAGGTCGAAACGCCGGTCGGCGAGCGCGGCGAACCAGTCGCTGGTCAGGAACTCGACACGGGCGTCGAGGATGTCGGCATTGTGCTGTGCGACTCTCAGCGCGGCCCTGGAGCAATCGACCGCCGTGATCCGGGAGAGCGGGCGTTCCAGCGCCAGGGTGACGGCAATGCAGCCGCTGCCGGTGCCGAGATCGAGAACGTCCGCAGATCGGTCGGTCGGGATGCGGTCCAGAGCGAGTTCAACCAGCAATTCGGTATCCGGGCGCGGAATCAGGACATCGGGCGAAACCAGGAACGGCCGGCCATAAAATTCGCGGCTACCCAGCAGATAGGCGATGGGTACTCCTTCCAGGCGACGTGACAAAAGCGAGGAAAACGCCGTGTGCATTGCTTCGGTCAGCGGATCGGTGTCATGTGCAATCAGCCACGCGCCATCGACACGCCAGGCATGGCCGGCCAGTGCGCGCGCCTCGATACGGGCTTCGCGTTTTTCCAACCCGAGTGCAGCACCTATCTGAAAGGTTGCGTCGTCGAGCAGACGAATGACGTCCACTCAGGTCTCGCCCGACAGGGTCGCCAGCAGTTCGGCCTGATGCTCGGCGGCCAGCGCGTCGAACAATTCGGTCAGATCGCCATCCATCATGGCGTCGATCTTGTACAGCGTGAGGTTGATGCGGTGGTCGGTGATGCGGCCCTGCGGGAAGTTGTAGGTGCGGATGCGGTCGGAACGGTCGCCGCTGCCGATCAGGCTCTTGCGCGTGCTCGCCTCGGATGCCTGTTGGGCCTGGATTTCGCGGTCTTTCAGTCGCGCTGCCAGCACGCCCATCGCTTGCGCACGGTTACGGTGTTGCGAGCGGTCGTCCTGGCACTCCACCACCATCCCGGTCGGCAGGTGGGTGATGCGGATGGCTGAATCGGTCTTGTTGATGTGTTGCCCCCCCGCACCGGAGGCGCGAAAGGTGTCGATGCGTAAATCAGCCGGGTTGATGTTGACTTCACCGACTTCGTCAGCTTCCGGCATCACTGCAACGGTGCAGGCCGAGGTGTGGATGCGTCCCTGCGATTCGGTTTCCGGCACGCGCTGCACGCGGTGGCCGCCGGATTCGAATTTCAGTCGCGAATAGGCGCCGTGGCCGACGATGCGCACGATCACTTCCTTGTAGCCACCGACTTCTCCGGGGTTTTCCGACACCACTTCGACTTTCCAGCCCTGGCGTTCGGCGTAGCGCGTGTACATGCGCAGCAGGTTGCCGGCAAACAGGGCTGACTCGTCGCCACCGGTACCGGCGCGGATTTCCAGAAAGATGTTGCGCTCGTCGTTGGGATCTTTCGGCAGAAGAGCGGTTTGCAACGCACTTTCCAGCTGAGTGATCTTGGTTTCGCTGTCGGCGAGTTCGGCCTCGGCCAAGCTGCGCATGTCAGGGTCGGCCAGCAGTTCGCGTGCGGTCAGCTGGTCGGCCTCGACCTGCCGGTACTGGCGGTACAAGGACACTACCGGGGTGAGGTCGGCATGTTCACGGGTGAGCTTGCGGTAGCTTTCCATGTCGCCCGCGATTTCCGGTTGCGACAACAGGGCGTCGAGTTCGACGAGCCGCTCGTCGGCGCGAGCGAGCTTGTCGGTCAGGGACTCCTTCATTCGTGATGCAGGCCGTAGAGCTGGCTGATGATGTGAACGCACTGCTCGCGTTCGGCACTGCTGGCATGGTTGAGCGCGTGGGTGGGCGCGTGCAGCAACTTGTTGGAGAGCGCGTGACTCATCGCTTCGAGCACTGCCTTGGGATCGTCGCCGCGCGCCAGCGCTTTTTCGGCTTTTTCGATTTCGTGACGGCGATGCCGTTCGGCGCTGTCGCGCAGCGAGCGGATCACCGGCACCAGTTCGCGGCCTTCCATCCAGTGGACGAAGCTTTCCACGCTGGTTTCGATAATGGCCTCGGCCTGCACCACTTGCGCCACGCGGTTGTCCATGCCTTCGCGCACCACCTGGCCGAGGTCGTCCACGCTGTAGAGGAAGATGTCGTCCATGTCGGCGACTTCGGCTTCGACGTCGCGCGGCACGGCGAGGTCGACGATGAAAATCGGGCGGTGGCGGCGCTGCTTGATGGCACGCTCGAGCAGGCCCTTGCCGAGGATCGGCAGCGGGCTTGCGGTGGACGTGATGATGATGTCGTAGGCCGGCAGTTCGTCGGACAGTGCGGTCAGCGGGATCACCCCGGCACCGAAACGATCGGCCAGCGGACGGGCGCGTTCGGTGGTGCGGTTGGCGACGGTCATGCGGCGCGGATGCTGTGCGGCAAAGTGGGTCATGCAGAGTTCGATCATCTCGCCGGCGCCGATGAACAGGCAGGCCTGCTCCCGGATGCCGGGAAAAATCCGCTCGGCGAGGCGGACCGCGGCAGCAGCCATCGACACTGAATTTGCACCGATCTCGGTACTGGTGCGCACCTCCTTGGCCACCGAAAAAGTGCGCTGGAACAGCTTGTGCAGCAGCAGTCCGAGCGTGCCGGCTTTTTCAGCGGTCTGTACCGCCTGTTTCATCTGACCGAGGATCTGCGTCTCGCCCAGCACCATCGAATCGAGTCCGGCGGCGACGCGAAACGCGTGCTGCGCGGCCTTTTCGCGTGGCAGGGCATATAGATAGGGCGACAGTTCACGGCGCTCGATGCGGTGGAAGTCCGCCAGCCATTGGGTGACGGCATCGGGGGCGGGCGTGTTGCAGTAGAGTTCGGTGCGGTTGCAGGTCGACAGGATGGCGACTTCGGAGGCGTGCTGGCTTTGGGTCAGGTCATGCAGCGCGTTTTCGAGTTTCTCGGGGCCGAACGCCACCTGCTCGCGGATCGCGATCGGCGCGGTGTGATGATTGACCCCCAAGGTGAGAAGCTGCATGACGGCAAATGGCCGAGATCAGAAAAGCGGCTATTTTACCCGCTTCGCCCGGCAGCGCGAGCGGGGACTGGGCGCAAATCAAAACGCAGGCGGTCGTAATAGCGGCCACGATAGAGCAGCCGGCGGTGTTCTGCCGAGTCGGAAAACCCGCTGCGGGTGTGCAGGACGTTGTTGCAGATAAGGCCCATGCCGGGGCGCAGGCGAGCGTTCAGGATGAATTCGGAACTGGCCAGGATGTCGGCCAAGACCTTGACCGCAGCCTGCGTGGCGGCATCGTGCTTCCAAACGATCGAGCGAGTGCGCGCGGTATAGCGCATATGGAGAAACCCCTGTTTCGCATCGACCGCAAACACCGGCCCGCTCTGCTCGGGACGGGCAATTGTTTGGGTTGGGTCTAGCGTTTGCCCCCTCTCCCTCTGGGAGAGGGTTGGGGAGAGGGAAGCCTCGTCCATGCGGGCGGGAATCGTCATGGCGTCGGCCTGCATCAGCGCGGCAATGTAATCGGGATTGGCGTCGCGCAGCTGGATGTAGGCGATCTCGTGGTCCAGCAGGGCGTTCTCGCCGCCAGACTCGGCATCCTGCGCGCAGTGCAGCGTCATGCCGAGAATGCGGCGGTCGAGCGCGTTGTAATAGCCGTCGGTATGCCAGTTGATCGGCTTGTGGGTGTAGGGAATGAACTCCCCGCGCATGCTGCCTTCTTCGCCGGCTGGCGTGATGCTGGACAGGCCGTCCTCGTCCGCGAGGTAGTTGCCTTCGAGACGGGTAAGGCCGAGCTGGCGCGCAAGCTGGTGCGGCAGCGATTTGTCGGCGGCGGGCAGGTGCGGCGCGCTGTAGATCGCCATGTTGGCGCGCGCGCAACGCGATTCGAGGGCCTCCATTTCACCGGCGCTCAATCGCCGCGGGTCGGCCAGCGGCACGATCAGCTCGTCGACGCTGCGCGGATACGCGGCAAGCCTGGCGTCGCGCCAGGCTCGGTAGCCGGTTTCGTTGGCCAGATCGAAGGGCGAATTCAGCATGTCCGTGCCGGAACCTTTATTCCGGCGGCAACATGTCGGGCGAACCGAAGCCGCGCTTGACCGGTGCGTCGGACAGCAGCCCCTTGAAGCTCTTCCTGACCGTGCCCATCATCTCGGGCATCTCGATGTCCATGATCTGGTCCATGATCCAGGTCTTGTCGTTGTCGCCCATCTCGTCGCGGATCTGCAGCCCGAGGAAGCGCAGTGCCGGAAAGCTGGCCTTGTCGTCGTCGGGGAATTCGAACTCGGAATAGTCCTCGAAGCGCCGGTTCAGAAAGTCGATGAATTCGGCCTTGAAGTTGCGGTTGGCATCGGGACCGGCAACGCTGATGATGTTCTCTTCCATCAATTCACCCAGCCGGTTGGAAACTGCCTGCAGCACCGCGATCCGCCGTTCCGGCGACAGCGTTGCGTAGGCCATGCGGTCGCAGTAATGCACCAGGAAGGCGAGAAATTCGGCAATCAGCTTGAAGCCGCGCGCCGGGGTGATGATGTCGTAATTTTCACGCCCGAGGTTGTCGACGGCCTTGTCGGCGACGCGCCACGTGGTCGTGGCGACCGCGCTGGCGATTTCCTCAGCGGTTCGTTCACCATCCTTCTTGAACCAGATAGTGCGGACTCTGACGGGCTTGACCATGGGTATTCTCCTTTAACTCGACTGCGTTTCATTCGCCCGTGGCGACGGGGCGGGCGGGGTCGCGGATCCATTCGCTCCACGAGCCGGGGTACAGCCGTGAACCGGGGAGTCCGGCAATTTCCATCGCCAGGATATTGTGGCAGGCGGTGACGCCGGAACCGCACATGTGGATCACCTGCCAGGCCGGCTTGCCCTTGAGCAGGGCCTGATAGTTTTCGCGCAGCGCCTCGGGTGGCAAAAAGGTGCCGTCCACATCGAGGTTTTCGTCGAACGGGTAGTTGATCGCGCCGGGCACGTGGCCAGCCACCGGATCGAGGGGTTCGTACTCGCCGCTGAAACGGCGGTCGGGGCGTGCATCGATGATGATCTGCTCGCCCGCCCGGGATGCGTGCATGACCTCGTCAGATCCCACGATCTGGGTAGGCTCGGGCAGGCAGGCGCACGCAGCCCTGTGCGGTATCGGCAGGTCGGCGTTGACAGGGCGCTTTTCGCGTAGCCATTTGGGATAGCCGCCATCCAGCAGGGCCACCCCGGGGTGGCCGAGCCAGCGCATCATCCACCACAGCCGTACCGCCATGGCGCCATAGCTGTCGTCGTACACCACCACCTGCTTGTTGACGCCAACGCCCCACGCGCAGAGCTTCTCGGTCAGCACGCGCGGGTCGGGCAGTGGGTGCCGCCCCGTTTCATCGGTGGGGGGAGCGGAGAGATCGTCGTCGAGGTGAATGTAGCGCGCCCCCGGGATATGCGCCTTGGCGTAGGCCTCACGTCCGGCCTCGGGGTCGGTGAGGGTAAAGCGGCAATCCAGAATGACCCAGTTCGGGTCGTCCAGATGGGCGGCCAGGTCTTCGGTGGTTACGAGCGTATTGGAAAACATGGATGGAGCCGTCAGAGGTGAACGTAAAGTCAGAAACGGGCAGCGTGGCCTTCACCACGCTGCCCGCTCAGCGAATGCTCCCGGCCTCGATCAGTAGCCGCCCTTGCCGAAAGGCTTGGGCAGGCCGGCGACGCGGCAGCCTTGGCGGGCCGGCATGTTGGGGAACAACTCATACAGCTTTTTCTTCCAGTCCACGCCTTCGTGGAGGTCGTCCAGCTCCGCGACCATGTTGCGGAAGTTGGGGGTCTGGCCGTCTTCCCTGTATTTGTCGCGCAGGTAGTTGACGACTTGCCAGTGCTCGTCGGTCAGCTTGATGCCCTCGGCTTCGGCAATGACCGGAACGATTTCGTCGCTGAAATTGGCTTCCAGCAGGAAGTTTTCTTCGCCGGTTTCCAGTTCTTCGCCGTTCAACATGTAACCCATGGTTTTTGCTCCTTTCAGGTTTGGTTTCAATGATTCACCGGTACGACCGGTGCTATGGATTTATGCGGGATGAATATCCCACAGCCTAACAAACGGTTGCGCCCTAGTCCTTCATCCTGCAACTGCAGCGATTTGTGCGGCGGCACATCGTGCAGCATCAGGCTGTAGCCATGGAGCGTGCCGGATGCGCTTTGCAGGGTTTGCGGCCTGCCGCAGATGAAGCCGCAGCGCAACTGGAAATGACCGTCCAGTTCACGCATGACGTCCTGCACGAATTGTTCTTCAGTGGCGGCGCCCGTGTCAACGAAATGAGCGTAGATATTGGCGAACGGGCTGAATTCGCGGGTCTTGAAACTGCCGATCTCCAGGGGATGGCTGGCGAGGTCGAGGCGCTGGCCGACCAGTTGCCGCATGTCGTCGACGCGTGTCTTGGGAACCCTCAGGAACAGCTTGGTGCGCCGGTTGATGTTGAGCGTGGCGTCGCCGCTGTTGGTTTCCGCGCCCTTCAGGTGCTGGATGCCGACGCCGGCGGTTTCACCCAGCCAGGGCAGCAGGCGCTGCAGCGCGTCTGACAGCAATAGCGCATTCTCGGCCGGGATGGTCGTTCCCAGCAGGTCGAACTGCAGGTCGATCATGTGGGGCGTGTACACCTCCGGCTTGTTTTCAGGCCAGCCTGCCCAGTTCATGGCGCATCGCCCGCGTGATCCCGGGCCCAGGCCTGCATCAGTTCGCCCCATTTCTGCGCGCTGACCGGGTCCACGTCGATAATGGTAAAGCGCTTGTTTTCACGGATGCGGACGCGAAGAAACGGCACGCCGCCCGATTCATGGGTCAGGTGCTGGAACTCCACTTCCTGGCCGCCGAACGGCAAGCGCATTCTGTCTAGGGGCGTAATTTCGGGCATGAAACCTCAATATGTATGCTCAGATTTTCGATCGAATCCTGCAGCTGAAACAGCGCAATGCATCGAAAGTGATCTACTTATGGGGACGCAAGCTTGAACTTCAACCCTGTCGATGCCAGGGACTTGCGTTTGCAACAATATTTTAATACTCTTATAGATTCCTGTGGGGCGGGGCGTAATGTCTCACCCTTTGCCTGGATAGGGCATTACCGCATTGGGGGAACCGATCTACTCCTTATGGGTAGGTCAAGGCCTACCGGGATGGGGTAGGCGATTTACCCAAGAGAATGATGGTGATGCAGCAGGCTAATCAATACGATGTTGGGATACCGTTGGGCTGTCGGCTGAACGGGCATTTCGAATATTTTCTAGGAGAGAACATATGGCAAAGCAAATGATTGATACGCCCAATCTGGACGAGCTCGAGAAAGGCCCGTGGCCCAGTTTCGTGACCGGTCTGAAGCGTCTGGCCAAGGATAACGACATGATGGTTGACCTGATGGGTCAGCTGGAGACGTCCTACCAGACCATGAAGGGTTACTGGAAGGGTGGTACGGTCGGTGTGTTCGGCTACGGCGGTGGCGTGATCCCGCGTTTCACCGAGCTGAAGGACGAAAATCACAAGCCGCTGTTCCCCGAGGCTGCCGAGTTCCACACCCTGCGCATTCAGCCGCCTGCCGGCATGCATTACACCTCTGACCTGCTGCGCAAGATGTGCGACGCGTGGTCGGAAACCGGTGGTTCGGGCCTGATCGCTTTCCATGGCCAGTCCGGCGATATCATGCTTCAGGGCTGTAAGACTGAGGATGTCCAAAAAGCCTTCGATAAATTCAACGATATGGGCTTTGATCTGGGTGGTGCGGGCCCCGCGCTGCGCACCTCGATGTCCTGCGTCGGCGCGGCTCGCTGCGAAATGTCCTGTTATGACGAGGCCAAGGCGCTGCGTACCGTCATCAACAACAACCTGGACGACATGCACCGTCCTTCCCTGCCGTACAAGTTCAAGTTCAAGTTCTCCGGTTGCCCGAACGACTGCGTCAACGCGATCCAGCGTTCCGACATGGCCACCATCGGCACCTGGCGCGACAACATCCGCGTCAACGAAGCGCAGGTTCAGGACTACTACAAGGCGCACGGCATGAACGACCTGGTCAACGACGTGATCAGCAAGTGCCCGACCAAGGCGATCACCCTGGTTTCCAGCGACAAGTTCAAGGCCAGCGAAACCGTGACGGCTGCCAATCTGGGCGACGGCAACACCCTGTGCATCGACAACAAGAACTGCGTGCGCTGCATGCACTGCCTGAACGTCATCCCCGGCGGCCTGCTGCCCGGTAATGACAAGGGCGTCACCATCCTGGTGGGCGGCAAGGGCGTGCTGAAGATTGGCGCCACCATGGGCACCGTGGTGATTCCGTTCATGAAGCTCGAGTCCGACGAGGATTTCGAGAAGCTGAACGAAATGGCGCGCAACATCATCGACTTCTTCGCTGAAAACGCGCTGGAGCACGAGCGTACCGGCGAGATGATCGAGCGCATCGGCCTGACCAACTTCCTCGAGGGTATGGATATCCCGGTCGATCCCAACATGATCAAGGAGCCGCGTTCCAACCCCTACTTCCGTTCCGACGACTGGGACGAGCAGGTCGAGAAGTGGAACGAGTACAAGCAGTCCGCAGCTTGAGTTTTGTTTACCCGCGGGTCTCGGCAAACACCGGGATCCGTGAATTAAATCAGTTGGAGATAGAACATGGCAGAACTACGTCCACCTATTGAATCCGGCGCACCGGATCCGATGCCCTACATGCACCCCGTGATGGTGAAAAACTATGGCAAGTGGGCTTTCCACAGCCATCCCAAGCCGGGCGTCCTGTATCACCGCGCCGAGTCCGGCGACGAAATCTGGACGGTCAAGGCGGGTACGGCGCGTCAAATGGACCACTACACCATTCGTGAACTGGCTGACATTGCCGACCAGTTTGCCGACGGCTTCGTGCGTTTCACCGCGCGTTCCAACATTGAATACATGGTCACTGATGGCGCCAAGGTCGAGCCGCTGATCAAGGCGCTGAACGACAAGGGTTACCCCATCGGCGGTACCGCCAACTCGGTGTCCATGATTGCGCATACCCAGGGTTTCCTGCATTGCGACATTCCGGGCACCGACGCTTCCGGCGTGGTCAAGGCGCTGATGGACGAGTTGTACGACGACTTCGTCAAGTGCGAGATGCCCAACCGCGTCAAGCTGTCCACCTCCTGTTGCGAAATCAACTGCGGCGGCCAGGCTGACATCGCCATCATCGTTCAGCATACCAAGCCGCCGAAGATCAACCACGATCTGGTTGCCAACGTGTGTGAGCGTCCCTCCGTCGTGGCACGCTGCCCGGTGGCTGCGATTCGTCCCGCCCTGGTGAACGGCAAGCCTTCGCTGGAAGTCGACGAGAAGAAGTGCATTTGCTGCGGCGCCTGCTTCCCGCCCTGCCCGCCGATGCAGATCAACGATCCCGTGCACTCCAAGATCGCGATCTGGGTGGGTGGCAAGAACTCCAACGCCCGTTCCAAGCCGGCCTTCCACAAGCTGGTCGCTTCGGGTTTGCCGAACAGCGCACCGCGTTGGCCGGAAGTGGCTGAAGTGGTCAAGAAGATCCTGTCCACCTACAAGGCTGACGGCAAGCCCTGGGAGCGCATGAACGACTGGATCGACCGCATCGGTTGGCCCGCATTCTTCGAGAAGACCGGCCTGCCCTTCACCAAGTATCACATCGATAACTGGCGTGGTGGGCGTGCCAACCTGAACGCTTCCGCTCACATCCGTTTCTGAGGATGGATGTGCCTGTCACGGCCTTGGCTGTGGCAGGTCAGGCGTGAAGATAATGACTGGATTTTTCGGAGTTTGAACTAGCCATGCAATTCGGCATACTTATTAATGAAGGGCCTTATACCCATCAGGCGAGCGATTCTGCTTTTCTCTTTGCCCGTACGGCAATCGAGAAAGGACACACCGTCCCGCGCGTGTTTTTCTATCATGACGGCGTGAACAATTCCAATCGTTTGGCAACGCCTCCGCAGGACGATCGCAATGTCTCCGCTCGCTGGTCCAAGCTTGCGGCAGAGCATGGTGTTGACTTGGTCGTGTGTGTGGCGGCGGCACAGCGCCGCGGCATCACCGATGATGTGCTGGCGCCTGGCTTCCGGATTTCCGGCCTGGGACAGTTGGTTGAAATGGGTATTCAGTACGATCGTCTCGTGACGTTCGGTGATTGAGGGATAACGAGATGAGCGATATGGACGAGATGGATGATGGTTCCGGTGTCATCAAGAAATTCATGTTCCTGAACCGCAAGGCGCCGCACGGGACCGTGTATGCGCTGGAAGGCTTGGAAGTGGTGCTGATTACCGCCGCTTTCGATCAGGACGTCAGCATGGTCTTCACCGATGACGGTGTGTACCAGTTGCTTAAGGGCATCGACAGCAAGGGCATCGAGGTCAAGGATTTCTCCAAGACCTATCGTGCGCTTGAGGGCTACGACATCGAGAAATTGTATGTCGACCAGAAGTCGATGGATGCGCGTGGTCTGACTGAGGAAGACCTGATTGTGGATGTGACGGTGCTCTCCGTCGATGAGATGGCGAATCTCATGGCCGAGCAAGACGTCGTGATCAGCTTCTAAGGGGACGGATATGCTGCATATTGTGAATAAATCGGCTACGGAACGCGGTTCGCTGGAAAGCTGCCTCGCCATGGCCACCAAGGGTTCTGCTGTGTTGCTGATCGAAGACGCGGTTTACGCGGTGACGAACGGAAGCACGGCAGCAGCGAAAATCCAGGCAGCAGCTGCTGACCTCAAGATTTACGCACTCGGTCCTGATCTGGCAGCGCGCGGCATGGCCGGGCGCGTGCTGGACGGAGTCAATGTCGTTGATTACGGCGGTTTTGTGGATCTGGTCGCAGAGCACAACAGCTGTCAGTCTTGGCTGTAACTTTTAACAGAAGGAGTATTGCTATGCCTATGGTAGAAATCGCCGGTAAGGAAGTCGAAGTTGACGAAGAGGGTTATCTGGTCGACCTGTCGCAGTGGAACGAAGATATCGCCAAGTACATGGCTGTCGAAGAGAAGGTTGAACTGACCGACAGCCACTGGGAAGTCGTCAACTTCCTGCGTGAGTACTATGCCGAATACCAGATCGCGCCTGCCGTGCGCGTGCTGACCAAGGCGATTGGCAAGAAGCTTGGTCCCGATAAGGGCAACAACAAGTACCTGTACGAGTTGTTCCCCTACGGTCCTGCCAAGCAGGCCTGTAAGATTGCCGGCCTGCCCAAGCCGACCGGCTGTATCTAAGTCGTAAAGCTTTCGGGTCGCCCCGGTGTTTGCTCCGGGGCGGCTTTGATTCAGGTGGTTGTTTCCAAATCAAATGCGCAAGGAAGCGGTCGCATGCGCGAGCATGAGCGTTTGATTCGCAAACAGTTACGTTGTTAGGACGTACGGTGCCGCAGGCGCGTCAGCGACGGGCGGAGCGAAGTCCATTAGGAGATCGAGTTTGTCTACTGTGACGATGATTTATGCCGGGATGTTCTACATCGCGACCTTGTTGCTGGTGGTCGGTCTGGCTTACAAGATTTTCGACTACAGCCGTACACCTGCGCCGCTGTTGATCCCGACCACGCCAGCGCCCACCACTCAAAAGGGTGTTGTGTACCGGATGGCCAAGGAAGTGGTGCTGTTCGAGTCGCTGTTCAAGTCGAACAAGTGGATCTGGACTTTTGGCTGGCTGTTCCACTTCGGCTTGTTCCTGGTGCTCGCCCGCCACCTGCGCTACTTCACTGAGCCGGTCTGGTTCTGGGTCGATATCGTGCAGCCGTTCGGCAAATACGCCAGCATCATGATGGTGGCGGGGCTGGCCGGCCTGCTGGCACGCCGTTTTGTGGTCGATCGGGTGCGCTACATTTCCACCCCGTCCGATTACCTGATGCTGGTGTTGCTGCTGGGAATTGGCCTGTCCGGCATGCTGATGACCTTCGTTTCGCATACCGACATCGTAGCGCTCAAGGCATTCTTCATGGGCCTGATGTATTTCGACGTGCAGCCGGTTCCTCAGGATCCCATCCTGCTCGCGCACCTTGCCATGGTGGCCTTGCTGATGGTGATTTTCCCGGTCAGCAAACTGCTGCACGCGCCGGGCCTGTTCTTCAGCCCCACGCGCAACCAGGTCGACAACCCGCGCGAGCACCGCCATGTGGCGGCGTGGGCGGCCCGGCTCGATCAGAACAACTGATTCGTTGATATCGGTTTAGCGAACAACAAGTACAGACAAAGGATTATCACGTGGCTGTTGCTGAATTTGACGTTCCGGAAATGAAGGACGACATCGAAGTCCCCAAATTGCGGGAAGGCGTGATGTCGCATGTCAAAACCTTTCCTGCGCCCAAGGTTACCCAGGATTTCATGGGTTACCCACACGAATTAGGCGAGGACTGGAAGGAGCGTGCCATCGACAAGATGGGCGACTTGCTGGGCAAGTATCGTTCACTGAAAGTCTTTCTGGATGCCTGTGTTCATTGCGGCGCATGTACGGACAAGTGTCACTATTACCTGGGCACCTCGGATCCCAAGAACATGCCGGTGGCGCGCCAGGATCTGATGCGTCAGGTCTACCGTCGTTACTTCACCACTGCGGGAAAGCTGTTCCCCAAACTGGTGGGCGCCAAGGACCTGACCAAGGAAATCCTTGACGACTGGTACACCTACTACCATCAGTGCTCGGAATGCCGTCGCTGTTCGGTTTACTGCCCATACGGCATCGATACCGCTGAAATCACCATGGCTGGCCGCGAGATCCTGAACCATGTGGGCATGGGGCAGAAGTATTCAAACGATATTCTGGGAAAGGTCCAGAAGGTCGGAAACAACCTCGGCCTGCCCGGCCCCGCATTGCTCGACACCCTGGAAGGTTTGGAAGAGGACATCGAAGCCGATACCGGTGTGGCTGTAAAGCTACCGTTGGACGTCATGGGTGCAGAGGTGCTGCTGATCACGCCTTCTGCGGACTTCTTCTCCGAGCCGCATGTGGAGTCATTGATCGGTTACGCCAAGGTGTTCCACGCTGCCGGCATCAGCTGGACGATGTCCTCGTACGCTTCGGAGGCGGGCAACTTTGGGCTGTTCAACGGCAATTACGAGACCATGCGCAATGTCGCCATGCGGATCCGTGATGAGGCACTTAGACTCGGCGCCAAACGCATCGTGGTTGGCGAGTGCGGACACGCCTGGCGTGTGGCCTACAGCTTCTGGAATACGCTGACCGGGATTGGCTACGGCGGCAACGATCCATTCTCGATCGAGCTGCAAAAGCAGCTCGACCCGGCATATCCGCAGCCGCAGCATATCTGCGAACTGACCAACGACCTGATCAAGTCCGGCAAGATCAAGGTCGATCCGTCGGCCAATGACGATCTAGTGGTCACGTTCCATGACTCGTGCAACGTGGCGCGCGCCTCGCGCATGGGCACCGAGCCGGGCGGCCAGTTCACCATTCCGCGTGAACTGATCAAATCCGTGGTCAACAATTACCACGACATGGCGGATGACACCATCCGCGAAGCCACGTTCTGTTGCGGTGGCGGCGGCGGCGTGCTGACCGACGACCTGATGGAAGTCCGGGTCAAGGGTGCGTTGCCGCGCGCAACCGCGCTGAACAATGTAGTCAAGGAACACCAGGTGAATTTCCTGGCCTTGATCTGTGCCATCTGCAAGGCCCAGTTCACCAAGGTGTTGCCCAAGTATGGCTTCGACATGAGTATGGTGGGCGGTGTGCACCAGCTGGTCAGCAAGGCGATCAAGCTGGAAGCGCCACCGCAGGCCGATTGATCGAGATTTATTTATCTTTAGTTACGTAGGCGTTAGGAGAACCAACATGGCTGTCACGACGAACAAAGCAAAAACCGAAGGCGTTACATGGCGTCGTTATAAGGAAGGCGAGTCAGACGCTGACTTCCGCTCGGCCCAGGACCGGATTTTCCAGGCAAGCTGGACGCACAAGTGCCCGGAATACATGCTTTCCACGCCGCCTTGCCAGGGCTCGTGCCCGGCCGGTGAGGACATCCGTAGCTATCTCAATATCGTACGTGGCATCGAGAAGCCGCCCGCAGGTGTGACCTGGCAGGAATATGCATTCCGTCGCGTGACCGAAGCCAACCCGTTCCCGGGTGTGATGGGCCGCGTGTGTCCCGCACCCTGTGAGTCCGGTTGTAACCGCAACATGGTCGAAGACCATGTCGGCATCAACGCGGTCGAGCACTTCGTGGGCGACTGGGGCATCGAAAACAACATGACCTATACGTCCACCGCTGCCGAAACCGGCAAGAAGGTGGCTGTGATCGGTGCCGGTCCCGCAGGCCTGGCAGCCGCTTACCAGTTGCGTCTGCGTGGCCACGGCGTCACCATTTTCGACGAGCACGAGGAGCTCGGCGGCATGATGCGTTACGGCATTCCCGGCTTCCGTACCCCGCGTGAAATGCTGGACGCGGAAATCAAGCGCATCATCGACCTCGGCGTGGAAACCCGTCTGAAAACCCGTATCGGTTCGGATGTGACGTTCGAGCAGATCGAAAAGGACTTCGATGCGATTTTCATGGCCATGGGTGCCCAAGCGGGCCGTCCGCTGCCGGTTCCCGGCGCCGAAGCGCCCAACTGCGTCACCGCTGTTGCGTTCCTGCGTGCGTTTAACGAAGGTCGTCTGCAGCACGTTGGCAACCGCGTGGTAGTCATCGGTGGTGGCGATACCTCGATCGACGTGGCAACCGTTGCCCGCCGCCTGGGTAACGTGACCAAGTCCGGCACGCCTGATGAGCGTCCGGAAGCCGTCATTGCCGGCCATATGGCCTCGGACGTGGCTTCGATCTCCGCCCGTGAAGGTGCCGAAGTGGTGCTGGTTTCGCGCTCCACCATCGACAAGATGGCGGCGAACAAGCACGAAGTCGAACACGCACAGCAAGAAGGTATTGAAATCATTGGCGGCGTGACCCCGGTGGGTGTGGTCGTTGACGACAAGGGCCGTGCAACCGCCCTGCGCGTGGCCGACTTTGTGATGGAAGGCAAAGAGACCAAGATCATCGAAGGCACCGAGAAAGACTTGCCGGCCGACCTGATCGTGTCCGCCATCGGACAGGGCGTGGATTTCACCGGCCTTGAGCAGTTCAACAACAACAACGGCCTGATGAAAGCGGACAAGAACTACCGCTTCCCCGGCAAGGAGCACATCTTTGTCGGCGGCGACGTGCTGCGTCCGCATTTGCTGACCACTGCGATCGGGCATGCGTCGATTGCAGTTGAAGGCATTGACGCCTTCCTGAAAGGCAAGAAAGAACTCGACAAGCGTCCGAAAGTTGACGTGCATCACTTCGACCAGATCCGCAAGTGGCTCGAAACCGGCCACGAGTATCACGAGATCAAGGGTCAGGAGTGGGGTACCTCGGAGCGCAAGGACCTGCTGCACAACTTCGAAGATCGTTCGGGCCGACACATCATCCCGCACAACGAGTTGTTCCTCGGCCACTTCCCCAACGTCTCACGTCACATCCGTGATGTGACCGTTCTGGACAAGGAAGGCGCACTGGGCAACTTCGAAGAGCGTCTGCATGCCCTGTCCGACAAGGAAGTCGTGGACGAAGCCAAGCGCTGCATGTCGTGCGGCCAGTGCTTCGAGTGCGACAACTGTGTTGTTTACTGCCCGCAGACCGCTGTGTTCAAGGTCAAGAAGAAGGACAACCCCACCGTGGGCCGTTATGTCGACACTGACTACGGCAAGTGCATCGGCTGCCACATCTGCGCCGACGTCTGCCCGACCGGTTACATCGTCATGGGTATGGGTGACTGAGCGTGGCAGGCAAGATGAAACGCCTCCTGGCGCTGGGTGCGGTCGTGATGACGACCGCGGCCCTGGCTTGGGCCGGTCTGGACGACAGCCAGCCCAGGGCCGGCGGCGCGCCCAAGCCGGTCATCTCCAAGGCCGTCAAGGGCGATCAGTGCGTTGAGCCCACCGACACCATGCGGCGCAACCACATGAAGCTGCTGGATCACCATCGTGATGAAACGGTGAAGAACGGCATCCGCACCAAGAAGTACAGCCTCAAGGGGTGCATCGACTGCCACGCCAGCGAAAAGACCGGCAGCGTCGCAACCGGCAAGGACGATTTCTGCGTCAGTTGCCACAGCTATGCGGCGGTCAAGATCGACTGTTTTGACTGTCATTCCACCAAACCGCAAAGCCCGACGGCGATGCGTCCGTCGAGCGTCGAAGCTGCGCATTACACGCATGGCATGGCGGAGGGGGAGCAATGAGCGAACTCAAACCGATGTCTGACAACACGCCCCATTCGCCCGAGCGTCGCCGCTTCGTCGGCGCGGCCACGGCCACCGCTGCGGGCTTGACCCTGGCCCCCGGCGTCATGCTGATCGAGGTGGCGCATGGTCGCCCCGAGGACCAGCCCGCCAGCAGCGCTGTGCGCTGGGGCATGCTGGTCGACGCGACCAAATGCGCGACCGGATGCGAGGAATGCGTGACCGCATGCAGCACCGAAAACGGCTGGACCCCGGTCGCCGAAAGCGCCCATCCCAGGCAGGCACCGCAGTGGATCCGCAAGTTGGAATTGCAGGACCCGCTGACGCAGATGGAAACCAACCTGCCGATGATGTGCCAGCACTGTGCAGAAGCGCCCTGCGTCGACGTCTGCCCGACCGGCGCCTCGTTCAAGCGCGTCGACGGCATCGTGCTGGTCAACCGCCACACCTGCATCGGCTGCCGCTACTGCATGATGGCATGCCCCTACAAGGCGCGCTCTCTGGTGCACGAGTCGCTCAACGACACCCAGAAGCCGGATGTGCCGCGCGGCATCGGTTGCGTCGAGTCGTGTACCTTCTGCGTACAAAAGATCGACCGTGGCGACGGCACCACGGCCTGCGTCGAGGCATGCACGGCCTCGGGCCACAACGCCCTGGTGTTCGGCGACATGAACGACCCGGAAAGCGAGATTGCGAAGCGCCTGCGCGAACTGCCGACCAAGCAGGTGCGTGCAGACCTCAATCTCAACCTCGGCGTTCGTTATCACGGAATCTAAATCATCATGGCAAGCATTACCTACCGCGAAGTAGAGGGCAGCAGCCTGAAATACTGGATGCTGTTCGGGTTCCTCGGCCTGTTCGTGCTGTTCGGCGCGCTGGCCTGGAATACCATGCATCACCACGGACACGTCGTGACCGGCATGGACAACCAGATCGTCTGGGGCCTGCCGCACGTATTCGCGGTGTTCCTGATCGTCGCCGCATCCGGTGCATTGAACGTCGCCTCGATTGCGTCGGTGTTCAACAAGCCGATGTACAAGCCGCTGGCGCCGCTGTCGGCGATCCTGGCCCTGGCTTTGATGCTCGGCGGCCTGCTGGTACTGGTACTCGATCTGGGGCGTTCCGACCGCCTGATCGTGGCAATGACGCACTTCAACTTCAAGTCGATGTTCACCTGGAACGTGTTCCTGTATTCCGGCTTCTTCGGGTTGGTGGGGGTCTACCTGTGGACGATGCTGGATCGCAGCGTCAAGTCTTACTCCAAGGCTGCGGGCACGGCAGCCTTCATCTGGCGCCTGACGCTGACGACCGGTACCGGCTCGCTGTTCGGCTTCCTCATCGCGCGTGAACTGTATGGCACCTCGATGCTGGCGCCGATGTTCATCATCATGTCGTTTGCCTATGGCTTGGCTATCTATCTGATGGTGCTGGTTGCGGCCTATGCCTGGACCGGTCGCCCCCTCGGAGATGCCGTGATGATGCGGCTTAAGACCCTGCTCGTGGTGTTTGTCGCGGCGGTGCTGTATTTCGTCGTCGTCTACCATATGACGAATCTCTATTTCGCCAGCCACCACTCGGTCGAGGCCTTCGTCCTGCGCGATGGCGGCGTGATCACCACCCTGTTCTGGATCGGGCAGATCCTGATCGGAAGCGTTGTTCCCTTGGTGATCCTGCTGAGCGCGCTTGGCAAGCAGCGTAGCTGGATCATGATTGCGTGTGCGCTGGTCGTCCTGGGCGGCATCGCACAGATGTACGTCACCATCATCGGTGCCCAGGCTTACCCGCTCGACATGTTCCCGGGCATGCTCGAGAAGAGCAGCTTCTTCGACGGTGAAGTACACCACTACTCGCCCAGCGTGCCCGAGTTGTTCCTCGGCCTCGGCGGCTTTGCGATCGCGTTGCTGGTCACGACTTTTGCAGTCAAAGTGCTGCGTCTGTTGCCGGCCAGCCTGGACGATGAGACGGTCGCCAAGCTGGAACACTAATTCCTGAACTGTCGGGCGCGGATGCCCGACGGGGGGCTCGCCCGGCATGAACCTGCAAGCCACCTCGGCATCTTTCCTGAATCAACTGCACAGGCGCGGAGCTTTCATGCTCCGCAAGCGGACTCCGATTTTTCATGGGGTTGAAACCCCATGAAAAGAAGCCTGCCCCGCGTCTTCATTTCAGCCGCTCACAAGTCATCCGGCAAGACGACGCTCACGCTCGGGATATGTGCCGCACTCGATGCACGCGGCCATGCGGTGCAGCCGTTCAAGAAGGGGCCCGACTACATCGACCCGCTGTGGCTGGGCATGGCGGCGCGGCGACCCTGCTACAACCTCGATTTCCACATGATGCCGCGCGATGAAATCGAACAGCAATTCGCGCGTGCCGCAGGGAGCGCCCGCGTCAGCCTGATCGAAGGCAACAAGGGCCTGTACGACGGACTCGATCTCGACGGCAGCAACAGCAACGCGGCACTGGCCAAGCTGCTGGGTGCGCCGGTGGTGCTGGTGATCGATGCGCGCGGCATGACGCGCGGGGTGGCGCCACTGATTCTTGGCTATCAGGCTTTCGATCCGGAAATCCGCATCGCCGGCGTCATTCTCAACAATCTCGGCGGCAGCCGCCACGAATCCAAGCTGCGCGCGGTGATCGAACACTACACCGAGGTCGAGGTGATCGGCGCGGTGCAGCATGACCCCGCGATGCAGATCGCCGAACGCCATCTCGGCCTGGTGCCGGCCAACGAGCAGCAGGCCGCGCTGGAAAGCATCCGGCAGGTGGGCAAACGTGTAGCGGAACAGGTCGATCTGGATCGTCTGCTGGCGATTGCCGACAGTGCGCCGGACCGCGGTGTCGCGTCCGCGCCTGATGATGGGTCGACCGCCTCGGCCGAGCGGGTACGGGTCGGCATCGCCCATGACCAGGCCTTCGGTTTCTACTACAGTGAGGATCTCGATACGCTGCGTGCATCCAATGTCGAACTGATCGAACTCGACACCCTGCATGTATCGGCCCTCCCTCAACTGGATGGACTCATCATCGGCGGCGGTTTTCCCGAAGTGTTCATGGCCCGGCTGGAAGCCAACGCGCCCTTGCGTGCAGGTATCCGGCGTGCGATCGAAGCCGGGCTGCCGACCTATGCCGAGTGCGGCGGCCTGATGTATCTGTCACGCCAGTTGTCCTGGAAGGGCCAGACCTGCGAGATGGTCGGCGTGGTGCCGGGCGATACCGTGATGCACGAGCGCCCGGTCGGGCGCGGCTATGCCCGGCTGCAGCCGACCGGCGACGACCGCTGGCAGGAAGCGGACGGCATTCCCGCGCACGAATTTCATTATTCGAGCTTGGAAAACCTGCCTGCCGACTCCACATACGCCTATGAGGTCAAACGGGGCCATGGCATTGATGGCCGGCATGACGGCTATCAGCTTCACAACCTGCTGGCCGGGTATGTGCACCGGCGCGGGTCCGGCCAGCAGGGCTGGATCACGCCTTTTCTGAAACAGGTGCGTGCGCACAAGGCACGTGCCGCCGCCTAACCACGAAGGATTCTTCACATGATCAAGATCACTGATGCCGCGGCCGAGCAGATTCGTGTCGCTTCCAGCAATCCCGATGTCCAAGGCATGGTGCTGCGCGTGGCCGCCTATCAGGAAGACGACGGCAACGTGAACTTCGGCATGGGGTTCGACCAGGAACGCGAGGCCGACGAGCAGCTGATCTGCAACGGCATCGCGATCCTGATCGCCGCCAGCAGCACGCCCTACCTGCAGGGCGTGACGCTCGATTTCGTCGAAATGAGCCCGGGCGACATGCGCTTCATCTTCATCCCGCCGTATTCCGCCGAGCCCGAATCCGACGCAGGCTCCGAATCCGGTACTGCCGAGTAGCCCTGATGAATTACCTGCCCATTTTTCTCGATCTGCGCGACCGTGCCTGCCTGGTCGTCGGGGGCTCCGAAACCGCCGCCCGCAAGGCCGAACTCCTGCTGCGCGCCGGCGCACGCGTCGAGGTCGTCGCGCCCGACCTGCATGAGGGGTTCGCGCGGCTGCCGCACGCCGATCACCTGCGTCGCGTCGCCGACAACTTCAGCCTCGAACTGCTCGACGGCAAGGACGCTGTGATCGTGGTCGAGGAGGACGCAGGCGCTGCCAAAGTCATCGCCGACGCCGCGCGTGCCCGCCACATCCCGGTCAACGTGGCGGACAAGCCTGCGCTGTGCAGTTTCATCCTGCCATCCATCATCGACCGCTCGCCCATCATGGTGGCTGTTTCCAGCGGCGGCGAATCGCCGGTGCTGGCGCGCATGCTGCGGGCGCGGCTGGAAACCATGATTCCCGCAGCGTATGGTCGTCTGAGCGCGCTGGCTTCGCGCTACAAGCGCCAGGTGCGCGAAACGATCAAGCCGCAACAGCGGCGCGCCTTCTGGGAAAAAGTGTTCCTGTCGCCGGTCGCCGAGATGGTGTTTTCCGGCCGCGACGTCGAGGCCGAGGCGCAGCTTCAGGCCATGATCGCGGACAGCGCCGGGCACGATATCAACCGCGGCGAGGTCTATCTGGTCGGCGCCGGCCCGGGCAATCCCGACCTGCTGACCTTCCGCGCCCTGCGCCTGATGCAGCAGGCCGACGTCATCGTCTACGATCGCCTGGTGTCGCCGCCGATCCTCGACATGTGCCGGCGCGACGCCGAACGTGTCTACGTTGGCAAGGAGCGCGACGATCATGCGGTGCCGCAGGAGGAGATCAACCTCATGCTGGTGCGCCTGGCCAAGGAGGGCAAGCGCACGCTGCGCCTGAAGGGTGGCGACCCGTTCATCTTCGGCCGCGGCGGCGAGGAAATCGAAACCCTGGTCGAACATGGCGTGCCGTTCCAGGTGGTGCCCGGCATCACGGCGGCGGCAGGCGTTGCCTCCTACGCCGGCATTCCGCTGACGCACCGCGACTACGCGCAATCGGTGGCCTTCGTCACCGGCCATCTGCGTGACAACACCTTCAACCTCAACTGGGAAGGCATCGCGCGCCACGACCAGACCATCGTCATCTACATGGGCCTGAAGGGGCTGCCGCTGCTGTGCGAAGCGCTGATCAAGCACGGCCTGACGGCAGAGACGCCAGCCGCCATCGTGCAGCATGGCACGCTGCCGACCCAGCGCGTGATCACCGGCGACCTCAATACGCTGCCCGCGCTGGCGGAGGCCGCCCAGCTCAAGGCGCCGACGCTGATCATCGTCGGCAACGTCGTCAGGCTGCGCGAAAAACTCGGCTGGTTCCAGCCCGAAATGCACAGCGAACAGGCGCATCACACCCCGCTTGAAACGCCGGACCACCTGCGCTGAAGCCAGCCGATGACGACCGAGCGCCCACAGCTGGGGAGCCGTGCCGACATCGAAGCGCAGGTGGCGGTTCTGCTGCAGGCCGACCGGCACATCCAGCCGGTACTGTGGCAGGGGCAGCCGGCCTGGCTCAAGCTCAGCGTGCCGCAGCCGCCCGCCTGGCGTTATCAGTTGCTGGCCGGCATGGCCCGGCTGTTGCGGATGCCGGCGCTACAGCCGGTGCGGCCGCAGGGGGGCGCCGCCGGCATCCGCAATGAAATCGACCGGCTCACCGCTCTGGCGGCTGCCGGCCTGCGTGTGCCGCGTCTGCTGGATCATGCCGATCATTGGCTGCTGATTTCCGACCTCGGCCATGTCACCCTCGAATCGCTGATCCGCCATGCCGAGGACGAAGCGCAACTCGCGCACTGGCAGTGCGGTGCCGACTACATCCTGCAGGCGCACCGGGCCGGGCAGTATCTGAGTCAGGCGTTCGCCCGTAACCTGGTGTGGTCGCCCGACGATGGGCTCGGCGCGATCGACTTCGAGGACGACCCGATCGGCGTCATGCCACTGGTAGAGGCGCAGATCCGCGACTGGCTGCCGTATTTCTTTTCCACCGCCTACCACTTCAGGAACCGCCTGCCGGTGCTGTGCGATGCGATCCGTGCCGTGCTGGCGCAGGAAGACGCCGCCGTGCGCGCCGGCGTGATTCGCGCGATGCGCCGCAGCGCCTGGCTGCGCGCGCTGCGCTGGCTGCCGCGGCACATGCAGCGGCGCGATGTCCAGAAAACCCGGTGCGTCGGGGAACTGGCGCACCGGTGTGCCACATCCGGATCCCATCCCATGGCCTGATCCGGAATTTTCGGTAGTCGTGCAAACAGGTGTCGCGAGACTGGGCACAGTCGCAACTCAGGACTAGAATAAAGGACAGACTTGTCCTGAAAGAGCCTGTCATGACCACCACGCTCCGCCCGCAAGGGGTAGGCCGTGGTTCTAAAGACGCTAAAGCGTCAGGAACCACGCTCCACCCGCAAGAGGTAGGCCGTGGTTCTAAAGACGCTAAAGCGTCAAGAACCACGCTCACCATCGATGGCAACGAGGCCGTCGCCCGCATGGCCTACCTCGGCAACGAGGTGATCGCAATCTACCCCATCACGCCGGCATCCAGCATGGGCGAATGGGCGGATGAATGGGCGGCGCAGGGGCGTCCCAATCTGTGGGGAGCGGTGCCCTCGATCATCGAGATGCAGTCGGAAGGCGGCGCGGCCGGCGCGCTGCACGGCGCCCTCACTTCCGGCGCGCTGGCGACCAGCTTCACCGCCAGCCAGGGGCTGCTGCTGTTCATTCCCAACCTCTACAAGATCGCCGGCGAACTGTCGCCGTTCGTGCTGCACGTGGCGGCACGGACGCTGGCGACGCATGCACTGTCGATCTTCGGCGACCATTCCGACGTCATGGCCTGCCGCGCCACCGGTTGCGCGCTGCTGGCCGCCAACTCGCCGCAGGAGGCGCAGGACCTCGCGCTGATCGCGCAGGCGGCGACGCTGGAAGGGCGTATCCCGGTGATCCATTTCTTCGACGGTTTCCGCACCTCGCACGAGGTGGCGAAGATCGACGCCGTCGAGGCCGATGCCGTGCGCGCCATGCTCGACGCCGGCCAGATTGCAGCGCATCGGGCGCGCGCGCTGTCGCCGGAGCATCCGGTGCTGCGCGGCACGTCGCAGAATCCGGACGTGTTCTTCCAGTCGCGCGAGCGCGCCAACCCGTTCTACGACGCGTTCCCGCAGATCGTGCAGGGGGCGATGGACCGCTTCGCTGCGCTGAGCGGGCGCCAGTACCGCCTGTTCGACTACGTCGGCGCGGCCGACGCCGAGCGGGTGATCGTGCTGATGGGGTCCGGCGCCGAGACCGTGCACGAAACGGTCGACCACCTGCTTGCGCACGGCGAGAAAGTGGGCGTGCTGAAAGTGCGGCTGTACCGGCCGTTTTCCGCTGCCGCGCTGCTGGTGGCCTTGCCGGTCACGGCGACGGCCGTCGCCGTGCTCGACCGCTGCAAGGAGCCGGGTGCCGATGGCGAGCCGCTGTACAAGGACGTGGTGACCGCGCTGGCGCAGGCGGCGGCGGACGGCAAACGCGCCATGCCGCGCGTGATCGGCGGCCGCTATGGGCTGGCCAGCAAGGAGTTCACCCCGGGCATGGTCAAGGCCGTGTTCGACGAACTGCAACAGGCCCAGCCGAGGCGCGAGTTCACCCTCGGCATTCACGACGACCTCACCCATCTCTCGCTGCCGTGGGACGAGGCTTTCCGCACCGACGCGTCGCGACAGCTGCAGCACGCCGTGTTCTGGGGCCTGGGCGCCGACGGCACGGTGTCGGCCAACAAGAACTCGATCAAGATCGTCGGCGAGAGCACCGCGCTGCAGGCGCAGGGCTACTTCGTCTACGATTCGAAGAAATCCGGCGCGGTGACGGTCTCGCACCTGCGCTTCGGCAAGATGCCGATCCGCTCGACCTATCTGGTGGAAACGGACATGGCCGGTTTCGTCGCCTGCCACCAGACCGTGTTCGTCGAGCGCTACGACCTGCTGGCGCACGCGGCGCCGGACGGCGTGTTTCTGCTCAACACCGCGGAACCGCCGGAGCGGGTCTGGGGCACGCTGCCGCCCGCGATGCGCGCGCAGATCCGAGCCAAGCGGCTGCAGCTGTGGGTGATCGACGCCTACGCCGTGGCGGCCGAGGCCGGCATGGGGCGGCGCATCAACACCATCATGCAGACCTGCTTCTTCGCGATTTCCGGCATCCTGCCGAAGGACGAGGCGATCGCCGCGATCAAGCAGGCGGTCGAGAAGACTTACGGCCGCAAGAGCAAGCGCCTGGTCGAGCTGAATTACCGCGCCATCGACACGACGCTGGCGGATCTGCACCAGGTGGACATCCCGGAAGCGGACGATGCGCAGGCGCCTGCGTCCGACGCCGCCGGCGCGGCAACGACGCCGCCCATCCCCGACTTCGTGCGCGACCTCACGCTGCCGATCTACCAGGGCACCGGCGACCGCCTGCCGGTGTCGCTGCTGCCCGCCGACGGCACCTACCCGCTCGGCACCGCGCAATACGAAAAGCGCAACATCGCGCTCGAAATCCCGGTGTGGGACGCCGACCTCTGCACCCAGTGCGGCAAGTGCGTGTTCGTCTGCCCGCATACCGCGATCCGCGCGCGCGCCTTCAGCGCCGACGCCGCGCAGGACGCACCGCCGAGCTTCAAGCACGCGGCGGCGCGCAGCAAGGAGTTTCCCGCCGGCACCCGCATCAGCTACCAGGTGGCGCCGGAAGACTGCACCGGCTGCGGCTGACTGCATCGAGGCCTGCCCGATCCACGACAAGACCAACGTCAGCCGGCGCGCGGTCAACATGGCGCCGATCGCCCCCCTGCGCGACCAGGAGCGCGACAACTTCAGCTACTTCCTGCGCCTGCCCGAATACGATCGCGGCGCGTTGAAGCACGGCACCATCCCCGGCGCCATGCTGCTCGACCCGCTGTTCGAGTTTTCCGGCGCCTGCGCCGGCTGCGGCGAGACGCCCTACATCCGGCTGGCCACCCAGCTGTTCGGCGACCGCATGCTGATCGCCAACGCCACCGGCTGCTCCTCGATCTACGGCGGCAACCTGCCGAGCACGCCCTACACCGTCAACGGCGCCGGACGCGGCCCGGCGTGGAGCAATTCGCTGTTCGAGGACAACGCCGAGTTCGGCCTCGGCATGCGGCTCGCGGCCGACCAGCTGATGGCGTATGCGCAGCAGCTGGTGAAGGAACAGGCGACGGCAATCGGCGGCGACCTCGCCGAATCGCTGCTCGACGCCGACCAGCGCGAGGAGGTGGGCATCGTCGAGCAGCGCCGGCGCGTCGCAGTGCTGCTGGAAAAACTGGCGGCATCGAGCCACCCGCGCGCGCAGGAACTCGCCAGCGTCGCCGAATGGCTGATCCGCCGCTCGGTGTGGATCATCGGCGGCGACGGCTGGGCCTACGACATCGGCTACGGCGGCCTCGACCACGTGCTGGCGCTGCCGTACGACGTCAACATCCTGGTGCTCGACACCGAGGTCTATTCCAACACCGGCGGCCAGACCTCCAAGGCCACGCCGCTCGGCGCGGTCGCCAAGTTCTCCGCCGGCGGCAAGCCCACGGCGAAGAAGGATCTGGCCAAGCTGGCGAGCGACTACGGCCATGTCTACGTGGCCACCGTCGCCTACGGCGCCAAGGACGTGCAGACCCTGCGCGTGTTCCACGAGGCCGAGTCGTACGCCGGTCCCTCGCTGATCGTTGCCTACAGCCCCTGCATCGCGCACGGCTACGACATGCTCTACAACCAGCGCCAGCAGGAGCTGGCGGTGAAGAGCGGGCACTGGCCGCTGTTCCGCTTCGACCCGCGTCTGGAAGCCGCCGGCGGCAATCCGTTCAAGCTCGATTCCGCCGCGCCGAGCCAGCCGGTCAAGGCCTTCATGGAATCGGAAACCCGCTTCGCCATGCTGCAGCGCAGCCATCCCGACGCGGCAAAACGCTTCCTCGAGCAAGCGCAGAAGGAGGCCGAACATCGCTTCAAGGCCTACCAGGACATGGCACTGCGCCAAGACCGCCCGGAGGGCGAGAGTCTGGCGGCGTACCCCTCGCGGGTGCAGGGCCATGCCAACGAACCCAAACCGGGAGCCTGACATGATCGACCTATCCACCGACTATCTCGGCCTCAAGCTCAAGAACCCGCTGGTGCCGTCGGCCTCGCCGCTGTCGAAAAACCTCGATACCGCCTTGCGCCTCGAAGACGCGGGCGCCGCGGCGCTGGTGATGTATTCGCTGTTCGAGGAAGAGCTGCAGGCGGAAGACGCGATGCTCGATCGCTTCCTGCTGCATGCCGACCTCGGGCACGCCGAGGCGAACGGCTTCCTGCCGGACCAGAGCGAATTCCAGGGCGGACTCGAACGCTATCTGGCGCAACTGAACCAGTTGAAGCGGCGTCTCGGCATTCCCGTGGTGGCGAGTCTCAACGGCGTCTCGCCGTCCGGCTGGGTCGAACTCGGCCGTGCGCTGGAGCAGGCCGGCGCCGATGCGCTGGAACTCAATGTCTATCATGTCGCGGCCGACATGAGCGCGTCCGCCGCCGAGGTCGAAGCGCGCTACATCGAACTGCTGACCGACCTGCGGCGGGTGGTGAGCCTGCCTATCGTCATGAAGCTGTCGCCGTTCTTTTCCTCGCTGCCGCATTTCGTGCAGCAGCTCGATCAGGCCGGCGCGCAGGGCGTGGCGCTGTTCAACCGCTTTTTCCAGCCGGACATCGACCTCGACGCAATGCGCATGGTCGACCAGTTGCACCTGTCCTATCCGGATGAAGCGCTGCTGCGCATCCGCTGGATCGCCATCCTGCGCGGCCGCACCCGTCTCACGCTCGCCGCCACCGGCGGCGTGCACAGCCAGGACGAGGCACTGAAGCTGCTGCTGGCCGGGGCCGACGTGGTGCACCTGGCCTCCTGCCTGCTGCAGCACGGACCGGACAGGCTGACGGAAATCCTGGCGTCGATGCAACACTGGATGGAAGAAAAGGAATACGAATCGCTCGCCCAGATGAAGGGCAGCATGAGCCAGCAGCACCTGCCCGACCCTTCCGTGGTCGCACGCGCCAGCTACCTGCGCGTGCTGGACAGCTTCACCACGCCCCCCGGGGTCTGGTCCTGAGGCAGGCAGTCTTTACGCTGCGCGGGACCCTTACGGGCTGGATGTGTCGAGCGCAGCGATGCGTCGCCCGAACGCATCGACCTGCGCCCAGTCGGTGAATTCGATCACTGTCGTCGGGTCGGTCGGCCCCTTGGTCATCCACATGATCAACCGGATCATCCAGCGGTCGAAAAAGCGGTAGCGCGGATAGTCGAGCTTGCCGGCAAACACGGCCAGCATTTTGGGGCGCCAGCGGATCCGCCGGAGGAACTTGCGCAGGTAGGGGTTGGTGTCCGGCTGGTTCTTGTTCGGCTTGCGGGCAACGATGTTGACCGAGAAGAAGGCATTGGGCTTGCTGTCCAGCAACGCCGCGTGGCGCGCGATGAAATCGACCACCGCCTTGCCGTGATGGCCGTAGCGGATGCTGGCGCCGATCACGATGGCGTCGAAAGCCGGCAGGTCAACCCCGGCGACTGCGTCGACCGCGACCAGCGTGACCGCATGGCCCTGCTGCGCGATCACCTGCCGCAAGCGGCCGCAGATCTTGAGGGTGTGGCCATCGGTGGTGGAATACAGGATCAGGATGCGGGCCATGGCTTCGTTCCAGGATTTCATCGAGGGTGGTCCAGGCTTTCCATGCCTGATGCGAGCTGCCCCCGGATACAATAGAAAGACATTTTCATCATACCTCGGCAGGTTCCTGTAGCGGAGCCCTTGCCGAACTGCAAACTCCGGGATCGAGCCCTCTCACATGGTCGAACACACCCTCGTCAGCCTCAGCGCCGTCGTCATTCTCGGCATTGCCGCCCAGTGGCTGGGCTGGCGCCTGCGCATCCCGTCGATCCTGCTGCTGCTGGTGTTCGGCATCCTGGCGGGACCGGTGTTCGGCTGGATCGACCCTGACGGATTGCTGGGGCCGCTGCTGTATCCGGTGGTGTCGCTCGCGGTGGCGCTGATCCTGTTCGAAGGCGGCCTCAGCCTGTCGGTGAAGGAATTCCGCGCCATCGGCGTCGTGACGGTCGGGCTGGTCGCCGTGGGGTCGGCCGTCACCTGGGTCATCGCCGCGCTGGGCGCGCACTGGATCCTCGGCCTCGCCTGGCCGCTGGCGATCCTGCTCGGGGCGGTGCTGGTGGTCACCGGCCCCACCGTCATCGGGCCGATGCTGCGCATCATCCGCCCCACCGGGCAAAGCGGCGCCATCCTGAAATGGGAAAGCATCGTCATCGACCCGATCGGCGCCATGCTCGCGGTGCTGGTGTTCAAGGTCATCATCGAATCGGGCGTGAATCCCGAGATGGTGGTGGCCGTCACGGTGCTGAAGACCATCGTCATCGGCGCGCTGACGGGCCTTGCCGGCGCCTGGATCCTAGGCTTCTGCATCAAGCGCGACCTGATCCCCGACTACCTGCACAGCCCGGTGGCGGTCATGTTCGTGATCGGCGTCTTCACCGGCGCCGATCTGCTGCAAACCGAGTCCGGGCTGCTGGCGGTGACGATCATGGGCTTCGTCATGGCCAACCAGAGTTCGGTTTCGATCCAGCATATCGTCGAATTCAAGGAGAACCTGCGGGTGTTGCTGATTGCAACCGTGTTCATCCTGCTGGCGGCGCATCTCGAGCCGTCCGACCTCGGCCAGATCGGCCTCGCCAGTTTCCTGTTCCTGCTGGTGCTGGTGGTGCTGGCGCGCCCCGCCGCCGTGTTCGCCGGCACGCTGGGGAGCCAGCTCACGCTGAAGGAGAAGCTGTTCCTGTCATGGATGGCGCCGCGCGGCATCGTCGCCGCTGCGGTGGCGTCGGTGTTCGCCCTGCGGCTGGAAGAGGAGGGCATGGCCGGCGCCGAGGTGCTGGTGCCGCAGACCTTCTTCGTCATCATCGGCACCGTGGCCCTGTACGGGCTGACCGCGCCCTGGGTGGCGCGCAAGCTGAGTCTGGCCAAGGCGGACCCGCAGGGGGTGCTGTTCATGGGAGGCCACCACTGGGTGCGCAGCCTGGCCCGGACCCTGCTCGACGAAGGCTATCCGGTGATGCTGGTCGACAACAACCGGCACAACGTGTCGGCGGCGCGCATGGACGGCATCCCGGCCTTCTACGCCAGCATCTTCGCCGACAACGTGCTGGACCGGGTCGAGATCAGCGGCATCGGCAAGCTCATGGCGATGACCACCAACGACGACGTCAACTCGCTGGCGGCGCTGCATTTCGCGCCGCTGTTCGGGCGCTCGCAGGCGTTCCAGCTGATGCCGGAGGACGACAAGCAGCTCGATGCGCAATCGCGTCATCTCAGGGGCCGCTTCCTGTTCGGCAAGGGCATGACCCATGCCGCCCTCACGCAGTGGTTCATCGACGAGGCGGTTGTGAAGAAGACCCGGCTGAGCAAGGAGTTCGGCCTCGAGGCATTGCAGGCCCGCTATGGCGGCAAGGTGCTGCCATTGTTCCTGATCGGTGAGGACGGCACGCTGCAGGTCTTTAGCGTCGATGGGAATCTCAAGCCGCAAGCGGGGCAAACCCTGATCAGCCTCGTCGTGCCTGCCCACGAGGCTGCCGCAGATGCGACGTCGAGCGATGCGGCCACGGACCCGGCGCAGCAGGAAAGCGCACCGGCTCAAGCCTGAAGCCAAGTCGTCGCGGCCCGATGATCGGCCTGCGGACGCTGCCGGGTGGCGGGATCTTATTTTTCAGCTACCGGGCGCGACGCCAGGCTGCGGTCGAGCTTGTCGTCCACCTCGCCGATGTAGGCGGACAGGCTTTGGCTGGATTCTTCGATGCTGTTCCGCAGGGCCGTCTCCATCCCTTCGAAGCGGGCCCCCAGGTCGGTGCGGGACTGTTCGGCGGTTTCCAGCAGTTTCGCGAACTGCTGGTCGAGCTGGCCGCGCAACTCGTTCAGCCGCGAAGCCTCGGCCTTTTCGGCCAGCTGGTGCTGGGTCTCGAGTTCACGCGCATAGCGACGCGCATCCATCAGCATGGTGGTGCGAAGGATCAGGACATAAGAGGTAAAAAGCGCCACGAATCCCAGCAGCACGCCCAGCAGCAGGAAACCCAGTGGCGCTTCGAGGCTGAATGCCACGAAGGAGAGCGTGGTCTGCGCACTCAGTACGCCCCAGTTGGCCAGGGTAAATATCCCCAGCAGAACGAAACCGGCAAGAATCAGCGGACCCAGGATTTTCATTTCACGCCTCCCATCGTCATCAATGTATCAATCGCATCATAGCCGACCTTGTTGCGCTGTCGGATTTCCTGATTTTTCGAAGTGCTACGAGCCACGCAGCGGCACCTTTGGCGAATCAGGCGCGGTTCAGGACCCATTGCTCTGCAGTCGCCAGTTGCCCTGCAGGAAAATGCCTGATCTCGGCTGACACGAAGTGCGAGGCCAGATGCTCCGCGACGTTTCCGACTGCGGAGTCGGTCACCAGGGCAATCTTGCTGATGTGCCTGTGGTGGTCCCGCACGAAGCGGAAATGGGCTGCCATCGCGCCGAGACTTTCCCATCCGGGAAACGTCGGCGCATCGATGATGAGGCCGGCAAGACCGCCGGTTTCTTCGATGTAGGGATCGACCGCTGCCGCGAGTTCTGCGAAGTCGCTTTGTTCGAGCGAGGATGTGGGGCGCACGGTCAGGATGGAATGTACTTTGTCGAGGGTGTGTTCGATCATGTGTTGCGCCTTACCTGTTAATGCTGTTTCAACGTTTACGGTAAGGGGCGCCCGCGCGTGGATGCCAGCAAAGGCCAAAACTGGCGTCTCGGGCGTAACCTTCACCCAATTGTTAGGCATCACGGTTCTTCTCTGCCTCGATGCTGCGGCGGAGAATTTCGTCCGCCTCATCTTCTGATGGAAGAAGGTGTTCGATGCTCTTACCAGCAACAAACTCGTCAATGCAACTGACCAAAGTCGGTGATAAATCGAGCATTGTCAGATGCTGAAGAATATCTTGCTTTTGAATCAGGCTTGTGCAGCCCTCGAAGTGCCACCCACTAGATAGTGGATATGGCTCCTTCATCCATGATGCATCTTGCGAAATGTAAGACTTTCCATCATTGCGACGAGAGTGCCGACTCAGAAGCTGATATGTGCGATCTTCCTGACCGGCGGCAACCTTTCTCAGTATGTACGCCATGCGCGTGATTTGTGTGTTTCGGGCTGTCTCACCATCGAGCAAACCCTCATGTTTATCTGGCGGAGCACTTTTCTCCCACCCCAGCATCAAGGCCAAGTAGAGGTACTCGACAGTATTCTTGATTCCCATTGGATACTCCTTGATGCTGACGTAGAGGTAAGGGGCGCCGCTTCAGCGGCGTCCCAGCGGAACGAAGTGGAGCGGTTTTGACCGCCGGGTTATGTTTCATGGCCTCCACTTTCAAAAGAAGTCGATGGCCCAGCGGCTTTCACCGCCGGGTTTGAAACTAGCTGAAGAAGAGCATGAACAGAAGGACGGTGAGATGTACCAACTGCTTGTAGCTCAACGACATCTTGATTGTCAGTTTCAACATGGCATTAGCCCTGTTTACGCTGGCAGCGCTGCCAACTGGTTAGGGTTGGCTATTTGTTACACGCCGTTGCATGGCGTGGCTCTCGGCTTACCGCGAATGGCATTGAGCGGCGGCTTGGTTTTCACACATTGGGTGGCTAATGAAAGCGCCCTTTGGAACCGCACCTTAAGCCGTGTAGTTGCACGGCAGCTTGGGTTACTAGCCCAAGTTCGTTACCCCGCACGCGGCTCTGCGCGGGTGACACCTTTGAGACATAACGCAGGAAAAGGGGCCAGGCACACATTTTTTCAAGCGTGCCTTTGATTCCCGCGGGGGGCATGGGGGTGTCTTGCAACGAAACATTTCTTGAAGCCGGACTTCACAGCTACAAGACCGCGATAAATTCTTCTGCCGTCACATCAGCCTGACGCAGGACGCCCGCCAAGGTGCCAACCTTGATCTCGCTATGCATGGGAACGACACAGCCTTTGGAAGCACGGCGCATGATGACGTGGCTTCCGGATTGGCGAATCTTTTCGAAACCAAGGCGTTCCAGTGCCCGCACTACAGCGGCACCCGAAACATGCGGCAGCTTAGGCATGCGCAGGAACGCTGAATGTCGTTACCAAGGGATGTCCTGGCGCGGCTATGGGAAATTCAGACAGATATAGGGCCGTTGCCTCTTGCAGATTGGCTAGGGCCTCTTCAACTGTTTCGCCTTGCGTCGTGGTCCCCGTCTCAGGATTAAGGGCAACGTAGCCGCCTTCTTCAGCGGGTGTAAGTACTGCGGTCAGTTCCATGGGTGGCTCCAATGAAAAAATAATTGTCGCTCATTTCCGGGTTGTGGTACCCAATGTTCATGCAGCAGAGGCACCTCTGTACCTCGGGAAGAGAGGTAGCCCTACCGCCCTTCGTTGCGCCCCCCCGGCGTCACCTTGTGTTCCACCGCGAACACTGCGGCTTCCACGCGCGACGACAGGTTGAGCTTGGCCAGGATGTGGCGCACGTGCAGCTTGACGGTGTCGTGGCTGATGTCGAGGGTGCGGGCGATGGCCTTGTTGCTCTCGCCGCGCGACAGGTGGGTGAGGATCTCGCGCTCGCGCGGGGTCAGCGCGTCGAGCAGGGAGTTCGCGTCCTGGCCTTTCTGGTCGTAGAGCCTGACCAGCTTTGCGGTCATCGCCGGGGCGACGACGGTCTCTCCGCGCTGGGCGCGCTGGATGGCGTCGACCACTTCGTCGGGTTCCATGCTTTTCAGCAGGTAGCCGTTGGCGCCGGCGCGCAGCGCCCGGGCGAGGTCGTCCTCGGCCTCGGACAGCGTCAGGATGAGCACCGGCAGGTCGAAGTCGGCGGCGCGCAGCTGCTGCATCAGGGTGATGCCGTCGGTGCCGGGCATGTTGAGGTCGAGGATGAGGACGTCGGGGCGGTGCGCCTTCAGCAGCCCGGCGACGTCGTCGGGCGTGCCGGTGAAGGCCGACACCTCGATCTCGCCGCTTTGCTCGAGCAGTTCGGCGAGGCCCTTGCGGAACAGGGTGTGGTCGTCGACGAGGACGATGCGGGTTTTCTGGGTCATGCGGCGGGCTGGTGCTGGGGAAAGACGAGGCGGATCACGGTGCCGCCGGCGGGGCGGGACTCCACGCTGAGCTTGCCGTTGAGACGGGCGGCGCGCTCGCGCATGATGGTGAGGCCGAAGCTCTTGCCCATGGTGGACGATTCGTCGTTCTTCTTCTGCACGCCGACGCCGTCGTCGGCGACGTTGACGAGGTACTGGCCGTCCTCGAGGTCGAGCGTGATGACGACATGGCGGGCGCGGGCGTGCTTGGCGATGTTGTACAGCGATTCCTGGATGATGTGGAAGACCTGGATTTCCTCGTCGGGCGACAGCGAGACGTCCTGCACCAGGTTGAGGAAGTCGACGTCGGCATTGGCCTTCTTGCGGAAGCTCTTGGCCAGTTCCTGGATCGCCGGCACCAGGCCGCGCGGGTTGATGCGGTCGCGGTACTGCGTGATGAGGTCGCGCAGGTCGGCATAGGCGAGGTCGACCGCCTCCTCGACATCGACCAGATAGCGGTTGGCCTTGGGGTAGTCCTCGTGGTGCATCGCGTCGGACAGCACGGTGAGGCGCATCTTGGCGTAGGCCAGCGTCTGCGCCAGCGCGTCGTGGATCTGGTTGGCCAGCATCTGGCGCTCGTTCATCAGCGAGATGCGCATGTTCTCGCGCGTCAGGCGGGCGTTCTCCAGCGCGATGCCGAGGTGCTCGCTGATCGAGCGGAACAGCAGGCGCACGTCCTCGGGGACGGCCTTGCCTTCCTCCATGAACAGGTTGTAGACGCCCATCACCTGGTTCTTGTGCATCAGCGGCACCGCCACCACGCTGTTGCAGGTGTCGCTGAAGTAGGCGTCGTGGGCCTGGCGCTTGCAGAAGGCGACGTTGTTCCAGCTGCTCACGGTCATCTCGCGCGCGGCCTTGCCGCATACGCCGCAGTCGACGCTGACGAGAGCCTCGTGTTCGACCAGTTCGGGCGGCAGGCCGACCGAGCCGATCAACCTCAAATGCGTACGGTCGTCGGTGATGACGCGCACCGCGCCCGCTTGCGCGCCGGCCAGCCGGATCATGGTCGATAAAAACCGTCCCAGCAGCTGTTCGACGTTGGCGTCGGTGGACAGGCTGGTGGTGATCTCGGACAACACCCGCAAGGCCGGTACGCTGACGTTGCCGGAGTCGGTGGGAGTGTGCTGGATCAGCGGGTGGATGGTGTCGTTCATGGCGTGATGGTGGAAAGCAATTTCCAGCATATCCGATTTGAGCGGGATTGCTAAAGGACGCCGACCCGCCGTGCGTCCGAACCCGGCGTCACGGGGAGGGAGCAGGCACGGTGGTGGGCGCTGCGGGCGGCAGAATGGCCGCGGCGGGCGGCGCAACCGGTACGGGTACCACCACGCTGGGCTCGAGGTCCTCGGGAAAGCCTCCTTGGACCGCTGGCTCCTTGGCGGGCGGATCGGCCTGGCTGGTGGCGCCGTCGGGTTTTTCCTTGAACGGCCTTCGGCGGCACGACGGGGGGCGCGACGACTGCTGCGGGCTCGCCGGCGAGCTTCGGCGGCGCAGGCGGCTCCGGGTAGAGATACTGCTGCAATTGCGGCAGCAGGGTCTTCAGCATCTGCGCGGTGAGCGAACTGGTGAAGCCGAACTGGCCGGCCTGCTCGCCAGGCACCAGCGCGGTCAGGGTGCCGAAGTAGCGATCGCCCAGATAAAAGGCAAAGGTGGCGGTGCGGTTCACCACACGCGAGTCGAGCAGTTGTCCGTGCTTGCCGTAGCGTTCGTAGCGATGATCACCGGTGCCGGTCTTGCCGCCGATGGTGACGGGTTGGCCGGCCGCATCCTTGAGCGCGCCGGCGAGCCGTGCGGCAGTGCCGCCTTCCACCACCCGTGCCAGGGCGCGGCGCACGGTCTGCGCCACCTCGGCGGGCATCAGGCGTTCGCCCTTCGGCGGTTTCATCGACAGGCGGGTGTCGTAAGGGGTGTCGGCCGCGAAATGCAGCCCGCTGAGGCTTACCATCGGCACGCGCAAGCCGTCGTTGACCAGGATGCTCATCAGCTCGGCCAGGGCGGCAGGGCGGTCGCCCGAGCTGCCGATGGCAGTGGCGTAGGACGGCGTGATGGTGTCGAATGGATAGCCCAGGCGCTTCCAGTCGCGCAGCAGGTGATCAAAGGCCTCGACCTCGAGCAGGCTCTGGATGCGGATGTCCTGCGCATTCTTGCGGCTGGTCTTGAACAGCCATTCGTACACTTCGCGGCGGACCTCGGCGCCTTCGTCGTACAAGGACTTGAGGTCGGTGCCCGGCCGGTCGCGCAGGGTCTTGACCACCCACAGTTCCAGCGGATGAATCTGCGTCACATAGCCGCGGTCGGCCAGGTCATAGGCGCCGGGGGCGTGGGTTTTGTAGAGCGACTCGAGCACCTTCGGCGACAGGTTGGTGCTGGCTGGCACATGCGCGTGCAGCGCGGTGACGTAGGCTTCGAAGTCTGCCTTCGGTTCCAGGAAGCGGAACACCGAGGTGAAGCGCCGCGCGTTGTAGCGGTTGCGGGCATACAGGTCTTCGGCCATCTGCGAGGGCGGGAGTGCCCGGTGGTGCTGGTAAAAACGGTTGGTAAAGATGCGCCCTTCCTTTTCGACAAAGCGCATCAGATAGGCTTCGCGCATCGGGTTGCTGGCGTCGTCCAGAATCCGTGCCGCCGCACCGGGCGAGGCACTGGCGTAATGGCGGACGATGTCGCGCATGATGCGGATGTAGACCAGGTTGACCGAGTTCTTGGTGGCCTCCCACACCTCCATGATGCGGCCATTGTCCTTGGGGTCGAAGTTGGCGAAATTGTGCAGGCCGCCGCCGGTGAAGAAGGTTTCCGGCGAGCCGGAATACGGGCGGCTCATCGCGCCGTTGAGCAGATCGCTCAGCTGGATGCCGGGCTGGCTCAGCAGGGTGGCGGCCACCCATTGCGCCAGCGCGTCGCGCTGCGGCTGCGCTTTCTGCCTGAGCGTGGCGGCGTCGAGCGTGCGGTATTCCTCGTGCAGCCGCGCGATGATCTGCAGGTAAGTCACCAGGGTGCGCAGCTTGGCGGTAGAGCCGAGGTCCAGTCGCGCCTGGCTGTTGATGTCGAACGGCTGGTTGAGGTTGTCCGCCTGGATGCGCAGGACATTGCCGAGGGACGTTTTCTCGTACAGGGTGAAGCTGTAGATCACGCTGTCGAGGGGATTCTGGGGTTGCAGCAGGCGGAAGCCGAGCAGGCCGGACGCCGCCGCGGCTTCCGGTTTGGCCAGGCCCTGCAGATAGCCGCTGACGATCTTCTGCATCGGCTGGTTGATGGTCGTGCTCACCTGCAGGTCCAGCCGGTCGAGATCGTACAGGCGCGATTCGCCGAGCAGCTCGGCGAGCCGAATGCGCTGCGCGTTGGCGGCCTTCTGGTCGACGAAGCGGGGCGCCGGGGGATCGACACGCTGTTTAATGCTGCGCAGATCGACCTTCTTGGCAATATCGGCCAGGTCGCGCGGAATCAGCTTCGCATTGGCCAGCAGGTCGAGGTGATCGTCGGTCAGGGCGTCGAGCGCCTTGCGGTTGGCGGCCAGGTAATACGACGGCCGGCGCTCCGCCACGATCAGCGACAGCGCGTGCTTCAGCGCGCTGGCATACGATTCAACCTGTGCCCTGGCACGCGGGGCCTTCAGGGCATTGACGACGTCCTGCGGTGTCGGTTGTCTGGACAGGGTGCGATTGATCTCGGCGAAGTCGAGTCCATACCATGCCCACAGGCCATCGCCGACGCCATTGACCTCGCCGTAGCGCGGTGCCGCGGCCAGCGGCACGGTGTTGAGATAGGCCATCACCGTCTTGCGGCGCATCGGCAGGGTGTTGGCGCCGTCGAGATAGGCGCGCAGGCTGGCGGTCGCCATCTGGCGCAGCTTTTCGCTCATGCCGCTGGTCAGGCCTTCCGGCGAGTGCCGGTATTTTTCGATCTGGGTCGGCAGGGTGCTGCCGCCGGGCACGTTGCGGTTGGTGTCGATGAGGCTGATGGCTTTTTCCAGCAGCGCCTGCGCGAGGCGATCCCATTCGACGGCCGGATTGCGGGTAGGAAACTGCTCGGTCAGCAGTTCGCGGTTTTCGATGTAGAGCAGGGCATCGACCAGCACCTTGGGGATGTCGTCGAACTGTTTATAGACACGTTGCGGATACAGCGCCTGATAAAGCGGCTTGCCGTCGCTGTCGAGCAGGCCGAGGCCGGCCTGGTCCTTTTCGTGGTACGGCAGGAACAGGCCGAGATCGTCCGCCCGGGCCAACTGGATGCTGATCCTGGCTTGTGCGTCGATCTGCCAACCCGCCTGGTCGAGCCGCGCCAGGAAGTCCGGCAATTCCGTGTAGCCGAGGCGCACGTCATAGGGGCCGGGCCCAGGGTAGCGGATGCGGTCGGATGGCCCCGGGCGGATTTGCCAGGTCATCTTCTGCGCGGTCTTGGCGAGATATTTCGCTTCCACCGCGGATGACAGCAACTCCCAGGCGATGAGCCCGGCCAGGCCGACGAGCAGCAGAAGAATGCCGAGGCCGATCAGGATCCGCCGCGGGACCTTGTTCATAGACTAGATCCAGTCGCGCCCGGTGAGAAACTCGGCATACAGAGCCGCTTCCGGCGTGCCGGGCTCGGGCCGCCAGTCATAGCGCCATTTCACCACCGGCGGCAGCGACATCAGGATGGACTCGGTGCGCCCGCCCGACTGCAGGCCGAACAGGGTGCCGCGGTCGAACACCAGGTTGAATTCGACATAGCGCCCGCGCCGGTAGGCCTGGAAATCGCGCTCGCGCTCGCCATAGGCGAGGTGCTTGCGGCGCTCGAGGACGGGCAGGTAGGCGTCGAGGAAGGCGTCGCCCATGCCTTTCGTCATGCCGAACGCGTTCTCGAAGCCGCCTTCGGCGAAGTCGTCGAAGAACACGCCGCCGATGCCGCGCGGCTCGTTGCGGTGCTTGAGGAAGAAATAACGGTCGCACCACGCCTTGAAGCGCGGATGCAACTCGGCGCCGAACGGGTCGAGCGCGGCCTTGCAGGTGGCGTGGAAGTGCCGTGCGTCCTCCTCGAAACCGTAGTAGGGCGTGAGGTCCATGCCGCCGCCGAACCACCACACCGGCGCTTCGCCGTCCTTCATCGCGACGAAGCAGCGCACGTTCATGTGCACGGTCGGCGCGTAGGGGTTGCGCGGGTGCAGCACCAGCGACACGCCCATCGCTTCCCAGCGGCGGCCGGCGAGCTCCGGTCGGTGCGCGCTGGCCGACGGCGGCAGCTGGCTGCCGAGCACGTGCGAGAAATTCACCCCGCCGCGCTCCAGCACATTGCCTTCCTCGATCAGCCGCGAGATGCCGCCGCCGCCTTCGGGGCGCTCCCAGGAATCGGTGCGAAACGGCAGGCCGTCGGCGGCTTCGAGCGCGGCGACAATGCGCGCCTGCAGGTCGAGCAGATAGGTCTTTACCGCACGGGTATCGAACGCGGCGGTGGCGGAGGCTTGGTCTGTCATCAGGGTCGAAGAATGGTTCCGGTGGCTAGGTCGATCAGGGTGGACGGGCGGCGGCGCTGGCCGATTCGGCCAGCGATCACGCGCACCTGCGCGCCGAATATTCTGCGGCATTCTGCGGCGGTTTGGGCAGGTTTTTTACCGCTTTTGTTGGCGCTGGTGGAGACCAGCGCCATGCCGAGGCTGCGGCACAGGCGGGCTGCGACGGGATGGGCGGTGACGCGTATGGCTATTGTGCTACGTCCACCGGTCAGCAGCAGCGGGCAGGCGGCCGAGGCCGGCACTACCCAGCTGACGGGGCCGGGCCAACTGCGACGCAGCCGGGCGGTATCACCCGTATTCAGCGGACGGATGAAGGTCTGCAGGCGCCTGAAGTGGTCGGCGATCAGCAGCATGCCCTTGGCTGCGCTGCGGCCTTTCAGCCGGATAAGACGTTTCAGCGCGCGCACATTGTGCGGATCGCAGCCGAGGCCGTAGCAGGATTCGGTTGGGTAGGCGACGACGCCGCCTCGCTTCAGGTACGCGCGCAGCGCGTCGATGTCGCCGTTCACCGTTCACTGCTCACAGATCACCGTTTACCGTCTCACTTCTTGCGATCGAGCGCGCGCCAGCCGATGTCGCGACGGAACTGCATGCCGTCGAAGTGGATGCCGGCTATCGCTTCGTAAGCGCGTTTCTGCGCCATGCGCACGCTGTCGCCGAGCACCGTCACGGCCAGTACGCGGCCGCCGCTCACGACGGTCTGCCCTTCCTGTCGGGCGGTGCCGGCGTGGAACACGTGCAGGTCGTCGGCAGCTGGGGGCAGGGTGCTGATGACGGCGCCTTTGTTCGGAGCATCGGGGTAGCCTTCGGCGGCGAGCACCACCGCGAGTGCGGTGCGGCGGTCCCACGCCGCTTCGATGTTGTCGAGCTTGCCGTTGACGGCGGCTTCCATCACGGTGACGAGGTCGGACTTCAGCCTCATCAGGATCGGCTGGGTTTCCGGATCACCCATGCGGCAGTTGAATTCGAGCACCTTGGGCGCGCCGTCGGCCCCCACCATGATGCCGGCGTAGAGGAAGCCGGTGAAGCGGATGCCGTCCGCCGCCATGCCCGTCACGGTGGGATGGATCACCTCGCGCATGATGCGCGCGTGCAGTTCGGGGGTGACCACGGGCGCCGGCGAATAGGCGCCCATGCCGCCGGTGTTGGGCCCCTGGTCGCCGTCCTTCAAGCGCTTGTGGTCCTGGCTGGACGCCAGCGCCAGCACATGCTCGCCGTCGACCATGACGATGAAGCTGGCTTCCTCGCCGAGCAGGCATTCCTCGATCACCACGCGATGGCCAGCCTCGCCCATGCTGTTGCCGGCGAGCATGGCGTCCACGGCTGCATGCGCCTCCTCGTCCGTCGCTGCGACGACCACGCCCTTGCCGGCTGCGAGGCCGTCGGCCTTGACCACGATCGGCGCGCCGTGCCGGTCGATGTAGGCGTGTGCTTCACCGGCATCGGTGAAGGTGCCGAAAGCGGCGGTGGGAATGCCGTGGCGCGCCATGAACTGCTTGGCGAAATCCTTCGAGCTTTCGAGCTGGGCGGCGGCCTGGGTCGGGCCGAATATTTTCAGCCCGGCGGCGCGGAAGGCGTCGACGATGCCTGCAGCCAGCGGCGCTTCGGGGCCGACCACGGTAAAGCCGATGTCGGAATCACGGCGCGCGAATTCGACCAGCGAGGGAATCGCGGTCAACGGCAGGTTGACCAGGCCGTCCTCGGTCGCCGTGCCGCCGTTGCCGGGCGCGACGAACACCTGCGAAACACGGGGGGATTGTGCGAGCTTCCACGCCAGGGCGTGTTCGCGTCCGCCGGAGCCGATGACTAGGATTTTCATGTGAATGGGTGAGCAGTGAGCAGTGAGCAGTGAGCAGTGAGCAGTGAGCAGTGAGCAGTGAGCAGTGAGCAGTGCAGTGAGCAGTGAGCAGTGAGCAGTGAGCAGTGAGCAGTGAGCAGTGAGCAGTGGCGCGAGCTTGGAATTTCCGCTCACAGTTCACCGCTCACAGTTCACGCCAACATCAGTGTCTGAAATGTCGCGTCCCGGTGAACACCATCGCGATGCCATGCTCGTTCGCGGCTGCGATGACTTCGTCGTCGCGCATCGAACCGCCGGGCTGGATCACCGCCTTGATACCGGCCGCGCCCGCCGCGTCGATGCCGTCGCGGAACGGGAAGAAGGCATCGGATGCCATCACCGAACCCGGGACCGCGAGGCCGGCGTGCTCGGCCTTGATGGCGGCGATGCGCGCCGAATTGATGCGGCTCATCTGGCCGGCGCCGACACCGACGGTCATGCGGTCTTTCGCGTAGACGATGGCGTTGGACTTGACGAACTTGGCGACGCGCCAGGCGAACAGCAGGTCGTCCATTTCCGCAGCGGTGGGCGCGCGCTCGGTGACGGTCTTGAGTTCGCCGTGCAGCAGCACGTCGGCTTCCTGTACCAAGAGCCCCCCGGCCACCCGCTTCATGTCGAGCTGGGCAACGGCACCCGTCCACTGGCCGCATTCGAGCAGGCGCACGTTCTTTTTCGCGGCGACGGCAGCGGAAGCTTCGGGGCTGACTTCGGGCGCGATGATGACTTCGACGAACTGGCGCTCGACGATGGCGGCGGCGGTCGCGCCGTCGAGGCGGCCGTTGAAGGCGATGATGCCGCCGAAGGCCGATTCCGGGTCGGTCTGGTAGGCGCGGTTGTAGGCTTCCAGCAGGTTCGCGCCGTAGGCCACGCCGCACGGGTTGGCGTGCTTGACGATGACGCAGGCCGGCGCGGCGTCGAACAGCTTCACGCATTCCAGCGCGGCGTCGGTGTCGGCGATGTTGTTGTAGGAGAGCTCCTTGCCCTGGATCTGGCGTGCCGTGGAAATCGTGCCGGCCGGTGCGTGGGCCTCAACGTAGAAGGCGCCGGCCTGGTGCGGGTTCTCGCCGTAGCGGCAGGTCTGCGCGCGGGAGAACTGCAGCGTGAGCTGTTCGCCGAAGGCTTCGCGCTCGCCGGCATCGTTCAGCGCGGTGAGGTAGTTGCTGATGTGTCCGTCGTACTGCGCGGTGTGGGTGAACGCCTTTTTCGCCAGATTGAAGCGCGTGGCGTCGGTCAGCGCGCCATCGTTGGCTAGCATCTCGGTGACCAGCGCCGGATAGTCGGCGGGGTCGGTGACGATGGCAACGTGACGGTAGTTCTTGGCGGAAGAACGCACCATCGCCGGACCGCCGATGTCGATGTTCTCGATCGCGTCGTCCAGCGTGTGCGGCTTCGATACCGTGGCGACGAAGGGATACAGGTTGACGCACACCAGGTCGATGTACGGCATATTGTGCGTAGCCATGGTGGCGACGTGCTCGGGCAGGTCGCGCCGCGCCAGGATGCCGCCGTGCACTTTCGGGTGCAGCGTCTTGACGCGGCCGTCGAGCATTTCCGGGAAGCCGGTGTATTCGCTGACGTCGATCACCGCGAGCCCGGCGTCGCGCAGCGCCTTGGCGGTGCCGCCGGTGGAGAGGAGTTCGACGCCGGCGTTGGCGAGGGCACGGGCAAAATCGACGAGGTCGGTCTTGTCCGACACGGAGAGCAGGGCGCGCTGAATTTTCATGGGACGAGGATCGGGATGGAGGATGGAGTCAGTCGGACAGGCCGTATTCGCGCATTTTCTTGCGCAGGGTATTGCGGTTGATGCCGAGCATCTCGGCCGCGCGCGTCTGGTTGCCTTCGGCGCGGTCGAGGATGTGGGCCAGCAGGGGTTTTTCCACCGCGCTGATCACCATGTTGAACACCTCGCTCGGCGCTTCGCCGTCGAGATCCTTGAAATAGCGATTCAGCGACCGCCGCACGCAGGCGGCGATTTCGTTTTCTTCTATCATTTGAAGCTCCCCTTTATGCCGCGAGTCTTGAATCGGGCGGCATCTCTTGCGTGCTGTTTTTTTCAGTGCTTGTTTCGTAGCGCAGCCGGCTGTCGGCGCGGGCGGCCTGCGCAAAGTATGCGTCGACGACGGCCAGTTGTTCGGCCACCGAATCGAGCTGGTTCATCCGGTGGCGGAAGGCGCTGCTGCCGACCAGGCCGCGCGGTGTACCACGAGATATGCTTGCGTGCGACGCGCACCCCGGTGACGTCGCCATAGAAGGCGTAGAGGTCGTGGATGTGATCGAGCAGCACGGTGTGGATTTCCGACACTTCCGGTTGCGGCAGATGCTCGCCGGTCTCAAGGTAGTGCGCGATCTCGCGAAAAATCCACGGCCGGCCCTGTGCGGCGCGGCCGATCATCACGGCATCCGCACCGGTGTATTCCAGGACGAATTTCGCTTTTTCCGGCGTGGTGATGTCGCCATTGGCAATGACGGGAATGCGTGCTTCGCTTTTCACTGCGCGGATGGTGTCGTACTCGGCCTCGCCGGTGTAGCCGCAGGCGCGGGTGCGGCCATGCATGGCCAGTGCCTGCACGCCTGAATTTTCGGCGATTTTGAGAATGTTGAGCGCATTGCGGTGCTCGCGATCCCAGCCGGTGCGGATTTTCAGCGTCACCGGCACCTCGGGCACGGCCCTGACCACGGCGTCAAGAATACGGCCGACCAGCGCCTCATCCTGCAGCAGGGCGGAGCCCGCCATCACATTGCATACCTTCTTGGCCGGGCAGCCCATGTTGATGTCGATGATCTGCGCGCCGCGGGACACGTTGTGGCGTGCCGCTTCGGCCATCATCTGCGGGTCGGCGCCGGCAATCTGCACGCTGATCGGGTCGACCTCGCCTTCGTGGTTGGCGCGCCGTGCGGTCTTGGCCGAGCCGTACAACAGCGAGTTCGACGTCACCATCTCGGACACCGCCATGCCAGCGCCCAGCCTTTTGCAAAGCTGGCGGAAAGGCCGGTCGGTCACCCCGGCCATGGGGGCGACGATGAGACGGTTCCGGAGAAGATGGCTGCCGATGCGCATAAGGGGTCGAATTTTACTCTTGACGCCGAACTGGACCAAGCCGTTCAGAATTTACATTCCAGACTGGAGGTGTGCTGTCCGAACGTTTACCATCAACGGTGTTTTATTTCATTGATAAAAGGGGGAAACGCATGAGTTTCATGTCGGAATTCAAGGAGTTTGCGGTCAAGGGCAATGCCATGGACCTGGCGGTCGGCGTCATCATCGGCGCGGCCTTCGGCAAGATCGTCGACTCGATCGTCAAGGATCTGATCATGCCGATCGTGGGCGCCGTTTTTGGCGGCTTCGATTTTTCCAACCTGTTCATTGCACTGGGTCCCGTGCCGGAAGGCGTGGCGATGACGCTGGACGCCGTGAAGGCAGCCAACGTGCCGGTGTTCGCCTACGGCAGCTTCCTGACCATCCTGCTGAACTTCATCATTCTGGCGTTCGTCGTCTTCATCCTCGTCAAGCAGTTGAACCGGATGAAGCGGGAAGCGCCGCCGCCCGCACCTGCGGCGACACCGGAAGACGTGGTCCTGCTGCGTGAAATTCGCGACAGCCTGAAAAAGTAGGACACCCCTTCCAAGCCCCAATGAAAACAGGCGCCAAGGCGCCTGTTTTCATTGGGGCTTCAGGATGCTGTGGGATCCCTTCAGTGCGCCGCTTCCCAGTTGCTGCCCGATCCCACGCCCACGCGCAGCGGTACCTTGAGTTCGGCGACGTTGCACATGTGGGCGGGCAGTTCGGCGCGCACGCGGTCGAGTTCCTTTTCCGGTACTTCGAGAATCAGTTCGTCGTGCACCTGCAGCAGCAACCGGCTGCCCAGCTTTTCCGTGTCGAGCCAGCCTTGCACCGCGATCATCGCCAGCTTGATGAGATCGGCGGCGGTGCCCTGCATTGGCGCGTTGATGGCGGCGCGCTCGGCGCCCTGGCGGCGCTGCGGGTTTTTGGCGTTGATTTCGGGAAGATAGAGCCGGCGTCCGAACACGGTCTCGACGTAGCCCTGGCGGCGCGCGGTTTCACGGGTGCGCTGCATGTAGTCGGCGACGCCGGGATAACGCGCGAAGTAGCGGTCGATGTAGGCCTGCGCGGCCGAGCGCTCCAGATTGAGCTGCGACGCCAGGCCGAACGCCGACATGCCGTAGATCAGGCCGAAGTTGATGACCTTGGCCATGCGCCGCTGGTCGGCGACGACGTCTTCCAGCGCGACGCCGAACACCTCGGCGGCGGTGGCGGTGTGGATGTCGAGGTCGTTGGCGAACGCGTTCAGCAAGCCCGAGTCGCCGGACAGGTGCGCCATGATGCGCAGCTCGATCTGCGAGTAGTCGGCCGACACCAGCACATGCCCGGGCGGCGCGATGAAGGCTTCGCGGATGCGGCGGCCCTCGGCGGTGCGCGCGGGGATATTCTGCAGGTTGGGGTCGGAGCTCGCCAGCCGGCCGGTCACCGCGGTGGCCTGCGAATAGCTGGTGTGGACGCGCCCGGTGGCCGGGTTGATCATCTGCGGCAGCTTGTCGGTGTAGGTCGACTTCAGCTTGGCCATGCCGCGATAGTCGAGAATGGCGCGTGCGATCGGATGGTCGAGTGCCAGCTGTTCCAGCGTGTCCTCGTCGGTGGACGGTGCGCCACCGGGCGTTTTCTTGATGACCGGCAGGCCCTTTTGCGTGAACAGGATGTCGCCGATCTGCTTCGGCGAACTCATGTTGAACGGCTGCCCGGCTTCCTGATAGGCACGCTGCTCCAGCTCCAGCATCTTCTTGCCGAGTTCGCCGCTTTGCACCGCGAGCAGATTGCGGTCGAGCAGGATGCCGGTGCGCTCCATGCGGAACAGGATCTGCGCCACCGGCAGCTCGATCTTGCGATAGACGAATTCGAGCTTGTCCGACGCCGCGATCTGCGGCGCCAGCGCATCGCGCACGCGCAGCGTGACGTCGGCATCCTCGGCGGCATATTCGCTGGCGCGCTCGATCGCCACCTGCTCGAAACCGATGCGGGCAGCGCCCTTGCCGGTGACGTCGTCGTAGCTGATCGTCGCCAGCCCGAGATGGCGCGAGGTCAGGTTGCCCAGTTCGTGCGACTGGTGCGCCTCCAGCACGTAGGACTGCAGCAGCGTGTCGTCGACCACGCCGCGCAGCGTGATGCCGGTGTTGGCGAAAATATGGCGGTCGTACTTGAGGTGCTGGCCGATGATCCTGGGCTCGGGGTTTTCCAGCAGCGGCTTGAGCCTCGCCAGCGTGGCGTCGCGGTCGAGCTGTTCGGGCGCACCGGCATAGTGATGCGCCAGCGGCAGGTAGGCGGCGACCCCGGCCTCGATGGCGAACGAGATGCCGACCAGTTCGGCCTGCATCGGGTCGAGCCCGGTGGTTTCGGTGTCGAGCGCATACGCCGGCGCGGCTTCCAGCCGGGCGATCCAGGCTTCGAGCGCGGCTTCGGTCAGGATCGTCTCGTAGCGGGCGCGATGCTCACCGCTGCTGTCCTGTTCGGGCAGGTCAGTGGGTGCGGTGGCGGCCGCATCGAGCTCACGCAGCCAGGTACGGAACTGGTAGCGCTCGAACAGCGTCCGCAGGGTACCGGTGTCGCGCGGCTGCAGGGTCAGCGCGTCGAATTCGAACGGCAACGCCACATCGGTCTTGATGGTGATCAGCACGCGCGCCTGCGGCAGCCAGTCGCGGGCGGCGCGCAGGTTGTCGCCGACCACGCCCTTGATTTCGTCGGCGTGCGCCAGCAGGTTGTCGAGAGAACCATATTCGCCCAGCCATTTCACCGCGGTCTTCGGCCCGACCTTGGCGACACCGGGCACGTTGTCGACGGTGTCGCCGATCAGCGTAAGGTAGTCGATGATGCGTTCGGGCGGCACGCCGAATTTTCCAGCAACGCCGGCCTCGTCGAGCGTTTCCTCGCTCATGGTGTTGACCAGCGTGACATGGTCGTTGACCAGCTGCGCCATGTCCTTGTCGCCGGTGGAGACGATGCTGCGGATGTTTCTTCGCGTGGCATGCTCGACCAGGGTGCCGATCACGTCGTCGGCCTCGACGCCGTCGATCACGACGAGCGGCCAGCCTTCGGCACGGATCGCTTCGAACAGCGGTTCGATCTGGCTGCGCAAATCGTCCGGCATCGGGGGACGGTGCGCCTTGTACTCCGGATAGAGGTCGTCGCGAAACGTCTTGCCCTTCGCGTCGAACACGCAGGCGATATAATCGGCCGCATGGTCCTTTCTCAGCCTGTGCAGCATGGAAATCACGCCCTTGATCGCATTGGTCGGTTCGCCCGCCGCGTTGCGCAGATCGGGCAGCGCATGAAACGCACGGTAAAGATAGGACGAGCCGTCCACCAATAGCAGGACTTTTCCGGGCTGGCTGACGCTGGTCTGGTTCAAAACAGGATCGTTCACGAGGCGCTCGAAAATGCACTTGGATAAATTGCCGATTTCCGCCGACCCGGACCGGATCGCCGAGATCAATTATTCGGCGCGCGAGTCGTGGCGGATGCTGGGGATTATGGCAGAGTTCGTCGAGGCGACCGAACGCCTCGCGTCGATCCGTCCGGCCGTGTCGGTCTTCGGCAGCGCCCGCATCCCCAGCGACCATGCCTACTACATGCTGACCGAAGAGATCGCCCGCAAGCTTTCCGACGCGGGATTCTCGGTGATTTCCGGCGGCGGCCCCGGCATCATGGAAGCTGCCAACAAGGGCGCCTATTTCGGCAAGTCGCCCAGCGTCGGTTTGAATATCCAGCTGCCGCACGAACAAAGCGCCAATGTCTATCAGGACATCAGCCAGACTTTCCAGCATTTCTTCGCGCGCAAGGTCATGTTCGTCAAGTTCGCTGCGGCCTACGTCGTCATGCCCGGCGGCTTCGGCACCCTGGACGAATTGTTCGAGGCGCTGACGCTGGTGCAGACCGGAAAGATCGCCGGCATCCCCATCATTCTGGTGGGCTCGACGTTCTGGAGCGGGCTGGCCGACTGGGTGAAGGACCGCCTGGTGGACGAGGGCATGATTTCGCCCGAGGACGTCGAATTGTTGCGCATCCTCGACAAGCCTGAACAAGTGGTCGATGCCATCTTCAGTCACTATGAAAAGCGCGGCTTCATGCCGTCGCCGGCCGAACGCGAAATTCAGTTCAGCCTGTAGGCTGACGCCCGATCTGTCATCTAAGCTAGAAGTGTTCTTCTCCCGGAGCCCGCCATGCGTTACCCCATCCTGTTGTTGACACTGATGCTGAGCGGCCTCGCCGTCGCAGCCTCGCCATCCGATCGGCCGCCCGATCTCGAACCCGTTCCGGACGGCGCGCCGGCTCCGGGCGACGCGCCTTCGGTGACGATCAAGGAGAGTGGCCAGGGACAGGTCGTGGAGTACCGGGCCAACGGCAAGCTGTTCATGCTGAAAATCACCCCCAAGGGGGGCAGGCCGTACTACCTGATCGACCAGACGGGGGACGGCCAGTTCATCCGGCAGGGCGAGCTCGGTGCCAATTTTCAGCCGCCCATGTGGGTGCTGTTCGAGTTCTGACCCCTGCGCGAGCAAGGGAGCATCTCAGGGAATGCCGCCCATGGGAGTCGCCGTTGCTGTGTGCCGGACATGAATGGGGACCGACCCGGTGCGTAGCGCAGTTGGCTCCGCCGGTTTTTTCAAGTCGTATCGAGTGAGTTTGCCGCATGACCATCGCATCCAATCAAGACGTCCCGCGCAAGGTCGCGGCCAGCCAGGGCTTCCAGTGGGTGGTCGAGGGTTTTCGTCTGTATCGCAAGACCCCCCTGCTGCTGTCCGCCGCGTTCGCCCTGCTGTTCGGCGTGGTGATGGCGCTGGTTCTGATCCCTCTGGTGGGCAGTTCCCTGTCGGAACTGGCTTCGCCCCTGATGGTGGCCGGCTTCATGGCGGCCTATCGCGCACTCGACAGCGGCAATGAGCTCGAGCTGCCGCAGTTTCTGGCGGGTGTGCAAGGCCCCTTGATTCCGCTGATGACCATCGGGGCAGTCCAGCTCATGGGGGGCTTGCTGATCGGCCAGACCATGCTCGCCATGGGCTTCGACCCGGAGGCGCTGATGGCGGCCGCGCGCGATGGCAAAGCCACGCCCGAGGAGCTGCAGGCGGTTCTGAACCAGGCCATGCCTGCGATGCTCACCGGGCTGGCCTTGTTCACGCCGCTGATCATGGCCACCTGGTTTGCTCCTGCGCTGATCCTGTTCGGCGGCGCCCGCCCGACCACGGCGTTGGGCGTGAGCCTGAAGGCGGTGATCAGAAACTGGGCGGCGATGCTGGTCAATGGCCTGGCGCTCGGGATGCTGCTGATCCTGGCAGCCCTGGTGCCCTTGCTGCTGGGCCTGCTGGTGGCGATGCCGGTGCTGTTTGGCTCGCTGTACGCCTCGTACCAGGCGATATTTGCGGTGTGGGCCGACGACAGCGCGACTGCCGACGACAACGTGGTGCGCCTGCACCCCTCTGACGATTCAGGCCGCTGACAGCTTGGCGTAAGCCAGCGCCAGCCACTTGGTGCCGGCGTCGCGGAATTTCACCTGCACCCGCGCGTCAGCGCCGCGTCCTTCGAAGTCGATGATGATGCCGGTGCCGAATTTTGCGTGGGTGACGCTCTGTCCCACCTTGTAGCCGGTGTCGTTGCCGTGTTGGGTTTTGCTGCGTGGAGCCGCCGGCGCGCTGTAGCCACTGGATTGGTGCGGAGGTTCACGGCGCTGATTGAGATTCAGCAGCACCTGTTCCGGCAGTTCGTCGAGAAAACGCGACGGCATGCCATAGCGGATCTGGCCGTGCAGCATGCGCGACTGCGCGTGCGACAGGTACAGGCGTCGCCGCGCGCGCGTGATCGCCACGTACATCAGCCGCCTTTCTTCTTCCAGGCCGTTTTCCTCGTGCGCACTCTGCTCGTGCGGAAACAGGCCTTCTTCCAGTCCGGTGATGAACACCGCGTGAAATTCCAGCCCCTTGGCGGCGTGCACCGTCATCAACTGCAGCGCGTCGTGACCGGCGCCAGCCTGATGCTCGCCAGCTTCCAGCGCGGCGTGGGCGAGAAAACGATCCAGTTCAGGCTGGGTCGTTTCGGCGGAGACCGGGACCTCAGAACTTGTGTCGGAGCCAAAACGATCCAGCTCAGGCTGGGTCGTTTCGGCGGAGCCGGATGCCTCGGGCGTGATGTCGGAGCCCAAGGCATCCGAAGTTCCGGACTCTTCAGAAAACAGCGCCGCCGCATTGACCAGTTCGTTGAGGTTTTCCAGCCGGTCGGCGCCGTCCTTGTCGGCACGGTAGTAGTCCGCGAGCCCCGAGGCTTCGATCACGTGGTCGATCGCCTCCGCCAGCGACAGGTCGCGCGTGGCCGCCTTGATGTCCTCGATCAGCCTGGCGAAGCCCGCCACCTTGCCGCCACCGGTGCAGGCTGCCTGCCACAGGCTCGCGCCCGAACGCGCGGCTGTCTCGGCCAGCTGTTCCAGGGTGCGCGCGCCGATGCCGCGCGTCGGGAAATTGACCACGCGCAGGAAGGCGCCGTCGTCTTCCGGGTTGGTCAGCAGGCGCAGGTAGGCGAGCGCGTGCTTGATTTCCTGGCGCTCGAAAAAACGCAGCCCACCGTACACGCGATACGGCACGCTGGCGGAAAACAGCGCGTGTTCCAGCACCCGCGACTGCGCGTTGGAACGGTACAAGAGCGCCATGTCGGACAAGTTCACGCCCTCGCGGTTGAGCGCCCGCACCTCGTCGACCACGAAGCTCGCCTCGTCCTGGTCGGAATAGGCGTCGAACACGCGGATCGGCTCGCCCTCGCCCTCGGCCGTCCACAGGTTCTTTCCCAGGCGATGGGCGTTCTGCGAAATCAGCGTGTTGGCGGCGGTGAGGATGTGGCCGTGGCTGCGGTAGTTCTGCTCCAGCTTGATCACGTTGCCGTGCGCGAACTCGCGCTCGAACTCGGCCATGTTGGCGGTGTTGGCGCCGCGGAAGGCGTAGATCGACTGGTCGTCGTCGCCCACCGCGAACAGCGCCGTGTGCGGCCCGGCAAACAGCTTCAGCCAGCGATACTGCAGCGTGTTGGTGTCCTGGAACTCGTCGACCAGGATGTGCCTGAAGCGGTCGCGATAGTGTTCCCGCAGGGGCTCGTTGCGATACAGCAGTTCGTAGGAGCGCAGCAGCAGCTCGGGGAAATCCGCTACCCCCTCGCGCTGGCATTGCGCGTCGTAGGCTTCGAACAGTTCGGCCAGCCGCATCGAGTATTCGTCGAACGCCTCGGCGTCGCGCGCACGCCGCCCGGCTTCCTTGTGGCTGTTGATGAACCACTGCACCTTCTTCGGCTCGTATTTCTCGGTATCGACGTTGAGCGACTTCATCAGCCGCTTGATCGCCGACAGCTGGTCCGAACTGTCCAGGATCTGGAACGACTGCGGCAGCCCCGCCTCGCGCCAGTGCGTGCGCAGCAGCCGGTTGGCGAGGCCGTGGAAGGTGCCGACCCACATGCCGCGCGTGTTGATCGGCAGCATCGCCGAGATGCGCGTCAGCATTTCCTTCGCCGCCTTGTTGGTGAACGTCACCGCGAGGATGCCGTGCGGCGACACCTGCCCGGTCTGGATCAGCCACACGATGCGGGTCGTCAGCACCCGCGTCTTGCCCGAGCCGGCGCCCGCCAGGATCAGCGCGGACGCGTGCGGCAGCGTCACCGCGGCGCGCTGTTCGGGGTTGAGGGTTTCCAGCAGATGGGCTGTCATACGGGGGTAAAATCGGGCGGTCAATCGTGAATTATAAGGGGCTCACCCATGGTGAAAATTCTGTTCTTCGGCGACCTGGTCGATTCCCTCGGCATGGCCGCCGATGAAATCGAACTGCCGCCCGACGTGACCGACGTCGAGCGCCTGCTGTTCGTGTTGTCCCGGCGCGGCGAGATGTGGAAGAAAATGCTGCTCGGCAACCCCAAGCTGAACGTCACTATCAACAAGCAGTTCGTTGAAAAATCCGCGCCGGTCAAGGATGGCGACGAGATTGCGCTGGTGGGGTTTTCGGTGGTGTAAGGGTCGGCAACAGGCCAATTGCTGCAGGTGGCGTATTTCTCCAAAGCAGACCTCCGCAGATGACGGTGGAGGCACAAAAACTGAGGCAGAAGCATCGGCAAGTGCGAAAGACTAGCAGTGCAATCCGAACACAGATTAGCTGCGCCTTTAGCTTGGTTGCAGCTAATATCTGAGTGTTTGTAACCGTAACGCCAGTTGATTGAAGTTGGCGGTGCACGAACCCTAAAGAGATGGAGAAGAACGATGGCTATAGCTGCAATGCTGAGGGGCGTGACCCTCGTAACGGTTATCGCGTTTTCCTCGACGGCCTCGGCGCAAACTGCTCTGACGCCTACCGAAATCAAGGCAGTATCAGAAGAAGCCTTCCTGTACGGCCTGCCTATGGTGATGATGTACGGCATCATGAACGAGTACGCGATCAATAGGGACTCCGGTCAATACAAGGCACCGTTTAACACCATCGCCAATGTGCCCAAGGTCTACACGCCCGCAGATACGGCGATCGTCACCCCCAATAGCGACACACCCTATTCTTGGCTCTGGCTGGACCTTCGCGCTGAACCAGTGGTGATCTGCGTGCCGAAAATTGCGAAAGGTCGCTACTACTCGGTGATGCTGACCTCGCAGTACACCTTCAATTTCGGCTACATCGGTAGTCGCGCTACCGGTAACGGGGCCGGCTGTTACGGTGTCGCCGGGCCATCTTGGAAGGGCGCCAAGCCGGCGGGTATCAGCAAGATCTTCACCTCCGAGACGGACTTCGCACTGGCGACCTTTCGCACCCAGCTGTTCAGTCCGGCGGATATCGACAACGTGAAGGCAATTCAGGCGAAATACCAGGCAAAGCCCTTGTCAGCTTTCCTGGGCAAGCCGGCGCCAGCACCCGCTCCAGCAGTGAACTGGCCAAAAATTGACAAGGCCATGGAAAAGGCTGATCCCTTCGGCTATCTCGCTTTTCTTCTGCAGTACGCCCCAACCACCGGGCCCGCAGCGGTGGAGATTCCGTTGCGCAAGAAGTTCGCCCAGATAGGCATCGAGGCTGGCAAACCATTCCCCAGCATTACGTTGAGCGCTGCGGATAAAGCGTCGATGACGGCGGCTGTAAAGCCTGCAGAAGAGGCCATTAAGAAGAAGTTGGAGACCCTCGGCAAACCGGTTGAGGGCTGGGTACTGGTCACCTCGGGGATCGGTGATCGCGCTGTCTATAACGGCGACTGGGCGCAACGCGCCGCAGTGGCCGTGGGCGGTATCCTGGCCAATGACCCCGCAGAAACAGTCTATGCAATTACCCGGCAAGACAAGGATAGCCAGACACTGGACGGATCAAAAGTGAACTACACGCTGACCTTCCCGGCCGCGGCAATGCCACCGGTCAACGCCTTCTGGTCAGTGACCATGTACGACGGCAAAACCCAGTTGCTTGTCAAAAACCCCATCAACCGTTACCTGATCAACTCACCGATGCTACCGGAACTGAAGAAGAACCCCGATGGCTCGCTAACCCTGTACATCCAGAACGCCGAGCCGACGGACCCGGTCCAGAAGGCGAACTGGCTACCAGCACCGAACGGGCCCATCTACATGGTGCTACGGCTTTACTGGCCGAAGGAATCGGCGCTGGACGGCAGTTGGTTGCCACCGGGGATCGCGCGGACGAAGTAAGTTCGCGCAATCGGATATTTGCAGCATTTCTCAGCGGGCGCCTCGGCGCCCGTTTCTAATATGACCTGTGGTTGTCCGCTTCCCTAAAGGTTGTACATCTGCAATGGGTCTATTGTGTTGAAAAACTCCTACGAGGCCTTGGCTGCCGTGTCTTCCCAAAAAGCCGCCCCCTCAGAATTGCCCACATTCAACGATCGCTAATGAGTTGATGGTTTGAAGACCCCTAAAACTCTGCCGCAAACCACCACCAAAGAGTTTTTCAACACAATAGGTCTTTACAGAGCCCGACATCAACGCTGAAAGCTGACGTTGCAGCTGATGTCCGCTATTGGGGGAATCTTCCCCCGATTTAATTGACACCGGGTTATTGAGCCAGCTGTTGTTCATACGTAGCAGGCGACACGTAGTTCAGGGATGAATGGATTCTACTTCGGTTGTAGAAGGGGATATAGCTGCGCAGAACCGACAGCATCTGGTCATCCTCAGTGAAGGTGCAGCCGTGAATCGTCTCCGACTTCATCGAGTGGAAGAAGGATTCCATGAAGGCATTGTCGGTAACCTTGCCTGGTCGGTTCATGCTCTGCGTGATGTTCAATTCAGCCAGGCGCCCCCGGAAGGCGTTGGCAGCATACTCGATGCCGCGGTCCGTATGGAAGATCAGCCCAGGCGGCGGACGGCGGTTGCCCACCGCATGATTGAGCGCCCGCAGCGTCAGCACCACATTCTTCTGTCGCCCGAATGCCCACCCCACAATGCGGCGTGAACACCGATCCATCACCACTGCCAGATAGCGGTAGATCGTCCCCACCTTCAGATACGTGATGTCTCCCACCCAGACCTGATTGGGCGCATCTGCCGGATGTTCATGTTGACGATTGGGCAGGCTGCCGAAGAAGCGCTTCATGTTCGGCACCGTATAGCGCAGGGTGGCGACCCGGGCGCGGATGCCATGGCCACGCATCAACCGCGCCACCCGGTTCTCGCCCACATGGACGCCCTCGGCCTGCAACTGCCGGTACACGCGGGGACTGCCATAGAGCGTGCGGCTGGCTTGATGAACCTGGACGATCTGCTGAATCAGGGCAGCGTTCTCCTGAGCCCGTTGGCTTGAACCCCGACTGTGCCAGGCATAGAACCCGGCCCGGGTTACCCCGTAGAGACGGCACATCATTGCGACTTGGCGGGTTTCCCGGTTTGCTTCGATGAACTCGAAGATTTCCGTTTTTGATCGGAAGCAAACCGGATGGCTTTTTTTAGGAGTTCATGCTCCTCCTGAAGCAGCTTGTACTTCTTCTCCAGGTCACGCAGCCGCTTCAGTTCTGAAGCGGTTTCCAGATCCAGCTTGACGCCTTTGGTCACGATCAGTCCCTCCCTGGCAAGCTTGCGCCAGCGTGACAGCATGAAGGGGTGGATGTCCAGCGCATCGGCAACGTCCTGGATCAGAACATCGGGAAGCTCGCTTAATCGAACCGCCGTTGCCTTGAATTCATCGCTGTAACGGTTGGTCTTTCTGGGGCCGGATTTGGCCATGATGCACCTCCAATCTGTTAGATGGAGGTGTCAATTAATTTGGGGGAAGGTTAGGGTCGTTCGTAAGGCAACGTTTGATCCTACCCACGAAAGCTTTCTTGGGTTTCCCCAGGGGGTAAGGCCGACATTCAATCGCTCAATGCGATCTCCGCCACCACCGGCGCGTGATCCGACGGCCGCTCCAGTTTGCGCATGTCGCGGTCGACGGTGCTGGAGGTGCAGGCGGCGGCCAGCGGCGGCGGACAGCAGGATGTGGTCGATGCGCAGGCCGTGGTTGCGGCGGAAGCCCATCATGCGGTAATCCCACCAGCTGAAGGTTTTTTCGGGCTGCTCGAACAGGCGGAAGCTGTCTTTCAGGCCCAGCGCCAGCAAGGCGCGGAAGCGCTCGCGTTCGGGTTCCGATACCAGCACGCTGTCCTTCCAGGCTTCGGGGTCGTGGACATCGCGATCTTCCGGGGCGATGTTGTAGTCGCCGAGCACGGCGAGTCTGGGATGGCGCGCGAGTTCGTCCTTCAGCCAGGCAGCGAGGGCATCGAACCAGGCGAGCTTGTACGGATACTTGTCGGAATCGAGGCTCTGGCCGTTGGGGCAGTAGACGCAGACCACGCGCACGCCGTCGACGGTGGCGGCAATCATCCGTTTCTGTTCGTCTTCAAGACCGGGAATGCCGAATCTGAACGTCGGTCGGCTCGCTGCGGCTGACGATGGCGACGCCGTTGTAGGTTTTTGGCCCGGCGAACACGACGCGATAGCCGGCCGCTTCGAGTTCGGCGATGGGGAAATTGTCGTCGGTGAGTTTGGTTTCCTGCAGGCACACCACGTCGGGCTGGCGGGTGGCGAGAAAGTCCAGCAATTGCGGCAGGCGGACCTTGAGGGAGTTGACGTTCCAGGCGGCGAGTTTCATGCCGCCGAGTGTAGCGCATACGATCTTTCATGGGCTTTAGCCCATAGAAAGTCGGAGTCCCCTTGTAGGGCATACGACTCCACACGCGCTTCAGCACGTAGTGGATCGGAGTCCTTCAGGGACAGCCGCGGAGGCTGCGGCAGGACGCTTACTGGGATTCAGCCGTGGGCGCAGCGGGAGGCGGCGCAGGATTCGCCGCGCGGGGCTCGGCTGTGCTGCCGGGCGGTGGCCGATTTGGGATAGCCGGCCCGGTCGAGCGCGGCCTGCCACTGGCCGGTTTCGAAGCCGTCAATCTTTTCGCTGCCGACAACGAGCACCGGCACGCGTCAGACTGCCCGGTGAGCTTCTGCAATTCGGCCTGGGCTTCGGGGCTGGCTTGCGGATCCTTGCTGCTGAAGGGCACGCCGCGATCGATGAGCAGTTGCCGCGCCTGGTCGCAGGGGCGCCGCAGGCGCTGGCGTACAGGGTAACCGGGTATTTCTCACGTGCGGTTCTGGCCGCGTAGGACTCGCCGACTTCGATGAAGTTGCCCTTGAATGATTTCTGCTGGGCGTTGCTTGATGCTGGGCGGCGGCGGCTGGTCGCTGTATACCATGCGGCCCTGCGCATCCTTCCATTGATACAGCTGGGCGGCGGCAAGCGGGGTGCTTGCCGCCGCCAGCACAGACCGAAATCAAGATGAGTCCCAGTTTCATGCCGTGCTCCCGAAAGACATAATCATCTTCCTTAACGGCCAGACAGGGGCGGAGCTTTACCACGTGGCTGGTCACGTTGAAAATTCCTCCACCCGCAAGCACCCTGACGGGCATAAAGGGCGGGCCGTGGTTGTCCTGCTCCGTGGATAAATAAGACGCTGAAGCTCTGAAGGACTCCGATCCACTGTGTGCTGAAGCGCGTGTGGAGGCGGATGCCCTGAAGGACTCCGATCCACTATGGGCTCTTGTGCCGCCAGGGTGGAAGCCCATGTGGAATCGTATGCGTCAACAACCACGCTCAGGCCATGCCGTTATGCCGCAGCAGGGCGTCGATGGTCGGCTCGCGGCCGCGGAAGGCCTTGAACGATTCGAGCGCCGGGCGGGCGCCGCCCTGGGCGAGGATTTCGCTCCAGAAACGGTGGCCGACTTCGGGATTCAGCACGCCGCCGTAGCCTTCGGCCTCGTCCTCGAACAGCGCGTAGGCGTCGGCCGACAGCACTTCCGCCCATTTGTAGCTGTAGTAGCCGGCCGCGTAGCCGCCGGCGAAGATGTGCGAGAAGTTGTTGGGGAAGCGGTTGTAGGCCGGCGGAATCGATGACCGCGACCTGGCTGGCGGATGTCGTTGATCAGGTCGAGCGCGGTGCGGTTGCCGCTGGGGTCGAAGTCGTCGTGCAGGTGCATGTCGAAGCTGGCGAATTCGATCTGGCGCAGCGTCTGCAGGCCGGACTGGAAGTTCTTCGCCGCCAGCATCTTGTCGAACAGCGCGCGCGGCAGCGGCTCGCCGGTGTCGACGTGGGCGGTCATGTGCTTCAGCACGTCCCATTCCCAGCAGAAGTTCTCCATGAACTGGCTCGGCAGTTCGACCGCGTCCCACTCGACGCCGTTGATGCCGGACACGCCGATTTCCTCGATCTGCGTCAGCAGGTGGTGCAGGCCGTGGCCGGTTTCGTGGAACAGGGTGATGACTTCGTCGTGGGTGAACAGCGCAGGCTTGCCGCCCACCGGCCCGGAGAAGTTGCAGTTGAGGTAGGCCACCGGCGTCTGGATGCCGTCGCTCTTCTTGCGGCGGGTGATGACGTCGTCCATCCAGGCGCCGCCGCGCTTGGAGGCGCGCGCGTAGAGGTCGAGGTAGAACTGGCCGACGCGCTGGCCGGCATGGTCGGTCAGCGTGTAGAACTTCACGTCGCGGGTGCCACACCGGTGCCTTGTCCTCGCGGATGTGCAGGCCGTAGAGCGTTTCGATCAGCTTGAACAGGCCGGCCAGCACGCGCGGCTCGGGGAAGTACTGCTTCACTTCCTGGTCGGAAAAGCTGTAGCGCGCCACGCGCAGCTTTTCCGAGGCGTAGGTGGTGTCCCAGGCCTGCAGGTCGGCGATGCCGAGTTCGTCGCGGGCGAACGCCTTGAGTTCGTCGAAGTCCTTTTCGGCATAGGGGCGGGCGCGGACGCCGAGCTCGTCGAGGAACTTCAGCACGTCGGCCGGGGTGTCGGCCATCTTGGCCGCCAGCGAGACCTCGGCGTAGCTGCTGAACCCCAGCAGTTCGGCGGCTTCGCGCCGCAGCTTGAGAATGCCGGCGATCAGCGGCGGTGTTGTCGCAGCTCGGGCTTGCCGAATTCGGAGGCGCGGGTGACGTAGGCGCGATAGAGCTGTTCGCGCAGTTCGCGGTTGTCGGCGTACTGCATCACCGGCAGGTAGGACGGCATGTGCAGGGTGATCTTCCAGCCGGTCTTGCCGTCGGCCTCGGCCGCGGCCTGCATGGCGGCCAGCACGTCGTCCGGCACGCCGGCCAGTTGCGCGGCATCGTCGATGAACAGCGCAAAATCGTTGGTGGCGTCGAGCAGGTTTTCCTCGAACTTGGCCGACAGCTGCGCCAGTTCTTCCTGCACCTGCATGAAGCGCGCCTTCTTGTCGGCCGGCAGTTCGGCGCCGCCGAGGCGGAAATCGCGCAGTTCGTTGTCGACGATCTTCTTGCGCGGGGCGGACAGCGCAGCGTAATCGGGACGCGCCTTGAGCGCCTTGAACTTGGCGAACAGCGCCTCGTTCTGCCCCAGTTCGGCATAGAAGACGGTGATCTTGGGCAGGTTGGCGTTGTAGACCTCGCGCAGCTCGGGCGAATCCATCACCGAATGCAGGTGCGACACCTGGCCCCAGGCGCGGCCCAGTTTCTCGTTGGCGTCTTCGAGCGGGGCGACGAAGGCGTCCCACTCGGCCGGGGTGTCGGCGGCCTCGGCGCGCGCCACCGCCGCACGGCAGTCGGCCAGCAACTGGTCGATGGCGGGGGTGACGAATTCGGGCTTGAAGTCGGCAAAACGGGGCAGACCGGAAAAGTCGAGCAGGGGGTTGTCGATCGTGGCGGTCATGAATCGTCTTTCAAAAGAGGGCGCAGAAGGCGCGGCGATACAGCTACGCGTCGGGATGATCATCGGACGATTATAATTTGAGCCCGGTTCCACCGCTGATTCAACCCCATGTACGACCATGGATTTGGACAACCTCGCGCCGCACCACGGCATGCACCCGCAACTCGGCCGCTGGCGCCTGGGTGCATCCGCGCGCCACGGTGATCGGCGAAGTCAGTCTCGGCGCCGACGCCTCGGTGTGGCCGGGCGCGGTGATCCGCGGCGACGTCAATTCGATCGCCATCGGCGACGGCGAGCAACATCCAGGACGGCAGCGTGCTGCACGTGTCGCACAAGACGCCGGCCAACCCGGCGGGCGGGCCGCTGCTCATCGGCGCGCGCGTCACGGTCGGCCATACGGTGATCCTGCACGCCTGCACCATCGAGGACGAATGCCTGATCGGCATGGGGTCGATCATCCTCGACCGCGCGGTGATCCAGAAGCACGTGCTGCTGGGCGCCGGATCGCTGGTGCCGGAAGGCAAGGTGCTCGAATCGGGCCATCTGTATCTGGGCCGCCCCGCCAAGCTGGTGCGCACGCTGACCGACGAGGAAATCGCCTATTTCAACTATTCCGCGCAGCACTATGTCGCGCTTGCCCGTTCCTATCTATAGTCTGACGCCCCTTGCTCCCGGATGAAACCTGCCATGTCCCATTTCGTCGTAGTTGACCTGTTCGCCCTTGTCGGAGTTCGGCCCTGCGTTCTTCCGGGCAAGCTGTTGCCATGCTGAAGGGACTCCTCGCAACGTTGCTGCTGCTTACGCTGGCGGCCTGCAATACCGTGTTGGATGCCCCCGCCAAGCCCGAATCCAGCGCCACCTCGGGCAAGCCGCTGCCGTATGCACCGCCGCCCCCGCCGCTGCCGGACGAGGGCGGCGCCTGTGCGGCGGACGTCAGGCAATGCCCGGACGGCAGCTTCGTCAGCCGCAACCCGGCCGCCTCCTGCAGCCTTCGACCCGTGCCCGGGCGAACGCCCAACCAATAACCTGACTCTGGACTATTCATCATGGCGCAATACGTTTATTCCCTCAACCGTGTCGGCAAGATCGTGCCGCCCAAGCGGCAGATCCTGAAGGACATTTCGCTCAGCTTTTTCCCGGGCGCCAAGATCGGCCTGCTCGGCCTCAACGGTTCCGGCAAGTCCTCGCTGATCCGCATCATGGCCGGGCGTCGACACGGACATCGAGGGCGAGGCCATCCCGATGCCGGGCATCCGCATCGGCTACCTGCCGCAGGAGCCGCAGCTCGACCCGACGCACACGGTGCGCGCAGGCGGTGGAAGCGGGGCTGGGCGAGATCGTTGCGGCCAAGAACCGGCTCGATGAAGTCTACGCCGCCTATGCCGAGCCCGATGCCGATTTCGACAAGCTGGCCGAGGAGCAGGCGCGCTGCGAGGCGATTCTCGCCACCGCCGGCGCCGACCTCGACACGCAGATGGAAATCGCCGCCGACGCGTTGCGATTGGCGCCGTGGGACGCGGTGATCGGCAATCTGTCGGGCGGCGAAAAGCGCCGTGTCGCGCTGTGCCAGTTGCTGTTGTCCAATCCCGACATGCTGCTGCTCGACGAGCCGACCAACCACCTCGACGCCGAGTCGGTCGACTGGCTGGAGCAGTTCCTGGTGCGCTACCCCGGCACCGTGGTGGCGGTGACGCACGATCGCTATTTCCTCGACAACGCCGCCGAGTGGATTCTCGAACTCGACCGCGGCCACGGCATTCCGTGGAAGGGCAACTACACCAGCTGGCTGGAGCAGAAGGAGGCGCGGCTGGAAACCGAGTCCAAGCAGGAAGTCGGCCGCATCAAGACCATGAAGCAGGAACTGGAATGGGTGCGGCAGAATCCCAAGGCGCGCCAGGCCAAGTCGAAGGCGCGTCTGGCGCGTTTCGAGGAACTGAATTCGGTCGAATACCAGAAGCGCAACGAGACGCAGGAAATCTTCATTCCGGTCGGCGAGCGGCTGGGCGACAAGGTGATCGATTTCCACCACGTGACGAAATCCTTCGGCGACCGCCTGCTGATCGACGACCTGAGCTTTTCAGGTGCCGCCCGGCGCCATCGTCGGCATCATCGGCCCCAACGGCGCCGGCAAATCGACCTTCTTCAAAATGATCACCGGTCTGGAAAAGCCCGATTCCGGCGAAGTCGAAGTCGGCCAGACGGTCAAGCTCGCCTACGTCGACCAGAGCCGCGACGCGCTGGCGGCCGACAAGACCGTGTTCGACGAAGTCGCCGAAGGCCGCGACATCCTCACCGTCGGCCGCTACGAAATCCCGTCGCGCGCCTATCTCGGCCGCTTCAACTTCAAGGGCGGCGACCAGCAAAAACGCGTCGGCAACCTGTCGGGCGGCGAGCGCGGGCGGCTGCATCTGGCGAAGACGCTGATTGCCGGCGGCAACGTGCTGCTGCTCGACGAACCGTCGAACGATCTCGACGTGGAAACCCTGCGCGCGCTGGAAGACGCGCTGCTGGAATTCGCCGGCTGCGTGCTGGTGATCTCGCACGACCGCTGGTTCCTCGATCGCATCGCCACCCACATCCTCGCCTTCGAGGGCGATTCGCAGGTGATGTTCTTCCCCGGCAACTACCAGGAATACGAGGCCGACAAGAAGAAGCGCCTGGGCGAGGAAGGCGCCAAGCCGAAGCGCATCCGCTACAAGCCGATCAGCCGGTAAGCACACGATGATTCTGGCGAACCTGACCGAGGCGGACCGCTACGCGGCATTGCATCCCTTGTTTGCGCGGGCATTCGCATTCCTGCGCGGTACCGATCTGGACGCGCTGGCGCCCGGCAGGCACAGCGTGCAGGGCGAGCAGATTTTCGCCATCGTCGAGGCCTGTGCCGGCCGCACGCGGGCCGAGGCGAAGCTGGAATGCCATCGCCGTTACATCGATATCCAGCTGGTGCTCGAAGGCATCGACGAAATGGGCTGGAAGCCGCTGGCCGAATGCGTCGACCCGGCGACGGACTACGATGCCGCGCGCGACATCCGGTTCTTCAACGACGCGCCGGCCAGCTGGATCGCCACGCCGCCGGGGTCGTTCTGCCTGTTCTTCCCGGACGATGCGCATGCGCCGCTGGTGAGCGCGGGCATGATCCGCAAGGTGGTGGTGAAAATCGCCGTTCAGTAGTGCGGCGGGATCTCGTCGCGCAGGCTGCCTGATTCGTCCGGCAGCGCTTCCTGCAGCCGCTGGTGCAGCAGGCGAAGCTGCTGCTGCAACAGGTCGATCTGTCCCTGCTGGCGGACCACGGTCTGGTTCAGCGTTTCGATCAGGTCTTCGGCAAAGGTGATCTTGGCTTCGAGTTCGTCGAGGCGGGCTTCCATCATTGAGTAGATCCGCGTAACAGCGGCGTCACCAGTTTCTCCAGCCGCGGATAATGCACCTGTCCGGCGATCTTGTGGCGAATGTGGCCGTCGGCATCGACGATGAACGAGGTCGGCACGCTGCTGACGTGGCCGAAGGCAGCGGTGACCGAGGCGTTGGTCGGCGCGGCCATGAAGGCATAGCCCTTGTCCTGCATCCAGGCGGCGATTTTTTCCGGCGTGTCGTCGATGCTGATCGAGACGACCTCGAATCCCTTGTCGCGGTAGTCCTGCCAGAAGGCGTCGATCACCGGCTTTTCCTTGCGGCAATACGGGCACCAGGTCGCCCAGAAGTTCACCAGCACGACTTTGCCCGTGCAGCGACTCGCTGCTCAGCACCCGCCCGTCCGGCAGCGTGACCTGCCAGGGCGGGGCGGCACGATTCTCGTCGCTGACCTCGGCTGGCGGGCGAAACCACAGCCAGGCGATCAAACCCAGTAAAATCAGGGTCAGCGGACTCGGTGTCCATTTCTTGATGAGGGCTTGTCTATCCATGCTGTGGCTGAAATCGTTTCATATCGTGATGGTGGTGAGCTGGTTCGCCGGCCTGTTCTATCTGCCGCGCATTTTCGTCAACCTGTCGATGGAAACCAACGACGCGGCCTACGACCGCCTGCTGCTGATGGCGCGCAAATTGTATCGCTTCGTCTCGCCCATCATGTGGCTGACGCTGATTACCGGCATCTGGCTGTGGCTGGCCTACTGTTGCCGCTCAGCATGAACTGGATGTGGCTCAAGCTCGTCCTGGTCGTCGGGCTGGTCGGCTATCACCATGTCTGCAGGAAATCTGCTGCGCGCAGTTCGAAGCCAGACAGAACACCAAATCGCATGTCTGGTTCCGCTGGTTCAATGAAATCCCGGTGATCGTGCTGCTGATCGTCGTGCTGCTGGTGGTGCTGAAGCCGTTTTAACTATTGATCCGCGAAGGTCGCGAGGGACACGAAGATAACCCCAAGCGGCTGGACGTTTTTTCTTCGCGTCCTTCGCGGATAAATCTTTTTGAAAGTCTCGTTTGAAACCCGAACCCCGTCGTACCAAAGCCCCGCATCCGGTTCGCCCCGAGCGCGAGGCACTGCCGCCTGCCAGCCATTTCGCCACCTGCCCGCGCGGGCTGGAGGCGCTGCTCGAAGCCGAACTCGCGGCCGCCGGTGCGCAGGTGGTGCGCCAGGTGCCTGCCGGCGTGCTGTTCATGGCCGATGCTGCCGCCGAGATGCGCGCCAATCTGACTTCGCGCATCGCCACGCGCATCCTGCGCAAGGTCGGCTACACCCGCTATCGCAAGGAAGAGCATATCTACCGCGCCGCGCTCGACCTGCCGTGGCCGGACTGGTTCGACGTGAAGAAGACCATCGCGGTGAAGGTCGGCGCGCAGAACGCGCCGCTGAAAAGCCTCAACTTCATCACGCTGAAGATCAAGGACGCCATCTGCGACCGTTTCCGCGAGGAAACGCGCGAACGCCCGAGCGTCGACACCGAAGCGCCCGATGTGCCGGTGTACGCATTCTTCACCCCGGACGCGGTGACCTTCTATCTCGACACCAGCGGCGAGCCGCTGTTCAAGCGCGGCTTCAAGCGCGAGGCGAGCGCGGCGTCGATCAAGGAAAACCTCGCCGCCGGCCTGCTGATGCTGTCCGGCTGGGAACCCGGCACGCCGTTGCTCGATCCGATGTGCGGTGCCGGCACCCTGCTGCTGGAGGCGGCGGACATGGCACTGAACCGGGCGCCCGGGCGCGGCCGCCATTTCGCCTTCGAGCATTATCGTGATTTCGATGCGGCGCTCTGGAAGCGCATCAGGGCCGAGGCACAGGCGCAGGAAAAACCGCTTGCGCAGCCTGCCGATTTTCGGCGCCGACCAGGATCGCTGGGTACTCGACAAGGCGCGCAACAACCTCGCCAACGCCGGCTATGCCGACGCCATCGAACTGAAAGTATCCGATGCTGCTCGACCTGAACGCCGCCCACCCCGGTCGGCACCATCGTCACCAATCCGCCTTACGGCGAGCGACTGGGCGAGATCGAGGACCTGGCCGAGTGGTATCCGCTGCTGGGCGACTGGCTCAAGCAAAAATTTCAGCGGCTGGGAAGCGTGGATCATTTCCGGCGACCCGCTGCTGCCGAAGTTGATCGGCCTCAAGGCGAATCGTCGCATTCCGCTGTTCAATGGCCAGATCGAGACCCGTTTTCTGCAGTACAAGCTGGTGGCCGGTTCGATGCGCGAGAGAAAAGCCTCCGATTCCGGCGTCTGAACGGAACCCGGGCCGGCGCGCGCGCGTCATTGCAATATCTTTCCTTCATCGGGATCCCGCCATGACCAACGCAGCGATCCGTCTTGCCTTCCCATGACGCTGGCGTGGCCGGGTAAAGAGGCGTTCGCACGGCATCAGCCCACCCGAGGCTGCATGCCCCATGCATCACGACCGGGCATGCTGGCGGCGCGCGGTCGATCGTCATTCCTCATGCTGCTGGCTGGCCTGCTGGGCTGGCTTGCCGCGCCGCCCGAGGTCGCGGCGTTTGAACGCGCGGCGTGGGAGCAGGCGGGCTGGATCACCGAATACGAAGCCGGGATGGCGCGTGCGCGTGCCGGCGGCAACCCCGCTTTCGTCTACTTCGACGCGGCATGGTGCAGCTGGTGCCAGCAGTACAAGCGCGACACGCTCGGGCAGCGCGCGCTGCGCACGCTGCTGGCGCGCGACTTCGTGCGGGTGGCGGTGGATTCCGATGCGCGCCCCGACCTGATGCGGCGCTTCGACGGCAAGGGGCTGCCGTTCACGCTGGTGCTCGCACCCGACGGTGGGGTGCTCGCCCGTTTCGTCGGCGTGATGCGGCCGCAGGATCTGGCCGCCATGCTGGGCACGCTGGCACGGCAGCCGACTGCGCTGGTGGCGAGGCATGCGCCCGACGCGGTGTTGCACCGCGTTGCCTCACTCGACCATCCGGGCTACGCGGCCTTCCGCGCCGCCTACCTGCAGCATCTCGAATCGCTGTACGAGCCGACGCGCGCGGCACTGTCCGGGCGTTTCGAAACCGGGACAAGCCACAAGCGCACCTCCGTGCTCGCCTGGCTCTACCTCATGGAGCAGGGGCTGTGGGGCGAGCGCGCTGTGCAGGCGGCGCGTGCCGAACGCAGGCGGTTGTGGGATCCGCTCGATACCGGCTTTTTCAACTTTGTCGACCCCGGCCGCGACGATTATCTCGAATCGTCCAAACTGCTCGAGGCCAATGCCTGGATGGCTGCGTGGCAGGCGCAGGTCGGTTTGCATGATCCCGAGGCGCGGCAGACCGCGCAACTGACCCGTTTCTACCTGCGCGAAGTGCTGTGGGACCGTGCGCGGGGCGGCTTCTTTCAGGCGCAGGTGGCCGACAATGCATACTACGCGATGACGCCGACCGAGCGCCTGCGCCACCCGGCGCCGCCCCTCGATCGTGCCAAGCGTGCCGACACTCATGCCCAGACGGCGTGGGCGCTGACACGCGTGGGGCGCTACGGCGGCGATGAACGGGCGACCGATGACGCGGCACGGGCACTCGACTTCGTGCTCGGCAGCCTGTGGCGCGACGGCCGCCTGTATCACCTGTGGCGCGACGGGCAGCTGTCCGCGCCGGACCAGCCGCACGACTGGTTCTGGGTGCTGGCCGCAGGAGCCGAGGTCGAGCGCGCGCGCCCGGATCGGGATCGACGCGCGCGCCTCGATGCCATCGCCGATCGGGCCGGACGCTGGCTCGCGCAGCGCATGCGCGGGACGCCGGTACTCCCCCTCGACAACGAGCTCGCCGGCTTGATCGCCTGGGTGGCTGGCCAGCCGGCGATGCAGTCGCGGCTGCCGGCAGGCGCCCGCGACTGGGCGCTGCGACAGCTCCGCATCGAGGCGGAGACGCCGCCGGACGAATTGGTGATCGGATTGTGGGCGTGGCAGGCAAGGCTGCCGGGCAGGCCCGCTGGTCAGACGATGTCGAGGTGATCCAGTCCCGCCATCATGTCGCGGCCCTTGGACTCCTGGCCGTGCAGCTTGATCTGCAGGCGCAGGTCGTTGAGGCTGTCGGCGTTCCGGAGCGCATCCTCGTAGGAAATCATCCCGGCTTCGTACAGGTCGAACAGCGCCTGGTCGAAGGTCTGCATGCCCAGTTCGCGCGACTTCGACATGATTTCCTTGATCTCGTGGACCTGGCCCTTGAAGATCAGATCGGAAATCAGCGGCGAGTTGAGCAGGATTTCGACCGCGGCGACGCGGCCCTTGGTGCCCTTGCGCGGGATCAGGCGTTGCGAGATGAAGGACTTGAGGTTCAGCGACAGGTCCATCAGCAGCTGGTCGCGCTTTTCTTCCGGGAAGAAGTTGATGATGCGGTCGAGCGCCTGGTTGGCGCTGTTGGCGTGCAGGGTCGACAGGCACAGGTGACCGGTTTCGGCAAAGGCGATGGCGTATTCCATGGTGTCGCGGTCGCGGATTTCGCCGATCAGGATGACGTCGGGCGCCTGGCGCAGGGTGTTCTTCAGCGCGGAGAACCAGTTGTCGGTGTCGATGCCGACTTCGCGCTGGGTGATGATGGATTTCTTGTGCTCGTGCACGTATTCGATCGGATCTTCGACCGTGATGATGTGGTCGCAGGCATTTTCGTTGCGATAACCGACCATCGCCGCCAGCGAGGTCGATTTGCCGGTGCCGGTGCCGCCGACGAAGATCACCAGGCCGCGCTTGATCATCGCGACGTCGCGCAGGATCGGCGGCAGGTTCAGGTCTTCCATCTTCGGGATCTTGGTGACGATGGTCCGCATCACGACGCCGACGCGCCCCTGCTGCACGAAGACGTTGACCCGGAAGCGGCCGATCTCGGGCGGGCTGATGGCGAAGTTGGATTCGTTGGTCGCCTCGAAGTCCTTCCACTGCCGCTCGTTCATGATCGAGCGCGCCAGTTCGCTGGTGTGCGCAGGGGTCAGGCGTCTGGTTCGACACCGGGGTGATCTTGCCGTCGACCTTGATGGCGGGCGGAAAGCCGGCGGTGAGGAAAAGGTCGGAAGCGTTCTTCGCCAGCATCAGGCGCAGCAGATCGTGGACGGTTTTTTCAGCATTCATCGTTCAATCCTCAACCCAGAAATGCGTCTTTGTTCTGCGCGGCATGCGCGCGCCACACCCGAGGCAACGATATTGCGTTTCACCAGATCCTGCAGGCACTGGTCGAGCGTCTGCATGCCGAGGTTGCCGCCGGTCTGGATCGACGAATACATCTGGGCGACCTTGCCTTCGCGGATCAGGTTGCGGATGGCCGGGGTGCCGATCATGATTTCGTGCGCGGCGACGCGGCCATTGCCGTCCTTGGTTTTCAGCAGGGTCTGCGAGATGACCGCACGCAGCGATTCGGACAGCATCGAGCGCACCATTTCCTTTTCTGCCGCCGGGAACACGTCGACCACGCGGTCGATGGTCTTGGCGGCGGACGAGGTGTGCAGGGTGCCGAACACCAGGTGGCCGGTTTCGGCGGCGGTCAGCGCCAGGCGGATGGTTTCCAGATCGCGCAATTCGCCGACCAGGATGACGTCCGGGTCTTCCCGCAGCGCCGAGCGCAAGGCGTTGTTGAACGACAGCGTGTGCGGCCCGACTTCGCGCTGGTTGATCAGGCATTTCTTGCTCTGGTGCACGAATTCGATCGGGTCTTCGACCGTGAGGATGTGCGCGTACTGGTTTTCGTTGACGTAGTCCATCATCGCCGCCAGCGTGGTCGACTTGCCCGAACCGGTCGGGCCGGTCACCAGCACGATGCCGCGCGGCTGGTCGGAGATTTCCTTGAAGATCGGCGGGCAGTTGAGCTCTTCCAGCGTCAGCACCTTGGAGGGAATGGTCCGGAACACCGCGCCGGCGCCATACTGCTGGTTGAAGGCGTTGACGCGAAAACGCGCCAGCGAGGGGATTTCAAACGAGAAGTCGAGTTCCAGCGTTTCCTCGTACACCTTGCGCTGGCTGTCGTTCATGATGTCGTACACCATGCGGTGCACGTCCTTGTGGTCCATCGGCGGCAGGTTGATGCGGCGAACGTCGCCGTTGACGCGGATCATCGGCGGCAGGCTGGCCGAGAGGTGTAAGTCGGATGCCTTGTTCTTGACGGCAAAAGCCAGCAATTCGGAAATGTCCACGCGTGCCTCGTCTCAGTATTGGGTGGGAGGTTTTGACAGATAATAAACCAAATGGATAACGACTCGAAGACGCGCAAACTTGAGCCTGACATGACCGCTGCTTCCATGGCACGCCGGATACGTCGTTTGCACGCGGTGCAGGAGCGGATTGCGCAAGCCGCCGCCGCAGCCGGGCGGAGCCGCGGCAGACGTACGCTTGCTGGCGGTCAGCAAGACCTTTGACGCCGCTGCCGTGCGCGACCTGGCGGCCTGCGGCCAGCGCGAATTCGGCGAAAATTATGTGCAGGAAGCGCTGGAAAAGCAGGCATGCAATTGAGCGACTTGCCGCTGGAATGGCATTTCATCGGGCCGATCCAGAGCAACAAGACGCGGGCCATTGCCGAAAATTTCAGCTGGGTGCACAGCGTCGATCGACTGAAGATTGCCGAGCGACTGTCCGCACAGCGCCCGCCGGATTTTCCGCCGCTGCAGGTGTGCATCGAGATCAATGTCAGTGGTGAGACCAGCAAGGGTGGTGTGACCCTGGACGAATTGTCGGCGTTGGCCGACGCCGTGGCCATGTTGCCGCGGCTGCAGTTGCGCGGGCTGATGGCGATCCCGGCGCCGGCGCCCGAGGCTGGCCGAGCAGCGCGCGGCATTCCGGCAGGTGCGTGAGGCGTTCGATGGGCTGATACGGCGCGGCCACGCGCTCGACACCCTGTCGATGGGGATGTCGGCGCGATCTGGAAGCGGCCATACTGGAAGGCGCGACCATTGTGCGCGTCGGCACGGCACTATTTGGCGAGAGGAACAAGACATGCATAAAGTGAGTTTTATCGGCGGCGGCAATATGGCCGCCGCCATCATCGGCGGCCTGATCGCCAGCGGGACCGCAGCCCACCGACATCGAGGTGGTGGAAATCAATGCCGACGCGCGGGCGCAACTGGCCGCGCGCTTTGGCGTGGTGACCCATTCGGATGTGTCGCAGGCAAGGCTGCATGCCCTGATCGTGCTGGCGGTGAAGCCGCAAATCCCTGCCCGAGGTGGCGGCCACGCTGGCGTCGCGGCTCGAGGGCCAGCTGGTGGTGTCGATCGCCGCCGGGGTGCGGGTGGCCGACCTGGCGCGCTGGCTGGGGGGGCATGAGCGCATCGTGCGCGCCATGCCGAATACGCCGGCGCTGGTGCAGGCCGGGATTACCGGGCTGTTTGCGCCGCGCGGCGTCAGCCAGGAGGCACGCTCGCAGGCCGAGGCGGTGCTGCGTGCCGTCGGCGGCGTGGTGTGGGTGGAGGACGAGCCGCAGCTGGACGCGGTGACCGCCGTTTCGGGCAGCGGCCCGGCCTACGTGTTCTACTTGCATCGAGTCGCTGGAAGCCGCGGCGGTGGCGCAGGGTCTGGCGGCCGCCACGGCGCGTCAGCTGGCACTGCAAACCTTTTTTGGCGCGGCCAAGCTGGCGCTGGAGTCGGGCGAGGAACCCGCCGTGCTGCGGCAGCGGGTGACCTCCAAGGGCGGCACCACCGAGCGCGGGCGTGGCCGCGCTGGAGACGCAGCGGTCAAGCATGCCATCGGGCAGGCGGTGGAGGCCGCCAGCCGCCGCAGCGCCGAGCTGGGCGATGAACTGGGGCGGCTCGCATGATTGCAGGCGCGCTGACATTTCTGCTGCAGACGCTGGGCAATCTGTTCGTGATTGCGCGTGCTGCTGCGCTTCATGATGCAGCTGTTCCGGGTGCCGTTCCGCAATCCTTTCGCGCAGTTCATCGTGGCCCTCACCGATTTTGCGGTGAAACCGCTGCGCCGGGTGGTGCCGGGCCTGTTCGGCCTGGACTGGGCCTGTCTGGTGCTGGCCTGCTGGTCGAGCTGGGGTGGTGACGGCAGCGTACTGGCTGGACGGCTTTCCCTTTGCGCTGGCCGGGGCCAGGGTGTGGCCGGTGATGCTGGGGCTGGCGGCGGTGCGACTGCTGAGCCTGGCGGTCTACATGATCATCGGCCTGACCCTGGTGCGCGCGGTGCTGTCATGGGTCAATACCAATACGCCGCTGATGCCGGTGGTGTATGAGCTGACCGAACCTTTCCTGCGGCCTCTGCGGCGCATCGTTCCCATGGTCTCCAATGTCGACCTGACTCCGCTGGTGCTGTTCATCCTGTGCCAGCTGATGCTGATGGTGCCGATGCTGGCGCTGGAGCGGGCGCTGCTTGGCTCACTCTGAACGCCCCCTGTCTGGGCGCGCCGCTGATGGCGCGGACTGGCTGCTGGAATCTGCACGTGCAGCCCGGGCGCGAAAGTCACGGCCGTGGCAGGCGAACATGGGGGGCGGCTGAAGCTAAAGATTTCCGCGCCAGCCGTCGATAACAAGGCAAATGCGTATCTGCTGGCATGGCTCGCCACGCAACTGGGGGTACCGAAATCAGCGGTGCAACTGGTGCGAGGCGAGACCTCGCGGCAGAAAACCGTGGCGGTGCGCGGGGTCGCATCGCCCTTGGCTTGATATCGAGAACAACAGAAAAACATGAGTATTCACCTCGAACAGGAAGTTGCCGATTTCAGCGAACGGCGCATGCGGCTGGCAACAGCGATTACCGACTACGCCGACTGGCTCGATCGCCAGCATGGTATCGATGCCGAGCGCACCCTGCGTCTGGCCGATACGGCCTCCACCCTGCGCCAGGACAAGCTGGTGGTGGCCTTTGTGGCCGAGTTTTCGCGCGGCAAGACCGAACTCATCAACGCCCTGTTTTTTGCCGACCATGGCCAGCGCCTGCTTGCCGTCCGACGCCGGGCGCACCACCATGTGCCCGACCGAATTGTTCTGCAATCCGGACGAAGCCCCCAGCCTGATGCCTGCTGCCGATTGAAACGCGTCGCCGCAGCGAATCGCTGGCGCACCTCAAGCGCATGCCGATCGAGTGGTGCCGGATCGCGCTGGACCCCGCCGATCCGCACCAGTTGCAGGAAAGCCTGAAGAAACTCACCGAAACCAAGTCCATGGCGGCAGTCGACGCCATCGAACTGGGGCTGTGGAACGGCGAGGACCCCAGCGAACGCCATCAGCTGCGCGCCGACGGCACCGTGGATGTGCCCGGCCTGGCGCTATGCCATGGTCAATTACCCGCATCCCCTGCTGCAGGCCGGACTGACGATTCTGGATACGCCCGGACTCAACGCACTGGGCGCCGAGCCGGAACTGACGCTGTCGGTGATCCCCAATGCGCATGCCGTGATGTACCTGCTGGCGACCGATACCGGGGTGACGCGCTCGGACCTGGAAATCTGGCAGAAGCATGTCCATCGCGTCATGCCAACTACCATGTGGCGGTGCTGAACAAGATCGACATGCTGTGGGATGAACTCAAGAGCGATTCCGAGGTGCAGGCCACCATCGAGCGCCAGGCCGAGGAAACCGCGCGCGTGCTGAAGCTGCCGCGCAGCCGGGTGTTCACGGTTTCGGCACAGAAAGCGCTGATCGCGAAAATTCGTGGCGATGCCGCGCTGCGCGTGCGTTCGGGCATCGAGTCGCTGGAATACCTGCTGGCGCATCAGGTGATCCCGGCGCGCCGCGACATGCTCTACCACGCGGTCAGCCGCGAGGTGAGTGCCTTGCTGGACGAGAGCCGGGTCGACATGGCCGCGCGGATCAAGCGCAGCAGCGACGAGCTGATCCAGCTGACCCAGTTGTCGGGCAAGAACCGCGAGCTGATCGAGCAGACGCGCGCCGCCCTGCAGCAGGAAAAAGACAGCTACGACGCCACCGCCGACCAGTTCCGGTGCCACCCGGAAAATGCTGCAGGCGCAGGGCGAGCATCTGCTGTCGCACCTGTCGGAAGACACGCTCAACACCATTCTGAAGACCGGGCGCGAGGCGATGGAAGACAGCTGGACCACACGCGGACTGACCAGCGGCATTCGCCAGTTGAGCGAGCAGATGAACGAGCGCTTCGAGCACGCGACCCAGCTGGCCGACAACATGCTGGATGCGCTGGATCAGGCCTATGTCCGCTTTCATCGCCAGCACAATCTGCCGAAAATGCAGGTGCCGCGGCTGGATCTGGGCGCCTACCGCAATCGTCTGAATGCGCTGATGAACGAGACCGGCGGCCTTCTGCAAGGATCCGGCCAACCTGTTGCTGGAAAAGCGGTTCATGATCCGGCGCTTTTATGCCAGCCTCGCCGAAGAGGCGCACAAGGCCTTCAAGCTGGCGCGGACGGAGGCGGAACGCTGGCTGCGCATTGCGCTCGACCCCATCATGACCCGTATCCGCGAGCACAAGCAGTATCTCGACACGCGGCTGGACAGCCTGCAGCGCATCCTGGAAAACATGGGCACGCTGCATAACCGCATGGCACAGATCAAGGCGGACATCGGCAGGCTGCGCAACGAGAAGGCGGAACTGACGCATATCGCCGGGCAATTCGCTGCCTGACAACGCGCCCCTTGCCGGATTGAAACCGGAATAGGCCCTAGGTATTGAGCCGGCCCAGCAAGGACACTGTCTTGTCCGGATCGGTGTTTTTCAGCAGGCGCTGTGCCAACGGCGCCAGTTCTTCCAGATGCGACTTCAGCACCTGCTGCTTGACCTGCAACAGGCTGGCCGGCTGCATCGAAAACGTGCGCAGCCCCAGTCCCAGCAGCAGGCGCGTCAGCAGCGGGTCGCCCGCCATTTCGCCGCATACGGAGACCGGCTTGCCGGCCTTGTGCGCCGGCGCGAATGGTGTGCTGAACCAGGTTGAGCACGGCCGGATGCAGCGGGTCGTACAGATGCGCGACGCTGTCGTCGGCGCGGTCGATCGCCAGCGTGTACTGGATCAGGTCGTTGGTGCCGATCGACAGAAAATCCAGCTGTTCGGCAAAAAATGCGGCTGACAGCGCCGCGGCCGGCACTTCGATCATGCCGCCGACCTGAATGCCCTCGTCGAATTTCAGGCCATCCTTGCGCAGCGAGGCCTTGGCTTCCTCAATGCGCTGCAGGGTTTGTCGCAGTTCGATAAAGTTGGCCAGCATCGGGATCAGCATGCGGACCTGGCCGTGCTGCGATGCACGCAGGATCGCCCGCAGCTGGGTGTGGAACAGTCCCGGCTCGGCCAGGCACAGGCGGATCGCGCGCAGGCCCAGCGCCGGATTGTCGGCCACGGTATGGCCCCACGGCGCCTGCTTGTCTGCACCCAGGTCGAGCGTGCGGATGGTGACCGGCTTGCCGTCCAGCGCCTCGGCCACTGCCTTGTAGGATGCGTACTGCTCCTCCTCGCTGGGCAGGTCGTTGCGGTTCAGGAACAGAAATTCGCTGCGGAACAGCCCGATGCCGTGCGCCCCCGCTGTCTTTGACGGCGTCGACGTCCTGCAGCAATTCGATGTTCGCCATCAGTTCGATCGGCGTGCCGTCGAGCGTCGCCGACTTGCTGGTTTTCAGGCGCTTCAGCTTGTCGGTGTCGATGCGCCACTGGTTCTGCCGCAGCCGGTATTCGGTCAGGACCGACTCGTCCGGATTGACGATCACCACGCCGTCGCGACCGTCGACGATCAGCAGGTCGTGATCGCGGATCAGGCCGCGCGCATTGTGCAGCGCCATCACCGACGGGATCGCCATGCTGCGCGCCAGAATGGCGGTGTGCGAGGTGGCACCGCCGAGGTCGGTGATGAACGCGGCGAAATGCACGTTCTTGAACAGGGCCATGTCGGCAGGCGACAGTTCGTGCGCGACCAGGATGCGCTCGACGTCGAAGTCGACATCCAGCGGCAAATGGCTGGGATGGCCGGTCAGCGCCTTCAGCACGCGCTGCACCACCTGCACCACGTCTTCCTGGCGGCTGCGCAGATAGGCGTCGTCGATTTCCTCGAAGCGCGCCACCAGTGCTTCCATCTGCTGGGCCAGCGCCCATTCGGCGTTGCACTGTGTTTCACGGATCAGGCGCTTGGGTTCCTCGGCGATCATCGAATCGCCGAGGAACATCAGGTGCATGTCGAGGAAGGCCGAGAGTTCGGCCGGCGCGTTGGCCGGAATGTGGTTGCGCAGGGTTTCGAGTTCGGCGCGGGTGGCGAGGATGGCCTCGTCGAAGCGCGCCAGCTCGTCCTTGATGTACTTGCGGTCGAGCATGTACTGCGGCACTTCGACCCGCGCATTGGAGGCGAGGTGCGCATAGCCGATGGCGATGCCGCCGGAGACGCCGATGCCGTGCAGGGAGAAGCTCACAGTTCTTCTCCGAATCCGCTGGCAATCAGTTCGGCCAGCGCGTCGATCGCTTCCACTTCGTCTTCGCCGTCGGTTTCCAGGGTGATGGTGCTGCCCTTGGCCGCGGCCAGCATCATCACGCCCATGATGCTCTTGGCGTTGATGCGGCGGCCATTGCGCGCCATGAAGACCTGGCTCTTGAAGTTGGAGGCCAGCTGGGTCAGCTTGGCCGACGGGCGCGCATGCAGCCCGAGCTTGTTGACGATTTCAACGTCCCGTTGCTGCATGGCACATGGTCTCGGAAATATGGTTGATGCTGTTGCGTCCGCCCTTCGACGATGCGCTCGATGAGTTGCGGCAGGGGCAGCGTTTCGCGGTAGTTCAGCGCCTTCAGCAGCATCGGCAGGTTGACGCCGGAAACGCCTTCGATGTGCGCAAGGCTCGAGGAGTCGGCACAGCGTGTTGCTGGGGGTGGCGCCATAGATATCGGTCAGCACCAGGATGCCGTCGCCTTCGTCCAGCTCGGCCAGTCGTCGCGTGCCTGCAGGGCCTTCTGCCGTTCGTCGGGGTCGGCGTGGCCAATGAAATCGAGCGTGGCGAGCCCACGCGGACGCTGTCCCAGCACATGGGTGGCGCACTCGACCAGGCTGTCGGCAAGCGATCCGTGGGCGACGATGAGGATACCTATCATGGGGTGAGCGTCAGACCAAAAACAGCATTCTAACGCGCATGAATGCGCGTTTCCCTCTCCCCACCCCTCCCCCCGAGGGGGAGGATGCAAACGATGCGCAACGTGCGCCCAAGGCAATCAACGAAGCCGGGACTTCATCGCAGGTGAAATGTGGGTCTGGCCCGCGGCATCCACCGCGAGATAGTCGGTGACGCCCAGGCGGGTGGCCTGCTCAATCAGTTGCGAAGGGCCATCGATGAACAGCGGTTTCGACAGGGCATCCGAGCGCGTGCCCGCATGTTCGCCCGATACCAGCACCGTCACCGACTGCATGCCGGTTGCCGGGCGGCCGGTGCGCGGATCGATCAGATGACTGTAGCGCTGCCCGTCCACTTCGAAGTAGCGCTGGTAGTCACCCGAGGTGCCGATCGCCTCGCCGTCGTGCAAGTCCAGCGTCGCCAGCGTGCCCGGCTGGCGCGGATGCTGGATGCCGACGCGCCAGGGACGCTCGCCGTGGCGCCCAGCGCGATCACGTTGCCGCCGATGTTGACCAGCGCATTGTCGATGCCATGGGCTTTCAGGATGCGCACCGCCTCGTCGAGCGCGAACCCCTTGGCGTAGCCGCCGAGGTCGAGTTGCACTGCCGGATTGTTGCTCCAGACCGTCCCCGTCTTCGATATGCAGGTCGCGCATGCGCGGGGCTGCCTTCACCCAGCGTGCGATCGCGGCAGCACTCCGGCACCTGTGTCTGCGGCGTGTCGGCATGAAAGCCCCACAATGCGATCAGACCGCCGATGGCAGGGTTGAACAGATCGTCGGACTGGATCGAGAGCGCCTGTGCGTCGCTGCAGCATTGCCTCGAGTTCGCGGCGTGACCGTGGCACGCTGACCCTGCGCCAGCGCGGCGTTGAGGCGCGACAGATCGCTCGGCTGCCAGGCGTGCAGCGTGCGATGCAGCGCGTCGAAGCGTGCCAGCACCGCTGCGGTCGCCTGGCGGGCCTGCGCTTCCGGCGCGCCGTAGACGCTGACTTCGACCAGCGTGCCGAATACGTAGGCCTGCTGCTGCGTCGAAGGGGGCGGACTGCACGCGGCGAGCACCGACAACAGCATGGCCCACAGGCCGAAACGCAGGGATCGCACGGCATGTCCGCGCTCAGGCGGAGGGCTCATAAAAGTGTTTTCAGCTTGCGGCCGCCCGCGATGGAGAAACCTTCACGCGCGTAAAAGGCCAGGGTACGGTCGAATTGCGGAAGCGGCGGCGTGGTGACTTCGAGGCGTTTCCAGCCGCGCGTCAGGGCGAACGATTTCGCCTCGGCCGCGAGCCGGTGTCCGACCTGCCGGCAGCGATGTTCGGGACGGACGTAAAACTCGGGGATGATGCCGAAGGCGCCCTCGGCATAGAGGGCGTGGCTTTCGCAGAGCGCTACGAAACCGAGCAGATCCGCGCTATCGTTTCGAGCGACAAAAACGGCATATTTTTCGCTCCCGATGAATGTTTCGAGTCTTTCCGCTGTTTCCTGCAGGTCGAAGTTGAATGCCTGCATACCGATGGCGTCCATGATTTCGGCCAACAACTCGCCGACCATCACTGCGACAGCAGGTGCGTCATCGGGATGAATTCTCTGGATGATGACGTCGCTCGTCATCCAGAGGACGCCGTTTCCGCAGAACCGCCACGCTCGATGGCAGCGATGAACTGCGCCGCGACATCGTGCCCGGTCTGTGCCGCGATTTCCTGAAATCCGGTCGGGCTGGTGACGTTGATTTCGGTGAGGCAGTCGCCGATGACGTCGAGCCCGGTGAGGAAGATGCCGTTTTGCCGCGCCCACGGCGCGATGGTCTCGGCGATCTCGCGATCGCGGGCCGACAGCGGCTGCGCGCGGGCGGTGCCGCCGGCGGCGAGGTTGCCGCGCGTCTCGCCGGCCTTGGGAATGCGTGCCAGCGCCCATGGCACGACTTCGCCGTCGATCAGCAGGATGCGTTTGTCGCCGTCGCGGATTTCCGGCAGGTAGCGTTGCGCCATGATGGCGCGGCGGCCGTGCCGGGTCAGCGTTTCCAGGATGGCGTTGCGGTTGGGGTCGGCGAGCGTCAGGCGGAAAATGCCGCTGCCGCCCATCTCGGTGAGCGGCTTGACGATGATGTCGGTGTGTTCGTCGAGGAAGCTGCCGATCACCGCCGCATCGGCGGAAATCAGCGTCGGCGCGATGAACTGCGGAAAATTGAGGATCGCCAGCTTCTCGTTGAAATCGCGCAGGCAGGCCGGGCGATTCAGCACGCGCGCGCCGTTGGCTTCGGCGATGCCCAGCAGCTGGGTGGCGAGCAGGTAATCGGTGTCCACCGGCGGGTCGGTGCGCATCACCACGGCATCGAAATCCTTCAGCACATGCGAGCTGGTCCGGGTGATGTGAAACCAGTCGTCGTCGTTACGCACGTCAAGTGTGTCGCAGGTGGCGCGGGCAATTCCATCCTTCACCTGCAGCCTGCACGTCTCGGTGGTGAACACGGCATGGCCGCGTGCCGTGGCGGCGCGCATCATCGCCACCGAACTGTCCTTGTAGGCCTTGAGGCTCGGCAGCGGATCGACCACGAACAGCAGTTTCATGCGGCGGCCGTGTGCTCGATTTCGTTCAGTGCCTCGTCGAGCTCGATGCTCGCCGCCAGCATCGCCAGCCGCGCGATCACGCCGTAGGCATAGAAGCGGTTGGGACTGGCGTCCGGGTTGGCGCTGCGGTCAGGCATCACGCAGGTGTCGTCGAACGCCAGCGGCACGAAGTGCATGCCGGGGCTGTTGAGGTTCTCGTCCGACCCGCGCCCGGTGTGCACGCGGTAAAAGCCGCCGACGACGAAGTGGTCGAGCATGTAGACCACCGGTTCGGCGACCGCTTCGTTGATGCTCTCGAAGGTGTAGACGCCTTCCTGGATCAGCACCTCGCTGAACGCGAGGCCTTCCTTGCCGACCGCCATCTTGTTGCGCTGCTTGCGGTTGAGCTCGCGCACGTCGTCCGGCGACTTCACCGTCATGATGCCCATGCCGTAGGTGCCGGCGTCGGCCTTGACGATGACGAAGGGCGGCTGGTCGATGCCGTATTCGTCGTACTTGAGCGGATCTTGTCGAGCATGTCGCCGACCTTTTCGGCCAGGCATTCCTCGCCCTGGCGCGCCTGGAAGTCGATCTTGCCGCACTGGCTGAAGTAGGGGTCGATCAGCCAGGGGTCGATGCCGACCAGCCGCGCGAATTCGCTCGGCCACGTGCTGGTACGCGGCAAAGTGGCGCGACTTGCGGCGCGTCGCCCAGCCGGCATGCAGCGGCGGCATGATGGTCTGCTCGATCCCCTTGAGGATGTCCGGCACCCCGGCCGAAAGGTCGTTGTTGAGCAGCACCGCACAGGGATCGAAGCCTTCCAGCACCGACGCGGTCGCCCTTGCGGACCAGCGGCTCCAGCGTCAGCCGCCCGCCCGCCGGCAGTTCCAGCGTGGTCGGCTCGGTGATCTCGGGGATCAGCGTGCCGATGCGCACGATCGAGGCCGGTCTGGCGCAGGATGTGCGCGAGCACCGCGACGTTCTGCAGATAGAAGGTGTTGCGGGTGTGGTTTTCGGGAATCAGCAATAGCCGTTGTGCGTCGGGGCAGATCTTTTCGACCGCGCCCATCGCCGCATGAATCGACAGCGACATGAAGGCCGGGTTGAGGTTGTTGAAGCCACCGGGAAACAGGTTGGTGTCGACCGGTGCCAGCTTGAAGCCGGCGTTGCGGATGTCCACCGAGGTGTAGAACGGCGCGGCCTGTTCCTTCCATTGCTGGCGAAACCAGTGCTCGATCGTCGGCTGGGCGTCGAGCAGGCGCTTTTCCAGTTCCAGCAGCGGGCCGGTGAGTGCAGTGGTGAGGTAGGGGACCATAGAATAGGCGTCTTTCAGGAATGCTTCATTTTAGGCCAAGCCGAATGTTTGAGATCGTTTTGTTTCAGCCCGAAATCCCGCCCAACACCGGCAACCTCATTCGCCTGGCGGCCAATACCGGCTGCCGCCTGCATCTGGTCGAACCGCTCGGGTTCGACCTGTCGGACAAGCAGGTGGCGCGTGCCGGGCTGGATTATCACGACATGGCCTGCGTCGAGGTGCATGCCGGCTGGGACGCCGTGCAGGCGGCGCTGGCGGGGCGGCGCTGGTTCGCGCTCACCACCAAGGGCAGCGCGCGCTATACGGAAATCGATTATCAGGCCGGCGACGTGCTGTTGTTCGGGCCCGAGTCGCGCGGCCTGCCGCCAGAGGTGCTGGCACAGTTCGACGCGGACCGTCGCCTGCGGCTGCCGATGCTGCCGGGTTCGCGCAGCATGAACCTGTCCAATGCGGTCAGCGTGGTGGTGTTCGAGGCGTGGCGGCAGAACGGTTTTGCGGGAGGCGTGTAAACGGCATGCCGCTCGGGGGCCTCACCGGGTCCCTGCCTGAACATCAGGACTGCCGGGCCTGCAGCCAGTCGATCAGTGCGTCCAGCGGCAGCGGCCGGCTGAAAAGGTAGCCCTGCGCCTGGTCGCATCCCATGTTCTTCAGCAGGGCCAGCGTCGCGGCGTTTTCGACGCCTTCCGCGATGACGCGCAAACCCAGGCTGTGGGCCAGGGCGACGGTGGAGCGCACGATGATCGCATCCTGCGGGTTTTCGTTCATGCCCATGACGAAGGAACGGTCGATCTTCAGCGCTTCGAGCGGCAGCCGCCGCAGGTAAGAGAGCGAGGAATAGCCGGTGCCGAAATCGTCGATGGCGATGTTCACCCCCATGGCGGCGATCTCCTCGAGCAGGGCGACCGCGTTGTCGGGGTCGTACATCAGGGCGGTCTCGGTCAGTTCCAGTTCGACTTCCTGCTGGGGCACGCCATGTTTGGCAATAACCTCTGCGAGCCCGGACACGCAACGGGCATCCATCAGGTTGCGCGCCGACAGGTTGATCGATACCGGCTGGGTATGGCCCAGGTCGTGCAGCCGGCGCTTGTCTGCCAGGGCCATGTCCATGACGGCATGCGTGAAGGGGTGGATGACCTCGTTCATCTCCACCAGCTGGATGAAGGCATCCGGATACAGGATGCCCAGCCGGGGGTTCTGCCAGCGAACCAGTGTTTCGAAACCGGTGACCCGCCCGCTGTCGAGATCCATCTGCGGCTGGTAATGCAGGATCAGTTCTCCGTTCTGTACCGCTTGCACCAGCTCGCCTGCGAGCGTGAGTCGATCCGGGCTGTATTTGTCGAAATCGCGGGCGTAGACCACGACCCCCGTCTTCAGCGTCTTCGCCTGGTACATTGCCACATCCGCTGCCCGCAACAGGGCATGGCTGTCCTCACCGTGCTCGGGATAATGGGCGACGCCCACGCTCCCTCCGACCTGCAGGGCGATGCCCTCCAGCATGAAGGGCCGGCGCAGCGCTTCGGCTATTCGCCGGGCCAATGACACCGCATCGGTCTTGTCGGCGAGCCCTGTGAGCAGTAAAGCGAATTCGTCTCCGCCCATGCGGCATACCAGCGCGTGATGTTCCGACAGGGTCTCTTCCAGGCGTGGCCCGATATGCATCAGCAAGTGATCACCGATGTGGTGCCCGAGGGTGTCGTTGATTTCCTTGAAGTGGTCGAGGTCCAGCAGCAGGAGTGCGGTATGCCCGGCCGCGGCCTGTGCGACCCGGCCTGAAAAATCCTCGTGCAGGACAGCGCGGTTCGGTAGGGTGGTGAGGCTATCGTGCTTGGCCTGAAAAGCCAGGCTGACGACATGACGCGAATTGGCGATCGCCATGGCGACGGTATTGCTGAATGCGCTGAGCGTCTCCAGTTCCACATCGCCAAACTGGCGGCGCTCGCTATAGAGCAGGTTGATGCTGCCCAGGACTTGCTCCTGATAGATCATCGGCACAACGACTCCTGAATGCAGGCCTATGGCCACCAGCGCATTTTTCAGATCGGGCTGCAATCGCGCATCGTGTTCAAATTGTTCACTGACCAGCAGGTGTCTTTCCTGGACCGCGAGGCCGGTCAGGCTACCCTCCAGAGGGAGGCTGGCTCCTAGTTGGCGCAGCTTTTCCCCGAACCCCCGGCTGTTCACCAGACTCAGATGCTTGCCGTCCGGGGCCAGCAGATAGATCGCAATGCTCGGTGCATGGCTCAGGCCCAGCAGGGCCTCCATGGTCTCCTTCAGGATATCGTCCAGTTTCAGTGATGCGTGCAGCCGGTTGGAAAGGTGGTTGATGAGGCGCAGGTTTTCATTGCGCTCGATCAGGGTTGCTCGGGATTGCTGTAGTTCCAGTTCGGCTTTCTTTCGCAAGCTGATATCGCGCACGGTGGCAAGCAGATGAGGCTGTCCCCCGATCGTAACGAAGTCCAGGCGCACCTCCGCATCGAAAGGCGTGCCGTCATGGCGCTGGTGACGCCATTCGAATATCTGGGTTGCTCCCGCGGTTGCCGCGCGGATTTTTTCCTGTGCCTTGGTTTCGGACAGGGTGCCATCCGGCTGCTGACTGGGCGAGTAGCGGTAGGGCGTGGCGCCTATGATCTGGTCGCGCGTGCAGCCGAACATCTGCAGCGTCGCCGGGTTGCAGTCGATGAAGCGGTCGTCCCGCATCAGGAAGATGCTGTCGCCGGCATGCTCGAACAGGGTGCGATAGCGCGCCTCGCTGTCCTGCAGGTCGGCCTGTGCCTGCTTTTGCGCAGACAGATCGCCGGCGATTCCGATGAAGCCTTCGATTTTGCCATCCGGCCCATGTAGCGGGGTCACCGACAGCCGCACCGGAAAACGGCTGCCATCCTTGCGCAGGTGGCTCCATTCGCGTTCCTCGGTCTGGCCGCGTTGGGCCCTGGCGACCAGCACCTCGAAGCTCGGCTTGATGGGTTCGCCCCATTCCCGGCTGAGTTCTTCCGCATAGCGGCGGATTTCATCGGGGTCATGAAAGATCTCGGGGGTGGTTTTGCCCACCACTTCTTCCGCGCTGTAGCCCAGCATGTGTTGGGCGGCCTGGTTGAAACTGACGACGGTGCCGGACGTGTCGGTGGAGATGATGCTGTAGTCGGCGCCGTCCAGAACGGCTTGCTGCCATGCGGAAAGGCGGGCGACCGCTGCGCTGGATTCGTCCTGACGGGCCTGGGCACGCCGGTATATCCAGGCGCCGCCGACGAGGAAGGCCAGCAACAGCAGGGTCGGCACCAGTAGCCGCTGCATCCAGTCGGCCACGATGAATCGCAAGGGAACGAACACGCTCGCCAGCAGGCCGTGCTCGTCGATGTGCTCATAGGCGACAAGATGCAGTCCGTTGTTGCGCGGAAGATCGACTGTCATGAGGCCCTTGCCGTGCCGGTACGCAGCCAGTTGCTGTATCGTCTTCGGGTGGACCGGTTCGCCATACACGGTCTGGTAAATGGACTCCCGCGGCCCCGGCGGCAGGGGATGGAAAAACTGGAGGTGATTGTCGTCGCGCAGCAAGGCCATCTGGAGGCCGGGCGGCATGGTTGCGCTCGCCCAAAGTGCGGACCCCCCCTCGATGGGGTAGCCTGCTGTCATGACCGCAACCGTCCGGCCGTGGCGATCGACAATGGGAACGCGAACCGGGATGACCCAGAGCTTGAGCGGACCCATAAAGTAGGTCCTGCCTATTTCGAGCTGGCCGGACGCGAGGCTCCTGTGGAAACTGTCGCGGGTTGCGGTCTGGCGCGACAAATCGGGCAGGGGGGTGCCGTCCGGGATGCCGCTGACCAGGACAAGCTGGCCGTCGGGCCGGGCCAGCCCGAACCCCGCCATGCCGGGGTCGATCGACTCCATTCTTTCGATGAGTTCGCGCCCATGTTCGGGCGACTGCAAAGCGCCCTGGGCGACCAGTTCGCTACCCAGCCCCCGCAGCACCTGTTCAAAACTCTTCAGGGTGGCGCGCGTGTTCTGCACCAAGGTGCTCTTGACGTAGAGCAGTCGGGTTTCGGCCTCGTGCTTCGCTTCGAACCCCTGCTGGACGACAGCGATGAGGTAGGCCAGCACGATGAAGGCAATCAGCGCAAGATACAGGCCACGCAAGGGCCTGAAATGGCTGCGGGGCAAGGATGAATTCACGCGCGCCGGACTATCCATTCAAGCACTCTGTGACTTCCAGGACGGCAGGATGGTGAAAGAGCCTGCACCCTGCGTCGCGCAGGGATGGCGCAGCGGGGGAAAGTGTGTCTGTTCTCCCGTAGATAGCGTTGAGTCGAAGCCTGCATTGCGCACGACTGTAACCGAGGGCAGGCAAGGCCGCAATCTCAGGCACCCATGCGACCTTCGCGGGAATTGATCAGCGCAGGGTCAGACCCCTCCCGTCGCATCATCCCGCTGCGGCCGCTTCAGAACTCCGCCTTGATTCCCCGGTTCAACAGGGCATCGACTGCCTGATCGGCGGGCAACCCCTCGAACAGCATCTGGTACACGGCACGGCTGATCGGCATGTCGGCACCGAGTTCGCTGGCCAGGGTTGCGACTTCGCGCGCGGTGGTGACGCCTTCGGCAACATGGCCGAGCTCGTCGAGGATGCTGTCGAGCGCCTGGCCGCGCGCAAGGCGCAGCCCGACCTGACGGTTGCGTGAGAGATCGCCGGTGGTGGTGAGGATGAGGTCGCCGAGGCCGGACAGCCCCATGAAGGTCTCGAAGTGGCCGCCGAGACGGGTGCCGACGCGGGTCATTTCGGCGAGTCCGCGTGTGATGAGCGCGGCGCGCGCATTGTGGCCCAGCTGCAGGCCGTCACAGATGCCTGCTGCGATCGCCATGACGTTTTTCAGCGCGCCGCCGACTTCGACGCCGACCACATCGTCGTGCGCGTAGATGCGCAGGCGGTGGGCGGACAATACTTCGGCCAGATGCTGTGCCAGCCGGGTGTCGCGGGAAGCCAGCGTGAGCGCGGTAGGAAAGCCGCGCGCGACTTCCTGGGCGAAGCTGGGGCCGGACAGCACACCGGTTTGGGTGTGCGCGGGCAGCAGTTCGGCGACGAGTTGATGCGGCAGCTTGCGGCTGCCGGGCTCGAACCCCTTGCAAACCCAGATCAGCGGCGGCAGGCCGGTTCGCCGGGCCAGTGTGGTCAGGGTGGGACGCAGGCCGCTGCTGGGGACGGCGATGACGATGAGGCTGGCATCCGCAACGGCATTGTCGAAATCCGCATCGAAGCGAAGCGTATCCGGCAGGGGACAATCCGGCAGGTAACGGGCGTTGACACGGCTGGTGCGCATGGCATCGAGCGTGGTCGCGCTGCGTCCCCACAGGGTGACGTCATGGTGGGGTGCCCAGCTGGCCGCCAGGGCAGTGCCCCAGGCGCCTGATCCGAGTACCGCCAGTTTCATTTTCCCCAGGCCTCGTAGGCGGGCATCCAGCCGGCCAGGCCGTCGGCGTGTTTGACGGCCAGCCAGCCGTAGGTATCGGACTCCCGGGTGATATCGAGCAGGACGCCGCGCGCGGCGCGGAACACGACGTCGGCTTCGAACAGCGGCTGTTGCCGGACGAGGCTGACGTCAGCCTTGACCATGACTTTTTTCGGTCCACCGAGGGCGGATTTCTCGACCCAGGCCAGATGGCCGTTCGGGTCGCGCACCTTGACCCAGGCGCCGGCGTCTACGACGATTTCAAGTGGCAGACCACTGCCTGCGATGGCGACTTTGCCGGCTGCCGTCGATGGCGCGTCGTACAGCAGGGCGGCACGTCCGGTACTGCTGTATTCCAGTGCCCAGGCGGGCTGCATCAGCGCGGCCAGCAACCCGGCCGTAGCACCCAAACCGATAAGGGGCAGTCGCAATTTCAATGAAAAGCCCTTCAGTGCGTCTGTGGGGAAGCGGCCTGCTGCTGGGCGGCTTGCTGCTGATGGAATAAGGCCTCGAAATTGACCGGATTCAGCAGCAGCGGCGGGAAGCCGGAGCGGATCACCACGTCAGACACGGTTTCACGCAAGTAGGGGAACACGATATTGGGGCAGCCAATGCCGAGCACCATCGGCATCTGATCCTGCGGCACGTTCTGGATGCGGAAAATGCCGGCCTGGGTGCACTCGACCAGGAACATGGTCTTGTCATTGATCTTGGCGGTGACGGTGACGGTGATGGTGCATTGGAAGAGGGCATCGCTGATCGGGTGGCTTTCGCTCGACATGTTGACGTCCATCTGCGGCGCCTCGCGTTCGAGGAAAACGTCGGGGGCATTGGGGACTTCCACCGACAGGTCCTTGACGTAGAGTTTCTCGATGTTGAATGTGGGTTGCTGTTCGTCAGCCATGATGCCTCCTGGATAAGAAAACCGGAGCCTGCGCTCCGGGGAAGGTGCGTATTTTACACGCGCTTATTGAATACCCTGTGACGCCAGCCAGCGTTTTAGCGCATGCGCCTCCATCGCGCCGGAGGTGCGTGCGACTTCGGCGCCGTTGCGGAACAGGATCGAGGCTGGGGATGCCCTTGATGTGGTGGCGCATCGATACCTGCGGGTGGGCTTCGGTGTCGACCTTGGCGAAGCGCACCTGAATGCCCATTTCGGCGGCCACCTGCTGGAACACCGGGGCCATCATCTTGCAGGGGCCGCACCAGTCGGCCCAGAAGTCGACCAGCACCGGCAGGCCGGCGCGGGCGATGAAGCGGTCGAAGCTGTCGCCGCTCAGGTCGACCGGCTTGCCAGGCAGCAGCGGCGACGCGCATTTGCCACATTTGGGGGCTTCTGCCAGCCGGTCATCCGGCACACGGTTGACGGCCAGGCAGTTGGGGCAGGCGAGTTCCATTGCATTTCCTCGGAGCGAATGATGTTCGCTTCAAGATGGAGGCACGCGCCGGAAAATCAAGCGCGATTCAGCAGGGGGACCAGTTCGCCCGCCGCATCCAGCGCCGAGGTGTCGTCGAACCCGCCGACATGGGTGTCGCCAATGAACACCTGCGGCACGGTGCGGCGGCCGCCGGAGCGCGTGAGCATTTCTTCCTGCCTGGCGGGGTCGAGATCGATGCGGATCTTTTCGATCTCGGTCACGCCGCGGCTTTTGAGCAGGCGCTCGGCAGCGGTGCAGTAGGGACAGACGGCGGTGCAGTACATCACGACTTTGGCCATGCGGGATTCCTTGATAGCGGGATTACTTGGTGACGGGCAGGTTGGCGCGTTCCCACGCGATGATGCCGCCTTCCTGGTTGTACACGGTCTCGAAACCGGCTTTTTTCAGCATGCCGCAGGCACGCGCCGAGCGCTGGCCACTGCGGCAGGTGACGAGGATGGGCTTGCCCTTGTGCTTGTCGAGTTCCTGCATGCGACTGGCAAGTTTGCCGAGCGGGATGTGCTTGGCCTTGGGGATGTGCCCCGAGGCAAACTCCTTGTCCTCGCGCACGTCGAGGATCAGCGCATCGTCGTTGAAGAGGCGGGTGGCTTTCAGCGTGTCGGCCTGCTCGACGCCGGAGAGTTTGCTGCCGACGAAAGACCAGATCAGCATGGCGCCGGATACCACCGCCAGCGCTGCCATCATCCAGTTGTCCTGCAGAAATTGAATATCCATGGAGGCGCCCGCTTTAGAGGCCGCAGCCCTGTTTGAGGCCTGCTTTCTTCAGCATGATGTCCATCGGGCAGAAGCGGGTGATGCCGGACTGGAACAGGTTGAAGCCGACGAAGGCGGTGAACCACAGCCACGACAGCTGGGCCATGTCGACGCTGCCTGAGAAATGCGCCAGCGCCAGCGACAGCATGATGAAAAATCCGGCAATGATGCGAACCATGCGTTCAACGGTCATGAGTAGACTCCTGATTGAGTGATGAAATTTTGCGGTAATTGGCGGCGTAGTACAGCACCGGGATGACCACCAGTGTCAGCAAGGTGGAGACGAAAATGCCGAAAATCAAGGACACAGCGAGCCCCGAGAAGATGGGATCGTCGAGAATGAAGAACGCACCCATCATGGCGGCGGCACCGGTCAGCACGATCGGCTTGGCGCGCGTGGCACCGGCCTGGATCACCGCTTCCTGGAAGTCCATGCCGTCGCGCACCTGCTGGTTGATGAAATCGACCAGCAGGATGGAGTTGCGCACGATGATGCCGGCCAGCGCGATCATGCCGATCATCGACGTGGCGGTGAACTGCGCGCCGAGCAGGGCGTGGCCCGGCATTACGCCGATGATGGTGAGCGGGATTGGCGCCATGATGACGAGCGGGGTGACATAGCTCTTGAACTGGGCCACCACCAGGATATAGATCAGCATCAGGCCGACCGCGTAGGCCAGCCCCATGTCGCGGAAGGTCTCGTACGTCACCTGCCATTCGCCATCCCACTTCAGGCTGAATCCGGTGTAAGGGTCGCTCGGTTGCCTGATGAAATACTCGGACAGCGTGCCGCCCTGCGGCAGCGGCCTGTCTTTCAGCTCATCCCGCATTCCGAACAGGCCGTACAGCGGCGAATCCAGCTTGCCGCCGGTGTCGCCGACCACGAACACCACCGGCAGCAGATCCTTGTGGTAGATGGTTTTCTCGCGTGCGCTGGGCATCACTTCCACCAGTTCCGACAGCGGAACCAGGTTGCCGTTGCTGCCGCGCACGGTGAGCTTCAGCAGTTCGGCAATCTCGGTCTGGCGTTCGGGCGGCAGCGTGACGCGTACCGGGATTTCGTACTTGGCGCCGCTGCCGTGGATCGGGGTGACGTTCTCGCCCGCCAGGCCCATCTCCATCGCCGCGACGATGTCCTTCTGCGCCACGCCGGCGACCGCGGCCTTGTTCTGCAGCACGCGCAGCACGAATCGCTGGGCATCGTCCTCCACCGTGTCGTCGATCGCGACGATGCCTTCGGATTGCTCGAAGACGCTGCGCACCTGTTTGGCGACCTTCGACTGCGCGTCGTAATCGGGGCCATAGATTTCAGCGACGATGGGCGACATCACCGGCGGCCCCGGCGGCACTTCGACCACCTTGACGTCGGCGCCGTGCTGCTTGGCGATCGCCTCGACAGCGGGACGGACGCCCTGTGCGATGTCGTGGCTCTTGCGGTCGCGATCATGCTTGTCGACCAGGTTGACCTGCAGGTCGCCAACCTCGGGACCGGAGCGCAGGTAATACTGCCGCACCAGGCCGTTGAAGTTGATCGGTGCCGCCGTACCGGTATAGGCCTGGTAGTCGGTGACTTCGGGAATCTGCGCGACGGCCGTCACCCATTTCGCTCAGCACCTGGGCCGTTTTTTCCAGCGGTGTGCCCACCGGCATGTCGACGATGATCTGGAATTCCGACTTGTTGTCGAACGGCAGCATTTTCAGGATGACCAGCTGGACCACCGGCAGCGCGACCGAGACCAGGATCGCAATCCCGATGCCCAGCCACAGCATGCGGCGCGCGCCTTGGCCGTTCGTCGCCGCGCAGGAAGGGCGTGAGGCGGGTGCGGAATAGCGTCGTGAGTCTGGTTGTCGCCTTCCATGCGCTGCCATGTGCCTGCCTGCTTGATCAGCTTCAGGGCCAGCCAGGGGTGACGATGAAGGCGATCGCCAGCGAGATCAGCATGCCGATCGAGGCATTGATCGGGATCGGACTCATGTACGGCCCCATCAGGCCGGAGACGAAGGCCATCGGCAGCAGCGCGGCGATCACGGTGAAGGTGGCGAGGATGGTCGGGCCGCCGACTTCGTCGACCGCGCGCGGAATGATGGCTTCGAGGCCGTCGTGATCGAGCCCCATGCGGCGGTGGATGTTTTCGACCACCACGATGGCATCGTCGACCAGGATGCCGATCGAGAAAATCAGCGCAAACAGCGACACCCGGTTGAGCGTGAAGCCCCATGCCCACGAGGCGAACAGCGTGGCCGCCAGCGTCAGCAGCACTGCCGCGCCGACGATCAGCGCCTCGCGCCTGCCGATCGCGAACAGCACCAGCAGCACCACCGAGGCGGTGGCGAAAATCAGCTTCTGGATCAGCTTCTTGGCCTTGTCGTCGGCGGTGGCGCCGTAGTTGCGGGTGACGCTGACTTCGATCCCTTCGGGCAGCACGCTGTTGTGCAGCGCGTTGACGCGGGCAATGACTTTTTCGGCGACTTCGACCGCGTTTTCGCCCGGCTTTTTGGAAATGGCCAGCGTCACCGCCGGGTAGGTCTGGCCATTGTCGGCCTTGTGCGTCGCCGCCGGCACCGGGGCCATGCCAGACGTAGCGCGCGGGCTGGTCGGGGCCGGCGACGACGCTGGCCACATCGTTCATGTAGACCGGGCGGCCCTGCGCGACGCCGACAACGAGCTGCCTGAACGTCTTCTGCGCCGGTCAGGAAGGTGCCGGTCTGCACCAGGATTTCCTGGTTGTTCGACACCAGCGTGCCGGACGGCTGCGCGGCGTTGGAAACCTGCAGGGCATCGCGGATGTCCTTCGCCGATGACGCCGAACGCCGCCATGCGGTCGGGATCCATCATCACCCGCACGGCACGGCCGGGGCCGCCGACCGTGGTGACTTCGCGGGTGCCGGCGATGCGCTTCAGCTCGATTTCCGCCGCATGCGCCACCTGCTCCAGTTCGTAGGCGCCGCGTGTCTCGTCGCGCGTCCACAGGGTGACGGTGACGATGGGCACGTCGTCGATGCCGAGCGGCTTGATGATGGGTTCGCCGACGCCGAGTTCGGGCGATACCCAGTCGCGGTTGGCCTGGATGGTGTCGTACAGCCGCACCAGCGCCTGGGTGCGGTCCTGGCCGACCAGATATTGCACGGTCAGCACCGCCATCCCGGGCTTGGAAACGGAGTAGATGTGCTCGATGCCGGCAATCTGCGACAGCACCTGCTCGGCCGGGGTGGCAACCAGCGCCTCCACGTCCTTCGCCGAGGCACCGGGGAAGGGGATGAATACGTTGGCCATGGTCACGTTGATCTGCGGCTCTTCCTCGCGCGGCGTGACCAGAATGGCAAACAGGCCCAGCAGGGCCGCGATCAGGGCGATCAGCGGGGTGAGCTGGGACGTGAGAAAGAAACGGGCGATGCGTCCGGAGAATCCCATGCGGTGGCTCCGTTTAGTTGGCAGACGCGTTGGCGGCGCTTTTGGCGTAGATCCCCGCCTTGACCGGGTCGAGCGCAATGACGTCGCCCGGATTGAGCCCAGCCAGCACTTCCACCTGCCCGCGTGCATTGGGGGGGCCGAGGCGGATCTGGCGCAGGCTGACCTTGTCCTGTCTGACCACATAGACTGCGGTGATCTCGGAGCGGCGAACCACGGCACTCGGCCGGGATGCTGAGCTTGCGTGCGCTGCCCATCGAGAAATGAGCGCGGGCGAACATGCCGGGGATGACGCCGTCAAGATTGGTTGGCAGGTCGATGCGCACCTTGACGGTGTGGGTAGCCGTGTCGGCCGACGGCAGGACGGTGACGCCGGTGGCATCGATCCACTTGTTGAGGGACGGGATCTCGACCGCGACGCCGGGTTGCCGCCTTGACTTCGGCCAGCTTGTATTGCGGGATGTTGGCGATCACCCGCATGTCCTTGGGATCAAACCCGGTCATCAGCGGCTTGCCGGGAGCCACGGTTTCCCCCACTTCCACGAGGCGGGCCGCCACCACGCCGGAATAGGGCGCGGTGATCACGGTGTAGCCGCTCATGGCGGAGGTCTGGCCGACACCGGCGCGGGCCGCGCGCGCGGCCGCCTCGGCAGCGCTGGAATTCGGCCGTGGCGCGGTCGAGCGCGGCCTGGCTGATGAATTTCTGTTGAAACAGCTGCTGCTGACGCTGGTAGTTGGCGCGCGCATTGGCCAGCGTGGCGGCCGCCTGCGCTTCCTGTGCCTGGCTGCCTGCGACCGCGGACTTCAGTTCCTGCGCGGAGAGCCGGACGATGACCGAACCTGCCTTGACGTAGTCGCCGACGTCGAAATTGACCGCCGTCACCCGCCCCGACACCTGCGCGTCGACGGTGGACTGCTTGACGGCTTCGACAGTGGCTTCGGTCGAGTAGCCGCTGTCCGACATCTGGTATTTCACTGACGCAACCGCAAACGGCAGGGCGGCCCATGCGGGTTGGGCCGCTAGCAAGGCGCAGGACAGCAAGAGTCGGACAGGATTCAGCACAGCAGCGTCACCTTTGGAAAATCATCCATTAGAATATACTAATTAACCATTTGATTCAAGTGCTTGGGTTGATTATATGGCGTAAGCAATCGTGCCAAAGCAGAAAGTCGACTCGTTATGGAAAGGTTCCGCGCGGGGCTCCTGGTTGACGACGCTGCGCGGACATTCAGAGCTCGTAAGCATGGCGACAACAAAGCAAAGGCCCGGCATGCTTGCGCAGGGCCAGGCCTTGCGTTGGGAGTTGGGCCTTATTGCGTAAAGCCGCAGAACACGTCGCGCATCATGCCCAGCAGTTTGAGTGTGCGGGTGTCTCCTACGCGGTAGAACACGCGGTTGGCGTCTTTGCGGGTGCGCAATACACCCTTGTCGCGCAGAATGGCGAGATGCTGAGAAATGTTGCTTTGCGAGGTGCCAACGTGGTCGACGATTTCCTGCACGCTGACCTCCTTGTCGCCCAGAACGCAGAGGATCTTCAGGCGCAGCGGATGCGACATGGCCTTCATTGCACGCGAGGCCTGCTCGATGTGCTCGTCCTTGTCCATGAGGTCCACTTCATCCCAATCAGCTGCCATATTCATTACCTCGATCCTGTTCGTGTAGTACTCTTGGATGTGGCGCAATCCCGGCACAAAACCGAGGGGCGGCGCATTTTCAGAGCTGCTTTGAAGCTTGCGTGTAGATTAGCAATCACGCATATATTAAAATAATCCCACAAAAACGAATCAGGTAATACAAATTTTTTCATGAAGACCGTGCCGGCTCTCCTTATCATCCTCGACGGTTTTGGTTGCCGCACCGAGCGCGTCGACAATGCGATCGCACAGGCCAACAAACCCAATTTCGACCGCCTCTGGAAGGAAAATCCGCATACCCTGATCCATGCCTCCGAGTCGGAAGTGGGCCTGCCCAAAGGGCAGATGGGCAATTCCGAAGTGGGACATCTGAATATTGGCGCAGGCCGGGTGGTGTACCAGGAATTCACCCGTATCGATCGTGCCATCGAGTCCGGTTACTTCTACACCAACCCAGCCCTGCTGAATGCGGTGCATCTGGCGCGCGACAACAACAAGACGCTGCACATACTGGGCTTGTTGTCGGATGGCGGCGTGCACAGCCACGAGTCGCATTTTCACGCGCTCCTCGAACTGGCAGCCCGCGAAAATCTGCACAAGGTGTGCTTGCATGTTTTTCTGGATGGCCGCGATACGCCACCGAAAAGCGCCGAAATCTATCTGCACCGCCTGTCCGAGAAAATCAATCAGACAGGGGTCGGGCATATCGCATCGATGATCGGCCGCTACTATGCGATGGATCGCGACCGCCGCTGGCAGCGTGTCAAGTCTGCCTATGACCTGTTGACCCAGGGACGCACCGAATTCTGGGCGGAGGATCCACAGGCCGGCCTGGAGGCTGCTTACGCGCGTGGCGAAACCGACGAGTTCGTCAAAGCCACCGCGATTCTGCCGCCGGATGGCAAGCCGGTGAAGATGGAAGACGGCGATGCGGTGATCTTCCTCAATTTCCGTTCCGATCGCGCCCGTCAGTTGTCGCGGCCATTCATCGAATCCGATTTCGGCGAATTCGAGCGTGAGGTGACCCCGCGCCTGGCGACCTACTGCACGCTTACCGGCTACAGCGACGATTTCGACGTGTCGGTGGCGTTCCCGCCCGAGCGAATCAAGAATGGTCTTGGCGAATATGTCGCCAATCTGGGGATGCGCCAGCTGCGGATCGCCGAAACCGAGAAATATCCCCACGTCACCTTCTTTTTCAATGGTGGAGAGGAAGTGTCCTTCCCGGGGGAGGACCGGGTGCTGGTGTCGTCGCCCGACGTCGCGACGTACGACCTGAAACCCGAGATGAGTGCCTTCGAGGTCACCGAAAAGCTGATTGCGGCGATCGGCGGCAAGCAGTACGACCTCATCATCTGCAACTATGCCAACCCGGACATGGTCGGCCATACGGGCGACCTGCAGGCCGCCATCAAGGCAATCGAAACCGTGGATACCTGCCTCGGCCGGGTCGTGGAAGCCCAGTTGGCGAATGGCGGTGAAGTGCTGGTGACCGCCGATCATGGCAATGCCGAGTTGATGCGCGATGCGGTAACCGGGCAGGCGCATACTGCCCACACCATGAATCTGGTGCCACTGATCTATATCGGGCGGCGTCATGCATCGCTGGCGGACACCGGCGCGCTCGAGGACGTCAGCCCGACCCTGTTGAAACTGATGGGCTTGCCGCAACCCCCGGAAATGACCGGCGAATCCCTGGTTCAATTTGAGTAGACCCGTCGGCTTCGGGTAAGCTCGTCAGGGTGAACTTCAGACACCTTTTTGTTTTGCTTGCGCTGTGCGCCCCGCTGTGCGCCGGCGCCAACCAGGCCGATCGTAAGCAGTCCGAGCTCGATGCTCTCAAGCAGCGGCTGCAAACCCTGCAGGAGGAGTTCCACAATACCCAGGCGAATCGCCGGGAAGCGGCTGATGAACTGCGTCAATCAGAGCGCGCTATCAGCAGCGCGGTACGTCTGTTGCGTCAACTGGATAGTGAGCGCCAGCGCGCCCAGACAGAACTGAAAGACCTGACCCAGCAAACAGTCGCTGCCGAAACACGCATCCGGCAGCAGCAGGCACATCTTTCCCAGGCGCTCAGGGCTGCTTACCTACGGGGCCAGGGCGATGCGCTCAAGCTTATGCTGAACGGGGCGGATCCCAACCAGACGGCGCGTGATCTACGCTACCTGGCGCACCTGTCACGCGCGCAGCACGCCATGATCGAGTCGCTGCGTGCCGATCTGGCACGATTGGCCGTGTTGCAGCAGCGAACCCAGAAGAAATCCAGCGATCTGGTGCAATTGCAGGCAGCCCGAGAAATCGAGCAGCAAAAGCTGGTGGCCGAAAAGCGGCAACGCGAGCAGGTCATGCACAAGCTGTCAGAACAGATTCGGCAGCAGCGGCTCGAAATCTCCAACCTGAAGCGGGACGAGAGGAGCCTGACGCAATTGGTGGAACGGCTGAACAGGCTGATGGCGCAGCAGGCTGCGCGCGAAGCGGCACGGATGCGTGCGGCTCAGCAGGAGAGACGGACACAGGATGAGGCAAAGAACGTTGCACCCAAGTCGCGTCGCCCCGTCGCCGTCAATACCGAAACGCCGGTTGCACATTCCACAGGGCAGCCATTTTCACGCATGAAAGGATCGCTGCGGCTGCCAGTTGCCGGGGAACTCATGAACCGTTTCGGGGCTCCGAGGGAAGACGGCGGATTAAGTTGGAAAGGATTGTTCATACGCGCTGCACAAGGCTCGGTCGTGAAAGTGATCGCTGCGGGACAGGTGGTTTTCTCTGAGTGGTTGCGTGGTTTTGGCAATCTCATCATTGTCGATCACGGCGAGGGCTACATGAGCCTGTACAGCAATAATGAAAGTCTGTATAAGCAGGTGGGTGAACGGGTTCAGCCCGGCGACCCCATCGCGGCGGTCGGCAATAGCGGTGGTCAGCCCGACCCCGGACTGTACTTTGAAATGCGGCATCAAAGCCGCCCTGTCAATCCCCTCCTGTGGATGAAGTGAAATGACTCAAAAGGCGAAATTCATACTCGTCGGATTGGCCGGCTTGCTGGCAGGCGCGGCGTTGACGGTCAACTTGTCAGCGATTGCCGACAAGGATGCGCAGACGGCGCTGCCGGTCGAGGAGTTGCGTGCTTTTACCGATGTATTCGCCCGCATCAAGAGCGATTATGTCGAGCCGGTTGAAGACAAGAAGCTGATTACCGAGGCGATCAACGGCATGCTGACCGGCCTGGATCCGCATTCAACCTATCTCGACGTCGAAGGTTTCAAGGACCTGCAGGTGGGCACCCAGGGCGAGTTCGGCGGCCTCGGCATCGAAGTCGGTATGGAAGACGGCCTGGTCAAGGTGGTTTCGCCGATCGAGGACACGCCTGCGTTCAAGGCCGGGGTCAAGCCCGGCGACCTGATCGTCAAACTTGACGACACGCCGGTCAAGGGCATGACACTGAACGATGCAGTGAAGCGGATGCGCGGCAAGCCCGGGTCGAAGATCAAGCTGACCATTATCCGCAAGGGCGTGGACAAGCCCGTGGTGGTGACATTGACCCGTGCGATCATCAAGATCCGCAGCGTCAAATTCAAGCTGCTGGAAGATGGGTATGGTTACGTGCGGGTCACGCAGTTCCAGGAACACACCGGCGAATTGCTGGTCGATGCGCTGAATACGCTTTACAAGGAAAACAAGGGACCGCTCAAGGGCCTGATTCTGGATTTGCGCAACGACCCGGGCGGCTTGCTCAATGGCGCGGTGGCGGTAACGGCGGCGTTCGTCGAGCCCGACAGCCTGGTGGTCTATACCGAGGGGCGTACCGAAGATGCCCAGATGCGATTGACTGCCAGTCGTGAAAACTACCTGCGTCCGATGCAACTCGACTACTTGAGGAATCTGCCTGAAGGCGTGAAAAAAGTGCCGATGATCGTGCTGGTCAACAGCGGCTCGGCTTCAGCATCCGAAATCGTGGCAGGCGCCCTGCAGGACCACAAGCGTGCAGTCATCATGGGGACGCGCACGTTTGGCAAGGGATCGGTGCAGACCATCCTGCCGATCGGCAATGGTACGGCGATCAAGCTCACCACCGCACGCTACTTCACCCCGAGCGGGCGTTCGATCCAGGCCAAGGGCATTGAGCCAGATATTGTGGTGGAAGATCCGAGCATGCCTTCAGAGGATGAAGGCCTGGGCATTCGGGAGGCCGATCTCGACAAGCACCTGAGCAATCCCAACGGTGATGAAACGGAACCTGAGCGAAAGCCAAGCGAGAGCATCAAGGCGCTTCCTGCCGACAAACCGGGAAAGACCGAGAAGGACAAGAAACCGCACACGCTGGAGCCCGGCGAGATCGTGTCGAAGAACGATTACCAGGTGAATCAGGCACTGAACCTGCTCAAAGGCTTGCAGATTCTGCAGGGGCGCTGAACGGAACTTATGCGGCGTTGCCGTTGAACCGCTGCAACCCGGACAGCGCGGTATACTGCGTTGTCCTTGCCCGCTGGGGGTGCCATGCGTCCGTGTGACCTCGAAAAAACACGCGAAATCGTGTTCCATCCATTGCCTGATGGCCAAGTTGAGCGTGCCCGGATCCTGCTGGAAGGGCTGGAAGGGCTCGAAGTGCGGGTCGGAGCAGATTCCAATAGTCTGTTGGTGCGCTACCATGTCTGCGAGTACACGCTGGAAGGGCTGGAAACAGCACTGTCGAGTCAAGGGTTTCATCTCGACAACAATCTGCTCTGCAAACTGAAGCGTGCGCTGGCCTACTTTTGCGAAGGTGTGCAACGTCGCAACGTCGAGGCCAACGAGCCGGACATCAAGTCTCAACAGGCTTTCATGAAGGTATACGAACGCCATCTGCACGGCGACAGCGATGAAACGCCTGAAGAATGGCGGGACTATAAGTAGCTCGTGCTTCCATGGATTTGAATGACGATCTGCTGCTTCGCTACAGCCGGCACATTTTGCTGCCAGAGGTCGGTGTTGCGGGACAGGAACGCATCACCAATGCCAGTGTGTTGATTGTTGGCGCGGGCGGCTTGGGGTGCCCGGCGGCACTGTACCTCGGTGCCTCGGGCGTCGGGACCCTGCTGCTGGCGGACGGCGACAGCGTCGATCTAACCAACCTGCAGCGGCAGATCGGACACGCTACCGCGGCAATCGGAGTAAACAAGGCCGATTCGCTCGCTCGAAGCATCAGCGCCATCAACCCGGAAATCGAAGTGAAACCCATTGCGGAGGCCTTGGCGGGCGATACGCTGCATGGGGCGGTGGCGGCAGTGGACCTGGTCGTCGATGCATCGGACAATTTCGCCACCCGGCATGCAGTCAATCGCGCTTGCGTCATTCTCGGCAGGCCCCTGGTATCCGGTGCCGCGATCGGATTTTCCGGGCAGTTGGTCGTCTTCGATTCACGCCAGGCCGATAGCCCTTGTTATCACTGCCTGTTCCCGGACCATGCGGGTGAACCCGAAGTGCGTTGCGCCGAGGCAGGCGTGTTTTCGCCACTGGTCGGGGTGATCGGGGCAATGCAGGCGATGGAGGCGCTCAAGTACCTGTCCGGGGTGGGCGAGACCCTGCTTGGCAGGTTGCTGCTGTGGGATGGCCTGCAGACGGGGGCGCGCGTGATGAAGGTGCCGCGTGATCCGGGCTGTCCCGTGTGCGGGCAAGTTGCGGCTCAGGCAGGGTAAACGTCCAGCAGGCGGGCCATCAAGAGGTCTACATCGCCGCCCGGCGCCCGAGTAAACCCGCTCTTTGCAAACTGGTGCCAGCGCCCTACCACCATGCATTGCAGCAGGTTGGCAAGCGGCGCGCTGAGTTCGGCCTGCTGGCCGCCGCCCAGACGAAGGCATTGTCGTAGCTGGGCTTCGATCCGATCGTGCAGCTGATTGATGCGTTTTTGCAGGCGTTCGTTTTCATGCACCAGCGCCTCGCCGATCAGCATCCGTGTCATTCCTGGATTCTTCGCCGCAAAATTCAGCAACATGCTGAGGATGGCCTCGACCTGCGCGATCGGTGAGGGCGTCTCGGCGGTGATGCGGGCAATCAGACCGAACAAGGTCTGTTCGATGAAATCGATCAGGCCTTCAAACATCTGCGCCTTGCTTGAAAAATGTCGATACAGCGCTGCTTCCGACACGCCGATGCGTGCTGCCAGCGCTGCCGTAGTGATTTTTTCAGGCTGCGGCTCTTGCAGCATTGAGGCCAGCGTTTGCAGGATCTGCAAACGGCGCTCGCCGGACTTTCTGGCTTCTCCTTCCATCAGACTCTCCCTTGTTGTTATGGGTGATGATTATCGCTGATGTTTGGAAAATTGGTGGGTCTGCACGGACTTGAACCGTGGACCAAGGGATTATGAGTCCCCTGCTCTAACCAGCTGAGCTACAGACCCGAAAACGTGTAACCAAGCCCCACACGAGCGGGGAATTACTCTTCGCCGCTGCCGACGAAGCTTTTCAGCCTCTCGGAGCGCGTCGGATGACGCAACTTGCGCAGGGCCTTGGCCTCGATCTGGCGAATCCGCTCGCGGGTCACGTCGAACTGCTTTCCGACCTCCTCCAGGGTGTGATCGGTGTTCATCTCGATGCCGAAGCGCATCCGCAACACCTTGGCTTCGCGCGAGGTCAGACTGTCCAGCACTTCGCGGGTGGCATCACGCAGGTTTGAATAGATGGCGGAATCGTCAGGCGAAAGCGTGCTGGCGTCTTCAATGAAATCGCCGAGATGCGAGTCTTCGTCGTCGCCGATCGGCGTTTCCATGGAAATCGGCTCCTTCGCGATTTTCATGATCTTGCGGATCTTGTCTTCCGGCATTTCCATCTTGATCGCCAGCGTCGCCGGATCAGGCTCGATGCCGGTTTCCTGCAGGATTTGACGACTGATGCGGTTCATCTTGTTGATGGTTTCGATCATGTGCACCGGGATGCGGATGGTGCGCGCCTGGTCGGCGATCGAGCGCGTGATCGCCTGGCGGATCCACCAGGTCGCGTAGGTCGAGAACTTGTAGCCGCGGCGATATTCGAACTTGTCCACGGCCTTCATCAGGCCAATGTTGCCTTCCTGGATCAGGTCGAGGAATTGCAGGCCGCGGTTGGTATATTTCTTGGCGATCGAGATCACAAGGCGCAGGTTGGCCTCGATCATCTCGCGCTTGGCTCGGCGCGCCTTGGCTTCGCCGGTGGACATGTGCTTGTTGACGTCCTTAAGGTTCTTGATCGGCAGGCCGACTCGGTCCTGCATGGCGATGAGCGCTTCCTGGTGGGCTTTGACTTCATATTGAACCTTGGCGAGCGTCGAACAATAGGCTTTCTTGGCGGCGATTTCCTTGTCCAGCCAGGACATGTTGGTCTCGTTGCCGGGGAAGGCCTTGATGAAATGGGGACGCGGCATGCCGGAACGTGCCACGCAGAATTCCATGATCTTGCGCTCGTGCGAACGCACCTCTTCCACTGCATTGCGGATTTGTTCGCACAGGCTGTCTACCTGGCGCACCGAGAAACGGATCGCCATCAGCAGCTCCGTCACTTCGGCCTGCGCCTTCATGTGTTGGGGGCTTCCAATGCCGTATTTGATATGGGCGTTCTGTGCTCTTTTATAAGCCTTGCGGATGAAATCGAACTGCGTCAGCGCTTCAGCCTTCAATTGGGCCAGATTGGCGGCTGCAGCCGCAGCGGTGGCAGCCTCGTCATCCTCTTCGGCATCCTCCTCTTCGGCATCTTCCCCCTCGGAGTCATCCTCTTCGGCCGCGGCTTCCACTTCGACAAAGCCGTCGATCAGTTCATCGATCCGCATCGTATCGTTTTCGATCTGCGTTGCCATATCCAGGATCTGCTGGATGGTGAGCGGGCAGGATGAGATGGCCTGCACCATGTGACGCAGGCCTTCCTCGATGCGCTTGGCAATCTCGATTTCACCTTCGCGGGTGAGCAGATCGACCGAGCCCATTTCACGCATGTACATGCGTACCGGGTCGGTGGTGCGACCGAACTCGGAGTCGACCGTGGTCAGCGCCTGTTCGGCTTCGGCTGCCACGTCTTCGTCGGTGGCGGCAGGCGTTGATTCCTGCATCAGCAGGGTCTCGGCGTCAGGGGCCTCGTCATAGACCTGGATGCCCATGTCGTTGAGCATGCTGATCACGCCTTCGATCTGGTCGGCGTCCAGCACCTCGTCAGGCAGGTGGTCGTTGATTTCTGCGTAAGTCAGGAATCCCCGTTCCTTGCCCAGAATGATGAGATTCTTCAGCTGGGTGCGGCGCGCTTCGGCTTCCACCGGCGTCAGTTCTTTAAGGGGGATTAGGGCTTCGGCTTTCTTTGCGCTACTACCCGGTTTTCTTCCACGTACAGCCACAGGATTCTCTCCGCTCAGGTTCCGCCCGACACATTGCGCGCGGGTAGAAAAAATCGTTCAAAAACCGATAATTATACCGTAATCGAACGCTTTGTCTTGCCATTTCTGGCAAGCTAGGAACGTGCCAATTCGGTCAATTCCTGGCGTTCGCTGACACTCAAGCTATCAAGTGAGCGCTGCGACAATTCCTGCTGCCGTCGCCGTCGCCAGTCATCTCGAAGTTGTTTGACGGCGCCGTCGAATTCAGCATTCCAGTCCCAGTTGTCATCTTTGTCGAGCAATTCCGTCATCAGTTCATCAAGCAGGGGCTCCAAACTGCTGCCGCGAGCGGCTTCGGCGATGGCGGGCAGGTTGAGGCACTTCACATCGCGCAGCCAGGCCATGAGTTCGTTCATTTGGCTGCTCAATGGATCGTTGGCGTCCAGCCAGCATATATCGACTTCGGCGACCCGCTGCGGGTTCATCAGCAGCGTGCGCGCCAAACTGCGCACGCGTGAGGGTGCGGGGCGGCGTTGCGGGCGTGGCGCGGCGCGTCGGCCGATGCCGGGTTTTGCGCCCATGAGGCCGAATTCGTCGGCGTGCAAATGTGCCAGATCGGCGATTTGCCGCCGAATCAGGCTGGCCAACAGCGGCGCCGCAATCTTTTCCAGCAGGGGCTTGGCCTCCTTGATCATCGCGGCCCGTCCTTCCTGGGTATCGAGTCTGCGGCCGTGCGCCAATTCGCGCACCAGAAAAGCCGAGAGCGGCAATGTATCGGTGTCAAGCAATTGCAGGAAAGCGTCCTTGCCGTGCCTGCGGATGTAGCTGTCAGGGTCTTCCCCTTCGGGCAGGAACAGGAAGTTGACTTCCTTGCCGTCCTGCAGGGCTTCCAGTGAGTTTTCCAGTGCGCGCCAAGCGGCCTTGCGGCCTGCATTGTCGCCGTCGAAAGCATAGATCAGGCAGTCGGTGTGGCGCAGCAGCGTGCGGGAATGGATTGGCGTTGTGGCCGTTCCCAGCGTGGCGACGGCAAACTCTACCCCATGCTGCGCCAGTGCCACCACGTCCATGTAACCTTCGACCACGACGGCGCGCCCGGCTGTCTTGATCGCGGTGCGAGCTTCGAACAGGCCATAGATTTCGGAGCCCTTGTGGAACAGCGGGGTTTCCGGCGAATTGAGGTATTTCGGCTCGCCCTGATCGAGTACGCGGCCACCGAAGCCGACGATCTGGCCCTTGACGTTCTTGATGGGAAACATGATGCGGTCGCGAAAGCGGTCGTAACGCCCGTGGTCGCCGTCGATGACCAGACCTGACGCGGCGAGGGCATCGGCGCTGTAATCGGCGAACACCTGCTTCAGCGGCGAGCCGTCGGGCGCGTATCCGATGCCGTAGCGGGCGGCAATGGCACCCGTCAGCCCGCGCCGCTTCAGGTAGTCGATCGCGCGTGGCGTCTGCTTGAGTTGCTGTTTGTAGAACTGCGCTGCCTGCTCCAGCGCATCCCACAGCGCAGGGGGTGGCCTGGGCCGATCGGGTTCGTGCGCAGATTCAGGAATCTGCAGCCCGGTATCCTGCGCCAGCGCCGCCACTGCGTCGGGAAAACCCATGTGCTCGTATTCCATCAGAAAGCCGAGCGCGGTGCCGTGCGCGCCGCAGCCGAAGCAATGGTAGAACTGCTTGGTCGGGCTGACGGTGAAGGAGGGGGTTTTTTCGCTGTGGAAGGGGCAGCAGGCCTGGTAGTTTTGCCCGGCCTTCTTCAGTGGCACGCGCCGGTCGATGACGTCGACGATGTCGACGCGGGCGAGCAGGGTGTCGATGAAATCGCGCGGGATCATGGTTGCTGCATGATAAACCCGGGCTGACGCCGGGTGGGGTTCAGACCGCCAGGCGGGCTTTGATCAGCGCTGAAACCTGTCCCATGTCGGCGCGGCCGGCGAGCCTGGGTTTGAGCAGGCCCATGACCTTTCCCATGTCGCGGGCCGAGGTAGCGCCGGATTCTGTGATCGCGGCGACCACGGCGGCTTCGATTTCGGCTGCGGGGAGTTGCTCGGGGAGGTAGGCTTGCAGCACGGCCAGTTCGGACTGTTCGGCGGTCACCAGGTCGTCGCGGCCAGCCGCCTGAAACTGGCTGATCGAATCCTTGCGCTGCTTGATGAGTTTTTCGACGATGCTGCTGACCGCAGCGTCGTCGAGTTCGATGCGCTCATCGATTTCCTTCTGCTTGATGGCAGCCAGAAGCAGGCGGATCGTACCGAGGCGGAGTGTTTCCTTGGCGCGCATCGCCGCCTTCATGTCGTCAGTAATTCGGAGCTTGAGCGACATGCCGGGCGGTCGAGAGTAGGGGGATTCTGCCGAACGGCAGAATCAATACATCTTGGGGGGGAGTTGCTGGCCGCGCAAGCGCTTGCTCTGGCGCTTGACCGCAGCGGCGAGCTTGCGCTTGCGCTCTGCCGTGGGCTTCTCGTAGAACTCGCGGGCGCGCAGTTCGGTCAACAGACCCACTTTTTCGATGGAACGCTTGAAGCGGCGCAGGGCGACGTCGAACGGCTCGTTTTCTTTGACTTTGACGTGAGGCATTTGAGAGTGGCTTCCGGGGGATACGGGAAAAACGCGCATTCTAGCAAACCCGCAATCTTTTTTCCAGTCCTGCCCATATCAGAGATATTGCGCGGGGCTTTCCTCGCAGGACCAGGACGGCAAGCCGCGTGGGCTGGGTCGGCGCGTGTCCTGCCGGTCAAAAGTCGGATCTAGGGGGGCGGGCGTGCAGCGGGTTTCCCGGCATGCCGGCATTGAGCGCATCCGGGGCGTTTTACTTGGTGAGGAAGCGATCGATAGGATGTTTCGTTATTATTGGAACCCCGGTTTCTATCTTGGTTGGAGTACTCAAATGAAATTCCCGATTCTCTCAACAACGCGCTCATCTCCCTTCATCGCATTGCTGGTCGCCGCTACGCTTTCCGGCTGTGCGCCAGGTGCCTGGAACGAGCAGTCGGACACCGACAAATTCTTCGACGCCATTGAGAACGCCTGCCCGCAGCGCATCGGCGGTTTTGAAATTTCCACGATGGAAAATCATAACGCTTCATTTCTCGACCTCACGTCCCAGCTCTACTATGGTCAGATCACCGAGGCGAGATACCGTGAAATGATTACGGCCTTCAGCGACTCCACTGCCGAAACCAACCAGGCAGTCGACTGCATCATTGCGCACTTGCCGAAAACACCGCCACCCACACCCAGCGTGCTCCCCGGAATGGCGAATACGCCAAGCAACGATGCACCGCCGCCGCCAGGCATGTGAGCCATCGATGGGCGCCGTGATTGTTGGGGGCGTGCGAACCGTCCCGCCGCATGCTGCGCTGGCCAGGCGTCGAATCATGATGTGGATCAGGGTCCCCGGCTGATGCTGGTGCTCGGTGTCGAATCTTCCTGCGACGAAACCGGTGTTGCGCTGTATGACAGCAGGCGCGGCCTGCTGGCGCATGCGCTGCATTCCCAGATCGTCATGCACAACGACTATGGCGGCGTGGTGCCGGAACTGGCGTCGCGCGACCATATCCGGCGCGTACTGCCGCTGACGCGCCAGATCTTGCGCGAGAGCGGACGCACGCTGGCCGATCTCGACGGCATCGCCTATACGGCGGGCCCGGGGCTGGCGGGTGCCTTGCTGGTGGGCGCGGGCATGGCGCGCGCGCTGGCGTTCGCGCTTGGAATCCCCGCGATCGGTGTGCACCATCTCGAAGGCCACATGCTGTCGCCGCTGATTTCCGATGATCCCCCCGAGTTTCCGTTCGTCGCGTTGCTGGTGTCGGGCGGACACACGCAACTGATGCGGGTGTCGGGCGTGGGGCGTTACACGCTCCTCGGCGAGACGCTGGACGATGCGGCGGGCGAAGCTTTCGACAAGACGGCCCAGTTGCTGGGGCTGGGCTATCCGGGCGGGCCGGCCCTGTCGAAGCTGGCCGCCACGGGCGATCCGGCGCGCTTCAGCCTGCCGCGCCCGATGCTCAATTCGGGCGACTTCGACTTCAGCTTCAGCGGCCTCAAGACCGCAGTGCTGACGTTGGTGCGCAAGGCCGGTCTGGCGCACTCGGCAGATATTGCGGCAGCGTTCCAAGCGGCGGCGGTGGAGGTGCTGGTGCGCAAGAGCCTGGCGGCCTGCATGGGCGGCAACGACACCCGGTTGGTGGTTGCAGGGGGAGTGGGTGCCAACGCCCATTTGCGTGAACGGCTCACGCGTGAGGCGACCGAACGCGGGATCAGCGTGTTCTATCCACGGCTGGAATTCTGCACCGACAACGGCGCCATGATTGCCTATGCGGGCGCGCAGCGGCTGGCAGCGCAGAATTCGGCCCCGGCGCGGTCGGACCTGGGATTCGCGGTCAAGCCGCGCTGGGATCTGGCGACGCTCGAGGCTGTTTAGGAAAAGAATGCGAGTGCAGGCTATTCAGCGCGGAAACATGGGATAGGCTTCGCGCAGGGTCCTGAGCCATTTTTCACTGCCGGTGAGTTGCGCGATCTGATCCGGGAACAATAAAAAGCCGACCAGCACCGCCATCAGGCACACCAGCAACAGGGTACCGAAAATGCTTTCCGGACGCAGCACGCCCCAGTAGCGGCTGACGAGGAACAGCGTGTCCTTCTTGTGTTCCGACATCGACAGCCAGCGGCGCAGCAGCCTGACTGCCAGGTAGGCCGCATAGCCGCCCACCAGCGAGGCAAACACGATGCGGAAGATGGCAAACACATCGAGCCCGCCGCCGAGATACTGGTGATACAGCCAGGACACAAAGCCCAGCGACAGCGATGCAAGGATTGCGATGGCGACGTTGATGAACAGCCGCCGGCGTTCACGTGCGAGATCGCGCTGGCGCTCGATGAAAAAATTGTCGATCTCGTGCTTGAAGTATTCGACCTTTTCCTGCACCAGCGATGAAATTTCAGACTTGGCGCGGACGATGCGCTCGTCCATCAGCGTGCCGAGCCTTTCGCCCGCGTAATCGACCAGTTCCCGCACGTCATCTTTGGTGAACTGGCGCTGCGCATGCAGTTCGTCGGAAATCTTGTCGAGCTTGGCATCGATTTCCTGGCTGGCCTGCCAGATGACATCTTTGAGTTCGCTGCCGGCCTGCGAGACGCCGTCCTTCACCACCCCCGACAGGCGTTCGCCTGCAAGGTCGATCGCCTCGCGCGACACCTCGGCGAGACTGTCCTTCGCATGTTCGATGCTTTTTTCGAAGAAGGCCATTGGTTAGAGCTTGATCATGAGCGGCCGCCGATGCGAGCTTCCTGGCCGGACACCAGCTTGATGAGGTTGTTCTTGTGACGATAGACCAGCAGCAGCGTGATCACCAGTACGGCCAACGCAGTGTTGCCCCAGCCTATCAGGAGGCCGGTGTAGACCGGGGCGAGCGCGGCTGTGGTGAGAGCGGCGAGCGAGGAAATACGGAACACGCCGGCCATGAGCAGCCAGGTCGCGAGACACGCCAGGCCGACCCAGGGATTGAGGCCGACCAGGACACCGAGTGCCGTCGCCACGCCCTTGCCACCCTTGAAGCCAAAAAACACCGGGAACAGGTGGCCGATGAACACTGCCAGCGCACACCACAGCACGACGTCTTCGGACAGGCCTAATTGCGGCGCCAGCAGACGCGCCAGCACCACCGCCGCCCAGCCCTTGAGCGCGTCGCCGAGCAGCGTCAGCGCGGCAGCGGCCTTGCGGCCGGTGCGCAGCACGTTGGTGGCGCCGGGGTTGCCCGAACCAAAGCTGCGCGGATCGGGCAGGCGCATGGCACGGCTGACGATGACTGCAAACGACAGCGAACCGAGCAGATAGGCAGCAGCAATCAGGAACAGCGAGGGCATAAGTCAGTAAAATGGCAGGTTTTGGATGGGCCCGGTCTGTCGGGCGGCTCGATGGATATTCTATTTCTGCGAGACTTTCGTCTCGAACTGATTATCGGCATATACGAGTGGGAACGCAAAGTACCGCAGCCGGTACGGCTCGATCTCGAGATCGGGCTGCCTGACAGCAAGGCCGGAGGCACCGACGATGTGGCCGACACCATCGATTACGGTGCGGTGGCGATGCGGGTGAAGGATTACCTGCACAACGCGCCGCAGCCGATCACGCTGGTCGAATCCGTTGCCGAGCATGTCGCCGCCATCGTGCGCGATGAATTCGGCGCACCGTGGGTGAAAGTATCGGTCACCAAGTTCGCCATCGTGCCCGGCATCAAGGAACTCGGCATCACCATCGAACGGGGTGCACGCCAGTGAGCCCGGAGAAGCATGGGGCTTGAGCAGATCGCCGCCGGCGATGTGGCGCTCACGGCGGCCATCCTGCTGGTGGCGTATTTCATCCGCGGCATCACCGGCTTCGGGTCGGGGCTGATTTCGGTGCCCATGCTGGCGCTGTTTCTGCCGCTGACATTCGTCGTGCCGATGATACTGCTGCTGGATTTCACCGCATCGATCGTCATCGGCGGCTTCAATTTCAAGCGGGTGCAATGGGACGAATTGAGCGTGCTGATTCCGGTCGGCATCGTCGGCGTGGTTCTGGGCACCAGCCTGCTGGTCAATCTGCCCTCAGGCCCCATGCTGTTTGCCCTGGCCGGTTTCGTATTCATTTATGCGGTGCGCAGCGTGCTCGATATCCATGGCGACAAGCCGGCTTCGCGGGCCTGGGCGGTACCTGCCGCGCTCACCGGCGGCACCGTGGGGGCATTGTTCGGCACCGGCGGGCCGCCCTACGTGATTTATCTGACCCATCGCATTCATGATAAAAGCAATCTGCGCGCGACCCTGTCGGCACTGTTCTTCACCGAGGGTCTGGCACGCATCATCAGTTTTCTGTTTGCCGGCCTGCTCATGACTGCCAAGGTCTGGGTCGCATACGTCGCGGCTTTGCCGCTGATGCTGGGGGCGCTGTATCTGGGGGGGCGCATGCATCTTGGCCTGACCCGGGCGCAGATGACCCGGTTGGTCGGCATTTTATTGCTGGTATCGAGCATATCGCTGTTCTTCAAGGCCCTGGGCGCATGACTGAATCCGGATCGCTGCATTTCGAGTCGCTGTCGTTCACCGGCCAGATACCCGGTGCGCGCCTGATCGTGCTGGGGGCCGTGCACGGCAACGAGACCTGCGGCACGCAGGCGATCCGCCGCGTGATCGGCGAGATCGAATCCGCGCGGCTGGACATCATCGCCGGTACGGTCACCTTCGTCCCGGTCACCAATCCCCTAGCCTACGCGAGCCATCAACGCATGGGCGACCGCAACCTCAACCGCAATCTGGCGCCCACCCGGACACCCGCCGAATTCGAGGACCGCATCGCCAACTGGCTGTGCCCGCTGCTCGCGCAACACGATGCGCTGCTCGACCTGCACTCGTTCCACACCGCAGGTGAGCCCTTCGTCATGCTGGGGCCGGAAGACAACAGCGGGTCGCTGGAGCCTTTCGCGCGTGCCGCCGAGGAAACTGCGCTGGCGCAATGCCTGGGCGTGCATCGCTTCGTCGATGGCTGGCTCGACACCTATGCCGCAGGCGTCGCGCGCCGTCTGGCAGCCGGCGTGTCGGCACGCGAAGCAGACGTGCACTACGGCGTGGGGACCACCGAATTCATGCGTGCGCAGGGCGGCATCGCGCTTACGCTTGAGTGCGGGCAGCATGACGATCCCGCTGCGCCGGACGTGGCCTACCGGGCCATCCACAACGCGCTGGCCCATCTGCGGCTGATGCCCGCGCCGGCACCCGCGGCCATGACCGGCGCCGAGGCCTTGCGGCTGTATCAGGTCGTCGACCGCAATCACGCTGACGATCGCTTTGTCCGCAACTGGGCGAGCTTCGAGCGGGTGCGCGCTGACGAGGTCATCGGCATGCGTCGCGACGGGTTGCCGGTGGTGGCCGACCGCGACGGCTATATCGTTTTCCCCAACCCCGATGCGCTGCCGGGACAGGAGTGGTTCTATCTCGCCCGGCGCAGCTTGCGGCTGTAGGGCCGGCTGCACCAATTGCACCGGGATGTTCCGGATTGAGCTATAAAAAGATGAGTGGGTATGATTAGCCTGCGGAATTTTTCTGAAAGGACGACTATGTTGCATGAAGTGAGTGGCGATATTCTTTTATCTAGCGCGCAAGCCATCGCGCATGGCGTGGCGCCGAATGACGGATACAACCAGGGGCTGGCGCTGGCCCTGCGCGAGAGTTGGCCGGCGATGTACAAGGATTTCCGCCATTACTGCCACACCGCTCATCCCAAGGCGGGTGAGTTGTGGGCGTGGGCCAGCGCGGAAGGCAGGCACATGGTGTCGCTGTTTACCCAGGATGCAGCCTACGATCACGGCGCGAAGCCGGGACAGGCGTCGGCCGAGAACCTCAATCATGCGCTGAAAGCCTTGCGGAAATGGGTCGAGACTGAAAGTGTGTCGAGCCTGGCCCTGCCGCGTCTGGCCACCGGGGTGGGCGGGATGAACTGGGACGAGGTGCGTCCAGTGGTCGATAAACATCTCGGTGACCTGTCCATTCCGGTCTATGTCTATGTGACGTACCACAAGGGCGAGCAGGCCAGCGAGGCCGCCTGACGCATCCGGGCATGGGCCAGGAGATCGAGCGCACGCGTTTCACGGAAGCCGACTTTCAGGCGTTTGCGGACAAGCTGGCGGATGAAACCGCAGCCTTGCGGTCATTCGCCAGATCCGGCGGTTTCCCCGATGCCCGCTACGTGGCGGGATTCGAACTCGAAGCCTGGCTGCTCGATCACAGCGGCTTCGCCAATCCGGTCAACGAGCCCTATCTGCGCGCGCTGAACGATCCGCTGGTGGTGCCCGAACTCTCCCGCTTCAACGTCGAACTGAACGCGCCGCCGCTGGAAGTGGGCGCGGGCATGCTGGCAGCCATGGAGGAATCGCTGCTGGCCACCTGGGACCGCTGCCAGCAGGTGGCGCATGGCATGGATACGGTGCTGGCGATGATCGGCATCCTGCCGACCATCCGCGACGAGGATCTGTGCCTGGCCAACATGTCGGCGATGAAACGCTTCGACGTGCTCAATGCGCAGGTGCTGCAGCAGCGTGACGGCGCGCCCATCCGCATCGACATCGAGGGCGCGGATCATCTGCGCCTGAGCCGCCCCGACGTGATGCTGGAAGCCGCGACCACCTCGTTCCAGCTGCATCTGCAGGTGCCGTTCGAACTGGCGGGCGCCTACTACAATGCTTCGCTGATCAGCTGTGCGCCGCTGCTGGCAGCGGCGGTCAATTCGCCGCTGCTGTTCGGCCAGCGACTGTGGCAGGAAACGCGGGTGCCGCTGTTCGAGCAGTCGGTGGAACTGGGCGGCTACAACGGGCTGGCGGAGCCGACGCTGCGGCGCGTGACGTTCGGTCGTGGTTATGTGGCGAGCACGCCTGCTGGAACTGTTCGAGGAAAACCTCGAACACTATCCGGTGCTGCTGCCGATGCCGCAGGACGGGGCGTCGACCCGTTTTCCGCATCTGCGCCTGCACAACGGCGCCATCTGGCGCTGGGTGCGTCCGCTGATCGGCTTCGATACGGTCGGGCAGGCGCATGTGCGGCTGGAGCAGCGGGTGCTGCCGAGCGGCCCCACGGCACTGGATATGGTCGCCAATGCCGCGCTGTATTATGGCCTGGTGCATGCGCTGGCACGGCCGCCACAAGCAGCAGCAGCCGACCTGCCCTTTGCCGTGGCACGCGCCAATTTCTATGCGGCTGCCCGGCATGGACTCCAGGCCGAGTTGACCTGGCTGGACGGCCGCCGTTACTCCGCGCGCGAATTCGTCCTCCAACTCGGGCTGCCGCTGGCGCGCCAGGGGCTGCGCGATTTCGGCCTGCCGGAGGCCGAAGTCGAGCGTTATCTGGGCGTGCGTCGAGGCTCGGGTGCGCAGCGGCCAGACCGGGGCCGACTGGCAATTGCGGCGGCTCGAGCGGGTGGACGGCGATGTGCACCGCATGATGGACGACTATCTTGAAAACCAGCGCGCCGGCGCGCCGGTGCATGAGTGGAGCCTGTGATGTTGACGCAATACGAGGCCACCCGCCGCCCGGCCTGCTGGATCTGCCCGCCAGCCGTCTGGGCGAGGTGCTGCCGGGACCGGCACTGATCCACCTGCCGGGCCGGCGCATGCCGCCGCTGTTCGTCGTCGGTGTTGCTGCACGGCAACGAGGACACCGGCTGGCTGGCAGCGCGATCGGTGTTGCGGAAATATGCGGCAGCCGAGTTGCCGCGCGGATTGTCGCTGTTCATCGGCAACGTCGAGGCGGCGACGGTCGGGGCTGCGCCGCCTCGACGGCCAGCCGGACTACAACCGGGTGTGGCCGGGCGGCGAGGACGCGCCATCGGCCGAGTCGGCGATGATGCGGCAGGTGGTCGATGCGATGCGCGCGCGCGGCGTATTCGCCAGCATCGATATCCACAACAACACCGGCCTCAATCCGCATTACGCCTGCGTGAATCGCCTGGAGCAGCACTTCCTGCATCTGGCCGCTGCTGTTTTCGCGCATCGTGGTGTATTTCATCCGGCCGCGCGGCGTGCAGTCGGCGGCCTTCGCCGAGCTGTGCCCGTCCGTCACGGTGGAGTGCGGCAAGCCGGGAACGCCCGGCAGCGTCGAACATGCCGCCGCCTATCATGGAAGCCTGCCTGCATCTGTCCGAATTTCCGGTACATCCGGTCGCACCGCACGATATCGACCTGTTTCATACCGTGGCCACGGTCAAGGTGCCCGGAGCAGGCGAGCTTCGGCTTTGGTGCGCCGGACGCGGATATCGATTTCATGCCCGAACTGGATCATTTCAATTTCCGCGAACTGAAGTTCGGCGAGCGGCTGGGTCGGATACGGCCGGGCAGTGCGGCGCGGCTGCAGGTGCTGGATGAAAACGGAGCAGAAATCGGCCCGCGCCTGTTCGATTACCGCCAGGGTGAGATCGCGCTCCGACAAGCCCTGATGCCGGCGATGCTCACGCGCGACGAACGCGTGATCCGGCAGGACTGCCTGTGCTATCTGATGGAGCGCATCAAGACGCCCTGATTCTTGCTTGCAGCGGACTAACCGCGCGGATGGTGCTGGGCGTGGAGCTGCTTCAGGCGTTCGCGCGCCACATGGGTGTAGATCTGCGTGGTCGAAATGTCGCTGTGGCCGAGCAGCATCTGCACCACGCGCAGGTCGGCGCCATGGTTCAGCAGATGGGTGGCGAACGCGTGGCGCAGCGTATGCGGCGACAGCGGGCGGCTGATGCCGGCGGCGCGCGCGCGCCGCTTGATCAGATACCAGAACGCCTGCCGCGTCATGCCGCCGCCGCGCTGGGTCACGAACACCTGGTCGCTCAGCTTCCTTGCCAGCAGCAGCGGGCGCGCATCTTGCAGATAGCGCTGCAGCCAGGCCACCGCCTCTTCGCCCAGCGGCACCAGCCGGTCCTTGTTGCCCTTGCCGGTCACGCGCAGCACGCCATCGTTGAGATTCACCGCCGTCAGCTTGAGCCCGACCAGCTCCGATACCCGCAGGCCGGTGGCGTACAGCGTCTCCAGCATCGCGCGGTCGCGCAGGCCCAGCGGGGTGCCGCTATCGGCGCTGTCGAGCAGGCGTTCCACATCGGCCTCGGTCAGTGTCTTGGGCAGCGCCCGCGGCAGCTTGGGGCTGTCGAGATTGAGCGTGGGATCGGCCGCGATCAGGTTTTCGCGCAGCAGGTAGCGATAAAAACGTTTCAGGGTCGAGGTGTAGCGTGCCGCGCTGCGCGGCTGCGCATGCTGGGCAAAGCGCCACGCCAGCCAGGCCTCGACGTCGCCAGCGGCGGCGGCATTCAGGGCCTGCTTGCGCTCCTGTTCCAGCCAGCGACCGAAGGCGACCAGGTCGCGCCGGTAGGCCGCCAGCGTCAGGGTTGCAAGGCCGTCTTCCAGCCACAGGTGATCGCAGAAACGGTCAATGAGTGCGTCGTTCATGCGCCAGCAGCCAGGTTTTCACTTCCAGCGGCGCACCCGCGGAGGCATGCATGAAACCGCCCAGCCCCTGTGCCGCCACCACGCGGTGGCAGGGGATCAGTATGGGCAGGGGATTGGCGCCGCATGCCTGGCCCACCGCACGCGCGGCCGTGCCGAGCCGTTGCGCCAGCGCACCATAGCTCACCGGCCGGCCGCTCGGAATGCGCATCAGCGCGTGCCACACCCGCAGCTGGAATGGCGTGCCGGACGGCACGAACAGCAAGTCGAAGGGGTGGCCGGGATTGTCCCAGTAGGCGTCGAGTTCGCGTCCCAGGTGGCTTGCCCGCGTGTCGGGCGGGCGGGTGACGGGCGTGTCGCGCGGGAGGAAATCCAGCCGCGTCAGCGCCTCGCCGGTGAAGCAGGCGCCGAGGCGGCATATGGGCGCGGCAAGGATGGCGTCGTACGCAGGCATGGTCTCATTCTAGCGGGTGCTCCGAGTCTGGCCAGCGCACGCTCAGAACAGCGGCACCAGTTTGTATCCCTGGGTCTGCCAGCCGATCAGGGAGATGAAGCCGTCGCCGACCAGATGCATGCCGGGCAGGATCGTCGCGTTGTCGACCTTGAACACCCGCGTGGCGACCGCGCAGACTTCATGGCGCACCCCCATGTCGGCGAGTTCCTTGACATGGCGTGCGATGGACTTGAGGCTGTCTTCATGTTCCAGCGCCAGTTCGCCATCGGGTGCCGTGGTCAGGAAGCGAACCGTGGGTCCGATGTAGACGATCACGAAATCCGGCTGGACATCCTGTTGCAGCATGCCGGCATGGGTGCCCTTGATGATGTCGAGGTAGAACGCGGTTTTCTTCGGGTCGGTAAAATCGATCAGGAAAACCCCCTTGCCCTGCTTGACGCCTTGCAGGGCGCGACTGTCGTCGATGGGGGCGGCCAGGGCGAGGCTGCCGAAGCCGAGCAGCATGAGGGTGGCGAGACTAAGCAAAATGCGTTTCATGAAGTTCTCCGGGGTTTAAAAAAGCGCTGTTGCGGCAGTCAGGAATCCATCCTGGCGAGATCGACCAAGCTGCAACGGGTCTTGCGGCTTGCCAGGCAATCGTCGCTGCCCGGAGCATGCTCGAACGCGCAGGTGCGCGCCTGCAGCATGGTCCAGTCGTCCCCGGAATACGCCTGGGGCGGCAGGTTGGGCGGGTGATACACGCAGACCGCGCAATGGGCTTCGATCGCCTGGTCGAGGGAAGGGGGCATGGAGTGAGGTTCCTTGTTCTTCAGGTTTCAGGGTTTGGCGACCGAGCGCCAGGCGCAGTTCCAGACGTCGTCCAGATACTGCGGCAGGGGGTGCGGCAGGATGCCGTCGAGCCGCGCGGTAATCATGCGCAAGGGGCCGCCGAACAGGCAGGTGGAAGCGACCATCGCATCCATGTCACGGATTTCGCCGCGTGCCATGCCGCGGCTGACCATGTCGCGCATCATCGCGAACGGACGCGAGGAACAGACCGGCGGCTCGTCGGGCAGGAACTCGCGATGCCGTGCATACAGCATGAAGCTCATGCTGCGCGGCTCGGCCTCCGTCAACTCGAACAGGCGGGCAACCAGTTCACGTGCCTGGTCGTGGCAGCTGTCGGTGCGTTGTTCGACCTCGGCGAATCAACTGCTGCATGCGGCTGGTCAACATCATGTACAGGCTCCGGGCCAGTCCTTCCTTGTCGCCGAAATGATGGTAGATGGAACCGATGCTCACCCCGGCCACACGGCCGATTTCATGTACCGACGTATTGAAATAGCCCTTGTCGGTAAACAGGCTCAGGGCGGCGTCCAGCACTTGGACGCGCGTATCTTCGCGTTGGGAGGTTGATACGGTCATGATTCCATCTAGAACGAACGTTCGTTCTAATCTAGTCTCTGATGGACATCATGTCAATCAAATCACAGGCGTGATCGATAGCCGGCAACTTACCAACCATTGGGTTGAAAAATGAAAAACGCCCGCATCAAGCGGGCGTTTTGCGTTGCCAGCAAGGCGGGTGCTTATTCGGCAGCCTTGCAGCAGGGTGCCACCCTTGACCTTGCGGGCGGGCAGTTTTTCCTTGATGCGGGCGGACTTGCCGGAACGCTCGCGCAGGTAGTACAGCTTGGCGCGGCGGACGTCGCCGCGACGCTTGACTTCGACACTGGCGACCAGTGGCGAGTGGGTCTGGAAGGTACGCTCGACGCCTTCGCCGGCGGAAATCTTGCGCACGGTGAAAGCGGAGTTGAGGCCGCGGTTGCGCTTGGCGATGACGACGCCTTCGTAGGCCTGCAGACGCTCGCGGGTGCCTTCCTTCACCTTCACCTGAACGACGATGGTGTCGCCGGGGGCGAAGTCGGGGAGGGTTTTGCCCAGGCGGGCGATTTCTTCCTGTTCGAGTTGCTCGATGATGTTCATGATGTTTCCTTGCATCTGGCGGGAGAGGTGCGCCACCGGGTCAATCAGACCACCGGGCGGACGTCACGCCGTTTCACATTGGCCCGGGATTACCGGTGCCGCTTTGTTCTGCGGCGCACCGGGTGGGTGCGCCGCGAGAAGTATCCTGTTCCTGCTTCGACAACCCCCGCTTGGCCAGCAGATCGGGGCGATGGGTCTGCCGTGATCGTCAGGCTTTGCTGCAATCGCCACTGGGCGATCGCGGCGTGGTTGCCGCCTTTCAATACTTCCGGCACCGCCATCCCCTGCCAGACTTCGGGCCGGGTGTAGTGCGGGCAGTCGAGCAGGCCGTTGGCGAAGGAATCTTCCACCGCCGAATCTGCATCGTTCAACGCGCCCGGCAGTTGCCGGATGATCGCATCCATCAATGCCAGCGCGGGGAGTTCGCCGCCCGACAACACAAAGTCGCCCAGCGAAAGTTCTTCGTCCACGCGGCGCTGCAACAACCGCTCGTCGATGCCTTCGTACCGCCCGCACAACAAAACCAGCAGCGGGCTTGTCCTTCAATTCCATCACCCGCTGATGGGTCAGCGGGCGGCCTCGGGGTGAAAAATGCACCACCCAGGGCGTCAAATTTTCGCTGGCCAGATCCTGCTGGACGGCGTTCAACGCGCGATCCAGCGGCTCGGCCTGCATCAGCATCCCGGGACCGCCGCCGTAGGGCCGGTCATCCACCGTGCGGTGCGGGTCGTCGGTGAAGTCGCGCGGGTTCCACGACTTGAACCGGTACAACCCGCGATCCAGCGCCCGCCGGGTGATGCCGTAATCCAGTACGGCATCGAACATCTCGGGGAAGAGCGTGACCGCATCGAAGCGCATCAGTAGTCTTCGCCCCAGTCCACCTCGATCGTCCCGCCCGCCACGATCCACCTTGCCGACAAAGTGCGCGACGAACGGAATCAGGTGTTCGCGCGTGCCCTTGACAACCAGCACATCGTGCGCGCCGGTTTCCATCAGGCTGTCCACCTTGCCCAGCTCGACGCCTTCACGGTTGACCGCGGTCAGGCCGATCAGGTCCGACCAGTAAAACTCGTTTTCTTCCGGCGGCGGCAAGTCACTGCGCGCCACCGAGATTTCCTGCCCACGCAAGGCATACGCCGTGTCGCGGTCGTCGATGCCGACCAGTTTGGCGACCAGGGTCTTGCTGTGATCCTGGATGGCTTCGACGGTGTAATGCATCTGTGCTCGGCCGCGACCGATACGCCAGGATTCAAAATCCATCAGCGTACCCGGGTCTTCGCTAAAGGACTGGACCTTGACCCAGCCCTTGATGCCGAATGGGGCGGCGATGCGCCCCATCACGACCCAGTCGCTGTCCTCGCTCAACGGATCCGGTACTGTCGATCAGGCGGCAGCAGGCTTGTTCTGCTTGACCAGACGGGCGACGGTGTCGGACATCTGCGCGCCGTTGCTGGTCCAGTAGCTGATGCGCTCCTGATCCAGACGCACCGCTTCGGCGCCTTCGGGGGCCACCGGATTGTAGAAGCCGACGCGCTCGATGAAGCGGCCATCACGGCGGCAGCGCGAATCGGCCACCACCACGTTGTAGAAAGGACGGTTTTTAGCGCCGCCGCGCGAAAGACGAATAACGACCATGATTCAACCCACCGGGAAACGGAGAAAACCGCGAATTATACCCAAAAAACGCCTGACTATGCCAGCGTGAAGTGCGCTGGCGTCAGCGCATTCCCGGCATCATGCCTTTCATGCCGCGCATCATTTTGGAGAGACCGCCTTTGCCCATCATTTTCATCATCTTCTGCGCCTGCTCGAACTGCTTCAGCAGTTTGTTGACTTCCTGCACCTGTACCCCGGCGCCGGCGGCGATGCGGCGCTTGCGCGAGGCCTTGAGGATTTCGGGTTTGCGGCGCTCCAGCGGGGTCATGCTGTTGATGATGCCTTCCACCCGGTTGACGCCTTTTTCGTCGGCACCTGCCGGCATCGGCATCTGTCCGGCGCCGGGGAGCTTGTCCATCAGCGCGGAGAGTCCGCCCATTTTGCGCATCTGCTGGATTTGCGCCTTGAAGTCCTCGAGATCGAAGTCCTTGCCCTTCTTGACCTTGTCGGCGAGCTTCTTGGCCTCGGCCATGTCGACCGAGCCTTGCGCCTGCTCGATCAGCGAAAGCACGTCGCCCATGCCGAGAATGCGCTGCGCCATGCGCTCGGGGTGGAAGGCTTCGAGGCCGTTGGGTTTTTCGCCGACGCCGATGAACTTGAGCGGCTTGCCAGTGATGTGCCGCACCGACAGCGCAGCGCCGCCGCGTGAATCGCCGTCGAGCTTGGTGAGCACGATGCCGGTGAGCGGCAAGGCTTCGTTGAAGGCCTTGGCGACGTTGATTGCGTCCTGGCCCTGCATGGCGTCGACCACGAACAGGGTTTCGACCGGCTTGACGGCGGCATGCAGGGCCTTGATTTCGGCCATCATCGCTTCGTCGATCGCCAGCCGGCCGGCGGTATCGACGATCAGCACGTCGAAAAACTGCTTGCGTGCATGATCCTGCGCGGCCTGCGCGATTTTCAGCGGGTCGCGTTCGTCGCCCGCTTCGAAAAAGCTGACGTCGAGTTGCTTGCCAAGCAACCGCAACTGGTCGATGGCGGCGGGGCGGTAGACGTCGGCCGAGGCGAGCAGGACTTTTTTCTTGCGGTTTTTCAGCAGCAGCGCGAGCTTGCCGCTGGTGGTGGTTTTGCCCGAACCCTGCAGGCCAGCCATCAGGATGACGGCGGGCGGCGTGGCGGCCAGGTTCAGCTCGGCGTTTTCGCCGCCCATCAGCCGGGTGAGTTCTTCGTGGACGATGCCGATCAGTGCCTGGCCCGGAGACAGGCTGGTGAGCACTTCCTGACCCAGCGCGCGCGTCTTGACCGCTTCGATGAAGTCCTTGACGACAGGCAGCGCAACGTCGGCTTCGAGCAGGGCCAAGCGCACCTGGCGCAGGGTGTCCTGCACGTTGGCTTCGGTAATGCGTGCCTGACCGCGCAGGGATTTGACGACACCGGCGAGGCGTCCACTAAGATTTTCTAGCATGGCTTCCTTGTTGCCGCCAAGTGCGGCATGGATAATGGGGCTGGCTGAATCTCATTACATCTCTTTTCCATTTTAACGAATGTCTCCGCTATTGCTGGTTACTTTGTGTGTGAGCGCGCTGTATGGCTGGGTGGCCTGGCGCCTGCAGCGTACGCCGCCCGCCACGTCCGTGCGTGTTTTGCTGCCGCTGGCCCTGCTTGCGCATGGCGCGCTGATTTATCAGTCGGTGCTGGGGCAGGGCGATATCCGGCTGGGTTTCGGTAATTCCCTGTCGACCATTTTATGGCTGACTGCGCTGATTTACTGGCTGTCCAGTCAGGGTGCCCCGCTGGCTCGCATGCAGTCGTGGGTGAGCGGGCTGGCTGCGCTGTCGGTGCTGGGGATGGCGTTGTTCACCGCCACTCACGCCATCCCCAATTCACAGGCGCTGGCTTTGCGCGCGCATCTGGTGGTGGCTTTTCTCGCCTATGGCCTGCTGGCGGTGGCCGCCTTGCACGCGGTATTGATGACCATGCTGGAGAAGACAGTTGCATCGTGGCGCGCTTCATGCAGGACGGCGCGCCACCGCTGCTGACGCTGGAAGCGATGCTGTTCAGGACCATCGGGTCGGATTCGCGCTGTTGACGCTGGCGGTGTTCAGCGGGGTGTTCTTCTCCGAAGAGCTCTTCGGCACGGCCTTGCAGTTTTCGCACAAGATCGTGTTCGCCATCCTGTCCTGGCTGGTGTTCGGCGGTTTGCTGCTGGGACGGCATTTCCGGGGCTGGCGCGGACGAACTGCGCTGGTCTGGACGATCACCGGCTTCACGCTGCTGCTGCTGGCCTATCTGGGCACCCAGTTTGTGCTGGAAGTGTTGCTTGGGCGCTGAATACGTCCATCCGGCGTCTCGCTTGAGACGCCCTTTTCAGGAATAGTGTTTGGAAGACCTGTCTATCAGTACCTTGTTTGGCCTGCTCGCAGGCTTGTTGTTTTTGTCGGCCTGCTTTTCTGCATCCGAAACCGCCATGATGGCGATCAACCGCTATCGTCTGCGGCATGCCGCTGAAACCGGCCATCGCGGCGCGATGCTGACCCTGTCGCTGTTGAATCAGACCGACAAGCTGCTGGGCGTGATTCTGCTCGGCAACAATCTGGTCAATATCGCGGCAGCGACGCTGGCGACGATCATTTCCATTCGCCTGTTCGGCGATTCGGATCTTGCACTGTCGATGGCGACCTTGCTGCTGACCTTTCTGATTCTGGTGTTCAGCGAAGTCACGCCCAAGGTGCTCGGCGCATCCTATCCCGAGCGCGTGGCCTATCCGGCCGGGTATGTGCTGATGCCGATGCTCAAGCTGACGTATCCGATTGTCTGGTTCGTCAATCTGTTTGTGCAGGGCATCCTGTGGCTGCTGCGCATCAAGCCGCCGGAGCCGGGGCATGGCAGCCGCCTCGGACTGGAGGAATTGCGTACCGATCGTGCTGGAATCGTCGGGGATGCTGCCGCGCGAACACCACCGGATTCTGGTGAACCTGCTGGAACTGGAGGACATCACCGTCGACGACGTGATGACGCCGCGCAACCAGATCGAGGCGATCGATATCGAGGATGATCCCGAGCGCCTGCGCCAGCAGATTTCCACCAGCCACCATACCCGGCTGGTGGTGCATGCGGGTTCATCCGACAACCTGCTCGGCGTGCTGCATGTGCGCCGGGTGCTGCACGCGTTGACCGGCGAGGAACTGGACCCGGAGACCTTGAAGGAGAATCTCGAAGAGCCTTATTTCGTTCCGGCGGGTACGCCTTTGTTTACCCAGTTGCGCAATTTTCAGAGCGGACGCCGCCGGCTGGCGCTGGTGGTCGATGAATACGGTGAACTGCAGGGCCTGGTGACGCTGGAAGACCTGCTGGAAGAAATGGTCGGCGAATTCACCACGCAGGCGCCGTCGGATACGGGCTATTTGCGGCGGGAAGCGGATGGCAGCTGGCTGGCCGAGGGCACCGTGCTGCTGCGTCACCTGAATCGCAAGCTGGGCTTGTCGTTGCCGCTGGACGGCCCGAAAACGCTGAATGGTCTGCTGCTGGAGCAGTTTGAGGATATTCCCGAAGCCGGGGTCAGCCTCAAGTTGGGGGATGTGCCGGTGGAAATCGTGCAAACGCAGGATCGGGCGGTGAAGATGGCGCGCATCTATCTGCCGGTCCCGGATGAGGTTTCATCCGAAAACGCCTCAATTTAGACGAAAAATCGCCGTTAAGGCCTGTGATTCCCCATCCGACGCCTTGTCGGCGTGCAACGATGCGGGCGATAATCTGATGCTGAACTTGTCTGGAACCGAGCTAATGGCTGCTGTGACAAATGAAATCAATTTAACCGGACTGGCACGTGCCATGGTCAACAATGGCTGGCTTTCCGAGGACGAAGCCGAAGGCATCTGGAAGCGCGCCAGCCAGTCGGGCGATTCATTCGTGACCGAACTCATCAAGGGGAAGCGTTTCAAGGCCGACCAGGTCGCCGAATTCGCAGCCACTTCTTTCGGTTTTCCCTACCTGGACCTGAATGCCATGGATGTGGAGAGCCTGCCGCAAGGGCTGCTCGATTCCAAACTGGTGCAAAAGCGGCGCGTGGTCGCGCTCTACCAGCGCGGCAACAAGCTGTATGTGGCGACCTCCGATCCGACCCATCTGCAGGCGCTGGATGAGGTGAAATTCCAGACCGGCCAGGCGATCGAGCCGGTGGTGGTGGAGGACGACAAGCTTGGCAAGCTGATCGAAAAAGCGGGTGAGGCAGACGACAACACGATGGCCGTGTTGAATGCAGAAGACCTCAATCTGGATTTTGCCGACGAGGAAAGCGCCGCGCGCTCAGCAGGATACGGGTGGCATCGAAATCGACGATGCGCCGGTGGTGCGTTATCTGCAGAAGATCATGCTGGACGCCATCAATCAGGGCGCATCCGACATCCATTTCGAGCCCTACGAAAAGTATTACCGCATCCGCTACCGCCGTGACGGCATCCTGTCCGAAGTGGCGCAGCCGCCGATGGCGATCAAGGACAAGGTCGCCTCGCGCATCAAGGTGCTGTCGCGGCTGGATATTTCGGAAAAGCGCGTGCCGCAGGATGGCCGCATGAAAATGGTGCTGTCGAAAAACCGCGCCATCGATTTCCGGGTCAGCACCCTGCCGACCCTGTATGGCGAAAAGATCGTCATGCGTATTCTGGACCCCACCAGCGCACAGCTGGGGATCGAGGCGCTGGGTTACGAGCCGTGGCAGAAAGAACTGCTGCTGAATGCGGTGCAGCGTCCCTACGGCATGGTGCTGGTGACCGGCCCAACCGGTTCCGGCAAGACCGTGTCGCTCTATACCTGCCTGAATATTCTCAACAAGCCGGACGTCAACATCTCGACGGCGGAAGACCCGGCGGAAATCCAGTTGCCCGGCATCAACCAGGTCAACGTCAACGACAAGGCCGGCCTGACCTTTTCGGCGGCGCTGAAGTCCTTCCTGCGGCAGGATCCCGATGTCATCATGGTCGGCGAAATTCGTGACCTGGAAACCGCCGATATCGCCATCAAGGCCGCGCAAACCGGCCACATGGTGATGTCCACCCTGCACACCAATGACGCGCCCGGCACCTTGACCCGCCTGCTGAACATGGGGGTGGCGCCCTTCAACGTGGCGTCCTCGGTGATTCTGATTACCGCCCAGCGGCTGGGCGCGGAAGCTGTGCAATTGCAAACAGCCGGCCGATATTCCGGATGAAGCCCTGCTGGCTGCAGGCTTTACCGCAGGAGCAACTGGACGGAACCTGGAAACCCTATAAGCCGGTGGGGTGCGATATTTGTGGTGGCACGGGCTACAAGGGGCGGGTGGGCATCTATCAGGTGATGCCGATTACCGACGCCATGGTCCGCATCATCCTCAAGGGCGGCAACGAATCCGATATTGCCGACCAGGCGCGGCGCGAGGGCGTGCTCGACCTGCGCCAGGCAGGGTTGTTGAAAGTGAAATCCGGACTCACCTCGCTGGAAGAGGTCGAGGCCGTTACCAATATCTAAGGAATTTCCTCTATGGCTACAGCGGCAAAGGCAGTCAAGGACGCCACCTTTCTGTGGGAAGGGATGGACAAGCGCGGCAAGAAGGTCAAAGGCCAGTTGCAGGCTGGTGGCGAGGCCATGGTCAATGTCCCAGCTGCGCAAGCAGGGCATCACTGTCACCAAGGTCAAAAAGCAGAGCACCTTGTTTAGCAGCAGCAAGCGCATCACCGACAAGGACATCACGCTGTTCACCCGGCAACTGGCGACCATGATGAAGGCCGGGGTGCCGCTGCTGCAATCGTTCGACATCGTCGGCCGCGGACACTCCAACCCTTCGGTGCAGCGCCTGCTGGCTGAAATCAAGGCGGATATCGAAAAAGGCAGCAGCCTGACCCAGGCGTTCGGTCGTCATCCGCTGTATTTTGACGCGCTGTACTGCAACCTGGTGGGCGCGGGCGAATCGGCCGGTATTCTCGAAGAGGTGCTTGATCGGCTGGCGGTCTACAAGGAAAAAATCCTCGCCATCAAGAGCAAGATCAAGTCGGCGTTGTTCTACCCGATTTCCATCATCGTGGTGGCGTTTGTCATCACTGCGGTCATCATGATTTTCGTGATTCCGGCGTTCAAGGACTTGTTCAGCAGTTTTGGCGCGGATTTGCCGGGGCCGACCCTGGTGGTGATGGCGATATCGGATTTCTTCGTCGAATGGTGGTGGGCGATTTTCGGCGGCATTGGCGGCGGCATCTATGCCTTGCTGCAGGCCTGGAAACGCTCACGCAAGGTGCAGATGTTCATGGATCGCGTCATGCTCAAGCTGCCGATTTTTGGTGCGGTGATCGAGAAGGCGACCATTGCACGCTGGACCCGTACCCTGGCCACCATGTTTGCGGCCGGCGTGCCGCTGGTCGAGGCGCTTGAGTCGGTGGGCGGTGCATCGGGCAACCAGGTGTTTGTCGAGGCCACCAACAAGATTCGCGGCGAAGTGTCGACCGGCACGGCGCTGACGGTGGCGATGCAGAACACCGGGCGTTTCCCCAACATGGTGTTGCAGATGGCTGCGATCGGCGAAGAGTCGGGCTCGCTCGATTCCATGCTGAGCAAGGTGGCTGATTTTTACGAGGCCGAGGTGGATGATGCGGTCGCAGCGCTGTCCAGCCTGATGGAACCGATCATCATGGTGGTGCTGGGCGTCCTGATCGGCGGCATGGTGATCGCCATGTATCTGCCGATCTTCAAGATGGGCTCGGTCGTTTGATGGAACTGCTGCACACGCGAACCAGCCCTTTTCACCGGGCTGGTTTTTTTATTCAGCCTGCTGATCGGCAGCTTTCTCAATGTCGTCATCCATCGTTTGCCCAAGATGATGGAGGCCGAATGGCATGTGCAGTGCGCCGAACTGCGCGGCGAAGCCATCGCCGATACCCCGCGCTTACAACCTGTGGCTGCCGCGTTCGGCCTGTCCTCAGTGCGGGCATCAGATCACGGCACTGGAAAATATTCCGTTGCTGTCGTGGCTGTGGCTGCGCGGCCGCTGCTCGGCCTGCAGCAGCACCGATCAGCGCGCGCTACCCCCTGGTGGAATTGCTGACTGCCCTGCTGTCGGCAGCGGTCGCCTGGAAATGGGGCGTCAGCGTGCAGACGCTGGGGGCGCTGTTGCTGGTATGGATGCTGGTCGCGCTGGCATTCATCGATCTCGATACCACCTTGCTGCCCGACAGCCTGACCTTGCCGCTGCTGTGGTTGGGGTTGCTGTTCAACCTGAACGGCACTTTTGCCAGCCTGCCCGATGCAGTCATCGGCGCCATGGCCGGCTACCTGCTGCTGTGGTCGGTGTACTGGCTGTTCAAGCTGGTCACCGGCAAGGATGGCATGGGCTATGGCGATTTCAAGCTGCTGGCGGCCATCGGCGCCTGGCTCGGGTGGCAGATGCTGCCCGTCACCCTGCTGCTGTCTTCGGTGGTCGGTGCGGTGGTCGGCATCGCGATGATCGTGCTGGTGAAACATGACCGGCGCGTGCCGATTCCCTTCGGCCCCTATCTGGCGGGTGGCGGACTGGTGGCGCTGTTCTTCGGCGCGGACCTGACGCAGGCCTACCTCGCACAGTTCTGATGTTCACGGTCGGCCTCACCGGCGGAATCGGTTCGGGCAAGTCGACTGTCGCTGACCTGTTTGCCGCGCTGGGCGTGCCGGTGATCGATACCGATGTGATTGCGCGTGAGCTGACCGCTCCCGGCGAGCGCGGCGCTCGAAGCGATCCATGCGGCTTTCGGGGATGCGGTGATGCAGGCCAGACGGCAGCCTGGATCGCGCCGCCTTGCGGCGCCTGGTGTTTGCCGATGCCGATGCCCGGCGTCAGCTCGAAGCCATTCTTCATCCGCGCATTCGGCAGGCGGTCGAGCAGGCTCGCGCACGACTCACGTGCGCCCTATGTTTTGGTCGTGATTCCCTTGCTGGTGGAAACCGGCGGCTACCGGGATCTGCTGGACCGTGTGCTGGTGGTCGATTGCCCGGAAGACCTGCAGATTGCGCGGGTTATGGCGCGCAGCGGGCTCACCCGTGATGAAGTTGTGGCCATTCTTGCGGCTCAGGCCAGTCGTGCCGAGCGGCTCGCAGTAGCCGACGATGTCATCGTCAACACCGCGTACGCCGGAAGGCCTTGCGTGCACGAGGTAGCGACATTGCACCAGCGTTATCTAGACGCTCGGCTCACGCGGCGTTGCCTTGATTTTCCATCTGGATCGGCGACAATCGAACCGATTCAAACCAACGCGTTGCGGCGTGATCCACTACGAATATCCCCTGAGCGAACGCATTCGCACCCTGTTGCGGCTGGAAGACTTGTTCGACCGCTTCGATGCCTATGCCGCGTCGCCCGACCCGCATGCGCATCATGCTGCCTTGCTGACCTTGTTCGAAATGGCGGAAGTGGCTGCGCGCGCCGATCTCAAGTCCGATCTGCTGCAGGAACTGGACCGGCAAAAAACCGTGCTGATCGCGTTGCGTGGCAATCCCGCATGTGCAGGATGCGACGCTGGAAAAAGTGCTGGCGGCGATCGAGACTGCGCATCAGGGGATGTATCAACTGCCGGGAAAAGTCGGGCAGCACCTGCGCGAAGACGACTGGCTGATGGCCATCAAGCAGCGCGCGGCCATTCCGGGCGGCATGTGCGAATTCGATCTGCCGTCCTATCATTACTGGCTGCACCGGCCGCCGAGGAGCGCATCGCAGCAACTGCAGCGCTGGCTGGCGCCGTTTTCGTCCATCCGTGCGGCAGTCGATATCGTGCTCGGCTTGTTGCGCGACAGCGGACAGCCCGAATTGCAGCATGTGGACAATGGCAGCTATCAACGCATGCTGGAATCGCGTAATCCGCAGCTGATCCGCGTCACCCTGGTCGACAGCCTGCCGTGCGTGCCGGAAATATCGGCCAACAAATACATGCTCAACATCCGCTTTGTGCATGTCGGCACCAGGTCAGGTGCGCACCTGCACCGATCAGCCGATCGACTTTGACCTGACTTTTTGCACCTTATGAAGCCTGCCACCAAGCCGCCTGTCGTGGCCTGCCCGATATGCGATGCAGCGGTGAGCTGGACGGCGGAAAATCGCTGGAAACCATTTTGCAGCGAGCGCTGCAAAATGATCGATCTGGGACAGTGGGCCACCGAGAAATACCGGGTGCCCGCCGAGGAGCAGGAACCCGAAGACGACGTCCCCGCGCCACAGTGACGGCCTTCCCGACAGCATGAGGCCTACTTCTTGTAGGTCTTGACGCCGCTTTCGGTACCCAGCAGCAGCACATCCGCGCCGCGCCGCGCAAACAGGCCATTGGTGACCACGCCGACGATGTGATTGATCGCGGTTTCCAGCGACACCGGATCGACGATCGACAGGCCGTGCACGTCGAGGATGAGATTGCCGTTGTCGGTGGTGAAGCCTTCGCGCAGCCGCGGCTGGCCGCCGAGCTTGACCAGTTCGCGCGCCACGTAGGAGCGCGCCATCGGAATCACCTCGACCGGCAGCGGGAATTGCCCGAGCACGCCGACCAGCTTGCTTTCGTCGGCGATGCAGATGAACTGCTTGCTGCACGCCGCCACGATTTTTTCCCGCGTCAGCGCGCCGCCGCCGCCCTTGATCATGGCGAAGTGCTCGGTGATTTCATCGGCGCCGTCGACGTAGATTTCGAGTTCGCCCACGCTGTTCAGATCCAGCACCTGGATGCCGTGGCTTTTCAGGCGGGTGGCGGTGGCTTCCGAACTGGCCACTGCGCCGTCGATGCGGCCCTTCACTTCGGCCAGCGCGTCGATGAAATAGTTGGCGGTCGAGCCGGTGCCTACCCCGATGATGCCGCCGCGGGCATAATCCACCGCAGCACGTGCCACGGCTTGTTTCATTTCGTCTTGAGTCATGATGTTTTCGTCGATTTCGTATGCAGCCCGCTAAGATAGCGGCATCGCCCCGTTTTTACAAACCCTGCACCTGCCGCTGCCATGAGCCAACCTGACGATTACCTCGAACGCATCCTCACCTCGCGCGTCTACGACGTGGCCGATCGAGTCGCCGCTGGACGTGGCCCACAATCTGTCGCGGCGCTTCAACAACCAGATTCTGCTGAAGCGCGAAGACCTGCAGCCGGTGTTTTCCTTCAAGTGCCGCGGCGCCTACAACAAGATGGCCAAGCTGACAGCCGGCCCAACTGGCGCGCGGCGTGGTGGCGGCATCGGCCGGCAATCACGCGCAGGGCGTGGCGCTGGCCGCGCAAAAGCTGGGCGTGACGGCCACCATCGTGATGCCGGCCACCACGCCCCGGATCAAGGTCGAAGCGGTGGCGGCGCGCGGCGCGCAGGTCATCCTGCATGGCGACAACTACGATGAGGCCTGCGCCCACGCCACCCAGCTGGCCAAGGAAGCGAAGGCGACCTTTGTCCATCCCTACGACGATCCCGACGTGATCGCCGGGCAGGGCACGGTGGCGATGGAGTTGCTGCGCCAGCATCCCGGCCCGATCCATTCGATCTACATTCCGGTCGGCGGCGGCGGCCTGATCGCCGGCATGGCGGCCTACATCAAGCGGCTGCGGCCGGAAATCAGGATCATCGGCGTCGAGCCGGAGGATGCCGATGCCATGGCGCGTTCGCTGTGCAAGGGCAAGCGCGTCACGCTGCCGCGCGTGGGCATTTTTGCCGATGGCGTGGCGGTGAAAAAGGTCGGCAAGGAAACTTTCCGGCTGGCGCAGCTGTATGTCGACGAGGTCATCCGCGTCAACAACGACGCCATCTGCGCGGCGATCAAGGATGTGTTCGAGGACACCCGCTCGATCCTGGAGCCGGCCGGCGCCTTGTCGATCGCCGGGATGAAGGCGGCCATCGCCGGCGGACAAGCTCAAGGGCAAGACGCTGGTCGCGGTGGCCTCCGGCGCCAACATGAATTTCGACCGCCTGCGCTACATCGCCGAGCGCGCCGAGCTGGGCGAGAAGCGCGAGGCGGTGCTGGCCGTCACCATTCCCGAGACGCCGGGCAGCTTCAAGACCTTTTGCGGCCTGCTGGGCGCGCGCAACATCACCGAGTTCAACTACCGTTATTCCGACCCCAAGGTCGGCGCGCGTATTCGTCGGCCTGTCGGTGCCGGGCGCAGGCGAGGGCGCACGCGTGGTCGAGCTGTTGCAGCGCCACGGGCTGGAAGCGGTCGATCTCACCGACAACGAAATGGCCAAGCTGCACGTCCGCCATCTGGTCGGCGGGCGCGCGCCGGAGGCGGTGAACGAAGTGCTGTACCGCTTCGAGTTCCCCGAGCGTCCCGGCGCGCTGATGCAGTTTCTGCAAAGCATGAGCCGCGGCTGGAACATCAGCCTGTTCCACTACCGCAACCATGGGGCGGATTTTGGCCGGGTACTGGTCGGCATTCAGGTGCCGGAAAAGGAAAAGCCCAGCTTCCAGAAGTTTCTGGAAGGGCTGGGCTACCGTTACTGGGACGAATCCCGCAATCCGGCCTACAAGCTGTTTCTGGCCTGAACCTTATTTCTTGACGCCACAGGTATTGATGCCGAGCAGGCTGTAGGCCGGGCAGATCTTGAACAGGCCGGTGGCGAGCGGCACTACGCCGATCCAGGCCCATACCGGGCCGCCCGTCAGCGCCCAGGCGACGAGGGCGAGACCTGCAAGAATGCGGATGATGCGATCGATGCTTCCAACGTTGGCTGACATGGGGCTCTCCTGGTTTGAATGAAATCACCTCGACGAGGTGCGCTTACTATAACCGTTAAGCCGTTTTTGGGCAGGTCACCGTGAACGGAAAATATGCGTCCGTCAGGCGGGCGACTGGTGCGATACGTCACGGCGAATCGTCCGCATCGGAAAATCCGGGTGCAGGAATCGGGTGCCGGCAAGGCTTGGGATATGCCATGAAAACATGGTCGATTGTGCCCACGCGGCAGCACGCAGGCTGCATGATACCCTCGCGTCCATGCTTTTAAAGATCGGATTTTTTCTGTTGGGCGGCCTGTTCGCAGCATCTGCATGGCGGCGCCGGGTGACGCAGCCGTGCTGCAGGCGCAGCAGGCATTTGCCGCGCGCAAGCTGGCGAATCTGGAACGCGCCGCGCGCAAGGTGCCTGCCGATCATGTGTTGTCGCCCTATGTCGAATACTGGCGCCTGACGCTGGCGAACGCTGTTGAGGATGCGCGCATTGCCGATTTTCTGGCGCGTTATCCCGGCAGCCGCCTGGCCGAAATGCTGCGCGCCGACTGGCTGAAGTCACTCGGGCGCGCGTGAAGCGTGGCCGATCTATCTGGCCGAGTATCCACGCCTCGTCAAACCGGATGCGGCGCATCAGTGCTATGCCTACCGTGCCGAGAGGACGCAGGGCAATCTCAGCCATCAGCGTGAGGCAGTTTCCATGTGGTTTACCGGGCGCGACATGCCATCGGCCTGTACCCCTTTGTTTGCGCAGTTGATCGAGGCGGGGCTGATCAACCAGGAGGACGTCTGGCGGCGCATCCGGTTGGCGCTGGAGGCAGGCAATCCCAGTGTTGCCAAGATCGTGGCCAACGGCCCTGCCTGAGCCGCAGCGTCCGTCAGCGGCACTGCTTGACCAGGCCAGCCGCGATCCCGCGCGGTTGCTGAATGCCGAGCGAGCCTGGATCATGAGCCGGCGCGGCGATCGCGAAATTGCGCTCTATGCCCTCGACCAGTTGGCGAAACGCAGTTCCAGCGACGGCCGAACAGGCGCTGCGCAAGCGGCTTGCCGCAGTTCAGCACCGAGGAATCGGCAACTGCCTGGGCGCGTCTCGCCACCTGGGCGGCGCGCCGCCATGAAGCCGTCGCCCTGGCCTGGTTTCAGCAGGCGGGAATGGTGGCGGTCAACGATTATCAGCGCGAGTGGTGGGTGCGTGCCGCACTTGCGCGCCGGAGACTGGCAAACCGTGCAGCGGGTGATCGACAGCATGGGCTGAGCCATGCAGGCGCAGCCGGTGTGGCGCTACTGGCGCGCGCGCGCGCATGCAGGCCAGCGGACAGCGCGTTCGCGGCCAATGCCATTTTTCTGGCCTTGTCGCGCGAGCATCACTACTACGGACAGCTGGCGCAGGAGGAACTCGGCCCGGTGGTGCAGGCGCCCGTCATCAACATCAAGATGGGCGGTGACGACGTGGCGGCGATTTCACGCGATCCCGGCATCGCGCGTGCGCTGGCCTGCAGGAACTGGGATTGCGCAACGACGCCAGCCAGGAATGGAACTGGTCGATCCGCGAGTTTTCCGACGCGCAATTGCTCGCGGCAGCCGAACTGGCACGGCGCATGGAATGGTATGACCGCGCCATCAATACCGCCGAGCGCACCCGCGAGCTGCACGATTTCGAATTGCGCTTTCTCGCGCCCTACCGGGAACTGGCGCAGCAGGCCGCGCGCGAAAATCAGATCGACGAAGCCTGGGTGTTCGGCCTGATGCGGCAGGAAAGCCGTTTCGTCAACGTCGCGCGCTCCAGTGTCGGCGCGTCCGGGTCTGATGCAGATCATGCCGGCGACGGCGCGCTGGATCGCGCAGCGCCTCGGCATCAAGAGGTTCTGACCCAGCGAGATGCAGGATCCGGCAAAAAACATCCAGTTCGGCGCGTATTACCTGAAGCATGTGCAAACCAGCCTGGACGATTCGCCGGTGCTCGCCACCGCCGCCTACAATGCCGGTCCCGGCCGCGCCCAGCGCTGGCGCGATACCCGGCCGATGGAAGCCGCGGTCTATATCGAGTCGATCCCGTTTGCCGAGACGCGCGACTACGTCAAGAAAGTGATGAGCAATGCCATGTATTACGCCGCGCGCTTCGGTCAGCCCTCGGTGCTGCTGAAAGACCGGCTGGGCACGGTTCCTGCCCGTAAAACACCGGCCGAGTCCGACGTCCGCAGCCGGATGCTTCGCTGGAACTCGAGCAGTCGGGCGATTAGAATCAGCATAGCCTTATATTCCAGAAGCAAACTCATCATGAAGATTGAACGCATCTGCATCCTCGGCGGATCCGGCTTTGTCGGCACCCATCTCGTCAGCCAGCTCGCCACGCGCGGCCTCAAGGTGCGCGTGCTGAGCCACCGCCGCGAAACGGCCAAGGAGCTGATCCTGCTGCCGACGGTGGAAGTGATCGAGGCCGACGTGCACGACCAGCAGGAACTCATCCGTCATTTCCGCGGCATGGATGCCGTCATCAATCTGGTCGGCATCCTGCATGAAAGACAAGGTCGGCCGTGTCGATCTACCGAGCGCTCGCCGTGGCGATTTCCAGAAAGTCCACATCGAACTGCCGCGCAAGGTCATCCATGCCTGCGGCGAATCGGGCGTGCACCGCCTGCTGCACATGAGCGCGCTCGGCGCCCATCCCAACTCGCGCTCGGCCTACCAGCGTTCCAAGGGCATCGCCGAAGCGCTGGTGCGCGAGGCCGGCATGCAGCATATCGAGCATGAAAACTGGTATCTGAATGGCCCCAAGTTGATTCATGGCTATGGTCTCAACGTCACGATCTTCCGTCCGTCGGTGATCTTCGGTCGCGGCGACTCCTTCCTGTCGATGTTCGCCCGCCTGCTGAAGCTGTTTCCCGTGCTGCCGCTGGCCAATGCCGACCGCGCGCTTTGCCCCGATCCACGTGGACGACGTCGCCCGCGCCTTTGCCGACAGCCTCGACAACCCCGCAACCTACGGCCAGACCTACGACCTGTGCGGCCCCAAGGACTATACCCTGCAGGAACTGGTGAGCTACGTGGGCGAAGTCATCGGCAAGAAACGCAGCATCATCCCGCTGGGCGAGCATGTTGTCCTACCTGCAGGCCTGGGCGATGGAGTTCAAGCCCGGCAAGAAGCTGATGACGCGCGACAATTTCTACGCCATGGGTGTCGGACAATGTCTGCAGCGGCGGCTGGCCGCGGTGTTCGATTTCGCAGCCGGCATCGCTCGAAGCCATCGCGCCGGAATACCTGCGCGCCGACTCGCCGCGCGCGCGCTACGAGGGCTACCGCGAAAACGCTGGCCGCTAAGCGCGCCGCGCCGCCATGAAAACCTACATCGTCGGCGGCGCGGTGCGTGACCGCTTGCTGGGCCTGCCGGTGGCCGACCGCGATTACGTCGTCGTCGGCGCCACCCCGGAGCAGATGCTGGCGCTGGGCTTCCAGCCGGTCGGCAAGGATTTCCCCGTCTTCCTGCATCCGCAGACCCACGCCGAATACGCGCTGGCGCGCACCGAGCGCAAGTCCGGGCACGGCTACAAGGGCTTCAAGGTGTACGCCGCGCCGGAGGTGACGCTGGAAGAAGACTTGCAGCGGCGCGACCTCACCATCAATGCCATCGCCGAGGACGAGACCGGCGCGCTGGTCGATCCCTACGGCGGCCAGCGCGACCTGGCCGCACGGGTCTTTCGCCATGTGAGCGAAGCGTTTGCCGAAGATCCGGTGCGGATTCTGCGCGTGGCGCGCTTCGCCGCCCGCTTCACCGACTTTTCGGTCGCGCCGGAGACCCTGGCCCTGATGCGGCAGATGGTGGACAACGGCGAAGTCGATGCGCTGGTGCCCGAGCGGGTGTGGCAGGAAGTCGCGCGCGGCCTGATGGAAGCGCAGCCCTCGCGCATGTTCCAGGTGCTGCGCGACTGCGGCGCGCTGGCCCGGCTGTTTCCCGAAATCGACCGCCTGTTCGGCGTGCCGCAGCCGCCCGAACATCATCCCGAAATCGACACCGGCGTGCACGTCATGCTGGTCGTCGACTGGGCGGCGCGGCAGGGATTCAGCCTGCCGGTGCGTTTCGCCGCGTTGACGCACGATCTTGGCAAGGGCGTGACCCCGCCCGCGCTCTGGCCCAAGCATCACGGCCACGAAGCCAAAAGCGTGGAACTGGTGCGTACGCTCAGCGAACGGATCCGCGTGCCGGTCGATTGCCGCGAACTGGCCGTTGCGGTTGCGCGCGATCACGGCAATGTTCACCGTGCGCTGGAACTGCGCGCCGCCACGCTCGTCGAACTGCTGGAGCGGGTCGATGCGTTTCGCCGCCCGGAGCGCTTCGAGGAATTCTTGCAGGCCTGCGAATGCGATTTTCGCGGGCGCCCCGGCTACGAGACACGCGACTTTCCCGCGCCGGCATTACCTGCAGCAGGCGCTCGCCGTCGCGCGAGGCGTCGATGCCGGCGCGGTCGCGCGCAGCGTTGCGCCCGGACAAGATTCGCGAAGCGGTGCTTCAGGCGCGGGTCGCTGCCGTCGAGGCCTGGCGCAAGCAACAGAGTTGAGGAAAACGACATGCCCTACAGTGAACAAACCGTGCAGTCCGTGCGTCCCTGGTCGGAGAGGACCTTCAGCTTCACGCTCAGTCGTCCGCAGGATTTCGCGTTCGAAAACGGCGAATTCGTCACCATCGGCCTCAAGCGTGAGGGCAAGCTGGTGGCGCGGGCGTATTCGATCGTTTCCACGGTCGTCCACGACCATCTGGAATTTCTCAGCATCCATGTGCCGGATGGCCCTCTCACCAGCCATCTGGTTCGCATCCGTCCCGGCGACAGCGTGTGGGTCAACAGCAAGACGACCGGCTCGCTCACGCTCAATCATGTGCTGCCGGGGCGTACGCTGTATCTGCTCGCCACCGGCACCGGCCTGGCGCCGTTCATGAGCCTGATCCGCGACCCCGCGCTCTACGCCCGCCATGAACACGTGGTGCTGGTGCACTCGGTGCGGACGGTTGCAGAACTGGCCTACCGTGACGAGATCGAGGCGCTCGACAACCCCCGCCTCGATTATGTGCCGACGGTGACGCGCGAACCGTTCCCGACGCCCGAGCGCGGCGGCGACCTGTTCCGTTCGGGCAGGCTGTCGCAGCGTCTCGGCCTGCCTGCGCCCGACCCTGAACGCGACCGCGTGATGATCTGCGGCAACCCGGCGATGACGCGCGAACTGACGCAGCATCTCAAGGAAGCGGGCTGGACGCCGACCAGCCATCGCGGCATCGGCAATTTCACCACCGAAGTCGCGTTCGTCGTCCACCACGAATAAGTCGCCGCGCCTTGCGCGCGCGGGATGCCGTCCGCTGTCCGGTTTCAAAATCCGCCTTCCCTTGTCACAATGGTCTCCAACCATAGGCGAGGGCAGGCGAATGCGTGCGTGGACAGTCTGGATGCTGCTGGGGTGGGCGTTGTCGGCAGGCGCGTGCGGCTCGGCGTGGGCGTCACCCCATACTGACTCGGCGTCGAGCCGGGTGACGACGGTAGAAGTGTTCAGCCCGCAGGGGTCGGTCAAGGCGGCGCGGCAAGTGCAGGCCCGCTTTACTCAGCCGCTGGTGGTGCTGGGCGACCTGCGCGCGGCCGCCCCGTTCGAGGTCGATTGCCCGGTGGCGGGCAGCGGCAAGTGGCTGGACGACCGCACCTGGGTCTATGACTTCGAGCGCGACCTGCCCGGAGCGGTGCGCTGCGAGTTTGCCCTGCGTCCCGGTCTCAAGGACGCCGCCGGGCAGCCTGTGCAAGCGCAAAAATTCCAGTTCGATACCGGCGGCCCGCAGGTGGTCGCGATGCGCCCCGCCGATGGCGACAACCGGATCGACGAGCGCCAGCTGTTCGTTCTCTCATTCGACACCCAGGTGAAACCCGGCACGCTGGCCCGCCGCGCGTCTTGCAGGGTGGCGGGGCTGGCCGAACGCATCGAGGTGGAGGTGCTGCAGGGGGCGGCGCGCGAGGCCGCCCTGCAGCCGCTGAAGGCCAACAATGATCCGCTGTTCCGCCGTCGCTTCGCCCCCAACGCGGCGACCACCGAGGTGCTGCGCTGCAAACGTCCGTTGCCGAACGAGGCGCAGGTCAGCCTGCTGCTCGACCCGGGCGTCGAGGCGGCCAACGGTCTCGCCAGTCAGGACGTGCAGGCTTACGCTTTCAAGGTGCGTCCGGCATTCCGTGCCCGCGCCGTGTGCCAGAAGGTCAATGCGCGTGCGGCGTGCAATCCGCTGACCCCGATCCGGGTCAGCTTCGGTACCTCGATCCGGCGCGAAGACGCGCGCCAGGTTCGCCTCACGACCACTGATGGAAGCGTCCTGCCAGCGCGGCAGGACGATGACGATGTGGGCAGTCCCTGGGTGGAAAGCCTGCAATTTTCCGGCCCGTTTCCCGAAAAATCCACGCTCAGCCTGAGCCTGCCCGCCGGCCTGCGCGACGAGGACGGCCGCGCGCTCGCCAACGCCACCCAGTTTCCCATGGCGATCCGCATCGATGCCTACCCGCCGCTGGCCAAGTTCACCGCGTCGTTTGGCGTGCTCGAAGCGGCCCATCCGGTGCTGCCGGTCACGCTGCGCAACCTGGATACCGGCCCAGGAGGCCGCACCCTGGAACTGCCGGGCAAACTGGCAGCGGTGCGCGAAGGTGCAGACAGCATGGTGATCGGCTGGCTGAAGCATCTTGAAAGCGTGCGCTACGGCCGGGAAGTTCCCGGCACCAGCAAGAAGCAGCCTCCCAGCCGCAAGCCGGCAGGGAGCTTCTCGGTTCTCGAAGGGGTCAGCCCGCTGGCCGAGTTTGCCGTGCCCAAGCCGGGCGGCGGCCAGGCATTCGAGGTGGTCGGCATTCCGCTTGAGGGCCCGGGGTTTTTCGTGGTGGAACTGGCCAGCCCGAAGCTGGGGCAAGCCTATCTCGATGGCAAAAGTGCCTACTACACCCATACGGCGGCGCTGGTGACCAACCTGGTTGCGCACTTCAAGGCCGGCCGCGAGTCTTCGCTGGTGTGGGTGACCGCGCTCGACAGCGGCAAGCCGGTGGCGGACGCACAGGTCACGGTGAGCGACTGCGACGGCAAACCGATTTGGCTGGGTACCACCGATGCGCAGGGACGTGCCCACATTCAGGAGGCGCTGGGCGAAGCCAAGCGCTGCAGGCACTGGCCGGGCGGCTGGTTCGTTTCGGCACGGGTCGGCCGCGACCGCACCTTCACCCTGTCGTCGTGGGACAGCGGCATCGAAGCGTGGCGTTTCAACCTGCCGGCGAGCGAGGTCTGGACGCCGGAGATCGCGCATAGCGTGCTCGACCGCAGCCTGTTCCGCGCCGGCGACACGGTGGCGATGAAGCACTTCATTCGCCGGCGGGCCGGCAGCGGCTTCAGCCTCCCTGCGCAAAAAGCCCTGCCGGATAAAGTCATCCTCACCCATGTCGGCAGCGGTCAGGCCACCACGCTGCCGGTGACGTTCGACGCCCAGGGCATCGCCGAAACGCAATGGACCATCCCGCGCGAGGCCCGGCTGGGTGCCTATGACATCACCCTTGGCGAAGGCACCGCGGCGAGACAGTCTGGCCAATTTACCGTGGCGGCTTTCCGCCTGCCGACGATGCGCGCGCAGATCGGCCTGCCGCAAGATGCCCCGGTGCGCGCCTCCTCGCTGCAGGTCGATGTCGGCGTGCAGTACCTGTCCGGCGGCGGCGCCAGCCTGCAGCCGGTCAAGCTGCGCAGCCTGGTCGAACCGAGTGGCTATGCCGTTGCAGCATTCCCCGGCACCAGCTTTGCCAACGGCAACGTCAGGGAGGGGCTCAGCCGCGATGACGCGGTGAGCGACAGCTTCTACGAACTGGAGGATGGTGCCGATCCGGTCGTGTCGGCCGAGCCGCAGCAGCTTGCCCGTACCCAGGCCGCCACGCTCGACCCGGCAGGCGCGGCGCGATTGACCGTCAGCGGCCTGCCGCAGCAAGACACGCTGCAGGCGCTGCGGCTGGAACTCGACTACCAGGACGCCAATGGCGTCACCCAGTCCGTGTCGCGGCGGGTGATGCTGTGGCCGGGACAGCGCATTCCGGGCATCGCCATCACCGACTGGAACGCGCGCGCTGCGCTGCGCTACACGCTGGCGGTGATCGATCCGGCCGGCCACGCGGTGGCGGGCGCACGCGTCGAGTCGGACATCTACAGCGTGCATGCCTACAGCCATCGCAAGCGCCTGATCGGCGGCTTCTACGCCTACGAGACCGTGCGCGAGGTGAAGCACGTGGCTGCCGGCTGCGCGGGCGAGACCGACGCCCGCGGCCAGCTCGCCTGCGACATCAAGCCGCCCGCGCGCGGCAGCCTGATCGTGCGCGTCAAGACCACGGACGCGGCCGGCAACACCGTCTACGCCCACCGCGACATGTGGGTGGCGGGCAGCGACGACGCGTGGTTCCCGGGCCATGACTCCGACCGCATGGACGTGCTGCCCGAGCAGCCGAAATACGAGCCGGGACAGACCGCCGAACTGCAGGTGAAGCTGCCGTTCCGCAGCGCCACCGCGCTGGTCACGGTGGAGCGCGAAGGCGTGCTGGACAGTTTCGTGGTGCCGCTCTCGGCGGCGTCTCCGACCATCCGGCTGCCGATCAAGCCGAACTACGCGCCGAACGTCGTCGTCTCGGTGCTGGCCGTGCGCGGGCGGGTGGGCGAGCCTGCGCCGACCGCGCTGATCGACCTCGGCAAGCCCGCCTACAAGATGGGCGCGGCGAGCCTGCGCGTCGGCGAACGCGGCCATGCGCTGAAGGTCGGCGTCAGCACGCCGCAGGCGGTCTACAAGGTGCGCGACCAGGTGCCGGTGACGGTGCAGGTGGCGCGCGCCGATGGCGGCAAATTGCCGGCCGGCGCCGAGGTGGCGCTGGCGGTGGTCGACGAAGGCCTGCTGGAACTGGCGCCGAACCCGAGCTGGAAGCTGCTCGAGGCGATGATGGCGACGCGTCCCTGGGAAGTGGAAACCGCCACCGCGCAGATGCAGGTGGTGGGCAAGCGCCACTATGGCCGCAAGAGCCTGCCGCCGGGCGGCGGCGGCGGCAAGTTGCCGACGCGCGAACTGTTCGACACCCGCGTGCTGTGGCAGGCGCGGGTGAAGCTCGACGGTGCCGGCCGCGCGCAGGTGAGCGTGCCGCTGAACGACAGCCTGACCAGTTTTCGCATCGTCGCGGTGGCGCATGCGGGCAGCGGATTCTTCGGCGACGGCGACACCAGCATCCAGACGCGGCAGGACGTGATGCTGCTGGCGGGGCTGCCGCCGGTGGTGCGCGAGGGCGACCGCTTCGCAGCAGGATTCACCGTGCGCAACGGCAGCGACGAGGCGCAGATGGTGACGCTCACGCCCCATCTCGCCGCCGATGGCAGGGCACTTGCGCTGTCGCCGCAAACCGTCTCGCTGGCAGCGGGCGAGGCGCGCAGCGTGAATTGGCCGGTCGTTGTGCCGCCAGGTGCGGCCACGCTCACCTGGCGTCTCGAAGCCAAGAGCCCGGGCGGCAGCGACACGCTCAAGCTGACCCAGCAGGTGGTGCCGGTCGTGCCGACCCGGGTGCTGCAGGCGACGCTGCTGCAGCTCGACGGCAGCCGCACCCTGAGCGTCGCGCGCCCTGCCGACGCGCTGGCCGGACGCGGCGGCGTGGCCGTCAGCGCGGCGCCCACGCTGGCGGGCAATCTCGCCGACATGCGCGCCTACATGCGTGCCTACCCCTACACCTGCATCGAGCAGCGGGTGTCGCGCGCGCTGGCGCTCGACGATGCCGCCCTGTGGGCCGACACCATGAACCGCCTGCCGATGCACCTCGACGGCAATGGCCTGCTCAGGTTTTTTGCCAGCGATGCGTTGCCCGGCGATTCGGTGCTCACCGCGTATGTGCTCGCCATCGCGAACGCCGCGCGCCAGCCGCTGCCCGATGCTGCGCGCGAGGCCATGCTCGGCGGCCTGCAGGCGGTGGTGGCCGGCAGGCTGGAGAATTCGGGCAGCGGCTTTGCCGACGGCAATCTGCGCAAGCTTGCCGCCATCGAGGCGCTGGCGCGTTATGGCCAGGCCACGCCCGACATGCTGGACGCATTGGCACTGGGATCGGATCGGATGACGCCGAACCAGTGGCCAACCTCCGCGCTGATCGATTACGTCTCGATCCTGCAGAAACTCGCCAGCGTGCCCGACCGCGCAGCGAAACTGCAGCAGGCGGTGGCGCTATTGCGCGCCCGCATGGACCTGCGCGGCACCACGCTCAACTGGTCGGGCAGCACCCGCGATGACCTGTGGTGGCTGATGGTGTCGCCCGATCTCAACGCGGCGCGTGCGCTGGCGGTGTTGCAGTCCCTCCCCGAGATGCAGGCCGACCTGCCGCGCATGGCGCGCGGGCTGATGGCGCGTCAGAAGCAGGGTCACTGGGACCTGACCACGGCGAATGCCTGGGCCCGCATCGCGCTGGACCGTTTTTCGGCGCAGTTCGAGCACGCGCCGGTGAGCGGCCAGACGCTGGCCGAACTCGCCGGCACCTCGCGCAGCCTGAACTGGCCGAAGCCGCAGGATGTCGAACTGCCGTGGCCGGCCGCCGCGGGTGACCTGCGGCTGACGCAGCAGGGTAGCGGCAAGCCCTGGGTCACGGTCAGCAGCCGCGCTGCCGTGCCCTTGAAAACCGCGCTCGATGCCGGCTATAGCATCAGGCAAACCCTGGCGCCGCTGCAGCAGGCCACGCCCGGCAAGTGGACGCGCGGCGACCTGGTGCGGGTGACACTGACGATCGATGCCCAGGCCGACATGGGCTGGGTGGTGGTCGACGCGCCGGTGCCGGCCGGGGCGACCGTGCTGGGCAGCGGCCTCGCCGGCGAATCGGCGCTGATGGAGCGCGACAGCCGCAGCACGGGCGCGGCCTGGCTGGCGTTCGAGGAGCGTCCGTTCGACCGCTATCGCGCGTATTACGCCTGGGTGCCCAAGGGCCGTTTCAGCCTCGACTACACGCTGCGGCTGAACCAGGCAGGCAGCTTCCGCCTGCCGCCGACGCGGGTGGAGGCGATGTACCAGCCCGAGCAGTTCGGCGAAATCCCCAACGCCGATTGGGACGTGATGCCGTGAGGCTGCGCGCCTGGATGGCAGTCGCTGCCTGTGCGGGGCTGACCGCCTGTGGCCCGGCATCAGACCTGGCGCAGATCCAGCGCCAGCACCCGTCGTCGTCGGCCTGGCTGCTGGACCGTCACGGTGCGGCGATGCAGGAAGTGCGCGTCGATTTCAGCCGTCGGCAGGGCGCATGGCAACGCCTGGACACGATCTCGCCGGCCCTGCAACAGGCCGTGGTGAACTTCGAGGACAAGCGCTTCGTCGAGCACGGCGGCGTCGATGCACGGGCGCTGGCCCACGCGCTGTGGCAGAACCTCAAGGGCGAAAAGCGCCGCGGCGCCAGCACCCTGACGATGCAGCTGGCGGGATTCCTGCAACCCGAACTCGCCTCCGGCGCGCGCAAGGGCGTGTGGGGCAAGCTGCGGCAAATGTTCGCGGCGTGGCAGCTCGAGCGCGGCCTCGACAAGCGGCAGATCCTGGAGGCCTATCTCAACCTGGCGCCGTTTCGCGGTGAAGCGCGCGGGGTCGCGGCGGCGTCGGCGATGCTGTTCGGCAAGGGGGCGTCGGCGCTGACCCGGGACGAAGCGCTGCTGCTGGCCGCGTTGCTGCCGGCGCCGCAGGCGCCGGTCGACCAGGTGGCTGCGCGCGCATGCCGCTATGCCGGAGAGACGGCGGACAGCGAAGCGTGCGGGCGCTTGCGTCGCCTTGCGCACGTAGCGCTGCCGGGGCAGTCCGCCTGGGCGGGCGCTGATGACGCGCCGCATCTGGCCGCGCAGTTGCAGCCCGCTGCCGGTGCGCGGGTTCGCACCACGCTCGACCTCGGCCTGCAGCGCCGAGCGACGGCCATCCTCGAATCACACCTGTCCCAATTGGTCAGCGAAGACGTGGAAGATGGTGCGGTGCTGGTGCTCGACAATGCCAGCGGCGCGGTGTTGGCCTATGTCGGCAGCCGCCGCGGCGCGCGCCAGCATCAGGTGGACGGCGTGCAGGCGCTGCGCCAGGCGGGCTCGACGTTGAAGCCCTTTCTGTATGCGCTGGCGATCGAGCAGCAGATCCTGACTGCCGCATCGTGGCTGGACGACAGTCCGGTCGCGATCACCACGCCGAGCGGGCAATACGTGCCGCAGAACTACGACCGGCAGTTCAAGGGCCGGGTCGCTGTCCGCACCGCGCTGGCCGGCAGCCTCAATGTTCCGGCAGTGCGCACCCTGCTGCTGGCCGGGGTCGAGCCGTTTCACCAGCGGCTGCTGCAACTCGGCCTGCCGCTGGCGCAGGACGCCGATTATTACGGCTACGCGCTGGCGCTCGGTGCGCCCGAAGTGAACCTGTGGTCGCTCACCAACGCCTATCGCGCGCTCGCCAATGGCGGGCGCTACCGCCAGGCGAGCCTGCTGCCGGGGCAATCCGGGTCGCCCGGGCAGGTGATCGATCCGGCTGCGGCCTTCGTCGTGACCGACATCCTGGCCGACCGCGCCGCGCGCAGCGTCACCTTCGGACTGGAAAACCCGCTTGCCACGCCGTTCTGGAGCGCCGTCAAGACCGGCACCAGCAAGGACATGCGCGACAACTGGTGCGTCGGGTTTTCGCAGCGTGTCACGGTGGGCGTGTGGGTGGGCAATTTCGACGGCCGGCCGATGCGCGGCGTCTCCGGGGTCACCGGCGCGGCGCCGGTGTGGCTGGAACTGATGCAGGCGCTGCATGGCCGGCCGGGAGCCGCACCCGAACCGCCGTCGAATGTGGTGCGACACGATGGCGAGTGGTTCGTCGCGGGCACGGCGCCGGCGTCAGGACGGACGGTGAAGGTCGCGGCAACCGAAGCGCGCATCAACTATCCCGGCGAAGGCGCCATCCTGGCGCTCGACCCGGACATGCCGCCCGCCATGCAGCGCGTGTTCCTCGCCGCGACAGGGGGAGCAGATGCCGTGTGGATGCTGGATGGCATGCGCCTTGGCCCGGCCGACCGGCCGCTGGCCTGGGCGCCGCTGGCAGGAAGCCATGAATTGCAGCTGCTGGCCAGAAGCGGCGGCCAGGTGCTCGACAGCGTGCGCTTCCAGGTGCGTGGCCGCAACGCCGTCATGAAGCAGACCCGGGAGTCCCCGGGTCCAGGAGGCGAATCAGTCACGGTCGTAGCGGCCGCCATTGCGCCCCTCGTAACGATAGGGTTCCGGGCGGCCATGCCCCTGGTGATGGCCTTTTCCGCCTCGCCCGTAATAGGGATAGCCGTACCCGTAACGGTAATACGGTGCGGGCGCTACCCGGTAACGCGGGGGTGGCGGCGGCGGGACCACCACGACCGGCGGGGGAAGATAGGGTCCTGTGCCCCAGTAGGGGTAGCCGCCAGACGAATACATCACATTGACGCCGCCGTAGGGGCCGGTGCCGAGCGAAACGGCGAAGCCGGGCTCGACCACCGTCACGCCGCCGTAGACATAGGTCTTGTCGGCGAGGGCGGTACCGGATGCGGTCAGCAGCGCGGTTGCAATCATGAGGGTGCGTAACATGGTCATTCTCCTTTCAGTTTGGGAAGGCTGCACTCGACCGGGTGTCAGTCGTTCCAGTCGTTGCGGCTGGTGTTCCAGCGCTCACCGCGCTGGTCCTCGCGCCACGGTAAAATTCACGTTCAGGGTCAGCCACTTGCCCGGGTCGTAGGGCAGGCGGGTGCTGTATTCGCGACCCTGAAAGCGGTAGCGCACGTCGTAGCCGCTGATCACCTGACGAAAGTTGTCCTGGATGCGGCAGCGTTCCACCTGGACGCGGGCGCGATTCGTAGCGGGTGCCGCCGTCGTTCCAGCGGTCGCCCACCACCGCGCCGGTTGCGGCGCCGACAGCAGCGGCGGCTACCTTGCCGTTACCCTTGCCGACGGTGGAACCGATCAGGCCGCCGGCGATGGCACCGAGTACGGCGCCGCCGGTGTTGTTGCCGTCGCGATAGCTGCGGGTTTCGTAACCGATGGTTTCGGTCCAGCATTCGCGGCGCGGCTCGTTGATCGATCTCGTAGACCGGCGTGCTGGCCACGACCCGGGCGCGGGTGGTGAAGCCGTCGCCGTCGCCACGGCCGTGACCGGCCTGGGCTGCGCCACTGACGGCGAGCAGTGCGGCAATCAGGGTGGTGTTGAAGGTGCGTGTTTTCATGCTTACTCTCCTTGTTGATTCAAATGAATCAGGTTCAGCGACGGCCGCGGGAGCGGCTGCCCTCTTCAATCGCGTTCCTGCTGGCGACGTTCGTAGCCGTAGCCGTAGCCTTGCGGTTCCTCACGCTCCGGCTTCTTGCTTGGACGCGCGGCGCTTGTCCTTGCTGGCGTCGCGCTGATCCTGGCGGGCGTTCGTCGCCCTGGTCACGCTTGGCCACGATGAACGCGTCCATCCATGAAATTCGGTGCGGCCTGAACCGGGGCGGCCAGAGCCAGTCCCAGATATGGCCAGTCCAAAAATCCAGATATTGTCGTGTGTTCATCGTTGTCTCCATTTCTGTGGTCGCGTTGCTTCGCTTCCATGCTTCGCAGTCTGGTTGAGGAAAGTAAGCGCACTGTTTCACGCAAGGGTCGATTTTGTAACAGTGTGTAACCGGGGGGGGAATGGCTCCGGTATGCCGCTGCTATAGTTGCCGCATGGAAAAAGACACGATTTATGTGACCGACGACGACCCCGGCATCCGCGAGCTGGTGGCCGAATATCTGACCAGCCAGGGCTATGCGGTGGAGACCGCGGAAGATGCGGTCTCGCTGGATCGCTTGCTGGCCGCCCGATTGCCCGACCTGCTGGTGCTCGACTGGATGATGCCGGGCGAGGATGGTCTGTCGGTGGCGCGCCGGTTGCGCGCACAGCCCGGGTTTCCGCCCATCATCATGCTGTCGGCCAAGGGCGAGGACATCGACCGCATCATCGGCCTCGAAGTCGGTGCCGACGATTACCTGCCCAAGCCTTTCAACCCGCGCGAACTGCTGGCGCGGATCCGTGCGGTGATGCGGCGGCAGAGCGGTGTGGCAACGCGCCGCCGCAGCCGATACGGCCAAACGCTTCCAGTTCGGCCCGTTCAGCGTCAACCTCGACGCCCGCACCCTCAGCCGTGATGGTGCTGGAAATCACCCTGACCACGGGCGAATACGAATTGCTGGAAATTTTCGTCACCCATGCCAACCGCGCGCTGTCGCGCGACTGGCTGATGGACCAGCTGCGCGGCTTCGAACGCGATCCGTTCGACCGCAGCATCGACGTGCGGGTGAATCGCCTGCGCAAGAAAATCGAGGACGACCCGGCCAATCCCGGCCTACATCCGCACCCAGCGCGGGCAGGGCTATCTGTTCGTGCCACAGGGCAAGGGATGAAGCACCTCACCGCGCTCCCTGTTCGCCCGCACCGCGCTGACGCTGGCGCTGGCCTTCGTCGTGTTTCAGGCGGCGGCGTTCTGGGTGGTGACCCGCACCCTGATCGTCCCGGTGGCGGAGCGCTCGGCCGACGATCTGGCCGGATTGATCGTGCTGTCGGCGCAAACCTGGGTGGAACTGCCGCCGCAGACGCGTCCGGCGTTCGAGCGCGAACTGGCGCGCCGCCACGGCCTGCGCCTGACCACCGTCGACGTCGGCGCAACGGCGGACGCCCCCCGGTTTGCATTCCGCAAGCAGATCGAGGCGGCGTTGAGCCGCCGGGTGGGCGAGCCCATCGTGCTGCGCGGCGTGCCGGGTACGCGAGGCGGCATGGCTGGATATTCCCGTGGGCGGGACATGAACTGCACGCCGGCTTTTTCCCTGACCGTTATGCGGTCAAGCCGCCGCTGGCGGCGATCGCCGTGATCGCATTCGGCACGTTTCTCAGCCTGCTGACCGCCCTGTTTCTGGTGCGCCGCATCACCGTGCCGCTGGCGCGCGCGGCACAGGCGGCCAGCCAGGTGGGGGCGGGCGAACTGCCCGAGCCCTTGCCGGAAACCGGCCCCGCCGAACTCGCCGAACTGGCGCGCCGCTTCAACACCATGGCGGCCGAAGTGCGCGATCTGCTGGATAACCGCACCACCCTGCTGGCGGGTATTTCGCACGATCTGCGCACCCCGATGACGCGCCTGCAGCTCAATCTGGAAATGCTGCGCGATGCGACTTCCAGTCCCGGCGCGCATCGACCGCGCGGTGGCCGATCTGGCCGACATGAACAGGCTGATTACCGGCTATCTCGAACTGGCGCGGACCACGCAGGCCGAAGCCCGGATGCGCTTCGATCTGTGCCGGTTTACTGGATGAAGTGGCCGCCGATGCTGGTCTGGCATGGCCGGTGCCGCGCCGTGCGAGATCGAGGCCGGACGACTGGCGGTGCGGCAGATCGTGGCCAACCTGATCCAGAACGCACAGCGCTATGGCGGCGACACGCCGGTCGAACTGGCGCTGGAATGCGGAACCAAGCGGGTGCGGGTGATCGTGCGCGACGCCGGCGCGGGCATTCCGGACGATCAGCTGGAAAAGGTGTTCAGGCCGTTTTACCGGCTGGAAACCTCGCGTTCGCAGGCGACGGGCGGAACCGGGCTGGGGCTGGCGATCGTGCGCCAGCTGGCGGAAACGAATGGGTGGAAGGTGAAATTACAGAACCGCCCGCAAGGCGGGCTGGAGGCGGTGCTGGAAATTCGCCGCTAAGCGCATCAGGCGCAGGTCGCGCGTGCTGCGGCGCAGCACCCGGAATTCGATGAACAGCAGCGTCAGGCTGAACATCGACATGCGGCAGGTGCTGCCGCTAAAAAATCCCAGCGGCGAACAAGACAGATTGATGCTCACGCTGGTGTGCTTCTACCCACTTGCATCGTCAGGCAGCCGGTCTGACGGGCAAACAGGGAAAACTGCACGAACAGCAGCGACAGGCTGGTGAGGCTCATGCGCTCGGTCTGGCCATGAAACCAGGCGAAAGGCGAGTGGCTGAGTTCGAGTACCAGTTGGTTTTTGCCGAATTGCAGTTTCATGATGTGCTCCTTGGTGGGGTTTGTTGCCTGAATACTTGCAATGCCTGTGCCAACCGAGGGTAGGCCGGTGCCCGCATTAAAAATTATCAATAAAACAATTGGTTGCAACGTCATGCTTGGAACGGGCGCAGTGGCGCGGCTGCCGCGCTTGACGGAAAACCGTCAACTCGTGTCGAAGTGGCAAACAGTCGGCATGTCACGGAATCGGGCGTTCAGGACTGCACCCAACGGGTCCAGGGTAGAATCCGGCTTTGCGATTTAAGCGGGGCGTGTTCTGCGCGCCGCATCTTCTGCATGATCATCCTCAAGAATCTCAGCCTGCGGCGTAGCGCCAAGGTCCTGCTCGACAACGCGTCGGTCTCCATCAACCCCGGCGAAAAGGTCGGCCTGGTCGGGCGCAACGGCGCCGGCAAGTCCAGCCTGTTTGCGCTGCTGAACGGCACCCTGCACGAAGACAAGGGCGACTTTTCCATTCCGTCGCAGTGGCGCATGGCCCAGGTGGCGCAGGACATGCCGGAAACGAGCGAGTCCGCGACCGATTTCGTCATCGCCGGCGACACCGCGCTGGTCGCCGCGCAGGCCGAAGTCACCGCCGCCGAGGAAAGCGACGACGGCGAGCGCATGGCGCACGCCTACATGGCGCTGCACGACGCCGGCGCACACGACGCGCAGTCGCGCGCGCAGTCGCTGATTCTCGGCCTGGGCTTTCAGGTGCGCGAACTGAATCAGCCGGTCAACAGCTTTTCCGGCGGCTGGCGCATGCGCCTGCAACTGGCCCGCGCGCTGATGTGCCCGTCCGAACTGCTGCTGCTCGACGAACCCACCAACCACCTCGACCTCGATGCGCTGGTGTGGCTGGAAGCCTGGCTCAAGAAATACCCCGGCACCATGCTGGTGATCAGCCACGACCGCGAATTTCTCGATGCCGTGACCAACGTCACGCTGCACATCGAAAACGGCCAGCTCACCCGCTACGGCGGCAACTACAGCACCTTCGAGGACATGCACGCCGAGCAGATGGCGCTGCAGCAGGCCGCGTTCGCCAAGCAGCAGGACAAGATCGCCCACCTGCAGGACTTCATCAACCGCTTCAAGGCCAAGGCCAGCAAGGCCAAGCAGGCGCAAAGCCGGGTCAAGGCGCTCGACCGCATGGAGCGCCTGGCGCCGATGCTGGCCAACGCCGAATTCACCTTCGAATTCAAGGAGCCGCAGAACCTGCCCAACCCCATGCTGACCATCGACGACGCCAGCTTCGGCTACCCGCCGCCGGCCGATGCGCCGGCCGGCACGCCGCCGACGGTGATCGTGCGCGACGTCAGCAAATCGGTGTTCGCCGGCCAGCGCATCGGCATCCTCGGCGCCAACGGCCAGGGCAAGTCGACGCTGGTCAAGACCATCGCCCGCACCCTGCCCGTGGTCGCAGGCGAAGTGCTCGAAGGCCGCGGCCTCAACATCGGCTACTTCGCGCAGCAGGAACTCGACGTCCTGCGCCCCGCCGACACGCCGCTCGAACACATGATCCGCCTCGCCCGCGACACCATCGCCAACGGCGGCGCCGGCCAGTTCAGCAGCCGCGAGCAGGACCTGCGCACCTTCCTCGGCACCTTCAACTTCAGCGGCGACATGGTCAAGCAGGCCGTCGGCACCATGAGCGGCGGCGAAAAGGCGCGGCTGGTGCTGTGCATGATCGTGTGGCAGCGCCCCAATCTGCTGCTGCTGGACGAACCGACCAACCACCTCGACCTCGCCACCCGCGAAGCGCTGGCGATGGCGCTCAACGAATTCGAAGGCACCGTCATGCTGGTCAGCCACGACCGCGCCCTGTTGCGCTCGGTGTGCGACGAGTTCTGGATGGTCAGCAAGGGCGGCGTCGAACCGTTCGATGGCGATCTGGACGATTACCAGCGCTATCTGCTGGATGAGGGCAAGCGCCTGCGCGAAGAACTGAAGCAGGCCGGCAAGGCGGCAGAAGCGCCTGCGGTCAAGGCGGAACCTGCGCCGGTGGCGGCGAAGAAGCCGGTGTCGTCGGGCAAGATCAAGTCGCTGAAGCAGAAACTGGAGCGGCTCGACAAAAGCATGGCTGCGCTGCAGGCGGAAAAGGCTGCGTTCGAAGCCCGTCTGGGCGGGACGCTTTCGGTCGAGGAGATTACCGAAACCGGCAAGCAGCTTCAGCATGTCATTGACGAGTTGGCGATTGAAGAGGGGGAGTGGCTGGAGTTGTCGGGGGAGATTGAGGCGTTGGAGGGGGCGAGCGCTTAACTTGGCTCTTGGTTAACGTCCGTTGGCCGGGCTACCCTCGGCCAACGGTCAGTTGTCTGACGAAACTTCAACCATGCAAACAGGCCCTTCGACAGGCTCAGCGGCGAACGGTGGTAAGAGCAGCAGATGCCTACGCACCCCCCAACCACGTTAAAATGCCGCTTTCCCGAAAAGCCGCTGAATCCGCCGTGAAACCCACCTTTCAGGACATCATCCTCACCCTGCAACGCTACTGGGCCGAGCGCGGTTGTGCGCTGCTGCAGCCCTACGACATGGAAGTCGGCGCCGGCACCTCGCACACCGCGACCTTCCTGCGCGCGCTCGGCCCCGAGCCGTGGAAGGCCGCCTACGTGCAGCCGAGCCGCCGCCCGAAGGACGGCCGCTATGGCGACAACCCGAACCGGTTGCAGCATTACTACCAGTTCCAGGTGGTGCTGAAACCCGCGCCGGCGGACATTCTGGAGCTGTATCTCGGGCTCGCTGGAAGCGCTGGGATTCGATCTGAAAAAGAACGACGTGCGTTTCGTCGAGGACGACTGGGAAAACCCCACGCTCGGCGCCTGGGGGCTGGGCTGGGAGGTGTGGCTGAACGGCATGGAGGTGACGCAGTTCACCTATTTCCAGCAGGTCGGCGGCATCGACTGCAAGCCGATCACCGGCGAAATCACCTACGGCCTGGAGCGTCTGGCGATGTATCTGCAGGGCGTGGAAAGCGTGTTCGACCTGGTGTGGACCGAGGGGCTGACCTATCGCGACGTGTATCACCAGAACGAGGTCGAGCAGTCGACCTACAACTTCGAGCACAGCGACGTCGATTTCCTGCTCACCGCGTTTTCCGCGCACGAGAAGACCGCGCAGGAACTGATGGCGGCGCAGCTCGCGCTGCCGGGCTACGAGCAGGTGCTGAAAGCCGCGCACACCTTCAACCTGCTCGATGCACGCGGCGCGATTTCGGTGACCGAGCGCGCCGCCTACATCGGCCGCATCCGCAACCTGGCGCGCGCGGTGGCGAAGAGCTATCTCGACAGCCGTGCGCGGCTGGGCTTCCCGATGGCACCCAAGGCCTGGGCGGATGAAGTGCAGCGCGACAGCTGGCGAAGAAGGCGGCAGCATGAGCACGCAAAATCTGCTCGTCGAACTCTTCGTCGAAGAACTGCCGCCCAAGGCGCTGAAGAAGCTGGGCGAGGCTTTTGCCGCCTCGCTGGCCGAAAGCCTGGTGGCGCAGGGACTGGCTGACGCGAATGCCGCCGTCACCCATTTCGCCACGCCGCGCCGTCTCGGCGTGCGGGTTGAGAACGTGCTGGCGCGCGCCGCCGACAAGCCGGTGTCGACCAAGCTGATGCCGGTGAGCGTCGGCCTCGATGCCGACGGCAAGGCCACGCCCGCGTTGTTGAAGCGTTTGGCGGCGCTGGGTGCGGATGCATCGGCCGTCAGCCAGTTGCGCCGTGCAGCGGACGGCAAGAACGAAGCGCTGTTCCACGACAGCATCGCGCCCGGCACCACGCTGACCGACGGCCTGCCGCGCGCACTGGAAGCCGCGATGGCGAAGCTGCCGATTCCCAAGGTGATGACGCTATCAGCTGGCCGACGGCTGGAGCACGGTCAACTTCGTACGTCCGGTGCATGGACTGGTGGCGCTGCATGGCGCGGACATCGTGCCGATGTCGGTGCTGGGCCTGCAGGCCGGCCGCGACACGCAGGGCCATCGCTTCGAGGCGCGCGTGAATCCGGTGGTGATCCAGAGCGCCGACAGCTACGCCAGCCAGTTGAAAGACGACGGTGCGGTGATCGCCAGCTTTGCCGAACGCCGCGCCGAGATCGTGCGCCAGTTGCAGGCGGCGGCTGCGCCCTCTGGCCTGAAGCCGATCGAGGACGACGCGCTGCTGGACGAAGTCACCGCGCTGGTCGAGCGCCCCAACGTGCTGGTCGGCAAGTTCGAAGAAGCCTTCCTCGAAGTGCCGCCGGAATGCCTGATCCTGACCATGAAGGCGAACCAGAAATATTTTCCGTTGCTGGATGCGGCGGGCAAGCTGACCAACCAGTTCCTGATCGTCTCCAATATCTCGCCCGACGATGCGTCTGCCGTGATCCAGGGCAACGAGCGCGTGGTGCGCCCGCGTCTGGCCGATGCCAAGTTCTTCTTCGACCAGGACCGCAAAAAGACGCTGGAATCGCGCGTTCCGGGGCTGGCGAAGGTGGTGTATCACAACAAGCTCGGCACCCAGGGCGAGCGCGTCGAACGGGTGCGGGCGATTGCGCGCTGGGTGGCGGAACAGGTCGGGGCGGATGTCGCGGCTTCGGATCGTGCGGCGCTGCTGGCCAAGGCCGATCTGCTGACCGACATGGTCGGCGAGTTCCCCGAACTGCAGGGCATCATGGGCGGCTATTACGCGCGCCATGATGGCGAGGACGAAAGCGTCGCCCAGGCCATCGCCGACCAGTATCTGCTGCGTCGTGACGAGACCGAAGCGGTCACCAACGTGGTCAGCGAGGTGCTGCAGATCGCCGACCGCATGGAAACGCTGGTGGGCATCTGGGGCATCGGCCTCAAGCCCACCGGCGACAAGGATCCCTTCGCGCTGCGCCGCCATGCGCTGTCGGTGATCAAGTCGTTCCAGTTGCTGGATGCCAGCGCGGGTGCAGCGGGTCTGCAACTAAAACTCGACGACCTGATCGCGTTCGCGCTGTCGGTCTTCCCGTCCGGCCTGCTGGCCGACAATGTGGCCGAGGAACTCAAGCTGTTCATTTATGAGCGCAACGCCAACCAGCTGGCCCCGCTGTATGGTGCCGAGGCCATCGCGGCGGTGTTTGCCAGCTATCCGCCGTTGCAGGAAATCGGCAAACGCCTCGCTGCGGTGCGCGAGTTCGCCACGCTGCCGGAATCGCCAAGCCTGGCCGCGGCCAACAAGCGCGTCGGCAACATCCTGAAAAAGGCCGAAGGCGAAGTGGGCGAGGCGGCCGATCCGGCACGCTTTGTCGAAGCCGCCGAGACGGCACTGTTTGCTGCGCTCGGCGAGATCGCGCCGCGCGCCGACGCCGCGTTTGCGTCGGGCGACTACACAGCCTCGCTGCAGGCGCTGGCGGCCCTTCGGGAGCCGGTCGACGCCTTCTTCGATCAGCGTGATGGTCAACGCCGACGATCCCGCCCTCAAGGCCAACCGGCTGGCGCTGCTGAACCAGTTGCACCAGACCATGAACCGGGTGGCGGACATCTCCCGTCTGGCCGCCTAAACTTCCCGCCATGAAGCTCATCATTCTCGACCGCGACGGCGTCATCAACTATCGACTCCGACCAGTTCATCAAGTCGCCGGATGAATGGAAACCCATTCCCGGCAGCCTGGAAGCGATCGCGCGGCTGACGCGCGAAGGCTGGCGCGTGGTGGTGGCGACCAACCAGTCGGGACTGGCGCGCGGTCTGTTCGAGATGGCGACGCTGAATGCCATCCACGCCAAGATGCACAAGGCGGTGGCGCAGGCGGGCGGGCGCATCGAGGCGGTGTTCTATTGCCCGCATGCGGCCGACATGAACTGCGACTGCCGCAAGCCCAAGTCGGGGCTGTTCAACGAGATCGCCACGCGCTATGGCCGCGACCTGCACGACGTGCCCGCGATCGGCGATTCGCTGCGCGACCTGCAGGCGGCGGCTAGCGTGGGCGCACGCCCTTTTCTGGTGAGAACCGGCAAGGGCGAGAAAACCCTGGCGGCGGGCGGACTGCCCAAGGACACCCCGGTGTTCGCCGACTTGAGCGAGGCGGTCGATCACCTGCTCAAGCTGGTACGGCATGAACCTGATCCGCTCGGTCATTTTTGCGATTCTTCAGACCGCGCTGACGATCTTTTTCAGCGTGGTGGCGCTGTTCAGCTTTCCGTTTTCGGCGCATACGCGCTACCGCCTGATCACCGGCTACAACCATCTGGTGATCTGGCTGGCGCGCTGGGTGCTCGGCATCCGCTATGTGGTGCAGGGCACCGAGAACCTGCCGTCGCAACCGGCCATCATCCTCGCCAAGCATCAGTCGGCCTGGGAAACGGTGGCGTTCCTGTTCCTGTTTCCGCCGGTCTCGCCCGTCATCAAGCAGGAACTGCTGAACGTGCCGTTTTTCGGCTGGGCGTTCCGGCTGCTGTCGCCGATCGCCATCGACCGCGGTGCCGGGCGCGAGGCGCTCGAAGCAGATCGTCGCACAGGGCAAGGAGAAGCTCGCGCTGGGATTCTGGGTGCTGGTGTTTCCGGAGGGCACGCGCGTCGCGCCGGGCGAGAAAGGCCGTTACGGCATCGGCGGCAGCTGGCTGGCGGCGGAAACCGGCGCCCCGATCGTGCCGGTGGCGCACAACGCCGGCGAGGTGTGGCCGAAGAATGCCTTCATCAAGCGCCCCGGCACCATCACCGTCAGCATCGGCCCGGCGATCGACTCCAGCGGCAAGAGCGCGGCCGAACTCACGCGCGCAGTGGAAGCCTGGATCGAAACCGAAATGACGAGGTTGCCCCCTGCTGCCGCACACCAATAGCGGCGTCCTGCAGATCGGCGACGCTGCCGTCCCGTATCAGCTGCGGCGCTCGCGCCGTCGCCGCACTCTCGGACTGACGGTCACCGCCGTGCGAAGTGCGCATCCACGCGCCGAGCTGGACCCCGCGCGCAGAAATCGAAAGCTATGTGCGCCAGCAGCATGACTGGCTGCATCGTGCGTGGGCTCGCATGCAGGCGCGAACGCCGTCAGTAGCGGTCGCGATACCGGCCAACCGAAGTGCGCTACCTTGGACGAACGCTGGCGCTCGACATCCGGTCTTCCTTGTTCAGCGAGGTGCGGCGCCATGGCGACACGTTGCGCGTCTACGCGCCTCTACGAGATCGATGCCCAGGCGCTCGATCCGCAACTGGCTGCTCGCCCGTGCCGAGACGCGTGCTGGCCTGGCGGCTCGCGCGCATCGCCCGCAAACTGGGGCGCACACCCAGCCGCTTCGCCTTGTCCAATGCACAGACGCAATGGGGCAGCTGCACCCGGCGCGGCCATGTCCGCCTCAACTGGCGGCTGGTGCAGGCGCCGCTCGCGCTGATCGACTACGTCGCTGCGCACGAGCTCGCGCACCTCGTCCACCTCGACCATTCACCGCGTTTCTGGGCGCAGGTCGCCGAGTTGTGCCCCGATGCGTTGGCAAGACGGACCGAGTTGCGCACAATGGGCACAGTGCTGTTTCAGGTTTGATTCAAATCCCTGTTTGTCCTGGTGGACGAATATTTTTCGGGATGCTGCCATGCGAATACTCCACTCCATGTTGCGCGTGGCGCCCGGAGGCGTAGGGCGAGGGGGCCCCGGAGGGGGATCGATCCGCTGGAGGGATGCCCGGCCCGCATGCTTGCAAATCAAACGAAGCTGAAAGGGGACACATGATGAGAATGCTGCACACCATGTTGCGGGTGGCGCCCGGAAGCGCAGGGCGAGGGGCCCCCGGAGGGGGATCGACCCGCTGGAGGGATGCCCCTGCCCGCACGCGAGCAAGCCAAACGAAACTGAAAGGGGACGCATGATGAGAATGCTTCACACCATGTTGCGGGTAGGCGATCTCGACCGCTCGATCGATTTCTACACTGACGTGCTCGGCATGAAGCTGCTGCGCCGCAAGGACTACCCGGGCGGCAAGTTCACCCTGGCCTTCGTCGGCTACGACAGCGAGGACAAGGCGGCGGTGCTCGAACTCACCTACAACTGGGGCGTCGAGAAATACGAGATCGGCAGCGGCTACGGCCACATCGCCATCGAGGTCGACGATGCCTATGCGGCGTGCGACGCGGCGGCTGCAAAAGGCGGCAAGGTCCTGCGCCCGGCCGGGCCGATGTCGCATGGCACGACCGTGATCGCCTTCATCGAGGATCCGGACGGTTACCCGATCGAGTTCATCCAGAAGGGGACGGCGGGCTGGTCGCAGCAAGCGGCGACCTGAAGCGCAGCCTCCATCCGGCCGCTGTGCCTAATCGCTGATCGCCTTGGTGATCAGCGGCAGCAGCGACTCCGGCAGCCTGATCTTGCCGGACAGCGCAAACGCCTGCGCGTGCTTCGACATCTTGCCCCAGGTGCGGCGGATGATATCCAGCCATTTCGCTTCGTCGTATTCGGGCTTGCTCTGTGCAAAGGCCAGCAGGTAGTGCTCGATGAAGACGAGGTCGGCGATGTCTTCCAGCAGTTGCGTTTCCGGGTTGACCTTGATGCCGCGCTTGCCCACCGCCTTCTTCACGCGTTCGATCATCGCGTCGTCGTAGCCGGCCTGGCGCATCAGTTCACCGGCGGTGTCGGCATGGAACGTATACAGGCCGGTGCGCCAGGCGTGGTAGCCTTCCTTGGTCATCGGGTAGGTGTTGCGCGGCACCGTCCAGCGCCGGATGTGCTGGGCGCGCACCGCCAGTTGCGCGGCTTCCGAGGCGTCCGGCGCAAAGCGTCCGATCATGTCCGACATGCGCTTGCCGTAAAGCAGTTCCTTCGGCTGGCCTTCGTCCTGGTTGGGGTCTTCGGCGTTGGCGGCATCGAACAGCGCCAGGGTCTGGGTAAAGCGTTGCTGATTCTCGATCATCGTTCCGTTCCTGAATGGCAGGCCAAGATCTGGCCACAGGCGCAATTGTCACAAGTTTCGAGGTCGCAAGTAAATCCGGCATCTCATCGGCTGGCGAGCGTGCTGCTCTGGCATGCATCAAGGTATTCGTACCCGGGTGCTTGTGTTTTCGAATTCAACCTCAAGCTATGGCAAAGTTCGTTTTCAATCCTGCCCGCAGGGCTTATTTCAAGGAAACCCACGTGACCGATCTTTTCTCGCCCGCCCGCTTCGGCGCCATCGACCTCGCCAACCGCGTCGTGATGTCTTCGCTGACGCGCAACCGCGCCGGTGCCGGCAATGTGCCGACGCCCCTGATGGCCGAATACTATCGCCAGCGCGCGTCGGCCGGCCTGATCCTGACCGAGGCCTCGCCGATGTGCGCGGAGGGGCATGGCTATCCGCGCACGCCCGGCATCCATACGCCCGAGCAGATCGCCGGCTGGAAGCAGGTGACGGAGGCCGTGCATGGCGCCGGCGGCAGGATCGCCCTGCAGCTCTGGCATGTGGGACGGATTTCGCATCCCGACCTGCAGCCGGGCGGTATCCTGCCGGTCGCGCCTTCGGCGATTCGCCCGGCCGGCCAGGTGTTCACCGGGCAGGCCATGAAGGATTACGTGACGCCGCGCGCGCTCGAACTCTCCGAAATTCCCGGCCTGGTCGCAAGCTACGCCCAGGCTGCGCGCAATGCGATGGAGGCCGGGTTTCGACGGGGTCGAAGTTCATGCCGGCAACGGCTATCTGCTGGACCAGTTCCTGCGCTCGTCCACCAACCAGCGCACCGATGCCTACGGCGGCAGCAAGGAAAACCGCGCGCGCCTGCTGCTGGAAGTGCTGGATGCGGTGTGCAAGGCCATCGGCAGCGATCGCGTCGGCCTGCGGCTGTCGCCGGTGACGCCGTTCAACGACATCAGCGACGACCATCCGCAGGAGACGTTCGACTATGTGGTCGGCGCAGCTCAATCCGCTGCAGCCTGGCGTTTCTCGACGTGCTGCAGGGAACCGGCGGCGCGCCGAGGGAACAGTGGCTGCCGTTCGATTACGACCGGCTGCGCGCGCTGTATACGGGCAACCTGATCCGCAACAATGGCTATGATTTCGAGACGGCGCAGCAGGCGGTGACCTCCGGCGCCGCCGACGCGATCGCGTTCGGCCGGCTGCTGCTGGCCAACCCGGATCTGGTCGAGCGTTTCCGTCGCGGTGCGCCGCTGAATGCGCCCGATTACGACACGCTCTACTCGGGCGAAGAGAAGGGCTATACCGACTATCCCTTCCTCCCGGACTTGAGACATCCGCTCCCGGCAGGCCTACGCGGGCTGCTGCTGTCGCGACAGGTGTTGGGTGATGGCCTCGTAGTCGGCGACGGCAAGGTTCTCTGCGCGCTTGCCGGAGTCGATGCCGAGGGCGCTGAAGTCCTCCGGCTTCAGCAGGCTGCCCAGCGTGTTCCGCAGCGTTTTGCGGCGCTGCGAAAACGCGGCGGCGACGACGCGCGCGAACAGGGATTCGTCGAGCGACACGATTTCATCCGGCGTTTTCGGAATCAGCCGCACCACGGCGGAGTCGACCTTGGGTGGCGGGTTGAAGGCGGTGGGCGGCACGTCGAGCAGCCATTCCAGATGAAAGCGGCGCTGCAGCATGATGGACAGCCGCCCGTAATCGTTGGTGGAGGGTTCGGCGACCATGCGCTCGACGACTTCCTTCTGCAGCATGAAGTGTCATGTCGCGGATGTGCGCGGCAAACTCCATCAGGTGGAACAGCAGCGGCGTGGAAATGTTGTACGGCAGGTTGCCGACGATGCGCAGGTCGTGGCCCAGCGCGCCGAAATCGAATTTCAGCGCATCGCAGCTGTGTACGGTGAGGCGATCGGCGCGGCCAGGCCCTTTGCAGGCGCGCGACGATGTCGCGGTCGAGTTCGACCGCATGCAGATGCGGCAGGCGTTCGAGCAGGGGGCGGGTCAGCGCGCCCAGGCCGGGGCCGATTTCGACGACGGTTTCGCCGGCTTGCGGATGGATGGCGTTGACGATGGCGTGGATGATGCCGTCGTCGATGAGGAAGTTCTGGCCGAAGCGCTTGCGGGGGGTATGCATGTCAGGATACGCCTTACTGGCGCGTCGACTTCTTGCGACCATGTCCAGCGCCACCTCGATCGCGGTCAGCAGGCTGCCCGACTTCCGCCCGGCCGGTGCCGGCGAGGTCGAGCGCGGTGCCATGGTCGACCGAGGTGCGGATGAAGGGCAGGCCCAGCGTGATGTTCACGCCGGCGCCGAAGCTGGCGTATTTGAGCACCGGCAGGCCCTGGTCGTGATACATCGCCAGCACGGCGTCGCAGGGATCGTGGCGGATGCGCGAGAACAGCGTGTCGGCGGGCAGCGGGCCGACGAGGTCCATGCCTTCGCGCGCGCAGGCGGTCGAGCGCGGGTTCGATGACGTCGATTTCCTCGTGCCCGAGATGGCCGGATTCGCCGGCGTGCGGGTTGAGGCCGGCGACCGCGATGCGCGGCCGGGCGATGCCGAACTTGCTTTGCAGGTCGGCGTGCAGGATGCGAATCACCTCATCGAGCAGTTCGGGCGTGATGGCATCGGCCACCTCGCGCAGGGGCAGGTGGGTGGTGGCGAGCGCCACGCGCAGGCCGCCGCCGGCGAGCATCATCACGACCTTGCGGGTGCCGCTGTGGTCGGCCAGGTATTCGGTGTGGCCGGTGAAGGCAAAGCCGGCGTCGTTGATGATGCCCTTGTGCACCGGCGCGGTGACGACGGCGTGATAGGCCCCGTTCATGCAGCCCGCGATCGCGGCGTCGAGCAGGGCCAGCACGTGGGCGCTGTTGCGGGCGTCGAGCACGCCCGGGCGTGACCGGGGCGCGCGACCGGTATGTGGCGTACATGCAGCGCAGCCGGGCTGATGCGGGGGGATGATGTCGCCGCCGATGAAGTCGACTGCAATGCCGAGCTGTGCGGCGCGAGCCCGCAGCACGTCGATGTCGCCCAGCACCGTGAGGCGGCACGGCAATGCCGGCTGCGACGACAGCGCAATACAGAGGTCCGGTCCGATCCCGGCCGGCTCGCCTGCCGTCAGGGCGAGGATGGGCAGATCGGTGGCTTCGTTCACCCGGTTCGTGCCCGGATCATTCGAGCGAACGCAGTTCGACGTAGGCCGAATCGCGAATCTGCCGTACCCAGTCCTGGAAAGCTTCTTCGGCCTTGCGTTCGCGGATGGCCTGGCGTGCCAGTCAGGTTCTGGCGTTCCTGCGTGACGTCCTGGTTGCGACGCTCCAGTACCTGGATCAGATGCCAGCCGAAAGGCGACTGGACGGGGCCGCTGACTCGCCCGTCTTTGAGAGCATCCATCGCCTTCTCGAATTCGGGCACGGTGTCGCCGGGGTTGATCCAGCCGAGGTCGCCACCCTTGGCCGCACTGGCATCATCGGAATGCAGGCGGGCCAGTTCGCTCGAATTTCACGCCGTTGTCGATGCGCTCCTTGAGCTGCAGCAGTCGGTTGCGGGCATCGGACTCCGAGGTCAGTTCGTTGGTCTTGATCAGGATGTGGCGGGCGTGCGTCTGCGTGACGCTGAGCGTGGCATCGAGGCCACGCTTGTCGATGAGCTTGAGAATGTGAAAGCCGTTGCTGCTCTTCAGGAGCGGGCTGACCTGGCCGGGCTGCAGCGGCTTGCAGGGCATCGACAAACAGAGCGGGCAGTTTGCCGCTGGCGACGCCAGCCGAAAGCGCCGCCCTGCAGCGCATTGCTGGCATCGGAATAGCTGGCGGACAACTGGGCGAAGTCGCTGCCCCGGGCAAGCTGGGCGAGGATATCTTCGGCGCGGGCGCGGCGCGCCTGGATCTGCTTCGGGCGAGGCATTCTCCGGCACGGTGATGAGGATGTGGGCGAAGTTGTATTCCGTCTCCACGCCCTGTTGCACCTGCGTTTGCAGGTAGCCTTCGATTTCGGAATCGCTGACGGAGACGCGGTTGTCGACATCGCGTTCGCGCGCGCGGGCAATGAGGATTTCATTGCGGATGGTGTTGCGCATGCTGTCGAGCGCTCTGGCCTTCCCTCTCCAGAGCGGCCTGCAGCCCGGCCATGTCGAGCTTGTTCTGCGCTGCGATGCGCTGCAGCGCGCGCTCGACCTGGGTCGGGTCGACCCGTACGCCGGTGTTGCGGGCATGCTGCTGCAGGGCAAGTTCGGTGACCATGCGTTCGAGCAGCTGTTTTTCCAGTACTTCACGCGGCGGCAGAGGCGTGTTTTGCCGCGACAGGCTCTGCGATGACCTCATCGTAGCGCTTGGCCAGTTCCTGGCGGGTGATGACTTCGTCGTTGACGACGGCGACGATGTGGTTCAGCGGCATGCACGGCGGCCTGGGCCGGAAGCAGCAGTCGACGCGGCGAGCAGAAGCGCCAGCATCCACTGCGGCCGACACCATTCAGGGCGTTTGAAGAATTTCATTGCTAGTCCTGTATCCGGGAACACTTTGTTTCAAAACGTCGAGCGGGTTGGCGCCAAGGCGCCCCATGCCGTTCAACTCCAGTTGGAAGAACAGCGCATCGGTGGACTGGTTTTCCTTGGTGGCCAGGCGCTGGATCACGCCGCGGAGCGCCCAGCACCCTCCATTGTATTCAAGCCCCGCCAGGCCTTCGACCAGCTTGTCGTCCTGGAACGAGTAGTTGTAGCGGAACATGCCGTACCAGCGGTGGCCCAGCGGCCATTGTCCTGACAGGTCGATCTGTTCGGTGGTTTGGTCAATGAAACGGTAGCCAAAGTTCAAGGCACGGCCTGGACCGGGTCGGTAGGACGCGCCCAGGTTCTGGCGGATGGTGGTGCCGATTCTGGGTGTCGAACTGCCAGGGCGGTGTTGATGCGCCAGTCGCGAGTGATCTGTCCGCTGACCGCGGCGAGCAGGTCGGTGGCGTTGCTGGTGCGGGCCGGCACGCCGGGCAGGGTGACCTGCTGCGCGCTGAAATAGTAGCGCTGGCCGAGGGTGACCTGCAGGCGTTCAAGGCCGCTGGATTCTTCGATGAAACGGCTGGTGACTGCAAGCGTCAGCTGATTGGCGTCGTTGATGCGGTCGCCACCGACGAACTGGTTCTCGGTGAACATTTGCGCATAGCTGAAATCCAGCATGTGCGGTATCGAATACCGGAATGTCGTCCTGGTCGCGGTACGGCGCGTAGACATAGTAGGCACGCGGCTCCAGGGTCTGCTCGTAATCGGCACCGGCAAAATGGAATGGGCGATCGAAGGTAACGCCGCTGTCGAGGCTGAGGATAGGCAGGTTGCGGGTGATGGCTGCTTGGGCGCACTGTCGTCCAGCGCGTAGTAGCTGCTGTGCCAGCCGATTTGCGGGGTGAGGAAACCGAACGCGTTGGTCAGCGGCAGGCGCAGCGTCGGGTAGGCCAGCACCCGCGTGCCTTCGGGCAGGCTGGAGTCGGGAGAGACAAAGCGGGTGGCCTCGGTTTCCAGCTTGAATTCAAGCCCGTTGGCCAAGCGTCTGCTTCATGCCCAGGCGGGCGAGGGCAGCCGCGCATAGGGTTCGACGAGTGATCGGATCTGCAGTGGAGTCCTGCAGGGTCTGGAAGCTTTGCACGCGCAGTTCGGCATTCCAGTTGGCATGCTGGGTGGTCACCCAGGCTTCGCGGTTGAGGTGGCTGAGCGAGGTGACGGCGATACAGGTTGGACAGATCGCGAAAATAGTCGTTGTCGGAGACGCGGTTGACGTTCATGCCGGCCTGGGTGTTCGCGTTCAGGCGGTATTCATTGTTGAGCGCCACGCTCCAGCGCGAGCGGTCGGCCTCGCTGTCGTTGGGCAGGTATTCGAAGCGGTTTTCACCATGCGCCTCGTCCAGCAGATAGCGGAATTCGCCGCCCAGTTGCACGCCACGCTTGGACAGCAGGCGCGGATACAGCGTGGCGTCGTAGTTGGGGGCGAGATTGAGGTAATACGGCACCGGATGTCGAAGCCGCTGCGCTCGGTGGTGCCGATGGTCGGCGCCAGCATGCCGGTCTTGCGTTCGTTGTTGAGCGAAAAATCCATCCACGGCGTATACAGGATCGGCACGCCCAGAAACTGCAGGGAGGCATTGCGCGCGGTGCCGACATTGCGGGTTCTTGTCGATATCGAGATCGCGCCACCTTGAGGAACCAGTCATCGTTGTCGACCGGACAGGTGGTGTAGGTGGCGTTCTGCAGATTGAAGCGGTTTTCGTCGATGAAATCGATGCGCTCGGCATCGCCCCGTCCCTGCTGCGCTGTCAGGTGATAGACCGGCTGGGTGAGTTCGCCGCTGTAATCATCGAGGTTGAGCTTGAGCGAGTCGCCCTCAACCAGCAGCGCGGGTTGCTCCAGCCGCACCTGGCCGCGCGCCTCCACCAGATTCAGCGTGGTGTCGTAGCGCAGCCAGTCGGCAAAGAAATTGCCGCCGGCCTGACGGGCTTCCACCTGGCCGCTGGCTTCGACGACGTTGGGCGCGGTCGATTCGATGCGGTCGGCGGTCAGAAACAGCGGCCCTGCCTGGCCGGCCACCGCCGAGCCCTTCAGCTCGACATCCTTTTTCAGCACGAGCCCCTCCGCCACCGCCGGACCGGCAGTCAGCAACAACACAACGAGCACAAAGCCGGGCAGGGTGGACAAGCGATGTAAAATCCGGGCAAGGTTATTGAAACAGCGTTATTCGGAGCCGAGCAGGCAGTGGAACGTTTGCAAGCATTACAGAACTGGGTTGCCCGACAGTTGGGGGGGGATGTCGCTGGACATCGCCCCGGCCTCGGCGGACGCCAGCTTTCGCCGTTATTTTCGCGTCACTGCCAAAGGTCGCGATTATATCGTGATGGACGCCCCGCCGGCGCACGAGGATTGCCGCCCGTTTATCGCCGTGGCCCGGCTGTTTGCCGATGCCGGCGTGCATGTGCCGCAGGTGCTGGCGCAGGATCTGGAGCAGGGCTTTCTGCTGCTGACCGATCTGGGCAATACCACCTACCTGTCAGCGCTTACCCAATCCACGGCCCATGAGCTCTATCTGGCGTCGAACGATGCGCTGATCCGCATCCAGCAGGCGAGCCGGCCCGGCGTGCTGCCGGAATACGACCGTGCGCTGCTGACCCGCGAACTGATGCTGTTTCCCGAGTGGTATCTGGCGAAGCATCTGGGCGTTACCCTGAACAAGGACCAGCAGGCCATGCTCGATACCGTGTTCGAGCGCCTGCTTGCCAACAACCTCGCGCAGCCGCAGGTGTATGTGCATCGCGACTGGCATTCGCGCAACCTGATGGTGTCCGACCCCAATCCGGGCATTCTCGATTTTCAGGACGCGGTGTATGGCCCCATCACCTACGATCTTGCCTCGATTTACCGTGATGCCTACATCCAGTGGGACGAGGAGCAGCAGCTCGACTGGGTGATCCGCTACTGGGAACAGGCACGGGCTGCCCGCCTGCCGGTGCCTGAGGATTTCGGCGACTTCTGGCGCGATTTCGAATGGATGGGCGCGCAGCGCCAGATCAAGGTGCTCGGCATCTTTGCACGGCTGTATCACCGTGACGGCAAGGACGGCTATCTGAAGGACATGCCGCTGGTGATGCACTACCTGCGGAAGGTGTGCGAGCGTTATGACGAGCTGAAGCCGTTGCTGTTTCTGCTGGATGCGCTGCAGGATAAACAGCCGCAGGTGGGGTACACGTTTTGACCGGACTAACCGCGATGATCCTGGCCGCCGGGCGCGGCGAGCGCATGCGTCCGCTCACCGACCAGATGCCGAAGCCGATGTTGACGGTGGGCGGCAAGCCGCTCGTCGTCTGGCACATCGAACGGCTGCGTGCGGCAGGTTTCAAGCACATCGTCATCAACCATGCCCATCTCGGCCAGCTGATCGAGGACGCGCTGGGAAACGGCGCCGCGTTCGGCGTGTCGATCGAGTATTCGCGCGAAATCAGCGCGCTGGAAACCGCGGGCGGCATCGCCACCGCGCTGCCGCTGATCGATAGCGAGGTGTTTCCGGTGGTGAACGGCGATATCTACTGCGAATACGATTTCAGCCGGCTGGCAGAGCCAATGGCGCGGCTGGCTGCGGGACACGACCAGGCGCATCTGGTGCTGGTCGGCAACCCGCCGCATCATCCGCAGGGGGATTTCGTGCTGGATGCCGGCCGCGTCGTCCCTTTGTCGTTCGCTCCTCACGGCTCACCCCTCACCTTTTCCGGCATCGGCGTCTACCATCGCGCATTGTTCGCGCACACGGCGGCCGGCGAAAAAGCGCCGCTGGCGCCGCTGTTGCGGCTGGCGATCGATGCCGGCCGTGTCGGTGGCGAACACTATGCCGGGCGCTGGGAGGATGTCGGTACGCCGGCCCGCCTGCATGCACTGGACGAGGAACTGAGACAGCACCATGCAGCCTGATTCGGCAATTTACCGTGCCCGCCGCGAGCGGATCCTGGAGCAGATGGGCGAAGGCGTGATGGTCATCGCCACCGCTCCGGAGGTGCCACGCAACCGCGATACCCACTATCCCTATCGGCACGACAGCTATTTCTACTGGCTGACCGGCTTCAACGAACCCGAGGCGGTGGTGGTGCTGGTGGGCGGCAAAGCGCCGCGCCACATCCTGTTCTGCCGCGAGCGCAAGGACGAAACGCGGGAGATCTGGGACGGATTCCGCTATGGTCCGGCGGCGGCCCGCGAGGTCTTTGCCTTCGACGATGCCTTTTCGCTACGATGCGCTGGATGCGAAGCTGCCCGGACTGCTGGGAATCGCCGCGCTGGCCTACATCATCGGCCGCGACATGGCTGGGACGCGCAGTGATGGGCTGGCTCAATGCGGTGCGCGCCAAGTCGCGCAGCGGCGTGCAGGCACCCACCGACCTGGTCGACGTGCGCACTGCGCTGGACGAGATGCGGCTGATCAAGGATGCTCACGAACTGGCCCTGATGCGCCGCGCCGCCGAGATTTCCACCGGCGCGCATCGCGCCGCCATGCGCGCGACCCGGCCGGGCGGCCACGAATACGAGATCGAGGCGGAACTGCTGTCCGCCTTCCGCCGCGGCGGCGCCGAGGCGCCGGCCTATAACTTCCATCGTCGCCAGCGGCGCCAACGCCTGCGTGCTGCATTACGTCTTCAACAACAAGCCGCTGCGCGATGGCGACCTGCTGCTGATCGACGCCGCGGCCGAGTTCGGCAGTTATGCGGCCGACATCACCCGCACCTTTCCGGTGAACGGCCGCTTCTCGGCCGCGCAGAAGGATGTCTACGAACTGGTGCTGGCCGCGCAGATGGCGGCCATCGGCGAAGTGCGTCCGGGCAGCCACTGGAATGCTCCGCACGAGGCTGCGGTGCGCGTGCTGACGCAGGGCATGGTCGATCTCGAAACTGCTTCGACGGCAGGTCGACGGCCTGATCGAATCGCAGTGCCTACAACCGCTTCTACATGCACCGAACCGGCCACTGGCTGGGACTCGACGTGCACGACGCCGGCGAGTACAAATTCAATGGCGAGTGGCGGCCGCTGCAACCGGGCATGACGCTGACCGTCGAGCCCGGCCTTTACATCCGCCCGGCGGACGACGTGCCCGAAGCCTGTGGAATATCGGCATCCGCATCGAGGACGATGTGGCGGTGACCGAGTCCGGCTGCGAGGTACTGACCACGCCGCCGAAAACCGTGGCCGAGATCGAGGAGTGGATGAACCGATGAGCGAGATGCTGATCGTCGGCGCCGGCCCGGTGGGCGCGGTGTGCGCGCTGGCCCTGCAGCAGCAGGGCATCGCCGCGCCGCGTGCTCGAAGCGCAGCCGGCGGATGCCCGTGCCGATACCCGCACCCTGGCCTTGTCGCTACGGTTCGCGCCTGATCCTCGATCGCCTCGGCGTGTGGGACAGGCTCGAGGGCGTGACCCCGATCACCCGCATCCATATTTCGCAGCGCGGCGCACTCGGCGTGGCGCGGTTGTCGGCCGACGAAGTGAAGGTGCCGGCGCTGGGCTACGTGCTGCCTTACGCCACGCTTGACGGCGGTCCTGAAGCAGGCGCTGGCCGATGCCGGCATCGCGGTCGATTACGGCGTGGCGGTGGCACGCATCGAATCCGACACCGCCTGCGCCACGCTGCACACGGCGCGGGCCGACACCCTCGCCGCGCCGCTGGTGGTGGTGGCCGACGGTGGACGCGGCGCGAAGGCCGCCCGATCCGAAAATATCGCGCGACTACGATCAGATCGGCGGTGGTGTGCGACGTGCAGACCGAACTGCCGCACGCCAATCAGGCCTACGAGCGCTTCACGCCGGAAGGCCCGGCGGCGCTGCTGCCCCACGGGGGGGCGACGACTTTCAGCAGGCCGAAACCCGTGAATGACCGTATGCCCAGCGGCGACAGTCGCGAACCACAAGGGGACGCCGGCTTTCCGGGTGATCAAGCGCGTGAAAGGACGTATGCGCTGGTCTGGACGGCCGGCAATGCCGATGCCCAGCGTATTGCCACCTTGCCCGACAGCGAATTTCTCGACGCCCTGTATCGCCACTTTGGCGGGCGGCAGGGCCGGTTCGCTGGCGGCCAGCCCGCGCAAGACCTTCCCGCTCAGGCTTGCCTACACCGGCAGCGAAGCAGCCGATCGCGTGGTGCGCATCGGCAACGCCGCGCAGACGCTGCATCCGGTGGCGGGGCAGGGGTTCAACATCGGCCTGCGCGACGCCTGGGAACTGGCGAGCCTGTGCGGGGACACGCCGGTGGACGAGATCGGCAGCGCCGCCATGCTGCGTGCCTATGCGCGCGGCCGGCGCGTCGATGTGCTGGGCGGCGTCGGCTTCACCGATTTTCTGGTGCGCGTGTTTTCCAACGACATCGCCCCGCTGCGCCATGCGCGCGGGCTGGGCCTGCTGGCGCTGGAAGTGTTTCCGCCGCTGAAAAGCTTCGTCGCGCGGCGGATGATTTTCGGAGCACGCGGATGAGCAGCGCACGCTATCAGGTCGTGATCGTCGGCGCCGGTCTGGTGGGGGCGGCCGCAGCGCTCGCGCTCGGCCGGCAGGGCTTGCGGGTGGCGCTGATCGAGCGCCAGCCGGCGCAGGCACCGGACGAAACCTGGGACACCCGCATCTATGCCATCAGCCCGGCCAGCCAGCGTTTTCTCGAACGCCTGGGCGCCTGGCAGCGCATGGATGCCGATCGCGTCCAGCCGGTGTTCCGCATGGACGTGGCGGGCGATGCGGCCGGCGCGCTCCGGCTCGACGCCTATGAGTCCGGCGTGTCGCATCTGGCCGCCATCGTCGAAAGCGGACGCCTGCAGCACGCCCTGTGGCAGGCGCTGCAGGCACGACGGCAGCGTGGCGCTGCATTGCCCGGCCACGATCGAATCCATCGAACGCGACGCGTCCGCTATCCGAGCTGACGCTGGCCGACGGTTCGGTGCTGGAAGCCGAATTGGTCGTCGGCGCCGATGGCGCCGCCTCGCGCATCCGCGACTGGGCAGGCCTGGGCTCGACGCTGATCCCCTACGGCCAGAGCGGCGTGGTGGCGAATTTCGAATGCGAGCGCCCGCATCGCGGCACCGCCTTCCAGTGGTTCTTCGACAGCGACATCCTGGCCTGGCTGCCGCTTGAACGGGCGTCGGGAATTTGCCGCGGCGGGGAACCGCCTGTCGATGGTCTGGTCAACCCAGACGCATCATGCTGACGAACTGGTCGCACTCGATGCCGCAACACTGGCCGACACGGTGCGCGCGGCCGGGCACGACCGGCTGGGCGAATTGAACCTGCTGACGCCCGCGGCGGCGTTTCCGCTGCGGCTGATCCGGGTCGAGTCGATTGTGGCGCCGGGCGTGGCGCTGATCGGCGACGCGGCACACGGCGTGCATCCGCTGGCGGGGCAGGGCGTGAACCTGGGCTTTGGCGACGCCGAAGCGCTGGTCGACACGCTGGTGCAGCATCGTCGCACCCGTTGCGGCGATGTGCGGGTGTTGAACACCTATGCCCGCCAGCGTGCCGAGCCGGTGCAGCGCATGCAGGCGCTGACCCACGGCCTGCATCATCTGTTTGCCGACGACGCGCGCCGCATGGTTGCGCAATACCGGGATGCGCCTGCGTCGAACCAGTTGCCGCCGCTCAAGGCGGCGCTGGTACGCGAGGCGATGTCCTGACTTTTTTGATTTATTCTGGAGTATCGAATGAAATTCACCCCCCTGGCTCTGGCCGCAATCCTGATGTTCGCTGCGACGCGCGCAGGCCAACGAGTCGGTCATCCGCAAGGCGCTGACGCAAGCAGTTCCCGGGCGCGCAGATCATCTCGGTCAAGAAAACGCCCTACAGCGGCTTGTTCGAGGTCTATCTCGACGGCCAGCTGGTGTATGTCGACGCCAAGGCGCAATACGTCTTTACCGGCGACGTGATCGACCTGAAAAATCGCAGCAACCTGACCCAGGCGCGCCTGAACCAGTTGCAGGCGATGAAGTGGGAATCGCTGCCGCTCAACAATGCACTCAAGACCGTCAAGGGCAACGGAGCGCGCAAGCTGGTGGTGTTCTCCGACGTCGATTGCCCCTACTGCCGCAAGTTCGAGGCCGAGCTGGCCAAGGTCGACAACATCACCGTCTACACCTTCCTGTATCCGATCGAAGGCCTGCACCCCAAGGCCGTGCAGACCTCGAAGCAGATCTGGTGCGCGCCCGACCGCAACAAGGCGTGGGACGACTACATCACCGGTGGCAGCGTGCCGAAGCAACGATGGCAAGTGCGCCAATCCGGTCGACGACACCATCGCGCTCGGCAACAAGCTGAAAATATCCGGCACCCCCACGCTCATCTTCGCCAATGGCCAGCGCGTGCCCGGCATGGTGCCGGCGGCGCAACTGGAACGCCTGCTGGCCGCCAACGCGAAGTAAGGATGAGCCAGGACTTCTGGGACGAGCGTTATGCCACGGACGACTACATTTTCGGCACCGCGCCGAATGTGTTTCTGGCCAGCCAGGCCGGGCTGATCCGCCCAGGCATGCGCGCGCTGGCGATCGCCGACGGCGAAGGCCGCAACGGCGTGTGGCTGGCCGAGCAGGGCGTGCAGGTGCATGCGATCGACGTCTCGCCGGTGGCGCTGGAGAAAGCCCGCAAGCTGGCCGCCGAACGCGGCGTGACGCTGGATTTCGAGCAGGCCGACGTGCTCGACTGGGACTGGCCGGAGGCGGCCTACGATCTGGTGGTCGCCATCTTCATCCAGTTCGCGCCGCCGCCCGAGCGCGAGCGCATCATCGCCGGCATCCGCAACAGCCTCAGGCCGGGCGGCCTGCTGATCCTGCAGGGCTATACGCCGAAGCAGGTCGAGTTCGCCACCGGCGGCCCGCCGAGCGCCGCCAACATGTATACCGCCGAGTTGTTGCGCGACGTGGTTCGGCGACTGGGACATCCTGCATCTGCACGAACACGAATCCTTCATCAGCGAAGGCAGCCATCACCACGGCATGTCGGCGCTGATCGATCTGGTCGCGCGCAAGCCCGGCTGACCGGGCGGTGGCTAGCCGGCACCGGCCTGCACTTGCCCCATTCCCTTTGTCCCTGAATCGTCCCCCAAATCCTGATGCGCGGTTTGGCGAGTCAAATCATGGCATTTCGTAACCCAGTGCTTCGGCGACCTGCAGCGTAAAGGGACTCAGCTTGTGCGGGGGGCGTATCTGCCTCCACGCTTCGCTCAAATCGGACTCGATTTGAGACCGCTTCTTCAATTCGGGGGCGAGGCTGCGGCCGGATTGATAGGGATCGAGCATCTGCGCATCGAAGGGAAGGGACAGCAGATGACAAACGGCTTCCTGAACGGCTCCGGTGTCTTGCAGCAGATCTTCGAAGCGCACTCTGATCCAGCGCGATGCGAGGCATGTTCATGCAGGAAATCCAGGGCATGCCGGTTCGACAACGCCCAGTACTTCTCGGCAGCCTGCCAGGGGTTGTCGGCCACGAACCCCCAGATGCTGGCCGAGTAGCGATGAAAGCGGCGCTTCACGAACGAATCCATGACTGCATATGGATGACGTGTCATGAACAGATACCTGGCATCGACAAACATCTGTTCCGCCCGCTGCAGCCAGACGGGATGGATGGAATAGGCCGGGAGACTTGTCTATCAGCCAGTGGTCTTCCAGGCGCTCACGGATCCGCCGGTAAATCTCGACAATCGGTACTTTCTCAGCGGCCAGCGTGTAGACCGTGGTCAATGCCTCCAATTGTGTCAGGCCAAACTGTTCTCTCAGCACGTCCAGCAATCCGGCATTCATCCAATGCTGCTGCAGCCGGACCAAAGCCTCCTGTCGCTGCCCCATGTCATCGAAGGGCAGAAGATGGAGTTCGCCGGGCGAGTAGATTTGCCGGTGGCCCGACAACATGCTGCGAAACAGCGTGGTGCCGGAGCGCCCTGCCCCAAGGACGAAGGCCATTCTTCCGTGGGCCAGCGGTTCACCCTGATAGGCTGCGGGGTCAGGCCAGCCCCATCCCCCGCCCTCGTAAGGGTCGGAGAAGGTCTCCGTTTCAGGCATGACCGTTTCGAGCTCGCTGGCCAGATAGCTGGCCAATTGCGCGATCGAGTTGCTCAGGCTGGCTTCGTACTGCCAGAAACTGGGGAACCCCAGGGATTTCTTGACCCATGGTTTGATCAGGAGCTTGTTTCGCGTGAACACATCGCCCAGAAGCGGGGATAGCGCGACGAATGGTGCTTCCGGGTCGATGGACTCCTGAGCGATGCCTGACACGGCAGCCGTGTGCTCCTTCAGCGCCGCAATCAGGAGAGGGATGCGTTCCTCTCGGGAAAGCGATCGGAGACGGTCTCCCAGGGCATGATGACGATCCATGTTTTTCATTCGGATGGCATTTCTGCTGAAGTCGGGGCATTCCCTTCCAATCTGTCCAGCGCTTGCCGCAAGGTTTGTCCAAGCCATCCCGCATGTTGCCGTGGCGCAGCGCCGTGGAAGGCTCTTTCACCTTGATACTGGTAGACGTCTACATTGTTCGCCACTTTCTTCCAGGCTCGCATCGGATCCCGTTTCCCTTTGCGTTGTTCAATCAGAAGCAAGCTGACATTTCCATGAAAAGGATCGGCCTGGTAGGCAGCGCAGACTGCGCTGAAGTGATTGAGCAGACGGCTCCGATATTCGGCATCCTCAACCAGCAGACGCGATAGATCGGTTGATCTTGAATATCGGCCCAGAAAACGTTCGGTCGATTCCTTGCCGAACACCTGGGGAGGGTGGATAAAGGGGTGCGAAGGATCGATCAATCCCAGGAACTCCACTTCTTCTCCTTCCTTCACAAGCTGTTGGGCCATTTCGAAAGCAATCAGGGACCCGTTGCAATATCCGGCCAGTCGGTAAGGCCCTCTCGGCTGTTTTTTTCGCAGGGTCCGAAGATGCGCCGCGGCCATCGCGGCAATCGACTCCGGGAGTTCCTGTTGCCTGGAAGCATCGTAAGGCTGCATGACCACAAACGGCCCGGGCAGGTCGGCTGCGCTGGCGATATCCTTGGAGAAGAAGCCACCCATGAAGTCGCCATGCATGAAGAACAAGGGTGTGCCCCCCGTGCCTTTGTGCAACTCGAGGATCTCGCCTTGCGCATCCTGCGCGAGGTCCTGGATCAGCGCCTCCGCCAGTGCGCGGATCGTTGTCCTGGAGAACAGTGTCGACAGGGGCAGGCTGCGTCCGGTTTGTTTTTCGATGCGCGCCAGCAGCGAGACGGCCAACAGCGAGTTGCCACCCACTTCGAAGAAGTCGTCGTCGATGCCTACCGACGCACCCAGCAGTTCATCCCATATCTCCAGCAACAGCAAATCGGTCGTGTCACGCGGCCCATGGAGTCCCTGCTCATCGTAGTTGGTCGTAATGGGTCGCTGCAGCAATGCATTGCGGTCGATCTTGTTGTGTTCGTTGCGCGGCAGCGCCGGCAAGCTGATGAACAGATCGGGAACGAACTGGGCGGGCAGCCTGGCCCTGAGGTCGTTGCGGAGCTCGGCAACCCGATGCGGTCCCTTGCCGTGCAAGCGGAGGTACGCGACCAGCCGGGTTTGTCGCTGCGCATTGATCACCGGCACCACCGCGACTTCCATGACCGATGGGTGCGCCTTCAGGGCATCCTCGATTTCCTCGAGTTCGATGCGGAACCCCCTGACCTTCACCTGGTTGTCCTTGCGTCCGACGAATTCGATGTTGCCATCCGGCAGGCGCCGCGCCAGGTCGCCGGTCTTGTAGAGTCGCGCATCCGGCCCGGCCGAGAAGGGATCCGCAACGAACTTCTCCGCAGTCATCTCTGGCTGGTTCAGATAGCCGATTGCGAGCCCGATGCCGCCGATATGGATCTCGCCGATTTCGTCCTCTGCGACCGGCGCCAGCCGCTCATCGAGCAGATGTACGCAGGTGTTGGCGATGGGCTTGCCGATCGGGATGGTCGACGCGGGTTCGGGAATCGATTGCGGCACGGCATACGTGGTGCTGAAGGTCGTCGCCTCGGTAGGTCCATAGCAATGGATGAGTCGTGTCTGCGGCAACGCCTTCAGCGCCCGGCGTACATGGTCCGTGGAGACCTTCTCGCCGCCGAACAGGAGCTGGCGGATGCCCCGGAGTATTTCCGGCGCCTCGTCGACGAGGGTATTGAACAGCGCCGTCGTGAGAAAACACGTCGTGATCCGATGCCGGCGCAGGAACCTGCTCAGCTTTGCGGCGGTCGGCACCGGGTCCGGGTAGATCACGCAGCGCCCCCCATGCAGCAAGGCGCCCCAGATCTCGAACGTCGAGGCGTCGAATCCCACCGGACCGAGTTGCAGAAACACCTGCTGTGCATCCAGTTGCACGTAGTCGACCCCGAACAGCAGGCGCACGATGCCGCGATGCGGGGTCACCACCCCTTTCGGGATGCCTGTGGAACCCGAGGTGTACATGACATAGGCTGGGTCTTCCGGGTGGCCCGGGCAGGCGGGAGGACTCGCTGCCTCCCGGCCGATGTCATCCCGGTCGCGGTCCATGCAGACCACGCGCGCCCCGGTCGCTGCGAGCGGCTCGAGATGGGACTGAAGCGACACGATCACCTGCAGTGCGCTGTCGTGCGCCATGAAGGCCAGCCGGTCCGCAGGATAGTCGGGATCCAGGGGAACGTAGGCGCCGCCAGCCTTGAGGATCGCGAGCAGCGCCACCACGAGATCCGGTGTGCGCCCCATGGCCACACCGACCCGTTCGCCTGGACGAACCCCGATGCCTGACAGGTAATGGGCCAGGCGGTTTGCGCGCGCATCCAGTTCGGCATAGGTGAGCGTCTGCTCCGGCGTCTCGACGGCGACCGCAGCGGGGGATCGTTCCGCCTGGGCTGCAAACAAGGCGTCGACCCTGAGGGCCGGAATGTCACGCCAGGTATCGTTCGATGGATCCTGCAGGGCGGCATTTGGGTGCGACGCACCCTTGACGACATCCCTGAGCGCCCAGTCCGGATGCGCCGCGATCGTTGTCAGCAGTGCCTGGTAACGTTCGACAATCCGCAGCGCGCTTGCTTCATCGAATGCTGCGGCATTGCACTCGAGGAGTCCCTGGCCCTCCGTCTCCCCGAGGCTGACCAGCAGGTTGAGGTCGTACAGCGTTGTGCGCGGGGGCAGGTTGGTGAACACCTGCTCCAGCCCTTTGAGTTCGGAACCATCGGGATACTCGTGGACCAGGCGAAACACGGACTGGAACAGCGGGGCGTGCGCTGACCGGGCGAGTGGATTCAATGCCCGCACCAGTTCTGCCAGCGGCAGGTCCTGGTGCTCGAACGCCCCCATGACGGCTTCACGCAGTCCCTGCAGCATCTCGCGCACGGTCGAGGCGCCGACAAGCGCCGAGCGCACCGGCAGGACGTTGACGAAATAGCCGATGACGGCGAATTCTGCGGAGTGCTCGCGGCCGGCAAAGGGAACGCCGACCGAGAAATCTTCTTCGCCGCCAAGCTCCATCAGGAGGAGCTGGTAGGCCGCCAGCGCGAGCACGAACTGCGTCACCCCCTCCGCCCTGGCCGCATCCTGCAAGCTGCCCCGCAACGCGGCGGGGATTGCGAACGCGAGCTGTCTGGACTGGTAGGTCGCGTTTCTCATTGGCCCTGAGCGGGGCGCCGAGCGGAAGCGATGCAGGACAGTCGGCCATGGCACCCTGCCAGTAGGCCAGCAGCTTCTGGCGCCGTTCTGCCGTCAATGCCTCGCGCTGTCGTCGCGCGAAATCGGCGTACTGGAAAGGCAGGGGCGCAAGCTCGACCCGCTTCCCCGTAGAAAATGCGTTGTAGGCGGCCGCGAATTCCCGTCGGAAGGCCAATGCCGACGATGCATCCATGATCGAGTGATGGAAGCAGAACAGCAGTTCGGATTCCGTGGCCGAGATTCGAACAAGCAGGCAGCGGAGCAGGGGCCCGGCGACCAGGTCGAAACGCTGCACCAGCGTCTCCTGGCTCAGTGCATCGACGCGGCGATGCGCTTCCTGCTGCGGCAGGCTGGACAGGTCGACAAGCCTGGGCGTGACGACCGGCGCGCCGAGCACCCTTGCCACGATGTGCCCCGCCTGCTCGCCGAATCGCCATCGCAGGGCGTCGTGCCGGTTGACGAGATACTGCATGGCCTGGCCGACGGCACCCACGTCCATTTGCCCAAGCAGGTGTTGCCGCCATGCCAGGGCGAAGGCCGAACCGATGCCGTCAAGATGCTCCAGCATGTAGAGCGCCTCCTGGCCGAACGACGGCAGGACGGTCCGGCTTTCTGCAATGGCGGCGGGCAGCGGCTGGGAGGGCTCATCGACACAGGCGAGCGACATGGCGTATCCCCTGTCGAGCACGCTCACCACCTCGTAGGCCACGCCCCGGTGCGTGGCCCGCTGCACGTTGCCGAGCCGCATGGGCATCAGGTCCACGTCATCCAGGCCCTCCCCCAGGCCGATGCCGGCGGCCTTCAGCACGGCCTCCTTGAGGGTGAAGGCGGTCACGGCCGCCGCTTGTGCGGCGGCTATTTCAGCGGGCGCGACGCTGGCTGCCGGCTCGGCATACTGCGACAGGTCGCCGAACAGTGCGTCAGATGCGATGTGCCGCACTGTTTCTGCTGGCAACGTGGCCAATTGCTCGATATCGATGCCGACCCGCCGCCGCGCCGCCGCCGCCGCAACCAGGGTTCCGGAATGACTGATCGAGAACCCGAGCGGAGACAGCATCGCATCGAGCTGGGGGTGGGTGGGCACGGCAACCCGCACCGGGGATCCGGGAGACAGGACCTGGAACATCTGCAAAGGCAGCTCTGCGCCGAACCATTGCTGGGCCACCGCCCGGGCAACGATCTTTGCCGCCACCTTGCCGGCGATTTTTTCCCGCCGCCGTGTCGCCGAGGCGATCGCCTCGATCTCGTCGCGCTCGGAGCGGTCGAACAGGGTGTCGCTGAACGCCTGACCAAAATCCGCGGCATCCGGCAGCTTCAGCACGACCAAAACCGTATCCCGGAGACGCAATGCTCCGGGCGGCGTCACGAGCGACAGGGCGAGCTTATTCGGCATGGCTCGACTCCGCACCGAATAGCGAACCGCTCAACCCGGTCACCTGGAACCCGAGGTCATCCGTGTCCGCTGCGGCAGGCTTGCTTGTGACCATGTCGTCGCGCAATGGATCGCTGTCGAGAAAACAGCTGTCAGCCATGCCCGCATGGACGGCAAAGCTCGTGGTGCCCGGGGAGGGCCTGCGCAGAAAGTCGCCCAGCAGGGCCGTGAACATCTCGGCCCCCTGGCGCACCGGGATCAGGCCGATGCCGGACGAGCGCATGAATTCCCGGGTGATGTTGTCGGAGGCCATGCCGACTTCATCCCAGGCAGACCAGGCGATGCTGAGCACGGGCACCGGTCCGCCGTCGAATCCGTTGAGAAACCCGTTGGCCGCCGCATAGTCGAGGTTGCCCGGTGCGCCGAAGTAACCGGCCGTCGAGGAAAAGTTCACGATGCCGCGCAAACGTGCGCGGTCCAGGCTGTCGAGCAGATAGTGCAGCCCCAGCACCTTGGTCCCGAGCACGGTCCTGAGTTCCTCCGGCTTCACCTTCTGCAGCGATCGGGAAATGACGACGCCGGCGGCATGGATGAGCAGCGTGACCGGACGCTTGCCGAGGTCCAGTCGATGGACCGCGTCGGCATCGGTCAGATCGGCCTGCAGGTACTCGGTGCGCCCGGCGCCCTGCTCGACGATCCAGGGTTCGGTCTGCGCCTTCCTGCCGACAAGCAGGAAGCGCGCAGCGGTATGGGCCAGCAGGAACTGGACGATGCGAGCGGCAATGCCGCGTGCGCCGCCCGTCACCAGGACCAGGTCGTCGGGGCCCAGCAAGGTAGCGAACTCTTCCGGCATTTCAAACTGCATCCCGGTAACGGCCGCGAGCGCAGGTGTTTCTACCGAACCGTCCGCCAGCAGGTGCTCGCCGATTCGCCGGCAGGACAGGGCGCGCGACAGTTGCGCGGCATTCGGCAGGGCCGCATCGAGATGGCAGTAGGCAAACCGCAGGTGCGGCAGGTCCAGCTGGAAGGATTTGACCAGGCCGCTCAAGGCGAGGTAGGAAGCGGCCGAGAATCCATCCGCGGCCGCGTGGCTGAGGATGCGGATCTGCGGGGGCGTCGCTGCATGCCTTGCACGCACGTCCAGCCGTTTCACGGCCTCCAGCAGCGCCGGTACGACATGGTTTGCAAGCGCCTCCGCGGTTGCCGGCAGCGGCCACAGTATCAAGGTGTCTGCTGCCTCGTCGTCCAGCACGCCTGCGGGCATGTCGGGTGGCGACTGCAATCCGGCCGGCATGATCAGTGCGCAGCGTTGATCCGCTGGGCGTACAGGAACGCTTAAGGATGGCGGAAGGACTTTTTTCTGCAGCCGATAACAGTGGAGCGTCCGGGCCGCGACGGCAGGCTCCTCTGACGCCTCGGTGCGAGAGGCGTCCGGAAACCCGGTGCCAGCGACTTCAAGGATCTTTTGTATGCTGGTGGCGCGCCGGTATTCCCTGAAGTCCCTCGGAAGAACAGGGCCGCGCAAGCGCGAAATGATGTCGAAGATCTTCAGGGTGTCGATGCCGAGATCACGCTCGAACTCGGCGTCGTCACGGATCTCGCTGGCGGCGTAACCCGATACGGCGGCGACAACCTGGCGGATGCCGTCGGCGACGCTCAGGCCCTCCTGCAGCGCGGTGCTTCCCTGCTGTTCGATCTGCAAGGCGACACGCGGCCGGGTGGGCAGCGGTCTGCGGCGGAATTTCAGCGGTTGCTGCAGCAGTTCGGGGAGCTCATCCAGTCGCGCGCCGGTTCTCGACCGGCGATCGAGATAGATGGCCTGGAAAGCCTTGCCTTGCAGGATGTCGTCGACCAGGCCGGACAGCACCGACCTTGGGCCGATCTCGACGAAGCGGCGGATTCCCGCCTGGTAGGCGGATTCGATCTGCGAGATGAAATCCACCTGGCTTCCCACCTGCTTCGAGACCCGGTCGAGAAAACGCGATCGGTCGGCGTCAGGCATCAGCTGACCAGCCGATTTCTTGTCAGGCTGCAATGGATAAAACGTCCTTCCCTCATGGCTTGGAACCGGGATGGCGGTCGAGAATATTTCGCACTCATCCAGCGCCGCCCGAAATGGGCCTTTCACCGGCAGCGTGTGCTGGCTGTGAAAAGCACGGTCGACATTGATGAGCCGTGCCTGTAGCCCCTGCGATGTCGCCAGTTCGATCAGGCGGTCGATGGCGTCGGCGTCTCCCGACACCACGGTCTGCTGATAGGAATTGAGGTTGGCGCAGGTGAGGTAGCCCTCGACCTGGGCCAGCATTGCCTCCACGTCATCGACGCCGGAATTTACGAATGCCATCTTTCCCGGATTATCGGGCGTCAGGGCCTCCGTCAGCTTTCCCCGTACGGCGACCATTCTGAGCGCATCCTCGAAGCTGAAATAGCCGGCCGCATAGAGCGCCGTCAGTTCGCCCAGCGAGTGCCCGATGGCCATGCCGCATTCGATGCCCTTGCGACGGACCCGCTCCAGCAGGATCGCCGAGACCAGGAATAATGCGGGTTGCACGACAGTCGGCCGTTGCAGCGCCTGCTCCGCTTCCGACCCAGCTGAACCCGCATTGCCGGCATCGGGATAGATGTATTGCGAGACGGCCTTTCCGGTGACCTCCAGCGTGATGCGGTCTGCCTTGTCGAGGAAATCCCTGGCAACGGGATCGTCGCGCAGCGATCCAAGCATGCCGACGTATTGCGATCCCTGGCCGGGGAACAGGAAGGCGATGTCGTTGCCGAGCGGCGGCAATTCCGGCTGGAGATAGCGGTCCGCGCAGACCATCGCCGGGCGGGCATGACTGGCGGCCGATGAGAGCACCATGTGGAAATTGGTTCCGCCGAAACCGAACGAGGAGACCCCCACGATCGCTTCATCTTCCGCGAGCTTTTCCACTGCGACGGGCACCCGCAATCGGAGCTTCTCCCAGTCGACCTCCTCGTTGGGACATTCGTAGCCCACCTGGGGGGGCACCAGCCGGCTGTTCGCTACCAATAAGCCCCGAAACAGTCCGGCGGCGCCAGACGCCGTCTTGAGGTGGCCGAGCATGGCCTTGACCGATCCGATGGGAAGCGGCACCTCGCGGCGTCCCTGCATGAGCCTGCCCAGGGCCTGCAGTTCGCTGGCATCGCCGACCTGGGTGCCGGTGCCGTGACATTCGACATAACTCAGATCCGCCGGCGACAGTGACGCATCCTCGTAGGCCCGCTGCAGCGCACGCAGCTGCCCGTCGCTCGAGGGGGCCGTAATGCCTTTCCCCGCCCCGTCGGAGGAACTGCCCCAGCCGCGAATCAGCGCATGGATGCGGTCGCCATCGCGCAGCGCGTCTTCGTGGCGTTTCAGCACGAAGATGCCGCATCCTTCGCCCATGACAAACCCGTCCGCACGCCGATCGAAGGGGAATGAACCGTTCGCCGACAGGGCGCCGATTTTCGAGAATCCGACAAAGTAGCCGGCATTGACATCGGTTTCCACGCCACCGGTGACGACCAGGTCGCAGACCCCGCTGCGCAACATGCCGACGGCGGTCGAGACGGCCGCAAGCGTGGACGCGCATGCGGAGTCGATCGACAGGTTCGGTCCGTGCAGGTCGAAGGTGGAAGCGATCCGTCCAGCCACCAGGCTGGCACCGGCGCCGGACAGGCTGTCCTCGGTGACCGGCCGGAGGAAGGCCTCGTCATGGCGATCCCACAACTCGGCGATCAGTTTTGATTCCTGGGGAGTTTGGGCCAGCCGGCCTAAACGAGCACGCAGGCGCCGACTGAACAGGGTTTCCGCATATTTCTCTGCGGATTCGCCCACCACCGCTCCGATCATGACACCGGTCTTTTCCCGGTTGAAGCCGCGATCGAGGCAGCCGGCATCGCGCAGCGCCGCTTCCGTGCAGATCAGGGCCAGTTTCTGGTTGCGGCTCATGTAGGCCGCCACGCTGGGCGGGATGCGGAACCGGCTGACGTCGAGGTCCATGTCGCCGAGCAGTCCGGCAAGCCGCGCGTAGCTGGCGAGCGGCGCGTCACGGTCCTCGTCGTAGAAGATCTCCTGTTCCCACAGCCAGTCCGGAATATCGCGAACGAAGCAGCGCAAACGCAGGGTGTTTTCGAAAAACTGCCTGGTGGTTCTGGAACCCGGGAATATCCCCGCAGCCCCGACTACCGCAACCGCATTTCCCAAGTCATGCCCGGACATCCCATTCATCCCCTGTGTAGACGTCGACCTGTCACAGGGAACGATGATTCCTGCAAGCGGTTATGGGTGGTGTTATTGCCGACGATTGGTGTTGTATGGACTCAATTGTGCTTCATTACAGCGTCAGGGGAAACGCAAAGGGTTCGTTCGTCCTCAAGCCGAGGCTAACCCGCGCTTCGATTTTTCCGCATTACCCACATCCCTGACGCGATGCTGTGGTGCGTCGATTTCAGGCAACCTGGATCAAGCGTCGTGGGCCTGTTCGGCGCGCGCCAGTTCACGCAGGCCATCGAGCGCCTGCTTCAGCGTGGCGTTGTCGCTGTCGCGCGGATACACCATGTAGGCGGGCAGCCTGAATTGCGGGCTGTGCGGCACGCGCCACAATTGACCGGCCTCGATGTAGACGCCGCACCAGACGTTGCGGAAAATAGCCGCTGCCGCCGTAGGTCAGCAGTTGTTGCACGCCCAGCCAGCCGATATTGGCGACCAGCGCGGGCGGGCCCGTCTCGGCGTGAAGTGTCGCTGAACTGGGCATTGAATTCCGGCCCCCAGTCGATGTGAATGTAGCCCTCGTCCGGCCAGCCGCGCGCCAGATCGCTGGTCACCAGCAGCAGGGTTTCGTCGAACAGCGGTTCCACCACCAGCCCGGGACGCGACGTGGGCGTGTACATCACGCCAATGTCCACCGTTCCTTCGATCAGGCCCTGCATGATGTCGGGCTCGAAGCCGATATCCAGACGCAGCGACACGTCCGGCGCCGCCTCGCGCATCCAGGCCACCCAGTGCGGCAGGAAGCCTTCCCACAATGCGGTGCGCCCGCTCAGCGTCAGCACGTCGCGAAACCCTTGCGGCAGGCCGACATCGTGGTGCGCCTGCTCGACGGTGCGCACCAGGTTCTTGGCGTGGCGCAGAAAACGCTTGCCGGAAGGCGTCAGTTCGGCGCCGTTGCGGCCGCGCTGGAACAGGCGCGCGCCCAACGAGGTTTCCAGCGTGTTGATGCGCGCGCTGACGGTCGACTGCGTGACGTGCAGGCGACTGGCGGCAGCGACGAAGTTGCCGGTGGCGGCCACCATCAGGAAGGTGCGGGCGAGTTCGGTGTCCATGGCTGTTATGACTATCGGGTTTTTCGATATTAGACACCAAAATTTATCGTTGGATGAATATATAAGAGATCCCTAAACTAGCCTCATCGCAATTCTGAGGAGCCTGTCATGGAACAAACAACCGACTTTGCGGCCTTGATGCCCGAACGCGATGGCGAGGGCTATCTGGTCGATCCCGCCGACTGGAACGAGGACGTGGCCAGGGCCCTGGCCGCAGGACGAGAACATCCAGCTGAACGACGACCATTGGGATGTCCTGCGTTTCATGCGCGACTTCTACGAGGAGCATCAGGTCGCGGCCGATGCCCGCTTCGTCATCAAGCACCTGGCCGAGCGCATGGGCCGGGAGGCGCAAAAGCAGCTGTTCGTGCTGTTCCCCTACGGCTACGTCAAGCAGGCCTGCAAGATCGCCGGCATGCGGCGTCCGCGTGCCTGGAGCACGGGTTGAGAGCTGGAGAAGCTGGCCGCGTCACAGGCCTGAGGGCCTGTGACGCGGCTCCAGGCCGGTACTGCCTCCGCCGGGTCGGCCCAGGCGCACCGTCAGGTGCATCCAGCCATGAGGTCCACAATCAATGATACGTAAACTCGCCTATTCGGTCTCCGAGCGCGAACACTGGATGTCGGCCAGCGGGGGCCTGCTTCGGCATCCTGGCGGTGGTGTGGATCAGCCATGTCTGGCTGGGCGAGCATGGCGGCATGCTGGCTCGTTGCCTCGATGGGCTCGGCAGCGGTGCTGCTGTTCGCCGCACCGCATGGCGCGATGTCGCAGCCGTGGCCGGTGTTCGGCGGCAACCTGGTGTCGGCGGTGATCGGCGTGACCTGTGCGCGCTGGCTCGGCGACGAGCCCGATGCTGGCCGCTTCGCTGGCAGTGTCGCTGTCGATCGCGGCCATGTACGGCCTGCGCTGCCTGCATCCGCCGGGCGGCGCGACCGCGCTGTATGTCGTGCTCGGCGGCGAAACGGTGCATGCACTGGGATACGGTTATCGTGTTCAGTCCGGTGCTGCTGAATGTGGCAGCCTGTTGGCGGTGGCTGTGGTGTTCAATTATCCGTTCGCCTGGCGGCGTTATCCGCAAAGCTGGCATGCGCCGTTCGAAAGCGGATGCCGATAACGCCCAGAGAAAGCATGATTTCGCACAGCAGCCTGGTCTATGCGCTGTCGCAGATCGACACCTTCGTCGACGTCAGCGAAGAGGATCTGCAGCGCATCTATGCGCTGGCGCTGGCGGGACCGTCTCCCGCCGAGCCGGCGGCACAGTTCGATCCCGTCTCCGTCCGGAGATGACCTCACCGCGGGGGAGTCCAGTCGGCCACGCCCACAGGCGGCAGGTTGACGGCCAGCGCCGGCACCATCCGGATCCATTCACACGATTCCAGCGCGTGTAGCCCCACCGGACGACGCATCGCCGGCGAACATGGCGGTCAGGCCTTGCTGCGCAAGCGAGACAGCGAGATCCGGGGGGTTGATGGCCGTGCCCTGGCCCCTGCTTCGTTCCTCTTCCTGGACAGGCTGTGGACGTGGCACGCCCCGACGCAGACGGCCAACCGGGTCCGTGTCCGGGTAGCGATCCTGGGTGAGGATGGGGCGGGGCGGGAACTGTTTTGTCTTCCGATGGATCCATTGTCAGGCTTGTAAGCTTTTTGAAGGATGGACGCGTGAAAACCCCGACCCGAACCCTGGCAGTCAGAACCCTCGCGGCAGCCGCGCTGTTCGCCCTCGGCGGCGCAACCCATGCCCTGCTTTCGCCAGCGCCGCATGCCGGGCTGCCGACGACACCCGTGGCGGCCGGCGCCCCTGCCCCGGTGCCGGCCGGATTGCCGGACTTCACGCCGCTGGTGCAGCAGACTGCGGCGGCGGTGGTGAATATCAGCGTCACGTACGGCAAATCGCCACACGCGGGATTGCGCGAAATTCCAGAGGGTTTGCAGCCATTCTTCCGACTGCCGCCGGAGGCGGAAGCCGAGCAGAGCGGCGTCGGATCCGGATTCGTGATCGAGCCGGATGGCTACATTCTGACCAATGCGCATGTGGTGGACGGCGCACGCGAGATCAACGTGAAATTCAGCGACAAGCACGAACTGAGCGCGCGGGTGATCGGTGTCGATCCGCTGTCCGACATGGCGCTCATCAAGGTCGATGCCCACAACCTGCCGACAGTGAAGATCGGCCACGCCGACACCCTGCGCGTCGGGCAGTGGGTGCTGGCGATCGGCTCGCCGTTCGGCTTCGAACAGTCGGCGTCGCAAGGGATCGTCAGCGCCCTCGGCCGCAGCCTGCCGGGCGAGGCCTATATTCCCTTCGTGCAGACCGACGTGCCGATCAATCCGGGCAACTCGGGCGGCCCGCTGATCGACCTCGCCGGCCGCGTGGTCGGCGTCAACGCGCAGATTTACAGCAACAGCGGCGGCTATCAGGGCGTGGCGTTCGCCATTCCCATCGACGTGGCGATGCGGGTGGCGGCGCAGTTGAAGGCGGACGGCAAGGTCACGCGCGGCTGGCTCGGGGTCGGCATCCAGCAACTGAACCGGGATCTTGCTACCTCGTTCAAGCTGAACGAACCGGTGGGCGCGCTGGTGGCGTCCGTCGAGCCCGGCAGTCCGGCTGCGGTGGCGGGGCTGAAGCCGGGCGACGTGATCCAGCGCTACGACGGCAAGGCCATCATCGAGGCGGGCGACCTGCCGCCCCAGGTCGCACTGACCCCGCCCGGTCACGATGCAGCGCTCGAAGTCTGGCGCAACGGCCACTCGCTCGGGATCGACGTCACGGTGGCGCGCCTGCCCGAACGCATGGCGAAGAAAGGCTAGGCGAAGAAAGCCTGCGTTTCAGAACCTCCCGCAGGCTGAAGCGGTCTTCGGTGCGTTCTTCTTCTATCGTCAGAATGGCTTCCAGCATGCTGGAAGCCCGCATTCATGCAACCTCCAGACCCATGCCTTCGAGGCCGGCGCCGAGCATGGCCAGTGCCGCAAGCACCTGTTGCTGCCAGTTTCCGCTCATGGCTTCACCCGCCTTCTGTTCATAGATAGTGGATGCGGCTGCGCAGCTCATCGATGCCCGTCACTACATCGCGCAGCGTGCTGCCATCCTCCGCCGTTCCGACGATCACGCCCTTGCCGGACACGGGAATGATCGTGTCGATCTGGAAGCGCCCGGTCGTGCCGCGCAGGAAGCATTCCTCGTCGAAATAGAGCCGGTCGCCTTCCGTGCCGACGGCATCGGATTCGAGCGTGTCGAATCCGATCAGCCGGACGATGTCATTGCGGTCGTCGATGTCGATGCGGATCGATGGACTCGGTTCTCGGGGTCGATCAAAATGGCTTTCATCTCTGGAACCTCATTCTTTACGTGTTCAATTCAGGTGCCCGCCCCGAGCGGGGCGGGCGTGCTTCACGATCAGCCGAGATCAAAGCGATCCAGATTCATCACCTTGTTCCATGCCGCCACGAAGTCGTGGACGAACTTCTCCTGCGCATCCGAACATCCATAGGCTTCAGCCAGGGCCCGCAGCTGGGAATTCGAACCGAAGATCAGATCGACGCGGGTGCCGGTCCACTTCTTTTCGCCGGTCTTGCGGTCGTGCCCTTCGAACACGTCTTCATCCTTCGACACCGGCTTCCACACCGTGCCCATGTCGAGCAGGTTGACGAAGAAGTCGTTGGTCAGCGCCCCCGGCCGCTCGGTGAAGACCCCATGCGGGGACTGTCCGACGTTGGCGTCCAGCGCGCGCATGCCGCCGACCAGCACCGTCATCTCGGGCGCGGTGAGCGTCAGCAACTGCGCCTTGTCGAGCAGCAGTTCCTCGGCCGAGACGGTGTACTTGGCCCTTCTGGTAGTTGCGGAAGCCATCGGCGATCGGTTCGAGCACGGCCATGGCGTCCACGTCGGTCTGTTCCTGCGAGGCGTCCATGCGGCCCGGCGTGAACGGTACCGTCACGGCGTGGCCCGCCTGCTTGGCTGCCGCTTCGACACCGGCGCAGCCGGCCAGCACGATCAGGTCGGCCAGCGAGACCTTCTTGCCGCCGCTGTTGAACTCGCGCTGGATGCCTTCGAGCTTGCCCAGCACCTTGGCCAGTTGCTTCGGCTGGTTGGCTTCCCAGTCCTTCTGCGGCGCCAGGCGAATGCGCGCACCGTTGGCGCCGCCGCGCTTGTCGGAGCCGCGGAACGTCGACGCCGAGGCCCAGGCGGTCGAGACCAGTTCCGACACGCTCAGTCCGGACGCCAGCACCTTGGCCTTGAGCGCGGCGATGTCCTGCTCGTCGATCAGGGGATGATCGACGGCCGGGATGGGGTCTTGCCAGAGCAGGTCTTCCTTCGGCACTTCGGGGCCGAGATAACGCGACTTCGGTCCCATGTCGCGGTGGGTCAGCTTGAACCAGGCGCGGGCGAAGGCATCGGCGAAGTCTTCCGGATTCTGGTGGAAGCGCCGTGCGATCGGCTCATAGATCGGGTCCATGCGCATCGCCATGTCCGCATCGGTCATGATGATCGGCACCTTTTTCGAGCGCATCGTCGGCGGCCGGGGCCATGTTGCTGTCGGTCGCCTGTTCGGCGTCCACTGCCAGGCACCCGCCGGGCTCTTGGCAGTTCACCCAGTCGTTGCCGAACAGCACATCGAGATAGCTCATGTCCCACTGGATCGGGGTCGGCGTCCACGAGCCTTCCAGGCCGCTGCCGATCTGGTCGCCGCCCTTGCCGCTCTTGAAGCTGCTCTTCCAGCCCAGGCCCTGCTCGGCGAGTCCGGCGGCTTCGGGCTCCGGTCCCACGTGCGTGGCCGGGCCGGCGCCGTGGCATTTGCCGAAGGTGTGCCCGCCGCAGGTCAGCGCCACCGTCTCTTCGTCGTTCATCGCCATGCGCGCGAAGGTCTCGCGCACCACACGACCGGATTCAAGCGTATCGGGTTGGCCGCCGGGGCCTTCCGGGTTGACGTAGATCAGGCCCATCTGCACCGCGGCGAGCGGGTTTTCGAGGTCGCGTTCGCCGTCGAATAGCGTGCCTTGTCGTCCAGCCACTTTTCCTCATTGCCCCAGTAGACGTCGATCTCCGGCGCCCAGATGTCCTCGCGACCGCCGGCGAAACCGAAGGTCTTGAAGCCCATCGATTCCATGGCGACGTTGCCGGCGAGAATGATGAGGTCGGCCCAGGAGATCTTCCGGCCGTATTTCTGCTTGATCGGCCACAGCAGCCGGCGCGCCTTGTCGAGGTTGACGTTGTCGGGCCAGCTGTTGAGCGGGGCAAAACGCTGGTTGCCGTGGCCCGCGCCGCCGCGGCCGTCGCCGGTGCGGTAGGTGCCCGCGCTGTGCCAGGCCATGCGGATGAAGAACGGGCCATAGTGGCCGTAGTCCGCCGGCCACCAGTCCTGCGAGTCGGTCATCAGGGCGGTGAGGTCCTTTTTCACAGCCGCGAGGTCGAGGCTCTTGAATGCCTCGGCGTAGTTGAAGTCCTCGCCCATCGGGCTGGACTCGGGGGAATGCTGGTGCAGGATTTCGAGGTGCAACTGCTTCGGCCACCACTGGTAATTCGACGTGCCGCTTCCGGCTTTGTGTACAAACGGACATTTGCTTTCAGACATGGCTTTCTCCATTCAATATTCGACCCTTCATGGGAGTGATTTCATTTAAGACCATGGATGGAAATGTGTCCAATGAATAGTCTAGAATGAATCGATTGACAAAATCGAATGCTCGACATGACCCTGCAGGAGCTGAAATACCTGGTGGCGCTGGCCGATCACGGCCACTTCGGCCGCGCGGCCGAGGCCTGTTTCATCACCCAGTCGACGCTCTCGACCCAGATCAAGAAGCTGGAGGAATTCCTCGGCGTCACGCTGTTCGACCGCAGCCTCAAGCGCGTCACGCCGACGCCGATCGGCCGCGAGATCCTGCAGGCGGCGCGCAACATCGTCGAGGAGTCCGAACGGATCAAGGATCTGGCCAAGCATGCGCAGGACCCGATGGCGCGCACGCTGCGGCTCGGCGTCATCCCTACGCTCGGGCCGTATTACCTGCCGCATGCGCTGACGCTGATGCACAAGAAGCATCCCGGCCTGCGGCTGTTGCTGCGCGAGGAAATGACGCCGCAGATTCTGGAGCATCTGGCTGATGGCAAGCTCGATGCGGGCCTGCTGGCCCTGCCTGTCGATGACGACAATCTGCGCGTCGAGCCGCTGTTCTACGAGCCGTTTTATGCCGCGCTGCCGGCAGGCCATGCGCTCGCCAGACGCGAGGTGCTGAAGGTGCCCGACATCATGGCCGAGAAATTGCTGCTGCTCGACGAAGGCCACTGCCTGCGCGATCAGGCGCTCGATGTCTGCGGAGCGAACTCGAAGGGCCGCGAGGAGGTGCGCGCCACCAGCCTGGAGACGCTGCGCCAGATGGTGGGCATGGGGCTGGGCCTGACGCTGCTGCCCGCGCTGTCAGTGGATGCCGGGCCGCGCGTCAGCAAGAAGACGGTCGAGATCCGGCCGTTCAAGTCGCCGCCGCCGGGGCGGACCATCGGCCTGGTCTGGCGCAAGCGCGCACCGTTTCCCGAGACCTTCGAGCGCCTCGCCGCAACGCTCAAGGCCAGTTTGCCATCCGAAGTGGAGCCTGTCTGATGTCCGACCTCAATGATCCGCGGGTCTTTTTCGCCGCCGAACGCACGCTGATGGCCTGGAACCGCACCGGACTCGCCCTGATGGCATTCGGCTTCATGCTCGAACGCTTCGGCCTGTTTCTCCACATGTTCCGCAATGATCCCGGGCATGTCGGGCGCGACTTTTCCTTCTGGATCGGGGTCGCCTTCATCACGCTTGCCATGATCGTGATCGGATTTTCCATCGTGCAGTTCAGGCGCGTGCTCGCCACGCTGAAGCCGATCGAGATCCCGGCGCGCTACTGCACCTGGTCCGGGATTGCGATGAACCTGTCGGTGTTGTTGCTCGCACTGGCGTTGCTGGCGTACCTGTCTTCCGAACTGTAAGCGTCGCCGGACGCCGCTGCCGCAGTGTGGCGGCTAGGGCAGCGGCAGCCCCATCTGCCTGAAGATGGCGGCGCCGTCGCGCGCACCCCAGCGCCGCTCGATGCGGCCGTCCTTCAGCACGAACCACTCCATCGCCACCACTTCGTAGCGCTGGCCGGTCACCGGGCTGCCACGAAACGAACCGACGGACTGCCCGCGCTCGGTATAGCGCACCGCGACCGTGTCATCCTCGGCGACCATCGATTCGACCACACGCTGCATGCGGAAGCAGTGGGTGAGATCGTTCCTGATCGGCCTGACGGCTTCGACCTCGCCCCAGCCCGGCACGCCATAGACCCGCGCGTTCGGCGCGAACGTCTGGCATACCGCGTCGACGTATTCGATGACGACACGCTTGTTGTGTTCCGACATGCTCGCCTCCGTTGTGCGCTGCTGATGGGTGTCTGGTTCGTGTTGCCTCGATGCGAGCGACGCACTGCGGCTACCGCAGTGCGCGCAGCCTCGCCCGTGTGGCCTCGTCGGCGGTAACGGCATGCAGGCGCTGCTCGAACTGTGCGACGAAAGCCTTCGAAGCCCGCCCTGATGCGACCAGGGACAGCCCCTGCCGCAATTCGTCGATCAGATGCCAGTCTTCGTCGGTCATGCTGGCTTCACCGCCGCTGTGCGACGAACGCGCCCAGCCGTCGATGTCGCCATCGAATGCCTGATAGAGATCCAGTTTGTCGAGCGTCAGCATGCCTTGGTTCCTGATCAGCCGGCAACAGCGAAATGGCCGGCATCACGGAGGGTAAGCACCTTGCAGGTGTCGGGAACGGGGCGGCAGTCGAGGCGTGGTTTCATCCTGAAATGATGGTGGCTCGGTTCGCCAATCGGCCAGGGAAATTCGACAAATCCGGGCACGGGTTCCGCCACTCCGCCAAAGCCAGCAGGCTTGTCCGGCAGGTCATGGCATCCATGAAAAAGCCGCGCTGACTTGCGTCAGCGGGGCCTGGTTTTATTCGCCGTCAAACCTGCCTGCGGCGAACGGGACGCCCGGATCAGAGCCGGACTGATTCAGTCCCTGTGATGATCCTTGTCGAGGCCATAATGATGACCGTTATCCTCTTTCGCCTTCGGGCAGGGCGTGGTGATCATGATGGTGCGATCCACCTTGCTGTCGGGATGCTGCACGTTGATATAGGCGACGTTCGGCTTGAACGGGTCGAAGTACAGGCCACTGCTTTCCGCGCCGACGGTCGACAGGCTGGCCCACTTGCCGAGGGCTTCCGCCACGCCGTCATGGTTCTCGTCCCGGGCGAACCAGATGTCCGCGATCCCGCCCGGCTGGTCTTCCACGATGTAGAGGTTGCCATCGGCATCGATCGCCAGGTTGTCCGGGTTGGCGAAGGCGCTGCCGACAGGCTGGCCGGTGGCCATGTCCCAGGTATCGCGGCTGGCGAACAGCTTGACCATGTCGTTGCGCAGATCGATGGAAAACACCTTGTGGTGGGTGGTGGTCGCCATGAACAGCATCTGCCTGCCGTCTTTCAGCGTCCTGATCTCCAGATCCTCGGGGCGGTCGAATCGGGTGCCCCGGAAGGCAGGCAGCTTCGGTGTGGCGCGGCCATCGATCGCGCTCAATCCGTTGGGGTCGGTGACGACGGCGGCGCCGCGCAGGGGCGTGCCATCGCGCCGGGTCAGCGGGATCCAGCGGGCGCCACCGGTGGCTTCCCTGGCCGTGCCGTCGCCCACGCGCAGCACGAAGGTCTGGCCGGCGGCAAAGAAGGCGTCGCCGTTGCGGGCATTCGGGTTGGCCGAGGTGTATTTGAACAGATGGCCGTCGTCGCGCTCGTCGACGAAATAGAGGTTGTGCTTGCTGTCGAAAGCCAGCCCTTCGTGCGACACGCGCGGCAGGATGCTGCGGTGTTTGATCGTGATGTCGACCGGCGCGGCCAATGGTTGGGTCACTTCGAACAGGCGGCCGTATTGGCTGGCCGGGTCGCCAGGATCGCTCCACGATTCCTCGGCGGTCAGGAAGCCGCCCCACGGCGTCCAGCGGGACGCGTCGAAACCCGTATGGCTGCCGGGCGCGGATGCCGCCCAGATCGTGGTGGTGACCCGGGTGCGCAGATCGGTGCGCTGAATGCCGGGTTGTCGGGTCTCAAATACGCTGAACAGATAGCGGCCGGCATCGGGGCCGCTCTCGTTCAGGGTCTGCATGTCGTAGCTGCCGCTGTCGAAGCGCCTGGCCTGGGTGACATCGCGGGCAACGAGGGTCGACTGGCTGAATTGCGGCGAAGACAGCCGGTAGGGTGCGGCTTCGGGCAGGCTGCCGGCGCCGACATCCCCGCGCATGGGAGCGAAGTCCTGGAATGATGCGCCATCGGCGAAACACGACGGGGCCGTCAGAAGCAGGCTGAGCGCGAGCGATGGCGTGCTGGGCATCATGGCGAACCCCCTTGTGTTGTCGTGAGCGACGGGTGCGCCTGCATGTCAGGCGAATTTCATTCTGATTGAATGTAGAGGATTTTACGGCGTGTGCAGCATAGACCCGGAAGTTCGCACCCCGACACGGCAGGGGCGCGTCCGACGGACGCCAAGCTGGCATTGACGGGACGTGCAGGTTTCCGTGCGCGTCTCGTTTAGAATCGATCCACCTTGAAATCCATTACCCATTTCGCCCTGGCGTGCGCGTTGATTGCATGGTGGCCGTTGCCGGGCCACTCGGCCCCCCTCGATCTGCCCGAACGCCCCGGGACCTTCTGGCTGCAGCTGGATGCGCTGCCCGTGCCGGATGTCGCGTCCGCCAGCCAGGTCGAAGTGGTCCGTTTCGCCAGCCTGGCCGATTTGACCGAACATGCGCTGCGGGCGCGTCCCGAATCGCGCGCGGCCTGGCTCGGCATCCAGGTCGAGGCGGCGTCACTGGATGTGGCTACAGCCGCCAACTGGCCGATTCTGACCGGGCAACTCTATATCAGCCACTATCGCGAACTCTCCAGCATCGGCGTTGCGGCACCCACGCTCAATCGCTACGGTCCCACGCTCAGCCTTGATTATGTGCTGTACGACTTCGGTGCGCGCGCGGCCAGCATCGACGCCCAGCGCTATCAACTCGTTTCCAGCCTGCTGACCAACAACCGCATCCTGCAGGACACGATCGCCGAGGTCGAAGCGGCCTACTATGCCTGGCTGTCTGCGCGGGCGCAGGTGCAGGCCGCCCGGCAGCAGGAGACGGCCCTGCGTGCCAGCCTCAGCGCGGTCGAGGTGCGGCTGCAGGGGGGGCTGGCCGCGCGTGCCGACCAGTTGCGCGCGCGCGCCGCGCTGGCCGAGGCGCAACTCGCCCGTCAGACTGCGGAACGTGACCAGATCAAGGCCGAGGCCATGCTGAAACAGGCGGCGGGCATCGGGCAGATGCAGACCCTGAAACTCGACTGGGAGGCCGTTCCGCCGGTGGCGGAGGAGGCCAGCCTGCTGCTGGCCGACCTGCTGGCCGAGGCGGAGCGGCAGCGTCCCGACCTGCGCGCGCTGCAGGCCACCGCGGCCAGCGCGCGCGCCGAGGCCGAACGCGCGCGCGCGGCGCGCTGGCCCAGCCTGTCCCTGGTGGGCGACACCGGGCGCAACCTTGTTTCTGAACGATGAGCGCAAGCCGTCCACCACCTACAGCGTCGGCCTCAACCTGTCGATTCCGCTGTTCGACGGCGGCCGGCTGGCTGCCCTGGCGCGTGAGGCCGAGCGCGAGTTCGAACGTCTGCAGGCCGAGGCGGAAAGCCAGCGCAGCCAGGTGGCACTGGCGGTGACCGAGGCTTATATCGACGTGCGCCACGCGCAGGCCCAGCGCGAGGGCGTGACCATGCAGTTCGAGAGTGTCAGGCGAGTCGGCCCATGCGGCCGAGGCGCGCTACACCGCGGGTGTCGGCAATCTGCTCGAACTGCTGACGGCGCAGGCCGACCTGGCGCGCGCGCGCCAGGCGCAGGCGCAGGCCGACAGCGACTGGCTGGCAGCATTTTCCCGTTTGAATCACGCGCTGGGCCGTCTGCCCGCGGCAACCCCGACCACACCGCCATGAAACTGCGCCTCCTGTTACTCGTCATCGTGTCGGCACTGGTCGCCGGCGTGGCCTATCGCATTCACTACGCCAACACCGGCGACGACAAGCAGCGCGGCGGCGACAAGGCGCTGAGCGTCAGGACCGTGCCGGTGGCGGTGCGCGACTTTCCGCGCGTGATCGACCTGCCCGGCACGCTGGAAGCGGCGCAGCAGGTCGCCATCGTGTCCCAGGCCAGCGGCACGCTGCTGCGCCAGCATGTGCAGGAAGGCGATACGGTGCGGGCCGGGCAGCTGCTGTTCAGCCTCGATGCGCGCCCGGCGCAGGCCCGCATCGCGCAAAGCCAGGCCGCGCTGGCCGGCGCCCGCGCCGAAATGGCCGAGGCGCAGCAGAAGCTCGAGCGCCTGACCCCGCTGATGCAGCCGGGCTACATCAGCCGCCAGGAATTCGACGATGCGCAGCTGGTGCTGGAGGCGGCGCGCGCACGCGCCGGCACCGCCAGCGCCGAGCTGGAAGCGGCGCGACTCGATGCCCAGTACGCAGAGATCCGTGCGCCGATCGCCGGACGCGTCGGCCGCATCGCGGTGCGCCCGGGCAGCCTGGTGCAGGCGGGCGGCGCGACGCTCACCACGCTGATGTCCGACGGCGCGATCGACGTCCGCGCCAGCGTGGCGCAGCAGGACTGGCCGCAGCTGGCCGCTGGCCCGCAAGCAGGGCAAGCTGATGGCGGACGTCTTCTTCGATGCGGATCACACGCTGCGCGCGCAGGGCGAACTGGTGTTCGTCGATGCGCAGATCGACGCCACCACCGGCGCGGTGCCGATCAAGGTGCGGCTGCTCGGCAACCCCCCGGCACTGCTGTCGGGACAGGGCGTGCAGGTGCGATTGCAGCTCGGCACCGAGCCGGATGCCAAGGTGGTGCCCGAAGCGGCGCTGCAGCACGCGCAGGAGGGCACCTATGTCTATGTGGTGCGCGACGGCAAGGCCGTGGTGCAGCCGGTGAAGCGGATCCGCAGCCTGGACGGCGAAGCAGGTGGTGGAAGGCGAACTGCATGCGGGCGAGCCGGTGCTGATCGAGATTCCGCAGCGCCTCAAGGCGGGCGGCAAGGTCGAACTTGAAGGCGATAAAAAGGCTGGCCAGCCTGCCGGGGCGGGTAAAGCGCCATGAATCTGTCGCGGGTGTTCATCGAACGTCCGGTCGCCACGCTGATGCTGGTGCTGGCGATGGCGCTGTTCGGCGTGCTCGCCTACTCGCAGATGCCGGTGAACGATCTGCCGCAGGTGGATTTCCCGACCTTGCGCGTTTCGGCGTCGCTGCCCGGCGCCAATCCGGAAACCATGGCCAACACCGTGGCGACGCCGCTGGAGCGGCAACTGTCGACCGTCGCCGGGATCGAGTCGATGAGCTCGGCAGTCGAGCCAGGGCTCGACCAACATCAACCTGCAATTCGACCTGGGACGCGACATCGATGCCGCCGCGCAGGACGTGCAGACCGCGATCGCGCAGGCGGCGCGCAACCTGCCGCAGGGCATGGACCCGCCCCAGCTGCGCAAGATCAACCCGGCCGACTCGCCCATCCTGTATCTGGCGATGTCGGCCGAGCGCCTGCCGCTGACCGAACTCGATGCCATCGCCGATTCGCGCGTGGCGCAGCGGCTGTCGAGCCTGTCCGGGGTGGCGCAGGTGCTGGTGTACGGCTCGCAGAAATACGCGCTGCGGCTGTATCTCGACCCCGCCAAACTGCAGCAGCGCGGGCTGACCTTCGCCGACGTGATCACGGCGGTGCAGTCCGCCAACGCCAACCTGCCGTCCGGCACGCTCGATGGCGCGACGCGTTCGTACACGGTGAAGGCGCCGGTGGCGCTGACCAACGCCGCCGACTTCGGCGACATCATCGTGGCGTATCACGACGGCACGGCGCTGCGGGTGAAGGACCTCGGCCGCGCCGAGGACGGCGTCGAGGACGACAAGCGCAAGACCTGGTACAACGGCACCCGCGCCATCGTGCTGGCGGTGCAGCGCCAGCCCGGCGCCAACACGGTCGAGGTCGCCGACCGCATCCGCGCGATGCTGCCGCAGATCGAGTCGGAGTTGCCCGACGGCGTGCGCCTGCAGGTGCATTTCGACCGCTCGCTGTTCGTCAAGGCATCGCTGCACGAAGTGAATTTCACCCTCATGCTCGCGCTGGTGCTGGTGATCCTCGTCATCTTCGCCTTCCTGCACAACCTGCGCGCCACGCTGATCGCCGCGCTGGTGCTGCCGAGCTCGCTGCTCGGCACCTTCGCCTTCATGCATCTGGCGGGCTACAGCCTCAACAACCTGTCGCTGATGGCGATCACGCTGGCGATCGGCTTCGTGGTCGACGATGCGGTGGTGGTGATCGAGAACATCGCGCGCCATCTGGAAATGGGCAAAGCCGCGCATGCAGGCCGCGCTCGACGGTGCGCAGGAGATCGGCTTCACGGTGCTGTCGATGACGCTGTCGCTCGCTGCGGTGTTCCTGCCGATCCTGTTCCTCGGCGGCATGATCGGGCGGCTGTTCCAGGAATTCGCCGTCAGCATCGGCGTCGCCGTGCTGCTGTCCGGCGTGGTGGCGCTGACGCTGACGCCGATGCTGTGCGCGCGCGGGCTGGTGAACGACGCCGCTCAACAATCCGTTGTCGCGCCTGTTCGATGCCGGATTCGGCCGTTTTCGCGATTTCTACGGCAGCCACCCTGCGCGCCAGCATGCGCCACCGCGGCGCGATGCTGCTGTTGTCGCTGGCGGTGCTGGGCGGCGATGCTGTGGCTGGCCGGGCAGGTCAAGCAGGGCTTCATCCCGCGCGTCGATTCCGGGATGATTTTTGCGAGCATCCAGTATCCCGAAGGCATCCCGTTCGAGGAACTGAGCCGGCGCCAGGAAAAGATCGCCGCCATCGTGCAGAAGAACCCGGCGGTCGAAGGCCTGATGTCGAGCGCGGGGCAGCGCGGCGGTGGCGTGTCGGGCAGCAACTCTGGACGCCTGGTGATTCGACTGACGCCACGCGATACCCGGCCGGGCGCGGATGAAGTGATCGACGAATTGAAGGCGGCCACGCGCAAGATCAGCGGCGTCAACGTCACGCTGCAAAACCCGGCGTCGATCAACGTCGGCGCGCTGTCCTCCAGCAGCGACTACCAGCTGACCCTGACTTCGGGCGATTTCGAGGCTCTGAAGACGGCTTCGGCTGCGGTCGAAAAGCGCCTGGAATCGGTGCCGGAGATCGACGACGTCAACAGCGATCTCGAACTGCGCAACCCCGAACTGCGCGTCAGCCTCGACCCGATCGAGGCGGCGCGCCTCGGCGTCACCAGCCGAGCAGGTGCAGCAAACCCTCTACAACGCACTGGGCGGGCGGCGGATCAGCCAGATCTACGGCGCGAGCGACCAGTTCAACGTCAGCATCAAGGCCTTGCCCGAGGCGCAGCTCAATCCGTCGATCATCGGCCAGCTGCCGCTGCGGACAGCGGCGGGCGAACTCACCCGGCTCGATGCGGTCGCCAGGGTCGAGGCAGGGGTGGGGCCGATCGCGGTGAACCACTACGGCCAGCAGCCCGCTGTCACGCTGTCGTTCAACCTGGCCCCCGGCGTCTCGCTCGACCAGGCGCTGGCGGCTGCGTACGATGCGGCGAAGGAAGTGGTGCCGTCCGAGGTGGCGCTGGAATTCACCGGGTCCGCGCAGAAATTCCAGGAATCGACCGTGCAGCTGCCGCTGCTGCTGCTGTTCACCGTCGTCGTCATCTACATGGTGCTGGCGGTGCTGTACGAGCATCTCGGCCATCCGCTCACCATCCTCACCGCGCTGCCGCTGGCCGGATTCGGCGCGCTGCTGGTGCTGCTGCTGATGGACGAGGAGCTCAACATCTTCAGCTTCGTCGGCATCATCCTGCTGGTCGGCCTGGTGAAGAAGAACGGCATCATGATGATCGACTTCGCGCTGACCCGGCAGCGCGCCGGCCTGAGCGCGGAAGACGCCATCGTCGAGGCCTGCCAGGTGCGCCTGCGGCCGATCATGATGACCACCTTCGCCGCCATCTTCGCCACCCTGCCGATCGCCGTCGGCTTCGGCGCCGGGGGCGAGGCGCGGCGTCCGCTCGGCATCGCCGTGGTCGGCGGCCTGCTGTTCTCGCAGTTCCTCACGCTCTACATCACGCCCACCTTCTACGTCAGCATGGCGCGGCTGGAAGCCGTGCTCAGGCGCTGGCGCGCGCGCTTCGCCTGATTGCGGCCTGCTTCATCAGGGGCGCACATCCAGTGCTGGAAAGTATTTCCCGGTCGCCTTGGATGTCGTGTTCATCGTACGGGGCTGACCGTGCGGCATATTGGATTTATTGAAGACCCAATTGCTTCGTGTGTAGCCATTAATTGTCATTAGAGGTAATACCTGCAGACGGCCAGCAGCGGACGGTCGAACATCCGCCGTTGAAGGTCTGCTCCCTGATTGGCTTCGGCCATTGCAATGCGGGCGCATTACCCGCGACAGCTTGCCCTTTAACGGATCAACGCCGTGGAGGGCTGCGGCGACCCGGCGAAGCCGAAAAAGAAACAGGTCGCAGAAACGAAAAAGCCCGCCCTGAATCGGGCGGGCCTTGGGGCAATTGCGCTTACAGGCGCTTGCGGCGCAGGGTGAGGATCGTGCCCATTGCCAGCAGGCTGGAGAGAATGATCATGCCCCATTGGGACAACGTAGGAATAGCGTTCGGAACCGTAACAACAGGATTAGAGTTGTACTTAAAATTGGCACCGAAGTTGCCTCCGTCATAACCATCCCAGTACTCGGTGGGCAAGGTAAAACCTGAGCCATATAAAAAAAGGTTTTGAACATACGTTACTTCGCTTGCGGTTGTGTAACTGGCGAGCGCAGCACCTTCATCAGCGGAAGTCGGCATATACGCACCCACAACATAAGTCCCTGCTGGCAGAGAGTAGCTTGGAATGTTTACCCATCGAAAGCCGTCTTCCAGAAGATTGCCGCTGCCGCTAGATACGGTACCGGATGTCAACAGGGTGCCGCCGAGCGTCCATATTCCGATATCGTGGGAATCGGTTAGGCCATCGCCGTCTTGATCCCATACACCCAAACTATCAATATTCAAATCCGCTGATGTCGTGAACTGCCAACCAATGGTAGCGGCACCCCACGTCCAACTGTTTAGTTGGCGCTGAAGGGAATGTCAGTGCCGTTGTCGCGAAGGAACTTGTCGCAAAAGGAAATTGAAGCGCTATCGATGTGAGCAAGATGAGAAGCGTTTTCCCTTTGATGGCTCCGAGCAATGCAGATAAGTCTTTCATTTAGTATTCCCCCCTAATTAAGAAGATTTAAGCGTTTTCCCTTTGATGGCTCCGAGCAATGCAGATAAGTCTTTCATTTAGTATTCCCCCTTAATTTTAAGAATGCTTTAGCAGGCAAATTCCCAGCCTTAGCTAAATGAAAACATGCTACCTCATTTCCCCTTGTTGGCCAGCGCTACTGCGGACATGACTAAGATGGTCGCGATCAGGTGTTGGTGGACAACAGCTGATGCTGCGATGTGCTACTAGTTTTGGAATTTAGAGTATTTATACGCCTCAGCATCCAGATCGCGGCAGCCAGCGCGCGCCCGCTGGTCGGCATCGTGCAGGCGAGATTATGACGTGATGAAAAATATACACAGATATGATGCTGGTTCTGTTCTGGTCACGCAGCGGACTGAAGCCGCTGCTGCTCCGCCTCGGGCTCGGCGAGCGACCGCGGCACGCTGGCGAAGCTGGGCCGCCGATGGCCCTCGTCGCGACCACCGCGGCGGTCTGGGGCTTCGGCTTGAAGCGCACGGCGTCAGCATCGTCGGCGACGGTACCGCAAGGGCCTGCCCCGAGCTCGCCCTGCCGCCGCTGGACCTGGCGCTGTGGACGAAGATCCTCGTCCCCGCGCTGCTGATCTCGCATCGTGGGCTACGTGGAGTCCATCTCGGTCGCGCTGACGCTGGCCGCCAAGCGCCGCCAGCGCGTCGACCCCGACCAGGAGCTGATCGCGCTCGGCGTCGGCGAACATCGGCGCGGCCTTCTCCGGCGGCTTCCCGGTCACCGGCGGCCTGTCGCGCTCGGTGGTGAACTTCGAGGCGGCGCGAGACCCCCGCCGCCGGAGCGCTTCACCGCGGTCGGGATCGCGCTCGTCACGCTGTTCCTGACGCCGCTGCTGTTCTTCCTGCCGAAGGCGACGCTGGCCGCGATCATCGTCGTCGCTGTCTGTCGCTGGTGGACTCGCGCGCGCTCAAGCGCACTTGGTGTACTCCGAGCGATTTGCGGCGATGGTCGACGATCGCGTACCTGGTGAGGCGTAGAAGGACTAGTAGTGTGTATATTTCTATTACGAGTAAAAATAGTGCAACGCAAGGTCCGTTTTGAAACCGGCGATGCACAAGGAGGCCAAGCTCGAGCTCTTCACGAGCGCGTGGGACGAAGGTGAGGATCAGATAGCCCGAGGGGCGCCGTGCTTCATACAAGCCTGGGCACCCAAGAACGAACGCACCGCACCTCAGGCGGCCACGATCGCCTTGGCCTACGCACAGCTGGCCGCGCACGCACTCGGCCTGGGTAGCAGTTGGAGCGGCGGCATCAACACCGCTGCACAGGCATACCCACCCTTGATCGAGCTCCTTGAGCTGCCGGAAGACACCATGTCCTTCGGGACGATCCTGCTCGGCTACCCCGCCGAAACGTTTCTGCGCATCCCTCAGCGTGAGCTTCCCGATGTGAGCTGGCGTTGAGCTCGAGGAGAACATCTTGAGCGAAACCAAGTCCCAGACGCGCATGCAGCGCATGGGTTACCGTCAGCCGACCGATGCAACGGAGCCCGATCAGCTTGTGCTTGTCGAGTACGTCTCTGGCGGGCGCATCGCCCTCATCACCCTCAACCGGCCGCATGCCGACAATGCCATCACGACGGAACTGGCGGCGCAGCTCATCGAGATCCTGGAGACCATTGCAGCGCGTTCCTCCGTACGTGTCGCCATCATTACCGGATCCGGTGACCGAGCCTTCTCGGTCGGTGGCGACCTGTACCAGCGCAAGGAGATGACGAAGGAACAGTGGCTGCGCCAGCGTCAGGTCTTCGATCGCGTGCTTTACACACTGCGCCAATTGCGGCGGCCGATCATCGCCGCCGTCCATGGCATGGCATATGGCGGTGGCTGCGAGATCGCCATCAGCGCCGACTTCATCATCGCATCCGATGAGGCCGTCTTCGGCCAGCCCGAAGCGATCGTTGGCCTGAGCGCCGGTGGCGGCTCACCGGTTCTGTTGCCCCGCGTACTTCCGCCGGGCAAGGCCATGCAAATGTTGATGACGGGAGAACCCATCACGGCGCAAGAGGCGCACCGACTTGGCATGGTCAACGAGGTCTATCCCGGAGCCAGGTCGCGCATGTTAGCGCGCGTTCCATGCTGATGACCGGAAGAATTTTGCTGCCAACACGACAGACGGTTTTGGGCGTTTGCCGCCAAATGATCCGATAGTCCCATGCCACCGCTTTCCCCATCCCTTGCATCCAGGGGCGAAGCGATCGCGCTTTCGGATGTCGTGGCCCGTGGCGTGAAGGACGGCAAGCCTTGCCCAGCCTGGGCGCGATAACGCAGATTGATGCTGTCAATCGATGCGATCCAGACTATCCGTTGGATCGATCTATTGATAATCCATAAAATGACTCCTGTCTTGATTGACATCGCAAATCAACCGAACAGGAGCGCATCATGCAGAACACGAAGTCACCCACCATCCAGAACCTCGAAGCCGCCTTTGCCGGCGAGTCGATGGCCCACATCAAGTACATGTGGTTCGCCCGCCAGTGCCGCAAGGTCGGCGACGAAGCGACCGCCAGGGTGTTCGAGGACACCGCCGCGCAGGAAATGCTGCACGCCTTCGGCCACGCCGAGTTGCTGTTCGCCGACGAGACGATGACGCCGGCCAAGTGCCTGCAGTATGCGATCGAGGGCGAAACCCACGAGTACACCGAGATGTACCCGAAGTTCCGCCACGAGGCGATGCAGGAAGGCCATGACGCCGCGGTGGCCGAGATCGACGAGCAGATCGCCGAATCGAAGGAGCATGCCGAGATGTTCAGGAGCGTGCTGGAGAAGGCCGCCAAGCGCTTCGCCGCGCTGGCCAAGGTGGAAGAGAAGCACGCGAAGCACTACCAGGCGCAAAAAGACGCGATTGCCGCCTGAAGCAATTACCGACCATTGATGACATATTTGAAAGGAAGCACCATGAAAGCCTGGCAATGTATTGTTTGCGGTTATGTTTACGACGAATCGAAAGGCGACCCGGAACACGGCATCGCACCCGGCACCCGCTGGGAAGACGTGCCGGACAGCTGGGAATGTCCGGATTGCGGCGTCAGCAAGATGGATTTCGAGATGGCTGAAGTCGCCGCAGCCTGAACGCATCGAACCGTACCCGGCGCGCCGGGTACGCTGTCATTCTGAAGGAGCATCGCATGCACCCCATCGTCATTGTCGGTTCCGGTCTTGCCGGCTACACGCTGCTGAAGGAATTCCGCAAGCGCGACACCCGCACGCCGGTCACGCTCGTCACCGCGGACGGCGGCGCGTTCTATTCCAAGCCCAACCTGTCGAATGCGCTTGCCGCCGGCAGGACGGCGGCGGCATTGGCGGGCGCCAGCGCGGAAAAACTGGCGGCCGACCTCGAATGCGGCGGTGCGGGTGCACACCCGGGTCACTGCGATCGACACGGCGGCGAAGCGCATCCGTATCGATGACGGTGAAATGGACTACAGCACCCTGGTTCTCGCCTTGGGCGCCGACCCGATTCCGCACGGCTTGAGCGGGGACGGCGCGGCGGCGGTGCTGGCGGTGAACGACCTCGACGATTACGCCGCTTTCCGCAACGCCATCGACGGCAAGAAGCACATCACCGTGCTCGGCGGCGGCCTGATCGGCTGCGAGTTCGCCAACGATCTGGTGCATGCCGGATACGCGGTCGACGTGGTGCATCTGGGCGGCTGGCCGCTGGAGCGCCTGCTGCCGGTCGAGGCCGGTCAGCGCCTGGCCGACAGCCTGGCCGCGCTGGGGGTGACCTGGCATTTCGGACATACCGCCAAGCGTGTCGAGTCGACCCTCGACGGATACCAGGTGACGCTGGATAACGGCGAGACCATCGCGACCGATGTCGTGCTGTCGGCGATCGGCTTGCTGCCGCGCATCCAGCTGGCACAGGCGGCAGGCATCCCGGTGGGACGCGGCATCCAGGTCAATCGCCTGCTGGAGAGCGGCGCGCCGAACGTCTATGCGATGGGCGACTGCGCCGAGGTCGAAGGACTCAACCTGCCCTACGTGCAGCCGCTGATGGTGCAGGCGCGCGCGCTGGCCGCGACGCTGGCCGGGTCGCCGACGCCGGTGGTCTATCCGCCGATGCCGGTGATGGTCAAGACGCCGGCGCATCCGGTGGCGGTGCTGCCGCCCAGGATCGGTGCGGTGGGCGGCCTGGAAAGTCGAATGCAGCGACAGCGGCATCTGCGCGCTGCATCTCGATGCATCCGGCCGCTTGCAGGGCTTTGCGCTGACCGGCAGCGAGACCGGCCGCCGCAATGCCCTGGCCAAGGAAATCGTCTCCTGATGCAGGGGCAAGGCGCGCACCTTCCGGTTCTCGAATCCAGTCTGGCGTGCCCGGACTGTGGTCACGTCAAAACCGAGACCATGCCAACCGATGCCTGCCTGTGGTTCTACGAGTGCGAGAAATGTCATGCCGTACTGAAACCCAAGCCGGGGGACTGCTGCGTGTTTTGTTCGTACGGCAGCGTGCCGTGCCCCCCTGTCCAGGTGAGCGGTAAGCGGGGCAGTTGCTGCCAAGATTGAAGAGCGGCCACAAACGCGTAGTCAGCATCCATGACTTGCGCGAAAATGCCGCAGATGGACATCTTCCGCATCTTCCACCTGCAATGCGCACGGCGCCTGCCCGCGCTGTCCGCATCCCATCCCTGCTCGCGCCTGCACGGCCATTCGTTCGAGGTCGAAGTCACCGTCAGCGGCGAGATCGATCCCGGGCTGGGCTGGGTGATCGACTTCGCCGACATCGAGGCGGCCTGGCAGTCCGTCCATGCGGCCCTCGACCATCGCACCCTCAACGACATCGCCGGGTTGGACAACCCGACCAGCGAGAACCTGGCCATCTGGCTGTGGCGGCAACTCAAGCCCGCGCTGCCCGGTTTGTCGCGCGTGAAGGTGATGGAAACGCACGATGCCGGCTGCGTGTATGGCGGGCCTGCCTGAGGCCAGGAAATCGCGACCGGATCGCAGCGGCTTCAACCGCAGGCGGGGGGTAAGTTCGGTGTGAAGGGTCGATGGGAAGAAGTGGCTCAGCGGTCGCTTGCTTGGGCTGATTGCAGTGTGGCTGTCAGGCGATAAGCTGCTTGGCTCGACGCTCCCAAGCGGGAATCGCACTGCATGAAACGCGCGAACCCTGCTACACGGTCGCTTTCGCTTCCTTCCCGAGCAGCAAAAGCGCGGTCATCGACGCATTGAACGGCATGCACGGCGCGTCATGAAAACACATGATCGAGACGATTTTTCGTGGTTTCCATGTTTGTCCTCCAGGCCCATGGCGATGGCAGGGCGATGATGGAGCCGCCCGATCCGAACAGCCCCGGCACCAGGCCTGTCGCGAGGCCGGCGATATCGGCGGCCAGGATCCAGTGGGTTCTCCCTGGGAAAAATTGCTTGACGAAGCCCGAAAGGCCTGCCTATCATTCAAACGATCATTGGAGTGTTGGATGGAAAACTCAGGAAGGCAAGTAAAGGATTTGCTGTATGCCCAGGTCGCCCGCATCGGCAAGGCCGTGTGCAGCCCCAAGCGGCTGGAGTTGATCGATTTGCTGTGCCAGGGCGAGAAACCGGTGGAGCGGCTGGCAGCCGAGGCCAGGATTTCTCTCAAGCTGGCCAGCGCGCACCTGAAGGAACTGCGGCAGGCTCATATGGTGGAAGCACGCAGGGAAGGCAAGAATGTGTATTACCGGCTGACCGGCGAGGCCGTGGCCGACTTCTGGGTGGCGATCCGTTCGCTGGCTGAAGATCGTTTGCTGGAGTTGCGTGCGGCGCTGGCCAAGCTGGCCGAGCACGCGCACGAGTTGACGCCCATGAGCCGGGAGGAATTGCTGGCGAGCGCGAAAAAAGGCGATGTGATGGTGCTGGATGTGCGGCCACCGAGCGAATACGCCACCGGCCATCTGCCGTATGCCCAGTCGATGCCGCTGGACGAGCTGAAGAAACGCCTGGCCGAGCTTCCGCGCGACAAGCCGGTCGTTGCGTACTGCCGGGGCCCGTTCTGCCTGATGTCCAAGGAAGCCGTGGAATACCTGAATCAGCAAGGCTTCCACGCAAGCCGTTTCGAGGATGGCGTGGCCGAATGGCGGGCGCATGGCCTGCCTGTGGAAACCGCGTGACAAGCTGTCTTACAAATAACAACCGTCAGTAGGCAGTCAAGGAGCGCACGCATCATGGACTTCGAACAATTCGTACTCGCCAACGAGCCGACCATCCGGCTCGGCTTCTTCCTCGGCATCTTCGCGCTGGTCGGCCTGTGGGAGTTGGCGGCGCCGCGGCGCGCGCTGACCGTTTCCAAGGCCCTGCGCTGGGCCAGCAACCTCGGCCTGGTGGTGCTCAACACCGTGCTGCTGCGGCTGCTGTTTCCCGCTGGCGGCAGTCGGTCTGGCGGCCTTCAGCGCGCAAAACGGCTGGGGCCTGCTCAACCACTTCGAGGTGCCGTTCTGGGTGGCGGTGCCGCTGGCGGTGATCGCCATGGACTTCGTCATCTGGCTGCAGCACGTCATGGTCCACGCCGTGCCGGCGCTGTGGCGGCTGCACCGGGTGCACCACGCCGACCTCGACTACGACGTGACCACCGGCGCGCGCTTCCACCCGCTCGAGATCGTGCTGTCGATGCTGATCAAGTTCGCCACCATCACCGTGCTCGGCCCGCCGGTGGTCGCCGTGGTGATCTTCGAGGTGCTGCTCAATGCCACCGCGATGTTCAACCACGGCAACATCCGCCTGCCTGCCGGCGTCGACCGGGTGCTGCGCTGGTTGCGTGGTGACGCCGGACATGCACCGCGTGCACCACTCGGTCGAGGACGACGAGACCAACTCCAACTTCGGCTTCAACCTGCCCTGGTGGGACCGCCTGTTCGGCACCTACCGCGACCAGCCGCGCGCCGGCCACGTGGGCATGACCATCGGCATCCACGGCTACACCAACCCGAGCGAGGTGGATCGGCTGGACGGCATGCTGCTGCTGCCCTTCAAGGGCGAGGTCACGGACTACGCCATCAACCGGCGCAACTTCTCCGACGAGGCCACGCGATGAACAAGACCGCTGCTGCGCTGGCTGCTGGGCCTGGTCCTGCTGGCGGCCGTCGGCGGCGGCCGTCGCCCTGCGCGACCGCTTCGATGCGGCCGCCCTGCAGGCCTGGGTGGAAGCCGCCGGCGCGGCGGGTCCGCTCGTGTTCATGGCCCTCTATGCGCTGGCCACCGTGCTGTTCCTGCCCGGTTCGGTGCATCACGCTGGCCGGCGGCGCCCTGTTCGGGCCGGTCTGGGGCACGCTGTGGAACCTGACCGGCGCCACCATGGGCGCCGCGCTGGCCTTCCTGATCGCCCGCTACCTCGGTGCAGACTGGGTGGCGCGCCGCGCCGGGCCGCGCATGCAAGCGCCTCAACGACGGCGTGACGGCGGAAGGCTGGCGCTTCGTCGCCTTCGTGCGGCTGGTGCCGCTGTTCCCCTTCAACCTGCTGAACTACGCGCTCGGCCTCACCCGCATTCCCTTCCTCTCCTACGTGCTGGCCACCTGGGTGTTCATGCTGCCCGGCGCCTTCGCCTACACCTGGCTCGGCTACGCCGGACGCGAGGCGCTGGCCGGCGGCGAGGGCATGATCCGCAACATCCTCATCGCCCTGGCCCTGCTCGCCGCCGTGGCCTTCCTGCCGCGGCTGGTCAGGCGCATGCGCGCCGCGAAGGCGCCGACGCTGGACATCCCGACACTGCGTGCACGTCTCGACAGCGGGACAGTGGTGCTGGACGTGCGCGATGCGAACGACTATGCCGCCGGCCACATCGCCGGCGCTCGCAACATCCCGCTACCCGAGTTGAAGGGCCGCCTGCAGGAACTGGAAGACTGGCGCGACCAGCCGGTTGCCGTGATCGGCCGCACCGACCGTCGTTCCGCCCAGGCGGTGCAATTTCTGGTCGAACAGGGCTTTGGTCAGGCGCTGCTGGTGAAGGAGGGGATGCAGCGCTGGCACAAGGACGGCCTGCCGCTGGTTTCCTAGACGCTTGATCGCCAGGGCCATCCTCCGCCATCAGCCCTGACCCACCGGGTCCTCTGGCGTGTGGCGCGTGCTCCATGCCACGCGCTCCACGCCGTACTTCGATTTCATCGGCGATTTCTCGCGCCACCATGGCATCTTCGCCGGCTGCGGCGGCGGCTTGCCATTTGACGAGGACAAGGTGGGCGCAGATTCGGCGTGCTGCTGAACCGGTGCGCGCAGGCGAAACCCCGCACCGGGTCAGGCAAGCCGAAGTGACGGCGGCAGCCCGGCCAGATCGGCCGGCTCATCGATATCCCTGAGCGTTTCACCCACCCACACCCGCCGACCCAGCGCCGCCAGGCGAGCCAGGGTGAGGTCGGCCACCACCGGAGTGCTCCACGGTACGTTCTCGAACAGGCTGGCGTCGAAGGCCCGCAAGCCCAGCAGTGGATAGCCGCCATCCTCGGCGGGGTGCATCACGGCGTCATGCCCGGACAGGCGGACGGCGGCAATGCGCAGGCGGGCGGCGGTCAGGTCGGGGCAATCCGTGCCGGTCAGCAGCACGCGCTCGCCGCGCGCCAGCGTCCGGCGCGCAGCGCGGGCCATGCGCGCGCCCAGGTCGCCCGCGCCCTGATCGCTGGTCTCGACGCCCGGTGGCAGCGGGATGCCGGCCCACTCCGCAGAACCCGGCGCGGGGCTCATGCACAGTTCAACCGGGCCGACGTCAGCCGAGCGCGCCTGTTCCAGCGCCAGGTCGAGCATGCATGCCGCCAGCCGCGCCGCGCCGGCCTCTCCCAGCGCAGGAACGAGCCGGGTTTTGACCTGGCCTGGTAGCGGCGCTTTGGCGAAGATCACGATGCGGACGGGGGCCATGGCAGCAGTTTCCTGGAACAAGCGGGGAGAGGGGTTACGGCACGCGTATGGTTAAATCGAGGCCGGGTTCGGCGCAAGTGATCAATGCTGACGCAAGATTGGATTGCGCCTATTGTGCGAACCCTCCACAACCGGGATGTCGGCTGTGCCTCATGCCGGCCGTCTCGGCCGGCCCCACTTCTGATACAAGGTTTGCCCATGCAGTTCATCGATAGAGTGCCCTTTTCCCTGCTGATTGTCCTGACGCTCTTCATGCTGGCCGCGCCATTTGCTCCGGAGCCGCATTTGGTCGAGAAAATGCGGATGCTGGTTGAGGGCAGGCTGACCCGGGCCCTGGATATTTTTGATGTGTTCTGGCATCTGTTGCCAGCAATGTTGCTGATACTGAAGGTCGTCAGAAGGCAAAGCAAAAAATCTTCGGATTGAAGTGCATGAGCGCCACTGCGTACCCGGCCAGGCCTGGCGTCGGGCATCCAGTCCCCTTCCGTCCTTCCCGCCCGAACAACAAGCCTGACCGCACGCCGCCTCACTCGGCGGGGTCATACCGCGAAACCAGTTGCGCCGCAGGCACGCCTCGCCAGTAGTCGAGGCGCAGCCGCCACATGAGCAGGATGGTGCGCCAGACACCGTGCTTTTCCCAGCGCCGCCCCGAAGTCGTGACCCGTGCGCGGAGACAGGCCGGCGGGCCGAGGCGTTTCAGGCGTTTCGACAGTTCGATATCTTCCATCAGCGGCTGATCGGGGAAGCCGGCCGCCGCATCGAAGGTGGTGCGGCGGACGAAGATGGCCTGGTCGCCGGTGGCGATGCCGGTGAGGCGGGAGCGCAGGTTCATCATCGCCGCGATGACCGACAGCCACTTCGAGTGACCTGCGATCGTTACATCGAAGCGGCCCCACATACGTCCATTAGCGAGTGCCCGTTGCACGCACGCGACTGCGTGCGTCGGCAGGCGGGTGTCGGCGTGCAGGAACAGCAACGCGTGTCCGCGCGCCGCGGCCGCGCCGGCATTCATCTGGCTGGCGCGTCCGCGCGGCGCGCTCAGCACGCGATCGGCCAGGGGCATCGCCGCTGCAACAGTGCCATCCGTGCTGCCGCCATCGACGACGATCACTTCCACCCCGCTTTCCCTGAACGGCGCGAGCGCCGTCAATGCCGCAACGATTTGCGTCGACTCGTTCAGCACCGGCACGACGATGGACAGTTCTGGGCACACGCTCAACAGGTGTCATCCCTGCCGACAAAGCGAAAGTCGGCGAATCCGGCGCGCGCTTCCTCTCCCGTATTGTCAGTATCGCTGGCGATGGCCAGACCGCTGAGGCGGGCGGGCGCATGGCCGAAGGCATGGCGAAAGTCGGCGGCGACGTCGCGGCGCTCGTCCACCCAGCGCCCGGCGTCGGCAGCGCCGGAACGCAGCACCCGCATGCGCGTGCGGTCCGAATAGGCATTGGCTTGCCAGGTGCCGACCGCATGGCGGTTGTCCCAGATGTAGTTGATCGCCGCATCCGGCACCTGGCTGCCGTGCAGCGCGCGCGCCAGTCCCAGCGCCAGGCGGGTGCCGAGTCCCAGCGTTTCGGGCGGCACAGCGAAGCTGAGATAGACGCGCGCGGCGTAGTCGTCGCCGGCCCGGGTCGTCATGTCGGCATTTTTCAGCGGGGCATCGATGCGCCAGCGCCAGCACAGCACCGGCGTCTTCGCGAGATCGATCTCCAGCGGCCTTGCCAGCAGAGCCATGCTTTTCACCGCATGGGCCTCGACGGCGATCACGCCGTCCCATTCGCGCAAGCGATATCGCGTCGGCGGAATGTCCTGGTCCAGTTGCACGACCTGCCATGGCGCCGGCAAGCCGCTATCCGTGGACGTGAAGCGGCCTACCCAGAGCGGTTCGGCCAGACCGACTGCCGGCAGCAAGGCCACGAGAGCAGGCAACCGTTTCATCCACGCCACGCGCCGCGGCGCCAGGCATGGAAGCGTTCGGCCCAGCGCAGCAGCGTTTCCGGCGCATGCGCCTGCTTCCACACCCCGGCGGCATACTTGTTGGCTTCCGCCAGCGTCGGGTAGATGTGGAGCGTGCCGAGGATCTTGTTGAGGCCGATGCCGTGCTTCATCGCCAGCACGTACTCGGCGATCAGGTCGCCGGCATGTTCGCCGACGATCGTCACGCCGAGGATCTTGTCCCGGCCCGGCACGGTCAGCACCTTGACGAAGCCGGTTGTCTCGGCATCGACGATCGCACGGTCGAGATCTTCGAGGTCATAGCGGCTCACTTCGCAGGCAATGCCCCTTTCTTTCGCTTCCTGTTCGTTGAGCCCCACGCGCGCCACTTCCGGATCGACGAAAGTCGCCGACGGGATCACCGAATAATCGGCCTTGAATTTTTTGAACGGGTCGAACAGGGCGTTGACTGCCGCATACCAGGCCTGATGCGCGGCGGTATGCGTGAACTGGAACGGCCCCGCCACGTCGCCCACCGCGTAGATGTTCGGGTAATTGGTCTGCAGAAAGGCATTGGTATCGATCGTGCGCGATGTCTTCACGCCCAGTTCCTCCAGCCCGTAGCCCTGCAGGCTGGCGACGCGGCCGACGGCGATCAGCACGGCATCGAAAGGGATGCGAGCCTCGCGGCCCGCGTGCTCGGCGACGAGGATTTTCTCGCCGTTCTCGACCAGGAACTGCCGGGCCTTGTGGTCGATCCGCACCTCGATGCCTTCGGCGCAGAAACGTCGGGTCACGATCTCGGATACCTCCGGGTCTTCGCGGTTCAGGATGCGCGGCCCTTGCTGGACCAGCGTCACCCGGGCGCCGAGTCGGGCGAAGGCCTGGGCCAGTTCCGCGCCGATCGGCCCGCCGCCCAGCACCACCAGACGCCTGGGCAATTCGCGCAAATCCCACACCGTGTCGGAGGTCAGGTAGCCGACCGCGTCGAGGCCGGGAATCGGCGGCACAAAGGGACGCCCGCCTGCCGCGATGACGATGCTGCGCGTCGTCAGGCGCTGCGCGCTGCCGTCGTTGCGGAGGATTTCCACTTCCCAGGGCGAAGCGAGCTTCGCCACGCCTTCGATCACTTCGACGCCGAGGCCGGTATAGCGCTCGACCGAGTCGTGCGGCTCGATGGCCCGCACCACGCGCTGCACGCGCTCCATGACTGCAGCGAAGTCGAATTCGGCATGGGCGTCGCGGATGCCGAGCGCCTTCGCCCGTGCCACCTGCGACAGGAACTTTGCCGAACGAATCAGCGCCTTCGAGGGCACGCAGCCGGTGTTGAGGCAGTCGCCGCCCATCTTGTGCTTTTCGATCAGCGTGACTTTGGCTTTCACCGCGGCGGCGATGTAGGCCGTCACCAGCCCGGCGGCGCCGCCGCCGATCACCACCAGGTTGCGCTCGAAGCGGCGGGGCTTTGTCCAGCCGCTCAAGGCGTCAATTCCGCTGCGTCCAGTGCGCCGCCACAGCTGCTGCCCTGGCCGGCGGTGCAGCCGTAGCAGTGGTCGGCGACCTGGATGGAGTGTCCGGAAACATCATGGGCCAGCAGATCGGCGAGGGTGGCCGGTCCCTGCAGGGGCAGCCCCAGCATCTGGTTGAAATCGCAGTCGTACAGCCGCCCGCGCCAGTCCACGCTGACCAGATCCCGGCACATGACCTGTCCCAGGTTGCCGGGGTTGTGGCTGGCTTTCAGCAATTGCATGTAGTTTCCGAATTGCCCCGTCGACACCAGCGTGCTGCCGAAGCGCAGGATGGGCATGTTGGCCAGGCTGTAGAGACGGTTGAAGACGATGCCGTAACGGGCTTCCAGCTCTCGCTTGTAGGCCGTTTCCAGGCCCGCCTGGGCCGGCGGCAGGCTGGGGCCGAGCGGGTTGTAGACCAGATGCAGCGCGAGGCCGCTATTCGATTGCCCATAGCCCAGGGCGTTGAGCCGCCTGAGTCCGGCGATGCTGCGCTCGAACACGCCCTTGCCGCGCTGCCCGTCGACGTTCTCCTCGAGATAACACGGTAGCGAGGCCACCACCTCCGCACCCTGGTCAGCAAGGAAGTCGGCCAGATCGTCCTGGCCCGGCTCGGACAGGATGGTGAGGTTGCAGCGGTCAATGACCGTCACCCCCAGATTCCGCGACGCTTCGACGAGCCAGCGGAAACGCGGATGCAGTTCCGGCGCCCCGCCGGTGAGGTCCAGCGCATTCATCCGGCGCGCCGCCAGCACGCGCGGGATGAGTTCGACGGTCGCGTCGTCCATCGTCTCGGTGCGGCTCGGGCCTGCATTCACATGGCAATGCAGGCAGCTCTGGTTGCAGCGGTAACCCAGGTTGACCTGTAGCGTCGTCAGCCGACCACGCTGCAGCGCGGGAAAATCCGTTGCCTGAAGGAGAGGTAGGGTGCTGTGCATTGAACGGCCGAATCAGCGTAGCGTGCGATATGCACATTCTGCATCAGACCTGCAGGCTTGCGCGGATTTCAGCAAGAATGCGGCGCGGCCAACATCGACTGGCGCCAGCCGGAAGCGCGTCGCGGCGATTTGCCGAAGGACCGCATGGTGGTGGTGTACTGCAATGCCGGCGCGCAGTCGGCGCAGACGGTATCCGCCCTGCGACTGCCCGGCTACGACAACGTCAAGGTGCTGCAGGATGGCATCGAAGGCTGAAAGAAGCAGGGCGGCTTCGACGCACGCGCGCCAGCCAACCTGCCGGACACTGAGCCGCCTGCCCGGCGATGGATCCCGCCGGCTACGACGCCTGGTGCGCCGCGCCGCGCGGACGCAGGATCGAGCGTGCCATCCCCGGTCGTGCTGGCCAGGGTGTCCGGCTCAGCAACGATCGCTGCGATCAGCTTTCAGCCAGCCGGGCCAGCCCTGTCTGGTCATAGTCGACACACTCGCGCTTCTCGATCTGGATCAGGCCGCGGCGCTTGAACTCGGCGATCACGCGGCTGGCCGTTTCGGTGGTGATGCCGAGCAGCGCTCCCATGTCCTCGCGGCTGGGAAACAGGTTTTCCGGGTGGGGGCCGTGACAGCCGAGCGTGAGCAGGAGTCGCGCCATGCGCGCTTCCGCCGGACCGGTGGAGAGCGCCACGATGAAATGATCGGCCTGGTCGATCAGATGCTGCCAGCGCTGCAGCAAGGCCGCGTGCACGCTCGGGCTGGTCTTGTCCAGCAATAGCACGACCTCGCGCGGGATGCGGCAGACATCGGTATCCAGCAGGGCGACGGCCGCGTGGTGATAAGGCTCGCCCACCAGGGTTTCCATCCCCGCCACATCGCCCTGCCGCAGCAGGCGCACGATGCGCTGGCCGCCGTTGGGCATATCGACCCTGAGCTTGAGGAGGCCGCTGCGCACGGTGTAGAGATTGGGGGCCTCTGCGCCCTGGTCATACAGGGTCGCGTGCTGCGGCACCCGCAGGTTGTCGATGGGCTGCAGGACGGTATCCAGTTCGCGGAGCGACAGCCCGGAGAACAGGACGAAATTGCGGACCTCGCAGGTATTGCATTTCGCGCGGCCGACCCATTCCACATTGGTGCAGTTCGTGGTCATCGGACGCAAGCCCGTATCGACAGGGGAGCTGCGCGCCCCGGATCAGGAAAAACCATAAAGGATCAAACTCCCGTGTTGTCTGTTGCAGCCCCGATGCCGCCGGGGCTGTCAGGTTCTGATTGAGTGAAGTTTATCCCAGTTCAGGGGACGCGCTGCAAGACCCGGACAGGGCCGCTCCCTTGGCGGGTAACCCGTAGGGTACGCAGGTTCGGATCGCCCGCCGCCGCGGTCAATCCGGCTTGGCTGCGGCCTCTGGAGGCGTCGCTTCGGCCGGCGGTATCGGCGTGGCGAGGATCTTGTCGATGCGCTTGCCGTCGAGGTCGACCACTTCCAGCCGCCAGTCTCCCCAGGTCAGTACATCGCCGGTTTGCGGCAGCCGTCCGGACAGCCACATCACCAGGCCGCTCAGGGTGTGGTAGCGGCCCTTGCTCTTCATCCGGCACGTGTTTTCAGGCCCAGCCTGTCCTTCAGTTCGGGGATGGGAATCAGGCCGTCGAGAAACCAGGAGCCATCGGCGCGCTGCACCGCCCAGGCATCTTCCAGATTGCGCGGGCGTGAATTCGCCGGTCAGCGGCTTCCAGCACATTCTGCGGCGTGACCAGGCCGTCGATCTCGCCGTATTCGTCGACGACCAGCACCATGTGCGCGTCGGACGCGCGAAAGTGCTCCAGCAGGTCCATCCCGGTGAGGCTTTCCGGCACGAAGATCGCCGGCATGAGCTGGGCGGTCAGGTCCGGTCTGGCCGCCCGACAGCGTCTGATTGAACAGCTGCTTGGCGCTGATGATGCCCAGCACCGTGTCGAGGCCGTCCCGGCAGACCGGAAAGCGCGAATGCTCCGACTCGGCCACGCGCTTCAGGTTGTCTTCCAGCGGCAGCGTGGTGTCGAGATAGACGATGTCGCTGCGCGGAATCATCAGCGAGTTGATCGGGCGGTCATCCAGCCGGAGCACATTGCGCACCATGTCGCGTTCCTGCTGCTCGATCACGCCGGACTCCGAGCCTTCCTGCAGCAGGGCGTGGATTTCCTCTTCGATCACGTCGGCCTGGCTGGATTGCTGCTTGCCCAGCAGCCGCAGGATCGCATCGGTCGACACCGACAGCAGCCGCACGAACGGGCGCGCCAGCAGGGCCAGCAGGTTCATCGGGCGCGCCACCCGCCGCGCGATGTCCTCGGGGTTGAACTGGCCGATGCGCTTGGGCACCAGTTCGCCGATCACGATCGAAAAATAGGTGATGACGATCACCACCAGCGCGGTGGCCGCAGAGGCCGCTGGCTTCCGCTTCCATCCCAACAGACTGCATCCAGATGCGACAGTGGCTCCGCCAGCACGGCTTCGCCGACGATGCCGTTGAGGATGCTGATCGAGGTGATGCCGATCTGCACCGTCGACAGAAAACGCGTCGGGTCGTCGTGCAGCTTGATGGCCACTGCGGCCGAGCGATCGCCATCGTCGGCCAGTCGTGCCAGGCGCGCGCGCCGCGCCGTGACCAGGGCGATTTCCGACATGGCGAACACGCCATTCAGAACGATCAGTGCGGTCAGAAGCAGGATTTCCATCGAATGTCCCTGTTCATAGAGGTCCTGGATAAGGCAATCATGCCACTTACGTGCGGCGCATCGCTGGGCGGGGGACTTTTCGCGCGGGCAAGATGCTGCTGCCACGTTTGCGGCTATGCTTCGTGCACCGGCATGGTCGTTCTCGGGCCCGCTGCGACGCGCGGCGGGCGGGAAGGCTGGACGCGGCACGCCAACTGACCATGGGGCCCACATGAACGATCGAATCCAGCAATTGCTGTCCCGGATGACGGCGCTCGAGGACGAACTGCGCGAAGCGCTGCATGAGCAGGAAACCAGCGTGCTGTTCGAGATCAAGGGGAAGCGCGTCGAATTCGAGCACTCGGTCAGGCAGGCGCATCGCCGCCTGCGGTCGCGGTTCTTCCACTGGCTGGTCACCTACCGGCCGCAGAACCTGCTGACCGGGCCGGTCATCTACAGCATGATCGTCCCGCTGGCCATCCTCGACCTGTTCGTGACGATCTACCAGGCGGTCTGTTTTCCCATTTACGGGATCGCGAAGGTCCGCCGGGAAAGCTACATCGTGCTCGACCGGCAGCAGCTCGAATACCTCAACTTCGTCGAGAAATTCCACTGCAGCTACTGCGCCTATGGCAGCGGACTGGTCGCCTACGTGCAGGAGATCGTGGCCCGCACCGAAGAATACTTCTGCCCGATCAAGCACGCGCGCCGGATCCTCGGCACCCATTCGCGCTATCCGCGTTTTCTCGACTATGGCGATGCCGCCGATTACGAAGCCAGGCTGGAGGCTTTCCGCATCGCGCTTGGACGGCAGCGATAGGCAGTTCGGTCGGGGTTTCTGTGCCATGACCCGGTAGCCCTGGCTGCCGGCTCGATCGGAATCCGGAAAACTGCCCGGCTTGCACGCGAACGATACGCGCCGGGGTAGGATGTCGCTTCTTTCACCGACACGGGGTGTCCTCATGGTCCCGACTCCAGGCAGGACACTTCTCGCGCTCCTCCTCGCCGCCCAGGCGGCCACTGCCTGGGCCGGCGAGGAATCCTTCACCATCGACCAGTCGAACACCTTTCCCAGCTTCGAAGTGGGTCATATGGGATTCGCCACGCAGAGCGGTCGCTTCAACCGGACCCGCGGCATGGTCGTCATGGACGAGCAGAAGAAGACTGGAAAAGTGGACATCAGCATCGACGCGAACTCGATCGATACCGGCATCGGGCCGCTGGACGAGGCCTTGCGCAAACTGGATTTCCTGAACGTGGCGCAGCACCCCACGCTCACATTCAATTCCTCGCAATTCCGATTCAACAACGACCAGCTGGTCGCCGTGGACGGCACGCTCACCATGCTGGGCGTTACGCGGCCGATTACGCTCAGCGTCACCCACTACCAGTGCGGGATGGATGCCGCCAGCGGCAGATTTGTCTGCAATGTCGATGCGGTCGCCAGCTTCAAGCGCTCGGACCACGGCATGACGGCATACATCCCCATGGTCAGCGACGACGTCAAGCTCAGGATCAAGGTGAAGGCAGCCCGCGACCGCTGATCTGCCCCGTCTGACGCATGCCGTGGCGGGGGAACGCAGCGGCAGGCCGCGGACTCAGCACCTGGCGCATTGATTCAAGACGTTCTCACGGCGCCATTGCCGGCAAGGCCCGAAGCCCGGACGGGCTGGTCGGCTGCCGTGAAGGCAGAATCAGCCGGGTTGGCTGCAGGCATCAAAGCCCTGCAGCCCGTGCCCGGGCTGGGGCTTACTTCAGCACCTGCACCATCACGCGCCGGTTCTGGCCGCGGCTTTCGTACGAGGTGTTGCTGGCGACCGGCTTGAGGTCGCCGTAGGAAATGGTCGACATGCGGTCGAGCGGGATGCCGCCGGTTTCGTGCAGATAGCGGCGTACCGACTCGGCGCGCTCCAGCGCGATGCGACGGTTCTGGCTGTCGAGGCTGACGCTGTCGGTGTAGCCGATGATCTCGACGAACACGTGCGGCAGTTTGGGCTTCACGTAGCCGATCAGCGCGTCCAGCGCCGCACGGCCCTGCGGGGTCAGCTCGGGCTGTTCGTAGGAATAGGACACCATGCTTTCGGTCAGCAGCAGGGAGTCGACGACCTTGCCGCTGACGAGGCGGCTGTCGCGCGCGATCTTGACCGCATCGTGGGCGGTTTCCTGTGCCTGGGCAATCGCGGCGTTCTGCTTGGCGGCTGTCTCTGCGGCCAAACGCGCGGCATCGTCGAGGGTGGACTGGACGTCGCGGGCGATCTTGAGGGCCTCGTTGGCGCTGGCCTGCGTCTCGGTGAGGGTGCTGCTGTGGCTGTTGACCTGGCTGCCGAGCGTTGCCAACTCGGACTGGGTGGCCGCACCCTGGCTGCGCAGGCTGTCGATGTCGCGCTGCAGCGCCGCGCTGGTGGTGCCTTCCTGATCCAGCCGGGTCGCCATCAGGGCCTGCTGCGATTCCAGTTTGCCCATGCGTGCTTCCAGATTCTTCTGCGCCTCGGCCATGCTGGATTGTGCCTGCTTCAATTGGGCAAGCTGCTGGCTCACCGTGGTGGCCTGGGCATCGAGTTGCCGGCTGACCGAATCGGCCTGCTCGTCGAGGGTCTTCTGGGAGGCGCAGCCGCCCATCAGGGCAAGCGCGGGAACGATGAGGGGTAAAGCGGTGGCGAAACGCACAATGGACTCCTAAGTTTCATTAGCAAACCTGAATATGATAACCGAAGCGCGGGGGCGGCACTGTGACGGCGGGGCAATCAGCCAGACTCTCTGGCGGGTACCCGGTTGGAGCAGGCGCGAGATAGCCCGTCCGGATGGTCAGCGCGGCAGTTGAGGACTGTTGGGCAGGGGGAGGGCAGGCGAATGGGCTTCCCTCACCTTGACCACGTCGACCACGAAGTACTCCGTGTCGCCAAAGCAGCTTGTCGGGATGAACTTGTGCTGCTGGTAGCTCAGCACCACGCGCTCGCCGGCAAGCGCGTTGATGCGGCTTGCCGTGGCGTCGTCCGGTACCGTGAAGATGAACTTTTCCGGGATCGCGCCCGGCATGGTGACGAGGGCCAGTTCGCCTTCCCAGGTCTTGCACATCCAGCCCTTTTTGGAGAGCTTTTGCACATAGCCGGCGCGCTCACCCTCGGAATAGGCCCAGTGCAGGGTCAGCCAGGTCCAGCCGGCCGCCAGCAGGAACAGCACGACAAGGGCGACGATGACATTGCGCAGCAGGGTTTTCATGGGGCAACGACGTGATGGGATGGCGGTGCCAGTTTAGCAGTCCAATCCGGACGGGCGGGATTCGTGTTGCCCGCCGAAAAAATGGGCCGAAGAGGTGCCCTCCAACCTAAGCAATCGTGTATACGATCATCAAGCAGGCTATTGCCGTCATCACCAGGCCGAGCAGGAAGGTGAGTTCGATGAACAATTCGAGGTGACCGCGCCTCCGTTTGTGCCGGGTCCTGAAAGACCAGAACGCCGCGAGGCAGCAAATCATGTTGAGCACGGCAGTAAAGCCAAGCAGATCGTCGGCCAGCGTGGATATCTGTAACTGCGTGGTGAGGATCTTCATCAGGCCGATCGCGGTGAGGCACACGCCGACCATGCCGCTTGAAATCAGGAAGATGTGCGCGATCGTCTCGTGGTCGATTTCCTTCCGGGTTTCCTTGAGTTTCTCTTCCATAAGGGGCTGACGATTTCGCATAGTCCCGCATTGATGTCAGCGCTGGCTGATGGCCGTGTGCTATCTGTGGCGAGGTGCCGTTATCCGGGATTCTAACTGGCCGTTGCGGTCTGGAGCAGGATCGGTAGCCCCGACCCATATCCGTCATTCTGGCTAGATTTCTGAGCGGCTGAAATGTAGCGATAAGCGGCTGTTCGTAGAGTAAGGTCGCCGTTCCTTGACTGATGAACTTTGCTTAGACTTTGCGGCGTGCGAAGCCCATACCCGCGAGGCCCAATCCGATCAGCGCGAGCGAGGCGGGTTCGGGAACCGGTTCAGTGACCTGCGTCAGGAAACCGCGAATCTCTCCGGCCCCGAAAGCAGAAGTATGTATGTTGAGATAGGAGTAGCCGCTAGCAATGCCGTTGAATACGGCCGCCTCTGCGCTGACAACCGAGCCACCCTGGGCCGTGACGAAGGCCGGGTTGTAGGAAGTAGCAAGTAACATATCCAGCGTATTGTCATAGCTTCCTGTAGTAACCCCCACCGGAAAACCCGCGAAGGTAGGCGTGGTTGTGGCCACGCCAACATTCCCAGGAGCAGCTATGCAACAGTGAATATGCGCAGCGGTTGTCGTCCCGATCAAGTCCGAAAATGAGACCTCAACACGCATGGTGTTGAGTACGTCATCAATCGTGACTTGGGCGGTTCCTGTTCCAGGTGACACAATGGCCGGGTTCTCAATAAGGCCACTCAGAGTGGCGGAGTAATAGAGGATCGTAGCGTGAGCAAACGGCGTGGCGACCAGCATCGACGCCATAATCGCCAGAACAAATTGAGAATGTTTCATGATCGTCTCCTGCCATTCGTGGGACGCCGTCTATGTGGCTAACGCGGCACTTCCCGGTTATCACCGGTACACAATCGCAAAGCTTTTTAAATGAAGCACGAATTAAGCTAGAAGAAACAAGGTCTCTTAATCAATAGGTTGCAAGACCTGGCTGTGTTTCTGGAAACCAAACTGTAAGATTTTCCGACAGTGAATCGCTCTTGGTTAACGCGTGCCGCTGAACATTAGAGTTGTATGCCCGCTTTGTTGGAACAAGAGGCGGCCACCCCCGTCCCCATGAATTTTTGCGCCTGGCAGAATCCCGTCATGCCGGCCTGTCTGACCGGGTGTTGTCGCTCAGCCCCATCCTGATTTTCTCGCCGCCTCACCCGCGCACCAATTTGCAGCACGCCCTCCCGTCCATGCACTGTGGATGAGCGCATGGCGCGCGCTTCACCCGGATGCATCCTGCCAAACCCTTGAAATGATTGCGTTGTAACGTCCTGGCACAGACCCTGCTGACAGACAGGGACGAGGAGTGACCATGTCTGTCGTTTCATCTGTCTGTTGTTACTGCGGTACCGGGTGCGGGGTGCTGATCGAGGCCGATGCCGGGAAGATTACCGGCGTGCGCGGCGATCCTGCGCATCCGGCCAACCACGGCAAGCTGTGCACCAAGGGGGCGACGCTGGCGCTGTCGGCGCAGGCGGGCGGCCGCGCGCTTTATCCGGAACTGCGGGCCGACAAGGCCTCGCCGCGCCAGCGGGTGAGCTGGGATGCGGCGCTTGATCATGCGGCCGAGAAGTTTGCGCGCGATCATTCGCGAACATGGGCCGGATGCGGTCGCGTTCTATATTTCCGGCCAGCTCACGACCGAGGCGTATTACGTCTTCAACAAGCTGGCCAAGGGCCTGATCGGCACCAACAACGTCGATACCAATTCGCGCCTGTGCATGTCGTCGCGCGGTGGCGGGCTACAAGGCCACGCTGGGCGCCGATGCGCCGCCGGGCTGCTACGAGGACATCGACCACGCCGGGACGATGTTCATCGCCGGGTCGAACACGGCGTATCGCGCATCCGATCCTGTTTCGCCGCATCGAGGCGGCGCGCAAGGCCAACCCCGAACTCAAGCTGATCGTGGTCGATCCGCGCCGCACCGATACCGCCAACGAGGCCGACCTGCATCTGGCCATCCTGCCCGGCACCGACGTGGCGCTGTTTCACGCCATGCTGCAACGTGATGCTGTGGGAAGAACTGATCGACCGCGACGACATCGCCGCCCACACCGAGGGCTGGGCCGCACTGCGCGAGACGGTGCGCGAATACACGCCGGAAAAGGTCGCGCCGATTTGCGGCGTGGCGGCGGCCGACATCGTGCAGGCAGCGCGCTGGTTTGCCGCCGGGCCCGACGCTGTCGCTGTATTGCCAGGGCCTGAACCAGTCCAGCTGCGGCGTCGACAAGAATGCCGCGCTGATCAACCTGCATCTGGCCACCGGGCAGATCGGCAAGCCGGGTGCGGCGCCGCTGTCGCTGACCGGGCAGCCCAATGCCATGGGCGGGCGCGAGGTGGGCGGGCTGGCCAATCTGCTGTCGGCGCATCGTGACCTGGCCAACCCGGAGCATCGCGCCGAAGTCGCGCGGCTGTGGGGCGTGGATGACGTGCCCGCAGCAGCCGGGCAAGACGGCAGTTGAAATGTTCGAGGCGGTGAAGCGCGGCGAGATCAAGGCAATCTGGATTGCCTGCACCAACCCCGCGCAGTCGATGCCCAACCAGACCCAGGTGCACGAAGCCTGCAGACGGCGGAGTGCGTGGTGCTGCAGGAAGCCTTTGCCAACACCGAGACCGCGCCGTATGCCGACGTGCTGCTGCCGGCCTGCCACCTGGGGCGAAACCGACGGCACGGTGACCAATTCCGAACGCCGCATTTCGCGCGTGCGTGCCGCGGTGCCGCCGCCGGGCGAGGCGCGGGCCGACTGGGACAATCGTCGTCGATTTTGCGCGGAAGCGGCTGATGCCGGAGAAGGGTGGCAGACGGCTGTTTGCCTACGCCAGCCCGGAAGCCGTGTTCAACGAACATCGCGAAACCACGCGCGGGCGCGATCTCGATATCACCGGCCTGAGCTATGCGCTGCTGGAGCAGGCGCCGCAGCAATGGCCGTTTCCGGAAGGCGCGACAGCCGGCACAGCCGCGCTTGTATGCGGACGGCGTCTATCCGACCGGCAACGGCCGCGCGCGTTTTCACGCTGCGCCGTATCGCCCGGTGGCCGAGCCGATCGACGCGCGCTATCCCCTGCATCTGAACACCGGCCGGCTGCGCGACCAGTGGCACGGCATGAGCCGCACCGGGCTGGTGGCGCGCCTGTATGCCCATGTCGAGGAGCCGCTGCTGTCGATGAACCGGCAGGACATGGAACGTCGCCAGCTGCAGGATGGCGATCTGGTGCGGGTCAAAAGCCGCCGCGGCAGCCTCGTCATCAAGGTGCAGGCGAGCGAGGAACTGCGTGGCAGGCCAGCTGTTTATCCCCATGCACTGGGGCGGGCGCTTCATGGCCGGGCATGGGCGTGAACACCCTGACGCTCGACAGCTTTCGATCCGGTTTCCCGGCAACCCGAACTCAAGCATGCCGCGGTGCAGGTGGAAAAGGCCGTGCTGCCGTATCGGCGGACGATCATGCGGCGGGGCGATGGCGCCAAGCTTGCTGCAGCTGTGCGCAGCCGTTTATCGGGCACTTCGATTACGCCTCCGCCAGTCTCACCGGGCGCGACAACACCGTGCTGGTGTTCGAGACCGCGAGCGAAGGCCCGCTGCCCGAGTCGCTGGTGCAGGCGATGGACGCGGCATTCGGGCTGGATGATCCGTTGTTGACCATGAATTATCAGGATGCGCGCCGTGGCATCTGGAAAAAGGTGCGGGTGGACGACGGCGTGATCACCGGCGCCCGGCTCTCCGGCGAAACCGCCGCACGCGACTGGATCAAGGGTTTGATTGCCGAAGGCGCTTCGGCCATGGAAGTGCGCAACTGGCTGCTGGCACCGGTCGAGCAGGCCGCCGGAAGGCAAGGCGGGGCGCGGGCGCATCGTGTGCAATTGCCTGAATGTGGCCGAGCCCGACATCGTCGCGGCGGTCGCGGCGGGCGCCGATCTGGCTGCGTTGCAGGCGCACGCTGAAATGCGGCACCGAGTGCGGCTCGTGCGTGCCGGAACTGAAGCGGCTGATTGCCGCGAACCGGGCGGCGGCATGAACTGCGCCACGTCAAGGAGCATCGTCATTCCATGAGTTACGCCACACTGATCCGCCAGATCGAAGCCGGCGAAGGCCTGGGCTATGTCGAGGCGCGTGCGCTGGGCGCTGCACTGCTCGACGGCGGCGTGCCGGAACTGGAAACGGCCGCCTTCCTGGTCGCGTTCAACCAGCACGATCCCGGCCTGGACGCCTGGCTCGGCCTGCACGCGGCGCTGGCCGAGCGCCTGCCCGGTTTCGTCGCGCCGCCCGGCCCTTACCGCACGGTGGTGCTGCCCGCCTATCACGGCGTGCGCAGCCATCCGCACCTCACCCCGCTGCTGGCGCTGCTGCTGAAAAGCTTCGGCATTCCGGTGCTGATCCATGGCGTGCTCGAAGGCGGCGGCGGAACGGCAGCCGCCTACGTGCTGCGCGAGCTCGGCATCATGCCGTGCAGCACGGCGGCGCAGGTCAATGCGGGCCTGCGTCGATGAGGGACTGGCGTTTGCCCCGGTGGCGCTGCTGAACCCCGGCCTGGCTGCCTTGCTGGCCCTGCGCGCGCGGCTGGGAATCGACGGCTGGGTGACGCGGCTGGCGGCGCTGGCCGATGTGCTGGGCGAGCACTCGGTGCGGGTGACGCCGGTGGCGTCGGCGCGGAACTGGCGCGCCGCGCAGGTCGTGCTGGAAGCGCTGGGCGGGCATGCCCTGCTGCTGCAGGGCTGCGAAGGCGAGGCGTTCGCCGATCCGCTGCAGCGACCGGACATGGTGCTGGTGCAGGACGGGCAGGGGCAGCAGGTGTACGAGGCGCAATCGACCGCGTCCGCCCCGGCCAATCTGCCGGCGCTGGATGCGCGGGCAACCGGCGCCTGGATCGACCAGGTCATGCGCGATCACCTGCCGCTGCCGTTGCCGATCCGCAACCAGCTGGCGGTGTGCCTGTATGCCGCCGGCTATACCGAAGACCTCAACCAGGCGCGCGCGATCACCGCGATCAACGGCTTTGGCCGGGCGGCTGCGTGAATTCGGTGCACGCCGATAAGCCGGGGCACCGTGATGGTGCGCACGAAACAGGACAAACCGGCCAGCCATTCGGCAAGCCTTTGAAAATGGGCTGCTGCACGAAAATCATGGCTTGGCACAGGGCTTGCTAATGCTTAGTCATGGCATGGACGCAAGGCGTCCATGCCGTGCAGCACGGACCGAATGCAACGGCGTATCTCGGTCATCACTTTTAGGTTCATATGTTTGGAGTGGCGAGATGGATATGAGTACGCCCATGGGACACGGGTCCCAGGATGAAGCTGGTGATGGTCGGCAACGGCATGGCCGGGGTGCGCACGCTGGAAGAACTGCTGAAGCTGGCGCCCGACCTCTACGACATCACCGTGTTCGGCGCCGAGCCGCATCCCAACTACAACCGCATCCTGCTGTCGCCGGTGCTGGCGGGCGAGCAGACGATGAACGACATCGTGCTGAACCCGCTCGACTGGTACAGCGACAACAACATCACCCTGCACACGGGCAAGAAGGTGGTGAAGATCGACCGCACGCGCGCGCTGCGGTCGAAGCCGAAGACGGCACCCGCGCCGAATATGATCGCCTGCTGCTCGCCACCGGTTCCAATCCCTTCATGCTGCCGGTGCCGGGCGCCGATCTGCCGGGCGTGATCAGCTTTCGCGACATCGCCGACGTCGATGCGATGATCCAGGCCTCCAGCCAGTACCGGCATGCAGTCGTCATCGGCGGCGGCCTGCTCGGCCTGGAAGCCGCCAATGGCCTGATGAAGCGCGGCATGGACGTGACCGTGGTGCACATCGGCCCGTGGCTGATGGAGCGCCAGCTCGACGAGCCCGCCGCGCGCCTGCTGCAGAAGAGCCTGGAAGAAAAAGGCATGAAGTTCCTGCTGCAGAAGCAGACCGCCGAACTGGTCAAGGGCGTCGGTCGTGTTGCCGGCAAGTTCAGCCTGCCGATCAAGTTCAAGGATGGCGATGCCATCCCCGCCGACCTGGTGGTGATGGCCGTCGGCATCCGCCCCAACACCGAGCTTGCCGAATCCGCCGGCCTGCATTGCAACCGCGGCATCGTCGTCAACGACACCATGCAGACCTTCGATCCGCGCATCTATTCCGTCGGCGAATGCGCCGCGCATCGCGGCATCGCCTACGGCCTGGTCGCGCCGCTGTTCGAACAGGCCAAGGTGTGCGCCAACCATCTGGCGCATTACGGCATCGGCCGCTACCAGGGTTCGGTGACCTCGACCAAGCTCAAGGTCACCGGCATCGACCTGTTTTCCGCCGGCGATTTCACCGGCGGCGAAGGCACCGAAGCGATCCTCTATTCCGATCCCCTCGGCGGCGTCTACAAGAAGCTCGTCATCAAGGACGACAAGCTGGTCGGCGGCGTGATGTACGGCGACACCGTCGACGGCTCCTGGTATTTCTCGCTGCTGCGCGACGGCAAGAACGTCAGCGAATTGCGCGACCACCTGATGTTCGGCCAGGACCATTGCGGCAACCTCGGCCACAGCGGCATCAACAAGGCCGCCACGATGACCGACGACATGGAAGTGTGCGGCTGCAACGGCGTGTGCAAGGGCGACATCGTCAAGGCGATCCGCGAGAAGGGCCTGTTCACGCTGGAAGACGTGCGGAAGCACACCAAGGCGTCCGCCTCGTGCGGCTCGTGCACCGGGCTGGTCGAGCAGATTCTGGCGGTCACCGTGGGCGGCGATTATTCCGCCACGCCGCCAAGGCCAAGTCGATGTGCGGCTGCACCGATCACACCCACGAAGAAGTGCGCGCGGCGATCCGGCAGAACAAGCTGTTGACGATTCCGCAGGTGATGAACTTCATGGAATGGCGCACGCCCAACGGCTGCGCCAGCTGCCGCCCGGCGCTCAACTATTACCTGATCTCCACCTGGCCGGGCGAGGCCGAGGACGATCCGCAGTCGCGCTTCATCAACGAACGCGCCCACGCCAACATCCAGAAGGACGGCACCTATTCGGTGATCCCGCGCATGTGGGGCGGCAACACGACGCCGTCCGAGCTGCGCCGCATCGCCGACGTGGCCGAGAAATACAACATGCCGACGGTGCACGTCACCGGCGGCCAGCGCATCGACCTGCTCGGCATCAAGAAGGAAGACCTGCCCAAGGTGTGGGCCGATCTCGACATGCCGTCCGGCCACGCCTACGGCAAGGCGCTGCGCACGGTGAAGACCTGCGTCGGCTCGGAATGGTGCCGCTTCGGCACGCAGGACTCGACCCAGATGGGCATCGATCTGGAGAAGGCCTTCTTCAAGATGTGGGCGCCGCACAAGGTCAAGCTCGCGGTGTCCGGCTGCCCGCGCAACTGCGCCGAAGTCGCGATCAAGGACGTCGGCATCATCGGCGTCGATTCCGGCTGGGAAATCTACGTCGGCGGCAACGGCGGCATCAAGACCGAGGTCGCGCAGTTCCTGGTCAAGGTGAAAACCGCCGCAGGAAGTGCTGGAGTACTCGGGCGCCTTCCTGCAGCTCTATCGCGAGGAAGCGCGCTACCTCGACCGCACCGTGCACTACATCGAGCGTGTCGGCCTCGACTACGTGAAGAAGAAAATCCTCGACGACGCCGAAGGGCGGCGCGCGCTGTACGAGCGCCTGGTGTTCGCGTTGTCGGTCGAGCGCGATCCATGGGTCGAGCGCGCCAAGGAAGGCAAGCTCAAGCATGAATTCGAAACCGTCGCCGCCTGAAGGAAGAGCACGAACTGAACAACTGGACCGACATTCTGGATGTCAACGACATCCCCCACACTCGGCGCCCGCGTGGTGCGCCACGGCAAACTCGACATCGCCGTGTTCCGCACTGCCGACGACGAAATCTTTGCGCTGGAGGACCGCTGTCCGCACAAGGGCGGGCCGCTGTCGCAGGGCATCGTGCACGGCAGGCAGCGTGACCTGCCCGCTGCACGGCTGGAACATCGAGCTCGATATCCGGCTGCGCGGTGGCGCCCGACCAGGGCTGCGCGCGCGAGTTGCCGATCAAGGTCGAGGACGGCCGGGTGTGGCTGGATCTGGCTGCCCTCGACCGCGTCGCGGCCTGATTTCCGCCGTATCCGGGCATGCGCACCAGGCCGGTGCGCGGCTGGGGGCACGTGCGCCATGATGGCACATGGGGATGCGCCATTGATGCCCCTGCAGAAGGCAAGTCATTGATCTGATTGAGTCTGTCCGACCTGGCACAGAGGCTGCTCTATAGAGGGCGTGCGCCTCAAACAACCGCCGCATGGCGGGGCGCCGAACGGAGACTGAAATGAAGATCGATTGCGGACAGTATCCGCTGATGGGGGGCTACGACGAACTGCTCGAGGCGCCCGGCAAGCCCCGGCCGGGCGCGGAAGGCCTGTGCGAGTTCTTCGCCGGCCTGCCAGGAGACGAACTCGACGCCCGCCACCGCGCGGTCGACGCGGCGATCATGGCGGCAGGGATCACCTTCACCGTGTATTCCGAGGCCGGCAACATCGACCGCGCATGGCCGTTCGACGTGGTGCCGCGCATCATCCAGAAGGACGAATGGGACCGCATCGAGGCCGGGCTCAAGCAGCGCCTGAAGGCGCTCAACCTGTTCATCGACGACATCTACCACGCGCAGAACATCGTCAGGGACGGCGTGTTTCCCGCCGAGGTGCTGGCCGACTCGAAGAATTTCCGCGCCGCCTGCGTCGGCGCCAATCCGCCGTTCGGCGTGTGGGCGCACATCTGCGGCACCGACCTGGTGCGCGACGGCGACGGCACCTTCTACGTGCTGGAGGACAACCTGCGGGTGCCCTCGGGCGTGTCCTACATGCTGGAAAACCGCCAGTTGATGAAGCGGCTGTTTCCGGAGCTGTTTTCGCGCTACGACGTGCTGCCGGTGGACGACTACACGGCGCAGCTCCACGACATGCTGGCCGCGCTGTCGCCGCGCGCCGGCGAGCGGCCCGAGATCGCGGTGCTCACCCCCGGCGTCTTCAACTCGGCCTATTTCGAGCATTCGTACCTGGCGCAGCAGATGGGCGCCTACCTGGTCGAGGGGCCGGACCTGATCGTGCTGGACGACGACTGCGTCTACATGAACACGGTCGAGGGCCTGACCCGGCTCGACGTGATCTACCGCCGCATCGACGACGACTTCATCGATCCCGAAGTGTTTCGCGCCGATTCCGCGCTCGGCGTGCCGGGCCTGATGCGGGCCTGGAAGAAGGGCAATGTCGGCATCGCCAACGCGCCGGGTTCCGGCGTGGCCGACGACAAGGTGGTGTATGCCTACGTGCCGGAGATGATCCGCTATTACCTGAACGAAGACGCCATCCTGCCCAACGTGCCGAGCTACCTGTGCATGCACGAAGCAGACCGCGAATACGTGCTGGCCAACCTCGACAAGCTGGTGGTGAAGCCAGCCAACGAATCGGGCGGCTACGGCATGCTGGTGGGGCCGAAGTCGACGCCGGACGAGCGGGCGACATTCGCCAAATTGATCCGGGAAAATCCGCGCAACTACATGGCGCAGCCGACGCTGTCGCTGTCGACGGTGCCGACGCTGTGCGAGGACGCGATCGAGCCGCGCCACGTCGATCTGCGGCCGTTCATCCTGCAATCGAAGGATTTCTACGTGACCCACGGCGGCCTCACCCGGGTGGCGCTGCGGCGCGGCTCGCTGGTCGTCAATTCCTCGCAGGGCGGCGGCAGCAAGGACACCTGGATCGTAAGGGGGGCATTCTGATGCTGGCAAGAGTGGGCGAAAGCCTCTACTGGATGGCGCGTTATCTCGAGCGCGCCGAAGACACCGCCCGCCTGATCAACGCCACCACCATGCTGCTGATGGACATGCCGCGCGGCGGCAGCTTCGGCTGGGAAGGCCTGCTCAAGGTGGTGGGCCTGGACGAAGCCTTCCACAAGCTCTACGACGAGGCGAGCGAGACGGCGGTGATGAGCTTTCTGATCCAGGACGAGCGCAACCCGTCGTCGATTTTCGCCTGCGTCCGCCACGCCCGCGAAAACACCCGCAGCTTCCGCGAAGTGCTGCCGCGCGAATCGTGGGAGTGGGTCAACGAGCTGTATCTGTACACCAGCACCCATCAGGCCAGCGCGCTCGACCGCCGCAAGCGCTACGAGGTGCTGACCGAGATCATCCGCCGCCGCCAGGCGGTGGTCGGCCTGCTCTCCGGCACCATGAGCCGCGACGAGGGCTTCCAGTTCATGCGGCTGGGCCGCAACGTCGAGCGCGCCGACATGACGACGCGGGTGCTCGACGTCAGCTACGCGATCAATCTGCCGTACCAGAACAGCCAGTACTACGATCTGATCTGGATGAGCGTGCTGCATGCGTTGTCGGCGCACCAGATGTACCGGCGCCACGTCGGCGTGCACGCGCGCGGCCACAAGGTGCTGGCCTTCCTGCTCAACGACCTGCTGTTCCCGCGCAGCGTGCGCCACTGCCTGCATGAAATCCAGTTCGCGCTGGACGAACTGCCGGGCGCCGAGCCGATGCGCCGCTTGCAGGGCATGCTGAACCTGGTCGACCGGGCCGATTATCACAGCCTGGCGACACACGGGCTGCACGATATTCTGCGACGACATCCAGGCGCGGCTCGCCGACCTCAACACGGTCATCGGCCAGACCTACTTCCGCGCCGTGCAGCCAAAAACCATGTCCCAAACCCTATTCAGCCTGATCTGACCATGACGCAATCCCTCAGTTTTCCCCGCGCCGGCGACAAGAAGAATTCGCCGGAATTCGACGATTACCTCGGCCGCCTGCTCGAGGAGCGCGACCGCATCGGGCTCACCGACTGCATCCGCCAGATCGATGCGCTGATGATCACGGTCGAGCCCAGCCACTCGGTCGCCTACGTCGCCGAACTGTGCGTGATGACGCCCTACCATTACCTCGTCACGCTCGAATCCGAGACGCACTTCACCCACATCCTGCGCATCGACATGAGCGCTCCCGACATCCTGGTGCGCGAGGTCAAGGACCCCAACGTGCGCGGCATCTTCAGAAGCCTCAACGAGGTCTATCCGATCGGCGCGTCGAAGCCCAACTCGCGCTACATGGGCGAAGTGCTGCGCGTCACCGACCCGCACGCCGTGGTCGCCATGCAGAAGGCACGCGACATCCGCTTCTTCAACCAGGACCAGATCCGCAAGCTGGAACTGCCGGGCAACATGGCCGTGGTCAAGCCCAGCCCCTACACCCACAACATCGTCGCCTACTGGGAGCGCCCGGAGTCCGACATCCGGGTCTATGCGCTCGGCTGGAGCAGCATCCGCGAAGACATGCAGGCGGCCTACGAGGCCGCCAAGGCGACGCAGGAAAAACTCGGCATCGACGACATGCTGCTGCCGATCGACCACCTCGCCACGCGCATCTACAGCCAGAACCGCGAAGCCGCGATCCTCGAATACCTGACGCTGTCGAGCTATTACTACTGGGGCTCTTACGACATCGCCGACCAGAACTCGTCGACCAACGTCACCAAGAGCGTGCACTACGCCAACGAACTGGTGTGCCCGGCCAAGGTGTTCACCGCGGCCAACCATCCGTACTTCATGAACCACCTGCTGACCGAATCGCCGACCGAGGCCTTCGTGCGCAATTTCGGCCCGCGCCTGCACCACATCGCGGTGGCGGTGAAGGACGGCGAAACCGCCGAGCTGGCCAACATCGACTACGTCGTGCGCTCGCTGCGCGACTGCGGGCAGAACTTCCTGCTCGACGTCATCGGTTCGAAGGAGGAAGGGCTGAAGCAGATCTTCTCCAGCGCATCGGAGTATTCCTCGCTGATCATCGAATACGTCCAGCGCTTCGGTGGCTTCCAGGGATTCTTCACCAAGGACAACGTCGCCGAACTGACGCACGCTGCCGGCGTGGAAGAAAGCCTGCGGGCGCTGCAGGACGCGGCGCAGGCCTGAGCGAGTAACGGCTGCTTCATAAAGCAGACGTCCGGTGCGTTTGTATCCGGCGGTCCGCCGTCTGGACTGACCGGCCGGAGAAATTCCAGATGTGATGGCAAGCCGATGACTTGGTGCAAGCGTGGCAACTCGCATCGGCCATAACCCATCTGCAGTGCGCATTAGGAACTGACCGCTTGCGAGACCGAAGTACCTGATGTCACGAGTCCAGAATGCAATGTCAGGGACCCCGCTTTCAGCTTGTGCGGAACTGCGCCTTGAGCCCGGAGGACTCCAGGCGCTTCTCGATTTTCTCCGCGATCGCGTGCGCTGTGGCGTCGTGGCGCTTTGCGACATCGTGCAGGCCCTGTGCAGCGAAAAGTCGCGCCAGTGCGGCCTGCGTGTCCATCTGCAGACGCACACGGCCGATGTCCGCCGCCAGCGCCGCGGCGCGGGACAGCTCTGCCTGCGCGGCCTCGTAATCCTGCTCCAAAAGAAGTGCTTCACCGCGCCAGCGCCGAGCGGCTGCCTCGATTTCATGCAGGCCGTTCGACTCGGCGATCGCGAGCAGTTCGTCACCGCAGATGAGGCAACGCTTTGTATCTCCTGCGGCAAGCGCAATCTCCGCCAACCCATCAATGCACTGAACCATCATGTAGCGTTCCGAGGTCCGGCGAGTCTGCTCGATCGTGGCCTGCAGCGCCGGCGCGACGTCCTGTTGCCCGAGCCGGGACCGCGCGACGGCAAGGTGCGCGTCGATCGCGGCGCGCCAGAACAGGATGCCGGTATCTCGCCAAGCGCGACGCCATGCTCCAGCAGTTCGACCGCCTGTTGGTTCAGGCCGAGGTCGAGCAGGAGGTGGCCGATGAAATCGTAGGCAATGAACTGATAGCGCACCTGTCTGGGGCTTTCGAGCCAGTGCAGCGTGTCTTGCATGCCGGTCCATGCCTCGCCGTATCGGCCGGTGCACGCGCGGGCATGGTCGAGCCCGAGCAGCGTCGGCCCCAGGTGCCACTGCAGGTCCGCGGCGCGGGCGATGTCGAGTGCCGCCTCGAAGTTTGCGATCGCGCGCGGGTAGTCACCGAGCCCTTTGGTGCCGAGACAGGCGTGGCCGATCATCATCAGGTTCTCGGATTCGTAACTCTTGTCGCCGATGCCGCGGGCCAGTTCGAGCGACCGGGTATAGCATGCGATCGCCGCCGCCGGTTCAGCGTTCGCGAAATGCGCCTCGCCGCGCCCGTGGTAGGCCTGCACCGCGACGAGATCAGTGAAGCCTGCGCGCTCGCAGATCTCGACCGCCTGCTGGTGGAATTCGATCGCCTGATCGTTCTGGCCGGTGCTCCACGCGACCGTTCCAAGGTGATAGAGCGTGTCAGCAGCATGGCGTTCATCGTGCATCGCATTGGATTCTGCCAGCGCCTCGGTGAGGCATGCGGTCGCCGCTTCATATTGATCTGCGCGACGATAGGCCATGCCCAACTGGATCAGTGCGTCGCGTGTCTGCTGGCGCTCGCCGCCGGCACGCAACGCATCGATTACGCGGCGCATATCGGCGACGGCACCTTGTGTCTGCCCGGCCTGCGCGCGCGCCGCGCCCCGCCGTTGGTAGATTGCGAGGCGTTGGGGCGCGTCCAGTGACTCCGGGTGCGATTCGGATAACGCGACTGCGCGATCCAGCCAGTGCAAGGCATCGCGCATTGCGAACAGCGCCTGCGAGTGTTCGGCGGCGAGAATCAGATAGTGCGAGTGCCTTCGACCAGACTTGCGCGCGCTCGTAGTGGCTCCGCCAGCTGGGCGACACGTTCGTGCGCGGAGCCTTCACCACGACGTTCCAGCGATTCGGCCACAGACTGATGCAGCAGTTTGCGTCGTGCACCGCCGATGTCGCGGTAGACCACTTCGCGTAGCTTGTCGTGGCTGAAGTCGTAGACGCCGCCTTCGGGTTCTTCACGTAGAAGGTGGCGTTTGACGAGCGCCTCTACCGCGTCGAGCAGATGTGCCTCGGGCTCGCTCGTCACGTCGAGAAGCGTATCGAAGTCGAAACGTCGGCCAAGGACTGCGGCCGTTTCGAGAATCGGCCGAATCGCTTTGGGCACGTGGGCGAGTCGAACGCGTACCGCAGCACGCAACGCGTCCGGGAGCAAGCCCGGCGCACCGCGCACACGCGTTTCCAGACGCGTCTCGCCTTCGCTCAGGGATTGCAGGATCGACATCAGGAAGAACGGATTGCCTTCGGTTTCGCGATGCAGGCGTTCGGCCAGGCCAGGTGTGCATCGAGGGCCGCATCGGCGAGCGCCGCGACAAGGCTCTCGGTGTCGGCATACCCGAGTCGGGCGAGGGGCACACGGCGCGCGTCGGTGTCGCGCCGCAGGCTTTCAATCATCTGAGCGAACCGCTCGTCGCTGTCGACGGCTTCATCACGAAAGGTGTAGATCACGAGCATCGAACGCTGCGCGGCTTGCCGTGCAAGGAAATGCAGCACTTGCGCGCTGGCGTCGTCGGCCCACTGGATATCGTCCACCATGAGAACAAGCGGACGGCCGCCTCGCGTTGCCTCCAGTAACTGATCCACTGCACGCGACAGGCGTGCCTGTCGCGCCTCGGGAAAATCGTTCGACAGCCGGGGCAGGTCAGGACAACGTTCACTCACCTCGGGTGCCAGGGCAGCGAGCTCGGCGAGCGATACGGGTGACAGGGTGCGCAGTGTGTCGGCCGGGATGCGGTCGAGTGCGCGTGTAATGAGGTCGACCACGGGCTGGTACGGCATGGCGCGCTCGATCTCGTAGCAGTTCGTTGCGAGCGTGGGTAAATCCAGCGCGTGGGTATAGCGCACAAGCTCACGCAGCAGCCGGCTCTTGCCAATTCCCGGCTCGCCATCGATGAGGACGGTGTACCCCGTACCCGCAGTGAGCCGTGCGACGAGACCGATGAGGAGACCGTACTCCCTGTTGCGGCCGACGAATGGCGGGGTATCGCTCGCGATGCCGACGGGCGAGTCGGACGGGGAAAGGATCGATGCGTCTGACTCGTCGGCACGCGTGTCGGCATCGATGGGCTCGGGGTCCAGTCGCAAAAGATGGGTGGGGTGCAGCGCGCGGGCCGCATCGAGGAAGTCGCGTTGCTCGTCTTCAGGGATGGCGAGCGCCGTGGCAAGGCGTTCGGCGAGCCGCCGCGAGGGACGACGCTCGTCGGCCTCGATTTTCCTGATGGTGAAACCCGAGCAGCAGACCTTCTGGGCGAGCGCCCCCTGGGTGAGATCCAGCGCCTTGCGCCGCCGCCGTAGCCAGTAGCCAAACGAATCCGTCCTGTCTTGCACGTCGTTCGGCCCCTTGTGGTTTTCTGACGACCCTGAGTCTAGCAGACTCGGTATTCGCTTTTTGTCCCGCTTTTTGTCCCGCTTTGGGTGACCCGACTTGCATGCCATTGGAGTGAAATGAGCATGTCGATTGGGCATCGCGATTTGCGATACCCACGATGCGAAACAGGACCGCGTTCACCACCCTGACGAGTCCTGACCCAAACATAAAGGAGTCTTGCCATGTCAGCCGTCCTCTCCAGTTCTCCCGTTGCCGTCGATCTTGTGGCCGTGAAAAACAAGCAACACCTTGCCTGGTCCGCCGGCGACTATGCGGTAGTGGGCACCACCTTGCAGATAGTCGGCGAGTCGCTGTGCGAAGCACTTGATCTGCGTGCCGGTGAAAGTGTGCTCGATGTCGCCGCCGGTAACGGCAATGCGACACTGGCCGCTGCGCGGCGCTGGTGCGACGTCGTCTCGACCGATTACGTCCCCGCATTGCTCGAGCGCGGGCAATCCCGGGCAAGTGCAGAGGCCCTGCAGGTGCGGTTTGAGCAGGCGGATGCCGAGAATCTGCCTTACACCGATCACAGCTTCGATGTGGTGATGTCGACCTTTGGCGTGATGTTTACGCCAGACCAGGACAAGGCCGCAGCGGAAATGGCGCGCGCCTGCAAACCCGGCGGCCGGATCGGGCTTGCCAACTGGACGCCGACCAGTTTTGTCGGTGAGATATTCAAGCTCATCGGCAAATACCTGCCCCCGCCTGCCGGCGTCAAGTCGCCTGCGCTGTGGGGGACTGAGGCGCGGTTACGCGAACTGTTCGGCGATCAAAGTGACTCGATTGCAATCGAGCGCAAGAACTTCGCCTTCCGCTATCGCAACGCGGCTCATTGGCTGGAAGTCTTCCGCACCTTCTACGGCCCGATGCACAAGGCGTTCGGGGCGCTCGACGCCGAAGATGCAGGAATCGCTCGCCGCCGACCTGATCGCCCTGGCTGAAAAATTCAATCGCGCGACCGATGGAACGCTGGTGGCCCCGAGTGAATACTTCGAGGTGGTTATCACGCGCACGTAGTGGGTGGATACGCACGGCGTATCGCAACGCATGGGTCGGTAGGGTTTGGCCCGACATGATTGAAGTGCCCACGAATGACTAAAAGGAGGTGTCACATGTTCATGATCGACTACAAACAAATTGACTGGTGGTACTGGTTCGCCACAGCGTGCCTGCTCACCGCAGGCGTGGCGGGTCACGCAACCGGCTTCGTCCTGGCGATCGGCTTGTCCGGGATACAACTCATTCATTTCACGATGCGTGAGCACAGCCTGTCGGCGTTTACCGTTCAGGTTCGGTTCTGGTTCCTGGTCCTGGTTCTGGCGGCGTGGCCGGAGCCAATGCAGATCGTGTATTGGCTGCCTGTTGCGGGAACGTGGACGCGGTCGATTTTTGGCTACTGCGCAATGGCACGTCTCCTGTCCCTGATGCCGTGGAACCGTCACGTGCCGTTTTCGTTCGGTTTGCTGATGCGCACGTTTTTCTCTCGCCCGGTACGCGGCAGCATCATGCAGGGCCTTTTGTCTGCACCTCAAATGGCATGAAGTCACGCTGCCATGGTTTCCAGCCACCACAAGCTGGCTGGTTATTTCACCAAGCCAGCTGGCGCACGCCCGCCATTTATACAAGGAGCACACAATGAATATAAGCGACGTCATGATTCACATCAATGAATCCCTGAGCGAAGAAGCACGCACCGCGCTCGAAAATTCAATGCAGAAAATCGAGGGGGTGGTTTCCCCGCGTTTCAACCCCGGCAAGGCGCATCTTCTGATGGTTGCCTATGACACGGACAAGACCAGCACCTCGGTCTTGCTGGAGAAGACCCGGGCATCGGGCTATACGGCCCAGCTGATCGGCATGTAAAGGAGAACGACATGACTGAATCTGATCGCATCAAATATCTACGCATTGCCCTGCTGCTCGTGGGGCTGACTTTCACATTCGGCATCTGGCCACTCGGCATCATCTGGCCGTCAGGCTGGGCATGGCATGAAGGGGGTCGCTCGGAATATCTCGAGATGATCCTGGGCATCTATGCCACGCTCGGCGTGTTCCTGATGATTGCCTCGCGCGATCCGATGGCGCACAGGAGCCTGATCTGGTTTACGGTCTGGTCGAGCATCGTCCACGGCGGGATCATGGGCATTCAGTCGGTCGCCAACCCCATGCACATGGGGCACCTCTTCGGGGATGTCGCGGCCCTGATCGCAGTGGCGGTCGTATTGGCAGTCCTGATCCCGCGTCCAACTTCGGCAACCAAACGGCCATTGGCGGCCTAGCCGGTTGTCGAACCCAACCTATTCAAGGAGATACACCATGAACAACATTAGCGATGTCATCATCCATATCAATGAGACTCTGGATGCAGAAGCGCGCTCCGCTCTCGAAGATGCAATGCGAAATATCGAGGGTGTCGTTTCACCAGGATTCAACGCCGGCAAGGCGCATCTTCTGATGATTACCTATAACACGGAGAGAACCAGCACGGCGGCCTTGTTGGAGACAACTCGGGCAGCAGGCTACACCGCCCAGGTAGTCGGGATGTAAACGAGACGGCTTCGGCAATTGTGCGGACGCTTTCAATGACGCGTTTGACGCAATTGCTGGCCCATGCGGGCGCGTGACGCTTTGCTGGATGGCAACGCGGCTTCTGGGCGCATCACGGTCTGTCACACGTTCGTATGGCAAACAGAGGAGAACGCTATGTCCACACGATTGTTTTCGTTCATCGGTGGCGATGCGGGTCTGTGGCGTGTGGCCAAAATGGAAGCGGTAGCTGGAGAGCGGCTGCCTGCGGCAAGCAGGCTGACAATCGCTGCTGGCCCAGAGGTTCCAGCCGGCTCCCATGCGGCCTGGGTTCTTCGTGGCATCACCAGCAATGAGCGTTATGTCGTTCGCGAGGAAAAGAACCAGATCGTGGCCAAACTGCTGGAACTCGGGCGCCCCGAGGCAAGCTGCGCGGCACTGATCCCGATCCGGAAAAACGCAACCTGGTGGGCGCTCACCCAAGACGAACGCCTGAGCATTTTCAAGGAACAGTCTCATCACACCCAAATCGGGCTTGAGCATTTCCCCGGGTTGGCGCGCAGGTTGCATCATTGCCGCGACCTATCCGAAAGCGAGCCGTTCGATTTCCTCACCTGGTTTGAATATGCGCCGACGGATGAAGCGACGTTCAACAAACTGCTTGCCGCCTTGCGGGCGACAGAGGAATGGAAGTATGTTGAGCGAGAAGTCGACATCCGTTTCGTGCGCGATGAGGTCTGACCTTTCATTCCGAATATCCTGACATCAGGCGACGCAGACACGATCCGGCAGTCTGGCAACGCGAACTGGAGAGGACGGCCATGGGAAAGAGATTCGACAGCATTCTAGGCACCATCGGCAACACGCCTGTGATCCGCATCAACAAGCTGGGTCCCGAAGGTGTCAACCTCTTCGCCAAGGTGGAGTCCTTCAATCCGATGGGATCGGTGAAGGACCGGCTGGCCCTGGGGGTGATCGAGGATGCCGAACGCCGCGGTGAACTCAAGCCCGGCCAGACCATCGTCGAAGCCACCAGCGGCAATACCGGCATCGGCCTTGCCATGGTCTGCGCACAGAAAGGCTATCCCCTGGTCGTCACCATGGCCGAGAACTTCAGCGTGGAGCGACGCAAGCTGATGCGCTTTCTCGGCGCCAGGGTTGTGCTGACGCCCGCGGGAGAGATGGGTTCGGGCATGGTGGCGAAGGCCGCTGAGTTGGCCAAGGTGCATGGCTGGTGGCAGCCGCTCCAGTTCGAGAACCCGGCCAATGCGGAGATCCACGCTCGCACCACTGCCGTGGAGATCCTCGAGGACTTTGCTGATATCGCGCTCGACTACTGGGTCACCGGTTTCGGCACTGGCGGCACGCTGAACGGCGTCTCGCGGGTGCTTAAGGAGAAGAGCCCGCACACGCAGGTCATCGTCTGCGAGCCCGACAATTCGGCCATGCTGGCCAGCGGTATCGCGCAGACACGGCGCGGCGATGGGTCCCACAGCGCAAGCCACCCCCGGTCCCGGCCGCACCTGATGCAAGGGTGGTCGCCAGACTTCATTCCGCCGCTCGCGGAGCAGGTCGGCGCGGCCAGCCGGATCGACGGCTTTGTGCTGATAGACGGCAAGGACGCGCTGCGTTGCGCCAGGGAACTGGCGCGGCAGGAAGGCATCTTCGTCGGAATCTCGGCCGGCGCCACGTTCTCGGGTGCGCTGCAGGTCGCGCAGGCCGCACCGCAGGGTGCCAATATCCTGTGCATGCTGCCCGATACCGGCGAACGCTACCTTTCCACGCCGCTGTTCGACGACATTGCTGCCGAGATGACCGCGGAGGAGGCCGAACTGTCGCGGTCGACGCCGGGTTTCCGCTTCGATGTCGCCCCGGTAGCTGCACCGGCGGCAATGGAAGCAACGGATGCACTGGATGAAGCGGCTGCCCGCGAGGTCGATGCACTGTTGCGTGACCCTGACCGGCCTGTCGTCATGTTCGCATTCGAATGGTGCGACTTCTGCGCGTCGGTCCGAAAGGTATTCGCGGAGTTTGGCATCGCCTACACCTCGATCGATCTCGATTCGGTCGCTTACCAGCAAGGCGATCGCGGCGGCAAGATGTTCGAGGTTCTCAAGCGCCGGACCGGATCGGTCACCCTGCCTCAGATCTTCATCGGCGGTGACTTCGAAGGCGGCGGCACCGACGTGTTCGACAGCCTGAAATCAGGCCGGTTGCACAGCCGCCTGCAACAACACGGCGTCAGCGTCGACCCGTCGGTCAGGGTCGACCCCTATGAAAGTCTTCCCAAGTGGCTGCACCCACGCTGAACCGGCAGCGCTAACGCATGCCAGCTTGCCAGTGCGCCGCCAGCCCGGTTTTCCAGTCAGCCACGAACTGCCGGATCGAGTCGATGAAGTCCTGATCGTGTTCAGTGCGGTTGATGGTCACATGTATCACGGTTTGTTGCGGGTTGGGTGCCTGTCCGGTGGTCACGGTCCACTGAAAGGCATTGGGACAGCCAGGCAGCGAAAAGCGCACGCCACCGTGTATGTCCTCGCGGTTGGTGAGAAAGGTCCCCCATACGCAATAGATTTCGCCGCGCGAGCCGGTGTCGCTCAGCACCTTTTCCACCGAGGCACACCAGTACGGCAGTGCGCTGATCGTCAGGCGACGCTGCAGGTCCGCAGCCGAGGCGGGAATGCTGGTTGTGGCAAAGAATTCCATGCATGCATTCTATGCGGGCGCGGCAGGAGGCGGCGCAGGCGATTGCCGGCGGTCAGCTTGGCGGGGGGGCAATAGGTCTTGCCGTGCGTCCCGCTCATGGCGCGAGCCGGATGCGGGCTAGGGCGACCACGCGTCGGCAAGCCCCCGCAACAGCCCGGCCCCGTCGCCGCGCCAGGCGCTGCCGTGCATGCACGCAAGCGTCGCAGGCGCGGCTGCAGCAAGCTTCTCCAGCAGGGGACGCGCATTCCCGGTGTGCGAGAAATAGTCCATCGCATGGCGGAACGCCTCGCTGGGTCCAAGAATGTCCGCCTCGGTGAGGGCTGGAAGGTCGGCGCCGCCCTGGGTGAACAAGTCGCCACACAGCAGGGTCCGGGTGTGCTCCTCCATCAGGTATCCGCATTCCCAGCCATGCGGCAGGTGCGGTGCGTCGAACCAGCGAACGGAATGCTTGCCGAGCGAGAGCACTTCGCCGTCTGCGAGTGCGCGCGGCGGGCGGTCCGCCAGGTCGTCGATGGATACCAGTGCGGCAACCGTGCCGCACAGGGGCGAGGCGTGCGGGGCCGCCGCGAGCCATTCGTTGAGCGACCCGCATTCATCCGCTTCGACATGTGAAAAGGCAATATGACGCAGGCGTTCCAGCGGCATCGCAGTCGCAACCGCCTCGCGGACCAGCGGGAACATTTTTCGCGGCCCGGTGTGGAATAGCAGGGGTTCGTCATCTGCAATAAGGTACTGGTTGAATGAAAATCCGCCTGGCCCGCCCTCGATGACCACCGGCGTATTGATGCGATAGATCCCCTCCGCGATTTCGTGGATATTTGTCCCGGACTGCTTGTTGGTGACGGCCATGTGGATGCTCCTTTCATGAAGGCTGGCGAGGGGCGATTTCGTCCCGCGCCTGACGCTTACCCGGCAGGGGGGTCAGTCCCCGCGGATTCGGCTCACAGAATCGTCACCGAGCCGGGGTGACCCCGTCAGCCTGCCAGGCTGAATCAGCCCTCGTCGTAGCCTTCGTCGGTGGGGTTGTCCACCAGATGGAAAGGATGGTCGACCGGCATGTCCATGAATTCCTGCCGGGTGGCCTCGGTCTCGAAATACATCGTGACGTTGCCGTCGACCAGGTAGGGATGGCCGGTGAGGTCCTCGATCTCGCGCCCGGTGATCGGGTCGGTGCTGCTGAGGATTTGCGCGGGCTCGTGCAGGCGACCGCTTTGCGTCTGGTCGCGCGCCAGCGGGTCGGTGGCGATATAGTTGGCGACGCTGGAATTGTGAACGGGGAAACCTTGGTTTGCGATGTCCATGATTGACTCCTTGCTGTGGGGGTACTGCTCCAGCAGAGGGCTGGAGCGATGAAGGGCGCATTCAACTGCGCTGAGTCTTATTCATAGACCATCAGGGCCGTTCAAGCATGAAGCGGCAGGAACAGGCCCTAATACATGTCGTGGAAAAAATAGAGCGTGATTGCTGCGCTGGCGATGACGACAAAGCGCCTGACGTGTCGCTGCGGCAGCCGGCGCGAGAGATGCGCTGCGACATAGCCGCCCAGCAGGGTGCCTGCCATCACGATCCCTCCTTCGTGCCAGGCGATGGCGCCGTTGCCGATGAACAGCGCGATCGCAACCAGCGAGACCGCTGTCGAGACCAGCAGCTTGAGGCTGTTCATGGCGTTGATGTCGGTATGCCCGGCGAGCGCCAGGTAGCTCAGGACGATGATGCCGAGCCCGGCGTTGAAGAAGCCGCCATACACGCTGACCCCCAATAGCAGCAGCATCAACGACAAGGCTCCGGCCGCCGAGGCATGGCGATGACGGGGCGCCAGGTTCTTCAGCGTCTGATTGAGCCGCCCGCCAAACATGAATAGCAGGGTTGCGAACAGGAGCAGCCACGGGATCGCCTCGCGGAACCGCGCTTCGGGCGTTTGCAGCAGCAACCAGGCACCGGCTGCGCCGCCGATCAGGCTGACCAGAACGATGCGCGGCAATGCTTTCCTGGAGGCGTGAAGCTCCTTGCGCAGCGCATAACATCCGCTGACGTAGCCGGCGCACGAGGCGAAGGTATTGGTCGCATTGGCGCTGATCGGCGCGACGCCGACAAGCAGCAATGCGGGGAACGTGACGAAGCTGCCGCCGCCCGCGATGGCGTTCAGCACGCCGCCGAGAATCCCCGCGGCGAACAGAAACAGCATTTCAGCAGACATGGTCAAGATTCGCGGAGATGGGCGACGAAGCGCGGCGTTTGATGCCGGATTCCGCTCGCGCCAGGGCCGATGCCAACGGCTGGCAGGTCAGCCGCTGCGGGCAATCTGGCGGGAGGCGCGGGATGACCGCCTGGGCTGTGGCCGGTTTCCCGCCCGCAAGGCAAGCTGGCCCCGCCCGTCCGGCCGCTACGCGGTCGCTGCCTCGGCAGCCACGGGAAGCGATTCCGGATGGAAGTAGACGTCGCCAATGGCCTTGCCCACCTCCGCCAGCATGGCTTCCTGCACGTCGATGAAGTCATGCAGGCCCTTGGGGTCCAGATTGGCGACGTCCGCCTTGGCGATGCTGGCCTTGATCTTTTCCACGCAGGGCAATATCGACTGGTGGCGCGGCAGTTCGCGCAATGCCGTTTCCACCCGCAGCACGCAGTGGTGGATGGCGCGCGGGAAATGCTTGTCCTGCAGCAGGAATTGCAGGACCGCCTGCCGATGCACGCGCACCCCCATGTGCTGGAGATACATCTGGTAGGCGCTCAGCGACTTCAGCACGCTCATCCACTGGATATTCTCGAAGGGGCGCAGTCCGCCCGCCTGGGGCAGCAGGCTGGCGGAACGCACGTCGAGGATGCGCAGCGTCATGTCGGCCCGTTCCAGGTTGCGCCCCAGCACCATGAAATCGTAGGGCATGTTGTTGCTCATGGTGCCGGACAGCATGCCGGTCAGCTGCTGCACGCCGCGAATCACCTTCATGACGTACTCGTAGCGCCCGCGCTTGGACAGCCCCTGCTGCACGTTGTCGCGGGCGTACTGATAGAGGTTGTTGATTTCCTCCCAGACCTCGCGGGGCAGCACGTCGCGCACGGTACGGGCATTCTCTCGCGCCTGGGCCAGTGCATACAGCACCGAGACGGTGCTTGTGGCATCGGTGAGCAGGAACCGGATCACGTTGCGCTCGTTGAGTTCCGGGTAATGCTCTGCGAACAGCGCCTGCCCGCCGGTGATCATCACCAGGGGCTCCCAGCCGGGCGATATGCCCTTGGGCGTGTCCAGCACCAGGTTGGTGTTGCACGTTGACGATGCGGGCGGTGTTTTCGGCCCGCTCGAGATAGCGGGCGATCCAGTAAACGGAATTGGCTACGCGTGACAGCATGATTATTTCTCCTCCGCGTCGACGATCCAGGTGTCCTTGCTGCCACCCCCCTGGGAAGAGTTCACCACCAGCGAGCCTTTTTTCAGGGCCACCCGGGTCAGCCCCCCGGTCGTGGTCTGGATGGTCTTGCCCGAGAGGATGAACGGCCGCAGGTCGACGTGCCGGGGCTCCACGCCATGGCCGACCAGGGTCGGCGTGGTCGACAGGCTGAGCGTCGGCTGGGCGACGAAATTGCGCGGGTTGCGGCGGATCTGGCGGGCCATGTTCTCGCGCTCCTTGACGGTCGCGTGCGGCCCCACCAGCATGCCGTAGCCGCCGGATTCGTTGGCGGGCTTGACCACCAGCTTGTCGAGGTTGGCCAGCACGTAGCTACGCTCGTCGGGGTTCATGCACAGGTAGGTGGGCACGTTGTCGATGATGGGATCGGCGTCGAGGTAGTAGCGGATCATCTTCGGCACGAAGGCGTAGACCACCTTGTCGTCGGCCATGCCCGCGCCCGGCGCGTTGGCCAGCGCCACATTGCCCGCCTTCCAGGCCCGCATCAGTCCCGGCACGCCCAGCGTGGAATCGGGATTGAAGGCTTCCGGGTCGAGGAACAGGTCGTCGATGCGCCGGTAGATGACGTCGACCCGGCGCAGGCCTTCGACGGCCCGCATGTAGACCTTGTCGTCCTCGCCCACCACCAGGTCGGAACCCTGCACCAGTTCGGCACCCATCTGCTGGGCGAGGTAGGCGTGCTCGAAGTAGGCCGAGTTGTAGATGCCCGGCGTCAGCACCACGATTTCCGGCGCGTCACCCGGCCGCGGCGAGAGCGACGCCAGCATGTCGTACAACTGCGACGGGTAGCTGTCCACCGGCTCGATGCTGACCTGCTCGAACAACTCGGGAAACACCCGCTTCATGACGAGCCGGTTTTCCATCATGTACGACACGCCGGAAGGCACCCTGAGGTTGTCCTCCAGCACGTACATGGTGCCGTCCTTGTCACGCACCAGGTCGGAGCCGCAGATGTGCGCCCAGACCTTGAAGCGGGGCGAGATGTGGCGGCACTGGGGGCGGTAGTTGGTTGAGGTTTCCAGCAGTTCGGCGGGGAAAATGCCGTCGCGGATGATGCGCTGTTCGTTGTAGATGTCGTCGATGAACAGGTTCAGCGCCTGCACCCGCTGCTTGAGGCCTTCCTCGATCCGCGTCCATTCCTTCTTCTCGATGATGCGGGGAATGATGTCGAAAGGCCAGGCCCGGTCGATGGCGCCGCCCTCCTGGTTGTACACCGTGAAGGTGACGCCCATGGCGCGGATGGCCAGGTCTGCCGCGGTCCGCCGCTCGTCGAGTTCGCTGTCCTTCAGCGAGCGCAGGTATTTGGCCACGTGGTCCGATGCCGGCCAGGGACGTCCCCGGGGGCCGATCAGTTCATCACGAAAACCTTTGTTTGTGTATTGCGACCATCGAATCGCCATGTATTTTCTCCTGGATTCCCCCGCGCCTCATGGCTTGGGTGGCGGTGCAGGGTGTAACGCGTACATGATGCCATAGCCGGCTTCAGCCTGCTGCCAAGGCACATTCAAAAGCGCGCGCTGGCGCAGATTATTTTCAGTCTCAATGGGGAAGCAAGCGTTTCCGGAATGTCCTTGATGGCCTCGATGTCATGGCCTGGGCGGATATCGGGCGGGCAAATCAAACGGGGCACTGCTCGCGCAGGCCCCGTTCGAAGGGTGCGGCGCTGATTACTTCGCGGCAGGCGCGGCTGGGGCAGCAGGTGCTACGGCAGCCGGATTCATCATCTGGCCCCACACGTTGGGGTCGAACGGGTTGAAGAACGGTACCGGGGTAGCCCCCTGCGGCATCATCTGGGGAACCATCGCCCCATAGGTGGCCGGATTGACGAACGCGCCCATGCTGCCATAGGACTGCGGATTCATGGTGGCACCCATCCAGCCGGTATACAGGTTGGGATTCAACGGCTGCATCATCAGACCGAGGTTGCGGGGATCCATGGGGGCAGTCATCCACTTCATGTACGCATTGGGGTTCAGCGGCGTCATGGCCGCGCTCAGCACGCGCGGATCCATCGGAGACATCAGCCACTTCATGTACAGATTGGGATTCATGAAGGGCGTCATCATGGCGGTGTAGAAGTTGGGATCCATGCCCGCCGCCATCCACTTCATGTACACGTTGGGGTCGGCCATCATGCTCATCCAGTTCGTGTACAGCGCCGGATTCATCATGCCCGCCACCATGCGGGTATAGGTCGCAGGGTCCATGGAGGCCTGGGCCATGGCGGCGTAGAAGGCCGGATCCATGGTGGCGAGCATCGCCGGCACGGCGGCCTTGGGATCCTTCATCAACTCGGGGGTCTTGCTCGGGTCGGTCATTTTCTCGACCACGGACTCGGGGGTGGCCTGTTGGGCCATGGCAGGCATGGCGACGATGGCCACCAGGGCCAGCAGCAGTTTGTTGAGCTTCATGATGTCACTCCAGTTTGAATGAATGTTGGACAAATAAATCGCAATGCGGCCTTATTTTGGTCGACCACACTGTAGATATAGTCTTTTTTGACTGAAATTGTTCGTGTATTGCCTTGGCAGAATATGGGGGGGCGCCCTGGTCCGACGGCTATGCGGCCTGGCGTTTAGCAGCGTCTCGGCTGGAGACATTTCAACGATCTGCTGCCGGTCAGCGAATCACGTGTTCGGGGCTCTGCTGAATGGAGGAACGACCCGTGTTCCGGCTGTCGCCCGTCAGCAGGGGCCAGGTGCGGCCTGGCGCCTGCTGACGGCTCCGGCCGCGAAGAAACATTTCCTCTGCTGCCTGGCAGGGAATCACCGTGTTCGGGGCGTTGCCCCTCAGCCCGGGCCACCGGATTGCAGGGGGGTTGTCGCGCACAAAATGCACAATCGATGACATGTCCTACACTCAAGGCCAGCGCACACAAAATGGTGCGTGATCGAAGGAAACGACATTTCCACTAGCAACGGCTTCATCTCGCGCGCGATCACGCTCGACTCATCGCGCATCCGGGACAAGCAGTCTGGTTTGGCCCTGGGTTTTCTGATCTGTCGGCCCGGTGAAGCATGCGGTGCCGTGCATGGGTCGCCCAATGCCGGCTGCAGGCAATCACTGCCTTGGACTCAGACATCGTCAAGTCCGATCATCCGACTCACACGAAAGGAACCCCCGACATGACCGCTACACTTTATGCACGACTGGGCAATGAAGAAGGGATCACGCGACTCGTCAGCGATGTCGTCGATGCGCACCTGAACAATCCGCTGGTCCAGCCCCGATTCGCGAACGTCAAGGATCTGGAACATGCAAAGAGGATGTCGGTCGAGTTCTTCTGCGCCGGCTCCGGCGGGCCCCAGACCTACACCGGCCGGGACATGCTCGCCACCCATCAGGGCATGAATATCTCCGAGCAGGAGTTCCTCGCAGTCGTGGACGACATCATGGGTGCCATGGATAAAAACAAGGTGGGCGAGGACGAGAAGAAGGATGTGCTGGCCATACTCTATTCACTTAAAGGCCAGATCATCCGTGTGTGAGATTCGGGAAGTCCGGACGGGTGTTTCATGCGGCGCTTTGCGACGTAAATGACGCCCGGCCCGGGCGGGCGCTGAGAGCGACCCCCGTCTGCCATATCAGGCTTGCGCCGCGATGCGCCCCTTGCCCGCAGAGGCGGCCTCACGCGACTTTTTTTGCGCACCGATGTCCTCCACCTTGCGCTGGCGCTCGTAGAGGAAGGCCAGCACTTCGTGGCGATAGTGGTTGTAGCGGGCGTCGCCCGACAGTTCGACCCGCTGGCGCGGCCGTTCCAGGTCGATCTGCAAAATCTCGCCGATGGTGGCGGACGGGCCGTTGGTCATCATGACGATGCGGTCCGACAGCAGCACCGCCTCGTCGACGTCGTGGGTGATCATGATGACGGTGTTGCCGAGGTCGGCATGGATTTCCATCAGCGAGTCCTGCAGGTGGGCGCGGGTCAGCGCGTCGAGGGCACCGAACGGCTCGTCCATCAGCAGGACCTTGGGTTCCATGGCCAGCGCGCGGGCGATGCCGACGCGCTGCTTCATGCCGCCGGAGATTTCGTCCGGGCGCTTGTCGAGGGCGTGGGTCATGTGCACCAGTTCGAGGTTGTGGATGATCCAGTCGCGCATCTCGGCCTTGCTTTTCTGGCCCTTGAACACGCGCTTCACGGCCAGTTCCACGTTCTGGTAGGCGGTCAGCCAGGGCAGCAGCGAATGGTTCTGGAACACCACCGCGCGTTCCGGGCCGGGGGCGTTCACTTCCTTGTCCTCCAGCAGCACACCGCCTTCGGTGGCCTGGTGCAGGCCGGCGACGATATTCAGCACGGTCGACTTGCCGCAGCCGGAGTGGCCGATCAGGCTGACGAACTCGCCCCGGGCGATGTTCGAGGTTGACCTTGTCGAGCGCGCGGAACGGCCCCTTGGGGGTGGGGAAGTCGATGCTGACTTGGGACAGTTGCAGATAGCTTTTCATGGGGTGGATTCCCTTTATGTCGATTAACGCAGGACGGCGTTCTTGTCCCAGCTCACGCTGCGCTGCAGCAGCAGCATGGCACGGTCGAGCAGGAAGCCGATGAAGCCGATCACCAGCACGGCGACCATGATGCGGCCCAGCGAATTGGAGCTGCCGTTCTGGAATTCGTCCCAGACGAACTTGCCGAGTCCGGGGCTCTGCGCCAGCATCTCGGCGGCGATCAGCACCATCCAGGCGATGCCCAGCGACAGGCGCAGCCCGGTGAACATCAGCGGCAGCGAGGCCGGCACGATGATCTTGAACACGTGGGTCAGCGGCGGCAGGCGCAATACCTGGCTGACGTTGAGCAGGTCCTTGCTGACGTTGGCGACGCCGACGGCGGTGTTGATCACCGTCGGCCACAGGCAGCACAGCAGCACCGTGAACATGGAGGTGAGGAAGGATTTGGAGAAGGCGGGGTCCTGGCTCACGTAGACCGCGCTCACCACCATGGTGACCAGCGGCAGCCAGGCCAGCGGCGACACCGGCTTGAACAGCTGGATCAGCGGGTTGACGGCGGTGTAGACCGATTCGTTGAGGCCGATCAGGATGCCCAGCGGAATCGCGATCAGCGAGGCCAGGACGAAACCGGACAGCACCGTCAGCAGGCTGGTGCCGATCTGATCGAGGAAGGTCGGCTTGCCGGTGTAGGGGCGGATTTCGACATGCGCCTGCGGATCGGCGGCCAGGATCTGCGCGTTGCGCACTTCCTGGCGTTCGATGAAGGCGGTTTCGCGCTGGCGTTCCTGGCGGTGTTCGGTCACCAGGTTGGCGGACTGCTCCCACACCTCGGCCGGGCCGGGAAACTGGCCGAGCGAGGTGTCGATCATCTTGGCGGCGTTGTACCAGAGGAACAGGAACAGCAGCGTGGCGATCAGCGGCAGCAGCAGGGCGCGGCTCATCCGGGCGACCTGTGCCGACGTCGGCAGCAGGCGCCCCGGGTTCTGGCTGATGCCCGACAGGGTGAGGGTTTTCATGGTCATTCCTTAAATTTTCGCGGGTGTGACTTGGTCCAGAAGGCGCCCCATCCGCCATCACGGACGGGGCGCCGGCCTTACGGTTTTGCGTTGCCCTTCAGGCCGATCTTGAACTGCTCGAGATAGGCGTTGGGCTTTCGTGCCGTCGAAGGTGATGCCGTCGATGAACTCGGTCTGCGGCGGCTTGTAGCCGGTCTCGGCTGCGAAGTCGGGGAAGTCGGCGGCGCTGCATCTTGCCTTCGGCGATCAGCTCCTTCGCCGCCTGCGGCGTAGATGTCCGGGCGATACACCTTCTTCGCCATGTCCGATGTACCAGCCATCCGGCTTGGCCTCGGCGATCTGGCCCCAGCGGCGCATCTGCGTCAGGTACCAGACCGCGTCCGAGTAGTAGGGATAGGTGGCGTTGTAGCGGAAGAACACGTTGAAGTCCGGCACCTCGCGCTTGTCGCCCTTCTCGTACTCGAAGGTGCCGGTCATGCTGTTGGCGATGACCTCTTCGTCGGCGCCGACGTAGTTGGGACGCGACAGGATCTTCACCGCCTCGGGCCGGTTGGCGTTGTCGTTCTCGTCCAGCCACTTGGCGGCGCGGATCAGCGCCTTCACCACGCGGATGTGGGTGTTGGGGTACTTGTCGGCCCAGGCCTGCGACACGCCGAACACTTTCTCCGGGTTGTTCTTCCAGATCTCGTAGTCGGTGATGACCGGCACGCCGATGCCCTTGAACACCGCCTGCTGGTTCCACGGCTCGCCCACGCAGTAGCCGTTGATGGTGCCGGCTTCCAGGGTGGCCGGCATCTGCGGCGGCGGCGTCACCGAGAGCAGCACGTCGGCCTTGATCTGGCCGCTGGTGTCGCCCTTGTCCGGCGCGTAGTAGCCGGGGTGGATGCCGCCGGCGGCCAGCCAGTAGCGCAGCTCGTAGTTGTGGGTGGAGACCGGGAACACCATGCCCATCTTGAAGGGCTTGCCGGCCTTCTTGTAGGCCTCGACCACCGGCTTCAGGTAGTCCGCCTTGATCGGGTGCACCGGCTTGCCGTCGGGCCCGTCGGGATGTGCTTCTTCATCTCTTCCCAGACCTCGTTGGAGACGGTGATGCCGTTGCCGTTCAGGTCCATGGAGAAGGCGGTGATGATGTCGGCCTTGGTGCCGAAGCCGATGGTGGCGCCGAGCGGCTGGCCGGCCAGCATGTGGGCGCCGTCGAGCTGGCCGTCGATGACGCGGTCGAGCAGCACCTTCCAGTTGGCCTGCGCTTCGAGCGTGACGTACAGGCCCTCGTCCTCGAAGAAGCGCTTCTCGTAGGCGATCGCCAGCGGCGCCATGTCGGTGAGCTTGATGAAGCCGAATTTCAGGTCCGGCTTCTCGGCCGGGCCGACGCTGCCCGTCCCGGCCGGCGCAGCCATTTCGACGCCGGGGGCCGAGGCCTCCCTGGGGGCCTCCTTGCCGCAGCCGGCCAGAGTCAGCGCCAGCGCCAGGGGGGTGAGCATAAGGCCCTTAACGACCTGTCTTCTGTTCATCGTGTTTCTCCATGCAAGTTGATCGATCGCTGCAATCCCGTGGCCGGGCCACCTGCCCGCCGTGACACTTCGCATGAAAGGACAATAAAAAAGCGTCCTTCTGCGCGTGAGGCCGTGCGGAAAGGACGCCGTTGTCCAGAACTGCATTTGCTTGTTTGCTTCATTCACTTCGACCTGAATGGCCAATCGTGACAAGCTACCTGAAGCACTTAGCATGCCAGGTGTCGGATTGTTGGTTTTTCAGGGCTTTGCGAAGCGATACCCGATGTTGGGGAGGGGATCATGCACAGGCATGGTGCGGCATGCACCGGGCTCGCGCCCGAATGGGGGCGGGCGGTATGGGGGAACCCCTCACGAAGGGAGCGAGAGGGCGAACAAGATGGCGGTCCCTTGGTTGCTGAAACAGTCGGGTGAAGCCTGAACTACCGCTTGGCGCGCACGCCGTGGTGCCTGGAACCGGGCTTCACGCCAGTCCGGTGACCCAGACACCCACATCGAGGGTCGCGCCGGGTGGGCCGACGAACGAACCGGAAATGGGGGGGACGGATTCGGGTAGACGCGAGACGGCGACAGGCGTGTGATCGGTCCCAACGATTTTGCCAATGGTGGGATCGAAGCCTTTCCAGCCCGCACCAGGCAGGAATACTTCGGCCCAGGCATGGGTTGAGCCAAAGTTTGCCGAAGAGGGTTCGGCGTGGAGATAACCGCTGACGAAGCGTGCGGCGAGTCCCAGGTGACGTGCAGCTTCCATGAACAGCGTGGCAAAGTCACGGCAGGAGCCGCTGCCGCGCTCAAGAGTCATTGCGGGTGTTTGAACGCCGGGTTCCTCGCGTACCTGATACAACAACGACTGATTGATATGGACGCACAGGCGTTCCAGCAGCGCATAGGTTTGAATGGGTTCGCCCGCCTTCCATAAACTGGCGACCCATGCGGCCAGCGGGTCACCGACAGCCGTTTGAGCGGCATTCAAGTAGGGCGACAATACAACCCGGTCTTCTGCGGTATAGGCGAACGGGTAGTTCGTTGCATACACGTCCACCAGAAAATCGAGGGGCGCCTCGTTGAATTGCTGAATGATGACTTCGCTCTCGATCACCAGCTGTTGGGCAGGCGTGTCGAAGGTCGCGATCGCCACCGAGTTGTCTTCCACGTCGCGATGCCAGCGCAGCGTGGCTGCAGGCGTGATTTCAAGGGACGAGGACTCGATGCGCAGTTCGTGGCCTTCCTTCGGGCGCAGGCGCAAGGCGTGAGGTTCGAGCCAGACTTCGCCCGAAAAGTTGTAGTAGGTGCGATGGAGGATCTTGAAGCGACGCATGGTTCATTCTACTCCCGGCGTCCGGCGGATCTCAGGCCTTGGGCTGAGGAATCCTGTCGAGCACGGCGACGAAGCGTTCCGGCAGCAGGCCCTGCTCGCGCAACTCGTTCGCCACGTTGCGGATGTGGACCGCTTCCCAGCGCGCCGGGAAACCGCCCATGACCTGGGCGATGCCGATGACTTCGAGCAGTTCTTCCGGGGTGACGTCGCTGCGGGCCAGCAGTTCGCGACTGTGCAGGCGCACCAGGCGCTGCTTGCGCACCACCAGGCTCATCAGCAGCGCGATCAGGTTGTAGAACTTCAGGTTCGTCACCTTGGCGTTGGGCAGATGGGGCCAGTTGGCGAAGCGCTGCCAGTGCCTGGTGTAGGCATCGAACAGCAGATAGGTGTCGTCGTCGGCCTGCGCACGCACATAGAGCGCGATGGCCTGCACGGTGTCGATGATGGCGTCCGGCGCCTTGGCGCGGATCGCGCCGTCGATGTGGGTGAGCGCACACACTTCGCAGCCGTCGGCGATGGCTGCGCTGTAGATGAGGATTTCGCTCAGGTGCCGCTCTTTGGAAAAGACGCCGCGCGACACCAGCAGGCGCGCCATGTCGAGCAGCGCATCGCCGAGGTCGACGCCTTTCTTGGCGAGGCGGGCGCTCGCCGGATCAGCCTCCATGCCGGCTTCGGCCTGCTCCTGCAGGGCCATCAGCAGCGAATTCGCGCCCCCGGCGATGTGGTGCGCATCGTCCAGGTCCAGGTTTCCGTAGGGGTAGCTGTCAGACATGCAGGGTATCGATCTCGCTGTAGGCGTTTTTCAGCCACATCTTCACGCGCTGGCGCTCCAGGATGCCGAGCGCATGCGCGTCGGCGCTCTGCGTGGCGGACCAGAAACTGCTGCTGTGGGCATCGATCTTGATCATCGATGCCTCGTGCAGGCGCTTGATGTCGATGATGCGGGCGTGCAGTTCGAGCGCGCGCTGCTTTTCGCCCGAGGTGTCGAGGATGTCGAAGTTGTCGCCGCGGATGTGGTTCTGCACCAGCACGTAGTTGAGGCGCGAGCCGAAGCGGTCGAGCAGCTTCTTCAGCAGGTCGACCGAGTCGCGTCCCGAATCCATCACGTGCCAGTAGGTCAGCGCCAGTCCCATCTCGCTCGACAGTTCGATCAAGCCGGATTCGTCCATCCATTGCGTCAGCGCGTCCTGCGTCTGCGCGGCCAGGTCGACCAGGATGCTGCGGCCGGGCGCACTGGCCGCGGCTTCGACGATGGCATCGAGGCTTTCGTAGCGATCGATCACGACGGGCGAGGCGTAGCCGGCGTAGAAGCGCATCAGCGCGCCGTGCGACTTGTCGGTGTCGAAGCCGAGAAACGGTCGCTCGTGGTCGATCAGGTATTGCGCGAGGATGCGGGCGACCAGCGATTTGCCGACACCGCCTTTTTCGCCGCCGATGAAGTGGATTTGAGCCATGATTATTCCGTGATGGGAGAGTGCTTAGTGTCGACGCAAGTCAAGCGTGTGCGGGTATTCGCCAGGCGCTTCTTCGGCTGGCGGCGCCATCGGGCCGGGCGGACTGCCGTTGGGATAGAACAGCGCCAGCGATGCCAGGCTGGGCGGCGGCGTGATGTTGCCGGCGGTGTGCCCCCACTCCTGGAAGCGGGTGTGGCGGCGCGACTCGGCTTCCATCGCGTTGACCGGGAAGGTGTCGTAGCTGCGCCCGCCGGGATGGACGACGCGGTAGGTGCAGCCGCCGATGGCGCGGCCGTTCCAGGTGTCGATCAGATCGAACACCAGCGGCGAGTGGATGCCGATGGTCGGATGCAGGGCCGAGGGCGGCTGCCAGGCGCGGTAGCGCACGCCGGCGACATATTCGCCATGGACGCCGGTGGCCTGCAGCGGCACGCGACGGCCGTTGCAGACGAGCACGTAGCGGCTGTCGGTGAGCCCGTTCACCTTGACCTGAATTCGTTCGATGGAGGAGTCCACGTAGCGCGCCGTGCCCTGGCTGGTGCTCTCTTCGCCCAGCACGTGCCAGGGTTCGATCGCGGTGCGCAGTTCAATCGCGATGTCGCCGATCTGCAGGGTGCCGTAGCGCGGGAAACGGAATTCCAGGAAAGGCCGGTACCAGTCGAGCTGGAACGGGAAGCCGGCAGCGCCGAGATCGTCGATCACGTCCTTGAGGTCGGCCCACAGGTAGTGCGGCAGCATGTGGCGGTCGTGCAGCAGCGTGCCCCAGCGCACCAGTGGCTTGCGATACGGCTGGTCCCAGAAGCGCGCGACCAGCGCGCGCAGCAGCAGCATCTGCGCCAGGCTCATGCGCGCATGCGGCGGCATTTCGATAGGCGCGGAATTCGACCAGTCCCAGCCGTCCCGAGGCGGAGTCGGGCGAGTACAGCTTGTCGATGCAGAACTCGGAGCGGTGGGTGTTGCCGGTGAGGTCGGTCAGCAGGTTGCGCAGCAGGCGGTCGACCAGCCAGGGCTGCGGCGTCTCGCCGACGGGCATCTGCTGGAAGGCGATTTCGAGTTCGTACAGCCGTTCCGGGCGCCCCTCGTCGACGCGCGGCGCCTGGCTGGTGGGGCCGATGAAGAGGCCGGAGAACAGGTAGGACAGGGACGGATGGTGCTGCCAGTAGGTGATGAGGCTGGCCAGCAGGTCGGGGCGGCGCAGGAAGGGACTGTCGGACGGCGTCGCGCCGCCGAGCGTGACGTGGTTGCCGCCGCCGGTGCCGGCGTGGCGGCCGTCGAGCATGAATTTTTCGGCCGCCAGGCGCGCCAGGCGCGCCTCTTCGTAAATGGTCGTGGTCGTCTCGACCAGTTGCGCCCATGAATGGGCCGGGTGGATGTTGACCTCGATGACGCCGGGATCGGGCGTCACCATCAGCTTCTCGATGCGGGCGTCGGAGGGCGGGGTGTAGCCTTCGATGGCGACCGGCAGCTTGAGCTTTTCAGCCGTGGCCTCGATCGCCGCGAGCAGATCGAGGTACTGTTCCAGCGTCTTTACCGGCGGCATGAAGAGGTAGAGGCAGCCCTTGCGCGCCTCGACCGTCAGCGCGGTGCGCGGCACCTCCACGATGGCGGTTTGCGGGACATGCTGCGGCTGGATCCGGGTCTGCGGCTCGGGCGGCACCACGCTGGAAAAGCGTGCGGCGATCTCGCCGTGGAAATCGGCCAGCGGCGGCTGCACCGCGAACGGGTCGACCTCGACCGAGGGTTCGCGCGCGTCTTCCGCCACCCAGGGCAAGGAGGCGAGCGGCAGCCGCAGCCCCATCGGCGAGTCGCCCGGCGTGAGATAGAGGCGGTCGCGCCGGGTTTCCCACGGCGCGCTGATCCAGTCCTGGGACGCCCAGTTCCATGCCAGCGGAATCACGTAGCCGGTCGGCGTGTTGAGTCCGCGCGACAGCTTGCTGGCAAGATCTCCGCGCAGGCTGGCGCTTTCCAGCGCGGCATGGTCTGTGCCCTTCGCCATCGCATCGACGTTGGCCGGGAGTTCGGCTTCCTGTAAAAGGGCGGCGAGCGCGTCTTCATACGCGGGTTGCGCGTAGCGCGGGGCCAGCCCCAGATGCAGCGCCAGCGTTTCGGCAAACAGCCGGGCGTCGTGGTGGCTGTGACCATAGTCCGAATGGGCCTCGGCGAGCAGCGCCGGATTTTTCCACACCGGGACGCCGTCGCGCCGCCAGTAGATGCCCAGCGCCCAGCGCGGCAGCGGCTCGCCCGGGTACCACTTGCCCTGTCCGGTATGCAGCAGCGAGCCGGGGCCCAGGCGATCCTTCAGGCGCCGCACCAGCACTTCGGCGCGTTCCCGCTTGTGCGCGCCCAGCGCATCGGTGTTCCATTCCGCGCCTTCCATGTCGTCGATCGAGACGAAGGTTGGCTCGCCGCCGTGGGTGAGGCGGACATCCTGCTGCACCAGCTTCTCGTCGACCGCGTGACCGAGCGCCTGGATCGCCGCCCACGCGTCGTCCGCATACGGCAGCGTCACGCGCGGGTCTTCCTTGATGCGGGTGACCGTGTTGCTGAAGCTGAACTCGACTTCGCAGGTGTCGGTCATGCCCTCGATCGGCGCGGCGGATGAAGGTTGCGGCGTGGCCGCCAGCGGGATGTGGCCTTCGTCGGCGAACAGGCCCGAGGTCGGGTCGAGTCCGACCCAGCCGGCGCCCGGCAGGTAGACCTCGGCCCAGGCGTGCAGGTCGGTGAAATCGTGCTCGGGGCCGGAGGGGCCGTCGAGCGACTTGACGTCGGGCGTCAGCTGCACCAGGTAACCCGAGACGAAGCGCGCCGCCAGCCCCAGATGGCGCAGGATCTGCACCAGCAGCCAGGCGGTGTCGCGGCACGAGCCGATCGCCTTGCCCAGCGTTTCCTCGCAGCTCTGGATGCCGGGCTCCATGCGGATGGTGTAGGCAATGTCCTTTTGCAGGCGCTGGTTGAGCGCCACCAGGAAATCGTTGGTGTGCACCCGTTTGCGCGGCACCTCGGCCAGCCAGGCGGCGAGCAGCTTGCCCGCCGGCTCGGTTTCCAGATAGGGCGTGAGCTCGCGTTTCAGCGCGGGTTCGTAGGAGAACGGGAAGTGAAACGCGCTTTTCCTCGATGAAGTAGTCGAAAGGATTGATCACCGTCAAGTCGGCGATCACCTCGACGTCGACCGAGAACTCGCGCGTCGCCTCCGGAAACACCAGGCGCGCGAGGTAGTTGCCGAACGGGTCCTGCTGCCAGTTGATGAAGTGCTTCTCCGGCGTGATCTTCATCGTGTAGGCGAGGATGGGCGTGCGCGAATGCGGCGCCGGCCGCAGCCGGATCACGTGCGGGCTCAGGCTTACGCGACGGTCGAATTGGTAATGGGTGGTGTGGCGGATGGCGACGTGGATGCTCATGACTACTGACGGTACTGGGACTCTCTCCATTAAGCAAGGGATGCGCCAGTGAACGGACCGGCTGATGTTCTGTGGCAGAGCGCTGCACAGGCTGGCCATGCGTCCGCTACGGCGCGTGGGTGCACGCCATCGGTGCGGCCATGCACCGCCATCAGGCATCCAGTCTCATTCGGAAGGCGATATTCGTGACGCACGCGACGCTGCGCCGTGTAAGCGCGCGCTGGCATGGACCCTGCGTAAGTCGCCTTGCCCGACCCCGAACGCATGCATGCCGCAGTCAGGGTGACGGTGCTTTCTGCAACCAAACCTTCAATTCAAGAGGCCAATATCATGACGCCACAACAAATCGCCCTGATCCAGAAATCCTGGACCGAAGTCGAGCCGATCCAGGATACGGCCGCCGGCCTGTTCTATCTTCGCCTGTTTACGCTCGATCCGTCCGTCAGGCCCATGTTCAAGGGTGACATGCGCGAACAGGGGCAGAAGCTGATGAAAATGCTGGGGATGATCGTCAACAGCCTGACCCGGCTCGACGAGCTGGTGCCGGCGGCGCAGGAACTGGCGCGCAGGCACGTTGCCTACGGTGTGCAGCCTGCGCACTACGACACGGTGGGCGCGGCGCTGCTGTGGACGCTGGAGCAGGGCCTGGGGTCGAAATTCAGCGACGATCTGAAGTCGGCCTGGGCGTCCGCATACGACACCTTGGCCAATGTGATGAAGGAAGCGGCCACCGCGCCTGCCTGAAGGATCAGCCCTGCATCTGCCCGCAATTGTTGTTGACGGTGGCGGCAACCGACTGCAGCGGCTGCGGGTCGGACTCCCATGAGAAGGGCGGCAGGCTGTTGAGTGTCTGCCGCAAGCCTTCGCTCCAGGCATCGCCCAGCGCCCGGTAGTAGGGATCGTCTTCCGGAAACTCCAGGTGGCGGCCTTCGTCGAGCGCATCGGCCTGGTAGATCAGCAATTCAACGGGCGGGCCGACGGTGAGATTGGAACGGATGGTCGAGTTGATCGACACCAGCGCGCAACGCGCAGCCTGCTCCAGCGTGGTGTCGTGGCGGATGACGCGGTCGAGGATGGGCTTGCCGTACTTGCTTTCGCCGATCTGCAGGAAGGGATGTGCGCCCGACTCGTGGATGTGGTTGCCCTGCGGGTAGATCATGTACATTTCGGGCGCGTGCCCGGCAATCTGGCCGCCGAAGATGAAGGTGGCTTCGAAGTTGGTGCTGGCCGTGTCGCGCTCGGACTGGAGTCGCTGCACTTCGGACGAAATGTGGCCGACGTAATCGACCGCTTCGCTCATCGACTGCACGCTGGAGAGATTGGGCAGGTGGCCCGCCAGTTCATCGTCGTGCAGCCGCTTCACCACGCTTTGCGTCGTGGCAAGATTGCCTGCTGCCAGCAGCACGAACATATGCATGCCCGGTCGTACGAAGGTATGCATCTTGGAATAGGTGCTGACGTGGTCGATTCCCGCGTTGGTGAGCGAGTCGGAAGCGAAAACCAATCCGCTGTCGGTCTTGATGGCGAGACAATAAGTCATGGCGTGGGGAAACTCGAATTTCTGGCCTCCATCGTGCCTGTAATTTGTTCCGGACTCAAGCCTTGAGGCCCCGCTTGGGTCACCCAGCCGCTGACCTTGGCCGATGTGTCAACGGGATCAAGCCATTACAGCCGGCAGTGTGTGCGGGTCGGCTGCCGGATCCGGGGCGAGGGGTTCAACGGTCCGCCGGATTGACGCGCCGGGTCAGCGCCCCTCGGGCAGCACGATGTTGACTTCCAGCACCTCGTAATTGCCCTGTTTCTCGAGGCCCACCTTGATGTCGTCGGGATTGACCGGGAAATATTTGGAAATCACCGCGACCAGGTCCTTTTGCAGCTCGGGCAGGAAATCCGGGCCGGACGCGCATGCGCGCTCGTGCGCGATGATGAGTTGCAGCCGCTCTTTGGCGACCGAGGCGGTGGCTTTCTTTTCGCCGAATATGAGGGAGAGCCAGGACATGTTACTTGCCTCCGAATAGTCGCTTGATCAGGCCGGGTTTTTCATATTCGACGAAGCGCAGCGGGTGCTCCTCGCCGAGGAAGCGGCCGATGGCATCCTGATAGGCGTCGGCCACCGGGGTGCCCTTCTGGTGAATTGCCGGGATGCCCTGGTTGGACGCCTGCAGCACGGCCTCCGACTCGGGGATGACGCCCAGCAGCGGAATCCGCAGCAGTTCCTGGATGTCGGTATAGGTGAGCATCTCGCCTTCGTGCGCGCGCTTGGGCGAGTAGCGGGTGACCAGCAGATGCTCCTTCACCGGCTCGCGGCCTTCGATGGCACGGCGGCTTTTCGACTGGATGATGCCGAGGATGCGGTCGGAGTCGCGCACCGACGAGACTTCCGGGTTGGTGACGACGATGGCCACGTCGGCGAAGGTGAGCGCCATCACCGCGCCGTGCTCGATGCCGGCCGGAGAGTCGCAGACGATGTAGTCGAAGCCCTGGTGCGCCAGTTCCTTCAGCACGTTTTCCACGCCTTCCTCGGTGAGCGCGTCCTTGTCGCGCGTCTGCGAGGCGGGCAGCACGAACAGGTTCTCGGCGTGCTTGTCCTTGATCAGCGCCTGGTGCAGGTTGGCGTCGCCCTGGATGACGTTGACGAAGTCGTACACCACGCGGCGCTCGCATCCCATGATGAGGTCGAGATTGCGCAGGCCGACGTCGAAGTCGATCACCGCGGTCTTGTAGCCGCGCAATGCAAGGCCGCTGGCGATCGAGGCGCTGGTGGTGGTCTTGCCGACGCCGCCCTTGCCTGAGGTGACAGTGATGATGGTGGACACGGAGCTTCCTTTTGCTGGGAGTTAGAGGGGTTCGATGACGATCTGGCTGGCGTCGGCCAGGCGGATTTGCGCCGGTTTTTTTGCCACAGAGGCATCCGGCGCGGCGTCGAAGGTGCGGTACACGCCGGCGATCGAGACCAGTTCGGCTTCGAGGTGGGTGGTGAAAATCCGCGCCGAGATGTCGCCACGGGCGCCTGCGAGGGCGCGGCCCTTGAGCGGCGCATAGACGTGGATGCTGCCGTCGGCGATCACTTCGGCGCCGGGGTTGACCGCGGCCAGCACCACGATGTCGCCGCCCGCCGCGTAGACCCGCTGGCCCGAGCGCAGCGGCTTGTCGACGATGCGGGTGGGGGTTTTGGCGGGGACTTCGGCTGGGGGCTCGGCAGGTGCTGCTGCTTCCGGTTCGGGCTCGGGTGCAGGCAGGGTCTCGACTGCGGCTTCTGCAGGCGCGGCATCGTTCAGCACCAGCAGGCCCGCCAGCACCGCGCTTGCCGCCAGCGCCGGCGACGCATTCTGCACGGCGAAGGGGTTGAGGCCGCGGCTTTTCAGTTCCTGCGCCAGCCAGGCCCAGTCGGGCGACGCCGCGTCGGCCGGCAGGCGCCCGCATTCGAACACCGCCGCCTCGCCGCCGAAGAAATCCGGCGTCGCGGCAAACAGCGTGGTGAGGTGGGTATCCAGCGCGGCGTGCTCGGCGCTGTTGAGGATGACCTGGATCCCGGCGAGCCGCGTGGTCTTCAGTTCCAGCGCAGGTGCGGGGCGGGGCTCACGTCGGCGTGGCATGGCGGGCGGGGTGGGGCGAATTCACAAAAACTGGCAGTCCGAAAGCAACGCCGAGAGTCTAGCCGCAGCGGCCATGCGGGGCAAGGCGCCGTCATTCCGGCGCGCCGAACCCGCGCGCTTCCGAGGCATTCAGGAAATCCATGGCCGACAGGTAGTGACTGCCGTCACAGGAGAAATTGAGCCCCACCATGCCGTTGATGAGGTTGAGCGAACCGGCGCGCAGGTAGATCTGGTCGTCGGCATAGCGCAGGGTGCGAAATCCCTCCAGCACCGCCGGGATGATGCGTGACTCGACCACCGCGTCGGCCGGATAGCGGGTCAGGGGGCAATCCAGGCAGGGCGTGGCGGTCAGCAGTTCTTCCACCGACAACACCCGGTAGCGGCAAGGGTCGGTATACAGCCACAGCGTGGCGCGGCTGCTCGAGAAATGCAGCTTGGCGTGGAACACGCCGTGGTGCCGCATCAGCTTGTCCACCTGGGCGAACACGTCCTCCAGGTGCTCGTCCATCACCGAATGGGAGCGGCACTGCTCGAACAAGCCGCCCCGGATGGCGGGGTCGCCGCGATACTGCTTCCAGTGTCCGTCAGGGTCCGGTGGCATGGCGCCCTCCATTCATCCCTCTGCCGGTCGGCGGATCGCCTATCCGGCCTTGATCCCGAAGCTGTCCGCATAGCGGGCGGGATCGCTGCCGTCCCAGGTCACGCCGTCCATCAGCGTGGACGTGCGCAGGTCCGACGCGGGCAGCGGCGTCGCCGGTCTGCGTCGCCGCCTGCCGGTAGAGGTCGGTCTGGTTGATCTGCCGGGCGACGGCGAGATAGTCCGGGTGCGTCTTCAACAGCCCCCAGCGCTTGTGCTGGGTCATGAACCACATGGCGTCCGACAGGTAGGGAAAGGGCAGCGTGCCGTCGTCGTAGAAGCGCAGCGCGTGCGGGTCGTCCCATTGCCTGCCGAGACCGTCCTCGTAGCGGCCGAGAAAACGCCCCTCGATCGCGTCGAGCGGCGCGTTGACGTAAGGCGCGGCGGCAATCAGCCGGGCGACTTCGGCCCTGTTGGCGGGATCGTCGACGTAGCGGGCCGCTTCGAGCAGCGCCATCATCATGGCGCGGGCGGTGTTGGGATGGCGGCGGACGAATTCGGCCGTGGTGCCGAGCACCTTCTCGGGGTGGTCGACCCAGACGTCCTGCGACGATGCGACCGAGAAGCTCACCTGGTCGAGGATGCCGCGTGCGTTCCAGGGTTCGCCGACGCAGAAGCCGTCCATGTTGCCGATGCGCGCGTTCTCGACCATGTCTGGGGGCGGCACCGTGATCGTCTTGACCTCGGCGAGCGGATCGATGCCGTGGCTCGCCAGCCAGTAGTACAGCCACATCGCGTGGGTGCCGGTGGGGAAGGTGTGGGCGAAGGTGTATTCGCGTGGCTCCGCCTTGATCAGGCGAGCGAGCGAGGGGCCATCCTGCACGTCCTTCTGCAGCAGATGGCGGGCCAGCGAAATGCCCTGGCCGTTGCGGTTGAGGGTCATCAGCACGGCCATGTCCTGTTTCGGCCCGCCGATTCCGAGGTTGACGCCAACCACCAGGCCGTACAGCACGTGCGCCGCGTCGAGCGCGCCGCCGAGGGTCTTGTCGCGCACCGCGGCCCACGAGGCTTCCTTGCTGGGGATGATCTGGAGGCCGTATTTCCGGTCGAAGCCTTTGGCCGCCGCAACGATCACGCTGGCGCAGTCGGTCAGCGGCATGAAGCCGATCTTTACCGTGGTTTTTTCGGGCGCGTCGGAACCGCTCGCCCAGGCCCCCTGGCGTACCTCGGGGGGCACCAGTTCCATCAGGGTGGCGGCAACGGAAAGCCCTGTCGTTTCGTTCATGAGGTCTCGCCTGCTCTGGGGTTGGGGTGAGGATTCCGGTGCGGTTTCGAACGCGTCCCGGGGCTGCATGCGGCGCCGGCAACAGCCGGCGGAAACGGGGCATGAAGGAAATCGGCTGCAGCCATCCCGCTCACCCCGCTTTCTGCAAGATCTGCCTGGCGATGTCCGCCAGGCGCAGGCCGCGATCCATCGCCGCGCGCCGCATTTCGCGATAGACCTCGGGTTCTGACGCGCCGGTCTGCTTGATGAGCAAGGCCTTGGCCTGATCGATCAGCTTGCGCTCCGAGAGTTCGAGGCGCGTCTGCTCCAGTTGGTCATGCAGCGCCTGATACGCCTCGAAGCGCGAAATCGCCACGTCGAGAATCGGGCGGATGCGCGCCGGGTCGAGCCCGTCGACCACGTACGAGGTCACTCCGGCCTGGGTCGCGGCGCGGATCGCAGCGGGGCTGCCGTCGCCGGTGAACATGACGATCGGGCGCGGGCAGTCCTGGTTCACCACGCAGATGTTTTCCAGCGTGTCGCGGTCGGGTGAATCCTGCGCGATGATCACCACGTCCGGGCGCAAGGCCTGGATCTGGACGTCGAGGCTGCGCGCCGAATTGAGCGTGGCCGTCACCACGCAGCCGGCCGCTTCGAGCGCCGGCACCAGCATCGCGAGACGCTCGGGCTGGTTTTCAACAATCAGGACGCGCATGGGTGTCGGGAATCCGGATGGACCAAAAAAAGGCGGCCTCCGGAGAGGCCGCTAGATCGGAGGAGACTGCCTGAGCATCCCGGCCTTTCGGTTTGGGTACTCACCCAACATTTAGCAGGGAGCGTGCCAGATCCCCGATCCGTTGATAATCAAAAGCTTATAAAGAATCCGGGTCTGACGGGAGTGGGCCGGGCTGAACGATTGTGGTGCATGACGGTTTGATATGGAGCCAAAACGGGGCGTCCAGCGAGACGATTGCGTGGGCTATTGAGCCGCAAAATCCTTCAGCATCTGCGCGATATCCTTGCGCCACATCTCGATCAGGCGATGCGCCGCAGGATCCGGAAACATTTCCTTCCAGGCGTCCAGGTCGTCGCTGATCACCACGATCTCGCTGCCGCGCACGACCAGCACCAGTTTGATGGGCAGCATGCTCAACAGCGGCGGGTACGCCTTTTCCGCCTGTTCCATCGCCGCGGCCTTGCCGAAGAACAGGATGCGCACGCCGGGATCCTCGTAGCCGCGCTTGACCAGCGCGGTGTCGATCGCCTGCACCTTGACCAGGTGATAGTCGCTGTTTTCCGCCGCGATGGTGATGCGGTCGACCGCGTCCCGCATGTCCGTGGTCCGGGTCGCCGATTGCGGCGCGGCGTGGGCGAGCGTGATCCCCGCCAGCAGGGCCAGGGCACCTGCCAGCCGCTTCATAGCGTGGCCTCGCTCATGATGGCGAGGTAATCCTGCTTCAGTTTCAGACAATATTCGTGCAGGCGGTAATTGCCCATGCGCAGGGAAACCCAGGCGGGATTCACGGCCATCAATTCGACCCCGACATCGGTTTCGATCAGGGTGATGCGGCAGGGAAGGAATTCCGACGCGCGCGTATCGAGCGCCAGCGCGCGGCTCATGGTGTCGAAGTTGCAGAAATAGACGATGCGAACCGACTTGGCCTCCCATGCCTGCGGCACCAGGTGGCTATCGATCGCCTGCTGGCGCACGAAGCTGTAGTTGTTGCTGTTGATCGCCCGGATGACCGCTTCCGTCGCCTGCTCGATGGTGCCGCCCTTGAGCAAGGCGTTCAGCAGGGGCGGTTCCTCCTTTTCCTGTGCCAGGGCAGCCAGAGGAAATAACAGTCCGATCCAGAGACAAAAGGCCCATAGCAGGTGTGGCTTGGTAGTGTTCATGCGGTTTCTCGTTCGAAGATTTGACTGGGTTCGAAGAAGCGACAGGCAGTCCCGTCAACCCTGCTTATTTGCACTTCATCTCAGGGGTCAGGTTCATCCAGCGGATCAGCCAGTTCTTGGCCCGCTCGCGCGCATGGCGGGCGGCGATCTTCTCTTCCGGCGTCTGGTCGGGGCGGAAGTCGAATGCACGGCGTGCCATCGGGTAGACCTGATATTCCACCGGCACGCCGCGTTCCCACAGCGCATAGAAGGCGCGCCCGCCGTTCATGCGGCGCAGTTCGTAATCCTGCTCGCCGATCAGGTACAGAATCGGCGTGGTGAACTGCATGACCTCGGGCGCGATGCGGAACAGCTGGTCCGGCTCGGGCGCGTTGGGGTTCTGCATATGGCCGTAGTAGCTGACGATGGCGGCGATGTCGGGACCACGTTTGGCGGCGAGGCGGATGGCGTAGTAGGGGCCGCGCGACAGGCCGACGATGCCGACCGGCTGCTTGCAGGCGTCGGGCAGCGACTTCAGGTAATCCAGCCCGGCTTCCACGTCCATCTCGGTGTCGGGGTTGTGCGCCGATGGCCAGCGCTCGATGAAGCGGCCGCTCTGCCAGTCGGGGGCGACGACGACAAAGCCCTGTTCGGCGAGCTCGCGTACGTGGGCGCGCTCGTCGCCCTCGTAGCCGCGCTTGGCGTGGATGAACAGCACTGGCGGAAACGGCCCCTTGCCGGGCGGGCGGGCGACTTCGGCCGGCACCTCGGAGCCGTCGGCTGCCTTGAGCGTGATCTTGCTGAGCTCGATGCCGTTGGCGCAGGCTGGTGCGCCCAGCACCGATGCTAAGATGGCGCCCGCAATGAGGTGTCTTTTCATGCTTTTCTCCTTGGGTTTGTCTGGGCCTCATTCTAGGCCAGTGCCGACGCATTGCGGCACGGTCCAAACGTGTCAGTGACCCCTTCTCCCGAAGCGCCGGCAATGTCGCCCCGTCTGCGGCGCCTGCTTGCGGCCCTGTGGATATCGCTGGGGGTGCATCTGGCGGCGATCGCGCTGGTTCAGGTCGCGCCGCCCGCAGCGATGCCTGGCGATGAATCGGTGATCGAGGCACGGCTGGTGCCGAGACAGGAAAGCCCGCCTGCCGAGGCAGACCCATCGCCCGCGCCCGAAGTCGACAGGGTTGTTCAATCCGCGAAGGAAGTGCCGCTGCTCGCCCCGAGCGTGACGGCCGAAGAAGTGCTGCCGGTGGCGCCGCCCGTTCCACCGCCCCCGCTTCGGCCCGAGCCGCAAGCGCCTGCCGTCCAGCCTGCCGCCCCCGAGCCTGCGTCCCCGCCATCCGTGCCGGTGCCGCCTCCGCTTGAGCCCGTTGCAGCGCCACCGGCCGTGCGCCCGCCGTCGCCACTTGCGGCGATGACCAGCGCGGTCGATCTGACCTACTACAGTGCGCGCGATGTCGACGTGCATCCGCGTGCGTTGCGCGCGGTCGAGCCGGAGTACCCCTATGCGGCTGACCGTCAGCGGCTGTCGGGCAAGGTGCGCCTGAAATTGAAGCTTGAAGCGGATGGCCGCATCAGCGACATGGAGGTTGTCAGCGCATCGCCGCCCGACCTGTTCGAGGAATCGGCGCTGCAGGCTTTTCGCGATGTGCGCTTTGCGCCGGCGCAAAAGAATGGCCGTCCGGTGCGCGCACTGGTACTGATCGAGGTGGTGTACGACTGGGAAGGCCGGCGCCGCTGAATCTGTAACATGCTGTGCTCGTGGCGTGGCCCGCGGCGTTCCGGTTAAACGCGATCGGCCGGCCGCCAGCGCTTGAGCAGCAGTGCGTTCGTCACCACGCTGACGCTGGAGAATGCCATCGCTGCGCCGGCGATCACCGGGTTCAGCAGGCCCGCCGCGGCGAGTGGAATGCCCACCACGTTGTAGACGAAGGCCCAGAAAAGATTCTGCCGGATCTTGGCGTAGGTGCGTTGCGAGATGTCGATGGCATCGGCCACCAGCGCCGGGTCGCCGCGCATCAGGGTGATGCCGGCAGTGTGCATGGCGACATCGCTGCCGGACGACATGGCGATGCCGACATCGGCGGCCGCAAGCGCGGGGGCATCGTTGATGCCGTCGCCCACCATCGCCACCGTCCGGCCCGCGGTTTTGAGCTGGCTCACCTGTGACGCCTTGTCGGCCGGCAGGATTTCCGCCATCACGCTGTCGATGCCGAGCGCCGCTGCCGCCACCTGTGCTGCGCCGCGGTTGTCGCCGGTGAGCATGACGGTGGCGATGCCGCGCGCCTTGAGATTCGCCACCCCGGCCGCAGCACTCGCCTTGACCGCATCGCCAAACGCCAGCAGCCCCAGCGCGTGGCGATCGCTTGCGCGGGCCAGCCAAGACACGGTACGACCGCTGGCTTCGAGTTCGGCGGCTGATCGTTCCAGTGCATTGGTGGCGATGTTGCTCTCGGTCATCAGCCGGCGATTGCCCAGCCAGTACAGGGTGCCCTCCACCTCGCCTGCAATGCCGCGACCCGGCAGCGCCTGCTGCGCGCGCGCAGGCGACGGGGCAAGCGATGCCGCCGCGGCCTCGGCCAGCACCGCACGCGCCAGCGGGTGTTCACTGCCCGTCTGCAGCGCGGCGGCAATCGCCAGCACGTCCTGTCGGTCGCTGCCGTCCGCCGCCACGCAGGCCACCACGTGCGGGGTGCCGTCGGTGAGCGTGCCGGTCTTGTCGAACACCACGGTGTCGACCTTGTGCGCCAGTTCCAGCGCTTCGGCATCCTTGATCAGGATGCCGTGACGCGCGGCGACGCCGGTGCCTGCCATGATCGCGGTGGGGGTGGCGAGACCGAGCGCGCACGGGCAGGCGATCACCAGCACCGCCACGGCGTTGAGGATGGCGACTTCGGCATCGCCGCCGAGCGCCCACCAGGCGATGAATGTAAGCAGCGCAATCCCCATCACCACCGGCACGAACACCGCGCTGACCTTGTCCACCAATCTTTGAATCGGCGCCTTGGCAGCCTGCGCGTTTTCCACCAGGCGGATGATGCGCGCCAGCGTGGTCTCGGCGCCCACCGCCGTGGTGCGCGCGACCAGGGTGCCCTGTGCGTTGATGGCGCCGCCGGTGACGGCGTCGCCCGGCTGCTTGTCGACCGGCAGCGCTTCGCCGGTGAGCAGGGATTCGTCGACCTGGCTGCTGCCTTCCTCGACGACGCCATCCACCGGCACCCGCTCACCGGGGCGGATCACCACGCGGTCACCCACCCGGATCGACTCGATCGGCAGGTCGCGATCGACACCGTCGAGGCGCACCCGAGCGGTGAGGGGGCGCAAGGCCTGCAGGGCGCGGATGGCTTCGGTGGTCTGGCGCTTGGCGCGCGCCTCCAGAAACTTGCCGAGCAGCACCAGGCTGATCACCACCGCCGAGGCCTCGAAATATAGGTGCATAGAGTCGGCATGGGTCAGCAGCAGGTAGACGCTCAGGCCATAGGCGGCGCTGGTACCGACCGCGACCAGCAGGTCCATATTGCCGCTGCCGGCACGCAAGGCCTTCCAGCCGGCGCGGTAGAAGCGTGCGCCGAGCCAGAACTGCACCGGTGTCGCCAGCGTCATTTGCAGCCAGCCCGGCAGCATCCAGTGCAGGCCGAACAGGCTGCCGAGCATGGGCGCGGCCAGCGGCAGCGACAGCAGTATCGCCAGCGCCACCGGCCACCAGTCGGGCAGCCTGTGCGCCGGCGCAGTCGGGCTTGTATCTGCGGCCTCGGGCAATTGTGCGCCATAGCCGGCGCGCTCCACCGCTGCGATCAGCGTCATCGCCGAGGTGCCCTGCGCCACCCGGACCGCGGCCTGCTCGGTGGCCAGGTTGACGCTGGCGTCGAGCACCCCAGGCACCTTGCCGAGCGCCTTTTCCAACCGCGACGAACAACTCGCGCAGGTCATGCCGGTGATGGCCAGGGTGAAGGATTCGGTCGGCATGCTGAAGCCGGCTTTTTCGATGGCGCGCTGAACCGCTGCCGCATCGGTTTCGCCCGAGATTGTCGCGGTCTCGGTCGCCAGGTTCACTGTGGCATCGGTCACACCCGGCAGTTGCCTGAGCACTTTTTCCAGCCGCGACGAACAGCTGGCGCAGGTCATGCCCTGGATGCCGACTGCGAGCGGACAGGTGTCAGAGGATTTCATCGTATGCTCCCGGTGGGTGCGGATGATTGCACCACAGACCCTGCCCTGCAGGGAAGGCTGGGCGTTGCGTTGCTGGTTGGATGCGGAAAGGCCAGGTCCGTTCCGCTGCTATGTGTCTAGCGCCGGACGCTGAGCAGAGGATAGTCCTTCGGCAACAGTACCCACATGCGGCCGCGCTGCTTCATGCGGCCGGCGAGTTCCCCGGCCTTGTTGCCGAAGCCCCAGAAGAAATCGGCGCGCACGCCACCGCGAATCGCGCTGCCGGTATCCTGCGCCATCACCAGCCGGTTCAGGGGGAGCAGCGAGTTCGGCTGGGTGGTGGCAAGAAAGACCGGTGCGCCGAGCGGGACGAAGCGGGTGTCGACGGCGATCGAGCGGCCGCCGCTCAGCGGCACGCCGAGCGAACCCAGCGGCCCGGAGAGGCCGTTAGGCAGCTCGCGAAAGAACACGAAGCTCGGATTGCTGGCGAGCAGTTCCGGCAGCTTGTCGGGATGCTTTGCGCCCCAATCCTTGATGCCCTGCATCGACGCCTGCTCGAGTTTAAGGTCGCCGCGTTCTACCAGCAGCTTGCCGATCGACTGGTAGGGATAGCCGTTCTGATCCGCGTAGCCGACCCGCATGTGCGAGCCGTCAGGCAGCTCGATGCGCCCCGAGCCCTGGATCTGCAGGAAGAACAGGTCCACCGGGTCCTCGGCCCAGGCGATCGGTTTGCCCTTGAAGCTGTACCCATTGCCATTGGGGGCAGGCGCTTCGATGTCCTTGCGGGCGGGATAGGGCACCACCTTGTTGCCGACCAGACGTCCGCGCAGGCGCAGGGATTTCAGTTCGGGGTAGATGCTCGCCAGATCCACCGTGACGAGATCGTCCGGTGCAGCGTAGAGCGGGTAGCGCGCACGCTCGGTGCGCACACGGTCGCCTTTCAGCAGGGGCTCATAGTAGCCCGTCACCAGCCCCTCGATACCACCGTCTTCCTGCGCCGCCTGATACGGCTGAAAACGTTTCTCGAAGAATTCGCGCGCGGTCGTTTCGTCAGGTGCGGGCATCGACATTGCATCGCGGCAGACGGTATGCCACGCAGTGCGCTTGACGAGCGTCGAGCAACTCAGCAGGAAGGCGGACCAGGCTTCGCTTGCCGAATCTTCCTTCCAGAAAGCCACCTCGTTCCAGCGCACCGGTTTGAGCGTGGGATAGGCCTGCGCCGGCGTGGGCAGGGGCGCGGCAGGCTCGGGTTCCGCGACGGGGGGCGGTGCCGGTGTTGGCACGGGCGTGGGTGCCGGAACGGGAATCGGCACGGGCGGCGGCGCCGTCGGTTCCTCCGGCGGCTGCAGCGCGCAGGCTGACAACAACAGGGCGAACAGCCACGGGCTTGCGCGTAACAACATCACGGGTGAAGATGGCTCGCTTTGAAAACAAGCGCCGAGTATATCAATGGAGAAGCAAGCTTAATGGAAAGTCAGGGTCTGGGCTGGTTGCTGCTGGAAGCAGGGATAGCGGTGGGGCTGCTCGTGTTCATCGTGTGGTGGACAATGAAAAAGTGACGCCATGTCGCCTGGAAAGGGAGAGCATTACCACATTCTTAATTAGTGAAAATATTGTCAATCAGCATGGTTCGACTATGATCGGTTTTGCTCAGCGATAAGTGTTGTTTATATAGATGCTGGGCGACATCCAAGACAAATCATGAGGAGACAGCATGAACATTGCGACCAAACCGACCATTCTCGCCCTGGCCATTCCTGCGCTGGGCGCATTCTTTTCTGCTTCAGCCCTGGCAGACGATCCAACCTGCTTCTATGAGAGCCGATCGGGAGATACCGGCGGCATTGAGTGTGCGACTTACCATTCCGAGATCAGCAACACCCGCGCTTTTCTCGAAACCGTGGTCAATCGCGGCAAGAATGGCAAAGGTGACAGGCATGACAAGCATGACAAGCATGACAAATCGTCCAAGCAAGCTGTGATCATCGATGTTCGCAGCACCTCGGAATACAAGGCAGGGCATCCCGAGCATTCCTACAACGTGCCCTATCCTTATATTTACTCGTACTGCAAAGATGTCGGTGACCCAGGCCCTCAAGATGACCGCCAGCCCGACGGCGCCTGTAAGACAACAGACAAAACACAGGGCGACAACGGCCTGCTAAATCAGACCGTCCCCGACTTCGTGGCGTATGTCGAAAGTATCATCAAGAACAAGGACACCCCGATCTACACCATGTGCCGTACCGGTGTACGCAGCGTGGGTGCAGCCAACAGGCTGGAAGAAGCCGGTTACACGAACGTGCGCAACATGTGGGAGGGTTTCGTCGGCGTCAATCTGAAAGCACCCTTCTACGTACGTGATGCGAATGGTGATCCAGTCATTCCTCTTGCGACAGTTGATCTGCCGGTCGACCTCAACCATGACGGACTGTTGACAGATGATGACAAGAACGGCTGGCGCTATCATCTGGGACTGCCTTATGACACCCGTCTCCTGCCGCCGCTGATCTACAAGCCGGATGCTGAAACTTACTACTGGGATTGATTTTTCAGATCGTCATCCGACCCCGCCGCAAGGCGGGGTTTTTGTTTGTGTGGGTGAAGCGATTGAAGAGATTAATGCAGGACCCGCGGCATCGATAGCGTGAATACGGGAATCTCGGCGTCGAACTTTTTGCCGTCTTCCGCCACCATCTGATAGCTGCCATGCATGCTGCCGACCGGGGTCGCCATCGCGGTGCCGCTGGTGTATTCGAAACTTTCGCCCGGCTGCAGCAGCGGCTGTTCGCCGACCACGCCCAGTCCCTTGACTTCCTGGGTGACGTTTTCGGCGTCGGTAATGATCCAGTGGCGCGAGATCAGTTGCGCCGCCACAGTGCCGGTATTGGCGATGGTGATGGTGTACGCGAACACGTAGCGATCGGCCGCAGGGTCGCTCTGATCTGCAAGGTAGGCCGTGTTGACGCTGACGCTGATGTGATATTTCTTGCCTTCTGCCACGGGTTTGCTCGACGGGATGGAATCAGCCGAGTGTAACGCAATGACGTGGCGGGCTGGTAAAATGACCGGGTTTTCCAAATTTCTCCGGAGCTTCCCATGACTTACCGCATCGCCCCCTCCATCCTGTCCGCCAACTTCGCCAAGCTGGGCGAGGAAGTCGACAACGTGCTCGCCTCCGGCGCCGATATCGTTCACTTCGACGTGATGGACAACCACTATGTGCCCAACCTCACCATCGGCCCGCTGGTGTGCGAGGCGCTGCGCAAGCATGGCGTCACCGCACCGATCGACGTGCACCTGATGGTGAAGCCGGTCGACCGCATCATTCCCGACTTCGCCAAGGCCGGCGCCACCTACATCACCTTCCACCCGGAAGCCTCCGAGCACATCGACCGCACCATCGGCCTGATCAAGGAAAACGGCTGCAAGGCCGGCCTGGTGTTCAATCCGGCCACGCCGCTGGACATACTGGAATACACGCTCGACAAGCTCGACATGGTGCTGCTGATGTCGGTCAACCCCGGCTTCGGTGGCCAGAAGTTCATCCCCTACGTGCTCGACAAGGCGCGCGCGGTGCGCAAGATGATCGACGACCGCGGCCTCAAGGTCGAGATCGAGATCGACGGTGGTGTCGGTCCCGCCAACATCGCGGACGTGGCACGTGCCGGCGTCGACACCTTCGTCGCCGGCTCGGCCGTGTTCGGTGCCGCCAAGGACAGCGATCCGCAGCGCTACAACAGCATCATCGCCGCGATGCGCGCCGAACTGGCGAAAGTCTGAAAACAGGCATGGGGTGAGCAGTAAGCGGTGAGCGGAGTCGTTCGCTGACCGCACCGTTCACCGTTTCCCGCTTACTGTTCACGCCAATATGAAATTCCCCCTCCCCATCAAGGCCGTCGTCATCGATCTCGACGGCACGCTGCTCGATACCGCGCCCGATCTCGCCCACGCCGCCGAACTGATGATGGCCGAACTGGGCCGGCCGTGTCCGTCGCTGCAAACGATTTCCACTTACATCGGCAACGGCGTGTCGCGACTGGTCAAGCGCGTGCTCACCGGCGAAATGGACGCCGAGCCGGATGCGAAGCTGTTCGAACAGGCCATCGCCTCGTACCAGAAGCATTACGGGGAACACGTCTCGCTGCATTCGCGTCCGTTCCCCGGCGTGGTCGAGGGGCTGGACGCGTTCAAGGCGTTGGGGCTGCACATCGCCTGCATCACCAACAAGGCCGCAGCGTTCACCCATCCGTTGCTGAAGGACACCGGCTTGTTCGATTACTTCGAATTGATCCTGTCCGGTGATTCGCTGCCCAAACGCAAGCCCGACCCGCTGCCGCTGCTGCACGCCTGCGAGGTGTTCAAGGTTGCACCCGTCGAACTGCTGCTGATCGGCGATTCGCTCAACGATACCCAGGCCGCGCGCGCGGCAGGGAGCCCGGTGTTCTGCGTGCCCTATGGCTACAACCGAGGCCGGCCGGTCAGTGAGCTCGACCTCGATGCGGTGGTGCCGAGCCTGGCCGAGGCGGCGAGGATGGTGGTGAAGGTGTAATGGCGAGGGGTCAGGATTCAGGGGGCAGGATTCAGGCGGTGTGCCGCCGATGGCGGCGCTCGTCTTAAAAAGGCGCACAACGCATTCCCTGACCCCTGAATCCTGACCTCTGAAAAATGACTGAACAAGACTTCTTCGAACTCGCCCGCCAGGGCTTCAATCGCATTCCGCTGGTGCGCGAACTGCCCGCCGACCTGGAAACGCCGCTGTCGGTCTACATCAAGCTCGCCAACGCGCCGTATTCCTACCTGCTGGAATCGGTGGTCGGCGGCGAGCGCTTCGGCCGCTATTCCTTCATCGGCCTGCCAGCGCGCACGGTGCTGCGGGTGCGCAACCACCTGCTGACGGTGGAAACCGACGGCGAGGTGGCCGAGGAGCACAACCTGCCCGATCCGCTCGCCTTCATCGCCGAGTTCCAGGCGCGCTTCAAGGCGCCGCCGCTGGCCCGGCTGCCGCGCTTCACCGGCGGACTGGCCGGCTATTTCGGCTACGACACCATCCGCTATATCGAGAAGCGCCTCGCGGCCACGCGCAAGGCCGACGTGCTGCACACGCCCGACATCCTGCTGATGCTGACCGAGGAGCTGGCGGTGTTCGACAACCTCGCCGGCAAGCTCTATCTCATCACCCACGCCGACCCGATGCAGGCCGATGCCTATGCCCAGGGGCACCTGCGCCTGCAGGCACTGGCCGAGCAGTTGCAGACGCAGGTGCAACTGCCGCCCGAGCCGGCGGTGGCGGCGGACGAACCGCAGTCAGAGTTCGGCGAGGCCGAATTCAAGGCGGCGGTGCAGAAAGCCAAGGACTACATCGCCGCCGGCGACGTCATGCAGGTGGTGCTGTCGCAGCGCATGTCGCGGCCGTTCGACGCCTCGCCGCTGTCGCTGTACCGCGCGCTGCGCAGCCTCAACCCGTCGCCCTACATGTTCTATTACGACATGGGCGGCTTTCATGTGGTCGGTTCCTCGCCCGAAATCCTGGTGCAACTGGAAGGCGATACCGTCACCCTGCGACCCATCGCCGGCACCCGCCCGCGCGGGCTCACGCGCGAAAGCGACCAGCGACTGGCCGAGGAACTGCTGGCCGATCCCAAGGAATGCGCCGAGCACCTGCAACTGCTCGATCTGGGGCGCAACGACACCGGCCGCGTCGCGGTCACCGGCAGCGTCAAGGTCACCGAGCACATGCTGATCGAGCGCTATTCGCACGTGATGCACATCGTGTCCAATGTCGAAGGCAAACTGAAGCCCGGCCTGTCCGCGCTCGACGTGCTGCGCGCCAGTTTCCCGGCCGGCACCGTCTCCGGCGCGCCCAAGGTGCGGGCGATGGAAATCATCGACGAACTCGAGCCTTCCAAGCGCGGCATCTATGCCGGCGCGGTCGGCTACCTCGGCTTCAACGGCGACATGGACCTGGCGATCGCGATCCGCACCGCCGTGGTCAAGGATGGCACCCTGTTCGTCCAGGCCGGCGCCGGCATCGTGGCCGATTCGGTTCCCGCGAGCGAATGGACCGAAACGCAGAACAAGGCGCTTGCGATCGTGCGCGCAGCGGAGATGCTGCAGACCTGAATCGGCCATTACATTGCCGGCCTTTGGGAAGTAAGAAAACCAGGTTGGCGCGTTCAGGCCGACGTTCGTTCAGGCCGACATTCGATACCATTCGGCAGCCCGGTCGGCCCTGCGGGAGATGGAAAGCCGGACAACAGCTTCGATTGCAAGCGCACTTTGGCTGCAGTGTCCGGCATGACGGATTAACTCAACCCATGGCGCTTGAGCTTGCGGTAAAGCGTGCGTTCGGTGATGCCGAGCGCGGCGGCCACCCGGCTGCGGTGGCCGCCATGGGTGTCAAGCAGCGCGCGGATGTGGGCGCGTTCGACATCGACCAGCGGCTGGGTGCCGGCTGCCATAGGCGCCGCCGCCGCCGGCAGTTGCAGGTCGGTGGCGCAGATCACGCCATCGCGGCAGGTCAGCACGGCGCGCTGTAGCAGATTGCGCAGCTCGCGCACATTGCCGGGGAATTCATATGATTGCAGCGCCGCCTGTGCCGCCGCATCCAGCCGGCAGGCGCGGCGTTCCCCGGACAGGCGCTTGAGCAGAAACGCCGCCAGCGCCGGGATGTCCTCGCGCCGCTCGCGCAGCGCGGGCAGTTCGACATCGATCCCGGCCAGCCGGTAATAGAGGTCGAGGCGGAATCGCTTTTCGTCCACTTCGTCCAGCAGCCGGCGATTGGTCGCCGATACCAGCCGCACGTCGGCGTTCAGCGTGTGGGTGCCGCCGACGCGTCGGAATTCTCCGGTTTCCAGCACCCGCAGCAGCTTGGCCTGCAGTCCCAGCGGGATCTCGGCGACCTCGTCCAGAAACAGCGTGCCGCCGTCGGCCAGTTCGAACAGGCCTTTCTTCAGGCCGCTGCTGCCCGAGAACGCGCCGCGCTCATGGCCGAACAATTCGCTCTCGAACAGGGTTTCCGGCACCGCGGCGCAGTTGATCACGATGAAGGCGCCGCCGGCGCGCGCCGAGCGGGCATGGATGAAGCGCGCAGCGAGTTCCTTGCCGACGCCGCTCTCGCCGAATAGCAGGATCGGCGCCTCGCAATCGGCCACCCGCGCGAGATGGTCGACGCAGGACAGAAACGCGGGGGATTGCCCCACCATCTGCATGGCGTCGCAGGTCGTGCCGGGGTCGGCTTCCAGCGGGTAGAGTTGTTCGCCGAGGTAGCGCTCGCCGTTCACCCCGCGCAGGGCATGGCCACGGATGCGCGTGCGCTCGGGCCGGTTGTCGCGGTGGAAATGCGTGTGCACCACCTCGACCGCGTGTCCCTGCTCGAACAGCGCCCGATGCGGACACTGCTCGCCGTTTTCGTGGCAGGGGCGCGTGGCGTGGTGCGATACGGCGTAGCAATGCTGGCCGACGATGGCGTCCGGGGTGGTGCCGTAGGTTTCGCCATAGCGCTGGTTGGCCGCCACGATGCGGTAGTCGCGGTCGATCACCACGAAGGGCTGGTCGTTGGCGTCGATGAGCGCCTGCAATTCGAGCTGGGGCATGGCCGGCCTCTGTCATGACATGGGCGGAATCTGACATGACACCCATGTCATGTCAATGTGGCGGGGCCTCGCATATACGTGGGCCAGGGCGGCTCAGGCGGTGGCATGGCGATTGCTGTAGCAGTGCGACATCAATCAATAGGAGAAGACACATGGCACATATCGTGATTCTGGGCGCCGGCGTGGGCGGCATGACGATGGCGTACGAGATGCGCGAGCAGGCGCGGGCCGAGGACAAGGTTACCGTCATCTCGAACCTGCCGTATTTCCAGTTCACCCCGTCCAACCCCTGGGTGGCGGTCAACTGGCGCAAGCGGGACGACATCACGATTCCGGCCGCACCCTACCTGAACAAGAAGAACATCGACTTCATCGCGGTCGGTGCGGCGCGCGTACACCCCGAACGCAACCAGGTCGAACTCACCGACGGCCAGGTCGTGGAGTACGACTTTCTCATCATCGCGACCGGCCCCAAACTGGCGTTCGACGAGGTGCCCGGGCTGGGGCCGGATGGCCATACCCAGTCGATCTGCCAGGTCGAGCACGCGGTGGAAGCGGGGCGGGCGTGGGACGACTTCGTGAAGAATCCGGGCCACATCGTGGTGGGCGCGGTGCAGGGCGCGTCGTGCTACGGCCCGGCCTACGAGTTCGCCATGATCATGGACACCGACCTGAGGAAGCGCAAGATTCGCGATCGCGTGCCGATGACCTTCGTCACCGCCGAACCCTACATCGGCCACCTCGGGCTGGGCGGCGTCGGCGATTCGCGCGGCCTGCTCGAATCGGCGATGCGCGAGCGCCACATCAAGTGGATCTGCAATGCCAAGGTCACCAAGGTCGAAGCCGGCAAGATGTTCGTCGCCGAGCATAACGAAAAGGGCGAGGTGATCAAGGAGCACGAACTGGCGTTTGCGTACTCGATGATGCTGCCGGCGTTCAAGGGCATCGATGCCGTGTTCGGCGTCGAGGGGCTGACCAACCCGCGCGGCTTCATCAGCATCGACGCGTTCCAGCGCAATCCGAAATTCCCCAACATCTATTCTGTCGGTGTCTGCGTCGCCATCCCGCCGGTCGAGGCTACCCCGGTGCCGACCGGTACGCCGAAGACCGGCTACATGATCGAGTCCATGGTCACCGCCACGTCGCACAATATCCGCGCCGTGCTCGACGGCCGCGAGCCAACCGAAAAGGCCACCTGGAACGCCATCTGCCTGGCCGACTTCGGCGATACCGGCGCCGCCTTCGTGGCACTGCCGCAGATCCCGCCGCGCAACGTCAACTGGTTCAAGGAAGGCAAGTGGGTGCATCTGGCCAAGATCGCGTTCGAGAAATATTTCATGCGCAAGATGAAGGTGGGCTCCACCGAACCGCTGTACGAAAAATACGTGCTCAGCCTGATGGGCATCAAGAAGCTCAAGTGATTCCAGGCTGACTCCAGCCCTAAAGCGCCTGCGGGCGCTTTTTTTGTGTCGGCGAGGCGGGGCGCGCGGCTATAATTCGTTGCTTCCTGGCGCCGGCTTCGATGCAGCCGCAGCGCCGCGATAGCGAAGGACACCTCATGCTTTTGATGATCGACAACTACGACAGCTTCACCTACAACCTGGTGCAGTATTTCGGCGAACTGGGCGAGGCCGTCGAGGTGGTCCGCAACGACGAGATCGACCTCGCCGGGATCGCGGCGCTGAAACCGGACCACATCGTCGTCTCGCCCGGCCCCTGCACGCCCAACGAAGCCGGCGTGTCGGTGCCGCTGATCAAGGAATTCGCTGGCAAGGTGCCGATCCTCGGCGTCTGCCTCGGCCACCAGAGCATCGGCCAGGCCTTCGGCGGAAAAATCGTTCGTGCGCAGGAACTGATGCACGGCAAGACCTCGATGATCCATCACACCGACAGCGGCGTGTTCAAGGGCCTGCCCAACCCCTTTCGCGCCACCCGCTACCATTCGCTGGTGATCGAGCGCGAATCGCTGCCGGACTGCCTGGAGATCACCGCGTGGACCGACGACGGCGAGATCATGGGCGTGCGCCACAAGACGCAGATTGTCGAAGGCGTGCAGTTCCACCCCGAGTCCATCCTGACCGAGCATGGCCATGCCATGCTCGCCAACTTCCTGAAGGAGCGCGTGTGATGCAGTACAAGGATCTGCTGACATTGCTGCTCGAGCGCCAGGACCTGCCGCGCGACGCCATGCTCGTGGCGATGCGCGCACTGATGGGCGGCGAATACACGCCCGCGCAGATCGCCGGCTTCCTGGTCGCGCTACGCATGAAGGGCGAGACCGTGACCGAGATCGCGGCGGCCGCCGACGTCATGCGCGAGTTGTCAACCAAGGTGCCGCTCGCAGGCGTCGAGCATCTGGTCGACACCTGCGGCACCGGTGGCGACGGTGCCCACACCTTCAACATCTCCACTGCCGCCGCGTTCGTCGCGGCGGCGTGCGGCGCACGCGTGGCCAAGCACGGCGGGCGCTCGGTGTCGTCCACCTCGGGCAGCGCCGACGTGCTCGAAGCGCTGGGGGTGAACGTCAACCTGGCGTCGGATAAGGTCGCCGAAGCGGTGAAAACGATCGGGGTCGGCTTCATGTTCGCACCCAATCACCACAGCGCGATGAAGCACGCCGCCCCGGTACGGCGCGAACTCGGCGTGCGCACGCTGTTTAATATGCTGGGGCCGCTGACCAACCCGGCGGGCGCGCCGAACCAGGTGATGGGGGTATTCAACCGTGAGTTGACCGGCACCTTGGCGCGGGTGCTGCAGGCGCTGGGCAGCCGCCATGTGCTGGTTGTCCACGCCGAGGAAGGGCTCGATGAAATCAGTCTCGCCTCGCCCACGTTCGTGGCCGAACTCAAGGATGGTCACGTGTCCGAATACGAACTCGAGCCCGGCCTGTTCGATCTGCCGCAGGTGGCGGCGAGCGATCTGGTCGTCAACGGCAAGGACGAGGCGGTCGACTTGTTGCGGGCCGCGCTGGAAAACCGCCACGCCGGCGCCGCTGCCATCGTGGCGCTCAATGCCGGCGCAGCGATCTACGTCGCGGGCCGTGCCGCCAGCCTGATGGAAGGTGTTGCCATGGCACGTCAGGCGATCGCCAGCGGCGCCGCCCACGAAACGCTCGAACGCTATCGCCGCTTCAGTCAGTCATGAGCGACATCCTCGAAAAGATCCTCGCCACCAAGCGCGTCGAAATCGCGGCGGGTCTCGCTGCCGTGCCGCTGGCCGAGATGCGTGCGCGCGCCGAAGCTGCCGTCCCGGCGCGCGATTTCGTCGGCGCGCTGCGCGCCAGGCTTGCTGTCGGCCAGCCAGCGGTGATCGCCGAAATCAAGAAGGCCAGCCCGTCCAAAGGCGTCATCCGGCCCGATTTCCGGCCGGCCGAAATCGCTGCCAGCTATGAAGCCGGCGGCGCCGCCTGCCTGTCCGTGCTCACCGACCGCGACTATTTCCAGGGCAGTGCCGAGTATCTGATGCAGGCGCGTGCCGCGTGTTCGCTGCCGGTGCTGCGCAAGGACTTCATCATCGATCCATATCAGGTCTATGAAGCGCGCGCGATGGGGGCGGACTGCATACTGCTGATCGTCGCCGCACTGGAATTGCCGGCGATGCAGGCACTGGAAACGCTGGCGCACGCACTGGGGATGGCGGTGCTGGTGGAGTCGCACAACGCCGACGAACTCGACGCCGCGCTGCAGCTGAAAACGCCGCTGCAGGGCATCAACAACCGCAACCTGCGCAGCTTCGACGTCAGCCTCGACACCACGCTGGCACTGTTGCCGAATATCGGTGAGGATCGCATCGTGATCACCGAATCCGGCATCGTGACGCCGGATGATGTGGCGCGGATGCGCAGCCATCAGGTCAATGGGTTTCTGGTGGGCGAGGCGTTCATGCGGGCGACCGATCCGGGGGCGGAACTGGCGCGGTTGTTTGCTGCTTAGCAGTTTGCTAATGGCTGAGTATTTCGTCTAGCGACTGGCTCGTTGGCCGGGGGTTGCCCGGCGGCAAGTTACTTTCTTTTGCTTCGCCAAAAGAAAGTAACCAAAGAAAAGGCGACCCCGACATCCCCGAATTCCCGAAAATTGAGCCTGCCGGGCGGGCGGCAAAGAACTCGCCCCGCTTTTGCTGGGTTGATTCGATTTTTGTGAGCGGGGCTCAAACACCTTTGCCGCTGATCCACCCGGCAGGCTCAATTTCCGGCGGGGCTGAGAGGGGAGTTAGGTCAAAACCAGGGCAGTGGATGACTGGACGTGTGGGGTGCTATTGGGACTGAACTATATGTTTGCGAGAACGCATAATGAATGACGAACAATTGGCCAGAAATCTGCAATCCGTTGGGCAAGCTTGCTTCGTGAGATATTTTGAACTGTTTGCATCTTCACGTGAAAATGCCGAAATCGTAGAAATTATGAAATCGGAAAATCATTTCACCGAAAAATCTTGTAAGTCTCGTACAAGTCATGCGCGGAGTGTTATTCGGGCAGGTTTGGGAAATCAAGCTTTGCAAATAGTGGCTGGCTCAGACTCACCCCGCGTTAGCGAAGAAACACGAGCGAAAGCATCCGAATTGTTAAATCGATGATCATGACAAGGACGGATGTGCGGCTCTACATAAACGCTCAAACCGTACAGTCACCAGAGCCCTAGTATTGACGCTCTTCCCTCTCATCCCCGCCAGAAATAGAATTTATCGGCGTGTGTTTTCTTTGGTGAATTTACTTTGTCGCATTGGCAAAGAAAGTGACTGGCTGCCGGACTACCCTCGGCCAACGAACCCAACACGAATACTTACCGCTTGCCCCCAAACAAGCTCCCCAACACGCCCCGAATGATCGACCGCCCCGCCTGGCTGCCGATCGCCCGCGCAGCCGATTTGGTGAACGCTTCCAGCGCGCCTTCCCTGCGGCCGCTTCCTCCCAGGATGTCGCCCAGCACCCCGCCGAGTCCGCCGCCGTTCGCTGCAGGCTGCTTCGCCGCCTTGGCCTGTTGCTTCGCTTCGGCTTCTGCGGCCGCAGCCTCGGCCGCCTGCTCGGCGCGTGCCTTGAGCGATTCGTAGGCGGATTCGCGGTCGACGGGCTTGTCGTAGGCGCCGGCCACCAGCGAGGTCCGCATCAGTTGCTGGCGCTGTGCCGGCGTGATGGGGCCGATCTGTCCCTGCGGCGGCACGATGAAGGCACGCTCGACGATGCCGGGGCGGCCTTTCTCGTCGAGGCAGGACACCAGCGCCTCGCCGACGCCGAGTTCGGTGATGACCGTGGCTTCGTCGAGCGCCGCATTGTCGCGCATGGTTTCGGCCGCCGCCTTGACCGCTTTCTGGTCGCGCGGGGAGAAGGCGCGCAGCGCGTGCTGCACCCGGTTGCCGAGTTGCGACAGCACCTTGTCCGGCACGTCGGCAGGGTTCTGGGTGACAAAGTACACGCCGACGCCCTTGGAGCGGATCAGGCGCACCACCTGTTCGATCTTCTCCACCAGCGCGTCGGGCGCGTCGGCGAACAGCAGGTGGGCTTCGTCGAAGAAGAACACCAGTTTGGGCTTGTCGAGGTCGCCGGCCTCGGGCAGGTTCTCGAACAGTTCGGACAGCAGCCACAACAGCAGCGTGGCGTACAGCTTGGGCGACTGCATGAGCTGGTCGGCCGACAGGATGTTGATGACGCCGCGCCCGCGGTCGGTCTGGATGAGGTCGGCGATGTTGAGCATGGGCTCGCCGAAGATCTGTTCGCCGCCCTGCGATTCCAGCGTCAGCAGGCCGCGCTGGATGGCGCCGATGGAGGCGGTCGAGACGTTGCCGTAATCGGTGGTGAACTGCCTGGCGTTTTCGCCGACGAAGGCGAGCATCGCGCGCAGGTCCTTCAGGTCGAGCAGCAGCAGGCCGTTGTCGTCGGCGACCTTGAACACCAGGTTCAGCACGCCGCTCTGGGTTTCGTTCAGGTCCAGCATGCGACCCAGCAGCAGCGGCCCCATGTCGGATACCGTGGCGCGGACCGGATGGCCGCTGGTGCCGAATGGATCCCACAGCGTGACCGGGTAGGCCTGGTAGGCAAAATCCTCGAGCTTCAGCATCTCGACCCGCTCGGCCACTTTCTTGTTGCCGCCGCCGGCCTGGGAAATGCCCGACAGGTCGCCCTTCACGTCCGACATGAAGCACGGCACGCCGATGCGGGAGAAATGCTCGGCCAGGGTCTGCAGGGTGACGGTCTTGCCGGTGCCGGTGGCGCCGGTGATGAGGCCGTGGCGGCTGGCCATCTGCGGCAGCAGGACGAGGTCGGTGGTGGCGTTTCTGGCGATCAGCAGGGGGTCGGACATGGTTGCTCCTGTCATTAGGCGCTGAAAGTGTAAAACCTGTCAGCGCGAATCATTGTTAAATAGTGTTCCATAACCAGGCAGCGCCGCGCACGCCGCTCGAGTCGCCGTGCCGCGGCGCGACGAGCCGGGTGTCGACGCGGTCGGAAAACACGTAGCGCGGCCATAGCCGCGGCACGGTGTCGTACAGCCTGGCGATGTTGGAGAGTCCGCCGCCGAGCACGATCACGTCGGGGTCGAGCAGGTTGATCACCGCGGCGAGCGCGCGCGCCAGCCGTTCCTCGTAGCGCGCCAGCGTCGCGCTGCAGGGACCGTAGCCCGCCTGAGCCAGCTGCGCGATTTCGTGCGCGGGCAGGTCCTCGCCGCCGTAGCGCACATGGTCGGCCGCCAGCGCGGGGCCGGACAGCCAGGTTTCGATGCAGCCTTTCTTGCCGCAGTAGCATGCCGGCGCGGCGTCGAGTTCGCGCGGGCTCGGCCACGGGTGCAGCAAGGCTTCGCCGGTGGCCGGGTGAAGCCCGGTGGAGGCGCGGTCGGCCTGCGCGTGGGCGAACTGGAAGTAGGGCAGCGGCGAATGCCCCCACTCGCCGGCGATGGCGTTGGCGCCGGCGAGCACCTGGCCGCGCACCACCACGCCGCCGCCCACTCCGGTTCCCAGGATCACGCCGAACACGCTGTCCGCCCCGGCAGCGGCGCCGTCGGTCGCTTCGGACAGGGCCAGGCAGTTGGCGTCGTTGGCGAGCCGAACCGGGCGATTCAGCGCGCGTTCGAGATCCTCTTGCAGCGGCCGGCCGTTGAGGCAGGTCGAATTGCAGTTTTTCATTAATCCGCTCGCGGGTGAAATCGCGCCGGGGGTGCCAATGCCGGTGCTGCCGGGCTGTCCCAGTTCGGATTCGGCCTGGTGGACCAGCGCGGCGACCGCGGCCACCGTGGCGGGATAGTCGTTCTGCGGGGTCGGCACACGGCGGCGCAACAGCTCAAGGCCGTCCGCGTCGAGCGCGATCAGCTCGATTTTGCTGCCGCCGAGGTCGATGCCGAATCGTAGAGTGGAAGCCACGGTGTAAAATCTCCGGCTATTCAAATTGCGTTGGAATCAACATGGCAGGACATTCGAAGTGGGCCAACATCCAGCACCGCAAGGGGCGCCAGGATGCCAAGCGCGGCAAGATCTTCACCAAGCTTATCAAGGAAATCACCGTGGCCGCCAAAATGGGCGGCGGCGACGTCGGGATGAACCCGCGCCTGCGCCTGGCGATCGAGAAGGCCAAGGCCGAGTCGATGCCGAAGGACAACATCGAGAACGCGGTCAAGCGCGGCACCGGCCAGCTCGAGGGCGTGAACTACGAGGAAGTGCGCTACGAAGGCTACGGCATCGGCGGCGTCGCGGTGATGGTCGACTGCCTGACCGACAACAAGACGCGCACTGTCGCCGACGTGCGCCATGCCTTCAACAAGTACGGCGGCAACATGGGCACCGACGGCTGCGTGGCGTTCCAGTTCAAGCACTGCGGCCAGATCATCCTGGAGCCGGGCGCCAGCGAGGAAGCGGTGATGGAAGCCGCGCTCGATGCCGGTGCAGACGATGTCATTCCCAGCGAGGATGGCTCGATCGAGGTGCTGACCTCGCCCGACCCCGGCACCTTCGAAGCGGTGAAGGAGGCGCTGGAGAAAGCGGGCTTCAAGCCGGCGGTGGCCGAGATCACCATGCGCCCGGAAGCCGAGACCGAACTCGCGGGCGACGATGCCGTCCAGATGCAGAAGATCCTCGACGCGCTCGATGTGCTCGACGACGTGCAGGATGTCTACACCAACGCGGTATTGCCGGAGTGAGGCGAATTTGCTAATGTGGTCACAATAAAATGACCACATGGAGCAATCATGGATTTGCCCGCGACTGAATTCAAGGCCAAGTGTCTCGCTTATCTTGACCAGGTGGCTCAGACGCACGCCAGCATCACGTTGACCAAACACGGCCGTGCCGTTGCCAGACTGGTTCCCGTAGAGGCTGTCGAGCCGGTTGTGTTCGGACGTCTGGCGGGTACGGTGCAGGTGCGTGCCGACATCGTTCGCCCAATTGATGAAGCCTGGGATGCCGATGCCTGACGTGGGGTTGGTGATTGATACGCATGTCTGGTTATGGCTCGAGTCCGATCCGGACCGCTTGAGCGAGCCGGCTCGCTCGCGTATTGAGCAGGCCGCCCGGGTTGGCAAGTTGTGGGTGTCGGTAATGTCGGTATGGGAGATTGGCATGCTGGTGGCCAAAGACCGTATTCGCCTCTCCATGCCGGTCGACGAATGGGTGCGCCAGGCATCTGCCACGCCAGGCATGCAGATGCTGGGCGTGGTGCCAGAAATTGCTCTGGAATCGACGCGCCTGCCCGATGAGCCGCATGGCGATCCGGTCGATCGTCTGCTGATGGCGAGTGCGCGGGTTCACAATTTGACGTTGATCACAGCTGACGAAAAGATTCTGGCTTATGCCGATCAAGGGCATTTGAAGGCGCTGAAAGCGTGAGTGGGATCCGTATCCTCGGCATTGATCCCGGTCTGCGCCTCACCGGCTTCGGCCTGATCGAACAGACCGGGCAGAAGCTGGCCTATGTCGCCAGCGGCGTGATCAAGAGCGGCGAGGGCAGCCTGCCGCAGCGGCTGGGAGTATTGTTCGCCGGACTGAACGAGGTCATCGCCACTTACCAGCCCGATACCTGCGCGGTGGAAATCGTCTTCGTCAACGTCAACCCGCAGTCGACGCTGCTGCTCGGGCAGGCGCGCGGCGCCGCCATCTGCTCGGCGGTGTCGAACGAACTGCTCGTGGCGGAATACACGGCACTGCAAATCAAGCAGTCCGTGGTCGGACACGGCAAGGCTGCCAAGGAACAGGTGCAGGAAATGGTCAAACGCTTGCTGAGTCTGCCTGTCGCGCCCACTGCGGATGCGGCCGACGCGCTCGCCTGCGCCATCACCCACGCGCATGGCAGCCGGCTGGGGGCGCACTCCACCTCGGGGTATCGGGTCAAGGGCGGGCGGCTGGTATGAACACGGCCCAGACGCCGATCGAACCCTCGCGCGAGCGCCTCGCCAATCCGTTCGCCCGCTATCTGCTGGCCACGCGCCCGGCTTTTCTCACCATCACCCTGGCCGGTTGCCTGCTGGGCTTCGCCACCGCATTCGCAGGCGGCGCGGACTTCAGCTGGGAACGCGCGGCGGTCACGCTGGTGCTGGCGCTGCTGGCGCATGCGGGCATCAACGTGCTCAACGACTATTGCGACCACCTGAACGGCACTGACGCCCGCAACACGCAACGCATCTATCCCTTCACCGGCGGCAGCCGCTTCATCCAGAATGGCGTGCTGACGCCGCGCCAGGTGCTGGGCTTTGCGGTGGCGCTGTTCGTCGCCACCATCGCCGGCGGCCTGTGGCTGCTCAGCGTGGCGGGTGTAGGCCTGTTCTGGATCGGCCTGGCCGGGCTGGCCATCGGCTGGGCCTACTCGGCTGCGCCGCTGCAGCTGAACAGCCGGGGGCTGGGTGAACTGTGCGTGGCAGCCGGATTCCTGCTCATCGTCGCCGGCGCGGATTATGCGCAGCGCGGCGCGTTTGCGCCCTTGCCCTGGCTGGCAGGCGTGCCGTATGCGCTGCTGGTCGCCAACATCCTCTACATCAACCAGTTTCCCGACCGCGAGGCCGACCGTGCCAGCGGCAAGCTGCACTGGGTGGCGCGTCTGCAACCGGAGACCGCCGCCTGGGGCTATGGCCTGATTCTGCTGCTGGCAGTTCTGGCGCTGGCAGCCGGCATCTTGAGGGGACTATTGCCGCTGGCGGCAGCGGGCGCGCTCGTCGCATGGATTCCCGCACTGCGGGCATGGCGGCAATTGCGACTTTTTGCAGCCACGCCCGAACGTCTCGCGCCTGCCATCAAGCAGACGCTGCTCGCCGCGCACGCGCTGCCCCTGCTGCTTGCGGCTGTCCTGCTGGTTTCCGGAGACTTCCAATGATCGGACGTATTTGCGGCGCCCTCGCCGCCAAGCAGCCGCCGCAGGTGCTGGTGGACGTCAATGGCGTCGGCTATGAAATCGACGTGCCGATGAGCACCTTCTACAACCTGCCTGCCATCGGCGAGAAAATCTGCCTGCTGACGCATCTGGCGATCCGCGAGGATGCGCACCTGTTGTATGGCTTCGGCAGCGAGATCGAACGCACCGCGTTTCGCGAGTTGCTGAAGGTGTCGGGCATCGGTGCCAAGACCGCCTTGTCGGTGTTGTCGGGGCTGTCGGTCAACGACCTGTCGATGGCGATCGCCGCGCAGGAGATCGGCCGCATCGTCAAGGTGCCCGGCATCGGCAAGAAAACCGCCGAGCGCCTGCTGCTCGAACTGAAAGGCAAACCGGTGTTCGCCGGCGCCATCGCCGCAGCACCCGGGACCGAACATGTTTCGGACGACGTGCGGCAAGCCCTGCTGGCGCTGGGATACAACGAGCGGGAGGCCGCGCTCGCCCTGCAGAAGCTGCCCGCCGACCTGCCCGTGTCCGAGGCGATCCGCCAGGCCTTGAAGCTGCTGTCCAAAGGGTAAGATATCTGCATGATCGAAACCGACCGCCTCATCGCCCCTGCTGCCGTCAGCCCTGTCGAGGAACAGATCGAGCGTGCGCTGCGGCCGCGCACGCTGGCGGAATATGTCGGCCAGGCGAAGGCACGCGAGCAGCTCGAAATCTTCATTCATGCCGCCCGCAATCGCAGCGAGGCGCTCGACCATGTATTGCTGTTCGGCCCGCCGGGACTCGGCAAGACGACGCTGGCGCACATCATCGCGCGCGAGATGGGCGTCAACCTGCGCCAGACCTCGGGGCCGGTGCTGGAACGTGCGGGTGACCTGGCCGCCTTGCTGACCAACCTGGAACCGCACGACGTGCTGTTCATCGACGAAATCCACCGCCTGAGTCCGGTGGTGGAAGAAGTGCTCTACCCGGCGCTGGAGGATTTCCAGATCGACATCATGATCGGCGAGGGGCCGGCCGCGCGCTCGGTCAAGCTCGATCTGCCGCCGTTCACCCTGGTCGGCGCCACGACGCGCGCAGGCATGCTCACCAATCCGCTGCGCGACCGCTTCGGCATCGTCGCGCGGCTGGAGTTCTATTCGGCGGAAGAGCTCGGCTTCATCGTCCACCGCTCGGCCGGACTGTTGCAGATGAATCTGGACGAGGCCGGCGCGCTGGAAATCGCACGCCGTTCCCGCGGCACCCCGCGCATTGCCAATCGTCTGTTGCGACGGGTTCGAGATTACGCCGAGGTGAAGGCGGCGGGGCAGGCGACCGGCGAAGTGGCCGACGCCGCGCTGGTGATGCTCGACGTCGACCGCGCCGGACTCGACGTGATGGACCGCAAGCTGCTGTTCGCGGTGGTCGAGAAATTCATGGGCGGACCGGTCGGGCTCGACAACCTTGCGGCCGCCATCGGTGAAGAGCGCGACACCATCGAGGACGTGCTCGAACCCTTCCTCATCCAGCAGGGCTACCTGCAGCGCACGCCGCGCGGCCGCATCGCCACGCCGCTGGCATATCGTCATCTCGGGTTCGCCCCGCCAGCCGGAGAATCCGGCCTGGATCTGTTCTGAACATGGCTTTTCAGCTGGCCGGTTCGCGTGTACTGGGAGGATACCGACGCCGGCGGCGTGGTGTATTACGCGAACTACCTCAGGTTCATGGAGCGTGCGCGCTCGGAATGGCTGCGCGCGGCCGGGTTCGAGCAGGACATTTTGCGCGACGAGGCCGGGGTGGTGTTCGTGGTGCGGCGGGTGGAAGTCGATTATCTGTCGCCTGCGCGCTTCAACGAGCAGATCGAGGTGTCGGTCGACCTGCTCGAACTCGGACGTGCCAGCCTCAGCGTCGAGCAGACACTCACCCGGGGGCCAACCCGGTTGGTCGCGGCACGGGTCACGCTCGCCTGTGTCGACGCAGAGCGATTCAAACCCGTTAAAATACCCTCGCCCATCATTCAAGCGCTGGCCCAAGAAACGTGAATCCAGAACTCAATCAAGACCTCTCACTGCTGCATCTCATCATCAACGCCTCGTTGCCGGTGCAACTTGTGTTGGGGCTGCTGCTCATCGCGTCGATGATGTCGTGGTGGTACATCTTCCTCAAGATGTTTACCCTCAGGCGCGCCCTGCGGGTCACCAACAGCTTCGAGAGCGAGTTCTGGGGCGGCGGCGACATCAATACCATGTACCAGCGGGTCGCCGCCGAGCGCGAAAGCGCGGGCGAAATGGAACGCATCTTCGAAGCGGGCTTCCGCGAGTTCATGAAGCTGAGGCGGCAGGCAGGCCTGTCGAGCAACCTCATCATCGACGGTACCCGCCGCGCGATGCGCGCGACTTACCAGCGTGAACTCGACGGCCTCGAATCGCACCTGGCGTTTCTGGCCACCGTCGGATCGGTATCGCCTTATGTCGGGCTGTTTGGAACGGTATGGGGGATCATGCTGGCGTTTCAGGGTCTGGCCACCGTGGCGCAGGCCACGTTGGCGCAAGTCGCCCCCGGCATTGCCGAGGCGCTGATCGCCACTGCCATGGGCCTGTTCGCGGCGATTCCTGCCGTGGTTGGCTACAACCGCTATACGCACGATATCGACCGACTGGCCAACCGCATGGAAAGCTTCATGGAAGAGTTCTCGAACATCCTGCAGCGCCAGTCCATCAAGTCGGTGTAAGGTCGTGGCGCGTTCCCGCAAACAGATCGCCCAGATCAACGTCGTGCCGATGATCGACGTGATGCTGGTGCTGCTCGTCATCTTCATGGTGACGGCCCCCTTCATCAACCCCGGCCAGGTCGATCTGCCTAGCGTCAGCAAGACTGCGCAAACGCCCTCGCAGCCGCTGGAAATCATCATCAAGGAGTCGGGTGAATACGTGCTGCGCAACCGTGCATCCGGCGACAAGGAAAAGCGCGTGTCAAAGTCGAAACTGGCCACTGAAATCGCCGCGTTGCATAGGGCTCATCCGGATCAACCTGTGGTTATCGCGGCGGACAAAAATGTGCGCTATGAAGAGGTGATGAACACCATGAGCTTGCTGCAGAATTCTCAAATAACCCGTATCGGATTACTCGCCCGCCCGGCGCCATGAGCCTGTCGGTTGACTCGCCTTTCATCGCCCGTCCCGCACCCAATATTGCAGCTGGTGCGCTGGCACTTGGCGTGCATGCGCTGTTCGTGCTGCTGTTGGTGTTCGGCGTGTCATGGCAGACCCAGCATCCCGCACCGGTGATGGTGGATTTGTGGAACGCACTGCCTGAGCACATGCCTCCCGCACCTGTCGAACAGGTCAAACCGCAACCCGAACCGGTTCCCGAGCGCCCGCCTGAGCCGAAACCGGTCAAGGTGCCGGAGCCTGTCAAAGTCCCCGAGGTTGTCAAGGCGCCGGAGCCGGTAAAAGTGCCGGAACCGGTCAAGGCCGTGCCCGCACCCAAACCACAACCCGTGGTCAAGGAGGCCCCGCCGCCGAAAGCGCCCGATATTGCACTGGAAAAAAAGAAGGCGGAGGAAGAAAGCCTGAAAAGAATGAAAGCGCTGCAGGCGGCCGAGGAGAAGGAATTGGAGGATGCCGCGCGTGCTGAGGCCGAGGCAATGAAAATAGTGCGCGAGAAGCAACTGGCCGATCAGAAAAAGCGTGAATTGCTGAGACAGATGGCGGAAGAAGACCTGATGATGCGCATGATGGAGGAAGAGGCTGCAAATGAAATGCGGCAGGTGAAGCAGGCCAATGCGGCCATCAGGCGGCAGTCCGAACTGGCACGTGCCATTGGACAGCACCGCGACATGATCAGCGCCAAGGTACGCGGCAACACGAGACTGCCGGATAGTCTTCAGGGCAACCCGGAAGTGCGCTGTCTGGTAAAACTGTTGCCAACCGGTGAAGTTCAGAGCATACGGGTGACGCAGTCCAGCGGAAACGCGGCCTATGACGAGGCGGTGGTGCGCGCCATCGAAAAATCTTCCCCGTTGCCGTTGCCGACCGATCGCGAAGCCCGCGATGCATTTGTTCCGGAACTTTCCTTCATCCATCATCCCAAAGAGTGAGCCGGATGCTGGGCCGCAGAGGGCGCTTGGCGGCCGGTCCGGCATGGAGGCTGTGCTAAACTGGCACGCCAAGGCATCAATCAATTTATAGAGATTCCCGTCACCATGTTTCGTGCTGTTGTGCTGCTTCCCTTGTACTGCCTCGTCTTGCTGAGTGCGTCATTTTCCGCGCGCGCCACGATGGAAATCCAGGTGTTCGGCGGTGCCGCCAGCAAGATTGCGGTGGCGATGGTGCCGTTCCAGACGGCGCCGGGTCAGCCCATGCCGGCACTGACCCAGATTGCAGGTGACGACCTCAATCGCAGCGGCCTGTTCAAGATGGTCGATGTCAGCGGCACCCAGCATCCGGTCGAGCCTGCGCAGGTCAACTACAACGTCTGGCGTGGAAGGGGCGCGGAGGCCATCGTGATCGGCCAGGTCGTGTCACTGCCTGGTGGACGCTTCGAGGTCCGATTTCGTTTGCTGGATGTGATCAAGCAGACCCAATTGACAGGTTTCAGTTACAACATTTCCCCCGCCCAGTGGCGCGCCACCGCTCACCAGATTGCCGACATCATTTATGAGAAGCTCACTGGCACGCCAGGGGTGTTCAGCAGCCGCATCGCCTATGTGCAAAAACAGGGCAAGCGCTATGAATTGAAAGTGGCCGATGCCGACGGCCAGAATCCCCGAACAGTGGTGCGTTCCAGTGAGCCGGTGATATCGCCGATGTTCTCCCCTGACGGAGACCGCCTGGTATATGTCTCGTTCGAGGACAAGAAGCCGGTGGTTTATGTGCAGTCGTTGCAGGATGGCAGCCGGAATAAGACCGCAGCGTTCAAGGGATCCAATTCCGCACCGGCCTGGGCACCTGATGGCAAGCGCCTGGCCGTGGTGTTGACGCGTGACGAAGCTTCGCAGATTTACCTCATCAACGTGGACGGTACGGGCCTCACCCGTTTGACACGGGGCGGCAACCTTGATACCGAGCCAGTGTTCACGCCGGATGGGCAAACCCTGTATTTCGCCTCGGATCGTGGCGGCAGTCCACAGATCTACCGGGTGTCGGTCAACGGTGGCGAACCCAAGCGTGTGACATTCAGCGGCACTTACAACGTCTCTCCGACAATCAGCCCCGATGGCAAATATCTGGCCTATATCGGCCGGGAGGACGGACGCTTCCGTGTCGAACTGCTGGAGTTGGCTACCGGCCAGTCGCGTGTGCTCACCGATAGCGCGCGAGATGAATCTCCCAGTTTTGCACCAAATGGCCAGGCTGTTTTGTACGCCACCGTGCAGAATGGGCGCGGCATTCTGGGGACGGTCAGTCTGGATGGAAAAACCCGGGCTCGCCTCTCCGAATCGGGGGTTGACGCACGTGAGCCTGCCTGGGGGCCGTAAGAGGTGTGTCGGATTGGCGGTCACGCAAGTAGAATGTAGATGTTGAGTATGTGTTGTGGATTTTGGCAGGCTGCGTGCACCCTCCCGCCTGCGATTGCAGTGTCCTAACGGACGGTAGCGCACTCTTTGCAATCACGAACTGAAGCCTGTGTTCCCGTTGCGTTCCAGGCTTGAATCTGTTTTCAGGAACATTAGAGGAGAGAATGATGAATAAAATAATTTGGCCCATCCTGCTTGTATTGGCCCTTTCCGGATGCAGCAGCACCAGTGATACACAGGCCACGGTGGAGGATCGCACTGCCACCAAGCCTGCAACGACGGCAGAAACATCCGGGCAGGCCGGCGCGAGCGACAAGGCCGCCGCCGCCAGTGGCGGTGCTCAAACGACTGCGCTTGATGGCACTGGGGTGAAAGGCAGTTCGCTTGACGGCAAACAGATTGGCGACAGCAGCAGCTACACCGGCGACCCCCGTAAAGACCCTGCGAGTCCCCTGGCAACCCGTGAAATATTTTTTGACTTCGACAGCTACGTCGTGAAGGATGAATATCGTCCGATGCTGGAGGCCCATGCTGCCTACCTGATGTCGCATCGTGACGCACGCCTGATTCTGCATGGTCATGCAGACGAACGCGGCAGTCGCGAATACAACCTGGCTTTGGGGCAAAAGCGGGCCGAGGCCGTTCGCAAGTCGCTGGCCGTGATGGGTGTGAGCGATGCGCAGATGGAGGCCGTGAGTTTTGGTGAAGAGAAGTTGCGCAATGAGGGACTGACCGAGGATGCGCACGCCGAAAACCGCCGCGTTGATGTGGTGTATGCCGACGAGTAATTGGTCTTGAGGCAGCGTTTTGGCTTGAAGCTGGTTCCGGCGTTGCTGCTGGCGCCGGCTTTTTTCATTCAGGCTCTGCCAGCATGGGGGCAAACCCCTGATCTTGCCCTTCAGGTTCAGTCATTGCAGCGGGTGACGGACACCCTGAGTGAGCGGCTTGCCAAGCTCGAGGGCGTCATGCAGCAAAACCAGCAGTTGCTGGGCCTGCTGCAGGAAGTCGAGACACTCAAGGCCGAAGTCGCCAAGATACGCGGCCAGGCCGAAGTGCAGGTGCATCAACTGGATACGCTGGGCAAGCGTCAGAACGACTTGTACATCGACCTCGACCAGCGCATTGCCGATCTTGCCAAGGTGGCCAGGCCTGCTCCAGCGCCCGAAGTGGCTCAAGCCCCTGCGCCTGTTCCGGAAGCAGCTACTGCTCCTGCTGCTCCAGTTGAGACGCCTGTCGCCGAAGCGACTAAACCAGCCCCGCCTCCCCCAGCACCTGCCACGCCGCAACTCGACCCCCTGGTTGAATCGCGTACCTATGAAACCGCCCTCAATCATTTCCGCGAGGCCAACTATGCGGGGGCGATCGCAGGTTTCAAAGGCTTCCTGAAAGCCTATCCCGATAGTGCGCTGGCGCCTAATGCTCAATACTGGATCGGCTATTCCTATTACGCACTGAAAGACTACAAAACCGCCCTGGCGCATCAGCAAAAACTGGTTGCAGCCTACCCCACCAGTGCCAAAGTGCCTGATGCTTTGCTCAACATCGCTTCCAACCAGATTGCGCTGGATGACCTCGCGGGCGGGCGCAAGACGCTTGAGGAACTGGTGGACAAGCATACCGGCACCAATGCGGCCAAGCTTGCTGCACGCCGGCTTGCCGCACTCAAGTAAGCATCATGTCCGGGCCAGACATGCTCCATTCGTTAGAGGCATTTCCCGTTGGTTCCCAGGAGCACGCTGATGGGCTTGACGAGGAGTCAGCGCCAGTAAACTCGGCAAGGCCGCAGCATGCGGACGCTAAAACCGCTGCATCTGCAACGACCACGCTCCGCCTGACGGAGGTGTTCTTCTCCTTGCAGGGCGAGACCCGACGGGCCGGCTTGCCGACCGTGTTCATCCGTTTGACGGGCTGCCCATTGCGTTGTCGCTGGTGCGACACGACATACAGCTTTCAGGGTGGAGAGACGGTCACCCTGACTTCGTTGATGGCTCGAGTGGCTGAATATGGCGTGCCGACCGTGTGCGTGACCGGCGGAGAGCCGCTGGCACAAAAGAACTGTCTGCCGTTGCTGTCCGCTTTGTGCGATGCAGGCTACTCGGTTTCGCTTGAAACCAGTGGCGTGCTGGATGTCAGCATGGTGGATCCACGCGTCTCGCGCATTGTCGATATCAAGCCGCCGGACTCGGGCGAGGCATCCCGCAACCGATGGGAAAACCTTGTCCACCTTACCCCCCATGACGAGATCAAGTTCGTGCTCGCCAGTCGTTCGGACTATGAATGGGCGCGCGACGTCGTCCGCGCCCAAGACCTCGACAAAGTGTGCACCATCCTGTTTTCGCCGGTCCAGGGAGAGCTGCCGCCAGCGCAGCTGGCAGACTGGATTCTCGCCGACAGGATGCCGGTGAGAATGCAGGTGCAACTGCACAAGGTGTTGTGGGGGAATGCACCCGGCAAATGAAGCCCGCGGTCATCCTGCTCTCTGGCGGCCTGGATTCCGCAACCGTACTCGCGATTGCGCGTGAAGAGGGTTATGCCTGTCACGCGTTGAGCCTTGACTATGGCCAGCGCCACAATGCCGAGCTCGCCGCCGCAGCGCAGATAGCGGCAAGCCTGGGGGCAGCGGAACATCGGGTCATCCGTCTGGGGCTCGGGGACCTGGGCGGTTCTGCGCTGACCGACGATTCCATCGCCGTGCCCGAAAAGCCAACCGAGGGCATTCCCGTGACCTATGTGCCCGCGCGCAACACCGTCATGCTGGCTTTGGCACTCGCCTGGGCAGAAGTGCTGGGTGCGCGGGAAATCTTCATCGGCGTCAATGCCGTCGATTACTCCGGCTATCCCGACTGTCGACCGGAATTCATCGCAGCATTCGAGCAAATGGCCAACCTCGCAACCCGCGCCGGGGTCGAAGGCGTAGCACTCAGCATTCACGCCCCCCTCCAATATCTATCCAAGGCACAAATCATCCAGCGCGGCATTGAACTCGGTGTCGACTACACGCAGACAGTGAGCTGTTATCAGGCCGATGCGGAAGGTCGTGCCTGCGGCGTGTGCGATGCCTGTCGCTTGCGTCGTCAGGGATTTGAGCGGGCAGGGGTGGGCGACCAGACGCGCTACAAGTAAAGCGGCATGCACATAGATTTGGCCTATTTGATTAATAGAATTGACCTATTTGATAAAAGGATCCTGATGGTCGATAATCAATCGGTTCTGCAATTCAACAGCTTTCAATAACAGTTCACTTGGAGACCCGCCCAGCATGGAAGGAATCGATTTAATCAGCCAGATACTGAATGCTCTGGGATGGGATGCCAATGACGCAAATGTCAAAGTTCGCACCGTCTCTGGCTTAGGGTTTGTGCTGGCCTTTATCTTTGGCTACGTAGGAAACAAGACACATTTCTGCACCATGGGAGCGGTGTCAGATATCGTCAACATGAATCACTGGGATCGCATGCGCGCCTGGATGCTCGCCATCGCAGTTGCCGTCATCGGAACCAGCGTGCTTGTCTACACTGGCGCGATCGATGTTTCCAAGACCATCTACACGGGATCTATTTTCTACTGGTTTGCCGCGCTGGTTGGCGGTCTTACCTTCGGCGTCGGCATGACGCTGGCAGGGGGCTGCGGTCAGCGTTCCCTGGTTCGCCTGGGTGGTGGCAACCTCAAGTCTGTCGTCGTTTTTCTGTTCCTGGGATATTCGGCCCTGGTGACCCTGTCCGGCATCTTTGGCGCGTTTCGCGTCAACTACCTGCAGGCCGCCCCGGTGACGATCTATCTTGACGGCATGCAAACGCTGCCTGCGATGCTCGGATTTGCCACACCCGCCGGGACGTTGCTGGTTGGCATGGCGATCGGCGTCGCGATGCTGCTGTTCGTGTTCTTGAACAAGGAATTCCGTGGCAATCACGATAATATTCTGGCAGGTATCGTTATCGGCCTCATCGTGGTAGCAGGCTGGTATGTCACCGGCCGTTTCGGATTTGGTGAAGACCCCGATACCCTGGAATTGGTTTATCTGGGAACCAACTCGCACCTTGCGGAGTCCATGACTTTTGTAGCCCCTCTGGGCTACACGATGAATTTCTGGGCATACTGGACCGACAGCGCCACCATCGTTACCTTTGGCGTGGCCAGCGTGTTCGGGGTGGTGATCGGGTCGCTCGTGTATGCCTTGACGCACAAGACCTTCCGCTGGGAAGCATTCAACACCCCACAGGACATGCTCCGACACATTATTGGTGCAGGGCTTATGGGATTTGGCGGCGTGACTGCGTTGGGATGCACCATCGGCCAAGGCGTTACCGGGGTTTCAACGCTAGCTATTTCTTCGTTTGTCGTCCTCGCTGCCATCATTGCAGGAGCCGCAATCACCATGAAAGTGCAATACATCTTGTTGATGCGTGAGGGATAAAAAACCACACATGTTGTGGATATATCAAAAGATGGTTCAAATGAACCTTGACCCGCCAGCAGGGGGTTGTTACGGTAAACGCATACGGCCTTCAGGCCTAAAGGACTGATGTGAAAAAATGGTTCAGCACCTTCTGTTTTGCTCTAATTGCCGGACTCGCGTCGCAGGCTCACGCTGGTAAAGCAATCAATTTCAGCTTCACTGACACCAATGGCAAGTCCCAACAATTGTCCGACTATCGCGGCAAATGGGTTCTGGTCAATTTCTGGGCGCCCTGGTGTCCGCGCTGCAAGATGGAGTTCAAGGAACTGAACGACCTCGATGCACGGCCTGACTTCGTCGTGATCGGGGTTGCCATGGACTACGGCATCGATGAAGGTTCCGTCCATACCACCATGCAGCGCTACAACCTGCGTTTTCCGCAGGTGATCGGCGGCAACCGCCGTGACAGCGATACCCCTGCGTTGCAGGTTGGCCCCGTCGATTATTACCCGACTTCCTATCTGTACGCTCCAGATGGCGAAATCGTCATGTTTGTCCCCGGCGTCATCAGCAAGCAGAAAATGATTGCCTTCACCGAGCAGTATCAGTCGGCCAACCCGACTGCTGTCGCCAAGACGGAACCTGCTGTGGCGCCTCCTGCTGCCAAGTCTAGCGTCCAGAAGGCAAGCATGAAAAAGACCTCATCAAAATCGACACAGAAAAAAAAAGTGACGGTGTATTGAAATAGGTGGCATTCCAGCAAGTCGGACAACAAAAAAGGCGGATTCCCGCCTTTTTTGTTGTCCGACAATCCAGTTGAAGAGGGGGGGCTTAATCTCATCTGCGAACGCGTCCAGATGTTGATGCTTCTATAGAACCGGCACGAAAGGTACCTGACCATCGTTCGGCCTGAATCCTTCAACCATGTTCAGGTGGGCCTTGTATAAGTCCGAGAGCCCGTTCATGTTTCGACAGGCCTGTCATGAGCGTAATCCAGGCGTTCAACACGAAGGGATCCTCGGGAAAATGTGCCGCAGCAATAAGCAAAAAGAAGCATTGGCTCTTTACCCGGCCCCGGGGCTTCGGCTATAATCTTGCGCTTTCGTGGATCAGGTTTTGGCCTTGTCCACGGGTCGGTAGCTCAGCTGGTAGAGCAGCGGACTTTTAATCCGTTGGTCCCGAGTTCGAATCTCGGCCGACCCACCAGAAATTTAAAAGCCACGCGCTCGCGTGGCTTTTTTCATGCCCGTTCTGGCCCTGCCCTGGTAAACGGGTGACAAAAAACGTCACCTCGTGCCCCATCCGGGCAGGATATCTGTCTGCCCGTTTGCACTGCTGGTCGCTCAAGCGTCTCCAACAAGAGAAGTTTACGATCCGGAAACTCAAGTGTCGGCGGGCCTTCCAGTCGCGTTTTCTCAAGAATTGCAGGCTGTACCTAAAGTTGGCACGCCCCATGCTCGTTATTGAGCCAGACACGGCGGCCCCGTGTTCAACTTGCCCAACCTAAGGAGATTTGAAATGCGTAAAGTACAACAAGGTTTTACCTTGATCGAACTGATGATCGTCGTGGCGATTATCGGTATTCTGGCTGCGATCGCGATTCCGGCTTACACGGATTATACGATTCGCACCAAGGTGGCTGAAGGTGTCGCGGTCTGGCAGTTCGGCCAAGGTCACGGTTTCGGAGAACTATGCGAACGGCGTTACCGATGCGTGCTCTGGTGTCAACGTAGGTACGGTGGGTTTGACCACGGTTTCCTGTAACGCTGGAACCATTGGCTTGTCGGTTGCCACGGGCATCAACAGCACGACTGTCACCTTCGACCTCGTCCCCACTTCGGGTACACAAGGCGTGGTCTGGGATTGCACCGGCGCTAGCAACGCCAAGTACGTGCCGGCCGAATGCCGTTCCTAAGCTAACGTAGGCATGTTGTAAAAAACGCCCCGCCTGCGGGGCGTTTTTCCTTGCCAAGAAGACGATCATGACCGGTCTTGTGCAACGCGCAAAGAATCCGAGAGCAGGCAGCATTGCCAAGCTGTTCGAAAATAGCCTGTTTTATATGGCTATTTATTGCGGAATTGTCGTGCTGGTGTATGCCGGTGGCATGGCGGGACACTTCGGAATCTCTGAAGATTTTCAATCTCTCATCTTCGAAACACTTGGGTCTTCGCGTACGCTGGTGCTGCAGATTTTCCTGTTCGGTGCGACAGTGCTGGCACTCAACCTGATTCCATTGATCGTGCTGTTGGCGAGCATGCGGGTCGCCGGGCCTTTCATCCTGCGGCTGAAAATGAGCCGCTTCAGTTATTTTCTGCTTGCCGTCCTGTGTCTGTGGACCGGCGTGCTCGCGTTCAACAAGCTGTATTTCCCCCAATCCTCTTTCGGCTTTTTGCTGCCTGTGGCCTCGGAAGCTCAACTGGCCTGGCTGGGCGGGCTCGCTCTCGGCGCGTTCGTCATCATGGGGGTGGTGCCCGCAGCGTGGCATACGCTGTGGTGGGTGCTGAGCCTGCTCAAAAAGCCGTTGTTCCGTTTGGGTGCCGGGGTGGCGCTGCTTGTCGGCATCACGCCGCCGCTGTTCTCGCACTGGGCGGATTCCACGCCCGCCACCAGTCAGCCGAACATCATCATCATCGGGCTGGATTCGTTTTCGCCGCAGCACATGGCGCATCATCCGGGTGCGCTACCCAAACTTGAAGCGCTGCTGGCGCAATCGACGGTTTTCACGCAGACCCTGACACCGCTGGCGCGAACTTTCCCGGCATGGACCAGCATCCTCACGGCGAAATACCCGGTGCATAACGGGGCGAGATTCAATCTGACTGCGTTCGACCAGGTCGAAGCCAGAGAGACCTTGCCGAAACTGCTCAGGAGGCGCGGCTACGCGACTATCTATGCTCTGGATGCACGCGATTTCAACAACATCGACGCGCATTTCGGTTTCGATGCGACGGTCGGCCCCAAGCCCGGGGCGGCCGAATTCGTGCTGGTCAAGGTCGCCGACCAGCCTCTGGTCAACCTGGCCCTGCTGTCGTCATGGACGCAGGGGCTGTTTCCCTTCGTGGCCCTTAACCGCGCGGCCCCGGTGCAATACGAGCCGAGCGAATTTGTCGATGCCATCGTGCGCGCCCTGCCTGACAGCACTGCGCAGCCGTTGTTTCTGGCAGCGCATTTTTGTCTCGCGCACCATCCCTACAAATGGCGAAACCAAACTCGGCAGGGCGGCGAAAGCCTGTCGCTGGAGCAGAAGCATATCTATGCCCTGCAGGAACTGGAAAACCAGATCGACCGGCTGCTGGGGGCGCTCAAGGCATCGGGGCGACTGGACAACGCAATCGTGGTGCTGATGTCGGATCATGGCGAATCGATGGGCTACGCCGACGGCCTTTGGGTATCCAGGAAGCAAAATGCTGCGCCGCACCCCGAATTCGTTCAGATCGGTGACTACCAGGCATTCCCATTCAAGTCGGTTTTCGACGGACACGGGGCGAATGTGCTCGACCGTACCGCGAATGGGACCCTGCTGGCCTTCCAGGCTTACGGGCCGCTGCAGAGCCGGTTTCCGCCAGGCGAACATGTGCGGCTGGCATCGCTGGTGGACATAATGCCGACCTTGTTGCATGCGCTGAATCATGAGACGCCTTCCGGGCTGGATGGTTTGAATCTGATGGCGGGCGAAGCGGTGATGTCGCGTGTGGTGCCGTCGGAAACCGGCATTCGATTCAACACCTTGAATTCGGTCGTCCACGTGGATGAGGATGCGTTGCTGGCTGAGTCGAAGGGCTTCTATCGCGTCGAGCCGGATACGGCGCGCCTGATCATTAAGCCGGAACGTTATGCCGGACTGGTCTCGACCAAGGACATCGCGCTCCACACGCAAGACTGGATGCTGGCCCTGCTGAGGAAGGACGGCAGCCCACATTTCCCGCGTGTCGCGTTGCTGGTGCACAAGCCGAGCGGCGCATGGACGCTGGGCGAGGACAAGGTCCTCATCGCACGCGCACCCATCAACACCTTGCGTGAGGCCGCAAAGAATCTGTATGCCGGGGAAATGGACGATTTCGCGGGAACCTGGGTATTCAATTGACGCAAGCCAAGACCGGCAGCGGCCTTTTCTAGTGGTACCGGAAGTGGACCGAAACACGCAGCACGTCACGGCGGCGATAGTACTGGTCGGAGCGTGCTGGTTCGCAGCCTGGCCCTACATGGGACAGTGGCATGATGCGCGGCTCTATGCGCTCGAGGCGCTTGCACGCGTGAAGCCGGGTGTATTTGATCGCGACCTGTTTCTTGCGTATGGCTCGCAGGGCGGATTCACCCTGTTTCCCGGCTTGTTTGGCGGGCTGATCAAATGGATTGGCCTGGAATCCGCAGCATTTTCAATGGCGCTGGCAGGCAAACTGTTCTGGCTCGCCGCATTGGTCATTCTTGCACGCCAGTTGATGCCTGCGCCGATCTGGTATTTTGCCTGTCTGCCAGTGCTTGCATTCCCGGCTTATTACGACAGCCACGAGATTTTTTCCTACGGTGAATCGTTTGCCACGCCACGCGTCTACGCGGAGGCCTTCACCATGCTCGCCTTGGCAGCCTGGACGAGGGGGCGCCCCGTCGTGGCTGTGGGGCTGGTAGTCGCGGCCGGCGCCATGCATCCTCTGATGGCGCTGCCTGGCGGCGTTTTGCTTGCCATGCTTGCGTGGGCCGAGCTTGAGCGGAAGCGCCTGGCATGGCTGGTGCTCGGCGGGATGGCGCTATTGGTCGTAACTGTAACGATCTACCCGGATCTGGCAAGCCGGCTGTTTTCAGCCTATGACCCTGCCTGGTTCAATGCCGTTCGATCCCGAAATCCCTTCGTCTTCCTGGATACCTGGGATTTGGCGGCGTTCGACCGTATGGCCTGGATTGCCGTGATGCTGGCATTGGTGGCGTCAGAAGGGGCTGGCCCGCAAAGACGTTTCGCGCTTGCCGCGTTGCTGGCAGCCTGCGGCATGCTGGCGCTGTCCTGGCTGGGCGCAGTTGTCTGGGGAAACATCCTGTTAACCCAACTGCAGCTTTGGCGTGCGCTCTGGATCGCCCAAATTGTTGCGCTCATGTTATGTGCGCCCTTGCTGCTCAAGTTGTGGAAATCGGATTACGCCAGCAGAATTCTGGCGAGCTGCCTGGTCGTCGCCTACGTGCTTGGCCCCAACTGGATGTTCCTGGTCGCACTGTCGGGTGTAGGGCTACGCGTGCTGGTCAGGCGGTTTGAATTCGCAATCGACACGGATGCACTGCCCTGGCGCGGTTTGCCCTACCTGATAGCGTTGCCCTGGCTGATCATGCACTTGATTGAGATACCGCAGCAGGCGATCTTCGATGAAGTGCTTGCGGGCAGATCGGCGTGGCGTGCGGTGCTGGCTGACCGGGTCGTACTGGTTGTGATCGGGGTGGTCGCGTATTGGGGGGCTATCCAGGCGGGTAAATACGCAAGGTATTTTGTTTATGCGTTATCCGGAGCAGCCTGCCTGGTTGCAGCTTTGAGCTGGCAGCCAAAAGGCGTTGCCGAGGACTTGCCGGAAATCCAAGCGATGTTCGTGCAGATGAAACAGGATATTCCGCCTGGTTCGGTCGTTCAAAGCACCGTGGGCGGGGGGAGTGGTGCCCTCTGGTTTGTGCTGGAAAGGGCCGGCTACATCAGCCAGTGGCAAACAGCCGGGGCACTGTTCAATCGCGATACAGCGCTGGAAGGTATCAGGCGTCTCAGTTTGCTGGGTCGGGCCGGTTTTCCTGGTGCCAATATCGAGTGGCGTGAAAAAGTACCAGGCGCTCAAGTGTCTCTGACAATGGGTTCTGTACAAATCCTCTGCGGCGACGAGGCACTCGACTATGTGATTGTGGGGGGAAGCTGGGAACATGCGCAACATCGTTACCAGAATGGTTCAAGAAAATTGTCCCTGTTCGCTTGCAAGGACGTCAGGTGAGTCATTCACTCGTGGCCTGTTGGATTTCCCGTGAGTCTGCTCATGGTCTGCGACACCCTCCTTCCAAGACAGGTCGGGCGAGAAAGTGTCAGGCCCCATACGTGAATTCGTGTGGGTAATCAATTGACATCTGACCAGCCGGATAACGGTCTTTCCTGGCAGCTCTGGAAAGAGGATCGGGACGCACGACGCGCCATGGCAGTGCTGGTGCTGATCGGGGCATGCTGGTTTGCTGCCTGGCCCTATATGGGGCTGTGGCACGACTCGCGGCTTTATGCGCTTGAGGCGCTTGCGCGTCTGGCCCCCGGGAGTTTCGATCGTGACATTTTTCTGGCGTATGGCTCGCAGGGAAAATTCACGTTGTTCCCCGGCCTCTTTGCAGCACTCATCGAACGGTTTGGTCTGGAAGACGCAGCGTTTGCGCTGACGCTGGCGGGCAAGATGCTATGGATCGGCTCGCTGGCGTTTCTGTCGCGCCAACTGCTTCCATGGCCGCTGGCACTATTCGGCTTTCTGCTGGTACTGGCTTACCCGGCTTTTTACGATAGCCACAAGGTGTTCTCCTATGGGGAGTCTTTCGCCACCCCCCGACTGTACGCGGAAGCATTGTACGTTTCTGGCGCTGGGCGCATGGTTGAGAGGACGTCATGTCTTGCATGGCTGCTGGTTCTGCTGGCAGGTCTGTTTCATCCCCTGATGGCGATTCCTGGGGTCAGCGCTGCTCGCCTGGATGACGGCGGCCGGATTCAGACGACAGCATAGTCGTATGGTTTGCGCTCGGATTGTCCGTGGCGGTCGCTTTCGCTTTGATGGCTTACCCGGATTTGCAGGAACGGATATTTTCCGTTTACGACCCGGCCTGGTTCGAGGCGATTGCCCAGCGCAATCCGTATGTATTCCTCGATCGATGGGAAGGCGCTGCATTTGGCCGCATGGTCTGGATCGCGGTGGTGCTGGCCCTGGTTGCGCGCGAGGAGACCGGGATGCTTCGCCGCTTGGCATTCGCGGTGCTGCTGATCACGGCCGGCCTGTTGACGATGTCGTGGCTGGGGACGAGCGTCTGGAGGAACATATTGCTCACGCAGTTCCAGTTATGGCGTGCGCTGTGGCTTGCACAGATCGTGGCGCTCATTCTGCTGGCCGCCCTGTTGCCCCGGCTCTGGAAATCCGCTTACGCCGACAGGATATTGGCAAGTTGCCTGGTTGCCGCAATGCTGCAGGACACCTGGACCATGGGGTTGATAGCGCTTGGCGGGGTTGTAATGAGAGAAGCTTTGAGACGTGCTTCTGCATCGATCGACACCAAGGCGTTCCTCTGGCGAACCCTGCCGGTTCTGATTGTCCTGCCATGGTTGTTGATGCACTTCCTCGACATGCGGTATTGGTTGCTGGCCAATGATTTCTATCTTGGCAAGGCGGGGTGGCGCGTATTTCTGGCAGACCGGGTCTTGATGCTCGCCATGGGCATCGCGGCGTATTGGGTCGTGGCGCAGGCAGGCAAGGGTACGGTCAAGGTGCTTCTGGGAGCGGCGGGCGCCGCGATGCTTACAGCGGTTCTTGCCTGGTCACCAGGCACTGGAAAATCCGGGTCGGCAGGCTGGGAAGACGTCAATGCGCAATTGAAGCAGGACATTCCGCCTGGGAGTGTGGTCGCAAGCACGGTTCAGGGCGGCGTTCGTTACATCTGGTTCGGACTGGAAAGGCCAAGTTATGTCAGCCAGGTCCAGATGGCAGGCGGTCTGTTCAACCGCGACACGGCTCTGGAGGGGATAAGGCGGCTTCGATTGATGGAAAAAGCGGGGTTTCCGTTCAGCAGCACGGAGTGGGGAGGCAAGAGCCCCAAACCTGCGAACCGGCAGGTGTCCATGCAATCGATAGCAGACTTGTGTGCTGATTCCGGGCTGGATTATGTGATCATGGACGGTGGACGGGAGGGCGCAAAGCAGTTTTTCCAGAATGGCAGGCCGTTGCTGTCGCTTTTTGCATGCAGGGACTTCAGAGTCGGGCGGGGTGCGCCGTTGTAGTCTTAATGAGAACCAAGTGGCAGTCCATGGACATGATTACAAAGAGGAATTCGCTTGGTGGCGAGTTTGTTCGCTATGTTGCAGTCGGAGGGGCGGCCTTCGCGGCCGATTTTGCACTTCTGGCGTGCTTGACCGAACTGTTTGGCGTTCATTATCTGGTCGCTGCCCTGTTCGCGTTCCTGCTGGGCACCGGGGTCAATTACTGGCTTTCCGTGCGCTGGGTGTTCAGCTATCGGGCCATTGATATGCGCGGCGCCGAGTTCAGCCTGTTTCTGCTGGTTGGCGTGGTCACGCTCGGCGTGTCGCTCGGACTGATGTCGCTGCTCGTCGAGGGATTGGCGATGCATGTACTGATCGCCAAATGCGTGGTTACGGCTTTTACCCTGGTGGCCAATTTCGCCGGACGGCGCGCGTTGCTGTTCACGCGTTGGGGTCGTGCTGCCATGATTTCTACTTCACGCTGACAGGATGAAAAAAACCGCACTCATTATTGGCGCAGGCCCCGCCGGGCTGACCGCTGCGCTCGAACTGCTGCGCCGCAGCGACATCACCCCCATCGTGCTGGAAGCCGACAACCAGGTGGGCGGCATCTCGCGTACGGTGAATCATCTGGGTAACCGTATCGACATCGGCGGGCACCGTTTCTTTTCCAAGTCGGACTGGGTGATGAACTGGTGGAAGGATATTCTGCCGGTTCAGACTGAAAGCTCGGGCGCGGTGCGCATCGCGTACCAGAACAAGTCGCGCGAAATCGACGTGGCGCCGCTGGCGGGTGGGGACCCCGATCGCGCCATGCTGCTGCGGGGTCGGCTGTCGCGCATCTACTATCTGCGCCGCTTCTTCGATTATCCGATCAAGCTCTCGGCGAGCACATTGGGCAACCTGGGGCCCGTGCGGGTGTTGAAAATCGGCACCAGCTATGCGTGGGCGCGTCTGTTTCCGCGCAAGCCAGAACGTTCGCTGGAGGACTTCCTTGTAAATCGATTCGGTCGACAGCTCTATCTCACCTTCTTCAGGGATTACACGGAAAAGGTGTGGGGCGTGCCCTGCCATGAAATCAGTGCCGAGTGGGGGGCGCAACGCATCAAGGGACTGTCGGTGAGTTCCGCACTCAAGCACGCGTTGCGCAAGCTGCTCGGCTTGGAGCCGAAGTCGGTCAACACATCGCTCATCGAGCGATTCCTCTATCCGAAATTCGGCCCCGGCCAGATGTGGGAAGAAGTTGCCAGCCAGGTGCGCGATCAAGGCGGGAAGATCCACTTTGGCCATCATGTACGTGGCCTGCGCCTTGAGAATGGCCGCGTGGCGGCGGTGACCGCATGGGACGAAACGGCAGGCCGGGAGGTCGAGTTTGCCTGCGACTACGCGTTTTCCACCATGCCGGTGCGCGACCTGGTGCGCGGCATGAACGATGTGCCCGCAGAAGTGCGCGAAGTGGCCGAGGCGCTGCCTTACCGCGACTTCATCACCGTGGGACTGCTGGCGAAGAAGATGCGTGCGAACCCGCAATCCCGCTCGGTCGATGCCAACAACATGCCGCCCGACAACTGGATCTACATCCAGGAGCCCGACGTCCAGGTCGGCCGCCTGCAGATCTTCAACAACTGGAGCCCCTACATGGTCGCCGACCCGGCCAAGGTCTGGATCGGGCTGGAGTACTTCTGCAACGAGGGCGACGATCTCTGGTCGATGACCGACGACGAGACTCACGACGCTCGGCAAACGCGAACTGGCACAAATCGGCCTCGCTCGACGAGGCCGACGTGCGACGACGCCGTGGTCATCCGCATGCCCAAGACCTACCCGGCCTACTTCGGCACCTACGACACGTTTCGACGTTGTGCGCGAGTACCTGGACGCATCGAGAACCTGTTCCTGGTCGGCCGCAACGGCATGCACCGCTACAACAACCAGGACCACTCGATGCTGACGGCAATGATCGCGGTCGACAACATCCTCGCCGGCGTCACCGACAAGGCCAACATCTGGGCGGTCAACGTCGACGACGATTACCACGAGGAAGTGCGCGAGTCGCGGGTGCCGGATCGTCATGCGAAGCGGGACCAGCTTGCGGAGGCCTCTTGAAATGAGCGCCTGCACTGAAAATCGGCAGGCATCAGCGCATATAGGGCGACGTTGAATCCATGTCTTACGCTGTTCCACTCGTTGATGTCATGACGTCAAGAGAAATTCTTGTCTCGGCTGTCATGCCTTGTCTTGAACGAAGAAAAAACACTGGGCCTGTGCATCGAGAAAATTCAGCGTGCCTTTGACGACATGGGCATAGTCGGTGAAATCGTGGTGGCGGACAACGGATCGGCCGACCATTCCGTGGAAATCGCTGAGGCACTTGGTGCGCGCGTCGTGCGCGAGCGACGTAAAGGCTACGGTTCTGCCTTGCTGGCCGGGATCTCTACCGCACGCGGCCGCATCGTCGTGATGGCGGATGCCGATGATTCTTACGACTGGTCCGTGCTGGGCGACTTCGTGCGCAAGATCGAGGAAGGCCACGACCTGGTCATGGGCAACCGTTTCAAGGGCGGCATCGAGCCCGGGAGCTATGCCGCCGCTGCACCGCTATCTCGGAAACCCCGTGCTTTCGATGCTGGCGCGCGTGATGTACAGAATCCCTGATCAACGATTTTCACTGCGGCATGCGAGCCTTCACGCGGGAATCGTTCGACCGCATGAAAGTGCGTACTGCGGGCATGGAGTTCGCCACCGAAATGGTGGTCAACGCCTCGCACGCCGGTCTGCGAATTGCGGAGATTCCGACCCGGCTGTATCCCGACAAGCGCGATCGTCCGCCGCATCTGCGATCGTTTCGAGACGGCTGGCGGCATTTGCGCTTCATGCTGACCTACGCGCCGGATTGGCTCTATCTGGTACCGGGAGGCATCTTGTCGCTGTTGGGCGTTGTCGGAATGACGATGCTGGCCACCGGCCCTGTTGCGATCGGCAAGATCAGTCTGGGCATTCACTTTCTGGCTTTGGCCAGCCTGTTTACCCTGCTCGGTGCCAACGTGATTGGATTCGGCATTCTTGCGCGGCTGATCGGCGCCAGGCGAAACCCGATTGCGCCGGACAGCGCCATTGGACGTCTTGCTCTCATGGTTCAGCCTGGAGCGTGGGCTGGTTATCGGCGGCTTGTTCGTCGCCGACGGGGCTTATCTTTGATGGCTGGATACTTGCTGAATGGATCTTGCGCGGCTTCGGAGACATGGCGGGAACGGTTCATGTGGCGTTTGTAGCCACTACGACCGTGCTGCTTGGGCGTAAATGCGATTTTCGCATCATTTCTGTTCAACATGCTGCGCGAGGAGTATCTGGAATGACGGGCAACGGTCTTCTCCGCGGATCTCCATTATTACCGCGACATTCAATGCGGCCGAACAGTTGCCGCATACCATGCGTTCGTTACGTGAGCAGACGTTCATGGAATTTGAGTGGATCGTGGTGGACGGCAATTCCACTGATGGCACTCAGGCTTTGCTGCAAGAAAACGACGACCTGGTTTCGCGCTGTATCAGCGAGCCAGACCGCGGCATATACGATGCGTTTAACAAAGGATGTGCATTGGCGCGCGGCGAGTGGCTTCTTTTTCTGGGTGCAGGAGACGAACTGTCCTCGCCGCAAACCTTGGCAGAGTGTGATAAGTATCTGGAATCCATAAATGCAGAAACCACTTTGGTCTATGGACGCCTGACACTTTTAAGCCCGGTTGCACGTGCCGCCCTTGAAACTTACGGTGAGCCTTGGGACGAAATAAAACATCGATGGGATAACGGCAGACCTGCGATGCCGCCTCATGGCGCAGCTTTTCACCGAAGAAGCCTCTTCAACGATTCACAGTTCTTTGACCTGCGATTTCCTATTGCCGCGGATTCGCATTTCATGTTTCGTATTAGCAGACTTCATGGCGCCAGTGTTCATGCCCATAGATGTTACGCTGGCCCCTGTGGGTGGTATCTCATATCGCCTGGACACGCAAAGGCAGATTGAGGCGTGAAATTGCTGCTATTAACCGGGATCTTGGTCTGACTCCGCCGTTTAGAGTTCAGATTGATCGAATGGTTCAAGATTGTTGTGATTTCAATGATCAACCTCTTCCCGCCCAAAGTCGCGCATCGTGTTGCAGATGTCATACGCTTTCTTCTCGGCAAACCCGCACTATGGACTGTGCGCTAGCGAATGTGTGGGTATCTGCCAAAGTGACCCAGCCCTGGCTCAAGCTCATCCCCGCTCCTCTGCGGGCAAGAATCGAGCATCGCCCTCATCTGCAGAAAGCGCATGTCCAATACGGGCTGGTTGTTTGGCGACCAGATTCTACGCATGGCGGTTGGGTTGCTGGTGGGGGTGTGGATAGCCCGTTATCTTGGCCCCGAGCAATTTGGTCTGCTGAACTATGCGATGGCATTTGTCGCCCTGTTCGGTGCCATTGCCAGCCTTGGCCTAAGCGGCATTGTGGTGCGAGACCTGGTCAAGGACCCAGCATGCGCCAACGCAACATTGGGCACAGCCTTCGTAATGCAATTGATTGGCGGCTTCCTGGCTTTGGCCTTGCGATTGCCGCCATCGGATTCGCCAGGCCTGATGACGGCTTGGCCAAGTTGATGGTTGCAGTGCTGGGCTTCGTCATGGTGTTCAAATCCACAGAAGTGGTGAAGTACTGGTTTCGAGTCCCTGGTTCAATCCAAATACACCGTATGGGTGGAAAACGGCGCTTTTATGGCCTTTGCCGCGGTCAAGGTGGCGACTCATCATCTGGCTAACTCGGTGGTGTTTTTCTTGTCTGCATGGCGGTGCTTCCGCAGCCTTGCTTGGCTATATGGGCTCTTTGTATTGTATTTTGCCGTTGAGGCAGTGGGCTTCGGTGGCACTATCTGATTGACATTCCTGTGGGCGTGTTACTTGGCTGGGTTGACTGCATGTTTGGACCGGCCTGTTCGTTTTTATGGGCGTGGCAGCGGTCGTTGGTATCTTTCAGAAAATCTCCAGAAGCTCGCTTTTATTAGGACCCTGTCAGGCGCACTCATAAACATCCTGGCGAATGTTCTGCTCATTCCGGAATATGGTGTACAGGGTGCTGCGATCGGCACGCTTCTCTCACAGATGGCGGCTGCCTATCTCTTCGATTTATTGCACCCGAAGACACGGGCTGTATTCTGGATGAAATCCAAATCCTTCGTGCCATTCTTTCGCTATGAAGTTTAAGGATTTTATTTTGCAAATAATTTTGAGGGCATACAGAGCCCTATTTGCCAGACGGCTGTTTTTTAAGCTCAATAAGCTTTTATATAGAATCAGCCTGAGCGGAATGGGTGTGCTGAATTACGAGAATGACACTGTTAGTGGGAGAGCCGCTTTCTGAAGAGTCTGCTGAAAGGCACATCAGGTTGCGTTGTATTTGATGTAGGGGCCAATGTTGGTGAATATTCCAGAAAAATTTTCCAAGTCTGCCCACAAGCTACAGTGTATGCGTTCGAGCCGCACCCAAAAACATTTTCTGTTCTCTCACATTCCATGCGTCAGTCGAACTTCCTGCCAGTAAATGCTGCAGCGGGGGAGGAGGATGGAGAGCTTTCACGGTTTGATTATGAGTCACAGGATGGTTCCTCTCATGCTTCGCTTTATAGGGATGTAATTGAAAATATTCACAAAGCCAAATCAATCGAGCACAAAGTCAAGGTAATTAAGTTGGGTGCTTTTGCCAGAAGTAAAAATGTAGAAAAAATTGACTTGCTCAAGATAGATACTGAGGGAAATGAACTCAATGTTTTAATGGGCATCCTTGATTACATCCGGTCAGAAAAAATAGGCGCAATTCATTTTGAGTTCAACGAGATGAATGTATCCAGCAGAACCTTTTTCAGGGATTTCTGGAAATTGCTGCCTAATTACAATTTTTATCGACTCTTGCCAGATGGGATGGCTAGGATTGAGAGCTATAGTCCGGTCTATTGCGAAATATTCGCCTATCAAAATATCGTTGCCATTTTGAAAAGCACTTGAGCTGATTGCTTTCATGACAGCCACCTTGGCCCCCATCGTGCTATTTGTATTTGCCCGTCCAGAGCATACAAGGCGCACTCTTGAAGCGCTGGCTGCGAATGCGCTCGCGAAGGTGAGTGACTTGATTGTTTATGCTGATGCGGCACGCAATGAAAGTGAAGTTGGGCGGGTACAGGCTGTTCGTGCACAAGTTCACGAAGCCGCCGGTTTCCAGAGCGTTACCGTCATCGAGCGCGAAACCAATTTTGGGCTGGCGCAGAACATCATTGAGGGGGTGACGGAAGTCTGCGAGCGTTATGGCCGCGTGATTGTGCTTGAAGACGATATTGTGACTGGTCGCAATTATCTGGCTTTCATGAATGCAGCCCTGGATCGTTATGCGAATGACCCTCGTGTCTGGCATGTCAGTGGATGGAACTACCCTATTGACCCCAGTGGATTGGGTGACGCTTTCTTCTGGCGCGCAATGAATTGCTGGGGCTGGGCGACTTGGGCAGATCGCTGGAAGTATTTTGAAAAGAACCCGCAACGCCTTGCCGAATCCTGGAGCCAGGAGAAAATAAGCCGGTTCAACCTGGATGGCGCCCATGATTTTTGGGCACAAGTTTCAGCGAACCGGGCGGGCAAGCTGAATACTTGGGCTATTTTCTGGTACACGACTATTTTCGAACGCGGTGGGCTATGCCTGAATCCCGCGCGTTCATTCGTTCTAAATATTGGCCATGACGGTTCTGGCGAGAACTGCGGCAAGGCAGACTCTTTTGCGGTTGAGCAACTTGGAAGTGAATATGCTGACCTTCCCGAGTGCAAAGAGGAGTCATCGTCGGCCGTGCAAAGAATAAAAGCTTTTTACGATGGAATACAGCCACCACTTGGACAGAGGTTGATCAGACATTTCAGAAATTTAGTTCCTCGCGTAATTGGTTTTAGGCAATGACTGATATTTCAATCTGGGGCTATTCCATGCCACGGTCATGGTTCTCGCAGGATGAGGCTCGATATTTGAATGACCTGCCTCAGACATTGCCGACTGTCGAATGGGTCTGGTGGGAGATGGATCGTGTATGGCAGCAGTTTGATTTGGACAACAACTCCCCTCTCGCTGACCAGCCAGTCGGTGACTTTTACAAGCACCCTGTCTGGTTGATGAATGGGGTTTTCACCGCACTAGACCCTGTCTCTGCTTCTCATCGTGAAGCCATAGCCCGGCGTCTGGCAGCGTCAGGGGCAAAATTAATCGCAGATTATGGTGGTGGGTTTGGCCAATTGGCGTTGGAGACTACACGTGCTGCTCCGGGTGCGAAAGTTTCTATCATCGAACCTTACCCTTCGCGTGCGGGCATAGAACAGCTTCAGTCTGAGCCGAGGATACAGTTTGTACCCAATGTCTCAGTGGGAGGCTACGATGCGATAGTGGCGCAGGATGTACTTGAACATGTCGCTGACCCGATTCGACTCGCTGGTGATATCGCAGTCGGAGTACGTAAGGGTGGCATCGTAATTTTTGCCAATTGTTTTTATCCCGTCATACAGTGCCATCTGCCCTCTACATTTCATCTGCGGCATACCTTTCCTTTTGTCATGAAAGCTCTTGGTCTACGCTATGTGGGCAGAGTGGCAGGGGCCTCACATGCGCTGGTCTTTGAGCATACTGGTTATCTGGATATCGGGCGTGCGCGACGATCCGAACGCATTTCCCGGTTACTTGGCCCGATGCTCAATCACGTGTTCGCCACGATGTCGCGCACAATGCGATGGGGGAGCGCTAGTGTCGGTCCGTCATGTTTCGCATTCAGACCTGAATGGTGGCGCTGCGCGCGCTGCTTATCGGCTTCACCGTGCCTTGCTTGACCATGGCACGGAGTCGCGCATGAGGGTGCGTGAAAAGAAGTCCGATGATTGGACGGTGGAGGGGCCGGACAGCAAATATGGCAAGGCTGGCAACCTTCTGCGCCCGGCCCTGGGTAACTTGGCCATGTGTTTGCAGCAGAGCGGCAATGCGAATTTGCACTCGGGTAACTGGCTGCCTTCCGACTGGTCTGGGAAGCTCAATTACACAGATGCCGAGGTGGTGAATCTTCACTGGGTGGGAGGCGAAGCACTTTCCATCGAGGATATTGGCCGTATTCGCAAGCCAGTGGTGTGGACGTTGCATGACATGTGGCCATTATGCGGTGCCGAGCATTACGTCGCCGACGATGATTGCGCCCGCTGGCGCACTGGTTACAGCAAGGAAAGCCGGCCGGCTTCCGAGGGTGGGCTTGATCTTGACCGCCTGGTTTGGCGACGAAAGCTACGTGCTTGGATACGGCCCATGCACATCGTTGCGCCCAGCCAATGGCTCGCCAATTGCGCACGTGAAAGTGCACTTTTCAAGAATTGGCCTGTATCTGTTATTCCCAACGTGCTGAATACGGGAATTTACCAGCCGTTGGATCGGGACTTTTGCCGGCAAGCGCTCGGCTTGCCGCATGACCGGAAAATCATATTGTTTGGGGCACTAGGTGGGGGTCGCGATTTCCGCAAAGGCTACGATCTGCTGCTTGAATCTCTGGAAAGGCTTGCGCACCAGGAGAGTGTGCAAAACGTGCTTTGTGTTGTGTTTGGCCAAAGTGAACCAAAGCGACCGCCCAAACTGCATTTCCCGATTCGCTGGATGGGCCACGTGCACGATGATGTGGTGCTTGCATTGTTGTACAACTCGGCAGATTTGATGGTCGTTTCATCTAGACAAGAAGCTTTTGGGCAGACTGCAACAGAAGCCCAAGCGTGCGGAACACCTGTAGTGGCATTTAATACAACAGGTTTGCCTGATGTTGTGGCACATCGAGAAACCGGCTATCTGGCGAAGGCCTTTGATGTCGAGGACATGGCTCAAGGTCTGGGATGGGTCCTTGCTGATGTGGGGCACCACAGGGAACTGAGGAATGCTGCAAGAGAGCGGGCGCTGCGTCTATGGTCACCCGAAGCGGTGGTGCCCCAGTACCTGTCGCTGTATCGCTCCTTGCTCAACCAGGGTTGATCAGAAAACTTATGGCACAGCCCAGGGTCAGCGTCGTCATCCCGACATTCAACAGGCAACAACAGTTGTCTGTTGCATTGGATTCTGTTCTTCAGCAGACCCGTCCGGTCGATGAGATTGTCGTGGTCGACGACGGGTCGACGGACGGCACGCAGGCAATGCTCGAGGAATATGTGCATCGGCACACGGACGTTTCAATCCGGGTGATCTGCCAAGTGAATCAGGGGCCGTCCGCTGCAAGAAACGCCGGCATTCAAGCGGCCTCAGGGGACCTGATTGCGTTTCTGGATGACGATGATATTTGGCTTCCGAAGAAAACTGAACTGCAGCTTTCTGTTTTTTTGTCAGACCCGCAACTCGACCTGTTGGGCTGTGCATCCAATATCATCAAGTTATATGGCAGCCTGCATTTGGTGCGGATCAAGGAATGGGCCATGCTGTTCAGAAATTGGTTCGCAACACCTACGGTCATGGTGCGCCGAGCGGTGGTGCTGTCATGCGGCGGCTTTCCCGAGGACCTGCGCCATTATGAGGACTATGCACTTTGGCTAAAGATTGCTGGCAGTCATAAGTGTGCTTTCCTAAATGAAATGCTAGTCAGTTGTGGTGACGGCAAGCCGCCTTTTGGCTACAGCGGACTATCCGCGAACCTGGAGGCGTGTTATCTGGGCGAGCGCGAAGTGCACCGCAGATGGCGACGGGATCGAAATGCTGGACTCGCCTTATTCGCGCTGGTTTCCATCCATTCATGGGTGCGCCATATAAGGCGAAAAATTATATCTGCGAGACAGGTGGCGTAATGTACATCGTGCGTTTCCCTTTGCATGCCAACAATGACAGGACAGTACCGCATGGATGAGCAGAGCGTGCTCGCCTCCATCATCATTCTCACGAAGAATGGGGAGCGATATCTTCGCTCCCTTCTGGACGCACTCTTAAGCCAGTTGTTGGATGGCAGCTTCGAAGTAATCGTAATTGACTCGGGTTCCAGGGACGGCACCCTGGATATCGTTGCGGCTTACCCTGACGCCCAGCTATATGAGATTCCCCCGAAGGAGTTCGGCCATGGCAAGACCAGGAATCTTGGAGCCGAACTCGCACAGGGAGAGTTTCTCGTTTACATCCCACAGGATGCGACACCGGTTGGCCGTGACTGGCTGGAAAACCTTTTATATCCATTCGGAAACCCTGCTGTGGCGGGAGTATACGCAAGGCAGGTTGCTCGAGCCGACGCGAACGCCATGGAGAAATTCTTTCTTGACGATACCTATTCGTCAACCCCGGAAACCAAGATGCTAGCGCGAGGCGAAGAAGCTTCGCTTGCCCGCTGTTTCTTTTCCACGGTAAGTGGTGCAATTAGGGAAACGGTGTGGGCGCGCCATCCCTTTCGCGAAGACATAATCATGAGCGAGGATCAGGCCTGGGCGAGTGAGGTAATGCAGGCTGGGCATGCAGTGGCATATGCTCCCGAATCATGCGTGTTGCATTCGCATCAGTATGGGATTACGGATGTTTTTCGCAGGAATTTCGATAGCGGTCATTCAATACAACAGATTTTCTCAGGCAAGACCGGTATTCCGTTCTTGAATGTGGTGACGAAACTGGTGCGGGAAGCGTCTTACGTCTTGCGTTACGGCACTGCCGGAGAATGGCTTAAGTTTTTTCCATATGAGTCGGCACGGTATTTGGGGTTCATGCTGGGGAGACACTCAGAATGCCTGCCTGTCTCGATGAAGAAAAAGTTCAGCAGTTTGCGTTATTTCTGGGAATAGTCCGCTTGACTGCCGAAACGAGATTTATGCTTGGGGTACTCCTGGCGCTCGTATGACCCTATCCAAGCTTTCAATTTTTGCCATTGTGTTTACTGTGGCGAGCATAGTGCTTATCGGGGTGATAGGTATTCCCGGTGGGCGCATATTTTGGAATCTCCTGGCCATACACGATATGCCCGCTGCCTGGCTCATGCTGGTGATTCTATTGTTTGGTCACTGGTATGGCGGGCGGCGTTCAGAAACGGCCAGTTGGGTTGAGCAACTGATTCTGGCGCTTGATCGGCAACGTTATGCGGTCGCTGCTGTGCTTTGGCTGGTTTTGTGTGCAGGGTCGCTTTGGATATATCGCAATCATCCGCTGTCAATGGATGAGTATTCAGTTCTGTTCCAGGCCAGGATTTTTGCTGCGGGTGCATTCCACGGGCAGTTCCCTCCAGAACTGGTCGATAACCTGATTCCGTCCGTATTCCAGCATGGGTTCCTGATGGTCAATCAGGAAACCGGTGCGGTTTTATCGTCCTATTGGCCGGGCTTCGCGCTGTTGCTGGCGCCTTTTGTTTGGCTTGGCGCTCCCTGGGCTTGTAACCCGACATTGGTGGCGTTGAGCTTTCTACTGATCGGCCGGGTTGCGAGAGATCTGATCGATTCGCCACTGGCGGCTGGTTGGGCGCTGCTTTTCGCCTTGGCCTCGCCTGCATTTGTGGCGAACGGCATTAGCTATTATTCGATGCCGGCACATTTGCTATTCAATCTGGGTTTTGCCTGGCTGCTGCTGACGCCATCGCCTTTGCGTTTGTTTCTGGCCGGACTGGCGGGTGGTTTTTCGCTGGTGCTGCACCAGCCGTTTCCGCATGCTGTCTTTGCTCTGCCATGGATTATCTGGCTGGTGACGCGCCGCGGCCAGATTCTGCGTAATCTGTTCTTTCTCGCATTGGGCTATTTGCCGGTGGTGCTACTTGGGCTCGGCTGGTGGCTGTGGCGGCAGGACGTACTGCGCGAGAGTGTGCAGGCAGCTGCAGTTGTGCATGCTGTTGGGGGAGTTACACCAGCCTTGATGGAACGGCTGCTGGGCATGCTGCGGGGCTTCGTCAGCCTTCTCAACTGGCCTGACGATCAAATTCTTCATCGCCCGTTTGGGCGGGCTTGGTGAAATTATGGCTTTGGGCTTCGCCCATGCTGCTATTGCTGGCGTGGTGGGGCGCCCGGGGTGAAAAGACACCCGGAGCTCAGACTGATGTGGGCATCTGCGCTGCTGACTTTTTTCGCCTATTTCCTCATCCGTTTCGACCAGGGCCATGGTTGGGGCTATCGCTATTTTCATTCCGCCTGGGGCGTGCTGCCGGTTTTGGCAGCCTTGGGCACGATCAAACTGGCGGCGGTGGATGGCCGGCGCGTGTTCAAACAGGTTGCCATGCTCGCCCTGATGAGCCTTGTTGCAGCGAACGCGCTTCGCTTTGTGCAGATGGGCGAATTCATGCAAGCGCATCTGGCGCAGTTTCCGCCGCGCGTGGAAGCGGAGCGAAGGATCGTTCTGCATAACGGCCTCGGCTACTATCCCTATGATCTTGTCCAGAACGACCCGTGGCTACGGGGCGACCAAATCATCATGTTTGTGCGGACCCCTGAGGATATGGAGAAAATCAGGAAGCATTTTCCGGCGGCGCACGAAGTAGCGGCAAATCGCTATGGTAAAACCCTGGTCGATGCCGGGGCCGGGCAATAGGCTCGTTCCGGGTAAATACTGCGTTTGTCTGTTCAGTCGGCTGTTTCTCCGTTTCTCAGCGCGCGCTGGATAACGCTCTGAGAGAATCCCCGCCCCTGCAGGAACCTGATCTGTCGTGCTCTTTCATGGGCATCGGCGGGGAGTACGTCGAATTTCTTCCTCCACACTTCGCGCGCCCGATCGATTTCGCTTTCGCTGTTGTCACTCAGTACGGCTTCGATGATGCCGTCGCTCACGCCACGCTGACGCAGGTCGTACGCCAGCTTGATGCTGCCGGCCCGCGCACGATGGTCTGCGACATAGCTTTCGGCAAAACGCAGGTCGGAGAGCCAGTTTTTCTGCTCGAACGCGTCGAGCAGCGGCTGGATATCGCTTGCATCGAAACCCGCCTGTTCCAGTTTGCGGACGAGTTCGGCGCGACTGTGCTCGCGCCGCGCCAGCAGGCGCAGGGCGCGTTCACGCAGGTCGCCGGGTTCAGGCTTCGACTTCAATTTCGGCGGCGGCAGTCGGGTTGCTGACGCCGACGGCGGCGCGGATCTTGGCTTCGATTTCCTGCGCGATTTCCGGGTGCTCCTTCAGGTATTCGCGCGCGTTGTCCTTGCCCTGGCCGATCTTCTCGCCGTTGTAGGCGTACCAGGCGCCGGACTTGTCGATGAACTTGTGGGTGACGCCGAGCTCGATGATCTCGCCTTCGTGCGAGATGCCCTGGCCGTAGAGGATGTCGAAGAAGGCTTCCTTGAACGGCGGCGCCACCTTGTTCTTGACGACCTTGACCTTGGTTTCGTTGCCGATGATTTCGTCGCCTTTCTTGATCGCGCCGATGCGGCGGATGTCGAGGCGCACCGAGGCGTAGAACTTGAGCGCGTTGCCGCCGGTGGTGGTTTCAGGGTTGCCGAACATGACGCCGATCTTCATGCGGATCTGGTTGATGAAGATGACCAGGGTGTTGGTGCGCTTGATGTTGGCGGTGAGTTTGCGCAGCGCCTGGCTCATCAGCCGTGCCTGCAGGCCCATGTGCGAATCGCCCATCTCGCCTTCGATTTCGGCCTTGGGGGTGAGCGCGGCGACCGAGTCGATCACCACCACGTCGACGCGCCGGAGCGCACCAGCATGTCGGCGATTTCCAGCGCCTGCTCGCCGGTGTCGGGCTGCGAGACCAGCAGGTTGTCGACGTCGACGCCGAGCTTGCCGGCATAGTTGGGGTCGAGCGCGTGCTCGGCGTCGATGAAGGCGGCGGTGCCGCCCATTTTCTGCATTTCGGCGATGACCTGCAGGGTGAGCGTGGTCTTGCCGGACGATTCCGGGCCGTAGATCTCGACCACGCGGCCGCGCGGCAGGCCGCCGACGCCGAGCGCGATGTCGAGCCCCAGCGAGCCGGTGGAGACGGCCTGGATGTCGCGCGAGACGTCGTGGTCGCCCAGGCGCATCACCGAGCCCTTGCCGAACTGCTTGTCGATCTGGCTCAGCGCGGCGGCGAGCGCCTTCGATTTGTCTTCTGCCAATGCGGGGGATGCCATGGTTTCTCTCCTGGGTCGGTTGGGGATGGGTTTGCGGGCAGGCAATGCGCTGCTCCATGGCGCCAATTTAGGTTATATATTTGTTAGTGTCAATAAAAAATATCACCTATATAAAATATATGACGTAATTGTTTGTATTCGGGGCGCATCCCCCTATAATTTTCAGGGACAACAGGCCCGCGCGGAGCGAATGAATATGATTACAAAAGAGAAAATGCGCCTCGACGTGAAGTGGGCGACGCGCCAGCGGCTGCAATATATCGAGATCATGGCCTGGTACACCGGGGTGGTGACCCGCAGCGACGTCGCCCGCGCCTTCGGCCTGTCCGACCCGGCGGCCACCAAGGATCTCAAGCTCTACAGCGATCTGGCGCCCGGCAACCTCGTCTACAACCACAGCGTGTTCGGCTTCGTGCCGGGCGATGGATTCAGCTCGGTTTTTGCGGATCTCACGCCTGCGGTCGTGTTGCCCGTCATCGCGGCCAATCTGGCGGTGGCGAACGGGCCGTACGGGACGCATCCCATCTACGGTCTGGCGACCGCCGCGCTGCCGTTGCCCGCCCGACTGCCCGGTCCGCGGACCCTGGCGCAGATCACCCGCGCGATTCATGGCCGCCGGAAACTGCGCGTCACCTACCGTTCGCTTTCGAACCGCGAAGGCCACGAAAGTCCGGCGCAGCGGATACTCGAACCCCATGCCTTGGTCAATAACGGCATCCGCTGGCATGCCCGTGCCTACAACGAGGAAACCTGCGACTTTCGCGACTTCGTGCTGTCACGCATCGAGCAGGCGGAATGTCTGGAAGCGCCGGCCGAGTCGGGCGTGCAGTACGACGACGACTGGGTGGAGACGCGTCAAGCTGCGCTTGGCGCCCCACGCCGGGCTGGATGCGGCCAGGCGCGCGAGCCTGCTGCTGGATTATGGCGTGGCGGCGGACGCGGTGATCGAGATCGAGGTGCGGCGCGCCTTGCTGGGATACCTGTTGCAGCGGCTCAACGTCGATACCACGCCGAAGCATGAAATGAATCCCGATGTCTGCCAGTTGATGCTGCTCAATCGTGACGAGATCGAGCCGTTCGCCGAGTGGGCGTTCAAGCAGGACAGGCCGCAAAGCATGAACTCCGCAACCCGGACATGAATCGTCCGGCACGACGACTGCTTCCGGACGCCTTATGACTGAGGGCCGGAGCGAAGCGGTATCATCATCGAATTGAAGCGACGACAGGAGCCACCAAGATGAAACCCATCCGAGCCGTGCCCGTACTGCTGGTTGCTCTGTTGCAGACCAGTGCTTGCCGCCGATCCGATCTACAAGTCCGTCGACAGTGCTGGAAACGTGACCTATTCCTCGACGCCGCCGGCGGGTGTCAAGTCGGAGACGCCTGGACGTTCCGCCGCGCGCCCACCGAGGAAGAGATACAGAAGGCAAAGGAGCGGGTCAAACAAGCCGAGGAGAAGGCCGGCGAAATGGAGAGCATTCGCGTCGAACAGCAATCCAACAAGGAGTCCCGGGAAGCGGATCAACAGGAAGCGCAGCAACCTGCTGCCATTCAACAGCCGGTCTATGTTCCCCAACAGGGCTACTATCCGCCGGTTCAGGTAAGGCCGCCTGCGAACCGTCCAACGCCGCTTCCCTCTCCACCTCCTTCACGACCCGGGGCCCGGCCGGGGTCCGGTTCCGGTTGAGCAGACGCTCCTGATCAAGTGGAATTGATCAGTTCGATCAGACCGCGCAAAGCCGCCGCCACCGCGCGCGAACGGATTTCCTCGCGGTCGCCGTCGAGGCGGCAGGTGGACGACATGAGCGTGCCATCCGCCAGCGCCCAGCCGTAACAGACCAGCCCGACCGGCTTTTGCCGGGTGCCACCGCCGGGACCGGCGATGCCGGAGATGGCGAGCGCCGCCTGGGCGTGGCTGTGCGCCAGCGCCCCCGCCGCCATGGCGCTGGCAGTTTGCTCCGACACGGCGCCGAACTCGTCGAGGGTTGCGGCAGGCACGCCGAGCATCTCGACCTTGGCGGCATTGGCGTAGGTGATGAAGCCACGTTCATACCACTGCGAGCTACCCGGCAGCGCGGTGACCAGTTGCCCGACCCAGCCGCCGGTACACGATTCGGCGGTGGCCAGCATCCAGCCGCGCGCCATCAGCCTGTCGCCGAGTTCGCCGGCGAGCTGGTGGAGTTCTTCGTCGCTTACACGAGCCATTGCAGTCCCTTGATTGCGGCGATGGCATAGCCTGCCGCCAGAAGATCGTCGAACATCACGCCGAACCCGTTTTTCAGATGCACATCTGCGACACGGATCGGCCAAGGCTTCAGGATATCGAACAGGCGGAATAGCGCAAACGCCAGCGCGATCCACAGCCAGCCTGCCGGGGTGAACAGGAGGATGAGCGCGAAGGCGACGATCTCGTCCCACACCATGCCGCCGTGGTCGGCGACGCCGAGCGCACGACCGGTACGGCCGCACGCCCAGACGCCGAGCAGGAAGGCGGCGATGACGAGCACGATCTGGTTTGGCAGGTCGGGCGCGGCGGCCACGATCAGCCAGTAAAGCGGCAGCCCGAGCAGGGTGCCGACCGTTCCCGGCGCCTTGGGCGCGAGCCCGCTGCCGAAGCCGAACGCGACGAGATGCGCCGGATGCGCGCGCAGGAACTTGAGGTCAGGCAGCAAAGTGGTCATAGCCGGTCCGTTCGATCGGCAGCGGCTGGCCGTCGGCGTCGACGACGACGAGTCCGGCCTCGGCGGTGATGCGGCCGACGCGCGCCACCGCCACGGCTGAGGATCGCGCGGCGGCCTCGACCGCGTCGCGCCTGTCGGCGGGTGCGGTGAAACAGAGTTCGTAATCGTCGCCGCCCGCCAGCACGCAATCGCGCACAGCGACTTCATGCAAATACTTCTGTACCACCGGCAGCGTCGGCAAGGCGGCGAATTCGAGTCGGGCACCGATCGGCCCGGCGCCGGTTCGCGAGCGTTCAAGAATATGCCCGAGGTCGCCGAGCAGGCCGTCCGAAATGTCGATCGCACTGGTCGCGATGCCGCGCAGCGCGATGCCGAGTTCGATCCGAGGTGTCGGCAGGTAGAGTGCCGGCAGCACTCTGGCCGCATCGATCTGTTCCATGAACAAACGCCCCTGGCGATACGCCAGCGCCATCGCTGCCGAGCCGATCACGCCGGACACCCAGATGTCGTCGCCGGGCTGCGCGCCGTCGCGGCGCAGCGCCTGTCGCGGCGGCACTTCGCCCATCACGGTGAGGCTGATCGTCAGCGCGCCGCGCGTGGTGTCGCCGCCGACCAGTTCGATGCCGTGCAGGTCGGCCAGGCGGAAAAAGCCGCGTGCAAACGCTGTGAGCCAGGCGTCGTTTTCTTCCGGCAGTGCGATCGACAGGGTGGCCCAGCGCGGTACTGCACCCATCGCGGCGAGGTCGGACAGGTTCACCGCCAGCGACTTGTGGCCGATGCCGGCCGGGCTGTCCTGCGGCGAGAAATGGCGGCCTTCGAGCAGCATGTCGGACGACACTGCCAGTTGCATGCCCGGCGTCGGCGCCAGCAGGGCACAGTCGTCGCCCACGCCCAGCACCGCCCCGGGCGTGGCGCGAGTGAAGTACTTGGCGATGAGTTCGAATTCCATCGGTGTGGCCGGGGAGAGGTGAGCGGTCAGCGGTGGGCAGTTTCCGTTCACCGTTTACTGCTTACTGCTCACGCCTTGCTTGCCTTTGCATGCTCGATCTCCACCGCGCGCACGTCCTGCGCCAGTTTGTCGAGCACACCGTTGATGTACTTGTGGCCGTCGGTGCCGCCGAATTTCTTGGCGAGTTCGACGCCTTCGTTGATGGCGACGCGCCACGGCACGTCGGGGCAGTGCACCAGTTCATAGGCGCCGATGAGCAGGATGCCGCGTTCGACGGGCGAGAGCTCGGTCAAGGGGCGGTCCAGGCAGGGCGCAATGCGTGAACTCAGCAAATCCTCGTCCTTGATCACGCCATAAAGCAGGGTGCGAAAATAGGCTTCGTCGGCGCGCTTGAACTGCTCGTCTTCCTTCAGGTTGGCAGCAATCAGGGTGATGTCGGCACCCCCCACCAGCCAGGCGTACACGCCCTGCAGGGTGAATTCGCGGGCGTTCTTGCGGGAACCGGCCATTAACGTCCACCTCGCGCAGCGAAGCCTCCCCGCCCTCTCCCGCAAGCGGGGGAGGGCGGGGAGGGGGTGACTGTCATGCCGAGCATCATTGCGGGAAATTGAATGTGCGGCATGACAGTCAGAGTCGTTTCAGCAGATTGGCCATTTCGATGGCCACGCGCGCGGCATCACGGCCTTTGTCGTGCATGCGCATATGCCCCTGCTCTTCGGTATTCACGGTGAGGATCGCGTTGGCGATCGGCACGCCGGTTTCCAACTGCACGTCGAGAATGCCGCGCGAGGACTCGTTCGAGACGATTTCGAAATGGTAGGTGTCGCCGCGCACCACGGCGCCGAGCGCAACGAGGGCATCGAATTTGCCGGACTGCGCCATTTTCTGCAGCGCCAGCGGATGCTCCAGCGCGCCAGGCACGTCAACCAGCAGGACATCATCCTTGGCTACGCCGAGCCGTGCCAATTCGATTTCGCAGGCCGACAGCAGGCCTTCACAAATATCCTTGTTGAAACGGCTCATGACGATGCCGATTTTGAGCCCTGCGCCCTGAAAGACAGGGTCGAGTTCGGAAATATCGTTGCTGGTTCCCATGTGACATCCTTTCAATGAGTGGTCCGAATGCGTGCAGGGCCGAGGCAGCCCGGCACCCGTCCGTTTGCGCCTATGCCTTTTCAGAATAGCCGGTGACTTCCAGCCCGAACCCGTCCATCGCAGGCATCTTGCGCGGACTGGCCAACAACTTCATTTTGCCGACGCCGAGGTCGCGCAGGATCTGCGCGCCGATGCCGTAATCGCGCAGATCGTATTTGCGCGGCGCGGCGGGAGCGGGATGGATGCGCTCGAGCAGCGCATCGGCGGTTTCCGGGCGATGCAGCAGCACGATGACGCCGCATTGCGATTCGGCGATGCGCTCCATCGCGCCCAGGATCGGCCAGGAATGGCCGCCCCCGGTGACGTCGAGAAAATCCATCACGCTCAGCGGCTCGTGCACCCGCACCAGGGTTTCCTTGTCCGCATGAATCTCGCCCTTGACCAGTGCCAGATGCGTCTCCTTGGCGCACTTGTCGCGATAGGCGACCAGGCGGAACGCCCCGTATACCGTCTGGATCAAGCGGTCGGCCGCGCGCTCGACCAGACTTTCGGTCTGGTTGCGGTAATGGATCAGGTCGGCGATGGCGCCGATTTTCAGATTGTGTTCCTGCGCGAACGGAATCAGGTCGGGCAGCCGTGCCATGGTGCCGTCGTCCTTCAGGATCTCGCAGATCACCGATGCGGGCTGCAGTCCGGCCAGCCCTGCCAGGTCGCAGCCGGCCTCGGTGTGGCCAGCACGCACCAGCACGCCGCCGGGCTGCGCGCGCAGCGGGAAAATGTGGCCCGGCTGGATGATGTCTGCGGGCTTGGCGTCACGCTTCACCGCCGCCTGGATGGTGACCGCGCGGTCGGCAGCGGAAATACCGGTGGTCACGCCTTCGGCTGCCTCGATCGACACGGTGAATGCCGTGCCGTGCGGCGTCATGTTGTCGCTCACCATCTGCTTGAGGCCGAGCTGGCGGCAACGTTCGTCGGTCAGCGTCAGGCAGATCAGGCCGCGGCCGTACTTGGCCATGAAGTTGATCGCGTCGGGGGTGGCGAATTCGGCAGCCATCACCAGGTCGCCCTCGTTTTCGCGGTCTTCCTCGTCGACCAGCACGACCATGCGGCCGGCTTTCAGCTCATCGATTATTTCAGGGGTGGTGGCGAGGCTCATCAGTCTTTGTCCGTAGTATTCGTGAATTGCATCATGCGTTCGACATAGCGCGCGATCATGTCGACTTCCAGGTTGACGCGGCTGCCCGTCGCGAGGTGCTTGAGCGTGGTCATCTCCAGCGTGTGCGGGATCAGGTTGAGGCCGAAGCGCGCGCCATCGACCGCATTCACGGTCAGCGACACGCCGTTAACCGTGATCGATCCCTTGCGGATGATGTAGCGCGCGAGTTCGGTCGGGGCGTCGATCTCGAGCAGGTGCGATTCGCCCACCGGAACCAAGCGGTGCACCGTGCCGACGCCGTCGACATGCCCGCTCACCAGATGCCCACCGAGGCGGTCTGCCAGCCGCAGCGCCTTTTCCAGATTGACTTCGGCGCCCGGCGCGAAACCTTCGGTGCAGCGCAGGGTTTCGGCCGAGACGTCGACGCTGAAGCTGTCGGGCGTGAGCGCCACCGCGGTCAGGCAGACGCCGTTGACCGCGATGCTGTCGCCGAGTCCGACGTCGGAAAAATCGAGGCCGCCGCCATGGATGACCATGCGCGCGTCAGCGCCGCGGGCTTCGTATTCGTGGATGCGGCCGATGGATTGAATGATGCCTGTGAACATGCGGGTAAAGGCCAACCAGTAAGACCCGGCATTGTAGGCGTTTAGGCAGGGTGGGTGAACCCCGGGGGAAGGGAATCGGACGGCGCTGTGGGTGACATCGTGGGCATGGCACTGCCTCAGCAGCGCACCAACCGGTCAGCGCAGGCGAAGAATGCCCCATTCAGGCCTGTGACTTCAGGCCGGATCGACACCCTAGGCGCGTCCTGCCAGCGCGGAGCTCACCCGGTCGCGACCATCTTGCTTGGATTGATACAAATAGCCGTCTGCGGCTGAAATCAGGGCGTCCAGCGTGGCGTGACCGTCATCCTTTTGCGCCACCCCGAAACTCGCCGTGATCGCGGTTTCTCCCTGTGCATGGGGAACGCGGATCTGCGCGACCGCGGCGCGCAGACGTTCTGCCAGCGCGACCGCTTCCTGCAGGTTGGCTTCCGGCATGAACACGATGAATTCCTCGCCGCCCCAGCGGGCCAGCACATCGCCCTGGCGGATCGACCGGGAGAGCGCCGCCGCGACCGCCGTCAGGGATTCATCGCCGTGCACGTGGCCATGACTGTCGTTGATCTGCTTGAACAGGTCGATGTCGATCGAAATGATGGCGGCATCGCGTCCCTTGCGGCGCGCGGTGCTCCATATCGGTTCGGTCTTCTCGTAGAAGGAGCGTCGGTTATTCAGGCCGGTAAGCGGGTCCAGATGCGCCAGCTGTTCCGCACTCAGTTTGGCTTCCTGCAGCATCCGGAACTGGTGCGACAGGGCTAGCGCCAGCAGGGTCGCGTCGACCATCATCCCGAGTTCGACGGCCCGGAATGTCCAACTGGTAAACGGAATGAAACCCCAGGTTGAAAGCGTGGTCAGCACTGCCCCCGACATGCCGGCAATCGAAGCCAGCAAAAAGTATCTGGCCGGTTTCTGCCCCGAATGGACGGCCAGCGCACCCAGCAGCAGCATGATGAGCGTAAACAGGAACACGAACGTGAAGGAGATGAGCAGTGCAACCCGTTGCTCGCCGAACAGCGCGGCTACTGAGAGCGCCCCGCCGAAGAGCAGGCAGTAGGCGATGATCGCCTTGCGAATGCGGGGGAAATGCGTTTTCACGTCCAGAAAACGATTGGCGAACAGCAAGCCGCTGATCCCATAGAGATAAATCAGGATTGGGTTCGACCATTGCTGCCAGGCCAGCGACTCGGGCCAGAGCCAGGAAAAGCCATGGCCGGTATAGGCGATGTTCATGAGCATGAACAGCGTCAGGTAGAGGGAATAGAAAAGGTAACGCGAACTGCGAAAACTGGCCGACAGGATGGCGTTGTACGCGATCAGCGCGAGCAGGAAGCCGTACAGCAGACCATAGCTGATTTCCTGCCGCGCCTCGCGGATACGCGATTCTTCGGCGTCCATGAGGAGAATCGGTACGACCATGGGGTCGGGCGTTTCGACACGGAGGAATACATCGCTGAGCCCCGGTTCGAATTGCGGGTCAAAAACAAAAAAACGGCTGTTGACCGGACGCTGATCAAACGCCTGGTCATCTCCCACCCGGTAATTGGAAACGGTCTTGCCGCCGTGGCGAATGGTGACCTGAATGCTGTCGAGCCAGGCGTTCTCGATGGCCAGCCTTCCATGCATGGGTACAAGCGTCGGGTTGTCCACCGCGAAATGAATCCAGACCGGTGGTGAGCCGATCCCGAAATTCAGCGCCGCGTTGCGTCCGGGGCTGAATTCACCGGTCCGTAGCGCGCCGATGGCCTGGTCGAGGTCGAGCGGTCCTGCCTTCTCCTTCAGGTAGGCGACATCGAGGCCGACTGCGTTTTCATGGGATTGCGTGAGCGAGAGCGGCGCAGCAGCCACCATCGCGCTCCATAACAGGGCGATCAAGAAGTAAAGCCGGGCGAGTCCGCTGAATCCCATGCAATTTAAATGAAACAGGTTGCGCTGACAGGCGGAGCCGGGAAGGCCCCGCAACGAAGCGTGGAATATACATCCCGCCAGAGTGCCTGGCATGAAGTGACGGCTTTCAAAGCTTAAGCAAGGGTAAAAGATGCGTGCGGTAGTCTGGGTTCCAGTTGCCGTGAAAGCGAAGATCGTGCTGCCGGGTGCAGCGTTGGACAGGCAGGCAAGCTTATCCTGCTTGACTACCGATGGTCGGCATGCAGGCTCCGCCCGACTGGTTTATGTCGATCCAGGCAGATCAGGCTGGCAGCGCGATTTTATGCTCGGTGCTGAACTGGTAGTCGTGGAAGATGTGTTCGGCGCTCAGCATCTGATAGCTGCCGTCCGCCAGGCGGCGGGTGGTGTCCTTCAGCCGGTAGGTGGTTTGGCCGCAGGTCCAGCAGTCGAAGTTGCGCATGTGGGTGCACAGGCAGGTCTTGTCCTTGACCGAGATCTTTTTCGCTTCGGGGTGGAGGGCGACTTCGCGGTTGTAGGCGTCGATATAGGCGCAGTTGCCCTTGGCGTCGAGCAGGTAGCCATAGGCCTCGCAGTTGGGGCGGATGCCGGCGCCGATGCCGGGACTGCCCTTGAGCATGCGCATCGGGTAGCCGGTCGGCGACATGGTGTTGACCTCGATGTCGTCCTCGCTGGCCTTGAAGTATTCCTGCTTGACCTTGTCCGGCAGGCCGCATTCGCGGCTGACGGTGAAGCGGGTCGCCACCTGCACGGCGGCCGCGCCCTGCTCGAGGAAGGAGACGGCGTCGCTGCCGGTGAAGATGCCGCCGGCGGCGATCACCGGGATGTCGAGGTGCTCGGTCTTCAGGTACGGCCATCACTTCGGCGACGATGGTGTGCAGGTCGTACTGTGCCCAGTCCATGCCGAAGCCGAGGTGACCGCCGGCAAGCGGCCCTTCGACCACGACGTAGTCCGGCAGGCGCTTCAGCGCGCGCGTTCTTGCGCAGGAACAGCTGCCAGCGCGCGCAGCGAGGACACGATGATGCCGAGCTTGGCGTCGCGGAAGCGCGGGTGGTCTTCCATCAGCGCGAACGAGCCGAGATGCAGGCCGGCGCTCAGGGTAATGCCGTCGATGCCGGCGTCGAGCGCGGCCGATCAGGCGCACGCGCAGGGTGTCGCGCGGCGCGTTCATGGTGAGCTTTTCCATGCAGTTGACGAAGATCATGCCGTCGCCGCGCTTGGCTTCCATGGTCCGTCCCACATGGTTGCGCGTGGCCTCTTCGAGCGTGCCGAGATCAGAACTTCACCGAAGACTTGTCGCTGCTGGCGACGTTGGCCTTGTACTGCTTGAGCTTCTGGCTGACGAAGTTGGTGTCGAAGCGGCGATCGGACACGGTCTGCACCATGGCGTCGGAAATGTGGCCGATGCCGCCCAGCCGCGCGACTTCGAGCGCCAGTTCGGCAGTCGAGATGTCCACTCCCATGCCGCCGATGACGATCGGCACCAGTTCCTGCTTGCCGAAGTGGAGGCGGAAGTCATCCACGCGCTTCATGACGACCCTTCCGGCTTGAGCGGGCAGGCCTGAGCGGTGCTTGCGTACACCGCGCCAGGCGCTGCATGGAATTTGGCCGACGGCAAGCCGGCGAATGGGGACACAGGGGATACATGCAACATCTTGTCGGCTTCCGATTTACTGCTTGAACAGTGGAATTGTATCCGCACAGCGTTGGGATGGCACCGGAAACCTGTCGGGTGCCAGCGTGTGGGGGCGGCGTTTTCTTTGAAGAGTTGACGATCCGCTTGCATGAAATTAAAAATTCATTTATATAATCGTACGAACACATGATCAAACGATCATGTGTTGACTTCATTCCCTCATAACCCTGGAGATTTCCCCATGAAAAAAGCCCCGTTTATCCCTCTGGTATTGGTCGGCAGTTTGATGCTCGCCACGCATGCTTTCGCTGAAGCGCCTAAGAACGGCGCAGCCATGCCGGTCGAGATGCAGCAAATGGTGAAAACCTACTCACCCGAATTGCGCAAGAAGGTGATGGCGCTATCCCCTGAGCTCAAGGCCACCATCCAGAAACTGCATGCGGGGCATACCCGGCGCGCCAAGGAGACGACCCTGCGCCAGATCATGCAAGAAATTCTGTCCGACTATCAGGCCATCGCCTCGGCGCTGGCGACCGACAACGCAGAACAGGCGTCCGAAGCCGCTCGACGACTGGCCAACCACCGCATCCCCAAGGGAGGGTTGCTGGCCTACTTTCCACTGGACAAGGTGAATAACAACGACCTTGCCGTGCTACCTGTGATGAACGAAATCGTCGAGGGCAGCGCGCTCAAGCTGGCAGACGCCGCGGATGAGGGCGACATGCCGAAAGCGGCTTCCTATATGAGCGAAATCATGACGGGCTGCGTGGCCTGCCATCAGAAGTTCCGCGGCCTGCCGGGCGCATCGGCCAATTTGATGACCCCCGCGTCCAAGTAACCCCCCTAATTCTGAGGAGACCCGAAAATGAAAAAAAACTTAGTTGCTGCAGCCGTATCGGCCGCTATCTTGCTGTTGACAGCCAACGCCCATGCCACCAACGGTGACCAGATGATCGCCCTGTCTGCCCAGCAGGCGGGGATGGGGGGCGCCACCGTCGCGCATGCGCAGGATGCCCTGACGGTGCTGGTCAACCCGGCCGGCATGGCAGATCTCGGCATGAAGGAAGTCCGCATGGATCTGGGATTTGGCCTGCTGAATCCGCCGCGCGAAGTCAACGGCCAGGACAGCGATTCAAACTGGTACATGATGCCAACGGGCGCTGTGGCGTTCAACGTCAATGACAAGCTCTTTCTCGGGATGGGGATGGGGGGTGTTTCTGGCATGGGGGTGAATGTTCCCGACATCCTTATGGCGCCCGGTAGCCAGCCGATGGTGACGACCAAGCAGGTATTTCGCTTCGCCCCCGCTGCAGCCTACAAGGTCAATGACGCCCTTACCCTGGGCGCATCGCTGAACATCGCCAACCAAAGCCTGGCATTGTCCATGCCCACACCCGGTGGTCAGGTCAATCTGCCGCAAAACCAGCAATTCGGTTTTGGCGCGACACTCGGCGCCACCTATAAATTCAGTCCCCAACTGGAGGCAGGTCTGGTCTGGACCAGCAAGACGGATATCTCCGAGATGGAGTACAACACCCCGGCTGGCCAGGTAAGTTTCGACATGGACATGCCCTCGTCAGTGGCGCTGGGCGTGGCGTTCAAGCCCATGCCGGGGCTGCTGGTCGAGGCGGACATCAAATACTATGCCTTCTCGGACGTGATGGACCGCATCCCCGTCAGCAATCCCGGCGGCTTGCCTGGCATGCCTTCGACACTGGCATTCGGCTGGGACGACCAGGTCGTCTTCGCCATCGGCGCGAAGAAGGACATGGGGCCGATGTCGATCAGCGTCGGCTACAACTACGGCAAATCTCCCATCGACGCGCAGGACGTCAACGCAAACCTTGGCTCCACCGCGATTGTTGAACATCACCTGTCGGTTGGGCTGTCGCGCAAGTTCAGCGAGAAAGTGAGCGGCAGTTTTGCCTACACTCATGCCTTCCGCAATGACTTGACGTCCAGCGTTGCGCCAGTCAACACGATCGAGATCAGCCAGAACCAGTACAACTTCAACATCTCGTATCTTTTCTGAGCGACGGTGCCGGAAGTTGGCAATTTTTCTCATTGAGACGAATCAATATCATTGGAGGTTTTTATGACCGTAGACCGTACCGTGCACTTGGTGGCAGGCCTGATGGTGCTGTTCAGCATCATTTTGTCCCACTTCTCGGACCCTGCCTGGATCTGGCTCACTGTTTTTGTCGGGGCCAATCTGGCGCAAAGCGGCGTGACCGGGTTCTGCCCGCTGGCTTTCATGCTCAGGAAGGCCGGCGTCAAGGAGGGCAGCTGTTGTTCCTGAGCCTGATACGGAGGGTGTAAGCTTTCGGCAGCAGCCATCCGTGCTGCTGCCGTTTCTTGACCCTTGGCGTGCGAAATTGCAGCTGTTCAGGAAGGTATTAATATTTCGCCTGTTGGTATTGCTAGGGCACAAACATCAGTGGCTGTAAAAAAGAGGAAGTCCGCAGAAGTCCGCCGCCATGACATTATCGAGGCGGCCATGGAGATCATTCGCCATGAAGGGGTGGCCAAGCTCACCACCCGCTCGCTTTCCCAGGCGGTCGGCATCGCACAGCCCACCTTGTTTCTCCATTTCGGCAACAAGAGTCATGTGCTGGTGGCCCTCGTCGATACGATCCAGGAAGGGCTGCAGAAGGAAATGGCCGGCCTGGGGCTTGCGCACATGGCACCGCTGGAACGTCTGAAGGCGGTCATCCGCGCCCATTTGTCCTTTATCCAGAAGCAACCCGGCATCCCCCGCCTGCTGTTTTCGGAAGCCCTGCAAAGCGGCGACCCCGTATTCCGTGACCGCATGAACCAGCTGGTGCTGTTTTTCCTGAATTTCATCTCCGGCCTGATCGGCGACGCGCAGGAGCATGGGGACATCCGTCCGGACATTGTTCCGCAGCAGAACGCCTGCATTCTGATTGCTGCGGTGCAGGGTCTGGCTTTCCGCTGGATACTCTCGGATCACCGCTTCGAACTGGCTGAGCAGGCCGATGCCGTCATCACGACCCTGATCGATGGCTGGGCACCGAGAACTTGAGCCGGGATGGGCGCTCGCTGACGGACTAGGCAGAATCAAGGCGCAGGCGCATCCCGGCACTCGACGAGTGCCGGATCGTCGCCATGGTCGATCAGGATGCGCTTGACCCGCATTTGCCAGAGCCGGCCGAATTCCGTTGTTTCTGCAGCGCTGGCCGTGCCCGCCAGCAGCTTTGGCATCAATGCCTGCAGTTCGGCCGGGGCGGGCACGATTTCAGGATGGTACGCGACCGCCAGGCTCGCGCCCGAGTCGATGCGGGTGAAGCGGAGCTCGGCGTCAATGCCGCTAGCGAACTGCAGCAGATTGCGGCGGCTGTAATGACCGGCAAGGCCCTTGAATCCCCCTTCGCCCGCGGCGCCGGTCAGCATGCCGGCCACCGCTGCGATGACGCCGGTGACGCCGTCCGCCTGCGCGGCGCCGAACTCGGCGCGGATGCCGCCGCGCTCCGGGGTGCCATCCGGATAGAGCCTGTCGAGGGCCCGCAGGGTCATCAGGTAGGCGCCCGCCACCGTGGGGCAGGAATGTCCGGCGAGTTTGACCGCGTCGACATAGCCGTATTCGATGCGTCCGTTGACGGCGGCGCCGAGGAGTTCGGCCAGCGGATCGTGCAGGGTGATGCGGGCGACCGCATCGAAAAAAGCCGGGTAGCTCATGACGGATTCCTTTTCGGGGTGGACCAGGCCTGCGCCAGCGCGGCGCCGCTCTGCAGCAGAAACCAGACCAGCGTGGCCAGGCTCAGCAGCAGCCCCCATTCCAGGCCCATTCCGGCTGCGATGCCGCCGCCGCAGAACAGCAGCGCGCGGAGGCCGCCGTAGCGCCCCAGGCTGCCGCGCAGTGTCGCGTGCCAGTCGCTTTGCACGCCGGGGCGCAGCCATACCGGCAACAACTGGCTGGCCGCGCCCGAGACCAGCGGCAGCATGAACCCGGTGACGAAAGCCCATACAGGTTCGACGGCGCGCAGGGCGCCCGGCGCAGCAAGCGCATTGAGGGCACCGAAGACCATGCTGAGGGCGAGTCCGGCCAGTGCGGCGGCGAGCAGCGGTGCCGCGCCGTGGCGCGCCAGGAGTTCAGTTCGATACAGTCGCAGCCAGCTTGCCGCCATCCGCAGCAGCGGGACCGCCCACAATGCGGCACCGATCCAGGCAAGCGGGGCGAACCAGGCCGCGCCGATGGCGACTGCCAGGGTACCGGCGGCGGCCCATGGCAGGTCGCGACGCAGCCGTGGGCCGACTTGCGGGTCGGGCCGGCCCGCGACGGTCGGCAGCAGCACGGCGAGGGTGCTCACGGCGGTAAGGCCGACGAAGCCGAGCGTGTTGAGATGGAGATGGAAGCGACGCAAGGCGATCGTCTGCTGCGGCCAGATCGCGCTGGCGAGAATGGCGAGCAGGGCCAGCACCAGGCAGGCCAGCGCGGTTTCGTACCAGGCCAGACAGGGGTGCGGACGGCCCAGCATCCCGGCACGCCGGCGCCGGCTCCAGACGAACAGGGCACCGGCCGCGAGCGCTGCCAGCAGGGCGCCCGAAAACAGCCCTCCCATCATGTCGGGGTCGATGAATGCCGCCGCAGCCAGCGCGCCGCCGGCCAGTGCCAGCACGGGGATGCCGAGCAGTCCGGCGGCGGCGTTGCGGGTGCGGGTGAGCACCGGTATGAAGTGGCTCATGGCGCCGAAGATCAGCGGCATGGCGCCCACCGCCAGCATCAGGTGCACGGCGGCGGCCCGTCCGGCCTGGGAGGATCCCAGCAAGGCCGCGGCAAACGCAGCCAGGGCCAGGAATACCAGTGCCGGCAACATCGGAAGCCGCCTAGTTGCGGATGAAGTCGATCACGATTTCTCCGGCGTCGCGCTGCAGGTACTGGATTTCAACGGCTTCGCCATAGCGGGCACGCAACTGGTCGAGCAGCGGCAACGGGTCGTGATCGTTGACGAACCGCATGCGCTCGCCCGTATTCAGCGCGTCGAGCGCGCCGAAAATGGCGGCATGGCGAAAGCGCTTGGCGATACCGCGGGCGTCGAACGGGTAGACCTGGTCCTGGCGAAGATGCAGATGGGTGTTCATGGTTGTTGTCCTATAGATGTAAATGGAATACATATTATAAACACAGGATAATGATGTTTCATATCCATAATTTGTTTTCAATAAGCTAATTCATCATGCAGCTCACCCGGTTTACCGATTTTTCCCTGCGCGTGCTGATTCATCTGGGAGCGCACCCGGATACCTTGGCCACAGTGGCGGCGCTTGCCGGCGAGCAGGGCATTTCCCGCCACCACCTCACGCGCGTGGTGCACCAGCTCGGCATCAAGGGCTATATCGAAACCTTGCGCGGCAAGGGCGGCGGCTTCCGGCTGGCTCGGCGGCCCGATCAGATCCGCATCGGCGATGTCGTGCGCGACATGGAAACCGGGTTCGAACTGGCCGAGTGCTTCCGCCCGGGTGAAAATGCTTGCCGCCTGCTGCCCGCCTGCGCCCTCAAGCCGGTGCTGGCAGAAGCCGGGCGGGCGTTTCTGGCAAGCCTGGACCGCTACACGCTGGCCGACCTGTTGCCGCCCGACGCGGGCTGACACCCGCCAGCAGGATGGACTGCGATCCACCTGTCGGTTCGGTTCGCCCGTGCCGAGGGTGCGGTTACACCGGGCACCGGCTCGGCACTTCACGGCGCGTGCGGCACGTCTATCCGTATGCCGTTTCTGCAGGCGTCGGACGCGCCTCGATAGGGGGGTGCAACGTCGGGGCTAGAAAATGCGCCCGCCGTGCCTGATAAAGCGGCGAGTAGCGGACAGCAGATTGATCCATAGCAGCAGCGCCGACAGTGCCAGCGCCAGGCCCGCCGCCGTGGCCAGTTGCGGCCACCACAGCGCGGCGACGAGCAGCATGCAGGCGGCAAGATGCGCGCGAAACTGCCAGCGCAGCCAGCGCGCCGCGATCATGTCCTTCATGGTGGGGATGCTGCCTGCGCGTGCCTGCAACTGTGCCTGCAGGTGGAACCAGGCGAGGAAGGGCACGATCTTGTAGAGCATGCCGCTGACCACGCTGACCGCGAAGCCGCCGATGAACAGCAGTCCCAGCAGCAGCGGATAGGCATCGCTGTCGGCCCAGGCCGGCCACGCCTGGGCGGCAATCCAGGCAGCGACGCCGAGAATCAGGCTGATCATGCCGAGGCGCCAGAAATCGAGGGTGACGTCGGGCAGCTTTCTGCGCCGCTTGGTTTGCAGGCGCAGGGTGGCGAGCGCGAACAGCAGGATGCCGGCAGCGATGCCCATGTCGACGAACAACAAGGCGGCTTGGGGCAGCAGCGGAGCGGCGGCGTGAAGCAGCAGCAGCCCGAACAACACGCCGGCCAGCCAGCGGCTCAGCCGCGGCGGATAGGGCGGGGTGATCTGGAACATCGGCACGACCTGATAGGCGACGCCGACCACCAGCAGCAGCACCCAGCCGAGCAGGCCCCAGGCGACGTGCGCGGCGATTGTGGCTTCGACGGCGGGCGGGATCCATCCGCCGCTGCGCAACAGCGCCAGCGCCGCCCCGGTCAGCACGGTGAAGCCGAGACACAGCACGGCCAGCCGGATGCCGGCGACCGTGGCGCCGGCGACGGCGCGCGCCAGGCTGATCGCCGCTGCGGCGAGAAACAGCAGCAGGCCGCCGCCGAGCAGGACGATGCCGATACCGAAAGCGGCAGGACTCGCGGTCAGAAATCCCGTCATCAGGGCGGCCGTTCCCAGCGCGAGCGTCGCATGGCCGAATCCCGCCACGAAGCGCGGGGCAGGCAGCGTCGCGCCGGCAACCACCGGCAGCATCTGCGACAGCGCGCCGAGCATCGCCATCGCCAGAAAGCCGAGCGTCAGCGCATGGGTGAGGGCGAGCGCCTGCGGCGTCCAGCGCGAGGCCAGCGCCTCGGGCGCCAGTACGATCAGCACGGCGGCTGCCAGCAGAAACAGCGGGGCGGTGAGGAAGAACCGCAGCGGCAGCGAGAACGGCGGCGCCTGCTCGAAGGAGAGGCCGGCTTGCAGGCTCATGGTGTGTGCTTGGTCTTGATTACGTTCGACTTGGAGGGGCCCATCTTGCGCCGTTCGCCCTGAGCTTGTCGAAGGGCTGTCTCCATTCTGCCGGTTCAGGGGGCAGCTGAACGACTTTGGATCAGGATGACATAGCTGCCGTCGGCCTCCATCCGCGTGTCGTGCCGATAGCCTTTTTCAGCGAGCAGCGGATAGAGCGGAAACGGCTCGCGGTGCAGCAGCAGCCGGATCGACTGGCCGGGGCGCAGCAGGGCCAGCGCTTGCAGGACCTTTTCCATCGGCTCCGGCGGCTCCAGGTCGCGGGCGTCGACGAGGATTTCGTCAGCCACGACGACACCCGGTTCGATCCGATCGCGGGGCTGCCGAGCGAGCATAGTGCCCGCCATGCACACAGTGCTTCGCCAGATATGGTACGAACGGTCCTCTCTTGGCCGTCATGTTCTTTTGGACTGGCGTGGCAGGATCACCTGGCAACCGCTTCCATGGAGGCGATCAGGTCGTCGCGCTCGCCGCCCAGCACCCGGTCGGACATCGGGTAGAGCATGTTTTCTTCTTTCAGGTTGTGCTGCTGCATCAGCATGTTGAGCGTTTCCGACAGCCCGAGGTAGCCGTCCACGTCGGCCGCGACCGCGGCGCGTGCCATGTCCTGCAGCAGGTCGCGCATCTGCACATGCTCCATGCGCATGACCTGGGTCGGCCCCATGCTGTTGCCGCTGCGGGCCTCGAACGCGGGAAACAGCACGTCCTCCTCCATGACGAAGTGGTGTGCCATCGCCGCCTGAAAGCGCTCGAACAGGGTGCGTGCAGCGTCCCAGTCCTTCTGCGCCACGGCTTCTTCGGCAGCGGCGAACAAATCGTCGCAGGCGCGATGATCGCTGCCCAGGAAATCCACAATTGACCCCATCGCTTTCCCCTGTATTTGCTGGAGTTAAAGTATATCAAGATACGCTAACCTGAAAATCATCTTGATCTTTTGTCAACATGTTGTATCTTTGGTTTGCAGTAAACACAAAATATTGATAACCGAGGAGGCTGAGATGATGAGTGTGGATGTGGATACGGCTGTGACCATGACGCTGCGCGAGGTGGTGAAGCGCGACGGGCGGCGCGTGGGTTTCGATGCAGGAAAAATTCGTTCGGCGCTGCTGCGTGCCGGCCAGGCGAGCGGTGAATATGGCGAGGCCGAGGCGGATCTGCTGACCGCCCAGACCATGAAGGTGCTGATCCATCGCTTCCGTGGCGCGCCGCCGGACATCGAGCGCATCCAGGACGTGGTCGAGCAGACGCTGATCGCGGCCAACCACCTGCAAACCGCACGCTCGTATATCGTCTATCGCGAAACCCACAAGAAGCTGCGCGAGGACCGCAAGACGGTGGTCGACGTCGAAGCGTCGATCAACGAATACCTGTCGCGCCAGGACTGGCGCGTCAACGCCAACGCCAACCAGGGCTACAGCCTGGGCGGCCTGATCCTCAACGTGTCGGGCAAGGTGGTGGCCAACTACTGGCTCAACCACGTCTATTCGCCCGAACTCGGCGAAGCGCATCGCGACGGCTCGCTGCACGTCCACGATCTCGACATGCTGGCCGGCTACTGCGCCGGCTGGTCGCTGCGCACCCTGCTGCACGAGGGCTTGAACGGCGTGCCGGGCAAGGTCGAGGCGGGGCCCGCCCAAGCACATGTCGAGCGCGGTCGGCCAGATCGTCAACTTCCTCGGCACGCTGCAGAACGAATGGGCCGGCGCGCAGGCGTTCTCCTCGTTCGACACCTACATGGCGCCGTTCATCCGCCAGGACGGGATGAGCTACGAAAGCGTGAAGCAGTGCATCCAGGAACTGATCTACAACCTCAACGTGCCGTCGCGCTGGGGCACGCAGACGCCGTTCACCAACCTGACCTTCGACTGGACCTGCCCGGAGGATCTGCGCGAGCAGGTGCCGGTGATCGCCGGCAAGGAAATGGACTTCACCTACGGCGATCTGCAGGTCGAGATGGACATGATCAACCGCGCCTACATCGAGGTGATGACCACCGGCGACGCCAAGGGCCGCGTGTTCACCTTCCCCATCCCGACCTACAACATGACGCCGGATTTCCCGTGGGAATCGGAGAATGCCGACCGCCTGTTCGCGATGACCGCGCGCTACGGCCTGCCGTATTTCCAGAACTTCATCAATTCCGAGATGAAGCCGAACCACATCCGCTCGATGTGCTGCCGCCTGCAGCTCGACCTGCGCGAACTGCTGAAGCGCGGCAACGGCCTGTTCGGCTCGGCCGAGCAGACCGGCTCGGTCGGCGTGGTGACGGTCAACTGCGCGCGTCTGGGTCATGAATATCAGGGCGACGAGGCCGCGCTGCTGCGCCGCCTCGACGCCCTGCTCGACCTGTCGCGCAACGGCCTGGAAATCAAGCGCAAGGAAATCCAGCGCCTGATGGACAACGGCCTGTTCCCGTACACCAAGCGCTATCTCGGCACGCTGCGCAATCACTTCTCGACCATCGGCGTCAACGGCGTCAACGAGATGATCCGCAACTTCACCGCTGATGAACACGACATCACGACCGAATGGGGCCATGATTTCGCGGTGCGCCTGCTCGACCACATCCGCGGCCGCATCGCCGCGTTCCAGGAAGAAACCGGCCACATGTACAACCTGGAAGCGACGCCGGCCGAAGGCACTACCTATCGCTTCGCCAAGGAAGACAGGAAGCGCTATCCGGACATCCTGCAGGCGGGCACCGACGACGCGCCGTACTACACCAACTCGTCGCAGCTGCCGGTGGGCTTTACCGACGACGCCTTCGAGGCGCTGGAGCGGCAGGACGATCTGCAGCGCAAGTACACCGGCGGCACCGTACTGCATCTCTACATGTCGGAGAACATTTCCTCGATCAATGCCTGCCGCAACCTGGTGCGTCGTTCGCTGGACGCGATTCCGCTTGCCGTACATCACGATCACGCCGACTTTTTCGATCTGCCCCAAACATGGCTACCTTGCAGGCGAGCACGAGTTCTGCCCCACCTGCGACGAAGAAGCCCTGTCCCGCAAGCGCGCTGTTGCAGCCTGACCCAACCCAAGGAGATTGATATGAATGACATGAGTGTTTCCACCCAGATCCAGACGCATTCGCACTGAAGGACGAAGAGCGCACCCGGTGTGAAGTGTGGACCCGCGTGATGGGTTACCATCGCCCGACGTCCAGCTTCAACAAGGGCAAGCAGAGCGAGCATCGCGAGCGGCAGTTCTTCGTCGAGGGCCGCTGCTCGCAGCAGTAGCCAGCCATGCTGCACGTCGGCGGCCTGACGCCGCTGTCCACCACCGACTGGCCCGGCATGCTGGCCGCGGTGGTGTTCTGCCAGGGCTGCCCCTGGCGTTGCGGCTATTGCCACAACCCCGACCTGATTCCGCCGCGCGGCGACGCATGAAATGCCTTGGGCAGACGTGATGGCGTTTCTGCGCCGTCGCCAGGGACTGCTCGACGGCGTGGTGTTTTCCGGCGGCGAACCGACGCTGCAGGCCGGATTGGCCGACGCGATGCGCGAGGTGCGCGCCCTTGGATTCAGGATCGGCCTGCACACCGGCGGCATGGTTGCCGACAATCTGGCAGCGGTGCTGCCGCTGGTCGACTGGGTGGGGCTGGATGTGAAGGCGCCGCTTGCGGATTACCCGCGCATCACCGGCGTGGCCGGCAGCGGCGAGCGTGCCTACGCCGGCCTGCAGCAGGTGCTGGCGTCCGGCGTCGACCATGAAATCCGCACCACCGTGCATCCGGCGCTGCTGGGCGACGCGGACCTTGCCGACCTGGCGCGCGACCTCGCCGCGCGCGGGGTGCGGCATTACGTCATCCAGGCATTCCGCAGCCAGGGGTGCCGGGACGAAGGCTTGCGTCGGAACACGACGCGGCCGGCCCTTGCAGGACGTGGGCGTGGAACTGGCCGGACTGTTCGAGAACTTTTCGGTGCGTGCGTAGCACCTGCCGCCGCTTGAACCGGGGTTACTTCAAACCATACTTTTCCAGCATGCGATAAATATTGCGCTCGCTCACCCCGATTATCTCGGCGATCCGGCTCCTGTGCCCGGCATATTTGTTCAGCAGGGTTTCCAGGTAGCGCTTTTCGATTTCTTCCAGACTGGGATCGTGGTCGAAACGGAGTTCGACTTGCGCAGGGCGTTCGGCTGCACCTTCTAGGGCGAAGTGTTCCGGGCGGATTTCCTCGCTGGCGCCGGACAGAATGACCGCGCGTTCGATCATGTTGCGCAATTCACGCACGTTGCCGGGATAGCTGTAATCCATGAGCAATCGCATTGCGGCAGGGCTGACGCGCTTGCTGTAGCGCCGGGAAAAATCATGATGAGCAAGAATATGCTGTACCAGTTTGGGGATGTCCTGCAGGCGTTCGCGGAGTGGCGGAATGCGTAGCGAGAAGGCCGTCAGTCGGTAATAGAGATCCATGCGGAAACGCCCTTCGGTACCCATTTGCATCAGGTCCCGGTTGGTGGCGGCGACGATTCGCACATTGGCCTGCAAATCCTTGACCCCGCCCAGGCGGCGGTATTGGCCGGTTTCCAGCACCCGCAGCAATTTGGCCTGAATTGCCGGTTCGATTTCGCCGATTTCGTCGAGGAACAGCGTGCCGCCGCTTGCGGCTTCGATGAGGCCGGGCTTTTGTCGTTCGGCACCGGTGAATGCTCCCTTTTCATGGCCGAACAGCTCCGACTCGAAAAGCTTCTCCTGCAGGGTGCAACAGTCGACGGCGACGAAATTGCGCGCGGCCCGGGGACTGCGGGCGTGGATGGCATTCGCCACCAGTTCCTTGCCGGAGCCGCTTTCACCGAGCACCAGCACGGTGGCATCAGCCGCCGCCACCGCGTCGATGAGATGTTGAACTTCGGCCATGGCCGGGCTGTCGCCCACCATCAGGGCGTTGGGGTCGGGGCGCAGACGAGACTTGCAGAACTGGTGGTCGCGTTGCATGGCGCTGTGGGCGAGTACGCGTTCGACTTTCAACTCCAATTCATCGGGGTTGAAGGGCTTGGCGAGGTATTCCATGGCCCCCGCCTTCATTGCCGCTACCGCTTCCTGCACCGTACTGTAGGCCGTCAACACGATGACCGGGTGCTCGCTCGCCAGGGTGGGCAGGATGTCCATGGTATTGACATCGGGCAGGCGCACATCGGTGATGATGAGGCTGGGATCGCGCCGGCCAAGAAGCGTGCGTGCCTCGGCCCAGCTATGCGCGCCCTCGACCTCGTAGCCCATGCGTTTGAGATCCTCGAGCAACAGCCGGTTGAGCAGGCGGTCGTCTTCGACGACGAGAAGAAAGGGCTTGGAGGTCATGGGGCGAGTCGGGAAGCAGCGTCGGGCAACTCTACGACAAAACGGCTGCCGTGGCCGGGCTGACTTTCAAAATGGATGCGCCCGCCGTAGTGCTGAATGATGGATTGGCATATCGACAAGCCCAGGCCGGTGCCTTTTTCGCTGTCGGCGCGGTGGCTGAAGAAGGGCTCAAAAATATGTGCTGCATCGGCGGGCTGAATGCCGACGCCTGTGTCAGTGAAGATGATTTCCACCTTGTCGTCCTGTTGTCGCGTTTCGACGCGCAGTTCACCGCCGTCCGGCATGGCGTGCAGGGCATTCTGCACCAGGTTCAGCACGACCATGCGCAGTTCGCTGTCTGAAGCCAGCACGCGCGGTGAGGGCTGTGCGTAGTCGTCACTGCGGAGGGTCACCTTGCCGGCCTCGGCTTCCCAGTCCAGAAGCGAGAGGGTTTCTGCCACCGCCGGATTGACGGACACCAGTTGCGCGCTGGCTGGAGAAGGCGTGCCGAGTTTGAGCAGCCGTTCGGTAATTTCGATGCAGCGGTCCACTTCGCCATCGACCAGTTTCAGGTAGGTGTGGATTTCGCGGCTGGCTTCAATGTCGGTTCCGGTGGCGCGCAGCATGGCGTGCAGGGCGATACGCACCGAAGCCAGCGGGTTGTGGATTTCGTGAGCCACGCCGGTGGCGAGCTGCGCAATTTCGGCGAGCTTCTGCTCATGTGAGAATTTCACCAGTTGGGCCAGGTCGCGGCAGGCTTCCACCACAAAGTATTTTTCCACTCCACCCACGCTCATTTGCATGGGGGCCGCGATGATTTCCACCTGCCGGGTGCTGCCATCGGAACGTCTGAACGCCATCAAGGTTTTGCAGGGTTGGCCGTTGCGGCGTATTTCCTGCACCGGGCATAGCGTCAGTGAAGGAGGGCAGGGTTCGGCGCGGCCATGGCTGGAAGCATGGCAGGTCTGCCCGCGGCAGGGCTGGTCGGTGCGCTGCCCGATCAGCGCCCGATAGGCGCGGTTGTCGAGCGCAATTTCGAAGGTATCCGGGTCTATCACGCGGATGCCATCGGGAAAGGCGTCGACCAGCGCCTGCAAAAACGCTTCCTGCTCGTGGATGCGGTGCACCTGCTCCTCGATATTGGCGGCCATCTGGTTGAAGGTGTCACCCAGTTGAGACAACTCGTCCTGGCCGGTCAGGTGCACCCTGCTGTCCAGCCGACCTGCCGCCAGCGCGCGGCTGCTGTCGGACAAGCGTTTCACCGGTAGCAAAACGTGACGGCGGATAAACCACCCGCCACCTGCCAGGGTGAGCCCCAGCAGCAGCGCGCCCATGATTGCCAGGCTGGCGGCAGACTGGGCAGCGCGCTGACGTATTGGCGCGGCATCGTAGTCCACTACCAGCGCGCCGTTGATCGGATGCGCACTGGGTGCACCGTGACAACCTGCGCACTGCGTCTTGTTGGCCACGATGTTGACGCTGCGCATGACCTCGCGTCCCAGTGTGTCCACAGTGAACACAGCCGGCAAAATCAGAGCGGATGGCGGATTAGGGCAGTCCAGGCAAACCCCATGCGCCTCCAGCGGAAAACGCTGTCCCAGGAGTGTCGGGTCGGAAGCGAAGCGAATTTTGCGGTTGGGTGCGACGATGGACACGCTGTGGATGCCCGGCTGTTGCCCCAGTTTCCTGATGATCCCGTTCAAGCCCGGCAGGTCACGCTTCAGCATCGCGTTTTCCAGCGTGGTCTGCAGCAACCGGTTAACTTCAGCGGCCGCCTGGCTGCGTTCCTGCGTCAACTGTTGGCGATAGAGCGTCCAGCTCAAGCCCAACAGGACAAAGACAGCAAGGTGAGGCCCACGGCCGCATAGATGAGGAATTTGCGGCGCAGCCCGGCCGTTTGCATCAGGCCCATGCTTGGGATGCCCCGGATTCCCGAGCCGGTTGTTGGCCGATCCTGAAGATGTCTCCGGGCGGGCGCCTGTCACGAAGCAGAGAGCGTGTGGCTGTTGCGGCAATGGCAGCATTACAGCCGTGTTTTGCACCGTGGGGCTGTATGGCTGACCGAGGGCCCAGGTTTAACGGGATTGACCATAGTCCTTCGACAGGAAGGGAGCGAAAAACAGGGCGCAATCGACATTCCCTGAAAGACAGATTGTCAGAGGTGTGGCGCGACCGATCCAACGATTGCGTGTGATCAAAGGCTGTAAAATTCAACGTGCATTCAAGCGGGGAGCGCGGTCATCTGCCATTTCTGGAGGAGGATATCTAGCACGACAATGGGAAATATTCGGACATTCCAGGCAGAAACCCTTGATGTGCCAAATTGGCATACACCTGGGAACTGTGTCATGGCCTCGCTTCCGTAACCATTCATGGCTTTTTCAGAGACTGATAAAGGAAGGGCAATCTGCCAAATTGGCAGGTCAGGAGACTGCTTTTGTTGCATGAGCGGATTTGCCCTGACATTTTGGCATTTCCCTGCACGCGCTCATCGATTCCTCGCCACACCAGGATAAAAAAGCCTTTCTATTCATGACATTAAAAAACACATGCAGGCTGGCACGCCCCGTGCTAATTGTCTGGTCATGCGGAACATTCACCAGGCAGCGGGAGGCGTTTCAATGGCTCAAGGCTATACAAGATTGGCAGCGCTGACTGCCATCTTATTCTTTTTCAGCGGCGCGGCGGCGGCCTACGACTATCCCATCGCAGGGCTCGAACCGTCGATCCGGCCGGCAGGCGCGCCCATGATCATGATGTATCCGAAAAATGCTGCCTGGTACCGCCATGCCCTCACCGGCATCGTTCCTCCCTATCCCGCAAGCCTGCGTTTTCTGGAATACCAGGGCGCCTGGTACACCCCGTTTGACCGTCCGGGTATGACGGGTCCCTACGACATTCGAAATTGGCACGCCCCCTCTGCTGGGGGAGCAAGTCAAGCTGCTGAAAAGCGGTGAATCGGGCGCGTCCCCCATGGGCGCAATTCAAAAGCTGGTTTATCGGTCGCGGGGAGTTTCTGTCCTGCGTAGTCGATTCCGGTTTCACATCAAATAGGAGATGGTCATGAATCGAATGAATAAGACGAAATTGGTGATGGCGATGATCGGGATGCTGGGCCTGGGGGTTGCGCAGGCTGGCAATCAAACCGGTATGTCCGGCATGTCGGCATGGGTGGCATGAGCGGGATGTACGGCATGACGGCATGGGTGGCATGAGCGGCATGTACGGCATGAACCCCGGCATGGGTGGCATGAGCGGGATGTACGGCATGAACCCCGGCATGGGTGGCATGAGCGGCATGACGGCATGAGCGGCATGGGCGGCATGAGCGGCATGTCCGGTATGGGTGGCATGAGCGGTATGTCTGGCATGGGCGGCATGAGCGGCATGTCTGGCATGGGTGGCATGAGCGGTATGTCCGGTATGTCCGGCATGAGCGGCTATTTCCGCATTTCGCCCAGGGGTGAAATCTTCTTCTATCCCGTTCAGCAAGGCATGAGCGGCATGTCCGGCATGGGTGGTATGTCCGGTATGTCAGGCATGTCCGGGATGTCGGGCATGGGTGGGATGGGCGGCATGAGTGGCATGTACGGCATGAACCCTGGCATGGGTGGCATGAGCGGCATGTATGGCATGAATCCCGGCATGGGCGGAATGAGTGGAATGTATGGCATGAATCCCGGCATGGGTGGCATGAGCGGCATGGGTGGCATGTCCGGTATGTCCGGTATGTCCGGGATGGGTGGCATGAGTGGCATGTCCGGCATGGGCGGTATGTCCGGAATGAGCGGCATGTCTGGCATGAGCGGTTATTTCCGCATTTCTCCCACGGGTGAAATCTTCTTCTATCCCGTTCAGCAAGGCATGAGCGGCATGGTCCGGGATGGGTGGCATGAGTGGCATGGGCGGCATGTCGCGGCATGTGCCGGTATGTGCGGTATGTGCGGTATGTCCGGTATGTCCGGTATGGACGGCATGTCCGGAATGGGCGGCATGTCCGGCATGGGCTGGACGCCACCTAACTAAGTCACGCAAGGGTTGTCCGCACCCTTGCCGGGTGCGGACATTATTTGGCGGCTTATTAGCGGCCCGAGGAGGACACCTTGAAGGAATTCGACGATCCCTGTTGCAAGGGCCTGTGCGCGCTAGGCCTTGCGCTGACATTGTTGCTATGGGCTGCGTTCGCCATTGCCAAAGACTCCGGTTATGAGGCGGCGCGCTGGTATCCCATTCATTTCAAGCCTGCGATCGACAAGGCTGAAGACGAGCAGTGCATGGCCTGCCATGCCGAAGTGCTCGCACCGAGCGTGCGCAAGCAATCACCCGCCGGGGTCGAGGCCGACAAATCGCTGGCCTGGTATCAAACCCTGGATACCTATTCTGGAGATCAGGACACTTTCCATCGCCGTCACATGACGGGCGCTTTTGCCAATCGTGTGATGAATCTGCGCTGCAATACCTGCCACCAGGGGCACGACCCGCGCGCCGAAGCACCGGGCTCTTCGGCGACCAGCCAGCTGAGTGGCTATAACCTGCGCAAGCAGGTGGATGCCAAGACCTGCCTGATGTGCCACGGCCAGTTCAACGCCGAAGTGATGGGCTTGCCGGGGGGCTGGACGCAGAACCGCGAGGCCATGGGAAACAATTGCCTGCTGTGTCACGAGACCATCCGCACCACGCGACATCACGTCAATTTTCTCAAGCCGGAAGCCATCGAGGCGGCCGGCAAGGAGTCGGGAGACAGTTGCTACGGCTGCCATGGCGGTCGTGCCTGGTATCGCATCGGCTATCCCTACCCGCGTCATGTATGGCCCGGCATGGACAAGGAAGTGCCGGATTGGGCAAAGAACCGTCCTACCCAGTCTGAACTGCGCTTCCAGATGGACAGCGTAAAGACGGACAAGCCCCTGGCCGCAGTCGTGCCGAGAGAACCCGCGGCCAAGCCAGCGCGCAAGCCGCGCCTGAAGGTGACAAAAGGCACGGGTAGCAAGAAAGGTCCGGTTAATGTGAAGGGGGAAACCCATGTCCAGTAAATACGATTTGAACGTGATTGCCGATCGTCTGAATAATGTTGGACGGCGCGATTTTCTCAAAACAACGGCGGTCGGTGCCGGGGTGATGGCGGCCGGTGGTCTGGTGGATCTGGCTCTGCCGAAGGAAGCCAAGGCATTCGCCTACGCGCCGTATCCCGTCGACGACCAACTCACCACAATGGTGACTTCGTGTGCGCATAACTGCGGCTCGCGCCATGTGCTGGTGGCACACAAGAAAGGGGATGTCGTGGTGCGCCTGTCCACCGATGATGGGCGCTACCAGAAGGATGGTTATTTCGGCAAGGACACTTTCGAGGAGCCGCAACTGCGTGCCTGCCTGCGTGGCCGCTCCTATCGCCAGCGCCTGTATTCAGCGGAGCGACTGTTGTACCCGATGGGCCGGGTCGGCAAGCGGGGAGAGGGAAAATTCAAGCGCATCTCATGGGACGAGGCGCTGGATTACGTGAGCAGGAAAATGATCGAGATCAAGGACAAATACGGCCCGACCGCACTCCTCGATCAATCCTACGCGGGCGCGTCCTACGGCGTGCTGCACAAGTCCGACCAGATCGAGGGACTGCTGGGACGATTCATGGGCATGTTCGGCTGCCGTACCAATTCATGGTCGGTTCCATCCTATCAAGCCACCACGACCAGTTCGCGCTGGACGTTCGGCACCATCCAGGATGGCAACGAGGACGACACTTTCGCCCACGCCAAGCTCATCATCATGTGGGGCTGGAATCCGGCCTATACCTTCCACGGCGGCAACACCTTCTATTACATGCGCATGGCCAAGCAGAACGGTTGCAAGTTCGTGCTGGTCGACCCGCAATATACCGATTCCGGCGCGGCCTACGATACCTGGTGGATTCCGATCAAGCCGAATACCGATGCCGCAATGATGGCCGGGATGGCGCACCATATCTTTGCCAATAATCTTCAGGATCAGGCTTTCATCGACAAGTTCTGCATGGGCATGGATGCCGGCACCATGCCGGATTGGGCGAATTCGACGCCCAATGGCCGCGAGAACTTCAAGGACTACATCCTCGGCACCTACGATGGCGTGCCGAAGACACCGGAATGGGCAGCGGGAATCTGCGGCGTACCAGCAGCGGACATCAGGAAACTGGCCCACATGTACGCTTCCACCAAGCCGGCGGCGCTGAAGGCTTCCTGGGCGCCGGGACGCAACGCGTACGGCGAGCAGTACAACCGCATGGCGGCGGCCTTGCAGGCCATGACGGGCAACATCGGCGTGCTTGGCGGTTGCGCCGAGGGTGTCGGCAAGGCCTGGCACGCCGAGGCGGTGGCCTACCCTTACGATCAATACGCCAATATCTGGTTTGCCTCCATCAAGAGCGACCGCTGGGCGCATTGCGTGCTGAATTACCCCAACGTGACACGCGAGGAGATAGGCTGCTGGCCGCGTCCGGATGCGACCGATGGACAGATCCCCAACATCAAGGGCATCTTCTGGCAAGGCTCGGACTGGTTCAACCAGCTCACCAACATCAACAAGGAAATCGAGGCCATCAAGAAGCTCGAGCTGGTGGTATGCATGGATTCCACCATCACGCCTTCCGGGCTGTGGGCGGACGTGCTGCTGCCGGTATCGACCCATTTCGAGCGTCATGACGTGGCTTTGCCCTGGTACAAGGGGCACTACTACATCCACCGTCCCAAGGTCATCGAGCCTTTGGGCGAAAGCAAAACCGATTTCCAGATTTTCACCGAACTGGCCTGGCGCATCGGCGGGCCCACTTTCGGACAGGGATACAACCCCAAGGCGAACCGAGACTATTTCCACTATAACGACGCCGTCGACGAGGCATACCTACGCGAATGGTGGGAACAGAGGGTCATGGCGCATCAGGGCGTGACCATGCCATGGGAGGAATTCAAGCGGCTAGGCGTCTACAAGTTCAAACTGGACAAGCCCCATGTCGCGTTCCGCGAACAGATCGAGGACGGCAAACCGTTTGAAACGCCATCCGGCAAGATCGAGATCCTGACCACCGAACTGGCCCAAATCAGTGACTGGACCAAGACCAAATACGGTTCGCACATCCCATCCATCCCGAAATGGATCGAGCCTTGGGAGTCGCTCAATAGTCCCAAAACAAAGCGATATCCCTTCCACCTGATTTCGCCGCATCCGCGTCATCGTACCCATTCCATATTCGCCAATTGCGGTTGGTTGCAGGAAGTATTCGAGCAGGAGTGCACGATCAACGCCACCGATGCCAGGCGGCTGGGGGTTCAGACCGGCGATACCGTCGAAGTGTGGAATGAGCGCGGGAAAGTGGTCGTGCCAGTTTACGTGAGCGAACGCGTCATGCCTGGGGTGGCTGTCATCTACGAGGGTGCCTGGATGCAACTGGACGAAAACGGCATCGACCGCGGTGGCAACCCGGACTTTCTGACCCTGGACGAACCCAGCCCGGCAGGTGCCTTCGCTTACAACACGGTGCTGGTCGACATCAAGAAAACCAACCTCGAGCACCACTCTGGGCGCGACAACTCGGCCATTTCGCGTTCCCAGGTTTTTCGCCGCGACAACTGATAGGAGACTGAAAAATGTCCGATGAAAAAGATCTGGCCAGAATCAAGGAGGCGGTGAGACGGCACAAGAAGGAGGTTTATGTTCCGGTGGTGCCGGATGTGCAGTTGGGGTTTGTGCATAACAATGTCGATTGCATCGGCTGTCGCGCCTGCGAAATCGCATGCAAGGACAAGAACGGTCTGGCGCCCGGTCCGCGTTTCCGCAATGTCATGTACGTCGAGGGCGGTACTTATCCTGAGCCGTATGCCTATAAGGTGAACATGTCGTGCAACCATTGCGCGGAGCCGGCCTGTCTGCCGACCTGCCCCACCGGCGCCATTTACAAGCGCAAGAAAGACGGCATCGTCGACATCGACTCCACGCTGTGCATCGGCTGTCGCCGTTGCGAAGCGGCCTGCCCCTACGGTGCGCCGCAGTTCATACCGGAAAGCAATATCGTCTCCAAGTGCAATATGTGCGTCGACGAGATCGACGCCGGGCGCAAGCCTTATTGCGTCATGGCCTGCATGATGCGCGTGCTGGACATTGGCGATATTGCCCAGTTGAGGGCGGGAACCTGGGTCACCAAGGCCATGAGTTCGCACGATGTGCCTGTAAGCGCAGTAAAAAACATGGCCGACCCTGAACTGACCAAGCCATCGATCGTTTTTGTTGCCCACAGCAAAGGTCGGGTGGAATGACCATGGACGGCAATTTACCCGACGGCGGCTCCGGCGATCTGCTGGCGCAGTTTTGTGCTGCTGCTGTCGCCGATCTCCTCACCCTGGCCAGCCTGCATCATGTCGAGGTGGACGACGTGCTGTTGATCGACTTGGCTGTGCAGGGCTTTCCCGACGCGTTTGGAATAAAGCTGACGCAGCCGCAGAGCGTGGAGGCCGTTTCCCTCATGCGGCGGGCGCTGAGCGCCATGACAGCGCCACTTTGCACGGAGCAACACGACGCGCTGGCAGCCGATTACGCGGCGATCTACCTCAATCACAGCTATCGTGCCTCGCCTCATGAATCGGTGTGGCTGGACGAGGAGAACCTCGCCATGCAGGCGCCGATGTTTCAGGTTCGTGAAATCTACAAGCGGCATGGCCTGGGCGTGGCCGACTGGCGAAAGCGCAGCGAAGACCACCTGGTGGTGGAACTGCTGTTTGTCGCACGGTTGCTGCAAAACGCGCAAGCAGATGCGCTCGGGGAGGCCGCTCGTTTCATGGACGAACACCTGTTGCGCTGGTTGCCGCGATTCGGCGAGCGCGTCGCCAAACGCTGCGCCACGCCTTTCTACGCCGCGGCAGCCTGGCTCACCGCGGCCTATTGCGACGAATTGCGAGAGTCTCTGGTGGAGATTCTAGGCGAACCGCGGCCCAGCGCCGAGGAGATCGAGGCTCGCATGCGCCCACCGACGGTGCAGGCTGTGCAGCTCAAGTTTGTGCCGGGAGTCGCACCCTCCTGGTGAACCGGGTTTTATCTGGAAATTCCTTTGTTTCGAGGAGAAGCTGATGCTTGCTCGTAAAAAAATTTCGTTGTTGATTCTGGCCACAGGTTTGGTGGCGGGCACTGCGCTTGCCAATGAAGATCTGGCGAAGAAAAATGGCTGCATGGCCTGCCATGGCGTGGACAAAAAAATCGTCGGCCCATCCTACAAGGATGTTGCCGCCAAATACAAATCGGATTCAGCTGCTGCGGCAACCCTGGCCAAGCATGTCCGTGATGGCAGCAAGGGGGTTTGGGGGGGCGTGGCCATGCCGCCGCAAGCCGGAATCAGCGACGACGACCTGAAAAAGGTGGTGACCTGGATTCTCAAGCTCTAAGCGCGTTCGCCGAGGTGCTTCCCATTCTGGACGCGGCGCGCTGTGTGCACGCGTGGCTGCCGCAGGCATCCTGCCTCGCCTGTGTCGATGCATGTCCGCGCGGTGCGTGGATGCTGGGCGAAACCGCATTGCGTTTCGATGCGGCGGCCTGCGATGGCTGCGGTCTGTGTCTTCCCGCGTGTCCGCAACAGGCGGTCGGCCTGTCCATGCGCTTCGCGCAGTGCGCGCTGGGCGAGTCGTCCGCCTTGCTGGCGCGCTGCGAATTCAGCGCAGGCGATGACGAGGCGGGACGGGTGCCTTGCTTGCACAGCATCTCCCTGGTGGAGGTGCTGCGCGCGAGGCAGCGCGGACAAGCCATCTGGCTGACGATGCGCGGCGACTGCGATCGCTGCGCACGCGGCCAGGGCGAGCGCCTGGAAGCGCGCATGGCTGCGCTCAATGCAGCACTGGTGGAGCGCGGTCTGCCGGCAATTCTGTTGCGTGAGGTTTCGACCGCTGTCTGGACGCACTTGCTGGACGCGCCGCCAGTACAGACCATCGCGACGCGGCGCGGTTTTTTTGCGGCGCTGGCAAAACGTCCGGTCAGTGCGCTGATGAAGGACATCATCAGCGTGCAGGATGGCAAGCCGCAGGCGCCAGGAGAGTTGATGCCGATGTCGCGTGGGGGAAAACTGCCCTGGCACATCCAACTCGATGCCGAACGTTGCACCGGCTGTCATGCCTGCGCGCGGCTGTGCCCGCAGGGAGCGATCGAACTGGATGGCAGTGACCCCCCTGCTTATCGCTTGCGGCATGCTCGTTGCACAGGCTGCGGGCTGTGCAGCGATGTGTGCGAATCGAACGCAGTGTCGCCGCAATCGTGGGGCAAGGCGGAAATCGAAGAGGTGCCCCTTAAAGCGCACCGATGCACGGCATGCGGCTTGAATTTCGAGATGCCAGCTGTACGCGGCTTGGTGTCTTTGTGCTGGGTGTGTTCCTGCACCCGCCCAGTGCGCCACAAGCGTCAGGTCATGGGCTGAAACCGTGCAGCCCTTCACGGACATTGAAGCCAGATGCGGTGAATCATGCTTCAGACAGTCGGCCGACCTTCATGAACAGCGGCCATTGCAGTTGCCGGGTGTTGCTCGAGTCACCCCACAAGGGTTTGAGTTCAGCACGTAACCGGGGGAATCGGGTCGTCCCCTTGCGCGCGTAGCTTCGAGGTGCGGCCGACCCGCAGGAACAGCGGCCACTGCAATGGCTTCGCGGTGCCCGCATCCCCCCACAGAGGATCGAGTTCGACCATCAGCGCGGGCAGGGGATCGTGTCCTTGCGCGGCCTGGTAACGCTTCACCGCCGACCAGGTGGACAGGTAGTCGATCAGGCGCGGCAGCGTCCACTCGACCTCGATGAAGAATCCAGGTGCGGCGATTTCCGCAAACGGAAAATCCAGGCTGCGATAACCGTCGTCGATCAGCGCGCGTTCGGGCGGCCAGTAGGGGCCGACGGTTTCGGCATAGAAGCGCTGCAACGGCGCGTCCATCTCCCCCGGCAGCACCATGCGGCCGTAGCCCCACAAGGCGATCACCCCGTCGGGTTTCAGCACGCGCGCGACTTCGGCATAAAAGCGCGGCAGGTCGAACCAGTGCGCCGCCTGCGCGACGGTGACGAGGTCGACGCTGTGGTCGGCAGGCCGCTGGCCTCGGCCGTGCGCCACCCGGTAGTCGATGTGCGGGATGGGGCACGGCGTGGCGGATCTGCTCGGCGGAAGCATCGGTGGCGACGACGCGTCGGAAATGCGGTGCCAGCCCCAACGCCGCCTGGCCGCTGCCGGTGGCGCAATCCCACGCGGTGCCGCGCTCGGGGCTTGTCCCCGAATGGGGGCTTGTCCCCGACGGGGGCACAGCCCGGCGAGCCATTCGAACAGCGCGGCGGGATAGTCGGGGCGATAGGCGGCGTAGCGGTCGGACGCCGCCGAGAAGTGGTCCTTGAAGGCGTTCAAGCGGGCAGCAGCGTCAAGCGCAGATCACCGCCGATCTGCCGCACGTCGGCCAAGCGGAAGCGTGCGGCGTCGGCCAGCGTCGTCAGCGGCGGCTGCATGAACAGCCCGCGTGCCGTGTCGCCCACTGCCATCGGCGCCACGTAGGCCACCCATTCGTCGACCAGCCCGGCGCCGAGCAGCGCACCGCTGAGCGCGGCGCCGGCTTCGACGTGCACCTCGTTGATGCCGCGCTGCGCCAGCAGCGTGAGCAGCGCGGCGAGGTCGACGCGGCCGTCCGTTCCCGGCAGCTCGATGACTTCCGCGCCTGCCTGTTCGAGCGCGGCGCGTGCGGCAGGCTCGGCATGGCGGCAGGCAATCAGGGCGGGCAGGATCGCCGCATCGACCGGCGTGCGCAAGGTGGAATCGACGACGACGCGCAGCGGCTGGCGGCCGACGTCGATGTCGCGCACGTTCATGCGCGGGTTGTCGGCGATCACGGTGCCGCTGCCGGTGAGGACGGCGCAGGCGCGTGCGCGCAGTCGCTGCACGTCGGCACGTGCGGCCGCGCCGGTGATCCACTGCGAGGCGCCATTGGCGAGCGCGGTCTTGCCGTCCAGCGTGGACGCGGTCTTGAGCCGCACCCACGGACGCTGGCGGGTCATGCGCGAAACGAAGCCGGGATTGAGCGCCTGGGCTTCGGCTTCCATCAGCCCGGTTTCGGCCGCGATGCCGGCCAGCGTCAGCATGTCGATGCCGCCGCCCGCGACCAGCGGGTTGGGATCTCGCATCGCCGCCACCACGCGGGTGACGCCTGCCTCGATCAACGCCTCGGCACACGGCGGCGTGCGGCCGTGGTGCGAGCAGGGTTCCAGCGTCACGTACACTGTCGCGCCGCGGGCGGATTCACCGGCCGCTTTCAGCGCATGGATTTCGGCGTGCGGCGTGCCGGCACGCTGATGCCAGCCCTCGCCGACGATGCGATCGTCCTTGACGACGACGCAGCCGACGCGCGGGTTGGGGCTGGTGGTGGTGAGGCCATTCGCCGCGAGTTGCAGCGCACGCGCCATGTGAGCATGGTCCATGGCGCTGAAACGGCTGGCGGCAGACATGTCAGGGCTGGTCGATGTCGCGGATGACGTCGCGGAAGTCGTCGACGTCCTGGAAGCTGCGGTAGACCGAAGCGAAGCGGATGTAGGCAATCTTGTCGAGCTTCTTCAACTCGGTCATCACCAGTTCGCCGACCTCGCGCGCCGGGATTTCACGTTCGCCCAGCGTCAGCAGGCGCTGGCGGATGCGGCCGACCGCGGCGTCGACCAGCTCGGTCGACACCGGGCGCTTGTGCAGCGCGCGGCGAAAGCCTTCGCGCAGCTTGGTTTCGGAAAAGTCCTCGCGGGTGCCGTTGGTCTTGACGATCTGCGGTGGCCGCAACTCGGCGGTTTCCCAGGTGGTGAAGCGCTTGTCGCAGGCCGCGCAGCGGCGGCGGCGGCGAATCGCATCACCCGCCTCGTTGACGCGGGAGTCGATGACCTGGGTGTCGAGGGAACCGCAGAAGGGACACTTCATGAGTAGTGAACAGTAAGCAGTGAACGGTAATCAGTGAGCGGTAATCAGTGAACGGTAATCAGTGAACGGTAAGTGACGGACGATGAGGGGCTTTCCGTTCACCGCTCTCGGTTCTCCGTTCACCCATACACCGGAAACTTCGCTGTCAGCTTCGCCACTTCGCCCTTCACCCGCTCGATCACCGCCTCGTCATTCGGCGCATCGAGCACGTCGGCGATCATGTGCGCCAGTTGCTCGGCTTCGAGTTCCTTGAAGCCGCGCGTGGTCATCGCCGGGGTGCCGACGCGGATGCCGCTGGTGACGAAGGGCTTCTGCGGGTCGTTGGGGATGGCGTTTTTGTTGACCGTGATGTGGGCGCGTCCGAGCAGGGCCTCGGCTTCCTTGCCGGTCAGGTTCTTGGGCTGCAGGTCGACCAGGAACACATGGCTCTCGGTACGGCCGGAGATGATGCGCAGGCCGCGCTCGACCAGCACCTTGCACATCACCAGCGCATTGTCGATGACCTGTTCCTGGTAGTGCTTGAATTCCTTGGTCGCGGCTTCCTTGAAGGCGGTGGCCTTGCCGGCGATGACGTGCATCAGCGGACCGCCCTGCAGGCCGGGGAAGATCGCCGAGTTGATCGCCTTCTCGTGCTCGGCCTTCATCAGGATGATGCCGCCGCGCGGGCCGCGCAGGGTCTTGTGGGTGGTCGAGGTGACGACGTCGGCGTGCGGCACCGGATTCGGATAGACACCCGCGGCGATGAGGCCGGCGTAGTGCGCCATGTCGACCATGAAGATCGCGCCGATTTCCTTGGCGACCTTGGAGAAGCGCTCGAAGTCGATGCGCAGCGCATAGGCCGAGGCGCCGGCGATGATCAGCTTCGGCTTGTGTTCGCGCGCCAGTGCTTCCATCTTGTCGTAGTCGATGGCTTCGTTCTCGTCGAGGCCGTAGGCCACGACGTTGAACCACTTGCCGGACATGTTGAGCTTCATGCCGTGCGTGAGGTGGCCGCCTTCGGCCAGACTCATGCCCATGATGGTGTCGCCGGGCTGCAGGAAGGCCATGAACACCGCCTGGTTGGCCTGCGAGCCGGAGTTGGGCTGCACGTTGGCGGCCTCGGCACCGAACAGCGCCTTCACGCGGTCGATCGCCAGCTGCTCGACGATGTCGACGTATTCGCAGCCGCCGTAGTAGCGCTTGGCAGGGTAGCCTTCGGCGTACTTGTTGGTGAGTTGGGAGCCCTGCGCCTGCATCACCGCCGGGCTGGTGTAGTTCTCCGACGCGATCAGTTCGATGTGATCCTGCTGGCGGCGGTCTTCCTGTTGAATCGCCGCCCACAGGTCGGGGTCGGTCTTGGCGAGGGTGTCTTGGCGGTTGAACATGGCAGATGATGGGGCTGAGCTTGAAAAGAACGCGATTTTATCACGCGGCGCATTGCTCCTGCGGCTCGTATAATCGGCCGATACGGAGGCAAACCCATGCAAAGACGTGACTTTCTGACCGGCGCCGGCGTCGCTGCCATGCTGCCGCTGGCCGCGGCGCAAGCTGCCGACCTGCCAGCCGTCCGCTGGCGGCTGGCGTCGAGCTTTCCGAAAAGCCTCGACACCATTTACGGTGCCGCCGAAACCCTCAGCAAGCGGGTGGCGGCGCTCACCGGCGGCCAGTTCCAGATCCGCGTGTTTGCCGGCGGCGAGTTGGTGCCCGGCCTGCAGGTGCTCGATGCGGTCGGCAACGGCACCGCCGAATGCGGGCACTCGGCAGGCTATTACTACGTTGGCAAGAATCTCGCGCTGGCCTTCGATACCGCGGTGCCGTTCGGCCTCACCGCGCGCCAGCAGAACGCCTGGATGTATGCCGGCGGCGGCATCGAGGCGATGCGTGCGCTCTACGCTAAATACAAGGTGCTGCAATTCCCCGGCGGCAACACCGGCACCCAGATGGGCGGCTGGTTTCGCAAGGAGATCAAGTCGCTGGCCGACCTCAAGGGGTTGAAAATGCGCATCCCCGGCATCGGCGGCATGATCATGGCCAGGCTCGGCGCGGTGCCGCAAACCCTGCCCGGCGGAGACATCTATCCTTCGCTGGAACGCGGTGCGCTCGACGCTGCCGAGTGGGTGGGGCCGTACGACGACGAAAAGCTCGGTTTCCACAAAATTGCCAAGCACTACTACTATCCCGGCTGGTGGGAAGGCGGGCCGCAACTGAGTTTCTACGTCAACCAGGCCGCGTGGCGTGCGCTGCCGGAGGTGTATCGGCAGGCCTTCGAAGTCGCCACCGCCGAAGCCAACCAGCTGATGCTGGCGCAATACGACGCCAAGAACCCGCCCGCGCTGCTGCGGCTGGTGGGGCAGGGTGTCAAGCTGCATCCCTATCCCAAGGACGTGATGCTGGCCGCGCGTCGCGCAACCTTCAGGTTGTACGAGGAAGAAGCGAAAACCAATGCCGACTTCGCGGCCATCTATCGCCCCTGGAAACAGTTCCGCGACACCGAGTTCCAGTGGTTCAAGGTCGCCGAAGCCGCGTATTCCAATTTCAGCTACTACGTGAAGTGATTTGGCACTAACATGGATTTTCGTTCGGGCTGAGCTTGTCGAAGCCCTTGTTTGCTAGCGAGAAACCCGAGGTACCCATGAACCGACTCGACCAACTCATCACCACCTTCGATCTCGGCCTGCGGACCGTGTTCGCCAGTCCGCACGCCGGCCGTCCCTATCCCGCAACAACACCGGAGGTGGAATTGAGCGATGCAGAACGTGCGCGTGCAGCCGCCCTCATGCGCGTCAACCATGTCGGCGAAGTGTGCGCACAAGCGCTCTACGCCGGGCAGGCGCTCACCGCGAAAAACGAGCAGGTGCGCGCCGAGCTCGAACAGGCCGCGCGCGAGGAGACCGACCACCTCGCCTGGTGCGAGACGCGCATCAACGAACTCGGCGGCCGCAAGAGCCTGCTCAACCCGCTGTGGTTCGGTGGCGCGTTCGGCATCGGCGTGGTCGCCGGTGTGCTGGGCGACAAGTGGAACCTCGGCTTCCTGGCCGAAACCGAGCGCCAGGTCGAGGCGCATCTGGACGGCCACCTGCAGCAACTGCCGGAAGCCGATGCGAAAAGCCGCGCCGTCGTCGAACAGATGAAGGAGGATGAAGCCCGCCATGCACAGACTGCCGTCGATCATGGCGGCGCGCCCTTGCCGGCCCCGGTTAAGAAGGCGATGCGGATGGCGGCCGAGGTGATGCGGCAGACCGCAAGCCGCGTGTAGCGCCGGGGCCTGGCCGAATCCGCTCGTCCCCTCGGGATGAGCCCAGGAAGCCCGTGACCGGCTCTCCATCCGCCCGGCGCGATAAGGTAAATTTGTACGCGCAACGCATTTAGTTGGCCACAAGCCGGGTTTATTGCGCTATAAATGCCGCCTATGGGATGCCGTGCGCCGCCCATCAAAATCAAAATATTAAGGAGACCACCATGTTTAAGCGCTTATTGGCCATCGCGGCCGTTCTGTTGATCGCTCCCTCCGTTGCCTCGGCAGCCCCCATCGTCATCAAGTATTCCCACGTCGTCGCCGATCAGACGCCGAAGGGACTGGCAGCACTGAAGTTCAAGGAACTGGTCGAAAAGAAATTTCCTGGCCGGGTCGAAGTGCAGGTTTTCCCCAACAGCCAGCTCTTCGGCGACGGCAAGGAAATGGAGGCCCTGCTGCTCGGCGACGTGCAGATCATCGCGCCGTCCCTGGCCAAGTTCGGCAAGTACACGCCCAAGCTGCAGGTTTACGACCTGCCGTTCCTGTTCGATGACCTCGAGGCGGTGGACCGTTTCCAGGACGGTCCCAAGGGACAGGAACTGCTCGATTCGATGAACAAGAAGGGCATCAAGGGCCTGGGCTACCTGCACAATGGCATGAAGCAGTTCTCGGCCAACAAGCCGTTGCGGGTGCCTGCGGATGCCAAAGGCCTGAAGTTCCGCATCCAGAGCTCCGACGTGCTCGAGGCGCAGTTCAAGGCTGTCGGCGCCAATCCCCAGAAGCTGGCTTTCGCCGAGGTCTACCAGGCGCTGCAGAACGGCGTCGTCGACGGCACCGAAAACCCGTGGTCCAACACCTACTCGAAGAAATTCTACGAGGTGCAGAAGTACATCATGGAGTCCAACCACGGCGTGCTCGACTACATGGTGATCACCAATTCGGGCTGGTGGGACGGCCTGCCTGCGGACATCCGCAAGGGCCTCAACGACGCGATGGTCGAGTCGATCAAATACGGCAACACTGTCGCATTCGACGAGGCGGCCACGTTCCGCCAGAAGGTCATCGACGCCAACAAGGCCCAGGTGCTGCCGATGACCAAGGTCGAACTCGCCCAGTGGCGCCAGGCGATGAAGCCGGTATGGAAGCAGTTCGAGGGCGAAATCGGCACCGATGTCATCAACGATGCGCTCAAGGCCAACGAACAAGGCGGCGTCAAGTCCGCGTCCAAGGGCAATTAGCACAGGATTGCGAGCCGGGGCAGGGGTGGCCCCGGCCCCGTCAGGCCTGTTTGCATGGCCTGAATTTCTGACCCTGTCTGAGTGGGGGTAAACCATGAAGATCCTCGACCGCATCGAGGAACTGATCGTCATCGTCATGCTTGCCCTGATGACGCTGCTGACCTTTCTGCAGGTTGTCATGCGCTATGGCTTCAACTCCGGGTTTTCGTGGGCGCTGGAGTTGACCACGGTGTTCTTCGCCGTGATGATCTTCGTCGGCATATCTTACGGCGTGCGCATCGGCGCGCACATCGGTGTCGACGCGCTGGTGAAGAAATTCCCGCCCGGCCTGCGCCGCGCCACCTCGATCGTCATCGTGCTGCTGTGCCTGTTCTACACCGGCCTGGTTTTCTACGGTTCGTGGATTTATGTCTCCAAAATGAAGCTGGTGGGCGTCGAACTCGATGACCTGCCGATCCCGATCTGGGTCGTGCGCTCGATCCTGCCCTTCGGCTATGCGCTGCTGGCGCTGCGGTTTTCTCAGGTGCTGTGGGCGCTGGCCACCGGCCGTTCCGACAGCCTGCACCTGGGCAACGAAGTGGATGACGCGCTCAGGCTCAAGAGCGAGGAGCCGGTCCCATGACGACCGGCTTCCTTTTCCTCAGCCTGTTCCTTTTCATGGCGCTCGGCATGCCGGTCGCGATTTCGCTCGGCCTGTCCAGCCTGCTGACGATCCTGCTGTTCGCCGACGATTCGCTGGCGAGCCTGTCGATCAAGCTGTACGAGACCAGCGAGCATTACACGCTGCTGGCGATTCCGTTCTTCATCCTGGCCGGCACCATGATGAGCACCGGCGGCGTGGCCAAGCGCATGGTGCGTTTCGCGATCGCCGCCGTCGGCCACCTGCGGGGCGGCCTGGCCATAGCCAGCGTGCTGGCCTGCACGCTGTTTGCCGCCGTATCCGGGTCGAGCCCGGCCACGGTGGTGGCGATCGGCTCCATCGTGATCGCGGGCATGGTGAGGAGCGGCTATCCCAAGCCGTTCGCCGCCGGCGTGATCTGCAACGCCGGCACCCTGGGCATCCTGATTCCGCCTTCCATCGTGATGGTGGTGTACGCCTCGGTCACCGAGGTGTCCGTCGGGCGCATGTTCATGGCCGGCGTCATCCCGGGCCTGATGCTGGCCTTCATGCTGGCGCTGGCGGTCTGGTGGCGCGCCGGCAAGCTGACGCTCACGCGATCGACGCGCGCCACGCCGCGCGAACTGCTGGTCGCATTCAAGGACTCGGTCTGGGGCCTGGCGCTGCTGGTCATCATCATGGGCGGCATCTACGGCGGCGTGTTCACCCCGACCGAGGCGGCGGCGGTCGCGGCGGTGTATGCGACGCTCGTCGCGGTCCTGGTCTATCGCGACATCGGCGTGCGCCAGCTGCCCGAGGTGCTGATGGAATCCGGCAAGACCACCGTGATGCTGATGTTCATCGTCGCCAACGCCCTGCTGTTCGCCCACGTACTGACGACCGAACGCATCCCGCAATCGATCGCGGAGCACATCGTCGCCGCGGGCATGGCGCCCTGGATGTTCCTGTTCGTGGTCAACATCATCCTGCTGGTGGCGGGCAACTTCATGGAGCCCACCGGCATCATCCTGATTCTGGCGCCGATCCTCTTCCCGATCGCCACCCATCTCGGCATCGACCCGATTCACCTCGGCATCATCATCGTGGTCAATATGGAGATCGGCATGATCACGCCGCCGGTGGGCCTGAACCTGTTCGTCACCAGCGGCATCACCGGCATGAGCCTGGTGCAGGTCACCCGCGCGGCGCTGCCGTGGCTGTCTGTTCTGCTGGTGTTCCTGATGTTGATTACCTACATCCCGCAAATCAGCCTGTGGCTGCCGGACATGCTTTACAACTGAGGCGCCGGATGACGGCGGCGGTTCAAGCCGCCTGGTTTCGGGTGTCTGAATATAAAGCTGGGTTTTCGCGAGCAAGCGCCTATGATCGGGCTGTGTCGGACTGATGCGCATGGTGCCCATCCGGCTGGATACATCTGAGATGGTTCAAGGAGAACGACCATGGCCAAAGGCCAGTTACGCGGAAACAAGGAAGCAAAAAAACCCAAGAAACCGAAACAGGTCGTGGTGCCGGTGGGATCGTTCATCCCCCCGCCCAAAACCGGCAAGCCGGCAAAAACCCAGCACTGACCTGCAAGCGAACCCGGACAAGCGCCACCGTCGAGGTGGCGTTTTTTTTCGGCTGTCGGTGTTGGATCGAAGCGGGCGGGTTTTCCGGACGGCTCCGAATGGCGACAATGGCCGGCATATGGCCAACGTCACCTTCCGCTTTTACGAGGAACTGAACGACTTCCTGGCGCCGGTCCGGCGCAAGCGGGAATTCACCGTGGCGTGCGCGCAGGCGGCGACCACCAAGCACATGATCGAGGCGCTGGGCGTGCCGCACACCGAGGTCGAACTGATCCTGCTGAACGGCGAATCGGTGGATTTCAGTCGGCGACTCGAGGACGGCGACCGGGTAGCGGTCTATCCCCGCTTCGAGGCGCTGGACGTGACGCCATTGCTGCGGGTGCGCGTCACGCCTCTGAGAGAGACGCGCTTCGTCGCCGACGCGCATCTGGGCGGGTTGGCCCATATGCTGCGCATGTTCGGCTTCGATACGCTGTACGACAATCACTTTCACGACGACGCCATCGTGGCGCTGTCCGAGCAGGAGGGGCGCATCGTGCTGACGCGCGACCGCGAATTGCTGAAGCGGCGTGCGGTGACGCACGGCTGTTATGTGCATGCCCTGAAATCGGAACAGCAGTTGCGCGAGGTCGTCGAGCGACTGGATTTGGCACGCAGTGCGCGGCCGTTTACCCTGTGCCTGCATTGCAACGCACCGCTGCGGCCGGTAGACAAGGCCAGCGTGCTGGTGCGCCTGCCACCGAGAGTGCAAGCGCACTATGATCGCTTCAGCACCTGCGATGCATGCGGGCGTGTGTACTGGGAAGGCTCGCACTGGCGCAACATGCGCAGGCTGCTGGACCGTCTGTTGCCGGATGGGCCGCAGACCGCCCCGACCTTGCCGCCCTGATTCAGGGTGCATCATTGTGGAAGGACGCCCATGAAAACGACGAAGCGATCCATTCTGGCGATACTGCTGGCAGGCTTCACGCTGGCGGCCTGCGACAAGCCCCCCGAGCCGGTGGTCGCGCCGGCGTCTGCCAGCATTGACAGCAGCGCAGCGGAGGTCCCGCTCGAACGCAAGCAGGATGCGGCGCAGGTGGCGCGTGGCGCGGCCGTTTACCAGCAGCATTGCGTGGCGTGTCATGGCATGGCGGGCAAGGGCCTGCCGGGCGACTGGCGCGTACGCAACCCGGACGGCAGGTATCCGCCACCGCCGCTCGACGACAGCGCGCACGCCTGGCATCACCCCACGGCGGTGCTGCTGGAGGCGGTGCGCGACGGCAGCCCCGGAGGCCAGGGCAACATGCCGGCCTGGAAAGGCAGGCTCACCGAACAGGAGATGCAGGACGTGGTCGCCTACATCAAGTCGCTGTGGTCCGATCAGGTCTATCGGCTGTGGTGGAAAATGGAGCAGCAATCGCTGGAAGGGTGAAACTTGAAGGGACTACCGACGTCCACACTAGGGTGGACAGGTAAAATGCCACCCTTCAGATCATTCACCCCAGGAGCAAAACCCCATGAGCGAATACGGATTCGACGCCAGGATCAGCGGACCCTTCAACGAGGCAGTGGAAAAGGTCACCGCCGCACTTAAGACCGAGGGCTTCGGCGTGCTGACCGACATCGACGTGCAGGCCACGATGAAGGCCAGGCTCAACGTCGACGGCCGGCCCTACCGCATACTCGGTGCCTGCAATCCGCCGCTGGCGCACCAGGCCATTACGGCTGTTCCCGATGCCGGCCTGTTGCTGCCCTGCAACGTCGTCGTGCGCGAAGACGACGACGGCAAGGTGACCGTGTCCTTCCTCGACCCCGGCATCATGGTGAAGCTGGTGAGCGATCCGGCCGTGCAAGGCGTCGCCACCGAAGCACGCGCCCGCCTGATGCGGGTGAAGGACAGCCTGGTTGCCTGAGATTTCCGGCTGCCAAAAAAAGCCCGCGGATGCGGGCTTTTTTCTGGGCGATGGATCAATACGGGTTACGTCTGATCATCGTTCGGCCTGAGCCTGTCGAAGGCCATGAGTCCGTTCATGTTTCGACAGGCTCAACACGAACGGACTCATGGATATTTCGATGGATCAATCGGAGTCCAGTTCCTTCTGCACTTCCTGCACCAGTACCCACGGCGCCACCACCACGGCCCAGAACATCGGCTGGCGCGCATGCCAGTCCTCGGCGTCTGTCATCTCGGCACGCGCGATGCGGCCCTCAGCCAGCCAGGCCTGCACGGTGGCGGCATTGTTCTCGGCGACGTGCAGCGCGGTGTCGACCAGATCGGTTCCGGCGGCGACCTTGATGACGCTGCCGCGCGCGAAATGGCGTTCGAGTTCGGACCATTGCAACTGGGCGGTTTCGAGGTTGAGCTTGGCGCGGAGGATGTCGCTGGGGGTCGTCATAAGTAGGAGGGGCGCCCTCGCCCCGAATGGCTTGGTGATTGCAATGGTACGAAATTCGGGGTGAGTACCCGAAGGGCATAAAGATGCCCCTCCTATCGGGATTTTCCGCCGCCGCGGCGCTGGCTGAGCGGATGCTTGGGCACCTGGGGTGGCCGGCCGCGGCTGCCAGGGGAGGGCTTGCCCGCAGCGGGTTTGCCTGAGCCAGGTTTTGTCGAGCCAGCAGCCTTGCTTGGCGCAGGCTTGTCGCCCGGCTTGGCGGCACGGGGGGTCGCAGCCCCGGGCTTGCCAGACGTGGGTTTTGTGCGGCCGCCCTCAGCACGCGATTTGCGCGCGCCTTCCGGCTGCTTGCCGGTGCCGGCGGGCTGGAACAGCGGGATGAGGTGCTTCTTGCTGTTGCCGATCAGGTCCTCGCGGCCCATGTCCTTCAGCGCCTCGCGCAGCAGCGGCCAGTTGTCGGGGTCGTGGTAGCGCAGGAAGGCCTTGTGCAGTCGCCGGGTGCGGCCCTGCTTGACGACGGACACCGCTTCACCCTTGCCGCCGAGCACCTTCTTCAGCGGGTTCTTTTCGGTGTGGTACATCGCGGTCGCCAGCGCCATCGGCGTCGGCAGGAAAGTCTGCACCTGGTCGAGGCGGAAGTCGTGCTTCTTCAGCCACAGCGCGAGGTTCAGCATGTCCTCGTCGGTGGTGCCGGGATGCGCCGCGATGAAATAGGGGATCAGGTACTGCTTCTTGCCGACCGCTTTCGATGCGGCTTCGAACATTTCGCTGAAGCGGTCGTAGGCGCCCATGCCGGGCTTCATCATCTTCGACAGCGGGCCGGCCTCGGTATGCTCGGGCGCGATCTTGAGATAGCCGCCGACGTGGTGCTGCACCAGTTCCTTGACGTATTCGGGCGAGCGTACCGCGAGGTCGTATCTGAGGCCCGAGCTGATGAGGATCTTCTTGATTCCGGGCAGCGCGCGGGCGCGGCGGTACATGTGGATCAGCGGCGTGTGGTCGGTGTTGAGGTTGTCGCAGATGTCGGGGAACACGCAGGACAGACGGCGGCAGGCCTTCTCGATCTTTTCCGACTTGCACGCCATGCGGTACATGTTGGCAGTCGGCCCGCCGAGGTCGGAAATGACGCCGGTGAAGCCGGGCGTCTTGTCGCGGATCGCCTCGATTTCCTTGATCACGGAATCTTCGCTGCGGCTCTGGATGATGCGGCCCTCGTGCTCGGTGATCGAGCAGAAGGTGCAGCCGCCGAAGCAGCCGCGCATGATGTTGACCGAGAAGCGGATCATCTCCCACGCCGGAATCTTGGCGTCGCCGTAGCTCGGATGCGGCGCGCGCGCGTAGGGCAGGTCGTACACCGCGTCCATCTCCGGCGTGCTGAGCGGGATCGGCGGCGGGTTGAGCCAGACGTCGCGCTCGCCGTGCGCCTGCCGCAGCGCGCGGGCGTTGCCGGGGTTGGATTCGAGGTGGAACACGCGCGACGCGTGCGCATAGAACGACGGGTTGTTCTTCACCTGGTCGTAGTCGGGCAGGCGGATCACGGTGTGCTCGCGCACCGCCTGTTTGGCGGCCAGACGCTCGGCCTTGGGAACCAGGCGAATTGGCGCGGAGCCTGCGGGCGCTTGTGGCGTCGGTGCGCCCGGCGACATGGCGTAGGGGTCGACGTGGGCGTCGATCGCGCCGGGGGTGTCGAGCTCGGTCGACAGCACTTCAATCCAGTTGGCTTCCGGCTTCCAGTCGTGCGCCACCATGAAGCCGGTGCCGCGCACGTCGCGGATGTCGCCGATCTTCTCGCCCTTGGCGAGGCGATGGCTGATGTCGAGCAGCGCGCGCTCGGCGTTGCCGAAGATCAGCAGGTCGGCCTTGGAGTCCGGCAGCACCGAACGGCGCACGCTGTCGGACCAGTAGTCGTAATGCGCGATGCGGCGCAGGGACGCCTCGATTGAACCGATGATCACCGGGGTGCCGGGATAGGCCTCGCGACAGCGCTGCGCATACACGGTGACGGCGCGGTCGGGCCGCTTGTTCGGCGCGGCATCGGGTGTGTAGGCGTCGTCGGAACGGATCTTGCGATCCGAGGTGTAGCGGTTGACCATCGAGTCCATGTTGCCCGCGGTGACGCCGAAATACAGTGTCGGCTGGCCGAGTGCACGGAAGGCATCGGCCGAGTGCCAGTCCGGCTGGCTGATGATGCCGACGCGGTAGCCCTGTGCTTCCAGCAGTCGCCCGACCAGCGCCATGCCGAAGCTGGGGTGGTCGATGTAGGCGTCGCCCGTCACCAGGATGACATCGCACGCATCCCAGCCGAGCGCGGCCATTTCGGCGCGCGACATCGGCAGGAAGGGGGCGGTGCCGAAGCGTGCCGCCCAGTGCTTGCGGTGTGAGAACAGGGTCTGGGTCATGGGGGGATTTTACCCGTGGTTCAAAAGCACAGAAGGGAACGGGGCAGCCAGCATGACCGGCCCCGTTCCCTTCTGAAGGGGAACTTGGAATGAGACTCAGCGAATGCCCAGCAGTTCCACCTCGAACACCAGCGTGGCGTTCGGCGGGATCACGCCGCCGGCACCGCGTGCACCGTAGGCCAGATTCGGCGGGATGGTGAGCTTGCGCTTGCCGCCGATCTGCATGCCGGCCACGCCCTGGTCCCAGCCGGGGATGACCTGGCCCATGCCGAGCTTGAAGTCGAAGGGGTCGTTGCGGTCGACGCTGGAATCGAATTTCTGGCCATTGGTGAGCCAGCCGGTGTAATGCACGGAAACGTTTTGACCTGCGCTGGCAGTGTCGCCGCTGCCGACAACGAGGTCTTCGATGATGAGTTCGGACATGATTTGAGAGCCTGTCAAAAAACTGGAAGGCGAATTCTAACAGGTCGTCAGCGCCACTCGGCGGGCAGGTAGTAGGCGTCCGGGTCGACGTCGATGGGGATTTCGGTGACGCTGCTGGCGTCGGCAGGAGCGTCGCGCAGCACGATCTGGGGGACGCTCAGCACGACGACGACCATGACCAGCTGGATGACGAGAAACGGGATCGCCCCCCAGTAGATGTCGCTGGTGGCAATCGACTTGGGGGCCACGCTTTTCAGGTAGAACAGCGCGAAGCCGAACGGCGGATGCATGAAGGCGGTCTGCATGTTGACCGCGAGCATGACGCCGAACCAGATCGGGTCGATGCCGAGCTTGTAGGCGATCGGCCCCACCAGCGGCACCACGATGAAGGCGATCTCGAAGAAATCGAGGAAGAACGCCAGCACGAACACCAGCAGGTTGACCGCGACGAGGAAACCGAGCATGCCGCCCGGCAGCTGGCTGAACAGGTGTTCCACCCAGAGGTCGCCATCGAGGCCGCGGAAGACCAGGGTGAAGATGGTCGAGCCGATGAGGATGAAGATGACGAAGGTGGTGAGCCGGGTGGTGCTGTCCATCGCCTGCGTCAGCTGCAGACGCGACAGCCGGCCGCGCAGCAGCGCCAGCAGCAGGGCGCCCGCCGCGCCCATCGCGCCGCCTTCGGTCGGGGTGGCGACGCCGATGAAGATGGTGCCGAGCACCAGGAAAATCAGCACCAGCGGCGGCACCAGCGTGGTCAGCACGCGCAGCAGCAGGGCCGAACCGTGCAGGGTGCGTGCGCCGGCCGGCATGGCCGGGGCGGCGGCAGGCCGAAACAGCGTCACCAGGAATACATAGGCCAGGTAGAGGCCGACCAGCAGCAGGCCCGGCAGCAGCGCGCCCTTGTACATGTCGCCGACCGAGGCGCCGAGCTGGTCGGCCAGCACGATCAGCACCAGCGAAGGCGGCACGATCTGCGCCAGCGTGCCGGAGGCGGCGATGACGCCGGTGGCCAGGCGCTTGTCGTAGCCGTAGCGCAGCATCACCGGCAGCGAAATCAGGCCCATCGCGATGACGGTGGCGGCGACCACGCCGGTGGTGGCGGCGAGCAGGCCGCCGACCAGGACCACCGCATAGGCAAGCCCGCCGCGCAGCGAGCCGAACAGCTGGCCGATGGTGTCGAGCAGGTCTTCGGCCATGCCGGAGCGTTCAAGGATCAGCCCCATGAAGGCGAAGAAGGGAATCGCCAGCAGCGTGGGGTTGGCGACGATGCCGTAGACGCGCTCGGGCAGCGCCTGCATCAGCGAAAAGTCGAAATGGCCGGCGGCGATGCCGATGCCGGCGAACAGCAGGCCGTTGGCGGCGAGTGCGAAGGCCACCGGATAGCCCAGCAGCAGGAACATCACCAGGCCGAGGAACATCAGCGGCGCCATGTTCTGCAGCAGGGCGGCCGTCATCACACCTCCTCCTCAGGAGCTTCGCGCGGCAGGGTGAGATGGCCGCTGAGGACACCGACACGCTTGATGACCTCGGCCAAGCCCTGCAGGGCCAGAAGGCCGAATCCCAGCGGCAGCAGCAGCTTCACCGGCCAGCGCACTAGACCGCCGGCGTCGGGCGACATTTCCCGTGTCACCCAGGCTTCATGAAACATCGGCCACGCCAGCCAGGTCAGGAGCAGCGCCATCGGCAGCAGGAACAGCAGGCCGCCGGCGAGATCGATCCAGGCCTGCCCGCGTGGCCCCAGTCGGTTGTAGAAAATGTCGATGCGCACGTGGCCGTTGTGCTTCAGCGTGTAGCCGGCCGCCAGCAGGAACATGGCGCCGAACAGATACCACTGGATTTCCAGCCAGGCGTTGGAGCTTTCGCCCAGCGCATAGCGGGCCAGCGCGTTGCCTGCCGAAATCAGCGTGGCGACGAGCACCAGCCAGATGACCAGGCGGCCGACGCGTTCGGTGAGCGCGTCGATCAGGCGGGCCAGGGCAAGCAGGGCATTCACAGCGCGCCGGCCTCCCTGAGGAATTCGGCCAGTCGTTCGGCGACCTTGCGGTAGCCGGCGGCGTTGGCGTGGATGGCGTCCGATTTGAGACTGTTGTCCTTCAGCACGTCATTGAAGATCTCGTCTTCCAGCGGCAGTTGCATGTCTTCGGCGATGCGGGCGTAGAAATCGGGTGCACCACCGAACAGCCTGGGCTCGGGCACCCCTACCAGCACGACCTGGGCGCCGCTGGCGCGGATGGCCTGCACCAGCAGGCGCAGGTTGTTTTCGGTCGCGGCCGCGGACTGTTTCCGCAGCATGTCGTTGCCGCCCAGGCACAGCAGCACCAGGCGCGGACGGTATTCGGCCAGCACCTCGGGCAGGCGCTGCAGGCCCGAAGTCGTGGTGTCGCCGGGGACGCCGGCGTTGATCACGGTACGGCCGGTAAGCGACGCCAGCACGGCAGGGTAGGAGGTGTCGTCGCTCGCGCCGGTACCGTGGGTGAGGCTGTCGCCGAAGGCGACGATGACGTCCTGCGGGGCGAGCCTGGGCAGCGTCGGCGCGCGGTCGCACGCTGCCAGCAGGAAGGTGATGCAAACCGCGGCGAGGAAGCGGCTTGCGTTGAACATGCTAGTTGCCCGCCACCGTCATCCTGTCGATCAGGATGGAGCCGACCTGCTTGGAACCGCGCTTCTCGATGTCGCGGCCGATGGCGACGATGCCCTTGAACATCTCGGCCAGGTTGCCGGCGATGGTGATTTCCTCGACCGGGTACTGGATTTCACCGTTCTCCACCCAGAAGCCGGCGGCGCCGCGCGAGTAGTCGCCGGTCACCATGTTGGCGCCGTGGCCGAGCAGTTCGGTGACGAGGAGTCCGCTGCCCATCAGTTTCAGCAGGCCGTCGAGGTCGTGCTCGCCGGGGGTGACGATGAGGTTGTGGCTGCCGCCGGCGTTGCCGGTCGTCGCCATGCCGAGCTTGCGGGCCGAATAGCTCGACAGGAAATACCCCTGCAGCACGCCGTCCTTCACCATGGCGCGGTCGAGGCAGGCGACGCCTTCGCTGTCGAACGGCGCGCTGCCGAGGCCGGACGGGATGAAGGGCTCTTCGCGGATGTTCACCAGCGGGGCGAATACCTGCTGCCCGAGACTGTCGAGCAGGAAAGACGACTTGCGGTAGAGGCTGCCGCCGGACACGGCGGCGACGAAATTGCCGATCAGGCCGGTGGCGATCGGCGCCTCGAACACGACCGGGCAGGTGCGGGTGTCGAGCTTCCTGCCGTTGAGGCGCCGCACCGTGCGCGTGCCCGCCATGCGTCCCACCGACTCGGCGGATTCGAGCCTGTCTGCGTTGCGCGCGCTGCTGTACCAGTAGTCGCGCTGCATCGCGCCCTTGTCCTCACCGATCACCGCGACCGAGATGCCGTGGCGCGAGCCGGCGTAGCCGTTGCAGAAGCCGAGGCTGTTGGCGTAGATGAAATGCGAGGCGTGGTTGCTGACGCCGGCGCCTTCCGAATTGGTCAGCCGCTTGTCGACCGCCAGCGCTGCGGCCTCGCAGGCACGGGCGCGTTCGGCGGCTTCTTCCACGCTGAGCGCCCACGGGTGGTACAGATCGAGATCGGGCACGTCCTGCGCCAGCCGGTCGGCGTCCGGCAGGCCGGCAGCTTCGTCCTCGGCGGTATAGCGTGCGATGGTCAGCGCCTTCTCCACCGCGCTTTTCAGCGCGCTCTCCGACAGGTCCGAGGTCGAGGCATGGCCGCGCCGCTGGCCGATGTAGACCGTCACCCCGGCGCCCTTGTCCTTGTTGTATTCGATGGTTTCGATCTCGCCCTGGCGCACGCTGACGCTCTGGCCAACGCCTTCGGAAATCTCGGTGTCGGCGGCGGTGGCACCCTGTCGGACCGCGTGCTCGATGACGATCTGGGACAGCGCAATGAGCTGGTCGCGGGTATAGCTGAATTGGGAACGGGACATGTCGGCTTGCGAATGTAAAAAGGAGCGCGTTAGGGTTGGATTCGGCACGTTTCAGGCGGCAGAAACTACAATGTCGATAATAACAGTAACCGAAAGCCCCACCGTGCGCCTGATCGATCCCGATGCCGAGCTGGAGTTCGACCCCGACGAGGTCTACGATGGCCCCAGCAGAAGCCAGCAAAAACGCGAAGTCGAAGCCCTGCAGGCACTCGGCGAAATCCTGGTCAAGCTCCCCAGCGCCCAGTTCAAGCGCATCGAACTGCCGGAGGAGTTGCGTGCCGCTGTCGCCGATTGCCGCAAGATTACCCAGAATGGCGCCTTGCGTCGGCAGAAGCAGTACATCGGCAAGCTGATGCGTTCGGTTGACCCGGCGCCGATCCAGGCACAGATCGATGTGTTCAACGGCGCATCCGTTGCCGAAAATGCTCGGCTGCACCAGGCCGAGAAATGGCGCGAAAAGCTGATCGCCGACAACGAGGCGCTGACGCTTTTCATCAACAACTATCCCGATGCGGATGCCACGCATCTGCGGCAACTCATCCGCAACGCGCGCGACGAAGCAGCGCGCAGCAAGCCGCCGAAAGCTTTCCGCGAGATATTCAGGGTGATCCGCGAGACCATGCAGGGAAACTGAGCATCGCTGCCCGGGCGTGCGTGACCGGCATGCGTGCCGGCTCACCGCAGACGAGGGCCTAACAATTAGAAAAGGAGAGTCCGCATGTGGGGACGTGTCGTCAAAATTGCACGCAGCCTGCCGGTTCTGATCGTCGCCGGGCTGTATGCCCTGTACCTGGTTTTCGGGTTTTTCCTGGTCGATCCGCTGGCCCAGAAGCTGCTGCCGTGGGTGGGTGAAAACAAGCTCGCCAGCCAGTTGAGCGCACAGCGGGTCAGGTTCAATCCCTTTACCCTTGAAGCCACGGTCGACGACCTGCGGCTCGCCGAAGCGGACGGCAAGCCGCTGGCCGGCTTTGACCGTCTCTACGTCAACCTCGAAACCACCGGCCTGTTCCGCTGGGCCCTGCGCATCCAGGACATCCAGCTTGATGGTCCGGACGTCAATCTGGCCGTTCTCCCCGGCGGCAAGCTGAACTGGGCGGCGCTGATCGCCAGGCTCAACGAGGACAAGGAACCACCGTCCGACAGCATCGTCCGGCTGCTGATCGACCGCATCAGGATCGACAACGGACATGTCGAATACACCGATGCCAATCGGCCGGGCAAGCCGTTCAAGGCGGTGCTGAAGCCGCTCGGCCTCGAACTCGACGGCCTGTCGACGCTGCCCGAGGATCGCGGCGATTACCTGATCGCGGCCAAGTTGCCGGAACAGGGCGGCACCCTCAAATGGAAGGGCGAGGTGGGTCTGAATCCCGTCATGTCCAACGGTGAAGTGGCTCTCGAAGGGGTCAAGCTCGACCGGCTGATTCGCGTGGTGAAGCAGGCGGACCTGCCGGTCAGACCCTCCCAGGGCGACATCCGGGCCGGATTCGCCTACCATTTCGCGATCGTCGACGACAAGCCGCAGGCCGTGCTGGCACGCATCCGTGTTGCCCTGGAAAAATTTGCGGCCGTTCCCGCGCAGGGCAGCGGCACGCTGTCGGTCGGGCACGCCGACCTGGCACTGCCGCGGCTGGATTTTTCGATGCAGTCGGGCACCCAGGTGAAGTTCACCGGGCTGGTGCTCGGGCTGCGGGACGTCCGCCTGGCGGTCGGCGAATCGCCGCTGTTCCAGCTGCCGCAGGCCGATATCACGGGGGTGGATTTCGACCTGCTGGCGCGCCGGGCACGCGTGGCGCAGCTGGCGCTGACGGGCGGCGAGCTTGAACTCACGCGCATGGCCGACGGCAGCTTCGACTGGACGAACGCCTGGAAACCGCCGGCTGACACGGCCGCCGACGCGGCAACGCAGCCTGCGGCGGAAGTAACCAAGCCCTTCGTTTTCGAAGTGGCCGAGGTGACATTGCAGGACTGGCGCGCCCTGGCACAGGACCGCTCGTTCCAGCAGCCGATGCGTCTGGAGGTGGCGGATCTGGACCTGCGGCTGGCTGTGTCGAATCTGGACGGGCCACTTAAAGTCAGGGACTTCAACAGCGAAATCAGCGGCCTCAAGCTGATTTCGGCACTGCAAGCCGAGCCCGCCGCCACGCTGGCCAAACTGCAGGTGACGGGCGGCGAATTCGACCTCGACGCGCATGCCGCATCGATGCAGGCCATCGTGCTGTCTGGCCTGCGCACCCGGGTGGCGCGTCGCGACGGCCAGCCGCTGAACTGGCAGACCATGCTGAAGCAGGTCCGCACGGCGCCGCCCGCATCCGAGCGTGCGGTGGCCAAACTGGCCGCCGGAGCGAAGCGGGACTGGACGCTCGCGCTGCAGCGTCTGGCGCTGGAGGATGCGGCAGTAAGCATGGAGGATCGCGGCAAGGGCGCTCCCGTGCTGCTGGATATCGAGCAGGGGAAAATCGAAGTCGGCAAGCTGTCGCTCGACATGGCGCGTGCGGTGCCGCTCAAGGCGGCATTCCGGGTCAGGCAGGGCGGCCGCTTCAGCGCCAGCGGCAGCGTCGTTCCGGGCAAGCCCTCGGGCAGGCTCGACCTGAGGCTGGAAGGCATGTCGCTGAAACCCTTTGCACCCTACCTCAACCAGTTCGCCCGGCTCAATCTGCGTTCGGGCGATGCCTCGACCCGCGGCAAGCTGGTGTTCGCGCAGAAGAAGTCGGACATGAAGCTCGATTACAACGGTCGCTTCGTGGTGGACGACATGGCGATCACCGAGGAAGACACCGAGGAGGCCTTCCTCGGCTGGAAGCAGCTGTCGTCCGACACGCTGAAGCTCAGTCTCGGCCCCGACCGCCTGCACATGAACGAACTGGTAGCGCTGAATCCCTTCGGCAAGGTGATCATTTTCGAGGACAAGTCGATCAACCTGCAGCGCATCCTGCGCCAGCCGGCAGCGGGCAAGCCAGCCACCAAAGCCGCCGCCCAGGCCAAGCCTGCCGCGCAAACCGAAGCGTTCCCGCTGGAGGTCGAGCGCCTGCGCATCGTCGGCGCGAATGCGGAGTTCGCCGACCTCTCGCTGACGCCGCAGTTCGGCACGCGCATGCACGACCTGTCGGGCGTGGTGACCGGGCTCACGACCAATCCGGCAGCGACGGCGCAGGTGGAACTCGACGGCAAGGTTGACGACTACGGCTCGGCGCGTGTGCGCGGATCGCTCCAGCCGTTCCGGGCGACCGACTTCACCGACCTGACGCTGACTTTCCGCAATCTGGAAATGACCAACCTGACGCCGTATTCTGGCAAGTTCGCCGGGCGCAAGATCGATTCGGGCAAGCTCTCGGTCGACCTCGAATACAAGATCAAGCAGCGCCAGCTGGCGGGCGAAAACAAGTTCGTGATCAACAAGCTGAAGCTCGGCGAACGGGTCGACAGTCCCGATGCAACGAAGCTGCCGCTCGATCTCGCCATCGCCCTGCTGGAAGACAGCAACGGCATCATCGACCTCGATCTGCCGATTTCTGGCAGTCTCGACGACCCGCAGTTCAGCTACGGAAAAATCGTCTGGAAGGCCATCGTCAACGTGCTGACCAAGCTGGTGACGGCACCATTCCGGGCGCTCGGCAAGTTGCTGGGCGTCAGCTCGGAAAAGATCGAAGCGGTCAGCTTCGATCCCGGCAGCAGCATGCTGCTGCCGCCCGAGCAGGAAAAGCTGAAGATGCTGAGCGAAGCCATGACCAAGCGCCCGGCGCTGACCCTCACGCTCGAGCCTGGATACGATCCGGTCGCGGACAGGCGCGCCCTGCAGGTGCAGGCGATGCGTCGCGAAGTGGCGGCGGGCATCGGAGCCCAGCTTGCACCGAACGAGCAGCCGGGCCCCGTGGACGTCAACGTCTACAAGGTGCAGACCTGGCTCGAGGATCGCTACACCGAGCGCGTCGGCAAGACGGAATACCAGAAGCTGCGCGCCAGCTACAAGGAAAAACAGGAAGGCGGCGCGAACCCGATCACCGACAGCGCGCTGATCGAGCGGCTCGGCCGCAGCTTCAAGTCCCGCGATCCCGGGCCGGTGTCCCTGTTCCATACCGAGTTGCTGGAGCAGCTCACGCAAAAGACGCTCATCGACGACGCGGTACTGGTCAGGCTGGCGCAGGCGCGCGGGCAGGCGATGCGTGAAGACCTGGTTCGCAATGGGCTGGATGGGGGGCGCGTCAGCGTCGCCGCGCCTGTCGAGCAGTCGGCCAAAGGCAAACAGGTCGGCAGCAAGATGAGCCTGGGCGCTGGCAAGGCGGTGCTGCCCACGCCGACGACAGCACCTGCTGCCGTTACGCCCTGACGAGAGCTCAATAGCAAGGCAGCCTGGCCGTTAAGGGAAGGATGCCTGCCCTGTCCCTGACACCATGAATTTTCGCCGAATCCGAATTCTGCTCCTGCTGGGTGCGCTGGCCGCAGCGGTCGGCCTGACCTGGCTCGAACAGTCCATGGTGCGTGCCTGGCGGGCGCCGCTGCTGGTGGACGTCATTCCGGTCAACGCCGACGGATCGGAGCAGGCGCGCGAGGCGATCGCTGCGCTGCAGGCGAGCGACTTCGACGACATCAATGGTTTCCTGCGGCGCGAGATCGCGCGTTATGGGGTCAGGCAGTCGCAAGCCATGCGGGTCGGTGTGCTGGCGGAGGTTCACGCACTGCCGCCCAAGCCTCCGCGCGACGGCAGCGTGCTGGAAACCGTGTGGTGGAGCCTGCAATTGCGCTGGTGGGTGTACCGCCAGTCGGGCGCGTGGCTGCCGCAACTCGGCAGGATCAAGCTGTTCGTGCTGTATCACGCGCCTGAAGACGGCGTGGCGCTGGAACATTCGCTGGGCTTGCAGAAAGGGCTGATCGGGGTGGTGCATGCATTCGCCGACCCCAGGCAGGCGCACCAGAACAACGTCGTCATTGCGCACGAGCTATTGCACACGCTGGGCGCGACCGACAAATACGCCACCGACGGCACGCCGATTTATCCGCAGGGCTATGCCGATCCGGAACTGCCGCAATACGTGCCGCGTCACGAAGCAGAAATCATGGCGGGAAGGATGGTGAACCGTGTCGGGAAACTGGTGATGCCGCCGAGCCTGGAACGCTGTGTCATCGGTCCGCAGACCGCCCATGAAATCAATCTCGACGAAGGCTTCCGGCAGCGTTTCGCAGATTCACGCTAACGTCCGGATTGATCGGGCAAGTCATGACTATCTGGTCGGCCTCCAGCAAGGCTGCGATCAGGCCGCTGCAGCCATCCGCTTCTGCTTCAGGCGCGCCAGGCCGTAATGAATGAAGGCAAGTGCGGCGAGGACCGGGCCGAGCAGATTCAGCACCGGGACGAACTGCACCAGGCCGGTCAACAATCCCAACCCCCACCAGCCGCCCCGTTCGTTCCTGAATAACGCGGCCATTTCCTCGGCGCTGGCGTGCTCGGCGATGGCGTCGTAGCGGAACAGGCGCTGGTTCAGATAGGCCGCGGCCACGAAGGGAACGATCACGCCGACGCCGATCAGCCACAGCGGCAGGGTGACCAGCCACAAAATCACGAAGACGGTGATGGCGATCACCGCATTCCACAGGCTGCCGACGAGGCCGCCGCCCGCCTCGCGCCCGAGTTGCGGGTAGTCGCGCCCGGCCACCACGCGGATCAGCGCAGGCATGCCGAACAGCGCGGTCAGCACCAGCGCGGTCAGCATCACCAGCGGCACGAACAGCATCAGATGCAGCAGTGCCTGAAGGCCGTTGGCGACCCATACCGGTTCGAGGTCGGTCAGCCAGGCCTGGATGCCGATGGCGTCGAGGCCCTGCGCGATCCAGCCCGAGAAAGTGCCCCAGAAGGTGATGCCGAGCGCCAGCCACAGCAGCAGGGCGAAGCACATCGGCCACACCACAACCCACAGCACGCGCAGGCTGAACAGGTCGCGCAGGGCACGCGCGATCGCATCGAAGACTTCCGTCATGCGCGCGTCCTCAGCGCCGATTTGGGACGGAATACGGCAATCGTGTCCGCTCGAGTTTCGAGATAGGGACCGCCGATCAGGTCGATGCAGTAGGGCACGGCGGCGAAGATGCCGTCGAGCGTTTCCTTGATCGCCTTGGGCTGGCCCGGCAGGTTCATGATCAAACTGGCGCCACGGGTGACGCCGACCTGGCGCGACAGGATGGCGGTCGGCACATACTTCAGCGAGACAGCTCGCATGGCTTCGCCGAAACCGGGCAGCACCTTGTGCGCCACCGCCAGCGTCGCTTCGGGCGTGACGTCGCGCAGCGCCGGGCCGGTGCCGCCGGTGGTCAGGATCAGCGCACAGCGCGCGCTGTCGGCGAGTTCGATCAGCGTGGCTTCGATCTGCGCCTGCTCGTCCGGGATCAGCCGAGTGACGAATTCGGCCGGATTGGCCAGCACCCCGCCGAACCAGGCTTCGAGCGCGGGCAGCCCCTTGTCCTCGTAGGTGCCGCTGCTGGCACGGTCGCTGATGGAAACCAGGCCGATGCGAACGCTGTCGTATGTCATGTGGTCATAAAATAGGGTTGCGTGATCGGCTGAATTTATCAGAATGAAGGCAGTGTAGCGAAAGGAGATCAGGATGAACTGGATCAGGATGTTGCTGGCGACGAGCTTGTTGTGGGCATCGGCGGTGTGGGCCGACCCGCCACCGGGCTACCCGTTCGTCAGTTTCGATGCCGGCCTCAAGGCGGCACGGACGAGCGGCAAGCCGATCTTTCTCTACTTCGGGCGCTATGGCTGCGCGTGGTGCGACCACACCAACAAGAAGACCTTTTCCGACGCTTCGCTGAAGGCGCTGTACAGCGACAAATACGAACTGGTCTACGTCGACGCCGAATCCGGACGGCGACTGACGTTGCCGAGCGGCGAGCGCATCACCGAAGCCGAGCTGGGGGTACGGCTGCAGGCCTTCGCCACGCCGCTGTTCGTTTACCTCACGCCGCAGGGCGACAAGATCGTGCAGATTCCGGGCTTCAAGACGGTGCAGGATTTTCGCGATTACGACCGCTACGTGCGCGGCGGTTACTACAAGAACAAGACCCTGCTCGAGTTCCTGGGCGGCAAATCGTGAGGCTGATGGCGTTGCTGCTGGTGCTGGCATGGCCGGCGCATGCCGCATGGACATGGAGCGAACCGCTGACCGTCAATTCGGCGCAGGGCCCGACGGTCTTTCCGCATCTGGAATCGGCCAACCGCCAGAACGTCGCGGTGTCGGGCGATACGGTCGCTGTGGTGTGGGAAGACAACCGCGACGGCAGTCCGCAGTGTTATCTGGCGACCAAGCCCGGAACAGCGGAGAAATTCCAGCCGGAAATCCGGCTGAGCCAATCCGAATGCTACGAACCGGTGGTGCTGGCTTTGGGTACCGGCGGCTTCGTGGCGGCGTGGGAGGAAGCCGGCAAGGTGCGTGCGCAGGTGCTGCCGGGCGGCGCAGCGTTCAATCTGAGCGAGGCCGAATCGGCACAGGTGACGCTGGCCGTGGGCGCGGGCAAGCTCTATGCCGCGTGGGCCGAGCAGGCGGGGCGCTTCCGGCGCATCGTCGTTGCCCGGCTGGAAACGGATTCCGCCGCGCCTGGCATCCGCTTTGCGCAGCCGGTGGAAGCCAGGGAGCCGACCGACGGGCAGAGCTGGCCGGCACTGGCCGTGGCGGGCGATGGCAGCGTGGCGGTGGCGTGGGAGGACCGCCGCGATCGCCATACCGTGCCGATGGTGAGCCACAGCCGCGATGGGCGGGATTTTGCGCCACCAACCAAACTGACGGACTTGAAGCAAGGCGGGGGTACAGGTGCCGCCCTGGGACTGGGTGCGGGTACCGGGGCGATGCGTCCGACGCTTTCCGCATGGGGCGGGCAGGGCGCCGCCGCTGCCTGGCTCGACAAGCGCGACTTTCTTTCAGGCTACGACGTGTATGCGGCGCTGGATGACGGAACGCACCGCTTTGGCAGCAATATCCAGGTGCAGGACAGCTTTGGCGACAACATGGCGCAGTGGCACGCGAAGATCGTCGGCGACGCCAGCGGTCGCCTGCTGGCGGTGTGGGACGACGCGCGCGACGGCACCCCGGATGTGTGGCTGTCCGCCTGGAATGGCACGGGGTTCGACGATGACGTTGCGGTGCCGGCGGCAGGCGGGCCGGGCGAGCAGACCGACCCCTCGGCGACGCTGGACGGTGCCGGCCGCTTGCATCTGGTGTGGCTGGACCGCGGCGACGCGCAATCCGCGACGCGCATCCGCTATGTGCGGGGCGAGTGGCGTTGACCGGCCCTAGATCCAGCCGCGCCGCTTCAGCCGCTTGTACAGCAGCAGCGCTCCCACGCCGGTCAGCAGCAGCAGGGCAGGATAGGCCCATGGCCATTTCAGCTCGGGCATGTACTCGAAGTTCATGCCGTAGAGGCTGAATATCACCGTCGGCAATGCCAGCAGGGCACCCCAGCCGGCCAGTTTCTGCACCGATTCGCTTTGCTTCAGCGACAGGGATGCGAGGTGGAATTGCATCGCGTCGGAGGTGGAATTGCGCAGGTGTCCGATGGCGGTGGATATCCGCACCGCATGATCGTGCACATCACGGTAATAGGCCTTGAGCTCGCGCAGGACAAACTCCGGATGCATGCGTATCAGATCCTGTGTGATGTCCTGGATCGGTTCGGCAGCATCCCGCAACTGCGTGAGCTCGCGCTTCAGGGCATACAGGCGTTCGAGGTTGCCGCGTCCCAGCTTGCTGCCGCCGACGAGCAGGCTTTCCAGCGTCTGGAAACGCTCGCTCAAACCGTCGATGACGGGCTTGAACTGGTCGACGATGAAATCGAGCACCAGATACAGTGCATAGGGCGCACCCGGCTGGATAGCGTTTTTTGCGGCCCGCAGGCGCTCGACCACGCGGCCGTAGCCGCTGCCTGCACCATGACGGATCGCAATGACGAAATTGCTTCCGGCGAACAGGTGCGTTTCTCCTGTCTCGATGCGTTCGTCCCATGCCTGCACGGTGCGTACGGCAATGAACAGATGTTCACCGTATTCCTCGAGCTTGGGACGCTGATGGGTGGAAATGGCATCCTCAAGCGCCAGTTCGTGCAGGCCGAACTCTTCGCCCAGTTTGGCGACAGTCGCGCTGTCGGGCGACTTCAGCTCAAGCCAGATGAAGCGATCGGGATGGGCGACATGCTCGCTGATGTCGTCCAGTTCGATCGATTGGACCCGGGAATCGTGGAACAACAGGCAGTCGATGATGAACTCCGCAGCGATGGCAATAAACAATTCGATACTAGAGCGTATGCGGGCTTGTTTTGCGCACGACGCCGAGGCTTTGCCGGCGGGTCGATTTCAGCGATGAATGCCGACTGGCGCAATCCGGACTATAGAGCATTCGCAACCCGATCGCCGGCGAGCAGTCCCTTCAGCGCAAGGCGCAGTTGCTCGCGCAATGCCGATTCGGAGAAATGGTGCCGGCTGGTTCGAGACGCGGCTTCGCCGAGCCGCGCCAGGCCATCGGTCGCGACAGCCAGGGCAGCGATGCGGTCGGCCAGGGATTGGGCATCCCCGGCCTGAGTCCAGACCAGGCCGCTGTTTTCTGCTGCGAGCAGTGCCGCCGGATAGGCATCGGACAGGCGGGTGACGACCACCCGTCCGCAGGCAAGCGACTGGTAGACCTTGTTAGGGATCACCCTGCCCGCCTTGAGGGTGGTGCCGAAAATGCCCAGCAGGATGTCGGCCCGACGGATGCGATCCGGCAACGCTTCATAGGCAAGCCAGTCCTCGAATGCGACATGGGCCAGGCCTTGAGCTTTTTTCTCGCACTGCGCGCGCAGCGGTCCTTTGCCGAGCAAGGTCCAGCGGACCGGGGGACCCTTGTATAGCCGGGCGGCGTCGATGACCACCTGCGGGCCTTGCAGGGGAATGAAACTGCCGAAGAACAGGACTTCGAGGGGGGCTTCGGCAGGTCTGGGAAGTCTGGCTGCGGGTTTGAACAGCGCCGCTTCAGCGCCCACGTAAACCACCGCGAGCTTTTCCGCCGCGACCCCCAGCACCTGCATGAAATAGTCGGCATGCGCCGGCGTGTCGGCGAGCACCCGGTCCGCAAGCTGAAACAGGCGGCGCTCCCAGGCCAGGAGGCGCTTCGCCTGGCGGCTTGCGGGGTCGAGTTTGCCCCGCTCGTCGACCTGCTTGTCGTAAGCGGAGATCAGCGGGTCGATCAGCAGGGGCACGCCCCGCCTACGGGCCCAGCGGCTTGCGGCAGCGATGTCGCGCTGGCGAAAGCATGGGACCCAGACCAGGGCTGGCCGCTGCATCCCGCGCAGGGCTGCTTCCAGGTCGCCCAGCCCGCTGAATGCCGGATGAAAGTCCCTGACCTGCATGCCCAGTTCGGACAGCAGGGTGCGCATGATGCGGTTTCGCGAATAGTCCGGATCGAAACGCCCCCAGCGGAGCACCACGGGCTTGCCGGCGCCGGTACCGGAGGCGAATTCAGGCTCCATGCTCATGTCCCCGGGCGCTGCGCGGCCGAACGAACCATGCGTCTGAGCGGAGTCGTGGCCATGGGCTCACCAAGGCTTAAAACGGCAGGCTGAGTTCGGGGGCGGCCTGATGGATCACGCGGCGGAAATCGGCCTGGATTCTTTCCAGCGCGTCGGCGCTGTCGGCCTCGAAGCGCAGCACGATCACCGGCGTGGTGTTGGACGGGCGGGCGAGGCCGAAGCCGTCGGCGTATTCGACGCGCAGGCCGTCGAGGGTGATGATCTCCCGGGCGTCGGGGAAGCGCGCGGTCTTCTGCAGCGTGTCCATCAGCGCGTAGTGCTCGCCTTCGGCCATCTTGATGTTGAGCTCGGGCGTGTTCACCGTGTCGGGCAGGCCGTGCAGGGTGGCGTCGATGTCGGCCTGCTTCGAAAGGTATTCGAGCAGGCGCGCGCCGGCGTACAGGCCGTCGTCGAAGCCGTACCAGCGTTCCTTGAAGAACACGTGGCCCGACATCTCGCCGGCCAGCAGCGCGCCGGTTTCCTTCATCTTGGCCTTGATGAAGCTGTGGCCGGTTTTCCACAGCAGCGGGCGGCCGCCGCGCTCGCGTGATCCAGCTGAACAGATTGCGCGTCGATTTGACGTCGAAAATGATCTCGGCGCCGGGGTTGCGCGACTGAGCACGTCGTCGGCGAACAGCATCAGCTGGCGGTCGGGGAAGATGATGCTGCCGTCCTTGGTAACGACGCCGAGGCGGTCGCCGTCGCCGTCGAAGGCGAGCCCGATTTCGGCGTCGCTGGTTTTCAGCGCGGCGATCAGGTCCTGCAGGTTCTTCGGCTGCGAGGGGTCGGGGTGGTGGTTGGGAAAGTTGCCGTCGACCTCGCAGAACAGTTCTTCGACCTGGCAGCCCATGTCGCGATAGAGCCTGGGCGCGAAGGCGCCGGGGACGCCGTTGCCGCAGTCGATGATGATTTTCATCGGCCGCGCGAGCTTGACGTCGGAGACGATGCGCGCGAGGTATTCGCCGGCGATGTCGTGCTCGCGGTAGCTGCCGTCGCCGTGGGCCAGGTCGTCGTTCAGCAGTCGCTCGCGCAGCTTCTGGATGGCGTCGCCGGACAGGGTTTCGCCGCCGAGCACCATCTTCAGGCCGTTGTAGTCGGGCGGGTTGTGGCTGCCGGTGACCATCACCGCGCTGTTCGTGCCGAGCTGGTACGCCGCGAAATAGGTCATCGGCGTGGCGACCATGCCGAGGTCGACGACGCCGATGCCGGCCTTGCGGATGCCGCGCGCCAGGGCGGCCGCCATGTCGGGACCGGACAGGCGGCCGTCGCGTCCGATGCAGATTTCCTGCTGACTTCGCGCAGCGGCCTCGCTACCGATGGCGTGCCCGATGGCCTCGACGATTTCCGCCGTGAAGGTTTTGCCGACGATGCCGCGAATGTCGTAGGCCTTGAAGATTTCCTTGGGATATTCCACAACGTGCTCTCTGACAAGTGATGCGTGGATTCTACCCGTGCCGTTCGAAATGCTGCATCAGCCGTCGCGGCAGCCAGCCCAGATTGCCGGGAAAGGGGCCGGACGGGAAGGCCACATGACCGCCGCCTGCGGGCTGTTCGAGGGTGACCGCGGGTGCGACATCCCCGGCGGTTGGCAGCGCCCACGCCGGCAGGAAGGGATCGTTGCGGGCGTTGATGACGAGCGTCGGAACACGGATGGCGTTGAGCAGGGGCTTGGATGAAACACGCTGCCAATAGTCTTCGGCATCGCGAAAGCCGTGCAGGTACGCCGTGACCAGGGTGTCGAACTCGCGGAAGGTGGTGGCGGCGGCGATGGCTGGGGCGTCCAGCAAGCCTGGGAAAAGCGCAGCCTTGCGCAAGGCCTTGGCCTTCAGGGTGATGAGAAAGCGCGCCGTGTAGACGCGCCGGTTGAAGCCGCGATCGAGCGCGTTGCCGGCGGCGGTCAGGTCGACCGGCGCCGAGATGGCTGCGGCACGTTCGACCAGCGCACGCGCGGCGCCGCCCTGCTCGCCCAGCCATTTCAGCAGCGCGTTGCCGCCGAGCGACACGCCAACGGCGTAAAGCGGCGCGTCGGGGTGTTGCGATTTGAGGTGGCGCAGCATACGTTCGACGTCCTCGCTGTCGCCGGCGAAATAGGCGCGCGGCAGCCGGTTGTCCTCGCCCGAGCAGCCGCGGAAGTGCGCCACCACGCCCTGCCATCCGCGTGCCTGCACCGTGTCCATCAGGCCGCGCGCATAGGGGCTGTCGGCACTGCCTTCCAGTCCGTGGAACAGCACCACCCTGGGCGCATCCGGCGGGCCGTCTACCCGGTCGAAATCGAGGAAATCGCCATCCGGTAACTCCAGTCGCTCGCGCCGGTAGGCAAGCGGCCGAACATGGATGAACAGGCTGCTGTAGATGGTTTGCAGGTGGCCGCCCGGCAGCCAGGCCGGGGCGCGATAGTCCGTGGTGTCGCGGGGATGCACGGCGGCGGTTCGGGCAAGCGGGCGGCCTGCGGCGCCCTAATGCAACACGACCGATGCCGGGTGCGTCGGCTGGATGTCGCCGACCTGCAGCGGCGAGGCGTGATGCAGCACCATGTGCCAGCCTTCGCCCTGCTTGCGGTACAGGTTGGTCGCCAGTATCGGGGGGCGCGGCCCGGCTTCCTGTCCGATAAGCAGATATTCGCGCACGATGCGGACCACCTGGGTCGACTCGCGAATTTCATGGGCGATCTCGACCTGGATCCGGAACTGGCCGGCGGCCTCGAACATGCTGCGCCAGCCCGCTGCCACGGCGGCGCGTCCATCAAGCGGCGCCGACAACGGATGGATGCAGGCGATGCTGTCGTCGTCGGCCCAGACCGCCATCATGGCTTCGAGGTCGCGGGTCTCGAAGGCGGCGTAGAAAGCGGCTTCAGCAGCTTCGGGCGTGGAAAGGATCATTTCTCGATGAACAAGAATTAGGGCAGGTCGGCTTATGCATGCGACCGGAAGGTTCCGGCGGATCCCCGGTTTCCCCAGCCTGGAATCATTGGCAACACCGCATGGTCGCTCGTGTGTCTGGGATTGGCCTGCTGAACGGACGATAAGCTTGCAAAACTGAATCGGCTGTACGACAGGCTGATGCAGCGAGTGAGGCGCGGGCGATTTGCGAACCCGCGTCGTATACCGGGCATGTTGCAAGGGTGCCAGTGGGGCGCGGACCTATTCAGTGATGTTCGCCAGTACGGCGTTCTCTTCCTCGGCAAACTTCTTCAGCAAGGGGGCGAATGCTGGCGTTGCCATCTGGGCCATCAGATCAGTGTTGGGCTTGACAATGTATATCTTGCCGTCGGTTCCCTCGAAGACGCTCAGCCGGCAGGGTGCAAACGGCATGGCCTTTTGAGCGACCTGGGCCTTGATCAGGCTCTCGGCAAGGTCCTTGTTGCACATCACCAGCATCTTGAACGGCTTGGCATCCTTCTGACCAGCCTTGATCATGGCTTCCTGCATGTCCATGACCGGGCCGACTTCCCAGCCACGCTTCTTCGCGGCGTCCTGCAGGGCGGCGACGGTTTCGTTGAAACCGAGGCGGCTGCGCTTGTCCACCATCATCGCGGCCATCAGCTTGGCCTGCGCCTCCTGCATTCTTAGCATTTCTGCCTGCATGTTCTGCTGGGGGCCGGCCGCCCAGACGCTGTGGCTGGACAGCATGAACAGTGCGGCGAGGGTGACGATACGCTTCATGAAAATCTCCTTGTTTGAGGGACGGGCGCTCAGTGCGAGCCGCCGCTGGGTTTGCCTTTCAGGCGATAAAGTGTGCCGCAATAGGGGCAAAGCGCACTCACCGTTCGACTCGATCGGGAGATACACGCGCGGATGGGCATTCCAGTCCACATGCTGTGGCATCGGACAGTGCAGTGGCAGATCGTTTTCCGTGACCTCGATGAGGCGTTGGGAGTTGATGTCTTTATGCCCGTCTGACTGCTGGGGGGGGCTGTCGTGCCGTTCGCTCATGCGGAAACTCGCTTATTTGACCGGGGTGAGCCAGTCGGTGTGGGCGGCGGCCCGGCCGTGAACGCAGTCGAAATACATCGCCTGCAGCCTGGCAGTGAGGGGACCGCGCGTGCCTTCGCCTATCGCCCGGTTGTCGAGTTCGCGAATCGGCGTGACTTCGGCGGCGGTGCCGGTGAAGAAGGCCTCGTCGGCGGAATACACCTCGTCGCGGGTGATGCGTTTCTCAACCAGTTGGCAGGCCGATTTCGGCAGCCAGCTGGATGATGGTGTCGCGCGTGATGCCTTCCAGCGCACTGGTCAGGTCCGGCGTGTAGAGCTTGCCGTTGCGGATGATGAAGACGTTTTCACCCGAGCCTTCGGCGACGAAGCCGTCGACGTCGAGCAGCAGCGCCTCGTCGTAGCCGTCCATCTCGGCTTCCTTGTGGGCGAGGATGGAGTTCATGTAGTTGCCGTTGGCCTTGGCCTTGCACATGGTGATGTTGACGTGGTGGCGCGAGAACGAGACTGGTCTTGACGCGGATGCCGCTGTCCAGCGCTTCCTGGCCGAGATAGGCGCCCCACGGCCAGGCGGCGACGATGACGTGCACCGACAGGTTCTTGGCCGAGATGCCCATGGCTTCCGAACCGAAAAACGCCATCGGGCGCAGGTAGCCGGATTCGAGCTTGTTTTCACGCACCACTGTGCGCTGCGCTTCGGAGATCGTGGCCTTGTCGAATGGCATTTTCATGCCGAGGATGTGGGCGGAGCGGAACAGCCGGTCGGTGTGTTCCTGCAGGCGGAAAATCGCCGTGCCCTGTTCGGCCTTGTAGGCACGCACGCCCTCGAAGACGCCCATGCCGTAATGCAGGGTGTGGGTCAGAACGTGGGTGGTGGCGTCGCGCCAGGGAACGAGTTTGCCGTCGTACCAGATGACGCCGTCGCGGTCGGCCATGGACATGGTGAAAAATCTCTTTGCATATGGAAACCGCAATTTTACCGGATTCCGGGCGCGGAGATGCGCCAAAAATGATCTCCGGACATGCTTTGCCGCAAGTCATGATGTCTCGTTGTGCGCCAACTCTATGGCACGATTCGGCAGTGGAGAAGAATTGACATGAAATTGAAATGGATGCTTTGGGTGCTGGCGATGGCGGCCCCGCTGGCGCATGCAGAAGACTGCCATGAAGCGATAGCCGCTTTCGATTATGCCCGCGCCAGTCAGCTGGCGCAGGCGCAGTTGGCGGCGGTGCCAGCCGATGCCATGGCGCGCATGTGCGCCGCCCGCGCCGCTTATGAAACAGGCCACTTTGCCGAGGCGCTGCAATATTTGCGCGTGGTCGAGCTGCAGCGTCCGCAGGCGGAATTGCGGACCTATGCCTACAACTGGCTGACGGTTACGCTGAACAGGCTGGGACGCGAACGCGAAGCCATGCAATATGGCCAGGCGGCGCTGGCATGGGCGCGTCGCGAGACCAGCCGGCAGAATCTGGCGACTGCACTCCACAACCTGGCCGGGCTGACCTATGTGCGGGGAAGCGTGGCGATGGCGCAGGCGCTTTACCTGGAATCGATCCCGCTTAATCCGGACCTGTCGGAACGTTCCGCCAGCCTCAATAATCTGGGCCTGCTCCTGCAGGCGCAGGGTGACCGCGCTGCAGCCGAGAAATGGCTGCAGGAGGCCATCGCGCTGAATCGGGCCGAAGGCCATTTCCACCATCTGGGCAAACATCTGTTGAACCTGGGCAACCTGTATCGCGAAGCTGCAAGGTTCGATGATGCCGAAGCAATGCTCGACGAAGGCGCGGCGTTGATCGGGCGTGCGGGTGACCAGTACTGGCTGGCAGTTGCGGCACGCTATCGCGGCTGGCTGGCGCGTGACCAGCGCGATTGGGCGCTTGCTGGGCGCTGGCTGGCGCAGGCTGCCCGTACCTATGACCTGGCTGGTGCGGTTGCCGAGGGCAACGCCACGCGTGAGGAACTGTCGCGTTTTTGACTAGGATCCGTTCAATGCGGTGGAGGGCGCCAGCAGACAAGTTCTGATGCTGGCAGCAGTGCCGGATGAACTACAGGTAGGTTTTGGCTTCTTCGCCCGGGTTCGGCAGGCCCGCCACGCGCCAAGCCTCACGCGGGTTGGGAAACAGATGCTGCATGCAATCGGCGCTTTGCCCGGTGAGGTGGCAGACATGGCTCAATGCCATGACTGATCCATGTCTGGCAAACTCGCGTCGCAACGCGTGCAGCAGCCCGACCTGCAATTCGCTGAGTTCACCCAGGCCGTCGTTCTGCGCGATGCGGTCGGCAAGACTTTCGCTCCACATGGCCGGATCGACCAGGAACCCGTCTTCGTCAAAGATGGCCGGGCCGGGCTTACGGTTCGGTGTGTCCATGACACCTCCTGATGCTGCCTTCACAGTTCTGTTTATAGCACCGTGCCTGCGTTAGGCCAGCGTAGGGCAAAGTGTGCAAGGGCAGCGCAACAGCATCTGCCGAAACCTTGGGCAAGCGTTGCCGAGGAAGTCAGACCCCCACGAGTTGTGCCACCAGTCTGCGTACAGGCGCCGGCAGGGCGGCGTCCAGTGCGTCGGCGGGGGGCAACCAGATCAGGCCGGGCGGGCTCGTGCGACGTGGGGCAAGCTGCACCTGCACTGGCTGGATGCGCAGCTTGAAGTGCGTGAAGCTATGGCTGAAATCATTCAGGGCGAAATGTGCCCTGGCCGTGAAGCCGAATTGCGCAAGGCAATGGCTGGTCGGGTCGTCCCCGGGGGCGATCTCGGGCAGGCTCCACAACCCGCCCCAGATGCCGCGAGCCGGCCGCTTTTCCAGCATCAGTTCGCCCCGGTCCAGCAGCAGCAGCATCTGCACCCGCCTTTCGGGCAAGGAGCTGCCTGGGTCGCGGCGTCGGCAGGTCGGCCGTGCGCCGCTGGATGCGGGCGATGCAGTCGGCGCTGACCGGACAGTTCGCGCAGGCCGGCTGGCTGCGGGTGCAGACGAGCGCACCCAGATCCATCATGCCCTGGGTATAGGCCTCGATATCCTTCTTGGGCAGAAGGGAATCTGCCCGCTGCCACAGTGCGGTTTCGACTTTCCTGTCGCCCGTCCAGCCCGTCACCCCGCCGTGGCGCGCCAGCACGCGTTTGACGTTGCCGTCGAGAATGGCACAGCGCTGGCCGAATGCTAGCGCTGCCATCGCAGCGGCAGTGGAGCGGCCTACGCCCGGAAGTTGTGCGATGGCATCGGGCCGTGGCCGGAAACTGCCTTCATGCTGGTGCGACGATGGCGCGTGCGGCAGCGTGCAGATTGCGGGCGCGGCTGTAATACCCCAGCCCGCTCCACAGGGCGAGCACTTCATCCTCGTGTGCGGCAGCCAGCGCGGGCAGATCGGGTAATCGCGCCACAAAACGTTCGAAATAGGGGATGACCGTTGCAACCTGGGTCTGCTGCAGCATGATCTCGGACAGCCAGATGCGGTAAGGGTCGCGGCAGGCCTGCCAGGGCAGGGTGTGGCGGCCATGGCTTTGTTGCCAGCGGATGATGCGGGATGCAAACGGTTTCACCCCGGCAGGGTAGCCGGGGCGAGGTGGCTAATCAATGGCGGAAAAGAGAAAGCCCATCATCGGGCGGCCAGGGATTGCTTGTGCGAGGCCGCTACCGTGGCGCTAACGCCGATGAATCGAAGCCACCGATCCTGCCGCAGCGAAAATGGCCCAGGGCAGACCGGTTGAAGCCTGTTTTCAGACGTGGCTGAGTTTCTGGCGGAACAGGTTCATCAGCTTGCCTAACGCCGACTCGGTGATGGACTTGCGTTCGACCAGCACGGCTTCGCCACGGCGCAGCTTGTCGGCCAGGCGGTGCAGCCCGATGGAGAAGCTGTTCATGCCGTCCTGATCCGAGAACAGGTAGGTGTTCTTGACGCCGCTTACCCAGCCCAGGCGCGCCCAGCGGAAGGTGCCGTCGTCGTAATGGAACTCCACCCAGTCGCCCTTGTTCAGGGCGCGTGCGCGCAAGGTGAATTCGTCCTCGACTTCCGGCACAACGACTTCAGCCGATGCCGGAACTTCGATTTCGGCGGCAGCCTCGATGGCAGCCTCGGCAGCGGCCACCGTGACCACCTCCTGTGCGGCCATTTCCTCGATTTCCTCGGGGCTGATTTCGGGCAGCGGCACCGGCTGCGCGTTGGGCCGCACCGCGTTGGCATGCAGGATGACAAGGTTGGCGAAGAATCGATCCGCCGTTTTGGAAGGCAGTTCGATTTCAGCCGACTCCTTCGCGCAGCCGCTTCAGCAGCCCCGGCAGAATGCGCACCAGCATCAGCCGGGCGTCCATGTCGGCCTTGGACTGCACGCTCCACACCAGTTCACGCATGGTCTCGACGTGGCTGTTGAAGTGTGCGCCTTGCTCGCCTTCGTTGATGTAGTCGGTCGTCAGAAGTTGCGCCCAGTCGCGGCGCAGGAACTCGCGCACGGCTTCCGCCACCGACTGGTCTTGCAGCGCGCGATTGATGAAATCGTGCACGATGACGGGTGCGAGCTCAGCACGCTCGGCCTGCTTGATATGGACGATATCCTGCTGCAGGCTGACGTCTGCTGTTTCCTCCAGCGTTTCTTCCAGCAAGGCGCCCATCGCCTCGAGTTCTGCCGCTGCCGAGACGAAGACGTCGAAATCGCTGTCGAAATTCTCCAGTACCTGGCTGACCACGTGTGAAATGGCATCCAGGCGGGCGTTGCCCGCCTCGTTGTCGGGCAGATGGACGGACAGTGTGGCAATGGCGTCCAGCATGCGGCGTACGGGGTGATTCGGCTGCGAGAAGAACTTGCGATCCAGCATGGCTGCCTTCAGCACGGGAATCTGCAGGCGGGCGATCTGTGCCTTGAGTCGATCGGGAATGGCTGCCTCGTCGAACACCACATCGAACAGCATCGCCACGGCATCCACCAGCACCGCATCCAGGGGGCTTGCCGCCTGCATGACAGGGCTTTGCTGCAGGCTGCGCAACACATTCTGGATGCTGGCTGCTTCCAGAATGGGCAATTCAAAGCGGGTCCCGCCCGGCAGCGTTATGGCACCTGCCTGCAGCTGGCTGAGGGAATCAATCAGGTTGAATCCGCTATAACCTGCATGACTCCCCCCCATGGCTTGTCCACCTGTGCCTCCATTGGCATGTCCGCCCAAACCCCCTGCGGCATGGCTGCCCTGGCTTCCCGTGGCATGTCCACCCAGCCCCGCAAGTTGCTCGAACAGATTGAACATGTCGCCACCGGTTTGTGCCGGAACGGCTGCAGCAGGTGCCGACGCCGATGCGGCACTCGAGGAGCCTCTAGCTTGTGGGGCACGATTGTTTCGGCCAACCTTGAGGTCAGGCAGGATGCCGTGATCGATCAGGTAGCGGTTGATGGTCTGGTAGATGTGCGCGAGTTCGGTCGTCAGCACCAGATCGAACTGGTTCAACAGCACGATCTTCACGTTCTGCTCCAGTTGCATGCTGCCTATGCCGTCAAGCAAGGCTTCGCAAAGCGTACGCGGTCCCAGCGGATTGTCGTTTTCGGAAATGTCGGAGCGCCCCAACAGCTTGGCGATGCGGGCATCCAGCGCAACCATTTCCTCTGCACAGTTGTAGCGCAGGCGCGAGGTGGCCTTGTCGACTGCCAGGGTAATCTCGAAATCCTTGTCGCCGACCAATGACAGTTCAGACGAATCGGGTAAATCGGTTTTCTCGCGACGGTTATGGACGAATTCGTTGAAAGCCTGGCAATACTTGTCCTTGCAGGCACTGAGCAATTCATTGGCCTGCTTGTTGAGGATGCCCTGGGCACCGTAATAGGTGTTGCGGGTTTCCAGCAGGGGCGAGCGATCGGCCATCGCCAGCAGGGTGTTTTCCATCGCTTCGGTTTGCCGGGTCAGGACGCGGGTCGCGCCTTCGATCAGCAGGTCGCGGCTGCCATGAAGAATGGTCAGGGTCTCGGCAGAGACCTGCGCACGGCGCGAACGCTCGAATTCGTTGAGGTTTACAACGACTGAATTGTCAGGCATCTCAGGCTCCATTTGGCTCACCTCGCGGGTTGGGCGGCTGGCCGACATGGGAACGGGTAGGAGGTGCATGACCGGAGAAATGCCGGCGGTCCCGCTGTCTCGTCCATCCGTGGTGAAATGACGAGACCGGTAACTTTGCGTCCCCGTCTCGCGGCGGGTTTGCCCTGTTCGGTGGTCGGCGATTGCGTCAGATAATTGACACACAACCGCACAACTGGACTTACGGTAATGACGGTAAAAAACTTTAAGCGGTCTGAGAAAATTATTCTCGAAGGATCGCCCGGAATTTGGAACGCCAGCTTAGGCAATGCATTGCAAGTGAGTGACTGCTTACAAGAAGCGGGGGGCGAGCAGGAAGGAGTTGGATCAATGGTTTGGAGCGGGCGAAGGGAATCGAACCCTCCTCATGAGCTTGGGAAGCTCAGGTAATGCCACTATACGACGCCCGCCTTCAGGCACTTCTGCCTGCATGCCCTGCTAGGTGCTTCAGGGTAGAATCCGGGATGATACTGAAACTCACGCCCGGATAGAAGTTGTGATTGAACTGGCCATCAATGGCAAACCCCGCCGTTTCCCTGCACCGCTGACCCTCGCCCAGCTGATCGAGACGCTCGATCTGGCGGGCAAGCGCATCGCCATCGAGAAAAATGGCGAAATCGTCCCGCGCAGCCAGCATGCCGAGACGCCGCTGGTCACGGCGACCGCCTGGAAATCGTCGTCGCCGTGGGCGGCGGCTGATCCCGTTTTTACTTCGCTTTAGTCTTCAAAGAATTTATGGAACCACTCGTCATCGCCGGACAATCCTATGCTTCGCGCCTATTGGTCGGCACCGGCAAATACAAGGATTTCGAACAGACCCGCCTCGCGGTCGAGGCCTCGGGCGCGGCAATCGTCACCGTCGCCATCCGCCGCACCAACATCGGCCAGGATGCCGGCCAGCCGAGCCTGCTCGACGCGCTGCCGCCGTCGAAGTACACCTACCTGCCCAACACCGCCGGCTGCTACACCGCCGACGACGCGATCCGCACCCTGCGCCTGGCGCGCGAACTGCTGGATGGCCACAGCCTGGTCAAGCTCGAAGTGCTGGGCGACGCCGAATCGCTTTATCCCAACGTGGCTGAAACGGTGAAGGCCGCCGAGGTGCTGGTGAAGGACGGCTTCCAGGTGATGGTCTACACGTCGGACGACCCCATCGTCGCCAGGCAGCTGGAGGACATCGGCTGCGTCGCGGTGATGCCGCTGGCGAGCCTGATCGGTTCCGGCATGGGCATCCTCAATCCGTGGAACCTGCAGATCATCATCGACCGCCTCTCGGTGCCGGTGATCGTCGACGCCGGTGTCGGCACCGCCAGCGACGCCACCATCGCGATGGAGCTCGGCTGCGACGCCGTGCTGATGAATACGGCGATCGCCGGCGCCGGCAACCCGGTGCTGATGGCTTCGGCGATGAAAAAGGCGGTGGAAGCGGGCCGCGAAGCCTTCCTCGCCGGACGCATGCCGAAAAAGATCTATCAGGCCAGCCCCAGTTCGCCCACCAGCGGCCTCATTACTGAAAATAGAAGCACGGGCAGCAAGTAAGCCATGACGACCGACACCGGCGCGCATCCGCGCATCCGCTCGTATGTGCTGCGCGCCGGTCGCGTCGGCTCCGGGCAGGCGCGCGCGCTGGCCGAAATCGGGCCGCAGTTCATGCTGCCGTACCAGCCGGCCGGGCTCGACCTCGACGCGGTGTTTGGCCGTGCCGCTCCGCACATCCTGGAAATCGGTTTCGGCATGGGCGAGGGACTGGCCGAGATCGCCGCAGCGCATCCCGATAATGACTACATCGGCGTCGAGGTCCACACGCCGGGGGTGGGCGCGCTGCTGAAGCAGGTCGGCGAACGCGGCCTGACCAATGTTCGCGTGATCCAGCACGACGCCGTCGAGGTGCTGACCGGGATGCTGTCGCCGGACAGCCTGGATGGGGTGCATGTTTTCTTTCCCGACCCATGGCACAAGAAGCGTCACCACAAGCGCCGCCTGATCCAGGCGCCGCTGGTGCAATTGCTGGCCAGCCGCATCCAGCCCGGCGGCTACATTCATCTGGCCACCGACTGGCAGGAATACGCCGAGCAGATGCTCGCAGTGCTCTCGGCCGAACAACAACTGAAAAATACAGTGAGCGACTACGCGCCGCGCCCTGACACGCGGCCGCTCACCAAGTTCGAGCAGCGCGGCATCCGCCTGGGGCATGGGGTGTGGGACCTGGTGTTTCGCCGCACCTGAAGCTTTTCAATGCCCCACGGCTATCATGCAGCCATGGACATGCTCGAACTCATCAAGGCGACGCTCGCGCTGTTCGCCATCGTCGATCCGGTCGGCGTCATCCCGATTTTCCTGCTCGCCACCCGGGGCTATACCCTCACGCAAAGCCGCTCGGCTGCGCGTATAGCCGCCTTGACGGTGCTGGGGGTGCTGACCCTGTTCACATTCCTGGGCCAGCCCATGCTCGCGATTTTCGGCATTCGCCTCGCTTCCTTTTCGGTCGCTGGCGGCTTGCTGCTGCTGTTGCTGGCGCTATCGATGGTGCAGGCGCGTGTCAGCCCGCAGCGGCAAACCGAGGACGAGGCGGTGGAGGCCGAGGAAAAGGACGCGGTCGGCGTGGTGCCGCTGGGGATCCCGCTTCTGGCCGGCCCCGGCGCGATCACCCATATGATCGTGGCGGCAGGCGCAGCCAGAGGCGAGGTATTGCACCAAGCTGCATTGCTTGTTCCGGTGGCGCTGGTGGCTCTGTCGGTGTGGCTCGCATTTCGCGCCGCGCCGACGATCGCCCGGCGCCTGGGCAGGACCGGAATCCATGTCGTCACGCGCCTGATGGGCCTGATCATCGCGGCGATCTCGATCGAAATGATCGCGAGCGGACTCGGCACGCTGTTTCCCGGTCTGCTGGCCTGATTCGGTGCAGCGTGCACCGTCTCGGCGCGTGCCTGACTCCACGCGCTTGTCAGCCGTCCCTACTATCATGGGTTTACTGCTGGCGCGATCGTTGCGTCAGGTTCATTGATTTCCAATACAGGAGCACGACATGGAATTCGGTATCGTCGGCCTCGGCCGCATGGGTGGCAACATGGCAAGGCGGCTGGCACGCAAGGGCATTCGCATCGCGGTCAGCAACCGCAGCCATGAAGTGAGCGAGGCCATCGCCGCGGAAACCGGCCATCTCGCCTGCGCCACGCTGCAGGATCTGGTGGCTGCCCTGCAGGCGCCGCGAATCGTCTGGCTGATGCTGCCAGCAGGGGACGCCACCGAATCGGCGCTGACAGCACTGACGCCCCTGCTGAGCGCGGGCGATCTGGTGGTCGACGGCGCCAATGCCTATTACAAGGACGATCAGCGGCGCGCCGAGTTGCTGGCGGCGCGGCAGATCGAGTTCGCCGATGCCGGCGTCTCAGGCGGCGTGTGGGGGCTGGACAACGGCTACTGCATCATGTTCGGCGCCAGCGATGCGGCGGCTGCGCGGCTCAAGCCCTACATGGAAGCGCTGGCGCCCACGCCCACCACCGGCTGGCTGCACACCGGCCCGGTCGGCTCGGGCCACTTCGTCAAGATGGTTCACAACGGCATCGAGTACGGCATGATGCAGGCCTTCGCCGAGGGCTTCGCGCTGATGAAGAACAAGCCGGGCTTCGACCTCGATGTCGGCGAGATCGCCGAATTGTGGCGGCACGGCAGCGTGGTGCGCTCCTGGCTGCTGGACCTGTCGGCGGATTTCCTGGCGCAGGACCAGACGCTGGAAAATATCGAGCCCTTCGTCGCCGACTCGGGCGAGGGGCGCTGGACGGCGCTGGAATCGGTCGAGCAGGGCATCCCCACGCCGGTGATGACCTTGTCGCTGATGATGCGATTCGCCACCCAGGGCAAGAACGACTACGCGGCAAAAATGCTGGCCAAGATGCGCCAGGGATTCGGCGGCCACGCAGTCGAAGGAGGGCTGAGATGAACCTCGCCAAGAACACTTCGGCCGAGAACCTGCCGTGCTCGTTCGTGATTTTCGGCGCCACCGGCAACCTCGCGTCGAACAAGCTGCTGCCCGCGCTGTATCACCTGGAGGCGGCGGCACGGTTGTCCGAATCGCTTATCGATCATTGCATTCTCGCGGCGCGAATGGACGACGGAAGCCTGGCGCGAGCACATGCGTGATGTCCTCAAGGACAAGATCAAGGGGCCGCTCGACGGCCCGATGTTCGAACGCTTCGTCGGCGCGCTTCAGCTACATGCGCGGCGACCTCAACGACGTCGAGTCCTACCGTGCGCTCGCAGACCGCCTGTCCGCCCGAAGGCGCGTGCTCGAGCACGGTGTTCTATCTGGCGATCAAGCCGGCCGAATTCGGCGCGGTGATCCAGAACCTCGAGGCGGTGGGGCTCAACAAGCCGCGCGGCGTCAATCGGGTGGTGATCGAAAAGCCTTTCGGCGAGGACATCGAGTCGGCGCAGATGCTGAACCGGCTGCTGCACCAGCACTTCGACGAGGAGCAGGTCTATCGCATCGACCATTTTCTCGGCAAGGAAACGGTGCAGAACCTGCTGGTCTTCCGCTTCGCCAACACGCTGATCGAGCCCTTGTGGAATCGCAACTTCATCGACCACGTGCAGATCACGGTGGCCGAGTCGGTCGGCATCGAAAAGCGCGCCGACTATTACGACCACGCCGGCGCGTTGCGCGACATGCTGCAGAACCATCTGATGCAGTTGCTCACCGTGGTGGCGATGGAGCCGCCGCCGGCGCTCGAGGCCGACGCCCTGCGCGACGAAAAGGTGAAGGTGCTGCGTTCGATCCGCCCGATCACCAAGCGCGCGGTGCACGCTCATGCGATACGTGCGCAGTACGCACGCGGGGTGGTCGACGGCGAGACCGTGCCGGGCTACCAGCAGGAAGACAACGTCGAGGCGAATTCCGTCACCGAAACCTTCGTCGCCGCCAAGTTCTACATCGACAACTGGCGCTGGCGCGGGGTGCCGTTCTATCTGCGCACCGGCAAGCGCATGCCGCACCAGACCTCGATGATCGCGATCCGCTTCCGCCATCCGCCGCAGCAGCTGTTTCGCGAAACGCCGCTCGAAACGATCGATCCCAACTGGATCCTGCTGTCGATCCAGCCGGAAGAATCGATGCGCATGGAAATCCATGTCAAGCAGCCGGGCCTCGACATGGACACGCGGCTGATGCAGATGAACGCCAGCTTTCTGAAGACCGACGAGCAGACACTCGATGCCTACGAGACGCTGCTGCTCGACGTCATCGAAGGCGATCGCTCGTTGTTCATCCGCTTCGATGAAGTCGAGTGGGCGTGGCGCGTGGTCGATCCGATCCTCAAGAACTGGGCCGTCGAGCGTGAATACATCCCGACCTACCCTGCGGGCAACTGGGGGCCGCCGGACGCCAACCGGCTGTTCGACAGCGACGACCAGGAATGGCGCAACGCGTTATGACGTTGCCCGAGTGGCGCGTGTTTCCCGATCCCGATACCCTGGTGCCCTCGCTGAGGGATGCGCTGTGCACTGAAGCCGAGGCCGCGATCAAGGCGCGCGGGGCGTTTCATCTGGTGCTGGCCGGCGGCGGCACCCCGCGCGCCCTGTACCGTGTGCTGGCCGACGGCAAGGCAGGCGATGCCCGCTGGCAAGTCTGGTATGGCGACGAGCGTTGCCTGCCGGCGGATCATCCCGAGCGCAACAGCGTCATGGCCGAGGCGGCGTGGTTGTCAGCTTCAGGCATTCCCCCCGAAAACCGTCGCCCCATCCCGGCGGAACAGGGTTCGCAGGCCGCCGCTGCCCTGTATGCGGACTGGCTGGCCGGCGTGCCGGATTTCGACCTGGTGCTGCTCGGCATGGGCGAGGACGGCCATACCGCCAGCCTTTTCCCGATCAGGACTGGGGTGCCGCGCCCGACAGTCCCGATGCGCTGGCCGTGCATGACGCGCCGAAACCGCCGTCCGAGCGCGTGAGTCTGTCGGCGGCGCGGCTGAATCGCAGTCAGTGCGTCTGGTTTGTCATTACGGGTTCCGGCAAGCGGCATGCGCTGCGGCGCTGGGCATGGCAGGAGTCGATGCCGGTGACGGCCGTGCAGGGCCGGCAGCACACCGTCGCCTGGGTCGATGCCCTGGCCTGGCCGGCTGACGACTGACTACGCGTCGGTGTCGGGTTGCGGTGTCCGGCCCTTGGCGGGCTTCGCCGCCGCGTCCGCCAGCATCGCCTGCCGCGTTGCCGGCGTTTCCAGGCTGATGCGGCCGAGCGTGCCGCTGCGGTAATCGGTCAGCAGGATCATCGCCGCCTTTTCCAGGTCGAGCTCGCCGCCGCGCCCCTTCAGGATGCAGCCGCGTTTCTTCGCCACCGCTTCCAGCACGCCGGTCGCATCCAGCCCTTCCAGCGAAAAGCCGTAACGCGCCTTCAGCAGGGCCGGGTAGCGTTCGAGCAGGATGCCCGCCAGAAAGATCGCCACCTCCTCGTCGATCACCGCGTTGCGGCCGATCGCGTGGCTGGCCGCCAGCATGAAGCCGTCGGCGTCGTGCTCGATCTTCGGCCAGGTCATCCCCGGCGTGTCGACCAGGATCAGCCGCGGCGACAGGTTGATGCGCTGCTGCGACTTGGTCACCGCCGGCTCGTCGCCGACTGCGGCAACCTTGCGCTTGACCCAGGTGTTCATAAGCGTCGACTTGCCGACGTTGGGGATGCCCATGATCATCAGCCGCAGCGGCTTGAAGGTGTCGTCGCGATGCGGCGCCAGCTTCTGCGCCAGCGCCGGCAGCTTTGCCACGTCGCTGGCTTTCTTGGCGGAAATCGCCACCGCCAGCACGCCCGGCTGCTTGTTGAAATAGTCCAGCCAGGCGCGCGTCGCCTCCGGGTCGGCGAGGTCGGCCTTGTTCAACAGCTTGAGGCAGGATGCGCTGGCGATGCAGTGCGCAGCTCGTGGATCATCGGATTGCTGCCCGCTTCCGGCAGCCGCGCGTCGAGCACCTCGACCACCACGTCGATCTGCGCCATCGTCTCCGCGGCCTTCTTGCGCGCGGTGGTCATGTGACCGGGGAACCACTGGATGGGCATGGGGGTTCTCTATGTGAGGAGTGTAGGAATGGTCATGCCAGAGGGCGCTTAACCAGCTCCCCCGCCACTGCCGACGCCATGCGCCGCCTGCAGCACCAGCGCGTCAAAGTCTGCTGCCTTCATCAGCCCACGCTCGGCGACGATGTCGCGCACCGGTCGGCCGGATTTCTCCGATTCCTTGGCGACTTCGGCGGCCTGGTTGTAGCCGATCTGGGTGTTGAGCAGGGTGGCGAGCGCGACGCTCTGGTGGATGAAGAAGGCGCAGCGTTCGCGGTTGACGACGATGCCCTTGAGGTTCTTTTCGGTGGCGGCGTTCATCGCGTTGGTCAGCCAGTCCATGGCGTCGAACAGCGCGGAGCCGAGTGCCGGCATCATCACGTTGAGCTCCATCTGCCCGGCCTGCACCATGAAGGACACGGCGGCGTCCTGTCCCAGCACCTGAAAGCAGACCTGGTTGAGCATTTCGAACATCACCGGGTTGACCTTGCCGGGCATGATGCTTGATCCCGGCTGCACCGGCGGCAGCTGGATTTCACCGAGGCCAGTGCGCGGCCCGGAAGCGAGCAGGCGCAGGTCGTTGGAGATGCGGGTGAGTTCCAGCGCGAGGTTGCGGATTTCGCCGGACAACCGCGCGAGATCGTTCATCGACTGCATCTGCGCGACCAACTGGCCGACGCGGATCGGTTCGCCGGTGAGTTGTGCCAGTTCGGCCGCTGCGCGTGCCGGGTAGTCGGGCGAGGTGTTGAGTCCGGTACCGGCGGCCGAACCGCCGAGGCCGATTTCACACAGCGCGGGGCGCACCGCATCGAGCGCAGCTTCACAGCGGGCAAGCGTCCAGGCGTAACCGGCGAATTCCTGCCCCAGGGTGGTGGGCACGGCGTCCTGCAAGTGGGTACGGCCGGATTTCACCGTGTCCTTTTCGCGCTCGGCCAGGCGCGTGAATTCGTCGGCCATGGCGTGCACGGCCGCGGTCAGGCGCGGCAGCTTGGCCAGCACGGCGAGGCGGATGGCGGTGGGGATGGTGTCGTTGGTCGACTGCCCCATGTTGACGTCGTCGTTGGGGTTGACCGGCGTGTAGGCGCCTTTTTCGCCGCCCAGCGCGACGTTGGCGAGGTTGGCGATGACTTCGTTGCTGTTCATGTTGTGGCTGGTGCCGGCGCCCGCCTGGAAGCGGTCGACGACGAATTCGTCTATATACTCGCCAGCGAGGATTTTTTCGCAGGCGACGACGATGGCGTCGCGCTTTTGCTCGGGGAGCCAGCCAGGCTGGCAGTTGGCGTGTGCGGCGGCAAGCTTGATCCGCACGTGCGCTAGTACGAAATCCCTGTCCGGACGGCGGCCAGAAATGGGAAAATTATTCACGGCGCGCGCAGTTTGCGCGCCAAACCAGGCATCCTTGGGAACCCGGACTTCGCCAAGCGAGTCTTTCTCAGTACGAAAATTGTTCATGGCGGATTCATTCATGATGGGGAAACCGATGCAGACGTTACAAGGATGTCGATTTTATCCGATGTGGCTGGCCGGGCTGTTGTTGGCACTGGCGGCGTCATGGGCGCATGCGGACGGCTTCAAGATGACCGATACCGCGGGCAAGACCCACACGCTGGCGGGCTACAAGGGCAAGTGGGTGCTGGTAAATTACTGGGCGACCTGGTGCCCGCCCTGTCTGGATGAGATCCCCGACCTGATCGCCCTGCACGAGAACAAGAAAAACAATCTCGTCGTCATCGGCGTTGCACTTGATTTCCGCAGCGCGAGCCAGGTGACCGATTTTGCCGAAAGCATGCTGGTGAGCTATCCGATCGTTCTAGGCAACCCGCAAGTGGTCGACCAGATCGGACCGGTGCAGGGACTGCCGACCACCTATCTATACAATCCTGACGGTAAAATGGTCGCCCAGCAGGTAGGCGCGGTGACCCGTAAAACGGTGGAAACCTACATTTCCAGCAAAAGTCGGCCGCGCCGGCAAGTAATCTCTGAACCCATCCAAGGAAACAACATGCGACAACTGCTCATCGCGTTTTTATTTTTGTTTGCCGCGCCTGCATGGGCGGAAACGCGCGACCCCGGCAACCATTTCTTCCAGCCCAAGTTCGGTGACCTCAAGGCTGACCTCGACATGGCTAGGCAGCAGGGCAAGAAAGGCGTTTTCCTGTTTTTTGAGATGGACGATTGCCCGTTCTGCGAGCGCATGAAAACCACCATACTCAATCAGCCCGACGTGCAGGATGCCTTTCGGACGCTGTTCCTGATCTATCCGATCGACGTCAACGGCGATACTCTGATGACTGACTTCCAGGGCAAGGAAACCACCGAAAAGGCGTTTGCCTTCTCGCATCGCGTGCGCGCCACGCCGACCATGCTGTTCTTCGATCTCGACGGCAAGTTGATCACGCGCCATACCGGGCCCACAAAAAACAAGGCTGAATTCCTGCTGCTCGGCCAGTACGTCGCCGATGGCGTCTACGCAACCGAGCCTTTTGCCAAGTACAAGCAGGGTAAGTAATGATGCGGTTTGGCTATGGCATGTTGCTGGCGTGTGCGCTGTCTGCGTCGGCGCTGGCCGAGCGACTGACGCTGGATGAGGCGCTGGCGAGCGTGGCCGCGCCTCACCCCGAATTGCGCATTGCAGAAAGCGATTTGGCGCTGGCTCGCGCAGACCGCGACCAGGCGGACAGCCGGCAGGGTTTCAGCCTGTCCATTGAAGGCGACCTGCGCACCGGCTACCGCCAGACCGGTGAGTGGGCGCCCAACAATGCCGGCGTGATCATATTGCGCAAGCCGCTGTTCGATTTCGGCCGCAGCAGCGAGGCCATCGCGGCGGCGAATCAGGAAGTGCTGGCGCGCGAGGCGTCGCTGATCAATATCGAGAATCTGCGCCGCATAGACATCATGGCGCGCTATTTCGACGTGCTGCTGGCGGACATGCAGCACGCTGCGGACAACGAATTTCTTGCCGTCGCGTACACGGAGTGGGACAAGGCGAAGGATCGCTTCAAGGTGGGGCAGGTCAGTCAACCCGAACTGATGAGGGTTGAAGCCGGCTACCAGGATGTTCGCGAGCGCCGCAATGCCAGCCAGCAGCGACTGCGCAGTACACGGCAGAAGCTTGCCAATGCCATGTATCGCCCCGACAAACTGCCTGCCGACCTGGTCGATCCGGCCCTGAAGGACAATGCACGCCCGGTACCGGCATACGAAACCCTGCTGCCCTGGGTGATGGAGAAAAACCCGCGCTTGATATTGCTGCAGGCTCAGATCGCTGCGGCGGACGCCCGTCTGGGGTCGATACGGGCGGAAAGCAAGCCGACGGTGAACGCCGATGTGTACGCCGGCAGCTACAGTCGCTTTTCGAATACGCGCGACGATTACAGCGCCGGCCTGGTGTTCAACCTGCCGCTCTACCAGGGCGGCCGTGTGGATGCACGGGTTGCGCGTGAACTGGCACTCAAGGAGCGCACCGTCGCTGAGTTCGACAAGCTGAAGCTTGACCTGGCGGACACGCTGCTGGTCACCCTGCAGGAAATCGAATGGCTGCGCGGCAGCAGTCGCAGCGCTGCCGACAAGCAGATCGAATACCGCGATTGGGCGCTGGAACGGGCGCGCGCGGAATACGAGCTGGAACTGAAAACCAGTCTGGGCAACAGCATGGCCGAGACGCAAACAGCGCAGTTGCGCCGCAAGCAGGTGGAATATCGGCTGGCGCTGGCACTCGCAAAGCTGGAAGCATTGTCTGGCGGCAGTCTGCCGCCTGTCGAGGGAGCACATAAATGAAACTGAGCGTATGGGCTGTGGCGCTGACCGGCGGGTGCGTGATGGCGACGGGCACGCTCTGGGCTGCAGATGACATCCCGTTGACCACCCCGGTTTCCGGTGTGGTGGAAATGGTGTTCGTGAAGCCGGGGCAGAGCGTGAGCAAGGGCACGCTGTTGCTGCAACTGGACAAGACCATCCTGCAGGCGCGTCTGGACGAAGCCGTGGCAGAACAGGCTCGCGCGCAGGCTGAGGAGGGTGACGCCAAACGTGACCTGGAGCGGGCGCAGGAACTGTTCGACCGCACCGTTTCATCGGCCACCGAACTGGAAGCGGCTACATTGCGTCAGGCGCGCGCACAGGCTGTCCTGGCAACGGCCAGCGCACGTCGTGTGATCGCTGAAAAAAACTTGCAGAACGCCGAACTCAAGGCACCGTTCAATGGAGTGGTCAAGGCGGTACCCGGCATGCCGGGTACCGTGGTGACTGCAGAATGCCAGCCTAAAACACTGGTTGTCCTCAGTTCCAAATGACCCCAGGTGCTGTCGCACTGGACAGGACCTGTCCGGAGCCGTCAGCACCTCCTTGAAGGCTCATACACCGGGTAAGGCAGAATCCACTGCGGCTTCCCGATGAAGCGGCGCAACAACCGCAATGATCCAGCGGCCGTGCATCAGGCAATCAGGTAGCGGCAACGCAGGCGCGAAAACAGTGTTGACAGGCCACAGCCGGGCGTCACGTGGAAACAGCTGTCACCTCCAAGTGCCCTGTCCGATCGATCGGACCGCGCGAGATCGAAGATGTTAGCTGCGCGAGGCGGCAGACGCGTCTGCCGATTTGGTGGCGGGAACGTAATCCCAGTGGCGTTTCCAGGCACCGACCACGAGCCTGGGATATTCTGGTCGCCCCAGGCTGCCGTTGTAGCGTCCGAGCGCACGGTACAGGTCGCCGCGCTCGATGTCGATGTAGTGGCGCAGGATCAGCGCGCCATAGCGCAGATTGGTGCGCAACTGGAACAGATTGTGGTCTGGGCTGCCGATGGCCTTGACCCAGAACGGCATCACCTGGGTGTAGCCGCGTGCGCCCACCGGCGACACCGCATATTTGCGAAAGCCGCTTTCCACCTGGATCACCCCCAGCATCAATTGGGGATCGACGCCGGCGCGCGAGGCTTCCCAGTGCAGGGTGGTGAGGAATTCGAGCCGCTCGGCTTCATCAGGCATGCGCTTGGCGAGCCGACGCGACATTTCCTTCAGCCAGGCGGCCCCGTCAACTGGGTTGCGAAACGCGGTACGGGTGACCGCGGTATCGGCCATCGCACGCTGCAGCGAAGCACGCACATTGGCCGACATCGCCTCTTCCAGTTGCCCGCCCGCTTGGGCGGGGTGGGTCAGGAAGAGGGCGGCCAGCAGCAAACCGATGTGCGTCGTGTTCTTCATGTCAGTGTTTCAGCAGTTCCGTCAGATGTTCCATTGCCCCGTCCAGGGCGATTTTTTGCGCCTCGCCAGTTACTCCAGGCTCGGCATGGCGCGGCTGGTATTCGACGATGCCATCCTTCAGGCCACGCTCACCAATCGTGATGCGGTGCGGAATGCCGATCAGTTCAGCATCGGCAAACATCACTCCGGGACGTTCGTCGCGGTCATCCAGCAATACGTCAATTCCGGCATCCATGAAATCAGCATAGAACTTATTGGCCGTAGTTCTAACCAACTCGCTCTTGCCATAGCCGATTGCCACGATCACCAGCAAGAACGGTGCCATCGCCTTGGGCCAGATGATGCCCTTATCGTCGTGATGCTGCTCGATGGCCGAGGCCACGATACGCGACACGCCGATGCCGTAGCAGCCCATTTCCATCGCCTGTGAAAGGCCCGCCTCGTCCAGATAGGTGGCGTTCATCGCCTGCGAATACTTGCTGCCGAGCTGAAACACGTGGCCGACCTCGATGCCGCGGCACAGTTGCAGACGTGCCCTGGCCATCCGGGCTGGGGTCGCCAGGGACGACATTCCTTATATCGGCCACAATGTCCGGTTCCTGCAGGTCGCGGCCGAAATTGACACCTGCAAGATGGAGTTTCGGCTTGTTCGCACCGCAGACGAAGTCGCTCATCGCAGCGACCGTGCGGTCGGCGATGACTCGTAACCGGGTGCGATCGATCCCTACCGGCCCGAGGAAGCCAGGCGGGCAATCGAAGGTGGCGCGAATTTCGGCTTCGTTCGCCAGCCGGAAATCCTCGAGGCCTTCCAGCTTGCCGAGCTTGACCTCATTCAGCATGTGGTCGCCGCGCAGCAGCAGGACAAGCATCTGCTCGCCTGCCATCACTGCAATGAGCTTGACGGTACGGGCAAGCGGGATGTCGAGCAGGGCGGCGACGTCCTCGCAGGTGGTCTGCTTCGGCGTGTCCACTTCGCGCAGCATTTCCTGCGGTGCTGCGCGTGGCGTGGCGGGGGCGAGCGCCTCGGCCAGTTCGACGTTGGCGGCGTAGTCGGAATCCGGGCAGTAGGCGATCAGGTCCTCGCCGGAATCGGCCAGCACGTGGAATTCGTGCGAGGCCGAGCCGCCGATGGCGCCGGTATCGGCCGCCACGGCGCGAAAAGTCAGTCCCAGCCGGTGAGAACATCGCGCGTATAGGCGTCCGTACATCGTCTGGTAGGTGGCGTCGAGACTATCCTTGCTGGAATGGAAGGAATAGGCATCCTTCATCAGGAATTCGCGCGCGCGCATGACGCCGAAGCGCGGGCGGATTTCGTCGCGGAACTTCATCTGGATCTGGTAGAAATTCACCGGCAGCTGGCGATAGCTCTTGATTTCGCGGCGCGCCACGTCGGTGATGACTTCCTCGTGGGTGGGGCCGAAGCAGAAATCGCGCTGGTGGCGATCCTTGATCTTCAGCATCTGCGGGCCGAACACCGCCCAGCGGCCGGTTTCTTGCCACAGTTCGGCGGGCTGCACCGCCGGCATCAGCAACTCGATCGCGCCGGCACGATTCATTTCCTCGCGTACCACGGCCTCGACCCGGCGCAGCACGCGCAGACCCAGCGGCATCCAGGTGTACAGGCCCGAGCCAAGGCGCTTGATAAGCCCGGCACGCAACATGAGCTTGTGGCTGACGAGTTCGGCTTCGGAGGGGGCTTCCTTGGTGGTGGAAATGAAGAACTGGGTGGCGCGCATGGTGAAGGGAAAGATTGGCAAAGGAAGGCATTTTACCGCGTGGACGGCTGATTGCCTGGTAAAACCTGGCGCCCCTACTAGGCTCGCAGTCGTGCGGATTTTTCTGTTGATGTGCATGCTTGGCGAGGCTTTCCGACACTTGGGCCTGCCGTTCAGGCTCGACTTCCTTCTTGGCGGACGATGGGTCGTGGCCGCGTCATCGCGGCCACGCGGTCTGCTGAATCGATAGAATGCAGCTTGTCGAAAAGTCACCTACAGACCAAGGCCAACTTTCAAACATGCCTGTCACGCTCGATTCATTTTTTGTTGTAGCCAATAATTTGGTGGGTACCGATGCTGCTTGCCAACCTGGCGCTCTTGCGGAGCTGTGCCCATGCGTCTGAAGTTCGGCCGCACAGGCCGCCGCGAACAGCCGGGAGGGGAGGTCATCGAAGTGGTGGAGGAACGCGGGATGCGGATGCTGCACCTGGGGAGTCATGCCATCCAGAGCGCAATGCGGGTGACGCGGCCTTGGGATCTCGAACTGGCCTATACCCGCGCAATGATGGGGTTTCTGATGTTCGATGACGCGCCGGAGGACGTGCTGATGATCGGTCTGGGCGGCGGTTCGCTCGCCAAGTTCATCCGCAAGCAGCGTCCGCTGACACGCATCACAGCGGTGGAAATAGACCCGCGGGTGATCGCCGCAGCACGCATGCATTTCGAGTTGCCGCCGGACGACGAAACACTTTCCGTGATCGAGGCAGACGGGGCGTTGTATGTGCGGCAGCATCCCGGTAGCGCCGACGTCATCCTGCTCGACGGCTTCGATGCCGGCAATCAGGTCGAGACCCTGGCTACCCAGACCTTTTATGCGGCTTGCCGTCGCGTATTGCGTCCCGGGGGCATGCTGGTGGTCAATTTGTGGGGGCGCGACAGAGAATTTGCCGAATACTTTGCGCGCCTCACAAGGGCTTTCGACGGCGAAGCGGGTTGGTTGTCGGTCCAGAACAAGACCAACGTGATCGTGTTTGCATTTGCCGAACCGGGTGCGGCGGCGAGGCTTGCAGCCGTGCAACCGATACTGGCCGAATTGTCGAAACGTTATGGACTTGACTTGCGCGGGTTTGCACGGGACCTTCAGTGGGCGGAGGGCATCGCGCCGCTGCTGGGTTGAAACTGTGCAATGCGATGCAGGTTGTCTGAAGATGAGCTCCGGGCAGGCAGCACAGCACGTGAGTGTTGATGGGTGCGTTACACGCAGCCGCGTGTGCTCTGCCGGTTCGGTCTCGCTTCCCGGCGTGGTGCCTGAATTTTCGGCCCCTGTTCCGTACAAGCGATATTGACGCGCCTGATTCACTTGAATTCCGTCCGGCTCTACGCATATCCTTCGACCCACCTAACGAAGCTGCCTTTTCGGCTTGCAAGTTGGCTACGCCAGAATCCGGCTGTACGCGCAAAACAGCAATTAAAACAATGAATAACAGCGTGTTTGTGGCCGTTGCAGGTTTGCAATTTCTGACGGGTGTGAAAGAATGCAGGTAATCGAATTTTAAAGATGGTGGCGGCCATGATCGACCGAGAAGGGTACCGCCCGAACGTAGGCATAATTTTGTGCAATGCGCACAACCAGGTTTTCTGGGGCAAGCGCGTTAATCAGCACGCCTGGCAGTTTCCCCAGGGTGGAATCAATGCAGGGGAAACGCCGGAACAGGCCATGTTCCGGGAACTGGAAGAGGAAGTGGGGTTGCAGCCGGAGCACGTGCGTATTCTTGGACGCACGCGTGAATGGCTGCGCTACGAAGTGCCGGCCCATTGGACGCGGCGCGACAATCGTGGCCTCTATCGCGGGCAAAAGCAGATCTGGTTTCTGCTGCGCCTGACCGGGCGCGACTGCGATGTTTCGCTGCGGGCTAGCAGTCATCCGGAGTTCGACGCCTGGCGCTGGAACGAATACTGGGTGTCAATGGAGTCGGTCGTAGAGTTCAAGCGCGAAGTCTACCGGCTCGCGCTTGAGGAACTGGAGCGTTTCCTGCACAAGGACAATCGTTTTTTGCGGCAACGTGCTCACAGAATGTGCGATCGGCGCGGAACCGCTCCCGATCTGCAGTTCAAGCCCTGATCCGGGATGCGGAGGGCGGGATGAAGATTCGGATCTATGCTTCATCAACGCTGACGATGGGATCGGGGGTCGGGCCGGGGTTGCCGCTGTGGCAGGTGGCGCCTACCCGTGACAGTAGCGGACACCGTCTGACCGATTTCATGATGCTGATACCCCGGCTACGCAGCCGTCCACCTGAAGACATAGAACGAGCATCACGCGATATCCAGTCCGTGCTGGCGCTGCATCAGGATGTGGTATTTGCTGATCTCAACCTGAAGCTGAACCTGTTGTGGGTGTCTTTGCGTCCCAGCCCCGGCGCGATCAGCGAGTTGGCGGCCGCTATCCGGTTGCGGGTGCCGGAAGCCGTGCTGGTCGCACATTACGCCGAGCCCCATTGAGCCGAGCCCCATTAAGTCAAGTCGCACCATGATGCCAGCGATAGTTGGCAACGCAGGATTAAGGAGAGAAAACGTATGAGCGCACCCGAATTAATGCGCAATGTCATTGCCGCGTTATTGCTTGGCTCCAGCCTGGCTGCCGTTGCTGACGTCGAGACAGCCGCTTCGAACGAACAGCCGATTCCGGGTCAGATGACGTCTGAGAGGAAGCCGGACATGGTGCCGCCGGTGTTGATGTGGCCACCGATGATGCCAGTAGCCAGGCCGATGGTGTATTACTGGGCCCCTCCACCCGGCATGATGTGGCCGGTGTTGCCGCAATATCCTGCTCCCATGGCGATGCCGCCTGTAGTGTGGGTGATGGTGCCGGTACCGGCGACATCCTTGACCCCTGCCATGGTCGACTATGGGCCGGTGGCTGACACGCCTGTGGTGGAACTCCCCCTGATTGATGCGGCGCCTGAGCAGATCGTGCGGGAGGACGCGGTTTCGCCCGTACCTGCCGTCGATTATGGTCCGGTGACCCCCACCCCTGTGGTGGAACTGGACCAGGCTGACTCGGATACTGCGCAGGCCATGACGGAAGATGCGGCGTTAGCTGCAGCCCTGGCACAGGAAGGCAAAGCGGATGGAGAGCCGGCCGAAGCCTTGTCCGGTGTCGAATCCGCCACCCTGAATGGCCAGCCTCCTGCAGTTGGTGAACCCGTCGCGCCGGTTGCCTCTGTGCCAGTGAACGTTGCACCGGTTGATTACGGTCCGGTTGCGCCCGCACCGGTGGTCGATCTGCTGGCTTTGGAATCCCAGGCTTCCAAGCCCCGGGACGCTTCACGGCCCCCCTCGAAGCCCGCGCGGAAATCAGGCACTTCGGCTTCACCGAAGCCTGTGACGAAGACCAAATCCGAGCCATCCAAACGCTTGTGCTGGACCAAAGGAGTGGTCGCCCCCTGCCGTTAACGGTCGTCAATATCCCTGCAAACGGCAGGGAAACCCGCGTAATTTCTGGCTTTCAGTTTACCCAAAGCAGCAGAATTCGTTAAAATGAGCGATTGCTAATTAACCCGCTGGAGCAAGCATGGCCGTTTCTGACCTACAGGTGCAGACTGCACTAAAAGAGCTGGTTGACCCCAACACTCAAAAAGACTTCGTATCGACCAAATCCGTCCGCAATATCAAGATCGACGGTTCTAACGTCTCGGTCGATATCCTGCTGGGCTATCCTGCGCAGAGCCAGTTGGCCACCATCAGGCAGCAGGTCGAAGACAAGCTCAAGTCAATCGATGGCGTGTCCGGTGCCACCGCAAACGTCAGCTTCAAGATCGTCTCGCACAGTGTGCAGCGCGGCGTCAAGCTGATTCCCAACGTCAAGAACATCATCGCCGTTGCTTCCGGCAAGGGTGGTGTCGGCAAATCCACCACCGCGGTCAACCTGGCGCTGGCGCTGTCTGCCGAAGGCGCGCGTGTCGGCATGCTGGACGCCGACATCTACGGCCCGTCCCAGCCGACCATGCTCGGCATCACCGACAAACCCGAATCGACCGACGGCAAGAACCTCGAGCCGCTGATGGGGCACGGCATCCAGGCGATGTCGATCGGCTTCCTGATCGACGTCGAAACGCCCATGGTATGGCGTGGCCCGATGGTGACGCAGGCGCTGGAACAACTGCTCAACAACACCAACTGGAACGACCTCGACTACCTGGTGGTCGATCTGCCGCCGGGTACCGGCGACATCCAGCTGACGCTGGCGCAGCGCGTGCCGGTGACCGGCGCGGTGATCGTCACCACGCCCCAGGACATCGCACTGATCGACGCCCGCAAGGGGCTGAAGATGTTCGAGAAGGTGGGCATCCCCATCATCGGCGTGGTCGAAAACATGAGCCTGCACATCTGCTCGAAGTGCGGCCACGAAGAACGCATCTTCGGCGAGGGCGGCGGCGAGCGCATGTGCAAGGACTACAGCGTGGAATTCCTCGGCGCGCTGCCGCTCGATAGCGCGATCCGCGCAGACACCGATTCCGGCAGGCCCTCGGTGGTGTCCGACCCGGATGGCCGAGTGACCGACATCTACAAGCAGATCGCGCGCCGCGTGGCCGTCAAGATCGGCGAAACCGCGGTGGACCATTCCGCAAAATTCCCCAACATCGTCATTTCCAACACCTGATGAGCATCAAGTCCGACCGATGGATCCGCCGCATGGCGGCTGAGCATGGCATGATCGAACCGTTCGAGCCGGGGCAGATCAAGCAGGCCGGTGGCCGGTCCATCGTGTCCTACGGCACCTCGAGCTACGGCTACGACGTGCGCTGCGCCAGCGAATTCAAGCTGTTCACCAATCTCAACAGCACCATCGTTGATCCCAAGGCGTTCGATCCAAGTTCCTTCGTCGAGGTCAAGGGCGATTCCTGCATCATCCCGCCCAACTCGTTCGCGCTGGCGCGCACGGTGGAATACTTCCGCATTCCGCGCAGCGTGCTGACGATCTGCCTGGGCAAGAGCACCTACGCGCGTTGCGGCATCATCGTCAACGTGACGCCCCTGGAACCCGAATGGGAAGGCCACGTGACGCTGGAGTTTTCCAACACCACGCCGCTGCCTGCACGGATTTACGCCAACGAAGGCGTGGCGCAGATGCTGTTCCTCGAATCCGACGAGGTGTGCGAAACCTCGTATCGCGATCGTGGCGGCAAGTATCAGGGCCAAGTCGGCGTGACGCTGCCGAAGATTTAATCCCGGGGTCGCCGGGGATTCGTATAATCCGCATTTTCCAATCCGCCCGACGGCTTCCCTCTGGAGCAGGCCATGCGCTTTCGTTTCCCCATTGTCATCATCGACGAAGATTTCCGTTCCGAGAATGCGTCCGGGCTGGGCATCCGCACCCTGGCCGAGGCGATCGAGAAGGAAGGCATGGAGGTGCTGGGCGTCACCAATTACGGTGACCTGACCTCGTTCGCCCAGCAGCAGGCGCGGGCGTCCGCTTTCGTGTTGTCGATCGACGACGAGGAACTCGCCGGTTCGGCGACGAGGATGCCAACAAGGCACTGCAAAAGCTGCGCGGATTCGTCGAGGAAGTGCGCTTTCGCAATGCCGAAATCCCATTTTCCTGCACGGCGAAACCCGCACCGCACGCCATATCCCGAACGACATCCTGCGCGAACTCAACGGCTTCATCCACATGCTGGAGGACACGCCGGAGTTTCTCGCCCGCTATATCGGGCGCGAAGCACGCGCCTATCTCGATTCGCTGGTGCCGCCGTTTTTCCGCGCGCTGACGCATTACGCGGCGGATGGTTCGTATTCCTGGCACTGCCCCGGCCACTCCGGCGGCGTGGCGTTCTTGAAGTCGCCGATCGGCCAGATGTTCCACCAGTTCTTCGGCGAGAACCTGCTGCGTGCCGACGTCTGCAACGCGGTGGACGAACTCGGGCAACTGCTCGACCACACCGGGCCGGTGGGGGCGTCGGAGCGCAACGCGGCGCGCATATTCAACTGCGATCACCTGTTCTTCGTTACCAACGGCACCTCGTCGTCCAACAAGATGGTGTGGCACGCCACCGTCGCACCGGGCGACATCGTCGTGGTCGACCGCAATTGCCACAAGTCCATCCTGCACGCCATCATGATGTGCGGCGCGATTCCGATCTTTCTGACTCCGACGCGCAACCACTACGGCATCATCGGGCCGATTCCGCTGGATGAATTCCGGCCGGAGAACATCGAGAAAAAGATTGCTGCGCATCCATTCGCCAAGGATGTGAAGCGCAAGCCGCGCATCCTCACCATCACCCAGTCAACCTACGACGGCATTCTCTACAACGTCGACATGATCAAGGAACTGCTCGGCGACTACATCGACACCCTGCATTTCGACGAAGCCTGGCTGCCGCACGCGACCTTCCACGATTTCTACCGCGGCATGCACGCCATTGGTAAAGAACGTCCACGTGCCAAGGATGCGCTGGTGTTCGCCACCCAGTCGACCCACAAGCTGCTGGCGGGTTTGAGCCAGGCTTCGCAGATCCTGGTGCAGGACTCGGAGACGCGCAAACTGGATTTCCATCGTTTCAACGAGGCCTACCTGATGCACACCTCGACTTCGCCACAGTACGCCATCATCGCCTCGTGCGACGTGGCGGCGGCGATGATGGAGCCGCCCGGTGGCCCTGCGCTGGTCGAGGAATCCATCCGCGAAGCGCTGGATTTCCGCCGTGCCATCCGCAAGGTCGAAGAAGAGTTCGGAGACTCCTGGTGGTTCAAGGTGTGGGGGCCGGAGAAACTGGCGGAAGAGGATGTGGGCGATCGCGAAGACTGGATGCTCGTGGCGGGTGCGCGCTGGCACGAATTCGGCAAGATCGCACCGGGCTTCAACATGCTCGACCCGATCAAGGCCACGGTCATCACACCGGGACTGGACATGGACGGCGCCTTCGCCGACTGGGGCATCCCGGCGGCGATCGTCACCAAGTACCTGGCCGAACACGGCGTCATCGTCGAGAAGACCGGCCTCTATTCCTTCTTCATCATGTTCACCATCGGCATCACCAAGGGCCGCTGGAACACGCTGGTCACCGCGCTGCAGCAGTTCAAGGCCGACTACGACGAGAACCAGCCGCTATGGCGCGTGCTGCCCGAGTTCATCGAAAAGCATCCGCGCTACGAGAAAACCGGCCTCAAGGAGCTGTGTGACCAGATCCATACCATCTACAAGGCCAACGACGTGGCGCGCCTGACGACCGAAATGTACCTGTCGGAAATGGCGCCTGCGATGAAACCGGCCGATGCCTTCGCCAAGATGGCGCATCGTGAGATCGAGCGGGTCGAGATCGACCACCTCGAGGGCCGCATCACCGCCATGCTGGTCACGCCCTACCCGCCGGGCATTCCGCTGCTGATCCCGGGCGAGCGCTTCAATGCCACCATCGTGCGCTATCTGCAGTTCACCCGCGATTTCAACGACAAATTCCCTGGTTTCGAGACCGACGTGCACGGTCTGGTCGAGGACGTCGTCGATGGCAAGCCGCGCTATTACGTCGACTGCGTGATCTGAGTGCGGGCCGGTAAACGCCGAGCGGATTGATTTGTCAGGAAAAAAGCGTATGATTCGCAGTCCCCGGTTTGCCGGGGATTGTTCTTTCTAGCAGTTTTGACCTTGCTCCACCGCACCGCAGCGGGGGGCTGAACCGAAAGGAAACTTGATGCGGCATTATGAAATCGTATTTATCGTCCATCCCGATCAGAGCGAGCAGGTGCCCGCCATGATCGAGCGTTATCGCGCCAACCTCGCCACCCGAGGCGGCAACGTCCACCGTCTGGAAGACTGGGGCCGCCGTCAGATGGCCTACCCGATCCAGAAAGTCCACAAGGCACATTACGTGCTGATGAACATCGAGTGCGACCAGGAAACCCTGGACGAACTTGAGCATGGCTTCAAGTTCAACGATGCCGTGCTGCGTCATCTGACCATCAAGCGTGACGATGCCGTCACCGCGGCCTCGCCGATGATGAAGGAAGAAAAGTCGCGTGACATCCTGGAATCCGCCAAACCGGAAGCTCCGCAGACAGAAGCCTCGGCCGAACAGCCCGCTGCTGCCTGAGTGAGTGGTCTGAATGATTGAATAGGCTGGTCATCAGCGGAGCCCTCATTCAGGTTGACCCATTGCGATACAGTCCGGCTGGCGTACCCATCGCTGAAGCGGTAATCCATCACTGCAGCAGCCAGGAAGTAGCAACTCAAGTCCGGAAGGTCGAATGCGAGTTGACGGTACAGGCGAGTGGATCGCTTGCCACCCATCTGGCGCAACAGACCAATGGAACGCAGGTCAAACTGGAAGGTGTGCTGAACCGACGCAGTGTGAACAGCCGGCAATTGATCTTGATATTGAATCGAATCGAAAAGGAATAAATCATGGCACGTCCCATGGGTGGTAAATCAGGCGGCAAGTTCGCCAAAAAAGGCGGCCGCGATAGCGGCAACCGTGGTCTCTTCAAGCGTCGCAAGTTCTGCCGCTTCACCGCTGAAAAGGTGGTTGAAGTCGATTACAAGGACATCGACGTGCTGAAGGAATTCATCGCCGAGAACGGCCGCATCATCCCGGCCCGCATCACCGGCACCAAGGCGCATTATCAGCGCCAGTTGGGCACCGCGATCAAGCGAGCGCGCTTCCTGGCGCTCATGCCCTACACCGACCTGCATTGAGGAGACGGCCATGCAAGTGATTCTGATGGACAAAGTCGTCAACCTGGGCAATCTGGGTGACGTGGTCAAGGTGAAAGACGGCTATGCCCGTAACTTTCTGATTCCAACCGGCCGTGCACGTCGCGCCACACAAGCCAACATGGACGCGTTTGCGGCCCAAAAGGCCGAACTGGAGCGCGTAGCAGCTGAAAAGCTGGCCGAAGCCCAGAGCCGTGCCGAGAAGGTGGAAGGCATCGTGGTTACGATCAGCCAGAAAGCGGGTGTCGATGGACGCCTATTCGGTTCGATTACCAATGCAGACATCGCCGATGCGCTCAAGGCGCAAGGCCATGACACGGCCAAGTCGGAAGTGCGTATGCCCGAAGGTCCGTTAAAGGCCATCGGCGAATACCCGGTGGTGTTGGGGTTGCATCACGACGTTACCGCCAGTATTACGGTGGTGGTGGCTGGCGAGCAGTAAACCCGCCCGAAGCACCAGAAAAGGGAGCCACCGGCTCCCTTTTTTATTCCCTGCTGTACACGCCTTATCCACAGCCTTATCCCTTGGTCAGGGAGGAGCGGAAGAATAGAATCCCTTCATGGCTGCCATCCACACCCTGACAACAAACCCCGATCCCCAACTGGCGCAGATGCGCCTGCCGCCGCACTCGCTTGAAGCGGAGCAGGCGGTGCTGGGCGGCTTGCTGCTGGACAACAGCGCATGGGATCGCATCGGCGACGTGGTGTCGGAAAGTGACTTCTACCGCCAGGATCATCGCCAGATCCTGCGTGCGATCGTGCGGCAGATTGCCGAAAACCGGCCGGCCGATGCGGTGACGGTTTCCGAGGCGCTGCAGTCCATGGGGCAGCTTGAAAGCGTTGGCGGTCTGGCCTATATCGTTGCGCTCGCGAGCAATACGCCATCGGCGGCCAACATCCGCCGCTACGCCGAAATCGTGCGCGAACGCTCGGTGATGCGACGTCTGGCCGAGGTGGCGACCGGGATTGCCGACACCGCCTATGCGCCGGCCGGGCGCAGCGCCTCGCAGCTGCTCGACGAGGCCGAGGCCAAGGTATTCGAGATTGCCGAATCCGGCAGCCGAGGACAGGCAGGCTTCACCGAAATCAAGCCGCTGCTGAAAGAGGTGGTCGAACGCATCGACGAGCTGTATCACCGCGACAACGATTCCGGCATCACTGGCGTGCCCACGGGTTTTCACGATCTGGACCAGAAGACGTCGGGCCTGCAGCCGGGCGACCTCATCATCGTCGCCGGGCGGCCATCGATGGGCAAGACCGCGTTCTCGCTCAACATGGCCGAGAACGTCGCGCTCGATACCGGCCTGCCGGTGGCGGTATTCTCGATGGAAATGGGTGGCACCCAACTGGTGATGCGGATGATCGGCTCGGTCGGCAAGCTCGACCAGCACCGGTTGCGAACCGGCAAGCTGGGAGAGGACGACTGGCAGCGCCTCACCTACGCACTCGGCAAGCTCAACGAAGCGCCGGTTTTCATCGACGAGACGCCCGGACTCAATGTGCTGGAACTTCGCGCGCGCGCGCGCCGGCTGATGCGTCAGTGCGGCCAGCTCGGCCTCATCGTGATCGACTACATCCAACTGATGTCGGCCAGCAGCTCGGGCGAGAACCGCGCCACCGAAATTTCGGAAATCTCGCGCGCGTTGAAGGGCCTGGCGAAGGAGTTGCATGTGCCAGTGGTCGCGCTGTCGCAGCTCAATCGTGGACTGGAACAGCGACCCAACAAGCGCCCGGTCATGTCCGACCTGCGTGAGTCGGGTGCCATCGAGCAGGATGCCGACGTCATCCTGTTCATCTATCGCGACGAAGTCTACAACCCTGACACGCAGGACAAGGGCACCGCCGAAATCATCATCAGCAAGCAGCGCAATGGCCCCATCGGTACGGTGCGGCTGGCGTTCATCGGCGAATACACGCGTTTCGAGTCGCTCGCACAGCCGGGGTCTTACTGAGCTGACCATTTCAATTTGCCTGCCCCGCTTGATCCGTGTCAGCCATGAAAGTTTTCATCCAGCCGGTCGTATGAATAATTACGCTGATCCGTCCCGGCATTTCCCTACCGGCCACGTCGCGGCGCGATCAGCGGAAGAATCGATGAGACATCAGGACTGATCTGATGCGGCCCATACAGGCACGTATTTCCATTGATGCGATGGCGCACAACCTGCGGGTGGCGCGCAGCCATGCGGGGAACGCGCGTACGTTTGCCGTCGTCAAGGCCAACGCCTACGGGCATGGGCTGTCGCGCGCGCGCCGCGCATTCGCGGCGGCCGACGGATTCGCCGTGCTGACGCTGGAGGAGGCAGCCAACCTGCGCCTGATGGGAGTGGAACAGCCTATCCTGCTGCTGGAAGGGATATTTGGCGCGGATGAGATCGCCACCTGCGCCGAACTGGATTTGTGGCCGGTGCTGCATCATGCGGCGCAGCTTGACTGGATCCAACAGCAGCCCCCCGCCCGGCCAATCCATGTCTTTCTCAAGTTCGACAGCGGCATGCACCGGCTGGGGTTTCCGCTGATGGACCATGCCGGCCTCATCGGACGGGTGCAGCGCCTGTCCGGGGTGGCAGGCGTCACGCTGATGACGCACTTCGCCCAGGCCGACGAGGCGGCGGGCGTGGCATGGCAGTTGCAGCCGTTCTCTGCGCGAGACGGCCGTCCATGGCCTGCCGTGGAGCACGGCCAACTCGGCAGCCCTGCTGCGCTATCCGGAAACCCAGGGCGCGTGGGTCCGTCCCGGCATCATGCTGTATGGCGCTTCGCCGTTTGCCGACGTGTCAGCCGCCCAACTGGGACTGCGGCCGGCGATGACCCTGCAGTCTGAAATCATCAGCGTACAGACCTTGCAGGCAGGCGAGGGCGTTGGCTACGGCCAGTTGTTCCGTGCCGAGCGCGCGATGCGCGTGGGGGTGGTTGCTTGCGGCTATGCGGACGGCTACCCGCGCCATGCGCCGACCGGCACCCCGGTTCAGGTCGATGGCCGCATCAGCCGGACCCTGGGGCGGGTATCGATGGACATGCTGTGCGTGGACTTGAGCGAATGCGCCGACGCGGGCCTAGGCAGCTCCGGTCGTGCTGTGGGGGGATGGACTGCCGGTGGACGCGGTAGCCGCCGCGGCCGGCACGACAGCGTATGAACTGCTGTGCGCGCTGGCTGCGCGCGTCCCGGTGGAAGAAACCGACTGAATTCCAGCTAGTGCGTGGTACCGAACGACGGATCGCGCGTGCCCGGCGGCATCGGCAGACCGGCATAGTGCGTAGCCTGGGCAACGGGACCCAGCGGGAAAAGGTTGTAGAGAAACTTGTGCCCGCCCAATCCGGCAAACTCTTCTTCCAGCGAGCGCATCAGCATCCTTGCATTGATCGTGCCGCCGTGGTCGGCGTAGCAGTCGCGCAGATAGCGGATGATGCCCAGATGGTCGTCGGTCAGTTCCAGCCCATCCTGTCGCGCCAACTCGATGGCCTGGTCTTCCGTCCAGGCATCGAGTTCGATCAGATGGCCGCGCGTCTCGGGTCCGCTATTTTCCTGTGCCACTATTTTGTTGATGTCCAGCATCGTCTTCTCCTGAAATTCGTGGATGAGCTTTTTTATAGGACGCACGGGCAAAAAACCAAGATGTCGACGGGAAAAACCGGCATTCCCAACTCGCTGACAGGTGCACTCTGCTTGGCCGGGCTAACCCGCCAGTGCCCATCGTCCAGGACGGAGTCAGCGTTGAACCAACTCATTCTGGTTGGGCTGGGAAAAACACTCCAGATTGCGTTCGCCCAGGGTGAATGTGGCGCAATTAAGGCTGCTTACAGCGTCAGCCAGCGCTGCGGCAAACGCCGGAAAATCGATGATGCCCTCGTAAATCTCCATCCACGTCGACGCATCGTCGCAGCGCATCAGGCGTCGTGGCGGCTGGCTGCAATAAGCGGCCATGCGGATCAACAGGGCGTCGATCCGCGTTGCAGCATGGGCTGCCTGCGCTGGATCGATCCGGTAATAGATATAGGCCTGTCGCACCTATTCGGGCAGGGCGTAGGGCAGGGGCTTCAGGCTCAGCGCGGCGCCGTCGGCGGCCTTCAGGTGCAGGGTCTGCGTGTTCGCGCTCTCGACCTGTGCAACGGCCAGCACGTCGAAGCCGCCGGTAGGCGCCGGCGCCGCGTTGACCACCATGCCGGTGGCCTGGCCTTCGATATCGGCGCTGTAGAGGTTGTCGCCCGGGGCAGCTTCTGCATCCACATGCGCCAGGAACATGCGGCGCTTGAGTTTGCCCAGGTACTGGCTGCGGGCGACGATTTCCTGGCCGGGATAACAGCCTTTCTGGAAACTCACGCCGCCGATGACTTCGAGGTTGACCATCTGCGGCACGAACTGCTCCTGCGTCGCCGCGACGATCATCGGGATACCTGCGTTGAGCCGCAGCCAGTCCCATACCGGCGCCCCGACCGGCGTGGCCGACTGGCACAGTGTCTGCCAGACGGCCGGGGCGCGTTCGGGGACGATCGACAGCACGAACTTGTCGTCGCCGACGCGGATCACCTGGCCCGCCGCGGTGGCGACGGAATGCATGATGGATTCCGGTACTGCGCCCATCGCGGCGCGCACTGCTGCCGGCGCCGCCGTTCCGGCGACCACCAGGCGCACGCTTTCATCGCTGGCGTCACGCCCCTGCACCTTGGCGCGCAGAATGAACATCGATAGCCGCTTCAGCAGGCTTGGGAGAATGTCGCCCGACGATTGCAGGCAATAATCCGCGCCCTGCCGCCAGAGCAGGAAATTGCCGAGCAGCCGCCCCTTGGGACTGCAGTAGCCGTTCCACTGCGCGCTGTCGGCATGCAGATTGCGGAGGTCGTTGGTGAGTTGGCCCTGCAGGAAGGACACGGTATCGTCGCCCTGGAAGGCAATGACGCCGAGTTGCGAAAGATCGGCCACAATGGTGCCGTCGACGCTGGCCGCGCGCTCCGCGGCAGGATCGCCGTAGTGCAGCACGGCGGCATCCTCGATGTCAGCGCCTTGGGATTGCAGAAAAGTTTTCCAGGATTCGATCACGTTGTGGTCCAGTCAGAAAATGGGTGCCATGAAGCCCAAAAGTGTACACGCTGATGCGCGAGATTGAACTCAAACCCTCACGTCTGTTGGGGCTGTTGCTGGCGGGGATGGCGGCGCTCGCTCTGGCGGCCGTTCATTTTGCTGCCTTGCCCGGCGCTGCCCGGCTGGCGCTGGCGGCGGCCGTCATCAGCCTGAGCGGATGGGGCTGGCGGCAAAGCCGCCCTATCGAGTCATTGCGGGTGACCGCGGACGGCGTGCTGCAGGCCAGTGAGAAACAGGGCGACTGGCGCGACGTCGAGGTGCTGGGGGACAGTCTGGTGACACCGGCCCTGATCGTGCTGCGGTACCGGCCTTGTGGCGGGCGGGTCCGCAGCCTGACCCTGCTGCCCGACAGCACGACGCCCGACGATTTGCGCCGCCTCAGGGTGTCGCTTCGCTGGGCATCCCGCACACGCTCGGACACAGCGTCCCCGGACGCGGGTTGAGCACCGTGTTGCCGGCGATCGGCAGGGTTTCGGGGTAGTCGCGGCTGTAGTGCAGCCCCCGGCTTTCCTGCCGCAACTGCGCCGAGCGGATGATGAGGTCGGCGCTTTGCACCAGGTTGCGCAGCTCGATCAGGTCGTTGGAGACCCTGAAATTCCGGTAAAACTCGTCGATTTCGTCGCGCAGCAGCCGAATGCGGTGGGTGGCGCGTGTGAGCCGCTTGTTGGTCCGCACGATGCCGACGTAGTCCCACATGAATCGGCGCAGTTCGTCCCAGTTGTGCGAGATCACCACCTCTTCGTCGGGGTCGGTGACGCGCGACGCATCCCACGGCGGCAGCTCCAGCGCAGGGGCGGGCGGCGTGGCGAGGATGTCGTGGGCGGCGGCGTGTCCGAACACCAGGCACTCCAGCAGCGAATTCGATGCCAGCCGGTTGGCGCCGTGCAGCCCGGTAAAGGTGACCTCGCCGACCGCATGCAGGTTGCACAGGTCGGTACGCGCGTGCATGTCGGTGACGACGCCGCCGCAGGTGTAGTGGGCAGCCGGCACCACCGGGATCGGCTGGCGCGTGATGTCGATGCCGAGTTCGAGGCAGCGGCGGTGAATGGTGGGAAAGTGCGTGCGCACGAAGTCGGCGGGCTTGTGGCTGATGTCGAGATAGACGCAGTCGATGCCGCGCTTCTTGATCTCGAAGTCGATCGCGCGTGCCACTACGTCGCGCGGCGCGAGTTCGGCACGCTCGTCGTGGAATTGCATGAAGCGGCTGCCGTCGGGCAGCAGCAGATGGCCGCCTTCGCCGCGCACGGCCTCGGATATGAGGAAGGACTTGGCGTGCGGGTGGTACAGGCAGGTGGGATGGAACTGTACGAATTCCAGGTTGGCCACGCGGCAGCCCGCCCGCCACGCCATCGCAATGCCGTCGCCGGTCGAGGTGTCGGGGTTGGTGGTGTAGAGGTAGACCTTGCCGGCGCCGCCGGTGGCCAGCACGGTGTGGCCGGCGGCGAAGGTTTCGACCTCGCCGCTGCCCTTGTTGAGGGCATAGGCGCCGTGGATCTGCCCCTCCTCGCCACCGGCGCGCTTGCCGGGGATGAGGTCGATGGCGACGTGCTGCTCGAAGAGGTCGATGTTGGGGTGGGCGCGCACCCGGTCGAGCAGGCTGGTCTGCACCGCATGGCCGGTGGCGTCGGCCGCGTGCACCACGCGGCGCCGGGAATGTCCGCCTTCGCGCGACAGATGCAGCCCGCCGGTCGCCTGCGGGTCGGGGGTGAAGGCCACGCCATTCTGCGTCAGCCAGGTGATCATTTCGCGCGCCTGGCTGGCCACCATCCGGGTGACCGTCTCGTCGCACAGGCCGCCACCGGCCACCAGGGTGTCATGGACGTGGGCCTCGATCGAGTCGCCGCTGTCCACCGCGGCGGCGATCCCGCCCTGCGCCCATTCGCTGGCGCCGTCTGTCATCTGGCGCTTGGTGACGATGGCGACGCGGCGCCGGTCGGCAAGCCTGAGCGCGGTAGTCAGCGCGGCGAGGCCGCTGCCGAGGATGAGGACATCGTGTCTGTGCATGGTGGTCGGGCGATGATAGCAGGCTTGGCAGCTGCCGGAATAACCCTGTCCGGGGTGAACTTTTTTCGCCGGGCCTGCTCAGATGGTCGGTAGGATGCGGTCACGTATACTTAAACATAAACAAAAAACCGCAGGGAGATATGTCGGACCGCGAATTGGATCAGGTTCTGGTCGAACGAGCCCAGCAGGGCGACAAGCGTGCTTTCGAATTGCTGGTGATCAAGTATCACCGCAAGGTGGGGCGGCTGCTGTCGCGCATGGTACGTGATGCGGCGGAGGTGGAAGATATTTCGCAGGAAGCTTTTATCAAGGCGTATCGGGCGCTGCCGGGGTTTCGCGGCGAAAGTGCCTTTTACACCTGGCTCTACCGGATCGCCGTGAACACCGCCAAGAATTATCTGGTGGCGCACAAGCGCCAGCCGGTGTCGAGCGATGTCATGTCGGAAGACGCGGAAAACTACGAGGAAGGCAGTTTGTTGCGCGACATCGCAACGCCGGATGCGGAACTCCAGACCAAGCAGATCGCCAAAGCGGTGAATGAGGCGGTCGACGCCTTGCCAGAGGAATTGAGGACGGCCATCACGCTGCGCGAAATCGATGGCATGAGCTACGAGGAAATCTCGCAAATGATGGAATGCCCGATCGGCACCGTTCGCTCGCGGATTTTCCGCGCACGCGAGGCCATTGCAGAAAAAATCCGCCCGATGCTGGGCACCAGTCAGGATAAAAGGTGGTAATCATGTCAGCTCTTCGCAAATCAGACGCCCTTTTACAGCCCGGGCAAGCCGATGATCCCGGACAGCTCGTCCTGTCGGCAGTCCTCGATGGCGAAACCCCTCGCGCCGAAACCGATGCCTGCGTCAAGGCCATGAAAAGCGACCCTTCCCTGCGGCAAAGCTGGTCCGAATTCCTGCTCATCGGCGATCTGATGCGCGGCGTGACGCCCGCGCCGGACGATTTCATGGCACGTTTCTCGGCGCAACTGGCAACCGAGCCGACTGTGCTCGCACCGCGTCGCAGCATCTGGCCGCAACGGGTGGCGGTGGCATCTTTTGCCTCACTGGCGGTATGGGGGGTGGTATCGATCACCGGCTTGGTTTCGGAGCCCCCGGCGCCTGCCCCCATGGCGATCGCGCCCGGTTTTCAGCAGGCTGCGCTGAGCTCCGAACAGCCCCCCGCCGATTCCCGACTCGTACCCTATCTGGTGGCACATCAGGAATTTTCCCCGATGGCGGTGGCCTCGCCCTATCAACGGGTGGCAGTGGTTTCGGTGGAGCCTCGCTGATGCGGGCTGGGGTAGGTTGGCGGCAAAGCTGGCTGTTGCTGGGGGTTGCCGGATTGTTGGCATGGTCCGGCGTGGCACATGCCGACGCAGTGCTCGACTGGCTCAATCGTGCATCCGATGCTGCCAAGAAACTGAATTACAGCGGCGTATATGTGTATCACCACGGCGAGCATGTCGAGGTGCTGCGTGTGTTGCACCGTGCCGATGCCAAGCGCGAACTGGAGAAAATCGAGGTGTTGGAGGGCAACCCGCGTCAGTTTCTTCGCGTCAACAGCGATGTGTATTGCCACCTCCCGGATGGCAAGCATGTGCGGTTGGAGCGCAATACGACTCGCCGTTTCTTTCCGGCTTTTCTGCCTGTGCAACCGGGCGACCTGCTCGAATATTACGATGCAAGCCTCGGTGGGACCGAACGTGTTGCAGGGCGCGCCTGTCAGGTGGTGACGCTGGACCCACGTGACGGATATCGCTATGCCTACAACCTGTGGCTGGACAAGCTGACTGGCTTGCCGCTCAAGTCCCGCATGATCAACAGCAATGGTGCCGTGGTGTCGATGTTCGTGTTCTCCGAGATCCAGATCGGCAAGGCGCCCGACATCGAACTGTTCAGGAACGACCTGGCCGGCAAGCGCATCCAGCGTGCCAGTCTCGACCGGCCGTCCAGCATGGATTGGGAAGTGACGCCCCCGCCGGGTTTCCAGCAGGTACAGAAAGCGGTGCGATCGCTGCCGGGCAAACAGGCGCCCGTTACCCATCTGGTGTTTTCCGACGGGCTCAGCGTGTTGTCGATGTTCCTGGAGCCGACCACCCCCAATCTGCAAAGTCTGCAAGGTCTGTCGGCCGAAGGCGCGATCGGCGTCTACGGTCGTCAGGTCGACGGTTACAACGTGACGACGCTGGGTGAAGTGCCCAACATGGCACTCATCGAAACCGGCGACTCGGTCAAGAGAAAGTAAGCACGGCCATGCTGGAACAAACGGCCGAAGTCACCAGCACTGCGCCGGATGGCGTCTGGGTGCGGGCGGTTGAACCCTCGGGATGCGGGACCTGTGGCGGCCAGGGGTGCTCATCGCGCCGGATTGCCGAATTGTTCCAGCGCAGTCCCCGCAATTTTCTGGTCGACTGTGATTTGTCTCTGTCTCCGGGTGATCGGGTCGTGATCGGCATTGCCGAGGGCAGCGTGCTCTCGAGCGCGTTGCGTGCCTATGGCCTGCCCCTGGGATTGATGCTCGCCGGGGCACTCCTGGCGCAAGCTATCCAGCCCGGCGACGGGCCCGCGCTGATCGGTGTGGTACTGGGCGGGCTGTTGGGTTGGCTGGCCGTGCGAGGGGGGCGTGCGGCGCGTCCCGTGGTGCTTCGACGTGAAGACAACAACTTGTTTCATCTGATGAAAGGATAACCAAGATGAGATCATTTCTATCCTTGACAGCTCTGCTGTTTACCCTTTCCGCGCCTGCGTTGGCAAAGGATGTGATGGATGTCGCCGATCTGGTTGAAAAGCAGGGTCCGGCTGTGGTCAATATCAGCACGACCAAGCTGGTGAGGCGCGGCCACGAGGGCATGCCATTTGTGATGCCGGACGAGGAGGATCTGCAGGAATTTTTCCGTCGCTTCTTCCCCGGCGGTCCGGGCGGAAAAGGTGGGCCCATGCAGGAAATTCCCTCTCGCGGCGCTGGCTCTGGCTTCATCGTCAGCAACGATGGCTACATTCTGACCAATGAGCACGTGGTCAAGAATGCGGATGAGGTCGTGGTCAAGCTGATCGACAAGCGCACCTTCAACGCCAAGGTGGTCGGTACCGATCCGCGCACCGACGTGGCGGTCATCAAGATTACTGCCAGCAACCTGCCCGCAGTCAAGCTGGGCGATCCCACCAAGCTGCGCGTGGGCGAGGCGGTAGCGGCGATCGGTTCGCCGTTCGGCTTCGAAAACTCGGTTACCGCTGGCATCGTCTCCGCCAAGGGCCGCATGCTGCCGTCGGACAGCTATGTGTCCTATATCCAGACCGATGTGCCGATCAACCCCGGCAACTCGGGGGGGCCGCTGTTCAACATGAAGGGCGAAGTGGTCGGGATGAACTCGCAGATATACAGCCGCAGTGGGGGCTATCAAGGCGTATCGTTCGCCATCCCGATCGATGTGGCGATGGAAGTGGCCGACCAACTTAAAAGCGGCGGCAAGGTGTCACGCGGCTGGCTGGGCGTGATGATTCAGGAAGTCACTGCCGACCTTGCCGAATCATTCGGGCTGGATCGGCCGCGTGGTGCCCTGGTGGCGCAGGTGCAGGAAGACAGCCCTGCCAGCAAGGCGGGCTTGCAGGCAGCCGATGTGATCCTGACTTTCAATGGCATGGCGGTGGAAAATTCCGGTGACCTGCCGCGCATGGTCGGGTTGGTCAAGCCGGGCACCAGGATTTCTGTGGAAGTCTGGCGCAAGGGGAAGGTCCAGCAGTTGAGTGTGGTACTGGGCGAATTGCCAACCGAAAAACTGGCTGCGGGTGACAGCGGCAAATCCTTCTCGCGCGGCGGACTGGCCTTGTCTGAACTGGGCGAGGAGCAGCGACGTGCGCTCGGCATCGATCATGGCGTGCTGGTCGAGGATGCCACCGGTGATGCGGCACGTGCCGGCATCCGCACGGGCGATGTCATTCTGGCGGTCAACAATAGCAATGTTGTTTCGGTGGCGGCATTCCGCAAGGCAATCGCTGCGGTGCCGGTAGGCAAGAGCGCAGCGATTCTGGTGCGGCGAGGCGAAGGCTCGCTCTATGTCCCGCTGAAAATTTCGAGTGAGTGACGCGCCTGCCCTATGCCTGCAAGGGACAGGCCGTGGCGGTATAGACGCTAAATCGTCAACACTCACGCTCTACACGCGGGCGGGATGCCCGTTATGTGAGGAAATGGAGGCAGCGGTCAGTGCGCTGTTGCATGGCACCGGTCATCGCCTGGCGCGCGTCGATGTGGATGCAGATCAGTCGCTCAAGGCCCGATACGGCTGGGAGGTGCCCCTGCTGTTCGATGGCGACACCGAGTTGTGCCGCCATGAGCTTGATCTGCCTGCGTTTCAGGATTGGCTGTGTGTCCGACAACCCGGGCTCGAAATTGGTGTCAACCAGCCCTAAATTCCGTTAAAATTCTGCTAGTTATCTCATCCCTAGCCGGGCACGGAAACGTGCCCGTTTTGTTGTGTCGCAGAATCTGATCCGCAATTTTTCCATCATCGCCCACATCGACCACGGCAAGTCCACGCTGGCCGACCGTCTGATCCAGTTTTGCGGCGGCCTGTCCGAGCGCGAGATGGAGGCGCAGGTGCTCGATTCGATGGATCTGGAGAAGGAGCGCGGCATCACCATCAAGGCGCAGACCGCCGCACTGGCCTACAAGGCGCAGGACGGCCAGATCTACCGCCTGAACCTGATCGACACCCCCGGCCACGTCGATTTTTCCTACGAAGTCAGCCGCTCGCTCTCCGCCTGCGAGGGCGCCTTGCTGGTGGTCGATGCCTCGCAGGGCGTGGAGGCGCAGACGGTGGCCAACTGCTACACCGCGATCGACCTCGGGGTCGAGGTCATCCCGGTGCTGAACAAGATCGACTTGCCCGCCGCCGACCCGGATCGGGTGGCAGAGGAAATCGAGGACATCGTCGGCCTGGATGCGAGCGATGCGGTGCGCGCCTCGGCCAAGACCGGCCTCGGCATTGCGGAAATCCTCGAGGTGGTGGTGAAGCAGGTGCCGCCGCCGCGCGGTGACGACGACGCGCCGCTGAAGGCGCTGATCATCGACTCGTGGTTCGACAACTACGTCGGCGTGGTGATGCTGGTGCGGGTGGTCGACGGCGTGCTGAAACCCAAGGACAAGATCCGCTTCATGGCGAGCGGCGCGCAGCATCTGACCGAGCAGCGTCGGCGTGTTCACGCCCAAGTCGGTCGACCGGCCGCAACTGTCTGCCGGCGAGGTGGGCTTCGTGATCGCCGGCATCAAGGAACTGAAATCGGCGCAGGTGGGCGACACCATCACCCTGTCGAACGGCCCGCCAGCGAGGCGCTGCCCGGCTTCAAGAAAGTGCAGTCGCAGGTGTTCGCCGGCCTGTACCCGGTCGAATCGCACGACTTCGAGGCGCTGCGCGACGCGCTGACCAAGCTGCAACTGAACGACGCGGCGCTGCAGTTCGAACCGGAAGTCTCGCAGGCGCTGGGATTCGGCTTCCGCTGCGGTTTCCTCGGCCTCTTGCACATGGACATCGTGCAGGAGCGGCTGGAACGCGAATACGACATGGATCTCATCACCACCGCGCCGACGGTGGTGTACGAAGTGCTGATGAAGGACGGCAGCATGATCAAGGTCGAGAACCCGTCCAAGCTGCCCGATCTGTCGAAGATCGAGGAAATCCGCGAGCCCATCATCACCGCGACGATCTTCGTGCCGGAGGAATACGTCGGCAATGTCATTACGCTGTGCAACCAGAAGCGCGGCATGCAGATCGACATGCAGTACCACGGCCGGCAGGTGATGTTGCGCTACGACCTGCCGATGAACGAAGTGGTGATGGATTTCTTCGACAAGCTGAAATCGACCAGCCGCGGCTATGCCTCGCTCGATTACGAATTCAAGGAATACCGCGCGGGCGATCTGGTCAAGCTCGACATCCTGGTCAACAACGAGAAGGTCGACGCGCTGTCGCTGATCGTGCATCGCGCCACCAGCGTGTACCGCGGGCGCGAACTGGCGCACAAGATGCGCGAACTGATCCCGCGCCAGATGTTCGATGTGGCGGTGCAGGCGGCGATCGGCGCCAACATCATCGCGCGCGAGAACGTCAAGGCGCTGCGCAAGAACGTGCTCGCCAAGTGCTACGGTGGCGACATCACGCGCAAGAAGAAGCTGCTGGAAAAGCAGAAGGCCGGCAAACGCCGCATGAAGCAGGTTGGCAACGTGGAGATTCCGCAGGAAGCCTTCCTGGCCATCCTCCAGGTCTCCGATAAATAAGCAGTGGACCCTGAACCATGAATTTCGCACTCATTCTTTTCGGCGCGCTCGTTGTCACCGGGAGCATCTGGTTGCTGGATGCCCTGGTGCTGAAGCGTGGCCGCCACAGGACCGCCAAGGAACCCTTGCTGGTCGAATATGCAAAGAGCTTCTTTCCGGTCATCCTCGTCGTGTTTGCGCTGCGCTCGTTCCTGGTCGAGCCGTTCAAGATTCCGTCCGGTTCGATGATGCCGACGCTGCTGATCGGGGATTTCATCCTGGTCAATAAATACACCTACGGCATCCGTTTGCCGGTCATCAACAAGAAGGTCATGGAGATGAACAACCCGGAACGCGGCGACGTCATGGTATTTCGTTACCCGGCCGATCCCGGCCTTGACTACATCAAGCGCGTGATCGGCGTGCCGGGCGACCTGGTCGAATATCGCAACAAGAAGCTGACCATCAACGGCCGCCAGGTGTGGACCGCCAACACCGGCACCTACAGCTATGTTGGCAACGGCCTGAATTACATCACTGCCATGGTGTACGACGAGCGCTTGAACGGCGCCGGCCATTCCATGATGACTGAACCCGGCAAGCCTTCGGTCTACCCGTCACAGGTAGTGGACTTCCCCGGTCGTGAGAACTGCTCCTACAATGCGGAAGGCGAAGGCTTTGCCTGCAAGGTGCCGGCAGGGCAGTATTTCATGATGGGCGACAACCGTGACGCCAGCAATGACAGCCGATACTGGGGATTCGTCCCCGACCGCAACATCGTCGGCAAGGCCTTTTTCATCTGGATGAACTTTGACGATCTGGGCCGCATCGGCACCACCATACGATAAGGAGACACCATGTATCGCACCCCCCCCATGCAAGCCCGACAACGTGGCCTGACCATGTTCGGCTTTCTGTTCGTTGCCGTCATGCTGATCTTCGTGGCCATGCTGGCGATGAAGCTGGTACCCGCCTATATCGAATTTTATTCGGTCAAGGGGATTATTGCCTCGATGGGGAATGCGACCGACATCCGGACCAAAAGCAATCGCGATATACGGAATGACTTTGATGCGCGTGCGAATTCCAGTTACGTCACCGTAGTCAAGCAGGATGATCTTGCGATCACGCGGCAGGGCGGGGTGCCAGTCATCTCTGTCGATTATGAGTACCGCACCAAACTCATCGGCAATGTCAGCCTGGTGGTCGATTTCAGCGCCAGCTCCGACCCTGACGCCGCCCCTGCTCAGCTTGAATAACACCTTGTTGAGCCAGCGCTTGCAGCAGGCGCTGGGTTATACCTTCACCCGCGCCGACCTGCTGGTTCAGGCGCTGACGCACCGCAGCTATGGCTCGGTCAACAACGAGCGGCTTGAGTTCCTCGGCGACTCGGTGCTGAACTGCTCGGTTGCCCGCGCCCTCTATGACGCGTTTCCAGATTTGCCTGAAGGCAGTCTTTCCCGCCTGCGCGCCAACCTGGTGCGGCAGGAAACCCTGGCCGACATTGCAGCCGCCCTGAAACTGGGCGACACCCTGCTGCTAGGCGAGGGTGAGCTCAAAAGCGGCGGATTTCGCCGCCCTTCGATCCTGGCCGATGCGCTCGAGTCGTTGTTCGGTGCCATTTTCCTCGATGCCGGGTTCGACGAGGCACAGCGCGTCGTGCGTGGACTATTCGACCCGCTGGTGGCAAAGATCGATCCCAGGGCCTCGGGCAAGGATGCCAAGACGCAGTTGCAGGAAATCCTGCAGTCGCGCCGATTGCCGCTGCCGGACTATCGTCTGGTCGACACCCAGGGCGAAGCACACGACCAGAGCTTCGTCGTCGAGTGCGTGCTGGCCAGGCCGTCGCTCAGCACGCGCGGGACGGGCAAAAGCCGCCGTGCTGCCGAGCAGGCTGCCGCACGCCAGGCGTGCGCCGCACTGAAACAAGAACAGGCGACAACGAAATGAGCGAATTCAAGTGTGGCCTCGTTGCCATCGTCGGACGTCCCAATGTCGGCAAGTCGACGCTGCTCAACCGCATCGTCGGACAGAAAGTCAGCATCACCTCGAGGAAGGCACAAACGACGCGCCATCGGGTGATGGGCATCCACACCACCGATGAGGCGCAGTTCGTGTTCGTCGATACGCCGGGGTTCCAGACCCGTTACAGCAGCACCATGAACCGCGCGATGAACAAGCGGGTGCGCGAAACGCTGTCGGACACCGATGTGGTGATGCTGCTGGTGGAAGCCGGGCGGCTGAAGAAAGAGGACCGCCAGGTGATGGAACTGCTGCCGAAGGATCGCCCGCTGATCCTGGTGGTGAACAAGATCGACCACGTCAAGGATCGTGCCGAACTGATGGCCTGTCTGCAGGAAGCCGCTGCCGCGCATGCGTTCACCGAGATCGTCCCGGTGTCCGCCAAGCAGGGCAGCAACCTGGACGAACTGCTGAAGACGCTGCAAACCCACTTGCCGGAAAATCCGCCGCTGTTCGACGAGGACGACGTCACCGACCAGACCGAACGCCAGCTGGCCGCCGAACTGATCCGCGAAAAAGTGTTCCGTCTGTGCGGCGAGGAAATTCCCTACGCGGTCGCCGTCATCATCGACAAGTTCGAGGAAGAGGGCAACCTGCGCCGCATCTTTGCGACCATCCTGGTCGACCGCGACAGCCACAAGCCCATCATCATCGGCAAGGGGGGCGAGAAGCTCAAGACCATTTCCACCCAGGCGCGCATCGACATGGAACGCGCGTTCGACGGCAAGGTGTATCTGGAAGTCTGGGTCAAGGTCAAGGGCGGCTGGGCCGACGATGTGCGGATGCTGAAATCGCTGGGCCTCGATTGACCGCAGCGCTGGTCTGACGAGCCATGTCCACCGACGTACGCGTCAACAACGAATCCGGCTTCATCCTCCACACCTATCCGTTCAAGGAAACCAGCGTGGTGGCGGAAGTGTTCACCCGCAGCCACGGGCGCGTTGCGCTGATCGCGCGTGGTGCCCGGCGCCCGGCATCCGCATTGCGTGGGCTGATGCAGCCATTCACCCCGCTGCTGCTGTCGTGGTTCGGCAAGTCCGAGCTCAAGACCCTGCATGCGGCCGAATGGCAGGGCGGCCTGCTGGCGCCGCAGGGGCGCGCGCTGATGTGCGGCTTCTATCTCAACGAACTGCTGCTGCGGCTGCTGGCGCGCGGGGATGCACACGACATCCTGTTCGACCGCTACATCGCGACCCTCGACCTGCTGGCGGGCGAAGTCAGCAGCACCGATTACGAGCGCATTCTGCGGCGCTTCGAGAAGAACCTTCTGAGCGAGATCGGCTACGGGGCGACCTTCGACGTCGATGCCGACAGCGGCGCAGCCGTCGACGCGAATGCCCGCTATGTGTTCCAGCCGGAGCGGGGCGCGCGGCGCGTCCTGGACGACGCAGGCGGACAGCCGGGTTGTGCGGTATCCGGCCAGACCCTGATCGACCTCGCGGCCGATCGCTTCGAACGGCCGGCGACGCTGGCCGAAGCCAAGTCGCTGATGCGCGCCCTGATCAACCATACCCTGGATGGCAAGCCGCTTTATACTCGCCAGCTGTTACGCGAACTTACCGAACTGACACAATGAGCATCTTCCTCGGCGTCAACATCGACCACATCGCCACCCTGCGCCAGGCACGCAAGACCCGCTACCCCAGCCCGGTCGAGGCCGCCCTTGCGGCGGAAACCGCCGGCGCCGACTCGATCACCCTGCATTTGCGCGAGGATCGGCGCCACATTCAGGACGCCGATGTGGCGATCCTGCGCCAGGTGCTGAAAACCAAGATGAACCTGGAAATGGCGGTCACGGAGGAAATGCTCGCCATCGCCCTTGCCACGCAGCCGCAGGACGTTTGCCTGGTGCCGGAGAAACGCGAGGAACTGACCACCGAAGGCGGTCTCGACGTGGCGGGCCAGCAGTCCAGAATGCAGACGGCCTGCGCACGGCTGGCGGACGCGGGCATCCGCGTGTCGCTGTTCATCGATGCCGATTTTGCCCAGCTCGACGCGGCACTTGCTGCCGGCGCGCCGGTGGTCGAAATCCACACCGGCCATTACGCGGATGCACCCACTGACGCTGCGCGCAGCGTCGAGTTCGAGCGCATCCGCACGGCCGTGGCCTATGGCCGCAGCATCGGCCTCACGGTGAATGCGGGGCACGGCCTGACCTACCACAACGTGCAGCCGGTCGCCGCGCTGCCGGGCATCCACGAGCTCAATATCGGCCACGCGATCGTTGCGCAGGCGCTGTTCGTCGGCTGGAAGGACGCCGTTGCCGAAATGAAGCGGCTGATGGTTGCAGCTGCGGCAGGCGGTTAGCGCAGGATTTTCTTTTTCAGCTTGATGCGCACGTAAAGCAGAATGATCACCGCGACCGCCCCCAGGGTGATCAGGGTGATCAGGTGCAGGTTGGCGCGGATCGCTTCCTCGTTGTGGCCGAGACTGTAGCCGAGCAGGGCGAGGATGGTGACCCAGATGCCGGCGCCGAGGCTGGTATAAAAACTGAATACGCCGAGATTCATCCGTGCCAGGCCGGCCGGCAGCGAGATGTATTGCCGTACTGCCGGGATCAGCCGCCCGGTGAAAGTCGAGATGTGGCCGTGGCGGGCAAAGAATTCTTCCATGCGTTGCAGGCTGTGTTCCTTGAACAGCACATATTTGCCGTAGCGCAGCAGGAAAGGCCGCCCGAATTTGGTCGCCAGCCAGTAGTTGAACAGGGCGCCGACGAGGCTGCCGCCGATGCCGGAAAGGATGGCCAGCAGCAGGTTCATCTCGCCCTTGTAGGCCAGGTAGCCGGCCGGGATCATCACCACCTCGCTGGGGAAGGGGAAGAAACTCGACTCCAGGGCCATCAACAGGAAGATGCCCGGATAGCCCCAGCTGCCGACGGTCTCGACGATGGTTTGGATCAGGTCGTGGAGCATTTAGGATTCAGGGATCAGGGGTTAGGACTCAGGGGAATGTGGCTAGGCCACACGGATCAATTCAGGAGGCGCGAAGCACAAGGCCTCCTGACCCCGTGAATCCTAGACCCTACACGACAGCTTCTTCCTTCTTCTCCACCGGCTTGATGAAGTGCTCGCGCTTGACGCCGAACATCAGCAGCAGCGGCGAGGCGACCAGCACCGACGAATAGATGCCGAACATGATGCCGATGGTGAGCGCCAGCGCGAAGTTGTGCAGCGCCTCGCCGCCGAAGAACAGCATCGACAGCACCATGATCTGGGTTGAACCGTGGGTGATGATGGTGCGGCTCATGGTGGTGGTGATGGCGTCGTCGATGATGTGCGGGATGGTGGCGCCGCGCATCTTGCGGATGTTTTCGCGGATACGGTCGAAGATCACCACCGACTCGTTGACCGAATAGCCGAGGACCGCCAGTATGCCCGCCAGCACGGTCAGCGTGAATTCCCACTGGAAGAACGCGAACATCCCGAGGATGATGACGATGTCGTGCATGTTGGCCAGCATGCCGGCCACGGCGAAGCGCCATTCGAAGCGGATCGCGAGGTAGGCCATGATGCCGAAGGCGACGACCAGCAGGGCCAGCGCTCCGCTGTCGTAGAGTTCCTTGCCGATCTGCGGCCCGACGAAGTCGACCTTTTTCAGCTCCACCCCGGCGTTGTCCGCGCTCAGCGCGGCCATCACCTTGTTGCTGGTTTGCGCGGCGTTGGCGTCGCCCCTGACCGGCAGCCGGATCAGCACATCGCGGCTGGTGCCGAAGTTCTGCACCGTGACTTCGGGCAGGCCGGTTTTTTCCAGCGCGCTGCGGATGGAGGGCAGGTTGGCAGGCTGGTCGTAGCTGACCTCGATCACGGTGCCGCCGGTGAAGTCGACGCCGAGATTGAGGCCCTTGTCCCAAAGCGCCCACACGGAGAACAGGAAGGTGATCAGCGAGATCGCAGTGGTCGCCTTGCCCCAACTCATGAAGGGGATGGTTTTTCTGAAAGGGAAGAGTTCGAGCATGGTTGGGCCTTAAATCGAGACTTTGGTCAGGCGAGCCTGGCGGCCGTAGGTGAGGTTGGCCATCGCACGCGATACAGTGACGGCGCTGAACATCGACGTGAGAATGCCGAGGCACAGCACCACGGCAAAGCCGCGCACCGGTCCGGAGCCGAGCCAGAACAGCGAGACGCCGGCGATCAGGGTGGTGATGTTGGCGTCCAGAATCGTGCCCCAGGCGCGCTCGTAGCCGGCGCTGATTGCAGCCTGCGGGGTGGCGCCGTTGCGCAGCTCTTCGCGGATGCGTTCGTTGATCAGCACGTTGGCGTCGATCGCCATGCCGAGCGTGAGCGCAATCGCCGCCATGCCGGGCAGGGTCAGCGTGGCCTGCATCATCGACAGCAGCGCGATCAGGAAGAAACCGTTGACAGCCAGCGCAATCGACGAAAACAAGCCCGAACACCCGGTAGTAGATCGTGATGAACACCACGACGGCGAAGAAGCCCCAGATGTTGGAGTTGAAGCCCTTGTCGATGTTTTCCGCGCCCATGCTGGGGCCGACGGTACGCTCCTCGATGATCTGCATCGGCGCTGCCAGCGCGCCGGCACGCAGCAGCAGGGCGACGTCGGAGGCCTCCTGCGCGGATTCCATGCCGGTGATCTGCACCCGGCCGCCGCCGATTTCCTCGCGGATGACCGGAGAGGTGATCGCCTCGGCGCGGCCCTTCTCGATCAGCAGGATGGCCATGCGCTTGCCGACATTCTCGCGCGTCACGTCCTTGAAGATGCGTGCACCCTTGCCGTCCAGGTTGATGTGCACGGCCGCCTGGCCGCTGTTGTTGTCGAAGCCGGGCGAGGCGTCGGTGATCGAGTCGCCGGTCAGCACCACGTCCTTCTTCACTGCGATATTGCCGCCGTCGCGGCTGGGTACGATGTCATCGCCGAACGGCGCTTGTCCCTGCGACACGGCAATCGGATCGGCCTGTTCGTCGACCATGCGGATTTCCAGGGTGGCGGTGCGCCCCAGGATGTCCTTGGCCTTGGCCGTGTCCTGCACGCCGGGCAACTGCACCACGACGCGGAGGCGCCCTGCTGCTGGATGACGGGTTCGGCCACGCCGAGTTCGTTGACGCGGTTTCGTAAGCGTGGTGATGTTCTGCTGCAGGGCGAATTCCTGCACCCGGGTTTCGGCTTCCGGCTTGAGGCGTGCAGTCAGGGTAAAGCCTTCGGCCAGGTCTTCGGGGGTGAAGACCAGGTCGGTGAAAGAGGTGCCCAGTTTGTTGACCGCAGCATCGCGCTGATCGCGGGTGGCGAAATGCACGACCACGGCATTGCCTTCGCGGCTGATGCGGCCGTAGCGGATCTTGTCGCCGCGCAGTTCGGTGCGGAAATCGTTCTGGTAGCGGATGGCCGCCTTTTCCAGGGCGGCCTTCATGTCGACTTCGAGCAGGAAGTGCACGCCGCCGCGCAAATCCAGGCCGAGATACATCGGCAGCGCATTGATGGACGTGAGCCAAGACGGCGAGGCCGACACCAGGTTCAGCGCCACGGTGTAGCGGTCGCCGAGGCTGTTCTGCAGCACATCCTTGGCCTTGATCTGCAAATCGGTGCTGGCAAAGCGTACCTTGACGCTGTTGCCCGCCAGTTCCACCCCGCTGTAGGTCAATTGGGCCGCCTTCAGTGCGGACTCCACCTGCCCCAGCAGCGCCGTGTCGACTTTCTCGCTGGTGCGCAGCGGCGACAGTTGCACTGCGGGCACTTCACCAAAGAAGTTGGGCAGGGTGTAGAGGAAGGAGACCACCAGCGTGACGCCGATGAGCACATATTTCCAGAGCGGGAAGCGGTTCATTTGTTAGGGGCCAGGAATTTGGTACGAGGAAAATGGGGAGAACTGGGGGCTAAACGGTTGCGCGGCGGAAGGCCGCTCAGCCACTGAATTCAAGCCCCTGGTTCCTGATACCCGTCTGTTACAGGCCTTTGATCGTGCCCTTGGGCAGCAGCGTCTGCATCGCCGATTTCTGCACATGGGTGATCACGCCGTCGGCGATTTCCAGCGACACGTACTGGTCGCTGATCTTGGCGACCTTGCCGAGCTGGCCGCTGGCGGTGATGACTTCGTCGCCCTTGCTCAGTTCGGACAGCATTTTTTTCTGCTCCTTGGCGCGCTTCATCTGCGGGCGGATGAGCATGAACCAGAACAGGATGAAGATGATGATGAGCGGCAGGAACTGCTCGAAACCGGGGGAGGCCGCTGCGGCGGCTTGCGCGTGGGCAAGAGAAATCATGGGAAATGCTCCGAATCAGGCTTGATCAATTAAAACCGGGGGATTCTACCACCCGCGGGATTGCAACTCATGAAACCGGGCCGAGAAGTCGGCAAAGCGTGCTTCCTCGATCGCGGCGCGCATGCCGGCCATCAGCCGGTGGTAGTAATGCAGGTTGTGGATCGTCGCCAGCCGCGCGCCGAGAATTTCGCCGGCGCGGATCAGGTGGTGCACGTAGGCGCGGCTGAAATGGGTGCAGGTGTGGCAGGTGCATGCGTCGTCGATCGGCGCGGTGTCGGTTTTCCAGCGCGCGTTGCGGATGCGCATGTCGCCGCGCCGGGTGAACAGGATGCCGTGGCGGGCGTTGCGGGTCGGCAGCACGCAGTCGAACTGGTCGATGCCCTGAGCCACCGCCGCGACCAGGTCGGACGGCGTGCCGACGCCCATCAGGTAGCGCGGCTTGCCGGCGGGCAGTTGCGGCGCGGTGTGGGCGAGGATGCGCGCCATGTCGTCCTTCGGTTCGCCGACGCTCAGAGGCCGCCGATGGCGTAGCCGTCGAAGTCCATGCCGATCAGTTCGCGCGCCGATTCGTCGCGCAGGGCCTCGTACATGCCGCCCTGCACGATGCCGTACAGCGCGTTGGGGTTGCCGGCGTGCGCGGCTTTCGAGCGTTCGGCCCAGCGCAGGCTCATGCCGCATCGAATCGGCGGCTTCGCTTTTCGCTGGCGGGGTAGGGCGTGCACTCGTCGAAAATCATCACGATGTCGGAATTCAGCGTGCGCTGGATCTGCATCGAGATCTCGGGGGTGAGGAACAGCTTGTCGCCGTTGATCGGCGAGGCGAATTTCACCCCTTCCTCGGTGATCTTGCGCAGCTTGCCCAGGCTGAACACCTGGAAGCCGCCCGAATCGGTGAGGATGGGCTTGTCCCAGCCCATGAAACGATGCAGCCCGCCAAATTTTTCGATCACCTCCAGCCCCGGGCGCAGCCACAGGTGGAAGGTGTTGGACAGCACCATCTCGAAGCCGATGTCGGTGAGTTCGGCCGGCGACATGGCTTTGACCGTGCCGTAGGTGCCCACCGGCATGAAGACCGGGGTCTGGACGGTGCCGTGGGCGAGGGTGAGTTGGCCGCGTCGTGCGCCGCCGTCGGTGGTGAGGAGATCGAATTTCATGCGGCGGCGCTTTCCAGGTTGTTTTTCTCCAGAAACATCGCGTCGCCATAGCTGAAGAAGCGATAGCGTTCGCCTGGATGGCATGGGCGTAGGCCGCGCGGATGGCGTCCATGCCGGCAAATGCGGAGACCAGCATCAGCAGCGTGGATTTGGGCAGATGAAAGTTGGTGATGAGCGCGTCAACCACGCTGAAACGATAGCCCGGCGTGATGAAGATGTCGGTTTCGTCCGAGCCGGCGCGCAAGCGTACCCGATTGGGCTGCCGCCTCCAGGGCGCGCAGGCTGGTGGTGCCCACCGCCACCACGCGGCCGCCGCGGGCACGCGTTTCGCGGATCGCGTCGACCGTGGCCTGCGGAATCGTGTAGCGCTCGCTGTGCATCGGTGGTCGGCGATGTCGTCCACCCGCACCGGCTGGAAGGTGCCGGCGCCCACGTGCAGGGTGACCTGTGCTGTACGGATGCCCTGTTCGCGCAGAGCATCGAGCATCGGCGTCGTCGAAATGCAGGCCGGCCGTCGGCGCCGCCACCGCGCCGGGCTCGTTCGCATACACGGTCTGATAGCGCGCCTCGTCGTCTGTCGTCGGCGTGTGCGTGATATAGGGCGGCAACGGCAGCTGGCCGAGCTGGTCCAGCACCTCCAGCACCGGGCGCGGAAAGCGCAGCCGGGTCAGGTCGTCCTGCCGGGCCATCGACGTCCAGCGTCACCGTCTTCGGCCAGATGTATCTGCGACCCCGGCTGGGGCGCATGGCTCGCGCGGATGAAGGCCAGCGCCTCGAATTCGCTCAGTCACCCGTTCCACCAGCAGTTCGACCTTGCCGCCGCGAATCCTTGTGGCCGAACAGCCGCGCCTTGATCACGCGGGTGTCGTTCATCACCAGCAGATCGTCCGGGCGCAGCAGGCTGGGCAGATCAGCGAAACCAGCGGTCGGCGAGCACGCCGTGATGCACTCGACGTGCAGCAGACGGCTGCCGCCGCGCACCGCGGGCGGAAACTGCGCAATCAGTTCGTCGGGCAGATCAAAATCAAAATCGGCAACACTGCATGGGGCGCGATTATAGCTGCCGCCTTGCGGCAGGCCGCCCGATTCGGCGATAATGCGCGGCTTCTGTCGCCGGACGCGTTCGCGTCCGGCCCCTTTGCCGGGATGGCGGAATCGGTAGACGCAGCGGATTCAAAATCCGCCGCTGGTAACAGTGTGGGGGTTCGAGTCCCCCTCCCGGCACCAGTCGAACCCCTTCAAAAAATCAGACTCACTACTTTGGTGCCTTGTCCTGACATGGCCGTAACAGGCACTATTACGGTGCAATTCTGGTCTGGCAGGGATTCCATGATTGCGTTGTGCATGGCCAGGCATGACGGTTTCATGGCCGTGTCATCAGGCCCACACCGGGTTTGCCTATAGTTCAGGCAGGGTGGCGCGAATGAGTCGTGTAAGGTGGCACAGGTATTGCTCAAGACTGTTCTGATAACAGAATCGCACTGATGACAAGGGAGGCAGGATGTCTTTACCAGTATCAGCCCGTTCAGGGCGAGCACGGCCGGATCGGGACGCGTTGCCCTATCCGGCGAGCCGGGCCTTGCAGGCACACCAGGCGCAGATGGCGGATGTCCACCTGCGCGACCTGTTTGCGTGCCGATCCCGCCCGGGCAGAGCGGTTTTCGCTGCAGGTGGGCGATGTGCTGCTGGATTATTCGAAGAACCGCATCACCGACGAAACCATGGCGCTGCTGGTGCAGCTGGCCGAAGAGGCGGACGTGGCAGGCTGGCGCGAGCGCATGTTCCGCGGCGACACGATCAACCATACGGAAAACCGCGCGGTGCTGCACGTGGCGCTGCGCAACCGCAGCAACCAGCCCGGTGATGGTCGACGGCGAGGACGTGATGCCGAAGGTGAACGCGGTGATCGAGCGGATGGGCGCGTTCGCCGAGCAGGTGCGCAGCGGGCAGTGGCGCGGCTATACCGGCGAGCGCATCACCGATGTGGTGAATATCGGCATCGGCGGCTCGGACCTCGGTCCGCAGATGGTGGTTCAGGCCCTGAAGCCGTACCGCCACCCGCGAGCTGAAGGCTGCATTTCATTTCCAATATCGACGGCGCCCACGTCGAAGGAAACGCTGGAAACGCTGAATCCGGAGACGACGCTGTTCATCGTGGCGTCGAAGACCTTCACCACGCAGGAAACGATGACCAATGCGCATCTATGCGCGCACCTGGTTTCTGGCGCAGGCGCAGGCGGAACAGCATGTCGCGAAGCATTTCGTGGCGGTCTCGACCAATCGCGAGGCGGTGACGGCATTCGGCATCGACCCTGCCAACATGTTCGAATTCTGGGACTGGGTCGGTGGACGCTATTCGCTGTGGTCGGCGATCGGCCTGTCGATCGTGCTGGCGGTGGGGGAGGAACGCTTCATCGAACTGCTGGAAGGCGCGCACGCGATGGACGTGCATTTCCGGCAGGCGCCGCTGGCGGCCAACATGCCGGTGATCCTCGCGCTGCTGGGGGTCTGGTACAACAATTTCTTCGGCGCCGATTCGCATGCGATCCTGCCGTACGACCATTACCTGCGCAGCCTGCCCGCGTATCTGCAGCAGGCCGACATGGAGAGCAACGGCAAGTCGGTCGACCGCGACGGCAAGCCGGTGGACTACTGCGACCGGCCCCATCGTCTGGGGCGCCACCGGCATCAACGGCCAGCACGCGTTCTATCAGTTGCTGCACCAGGGCACCAAGATGATTCCGGCCGACTTCATCGTGTCGCGTCGAACCGCCCACCGAACTGCAGGCGCACCACGACATCCTGCATCGCCAATTTCCTGGCGCAGACCGAGGCCCTGATGCGCGGCCGCACTCGCGAGGAAACCGGCTTGAAAGGGCCGCTTGAAGAAACCGGCAGCCAGTTCGTGCAGCACAAGGTGTTCGACGGCAACCATCCGAGCAATGCCATCCTGCTGCAGAAGCTCACCCCGCACGCGCTGGGCATGCTGATCGCGCTGTACGAGCACAAGATTTTCGTGCAGGGCGTGATCTGGAACCTGAATTCCTTCGACCAGTGGGGCGTCGAACTCGGCAAGCAGCTGGCCAGCCGCATCCTGCCCGAACTGCATGCCGATGTCGCCGGTGGACAGTCACGACGCCTCGACCAATGCGCTGATCAATCTGTTATCGCCGCAACGAGCCTCTCACACGCGGGTCGAGCAATAGACATGGAGCTGATCGCAGGCGATATCGGTGGAACCAAGAGCTGGCTGGCCTGGGTGGCCGTTGCGCCCGACAGCGCGCAAGTCAGCTGCGTTTCGAGAAGGTGTATGCCAGCGCCGAGTTTGCGTCGGCCGAAGACTTGTTGCGCCAGTTCATGGCCGATGCGAAGCACGGCATTGCGCGCCGGACCATCTGATGCTGGCGCTGCCGGGGCCGTTGCATGCGCAGCGGGTGACCCTGACCAACCTCGAGTGGACGCTCGACGCCGCGGCACCTGCAGGCCGCACTGGAAATTGCGCGAGGTGCGCTTCATCAACGATTTCCAGGCCGCTGCTGCCGGCGTGGCGACGCTGACGCCGGCCGATGTCGTCGCGCTCAATCCGCAAACCGCCGAGCCGGGTGGCGTGCGCGCCATCACCGGCGCGGGCACCGGGCTGGGGCTGGCCTTCATGCTGGCCGATGCCAGCGGCAGCTACCAGAGCTTCGCCACCGAAGGCGGGCATATCGATTTTGCGCCGGCCAACGCCATGCAGGCGCGCCTGCTGGAACGACTGCATGCAGCAATACGGCCATGTGTCGTGGGAACGCGTGGTTTCGGGCCTCGGCCATGAACGACCTGTATCGCTTCTGCTGCGCCGAGCACAAGCGCCCGCTGCCGGACGACGCCAATGGACGGTGCGTCCATCGTTGCGCTCGCCGAGTCGGGGGATGCCGCGGCCGAGGCCGCGCTCGACCTGTTCATCGATCTGTACGGCGCGTGGGTGGGCAATGTCGCGCTGCTGTATCAGCCGAGCGGCGGCCTGTATGTCGCGGGCGGCGTGGCGACGCATCTGCAGGCGCGCATGCAGTCGCCGCGCTTCATGGCGGCAGCCACCGACAAGGGGCGGATGCGCGGCGTGGTCGAGCGCACGCCGATTTTTCTGATCACCAGCAAGCCGGCTGGGCGTGCAGGGCGCGATCGCGAGCGCGTTCGCCCAGCCACAACACGTTTTGACGCAGCACTTTAATTCCAATACGGCAGCAAACAGGAGTGGGACATGACGCATTTCCAAGGACGAACAGGCACGGCTCTATCGCTATTACACCGAGCCGAAGACGGTGACCGATCTCACGCGCAAGACGCTGGCACTGGTGCTGGCGGGCGGTGAGGGCTCGCGGCTGAAGGATTTGACGGCCTGGCGCGCCAAGCCGGCGGTGCCGATCGGCGGCAAGTACCGCATCATCGATTTCCCGCTGTCGAACTGCGTCAACTCGGGCATCCGCCGCATCGGCGTGCTGACCCAGTACAAGTCGCATTCGCTGATCCGCCATCTGCAGCGCGCCTGGGGCTTCATGCGCGCCGAGATCGGCGAGTTCGTGGAGATCCTGCCGGCGCAGCAGCGCACCACCAAGAAGGAGTGGTACCAGGGCACCGCCGATGCGCTGTTCCAGAACATCGACATCATGCAGCGCCACCACCCGGAGTATGTCCTGGTGCTGGGCGGCGATCACGTCTACACCATGGACTACTCGGAGATGCTGCTGCATCACGTGCAGACCGGTGCCGATTTCACCGTCGGCAGCATCGAGGTGCCGGTCGCCGAGGCCAGTGCTTTCGGCGTGATGACGGTGGACGAGAACATGCGCATCACGCATTTCACCGAAAAACCGGCCAACCCGGACAGCATTCCGGGCAAGCCCGGCATTGCCCTGGTGTCGACCGGCATCTACATCTTTTCCAAGGATTTCCTCTACAAGACACTGATCGAGGATGCGGCGCACGCCCATTCCAGCCACGATTTCGGCAAGGACATCATTCCCTCGAAGATCGGCGACTCGAATGCGCTCGCATTTCCCTTCCGCAACCCGAAGGGCGAACCGGCCTACTGGCGCGACGTCGGCACGCTGTATTCCTACTGGCAGACCAATATGGAGCTGTGCTCGGTCGAACCCGAGCTCAATCTGTACAACCGCGACTGGCCGATCTGGACCTACCAGCCGCAGTATCCGCCCGCCAAGTTCATCCTCGACGACGAAGGCCGGCGCGGCGAAGCCATCGATTCGCTGATCGCCGGCGGCTGCATCCTGTCCGGCGCGCGGGTCAAGCGCTCGGTGCTGTTTTTCGCCACCACGGTGGAAAACTACAGCCTGATCAAGGACAGCGTGATCCTGCCCAAGGTCAGCGTCGGCAGCCATTGCCGCATCACCCGCGCCATCATCGACAAGGGCTGTGTCATCGAGGACGGCACGGTGATCGGCGAGGATCCGGTCGAGGATGCCAAGCGCTTCCACGTCACCCCCGAAGGCATCGTGCTGGTGACCCCGGCCATGCTCGGACAGAATCTTTATGCGAGGCTGCAGAACGACTATGACGGCTAAACCGCTCAACGTGGTGCTGTGTTGGCACATGCACCAGCCGTATTACCGCGAGGGACTCAAGGGCGCCTATCACCTGCCCTGGGTGTACCTGCACGGCATCAAGGACTACAGCGACATGGCCGCGCACCTGGAGCGCTACCCGGCGATGCGCGCAGTGGTGAACTTCGCTCCGGTCCTGCTGGAGCAGCTGGACGACTATGCGCAGCAGCTCGACATCCTGCTGAAGCACGGCAAGCCCACCCAGGACCACATGCTGAACCTGCTGTCCGGCGTCGAGCGCATTCCATCCGATGTCGCCAGCCGCTTGCGCATCGTCCAGGACTGCCAGCGCTGCAATGCCGCACGCATGATCCATCCCTTTCCCGCGTTCCAGCGTCTGCTGCACATGGTCGGCGCCAACGATGCGGTCGCCGAGGACAATACCGAGCTGCGAGTGCACCTGAGCTACCTGTCCGAGCAGTATTTTCTCGACCTGCTGACCTGGTATCACCTGGCCTGGCTGGGACACACGCTCAGGCAAGGCCCGCTGGCACAACGACTGATGGCGCAGGCGCGGGATTTTTCCGCAGCCGACCGCCACGAGCTGCTGCACCTGATGCAGCATTGCATGGCGGGCTTGATTCCGCGCTACCGCGCGCTCGCCGAGCGCGGCCAGGTCGAACTGTCGATGACGCCCTACGGCCATCCCATCGTGCCGCTGCTGAACGATTTCGCCAACCTGCGCGACGCCCTGCCCGACGTACCCGTTCCGGAAGCCGAATCGTATCCGGGCGGCGCGCAGCGCGCGTACTGGCATCTGCAGCATGGGGTCGAAGTATTCCAGCGCTACTTCGGCATGCAGCCGAAGGGAGTGTGGCTGTCCGAAGGCGGCGTCAGCGAGGATGCGCTGGCGCAGCTCGACGAGATGGGCATGGCCTGGACCGCTTCGGGCGAAGGCGTGTGGCGCAGCAGCTGCATGAAGTCGGGCTGCAAGGAAGACGAAACGCAGGCCAAGCGCGCGTTGTTCTCGCCGGCGCAGGTCGACGGCTTTTCGACCCGCGTGTTTTTCCGCGACGACGGCCTGTCGGACCTGATCGGCTTCAAGTACAGCGACTGGCATGCTGACGACGCGGTGGCCGATTTCGTCCAGCACCTGCAGAACATCGCGGGCTTCTTCGGCAAGGATGCCGACCGCCATGTGGTCTCGGTCATTCTCGATGGCGAGAATGCCTGGGAATACTACCCTGACAACGGCCACCATTTTCTTGATGCGCTCTATGCAGCGCTGTCCAGCCACCCGGCACTGACGGTCAGCACTTTCGCCGAGCAGGTCGAACACACGCCGTCGCGGCCGATCAAGCGGCTGGCGGCCGGCAGCTGGGTCTACGGCAGCTTTTCGACCTGGATCGGGTCGGAGGACAAGAACCGCGGCTGGGATTATCTGGTCGCGGCCAAGCAGGCCTACGACAGTGTGGTGACCACTGGCAAGCTGAGCGCCGACCAGCTCGCGCAGGCCACCCGCCAGCTCGCCGTCTGCGAAGGCTCCGACTGGTTCTGGTGGTTCGGCGACTACAACCCGGCGGGCAGCGTCAGCGACTTCGAGCAGCTGTACCGGACCCAGTTGCGCGAACTCTACCGCATGCTCGGCGTGGCGCCCCCCGCCATGCTCGACGTGCCGCTGTCGAGCGGCGGCGGCTCGGCGGAAAACGCAGGCACCATGCGCAGGAACGCCTGATGAACTTCGACACCCATCACGCCGGCCTGCTGCTGCATCCAACTTCGCTGCCGTCCGGCACACTGGCCGATGCCGAGCGCTGGCTGGATTTCCTGCAGGCAGCCGGATTCGGCGTATGGCAGATGCTGCCGCTGGGCCTGCCGCTGGTGGGACTGTCGCCTTATCAATGCGCTTCCGCCTTCGCGGTCAATCCGATCCTGTTCCCTTATGCGCGGCCCGACATGCGCGATTTTGCCGACTGGCGCGGCAGGCAGCATCACTGGCTCGAGGACTACGCGCGCTTCATGGTCATCAAGGGCGAGCACGGCGGCGCATCCTGGACCGAATGGCCGCAAGACCTGCGCGACCGTGACCCGCATACGCTGGCCGCGTTCGACGCCAGCCACGGCGAAGCGCTGAACGCGGTGATGGTCGAGCAGTATTGCGCGGCGGTGCACTGGCAGGGCCTGCGCGCGGCGGCCGCCGCGCGCGGGATCAAGCTGTTCGGCGACATGCCGATTTTCGTCGCCCACGACAGCGCGGACGTGTGGGCGCAGCGCGACCTGTTCCTGCTGGATGCCGATGGGCACCCGACGCTGGTGGCCGGGGTGCCGCCGGATTATTTTTCCGAAACGGGGCAGCGCTGGGGCAACCCGCACTACAACTGGACGGCGATGCAGGGCGACGGCTTTGCCTGGTGGCGGGCCCGCCTGCGCGCCCACTTCGAATGGTTCGACCTGGTGCGCATCGACCATTTTCGTGGGTTGGCCGCGGCCTGGGCGATCCCGGCCGCTGAACCGACTGCCATTCACGGAGAGTGGATCGAGGCACCCGGCGCGGCGCTGCTGCAGGCGATCGCCGACGAGATGGGCGAACTGCCCCTGGTGGCCGAAGACCTCGGCATCATCACGCCCGATGTCATCGCGTTGCGCCACCAGTTCGGATTGCCGGGCATGGGCGTGTTGCAGTTCGCGTTCGACGACCATGCCGACAACCCGCACAAGCCGGAGAACGTGCATCCGGATACCGTCTACTACACCGGCACGCATGACAACGACACCACCCTGGGGTGGTGGCGCACCCTGCCCGAGCACGCCCGCCAGCAGGTGATGCGCCAGCTGGATCTCGACGATCCCGATGCGGTGCCGGACGCCATGATCGACACCGTGCTGGAGAGTCAGGCTGCCCTGGCGATCCTGCCGATGCAGGACGTGCTGCGCCTGGGAAGCGAGGCACGCATGAACACACCAGGAACGGACGCAGGCAACTGGACCTGGCGCTTCGAATGGGATGACCTGCCTTCCGGTCTGTCCTCCCGTTTACTGGAAAAATTAGAGAAAGCCCATCGATGCGAGATACAGGCCTACCCATGAAAACAGCAGACAAAGCCCCTCCCGAACAGACGGCACGCACCCCTGGCGTGCCCGCGATCAGCGAGCCGATCCTGCGCGTGCAGGCCGGGACGCACCACGATCCATTCGAGGTGCTGGGCCTGCATCCCCAGCCCGACGGCGGCATCCTGATCCGCACCTTCCTGCCGGCCGCCGAAGCCGTCGAAGTGGCGGGCGGAGCGATGAAGCGCATCGCCGGCACCGACTGTTTCGAGCGGCACCTGCCGCCCGGGGCGATCGTCGATCCGCATCCGCTGCTGCGCTGGCAGGACAAGGGGGCGGGACACTGGCACACCATGCAATGCCCCTACAGCTTCGCCCCGCAACTCGGCGAAATGGATCTCTACCTGCTTGGCGAAGGGCGGCACCTCGAGGCCTGGAAGGTGCTGGGCGCGCGGCTGAAGACTGTCGACGGCGTCGCCGGCTGCCTGTTCGCCGTGTGGGCGCCGGCGGTGCAGCGCGTCAGCGTGGTCGGCGATTTCAACGCATGGGATGGTCGCCGCTATCCGATGCGCAGCCGCGGCACGTCCGGGATCTGGGAACTGTTCATCCCGGGTCTCGATGCCGGCCATGCCTACAAATACGAAATCCTCGGCAGGCACGGCCAGCTGGTGCGCAAGACCGATCCCTATGCGCGCCAGATGTTCCTGCGGCCCGAAACCACCAGCCGCATTCCGGACGACACCGAATATGCCTGGGAGGACGGCGGCTGGATCGCTGCCCGCGCCCGCTTCGACTGGCAGCATCGCCCCGTCAGCATCTACGAACTGCATCCCGGTTCCTGGCGCCGGCATGCCGACGCCAGCTTCTACAGCTGGAGCGAACTCGCGGCCGAGCTGATCCCCTACGTGCAGGATCTCGGCTACACCCACATCGAGCTGATGCCGGTGGCCGAGCACCCGCTCGACGCCTCGTGGGGCTACCAGGTGTCGGGCTATTACGCGCCGACCGCGCGCTTCGGCTCGCCGGACGATTTCCGCGCCTTCGTCGACGCCTGCCACCGTGCCGACATCGGCGTGCTGCTCGACTGGGTGCCGGCGCACTTTCCCAAGGACGAATTCGCGCTGGCGCGCTTCACCGGTGAGCCGGTGTACGAGCACGCCGACCCGCGCCGTGGCGAGCACCAGGAGTGGGGCACGCTGGTCTTCGATTTCGGCCGCAACGAAGTACGCAATTTCCTGGTCGCCAATGCGCTGTACTGGATCGACGAGTTTCACATCGACGGCCTGCGTGTCGATGCGGTGGCGTCGATGCTGTACCTTGACTACTCGCGCCAGCCGGGCGAATGGCTGCCGAACCAGTACGGCGGGCGCGAGAACATCGAGGCAGTTCAGTTTCTGCGCGAGATGAACATCGAGGTGCATGGCCGCTTTCCTGGCGTGCTGACGATTGCAGAGGAATCGACGGCTTGGCCGGCGGTGTCGCGCCCGGTCGAACTGGGCGGGCTCGGATTCTCGATGAAATGGAACATGGGCTGGATGAACGACAGCCTCGACTACATCTCGAAGGAGCCGGTCTACCGCAAGTACCAGCACAACCAGCTCACCTTCAGCCAGATGTACGCGTGGACCGAGAACTTCGTGCTGCCCTTGTCGCACGACGAAGTGGTGCACATGAAGAAAAGCCTGCTCGACAAGATGCCGGGCGACGTCTGGCAGCGCTTCGCCAACCTGCGCCTGTTCTACGCCTGGCACTACGCGCATCCGGGCAAGAAGCTCCTGTTCATGGGCAGCGAATTCGGCCAGTGGAACGAATGGAACGAGAACATCCCGATCGACTGGGCGCTGCTCGAATTTCCGGCGCACGACAGCATCCGTGCGCTGCTGCGCGACCTCAACCGCCTGTATCGCAACGAGCCTGCGCTGCACGAATTCGACTTCGATCCGCGCGGATTCCGCTGGATTGACTGCCACGATGCCGACCAGTCGGTGTTGAGCCTGATCCGGCAGGGGCAGGATGCGTCGGCGCAGGTGGTGGCGCTGTTCAATTTCACGCCGGTGCCGCGCCTTGGGTATCGCATCGGCGTACCGTCGGGGACGACATGGTGCGAAGTGCTGAACACCGACTCGATGTACTACGGCGGCAGCAACCTCGGCAACGGCCAACCGCTGCATCCGCAGAATTTGCCGTGGATGGGCTTCGATCACTCGGTCGAGGTGACGCTGCCCCCGCTGGGCGCGGTTTTTCTCAAGCCCTGCAGTTGATGCGACCGACCAGGAACGACGGATAGCTATACCCACAAGGGTGAACAATAATGAAACGCGGAGCAATGAAAGTAATGTTCGTGGCGAGCGAGGCCTTTCCGCTGGTGAAAACGGGCGGGCTGGGCGACGTGCTCCACAGCCTGCCGCACGCCCTGCATGACCGGGGCGTCGACATTCGCCTGGTGCTGCCGGGCTATCGTTCGCTGCTGCGCCAGCTCGAAGCGGTGCGCATCCTCGGCTGGTGTGACGTGCGCGGCGCCGAGGGCATCGTCAGCGCACGCATCCTGGAAACGCAGCACCCCGATTTCGATTTCCCCCTCTGGGTGATCGATTGCCCGACGCTGTTCGACCGCGCCGGCAATCCCTATGTCAGCGCCGGCGGCCAGGACTGGCCGGACAATGCCGAGCGATTCACCGTGTTCGCGCGGGTCGCCGCGCTGCTGGCGCAGGATAGCCTGGAACTGGGGTGGAAACCGGCGGTGGTGCACGCGCATGACTGGCAGGCCGGCCTGGTGGCGGCCTTTCTGGCCGAGCAACCGGTGCGGCCGAAAACCATATTCACTATTCACAACCTGGCCTACGGCGGCCATTTCTCGCACGCCGACTTTGTCCGCCTGCAGTTGCCCGGCCACTGGTGGTCGCCCGAGGGCGTGGAATTCCACGGCGGCTTTTCCATGCTGAAGGCCGGCATCGTGTATGCCGATTCGGTGACCACCGTCAGCCCCACCTATGCGGAAGAGATCTGCACACCGCAATTCGGCTACGGACTCGATGGCCTGCTGTCGTCCCGGCAGTACAAGCTGCATGGCATCCTCAACGGCATCGACACCAAGACCTGGAATCCCTACACCGATCCGCATCTGCCTGCCCATTTTTCTGCGGGCCGCATCCAGCCGGGCAAGCGGCGCAACAAGCAGGCCTTGCTCGAGCGTTTCCTGCCGGCGGTCGATGATGCGGCCATGCAGGCGCCGCTGCTGGGCCTGGTCGGGCGGCTGGTCGAGCAAAAGGGCGTCGACTGGATCCTGGCCGCGATGCCGGTGCTGCTGGCCGAAACCGATGCGCGATTCGTCATGCTGGGCAGCGGCCAGGTGTCGTACGAGCAGAAATTCGCCCGGCTCGCCAAACAGCATCCTCAACGCCTGTTCGTCGAGATCGGCTATGACGAGCCGCTGGCGCACCAGATCGAGGCCGGCGCGGACCTGTTCCTGATGCCGTCGCGCTTCGAGCCGTGCGGCCTGAACCAGATGTACAGCCTGCGCTATGGCACGCTGCCGGTCGTCTACAAGACCGGCGGCCTGGCCGACACGGTGGTCGATGCGAGCGGGGCCGCGCTGGCCGACGGCAGCGCCAATGGTTTCGTGTTCGACACCCCTGATGCCGACGCCTTCGTGGCCACGATTCGGCGCGCGCTCGACCTCTATCGCCGGCCTGCCGAATGGCAGCGGCTGCAGCAGACCGGCATGCGCCAGTCCTTCGACTGGGCCAAGAGCGCCGGCCACTATCTCTCTCTTTACGTCATCTAACTGGAACAGGAACTGCCATGCCAGCCAGCAAATCGCACACCCCCCCCTGCACCAAGCCTTTCCCCCTGGATCCGCTTTCAGGCAGCGTCGAGGCCGTCAGCAAGGACTTCGAACGCTACCAGTTCTATCACCTGGGGCGCTTGAAAGGCTGTCCGGCGGTCTATACCTATCAGTCGCTGGCGTGGACGCTGCGCGACCGCATCATGTCCGACTGGATGCATTCGTACGCATCCCGCGACCAGCCGGGCAAGCGGCGCGGCTATTACCTGTCGCTGGAGTTCCTGATCGGCCGCTCGCTGTCCAACCACGTGCTGAACCTGGGGCTGGAAGCGCCGGCGCAGGAGGCCCTGCAGCGCTTCGGCCAGTCCCTCGAAACGGTGGCCGAGGAGGAAGAGGATGCCGGGCTGGGCAACGGCGGCCTCGGCCGCCTGGCGGCGTGCTTCATGGACAGCTGCGCCACGCTGAACCTGCCGGTGATGGGCTACGGCCTGCACTACGAGTACGGCATGTTCCGCCAGCGCATCGAGAGCGGCTACCAGAAGGAAGATACCGACCACTGGCTGCGCGACGGCAACCCGTGGGAAGTCGAGCGCTCGGAATACACCTGCCGCGTGCCGTTCGGCGGGCGCACCGAACACTTCCACGACCAGAACGGTGTCGAGCATGTGCGCTGGGTCGATACCAACGACGTGCTGGCGATCCCCTTCGACATGCCGATTTCGGGCTATCGCAACCATGCGGTGAACACGCTGCGGCTGTGGAAGGCCGCAGCCACGGACGAATTCAACCTGGACGAATTCAATGCCGGCAGCTACACCGAGGCGGTGCAGGAGAAGAATCACGCCGAGCACATCTCCATGGTGCTGTATCCCAACGACAGCAGCGAGAACGGCAAGGAACTGCGCCTGCGCCAGCAGTATTTCCTGGCATCGGCCAGCCTGCAGGATGCGATGCGGCAGTGGCGCTCGGCCGGCAATGACGACCTGGCTAAATTTGCCGAGCACAACGTGTTCCAGATGAACGACACCCACCCCACCATCGCGGTGGCCGAGCTGATGCGCCTGCTGATGGACGATAACCGGCTGAACTGGGACCAGGCGTGGGCGATCACTTCGAATTGTATGGCCTACACCAACCACACGCTGCTGCCCGAGGCGCTGGAGCGCTGGCCGGTAGCCCTGTTCGAGCGCCTGCTGCCGCGCCTGCTGGAAATCATCTACGAGATCAACGCCCGTTTCCTGCGCGAGGTCTCGCTGAAATGGCCGGGCGATGTCGAGCGCCAGCGCCGCATGTCGATCATCGAGGAAGGCGGCATGCGCCAGGTGCGCATGGCCTGGCTGGCCATCGTCGGCAGCTTCTCCGTCAACGGCGTGGCGGCGCTGCATTCGCGGCTGCTGAAGGAAGGGCTGTTCCGCGATTTCGTCGACCTGTGGCCGGACAAGTTCAACAACAAGACCAATGGCGTCACGCCGCGCCGCTGGGTGGCGCACGCCAACCCTGGCATGAGTGCGCTGATCAGCAGCCAGATCGGCGACGACTGGGTGGCCGATCTGTCACAGCTCGAAAAGCTGAAGCCGCTGGCGGGATCGAAGCACAAGGCGTTTCACGACCAGTGGCGCGCGGTCAAGCGTGCCAACAAGGAACGGCTGGCGGCGCTGGTGAAGGCCGAGTGCGGCGTCGACTTCAATCCCGACGCCCTGTTCGATGTGCAGGTAAAACGCATCCACGAATACAAGCGGCAACTGCTCAACGTGCTGCACGTGATCCATCTCTACAACCGCGTCAAGCATGGCCGCCTGGAGGGATGGGCCGACCGCTGCGTGCTGATCGGCGGCAAGGCCGCGCCTGGTTACATGATGGCGAAGCGCATCATCAAGCTCATCAACAGCGTGGCCGAGGTGGTCAACAACGATCCCGCCGTCAATGGCCGCCTGAAGGTGGCCTTCATCCCGAACTACCGCGTCTCCAGCATGGAAATCATCGCGCCGGCGACCGACCTCTCCGAGCAGATATCGACCGCCGGCAAGGAAGCCTCGGGTACCGGCAACATGAAATTCATGATGAACGGCGCGATCACCATCGGCACCTACGATGGCGCGAACATCGAGATTCTCGAGGCGGTCGGGGAGGACAGCTTCTTCCTGTTCGGCCTGCGCGCCGAGGAAGTCGAGGCGCTGCGTCCGCAGTACCAGCCGCTGTCATACATCGAGCATGACCCGGAACTGCGCGAGGTCATCGACCTGCTGGCGTCCGGCCACTTCAATCCCCTCGAGCCGGGAATATTCGACATGATCCTGGGCGCGCTCACGAGTCCGCATGACCCCTGGATGACGCTCGCGGATTTCCGCGCTTACGTGGACGCGCAGGCAAGCGTGGCGCAGGCCTGGCAGGACCAGGATGGCTGGACGCGCATGAGCATCCTCAACACGGCGTCGAGCGGCTTCTTTTCAACCGACAGAACGATGCAGGAATACAACACTGACATCTGGAAATTGACTTGATGATCCATTTAATAAGGCATAACGACCTGTCGTTAAATTGCAACATGCAGGTCGGATGAATGAAGTCGGGGCGGGTATATAAGGATAACAAGGTAGAGATTAATATATAATCGATCCCTAATACTTTCCAGAAACGCCGATCAAGCATGCTTGTTTGCCTGTATGACAGGCATGGCGCAATCTGAAAAGCCCCGAACACCCTTAACAACTCTCTGGAGCATTGCCATGCAAATCAAACAACTCACTTTGGCTATCGCTGCTGTTCTGGTCAGCGCACCGCTGTTCGCCCAGCAGCCGGCCCCGCAACCTGTGATGCAGGGCACGTATGGCCTGGCCCAGGAAGCCGATGTCCCGCCGGCCAAGCGAAACGCCGACCAGTGGATGGCGGCAATGGGCGATTTCACCAAGAATACGCAGGCGTTCAAGGATCCGCAGGTTTTCGTCCACTGGGTGAACGCCATGACCGATCCCTCCATGGTGGCGGCGATGGCCGATGCCGGTCTCGAGCCGGGCAACTGGCTACGCATGATGACCTCCATGATGCAGCCCGCCGCAGTCGGCAACTATGCGCAATTCATGTTGGATCCCGCGATCTATGCCCGCTGGGCTACCGCGATGCTGGACCCGATGTGGTACACGAGAATGATCACCAGCATGACCAACCCGAGCAAGATCATGGGCTGGATGATGCTGCCTATGGACCGGCGTTTGATGGCTTCCAGCATGAAAATGCTGGACCCCAATCTGTACATGAAATTCATGATGATGCCGATGGATCCACGCGGCATGTCGTTGATGTTCGCCCCCATGAATCCCCAGCTTTACGGCAGCATGGTGGGTGGTCTGGTCAGCCCGCAACTGGTTGGCGGCGCCAATTCCACCTGGGGCACGTTCTTGTATCCGAAGCAGCCGGTAGTTGCCTTGCAGCCTCCCGCGCCGCTCACGCTGCCGATCAATCTGCTGGATCCCAGCACCTACGGCAACGTGCTGGGCATTATTCCCGGCCTGCCCAGCTTGCCGGCTGGTTTTCCAGGCTTGCCCACCATGCCTGCAGGCTTTCCCTTCGGCGGCGTCCCAGGCGTGACCGCTGCCTCGCCGGCCACTGTTTTTGGCGCCCCCCCGGCTAGCGCAGGGTTCGCGGTTCAGCCCGGTGTTGTTTCCACGACGAGCCTCGGTGGAGATGCGCTGTTCAAGACTGGCAAATCCTCTGTCAAGGACTTGACGCCCGAAGGCCGTGCCCAAATTGACGCGCTGGTTGCCAAGATCAATACTTTCGGACCGATTGATTCCATCAAAGTTATCGGCCACGCCGACAAGATGGGCAAACCGGTTGCCAACCAGAAACTGTCGTTGGCCCGAGCCAAGGCGGTCGCGTCTTATCTCAAGTCCAAAGGGGTGAAAGCCGCGAGTTTCACAACCTCGGGCATGGGCGACACCAAACCGGTCGTCGAATGCGACATGAAACAGGCCAAGGAAGCGCTCAAGGACTGCCTCGCGCCGAACCGCCGTGTCGACATCGAAGTCACCGGCGCCAAGAAGTAAGGTCAGCTGACACGCGCATCCTGCGGGATGCGCGGCCAATAAAAAAGGCCGGGGAACCGGCCTTTTTTATTGGGGTCAGCAGCGGGATTACGCCGCCTGCACCGGAATGGCGTGGCGTGTGTCCATGATGCGGTTGCCGTCGCCGATATAAACCAGTTCGGGTGCGTATCGAGCCAGTTCAAGTTCGTTGTAGACCGCGTAAGTGGCGATGATGACGACGTCCCCGGGATTCGCCTTGTGCGCGGCTGCGCCATTGACGGAAATGATGCCGGAACCGCGTGCCGCGCGAATGGCGTAGGTGGTGAAACGCTCACCATTGGTGACGTTGTAGATCTGGATCTGCTCGTATTCGTGGATGTTGGCGGCGTCCAGCAGGGATTCGTCGATTGCGCACGAACCTTCGTAATGCAGTTCGGAATGCGTGACGGTTGCCCGGTGCAGCTTGGACTTGAGCATCGTTCTTTGCATGACGGTGCCCTCACAAAAAATGGACAGACATTATACCCAATGGGCACAAGTACCCAAAGGACGCAGGTGATGCTTCAGGGCATCTGGCCCGGGTCCGGAGGCGGGCGGCCAAAATCGATGTTGTCGATCAGCCGCGTCGACCCCAGCCACGCCGCGCCGAGCGCCACCAGTCGGCTGCTGTCGGGCGTGGGCGCCTGCAGCGTCGCGGCGTCGCGCAGCGCGATATAGTCGACGCGCCAGCCAGCCATTTTGAGGTGGCGGCTGGCGGCGCTGCACAAGGCCTCGTAATCCTGCTCGCCTGCCCGGATCGCATCGATGATGGTGACAAGCTCACCCTGCAGACGGGACGCCTGGTGGCGTTCGGAGTCGCCGAGATAGCCGTTGCGCGAACTCATCGCGAGTCCGTCGGCTTCGCGCAGGGTGTCGCCCGCTATGATTTCGATCGGCAGGTTGAATTGCTGTACCAGTTGGCGGATCACCAGCAACTGCTGGAAATCCTTTTTGCCGAATACCGCCACGCGCGGCTGCACCAGATTGAAAAGTTTCAGCACCACCGTCGCCACGCCGCTGAAATGACCGGGGCGGAAGGCACCGCACAGGTCGTTCGCCAGGGCGTCAGGCGGCTGCACGGTGAAGGATTGCGGCACCGGGTAGATCTCGGCGACGTCGGGCGCAAATACCAGATCGCAACCGGCGGCGGCGAGCTTCTCGCAATCGGTGGCGAGGGTGCGTGGATAGCGTTCGAAGTCCTCGCCGGCGCCGAACTGCAGCGGGTTGACGAAAATGCTCGCGACCACCGGCTGGCCATGCTGCTTGGCCAGTTCGACCAGCGACACATGGCCTGCGTGCAGATTGCCCATGGTCGGAACGAAGGCGGTATCGGGTCGCCCGGCGAGCGCGGCGCGCAATTCGGCGACGCTGTGCAGGACCTGCATCAGAACGCGTGATCGGCGCCGGGGAAGCTGCCGTCCCTGACCGCCGCGACGTAGGCGCGCGCGGCTGCCTCGATGCCGTCGGCACCGGCGAGAAAGTTCTTCGAGAATTTCGGCGCGCGCGGGTACAGCCCCAGCATGTCGTACAGCACCAGCACCTGGCCCGAGCAGTCCGTGCCAGCACCGATGCCGATGGTGGGGATGGCGAGCGCCTCGGTGACCGCTTTGGCCAATGTCGCCGGCACCATTTCCAGCACGATCAGTCCGGCACCGGCCGCTTCCATCGCGCGCGCGTCGGCGATCAATTGCGTTGCCGCCGCATCGTCGCGTCCCTGCACCCGGTAGCCGCCGAGCTGGTTCACCGACTGCGGCAGCAGGCCCAGATGCGCGCACACCGGGATGCCGCGCCGGGTGAGGAAGGCGACGGTGTCGACCATCACCGCGCCGCCTTCCAGCTTGACCATGTGCGCGCCCGCCGCCATCAGCCGGGCGGCGGCGGCGAACGCGCGCTCGGGCGAGGGCTGGTAGCTGCCGAACGGCAGGTCGGCGACGATGAAGGCGCGTTCGCATCCGGCGGCGACGCAGCGCGTGTGGTAGCCCATTTCGGCGAGCTTCACCGGCAGCGTCGAGGCGTGGCCCTGGATCACCATGCCGAGCGAGTCGCCCACCAGCAGGACGTCGACCCCGGCGGCATCGAGCACGCGCGCAAAGCTGGCGTCGTAGCAGGTGAGCACGGCGATCTTTTCGCCGCGTTCGCGCATCGCCTTGAGGGTGGTGAGGGTGACGGCCATCCCTACGCGGCCCGGCTGAAGAACTCGCGCGGACCGCGCATCTTGCTCATGCGCTCCAGCAGCAGCCCGAAGTCGGCTTCATTGTCGGCAAAGTTGAGGTTGCTGGTGTTGACGATGAGCAGGGGCGCGGCCTCGTAGCGATGGAAAAACTCGCTGTAGCTGTTGGCCAGCCGCTGCAGGTAGCCCGCGTCCATGCCGCGCTCGAATTCGACGCCGCGCCGGCGGACGCGCTCCTGCAGGGCATCGACCGGCGCCTGCAGGTAGATCACCAGATCGGGCGTCGCCGCCTGCGGGGCAAGGTCGGCATACACTTTTTGATACAACTCGAATTCGTCATCGTCAAGGTTCAGCCGCGCGAACAGCATGTCCTTGTCGATCAGGAAGTCGGACACGGTGGCGCTCCGGAACAGGTCGCCCTGCGCCAGGTCGCGCAGCTGGCGCGAGCGTTCGAACAAGAAGTGCAGCTGCGTCGGCAGCGCGTAGCGCTTCGGCTCCTGGTAGAAGCGCGGCAGGAAGGGATTGTCGCTGGCGCTTTCGAGCAGGGTGTCGGCGTCCAGATGTTCGGCCAGCTTGTAGGCGAGGCTGGTCTTGCCGGCACCGATCGGGCCTTCGACGACGATGTAGCGATAGCGGGAAATGGTCATGCGTTGACGGCGGCGGCAGGGGGTTTAGGGGGCACACTTTCCCCGTAAAGGGGAGGCCGTGGTTGTAAAGCCGCTGAAGCGACAACAGCCACGCTCTGCTCGGCGCAGGCTGCGAGCCAGTCGGCAGCGCGGCCACGGCCGGGGATCACGGTGCCGGGGGCGATTTCCAGCAAGGGCAGCAGCACGAAACCGCGTTCGTGCATGCGCGGATGCGGCAGGCTCAGGCCTTCTTCATGGAAATGCGCGTCGCCGTACAGCAGCAGATCGAGATCGAGGGTGCGCGGCGCATTGCGAAAGCTGCGCTCGCGGCCGTGACGGTGCTCGATATCCAGTAAGGAGAGCAGCAGCGCACGCGGCGCGAGCCGGGTTTCGACCTGCGCCACGGCGTTGATGAAATCGGGCTGGTCGACATAGCCGACCGGCGCCGAGGCATACAGGGAGGAATGCGCGAGCAGTCGGGTGCCGGGCAGCCGATCGAGCTCGGCCAGCGCGTATTCCACCTGCGCCGCCGGGTCGTTGAGGTTGGCACCCAGGCCGATCGTGGCGATCACGTTCATTCGGGTTGCGTCTCGGCGGTACCGGCAGCTTCGTCAGGTTTTTTGCGCTTGCGGCGACGCCGCGGCTTGGGCGAGCTGTCGGCCAGCAGCATGGTGGCGCGCTCAGTCTCGTCGACCTCCTGGAAGCGGGTCCACCATTCGCCGAGTTCTGCTGCCACTTCGCCGGATTCGGCGCGCAGCAGCAGGAAATCGTAGGCGGCACGGAAGCGTGGGTGTTCCAGCAGGCGATACGGGCGCTGTCCGCCGCGCTGCTCAAAGCGCGGCTGCAGCGCCCAGATTTCCTTCATCATGCCGTCGTAGCGGCGCGGGATGGCGAGCTGGCCGCGCTGTGCGTCGAGCACTTCGTCCATCGCCAGGAACAGCGCGGGCTGCGGTTTTTCGCCCGCCGCCTCGAGCGCGCGCCAGCGCTGCAGCACCTGCGGCCACAACAGGGTGCCGAACAGGAAGGCCGGCGACGCGGGCTTGTCCTGCGCGATGCGCGCGTCGGTGGTCTTCAGCGCGGCGGTGATGAAACGCTCGCCGGTGTCGTCGTCGAGGATCGTGTCGAGCAGCGGCAGCATGCCGTGGTGCAGGCCCTCGGCGCGCAGCTGGTGGACGCCGCGCAGGGCGTGGCCGGACATCAGCAGCTTCAGCGCCTCGTCGAAGATGCGCGCGCGCGGGATATTGGACAGCAGCGGCGCCAGCGTGGCGACTGGCTTGCGGGTGTCGGGGTCGATGTGGAAATCGAGCTTGGCGGCAAAGCGGGCCGCGCGCAGCATCCGCACCGGGTCTTCGCGATAGCGCGTTTCCGGATCGCCGATCATGCGCAGTACGCGCTTCTTGCAGTCGGCCACGCCGCCGAAGTAGTCGTGCACCTCTTCGCGCGCAGGGTCGTAATACAGCGCGTTGATGGTGAAGTCGCGGCGCGCGGCGTCATCCGCCATGTTGCCGAACACGTTGTCGGACAGCAGGCGGCCGTGTGCGTCGGTCGGGCGCTCGTCTTCTTCCTCGGTTTCCTTCTGGCCGTTGGAGCGGAAGGTGGTGACCTCGATGGTCACGCGTCCGCACATCACGTGCACGATCTGGAAGCGGCGTCCGATGATGCGCGAACGGCGGAACAGCCGCCGCACTTCTTCCGGGGTGGCGTCGGTCGCGACGTCGAAGTCCTTCGGCGTCTTGCCCAGCAGCAGGTCGCGTACCGCGCCGCCCACGAGGTAGCCCTTGAAACCGGCTTGAGACAGGGTTTCGCAGGTCTTCAGCGCGCAGTCGTCAAGCTGGTCGCGGCGGATGCCGTGTGCAGCCTGCGCCAGAATCTGCGCGCCGGAGGCAGAGCGTGGTTTACGGCCGAAAACTTTATCGATGATGCGACGGATCATGGGGTGCGCGAGGGCGGCTGAGTGCGAGACAGTTGGCGATTATACAGGCTGGCCCCGCTGCATCTGCCGCCAGAGCACCGCCGTGCCGGGGCCGTACAGGGCTTCGAGCGAATCGGGCGTAAGCAGCTCGGAGGGACTGCCCAGCTGCCAGCGGCCGTCGCCGTGCAGGAACAGCAGGCGGTCGCAATGACAGGCAGCCCAGTTGGGATCGTGCAGCGTCAGCACCACGGCGTGACCGGCTTCCGCTTGGCGGCGTGCCCAGGCCAGCAGCCGGGCCTGATGCGCCGGGTCGAGATGGGTCAGCGGCTCGTCCAGCAGCGCGACCTGCGGCTGCTGCACCGCCAGCTGCGCCAGCCGGGCACGCTGGCGCTCGCCGCCCGAGAGCGTGTCGAAATGGCGATGGGCCAGTTCATTCAACTCCCAGCCCGCAAGGTGCTGCTTGAGGTCGCCGAAAGCATGGCCGAAGGGGGCGAAGGGTAGTGCCCCAGCGCGACAAAGTCGACCACGCTGCCGAAAAATCCGCCTTCGTCGCCCTGCGGCAGCAGCCCGATGTGCTGCGCGCGGGTCAGCGGCGGCAAGGTGTCGAGGGCGGTGCCGTCGAGCGTGACCTGGCCGTGCGCCGGTCGGTCGAGCCCGGCCAGCACGCTCAGCAGCGTCGACTTGCCGGCGCCGTTGGCGCCGAGGATGCCGAGGACTTCGCCGGATTCGATGGTCAGGTCGAGTGCGTCGACCAGCGTGCGGGTGCCGGCCTGCAGGGTCAGATGCCGTGCGACCAGGCTCATGGCTTGCGCAATAGCCACAGCATGACCGGCACCCCCAGCAGGGCAGTCAACACGCCCACCGGCAGCTCGCGCGGTTCGATCACGGTGCGCGCCAGCGCATCGGCCAGCACCAGCAGGCTGCCGCCGGCCAACGCGCAGGCGGGGAGCAGGGTGCGGTGGCCCGAGAGCCCCAGTTTTCTCAACGCGTGCGGCACCATCAGGCCGACGAAGCCGATGCTGCCGGCCTGCGCGACGACGAGCGAGGTGCAGGCGCCGGCCAGCACAAACAGCATCCAGCGCGTGGGCGCGACTGCGACGCCGAGCGAGGCGGCTTTCAACGGCGCAAGCTGCAGCACGTCGAGCCGCCGCGCCAGGCCCAGCGCGGCGACGACGGCGAGCAGCAGCGCCGTCCACAGCAGGGCGGGCTGGCTGGTCCACGCCAGGTCGCCCATCAGGAAGAACAGCATGCCGGGCAGGCGCTCGGCCGGCGTCACCGAGAGCACCAGCGCGATCAGCGCGCCGAAGCCCGCCGCCAGCATCACCCCGGCGAGCAGTAGCGGCGTGTGGTCGCGCGCCAGCAGGCGGCCGCCGAGTGCTGCGGCCAGCGCCAATGCCAGCAGGCTGCCGGCGAAGGCGAGTGCCGACACCCACGGCCACGCCAGCCCGGCCGCCATGCCGATCAGCGCGAGCAGGCCGGCGCCGCCGGAGACGCCGAGCAGATAGGGCTCGGCCAGCGGGTTGCGGAACAAGGTCTGCATCAGCGCGCCCGCCAGCGCCAGCAGGCCGCCGCAGGCGAAGGCCGCCGCCACGCGCGGGCCGCGCAGTTCGGTGAGGATCTGCACGGCCAGGTCGCGGTCGACGGGCAGCGCGCCGGCCATCAGACCGACAGTGATGGCGAACGGGGCGACGAGCCCGAGCAGCAGCAGCTTGGTGGTGGGAGTCAGAGTCGGGCCTTACGGTTTCTGGCCTTCGACAGGCTCAGGCCGAACGGTGTTGGGTCTGAGCGCTCGGCGCGAGCAGGGTGACGCGCTTCATCACCACCGGCTCGACCGGAACATCGCCATGCGGGCCGCGGTTGCCGCGCGGCACGGCGGCGATCGCATCGACCACGTCCATGCCGTCGACCACCTGGCCGAACACGGCGTAGCCCCAGCCCTCGAAGCTCTTGCCGCGGTGGTTGAGGAAGGCGTTGTCGGCGACGTTGATGAAGAACTGCGAACTCGCCGAATGCGGCTCGCCGGTGCGCGCCATCGCCAGCGTGCCGCGCAGGTTCTTCAGGCCGTTGTCGGCTTCGTTCTGGATCGGCGCGTTCTTGGGTTTTTCCTCCATGTCAGCCGTCATGCCGCCGGTCTGGATCATGAAGTTCGGGATCACGCGATGAAACACCAGGCCATCGTAAAACCCGGTGTTCACATAGTTGAGGAAATTCCCGCTCGACTGCGGCGCCTGGGCGGGGAACAATTCCACCGTGATGTTGCCCTTGCTGGTCTCGATCAGCACGCGCGGGTTGGCCGGCTGGCCGGCATGCCGGCGCCGTGGAAACGGTCTGCGTGCCGGGCTCGCTGGCGCCGCAGCCGGAGATGCCGAGCATCAGCGCACCGATAAAGAGTGGCAGGGAAAACAGGGAAGAACGGGTCATCGAAACGCTCCAGACAGGTTGGGTGGGGGGATTTTACCGGCGAGCAGGCGCGCGCAAAAACGATTCGAACAGCCGGGCTGCATTGTCGTGCAGCAGATTGTCCCGCAGCGGCTGCGGCAGCGGGTCGACCCAGCGACGGATCTGCGCCGCCACGGCTTCGTAGTGCTGCCAGCGGTTGACGCTGAAGGTGTCGACCGCCACCACGAAGCGCTCGGGAAAGCGCTCGAACAGCGCGCGCCAGGCGGGAAGCAGAACGCCGTTCGGCGCGATGCGCTCGTCGCGCACCGAGGTGTCGATCCACAGCGTGTCGGGATAACGCGCCAGCATCGCGGCCAGCATCTCGGGCTGCGGCTCGGTGCCGAGGTGCGCCCACAGCACCCGCACCTCGGGCGCGATGGCGAATGCGCGTTCGATCACCTCGACATCGCCATGGATCATCAGCACCAGTTGGTGCGCAGCCGCCAGCCGCACCAGTTGCGCGAACACCGGTTGCTGCGCGTCGCGGGCGAACAGGTGCAATTCGCCGATGCCGGCCCATTCCCCGTCTTTCAGAGCTGCCTCGACCCGGGCGGGCACGCTGGCGTCGTGCACCCAGTTGCCCTTGTGGCGATCCGATGCGTACACCCCGAGCAGGGGAATCACGCGGTCGGGCATGCGCCGGTACAGATCCCGGGCCAGGTGCGGCGGCGAACTGGTGACCACCATTCGCTGCACGCCTGCCGCATCGAGTCTGGCCAGCACCGCCGCGGGTGGCAGGACCGCGGCATCGGGCGCGGAATAATGCGCATGGGCGTCGATCATTGGAGGCAGCGGGTTGCCCGCGCCCGTGGCGGCGGAGGCGAGCGAGCCAAGCACGACGACCGAGCCAGCTGGATGCTCCGCATCACGGCGCCAGACAGGCCTCGATCGCGGCACGCACGGTGTCCAGCGGCTGGCAGCCGTCGCTGATGCGATGCAGTGCTGATTATCCTGCTGGACGATCAGCGTGGGAAAGCCGCGCACGCCGGCCTGGCGTGCATGCCTGAAATGCGCCTGCGTCTTGTCCCGGGCGACAGCGCTGTCGAAGGCGCGCTGGAACGCGGCGGCATCGACGCCGAGGCCCGCCGCCAGTTCGGCCAGGATGGCGGGCTGCGTCACGTCGCGCCCCTCGGCATAGAACGCCTGCTGTATCGCCTTGAACAGGGGGAAGATCAGCGCCGGGTCGAGCCCGCCCACCGCAACGACGGCGCGGCTGGCAGGCTCGGTGTCGTAGACGAAGCCATCCGGCAGTGCGTCGTCGAAGCGGAACGCCTGCCCGGTGCGCGCCTGCACTGCGTGCCAGTGATGCAGGATGTCCTCGCGCGCCGTCGCGGTCATCGGGGCGGTTTCGCCCGGCCGCAGTCCGCCCAGCACCAGCGCGATCTTCATGCGCTCGCGGTAAGCATCGCGCAGGGTTTCGATGACCGGTGAAAAGCCCCAGCACCAGGAGCACATCGGATCGGCAAAATACCAGAGGAGCGGGGCGCTCATGTCGAACCTCCTGTGGAGTGACGGACAGACAGCGCACAGCATACGCCCGCCGCGACCGGCGCGCGTGGGCCAGAGGCCTTCACGGCGCGGCCGCGTCGTCGGGCTTTTTGGCCGGATCGGCGGCGTTGTGCGGGGTGTCGTCGTCCATGAGGATGCTGTGTGCCGGCCCTTCGAGGTCGTCGAACTGTCCGCTTCGGGCCGCCCACAGCATGACCCAGGCGATGACGCCGACGAGGACGAGGCTGAGCGGGATCAGAAGGATGAGGATGTCCATGGAATGGGGGTCAGGCGTCAGGGGTGAGGGCCATCGGCTTCGCGCCTGACGCCTCGTCGCTGGCGGGTTGCTTGAAGCCGGACAGGCGCAGCGCGTTCAGCACCACCAGCAGCGAACTGGCCGACATGCCGATGCCGGCGATCCACGGCGTGACATGGCCGAGCGCGGCGGCGGGGATGGCGATCAGATTGTAGCCGAGCGCCCAGCCCAGGTTCTGGCGGATGATGTGCTGGGTCTTGCGTGCCAGCGCGACGCCGTCGGCCAGCGTGGCGAGGCGGCCGCCGAGCATCACCATGTCGGCCGCCGCCTGCGCGACATCGGCGCCTTCGCCCATGGCGATCGACACCTGCGCGCCGGCCAGCACCGGCGCATCGTTGATGCCGTCGCCCACCATGGCGACGATGCGGCCCTCCGCCTGCAGCGCCCTGACGTAGGCGAGCTTGTCTTCCGGTAGCGCGGCGGCGCGCCATGCGTCGATGCCGAGCTGCTGCGCGGTGCGCAGCACGGTGGCTTCGGCGTCGCCGGAGAGCAGGTGCAGGCGCAGGCCCTGCTGCTGCAGGCGGGCGAGCGATGCCGCAGCGTCAGGCCGCAGCGTGTCGGCCAGCGCGAACCAGGCGATCAGTCCGGACGCATCGGCCAGCGCGACCCAGGTTTCGTGTCCGCCTTGTTCCGGCGGCGCTGGCGGTGACTCGGTCTGCGCGGCGAAGCGCGGCGAACCGAGGCGATATTCGCGACCGTCCACCGTGCCCGCGACCCCGCCGCCCGGGGTGTTGCGTATCCGGCTGGCGGAAAGCGGGGTGGCCGTCGCTTCGCGCAGGACGCGGGCGATCGGGTGCTCGGAGCCCGCTTCGAGCGCGGCGGCCAGTGCGCTCACCTCATCCGCACTGTGCCCGTCCAGCGGCACCACGCGGCGCAGGCTCAGGCGGCCGTGGGTGAGCGTGCCGGTCTTGTCGAACACCAGGTCGGTGGCACGCGCCAGCGTCTCCAGGGCGTGGCCGCGCGTGGTCAGGAGCCCCAGGCGGGTCAGCCGGCCGGTGGCGGTGGTCAGCGCGGCGGGGGTGGCCAGCCCGAGCGCGCAGGGGCAGGTGACGACCAGGACCGAGACCACGATCCACAGCGCTTTCGACGGATCGATGAGGTACCAGGCGAGGCCGACCGCCAGCGTGATCAGCAGCAGCAGGCCGACGAACCAGGCGGCGGCGCGGTCCGCCAACTGGCCGATGCGCGGCTTCTCGCTCTGCGCGCGATCGAGCAGGCGCACGATCGACGCCAGCCGCGTGTCGGCACCGAGCTTGTCCACCTGCACCACCAGCGGGCTGGCCTGGTTGAGGCTGCCGCCGACGACTCTCGAATGCGCGGTCTTCGATACCGGCAGCGATTCGCCGGTCAGCATGGCCTCGTTCACCGCGCTGTCGCCGTCGACGACCACGCCGTCGGCAGGCAGGGTTTCGCCGGGCCGCACCAGGATATGGTCGCCCAACGCCAGTCGCGCCACCGGCACCTGCTCCTCGTCGCGCGCCGGCCAGTGCGGCAGCCGCGTGGTGACGGCGGGAATCAGCCTGACCAGTTCCTCCACCGCCGCGCCGGCGCGGCGGCGGGCGTTCATTTCGAGAAAGCGCCCGGTCAGCAGCAGAAAGACGAACATGGTGACCGAGTCGTAATATGACCTCGCCTTCGCCGGAAAACGTGCTGTAGATGCTGGCGACGAAAGCGGTGCCCACGCCCAGCGCCACCGGCACGTCCATGCCCAGCGTGCGGCGCCTGAGATCGCGCCAGGCGCCGATGAAGAACGGCCACGCCGAATACAGCACCACCGGGATGGTCAGGACCAGGCTCGCCCAGCTCATCAGCATGCCGGATGTCGACGCTCATGTCGGTGGCGGTGTAGGTCGGCAGCGCGTACATCATCACCTGCATCATGCCGAGGCCGGCGATGGCGAGGCGCTTGATCGCGGTGTTGCGCTCGCGCTTGTAGATGTCGTCGGAACGGCCGGGGTCGAACGGGTGGGCGATATAGCCGATGTCGGACACCGCCTTGAGGATTTCCGACAGCCGGATGCGGCTGTCGTCCCAGCGTACCCGCGCGCGGCGGGTCGCGTAGTTGATCTCCACCGACAGCACCCCGGGCAGTCCCGCGATGTGGCGCTCGTTCAGCCAGATGCACGCGGCGCAGACGATGTTTTCCAGGATCAGCGCGGCCTCGCGGATGTTTTCCGCCTCAACCCTGACGAAGCTTTCCTGGATTTCCGGCAGGTCGTACAGGCCCAGTTGCGCGAGTTCGGCCTCGGCCTCGCGCGGCGTGGCGGGCAGCGCGGTGCGATGGGCGTAATACGCGCCCTGGCCGCTGTCGATGATGGTCTGCGCCACCGCCTGGCAGCCGTGGCAGCAGGCCTGCTTCGTTTCGCCTGCGAACTGGATGGGGTAGTGGGCGCCGTCCGGCACCGGCAGGCCGCAATGAAAGCAGCCTGAAAAAGACGGGGCGTCCGTGAGTCCAGGAGAGGTGCTCAAGGATCGCCCCCAACGATGACGCGTATCAGCGGCAAAACCGGGAGAGACGGGGGGGCCGCTGGCGTCAGGCACAACCCGGTGTCAGAAAACGCCGTCGTACCGAAATCCTTGCCGCCGGGTAGGGGCCGGATTCGGTGATTTCGATCCCGCAGCTTGTGACCGTGGTGTCGATCCGGATTTTATTGACGTCCAGGTTGGGTTTGCCATTCTTCCTTACTGCGATGTCGCCCCGGCTTCGCCGCCCAGGAAATTTCTTCGACGCTTACACCAGCAAGCCGCCCATTATAGGAGTGAGTCGGCTTTCGCCCTCACTTGCTGCGTATCCTCGATCCCCTTGCGGGCAGGGAGCGATTCGCAGTCGGCCGATGGAATGCCACGACGGTCACAACAGTATTGAAGATAAACATATCATAATATAGTGACTCGTGCGGACGCAACCGAAATCGATTCCGCTACCATGACGGCATGAGCGAACGTCTCTCCGACGCCACATCCTTTCCTCCGGTGGAAACCGCGCTGCGCGAGCCCAACGGCCTGCTGGCCATGGGCGGCGACCTGTCGCTGGAGCGTCTGCTCGACGCCTATCGCCATGGCATCTTTCCCTGGTTCAACCCCGGCGAGCCGGTCCTGTGGTGGAGCCCCGACCCGCGCATGGTGCTGGAGCCGCAGGCGATTCGCGTCACCCGCTCGCTGGCCAAACGCATCCGCAACGGCGGCTTCGAACTGCACGTCGACAGCGCCTTTGCCGATGTCATGCGCGCCTGCGCTGCGCCAAGACCGCCCGGAGGGCGAGTGTCTGGCGGCACCCCCCTTGCGGGGGCCGCACCGCGTGACGACGATGGCGGCACCTGGATTTCCCCGCCGATGGTGGCGGCCTACACGCGTCTGTTCGATGCGGGCTACGCGCATTCGGTGGAAACCTGGCACGACGGCAAGCTGGTCGGTGGCCTGTATGGCGTCGCCATCGGCCGCATGTTCTACGGCGAGTCGATGTTCAGCCGCAGGCCCGACGCTTCCAAGGTCGCGCTGGTGCGGCTTGCACGGCAGCTGCAGCAGTGGGGGTTCGGGATGATCGACTGCCAGATGGAAACCGCCCATCTCGCCAGCCTCGGTGCGCGGGCGATGCCGCGCGCGGTGTTTACAGCGCGGCTGGCGGAGTTGGTAAACTTGCCGCATCACCCTGGCCCGTGGCATTTCGATGCACCCGACTGAACCCCCGTTCCAGCGCATCCAGTTCTACCTGACCGCGCATTACGACTGCAGCTACCTGCCGGGCCAGCATGCGCGTTCGCAGGTCGCCACGCCCACCCATCTGATCGACAGGCACGCCTACAGTGCGCTGATTCGCGCCGGGTTTCGCCGCAGCGGCCAGTTCACCTACCGCCCGCATTGCGAACAGTGCCATGCCTGCGTCCCGGTGCGGGTCGACGTGGCCGGTTTCGTGCCCAATCGCACCCAGCGCCGCTGCCTCAAGCGCAACCGCCATCTGTCCGCACGCTTTCTGCCGCTCGATTTCAAGGACGCGCATTACGAACTGTATCGCGCCTATCTCGGCAGCCGCCACGCAGGGGGCGGCATGGACCGCGACGGTCCCGAGCAGTACACGCAGTTCCTGCTGTCGTCCAACGTCGACAGCGTCATGGTCGAGTTTCGTGACGGCGACTCGCTGGTGATGGTTGCGGTGGTCGACCAGATCGACGACGGCCTGTCGGCCGTGTACACCTTCTTTGATCCTGCACGCGAACAGGATAGCCTCGGCGTCTACGGCGTGCTGTGGCAGATCGAACTGGCCAGGCGGCTGGAACTGCCGTATCTCTACCTCGGCTACTGGATCGCCGAGAGCCGCAAGATGGCGTACAAGAAACAGTATCCGCCGCTGGAGGGGCTGATCGACGGCCGCTGGCAGCACCTGGACGTGGCATGAAGGCTTGGGCGCTGATCGCCGTGATGCTGCTGTCGGGCTGCGCGCTGACCGTGAGCGACCCGCGCGCACTGAAGCCGATGGACAGCTTCGTCCCGCTGGCGAGCGATGCGCGCGTCTGGGTCGAACCGGGCTACGAGGACTACGGCGAGCGCGTGGCGGAAGCGTTGCCCGCAGCGATCGAACAGGTCAAGGCAGCGCATTATCTTCCGTTCGCCAGTACACCCCGCGTGTACGTGTGCGGCAGCGTTGCCTGCTTCAAGCGTTATGTCATGACCCCGCAGCTTTCCGCGGCCGTCGTGCCGGACAACCGGCTGATCCTGTCGCCCAACCTCGACGGCAAGGAAAGCCACCGCTTGCCGTCGCTGTTGACCCACGAACTGGCACACCTGCATCTGGGCCAGCGCATCGGCCACTATCACAGCACGATGCCGGTCTGGTTTCACGAGGGCTGGGCTTCGCTCACCGCCGACGGGGGCGGGGCCGAGTACGCGACCGACGCCCAGGCATTCGCGGCCATCCGTGCCGGGCATCGCGTCGACCTCGTTGCGCGCGACACCCCCACCCGGCGTCATCGCGCACGGGCCTCCAGCCTCAACATCCACGAGTTCTACCGCCAGTCGATGCTGCTGGTCGGCTGGCTGAAGGCGCAGGACGAAGCGCGCTTCCGTGACCTGGCGCTGGCCGTGCAGGACAACGCCGACTTCGAAATCGCATTCTGGGATATCTACGGTCAGGCACCAGCCACGCGCCTGGCCGGATTCTTCGACGGCGTCCTCAGCGAACCCGCATTGCACGATAATGAGCCCATTCAGGCCGCCCCTTCCACACCATGAAACCCTACCTCGATCTGATGCGCCACGTGCTCGAACACGGCACGAAGAAAGACGACCGCACCGGCACCGGCACCCTCTCGGTGTTCGGCTGGCAGATGCGCTACGACCTCGCCGCAGGCTTTCCGCTCGTCACCACCAAGAAATGCCACCTGCGCTCCATCATCCACGAACTGCTGTGGTTCCTGCAGGGCGACACCAACATCCGCTACCTGAAGGAAAACGGCGTCTCGATCTGGGACGAATGGGCCGACGAGAACGGCGACCTCGGCCCGGTCTACGGCCACCAGTGGCGCAGCTGGCCCAAGCCGGACGGCGGCACCATCGACCAGATCAGCGAAGCGGTGAAGACGCTGAAGACCAACCCCGATTCGCGCCGCATCATCGTCTCGGCCTGGAACGTCGCCGACCTCGACAGGATGGCGCTGGCACCGTGCCACGCCTTCTTCCAGTTCTATGTCGCCGACGGCAAGCTTTCGTGCCAGTTGTACCAGCGCAGCGCCGACATCTTCCTCGGCGTGCCGTTCAACATCGCTTCCTACGCATTGCTGACGCTGATGATGGCGCAGGTGACGGGCCTGAAGCCGGGCGACTTCGTCCACACCCTGGGCGACGCCCACCTGTATCTCAACCACCTCGACCAGACGCGCGAGCAGTTGAGCCGCGCGCCGCGCCCACTGCCGACCATGACACTGAATCCTGCGGTGAAGGACATCTTCGCGTTCCGCTTCGAGGACTTCACGCTGACCGGCTACGATCCGCACCCGGCGATCAAGGCGCCGGTGGCAGTCTAGTGAGCTGTGAACTGCAAGCAGTGAGCGGAGACAGCATGACCCGGAAAAAGCCGCGCATCAGCGTCATTGCCGCGCTCGCCAGAAACCGCGTCATCGGCATCGAAAACCGCCTGCCGTGGCGGCTGCCGGAAGACCTCGCCCATTTCAAGGCGCTCACCCTCGGCCATCCCATCCTGATGGGACGCAAGACCTTCGAATCGCTCGGCCGCCCGCTGCCCGGGCGCACCAACATCGTCATCACCCGCAACCCTGGCTACGGTCCCGAGGGCTGCCTGGTCGCCGATTCCATTCCCGCAGCGATCGCGCTGTGCCAGGACGCCGACGAAGCCTTCTTCATCGGCGGCGCCGAACTCTACGCCCAGGCCATCCCGCTGGCAGACCGGTTGTATCTGACCGAAGTCGATATCGAAGCGGTGGGCGACGCCTGGTTTCCCGACTACGATCGCAGCGTATTCAGGGAAGTCTCGCGCGAGTCGCACAGCGGCGAGAAAGGCGATGCACTGAAGCATGACTTTGTGGTGTATGAGCGGGGATGAACTGAAGCAGTTTGTTTTCCCCGGTCCTGGCGTCCGGTATCGCACCGCGACAGTTGCGTGAGTGGAAAGGAAGAAAATCATGTCTGACCTGAGTCCGCTGGAAGAACTTTTTCCTCGTTTGGCAGTGGAGATTTCGGCTTTCTGGGGTTCGCCTGCCAGTTTCAAGCAACTGCAGGATTTGTTGATGGACAGCCGGGGTGGACGCAAGGGGTTTCCGGCAGACGTTTATTCCGATTTGTCCTTTTTGCTGTCGCTTGTGCCACGGCCAATTGGCCCGTACGACATCTGGAATGAAGCACAGGATGCAGACAAGGCTTCGTGAACTGGCCATCCATTCAATGCCGTAGGGCCTTTCGTCATGCCGACAGTAGTCTGAACAGTAATCACATCACGATTTACCTGAATCGTTGAAGGGAATTCGAATGGATAAAGCAGGTAGCAACAAAGCCAGGCAGCAAGGTGCCGCATGAGCAGTTTGCCCAAGTGTCCTCAATGCGGTTCGGCATATGCCTATGAAGACGGCGCGATGCTCGTGTGCCCGGAGTGCGCGCATGAATGGGCCATGGATGCGGCAGCAGGTGCGGATGACGCCCGGGTGGTACGCGATTCCAACGGCAATGTGCTGGCGGACGGCGACACAGTGACGGTGATCAAGGACCTGAAGGTGAAGGGCTCTTCAGCGGTCGTCAAGGTGGGCACCAAGGTGAAGCATATCCGCCTGGTCGAGGGCGACCACGATATCGACTGCAAGATCGAGGGGATCGGGGCCATGCAATTGAAGTCGGCGTTCGTCAAAAAAGCCTAGCTTCGCTCAGCACCCGACGCGAACGGGGTGGCCGCCCCGTTTCCTTTTCAGTATCTGCCCTGATCTGCGCAGCATCTAGCTCCCTGCTTGATTGCCAGCCCTGTCGAGGACGATGGGGAGCGTGCGGCGATTATTGCGCGCGTCGCCGTTCAACACGCCTTTCGGAAATATCCCTTGTAAGAGTGGGTTTAACGCCTACGCTTACGCGATGGCCTGCGTTCCGGCCAGGCCATCGGGGAGGGGAGCATGAAAACAATAGGCGCACTGTTTATAAGTGGGTGGTTTTGCCTGTTTGCGAGCGTTCCCGCCCTGGCGGCATGGGACAGCAACAAGGGCTGCATGAGCTGCCACGAGGGAATCGAGCAGTTTTCCACGACGCCGGTGATGGGCAAGTTGAGCTGCACGGCCTGTCACAAGGGTGACGGCAACGCGACCTCCATCGAAGTTGCACACAAGGGCATGTACGCCAATCCATCCGACCTGCGGGTGGCCGACAAGACCTGCGGTACCTGCCATGCGGATTATCTGGACAACAGCAAGAAATCGCTGCACGCCACCATGGCCGGGATGATTTCCGGCACCCGCTACGGCTTCGGCGCCCAGGATCGCAAAGCAAAATATGCAACCTATGACGTGGACGGCGGCATCGTCGACCGTCCCGGCTCCCTGCTCAAGCTGGTGCAGATTCCCAAGTACGATCCGAACAAGCCGGAGAGCCCCACCAACAATGTCGGCGACGACTATCTGCGCAACCAGTGCCTGCGCTGCCACATCTGGAGCGACGGCAACCAGACCGATGGCGACTACCGCGCCAGCGGCTGCGCCGCCTGTCACGTGGTGTATTCGGACAAGGGGCTTTACGAGGGCGGCGACAAGGCCATCGACAAGAAGCAGAAGGACCGGCCGATGCAGCACCGCCTCACCAGCAAGATTCCCGAGACCCAGTGCCTGCACTGCCACAACCGCGGTGGGCGCACCGGCGTGTCCTTCATCGGCACCATGGAAAGCGACGGCTACGGTTCCCCTTACAAGCCAGACGGCAGCAAGCAGGGCACGCTGCACGGCAAGAACTACAATCATCTCGCCAAGGATGTGCACTACGAGCGCGGCATGAGCTGCATGGATTGCCACACCGGACAGGATATGCACGGTGACGGCCGCATCTACGAGAAGAAGGAAAACGCTGTCGAGATCCGCTGCGAGACCTGCCACGGCACGATCCAGGAGGCGGCGACGTTCAAGACCATCTGGGGCAACACGCTGAACAACATCAGCATGAAAAACGGCTCCCCTATCCTTACCGCCAAGCTGACCGGCAAGCAACTCCCGGTGCCGCAGCTGAAGGGTGCCAAGCTGTCCGAGGAAGGCCATACGGCCATGGTCGCGATTCCGAAGCACATGGAAAAACTGGAGTGCTACAGCTGCCACGCCAAGTGGGCACCGCAATGCTACGGCTGCCATACCGACCATGACGTGGGCAAGCCGTCCAACGACTGGCTCGAGGCCGGTGACGGGGAGGATCCGTCCAAATCCAGCCGCAAGGAAAACGTGAAGAAATCCGCCTACAGCTGGAGCGAATCGCGTTCCTACCTGCGCTGGGAAACCCCGGTACTGGGCATCAACGCCAAGGGCAAGGTGTCGCCGTTCATTCCCGGCTGCCAGGTGGTCTACACCCAGCGCGACAGCGAGAAGAAGACGCAGAACGTGAGCAACAAGGTGTTCACCACCGTGCACGGCACCAGCGGCTGGATGCAGAACCCGATCCAGCCCCACACCATCAGCAAGTCATCGCGTACCTGCGCCGATTGCCACATGAGCCGCAAGGCCATCGGCCTCGGCACCGGCACCTACGACGTGAAGGCCAACTTCCCGGATGGCGGCGGACCCGACTTCGAGCCGGAACGCATCGTCGACGAGGAAGGCAAGCAATTGCAGGGCACCACGCATGAAGGCGCGCGTCCCTTCAACAAGGCCGAGCAGCAACGCATCAGCCGGGTCGGTTCCTGCATCGCCTGCCATGGTTCGGACAAGCTGGCGCTGCAGAACCAGGCGCCCACGGATGAACTGCACAGCAAGGCGATCCGCGCCTATCTCGACAAGAAAAACTGATCTTCGATACCATCAAGGCGGGCCAGTTGGCCCGCCTTTTTCTTGGAGCCCAACATGGATGGAAACGCACTTGCCGCAGTCATGCTCGCTGCCACATTGGTCTTTTTGCCCGCATGCAAGGGGCAGAACGAGCGCATGGCTCAGTCGGGCGACATCGTGAGCGTGCACTTCGCCGGCAAGACCACCGACGGAGACGTGTTCGAAACCACCCGGGACGGTGACCCCCGCCCGGTGCACATCGGTGCCCATCTGCTGCTGCCCGCTTTCGAACAGGCATTGATCGGCATGAAAGCCGGCGAGAAAAAGACCTTTGTCGTCAAAGCCGATGAAGCGTTCGGTCCCCGCATCGAGGACGAGACCATGCTCCAGGTCAATTACAAATCCAACCAGCCGCACGCCATCGACTATCAGGTCGGACAGAAGCTGACCGCCAATATCGAATATCCGGACGGCAGCAAGGCGGCGCGCGAGGTCACGATCGTCGCGGTGGATGACAAGACCTTCACCGTGGACGCCAATCACCCGCTGGCGGGCAAGGACCTGAGCTTCGACATCGAACTGGTGAAGTTTCAGTGAAGCCTTAAGGCAATGCTGTCGCGCGGCGTCGGACTGCCGCAGTTTGCTGTCACCGGGCTTCGTTCAGCGCATCGTCAACCAGGGACTTCAACTGCTCGTAGCCGAAGCTCGGCAGGGGTTTGCCGTTGACGAAGAACTCGGGCGTCATGGTCACCTTGAGGGTGTCGGCATCGGCAAGATCCTGCGCGATCAGGTTGGTGATGGCCGGCGCGTTCATGTCTGCACGCATTTGCTCGATATTCAGCCCGAGACCTTCGAGCTGCGGCCATACCAGATCCAGCTGCGGCGTGTGATGCGGGGCCCAGTCGGCCTGCGTGGCCAGCAGTGCCTCCAGGGCTGGCCAGAACTTGCCCTGCTTGCGCGCGGCTTCCAGCACCGCCACAACCCTGTCCGAACCGTTGTGGAAAGGCGCATAACGCAGTACGAGCCGAATCTGATCGGGGTGCGCGGCCAGGATATCCTTGACCATCGGATAGAAGGCGCTGCAGGTCTCGCAGGCGGGATCAAAGAACTCGACGATTGTGACCGGCGCATCGGGTTTGCCCAGCGTCGGCGAGTGCATGCGCACGAGTGCCGTGCGATTCGAGTCGACCCGCTGGGTGGTCTCCTCTTCTTTCTGGGCAGTGTAGAACAGCGTGCCGATGACGAAGGCCAGCAGCATGACGGCTGCGGCAGTGACGAACAGCGTTTTCTGCTTCATTTTGGACTCCTGAAATGAACCGTGAACAACAAGGCGACGATGGAGGAAAAAGCCAGCACCGAGAGCAGCGGAATGCTGACGAAGCCGAACCAGACCACCTGCAAATCGGAACAGGGCACGCCCTTTTGACAGGGCGTGACGCTTTCCGGGATCAGCCCGCCGACCAGTGCCAGATGAAAGACCGCCAGCAGTCCGCCGGCCAGCGCCAGCGGCAGCGCATAGCGGATGACTTTCGGGTCGTAGGGGAACAAGCCGGCAGCGAGCACGAATACCAGCGGGAACATGAAGATGCGCTGGTACCAGCAGAGCAGGCAGGGGGTGTAGCCCATGACCTCGCCGAGAAAGAGCGCGCCCAGCGTCGATGCGGCAGCCAGCAGCCAGGCCATGAAGACCAGGCTCCAGCCTGTGTTGCTCGAATGTTGAATTCGCATTATGAAGTCATTGAATCCTGGCTATGCCGTGGGCAGAATCTGCATGGTACGTAACGGTCTCGACTATAGCGACTATCTGGCATCCATCCGGATCAAGTCGAGACCGGCTCATAAACAAAAACGGGACCGCAGTCCCGTTTTTGCCTGCGTTACCGAACGCAATCAGCTCAGCATGTCGGCCCAGATGTTTTCAGCCCAGGATTCCGCATAGGTGAAGTTGATGTCTGCGCCCTCGCTGGTGGCGCCGCCGCCCTTCTGCTTGACATAGCCCTTTTCTGGATCCAGGCGGAACACATCTCCGACGAATCCAGCCGTGCTGTCGGATGTGGCCGAGTAGCAGGTGTTGGCGACGACCGGCATGGGGTCGGGCTGACGGCCTGCCAGCAGTTCGACGATGGCGGCTGCCGCAACCTTGGCATGGTTGGTGGCCATGTGGCCGGACTTCGGCAGGTTGGACAGCACCGAGTCGCCCAGAATGTGGACGTTGGGCACGGTGGTCGACTCGAAGGTGGCGAAGTTGACGGTACACCACGCCTTGTTGCTGTCGTTGCGTGCGCCGGCCAAGTCGCAGACTTCACCTGCGCGCTGCTTGGGCACCACGTTCAGCACGTCGCCCTTGACCTGGTCGAACTCGGTCGAGACGGTCATCGTGTTGCCATCCACAGCAAAGGGTGCATTGTTGGGACGGTAGTCGATCATGCCCGGGTAGAAGGTGTTCCATGCCCACGTGAACAGCCCCTTCTTGGAAGCGATGTCGGGGTTGCCGTCGAGCAGGATGATCTTGGACTTGGGCTTGGCCAGCTTGAAGTACTGGGCCACCAGACAGGCGCGCTCGTAGGGTCCGGGCGGGCAGCGGTAGGGAGCAGTCGGGACCGACATGACGAACACGCCGCCGTCGGGCATGGCCTCGAGCTGCTTGCGCAGTTGTACGGTCTGCGGGCCGGCCTTCCAGGCGTGCACCACCTTGCCGGCGGCTTCGGCTGCGTCGTAGCCTTTCACCGTATTGGTCAGGATTTCCACCCCCGGGGCAAGTACCAGGCGGTCATAGCTGATGCTGGCGCCGCCCTTGGTCGTGACCACCCGCTTGCCCGCGTCGATGCCGGTCACGTAGTCCTTGACCATCTTGATGCCGTGCTTCGACATGTTGTCGTAGCCGTGGGTGATGTATTTCATGTCCTTCATGCCCGCGATAACCCAGTTGGACAGCGGGCAGGAAACGAACTTGTCATTCGGTTCGATCAGCGTGACGTCGACGTTCGGACCCCACATGCGAATGTATTTGGCGCAGGTGGCGCCACCGAAACCGGCACCCACGACGACGACGTGGGGTTTGGCTTTAACTGCGGACTTGCTGGGTTGGCTCGAGCATCCGGTCAGCGTGATGGCAGCACCCGCTCCGGAAACTTTCAGAAAATCGCGACGATTCAGAGTCATGTCTTAGTCTCCTTGTGAATTACTTCAGGGTGGCGAAATACGCGCCCATGGCTTCGATTTCGGCGTCGGTATAGCCGCCGGCGAGCTTCAACATGACGGTGCCAGGCTTGCTGCCTGACTTGTAACCCTGCATGGCTTTGACGAAGCGATCCTTGCTGATGCCGGCAATGCCGGGGGCGGCGCCTACGCTGTTGCCGCCGGGTCCGTGGCAGGACATGCAGGTGGCAGAGATGACTTGGGTATGCATATCCGCAGCGCCGGCGATGCCGGACAGGGCGAGGCCGATGAAGCCGGCTAACGCCAGGGTGGTCTTCTTGTTGTACATAGACTCCTCCAGAGATTTGATGGACAGAGACGGAGCCGTCAGCCCCGCAAGCCTTGAATCTGGCGGGCAACAGAGGGCGGCCCATCCAGAAACACCATGCTGGAGTAGTCAAAAAGTCATGTCAACAAGTAGGCGCTTATATAGCGCCGATATCACGTATGCAGAACAGGTATTTTTTAAATATTGCCTGATTAGCGAGGTGAGCCCATCGAAATGGCGAGGTGTTTGCCATGATTCCGGGACTGTTCGTCAGCGTCGCGGTCCCAACTGTCGCAGACCCAGCCGCCCAGATTCTCCAGTGCAATCCGGCCCAGCGCATCGATCCACAGGGGATGCTCGTTGAGCGCGGGAATGTAGTGGAATTCCTTGCCGCCCGCCTGCAAGAAACTGGCGCGTCCTTCCATCGCCAGTTCTTCCAGCGTTTCCAGGCAATCGGCAGTGAAGCCGGGCGCGACCACGTCGACGCGGCCGGTGCCGGCACGGCCGAGTTCGGTCAGCGTTTTGTCGGTGTAGGGCTTGAGCCATTCGGCACGGCCGAAACGCGACTGGAAGGTGAGCCGAAACTGACTGGGTTCGAGACCGAGCGCCTCGGCCAGCAGGCGGCCGGTTTTCTGGCATTCGCAGTGATAGGGGTCGCCCTTGTCCAGGGTGTAGCGCGGCACGCCGTGAAAGCTCAACAGCAGGACATCGGGACGACCGTGCATCTGCCAATAGTCGCGGATGTTGGCGGCCAGCGCATGGATGTAGGCAGGATGGTCGTGGTAGTGCTTGAGCGTGCGCAGTGCCGGCTGATTGCGCGTTTTCTGCAGCCAGTCAAAAGCGACGTCGAATGCGGTGGCGGTGCTGGAGGCGGCGTATTGCGGGTAGGCCGGCAGGATCAGAATGCGGTCGCAGCCGGCAGCTTTCATCCGCGCCAGCGTGTCGGGGATGGACGTATTGCCGTAGCGCATCGCATATTCGACCATGAACGGCGTGGCGATCTTTTCGCCCAGCCAGCCTTTCAGCAGCTTCGCCTGCTTTTCCGTGTGGACCTTGAGTGGCGAGCCATCGGCGGTCCAGATCGCGGCATATTTGGCGGCCGATTTTTTCGGCCGGGTGTTGAGAATGATGCCGTTGAGGATCAGCCACCAGATGGCACGCGGTATTTCCACCACTCGCGGGTCGGACAGGAATTCCCTGAGGTAGATGCGCAGTGCCTTGCCGGTCGGCGCTTCAGGGGTCCCGAGATTGACCAGCAGGATGCCGGTTCGGGATTGCTGGCCATGGGTATAGTCGGGTTCTTTGAGATAGCTCATCAGTGGTGGGATAGCGCGCTCGATAAAAGTTTGGCGGTGATGTCGACGATCGGCACCACGCGCTCGTAGGCCATGCGGGTGGGACCGACGACGCCGAGCGTGCCGACGACTTGGCCATCGACCGAATAGGGTGCGGTGACGAGGCTGCATTCGTCGAGTGGCAGCAGATCCGATTCGCCGCCGATGAAGATCTGCACCCCGGCAGCGTTGCGCGACTGGTCGAGCAGTTGCAGCAGCCCGGTTTTCTTCTCGAAGGCATCGAACAGACGCCGCAGGTTGCCCATGTTGCTGGAGAGTTCCTCGATGCCGAGCAGATTGCCGCTGCCGGATACGACCACGTTGTCCTGGCTGGCATCGAAGGCCTGGCTGCCGGCATCCACTGCGGCGGCCATCAGGCGGGTGATGTCGTCGCGCATGCGGCCAAGTTCGTCGCGCAGCTTGCTGCGAACCTGGTCGAAGCGGTAGCCGGCGAAGTGCTGGTTGAAATAATTGGCCGCTTCGGTCAGCGCGGAAGGGCTGTAGGACCGTTCGGTGATGATGACGCGATTTTCGACTTCGCCTTCCATGGTGACGATGATGAGCAGGATGCGCTTGTCCGACAGGCCGAGAAACTCGACCTGGCGGAACGCCGGGCTGCGGCGCGGCGTCATTACCAGCCCGGCAAACCGGCTGAGGTCGGACAGCAGGGTGGAGGCTGCCGTCATCAGCCGCTGCGGGTCGGAAGCGTTGAGGCTGCTTTCAAGCTGGCTGACCTCGACCTGGTCCAGCGGGCGCATCGTCAGCAGGGTGTCAACGAAGAAGCGGTAGCCGCGGGGCGTCGGCACGCGGCCGGCGGAGGTGTGCGGGCTGGTGACGAAGCCCATCTCCTCGAGGTCGGACATGATGTTGCGGATGCTGGCGGGCGACAGGTCCAGTCCGGCGTGTTTCGACAGGGTGCGCGACCCGACTGGCTCGCCATCGGCGATGTAACGTTCCACCAGGGTTTTCAGCAGGATGCGTGCGCGGTCGGTCAGCATGTCTGGATTATATAGGGGTCAGGGGCGCGGCTGCTTGATCAAAAAACGTGCTGCATATTCCCGGAATGCTGAATCCTGGCTGCCGACCCCTTTATAATCGCCTCTCATGCAAACACCTTTCCACGCTGTCGGCCTGGTCGGCAAATATGATAACCAGGGGATGGAAGCTTCCGTGCGTGCACTGGGAGATTTCCTGCGCGGTCGTGGCCATGCGGTTCTGCTGGCGCATCAGACAGCCGACCATCTGAAAATTACCGATTTTCCGACCCGCAGCCTGCATGAACTGGCTGCCGACAGCGACGCCGTGGTGGTGCTGGGGGGTGATGGCACCATGCTGTCGATCGCCCGTGAACTGGCGCCGCAGGGCGTGCCGCTGATCGGCATCAACCAGGGCCGGCTGGGCTTCCTCACCGATATCACCGTCGCCGACATGTTCGACGCCGTGGCCGAAATTCTCAGCGGCCAGTACGTGGCGGAGGAGCGCATCCTGCTGAACGGCCAGATCCGGCGTGGCGGCGAGCGGGTGTTCGAAGCGACCGCGTTCAACGACGTGGTGGTCGGCAAGGGAGGTTCGGGCCGCCTGATCGACCTCGAGATCGCCATCAACAGCGAATTCGTCTACAGTCAGCGCGCCGACGGCCTGGTGGTCACCAGTCCCACCGGCACTACCGCTTACGCCCTGTCTGCGGGCGGGCCGATCGTGCATCCCACGCTCGAGGCGGTCGCGCTGGTGCCGATCTGTCCGCACACGCTGTCGGCGCGTCCGATCGTGGTCAGCAGCCATTCGCGCATCGAGATCCATCTCACCCATGCCGACGATGCGCGGGTGCACTTCGACGGCCAGCACCATTTCGACCTGCAAAGCGGCGACCACGTGTGGATCACCCGCGCCAGCCGCCCGGTGACCCTGTTGCACCCGCATGCCTACAGCTACTACGACACCCTGCGGCAGAAGCTGCACTGGGGCAAGAAGCTCTAGGCGGCCCCAAGCGCGCGTTCATGCTCGCTCATCTGTCCATACGCAATTACCTGCTGGTCGAATCGGTCGAGCTCGATTTCGCGCCCGGCCTCACGGTGTTGACCGGTGAGACCGGCGCGGGAAAATCGATCCTGGTCGACGCGCTGGCGCTGGCGCTGGGCGACCGCGCCGAAGGCGGGGTGGTGCGGCAGGGCGCGACGCGCGCGGAGATCACCGCCGAGTTCGTCATCGATGCCCTGCCGGCGCTGGCGAACTGGCTCGATGAGGCCGGCTACCCGGCGGACGACGGCAGACTGATCCTGCGCCGGGTGATCGATGCCGGGGGGCGCTCGCGCGCCTTCATCAACGGCAGTGCCGCGCCATTGACGCAGCTGAAGGCGGTGTCGGAAAGCCTGCTCGACATCCACGGTCAGCATGCGCACCATGCCCTGCTGCGTCCGCAGATGCAGCGCGAGGTGCTCGACGCCTATGCCGGTGCGCAGCCGCGGGCCGCCGCCGTGAATGCTGACTGGCATGCCTGGCAACAGGCGCGGCAGAAGCGTCTGGATGCCGAATCCCACGCCCAGGAGCGGCAGATCGAGCGCGAGGGCCTGACGCTGGCGGTGGACGAATTGCGCGCGCTGGGGGACGACCTGGCGCGCTGGGACGAGATCCAGGCCGAACACACGCGGCTGGCCCATGTCACCACACTGATCGACGGCAGCCAGGCGCTGATTCAGGGGCTCGACGAGGGCGAGGCGGCGGTATCCGGCCGGCTGGGCGACATGCGCGCGCGACTCGACGCGATGCAGGCGGTGGACGAAAGCCTCGGCGAGGTGTTCACGCTGCTCGATTCGGCCAGTGCCAATCTGGCCGAAGCGGTGCATGCGCTGCGTCGCTACGCCGATAACCTGAATCCGGATCCCGAACGCCTCGACCTGCTCGACCGGCTGCTGGCCGACATGCACCGGCTGGCGCGCAAGCATCGCGTGCAGCCGGAGGATCTGGGCGATCTGCTCGCCCGGTTTCAGGCACGGCTGGACGAACTGGCGGCCGACGATGCCTTCGATGCGTTGCAGGCGAAGGAGGATGCGGCCTGGTCGCAGTACCAGGCCGAAGCGAAGCAGCTCAGCAAGCAGCGCGCAAAAGCGGCAGCGGCGTTGGCGCAGCAGGTGACGGCGGCGATGCACGAACTCGCCCTGGCCGGCGGCCGCCTCGACATCGCCTTGCAGTCTGCCGCCGAGCCGCGCGCGCATGGGCTGGAGGACGTCCTGTTCCTGGTCGCCAGCCATCCCGGCCTGACACCGGGACCGCTGGGCAAGGTGGCGTCGGGCGGCGAGCTGTCGCGCATCAGCCTGGCGATCCAGACCGCGCTGTCGGGCGTCGCCGGGGTGCCGACGCTGATCTTCGACGAAGTCGATGTCGGCATCGGCGGCAGCGTGGCCGAGGCGGTCGGGCGGCGGCTGGCCCGGTTGGGCGGCACCCGGCAGGTGCTGGTCATCACCCACCTGCCGCAGGTGGCGGCACGCGGCACCCGGCATTTGCGCGTGCGCAAGCAGGCCAGCGGCGGCTACGTTTCGTCCAGCATCGAACTGCTCGATGCGGACGCCCGGGTGGATGAGATCGCGCGCATGCTCGGCGGCCTCAAGATCACCGCCACGACGCGGCAGCACGCCGCCGAGATGCTCGCCGGGTGAGATTCCGTTTTTTGCTGTGTCTGCTGCTGGCCTGGGTTGCCGCTGCACCTGCGTGGGCGGACACGATGCGCGGTGTCGTCATCGTCGTCATCGACGGCGATACGGTGCTGTTCAAACCCGATCACTATGGCGCGGCGTCACGCGCCTTCCTGAAAATCCGCCTGGCCGACATCGATGCGCCTGAAAAAGACCAGCCGTTTGGCGAGGCTGCCAAGCGCGCGTTAGGGGCCTGGGTGCTGAATCAACGGGTGGAGGTCGATACCGTCGCGACCGATGTCTATGGACGCACGATTGGACGCATCCGGTCGGGCGCGCTGCAGGTCAACGCGGAAATGGTGCGGCAGGGCTACGCCTGGGCCTCCACGTGGGCCGGCAACGCCGACTTGAGGGATGCGCAGCAGGCGGCGCGGCGCGCGCGGCGCGGACTGTGGCAGGATGACGCGCCGACGCCGCCCTGGAAATGGCGGCAGGCGCGCTCAACCTCCCCGCATTGAGCGCTCAGGCGGCAGTTTCGCGCGGCGTGCCGTCCGGCAGCGCGATATTGCATTCGCGGAAGACGCGCGCGGTGCAGGTGCGGCAGATTTCGCTGTCCATCCGCGGGTAGATCGACTGGATGGCATCGCCCTTGTGGCGGAAGATCTGTTCCTCCCCCACGGCATCGACCTGGCCGCTGCGGCGCAGCATTTCGCACAGGTCCGGCTGCACGCCCACCAGATACATTCCGCCGCCCAGCTTGCGGCGCCGGGTCGCTTCCTTGGCCAGAAGTTCGGCGCCGGCGAGATCGACGAAGCCGATGGCGCGCGAAGTCAGCAGCAGATGTTTTTTCTGCGGATCGGTTTCGTCGACGTTGCGGAAATGCTGCTGCACGTGCTCGACCGCGCCGAAGAAGATGGATCCTTCGACGCGCAGGATGGCCATCTGCGGGCAGGCGGGCGCGTCGCTGTCGGTCGGAACGAACTTGCGGCGCACGTTCTCGCGATCGCTGTGCGACGGCACCAGTTCGCGGATCGACGGCTGCGAGGTGCGATACAGGTAGAACATCAGCGACACCAGAATGCCGAGGAAGATGCCTTTTTCCAGGTCGACCAGGGTGCCGATGAAGGTGATGGCAAGCGTGATGCGCTCACGCTTGTGGCGCTTGATGATTTCGCCGATGTGATGGAAATCGATCAGGCTCCACGCCACGATGAACAGGATCGCGGCCATCGACGGCACCGGCAGGTAGGCCGCGAGCGGCGCGACCAGCAGCACGATCAGCAGCAGGAACACCGCCGACAATGCGGCGGCCAGCGGTGTTTTCGCACCCGATGCATAGTTCACGCCGCTGCGGTTGAACGATCCGCTGGAGGCGTAGCCGGAGAAAAAGCTGCCTGCAATATTGGAAAGCCCCTGGCCGACGAATTCCTGGTTGCTGTCGATGCGCTGGTCGGACTTGATCGCGACCGAACGTGCGATGGCGACCGCTTCCGTCAATGCCAGGATCGCGATGATCATGGCGGGGAACAGCGTTTGCTTGATGGCGATCAGCGAGAAGTCGGGCATCGACAATGGCGGAAACGACGCCACCAGCGCGCCGACGGTGCGGATGCCGGTCTGCTCGTTGCCGAACCTGTAGTCGAGAAAGACAGCCACCAGGCTGCCCACCACCATGGCGACGATCATGTAGGGCAGCTTGGGCACAAAGCGTTTGGCGAGGACGCCCGACACCAGCGTGGCCACCCCCACCGTCAGCACCCAGGGCTGGGTGTCGAGGATGTGGCTGCCGAACTGCATCAGTACTTCGTGGAAATGCGCGCCTCTTGGAATTTCCAGCCCGAAGAAATTCTTGATCTGGCTGGTGGCGATGAGGATCGCCGCACCGGCAGTGAAGCCGATGATGACCGTGTGCGAGATGAAGTTGACCATCGCGCCCAGCCGCGCCAGGCCCATACCCAACTGGATCAGGCCTGCCAGCAGGGTGAGCGTGAGCACCAGGCCGATGAATTGCGCACTGCCGGGTTCGGCCAGTGGACTGATCGAGGCGAACACCACGATCGAGATCGCGGTCGTCGGTCCCGATACCAGATGCCAGCTCGATCCCCACAGGGCGCCCACGATGGCGGGTACCATGGCCGCATACAAACCGTATTCGGGGGGCAGCCCGGCGATAGTGGCGAACGCCACTGCCTGCGGCAACACGATCATCGCGCCGGTGAGCGCGGCGACCGTGTCGGCCTTGAATGTGAGCGGCGTGACGTTGGGCCACCAGCGCAAAAAGGGCAACAGGCGGTAAAGCCAAAGTGGACAGGCCTTGAGATCGATCACGTCAACTCCAGAAGCATATTAGCGAATAATACTATAACTCTTTGTCGTAAAAGGAATTTTTGCTTGCGGGAGACGTCCCGAATGCCTCATCCGGTTTTATAATCGAGCGCAAGCCCTGCGTCAGACGGGGTTCCAACAAGAATCAACCAGAGAGAGCGAGGAAGATGAAAACCACCACGATGACGCTGTTCGCGTCCGTGCTGTTGGCGTTGGCCGTGCCGGTACAGGCAGCAGGCGACCCCAAGGCCGGACAACTCAAAACCTCGATGTGCGCCGGGTGCCATGGCATTCCTGGCTGGCGCACTGCCTACCCGACCGTGTACAGCGTCCCCAAGCTGGGCGGACAGCACGCGGATTATATCGTGGCGGCGCTCAAGGCATACAAGGAAGGCGAGCGCAGCCACCCCAGCATGAAGGGCATCGCCGGCAGCCTGTCCGAGCAGGACATGGAAGATCTCGCTGCCTACTACGCATCGTCGTACAGCGGCCCTGCCAACTGACCGAGGACATGCACATGAAAATAAACCAGTTCATCCTCGCGGGTACCGCACTGGGGTTTGCTCTCGGCGTTGCGCTGCCGGTTCACGCCTCGGGAAATCAAGAAGCGGGCAAGGCCAAGTCCACCACCTGCGCCGGCTGTCACGGCGCCGATGGCGTCAGCACGGTGCCATCCTTCCCCACGCTGGCCGGACAGAATCGCGATTATCTCTATCAGGCGCTCAAGGATTACAAGGCGGGCAAGCGCAAGAATCCAATCATGGCGGGCCAGGTGGAAGCCCTGTCCGATACCGACATGCAGGATCTGGCGATGTTTTTCTCCAAACAGAAGGGCTTGTATCTGAAGTATTGAAGTGCTGCCTTCAATCCGAAATCGGGCGCGACCATGCAAAGGGTCGTGCCCGTTTTTTTGAGCGGGACGGATGCAATGCAGTTTCGCCAGCAGGCCCGTCCAGGGTCGGGTGCGAGGTGTTCAGGGCTGACCGAGCTTGTGATCGAGACAGCGCAGATAGGCCGCCGAATCGAACGCCGTCTGGTGCCGCTGCACCTGCCAGATCATTTCGGCCAGGCAGTCCATCACCGCGTGCTGGGCGGCCATCGCGTCGCCATGCTGCTGCAGCAATCGCTGATAGCGCGCGCGTATTCCCGGCGGCTGGTCGACCGACAGTTGCTCGCTGATCGCCAGGTGCATCGACAGATGCAGGAAGGGGTTGGTTTCGCCGGATTCCGGCAGGTAGTCCCGCTCGATGTAACGATCCGGCTGGTCGAGCATGGCGTGGTATTCGGGGTGCGCCAGCACGGCGTCGAGCGCGGGCCGCTCCGCACCCGTCAGCGGCTGGCCGGCACGGTATTTCGCCCACACGTCGAAGAAGAACTGGCGAACCTGGTCGCGACTCGGATTGAACATTAGCCGTTTTGGGCTGGCGTTTGCGCCCGCGCTTGGCGGACGGCGGCCAGGTCTTGCCCTTGTATTCGCACAGGTCGGCAATGATGCACTCGCCGCATTTCGGCTTTCTCGCCTGGCACACATAGCGCCCGTGCAGGATCAGCCAGTGGTGGGCGTCGACGCGGAATTCCTCGGGGATGGTCTTGAGCAGCTTCTTTTCCACCTCCAGCACCGTCTTGCCGGGGGCGAGGCCGATGCGGTTGGCGACGCGGAAGATGTGGGTGTCGACCGCCATGGTCGGCTGGCCGAAAGCGGTGTTGAGGATCACGTTGGCGGTCTTGCGGCCGACGCCGGGCAGCGCTTCGAGCGCGGCACGGTCGGCCGGCACCTGGCTGTCGTGCCGCTCGATCAGCATCCGGCAGGCGGCGATGAGGTGCCTGGCCTTGCTCTTGTACAGGCCGATGGTCCTGATGTATTCGGCCAGCCCGGCTTCGCCCAGCGCATGGATGGCTTCGGGCGTATTGGCCACCGGAAACAGCCTGCGCGTCGCCAGGTTGACGCCCTTGTCGGTGGACTGCGCCGACAGCACCACCGCCACCAGCAGTTCGAACGGCGTGCGGTATTCGAGTTCGGTGGTGGGATGCGGATTGGCCGCGCGCAGGCGGCTGAAGATTTCGTGACGTTTGGCCGGGTTCATGGTGTGTGGATCAAAGGGCAGGTCACTGCGAATCGAACGATTTTTTCAGCGCCTGCTTTTCGGCCTGCCGTTTGGCGCCGGCGGATTTTTCATGTTCCCCGGCTTTGCGCTGAAGCGCCAGCGGCACATACGGATTGCGCGGCTTGGGCACCCGCTTCTTCAGCGGCGGCTTCATGCCGCTGCCGGAATGGCCGCGCGGGCACGCTGCTCGGCACGAGCCTTGCTCCAGTTGTGCGCGGCGATCAGCAGGCCCAGTGCGATGAAGGCGCCGGGCGGCAGGATGGCGAGCAGGAAGCCCTGGTAGTCGGGCAGCACATGCAGCACGAATTGCTTGGCGTCGTCGCCGAAAACCAGGTCGATGCCGGAGAGCAGCGTGCCCTGGCCGGCCAGTTCGCGCATGCCGCCCAGCACGACCAGCACCAGTCGTCAGGCCGAGGCCCATCGCGATGGCGTCGACGACGCTGTGCAGCGGCCGGTTCTTGGAGGCGAAGGCGTCGGCGCGCGCCAGCACGATGCAGTTGGTGGTGATGAGCGGAATGAAAATCCCCAGCACCAGATACAGCGGATGCACGAAGGCGTTCATCAGCAGATCGATCACCGTGACCAGCGCAGCGATGATGAGGACGAACACCGGAATGCGGATTTCGTGCGGCACGAAATGGCGCATGCCCGACACCGCGCCGCTGGCGGCCGCCATCACCAGCATGGTCGCCAGTCCCAGCGACAGCGCGTTGACCACGGTGTTGCTGATCGCCAGCAGCGGGCACAGGCCGAGCAGCTGCACCAGGCCGGCGTTCTGCTTCGACTGAGGCCGTTCTGAAACAGGGTGCGGAATTCGTTCAGCGTCATGATGGCGTCTCCTTGTTGGGTGCGGCGTCAGGCGCTTATCCCCGATGCGGGCGACATACGCTGCGCGGTGCCGCGCAAAATATTCGAGCGCATCCCTGCACCGCCTTGACCACGGCGCGCGGCGTGATGGTGGCGCCGGCGCGGGCGTCGAAGCGGCCGCCGTCCTTGGCGACCTTCCAGTATTTGGCTAGCGGGCGCGGTCAGCGACTTGCCGGACAAACTGCTCGATCCACGGGCTCTTGTTGCGGTCGATGTAGTCGCCCAGCCCCGGCGTTTCGCGGTGCGCGGTGACGCGCACGCCGGTGATCGCGCCGCTATGTATTCGATGCCGATCACCAGATGGATATCGCCGCTGTAGCCATCCGGGCGCGATCGCTTCCAGCACCACGGCGGTGATCGACGCCGCCGCGGCGGGCGATCCACATCGAGGACGGCTGGCGCGTTCCCAGCAGATCGTCCGGCGGCACGCTTTGCCTGCTGGCGAGCAGGTCGTTGTCGTACAGTCGCGGCGGCAGCACCTGGCTCAGCAGCGCCAGCTTCTCGGCCTGCTGGCTGCGCTCGATGGTGGGCTGGGTGCGGCCGAAGGTGAAGACCAGCAACGCGGTGCGCGACCACCGCGAAGACGAACAGGATCATCCCGGTGCGCAGGGCGTTGCGGCCGGCGATCTTGGTCAGCGGCTTCACGCCGGCGGCTCCTTGCCGCGCCGCGCGCCACCATAGATGCGCGGCTGGGTCCAGGCGTCGATCAGCGGCACCGAGAGGTTCATCAGCAGGATGGCGAAGGCCACGCCGTCCGGGAAGCCGCCCCAGGTGCGGATGATGATGGTGAGCAGGCCCGCGCCGAAACCGAAAATCAGCTTGCCGCGCGGCGTGGTGGCGCCCGACACCGGGTCGGTGGCGATGAAGAAGGCGCCGAGCATTACCGACGGCGCGAAGAGATGGAACCAGGGCGCGCCGAAGCGGCCCGCATCGAAGAAATGCAGGAAGCCGGCGGCGAGCCAGATGCCGGCGAGAACGCCAGGGCATCTGCCAGCCGATGATGCGCAGCTGCCCACAGCATCAGGCCGCCGAGCCAGAAACGAAGCAGCCAGCCATTCGAAGCCGGTGCCGCCGACACGGCCGAAGATCGGCTGCGTCATGATCTCGTCGACCGTGAACTGCTGCAGCAGCCCGGTTCGCAGTGCATCCAGCGGTGTGGCCATGGTGACGGCATCGAGCGTGGCACTTGCGGCACGTCGCCGCCGAAAATGACCGCTGCGCTTTGCGCCAGCGTCAGGGTCGTGCCCGTGAGTTCGAGCGGCCCTGCCCATTGCGTCATCTGCACCGGGAACGACACGATCAGCACGGCATAGCCCACCATCGCCGGATTGAAGATGTTCTGGCCCAGGCCACCATACAGGTGCTTGGCGACCACGATGGCAAACAGCGTGCCGGTGACGACCAGCCACCACGGCGCCAGCGTAGGCAGCGACAGCGCCAGCAGCCAGGCGGTGACGATGGCGCTGAAAGATCGGTGAGGAAGGGCTTGAGCCGGATAGCCGCGCGCCTTCAGCATCGCCGCCTCGGCCGCCAGCGCGGTGACGGTGGCGAGCGACAGCGTGACCAGGATGCCCGGCCCGAACAGCCAGACGTACGACGGCAATGCCGGGCAGCAGGGCGGCCAGCACCCAGGCCATGACCTGGGTGACGCTGGAGCGGTCGAGAATGAAAGGGGCGGGCATCAGGTGTCTTCTCTTCGGATTCCAGCGGCTGGCGCGCCAGTTCGCGGATTTTAGCCCGGCGCGCCTCGATTTCCTCGATCTCGCGCTGCGTGTCGGGCGACAGGTCGTCGGTGTTTTTCGGCGCGACCTCGGCTTTTTTGGCCTGTGCGCGCGCCAGCGCGGCGGCGATCAGCGCCTTCTTGGCGTCGGCCTCGCTGGGGCGACGGCGTCTTCGGCGGCTGGTGCGGCAGCGAGTTCGGCGCGCTGCGTTTGATCCAGCGCGGCTTGCGCCCGCGCGGCCTGCGCCTTGGCGGCGAGCTTCTCGGCTTTTTCCTGTTTCTCGCGCTCCAGCCGGAACTGGCGGAATTCATGGCGTTCGCGCGCCAGGTCGGCCGCGCGCTTTTCCTTTTCGCGCGCCCAGATCTCGCTTTTGGCGTAGCGATAGAAATCGACCAGCGGGATATGGCTGGGGCAGACGTAGCTGCAGCAGCCGCACTCGATGCAGTCGAACAGGTGATATTCCTGCGCCCGCCCGAAGTCGGCGGCCTTGGCAAAGCGAAACAGTTCCTGTGGCTGCAGCTCGGCCGGACAGACGTCGGCGCAGCGGGTGCAGCGGATGCACGGCAGTGCTTTGGGCAGCGGCGGGAACAGCTCGGCGGATTTCACCAGGATGCAGTTGGTGGCCTTGACCACCGGCACCTCCAGATCCGGCATCGGTACGCCCATCATCGGGCCGCCCATCAGCACGCCGGTGGTGCCGTCGCGATCGCCCGCCAGCGTGATCAGCGTGAGCATCGGAGTGCCGATCAGCACCTCGAAATTCTGCGGGCGCAGCACATGGCCAGTGACGGTGACCAGCCGCGAGATCAGCGGCTCGCCGTGGTGCACCGCGCGCGCCAGCGCGTAGGCGGTGCCGACGTTGAAGACCTGGATGCCGATGTCGGTGGACAGCTTGCCGGAAGGCACCTCCTTGCCGGTCAGCGTCTGGATCAACTGCTTGGCGCCGCCGCCGGGATAGATCGCCGGCACGGCGACGACTTCCACGGCAAAGTCCATGCGCTCGGCAGCGGCCTGCATCGCGGCGATGGCCTCGGGCTTGTTGTCCTCGATGCCGATCAGGATTTCGGTGCTGCCCAGCAGGTGCCGCATGATCGCCACGCCCTGCAGGATCTCGTCGGCGTGCTGGCGCATCAGCACATCGTCGCAGGTGATCCACGGCTCGCATTCGCCGCCGTTGATGATCAGCGTCGGCCAGGTATGCGCTGCGCCGGGGTCGAGCTTGACCGCGCTGGGAAACACCGCGCCGCCGAGACCGGCCAGGCCCAGGTCGCGCAACTGCATGCGCAGGTCGGCGGGCGCCATCGCCTGGTAGTCGAGCGGGCCGTGGTCGATCCACTCGTCGCGGCCGTCGGTCTCGATCGTGATGCAGGTGTCCGGCAGGCCGGAAATGTGCGGTACCACGGCCGGTCCGATCGCGCTGATGATGCCCGAACTGGAGGCATGTACCGCAGTCGAGATATAGCCGTTTGCCTCTCCGATCATCTGGCCTTTCAGCACGCGGTCGCCTACGCTGACCACCGGCTTGGCCGGGTTGCCGATGTGCTGGCGCAACGGGATGACCAGCTTTTCGGGCAGCGGCGCGGCATGGATTGGACGCGAATTCGATTCCGCCTTGTGGTCAGGCGGGTGCACGCCGCCTTTGAACTTGTGGAGTTCGCGGCTCATGCGACACCCCCCTCCGGCAGATTGGTGCCAGGAAAATTCGCGGTCGCTCGCACGTTCCGAGCTCGCTGCTCATGCGACGCCTCCCTCCGACCGGCTGGACAAAAGCCGCCCACATGTCGGGGCTTGCATTCGCGGTCGCTCGCACGTTCCGAGGCTCGCTGCTCATGCGACTTCCTCAGCATGATGACCGGATGCTTCCACTTCCAGTGCGGCAGGTCTTCGGCGATCGGCACCATTGAAATGCAGTCGACCGGGCATGGCGGCAGGCAAAGTTCGCAGCCGGTGCATTCGGCGGCGATGATGGTGTGCATCTGCTTGGCGGCGCCGGCAATGGCATCGACCGGGCAGGCCTGGATGCACAGGGTGCAGCCGATGCAGGTTTGTTCGTCGATGAACGCCACCGATTTCGGCTTGGGCGTGCCGTGGGTTTCGTCGAGCGGCTTGGGTTCCACGCCGAGGAGTTCGGCCAGTTTCTTCACCCCTTCCTCGCCGCCCGGGGGGCACTGGTTGATCTCGGCCTCGCCCTTGGCGATGGCCTCGGCATAGGGCCGGCAGCCGGGGAAACCGCATTGCCCGCATTGCGTTTGCGGCAGGATGGCGTCGATTTTTTCCGCCAGCGGATTGCCTTCCACCTTGAAGCGGATCGACGACCAGCCGAGGACCATGCCGATGACGACGGCGATGGCCACCATCACCCAGATGGCAGTGAGCATTATTTCACCAGCCCGGAGAAGCCCATGAAGGCAAGCGACATCAGCCCGGCGGTGATCATCGCGATGCTGGTGCCCTTGAACGGCGCCGGCACGTTGCAGGTTTCAAGGCGTTCGCGGATGCCGGCAAACAGGATCAGCACCAGGGTGAAGCCGATCGCTCCGCCCGCACCGAAAAACAGCGACTCGACAAAGCCGTGCTGCGCCTGCACGTTGAGCAACGGAATTCCCAGCACCGCGCAATTGGTCGTAATCAGCGGCAGGTAGATTCCCAGCACCTGATACAGCACCGGGCTGGTCTTGTGGATGAACATCTCGGTGAACTGCACGATGCCTGCAATCACCACGATGAACGACAGCGTGCGCAGGTAGAACAGCTCGGTGCCGAGCAGGTATTCGTTGATCAGGTAGCTGGCACCGGACGCCAGCGTCAGCACGAAGGTCGTCGCCAGCCCCATGCCGATCGCCGTTTCCAGTTTTTTCGACACGCCCATGAAAGGGCACAGGCCGAGAATCTTGGCCATCACGATGTTGTTGACGAACACCGTGGAAATGAGAATGAGGATGTAGGTTTCCAAAGCGGGCAGCCCGACGCAATGACGCATTATCCGCCGCCGGGGGCGCAGTATTCAACCCTTGGATGCGTGTGGGCCGGCGATGGTGGCGCATTCCACGGGTCAATGGCGCTTCATTTCACCAGGCGGGAGAGAGACGCAGTCATAGATCGGCCATCGCACCGAGTTGACCAGAGGCATGTCCGCGGCGGAAATCGAGCGCGCCAACACGCTGGCACGTGAAATGGCGAAGCCGGGCAAGCGGCTGAAGGCGCTCGACCAGCACCTGAATAATCCCACCTGATTCAGGCGGGAGCTCAGACCGGGCAGTGTTGCGCGCCCAGATTCTCGGGCGCCCAGAAATCGTAGCCCTTGCTGAGGAATTCGTCCCACGGCAGGTAGTGCGAGCCGTCGCACGAGAAGGTGAGGCCGACCATGCCGTTGAAGATGTTGAGCGAGCCGGCGCGCAGGTAGAACGTCTCGTCCATGAAGCGCAACGCGCGCAGCGCGTCGAGCACCGGGCGGATCTTGTCGCGTGGCACCACGGCATCTGCCGGGTAGGGGTGGCGCGGGTAGATCAGGCAGGTGTCGGGATCGGTCAGCGCGTCGAAATCGAGCAGACGGTAGCGGAAGGGATCGTCGACCACCCAGATGGTGGCGCGGCTGCTGGAAAAATGCAGCTTGCCGTGGAAGACGCCGCGGTCGGTCATCAGTTCTTCCATCACGCCGAGCACGGTGTCGAGATTCAGGTCCAGCTGGCTGTCGCTGCGGGACTGCTGGAACACGCCGCCGCGAATCGCCGGGTCGCCCTTGACCTGGCGCCAGTAGGTCGGTTCGTCGTAGAGCTTGCCGGTGATCGGCAGGTCGCGCAGGTCGAAATCGGCGCCGACGAAGCCGAGCACCTTGCCGTCGTCGTCGCGCACGATCTGGATCGCGGTGAGCGAGGGGCGCTTGGCGCGCAGGCTGATGTAGGCCTGCGACAGCATGAAGCCCTCGTTGGGCACGGCCTCGCGCATGTAAGGGCGGTCGGCACGCTCGCGTCCGTAATCCGTGTCGACCAGGCCTTCGTGGCTGATGTTGTCGGAGAGCTGGATCGCGTGGGTGTCCAGCGCATACATGTATTTGCATGCGGGCAGCGTGCCCAGGGCATGGATCAGTGCGGCGTTGAGCCCGGCGCGGCTCGGCCAGGCGCGGCTGCACGCCTGCGCGGCCAGCGCCAGCGGCTCGCGCAGCAGGTTGGTCAGTACGTCACGTTGATGGGCGACGCTTTCGGCGAGCGTGGTAGAGGCAGGCATGGACGATCAGTGCTGAATGGGTGGTTTCACGACCCGCATTTTATGGCGATGCGTGGCGCAGCGAAATCACCGGCCAGCCCTTTTCCATGGCGCGCGCGCGCAAGGTGGGGTCGGGGTCGACGGCGACGGGGTGGTTGACCTTTTCCAGCAGCGGCAGGTCGTTGTGCGAGTCGCTGTAGAACCGGCTGTCGTCGAGGCAATCGAGGCGGGTGCCATGGGCTTCGAGAAAGCGTTCGAGGCGGACGACCTTGCCTTCGCGGAAGCAGGGCGTGCCGGCGACTTCGCCGGTGAAGCGGCCGTCCTTCTCTTCGGGGTCGGTGGCGATCAGGTGGGAAATGCCGAATTCCTTAGCGATCGGACCGGTGACGAAGCTGTTGGTGGCGGTGATGATGGCGACCAGATCGGCATCGTTCAGGTGCCGGTCGACCAGGTCGCGCGCGGCCTGGGGGATCATCGGCCGGATCCGCGTCGCCATGTATTCGGCGTGCCAGGCGTCGAGCTGGGCGCGCGTATGGGTGGCGAGCGGGTGCAGGGCGAACGCGAGGAAGGCGTAGATATCCAGGCGCCCGGCCTTGTAGTCCTCGTAGAAGGCCTGGTTCTTGGCTTCGTAGTGCGCACCGTCGACCACGCCCTTGTGGATGAGGAACTGGCCCCATTCGTAGTCGGAGTCGCCGGCGAGCAGCGTGTTGTCGAGGTCGAAGAGGACGAGTTTCATGTCGGATGCACGTTACACGATTCAGGTTACAGAATTCAGACGAACGTGCCCTGGCCACGGTCGAGCCAGAATTCGCGCAGTTCGTAGGCGCCCCACAGCGCCAGCGCAAGGTGGTCCTCGCGACTGACGGCGCGCTCCTCGGGGGTGAGTTCGTCGAGCGGTGCGGCCAGCACGTAGAACGGGTCGAGCACCTCGTCGACGAAGGCTTCGTCCTTGCTGTCCGCGGGCAGGGTCCAGTCGTCCTCCCAGTATTCCACCGCCAGCAGGAAGCCGGCGGCCCACAGTTGGGCATAGGGCGGAATGCCGGCGGCATTCAGGTGCTGGGCTTCGGCTGCAGGCAGTTCGGCCAGCAATCCCTGCCAGTCCATGACCAAAGGCGACAGCGCCCTGGGGTCGGCCAGGTTTTCGATCGGGGCGGCGAGTGCGCGGGAAATCTCCCTGCGGCGGCGCTCGAACAGCGCCAGAAAGCGTGCTTCGTCGGCGGCATCTTCGAATACTGCATCCAGGCCGTCGTCGCGGTCGAGCAGCACCGGGAAATATTCCTCGGGCGGGATGACGCGCGGGCTGCAGACCAGCGCGGTGATGAATCCGTCCAGGCTTTCCAGCGAGATCTGCACGTTGGTGCGTTCGTCGACGAGATCGACCAGATCGGCCAGGGCGTCGATCTCCTCGTCGCCGAGCGGGGCATTGCGGGAGGGGGCTACAGGCGTGGCTGACATGACAGGTCTCGCAGGGTGGACGGCGGGGAGCATCGCGTAAAATCCGCCCATGAATTTTACCGCGCTTGTCCTGCCTCAATCATTCCATCTTGCCGGCTGGATCGGATTGGCCTATCTGGGATGGCGCTGGATGATGTCGGGCGACTGGCGCAGGCTCGCCGACCCGGCAACGCTGAACCTGTTTCTCGGCGCCACGGTGGCGGTGCTGGCGCTCTGGCAGATCCGCACCGGCGTGAAGCCGGGGCTCGCGTTCCATCTGTATGGCATGTCGGCCCTGACCCTGATGTTCGGCTTCTGGCGCGCGAGCTTCGCCGGCGTGCTGGTCCTGCTGACCAATGCGGCGTTCGGGCGCGGCAGCCTGACTTCGCTGGGATTCGACGCGCTGCTGCTGGTGGCGCTGCCCGCGGCGGTGAGCTGGGGCGTGTTCCGCCTGCTGGACCGCCTGCTGCCGAACCATTTCTTCGTCTATGTGCTGGGCAACGGCTTTTTCGGCACGGCGCTGGCGGTGGCGGCGATCGGCCTGGCCACCACGGCGGTGATGACGCTGGCCGGCGTGTATTCGCTCGACTATCTGCTTGCGCAATACACGCCGTTCGCCACCCTGCTGATCAGCTGGGCCGAGGCGTTCTCCACTGGCATGGCGATCACCGTGATCGCGGTGTACCGACCGGCCTGGCTGGAAACCTTCGATGACGTCAAATACCTTCAGGACAAATAGCATCTTGCAGATCACCTACCCCGACCTGCCGGTCAGTGCGCGCCGCGACGACATCCTCGCCGCGCTGCAAAAGCACCGGGTGCTGATCCTGTGCGGCGAGACCGGCTCGGGCAAGACCACGCAGATTCCCAAGATGTGCCTGGAAGCCCTAATGGGATCAGAAGCGGCTCGGCCAGGCAAGCTGATCGGCTGCACCCAGCCGCGCCGCATCGCCGCGCGCTCGGTGGCGGCGCGCATCGCGCAGGAACTCGGCGGCGAACTCGGCGGCCTGGTCGGCTACAAGGTGCGCTTCACCGACAAGGTGCGCCACGACACCGCGATCAAGGTGATGACCGACGGCATCCTGCTGGCCGAAAGCCAGGGCGACCCGCTGCTGTCGCGCTACGACACCATCATCATCGACGAGGCGCACGAGCGCAGCCTCAACATCGATTTCCTGCTCGGCTACCTGAAGACGCTGGTGCAACAGCGCGCCGATCTGAGGGTCGTCATCACCTCGGCCACCATCGACGCCGAGCGCTTTTCCAAGCACTTCGACGACGCGCCGGTGATCGAGGTGTCGGGCCGCACCTACCCGGTGGAAATCCGCTGGCGGCCCGATCGAGCGCGAGGAGCCGGATCCATCAGGTGCTTCCGGCAAGGGTGGCCGCGAGAAAAAAGACAAGGACGCGCCGGACATCGTCGCGGCCATACTCGACGCCACCGACGAACTGGCGCGCCTCGGTCCCGGCGACATCCTGGTGTTCCTGCCGGGCGAGCGCGAGATCCGCGACTACTGCCGAGGCGCTGCGCAAGCACCATCCGCCGGGCACCGAGATCCTGCCGCTGTTCTCGCGCCTGTCGGTGGCCGAGCAGGACGCGATCTTCAAGCCGACGAACGCGCTGCGCCGCATCGTGCTGGCGACCAACGTGGCGGAAACCTCGCTCACGGTGCCGGGCATTCGCTACGTGATCGATCCCGGCACCGCGCGGGTCAAGCGCTATTCGGCGCGCAACAAGGTCGAGCAGCTGCTTGATCGAGAAGGTGTCGCAGGCGTCGGCCAACCAGCGCGCCGGGCGCTGCGGCCGGGTGGCCGACGGCGTCTGCATCCGCCTCTACGACGAAGCCGATTTCGCCAACCGCCCGCGCTTCACCGACCCCGAGCTGCTGCGCTCGTCGCTCGCCGGCGTCATCCTGCGCATGAAGTCGCTCGGCCTCGGCGACGTGGTGGGCTTTCCCTTCATCGACGCGCCGGGTTCGCGGCTGGTCACCGACGGCTACCAGCTGCTGGCCGAGCTGCACGCGCTCGACGAGCTGGGACAGCTCACCGAGATCGGCACCAAGCTGGCGAAACTGCCGCTCGACCCGCGCATTGCGCGAATGTTATTGGCGGCCGAGCAGCAGCGCTGCGTGCGCGAAGTGCTGATCATCGCCAGCGCGCTGTCGGTGCAGGACCCGCGCGACCGCCCGATGGAGCGCGCGCAGGCGGCCGACGAAAAGCACAAGCTGTTCGCCGACGAGCGCTCCGACTTCATGGGCTGGCTGAAGTTGTGGCGCTGGTACGAGGAGCAGGTGCAGCACAAGAAGACCAACCGCCAGCTGCAGACGCTGCTGCAGGACCATTTCCTGTCGCCGCGGCGGATGCGCGAGTGGCGCGACATCCACGGCCAGCTGCATGCGCAGATGCGCGAACTGGGGCTGCGCGAAAACGAAAAGGACGCCGGCTACGACACGATCCATCAGGCGCTGCTGACCGGCCTGCTTGGGCAACATCGGCTTCAAGTCCGACGACGCGAAAGGGCGGCCCAAGCCGGGCGAGGGCAATTATCAGGGCGCGCGCGGCATCAAGCTGTCGATCCACCCCGGCTCGGCGCTGACGAAAAAGGGCCCGAAGTGGATCATGGCCGCCGAGCTCACCGACACCGGGCGGCTGCTCGCGCGCACCGTCGCCGAGGTGCGGCCGGAGTGGATCGAGGCGGCGGGCCGTCACCTGCTGACGCGCATGTACATCGAGCCGCACTGGGAAAAGGACGGCGCGCGCGTGGTGGCGTTCGAGCGGGTGAGCCTGTACGGCATCACGCTGGCGCCGCGGCGCAAGATCCACTACGGCACGCATCGATCCCGAACTGTCGCGCGAACTGTTCATCCGCGGCGCGCTGGTGGCGGGCGAGTACGACACGCAGGCGCCCTGGTTCACCCACAACCGCGCGCTGATCAAGGAAATCGAGGACCTTGAACACAAGGCGAGGAAATCCGGCGTATGGCTGGACGAGGAGCGCATCTTCCGCGTATTCGATGCGCGCATCCCGGCCGACCTCCACAATGGCGCGGCATTCGAGAAATGGCGGCAGGGCGCCGAGCAGGCCAACCCGAAGGTGCTGTTCCTGCAGCGCGAGGACATCCTGGGCGAGGGACTCGGGGCCGACCATGATCTATTCCCTGAAACCTTGGAGGTGGACGGGGTGGCGTGCAAATTCACCTACCGCTTCGAACCCGGGCATGTGCTCGATGGCGTGACGCTCACCTTGCCGCTGTATCTGCTGAACCGAGTGGAGCCGGCAGTGATCGACTGGCTGGTGCCCGGCCTGATACGCGAAAAACTCACGCTGCTGCTGAAGTCCTTGCCCAAGGACAAGCGCCGCCCGTTGATCCCGCTGCCCGATGCGGTGACGGCGTTTCTCAGCGTGGCAAAGCCGGGCGAGCAGATCCTGACTGAAGCGTTGGCTGCCTTCATCCGCAAACAAACCGGCGCGGATATCCACCCTGACGAATGGGGGCGCGAATTGCCGGTGCACCTGACGATGAACTTGAGCGTGATCGACGACAGCGGGCAGGAACTCGGCAGCGGCCGCGACCTTGCCAGCTTGCGCCAGCAACTCGGGGGTGCTGCGCGCATCACCTATGGCGGTGGCGCCGAGGACAGCGAATTCGAGCGCATCGGGCTCGTCGAATGGAATTTCGGCGACCTGCCCGAGCAGGTGAATTTCAAGCGTGGTGGACGGGAGTTGGTTGGCTATCCGGCGCTGGTCGACAATGGCGAGAGCGTCGACCTGCGCCTGCTCGACGCGGCCGACGTGGCGGAGGCTGAAACCCGTCGCGGCGTGGTGCGCCTGCTGCGCATTGCGCTGGCAGCGCAGTTCAAGCAGCTCGACAAGGACCTGTCGCGCGAAACGGCGCTGGCGCTGAAATACCGCAATTTCGGCAGTCCCGAACAGCTGCGCGCCGCACTGATCGACGCCATTGCTTCGCGCGCCCTGCTGGGCGACGACGACACCCCGCGCGACGCCAAGACCTTCGGCAAGCAGAAGGAGCGCGCCAAGCCGCGCATCGCCGTGGTGAAGCAGGCGCTGCTGCGTGACGCCGCGGAGATTCTCGACCTGCACGCGCAGGTAACGGCGCGGCTCAATGCCAAGCCGCAGTTCACGGCGGCGATGCGCGACGAGCACGCGCACCTGGCCGCGCTGGTGTCTGCCGATTTCATCACCGCCACGCCGTGGGCGCAGCTAAAGGACCTGCCGCGTTACCTGCGCGGCATCCTCAAGCGGCTGGAGAAACTGCCCGCATCCGAGCAGCGCGACGCGCGCGGCATGGCCGGGGTGCTGACGCTGCAGAACAAATACCTGGCGCGACGCACGCAGGTAAAAGGCGAGGTGCCAGCCGTACTGGAAGATTTCCGCTGGCAACTGGAGGAATTGCGGATATCCCTCTTTGCCCAGGAACTGAAAACGCCGTATCCGGTGTCGGTCAAGCGGCTCGACAAATTGTGGGAGGCGCTTGCCAGGCAGCCCGTGAATTAAGAAGGGTTGGGGTGTCTGGTTGAGCAAGTCTTGCTATATTTCGGCCAGTCATTGACGCAGTCTTACCCGACACGACGCCTATGAGCGAGCGCGTATTCAATCTGCCGAACGTCATCACCCTGCTGCGCCTGGCGGCCGTGCCGGTGGTGGCGTGGTTGATCCTGCAGCAACGCTGGGAGGCTGCGTGCTGGTTGTTCCTCGCTGCCGCCGTGTCCGATGGCATCGATGGCCTGCTGGCACGCTGGCTCGATCAGATGACCCAGCTGGGCGCCGCGCTCGATTCCGTCGCCGACAAGGCATTGGGACTGGTGACGCTGGTGTTGCTGACGCAGGCGGGAGCCATTCCGCTGTGGGTGACGTTGGCCATCCTGCTGCGCGACAGCATCATCGTGCTGGGGGCCCTGAGCTATCGGGGGTTGGCGGGCCATCTTGAGATCCATCCCACCTGGCTCGGCAAGACGCACATGGCTGCCGAGTTCGCCCTGCTGACGCTGGTGCTGGCCGGACTGAGCAAGCTGCTGGCACTCGAGGAATGGCTGCAGCCTCTCTTCGTGACCGTGTTCGTCATCGCCGTGATTTCCGGCGTTCAGTACGTGTGGATCTGGAGTGCCAAGGCGCGGCGCGAGCGCGCTGCGGCGCGCATCAGGCCACACTAGGGCGTGTTTACACTAATTTCTCACCCGCGTTGCCGCGAGCCGCATTCCGAATCGGCCTCGTCGCGGATGTGGAATTAGTGTAAACACGCCCTAGAAATCCAGGCGGGGCTGACTGAGCGATTCGCTGCCTGATTTGATGCGATACATGGCAGCATCGGCGGCACGCATCAAGGCGTCTTCGTCGGCGCCATCATCGGGGTACAGCGCCTGACCGATGCTGGCAGCGATCTTAAGGTCGATGCCGTACAGATTCGAGTCGGTTCTCAGCGACTCTTCGATCTTGTGCGCAGTCGCGACGAACTCTTCACGTCCCTGCACACCCTCGAGCAACACCACGAACTCGTCGCCACCCAGGCGCGCGACCGAATCGGAGTCGCGGATGCCGGAACTGAGGCGCTTTGCCACTTCGGTCAGCACCGCGTCGCCGACATGGTGGCCGTGCTGGTCGTTGATGGCCTTGAAACGGTCGAGATCCACGTACAGGATACCCACCCTGCCGCCGTAGCGATTCGCGTGGCGGATGGCCTGTTGCAGCCGGTCGTAAAACAGCCGACGGTTGGCCAGACCGGTGAGAGGATCATGTGTGGCCTCCTGGCGCAAGGCTGCGCGCGAGCGTTCGAGTTCCACCATCTGTTCATCGATCAGCTGTGATTTGAGGCTGACTTTCCGCACCGTACGCCAGGCAATCAGCAACGCCATGGCGATAGCCACGATGCCGAATGCCAGCGTAAGCAGGAAAGTGTGCTGGTAGGTTTGCTGTGCCTGGCGCTGGGCAGCCAGGTTGGCCTGATGATAGAGCAAGCGCATCTCGGCCAACTGCTGGTTGAAGCTTTCCTGTAGAGGAATGGCTTCCTGCATCAGCATCCGGCGCGCCTCGGTGTTCTGGTCAGCCTTGAGCAGGTCGACCACCTGATCCTGCACCGTTTGAATATCGACGATCAGGCGCGCCTGCGCGTCGAAACTATATTGCTCTTCAGCGGTAAAGCCCATCTGGCGCAGGGCGTTGCGACCGCTGCCCACCAGAAAGCCGGCTCGATTGAAGCTCAAGAACAATTCGTCGCGCTCGAACGGATCATCGGCCAGCGCCATGCGGAACAAACTGTCGGTGCGGGTGTGTGCCGCCACCTGGGTTTGGGTAATGAGATCGATCTTGCGGTTGTGCTGCTCGACCACGGTGCTCAACTGGGTGCCCAGCGTGTGCAGCTGCAGCAGGCCGTTGGCTGCCAATCCGCAAATCAGGGCGATCAGGGCGACGAAGGCCGTGCCGGTGATGAGTGAGATTCTGCGTGGCATGGAGATGGTGTATTGAAATCAGGTCCCAGTATCTATGTATCGGATCGCGGGGCAGGATGCTTCAGTCCGGACCGTTGCAGGGCCTGCAGGGCATGCGCCACTTCCTGCGCGTGACCGCTCGGGTCGACCTTGTCAAAGCGTGCGGCGATGCGGCCGTCCGGCGCGATGATGAAGGTGTGGCGGCGGGCGAAACGCACCAACCCGAGATTCAGCAGGCTATCGTAAGCCGCAGCCGTGTGCCCATCCGGGTCGGACAGCAGGGGGAACGGCAACCGATATTTATTTGAGAAACGGGCGTGTGACGCCACGTCGTCGACGCTGATCCCGACGATGGCCGCGTCGAGATTGCCCAACACGCCGATGTCGTCACGAAAGCGGCACGCCTCGAGAGTGCAGCCGGGCGTATCGTCTCGGGGATAGAAATACAACACGAGCCAGCGTCCGGCGTAATCGCCCAGGCGATGCGTGGTGCCATCCTGATCCTGCAAGGCGAAATCAGGTGCCGTGCTGCCTTCCGCCCGTTGCGAACCTGGCCTCAACATCCAAAGCACTGCGCTTGCCAGCAGCAACAGGACCGCCAGTCCACCGACTATGAGTTTGATCATGTGCTCTCCCAAGCCCCATCATAGACGGCGCATGCATGCATTGGGGGGTGCGGGAGGGTTCGGCAATCCATCGATGATTCGATAGAATGCGCGTCTCGCCCCGGTAGCTCAGTGGATAGAGCGACCCCCTCCTAAGGGGTAGGCCACACGTTCGATTCGTGTTCGGGGCGCCAGTTCGATCGTTGCATCGCAAACTTCATCCTCACGGGGGAGCAGGATTTTCGATCCCCTTGAATCAAGCTCAAGCGCATGGCCACCCAGCCCCCGGTCGTCTGGGGGCTCGGACCCGGCAGGACGGGCACGCTTTCCTGCCTCGCGTGTGGATGGTCGATTCCTGCATGTCTTTACACTTTGGCGATAGATCGGGCGCTGCATGTTCTGCTAGGCTCGAGCGTCGAGAAGCATGGGTTTCGGTACTTGGGACAATCCTGTCCTGAAATTATTTAGAGGTTGAAGATCATGGCAAAGAGTATGACGAGTCGTAGCGCGGCCTGGGCGATCGCAGCAAGTTGCGCAGTTTTTTCGCTACCTCCCTTGGCGGCGGCACAGGTTTCCAGCCAGTCCCTGAATGCCATGATGACGCCGGATACCGTCGAGACCGGCTTCGGCAAGCTCACCTTCAAGGACGGCGCGCCGACACCGGAAACTGCCAGGACGGTAGCTGACTTCCTGACCTTCACCAACGGCTTGAACGTTTACAACAACAGCTTCCGCGGGGCCTCGGCGTATGCGCTGCAGAAGGGCTTTCAGAGCATCGGCGCAGAGGACAACACGGTCATCATCTTTTCCGAGTTGATGGACGCGAAGTCGCTCTTCCTGACCGCCAATGCGGATACCGTGTATTACCTCTCGGTCTTCGATCTGACGAAGGGGCCGCTGGTGATCGAACAGCCGCCGATGAGCGTGGGCACGATCAATGACATGTGGTTCTCGTGGATCATCGACATCGGATTTCCCGGACCCGACCGCGGCGAAGGCGGAAAGTATCTGATCGTGCCGCCCGGCTACGACGGTCCGCTGCCGGATAGCGGTTTTCACGTCGCGCACTCGAAGACCAACCGGGTCCTGTACGGCGCCCGCGCCTATTTGAAGGACAACGATCCGAAGCCGGCCGTCGACATGATCAAGAAGACCATGAAGGTCTATCCCTACACGCCGGGCGGCTACGGCACCAGCATCGCCACCGCCCTCGAAGGCGGGGTTCGGCTTGAAAAAAATCCGCCCATCCCCGAGACCAGGTTCGTCGAAGCGAGCGGCAGGTCGTTCAACACGATCCCGCCGAGCGACTACACGTTCTTCGAAATAATCAACGAGAACGTCCAGCAGGAGCCGGCCACCAGCTACGACGTCGAGCTCGCCGGCCAGCTCGCCGCCATCGGCATCGTCAAGGGCAAGCCCTTCAATCCCGACGCCAACATGAAGCGGGTCCTGACCGACGCGGCGAAGTTCGGCAATGCCACCGGCCGGGTCCTGAACTGGCGCTTCGGCGACATGCATCCGGACTGGTTCTACTACAAGAATTCGATGTGGGGCAACATGCTGTGGCAAGGGGGTTACGACTTCGAGACCCCGCCCCCGATGATCACCAGGGATGGCACCTTCAAGCCCTTCCCGCCCACCGGCGCGCGCACCCTCGATTCGCGGACGGCGTTCTACTTTGCCTACACGCTGGACTCGCCCGGCATGATCATGCGCATTCCCGGCGTGGGCTCGCAGTATCTGATGGGCTTCCTCGATTCGGACAAGAATCCCTTCGACGGCGGCAAGACCTACAAGGTCACGCTGCCGAAGGACATCCCGGCCGCCGCGTTCTGGTCGTTCACCGTTTATGACAACCAGACCCGCTCGATGCTCGACACGCCGCAGCGCTACCCCCGTGCCGGCAGCCAGAGTTATCCCTCGCCCGCCGCCGCGGCGAATGCCGATGGTTCCACCACGATCTACTTCGGCCCCGTACAGCCGCAAGGCGTGGCGCGCGGCAACTGGATCCAGACCGTGCCTGGCAAAGGCTGGTTCACCATCCTGCGCCTTTACAGCCCGCTCGAGACCTTCTTCACGAAGGCATGGCGTGCGGGCGAGATCGAGCTGGTGAAGTAAGTCGGGGTCCGCTGGCAGGGGGCTGGACGGGGTGGCCCCCGTTTGCCGTCCGCGGCGTCCGGCGCCGGTTTGTCAGCGGGTCATCCCGGCGAACTGACGCGCCCCATGCGGCTGGAATCGAAGTCTGTGCGGCAAGGTGGATTCAATGCCTTCTTGGCCGGGAATGCGGCTGAATCGAGCGAATCCAGATGGTAGAATCGGTCGCATGCTCGAACCCCGCATCGCCGCCATCCCTGCCTTGTTCCGATCGCCTGTCCAGCCAGGAGGCCGCGGCTGATGCGCATCCTGCTCTCCAACGACGACGGTTACTTCGCGCCCGGCTTGGCAGCGCTGGCCCGGTCGCTCGCGCCGTTTGCCGACATCACGGTGGTGGCGCCCGAGCGCGACCGCAGCGGGGCGTCCAATTCGCTCACGCTCGACCGCCCGCTGATGCTGCGCCAGGCGCCCAGCGGGTTTTATTACGTCAACGGCACGCCGACCGACTGCGTGCATCTGGCGGTGACCGGCATGCTCGACCATATGCCGGACATGGTGATTTCCGGCATTAACCACGGCGCCAACATGGGCGACGACACGATTTATTCCGGCACCGTCGCCGCCGCCACCGAGGGCTATCTGCTGGGGATTCCGTCGATCGCGGTATCGCTTGCCAGCCACGATGCCGAGCACTTCGATACTGCCGCGCGCGTGGTGGTCGATCTGGTGCAGCGCATCCAGGCGCAGCCGCCGACCGAACCGATGCTGCTCAACGTCAACGTGCCGGATCGCGCCTGGGAGGATTTGGGCGGTCTCGCGGTGACCCGTCTGGGCAAGCGCCACAAGGCCGAATCGGTGGTGAAGACCACCAACCCGCGCGGCCAGATCGTCTACTGGGTGGGCGCTGCCGGGGCCGCACAGGATGCAGGCGAGGGCACCGATTTCGATGCCCTCACCCAGGGTTTCGTTTCGATCACCCCGCTGCAGATGGACCTGACCCGTTTCAGCCAGATGGACAGCGTGAGCGCATGGCTGAAACCCTGAACCTGCGCGCCGGCATCGGCATGACCTCGGCACGCACGCGCGGTCGCATGGTCGAACGCCTGCGCGAGCAGGGCATCAGGGATGAAATCGTGCTGGCGGCGATGGGCAGCGTGCCGCGCCATCTTTTCGTCGACCAGGCACTGGAGTCGCGCGCCTACGAAGACACCGCGCTGCCGATCGGCTTCGGGCAGACCATTTCCAACCCCTATATCGTGGCGCGCATGGCCGAACTGGCCCGCCATGGCGAGAACGGCCAGGGGCATGAGCTCGGGCGGGTGCTGGAAATCGGGCTGGGCTGCGGCTATCAGGCCGCGGTGCTGGGCAAGCAGGCGCGCGAGGTGGTGTCGATGGAGCGCATCGCCGCGCTGGTCGGCAAGACGCGCGCGCGGCTGCGTGAACTCAGGGTCAACAACGTCAGGCCGAAGCACGGCGACGGCATGCACGGGGCGAAGGATTTTGCGCCGTTCGATGCCATCGTGATCGCCGCCGCGTTCGCCGAGGTGCCGCAGGCCCTGCTGGCACAGTTGGCCGAAGGCGGGCGGCTGGTGATGCCGCTCGGTCATTCCACGCAGACCTTGTGCGTGATCGAGCGTCGAGACGATGCGTTTACCGAGCAGTTGCTCGAAGGGGTGAAATTCGTTCCCCTGCTGCCCGGGGTGGCGTAACCGGATGGCGGCTGGAGTGGGCATGAGAAACGTAGCGCTCGGGGTGATGCTGCTGATAGTGCTGGCGGGATGTTCCTCGCGCGGACCGGCACCCGTGACCGAGCGGGTGCCGGCGAAGGTTCGCACCGCGCCCCCCGTCGTCGCCGAGAAACCCGAACGTCCCGTCACGCCGCAGATCGCACCCTCCACCAATGGCCTGCATACCGTGCAGCGTGGCGACACCCTGTATGGGATCGCCTTCGCCAACAGCCTGGATTATCGCGAAATTGCCACCTGGAACCAGCTCGAGTCGCCCGACCGCATCATGGTCGGACAAGTGTTGCGGCTGACGTCTCCACCGAATGCGGTTGAAATCAAGCCGCTGGTGGATGTGCCCCTGCCGAGTGCACGCCCCTTGGCGGAACCTCTCCTGCTCACCACCCCGCAGGCGGTATTGCTGCCTTATACAGAAGCCAACTGGGCGCGGGTGTCGGAGCCGCCTGCAGCTCCGCCGGTTGCCGCAACCGTATCCCCGCCCATGGTCCCCGCTGCCCCGCCAGCAACCAAGGTGGCAATGCCGACCCCACCACCGACTGCCGCGCCTGTGGTGCCGGTTGTAGCAGTCGCCCCACCTGCGTCTGCCGAACTGGTCTGGCTGTGGCCGGCCGACGGCAAGCTGACAGGGCGTTTTGGCGCGGCGGGCGGAAAGGGCATCGATATCGTCGGGCCACGCAATTCACCGGTGGTGGCAGTGGCGCCCGGCAAAGTGGTATACAGTGGCAGCGGACTGCGCGGCTATGGGCAATTGCTGATCGTCAAGCATTCTGGCGAGTATCTGTCGGCCTATGCACACAATGATTCGATTCTGGTGAAGGAAGGCGACATGGTGGCTGCCGGACAAAGGATTGCAATGATGGGCGACAGTGACACCGACAAGGTGATGCTGCATTTTGAAATCCGCCGTTACGGCAAGCCGCTCGATCCCTTGAACTATCTGCCGGAGCGCTCATGAGTCGCGAACCCAGCGATGAGTCGGAAGACCTGATACCTGAAGAAGCCGAGGCCGAAGCGGAACAGCATGCTGCAGATAGCAGCGAGGAGTTGTCGTCGGCCATCCTCGGCGAAGCACAGGTCGATGTCACGCAGCTGTATCTCAACGAGATCGGCCAGGCACCGCTGCTGACGCCCGAAGAGGAAGTCGCATTGGCGCGACTTACCGTGCAGGGTGATTTCTCTGCACGCCAGACCATGATCGAGCGCAATCTGCGGCTGGTTGTCAACATCGCCAAGCATTACGCCAACCGCGGGCTGACCCTGCTCGACCTGGTTGAAGAGGGCAACCTCGGCCTCATACACGCGCTGGAAAAATTCGACCCTGAACGCGGTTTCCGCTTCTCGACCTACGCGACCTGGTGGATCCGCCAGAACATCGAGCGCGCGATCATGAACCAGTCGCGCACCATTCGCCTGCCGGTGCATGTCATCAAGGAACTCAACATCTATCTGCGTGCCAAGCGGCATCTTGAAACGCATGGCGTCACCGACGCCAGTTCCGATGACATCGCTGCGCTGACCGGGCACCCGGTCGCGGATGTGCGCCGCATCATGCAGCTGAACGAGCGGGTCGCCTCGCTCGACGCGCCGCTTGATGTCGATCCCACGCTGTCGCTGGGCGAGGCGATCGCCGACGACAATGCCCACCTGCCGGATGACCTGCTCCAGCTCGAGGAGATCGAGCGACACGTCCGCGAATGGCTGACCCAGCTCAACGACAAGCAACGTTGGGTGATCGAGCGGCGCTTTGGCCTCAACAACTGTGAAGCCTGCACCCTGGAAGACCTGGCGCTGGAACTGCAGGTGACACGCGAGCGCGTGCGGCAGATCCAGATGGAATCCCTGCGCGTGCTGCGGCAACTGTTGCGGCGACGTGGCGTATCGAAAGATGAGCTGTTCTGAAGTCCCGCTGCCGCAGGCGACCGCTAATGGCCAGACGGTAGGCTGCATGGAGACGGTTACCCCCTTGTGCTCCCGGCCATCATGCAGGCCGATGCATTCAGCTCTGGCTTGAGAAGCATGCCCCGCATTGCCTATCTGACACATCCCGATTGTGCCCGGCACGATGTCGGGTCGTGGCATCCCGAGTCGCCCAGGCGCTGGCAGGCGGTGGATGGCGCGCTGCGTGCCGCGCCCTGGTTCGGTCAGCTGCTATCCGTCGCGGCGCCGCACGCCACGCTGGAGCAACTGCAGCGTGCCCATACCGATTCGCATATCGAGTCCGTGCGCAATGCCACGCCTTCCAGCGGTGTCGACTGGCTCGACCCCGATACCGGCCTCAATCCCTTCAGCTGGGATGCTGCGCTGGCGGCGAGCGGCGCCGTGGTGGGAGCGGTCGACGCAGTGATGGCGGGCGAGGCCGAACGCGCGTTCTGCAATGTGCGCCCACCGGGCCATCATGCCGAAGCCGGTCAGGCGATGGGGTTCTGCCTGTTCAACAACGTGGCGATCGGCGTGCTGCACGCCCTGCATGCCCATTCCTTGCAACGGGTGGCGCTGGTGGATTTTGACGTGCACCACGGCAACGGTTCGGAAGACATCTTGCGCAAGGAGCCGCGGGTGCTGCTGTGCTCGAGCTTTCGCCATCCGTTCTATCCCTACAGCGGCTCCGAGGCGCACCCCGGTTTCATTCCCGCGCCGCTGCCGGAGGGCGCCGATGGCAGGCAGTTTCGAGCTGCCGTCGAACAGCATTTTCTGCCCGCACTGGATGCGTTCCAGCCTCAGTTCGTTTTCATCTCCGCCGGTTTCGACGCACATCGCGACGACCCGCTTGGCGGACTCGAACTGGTCGAAGCCGACTTTGCCTGGATCACCCGCGAACTCTGCGTGCTGGCGGACCGGCATGCGCAGGGGCGGGTGGTGTCGGTGCTGGAGGGCGGCTACGACCTGGATGCCCTCGGCCGTTGCGCCGTGGCGCATGTGGAGGCGATGCGATGATCGCCTGGCCGCGCATCGACAGCGTCTTTCTCGACATGGATGGCACCCTGCTCGACCTCCACTTCGACAACCATTTCTGGCGCGAGCACATGCCGCGCCGCTATGCCGAACATCACGGCCTCGACGAGGCGGTGGCGCGCGCTCACCTCGACCAGCGTTATGACCGCCACGCCGGTACGCTCAACTGGTATTGCGTGGATTTCTGGAGCAGCGAACTCGCGCTCGACATCGTGCAATTGAAGGAGGAAGTCGTGCACCTGATTGCCGTCCGTCCCGACGTGCCGGCTTTTTTGCAGGCCTTGCGTGCGTCCGGTCGCCGGGTGGTGATGGTGACCAACGCGCACCCGAAGAGCCTCGGCCTGAAAATGCGCGAAACCCGCCTCGATGCGTATTTCGATGCGTTGATCTCCTCGCATCAGATAGGAATACCCAAGGAGCACCCGGATTTCTGGCAGGGCCTGCAGGCGATCGAGCCGTTCGACTGCAAGCGCACCCTGTTCGTCGACGACAGCGTGCCCGTGCTGGAAAGCGCGCAGGCGTACGGGATCGATCAACTGCTGGCGGTACGCAATCCGGATTCTCGGCAGCCGCACAAGGATTGCGGCGCGTTCGAGGCGATCACGAGTTTCGAGCAGGTGATGCCGGATGAATTCCGAGACGCAAACTGTTTTGATTCCAGCCTGAAAGGACGTTGATCATGAAAACACTCCCTTATGCAATCTCCCTGCTGGGCCTGCTGCTGGGCGCCTGTGGCACCCCGCCTGCTGCCGATTCTCCGGGAAAGCCGGCTGCGACGGGGCAGAAAAGCGGAGAGCAGGTCTATCACAGCGTATGCATCACCTGCCATGCCACAGGGGTGGCCAGTGCACCCAAATCCGGCGACGGCGAAAGCTGGCGCAAACTCGAAGCGGAGGGGCAATCGGTGGTGACTGCGCATGGTTGGGTCGGGGTTCGCGGCATGCCCCCCAAGGGTGGGCAGCCTGACCTCACGCTGGACGAGTTTGCCCGTGCGGTTGCCTGGATGGCGCGCAGTTCAGGGGTGCAATGGCAGGATCCGGATGCGGCGATGCTGACTGCGATTCGCGAGGAGGAAAAGAAGCGGATCGAGGAACTCGGCAAGAAACCCTGAACAGGACGGCTGGCGCAGCGGACGTATCAAGCATCCGGGGCGGGATCGAACATCACCGCTGCGCCCACACTGCGGCCTTCGGAAATCAAGAAGTTGTAGGTGCGGCACAGCGCGCCGATATCCATCACTTCCAGCCCGATGCGCGCTTCCACCAGCGCCCGCGTGAGGGAGGGGTGCGGAAAACGCAGCCGGGTGCCGGTGCCCAGCAGCAATATGTCGAGGTCGCGTTGGGCGACCCATTCGAAATGCGCGGCGGTGAGCGCCGCGAAACCCAGTCCGGCCCAGGGCGCGACCTCGATGCCCTGCGAGGTGAGCAGCAGGCTGCTTTCGTGGCGCTGGCCATTGATGAGCACGTGGTCGTTGCCGTAGCCGGTGAACAGCCGCTGGCTGGCGTCGGTGTTGAGATGCAGCTTCATGGCCAAACCTTAGCAGATTCCCGTGGCGCCATGCACAACAGCAGACGGCGCGGCGAACCCGTTGCCGGACCGGTTTAGTTTGCCCGGGCAGGGCGCCTCCGGTAAAATTACGCGTTTCCCAAGGCTTTGTTTTGCCTTGGTTTTGCGCAGGATGCCCAGGAAGATCGCCGTGACGGCCGACAACAAGCCACGCTTACGCACCATCCACAAATCGTTCAAGCTCGACAACGTCTGCTACGACATTCGGGGTCCGGTAATGGCGCGCGCACGGCAGATGGAGGAAGAGGGTCATCGCATCATCAAGCTGAACATCGGCAACCCGGCGCCGTTCGGTTTCGAGGCGCCGGAGGAGATCGTGCAGGACGTGATCCTGAACCTGCCCAATGCATCGGGCTACAGCGATTCCAAGGGACTGTTCTCGGCGCGCAAGGCGATCATGCACGAGACCCAGCGCAAGGGCATCGCCGGGGTGCAGATCGACGATATCTTCGTCGGCAACGGCGTGTCGGAACTCATCGTGATGGCGATGCAGGCGCTCTTGAACAACGGCGACGAAGTGCTGGTGCCGGCCCCCGATTATCCGCTGTGGACGGCGGCGGTGAGCCTGGGCGGCGGCAAGCCGCGCCATTATCTGTGCGATGAGGGTGCCGGCTGGCTGCCCGATCTGGACGACATCCGCGCCAAGATCACGCCACACACCCGCGCCATCGTCGTCATCAATCCGAACAATCCCACCGGCGCGTTGTATCCGACCGCGCTGCTGCTGGAAATCCTGGAAATCGCGCGGCAGCATCAGCTGATCGTGTATGCCGACGAAATCTACGACAAGGTGCTGTTCGACGGCGTCACGCACACTTCACTCGCTTCGCTGGCCGAGGACGTGCTGATCGTCACCTTCAACGGCCTGTCGAAGAACTACCGCGCCTGCGGTTACCGTTCGGGCTGGCTGATCGTGTCGGGCGACAAGCGCCACGCCAGGGATTACCTGGAAGGCCTCAGCATGCTTGCATCGATGCGCCTGTGTTCCAACGTGCCGGGGCAGTATGCGATCCAGACGGCGCTCGGCGGCTACCAGAGCATCAACGACCTGGTCGCGCCGAGCGGGCGGCTGACGCGCCAGCGCGATCTTGCGCACGAGTTGCTGACCCTGATTCCCGGCGTCAGTTGCGTCAAACCGAAGGCGGCGATGTACCTGTTTCCCAGGCTCGACCCCAAGCTCTACCCCATCCACGACGACCAGAAATTCATCCTCAACCTGCTGGAAGAGGAGCGCGTGCTGGTGGTGCAGGGTTCCGGCTTCAACTGGCCGCGTCCAGACCATATCCGCGTGGTGTTCCTGCCGCATGAAGAAGACCTGACCGAGGCGATCGGGCGCATGAGCCGGTTCCTCGACCGCCAGCGTGCGCATCGCTGATTTTTAATTTGACGAGATATACGATGAAACCCATCAATGTTGGCCTGCTGGGCCTGGGAACCGTCGGTGGCGGCACGTTGACCGTGCTGCGCCGCAATGCAGAAGAAATCAGCCGTCGCGCCGGGCGCGACATCCGCGTGCTGCGCGCGGCCGTGCGCAACCTTGAAAAAGCCAAGGCACTGGCGGGCGACCTGCCGCTGTCGACCAATCCGTTCGACGTCGTCGACGACCCTGAAATCGATATCGTGGTCGAGCTGATCGGCGGCCTGGAACCTGCCCGGGAACTGGTGATGCAGGCGATCGCCAACGGCAAGCACGTGGTGACCGCCAACAAGCATCTGGTGGCCAAGTACGGCAACGAAATTTTTGCCGCGGCGCAGGCCAAGGGCGTGATGGTCGCGTTCGAGGCGGCGGTGGCAGGGGGTATTCCCATCATCAAGGCGCTGCGCGAAGGCCTCACCGCCAACCGCATCGAATGGCTGGCCGGCATCATCAACGGCACCAGCAATTTCATCCTCACCGAGATGCGGGACAAGGGCGCGGCCTTCGAGGACGTGCTGAAGGAAGCGCAGGCGCTGGGCTACGCCGAAGCCGATCCGACCTTCGACATCGAGGGCATCGACGCCGCGCACAAGCTCACCATCCTGTCGGCGATCGCTTTCGGCATCCCGATGCAGTTCGACCGCGCCTACACCGAAGGCATTTCGAAACTGACGCGCGAGGATGTGAAGTACGCCGAGGAACTCGGTTATCGCATCAAGCTGCTGGGCATCGCGCGCCGCGCCGAGAACGGCATCGAGCTGCGCGTTCATCCCACGCTGATCCCGGAGCGCCGCCTGATCGCCAACGTCGACGGCGCAATGAACGCCGTGCTGGTGCTGGGCGACGCCGTCGGCCCGACGCTGTATTACGGTGCCGGCGCCGGCGCCGAGCCGACTGCTTCCGCGGTGGTGGCCGACCTGGTCGACGTCACCCGCCTGCACACGGCCGACCCGCATCACCGGGTGCCGCACCTGGCATTCCAGCCGGATCAATTATCGGATACGCCGATTCTGCCGATGGAGGAAGTGCGCACGGCGTATTACCTGCGCCTGCACGCATACGACCGCCCCGGCGTGCTGGCCGACATCACCCGCATCCTGGCCGACGGCGAAATCTCGATCGACGCCATGGTGCAGAAGGAGCCTGCGGAAGGCGACGAGCTGGTCAACATCATCCTGCTGACGCACATCACGGTGGAAAAGAACATCAATGCCGCGATCACCAAGATCGAGGCGCTGGATAGCGTGTCGGGCAAGGTGATGCGCATCCGTCTCGAAGAACTGGCGGCGAAGTAATGAACTACCTCAGCACCCGGGGCCTGGCACCGCAATTACGCTTTTCCGAAATCCTGCTCGGCGGGCTGGCGAGCGACGGCGGCCTGTACGTGCCGGAAAGCTATCCGCGCCTGAGTGCAGCCGAACTGGCGGCGATGCGCGGCATGAATTACCGCGAACTCGCCTTCGCCGTGCTGTCGCGCCTGATCGACGACATTCCGCATGACGATCTGCGCAAGCTGATCGACAGGACCTACACGCCGGAGGTGTATCGCTACACCAACCCGGGTGAAAATGCGGAAGACATCACCCCGCTGAAAACGCTGGAACCCGGCCTGCACGTGCTGGGCCTGTCGAACGGCCCGACGCTGGCGTTCAAGGACATGGCGATGCAGCTGCTCGGCAACCTGTTCGAGTATGTGCTGGACAAGACTCACGGCGAACTGAACATTCTCGGTGCCACTTCCGGCGACACCGGCTCAGCTGCCGAATACGCGATGCGCGGCAAGCGCGGCATCCGTGTCTTCATGCTGTCGCCCGTGCACGGCATGACGCGTTTCCAGCAGGCGCAGATGTATGCCCTGCAGGACGCCAACATCCATAACCTGGTGATACGCGGCGTGTTCGACCAGTGCCAGGACATCGTCAAGGCGGTGTCGAACGATCTCGATTTCAAGTCGCACCATCGCATCGGCGCGGTCAACTCGATCAACTGGGCACGTGTCGCGGCGCAAAGCGTCTATTATTTCAAGGCCTACTTCGCGGCGACGCACAGCAATGACCAGAGCGTGTCGTTCTCGGTGCCGTCGGGCAACTTCGGCAACGTCTGCGCCGGCCACATTGCGCGCCAGATGGGCCTGCCGATCGAGAAACTGATCGTCGCGACCAACGAAAACGACGTCCTCGACGAGTTCTTCCGGACCGGCGTCTATCGCCCGCGTCCGGAAACGCTGCACACCTCCAGTCCGTCAATGGACATTTCCAAAGCGTCCAACTTCGAGCGCTTCGTGTTCGACCTGAGCGGGCGCGACGCGGCCAGGATCCGCAGCCTGTGGAACGCGGTGGAGTCCGGCGGCAGTTTCGATCTGAAGGCCGATGGTTTGTTCGACCGCGTGGCCGGGTTCGGCATGGCCTCGGGTTCGAGCAACCACACCAACCGGCTCGACACCATCCGCACGGTGTACGAGGTATACGGCACCATGATCGATCCGCATACCGCCGACGGTCTGAAGGTGGGCCTGGAGCACCGCGAGCCGGGGGTGCCGCTGATCTGCATGGAAACCGCGCAGCCGGCAAAGTTCGAGGACGCGATTCGCGAAGCGCTCGGCATCGAGCCGGTGCGCCCGGCCGAGCTCGCCGATCTGGAATCTCAGCCGCAGAAAAAGCACGTCATGGACGCCGACGTGCATGCGGTCAAGCAGTACATCGTCGACCACGCCGTCTGATTGCAACGCCTGCCGGCGATGATGCAACCGGGCGACGCCGGCATCGTGGATTTTCACAGACGTGCGGCACGCGCGCAGGCGCGCATGGATTGCGCCGGACACCTGCCGCCGCGCCCGGAATGTGATCCGCCGTTTCTTCGGGCGATATCGCGGTCTGCCTGACGCGCCTCATCGGTGCCTGGGCCCAGGCGTAATACCTTGGACAATGACGGGGTCGCAAGCTGGCCGACACGGTCGCCGCCTGGCGCGATGTCGCTCCGGAATTTTTCGTTGCCGCATACCAGACCGCGCAACCGCCTGTGGTTCAAGCGTCATTCCTGGTTCGGGCGGGGAGGTGCTGCCGGCCCTGCGCAAACGTGTTGGAACCGTGCTGGCGGCAGAGGATAATGGCGGCGAACACAGCCAGGTCTGATCCATCCGCCGCTCAGGAAACCACAATGAAACTCGTCACCTCGCTCACCAGCCCATACGGCCGAAAAGTCCGCATCGTGCTGCTGGAAAAGAAAATCCCGTTCCAGCTTCAGGTCGAAAATCCGTGGGCGCCCGACAGCGTCGTATCCACGCTCAACCCGCTCGGCAAGGTGCCGGTACTGGTGCTGGAAGACGGCGTCAGCGTCTTCGATTCGCGGGTGATCGTCGAGTACCTCGATCACATCAGTCCGGTGGGGCACCTGATACCTGCCGAGCCGAAAATCCGCATGATGGTGCGTGGCGTCGAGGCGCTGGCCGATGGTGTCACCGACGCCGCAGTCACGGTGTATCTGGAAAGAAAGCGGGCGCCTGAACGACAGAGCGGCGACTGGCTGGTGCTGCAGGAAAAGACCCTGTATCGCGGCCTTGAGGCGCTGGCCGAAGCGCTGGGTGAAAAGGCCTTTTACCTCGGCAACAGCATGACGCTGGCGGATATTGCCTGCGTCTGCATGCTGGGCTACCTTGAATTGCGTTTCCCCGAAATCGACTGGCGCACGGCCCATCCCAATCTGGCGAAGCTTGCCGACTTATTGGCAACACGCGCTTCGTTCATGGAAACGGTTCCCGTCGTCTGACGGAGGCACATCATGGCCCATGCGGTAGCGACCCTGGCAGGCGGATGTTTCTGGTGCATCGAAACCGTTTTCAACCGTTTGCGCGGCGTGGAGTCGGCGGTATCAGGTTACATGGGCGGCCATACGCTCAACCCGACCTACGAGGATATCTGCAACGGCGACACCGGCCATGCCGAGGTGGTGCAGGTGCGCTTCGATCCGGACGTGATTGCGTTTCGCGATCTGCTGGAGGTCTTCTTCGCCCTGCACGACCCGACCCAGCTCAATCGCCAGGGCAACGATGTCGGCACCCAGTATCGGTCGGCGATTTTCTGGCATACGCCGGAGCAGAAAGTTGAAGCCGAGGCGGTTATTGCCGCATTCACCGCCGAACATCGATACGATCGCCCCATCGTGACCGAAGTGGCCGCGGCGATGGCCTTTTACCCCGCCGAAGCTTACCATCAGCGTTATTTCGAGCAGAATCCGACGCAGCCCTATTGCCAGTTCGTTGTGGCGCCGAAGGTGGCGAAGGCGCATGAGAAGTTTGCTTCGATCATAGGGGAGAAATAAGCGATGCCCAGAACGGTTGCCTATATGCCTGAGCATGCCGAGGCGTGCGGATGGACATGTCAATACCTGTCCACCCGGTGTCTGGATATGTCCATTTCAACGGATAGGCGGATGTTAAAATGATTTTTGAATCGAGTCGTTTACACGCTGCTCGTGGCGAAGGCGCATGAGAATTCCCTTCCATTCCTGTAGAGAAACCAGCGCTGCCAGACCGACTGCCGAAAGACACCCGACATGAAGACTCCTCGTATCCCGATCACCCTGGCCGTTGTGCTGCTGCTGCTGTCGTCGACGGCACATGCCTCCTTCTTCCACGGCGAAACACTGGATGCGGTGGCCAAATGGCTTGCGCTGTTCATCATCTTCGCCATGCCGATCGGGTTCGTCTATCTGTTCTGGATGATCCATATCCTGCCCGAGAAGGTGGCCGAGAAGCGGCATCATCCGCAGAAGGATGCGATCAAGACCCTGTGCATGCTTTCGCTGCTGTTCGGCGGGCTGCTATGGCCATTTGCCTGGCTGTGGGCCTACACCAAGCCGGTCACCTACAAGATGGCCTACGGAACGGAAAAGCATGCGGACTACTATCGTGAAGCGGGCGAAAAAGCGATGAAGCAGGAAATGACACTGGAGGAAATCCGGACCCTGCGCGAAGAACTCGACCAGTTGGGGACGAAAGGTCACCTCACCTCGGAACTTCAGCAGGTGCGCGACCAACTGGTCGCGGCGGAAGTCGCCCTGCTTGCCGCCGCGGAGGGCCCCCGCTGATGGAAGCGATACTGATAGGAATTTATTCCTTTTTCGTCTGGCTCATTTTCTTCAAGTTCAAGTGGCTGCCCTGGAACACCACGTCCCAGGTGATCGTGGTCACCATTCCCATCGTCGGCATCACGGCGCTGATCCTGACGCTCAACATCGTCGCCCCGTCCTCGGCCGACGTGCGGGTCATCAAATATGTGGTGCAGGTCGTGCCGCAGGTGCGCGGGAGGGTGGTCGAGGTGCCGGTGAGCGGCAACGATTATGTGAAAAAGGGAACGGTGCTGTTCAAGATCGATCCCACGCCCTACAGCAACACCGTCAAGCAGTTCGAAGGCAAGCTTGCGGCCAACCAGGCCGCAATGAACGAAGCGCTGGCGGGCCTCAGCCAGGCTGGCGCCAGCGTGGGCGAGATGCGCGAGGCGGTGACCGCTGCCGGTGGACAGGCCGGCGCGCTGCGCTCCCAACTCGACCTGGCGCGCAAGCGCGTGGCCGAATACAGCGAACTGGTGGCCACCGGCGCCGGCGACCGCTTTGGCCTGGAGCAATGGCAGGCCAATGTGCGCGACCTCGAAGGAAAACTGGTTGCTGCGGTCGCTGCGGAATCGCAGGCAAAACTGAAATTATCGGCACGCTCCGGCGGCGACCAGGCCGCGGTGGCCCAGGCCAAGGCCAAGGTGGCCTCGGCCAAATCCCAACTGGCGGCGACCCAGGCCGATCTCGACAATGCACGCTGGGAATTGTCGCAAACCGTGATGGTGGCGCCGGCCGATGGCTGGGTGATGAACCTGCAGCTGCGGCCCGGATCGATGGTGGTGGGTGTGCCGCTGGCGCCGGCCATGACTTTCGTCGAGGACGCCTATCAGGTCATCGCGCTGTATCACCAGAATGAACTGCACCAGGTGCAGGTGGGCGATGCCGCCGAAGTGGCGCTGAATACGCTGCCGGGCGAGATCATCAAGGCCAAGGTCAATGCCATCGTCTGGGGACAGGGGCAGGGCCAGTTGCCGGTTTCCGGCATGCTGCCGCAGACGGGCGCCTCGCCGGAGTTTCCCAATCGCTTCGCGGTCAAGCTGGACATCGAGCCGAAGCATCAAAGCATCTTCCTGGCTGCAGGGGCCTCAGGCGATGCTGCCATCTATACCGAGGACCTCAAGGCGATCCACATTCTGCGCATGGTGATCCTCCGCGTGTCGTCCTACACCAACTACCTGATCCTGAAGTTGCACTGATGCGTGCACTGATCCCTTTTCCGCGTACGTTGTTGTCCCTGGCGGTCAGCCTGCTCGCAGGCTGTTCGCTGCTCACGCCACCGACTGCGGAAGAACTGGGCAAGGACGCGCTGCCCAATGTGAGCGTGCCGCAGCAATGGAAGCAGCCGGCAGACCCGGGAGCGGTGACGGACAGCGAATTCTGGAAATTCAACGATCCTGCGCTGGCTGCGCTGGTGCAGGAAGCGCTGACCTATAACGCCGATCTGCGTGCCGGAGCCGCCCGGGTTGAACAGGCACGAGGCTATGTCACCGTCGCGGGTGCGGACCTGATGCCCAGCGTCGCCGCGCTCGCCAAGGGCGGCGGCAAGTGGAGCGGAGATTACAGCGGCATGCAGACCGCGCTGATCGGCGCCACCTGGGAACTCGATGTATGGGGGCGCCAGCGTTACGGCGCGCGTGCTGCGACCGACAGCTACGCATCAGCCGAACTGGACTACGAATACGCGCGGCAGTCACTGACGGCATGGGTGGTACGAAGCTGGCTGCTGGCGGTTCAGACCACGGAGCAGGAGGACTTGCTGCGGGAAATGGTGCAGTCCTCGGGCAAGCTGGTCGAGATGGCCCAGCTTCGCCTCAAGGCCGGCATCGGCGACGAGAAGGACGTTTCCCAGGCGCAGGCCAATCTGGGGGAGTACCGTGATGTGCTGCGCCAGGTTCAGCTGGCACGCACCAACTCGCTGCGCGCGCTGGAAGTGTTGCTGGGCCGCTACCCCGGCGCCGAAGTCAGGACCGCGGCGCGTCTGCCCGCCATGCCAGGCCCTGTCCCGGCAGGCCTGCCGTCCGAGTTGCTGGAGCGGCGCCCCGACGTGGTCGCTGCCGAACGGCGCGTCGCCGCCGCCTTCAACCTGACCCAGGAAGCCAGGGCCGCACGCCTGCCCAAGCTCAGCCTGACCGCCACCTTCGGTGCCGTCTCCAGCGACCTCATCGTGCTGCAGAACAAGGACAACCCCACCTTTGGACTGGGGGGCAACCTGCTTTGGCCGCTATTTACCGCCGGCGCGTTGAAGGCCCAGGTCGACATCCGCACCGCCGAGCAGCAGGAAGCCGTGGCCGATTACGCGACGATCGGGCTGCGCGCCTTCGACGAAGTGGAAGGCTCACTGGCGAGCGAATCCGCCCTGCGCGAACGGCAGGAGATCCTCAAACAGGTGGCTGCCGACAACCGGCGTTCGATGGAGCTTGCCACCGTCCAATACAAGATCGGCAGCGCCGACTTGCGCAGCGTCCTGCAGGAGCAGTTGCGGCTGTACGGCACCCTGATGACCCTGGTGCAGATTCAGGGCGAACGACTGGCGCAGCGCGTCAACCTGTATCTCGCACTGGGCGGCGGATTCGGGAAGCTGTCCGAGACAAGCACGGAACAAACTTCACCGCCTGCTGTGCCGACACAACCTGCCAGCTGACGTGTCGGCGTCAGGCGCGCGTATCTGCTCGAACCAGGGATTCAGGGTTGCAGTGCCGCCTCGGCGCTGGTGTTGCGGGCACTTGCCGTGCTCAACTCGGTCGCCGTGTCGACCCAGCCACCCCCCATAGCCTTGTAGACGTTCACCAACTGAGTGTAGCGCTCCGCCTGCGAACGTACCGCAGCAAGTTCGGCGCCGAACAATTCGTTCTCTGCATATAGCACCTCCAGATAACCGGCATAACCGTTATCGAATTTCAGCCGCGAAAGCCGCGCGTATTCGCGCAGCGAAGCCACGCGCTTGGATTGCGCCGCGGATTCCTCCTGCTTCTTCTGCGCTCCCACCAGCGCATCGTTGGTCTCGCGGAATGCATTGAGAATCACTTGCTGGTAATTGGCCAGCGCTTCGCGCTGTAAGGCCTCCGCCGTCTGCACCTGACCCTCGATTGCGCCGAAGGTGAAAATCGGACCAGTCAGCCCACCTGCCACCGACCAGGCTGTCGCCGGGCCGCTCAGGAAGTCGCCGAATGCAGTGCTCACCGAACCGAGCAGTCCGGTCAGCGACAGGGATGGGTAGTAAAGCGATTTCGCGACGCCGATGTTCGCGTTGGCGGCGACCAGCGTCTGCTCGGCCTGCAGGATGTCGGGGCGGCGTTCGAGCAGCGTCGACGGCAGGCCGCCGGGGATGGCTGGCGGAACCAGCGTATCGATCGTCTTGCCGCGTGGGATCGGACCCGGGTTGCGCCCGAGCAGAAGCGACAGCAGGTTTTCCTGCGCGGCGATCTGCTGCTCGAGTGCGGGGATTGCGGCGAGCGCCTGCTGATACTGCGACTCCACCTGCGCAACCTCGACCTGCGACACCACGCCGCCCTTGTAGCGGAGGTCGAAAATCTTCTGCGTGCCAGCGTAGTTTTCCGCCGTGGCACGCGCAATCTCGAGCTGGCGGTCGAGCGCACGCAGGCCGATGTAGCTCGCCGCGACACTGGTCACGACGGTCAGAACGACACCACGGCGACCCTGTTCGCTGGCATAGACTTGCGCCTGCGCGGCCTCGCTCTGGCGGCGGATCCGACCGAACAGATCGATCTGCCAGTCGGTGCCGAGTGCGCTCTGATACAGGCTGAAGTAGGGATCGGCACCAGGTGCGAGCGGTGGCTGGCCGACCCGGCTAGCGCGATTGCTGCTCGCGTCGGCGCTGTAGCCGAGTTGCGGATAGTACTGCGCGCGCGTGGTGCCAAGCTGTCCGATGAACTGGTCGATGCGCGCGGTGGCAATCGCCACGTCGAGGCTCTCGCGCAGGGCCGCATCGATGAGCCGGTCGAGTACCGGGTCGCCGAACTGCTCCCACCATCGGGTGTTGGCGACCTCGGCTGCTTGAGGATAGTCGATGCGCCAGGCTCCAGGTGACGTGACGGTCGGCTTAACATAATCGGGACCGACCGTACAGGCAGACAGCAGGGCGGTGAACGCGGTGGTCAGGACAAGCTTGCGCATCTCAATGAGCCTCCGGCCTGGTGTGCGGCGCTGCCTTGCCCGTCGTCCGTTTGCCTGCATACCGGGCGCTCAAGCTTTCGAGCAGCCAGAAGAACAGCGGCGCGAAGAAGATCGCCACCAACGTCGATGCCAGAATGCCGCCGATGACCCCGGTGCCGATCGCGCGCAGGCTGTTTGCGCCCGGACCAGTGGCGGTGGCCAGCGGTACGCAGCCGAGGCCGAAGGCCAGCGAGGTCATGACGATGGCGCGCAGCCGCATGCGCGCCGCCAGTAAAGCAGCCTCGCGCACGGCCATGCCCTGGTGCACATGCTCGATGGCCACCTCGCAGATCAGAATGGCATTCTTCGCCGACAGGCCCACCAGCGTGACCAGCCCGACCTGGAAGTAGACGTCGTTTTCCAGTCCGACGAGCCACGTGAGCAGCAGCGCGCCGAGAATTGCCACGGGCACGGTCAGCAGCACGGCCAGCGGCAGCGTCCATTTCTCGAACTGTGCTGCCAGCAGCAAAAAGACCACGATCAGGCCCGCAATAAAGGCGATCGAAGACGTGCTGCCGGAGGATTTTTCCTGCAGTGCCTGGCCCGCCCACGCGTAGGAGAAGCCGCCGGGCAAGACTTCGCTGGCGACCGTTTCCATTGCCGCGAGCGCCTGACCCGAACTGTAGCCCGCCGCCGGATTGCCGGTGACCTTCACCGCCGGGAAGCCGTTGAAACGCTCCAGCAGCTTGGGTGCGGCCACATAGCGTACGGTGATCAGCGCCGACAGCGGCACCATGTCGCCATATTTCGAGCGAACAAAGACCTTGTTGAAGTCCTCCGGGTTGATGCGGTAGTCCGCATCGGCCTGCAGTACGACCCACCACACGCGGCTGAATTGGCTGAACTGTCCGGCGATCGACGATCCGAAGAAGCTCTGCATGGTCTGGAAAGCCTCCTGCACCGGCACGCCAAGCACTTCGGCCTTGTTGCGGTCGAGATCGACAAACAGCTGCTGGGTTGCGCCACGGAAGGTTGTGTTGACGCCGGCGAGTTCAGGGCGCTGTTTCGCGGCGGCGATGAAAGCCTGCACCGCCTGGCTGGTGGCCAGGGTGTCGCCCGCGCCGCGATTCTGGATGTAGAACTCGAAGCCGCCGGTGGTACCGAGTCCGGGGATCGAAGGCGGGTTGATGCCGAGAATGAAACCTTCCTTCAGCCTGGCGAACTGCTGGTTCAGCCGCGGCAGCACACTAAAGGTGAGCTGCGACGCATCCGTGCGTTCGTCGAACGGCTTCATCGAAGCGAACAGCACCGCCGCATTGTTGCGGAAGGTGCCGTCGACCAGGCTGTAGCCGTTTACCAGCGCCACGTCCTGCACCGCCGGCTCGCTGGCGATGATCTTCGATGCCTGATCGGCGAGGGCACCGACATAGGCCTGGCTTGCCGTGTCGGGAGCTTCCACCACCACGAAGAAATACCCCTGGTCCTCGTCCGGCACGAAGCTGCCCGGCAGCACGCGGAACATGAGCACGATGCCGACGATCATCGCGGCAAACAGGATGAGCGCGACCGTCCAGCCCTGGATCAGGCGCGCGACGCCGCCGACATAGCCTTGCGTAAGCCGCTCGAAGGCCTGCTCGAACCAGCGGAAGAAGCCTTTTTTCTCGCCGTGGTGCGCCTTGATGATGATGGCCGCCAGCGCGGGCGACAGCGTGAGTGCCATGATTCCCGAGATCACCACAGAGATCGCGATGGTGATCGCAAACTGCTGGTAGAGCGTGCCGGTGACGCCACCGAGAAAGGCGACCGGCATGAACACCGCCACCAGCACCAGCACGATGGAGATCAGCGCACCGGCGATCTCGCTCATCGCCCGCTTGGCGGCTTCCAGCGCACCGAGGCCGTGCTTCACCATGTTGGTCTCGACGTTTTCGACCACCACGATCGCGTCGTCGACCACCAGGCCGATCGCGAGGATCAGGCCGAACATCGTCAACATGTTGATCGAAAAACCGAGCAGGTGCATGCCGATGAAGGTGCCGACGATCGACACCGGCACCGCGAGGATCGGGATGATGGTAGCCCGCAACGACTGCAGGAAGACGAACACCACCAGCACTACCAGGATCACCGCCTCGAAGAAGGTGTGCACGACCTTGTCTATCGAGTTCAGCGTGAACAGGCTGGTGTCGAGGCTGATCTTGTAGTCGAGTCCGGTCGGAAACTGCTTCTTCAGTTCTTCGAGACGGGCGCGGACGGCAGCTGCAGTCTCAACCGCGTTGGCGCCCGGCTGCTGGAAGATGCCGATGGTCGTCGCGGTCCTGCCGTTCATCTCGCTGGCTATCGAGTAGTCGCGCTTGGCGAGTTCGACGCGGCCGATGTCGCGCACGCGCACGATCGCCGTTCCTTCTTTCGCCGTGCGCACGATGATGTCTTCGAATTCCTCCGGCTGGGTCAGCAAGCCCTGCGCGGTGACGACGAAGGTCTGCTGCACCCCTTGCGGCGTCGGCTCCGCGCCGATCTGGCCGATGCCGAAGGTCTGGTTCTGGCTCTGGATCGCATTCGACACATCCTGCACCGAGATGCCGAGCTGCGCCATGCGGTCGGGACGCAGCCAGACGCGCATCGCGATGTCCGGCAAGCCGAACACCGACGCGCGGTTGGCGCCCGGAACACGCTTTAGCTCGTCAAGCACGTAGAGGTTGGTGTAGTTGTCGATGTAGGTGCTGTCGTAGCGGTCGTCCGGCGAGTAGATCGACAGCACCATCATGATGCTCGACGACTTCGTGTCGACCGTCACGCCCTGCTGCGCCACCACTTGCGGCAGCATCGGCAGGGCCTGACTGACGCGGTTCTGCACGTTGACCTGATTGATGTCGGGGTCGCTGCCCGGCTTGAACACCACACTGAGCGAGAGGTTGCCGGAGGAGGAGCTCACCGAGTTGAAATAGAGCAGGTTGTCCACCCCGTTGATCTGTGCCTCGATCGGCGCCGCTACGGTATTGGCGATGATATCGGCGGTCGCGCCCGGGTAGCGTGCCGCGACCGTGACCTGCGGCGGCGCCAGTTCGGGATACTGCGAGATCGGCGCGACCAGCATCGCGACCAGGCCACCCAGCACGATCAATATCGAGATGACCGACGAGAGAATGGGGCGGTCGATGAAGAAATGGGTGAACATGAATCGTTGCCTACATCTTGGCCGCGTCGGGCTGGCTTGCCGCGGTGCCGGCCCTGGCATCGCCGGCCGCGCGTGGCCCCACGACCTGCACAAGCTGGCCTGGCACGACCTTGAGCACGCCGTCCACCACCACCCGGTCACCGGCATGGAGGCCGCCGAGGATCACGATGTCCTTCACGCCGTAGTAATCGCCGACCACCACGGGCCGCACCTCAGCATTGCCCGCCTGATTTACCACATAAACCAGATGGCCGTTCGATCCCTGCTGGACTGAGAGCTGGGGCACCACGATGGCGTTCGTCCGCAATGCGCCCTTGACGTACGCGGTGACGAACATCCCCGGCCGCAGTTCCTTTTTGGGGTTGGGAAGCACGGCGCGAACCATGAACGAGCCGGTGTCCTGGCTGAACGACGGGTCGGCGAAGTTGATCTTGCCGCGGTACGGATACAGCGTGTTGTCCGATAGCACGACCTCAACTTCGTAATCGCTGTTCTTAGGCGCGACGACCAGCTTTTTGGCCTGCTCGTCGCGCCATTTTGCGATCTGGTTCTGCGACACGCTGAAGTTCACCCAGATGGGATCGATTGCTGCGACGTAGGTGAGTGTCGAATCGGCGGACATCGCGTTCAGATATGCACCCTGACGCTGGACCGAGCGGCTTGCCAGCCCGGTCACCGGTGAATGGATCGTCGTGTAACTGAGGTTCAGTTCGGCTTCAGTCACCTTCGCCTGAGCCGAATACACGGCAGCCTTCGCGGCGTCGAACTCGCCCTGCGCGCGGTCCAGATCGGCCCGTGAGAGCGCGTTCTGCTCTGCCAGCGGTTTCACCCGGCCCAGCGTCGACTGCGCGGTCGTAAATCTTGCCTGCTGCGACTGCAACTCGCCACGTGCGGACGCGAGCTGGGCCTGGAACGGTTTCTGGTCGAGCTGGAACAGCAACTGCCCCTCCTTGACTAGTTCCCCCTCCTGGTAGACGATTTTATCGAGGAAGCCCGATACCCGCGCTACGATGTTCACCTGCCGCGAGCTCTCGGTTTGCGCCACAAAGCTCGGCGTGTAGGGAATGTCCTGCAGCTGGATGGTTGCCACGGTGACTTCGGGAACGGGTCGTTGCGGGGGCGGGACTTCCTTCGAGCAGCCGGCGCCTAAAACAGCGAGGGCGGCAAGGATGATGGGCAAGCGGCAGGTCGTCGTGAATATCTTGCAGGGTGGACTATTGAACGAACCGACCGGTCCCGGCTGGACAGGATCACTCGATCGGCGAGTCGGTGCGAAGAAAGGTGAGTTGGTATGCATACGTATCCCCAACTTAAAAAACGTAAGTGCCAGTTTTATTTGAACGACTGATCCGGGAATCCAAAGGGCGCAATCCACGCCGTACCGATGGCTCCATCACGTCCTTTGCAGTGTGCCAGAATCCTTCCCCTCCCGCCATCGACAGGCAATCGGCACCGTGCCTCCGAACCCGAGCAATTCCTTGCTCTTGCCCTCATCCAGTCATAGACTGGAAATGCGGTACGCCGTCCAAAACAGGAGAGACAAATGGGCAAGAAAAAAGCCAAAACCGAAGCGAAATCCAGTGTCAAGCAGGAAGCGGCAGCCGCTGGCAATCCAGCCAAACTCAAGCGCCGCGACTACGAAAAGGAACTGCTGAAGCTGCAGGCCGAACTCTGCATGGTGCAGGACTGGGTCAAGGCCACCGGGCAGCGCATCATCATCGTCTTCGAAGGCCGCGACGCGGCCGGCAAGGGCGGCACCATCAAGGCGATCACCGAGAAGGTCAGCCCGCGGGTATTCAAGCTGGTGGCATTGCCGGCGCCTTCCGACCGGGAGAAGACGCAGCTCTATGCACAGCGCTATCTGGCACATTTCCCGGCGGCGGGAGAGGTGGTGATCTTCGACCGCAGCTGGTACAACCGCGCCGGTGTGGAAAAGGTGATGGGATTCTGCACCGATGAGCAGCACAAGAAATTTCTGGAAATGTGTCCGGCGTTCGAAAAGCACATCATCGTCGACAACGGCATCATCCTGCTCAAGTACTGGCTCGAGGTCGGCGACAAGGAACAGGAACGGCGTTTTCGCGCGCGCATCGAGGACCCGGTGCGGCAGTGGAAGCTTTCGCCGATGGACCTGCCGTCGCGTCAGCGCTGGTACGACTATTCACGTGCACGCGACCAGATGCTGGATGCCACCGACACCGACTTTGCGCCCTGGAACATCGTGCGCTCCGATGACAAGAAGCGGGCCCGCCTGAACCTGATTACCCATCTGCTGGAGCAGATTCCCTACGAGCGCCAGAAGCGCGACAAGGTCAAGCTGCCGCGGCGCATCACGAAAAACGCCTACGACGACGAGGCGACCATGACCAAGCGTCGCTGGATTCAGCAACGTTATTGAGAATCCATTGCTGTTCGTAGGGCACTTGTTCGCTTGCCTTGAATCCTTCGGCCCGGCACAGGACAGGCTTGTCGAAGGCCTCAGGGTGAACGGATCAGACGGTACGACCCCATGTTGAAACTGTTCCACTCCTTTTTCGGTGGTGACGAAACCCGCGGGCGCTATCCCGAATCGCTGATCGAGATGGCGATCGAGCGAGCCGTGGACGGCACCGACTCGCGGCTACGGCTCCTTCCCGGTTATCGCAAGCGTCTGCGCGGGCCGGTCATCCAGGCCATCGATCATGTCGTGGCGCTGGTGGACGGCCTCCCCGCGCCGCTGGCGGCAAGCCGCGACGACTTCAATGCCGACCCGCGCCTGGCCACCCTGTTCGTGTCTGCCGCGCAGATGCTGGAGGTGCTGGGGCGCGACCGCGCCATGCTTGAATACCTGCGGGAGCATTCAGCAGGTGCCGAACGGCTGACGGCGCTGCTGCTGGTGGAGCGGTTCGAGAAGAATGCGCTCGGCATGGAACTGGCAGGCGACCAGGTGCGGCGTGACGTGGCCCAGCTCACGGTCAGTTTCCGCAATCACCGCCTGGTGGAGGTCACGGACAGCGACGCGGAAACGCGTCGCCTGCTCAAGCGTCGCGCTTTCGACCATCTGCTTTCGCTCGCGCTGGCCCGCATGGTCGAAGTGCGCGAGGAACGTGCCGACATTGCGCGCCAGCGGGACGTGCTGCGGCACAAGCTGGTGACGCTGGAACGCAGCGGCTGGAGTTTCGAGGCAGGGGAGGGCGCAGCGCCCGAACCGGCCAGCCTGCAGGCCGAACTGGCCGACATCGAGACTCAGCTCGAGCGTCTGGGATCTGATGCGGGCGTACTCAACACGCATCTGGAACTCGTCGCCGAGCAGCTGGCACAGGCCGAGCAACTGCTGCAACGGGACTTCTTCCGGATGCGGCTGGACAGCATGAACGTGCAACGCGATGCACAGGATGCAAGCGGCCGCGACATCGAGTTGCCGGAAATTCACAATGCCCGTGGACGCAGGAATGTGCTGCTGCTGGTTTCGGTGATTCCTGGAGAACTGCCGCCGCGGGAGAACCTCCTGGCCACGGCGCACCGCTATCTGTAGCAGTCTGCTGGTCCGGTGTACTGCAGAAAGCCCGGCGCCACGCATCGCCCGGGCTTGCCGAAGCCGTCCGGTATGCGTGCTGCCGAGGCAGGTCAGTTCAGGTCATCCGCCTTGTAGTACTTGGAGCCCTTGACCGTCACCGACGCGGCGAGACCGTCTCCGGCCAGCTGATAGATCCACACACCGGGTGAAACCGGAATGGCGCCTGCGTACCCGCCACCCTGGCCGGCGGCCTGGGCGTTCAGGGTCGCCTGCCCGCCGAACTCCCAGCCGCTGTTGACGAAATTGTTGAAGGCCGTTTGGGTTTCGAATACCCACACCTGCTTCAGCTTGGAGAATCCCATGCCGAGGCCGGCCTGGACTTCCGCCATCTTCATGAACACGACCTGCTTGGTCTGGTTGTTCACGGCCATGCCGGTTCCCATGCCGCCGCCCGCGACAAAGATCTTGAGGCCGGCGGTGCTGAACACGGCAAAACCGGCTGCCCGATCCACCGCGCCCTGGGCGCTGGGCTGAATCCGGATCAGTTCGCCCAGAATGTCCTGTGAGACCTTGCGGATGTCCGCCTGCTGTTGCGCCTTGTCATCGGCCTGGGCGGTGGTCGCAGCAAAGGCCAACGTTGTCAGCAGTGCCACGGCCAGTATCCGGACAGCGTTGAAAATCGTGTTTGTCATTTCGTTTCCTTTACTTGAGAGAATGATGGTGCTGAATAAATGTATTGAGTCGTCAGCGCTGTCATATTAAGTTTTTTGTCGCCAACCAGAGGGGCGGCCTTGACGGTCTTTCGGTGCCTGTGATCGTTCGATATCGAACTGAGCGCGTACCGTGTACGAATACGCAATCGCCATCCCCGGTGACCATCCGGATCTACTTTGCAGGCTACATTAGGGGACCGAACATCCTGCCACGACAGACGGCCGACCAAACATGGCCGACCGTCCACATCCAAATGCCGTCACTCAGTGGGCCAGGTTTTATTGCGGCTATCCCAGCCACCTCCGGCGCTCATGGCATTGTTCAGATTAGAGATCGCATCCTCCACGTCTCCGGCAGCATCTCTGCCCAGCCGCGAAGTCTTGTCGGAAAGCGACTTGACGGAGGCGGCAGTCATCTCCACGCCCAGAAGCGTATTGATGTCCTTGAGGTCGGCCATGAATGGCTGAATCTTCTGCTTCGCCTGATCGGCGGCGGCCAGCGCCTTGCTGAAACGGGACTTGTCAGCATTGAACCGATCGATGGCAGATTCCTTCATGTCCTTGTTCTGGATGGTGTCAATCGCCTGCTGCCTTGACTGGAGATACGCTTCGGAACTCACCCTGGCGGCTGCCGACTGCTCGCCTAGCGTATTCACGCCATTGTCCAGGGCTTTGTACTTGGCAGCGAAATCCGCGTACGGCCCCTGGAGCGGCACACCATCACTTGCTGCTTTCTTGAGCGCATCAAGAGCCGCCGTGGCAGCGGTCACCTCACCTTTCAAAGCCGTCAGTGTGGCCTTTACCTGATTCATCTGCGCGGCGACCGAAGCCTCCATGCTGCTGCCCGCGGCAGCAGTTGCTGCTGCCGGATCGACTTGCGCCGCAACCGGAAAAGCCGCCAGCATATTCATTGCCAGTACGGTAACAATAGGGATGAAACTGTTTTTCATGGCCAACTCCTTTTCTGTTACTTGGAGGAAATCTCGATTCCTGAACTCGCTTCTAATATTAGTAAAAGAAGATATGGAAATGCGAAAAGACCGAATAATTTCTGCTATCGAATCGCCACCATGCAAACCCTGGAAAGGGTCGAACGGGTTGCGATTAAAAGTCCTTTTACAATCGGCGACTATCGGTGCGGGTCAGCGCGGTGACGCTCCGTCAGCAGTCACAACGCCAAAAGCGGCGCCGCCGTGCCGCAAGCTCAGTCTTCAATTGCCCAGCCAAATGCGCAAAGTCAGTTGCCGCATTCACTGGACATTGACAATCACATACTGGTTGCCTGAAGGCTGATAGTAGGTTCCGCCGCACTGCTGCAGCGTGGTGCCCTCGATCACGACGACCGTACATGCTGGCGGCAGCGTCGCAACATAGACGGATGTCGCATAAATCGTCCGCCGCGTGGTGCGTCGCGCTACGCCCGCGTAGCTCATCGGCGTCAAGGGCCTGCCGATGACGGCATGGGCCTCCTTGACCAGTGACAGAGACCATCCCTCGATGCCGCTTCCCGGCTGGTAATCACCGGCTGCCAGCACAAGCCCGAGTGCCATCATTCCAAGAATTGATTTCTTCATCATTTGTTCTCCTGTTCAACCATGATCTCGCCGGCTTCATCGACCGCAAGGGCATCCAGCTTGACTGCACCCGTCGGGACGGCAAACCTGAAGCGGCCCGGGACGATCATCGGCTTGGTGTTCCAGTCGCTGAATTGAACGCTGAACTGCGGCGCGCCTGTCATCCATTTGGTGGTGATCACGTACTTCATGGGCAGTGGCTCGTCGCCATCTTTCACCCATATCTGCCAGTCGACCTTGGGGGTGCGAAACGCCAGATGATGGCATTCGACACCGCCCACGTTTGCCTTGCCGTAATAGCCGCTGCTGGTTACTTCGGAGGAAAGGGCCGCATAGGGGTCGGAGAGCAAGAGGTCGGCACCCGGAATGTTCAGACTGGTTTCCCGTTCGATCGCGTGGATCGCGTCGTCGATGGTGCCTGCCACATCCTTCTGGACGTAGGCATTCAGCGTCTTGCCCAGCAACGTCAGCGTGGCACCATCGTAGAACAACGCCACGTCGGAAAACCTGCCTTGCCGGGCGACAACAAAGCCCGAGGGCCGCTCCACAATCAGGGCTGAATGACTGTTCAACTGCAACTTCTGACCTTCAAGGGTGAGAATCTCGTTGCTGGTGTCCGCCGATACGCTGAAGGCCTTGGTGCCCGCGAGAAAGTTGGACATCGACCGCAGGATCTCGTCCGCATGCGGATTGATGTCTTCGGCCGCAATGGCCGTTCCAGCCGGGAGACTGAAGCAGACTGCGAGCGACGCGGCCAGCAGGCCGCGCCTGGTAAATGATTCATGTTTCATGGGATCTCCTTGCCTGTGCGGCAGATGACTGAAAAAAGGTGAAAAGGATCGACGCAAGGGAGCATCCGGCAGGATACGCCGCGCGCGCTTCGATTTCCTGGATAGCCGAAGAGAAGCACGGGACCTTGCCTGCAGCAGCCGCGACGCCCCTACCCGTCATGGCTTCACGGGGACGACGCCCCTGGGCAGATCGGACGCTTCCGGGCCGGACTCCGGCGTGGCCGTGGCGTCCAGCCTGGACTTCAGGCTGTCGGCGGTGAAACTGGCGCTCGACGCCTTGGTCGATGCTTCATAGGCCTTGACCTTGGCCTCGGTGGCGGCCCGGGTGGCATGCTGGCTGATGCTCAAAGCCTCGCTGCTGACGGCCCTGGCCTGGTCGCTGACGGACAATGCATTATTGGCCGTGTTGCTGGCTTCACCAGCAGTCTTTTCAGCCCGACTGGCAGCCGCGGACGCTTCGTTGCTGGTCGTCCTGGCCTGCTTGCTGGTAATCAGCGCAGCATCGGCGGTATGACTGGCGTTGCGGGCGGTGGCATTGGCCTCGTCAGCGACACTGCTCGCATGGGTGGCGGTGGCCTGCAACGCATCCACCCGCTTCTGCAAGACTTCGAGATCACTGGTGCCGGCGCAACCAGCCATGACCCCTGCAAGCATGACCGGCAATGAATACGAGAACACTCGCTGCAGCCCGCTGGAATGAAGGCTTTTCATGGAGAACTCCTTTCCTGGCGTGTTAAATCCGAATCGATTCTTGAATACATTTTTGAACAAAATACCTGCTGGTCCGATTATAGGTTGTCCATTACACATCCATTGCCGGGTTGCCTGCTTAGGGAGAAATATTCGCTCGACGCTTGCTTGTCCGACTCGCTGTTCCCGGACGATTGAACTCCGGCGCACAGCGGATTTTTATTCAATGTTGATCCAGCCCCACCAGACGGAGCACAGCATATTGATGCGCCATGACTAGTGAATAAAGGTTCAGGCCAGCATGATTGGGCGGGGCATACAGGCGGGGAGCAACAACGGTATCCCAACCCCGTCCTCCTGCAAGCGCCGGTCCGGCTACTTGCCCTTCGACTTCTTCCTGATTTCAGCCATGTTCTGCCGCCATTCATTCAGCTCTTCATCCTCGATCTCGAGCTGAATCGCAACGGCTTCCAGTTCGCTGAACTTGTTGCCTTCCAGTCTCTTCGTGAGCTTCGAGCGCATTCTCGACATCAGGCGTTCCGTTTCTTCCTTGCTCAGAATCTTGGCTTTTTCAACGTACTCTTCGGCAGGCGTTTTCTTCATTGCAACATCCTCTAAACACAGTGAAAGGGCGTCGGGAACTCCCCAGTGGGAGCAACAAGGCGTATCGAATCATTCTTTGTCGTCAACGACGATACTAGTCCACTTGGCGTCAGCTCATTGGACAATTCAAGACATGTAATAAACATAATTTGACAGGATGGAGTGCATTTTACGGATCGACTTATGGATCGACCTGCCGTGAGGTGCAAGGACGGAAAACTGGAACGGCAGAAAGACAACTCGGACAGCATGTCCATGCTTCCTCTTCTCAGGTTTCAGCCTGTCTTCCGCGAGGGGATTTCAGGCGTGTGGGCACAGCGCGCCCGACGGGATGGCCTGCACAGATCCCATCATCCGGGTATGCCCGGAGCGTCAATTTCAACGCGACGGGTTCGCCGCTCAACGCCGACTCAGGCGTTCTTTTCGTTCTCCATCGCCTTGTCGAGGATTTCCTTGTAAAGGTGCAGGAGGCGCGCGACCAGATCCTGATATTCGGGATGGCGGTCTATCATCGGCTGGAGTGCCTGGGCGTCGACGAGAATTTCTTCCAGCTTCTTGATGTCGTAATCGTGGAGCGTCCCGCCCTGATCGACCTTGTTCTTCAGGTCCAGTGCCAGTGGGAGCCGCTGCGAATTCAGACGATCGAGCAGGGTTTGGATTACGCCTGCGTCCTGGGTGGGGTTGCTCATGATGATGTCCTCGATTGGATTGCCGGTGTCAACGCACGCTGCCCGAAACGGGCAGCACGATAGGGCTTCATTGTAGCGAAGTGACCGCTCGAGGTGTCAGCCTCGATGTGGAATCTTCCCCCGGGAATGTGCCCCTGAATTGACCGCGGAAGCCGGGCCGGAGATACTTCCCGGGCAGTTTTGCAGTGGGGATGGCGACCTGTTCAACACAGGACAGGCTCTGCATGCTTGTCGCGTCATCGTCCTGGAAACCCGCAGCGGCATGTTGCCGCGCAAGTCCGGGTCCGGTAGAAATGTGCCGATCCGGCCCGAATGCGTATTACATCAACAGCGGGTACCCATGAAATTTCTGTCCAGCATCCTCCTGTCGTTTCTGCTGGCATGCAGTGCATCCATCAGCGCCGCCCGCACCGATGCCGCTGCACCCTGCGTGGCGCGCAACCTGGATTTTGGCCAAAAGGCGGTGGGTTGGGCACATCTGCCGCTTTCCAGGATGAAGCGCGACACGGTCTATTCGATGGTGCAGGCTGACGGTCATACGGTGCTGCGCGGCGTCGCCGACCGTTCCGCCTCGCTCTACGTGGCACTATTCAAACCGGCGATCAGCGTGCCGACAGGCATCGACTGGCGCTGGAAGACCGACGCACTGGTGCCGGATGCCGACAACCGTGACAAGGACCGCGAGGACGCGCCGCTACGCGTACTGGTGGGCTTCGATGGCGACAAGTCCACGCTCCCCAAGGACGAGCAGAAGCGTTTCCAGCGCGCCAAGACCCTGACCGGGCGCGATGGGCCCTATGCCACCCTGATGTATATCTGGAGTGATCATGTCCCGGTGAACACCGTGATTCCCTCCGCCCACACCCGCCAGGTCAGGATGCTGGTGGTGGCATCCGGGCCGAAGGGGCTGGGCCGCTGGCAGTCGGTGCATCGCGACCTTGCCGCGGATTACCGGCGCGCCTTCGGCGCCGCACCGGGTCGCGTGCTGGGCGTGGCGGTGATGACCGACACCGACAACACCGGCGGCAAGGCCGTCGGCGAATACGCCGACATCCGCTTCGATTGCGCAGGCGGAAAATGATGCTGCGCGGGCGCATCGTTGCCACGCTGGCCCTGTTTCTCACTGGCTGCGCGAGCCTGCCCGACAACGACGCGCGCGAAGAATCGCGAGCATTGCAGGACACCGCGACGACGACACTCGGGCGCCAGAGCGAGGCCGCCCGGCTGGCGCATCCGGGCCCAAGCGGCTTTCGCCCGCTGAAGAGCGGCGTCGACGCCCTCCTGGCCCGCATCATCCTGGCCGAAGCGGCGCAGCGTTCACTCGATGTCCAGTACTACATCTGGCACGACGACCTGACCGGGCGCATTTTCGCCAACGCGCTGCTGCGTGCCGCTGACCGCGGCGTGCGGGTGCGCGTGCTGCTCGACGACGTCGGCGCGCAGGCCAACGACGCCGTGCTGCTCAGCCTCGATTCACACCCCAACATCGAGATCCGGCTGTTCAACCCGGTCGCCTCGCGCAGCTTCCGCGGGCTCAGCATGCTTTCCGACTTTTCCCGGGTCAATCGCCGCATGCACAACAAGGCCTACGTCGCCGACAACCAGATGGCGATCCTGGGCGGCCGCAACATCGGCGACGAGTACTTCGAGGCTTCCAGCGAGGTGGCCTTCGGCGACCTCGACGTCCTCACGGTCGGCCCGGTGGTCGCCGAGGTGTCCACTGCCTTCGACCAGTTCTGGAACGCGCCGTCGTCCTACCCGATCACGACGCTGCTCGGCCGGGACAATGACAGCGATACCTTGAGCGCGTTGCGCGCCGAACTCGCCGCCTATATCGAGACGAACCGCGACAGCCCCTACGTCACCCGTGCAGGCAGCCGGCTCGCCGAGGAGGCGGCATCGGGACGCTATGCATACTACTGGGGCAAGGCCACGCTGCTCTACGACGATCCCGTCCAAGATCAGCCGGGCACCCGATGCCACCGAAGGACACCTGCTGCCCCAGTTCAGCGGCGTCGGCGTACAGCCGCGTCAGGAACTGCTGATCGTCTCGCCCTATTTCGTCCCGGGCGAGGCGGGCGTGGCCTGGCTGCGGGCGCAGGTGAATCGCGGGATTCGCGTCACGGTGCTGACCAACTCCCTTGCCGCAACCGATGTCGGCGCGGTGCACTCGGGCTATCAGCGTTACCGGCAAGCGCTGCTCGAGGGCGGCGTCGTTCTCTATGAACTCAAGCCCGGCGCTGTTCAACACGCCACGCCGGAGAAGAAAAGCCGGGGCTCCGGTTCATCGCGTGCCTCGCTGCACGCCAAGTCCTTCATATCCGATCGCCGGGCGGTGTTCATCGGTTCGCTCAACCTCGATCCCCGCTCGATCCAGCTCAACACCGAGATCGGCGTCGTGTGTGAAAGTGCGCCACTGGCGCAAGACATCGCCGACGTGCTCGAAAAGAACTTCGACAGCATCGCCTGGCGGCTGGAGCGCGTCGCCGATGCATCCGGAAACGCGCATATCGAGTGGGTCGAGACAAGCGCCGACGGCGAGCGTCGGTATACCGAAGATCCCGAAGTCAGCGCCATGCGCCGGCTCTCGGTGTGGTTCCTCGGACTGCTGCCGATCGAGTCGCAGCTCTGATCGCAAGTGTGCGAAGTGCCCCCCGACTTTGCCGACGGTTGCCTAATCGCCGTCGCCGGTGAAATGCTTGGGGCGCAAGTTGTCCGTGGGTTCCCCAATCCCGATCCCGCTCGGCAGGAACGGCAGTCGCAAACGAAAGTTCTCGCTGTCCGACGTGGCGCTCCGCGTGGCAAAATCGGCAGCCTCCGGATAGGCCATGGGGCGCTTGCTCGTCTCGACCTCGAGCAGTTTCGTCTCGTTGTTCACCCGCACGCTGTACTTGCCCAGGTTGTAGAGGACGTACATCGCAAAGAGATTGTCGAAGTCTTCGTACTGGCCCTGTTCCCGCCGGAAATCGCGGGATAGTACAGAGGGGAATCGGTTGGGCAGGTCCTTGAACGCCACCTTGTCCACTTCGTGCGGATCCACGTAGGGCGAGCCCTCGTACTTCCTGTACAGCACCACGTCCATGCCGTATCCGCGCGCGTTCCAGGCCTGAAGCAGCTTCATTGCCAGTTCGGTAGGAATGTTGGCATTGGCGGCCGCCACGACCCGCGTGCGTGCTGGCAGGAGCGTCGCGCTCGTGACCTCGAGATCCTTGTACCCGGCGCCGTATCTGAATGCCGATGCCGATGGTCTTGGCGCAGTTGAGGCGCAGGTAGTCGTAGCGGATTTCATCGTCGTGGTACTCGGTCTTCTTGACCCGGTTGTGATAGTCGTCGTTGATGTGCCTGAAGTAGGCGGCCAGCGCTGTTCTTCTCCCCGGCCGGCACGCCGTAGATGCGGACGCCGACGACCGATCGCTTGTAGATCTCTCCGAAGTCGAGTCCGAACGAGGCCTTGTCACCGAGCGAAGAGCTTGTCCCGTACAAGTACTCCTGCTTCGGGATTCTGATCATGAGATCGTCGGTATAGAAGCCGTAGCTCCAGCGGTAGTAGTTCGGCGTCAGTGGCTTGGGGCCATCGGCGAAGATGCGCGTCGCGAAGAAGAACGAGAACAGCCCCATCATCAGCACGAACCAGAACCAGGACGGCCACAGCTTCATCAGCCACCACATGATCAGGCCCGCCGTGGCGCCGATGACCGTGGCCATGACCAGGTCGCCGGCCAGTTTGCGCGCCGTTGCCCGGCTCGCATGCTGCGCGATCATGGCCGGCTGGTAGTAACCGATCAGGTAGCGGATGGCGTTGTCGCTGCCCAGCATGTAGACGACGAGCGGCAGCAGTACCACCACCGGCCGCAGCGCAAGGATGCCCCGGTCGGCCGACGTGCCTTCGACCCGGGGCGCGTTCGGCAGGCCCGGAAAGGTACCGCCGGGGAGCACGGCAAAGGCGATCCAGATGATCGGGAAAAGTGCCAGCGTGCTCTGCGACATGCCTTTTGCGAACTCGACGCCCACGTCCATGGAATCCTGCCCGAATGCCGGAACCAGGGTCACGCCGACAATCACGAAAATCGCATTCAGGCTCGCGATCTTGCCCTGGGCCTGCAGGTAGAACGTGAAGAAGAGGATGAGGGCGACCAGGGCCAGACCAAAGAGCTGATAGCTGTGCAGCGGCAGCATCAGCACCACGCCGATCCCGATGAAGCTGATCAGCTTGATCACTGTCCACGCGGCAAAGCGCAGCGACGGCGCGGGTGTGGGCAGCGCCATCAGTGCGATTACCAGTGCCACCAGCATGAACGAGAACGACCAGTTGACATAGCTGCTGAAGGCAGTCGCCAATGTCACGCCGAGGGTGAAACGCACGATGCGCCGCACCCTGGGGCTGTCAAGGGCGCGCGTCTGCGGCGCAGCCGCCGCAGGGATTGCATCAATAGGCATACGACAGCAGGCCGCTCAGCCACATCAGGGCGCGGCCGAATGCATTGAGGATGGGGTGGTCACCCGTAAAGACCAGCACACTGACCTGGCTGCCGACGCGCGCGCCGAGCTGCGTCGCCTCTGCGGGATTCTCGAAATCGATCAGCACCGGAAAGCGCTGTGCATTGCGCAGCCAGTCGCGCGCATTCTGCACCGTCGGCAGCGTGCCCGGCTTCGAGGTGGACTCGGCGCCGGTGACGCCGTAGGTGATGCTGCGAACACGTCCCCGCAGGACTTGGTCGGGCCAGACATCCAGCACCAGATCGACTTCGTTGCCCGGCTTGATGTGGCCAAGGTTGTTCTCGGTCAGGTTCGCCTCGACCCAGATCTGTTGAACGGCGACGAAGGTCATCAACGGCTGGCCGGTCGCCGCGAAGTTGCCTGCGTCGACCCGCAGGTCGGTCACCAGGCCGTCGTTCGGCGCGACGAGACGCGTGTACTGCAGGTCCAGCTTCGCCTTGTCCAGTGCCGCGAGCGCGGCGAGCAGCTGCGGGTTCTTCTCGTCCCTCGGCCCAAGCGCTTCGATGGCCTTCTGCAGGTTGGCCTTGGCGTTCGCCACCTGCGCCTCGGCCTCCGTGCGGGAAGCGACGGACGCCTCCAGCGAGCGCTGCGAGATCGCGCCGGGGACATCCGCGTCGATGCGCTTCAGGCGGGCCTCGTTCTGCGAGTCCTTGACCAGCGCGGCCTTCGCGGCGTCCAGCGCGGCCTTCGCGGCGTCCACCGTCGACGAGGACACGCGCAGGCTTTGCCGGGTGAGCGCGAGTTGGGCTTCGGCCGCGTCGACAGCCAGCTGGTAGCGCACCGGGTCGATCCGTGCGAGCAGGTCGCCCTTCTTCACGGTCTGGTTGGTGCGCACGTCGACCGAGAGGAGCTCTCCCGCCACCTGCGGCGCGATCGGCACCACGAAGGCGTTGACGCGCGCCTGTGTGGTGAACGGCGTATAGCGGTCGCCGAGCATGTACCAGGCGAGCAGAAACAGACAGAACGCGCCAAAGATCAGCACCCATATGCGCACCGGGTCCATCCGCCGCGGTGGTGGCGTTTCGGGTCTGGCGGGCGCCGGCGCGTTCGCGGCCGTCGGCCCGGCCGGGTTGTTCTCCGGAGGCTTTCCCGGCGCTTGCCCCGCTTGCGGGGATGTCTGTTGTTCGGTCATGGCATGCCTACTTTCGGATTGAAGCTGTTTACCAGTCCGGCGCCGGCCAGTCGCCATCCTGGCCTTTCAACGGCAGTTCGGTCGCCTTGAGCTGCAGGAGCCCGCCCCAGTTCACGCGCTTTTGCATGGTGTCCCGGGTCGCCTGGTCGACGAAATCGTGTCCCGTACGGATCTCCCAGCCCCCACCGAGCGCCCGATAGATCCCGACTGCGCTGCTGACGGTGGTGCTGCGCGCGGTGACGAGTTGCTGCTGGGTTCGCAGCAATGCGCCCTGGGCATCCAGCACGCGCTGGAAGTCGGAGATGCCTTCGCGGTAGCCGACGTTGGCGAGCGTGAGCGCGCGCCGTGACGAGATTTCGGTCTCGGCCAGAATCTGCTCCTGTTCGCGGCTGCGCAGCATCGCCACCATGCTGTCCTCCACTTCCCTGACTGCGTTGAGCACCGTGCTCTGGTAGTTCTCCAGCAGTTGCTGGAGCCGTGCGTCCTGGACCCGGACGTTGTTGCGGATGCGGCCGTAGTTGAGAATGTTCCAGCTGAAATACGGCCCGCCGATGAAGGTCAGGGAGTCGGCGTTGAATAGCTGACCAACGCCGCTGTTGCCGGTTGCGCGTCGTGTTCGTGCGCGTCGGCGGACACCACGCCGAGAAAGCCGCTCAGGCCGAAGCTCGGATAGAGATCGGCTTCTGCGACGCCCGATTGCCGCGCTTTGCGTGTGCGGCGGCGAACTCGGCCTGACGCACGTCCGGACGTCGTCGCAGCAGGTCCGTCGGGGCGCCTGCGGCAATCGCCTGCGGTGCCGCCGGAATCACGCCCGGCTGCGCGCCCAGTATCTCCGTCAGGTCGCCCGGGGGCGGCCCAACAATGTGCTGAGGGCGTTCTTTGCCTGCTGCAGTCCGGTCTCCAGCGGCGGGATCGTCGCCCGCGTCCCCAGCAGCTGGGTGCGTGCCTGCAGCATGTCGAGCTCTCCGACGTCGCCGCCGCGAAACCGGGCCTCGGTGATCTGAAGGCTGCGCTGCTGGAGGGCGACGTTCTCGCGCGCGACCTTGAGTTGTTCCTCCGCGGAACGGATGACGACGTAGGTATCCGCAACCTGCGCGACCAGCAGCACGAGCGCGTTGTCGTAGGCAGAGATGGACGCCAGCAGGTTGGCGTCGGCGGACTCGATCCCGCGCTGGAACTTGCCCCAGAAATCGAGCTCCCAGCCGACACTGGCGCCGACGTTGTACTCCCAGAAACGCAGATCTCCGCGCTGCCGTGTTGGCGGCATTCTCGCTGGCCGAGGTGTAGGTCGCGCCGCCGACCGCCTGCTGCACCTGCGGATAGAGCGTGCCCACGGCGATCCCCAGCTGCGCGCGCGCCTCCAGCACGCGCAGCCCAGCGATCTTCAGGTTGTAGTTGTTCTGATAGGCGATCTCGACCAGCGGTCGGGCAGCACGAAAGTCGTCGGCTGGCTGTTCAGGTATTCGAACTCGTCTTTGTCCTTTATCCGCGCGAATGAAACATCGATGGGATAGATCTCGACATCCGGGCCTTTCAACAAGTCGGCGATCGCCGGATCCTGATTGGCCGCGAACGCCGCCGATTGCCGCAGCTCACGCAGCGCGTGCCAGCGCGCCGCCTTGTCTTTCAGCAACTCCAGCGATTCGTAGGAATAATGGTCGATCGGCACGCCGGACGCCTGGATCAAAAGGTCAACCGTGCCCGGCGGCTCCTCCGATTCATCCCAGTGCGTCCGGGGTGCAGACACGGAATTGACGACGAAGACCACGATCCGCTGAACATGGTCGAGCGACGTTGGCAGGCCGGCACGCTGTTCCGCTGCCGCCACTTCCAGCGCGGACAGCACGCTGCGCATGCCGACGTTGTCCGATACGCCGCCGTCGACGAGATGGATGTATGGGCGGTGCGCGCATCGGCGAACGCGAGGCGTTCATCGATTTCGCGTTTTGCACGTACAGCCTAGCCTGTGGGGAACCCGCGGTCCGGCAAACAGCTTCAGCCCACTTGGGGATCTCGTAATTGCAGGTGCCGCCGTAGTTGTTGAGCGTGACCGGCGACAGCACGACCGGCACCGCCGAGGAGGCCGCTGCCGCGCGCGACAGCCGCACGGCGTCGAGGTTCGAGCACATCGGGTCGAAGACGTTCTGGTCGAACACCAGTCGGGCCCCGGTCGAAATGTCGGTGGCGGATGCCAGGATCAGCGGGCCGTTGCCGCGATCGAGATCGGCGAAGGTCGCGCCGTCGAACAGGATCTCGTCATACAGATCGCGCTGCCAGTTCCGAGCGTCCCCAGCCCGTCGACCACAGGTCTCCCCAGTAACCCGGACTGAACGTGCGGGCGATGATTTCGCCCTGCACATCGCGTTTCAGGAAGCGTTGCTCGTAGTCGTCGAACAGCTTGTCGCCGTAGAGGCCGTAGGCCAGCGCGTGAAGCTGGAAAAGGTATGACTCGGACCCCGAGGTCAGCGCCATGCGCCGGCTCTCGGTGTGGTTCCTCGGGCTGCTGCCGATCGAGTCGCAGTTATGATTCGGCTTTGATGTTTTCCATTTACCCTGGAGAGCCAGCGAAGATGGGGCGTTACCAAGCCGTTCCGATTGGATAAAGAAGGAAGATGAATACCCAACCACCGTCCCCCGAGGAGTCGCCGAGCGCAACTGCGGACGTGGCCCCGCGCTATCGATACGCGGACTACATCCGAGGCAGCGGCAGCGGCGTTTCGCATGTCAGCTACAACGCACTGGCGCCCAAAATCGAATACGCGGCCGATGGCCGCCCGGTGCCCTACCAGCCGCCGGCGCTGCGGCTGCGGCCGCAGGAAGTGGCCCGCGTGCTCAAGCCCTATGTATCGGTCCGCTTCATGGATCAGGTGCGTGCGGTGGTGCCGCTGGCCGTCTACCTCGCGCTGTTCCAGATCCTGATCCTGCGGCAGCTGGTGGAGGACGCCTGGCTGGTCACGGGCGGCATGTTCGCGGTGATCGTCGGCCTGATGCTGTTCATGGAAGGCCTGAAAATCGGCCTGATGCCGTTCGGCACGATCATCGGTGAACAGTTGCCGCGCAAGCTGGTCCTGCCGCTGGTGCTGTTCATCACCCTGCTGCTGGGTATCGGCGTGACCTTCGCCGAGCCGGCGATCGGCGCGCTGAAGATGGCCGGGCAGATCGTCTCGGTCGAGCGCGCGCCGTATCTGTATGCGCTGCTGAATGAATGGTCGGATGCGCTGGTGCTGGTGGTGGGCGCGTCGGTGGGACTGGCCGCGGTGATCGGCACGCTGCGCTTCCTCTACGGCTGGAGCCTGAAGCCGCTGATCTACTTCTCGCTGCTGCTGGTGATGCTGCCCACGCTGTACATGGCGAGCGATCCGCAGCTGGTGTCGGTGCTCGGTCTCGCCTGGGATGCGGGTGCGGTGACCACCGGGCCGGTGACGGTGCCGCTGGTGCTGGCGCTCGGCGTGGGCATTTCGGCGGCGGCGGGCAAGGGCAGCGGCGGGCTGTCCGGCTTCGGCATCGTGACCCTGGCCTCGCTGTTCCCCATCGCCGGCGTGCTGTTCCTCGCGCTCTATGTGGCGTCGGTGCAGTCGCCGGCCGAGATCATCGAGGCGGCGCGGCAGGCGGCCGCCGTGGCCGATGCGGGCGTCAGCGCCTGGTATACCCGCAGTCCGGGCGTCGAGGTCGTCTCCGGCGTGCGCGCCATCCTGCCGCTGGTGATCTTCCTGTTCCTGGTGCTGAGCCTCGTCCTGCGCGAGCGGCTGGCCAACCAGGCGGAAATCTTCCTCGGCATCGGCCTCACCATCCTCGGCATGTGCGTGTTCAATCTCGGCCTGACCTACGGCCTGTCGACGCTGGGCAACAGCGCGGGCAATCTGGTGCCGACCGCATTCATGCAGGTCGCCGGCGTCGAGTCGTCCCCGCTTTATCGATACGGCGTCGGGCTGATCATCGCGCTGGCCTTCGCCTGGTTCCTCGGCTTCGGCGCCACCATCGCGGAGCCGGCGCTGTCGGCTTTGGGCATGACGGCCGAGGAACTGACCAACGGCGTGTTCAAGAAGAAGACGCTGATCATGGCGGTGTCGACCGGCGTGGCCTGCGGGATCGCGCTCGGACTCGCCAAGCTCATTTTCGATCTGCCGCTGGTGTGGATCCTGGTCGGCACTTACACGGTGGCGGCGGTGCTGACGCTGCTGTCGAGCGAGGCCTTCGTCAACGTCGCCTGGGACAGTGCCGGCGTCACCACCGGCCCGGTCACGGTGCCGCTGGTGCTGGCCATGGGCCTCGGCTTCGGCAACGCGACCCAGGCTGTCGAAGGCTTCGGCATCCTGTGCCTGGCGTCGGTCGGCCCCATCATCACGGTCCTGATCTCCGGACTCTGGTCCCGTTACAAGAGCTGGCGCGAGGTGCAGGCAGCCGCCCAGGCACCGCGCCACTCCCCTCTCGCACCTGCACAGGACATCCTATGAGCGACAGCAGCATCACCTATCTCACCGATGTGGTCATGATCACCTGCATCGTCCCGCAAGGTCGCGGCGACGAGGCCATCAAGGTGGCGCGCGAGGCCGGCGTCGTCGGCGCCCTCGTCCATCACGCCCGCGGCAGCGGGGTGCGCGAACGCCTGGGCCTGCTGGGCATCGCCGTGGAGGCCGAAAAGGATGTGGTGACCATGCTCGCCGCAACCGATCAGCGCGACCTCGTCATGCACAACCTGTACACCCAGCTGGGGCTGGACCGGGCGGGGGCAGGGGTGATCTACGCCGTGCCGCTGGACAAGGTGGCGACCTACATCCCTGCGGATGAGCGCCAGCGCCTGCAGGCGGAAGCGCAGCAATGACCGGGATCCAGGCAACGCCGCTCGAAAGCGTGCGGCTCATCATCTGCGTGCTGCCGGACGACGGCACCGACCGCACCCTGATCCGCGCGCTGCGCAAGGAACGGGGGATCGACGTCGCCGACAGCATCGCCTGCCGCGGCGTGTCGATGCTGCAGGAGGCAAAGGCCCTGCGGTCCGGTCAATTGCCTGAATCGAACTTCGCCAGATTGGTGCAGCTTGTCGTCCCCGAGACGGCAGCGGACGCGCTGTTCGATTACGTCTACGCGACGGCCCGGATCGGCCGCCCCAGGGGTGGGATGGTCATGCTGAGCCAGCCGATCCAGGCCACGCCGTACCGACTGCCTGAGGGTCTGCCGGACGAGGCGGATTGAGGGTAGGGCGCTAGAACGCCACCCCGATCGAGCCGATGAAAACCTGGTCGTCCGCGCCGGGATTGAACCAGAAGCCGCCGAGGCTGAAGCGGTCCCAGCTCGCCTGGGCGAACGGCCCGCGCTGGATCTCGCGGTCGTCGCCGAAGATCCGCGTGCGCTGCGCCGCGATGCCGATTTGCAGCCAGTCCAGCGCTGAATATCCCAGCTGGCTCCAGGCATAGGTGTAGGGCTCGTCGCCGTCATCCACGAATTCACCTTCCAGATAGAATTCGAAGCGCCCGTAGCCAAGGCTCAGTTCGACTCCAGGCACGAAGGCCTGCAACGGCCCCCACACGCCGCCCAGCAAGGGCGTGATCTCCCAGGTCAGCGTCTCGCCGCCGGAGAAATTCCAGCCGACGAAAGCCGAGCGCGCACCGACCGCTTCGTAGCTGTAGCGCGCCTCCAGGTGCAGCGGTCCGCGGTCCGCGGTGCCGATCGCCGACGTGTAGTTGTCGTCGGCGCCCTGCACCACGGTAGGGTAGGCCGTCAGCGCGAATTCCCACGCCGGCGGAGCTTCTGGCGCCGGCGCGTCGGCCCAGGCGCTCGCGAGCGCGCAGGCCGCGCACGCGGCGATGATGAGGCGTGCGGCGCTCATCTCATCCGCCCAGCGCGATGACGGCGGTCACCACCGCCACGCCGAGGCCGGCCATCATGACGCCGGTCTTCCAACTGCCATAGCCTGCGTAGCGGCCGAGGGCGAGTCCGCCGAAGAACAGCATCGTCACCGCGATGGCGCGCGACACGAACAGTGCGGTGGCAGCATCGTCGAGAAAGACGAATGGCAACGCCACGGGAAAGGTCGACGCGACCACGATCAGGAACACCCCGAAGGCTGCGAGGAAGTCGTCGCGCTGCAGCCGGGGCCGTGCTGGCAAGTCGGTCAGGGCGACGACACGCCCGCGGATCGCTTCGATTTCGGTTGCCGAGACCAGCTTCGCCATGCCCGGGGAGAGGGCGGCTTCGACCAGCTTGCGTCCGGCCTCCGGATCGCGGGCGGCCTGCACGGAACGGGCCAGGGTCAGCGAGCGGCCGCGCTCGGTGATGGTGCGCACCAGGTACATGACCGCGTCGACGATTCCCCACGCCAGGTTGCACCCCAGTGCGGCGATCAGCATGGCCTCGACTTCGTCGCGCCCGGCCGTGGCCATGGAGACGACGCCGACGAAGGTCAGCGCCATGAACAGGCCGAAGAGCAATTCCGACACCCGGTCCACGGGGCTCAGCAGGGGCTCGCGAACACCCTGCTCGATCTGTTGCAGCGTACTCATTGCAATCCTAGGCTTGTAGGGTTGAAGCGGGCTGGCGCGCTTCGAACGCGGCGATCGCCTGCTCCACGTTGTGGAACATCCGTTCGCGCCCCAGGCGTTCCGCCAGCGGCGAGCGCTGTATCAGTTCCCGGGTCTCGGGACTGAGCGCGGCAAGCCACACTTCCGTACCCTCGGCACGCAGCCTTTCCTCGGCCTCGTTCAGCATCTTGAGCGCGGTGAATTCGAAACCGGGAATTGCCGAACAGTCGAGCAGGATCACCTGTGGCGAGCCGGATTTGATCAAGGCCATCAGCTTGGCGCCGACGTTTGCGGCGTTGCCGAAGAACATGCGGCCCTCCGGGCGGGCGATGAGCAGCCCCGGGATCGACTCGTCATCCGGATGTTCCGGCGAGCGCGGGCGGAACACTCGCGTGCCCGGCTTGCGGCCGATCTCGTGGACCGGTGGATTGTTCGCCATCACCATCAGGCTCAGCATCGACAGCACGATGGCGACCAGGATGCCCTTGAGCGTGCCCAGCATCATCACGCCGAGGCAGGCGATCACCGCCCAGCGGAACTCCATGGTGCGTACATGGCGGATGGCCGCCATCTCTGCCGGGTTCACCAGCCCGATCGAATAGGCGATGACGACCGCGGCCAGGGTGGCGTGCGGCATCAGCGCGAGGACCGGGGCGAGGAACAGCAGCGTGGCGAACGCGACCGCGGCAACCACCAGCGAGGCGGCCTGGGTCTGCGATCCGGCCTTGAGGCTCACCGCCGTCTGCGAGGTACCGCCGCCGGCAGGGATCGAGCCGATGAACGCACCCGCGGCATTCGCAGCGCCGATGGCGAGCAGTTCGCGATTGGCGTCGAGCGGAGGATCGGTCTTGCGGACGAAGGCCCGAGCCGCCGCGATCGACTCGGTGAAGGAGATCAGCGCGATGCCGGCGGCGGCCGGCCACATCGCCTCGAACAGCGAGGGCTGCGGCAGCATGAGTGCCGGAAAGCCACCGTGGATCGTGCCGATCACGCTCACGCCTGCGGCTTCGAGCCCGGCGACGGCCGAGGCGGCGATACCTGCGGCTACGGCGAGCAGCGGCGCCGGCGACTTCGGCAGGAAGCGCTTGGCGAAGTAAATGACCGCGAAGGTTCCCAGCGCGACGGCAAGCGTAGCCCACGACAGCTCCGGGGCCTGCTTGAATATCGACAGCACGTCGCGGAAGAAGCCCTCCTTGTGGATGTGGATGCCGAGCAGTTTGGGCACCTGGTCGGCGACGATGACGAAACCGACGCCGGCCTTGAATCCGGTCAGCACCGGTTCCGAAATGAAGTTGGCCAGGAAGCCGAATCGAAGCACCCGCGCGGCAATGAGCATCAGGCCGACGAGCAGGGAAAGGGTGGCTGCGGCGGTGAGCGGATCGAGCCCCGGATTGTCGCGCAGCGCTTCGCCGATGGCCGTCGCGCACAGGATTGCGATCGGCGTGGTGGTGCTGACCGAGAGAAGACGTGAGGTGCCGAGGACGGCATAGACGACCAGCCTGAGGGTCTGCCGGACGAGGCGGATTGAGGGTAGGGCACCCTAGAACGACACCCCGATCGAGCCGATGAATACCTGGTCGTCCGCGCCGGGATTGAACCAGTAGCCACCGACGCTGAAGCGGTCCCAGCTCACCTGGACGAACGGCCCGCGCTGGATATCGCGTTCGTCGCCAAAGATTCGCGTGCGTTGTGCCGCGGCCCCGATGCGCAGCCAGTCCTGCGCCGCGAACCCCAGTTCGATCCAGGCATAGGTATAGGGCTCGTCCGCGTCGTCGACGTATTCGCCTTCCAGATAGAAATCGAAGCGTCCGTAGCCGAGGCTCAGTTCGACCCCGGGCACGAAGGCCTGCAAAGGTCCCCAGACGCCGCCTAGCAAGGGCGTGATTTCCCAGGTCAGCGTCTCGCCGCCGGAGAAGTTCCAGCCGACGAAAGCCGAGCGCGCACCGACCGCTTCGTAGCTGTAGCGCGCCTCCAGGTGCAGCGGTCCGCGGTCCGCGGTGCCGATCGCCGACGTATAGTTGTCGTCGGCGCCCTGCACCACGGTAGGGTAGGCCGTCAGCGCGAATTCCCAGGCGGGCTGCGCGGCTGGCGCCGGCGCGTCGGCCCAGGCGCTTGCGAGCGCGCAAGCCGCGCACGCGACGATGATGAGGCGTGCGGCGCTCATCTCATCCGCCCAGCGCGATGACGGCGGCCACCACCGCCACGCCGAGGCCGGCCATCATGACGCCGGTCTTCCAGCTGCCATAGCCTGCGTAGCGGCCGAGGGCGAGCCCGCCGAAGAACAGCATCGTCACCGCGATGGCGCGCGACACGAACAGCGCGGTGGCAGCGTCGTCGAGGAAGACGAACGGCAACGCCACGGGAAAGGTCGACGCGACCACGATCAGGAACACCCCGAAGGCTGCCAGGAAGTCGTCGCGCTGCAGCCGGGGCCGTGCTGGCAAGTCGGTGAGGGCGACGACACGCCCGCGGATCGCTTCGATTTCGGTTGCCGAGACCAGTTTCGCCATGCCCGGGGTGAGGGCGGCTTCGACCAGCTTGCGTCCGGCCTCCGCATCGCGGGCGGCCTGCACCGAACGGGCCAAGGTCAGCGAGCGTCCGCGCTCGGTGATGGTGCGCACCAGGTACATGACCGCGTCGACGATCCCCCACGCCAGGTTGCATCCCAGTGCGGCGATCAGCATGGCCTCGACTTCGTCGCGCCCGGCCGTGGCCATGGAGACGACGCCGACGAAGGTCAGCGCCATGAACAGGCCGAAGAGCAATTCTGACACCCGGTCCACGGGGCTCAACAGGGGCGCGCGGTCTCCCTGCTCGATCTGCTGCAGCGTACTCATGGCAATCCTAGGCTTGTTGGGTTGAAGCGGGCTGGCGCGCTTCGAACGCGGCGATCGCCTGCTCCACGTTGTGGAACATCCGTTCGCGCCCCAGGCGTTCCGCCAGCGGCGAGCGTTGTATCAGTTCCCGGGTCTCGGGACTGAGCGCGGCAAGCCACACTTCCGTACCCTCGGCACGCAGCCTTTCCTCGGCCTCGTTCAGCATCTTGAGCGCGGTGAATTCGAAACCGGGAATTGCCGAACAGTCGAGCAGGATCACCTGTGGCGAGCCGGATTTGATCAAGGCCATCAGCTTGGCGCCGACGTTTGCGGCGTTGCCGAAGAACATGCGGCCCTCCGGGCGGGCGATGAGCAGCCCCGGGATCGACTCGTCATCCGGATGTTCCGGCGAGCGCGGGCGAAACACTCGCGTGCCCGGCTTGCGGCCGATCTCGTCGACCGGTGGATCGTTCGCCAGTCACATCAGGCCCAGCAGCGACAGCACGATGGCGACCAGGATGCCCTTGAGCGTGCCCAGCATCATCACGCCGAGGCAGGCGACCAGGGCCCAGCGGAACTCCATCGTGCGCACGTGGCGGATGGCCGCCATCTCCGCCGGGTTCACCAGCCCGATCGAGTAGGCGATGACCACCGCGGCCAGCGTGGCGTGCGGCATCAGCGCGAGGACCGGCGCGAGGAACAGCAGCGTGGCGAACGCGACCGCGGCGACCACCAGCGAGGCGGCCTGGGTTTGCGTTCCGGCCTTGAGGCTCACCGCCGTCTGCGAGGTGCCGCCGCCCGCAGGTATCGAGCCGATGAAGGCACCCGCGGCATTCGCAGCACCGATGGCGAGCAGTTCGCGGTTGGCGTCGAGCGGAGGATCCGTCTTGCGGACGAAGGCCCGCGCCGCCGCGATCGACTCGGTGAAGGAGATCAGCGCGATGCCGGCGGCGGCCGGCCACATCGCCTCGAACAGCGAGGGCTGCGGCAGCATGAGCACCGGAAAGCCACCGTGAATCGCGCCGATCACGCTCACGCCCGCGGCTTCGAGCCCGACGACGGCCGAGGCGGCGATGCCCGCGGCCACGGCGAGCAGCGGCGCCGGCGACTTCGGCAGGAAGCGCTTGGCGAAGTAGATGACGGCGAAGGTCCCCAGCGCGACCGCGAGCGTGGCCCACGACAGTTCCGGGGCCTGCTTGAATATCGACAGCACGTCGCGGAAGAAGCCCTCCTTGTGGATGTGGATGCCGAGCAGCTTGGGCACCTGGTCGGCGACGATGACGAAACCGACCCCGGCCTTGAATCCGGTCAGCACCGGTTCGGATATGAAGTTGGCCAGGAAGCCGAATCGAAGCACTCGCGCGGCGATCAGCATCAGGCCGACGAGGAGCGAGAGGGTGGCCGCCGCGGTCAGCGGATCGAGCCCCGGATTGTCGCGCAGCGCTTCGCCGATGGCCGTCGCGCACAGGATTGCGATCGGCGTGGTGGTGCTGACCGAGAGAAGACGTGAAGTGCCGAGGACGGCATAGACGACCATCGGCACCATGGCGGCGAACAGGCCCGCCTGCACTGGCAAGCCTGCAATGGTCGCGTAGGCGAGC